>NZ_KQ954251.1 GCF_001519065.1 Novosphingobium sp. FSW06-99
ACCCCTGTCCCCGGAACTCCCCCCGGGGACTCTGGCCCCCGGAACTCCCACCGTTGTCAGATTTTTCGGCCAACCAAAAGAATCCAGTCTTCAAAAAGCCATTCTTTTTGAATGGTGGATAGATCAATATCCGAACCAAAACGCTGAAATAAAGCTTCGCGTTCCGGGTTCGTCTTTGAACGGTGCTCTTCGATAATTTCGAATCCGGTGCCTACAAACATATCGACAATCTGCTGGTGTGTGACTTTGTTCAACTCTCTGTAGCGATCCATGTTCCACGCATCTATGCCTGCGTCATGGCATCGCTGTTCGAACCCGGGTTTCAGGTGTGCCCAAGGATCGCTTGCTTCCGGAAACCAGTGCCACAGGTGTGATCCCACGGGGCTGTAAAAAAGCGGGCAAGTATCCAGTAGCAAGTATCCACCAGGGCGTAAGGAATCAGATGTCCATTTTATGATCCTCTCCAAATCCGGGACATGCTCTGCGCTATCGAGCATCATGGCATAGTCGAACCCTGGAAATGGCATTTTCAGATCGAAAATATTTCCTTCAAGTAAAAGTGCAGAATCGGTATTCGATCCGACGGCATCGCAAAGATCAGGAAATTCATCAACATTGAATTCGTGACCGAATTCTCCAAAACTACGGTCAATGCCAACGGCCAGAGAAGCACCATGCGCAGCGGCAGCGGCGACACCGTTTCCTGTTCCACAGCCAACGTCCAAAAATCTCCCGCGCTTGATCGGGTCGGGAATATGCCAATTTATTTTGTTATGCGCATGCTGATAACGATCACGAAAATTGCTGACGTTGCTGAACATTGCACAATCCAGATATGAAGCGTCCTGATGATAGGTCTTTCCATATTGGAAGTCCATCTTGTGCAGGTCGCGCTGCGGGGGGTGAATTTGGAGTTCCGGGGACAGCTATTATAGCTGATCAACGAACGACGGATTCCGCCAAGCCGAACCGCGCCTTCCGAATGCCCCCATTTGAAGGCGATTTTTTGCCCTAATTCCCCGAAGAGTTCCGGGAGTTCCGGGGACAGGGGGGAGTTCCGGGGACAGTATACCTATTATGCAAGACTAGCGGACGCTTTTGGCTTGGGGCCGGGTCGTTGCGGGCTCATGATGCGGCCCATCCGGGCTTCGTGATTGGCAATCCATTCGGGTGCTGCCAAGGGGCGTCCTGTGTTGAGTTGCGATTCAATCGTCTGCGCAACGTCCTGTCTCGCCGCCGTCAATTCGCCCGCCTCGAGGCCATGGCGCAACATCGCGCGCCAATTGGGAACGTGCCGAGACAGCGCCGCCACATCGGTCAACGGGTCATCGCTCGCGCGTTGGTTGGCGATATGGCTGCGCGCGCTTGACCAACGCCAGTCGGCAGCATCATCTACCAACCCGGCGGCAACGGGGTTTTGCTCGACATAGCGGATGGCGATCATAAGATGCGCGTCGTCCATCGGGTAACTGGCAAAACGAGCCTGAAACAGATGACCGCGCCAACCTTCGCGAAAATTGATCGCCCGCGTATAGCGCCGATGGGCCTCTCCGAGCATCGCCCGCAAACTGTCAGGGTGGTGGGGAATCAGGATCAGATGAACATGATTGTCCATCAAGCACCACGCCAGGCACCGCGTATATGTCGATCGCGCATAGTCTGCGAGCAGCGAAAGATAGGCAAGTCGGTCATCGTCCGAAAAGAAAACCGGCCGGCGTCGGTTTCCGCGCTGTGTTACATGGTGAGCCACATGGGGGATCACAATTCTTGCCAAACGCGCCATGCGCCTATCCATGCAGAAATAATCGATTTTCGGCAATTAGATATAGTCTCTCCGGATTTTTTGTAATGAAAGAAAAAGTGTCTAAGAAACTGGCCCGTGCACCATTCACGACGGAGGAACTCGTGAAAATGACGGCCGCTGAATTTGGTCGACAGAGACTGACCGATGACGAAAAATCTCGCCTGCGTGCGATTAACGAACAAAGGGCGCGCCGTCGGTTGGAATGGTCTGCACAGCTTAGAGCGGAAGAGGAGCCGATTTTGGCTGATCTGCAAACGATCGGCTGTGATGTGAAATCAGTGTGGGACTTGGTGAACACATCCAGGCCATATCCAGACGCTATACCGATTTTACTTAAACATTTGACCAAATCATATTCCGACCGAACGAAAGAGGGGATCGCTCGTGCTTTAGCGGTTTCGGACGCCAGAGATGCATGGCCGTTGCTGGTTGCCGAATATCTTAAAGCTCCGATGGGTGAAGTGAATGGAATCAGGCTCGGGGCGAAGAGTGGCCTTGCAGCAGCCTTGTCGGCGGTGGCAACGGATGATGTGATTTCGCAACTTGCCGCGCTGGCCAAGGACAAATCTAATGGCGACAGCCGTTTGCTTCTGCTGAGCGCCTTGCGGAGATCAAAAATGCCGGTCGCAAAAAATACACTTGAGGAATTGGCCGACGATCCTTCCCTAAAGAAAGAAATAGCATCTTGGAAAAAAGTGCGGGGAAAGCCGGGGTTGGTATAACTATTTCGTTTCTGCGGGCGCCGACCATTCCTGCCGCGCGGTAATTCCGGCATGTGGCGGGTCGGTTACGATCGTCGATGTCTGTAACACATTGTCCCAAATGATAGTTTTGGCGTGCTGTCGGAAAGGCGGATGAAGGCTGCGGCGTTTGCACGGGCATGGGGGGCTTCCCATGAACGGAGACGACCGATGAAAAACCTATGCGTGCTTCTTGCTGTCGGTTTCGCGCCTGTCTTCGCAGGCCCGGCTTTTGCGCAGGACGAGGGTCAGGATATTTCGCTGACCCGGTCGCAGGTGTTCAGCGGCGGGCATGTCGAGGCGACGGTTGGCTGGAACCACCTCGATATGACATCGCTCAAGGATATCGATCCGACCGCCGATGTGGGCACCAGCCGCAGCGGCGTGAAGGTCGGCGGCGCGGTGGGATATGACTTTCCGCTGGACGACAACACCACCCTCGGGTTCGAAGTGGGCCTTTATGGCAACACCGTCCGCTGGACCAACACCCAGAACCTGGTGGCGGGCACGTTCAACACCTCGCAAGTCAATGCGGGGCGCGACTTTTATATCGGCACGCGCTGGGGCTATGCATTGAACCACAAGACGCAGATCTTTGCCAAGGGCGGGTTCACCAACACCCTGTTCGGCGTAACCGGCACCAATGGCGCCTATGTGGCCTATTCGGGCACGGGATCGAACCTGCTCTATCAGGGGGTATCGGCCAGCGGCTATCGCGTGGGCGGCGGCATCGAGCAAAGGCTGTTCGGCCCGACGTTCATGAGGGTGGAATACGACTATTCGCATTATGCCAGCGGCCAGTTCAACTATGTCGACACCACGCCCGATTTCAGCCATTTCGACCTGCACGCCACGCAGCAGCAAGTGCTGGTGAGCGTGGGTTTGCGCTTCTGAAGGCCTACAACGGCTTGCCACAGGCCATGCGCGGCAGGCCGAGCGCGGGGCGCTGTGTGAATTCGCGGTCGGTCAGCGCGTCGAGAAAGGCCAGCAGCGCCGCCATCTCGGCGGGCGCATAGGCCTTGCCGTGGCGGGTGACCGCTGCATCCAGCGACCTGGCCGATCCGTCATGCCACCACGGCCCGGTCAGCGTGACATTGCGCAGCGACGGCGTGCGGAACTTGCCCGCATCGGCGGGCTGTCGGGTGATTTCCGCCAGCCCCTGATCCGGCGCCGCAGGATCGGCCGGGCCGATACGGTGAAAGGCCAGATCGGTAAACCGGGGTCCCTGATGGCAGGCAGCGCAATCGCGGGCAAACCGCCGTGCGCCCCGGGCGGCCTGGGGTGACATCTGCGTGCGATCCCAGGCGCTGCCATACGATGTCATGGTGCGTTCGAAACTGGCGATGGCCAGCCGCACCTGCACAAAATCGATCTGCCCGTGGCCGCCCGGAAAGGCCTGCGCAAACATCGCGCGATAACAGGCGTCCTTGTCCAGCCGCGCGGCAATATCGCCTTCGTGCCCGGACATCCCCATTTCGACCGGGTGCGTTCCGGCCACCGGCACCGCGACTTGCGCTTCGAGCGTGGTCTCGCGCGGATCGGCATAAGTAAGCGGGCTGAACCAGGCGACATTGGCCAGGCCTGGCACATTGCGGCGGCCGGGTTCTCCGGTCACGCCGGGGTGGGTGATGTTGCCATCGGCAAAGGCGTGTTTCTGTTCGTGGCAGGTGGCACAGGCCACCGTGCCGTCGCGCGACAGATCCGCATCATAGAACAGCCGCCGCCCCAGTTCGATCCGCGCGGCAGACATCGGGTTGTCGGCGGGCACCGCTGGCGGGGCGATGCCCTTTGGCAGGGGCCCGATCCATCCCGCAGGCGCCGCGCCCACCAGCGCAAGGCCCGCCATGGCGAGCGCCCGAACGGCACGGCGCGGCGGCATCGCAATCAGGGCAGGCGCACGATCAGAACCGCCGTCTGCGGATCGCCATTGGCCGAAATCTGCAGGACATACGATCCCTTGGTCAGGCTGAAATCGACCATCTTGCGGATGCCGCTACAGGCCGGTCCATGGCCATGCGCGGTGGAGAGTGCAGGCCGTCCATCGCCGATCACATCGATCCACGCCGGAGACCCCAGCGCGATGCGGTACGCGCCGTCGGCCGGCGCGGTAAACGCGACCAGACCGCCGTGGCTGACACTGCCGCCGGGTTTTTCCGGCTGAATCACATAATGCACATCCGGCGTCGGCGCCAAAGAGATGCGCGCGGCCTGGCCAATCGCGAGGGTGGCCGCGTTGACCTGCGCGCCATTGGTGGCCGCGACAATCTGGCCGGGCGTGGACCATGGCGCCAGAATGCCCTCGGGCGCGACCGGGGCGGTGCAGGCGGGCGCGCCGTCCTGCGCGTATGCGGGAGCGGCTGCCGTGGCAGCCAGCAGGGCGGACAGCCCCAGAACGAGCGTCAAACGCATGATTTTTCGTTACCTTGCCTAGCTATGTTTTGCGAAATATAGGAGCGCCAACCAAACAACAACACTTTCCTCAGGGGGTTTTCTCATGCGCGTTGCAATTGTCCATGCCTTGTTGCTGTCCGCCGCCTTGCCGGTCACGGCGCTTGCCCAGCAACAGCCGGGCCCTGCGCCGGCGGTCGGCGCGTTCGGTCTGGGCGAGATCGTGGTGACCGCGCAGGCACCTTCGCCGCTGACCGTGGGCACGTCCACGCTCAACGCCGATACGATCTATACGTTTGATCGCACCACGCTCGACGATGCGCTGAATCTGGTCGCCGGGGCGGCCTCGGGCAGCACCGGCGGCACGCGCAACGAACGGCTGATCTTTGTGCGCGGTTTCAACCGGTTCGAGGTGCCACTGCTGATCGATGGCATCCAGGTCTATCTGCCGGCCGACAACCGGCTCGATTTCGGGCGTTTCCTCACCAACGACATCGCCGAAATCCAGGTCGCCAAGGGCTATGCCTCGGTGCTCAACGGCCCCGACGGGATGGGCGGCGCGATCAATCTGGTAACGTCAAAGCCGACCCGCGCGCTGGAGGCGGACATGACCGGCACGCTCGATCTGGGGCGCAATGTCGAATATGGCGGCTACAATCTGTCGGGCCGGATCGGTACGCGCCACGACACCTGGTATGCGCAAGTCAGCGCCGGGCGCAATTACACCGACCACTGGGATCTGGCCGGGGGTTTCGTGCCCACCGCGACGCAGGCGGCGGGCCAGCGCCAGTTTTCGCAAAGCGAGGATTGGCGCGTCAATGTGAAGGCCGGGTTCACCCCTAATGCCACCGATGAATATTCGATCAACTACACCCGGCAGGAAGGTTCGAAACTGGCGCCGCTGAGCGTGACCGACACGCTGGCTTCGCAAAAGTTCTGGACCTGGCCCGCGTGGAACATGGACAGCGTCTATTTCCTGTCGACCACGCAGATCGATCCGATCGCCACGCTCAAGACCCGGATCTATCGCAACACATTCTATAACCTGTTACGTTCGTTCGATTCGATTGCCGAGACGACGCAGACCCGGCCTTATGCCTTCAACAGTCCTTATTGGGATTCGGCCTATGGCGGTTCGGCCGAACTGGCGCTCAGGCCATCGTCGGTCGAACGGCTCAGCGTGTCGGCGCATTACCGGCTGGACCAGCATCAGGAACAGCAGACCAGCTTTCCCGGCGCGTTTACCGAGCCGCGCCTGACCGATCGCGAATCCACCGTCAGCCTGGCCGCGGAGAACGAACTGCACCTGACGTCGCGGCTGACCCTGCTGGCGGGCGTCGGCTATGATTTGCGCCACCTGATGGAGGCAGAGGCCTATGGCGCGCCGCTGGGCAAGCCGTCGAGCACGCCAAGCGTGCTGTACGGCTGGCCGCTGAGCGATGTCGGTGCGTGGAGCGGGCAGGGCCAGATCACCTGGCAACCCGATGACGAAACCTCGCTGCACGCCAGCATCTCGTCACGCGCGCGCTTTCCCACTTTGTTCGAACGGTTCAGCCAGAAATTCGACAGCGCCATCCCCAATCCGTACCTCCGGCCCGAACGCGCCACCAACTACGAGATCGGTGGCAGCCATCGGCTGGGCGTGGTCAAAGTGGAAGGCGCGGCGTTCTATTCCCACCTGAATGACGTGATCGTTTCGCAACCGGAACTGGCCTATGGCTGCACCGCCAGCACCACGCCGGGCCCTTGCGCGCCAACCGTGCTCACGCAATCGGTCAACGCGGGCAACGGCAATTACTATGGCGCCGAAATTTCACTGGAAGCGCACCTGGCGCCGAGCCTGTCGGTGGGTGGCAACTACACCTATATCCACCAGCACATCGCGGCGCCGACCAGCACGGTGAACGATCTGGCCGCCGCACCCACCGGCGATCCGACCGGGGTGCCGAATGACAAGGCTTTTGTCTATGCCGACTGGGCCCCGGTCAAACGCCTGCACATCCTGCCGAGCACCGATATCGAATCCAGCCGCTGGACGGTGACCGACGTGGCGCCGATCGTCTATTTCCGCACCGGATCGCATGTAAACGCCGCGCTGCGCGCCGAATATCTGTTTGCCAGGGGCATTCAGGCCGCCATTGGCGTGCGCAACCTGTTCGACCAGAACTATCAGCTTGTGTCGGGCTATCCCGAACCGGGCCGCAGTTTCTACGCCAGCGTCAAGGTCAGCTATTGAGGCCCAGGCCGCCGGTCCGGGCCCGGACCGGCGGCGGGGTTACAGCGTGAACTGCGCCATTGTCGTTCCGTCGGCGGCATAGGCGGTCAGGCGCCAGCCGTGGGGTTGGCGTTCGAGCAGGGCATAGCCGAACCGGCCGGGGATGGTGGTCAGCGCGGACAGGGGTGTTGCGCCGCTCTTGCCGGTGGTCTGGGCCAGATCGGCCGGGCCGAGTGCGGCGTCCTCCATCGTACCCGAAAAGCCGGTGATCACCTGTGCGGGGCGGTCGGTGAACTGCGCCACCTGAAACAGGTGGATGTGGCCTGCCAGCATCGCCCGGACATGGTGCAGCGTCGGCGGGTCGAATGCCTCGATCGGTTTGCTGCCGATGGTCACGGTGTCGTGATCGTGCTTGTCCCACAGCACCGCGTTGATCGGGTAATGCGCGGTGGCAAAGGTGTCGGTCGCATCGTGCGACAGGCGTTCGATGATCGCCATGTCATGCGCAAAGCGGGCGGCAACGGCGGGGTCTTTCGCCTTGCCGCTGGCCAATTGCATCAGATCGGCAACCACCAGTTGTGCCGATCCACCCAGGCTGACGGCATAGGGATCGGTGTCGTTGCCCGCCGCATCGTTGGCGGGGTCGAGGCAATCGGCACCCGTCACCAGCGGGTGCGGATCGAGCAGGCGCCACCAGCCCTGGCCCGCGCGCGAACATTCCTCGTGATTGCCGCGATCCATCACCCACGGCGCCGCCGCCAGCAAGGGAGCGGCCGGTGTCAGGAAATCGGCGCGCCAGCCCGCCTCGCCATAGCCCCAGGCCGTGTTGGCGCAGTCGGCATGGTCGGCGGGGCAGGGGTTTTCGCGATAGAGATAATCGCCCACGTGCAGCACCAGATCGGGGTGCAGCGTGGCGGCGCGCGCGGCGATTGCGGCAAACGGCCATTGCGCGGGATCGTTGCAGCCCTGCCATGCGTTGTCGCCACTTTTCAGGCGGCAACCGGTATCGCCGATCAGCACGATACGATCGATCTGCGGCCGGGGCAGGGGCAGCGCCTGCCCGCCCAGACTGGCATGCCGTGCGCCGCGCGGCACGCGCGTTTCGCAAATGCGGGTGGGAAACGCCGCCGGGGTGGTTACTTCGGCCTTGTTGGTGCGCACCGGCAGCGTGGCGGGGGCGGCGCGTTCGGCCATCGGCACGGCGCGGCCATCGACATGCAGCACGGGGCAGGCCTCGGCATCGGTCAGCGCACGGACCACGCTGCCGCCGCCCGGAGCCATTTCCACCCAAGCCTGGCCTGGCGCGGCCTGCGCCGGAACGGCCGTCGTTGCCGCCGCGGTCACCAGCATCGCCGCCGCCGCGACCTCCAGCATCGAACACAATCCGCGCATCGTTCCATTCCGTCCTGTCAGGGATGAAACATGCGCCGTATCAGGCCTTTGCGACAGAAAAAAGACCCGCGCCGCCGGGGTCAGTCGAGCAGCGGGCGGATCTTGTTGATCAGCGCCTGGATACGCTCGGCCGCTTCGCCAAAGGTTTTTACATCGGCGCGGTTGTTGTTGCCGCGCGCTTCCTTGGCCGATTCCAGATAGCCTTCCATATCGGCCTCGAGCGCGTCGAGCAGGATTTCGGCTTCGTCTTCGGTCAGTGTCAGTTTGATGGTCATCGTGTTCCCGGTCCCGAGGGGGTCAATCTGCGGCGCCCCTTGGCGCATTTGCCGCGCGGCGTCCAGACCGCTTCACCAGGCGTCATGGTCACTGGGCATCATGATGGCGCAGGATCAGCCCGTCCTGATGGCCGCGCCAGAACCCCTTCCACGTGGGGTTGGTGCCGCCCTGGCTCATCGCGGCATAGCCCGGCGCATCACCTTGCCAACCCGCGTGGTCTGACACTTCGGCGGGCACGTGCAGATAGGCCTCGCGCGTGGTGTCGCCTTTCAGCTTGCTGTCGAGAAAGGCGGTGATGAAATGCGTGGCAATCGCGTTGATGCGATCCTTGCGCCAGACCGGGTCGGCAAACCAGTCGAGATCCCACAGCGATCCGTGCATTTCAGGCGGGGGTGGGTTGGTGCCGATATCGTGGCCCGCGCCCGAAAACACCAGCAAGTGCCGATCGGCATGGACCGCCTGGGCCCAGATCGCAGCGGGCCCCTGTTCATAGCCGACAGTGCGGTCGGCGCTGCCGACGAGCACCAGCAGCGGCGCGTGCACCGCGCCAAGCCCGGCGCCGGCGGCTCCCCACACCGACCATGGAGCGCCTCCGGCTGGTGAAATGGCCACCACCGCGCGTATGCCCGTGCTGGTCAGGCTGGCCGCGCGCGCGCCGTCGCCGGCATAGGCCGCCACCAGATCGTGCGGCAACAGCGCGACGATCGGGCTGGCCGGATCAAGTCGCCCACCGGCCACCGCCAGCACGCCATACCCACCGAACGAATAGCCGACCAGCGCGATGCGATCGGTATCGACCAGTTTGCCCAGCATGCCGCCACGCAGGATGGTCAGGCAATCGATGATATCGAGTGGCCGCGTCAACAGCGCCGCAGGGGCCTTGGCGCGGTCCCAGATCGGCGGGTCGCGATGTTCGGGCGCGACCACCACATAGCCCTTGGTGGCCAGGTTTTCGCCCAGCCAGCTCAGCATCACCGGGTCGTTGTTGTAGCCATGGCTCAACACCACCACCGGATAATGCGTGCCGGCGGGCGGCGCATCGGCATAGGCGATGCCAGGCACCGTGAACGCCGCATCGGGATGCCCCGGCTCGCCAGTCAGCGTGGCGTGATAGGTGACCGGCATGGCACCTGGCAGGGCATGCGCGGGGTACCAGATGCGCAGATGGAGCACGCGATCGGCATGGACTTCATGGCCCGCGATCAGCGAGGCGAGCGGATCGAGCCGGTCGTGCACATCGATGATGCGCTGCGTCATGCCGGCCGCATCGGGGCCGGGCGCGGCCAGTTCGGGCGCGTCGATATCGGGCACGCTGGGCGCCCGGGCCTGGGCATTCCACGGCGCGAGGAGCATCGCCACGACCAGCGCGGCGCGGAAAAGCGCGGTTGGCCGGGGCTGGAGAGGGGCGGTCTGGTGAGGCACGGCCGTGGTCCTTGCGCAAAGGGGGCATCCGCGATCAGGGGCGGCGCGGCCTGCATGGTGGCGCCCTGCGGCGCCGGGCACAAGAGGCTTGCGCGCATACTGCACTTGCGAACGCATGGCCGCAAAAAAGCCATGCCGGCGAACACCATACGTCAGATTGCGCAATCGGTCCGGGCATTTTGCGTTGCAGATTTATGAATTTGGGTTACAGCCGAAACCAGTGCATCGCCGCGAAAGCACGGGATGCATGGCACTATGATGGGAGGTTTCCATCATGAGGGGGATCCATGCGTAATTCAGCAAAGTCTTCGCTGGCCGGTTCGACGGCCTGCGGTCTCGTTTTCATTGCGCTCGCCGCAGCGCTGCCCGTTCAGGCCCATGCGGACGCCAATACGCCCGACGCCAAGGCGCCCGATGCGGCGCCCGCCGAAATCGTCGTGACGGCCACCCGTCAGACCGAAAAGGCGCGCGATGTGCCGCTGGCGGTGACGACGATTTCGGGCGACAAGCTCGACACGCTCAATTCGAGCGGGCTCGACATCCGTTTCCTGTCGTCGCGCACGCCCAGCCTGCAGATCGAAAGCTCGTTCGGCCGGACGTATCCGCGCTTTTACATCCGTGGCCTTGGCAACACCGATTACGATCCCAACGCGGCGCAGCCGGTGTCGGTGGTCTATGACGGGGTCAGCCTCGAAAGCCCGATGCTCAAGAGCTTTCCGGTGTTCGACCTCGCCGATGTCGAAGTGCTGCGCGGGCCGCAGGGCACGCTGTTTGGCCGCAACACCCCGGCGGGCGTGGTCAAGCTCGATTCGGCCAAGCCGACCGATACGTTTGGCGGCTATGGCTCGCTCGAATGGGGCACCTACAACACCATCAACGGTGAAGAGGCGCTCAACATTCCGCTTGGCGGCGGGTTCTCGTCGCGCTTTTCGGGCATCGAGCAGCACCGCGAAAACTGGGTGACCAACACCAATTACGGCGCGCCGGGCAATGTCGCCCCGGCCAAGCTGGAAGGCTATACCGATATCGCGGGCCGGGCCCAGATTTCCTATGTCTCGCCCGACGACAGCTTCCATGCGCTGTGGAATATCCACTTGCGTGGGCTCGACGGTACGCCGCGCGTGTTCCGTGCCGGGATCTTCCAGCAGGGCAGCAACAATTTTGTCGCCGGTTTCAACCCTTCGCAAGTCAGCGTCGACGGGTTTGAAAGCCAGTCGATGTCGCAATGGGGCACCAACCTGCGCCTCGACAAGCATTTCGAGGGGCTGGGCACGCTCTATTCGATCACCGCGTTTGAACATGCGCGGGTCGAAAGCACCGGCGATATCGATGGCGGTTCGTCCTACGCGGCAAGCGGGACAGCGACCGGCCTAGGTGTCGGAGGCTTTGCCGACAATACTGGCGGTGTGACCCGACCCGATGAATTCAGTCAGGAAGTGCGCTTCGTGTCGGATGAGTTCGGCGGGCTGCGGTTGCAGGGCGGGCTCTATGCCTTCACGCAAAAGCTGACTTACAGCGAATTCGATTATCAGCCCCCGCTTTCCGGCAGTTTCAATGCCGCAGCCAACACATACACTGTCGGCTATACCAATCGCTATCAGGATCTCGATCAGGATATCGAGCATAACGATCGCAACACCAACTTGGGCGTCTATGCCTCGGGCGAATACAAAGTCGGCAAGCTGACACTGCGCGCGGGCCTGCGCTATTCGCACGATCGCAAGCGCGATACGGTGTGGGGCTATTCGGCGGGTCTGAGTTCGGAATATCAAAACTATGGCACGATCGTTACGCCCTATGGCACGCCGGGCTATGTGCTGGCGCCGCAGACCGCCTCGATCAGCGGCGGCTATACCACTTGGGATGCCAGCGCGACGTATGCGATCACGCCAAAGATCAATTTCTATACGCGCGTGGCCACGGGTTACCTCGGGCCGGCCATTCAGGACCGCGTGACGTTCGGGTCGATCCAGAACACCGCCGGCAAGCAGACCACACTGTCGACCGAAGCCGGGTTCAAGGGCACGCTGTTTGCGGGCAAGCTGAACTTTTCGGTCGACGGGTACTGGAGCCGCACCAACGACATGACGCTGACCGAAGTTGGCGGGGTCGGCAATTCGGCAACGCTGGTGACCGTGCCGCGCGTCTATGGCAGCGGGGCCGAGGCGGAAGTCGACGTGCGTCCGTTCCGGGGCCTGACGTTGTCGGGCAGCGGCAGCTACAACTACACGCTGATGCGCGCGCCGGGGCTTGGCATTCCCTATTGCGGTGATGGCTGCACGGTGACCGATCCGATCAATTCGGCCGGCCTGGCGGTGATCGACGGCAATCCGCTGCCGCAGGCGCCGCGTTATGTCGCCAACATCAACGCGCATTACGAATTGCCGCTGGCCAACGGCGGTTCGGCGTTCTTCAACACCGACTGGGCCTATCGCAGCTCGATCAACTATTTCCTCTATACCGCTGCGGAATTCACCGGACGTTCGCTGACCGAAGGCGGGCTGAAGGTGGGCTATCGCACGCCCAATGGCTGGGAATTCGCGTTCTTCGGGCGCAATGTGCTCAACCAGATCCGCGCGATCAGCGCGATCGACTTCAACAACCTGACCGGCATGATCAACGATCCGCGCATCTGGGGCGGATCGATCCGCAAGTCGTTCTGATCGGGTGACGCTTTGTCCCTGGCCCCTCCCCTCAGGGGAGGGGTTGGGGAGGGGTGTCCGGGCGCCGATTGGTCGCGCGACAAATCGACGCGGTACACCCCCACCCAAACCCTCCCCCTTCCGGGGGAGGGCTTTTTTGTGTCAGCGTTCCAGTGACTTGACCATCAGTGCATAGAGCCGTTCGGGGTCGATGCTGCGCACCACATCGGCGCTCTGTTCGCCAAGGCCGGGCTGGTAATGCTCGCTCCAGCTCAGCGTGTCGCCATAGCCGGGGCCGAACTGGGTGTTGGCATCGATATAGAGCCGGTCGTGTTCGGTCACCAGCGACGGGTCGAGCCAGACCGCGCTGGCGATTTCATCCCACAGCGGCCAATAGACCGGCAACTGGTGGACCCAGGGCTTGAACCGCGCGGGCGCGGCGGCTTCGAGCCGGGCGATCAGTGCGGGGGACATCTGCGTGGCGGTTGACGGATCGGCGGGCACCATCGTGATCGCGCGCCAGGGGCTGCGCGAAACCTGGCTGGCGGCCTCTGGATCGAAACGGACATTGAATTCGCGGCGCGGCGAATTGACGAATTCGCGCGCAAAGTCGGCCGATGCGGGGTCTTGCAGCACCTGATGCGGGTTCAGGCTGCCGCCCATATAGACCAGCCCTTTGGCCAGATGGGCAAATTCGGGATCGAGCTTTTGCGCCAGCGCCAGATTCGTCAACGGCCCGCAGGCGATGATGGTGATCTCGCCGGGATAGCGATGCACCATGCGCACCATGAACTGCGCCGCGCTTTCGCCGATCACATGGGTCGTCGGGTTGCCATAGGGCAGATCGGTCACCGGATCGAACGGCCCGCGATAGACCGGTGCGGGTTGCAGCGTCGGTTCGACCCAGTGGCGCATCCACACCCCGCGCCACACCAGTTTGCCATAAAGCGCTTCCCACCGGTCGGTCAGCGCCTCGCTGTTGACCAGCGGATACGTCGCGCCCTGGGCCACCGGCACATCGCTGCGGCCCAGCAGTTCCAGCCCGCGCAATTCCTGCGCGGCGGCACGGCTGGCCCACAAGTCACCCGATACCGAGGTCAGGCCCAGCACGTCGACATCGGGGGATTTCAACAGCATCACATGCATCATCGAAAACCCGTCGTCGTCGATGATCACCTTGCGCCGCTCGGCGCCGTGGGCGGTCAGCGGCAGCGCGATCAGCATGAACAACAGGGCAAGCGAGGGCAAGCGCATGGGGTACTCCAGACCGGGATCGATGTGCGATCCTTGATCGCGCGCTTCGCGCTTGGCAACCGCCTTGCTGGGGTGTCGTCGTTCACCGCGTTTACCGTTTTTGCGCCGGGCAAAGGCATCGAAACGCTTGCCCGGCGCATAGGCATTAACCCGTGATTAGCGCATCTCGTTCATGGTGATCGCAGCGCGCGGTGTGGGCCGCGTGCGGGAAAGGCGCTTGGTGGGAGCCGACATGACCGGGTTTTCGAGCGGATTAACAACCGGGATGCGGCCCTTGCACGAGGCGATGCCGGGTTTTGTGCGGTCTTTGATGACCGGCACTTTTGCGCGCTATTTCAGCTCCAGCGTGGTGGCGCTGGGCGCTGATGCGGGCAGCTTTCTGATCCTGCTGCAACTGGGCGTGGCGCCCGCACCGGCCGCGGCGAGCGGCTTCATGGTCGGCGTGGCGGTGCAATGGCTGGTGACCAGCCGGATCATGTTTGCCGATTGCGTGGCAACGCGCGGCCCGGCACGTCGGCGTCAGCAGGCAATGTTTGCCGCCTCGGCGCTGTTCGGGTTGGTGCTGACGACAACCATCGTGGGCGGCGCGGCGGCTTTGGCATTCAACCCCCGGCTGGCCAAGCTGGTGGCGGTTGCGGTCAGCTTTGTCACCACCTCGGCCTGGCGCCACTTGCTGGTGTTCGGCAAGGCGCGGCTGGGTTGACCGGACCAGTGATGGGGCATGTCATGGGGCGGCGGCAGGTGCTGGCGGCGCAGGGGCTGGCGCTGGGATGCTATGCCGCCTGGGTGATCTGGGTCGGCCTGCATCACGAACCGTGGTTTGACGAGATTCAGGCCTGGCTGCTGGCGCGCGACAACAGCCTGGTCACGCTGATCGGGACATATGCACGCTATGAAGGCACGCCGGGGCTGTGGCACGCGCTGTTGTGGCTGGTAATCCGCGCGGGCCTGCCGTTGTCGGCGATCTGGGTGCTGTCGGCGGGGTTTGCCATTGTGGCGGCGGCGATCGTGCTGTGGCGCGCGCCATTTGCGCTGCCGCTGCGGATCGGCCTGCTGGCCACGTGGTATTTCGGGTTTCAATATAGCGTCGTCGCACGTGGCTATTGCCTCGATCTGCTGCTGATTCCGGTGGCGGCGATCCTGTTTGCCGATCGGGTGCGGCGGCCTGTGGCCTATGCGCTGGTGGTCGGGGTGATCGCCAATATCAATGCCTATAGCTTCGTGTTCGCCGGACTGCTTGGGCTCGATCTGCTGGTGCAACTGGTGATCGCGCGCAAGTGGCGCGACGGTCGTGCGCTGGCCGCGCTCGCACTGGCAGGCGGGCTCGGCCTGCTGGCGATGGGCACCGCCTGGCAACCGGCCGACAACGGGTTCATGGCGCAAGTCGCGCCGCTCAAGCAAAATCCGGTGGCGATCGCGGCGGTGTTTGTCGCCAACGCGCTGTTCGACCGCGCCACGCCCTGGAGCGAAGTGCGCGCCGGCGGGCTCAACGTGGTGCTCGGCATGGTGCTGTCGCTGGGATTTCTGGGTCTGGTGGCGCGGTTGGTGCTGGCGGGGCGCGATCGGCTGTTGATGCTGGCCATCCCGGTCGTGCTGATCGTGTTTTCGGGCGTGGTGCTGGCCAGCAGTTGGCACGGCGGCGTGCTGTTCATGGCGGTGGTGTTCGTGCTGTGGACGCAATGGCGCAACCCGGTCGATCTGCCGACGCGGCGCCTGTTGATCGCCGCGCTGGCGCTGCTCGAAATCGGTCAGGCGGTGGAGACGCTGCATTCCGGCCTGCGCGATATTGCCGGTGCCTATTCCGCCGGTCAGCCGGCGGCTGCGGCGGTCATGGCCTGGCGTCAGGGCCACCCCGGCGCGCGGATCGATGCCTTTGGCGGGCAGAGCTTTGAAACGCAGGGCTGGCTGCCGCGCAATGTCTACGCCAACTATCACGAGGGCGCCGCCCATCCGCAATTCGTGCGGTGGAACAAGGATGAACGCTGGCACGGCCTGCCCACCGCCGCCGAATGGCACGCGATGCTGGCCGAACGGCCCGATGCGGTGCTGGCCTCGGTGGTGTGGGTGCCGTTGCCGGTCAAGCAGGACCTGGCCGGGCAGGTCTGCCGATCGGGCTATGCCGTGGCCAGCCGCTTTCCTGCGGCGATGGAATGGCGCGGGGTACCGTCCGACAATTCGCTGATCCTGTTCGAACGCGCAAAATCAGGCGCCTGCGCCCGATGAACAAAGGCCCGGCCGCGTGAGGGGAGCGACCGGGCCTTTTTCGTTACCTGATGATCAGTGCGTCAGAAGTGGTAGGCAACGCCCGCCAGCACCTGATGACGGTCCCATTTGCCCTGGCCTTCGCTCAGGTCGGTGTAGCGGTATTCGATACGGCCGGTGACATGGTCGGTAACCGCCCGTTCAACGCCCGCACCCAGCAGCCAGCCGTTCTGGCTGCCCGAAACATAGGTCGCCAGCGACGGGATCGCGGTGCTTTCACGCACATTGCTGTAACCGGCGCGGACATAGGCCAGCGTCTTGGCGTCAACCAGATAACCGGTGCGCAGCGACAGGTCGATCGAACGCTTGGGATCGATGGTGGTCACGCCGTCGCCAAAGTGCGCGGTGATCGGGAAGTTCAGTTCGGCCTGCGCGCCGACCACCACTTTGGGGGTCAGTTTGTAGTCATAACCCGCAAAGATGCCGAGCGTCCCGGTGTCGCCCTTGGCGTCGAGCGCCGTCGGGCCAGTCGCGGTCTTGGTGTTGTCGACGCTGTTTTCTTCCCAGCCGCCCTGGACACCGATCGACGGGCCGGAAAACGTGTCTGCATGGGCAGCCGAGGCAACAAGCGACGCGGCCGCAACCGCAGCCAAAGCAAGAGTTTTCATGATTTTGGTCCTCATTGTGCCCGGCCGGTTGGGGGGGGATGGCCGGGACAGAACGAGAGATGGGGGCACGATCGGCCGCCAATAAGATGTCAGTTTTGTGACGGATTGTTGCTCGTATGATGTCAATTGAAACCGGTTTGCCGATCACCTGCGGCCATTTGGCCACAGGTTCGCGGTCAGGAAATCGATGAAACTGCGCACCGAAGGCAGCATCCCGCGCGGCAGTGGATAGACCAGGTGGAGCCTGAATTCGCCGGTCGACCAGTCGGGCAGGACATGGCGCAAGCTGCCCTCGGCAATTGCCGGGGCAACGATCATTTCGGGCACCAGCGCAATGCCGATGCCCGCCGACACCGCCGCCAGTTGCACGCTCAGATCGTTGGTCACCAGTCTGGGTGAACCGGTCACGCGCACCGATTGCGCATCATCGGCGTTACCCAGTTGCCAGCGCACCTCGCCATCGAACACCGCATCGTTGCGCGCAATCAACGGCACATTGGCCAGATCGTCGGGGTGGGTCAGCCCGGCGCATTGATCGGTCAGCGCGCGCCCGGCCACCAGAATGCGGCGAACCCGGCCGATTTCGCGGGCGACCAGGCTGGATTCAGGCAGATCCTCGACCCGCGTGGTCAGCGCGATATCCAGATCGTGGTCCAGCGGGTTGATCCACACATCGCCGTGTTCGACGATCACCGTCACTTTGGGATGGTCGGCCAGATAGCGTGGCAGGATCGGGGCGAGGAAGTTCTGCGCGGCCAGCACGCTGCAGCCCAGGCGGACAATTCCGGCAGGTTCGCGTTGCAATTCGGCCACGCTGTCGAACGCCGCGCGGGCGCTGTTGAGCACGGTCTGGCAACCCTGGTGAAAGCGCTGTCCGGCGTCGGTCAACGACACGCTGCGGGTCGATCGATGGATCAGCCGTGCGCCGATGGTTTCTTCGAGGCGGGCCACGCTGCGGCTCAATCGGGACTTTTCGACTCCGGTGGCGCGTGCAGCAGCGGTAAACCCGCCATGCTGGGCGACGGCGGCAAAATGGATGAAATCGTTGAGGTTCATAGGGCATTCACCATGGGGGAAAGGCGCGTCCGCAAGGGGGGAGGACGCCAGGTTTCCTTGGCAGGGCCGGTCTTTTCTTGCAACGCGCCATTGCCTGCCGCGTCTGGCTGGCATGGTGCGGGTCTGATAGGCAGGGGCGATGACACGTCACGATCTGATCACCGATGTGCCCGGCCTGCGCGTCGGCCACGCCACATCCGACCATCACGCCAGTGGCGCCACTGTGCTGGTGTGCGACGGTCTGTGGCCGGCCGCTGCCGATGTGCGCGGCGGCGGGCCGGGCTTGCGCGAGATCGAGGTGATGGCGCCCGAAAACCTGGTGCCGGGCATCCATGCGATCACGCTGGCGGGCGGGTCGGTCTATGGGCTGGCCGCCGCCGATGGCGCGCTGATCGAACTGGCGGCGGCGGGCATCGGGCTGGGCATGGTGCCGGGTGGGCCGCCGGTGCCGATCGTGCCGGGCGCGATCCTGTTCGATCTGAACAACGCTGGCGACAAGGCCTGGGGCACCGCGCCACCCTATCACGAGCTGGGCCGTGCGGCGGCGCGGGCGGCGCTGGCCAGTGCGGATGGCGCATGGTTTGCACAGGGCCGGGTCGGGGCCGGGCGTGGCGCGATGGCGGGGATGCAGCCGGGCGGGGCGGGCAGCGCCTCGATCGCGCTCGAACATGGGCTGGTGGTGGGCGCGCTGGTCGTCGCCAACCCGGTCGGGGCGGTCAGTCCCGAAGGCGGCTGGCGCGCAGGCGAAAGCGATCCGTTTCCCGATTACAGCCGCCTGGCGCAGGCGGGGCGGCTGCAGCCCGGCGCCAACACCACGCTGGCGGTGGTCGCCTGCAACGCGCGGCTCGACAAGGCAGAGGCCAAACGCGTGGCCATGATGGCGCACGACGGGCTCGCCCGGGCAATCCGTCCGGTCCACACGCCCTATGATGGCGATGTGGTGTTTTCCCTGGCCAGCGGCGCGATCGATCTTGCCACGCTGGAGGGCGCGCGGGCATGGTGGCTGGCGCGGATTGGCGCGGCGGCGGCCGATGTGGTGGCACGGGCAATCGTCCGCGCCGTGCAGACCGCCGCCTGAGCGTGCCTATTTCAACGCAAAGCCCAGCGCGCGCAAAGCCGCTTTCAGCCGGTCGCGGCCATTGAGCGCGGCGGCATTGCGCCCGCGCGTGATGATCAGGGCGCGCCAGCCCACCGGTTGCTGGCCATGCGTGGTCTGGAACGCGCGGGCGGTTTCGTCATAGCGGGCGATCGGTTCGCGCTGCGCGTCCAGCGCATACGTTTCGTGATGCAGCACTACCGATTGCGGCAGGCGCGGTTTGACCGCCGCTGGATGCGCCGGATCGGGGTGGCCGACAACCAGCCCGAACACCACCACCGCGCCCTGCGGCAATCCGGCCAGTTCGGCGACCGCTTCGGGCTGGTTGCGCATTGCGCCGATATAGACCGTGCCCAGCCCGAGCGATTCCGCCGCGACCACTGCGTTCTGCGCGGCAAGCGCGGCATCGATCGTCGCTACGGTAAAGCTTTCGAGATAGTCGAACCCTTCATCCGGGGCGCCGGCATCGCGCGCGATCAGCCGGGCGCGGGCGAGATCTGCGACGAACAGCAGGATGACCGGTGCCTGCGCGATATGCCGCTGGCCCCCGGCAAGCTCGGCCAGTCGCGCGCGCTTGGCCGCATCCTCGACCGCGACCACGCTCCACAATTGCAGGTTCGATGATGACGGCGCCGACTGCGCCGCCGCGATCAGCGTGGCCAGCGTGCCGGGCGCCAGCGGATCGGGCAGATAGGCGCGCACCGAGCGATGCGCCAGCAGCCCGGCAATCGTCGGGTTCGAAAAGATCTCGGCGGGATGCTCGGCGCCATAGCGCAGCGTCAGCGCTTCGGCGTCTGGGGAAGTCCGGGGGTCATCAAGTGCCATGGTTGGCCTGTCCTTGTGCGGGGCGGCGCATCATGCGCCATCCGTGTCACCGACCGGTTTCCCGGATCGCCGCGCCGCTGGCAAATTGATATTGCTTGAATGGGGTCAAGCACGCCTTGGTGCTGGCCCGCATAATTCAACTCAGGGCTTGGCAACTCAGGGCTTGGCAACTCAGGGCTTGTACGGCTTCCACGGACGACCGTTGCGTTTGCGGATCGGTTTGCCGCACGCCAGGCATTTTCCGGTGTAATACAGGCCGTCCTTGCGCACGCGATTGCGCAAGGGTTCGTGCTGCCCCCGCAAGCAAAGCAATCTGGCCTTCAATCTGCCCAGCCAGGAAGATGAACCCAAGTGTCCCTCGTTTACCATGGTGCAGTGTGTGGCGCCCTCATGCCGCGAAGGGAAGCACAAATCTGCCCCAACCGATCTCGCTTTTGGACAACCCGGCGCAAATCTGCGGCAGGCCGCGCCAGGGGGCAAAAGGGCGCCATGCGGGCGCGCTAAGGGATCATGCGTATTTCATCGCAGATGTCACACGGTTCATCGTGGCAAGGCCGGAGGTGACGGCATAGGGCGTTGATTCCCTGTTGAATCCTCACGCGGAGTGTGATTCGGTACAGACAATGCGCAAACATCAGCAAAATCTTCGGCTTCCGCGCGAAAGCCTGACCCAGACCCTGGCGCTGATCGTGCTGCTGGTGCTGGGGGCGATTGCGCTGGCCGGCCCCAGCGGCGTGCTGGCGTGGACCGAAAATGCCCATGCGCTGGAACGCAACCAGCGCGAGATTGCGCAACTGACCGCACAGCGCGACCGCCTGCACAACCGGGTCGAATTGCTCGATCCGCGCCATGCCGATCCCGATCTGGTGGGCGAATTGCTGCGCCGCGATCTGAATGTCGCGCATCCCGACGAAGTGATTTTGCCGCGCAAGTGAACCGGGCGTACCTGCCGGGCATTGCGAACGGCGGATGGTGCGCTTACCTCGGGCACGCAACAGGCATCGCCGCGCCGCTGGGCGGTGACAGGCCGAGGAAGGATACCCCGCGATCATGAGCCATGCAGCCGTGCACGACATTGACGATGATGACGACGAACGGCTGGGCAAGCTGCCGGTGCCCGACCATGTGCAGGACGCGATCCGCACGCTGATCCGCTGGGCCGGGGATGATCCGGCGCGTGAAGGCCTGCTGGACACGCCCAAACGGGTGGCGCGGGCGTGGAAGGAATATTGCCAGGGCTATGGCGAAGACCCGGCGATCCACCTCGGCCGCCAATTCGAGGAAGTCGGCGGCTATCACGAACTGGTGCTGTTGAAGGACATCCCGTTCCAGTCGCATTGCGAACACCACATGGCGCCGATCGTCGGCAAGGCGTCGATCGCCTATCTGCCGCGCGACAAAGTGGTCGGCATTTCCAAGCTGGCGCGCGTGCTCAACGGGTATTCACGGCGCCTGCAGATTCAGGAACGGCTGACCAGCGAAGTCGCGCAATGTATCTGGGACAACCTGAAACCGCACGGCGTGGCGGTGGTGATCGAGGCGCAGCATGGCTGCATGACCGGGCGGGGCGTGCGCACGCCGGGCGTGGGGATGATCACCAGCCGGCTGATCGGGGTGTTTCTGGAAGACAACCGCAGCCGCAAGGAAGTGCTGAGCCTGATGGGGTATTGATGGCAGTCTGGCTCGAAGCTCGCGAGAGGGGGAGCGGGCCGGTGCCGACTTCTCGAACCGCCAGGTTCGGGTCAGACACTTAAAGGCCCGGGAAAGCCCTGTCGGAACAGGGCCTTCCCGGAACATTTTCACAGGTGTTCGAGGACGTATTCCGCCGCGCTGACTTTGAAATCGCCGGGCGCTTCGACATGGAGCTGTTCGACCACGCCGTCGTTGATCACCGCGGCAAAGCGCTGACCGCGCAGGCCCAGGCCAAAGCCGGTGCCATCGAGCACGAGATCGAGCGCCTTGGCCAGATCGCCGTTGCCGTCAGCCAGCATCGTGACGTCGGGCGAACCGCTGGCGGCGCCCCAGGCCTTCATCACGAACGGATCATTGACCGCGGTGCAGGCGATTTCATCGACACCGGCGGCCTTGAACGCCTCGGCCTTGTCCACAAAACCGGGCAGATGCTTGGCCGAACAGGTCGGGGTGAACGCGCCGGGCACCGAAAACAGCACCACTTTCTTGCCCGCGAAATAGTCGGTGGTCTGCACCGCTTCGATACCGTCGGCGGTGGCCTTGACCACTTTGACGTCGGGCAGCTTGTCTCCAACCGCGATTGTCATCCCCAATTCCTTTCGTTTTTGCAAAGGCGTGTGGCGGGTTCGCCGCTGTGGCGATCCTGCTCCGTGACGGGATATAGGCCCGGTGTGTGACAGCGCAACCGCACGACCACGGATGGGTGATATAAAGACATCTTTATATTATCGTTCGATGCCGCTAAGGCGCGGATCAACCAACCCGTGTTTTGACCATCTTTATTCCAGGGAGTGCCGCCTCGTGAGCCAGCAGGACTACGTGATCGCCGATATCGGCCTTGCCGATTATGGCCGTGCCGAAATCGCCATTGCGGAAACCGAAATGCCGGGGCTGATGGCCCTGCGCGAAGAATTCGGCGCGTCGCAGCCGTTGAAGGGCGCACGCATCACCGGATCGCTGCACATGACGATCCAGACCGCCGTGCTGATCGAAACGCTGGTTGCACTGGGCGCCGAAGTGCGCTGGGCCACCTGCAACATCTATTCGACGCAGGACCACGCCGCCGCAGCCATCGCCGCAGCGGGCATTCCGGTGTTCGCGATCAAGGGTGAAAGCCTGGCTGATTACTGGGACTATGTCGGTCGCATCTTCGACTGGGACGATGGTTCGGGCCGCACCGCCAACCTGATCCTCGACGACGGTGGCGATGCCACGATGTTTGCGCTGTGGGGCGCACGGATCGAGGCGGGCGACACCCTGCCCGAACCGTCGAATGCCGAGGAAATCGAATTCCAGCGTGCGCTCAAGGCCTTTGTGAAGGCCAAGCCCGGCTATCTGACGATGAGCGTGGCGCACATCAAGGGCGTGTCGGAAGAAACCACCACCGGGGTGCATCGCCTCTATCACATCGCCAAGGACGGCAAGCTGCCGTTCCCCGCGATCAATGTGAACGATTCGGTGACCAAGTCGAAATTCGACAACCTCTATGGGTGCAAGGAATCGCTGGTCGATGCCATCCGCCGCGCCACCGACGTGATGCTGGCCGGCAAAGTCGCCTGCGTGGCCGGGTTCGGCGATGTCGGCAAAGGTTCGGCTGCCAGCCTGCGCAACGGTGGCGCGCGCGTGATGGTCACCGAAATCGATCCGATCTGCGCGCTGCAGGCGGCGATGGAAGGCTATGAAGTCGTCACGATGGAAGAAGCGGTGAAGCGCGCCGACATCTTCGTGACCGCCACCGGCAACGAAGACGTGATCACCGCCGACCACATGAAGGCGATGAAACCGATGAGCATCGTGTGCAACATCGGGCATTTCGACAGCGAAATCCAGATTTCGGCGCTGTCGAACTATATCTGGAAAGAGGTCAAGCCGGGCACAGATCTGGTCGAATTTCCCGATGGCAAGCAGATCATCATTCTGGCCAAGGGCCGCCTGGTCAATCTGGGCTGCGCGACCGGGCACCCCAGCTTTGTGATGTCGGCCAGCTTTACCAACCAGACGCTGGCGCAGATCGAACTCTACACCCGCAACGACCAGTACAAGAACGATGTCTATGTTCTGCCCAAGCACCTCGACGAAAAGGTCGCGGCGCTGCATCTGGAAAAGCTGGGTGTGAAGCTGACCACGCTGACCGAGCGTCAGGCCAGCTATATCGGCGTCAAGCCGCAGGGCCCGTTCAAGGCCGATCACTACCGCTATTGACCGATTTGACCCCGTTCGGTGCCCAATTTCGGCCCGAACGGGGTTCTTCGTTGTAATTCGCGGGCTTCACTTCTAGCCAAGTGCGGATGCTTTTGAACCAAGCCGCATGGGTCGTGATCGGACTGCTGCTAGCCGCGTGGACAGTGGCGGCGGCCTGGGCCGTGCTGGCGGCGCGCGCGCGGCAACGGCGCGCCGATGCCAGCCTGCGGCTGGCGCGGCGGCTGGGACGCATGGTCGAGGATTCCCCGGCGCTACCGATGGTGGTGCGCGCCGATGGCCGCATCGAAGGCCCGGTGCGGCTGGCGGGGTGGTTCGGCTTTGCCGCGATGCCCGGCCATCTGTCCGAACTCGATGCCAGCGCCGATGGGTCTGAACGCGGGTTCGATGAATACCAGTTGTCGCTGCTCAGCGATGCGGTGCGCCGCACGCAGAAAACCGCCGCGCCGTTTCGCCTGACCCTGACCCCGCGCGGCACCGGCAAGGCCCTGGCCGTGCGTGGATATCTGGCCGATCCGCAGATTTCACCGGCCGGCGCCGCGCTGGTATGGTTTTTCGATTTTTCCGAAAGCGAAGAGGAATTGCGCGCGCTGCGTGCCGAAACCGCCGGGGCCCGCGCTGATTTCGCCGGGCTGTCGGGATTGATCGAGGCGGCGCCTTTGCCGATGTGGTTCCGTGGCCCCGATCTGGCACTGCGGCTGGTCAACACCGCCTATGTGCGCGCGGTGGGCGGGCGCAGCGGCGCCGATGTGGTGGCCGCCGGGGCCGAACTGGTCGAACCGGTCGATGGCACGGGGCCGCGCGAAGTGGCCCGTGCCGCGCAAGACCGCCGGGCCCCGATCGAACGCGTGGTGTCGGCGACGATCGGCGGGCAACGCCGCTCGCTGCGGGTGATCGACTTGCCTTTGGGCGAAGACGGCGTGGCCGGCTATGCCGTCGATATCGAGGACATGGAGGAACTTACGCGCCAGTTCCGCCGGTTCCGCGCGGCGCAGCGGCAGATGCTCGACACGATGTCGGCGGCGATCGCGCAGTTCGATGATCGCGGCAATCTGGTGTTCGTCAACCAGCCGTTCCTGCGCCTGTTTGCAATTCCCCCGGCATGGGTGGCCGATACGCCGCCGTTCGACCGCGTGCTCGATCGCATGCGCGATGGTGGGCGCCTGCCCGAAGTGCGCGATTTCCCCGAATGGCGCCGCGAACGCCAGGGCTGGTTCCTCAGCCGCGAAGCGCGCGAGGAACCCTGGCACTTGTCCGACGGCACGCATCTGCGCGTGGTGGCCCAGCCGATGCCCGATGGCGGGCTGTTGATGATATTCGAGGATCGCACCGAACAGTTGCAACTGTCGGCCACGCGCGACACGCTGTTGCGCACCCGCACCGCGACATTCGACAACTTGTTCGAATCGCTGGCAGTGTTCGGCCCCGACAGCAAGCTGCAACTGTGGAACCGGCGCTTTGCCGCCGACTGGGGCCTGGATGAAGACATGTTGGCCAAACATCCGCGCGCCGATGTCATCCTGTCGCATATCGCCGGAAAACTGCGCCGACCCGCACAAGTCGCCACGATCGGCCAGGTGATCGAGGCGGCCACGCTCGAACGGCGGCAGCAGACCGGGCGGCTGGCGCTGGCCGACGGGCGCCATCTGGCCTTTGGCGGGGTGCCTTTGCCCGATGGCAATGGCCTGCTGACGGTGCTCGACATCACCGATTCGCAAAAGGCCGAGACGATGCTGCGCGAACGCAACGCCGCGCTGGTGGAGGCCGATGCGGTCAAGACCCGCTTTATCGCCAACATGAGCTACGAATTCCGCACGCCCCTGACGTCGATCCGGGGCTTTGCCGAAATGCTCGACGGCGGGCTGGCGGGCGATCTGCCCGAACAGGCGCACGAATATGTCACTGCGATCCTGACCTCGGTCGAGCGGTTGAGCGAACAGATTGAAACGGTGCTCGACCTGTCACAGGGCGAAGCGGGCACTTTGCCGGTCGCGCGCGATGCGGTGGCGCTGTTCCCGTTGTTGACCGAGGTGGTGCAGGAACGCGCCGACCAGATCGGGCAAGGGCAGTTGTCGCTCGATCTGCGCGGCAGCGATGCGATCGGGTCGGTCACCGGCGATGCGCGGCGGTTGCGCCGTGCGTTCGGCCATTTGATCGACAACGCGATTGCCGCGACCCCGCCGGGCGGGCGCATTCTGGTCGATTGTGCGCGGCGCCCGGATCGCAAGGTGCAAGTGGTGGTGTCCGACAATGGACGCGGGATGGAACCGGCGCAGCTTGCCCGCGCGCTCGAAGGGCTGACCATCGGGGCCGATGGCCGCAATATCGAACGCCGAGCGGGGCTCGGCCTGCCGCTGGTGCGTCAGTTGATCGAGGCACATCAGGGCACGATCGAGTTGATGTCAGAGCCGGGGCAGGGCACCAGCGCAGTGATCGTGCTGCCATGACCATCATCGATCTGCCCGATGTGGCCGCCACCGGAGCCTTGGCCGCACAGATTGCGGCGGCCTTGGCGCCGGGCGATGTGGTGGCGTTCCATGGCGGGCTGGGCGCGGGCAAGACCACGCTGGCGCGCGCGATCCTGGCCGCGCTGGGCCACCGCGGCGAAGTGCCGTCGCCGACATTCGCGATCATCGAGATCTACGATCCACCGGGTGTGCGTCTGCCGGTGGTGCACGCCGATTTCTACCGCCTGTCCTCGCCGGCCGAGGCCGACGAGATCGGGCTTGATGACTATCGCCAGGGCGCTGCGCTGCTAGCTGAATGGCCCGATCGGGCGGGCGGTTTCGTGCATGAGCCGGGTTGCCTGACGATCCGCATGGAAACGTGGGAAAACGGGCGGCGGGCCATTGTCGAGCCGGGGCGGCTTTGGCAAGAACGCGGGCTATGGACCTGACCATTCCCGAAGACGCCGCCGCTTTTCTGAAGCGCGCCGGCTGGGCCGATGCGGCCATCGATCCGCTGCCCGGCGATGCCTCGTTCCGCCGCTATTTCCGTGTGCGCAAGGCCGACGGCAGCGGTGCCATGCTGATGCACGCGCCGCCGCCGCGCGAAAATCCCGCGCCGTTCCTTCGCGCAGCCCTGTGGCTGGATGGCAACCGCATGCGCGCGCCGATCATCCTGGCCGACGATGCCGAAGCGGGCTTTGTGCTGATGGAAGATTTCGGCGACGTGCGCATGCGCGAATATGTCGATGCCTGGCCCGATGACGAAATGGCGGTCTATCGCGCCGCGATCGACGCGCTGCTGGCGCTGCATCGGCTGCCGCCGGGGCCCTTCACCGACTATTCGCTGGGCGAATATGTGCGTGAAGTGCGGCTGTTTACCGACTGGTACTGCCCGGCGCGCGGGCTCTATATCGACGGGCGCGGCTGGACCGCCGCGTGGGAAGAGGTGCTGGCCCCGCTGTTGCCGCGCCAGCGCCCAGGGGTGACGGTGCTGCGCGACTATCACGCCGAAAACATCATGCTGCTGGGCGATCTGGGACGGCAGGGGTTGCTTGACTTTCAGGATGCGCTGGTCGGGCATCCGGCCTATGATCTGGTTTCGCTGTTGCAGGATGCGCGGCGCGACGTCTCGCCGGAACTCGAAAGCGCGATGTTCGATCACTATTGTCAGGGGGCTGCCGCAACGTCGGGCGGGGCGTTCGATGCCGAAACGTTCCTGGCCGACTATGCGCGGCTGGGTGCGCAGCGCAACGCCAAGATCATCGGCATTTTCGTGCGGCTATGGAAACGCGATGGCAAACCGCGCTATCTCGACCTGATCGCGCGGGTCTGGTCGCAGCTTGAACGCGATCTGGCCCATCCCGCGCTGGGTCCGGTGGCGGCGTGGTTCGATGCCAACATTCCCGCCGAATTGCGCGATCCGGCCGGTGTCCTGGGGGGACCGTTCACGTCATGAGCACGCCTGCAACGCACCCCCTGTCGGGTGGCCCGCTGGTCAGCGATGTGGCCATGCTGCTCGCCGCCGGCATCGGCAAGCGCATGCGTCCGTTGACCGCGTCCCGGCCCAAGCCGCTGGTGCGCGTCGCGGGCAAGCCGCTGATCGATTATGGCCTGGACAAGCTGGTCGAGGCGGGCGTGGCGCGCGCGGTGGTCAATGTGCATTACCTGCCCGATCAACTGATCGCGCACCTGCACGGCCGCAAGGCGCCGCAGATCGCCATTTCCGACGAGACCGACGGCTTGCTCGAAACCGGCGGAGGCATGGTGCGCGCGCTGCCGCTGATCGCGGCGGACACGTTTTTCTGCCTTAACACCGATGCGATCTGGCTGGATGGGCCGCGCAACGCGTTTTCCGCGCTGAGCGATGCCTGGGATGAAGACCGCATGGATGCGCTGTTGCTGGTGGTCAGCCATGCCCAGGCGCACAATTTCGCGGGCCTGGGCGATTTTCACCTCGATCCGCTGGGCCGGATTTCGCGGCGCAAGCCTGGGCGCGTGGCGCCGTTCATCTACACCGGCATCCAGATCGTGTCGCAGCGGCTGTTGCGCGATGCACCCGCAGGCGCGTTTTCGACCGGCGTGCTGTGGGATCGCGCGATTGCCGAAGGGCGGCTTTACGGGCTGTCGCACACCGGGCTGTGGTTCGAAGTCGGCACCCCGGCAATGATCGGACCGACCGAAGCGGCCCTGACCGGCGCCTGATCGGGTGGTCGATGACGCGCCCACGGTCTATGCGATCGCGGCACACCGGGGCTTTGCCGATGCGCTGGTCGCCGGGCTGATCCCGCGCTATCGCCAAGACGGGTTTGGCCTCGCCCGGCTGACGCTGCTGTTACCCAGCCGCCGCGCGGTACGCATCGTGACCGAGGCGTTCGTGCGCGCCAGTGGCGGCGCGCTGTTGCTGCCGCGCATGGTCGTGGTGGGCGATCTCGATCTGGACGAGACGCTGGGCGCGCTGTTCGATCCATTGAGCGTCGACACCCCCCCGGCGATCGATCCCACCGTCCGCCTGCTGGTGCTGGCGCGGCTGCTGCGCGAGGAACTGGCGGCAGAGCCGGGCACGGTGGTGCCGGGGCAGGCGGCGTTGCTGCGGCTGGCGCGCAGTCTTGGCGAAACGATCGACCGCCTGCTGATCGAAGATCGCAGCGTCGAGCATTTGCTCGATCCGTCGGTGATCGGGCTGGTCGGCGATCTGGCGCAGCACTGGATTGCCAGCACGCGGCTGTTTGCGCGCGTGGTCATGCGCTGGCGCGCCGAGCTTGACCGGCGCGGCGCCTGCGATGCGCCCGAACGGCGCAGCCGGTTGTTGCGCGCGGTGGCCGACCGCTGGCACGCCGCACCGCCGGCCGGGGCGGTGGTGGCCGCCGGGGTCACGTCGGCGGCACCGGCGGTGGCGCGCCTGTTGCGGGTGGTGTCGCAATTGCCCGAAGGCGCGGTGATCCTGCCCGATCTCGATCTGGCGCTGGGCGATGACGTGTGGGATGCGCTGGGGCAGGCGGGCGCGCCCGCTGCCGATGCCGCCGACGCCAATCCGGTGTTTGGCTGGGGCGACATCGTTACCCATCCGCAATACCATCTCAAACTGCTGCTCAACCGCATGGGCATCGCGCGCGGCGAAGTCATGCCGTGGCACCGCGCCGGGCTGGCCGCCGCGTCACCGGCACGCAGCCGCGCGATCTCCAACCTGTTCCTGCCGCCGGTGGCCAGCGCGGTGTGGGCCGATCTGCCCGCCGACGATCGCCGCCTGGCGGGCGTGCGGCTGATGGAAAGCGCCAACCCCGGCGAAGAGGCGCTGGCCATCGCGGTACTGGCGCGCCGCGCGCTGGCGGTGCCGGAACGGCGCGTGGCGGTGATCACCCCCGACCGGGGCCTGGCCGAACGCGTGGTGGCGCATCTGCAACGCTGGAACATCGCCGCCGACGACAGCGCGGGGCGTCCCTTGTCGCAGACCGCGGCCGGCCGGGTGCTGCTGTTGCTGGCCGAAACCTGGGCCGAACGCGCGGCGCCGGTGCCACTGATCGGCCTGCTGGGGCACCCGCTGGTGCACAGCGGCGAGGAACGGGCTGGCTGGCTCGAACGCGTGCGCGGGCTCGATCTGGCCTTGCGCGGGCCACGTCCGGGGCCTGGCCTGGCCGCACTGCGCGACCGGGTTTTGGCGGCGCGGCGGCCCGATCCGGCATTGATTGCGTGGTGGGATGATCTTGCGCCGATCCTGGCACCACTGCTCGACAGCGATGCAGCGCGCCCGCTCGGCGATGCGCTGGCCGGGCTGGTCGACGTGGCGCAGGCGCTGTGCGGCGATGGCCTGTGGGCAGAGGCGGACGGGCGCGCGCTGGCGCAATGCATCGAGGACTGGAGCGTGGCGGCGGGCGATCCCGATCTGGGCGATACGGCGGTCGATCCGGGCGAATTGCCCGCGCTGTTGCGCGATGCGCTCGATCAGGTGGCGGTGCGTCCGGCCTATGGTGGGCATCCGCGCCTCGCCATCTATGGCCTGCTGGAGGCGCGGATGAGCCGTGCCGATCTGGTGATCTGCGGCGGCCTGGTCGAAGGAAGCTGGCCCGCCACGCCCGCGTCCGATCCGATCCTGGCGCCCGCCGTGCTGCGCGCGCTGGGGATACCCGGCGCCGATTTCCGCATCGGGCTGTCGGCGCACGATTTCGCCGCCGCGCTCGGCGCGCCCGAAGTGGTGCTGAGCCATGCCGCGCGCGACACCGGCGGGCCAACCGTGCCCTCGCGCTTTCTGCTGCGCATCCGCGCGATGCTGGGCGATCTGACCCGGCTGGAACACGATGCGGTCGATTGGGCGCGCGCGCTCGACCATGCGCCCAGGGTTGATCCTGCGCCGCGCCCGCAACCGATGCCCAGCGCCGCCCAGCGCCGGGTCGACATCGCGGCCACCGCGCTCGACCGGCTGCGCGGCGATCCCTATCAGTTCTATGCCAATGCCATCCTGCGGCTGGCCTCGCTCGATCCGCTCGATGCCGATCCCAGCCCGGCGTGGCGCGGCACCGCGGTGCATGCCATTCTGGAGGAGTGGCACAAGGCGGGCGCGCCGGTGGGCGAACTCGTGCCGATCGCGCAGCACGCGCTTCACGCGATGAGCGCGCACCCGCTGATGCGCGCGCTGTGGCAACCGCGCCTGATCGCCGCGCTGGAATGGATCGAAAGCGAGCAACTGGCGCTGGCGGGCGAGGGCCGCCAGGTCGTGGCGTTCGAACGCTGGGGCGATCTGGCGGTGCGCGGGGTGACCATCAAGGCGCGCGCCGACCGCATCGACCGCCTGCCCGACGGCACGCTGGCGATTGTCGATTACAAGACCGGATCGCCCCCCAGCGGGGCGATGGTTGAACGCGGGTTTGCGCTGCAACTCGGCGTGATCGGGTTGATCGCGGCGGCGGGCGGCGTCGAAGGGGTATCGGGCCAGCCCGACCGGTTCGAATACTGGTCATTGTCGCGCCGACGCGACGGATCGGGGTTTGGCTGGCGCGACGAGCCGATCCGCGAAGGGCGCAAGCGCAGCGGCGTGCCGCGTGCCGAATTTCTCGACATCACGCGCGCCTATCTCGACGATGCGCTCGACCGGTGGATTTTGGGCAGCGAACCGTTCACCGCGCGGCTCAATCCCGATCTGGCGGGCTATTCGGATTATGATCAGGTGATGCGGCTGGACGAATGGCTTGGGCGCGGGGGCGCGGCATGAGCGCGGTGGCCAGCCTGGCCCAGCAGGTGCACCGTCTGGAAAACAACCAGATGGCTGCCGTCGCGCCCGATCGTTCGGTGTGGCTGTCGGCCTCGGCGGGCACTGGCAAGACCCAGGTGCTGACATCGCGGGTGCTGCGTCTGCTGCTCGAACCGGGGGTGGAGCCCGACCAGATCCTGTGCCTGACTTTCACCAAGGCGGGCGCAGCGGAAATGGCCACGCGCATCGGCGAAAAATTGGCCGACTGGGTGCGGATGGAAGACACCATTCTGGCCACCCATTTGCAGGCGATCGGCGCCCCGTTCGACCCGGCCACGCTGGCGCGCGCGCGCAGCCGGTTTGCCGCCGTGCTCGATTGCCCCGGTGGCGGCCTGCGCATCGGCACCATCCACGCCTTTGCACAATGGCTGCTGTCGGCCTTTCCCGAGGAAGCCGGCCTGCGCCCCGGATCGCGCGCGATGGAAGACCGCGACCGCGATTTGCTGGTGCGCGATGTGCTGGTCGATCTGCTGGTGCGCGCGCAGGACAGTGGCGACAGCGCGTTCATCGATGCGCTTGGCGCGCTGAGCGTGCGCATGGGCGAGGGCGATCTGACCCGGTTTCTGCTGCGTTGTGCCGCCGCGACCGAGGTGTGGACCGGGCCCGGCGCCTGGCAATCGCCGTTGCGCCCGCGCATCAACCGCCTGATCGGGCTGCCGGCCGATGCCGACCACGGCCTGCTGGCGGACTGTTTTGCCGATGCGCGGTTTCCGGTGGCGGCGTTGGGGCGCTGTGTCGATGCCTTGCGCGAATGGGGCACCAAGACCGCCGATGGCATGATCGCGCCGATCGCGGCTTGGCTGGCGGCGGATGCGCCTGTGCGCGCGACCACGGTTGCCGCGCTGACCCGTGCGCTGTTCAATGCCGAGGGCGAGGCGAAGTATCGCAAGAACCTCGAAAAGATCGACCCGACGTATACCGACCATGCCGCCACGGTCAGCGAGGCGCTGCACGAGGCTGCCGAACTGGGCCGCGCGCTGGCGCTGGTCGATCTGGCCGAGCCCGCACTGGCGATCGGGCGGCGGTTCGCGCTGGCGTGGGACGAGGCCAAGACGCGCGAGGGGTTCATCGATTTCGACGACCAGATCCGCGCGGCGGCAGCGCTGCTGACCGAACGCGCGCCTGCGGACTGGATTCGCTTCAAGCTCGACCGCCGGTTTGATCACGTGCTGGTCGACGAGGCGCAGGATACCAATGCGCGGCAATGGGATATCGTGCTCGACGGGGTGACCGGCGATTTCCGGTCTGGCGAGGGGCAGGCGCGCGAACGCCCGGCGCCGCGCACGCTGTTTGTGGTGGGCGATTACAAACAGGCGATTTTCGGGTTTCAGGGCACCAGTCCCAGAGAATTCGAGGCCGCGCGGCGGCGTGTCGCGCGCGAACTTGATGCGCTGGCGCAGGCTGCCAACGATCCCGCGCTCGATCTGCTCGATCTCGGGCTGGGACGTTCGTTCCGCAGCGCGCAGCCGATCCTGAGCTTTGTCGATGCCGCGATGGCCACGATAGGGAGCGATCGGTTCGGCCTGCCTGCGCCGCCCGAACCCCATGTTGGTCATGCCATCGCTGGGCAGGTCTGCCTGTGGCAGCCGGTCGGGCTGGCGGTGGAGGCGGACGAGGACGATCTGCCCGATCCCGGCGGGGAAGAGACCTGGCTGTCGGGCCCTGATCGCGAACTGGCCGGGCGGATCGCGCGGCAGGTACGGCAATGGCTGGATCAGGGCTATGGACTTGGCAAGGGCCGTGTGCGGCGGGCGACGCCGGGCGATGTGATGGTGCTGGTGCGCAAACGCGGTGCGCTGGCCGCGCTGATCGTTGCGCGGCTGCATGCCGAAGGCGTGCCGGTGGCGGGGGTTGACCGGTTGCGGCTGGGCGCGCCGCTGGCGGTCAAGGATCTGATCGCCGCGCTGCAATTCTGCGTGCAGCCGGGCGATGATCTCAATCTGGCCGGGCTGCTGGTCTCGCCGTTGCTCGGGTGGAGCCAGGAAGACCTGCTGGCGCATGGTTATCGCCGCGCCGGGATGCGGCTGTGGGATCATTTGCGCGAAACCGAGGGTCCGGTGACGCATGCGACGATGGCACGTTTGCGCGATCTGCTGGCGCGCGCCGATTTCGTCTCTCCCGCTGCGCTGCTCAACTGGATTCTGGTCGGGCCGTGGCAGGGGCGCAAGGCGCTGCTGGCGCGGCTGGGCGAAGAGGCGGGTGATCCGATCGACGAACTGGTCAATGCGGCGATGGCCCATGCCTCCAGCCATGTGCCGGGGCTGGCCGGGTTCATCCACTGGTTTGCCGCAGGCGATGGCGATGTCAAGCGCGAGGCGGGCGGGCAAAGCGATCTGGTGCGGGTGATGACCGTGCACGGGTCAAAGGGGTTGCAGGCGCCGATCGTGATCCTGGCCGATGCCACCGCCGATCCGGGCAAGGCGCTGGCCTCGCCGGTGACGCTCGACGACGGCGCCGGGCGATCGGTGCCGCTGCCGCCGCTACGCAAGGATGAAAAGCCTGCCCGCGTGCGCGAGGCGGAACTGGCCGCCCAAAAGGCCGACCGCGAGGAACACTGGCGCCTGCTCTATGTCGCGATGACCCGCGCCGAAGAGGCATTGTTCATCACTGGCGCGCTGGGCCCGCGCGACAAGGGTGAAGTGCCCGAAGAGAGCTGGTTTGGCGCGCTGAGCCAGGTGCCGGGCGCAACCGAGCAGGCCGATCCGATCTGGCAGCGGTGTCGCACATTCGGCGTGGCGGCTGCGGTGCCGCCGGTCGATGCGGCAGCCGCGCGCGCGCCGGCGATTGTCCTGCCCGATGATCTGCTGGTGCCGGTCGGCCCCGAACCGCGCCCGCCACGTCCCTTGGCGCCCAGCGCACTGGGCGAGGATGCGGCGCCCGCCCCGCCGACCCGGCCCGGCCCTGGCGCGCGCCAGGCCATGCGGCGCGGCACGTTGCTGCACCGCTTGCTCGAACGCCTGCCCGATGTGCCGTTGGCGGCGCGCGCGGATACCGCGACGCAGTGGCTGGCGCGCATGGCGGGCGACTGGAGCGGCGATGATCGCGATGCGCTGGTGCGCGCGGCGCTCGCGGTGCTCGATGCGCCCGAATGGTCGGCGGTGTTCGGGCCTGGTTCGCTGGCCGAAGTGCCGATTGCCGCGCTGGTCGGCCCGCGCCTGATCAGCGGCACGATCGATCGCCTGCTGATCAGCGCCGATGCGGTGCGGATTGTCGATTTCAAGACCGATCGCCGCCCGCCCGCGGCGATCGCCGACATTCCGGGGGCCTATCTGCGGCAGATGGCGGCCTATGTCGCGGCGCTGCGGGTGATTCATCCAGGACGGCGGGTCGAGGCGGCGTTGCTCTATACTGCGATCCCGCGCCTCTATGCCTTGCCCGAGGCCATGCTCCCCATGCAAAAGCTGGGCCTTGGCGATGCAGAGGAAACCTTTTGAGCACTGCCGGTTGCAAGCGCCGCCCGCGTGCCTAGATTGGGTACAACTTTCTTTCGGAGTTTTTGATCATGCCCACCAAAGCCGTAACCGACGCCAGCTTTGCCGAAGACGTGCTCGGCGCAGGCAAGCCCGTGCTGGTCGATTTCTGGGCCGACTGGTGCGGCCCGTGCAAGATGATTGCCCCCGCGCTTGAGGAAATTGCCGAGGAACTGGCCGACCGGGTCGAAATCGTCAAAATGGACATCATGGAAAACACCAAAGTGCCCGGCGATATCGGCGTGCAGTCGATCCCGCTGCTGGTGCTGTTCAAGGATGGCAAGGCCGTCGCGCAAAAGCTGGGCGCCGCGCCCAAGAGCCAGCTCAAGGGCTGGCTGGAAAGCGCACTCTGACCTGATCCTCCCTGACAACGGGGAGGATTTACATCCCCGCCAGCCGTTCTGCCATCTGGTCAAACAGGGCAGGGCTGGCGGCGGCGATCAGGCCAGGTTGCAGGTGGCGGTCGACGCGATAGGCGCTGCCGTCTGGGCGCGCGGCGCGCCCGCCTGCCTCGTTGACGAACAGCACGCCGGCCGCGTGATCCCACGCCAGCGTGCGTTCGAAAATCGATACGTCGTTGATGCCCAGCACGATGCGCGGATACTGTTCCGCCGCGCAGCGCGGGATATCGACCAGCGTGTAATGCGGCGCGACGCGCTCTTTCAGCACCGCGCGCCGGTCGGGATCGGCAAACACCAGCGAAATGGCTGCCACCGGGGGCTCCTGGCCCGTGCTGCGCGCGGTCACGCGCTCGCCATCGACCCAGGCCCCGGCGCCGCGATGCGCGCTGCACAGCCGTCCGCTCAGCACGTCATAGATCCAGCCCGCCACCATTTCGCCATGTTCGGCCAACGCAATCAGGATGCCGAACGGCGGGCGCCCGGCGGCAAAATTGTTGGTGCCGTCGATCGGATCGATGATCCAGCACAGGCTGTCGCCCAACCGGTCGAGCACGGCGGGATCGGCACTCGCCGCTTCCTCGCCGACAATCGCCGCCTCGGGCATCAGCCGGGCCAGCGCCTCGCTCAACAGGGCTTCGGCATCGGTGTCGGCCACGGTCACCACATCATCGACCGCCTTGTTGGCGATCTGCCCGGCGGTCAGGTGCTGATATCGCGGCAGGATCGCGGTCTGCGCGACGCGCGCCATCAGCGCGGCGATTTCAGTGTCGAGCGTTCGGGTCATCGCGGCCTCAGGTCAGGGGGATCATCACCGTGCTGGCATAGCCCGGTCGTTCGGTCAGGCCCGCATACCAGTCTTCGAGGTTTGGCAGCGAAGGGCGGTCCAGCGGCAATGCAAAGAACGTGTGTGCATAGACGCCCATGGGAATATCGGCGAGGCCAAAGCGGTCGCCCGACAGGAACGGGCGTTGCGCCAGTTCCGCATCGAGGATGCGGGCAAGCCGGACGGTCGCCGCCCGCGATTCAACGACATCGGCATCGGCGGCGGTCTTGCCCTGGCGGATCAACCCGAGAAACGCCCCGCGCTGGAGATCGGCAAAATCGAAGTGCCAGTCCATCCACTTTTCCGCCTGGGCCCGCGCGCATATGTCGCCATGCCGCCAGTCAGGGGCATGGGCATCGGCCAGATAGCGCAGGATCGTGTTGGATTCCCACAGCGCAAACCCGCCGGGCACGCTGTCATCCTCGATCATCGGCACCAGCAGGTTGGGATTTTTCGACCGGAAATTGTCCGAAAAGCCGAACGCGCCGCCCATATCGATGCGGCGGTGCGCCACGCCCATTTCGATCGCCGCCCAGGCGACTTTCTTGACGTTGTGCGAATTGAGGCGGCCCCAGATCGTGATCATGACCGGTAATCCGCGTTGATGGCGATATAGCCGTGCGTCAGATCGCACGTCCACACCGTCGCGCGGCCCTGGCCCAGCCCGATATCAACCTCGATCGAAATCTCGCGGCCCTTCAGATGCGCGGCCACCGGTGCTTCGTCATAGTCGGCCAGTGGCTGGCCCTCGCGCGCGGCCCAGGTGCCGCCAAAACCGATCGACAGGCGATCACGATCGGCTGGTTCGCCGGCCTTGCCCACCGCCATCACCACGCGGCCCCAATTGGCATCTTCTCCCGCGATGGCGGTTTTCACCAGGGGCGAATTGGCGATCGACAGTGCGATGGTGCGCGCGCTGTTATCGCTGACCGCGCCGCTGACGCTGACCGCGATGAATTTCTGCGCACCTTCGCCATCGCGCACCACCAGATGGGAAAGTTCACGGCACACCGCTTCGAGCGCGGCGGTAAAGGCATCGGCGCCGGGTGAATGTTCGTCCTCGATGCGCGGGTTGCCCGCTTTGCCGGTGGCGAAGGCCAGCACGGTGTCGCTGGTCGAGGTGTCGCTGTCGACCGTGATGCACGAAAAGGTGCGCGTGTTGGCCGCCGACAGCGCTGATTGCAGGAACGCCGGGCTGACATCGGCATCGGTGAACACATAGCCGAGCATCGTTGCCATATCGGGCGCGATCATCCCCGATCCCTTGATGATCGCCGACAGCGTCACTTTGATCCCGCCGACCAGCGCGGTCGCGGTGGCGCCCTTGGCAAACGTGTCGGTCGTGCTGATCGTGCGCGCGGCCTGTTCCCAGGTGGCCAGTGGTGCGGCGAGCGCGGCGGTGATCCCGGCGCGTGCCTTGTCCTTGGGCAGCGGCACGCCGATTACTCCGGTGGACGACACGAACACCTGATCGCGCGGCGCGCCCAGATGCGCGGCGACCTGGTCCATGATCGCCTCGACCGCCTCACGCCCGCGATAGCCGGTAAAGGCGTTGGAATTCCCCGCATTGACCACCAGCGCCCGGGCGTGGCCCTGGCCGACATTCTGCCGCCCGAGTTCAACCTCTGACGAACAGCAGATGTTGCGCGTGAACACGCCCGCCACCGAGGTGCCTTCATCGAGTTCCACATACGTCAGATCGGTGCGCCCCCAATCCTTGTACCCCGCACGCACGGTGTGCAGGCGCACCCCCGCGATCGGCGGCATGTCGGGAAAGGGCTGGGCGAGCGGAGAGATGGCGTCTGACATGGCATGTGCCCTAGACGATTGCGGTTTCATGCGGGAGACGGTTTTTTCATGGGCCGGGTCTTGCAACGAGGGCGGGGCGAGGCGCTTTGGCCATGGACCATTAAGCAAATTGGTACTATCTGCGACGGCAATGCGTTTCCTGCTGGTTCTTCTTGCCATGTTGTCGGGCCTTTCGCTGGCCGATGTCGCCCATGCGGCGTCGCCTGCCGAAGTGGTCGGGCGCGCTGATCTTGCGGTGGCCGAAATGGCCCCGGCCAGTATCGCCTGCCCGGTGCGGGCGCGGATGGCGCGCGCGGCGGTGCGCATCGACATGTCGCGGCCACAGGCGCCCGATGATGCCGGGTTTGCCCGGTCTTGCGGCGTGACTATCGCCGACCGGCCGCACGAATAGCGCGCCGGGCGCGCATCTGCGCGCCCCTTTTTCAGATCGCAGTTTTCAGCGCCGCGCGGCCCTTCGCGCGCCTGTTTCGCCAATCACAGTTTTGCGGGGAACCATCGTTTATGTTCGGCAAGATCGCCAAGTCGCTGTTCGGCTCGTCCAACGAACGCTATGTCAAATCGCTCGACAAGGTCGTGCGCAAAATCAACGCCTTTGAACCGGCGATGCAGGCTTTGTCGGATGCCGAACTGACCGCGCAGACACAGAAATTCCGCGACGCGTTGGCGGGCGGTCAATCGCTCGACGACATTTTGCCAGAGGCTTTCGCGACGTGCCGCGAAGCGTCGCGGCGCGTGCTCGGCATGCGTCATTTCGATGTGCAGATGATCGGCGGGATCGTGCTTCATCGCGGCGAAATCGCCGAAATGCGCACGGGCGAGGGCAAGACGCTGGTGGCGACGCTGGCGACGTATCTCAACGCGATCGAGGGCAAGGGCGTCCATGTCGTCACCGTCAACGACTATCTGGCGCGGCGCGATGCCGAATGGATGGGGCAAATCTATCGTTTCCTCGGGCTGACGGTGGGGGTGATCGTGCCCAACCTCAACGAGGAAGAACGCCGCACCGCGTACAATTCCGACATCACCTATGCCACCAACAACGAGCTCGGCTTTGACTATCTGCGCGACAACATGAAGCACGAGCGTGGGCTGATGGTGCACCGCCCGTTCAATTACGCGATCGTCGACGAAGTCGATTCGATCCTGATCGACGAAGCGCGCACCCCGCTGATCATTTCGGGCCCGACCGAGGACAAGAGCGACCTCTATGTCTCGGTCGATATCGTCGTGAAGCGGATCGACCCGGTCTATTACGAAGCCGACGAAAAGCAGAAGACCGTCACGCTGACCGAAGACGGCGTCGAATGGGCCGAACGAGAGCTGGAAACGGCCGGGCTGCTGGAAGGGTCGAACCTCTATGACGTGGCCAACACGATGGTCGTCCATCACCTGGACCAGGCGCTCAAGGCCAATGTCATGTTCAAGCGCGACATCGACTATATCGTCAAGGACGGCAAGATCGTCATCATCGACGAATTCACCGGGCGCATGATGGATGGCCGCCGCTGGTCGAACGGTCTGCACCAGGCGGTCGAGGCCAAGGAAGGCGTGAAGATCGAGCCCGAAAACCAGACGATGGCGTCGATCACGTTCCAGAACTATTTCCGCATGTATCCCAAACTTTCGGGGATGACCGGCACCGCCGCGACCGAAGCGCCCGAATTCTTCGACATCTACAAGATGAGTGTGGTCACCATCCCGACCAACGTGCCGGTGCAGCGCATCGACGAAGAAGACGAATTCTACAAGAACACCAAGGACAAGTTCGCCGCGATCGCCCGCCTGATCCGCGAAAAGAACGAGATCGGCCAGCCGGTGCTGGTGGGCACCGTGTCGATCGAAAAGAGCGAGCTGCTGTCCGAATTCCTGACCGCCGAAGGCGTCAAGCACGCGGTGCTCAACGCGCGGTTCCACGAACAGGAAGCGCACATCGTCGCGCAGGCGGGCAGCCGTGGCGCGGTGACCATCGCCACCAACATGGCCGGTCGCGGCACCGACATCAAACTGGGCGGCAATGTCGAATTTCGAATCGAGGATGAACTGTCGGGGATGCCCGAAGGCCCCGAACGCGACGCCGCGATTGCCAAGATCGAGGCCGAAGTCTCGGCCAACCGTGACCTGGTGCTGGCCGCCGGGGGGCTGTGCGTGATCGGCACCGAACGCCACGAAAGCCGCCGTATCGACAACCAGTTGCGCGGGCGTTCGGGCCGCCAGGGCGATCCGGGGCTGTCGAAGTTCTATCTCTGCCTCGAAGACGACTTGCTGCGCATCTTTGGCCCCGACACGATGTTTTCGCGGATGATGAACGCCAACCTGGCCGATGGCGAGGCGATCGGTTCGCGCTATCTGTCAAAGGCGATCGAGATTGCGCAGAAAAAGGTTGAGGCGCGCAATTACGACATCCGCAAGCAAGTGGTCGAATACGACGACGTGATGAACGACCAGCGCAAGGTCATCTATGAACAGCGCGCCGACATCATGGACGCCGATGCGGTGGGCGATGTGGTGATCGACATGCGCCGCGACACCATCAACGCGCTGGTCGGCGATGCCTGCCCGCCGGGATCGTACCCCGAACAATGGAATGCCGAAGGGCTGAAGACGCGCACCGCCGATGTGCTGGGCATTGCCATCCCGATGGACGACTGGTTGCAGGAAGATCATCTGGAACCTTCGGTCATCGACGAACGTATCTGCGCGCTGGCCGATGCGGCGATGGACGCGCGCATCGCCGGGTTTGAACCTGCGGCCTGGGCCAATCTGGAAAAGGCGATCCTGCTCGAACGGCTCGATCACCACTGGAAGGAACATCTCGCCACGCTCGATGCGCTGCGCCAGGTGGTGTTCCTGCGCGCCTATGCGCAGAAAACCCCGATCAATGAATACAAGCAGGAAGCGTTCAGCCTGTTCGAAAGCATGCTCGAAGCGATCCGCGAGGATGTCACGCGTATCCTGATGACCGCCGAATTCCGCCTGACCGGGCCCGAAACGATGACTTTGCCTGACTTGCCCGATTTCCTGACCGCGCCGGGCACGCTGTTCAGCCATCTCGACCCGTTGACCGGCGAAGACGATGTGCGCCCGATTCCGAGCGCCGCGTCATCGCTCGGCCTGATCGGTGCGCAGGGCCCGGCGCAGGCGCCGATCGCGGGCAATCCATGGGAAGGGCAGGACATCAGCCGGAATGCCGCATGCCCGTGCGGTTCGGGCCAGAAATACAAGCATTGCCACGGCGCAACGGTGTGATCCAACAGCGCCCCGGAGCGATCCGGGGCGCGCCGTAATCAGTTGGGTCCGCCAGGCGCCTTGGCCGGGGACAAGTGGCGGGCATTGTGCAACTGGTCGGCAGACCAGCCGCCGCCCAGATTGCCGATCAGCGAAACCGAGGCGACCAGACGGCTCTGCTGCACGCTGAGCGCGGTCTGCCGGGTGGCGATTTCGGTCAGCGCGGCATCGGCGACGGCAGTATAGTCGACTGTGCCGATCTGGTATTCGCTATGCGCCACGTCGCTGGCATGCGCGGCGCTGCCGATGGCCTTGTCGAGCACACCGGCCTGATCGGACAGCACGCGCAGGCTGACCAGATTGTCTTCAACGCCCTGGAACGCGCTGAGCACAGTGCCGCGATAATTGGCGACCGCCGCGTCATAGGCGGCACGGGCCTGCGCCACCGCCGATTTGCGCGCGCCGAAATCGATCAGCGTTTCCGACGCGCTGGCGCCGACCGACCAGATCGAGGTGGCAGCCTTGAACAACTGGCTGACCGCCGAGGCGCCCGAGCCGATGGCGCCGGTCAACGAAATGTCGGGATAATACGCCGCAACCGCCACGCCGATCAGCGCGTTTTGCGCCGCCATCGTGCGTTCGGCGGCGGCAATGTCGGGGCGCCGCTGCAACAGCGCCGAGGGCACGCCAACCGGTACGGCGGGCAGGCTGGGCAGGCTGGTGCTGTGCGGAATGTCGATGTCTTCGGGGTTCTTGCCCACCAGCACCGCGATGGCGTGTACATATTGCGCGCGCGCGATCCCGGCGTTGAGCAGGTTCGATTGCGCGGTCTGGAGCTGGGTGCGGGCATTGGCCTCGTCGAGCGGGCTATAGAGCTTGTATCCGGTCTGCACCGAACTGGCGACGACCTTGAGATAGTCGTCATAGGCCGCGACGGTCTGCTTGAGCAGGTCGATATTGGCATCGGCCACGCGCAGGTTGATCACCGTGGTGGCCAGCGTCACTTGCGCCGACAATGTGGCATTGGCCAGCGTCGCTTCGCTCGATTGCGCGCTGGCGACATCGGATTCGATCTGCCGGCGCACTTTGCCCCAGATATCAGGCGACCAACTGGCGTTGCCCTCCACCGAAAACTGGTTGCCGACCGAAGCCACCGGACCCTTGGCGGTGCTGGCCGATGTGCGTGCGCGGGTGGCCGAGGCCGTGGCGCCCAGCGTGGGGAACAGCGTCGCGTTGGCTTCGCCGACAATCGCCAGTGCCTGCTGATAATTGGCATAGTCGGCGCGCACGGTCTGGTTGGCGACGCGCACCTGGGGTTCAAGCTGATCGATCAGCGGGTCGCCCAGCGCGGTCCACCAGTCGCCCTTGGGCAGGCTGTCGGCAGGTGTCGCCTGCATCCAGCCGGCCACTTCGTGAAATTGCGGCGCCGGCGCTTCGGCGGGGGCAGGGCGGTGATAATTGGGCCCGACAGTGCACCCGGCCAGCGCGGTACCAAGGGTGAGCATCAGGGTGAGGCGGCGCATTGTATGTCCTGTCATGAGCTGACATCCGGATTTGCCGACTGGGTCCGCCAGGAAAACCGGGCGGTCGCGCGGCGCACCCTTGCGCCCAGACGGTCGAGATAAACATAGATTACCGGGGTGGTGTAAAGCGTGAAGAACTGGCTGATCAGCAGGCCGCCCATCACCGTCACGCCCAGCGGTTGACGCAGCGAGGCACCCTGGCCAAAGCCGATCGCCAGTGGCACGGCGCCCAGCACTGCCGCGGCAGAGGTCATCATGATCGGCCGCAGACGCAGCACTGCGGCTTCGAAAATGGCGTGCTTGGCATCGACACCTTCGTTCTTCTGGCGATTGATGGCCACATCGATCATCATGATCGCGTTCTTTTTCACGATCCCGATCAGCAGGAATATGCCGATCAGCGCGATCATCGAGAACGGCACGCCGAACACCATCAGCGCCAACACCGCGCCGACCCCGGCCGAAGGCAGGGTGGACAGGATGGTCAGCGGGTGGATGGTGTTTTCATAAAGGATGCCCAGCACGATATAGATCGCAAACAGCGCGCCCAGGATCAGCAGCGGGATCGTCATCAGCGATTGCTGGAACAGTTGTGCCGAACCTTGCGCCCCGCCAATGATCGACGGCGGCGTGCCGATATCGGCCATCGCCTTCTTGATGGTGTCCTGGGCGACGCCCATCGACCCGCCGGGGGGCAGGTTGAACGAGATCGTCGCCGCGACCAGGCCGCTCTGGTGGTTGACCTGGATCGGCGTGTTGCCATTGGTCCATTGGGACATCGCCGTCAGCGGCACCATCGTTTCGGCCGCGGTGCTGTCGGCGCTGCCGGTCGAGGTGCCGCCCCGGCTGTTCGAGATGGCGTTGGTCAGCGCATTGGCCTGGGCGTTGGAATTGAGCGAGCTGGCCCCGGTTGACGCCGACTGCGCCGCCACCGCGCGGTATGCTGACGTGCCCGAAACGGTGCCGCCGGGCATCTGCGTCTGCGCCGTGCCGCTGGCCACGCCTGCCGCCGTGCTGGCAAAGATGCGGTTCAGCTCGCTGGGATACTGGGTGTATTGCGGGGCGATTTCCATCACCACGAAATACTGGTTGTTGGGGTTGTAGACGGTCGAAACGGTCCGTTGGCCAAACGCGTCATAAATCACCGAATCGAGCTGGATCGGGGTGAACCCGAACCGCGAGGCGGTCTGCCGGTTGTAGTTGACGAAAGTCTGCAACCCGTTCTGTTGCATGTCGGTGTTGACGTCGGTGATCGCTTCGGGATGTTTGCGCAATTCGTCGAGCAGGCGCGGGATCAGCTTGTAGATCGCCTGCGGATCGTCGCCGCTCAGGGTATACTGGTATTCCGCTGCCGACTGGCGCCCGCCCAGGTGGAGGTCCTGCTGCGCCTGCATGAACAGCTTGGCCCCGGAAATCTTGTCCAGCTTTGGCTTCAGGCGTTCGGCGACAACCGCCGCGCTGACTTTGCGTTCGGCCAGCGGCTTGAGCGAGACGTAGACATTGGCGGTGTTGCCCGCCCGCCCGCCCGAGCCGGACCCGGCCGCGCCGGCCACTGCGGCCACTGCCGGATCGCTCTGCACGATCCTTTGCATTTCGCGCAGTTTTTCGGCCATCGCCGGGAACGAGATGTTCTGGTCGGCGATGATCTGGCCGAGCAACAGGCCATTGTCCTGCTCGGGGAAGAATGTCGCGGGCAGGAATTTGAACAGCACGCCGTTGAGCACGATCAACGCCAGCAGTGTCAGCACGGCCAGCCGCGAATGCCCCAGCACAGATGCCAGGGTGTGGCGATAGCCATTCTTGAAGCGTTGAAAGCCGTTTTCGGTGGCCGCGATCCAGCGCGCCTGTTTGCGGTTCGGATCGTGCGGACTCAGCAGATAGGCGCACATGCACGGCGTGATGGTCAGCGAAATGACCATCGACAGCAGAATCGCGATCGACAGCGTAACCGCGAATTCGTGGAACAGCAGACCGACCACGCCGGGCATCAGCAGGATCGGGATGAACACCGCGATCAGCGACAGGCTCATCGACACGACGGTAAAGCTGACTTCCGCACTGCCGCGCAGCGCCGCCTCCATCGGCGACATGCCATCGTCGAGATGGCGGACGATATTTTCCAGCACCACCACCGCGTCATCGACGACAAAGCCGGTGCCGATGGTCAGCGCCATCATCGACAGGTTGTCGATGTTGTAATGCATCAGATACATGCCGCCGAACGTGCCGACAATCGACAGCGGCAGCGCCACCGCCGGAACCAGCATCGCGCGGCCCGACTGCAGGAACACGAACACCACGCCGATCACCAGCACGACCGCGATGACCAGCGTGCGCTCGGTATCGCCGACGGCGGCGCGGATCGATTGCGAGCGGTCGTTGACCAGGCCGATGTGCGTGCCCGGCGGCAGGCTGGCCTCGACCTTGGGCAGGATCGCCTTGATCTGGTCGTTGGTGTGCACGACATTGGCGCCCGGGATCGGGTTGACGATCACGATCACCGCCGGCTTGCCGTTGTACAGCCCCAGGTTGCGGATGTTTTCGCTCGAATCGACCACTTGCGCCAAGTCATGGAGATAGACCGGCGACCCGTTGCGATAGGCGACCACCAGATTGACATAGTCGCTGGCATGCTTGGCCTGATCGTTCGACACGATTTCGAACCGCTGGCCGTTCTGGTCGATGCTGCCCTTGGCGCTGTTGGCGTTGGCGGCAGACACCGCGGCGCGCAGATCTTCCAGCCCGATGCCATAGGCGTTGAGCTTGTCGGGTTCGAGTTCGATGCGTACCGATGGCAGCGCCGCGCCGCCCAGCGTGATCTGGCCGACCCCGCTGACTTGCGACAACTGCTGCTGCATGACGGTGCTGGCACTGTCATAGAGCTGGGTCTGGGTCAGCGTGTCCGAGGTCAGCGCCAGGATCATCACCGGGGCGTCCGACGGGTTGAACGTGCGGATCGTCGGGTTGCTGCGCAGCGTGCTCGGCAAGTCGGCACGCGCGGCCTGGATCGCGGCCTGCACGTCGCGCTCGGCGGCGTTGATGTCGCGGCTGGCGTCAAACAGCGCAACCACGGTGGTCGCACCCGAATAACTGGTCGAGGTAAGCTGCGACACGCCCGAAATCACTGCCAGCCGCTTTTCCAGCGGTTCGGCCACGGTACCGGCCATGATGTCGGGCGAGGCGCCCGCCATCGAGGCCGACACCACGACAACCGGAAACGTCAGATTGGGCAGCGGCGAAACCGGCAGCGACATATAGGCCAGAATGCCCTGGAGCAGAATGGCCACGCCCAGCAGGGCCGTCGCCACCGGGCGACGGATGAACAGCGCCGACAGGTTCATGGCGCGCCAACCGGCTGCGCAGCACTCCCCTGGTCGGGCCCGGCACCGCCGGGTCCGCCATGGTCCGGCGTGTCATGGCCGGATTTGCCACCGCGCCAGCGGTTCACGCGTTCTTTCAGCCGGTCAAACGCCAGATAGACCACTGGTGCGGTGAACAGTGTCAGCACCTGGCTGAGCAACAGGCCGCCGATGATCGCAATACCCAGCGGTCGCCGCAGTTCCGAACCCGTGCCGGTGCCCAGCAACATCGGCAAGGCGCCCAGCATGGCCGCCAGCGTGGTCATCAGGATCGGGCGGAAACGCAACATCGATGCCTCGAAAATCGCCTCCGCCGCCGTCATGCCCTGATCGCGTTCAGCCTCCAGCGCAAAGTCGACGATCATGATCGCGTTTTTCTTCACGATCCCGATCAGCAGCACGATGCCGATGATGCCGATCACGTCGAGATCCTTGCCCGCGATCATCAGCGCCAGCAGGGCGCCGATCCCCGCCGAGGGCAAAGTCGACAGGATGGTCAGCGGGTGGATATAGCTTTCATAGAGCACACCCAGCACGATATAGACCGCGACCAGCGCCGCGATCAGCAGGAACACCTCGCTCGACAACGCATCGGTATAGGCCGCCGCTGCGCCCTGGAACGAAGGCTGGATGGAACTGGGCAGATGCGCCGCCGCCACGGCCGCGTTAACCTGATCGACCGCCGCCGACAGCGAACCGCCCTTGGCAATGTTGAACGAGATCGTCACGGCGGGGAACTGGGCGAGGTGGCTGGCCACCAGCGGCGCCGTGCCGACCTTGATATCGGCAATTGCTGACAGCGGCACTTCGCCCGACGAGGCGGTCTGCGACGGCAGATAGATCGTGCCGAGCGATTGCACCGTCGACAACTGATCGCGCTGGGCCACCAGGATCACGCGATATTGCGTCGACTGGTTGAAGATCGTGGTGACGATCCGCTGGCCCAGCGCATCATAGAGTGCGTTGTCGATCGTCGCAGGCGTGATGCCAAAGCGTGCCGCCGCTTCGCGGTTGACCTGGACGTTGATGGTCAACCCGTCCTGGTCGAGATCGCTGGCGACATTGCTGATCGCGCTGATCTGCTTGATTCGATTGACCAGCGGCGGCACCACTTTCTGCAGATCGGCCTGGTTGGGGCCGCGCAGCACCATCTGATACTGGTTGGGCGAGATTGTCGTGTCGAGCGTCAGATCCTGCTGCGGGCGCATATAGGTCTTGATGCCGGGCACTTCGGCAGTGGCCTCCTGAATGCGCCGGCCGATCGCCTGGGCAGTTTCCGACCGTTCATCGACCGGTTTCAGATTGACCAGGAAACGCCCGTTGTTGAGCGTCTTGTTGGTGCCGTCGATGCCGACATACGAGGTCAGGCTGACCACATCGGGATCTTTGAGTATGACATTGGCGACCGCCGACTGGCGTTCGGCCATGGCCTGGTACGACACCGTGTTGTCGGCCACCGTGATGCCCTGCAACACGCCGACGTCCTGCACCGGGAACAGGCCCTTGGGAATGATGATATAGAGCGCCAGCGTGACCACCACGGTCAGCAGCGTAACGATCAGCGTTGCCGTCTGGTGGCGCATGACGAACGTCAGCGCGCGGCGATAGCCGGCCAGAGTCTTGTCGAACAGGCCCTCGCTGATGCGTTCGAACCGGCTGAGCTGACGGTCGGAATGCGCGCGCAGCATGCGTGCGCACAACATCGGCACGAGTGTCAGCGAAACCACCGCCGACAGCACGATCGTCACCGCCAGCGTCATCGCGAATTCGCTGAACAGCCGCCCGATCACGCCGCCCATGAACAGCAGCGGGATCAGCACCGCGATCAGCGAGATGGTCAGCGACATGATCGTAAAGCCGATCTGCCCGGCGCCGATCATCGCGGCCTGGAACGCGTTCTTGCCCTCTTCGATATAGCGCACGATGTTTTCGATCATCACGATCGAATCGTCGACGACGAACCCGGTGGCGATGATCAGCGCCATCAGCGACAGGTTGTCGATGGAATAGCCCAGCTCGTACATCACCGCGAGCGTGCCGATCAACGACACCGGCACCGATATGCTGGGGATCAGCGTGGCCGGAATGTTGCGCAGGAACACAAAGATCACCAGCACGACCAGCAGCACCGCCAGTCCCAGTTCGAAGAACGCGTCCGACACCGAGGCGCGGATCACGCCGGTCGAATCGTTCACCACATCGACATGCATCGATGGCGGCAGACTGGCCAGCAGGGTGGGCAACTGGCGCTTGATCTGGTCGACCGTCTTGATCACGTTGGCGCCGGGCTGGCGCTGCACGTTGAGCACGATCGCCGCTTTCTTGCCGAACCAGGCGCCCTGTTCGACATCCTGCGCGGCCTGCTGCACGCTGGCGACATCGCGCATATAGACCGGCGAACCGTTCGAATAGCCGACAATGGTGTTCAGATAGTCCTGCGGATCGGAAATCTGGTCGTTGGAATTGATCGTGTAATCGAGCTTGGGCCCGTCAAGATTGCCCTTTGGCGCGCTGGTGGTGACGTTGCTCAGCAATGAGCGCAAGTCATCGATGTTCAGGCCATAGGCGGCCAGCTTGTGCGGATCGGCCGCAACGCGGACGGCGGGCACATTGCCGCCTGCGGGCGCGACCAGCCCGACACCGGGCACTTCGGCGATTTTCGAAGCGAGCCGGTTGTTGGCGATGTCCTGCAACTGGGTCAGCGACAGCGTGTCCGAGGTGACCGCCAGGGTCAGGATCGGCTGATCGGCAGGGTTGACCTTGGCATATGTCGGCGGGGCGGGCAGGCCGCTTGGCAACAGGCTGTTGGCGGCGTTGATCGCCTCCTGCACGTTCTGTTCGGCGATATCGAGATTGAGCGACAGGTCGAATTGCAGCGTGATGATCGACGACCCGGCCGAGCTGGCCGAAGTCATCTGAGTCAGGCCGGGAATCTGTCCGAGCTGCACTTCCAGTGGCGCGGTGACGGTGTTTTCCATCACTTGCGGGCTGGCGCCGGGATAGAACGTCTGCACCTGGATCGTCGGATAATCGACGTCGGGCAGCGATGATACCGGCAACAGCTGTTCCGCGACCAGGCCAAGCATGATCAGCGCGATCATCAGCAGCGATGTCGCCACCGGTCGCTGGATGAACAGTCGTGAGAGATTCATGAGTTGGTCGATCCAGCCCCGGCGTTGCCCTTGGTGCCCTTGTGTTGACCTTTGTGGCCACCGCTTGCGCTGTCTGCGCCGTTGCCGCCGGCCTTGTTCGAGCCGACACGGATCTGCGTTCCGTCGCTCAGGCGGTCGGTACCATCGGTCACCACGGTTTCACCGGCGCGCAGCCCGCTGGTCACCACGGTGTTGATGCCGTCGCTGGGCCCGATCGCGATCTTGCGCACCGAAACCGTGTGGTCGGCGTTGGCGACATAGACATACGTGCCCGGCGCACCGGTCAGGATGGCGGGGGTCGGCACCAGCGTGGCATTGTGGAGCGTATCGACCAGCATGCGCACGTTGACAAACGCGTTGGGCCACAGCGACAGATCATCGTTGGGGAACGTCGCGCGCATCGGCGTCTGCCCGGTCGAGGTGTTCATCTGGTTGCTGATGGCATAGAGCGTGCCGGTGGCGATCGGCTGATGCGATCCGCTGTCGAGCGCGGTGACCGGCAGTTTCACGCCGGGGGTCGAAAAACGCGCGGTGACGCGCCCGATATCGTTCTGCGCCACGCCGAACTGCACCAGCATCGGCTTGACCGTGGTGATCACCACGATGCCGGTGCTCGACGATCCGGTGACATAGTTGCCGACATCGACCAGCCGAAGTCCGGCGCGTCCATCGGCGGGCGAGCGGATATAGCAGTACTGGATGTCGAGCGCATATTGCGCGATATTGGCCTTGTCCTGCTGCACGGCGGCCATCGCCTGCTGCACGGTGTATTTCTGATCGCCGAACGTCTGCGTGGCGATGGCCTTGCGATCGTTCAACTGGCTGTAGAGCCCAAAGTCATAGCGCGCCTGATCAAGCGTGGCCTGATCCTTGGCCAGCGCGGCCTCGGCCTGCTGTTTCAGCACTTCATAAGGGCGCGGATCGATCTCGGCGAGCAACTGACCTTTGGTGACGGTCTGGCCTTCCTGATAGGCGACCTTGATCAGATAGCCGCTGACGCTGGCATTGGGCAGCACGGTGACCGTGGCGGTGGGCGTGACCGTGCCGATTTCATCGAGCGTGACGGGCATGTCGCCCTGGGTCACTTTGCCCACGGTCACCACTTGTGCGGTGTTGTGCGGCTTTTTCGTGGGCTGGCCCACGATATGCCACACCACCAGCACGATCACGATGAGCACGATCGCGCCGATAATCCATTTCAGCGAGCGTGATGCAGGGTGGCCTTGCGAGTCTTCCAGAGTCGGGTGTTCGGGCTGGCTGTGTGCCACATGGTCTTGCATCGTTCGGAGTATCCCCGGCGCCTTGGTCAGATCGATCTTGCGCCCACCCTATAGATGAGCGTTGGTAATTTGTATGTTCCATCGTGTGCCAAATTGTAAGACTTTTGAAAGTCATTACGCAGACGAATGCATGGAATCGATGGTGGCCTGCGATGCACGCAAACCGTTGCCAGGCAAACTGCTTTTTGGCGGATAGAGCCTCGCCCTCGGGTGCAATCGATCGCAGCGCGCAGGGATCGCGGGCTGCGTTAGACTTTCACTACAAACGCCGAAATGATCGCCCGGAAGAGCGCGATGGGGCCCATTTCACTGATGATGAGATATGCCAAGGACAAGGTTTGCATTTTGCAAGTCCTCCCGACACCAGGGCGATAACCGCCCTTCCATCGCCATCACGTGGCGAACATTTTCGGGAAGGTTGGCAACACGCGATCATAATGTACTGTTCTAACGGAATGTTTCCGAAAGAAATGGCTCCCTGAGTAGGATTCGAACCTACGACCACTCGATTAACAGTCGAGAGCTCTACCGCTGAGCTATCAGGGAACGGCCCGGTTGCCCGGGGCAGGTGGGCGCTAATAACAGGCGTTTCCGGTTTGGCAAGCACCCAAATCGCGCCCGCGGGCTGATTTTTTACACCATGAACTGTTCGGCGAAAATGCGTTCGTCCAGGCTCTTGCCCTTGTCGAACAGCAAAGTGAGCTGGTGTTCGGGCCAGGCGCGCACGCGCACCTCGCGCACGTCGCGCACTTCCTTCTGATCGGCGACCACCGAGACCGGGCGTTTGTCGGATTCGCGCGCGCGGATCAGGATTTCCGCGTTGTCGGGCAGGATCGCGCCGCGCCAGCGGCGCGGGCGGAACGGGCTGATCGGGGTCAACGCCAGCATGTTCGACCCCAGCGGCAGGATCGGGCCATTGGCCGACAAGTTGTAGGCGGTCGATCCGGCAGGCGTGGCCACCAGCACCCCGTCGCAGCTCAATTCGGGAATGCGCACTTTGCCGTTGACCGAAACCTCCAGCTTGGCGGTCTGGCGCGTTTCGCGCAGCAGCGACACTTCGTTGATCGCCCATGACGTCATCACGTCGTCGCCGGTGGTGGTCGCCTCCATCCACAGGGGCGAAACCGCGATGCGCCGCGCCCGCGCGATGCGTTCCTCAAGCGGGCGTGATGATTTGGGCCGGTTCATCAGAAACCCGACCGTGCCCTGGTTGATGCCATAGACCGGCAGGATACGATCCGAATCAAGCATATGGTGCAGGATCTGCAGCATGAAGCCGTCACCGCCCAGTGCCACCACGCCATCGGCATCGTCGTAATCGACCCATTCGCGCGTGGCGCGCAATTCGGCCGCCGCCTCTTGCGCACGGTCGGTCGGCGAAGCCACCAGCGCGAGCCGGGTCAGAATATCAGGCATGGTCCCCTCTGGGCGTGATTGGCGCGGACCACTTCGTCCACTGCGCGGGTTTATGGGGCGCCCCATTGTGGTGCAACGTCTATCGCGCATAGGATGATGATTTCGTGACAGACATCGACTATGCCCGGCCGATGCGGGGCACTATCACGTCGATCCAACCTTCTGCCGATTTTCTGACCGGTCTGGTCGGCGCCGATGCGGCGCGCGACTGGCTGGATGCCGCTGCGCCCGGTGGCACGGCCAAAGTGATGCTGATCAGCCTGCCGCGCCTGCAGACGGTCAACCTGGCCTATGGCAAACCGGCGGGCGATCAGGTGCTGGTCGACGTGGCGCACCGCATCGGCGATTTTGCGCTGGCGGAAATCGATGCCGCGATCGGCGCCGATCCGTTGATCGCGCGGCTGGCCGGGGGGCAGTTCCTGCTCGCCTCGCACCACGCGCCGGGGCGTGAGCGCTGGCAATACCTAGCTGAAGTGCTGGGCAGGGTGATCGGCCGCGCGTTGACGGTGGAAGGCGACGCGCTGCATCTGGTGCCGCGCATCGCGCTGCTTGATGTGCGGCCGGGTGACAGCGGCGACGGGGTGATCGACCGGCTGGCGCAGGCCGCCGCCACGCTCGAACGCCTGCCCGGGCGGCGCGTGCTGTGGGGCGATGAAGGCGACAGCGTGCCGGGTGGCAGTATTGCCCTGCTCGAAGCCGATCTGCTGGGCGCGATGCACCGCGACGAGATCACCGTGCTGTTCCAGCCGCAATTCGATTGCCGCACCGGGGCGCTGGCCGGGGCCGAGGCGCTGGCGCGCTGGGAACATCCGCGGTTTGGCCGCATCGCCGCCGAAACGTTGTTTGCCGTCGCCGACCGGGGCGACCACGTGGCGCAATTGTCGCACCATATTGCCCGCCGCGCGCTGACGCTGGCGGCCGCCTGGCCCAAGCCGTTGCGCATGTCGCTGAACATCACCGCCGAGGATTTCGCGCTGGGCGATGTGGCGGGATCGGTGCGCGCCTTGCTGACCAGCAGCGGGTTTGTCCCCGAACGGCTGACACTGGAAATCACCGAACAATCGCTGATCGGCGATTTCGAGGCTTGCGCGCGCGCCCTGCAGGCCCTGGCCGACGATGGCGTGCAAGTCGCGCTTGATGATTTCGGCACCGGCTTTTCCAATTTCCGCACGCTGAAGGCGCTGCCGCTCGACGCGCTGAAGCTCGACCGCTCGCTTGTGCGCGACATCGCGACCGACCCGCGCGACCGTGCCATCGTCGCTGCCATGATCGCCATGGCTCGCGCGCTGGACCTCAAAGTGGTCGCCGAAGGCATCGAAAGCGAAGCGCAACTGGCAATCCTGGCCGAAGAAGGCTGCGACTTGTTCCAGGGCTTTTTGCGCGCCGGACCGGTCTCGGCGCAGGATTTCGCAGGTCTGGCGGCGGAATAAGCCGGAAGCGCGCGATAAGCTTGCGCATCGCCTACTTTTCCCCACCCCGTCACCCCGGACCTGATCCGGGGTCCCGCTGCCGCTCAGTGAACAGCGGACTTTGGGGCGCTTCCAGCCAACGCTTTAAGCTAGCTACGATACAGTCGCCTTGCAATTTGCGCTGCCGGTATGCTCGGCATCGAAGCCGCAAAGCAAATTATGACGGCGATGACGTAGCCCAATGCCCACAGCGCGTCTTTGTCCCAAATCCGCCACCAGATTGTGAATGTGAGCAGAGCAATCGGTGCCGCAGTGCTTAAGACAGCAGCGAACCATCGCTGGCGCGGGAGAAGTACCTGCATCACCACGCCAACAATGAATGTGCCAGCGAACAGAGACCAAGGGTCTTTCAACCATTCAATCATACACACGATTCTAATCGCTCACGCATTTCAGTCAATGACTGTGCCGTAGTGAATGATCTACCCATGCGTGGACAACCCCACGTTGGGCGTCAGTCGCGGTGTGGGTCAATCGGGCCGGGTCATTGGTGTATCCGGCAAAAGCAAGCTCGGCCCGGATCAGGCTCGGGCCCCCGCCGCCTACCAGTGCGCGCCGGACTTTGGAGGTTTGACGAAGGGCCGCTCATTGCGAGCGAACATGGATACCGGCCATTTCGCGCTTATCGGAGGGAGCTTCAGCGACTGGGTCGTGACCGCGCGCGCCTTCGATCGGCCAGGAAACGGTTCGCAAAAACGAGTGCGAGGTAGACAATACTCGATGAGATCGACGAGGTCGCCACCTCTCGCTCAAAGCCACCCGACCCAAGTAGAAGCACATACGACCCTACTACCAGAACGGGGCCGAGGGCTGCGAAGGCAATTGGGTGAGCATCGATTGCCAAGCCCTTAAACCAGATCAGCAACCCGAGCGCGCCAATCCAAGGAGCAGACAACAATCCACCAAAACAAAGTCCGAAACCGGCACCGCCGAGACTGACGCCAGCCGTAGTTCCCATGGTGTCTGTTATTCCAGCGAGGCACAGCCCAACGGCGTGCGAAATCACAACTCGCGTGGTGACATTTCCGAGTGATCCGCCCTCAGTCATAGCTCATTCTGATAAGTTCGATTGCTTTTGGCAATGGCTGCTAGCGGGAAATGACATGCAGGCTTCGAGCGTCTTTGATTGGGCGAGAGCGCACATTCCCAACCCGCTCGTCATTCCCGCGAAGGCGGGAATCCAGTTTAGGCGTGGAGATGGTATTCGATCGTTCGTCCTTCACGCGAGGCAGCCACTGGATTCCCGCCTTCGCGGGAATGACGACGAAATAGCTGTTTTTGGGGCGTAATTCGCCGCATGGGTCAATTGGGACGTACCCAGCAAAAAGCAAGCCCGACCCCGCAACACGTCCGGGGCGGCGTCGGTCCCGTAAGGCTGATCGGGGCGATCAGGCCTTCTTCGTCTTCTTCGCCTTGCGCACGATCGCCGACAGGCCGCGCGTCAGTTGGACCAGGCCGTTGAGGCGGGCTTCGGGGGTGGTCCAGGCGCGCTGGATCACCAGTTTGTTGTCGGGGCGCAGTTTGGCGACGCCGTTCAGGCGTTCGACATAGGCGATCAGGCCCATGGGATCGGCAAACGTATCGCCGTGGAAACTGACCAGCGCGCCCTTGGCGCCGACGTCGATCTTGCTGACTCCGGCGACGATCGCCTGGCGCTTCACCTCGATCAGGCGCAGCAGGTTTTGCGTGGGCGGGGGCAGGGAGCCGAACCGGTCGATCATTTCCGCCGCCAGCGCCTCGACAGCTTCGGGCCCTTCGGCATCGTTCATGCGGCGATAGAGCGCCATGCGCACGGCCAGATCGGGCACATAGCTTTCCTCGATCATGATCGGCGCATCGACGGTGATCTGCGGATTGAGCGCGCCGCGTTCGCGCAACAGGCTGATATCGCCGGCCTTGGCCGCCAGGATCGCGTCCTCCAGCATCGACTGGTACAGTTCGAAGCCGACTTCCTTGATATGCCCCGACTGTTCGTCGCCCAGCAGGTTGCCCGCGCCGCGCAGGTCGAGATCATGGCTGGCCAGTTGGAACCCGGCGCCCAGCGAATCCAGATCGCCCAACACTTTCAGGCGTTTTTCGGCCACTTCCGACAAAGCCTGGTTTTCCGGGTAAGTCAGATAGGCATAGGCGCGCAGCTTTCCCCGCCCGACGCGCCCGCGCAACTGGTATAGCTGCGCCAGGCCGAACCGGTCGGCGCGGTGCAGGATCATGGTGTTGGCGCTGGGGATGTCGATCCCGCTTTCGATGATCGTTGTCGACAGCAGCACTTCGTATTTGCGGTCATAGAACGCCGACATGCGGTCTTCGACTTCGCTGGGGCTCATCTGACCATGGGCCGAAACACAGCGGATTTCGGGCACGTTCAGCCGCAGCCATTCTTCCATGTCGGGCATGTCGGCAATGCGCGGCACGACGATGAAGCTTTGCCCGCCGCGCTGGTGTTCGCGCATCAGCGCCTCGCGCATCATCACGTCGTCCCACGGCATGACATAGGTCCGCACAGCCAGCCGGTCGACCGGCGGGGTCTGGATCGTCGACAATTCGCGCAGGCCCGACATCGCCATCTGCAACGTGCGCGGGATCGGCGTCGCGGTCAGCGTCAGGACATGGACATCGGCCTTCAGCTCTTTCAGCTTTTCCTTGTGGACCACGCCAAAGTGCTGTTCCTCGTCAACGATAACCAGCCCGAGCTGCCGGAATTCGACCGATTTCGACAGCAGCGCATGCGTGCCGACAACGATATCGATCGTCCCGCTGGCCAGCCCGGCGCGCGTTTCGGCGGCTTCCTTGGGCGGCACCAACCGCGACAGGCGGCCGATATTGATCGGAAAGCCTGAAAACCGTTCGACAAACCCGGCATAGTGCTGGCGCGCGAGCAACGTGGTGGGGGCGACTACCGCGACCTGCCGCCCGGCCATCGCCGCGACGAACGCCGCGCGCAAGGCCACCTCGGTCTTGCCAAAGCCGACATCGCCGCACACCAGCCGGTCCATCGGCTTGCCCGAAGCCATGTCGGCCAGCACGTCGTCGATCGCGCGTTCCTGGTCGTCGGTTTCCGTCCACGGAAAGCGGTCGACAAACGGGCCGTAGCTGGCGGGATCGGCAGGCAGGGGATCGGCCTCGCGCAGCGCGCGCAGCGCGGCGGTGGCCATCAGTTGCCCGGCCATTTCCAGAATGCGTTCGCGCAGCTTTGCCTTGCGCCGCTGCCACGCCTCGCCGCCCAGCCGATCGAGCGCGACGCCTTCATTCTCGCTGCCATAGCGCGACAGCACGTCGAGGTTTTCGACCGGGATATACAGCTTGTCGCCGCCCGCGTAGGTCAGTTGCACGCAGTCGTGCGGGCTGTCGCCGACGCGGATCGGCTCCAGACCCTCATAGCGCCCGATGCCGTGCTCCATGTGCACGACCAGATCGCCCGGCGTCAGCGCGGCCAGTTCGGCCAGGAACGCGTCGGCATCCTTGCGCTTGCGCTTTTTGCGCACCAGCCGGTCGCCCAGGATGTCCTGTTCGGTCAGCAGTTCGACGGTTTCCCCGGCAAACCCGTGGTCGAGCGGCAGCACCACCGCCGCGATCCGCCCGGTTGCGGCCACGCCCAGCGCATCCTGCCAGGTATCGGCCATGACCGGCTGCACTTTGCCGGCATCGGCGATCAGCCCGCTCAGCCGCGAACGCGACCCTTGTGAATAGGCGGCGAGCACCGGTTTGATCCCGCGCGTGGCCAGCGCCGACAGATGCTTTGACGCGGCTTCATAGACATTGCCGCCGCTGGCCCGGTCGGGCGCGAAATCGCGGGCGCTGGCAAAGCCGAAATCGAGCGTGCGCGCGGATTCGGGTTCGGCAAAGATCGACATGCGATGCACCGGCCAGGCGGCCAGCGCGCGTTCGAACTCGTCGCTGCCAAGGTACAGCGCATCGGCATCGAGCGGCCGATAGTGCCCGGCCTGCGCGCGCGCCGAATCGATGCGGGCGTTGTGATAATCGGCAATGTCCGACAGCCGGGTTTCCGCTGCCTTGGCCGCACCTGCGTCAAACAGCACCAGATCATCCTGGCCCAGATGGTCGAACAGCGTGACCAGCCGGTCTTCAAACAGCGGCAGCCAGTGCTCCATGCCCGCCAGCCGCCGCCCGTCGCTGATCGCCTGATAGAGCGGATCGCCGGTGGCATTGGCGCCGAACAGTTCGCGATAGCGGCTGCGGAACCGCTTGATGCTGGCTTCATCGAGCAGCGCTTCGCTTGCCGGGATCAGCAGGTGGCTTTCCACCGGCATCACCGAGCGCTGCGTGTTGGGATCGAACAGCCGCAGCGTTTCCAGCTCGTCGCCAAAGAAATCGAGCCGCAGACCGTGGTCGAGCCCGCTGGGATAGAGATCGAACACCCCCCCGCGAGAGGCATATTCGCCCGCATCGACCACTGTGTCGGTGCGCGCATAGCCCAGCCGCTGCAACAGCGCGATCAGGCTGTCGCGGCCGATTTCCAGCCCCGGTTTGAGCACGCGGGTGGATTCGCGGATGCGGAACGGGGTGAGCACGCGTTGCAGCACGGCGGCCACCGTGGTGACCAGCAGTTGCGGCGCGCTGCGCTTGACCTGCAACCGCGCAAGCGCCGCCAGCCGCCGCGCACTGACCGACAGCGCGGGCGAGGCGCGATCGAACGGCAGGCAATCCCACCCCGGAAATTCGATCACTTCCAGTTCGGGGGCAAAGAATGCGGCGGTTTCGACCACCGCGCGCATGGCCGCATCGTCGGCGGCGATGAACACCGCGCGCCCCTTGCTGGCGCGCGCCAGATCGGCAAGCACCAGCGGCTGCGCCCCGCGCGCAAGCGAAGACAGCGTGAGCGGCGCGGTCGCCGAAAGGATCCGGGAAATATCGGGCATGGTGTGGCGAGCGGTTGCGTCTAGCGCGGAATGTCCACGTAATCGAGCCGGATCATCGCATCCATCATCGGCCCGGCATAGGCCGCGGGCACTGGCGCGGTGCCCAGCGCCCAGGCCATGATCTCGACATCCTCTTCCTCGACCAGCCGTTCGAACAAGTCGATCTCGTCGGCGCTCCACGTCGCGTGATGGCGGTCGAAGAAACAGCCGATCATATAGTCCGCCTCACGCGTGCCACGATGCCACGCGCGGAATTTCAGGCGGCGAAGACGGTCGACTGGGTCCATGGCATGCGCCCTAGGCCAATCGCCGCACGGCTGCAATATGCCCTAGATACCCCGCAGCACCGCCAGCACTTCGGTTTCATGACGTCCGATCAGATCCTTGGCGAGTTCCCTGGCGGTGATCTTTTCCACCGCGCCGCTCAGATGGCGGCGCACCTCGCCCAGCACGCGCGGCGGCGCGATCAGGATCAGGTGATCGATCTGGCGGGTGATCGCCTGATGGTGCAGCCATTCGGCAATCACCGCGGCGTGAGTCGCCTCGGCCAGGCGCTGCTCGCCGCTGGCATGGCGGGGCTCTGCCAGTGTGGGGGTCGGCGCGGGCACCAGCACCGGCACGGCCTCGGTTCCGGCGTTGCGCAACAGGCGCAATTCGTGGCTGTCGATCAGTGCGACCAGCGTTCCATGGGGCAGCAGCATGGCAATCTCCTGTGGCGGATGGTGGCGCCATGTCACGCCGGATCTTGCCCCGCGTCCATGCGCTGAATCAAATCCCCGGCTGATTGGTGCGCATGGTGGCAAACGTTCGGCGGGGCGGTTAAGGATCGTTGCCTATGCGGCCCGACCTGCTCAATCCCCTGTTTGCCGAAACCGCCGGTCTGAAAGGTGTGGGTCCCGGCCTGTCGCGCCCGCTCGAACGGCTGGGGCTGACGCGGATTCGCGATCTGGCCTATCACCTGCCCGACCGGTTCGTGTCGCGGCGGGTGGTCTCGCGGCTGGACGAGGCGGCGGTGGGCGAAAACATCGTCATCGCGCTGACCGTGCGCGAACACCGGTCGAGCGCCGGGCGCGGGCCCTATCGCGTGCTGGCCGAAGACGATGCGGGCGATATCGTGGCGTTGACCTATTTCGGCCGCGCCTCGTATTCCGCGCGCAAGTTGCTGCCGCCGGGCGAACGGCGCTGGATCGCGGGCAGGCTCGACCAGTTTGGCCAGACGCGCCAGATCGTCCACCCCGACCATATCGCCGAAGACAGTTCTGCGCTGGCCGGGCAATTGACCGAACCGGTCTATGCCCTGTCCGAAGGCCTGACCCAGGGGCGGATCGCCGCGCTGGTGGCACAGGGCCTGGAACATCTGCCGACATTGCCCGAATGGATCGAGCCCGGCCTGTTGGCGCGCGAGGGCTGGCCGACGTGGCGCGCGGCGATGCTGGCGGTGCACAAGGGCACCGATGCCGCCGCGCACGACCGGCTGGCCTATGACGAATTGCTGGCCAACAGTCTGGCGCTGATGCTGGTGCGCGCGGCGAACCGCAGCCGGCGCGGGGTGCCGCTGCACGGCGATGGCGGCTTGCGGGCGCGGCTGAACCTGCCGTTTTCGCTGACCGGGGCGCAGACCCGCGCGATTGCCGAGATCGAGGCCGACCTGGGGCAGGGCGCGCCGATGCTGCGCCTGCTGCAGGGCGATGTCGGATCGGGCAAGACGGCGGTGGCGCTCCACGCCATGCTGATTGCGGTCGAGGCCGGGGCACAGGCGGCCTTGCTGGCCCCCACCGAAATCCTGGCGCGCCAGCATGGCGAAACGCTGACGCGGATGGCGGCGGGCAGCGGCGTGTCGATCGCACTGCTGACCGGGCGCGACAAGGGCCGCGCGCGCGAGGCGACCTTGATGGGCCTGCTCGACGGGTCGATCCAGATCCTGATCGGCACGCACGCGATCTTTCAGGACAGTGTGGCCTACAAGAACCTGGCGCTGGTGGTGATCGACGAACAGCACCGGTTTGGCGTAGGCCAGCGGCTGATGCTGACGCAAAAGGCGCGCACCACCGCGCATTGCCTGGCGATGACCGCAACCCCGATCCCGCGCACGCTGACACTGGCGCAGTATGGTGAAATGGACGTGTCGCGGCTCGACGAAATGCCCCCCGGGCGGCAACCGATCGACACGCGCGTGGTATCGACCGAGCGCATCGATGAAGTGGTCGCCGGGCTGGGCCGCCATCTCGCCGCCGGTGGGCAGGCCTATTGGGTGTGCCCGATGGTGCGCGAACTGGAAACCGAGGACATCGCCGCCGCCGAAGCACGCCATGCGGCGCTGAAACTGCGCTTTGGCGATGGCGTCGAACTGGTCCACGGCCAGTTGCGGCCAGAGGCCAAGGACGCGGCGATGGAACGCTTTGCCAGCGGGCAATCGGGCCTGCTGGTGGCGACCACGGTGATCGAGGTGGGCGTTGATGTGCCCAATGCCACGCTGATGGTGATCGAACAGGCCGAACGCTTTGGCCTGGCGCAATTGCACCAGTTGCGCGGGCGGGTGGGCCGGGGCAGCGGCAAATCGACCTGCCTGCTGCTGCGCGGCGAGACCTTGTCGGAAGTCGGCCGCGAGCGTCTGGCGCTGATGCGCGAAACGCAGGACGGGTTTCGCCTGGCCGAAGAAGACTTGCGCCTGCGTGGCGGAGGCGAACTGCTCGGCACGCGCCAATCGGGCGACACGCCGTTCCGCGTTGCCGATTTCGACCAGATCGCGCGCCTGTTGCCGCTTGCGCACGACGACGCGCGCCTGTTGATGGAGCGCGATGGCGGGCTCGACAGCCCGCGCGGGCAGGCCGCGCGCACCCTGCTCTATCTGTTCGAGCGGGACTGGGGCGTGCAATTGCTGCGTGGCGGGTGATTGCCCCTGCGGGCAGGCGTGATCGGCGCGGCAGTGGGCTAGACCGGCGCGATGGATGCCCTTTCCCCCAATGCCCGCTGGTTCGGCTATGCCGGGCTTTTGCCGCAAGCCGCAGCACTGGTTGCCATCGTGCATGGGGGCGAGGCGCGGTGGAGCGCACTGGTGCTGGCGTTTGGCTATGCGGCGCTGATCTTCAGCTTTCTGGGCGGAGTGTGGTGGGGGCTGGCGCTTGCCGCACCGCGTGTGCCGCGCTGGGTGTTTGGCGCGGCGGTATTGCCCAGCCTGATCGCCCTGGCGCTGTGGTATCCGTGGGCGGTGGGGCAGACCTGGCCCGGGCCCGAACTTGTTGCGTTGGGGATGATGATTGGCGGATCGCCGTGGGTTGACCGCGCGATCGGGTTCGCCCCGCGCGGCTGGATGGCCTTGCGCTGGCAATTGTCGCTGGGGCTGGGCGGGTTGACCGTGGCGACCGGGCTTATCGGGTGACGATGTCGCGCTTCATCGGCGCAAGTTTGGCCAGCAGGCGGTTTTGTGCCGCAAACGGAATGCCGCGTTCGTGCATCGCGCGTTGCAGATCTTCGACCAGCGCGTTCATGTCGTGGGTCTTCAGCCCGAGCTGGCGATGCGCCTCGCGCATCTCGCGCCCGGTATAGGTGCAGCCCGCGTTGAGGATGTAGCAGACTTGTTCGTAAAGCGTGCGTTCCAGCCGCCGGGTGTCGGTGGCGACGAAAATGTCCTTGATCGCCGGGTCGGTGATGATCAGCGTGACCAGGCGGTGTGCCAACCGATGAATGCCGTCCTGCCCACCGAACGTGCGCGCCATGTCGCTGCCCGCAAACGGGGTGGCCCCGGCATTGGCATCGGTCACGGTATAGGGCTTTACCGGCAGTTCGCCGCTCACCGGATCGGGCCTGGGCTGTTCCACCCCGAATTCCTTGAACCAGTCGACCCCGTCGGGCGCGTTCTGCGCCTTGGCCGGGCTGCTGAGCGCCAGCGCGATGGGGACCAAACCCAGCATGGTCATGCCCCTCAACATGCGATCTGCACCGACAGATAGGCGCCGCGCTGGGGCCGGAACGTGGCAACCGGGCCGATATCGACCCACGCGGCGGTCAGCGTGACATGGCGGGCAGGGGCCCAGGCAACAAACACGTCATGCGATGCGGTTTCGCGGGCAAACCCCAGATTGTCGGGCCGGGTGCGCCATTCACCGCCGATCGCCAGACGGCGCGACATCTGATAGGCCAGCGATCCCTCGAACTGGCCGCTGCGGTGGGCATTTTTATCGCCGCCAAAGCCCAGCAGGCCGAACTGGTTGGCATCGGTCAGGCGAAAGGTGGTGTTGATCAGCACGCTGCTGCCCAGCACCAGCTTGGTCGCGCTGAGCGTGAAATCTGTGCCGGCCGATTGTTTCGCGCCGACCAGCCGCACCACCGCGCCATTGAGGTTGTGCTTGAAATCGGTGCCGAGGGTGATCTGTGGCAGCCATTGCGGGCCATAGACCAGATCGCCCACCAGCCGCAGCCGCGCGGTGACGATATCCTGACGAAATGTATAGCCGTGGCCGAGACCCAACGCCTCACCCGCGCTTAATGTATCGAAATTTTCACGGGCATAGCCCAGTGCCAGACGATTGCGCAGGCCGATGGCGAAACCATGGGTTTCCAGATTGAAATCGCGCAATGGCACGTCGGTGGCAAACGCCGACAGCCCGATACCGTGGTCGGTCTCCATTCCCGGAATGACCGCCCAACTGGCCAGGCCGCCGCCCGCCGATCCCTCGATGGTCGAAACGCCGTTGGTCAGCAAAAGTTTGCCGCCATCGAAGAGGCCGGCGTCTTCCGCCATCGCCGGGGCACCGCACAGGATCGCCGGGGCACCGCACAGGACTGCGCCAAACAGGCCCAGCAGGCCGGAGATTCGGCACGACAGAGTGATAGGGTGCAAGCGTTCGGTTTCCCGCGTTGAACGGCCAGACATGTCCCTATCGGTAACCGGTTGAAAAGGCCTGAACCAGCAGATCCGGTCAGGACGGAAGGTAATTACCCTTATGGGCATCCCTTATAGACGAAAGTTTACGTGTTTTTCAAAGGTGCAGTGCAAGCGTTTGCGCCATGACATCGCGTGTCCCTTCCCCAAATCCGGTCAGACTGCTGCTGGCAATCGGCTGCCTTGCGGCAACTTCGGCGACCGAGCATCGCCATCTTGACATCCAGGTGTTCGATCAGCGCGGATTGCCGCTGCGCGATGCGGTGGTCGAACTGGCCCGCCCGGCGGGGGACAACCGCCCGCTGGTGTTTGCCTGGCGCAATGCGATGGCCCAGCGCAACGAGGCTTTTGTGCCCGGCACGCTGATCGTGCCGCGCGATGCCACGGTGGCGTTTCCCAACCTCGATACGGTACGTCACAGCATCTACAGCTTTTCGCGCGCGGCGCGGTTCCAGATCGATTTGTATGGCAGCGACCAGACGCGCGCGCACCAGTTTGCAGTGGCGGGCACGGTCGCACTGGGCTGCCACATCCACGACCATATGAAAGGCTATCTGCGCGTCACCGACACGCCCTATGCCGCGCGCAGCGATCTGGATGGCGTGGCGCAGATCGGCAATCTGCCGGAAGGCACGTATGCCGTTACTGTGTGGCACCCCCAGGGCACGGGTCGCGATGGTGAATGGCATGGCAGTGTCCGGCTGGTCGAAGGGCGGCCCAACCGCCTGACGATCGGGACTCGCTGAGGTGACGGGCGCGCCGTCGCGCAGCGGTTGGCGCCGCCTGATCCGCCATGCGCCGCGATGGTTGCGGTCGGCCCGGTTGCGGGGACAAGGCTGGCGCGGCAAGCTTGAAGTGCGCGTGTCGCTGCACATCGCCGCCCTGCTGATCGCAATCATGGTGTTGACAGTCGGGGTCGCCGACTATGGCCTGCGGCTCTATGCCTTTTCTGTGGCCGAACGCGATCTGGCCGCCAGTGCGGGCGTGCTCGATCGCAATCTGGCGGCCAGGCAGGACCAGATGCGGTCTGAAGCCGAAGTCGTTTCGCGTGATTTCGGATTTCGCGAAGCGTTTGCGCTCAGCGACCGCAAGACATTGCAATCGGCGCTGACCAGTCTGGCCGATCGCACCCATGCCGGTGCCGCGTTGGTGGTCGGGCTCGACGGGATGGTGACGGCCAGTCCCGGCACCCCGCCAGTCAAGGGTCCGGCGTTGCTCGGCGCGCTCAACGCAGGCCGCAACGGTGGGTTGATCAACGTCGGCAATCATCTGGCGCTGGGCGTGGCTGCCCGCATTGAAATGCCCGATCTGGCCGGCTGGCTGGTGCTGGCGCGCCCGCTCGGGCCGCGCGATCTGGCCGCGCTGACCGGATTGTCGGGCCTGCCGATCGATGCCGGGGTGACCGATCTGGCCGGGCTCGATCCCACGCTGGCGGGGTTCGAGCCCGGCACCATCGCCCACCACGACGGACCGGGCGGGGATGAACTGGTGCGTGTGTCGGCGCTGCCCAGTCTCGACAGCGCGCTGCATCCCCGGCTGGTGCTGCGCTATCAATTGGCCAGCGCGACCCGTGCCTATCACTCGTTGCGCGTGGCGCTGGCCAGCATCGGCATGATCGCGGTGGCGATGGGGGTGTTTCTTGGCTCGCGGCTGGCGCGCGGCATCCTGTTGCCGCTGGGTCGTCTGGCCGTCGCCACGGCGGCGATGGCGCGCGGCGAAATGGTACGCGTCGAACCGCGCGGGCGCGACGAACTGGCATCGCTGGCGCGCAGTTTCAACGCGATGGTCGACGCGATCGAAGAGCGTGAGCAGAAGATCACCCATGCCTGGCTGCACGATGGGTTGACCGGCCTGCCCAACCGGCGGTTTTTCCAGGAAAAGCTCGATCGCGCGGTGGCGCGGCGGGCCGATGACAGCCGCATTCTGGTGGCGCTGCTCGATATCGACGATTTCAGGCTGATCAACGACACCATGGGCCATGCGGCGGGCGATGCCCTGCTGTTGCAATTTGCCGCGCTGTTGCAGGGCGCCATGCCGGGGGCCGGGGTCGCGCGGTTCGGCAACGATGAATTCGGCGTGGTGCTCGACGATATCGGCTCGGCGCGCGATCTGGCCGCGCTGGTCGACGAACTGGCGCGCAAGCTGACGGTCGACGTGGATCTGGCCGGGCAGATCGTGCCGGTGTCCGCCAGTTTCGGTGTCGCGGTCTGTCCCGACGACGCGCATGACAGCGCGACGATGCTCAAACATGCCGAACTGGCGCTCGATCGCGCCAGGGCAGACGGCAAGGGGACCTACCATTTCTTTGAAGCGACGCTTGATGAAGTCGCCAGCAGCCGACGCAAGCTGGAGATTGCACTGCGCCACGCGGTGCGCAACGGCGAGTTCGAGCTGAATTTCCAGCCGCTGTTCTGTCCGGCGCTTCACGCGATCAAAGGGTTCGAGGCGCTGTTGCGCTGGGACCATCCGCAGCGCGGCCGGATCAGCCCTGCCGAATTCATCCCGGTTGCCGAACAGTCGGGCCTGATCATCCCGATCAGCGAATGGGTGATCCGCGACGCCTGTCGTCAGGCCGCCACCTGGCCCGCAACCGTGGCGGTGGCGGTGAATATCTCGCCCAGCCATTTTCGCGTGCCGGGGCTGGTGTCGTGCGTGGTCAGCGCACTGGCCCAATCGGGTCTGGCGCCGCACCGGCTGGAACTGGAAATCACCGAGGGCGTGTTCATTACCAATTTCGACACCACGCTCAACACTTTGCGCCAGTTGCGCGCGTTGGGGGTGCGCATTGCGCTCGATGATTTCGGCACGGGCTATTCCTCGCTCAGCTATCTGCGCGCGTTTCCGTTCGACAAAGTCAAGATCGACCAGAGCTTTGTCCGCGATGTGGGAACCGACAGCAGTGCGCGCGCGGTGGTGCGCGCGATTGCCGCGCTGGCCGATGCACTGGGCATGGAAACGCTGGCCGAAGGTGTGGAAACCGAAACGCAGTACGACGCGCTGATCATCGAAGGGTGTTCGATGATTCAGGGCTATCTGATCAGCAGACCGGTGCCCGGTACCGAGGTTGCGGCAGTCCTGGCCCGCTATGACGACCCGGCGGGGATCAGCGCAGTCGCCTGAGATTCACTCCCAGGGCGGGGCCGGGTGATACAACCGGCGCAGATGGTCGATGAACGCGGTTACCCGGCGCGGCAGTTCGGGGCGGCGCAAATGGACCGCCATAATGTCGATCCCCGCCATGCCCTGCCACGCGTCGAGCACACGCACCAATCGCCCCGCCGCCAGATCGGCGTTGACATCCCACAACGATCGCAACGCCACGCCCATTCCCGCCAGCGCCATCTCGCGCACCACTTCGCTCGAATTGGTGCGCACCACTGGTTTGACGTCAAACGCCAGATTGCCGTCGGGCCCGCTCAACCGCCAGGGTGACTGGCCCTGTGCCGCCAGCGTCTTGTGCTGGTGCAGATCTTTCAGCGTTTCGGGCGTGCCGTGCGCGTGCAGATAGGCGGGCGCCGCGCACAGGATGCGCCGGTTGGGGGCAAGCACATTGGCCTGCAGCGCAGCCGGGGGTGGGCCCGCAATGCGCACCGCCAGATCGACCCCGTCCTGCAACAGATCGACAAACGCGTCGGTCAGAGTGAGCTCCAGATCGACACCGGGATGCGCGTCGAGGAACGGTTTAAGATAGGGCGCGACATGCAGCCGGCCAAACGAGGTGGGCGCCGAAATCCGCACCGGACCCGACAGGCGCTGCATCGTTCCGGCCAGGCGTTCCTCGGCCTGCTGGATCGCATCGAGAATGGCCACCACATCATCGCGGAACTGCGCGCCGGTGGTGGTCAGCACGATCCGCCGGGTCGACCGGTTGATCAGCCGCGTGCCCAGTCGCGCCTCCAGCCTGGCCAGCCGTTTCGATGCCATCGGCACCGACAGCCCCAGCGTGTTTGCCGCCGCCGAAATGCTGCCGAGTTCGGCGATCCGGGCAAACAGTTCGTAATCGGTCGCGTCGATCATTCGTTCACCACGGGAAAGAGTGAATTTTATTTTTTCCGTCTACCCGCGTGACGGCGGTTTGTCTAACCTCGTGCCATTGCGCCACACGGCGCGCGCAAGGGGCCTAACCGATGCTTGCCATGCCCGACGTGGATCATGCGATCGTCGCGCGGCGCGCCGCAATTGACGCCGCGTTGCGCGCGATCGTGCCCGACGGTTTGACTTCCTATCGCCAGCGGCCACAGATGGTGCTGACGTGGGTGGCCGATCTGGCAATCACCCGCGCCGGAAACCCCGCGCGCCTTGTTGCCGGGCTTTGCCGACGTGGCGGCTGGCAACGTCGGCTGCGCAGTCCTGATCGGCCCGGGATACGCTTGCCCCGGTGGTGCACACCATCGAACTGATCGACTGGGCCCATGGCGGGCCGTAGCCGACCGCCCTGTCATCTTCCCGAGGAGCCATTCCATCATGTCCGTCCTGACCCTGGCGCAGGCCAATGCTATCATCGCCGCAACACTGGCCAAAGGCCGCGCGCTCGGCCTCAAACCGCTGACCGTGGCGGTGGTCGATACCGGTGGCAGCCTGATCGCGCTGCAACGCAGCGACGCCTCGCCCGCGATCCGCCCCGCCGTCGCTCAGGGCAAGGCCAGCGGGGCGATCCTGATGGGAGTATCCTCGCGCAAGCTGGGCGAAATGGCGGTCGAGCGCCCGCATTTCATCGGCGCGGTGGCGCCCATGGCCGCGCACGGGCTGGTGCCGGTGGCAGGCGGAGTGATCGTGTTTGACGCCGATGGGGCCGCGATCGGCGCGGTGGGGGTGTCGGGCGACACGTCCGACAATGACGAAATCTGTGCGGTGGCCGGGATCACGGCGGCCGGTCTGGCAATCGAGGGCTGATATCATGACGCAATATGTTGAAAAGCACGGGCTGAACGTTGCCGACCTGCTGGTCCGCTTTGTCGAGGATCGGGCCTTGCCCGGCACCGGGATCGACGCGGATGCGTTCTGGGCCGGGGCGGCGGCGATCTTTGCCCGCCTGGCACCCGAAAATGCGCGCCTGCTGACGGTCCGCGATACCATCCAGGCGCAGATCGATGGCTGGCATCGCGCCAACAAGGGCGCGCCGATCGATCAGGCGGCCTATACCGCGTTCCTGCGCGACATCGGCTATCTGGTTGAGGAACCGGCGCCGTTCGCAATCACCTCGCGCCATGTCGATGCCGAAATCGCCACGCTGGCCGGCCCGCAACTGGTCGTGCCGGTGCTCAACGCGCGGTTTGTGCTCAATGCCGCCAACGCGCGCTGGGGCAGTCTGTACGATGCATTCTATGGCACCGATGCGCTGCCCGGTGCGGCGCAGGGGCCGGGCTATGACGCGGCGCGCGGGGCGCAAGTGATCGCGCGGGGGCGGGCGTTTCTCGACGACGCGGTGCCGCTGGCCAGTGGTAGCCATGGCGATGTTGCGGGCTATGCGATTGTTGACGATCGGCTGGTGCCTGCGCTGGCCGATCCCGCCGCGCTGGTCGGCTGGCGCGGCGAGGCGGCGCATCCCGAGGCGATCCTGCTGCGCCACAATGGCTTGCACATCGAACTGGTGATCGATCGCACGTCGGCGATCGGCGCCGGGGACAAGGCGGGCGTGGCCGATATCGTGCTGGAGGCGGCGCTGTCGACCATCGTCGATTTCGAGGATTCAGTTGCGGCGGTCGATGCCGAGGACAAAGTGGCGGCCTATGCCAACTGGCTGGGGCTGATGCGCGGCGATCTGACCGATACCTTTGAAAAAGGGGGCCGGGTGCTGACCCGGCGGCTCAATCCCGATCGGCACTATAGCGCACCGGGCGGGCAAAGCCTGGCGCTGCATGGCCGGTCGCTGCTGTTTGCGCGCAATGTCGGCCATCTGATGACGACGCCCGCCGTGCTGCTGCCCGATGGCAGCGAAGCGCCCGAGGGCATTCTCGATGCGATCATCACCGGCCTGATCGGGGTGCACGATATTCGCGGCACCGGTCCCTTGCGCAACAGCCGGTCGCGCGACGGGCAGGCGGGATCGATCTATATCGTCAAGCCCAAGATGCACGGGCCCGCCGAAGCCGCCTTTGCCGACACGCTGTTCGATGCGGTCGAGGATCTGCTGGGGCTCGACCGGCACACGCTGAAAATCGGGCTGATGGACGAGGAACGCCGCACATCGGCCAATCTGGCGGCGTGTATCAAGGCGGTCAGCGCGCGGCTGGTGTTCATCAACACCGGTTTCCTCGATCGCACCGGTGATGAAATGCACACCTCGATGGTGGCCGGCCCGATGGTGCGCAAGGCGGCGATGAAGGACAGCGCGTGGATCAAGGCCTACGAAGACCGCAACGTGCGGATCGGGCTGCGCTGCGGCCTGTCGGGCGTGGCGCAGATCGGCAAGGGCATGTGGGCCGCGCCCGATCGCATGGCCGACATGCTGGCGCAAAAGATCGGCCATCCGCGGTCGGGCGCCAACACCGCCTGGGTGCCCAGCCCGACAGCGGCCACCCTGCATGCCACGCACTATCACGCGGTCGATGTCTTCGCGGTGCAGCGCACGCTGGCCAGCGAAGCGGTGCCGGCGCTCGAGGCCTTGCTGACCATCCCGCTTGCCAGTGGGCAGAACTGGTCGGCGCAGGATATCCGCGACGAACTCGACAACAATGCGCAAGGCATTCTGGGCTATGTCGTGCGCTGGGTCGATCAGGGCATCGGCTGTTCCAAAGTGCCCGATATTCACGATATCGGCCTGATGGAAGACCGGGCGACCTTGCGCATTTCGTCGCAGCATATCGCCAACTGGCTGTTGCACGGGGTGTGCACCGCCGATGATGTCGATGCCGCACTGGCGCGCATGGCCGTGAAGGTCGATGCGCAGAACGCCGCCGATCCGCTCTATCGCCCGATGGCAGGCCATGCCGATACCAGCCTGGCGTTCCAGGCCGCGCGCGCGCTGATCTTTGAAGGCGTGGTGCAGCCCAACGGCTATACCGAGCCGCTGCTGCACAAGTTCCGCGCGCTCGTCAAAGCCGGGGCGTGATGGCATGAAAAAGCCCGCTGCGAGGCCGGCTTTTTCATCCATTGACAAGGCGGCGCGCGGTCAATCCATCGCGACGACATGGTCGCTGGGGGCCGGGCGGCGGGCAAACCAGACCAGCGCGATGGTGAGCACCGACATCCACCCGCACAGCCAGAACAGTTCGAGCGACGACAGCAGGTAGGACTGGCCGATCACCTGGCGATAGATCGACGCGGCAGACTGCAGGGGGTTCATGCCCTGGGCCTGCAACTGCGCGATCGCGCCATGATAGGCGGGCGCGGCCGCCGTGGTGACTTCGGTCAGGCGTTCCTGGTGCAGTGCCTCGCGCCGGTCCCAGAATGTGGTGATCAGCGATGCGGCAAAGCTGCCGGCGGTGATGCGGGCAAAGTTCGAGATGCCGCTGGCCGAGGGCAGGCGTTCGGCGGGAATGCCGTCGAGCGAGATGGTCAGCAGTGGCACGAAGAAGAAGCACATCGCCAGCCCCTGCAACAGCATCGGCACCGCCAGTACGAAAAAGCTGGCATCGGGGGGGTAGAGCGACCGCAACAGATAGGACCCGCCGAACGCGGCAAACGACAGTGTCGCGGTGATCCGGGGATCGAACTTGATGCGCCCGGCCAGCGGGGTCAGCACGACGGCGACCACGCCTGCGGGTGCAGCCACCAGGCCCGCCCAGGTGGCGTTGTAGCCAAGATATTCCTGCAGCCACAGCGGCAGCAGCAGATTGTTGGCAAACAGCAGGGCATAGCCCAGACACAGCGCGATCGTGCCAAAGGTGAAATTGCGGCTTTTGAAATTGGACAAGTCGACCGCCGGGTTGGCATCGGTCAGTTCCCAGATCACCCAGGCGATGAAGCCGACCACCGCGCACAGCGCCAGCACCGTGATCATCGGATTGGCAAACCAGTCGCGATCCTTGCCCAGATCGAGGAACGTCTGCAGGCTGAACACCCAGAACACCAGCAGGCCCAGCCCGACGGTATCGATCGGCAGTTTTTGCGTCGGGGTTTCGCGCGCGGCAAGGTGGCGCAAGGTGACGAGGCCCGCGATGATCCCCACCGGCACATTGATCAGGAAAATCCAGCCCCAGTAGTAATTATCGGAAATATACCCGCCCAGCACCGGGCCGAGCACCGGCGCCGACAGCGTGGTGATCGCCCAGATGCCCAGCGCGGTGCCGCGCTTGTGCGCGGGAAAGATCGAAATGAGCAGCGCCTGGCTGCCCGGGATCATCGGCCCCGATACCGCGCCTTGCAGGATGCGAAACGCGATCAGGACATTGAGGTTCCATGCCAGGCCACACATCAGCGAGGCCAGCGTGAACAGGAATACCGAGGCGACGAACGTGCGCACCACGCCGAACCGCGCCATCAGCCAGCCGGTCAGCGGCACGGTCACGCCATTGGCAACCGCGAACGAGGTGATTACCCAGGTGCCATCATCGGTCGACACGCCAAGGTTGCCTGCCACTGTCGGCAGCGCGACATTGGCGATCGTGCCGTCGAGCACTTGCATGAATGTGCCAAGCGCCAGCGCGATCGACGCAACGCGCAGGGCCGCCCCGCTCAGCGGGGGCAGCGCAGGGGCGGCGGGCGCGCTCACCGCACCGATCCGATGTTCCGGGCGATGATGTCGCGAATGCGCGCTTCGGTGGCGGGGCCGCCATCGACGCTGGCCTGCACCCCGCCCGCAGGTGCCTTGCTCGCCCCGACAAATGCGCCCGAACGGTTGGTGGTGTCGACCGTGACATCGACCGACAGGCCGATCCGCAGCGGCGTCTTGCGCAGTTCGGCGGGATCGAGCGCGATCCGTACCGGCACCCGCTGGACGATCTTGATCCAGTTGCCCGAGGCATTCTGCGGCGGCAACAGCGCAAAGGCATTGCCCGAACCCGCGCCCAGACCCAGCACTTTGCCGTGGAAGGTGATCGCGCGGCCATAGATATCGGCCTTGATCGCCACTGGTTGCCCGACGCGCAGATCGGCGAGCTGGGTTTCGCGGAAATTGGCGTCGATCCACAGGCTGTCGAGCGGCACCACCGCCATCAACGGCGTGCCCGGCGCAACGCGCTGGCCCAGTTGCACGGTGCGCTGTGCCACCACGCCCGCCATCGGCGCCTTGAGATCGGTATAGGCCAGGTTGATCGCAGCCAGCCGGACGGCGGCAATCGCCGCCAGCACGGCGGGATTGTCATAGACGCTGGTGCCTTCGACCGCGCTTTGCGCCTGGGCCTTGCGGGCGGTTGCCAGCGTCAGGCTGGCGCGGGTTGCCGCCACCGTGTCACCGGCGTGGCTCAGTTCTTCGCCTGACACGGCGCCCTGGGCATAGGCCGACTGGCGGCGGCTGACGTCGGCCTGTGCTTTGCCCAGATCGACTTTGGCCTGGGCGATTTCGGCAGCGGCCTGGTCGACCGTGGCGCGTTGCGAGCGATAGGCGCGCACCGCTTCGCCCAGGTGGGCTTCGGCGGCCTGCAACGCGGCGACCTCGGTCGCCGGGTCAAGCTCGATCAGCGGTTGCCCGCGATCGACATGTTGCGTGTTGTCGGCGTGCAGCGCGACCACCGTGCCATCGACGCGGCTGGTGATCGACACGATATCGCCGCCGACATAGGCATCGTCGGTTTCTTCGGTCGGGGCGGCCATCAATTGCGTGGCACCATAGCCCAGCCCGCCCAGTACCAGCGCGGCCCCCAGCAGCAGCAGGCCGCGTTTGCGCGCGCGCGGGTTGCCCCGGATTGCCGGTTCCACCGTGCCGAGCGTCCTGGCGAGCGTTGCGCTATCCAGCTTTTCGGCCGGATCGATTGTGGTGTGCGTGTTCATGAGCGGGACTCCACCTTGGTGGTTGAAACGAGCGGGTGATGGGGATCAAAGCCGCCGCCGAGCGCGGCGATCAATTGGATGCGCTTGGCCAGCGCGTCGGCCTGCAGGTCGATCAGCGCCTGTTCGGCCTCAAGCAGGCGAAATCCGCTGTCGATCGCATCGAGACGCGACCCCAGGCCAGACGATATCCGCACCTGATCCAGCCGCACCGTGTCGCGCAATCCGGCAACGACCAGGTTTTGCTGCGCCAGATCGGCATCGGCCGAGCGGACCAGTGTCAGCGCGTCGGCGGTTTCGCGCACCGCGCCGAGCACCGACGTGTTGTAATCGGCCACCGCGATGTCGAGTTCGCCCGTTGCGGCCTTGTAGTTGGCGGTCAGTCGCCCGCCTTCAAAGATCGGCACGTGGATGGCCGCGCCGCCGCCATAGGTCGTGGCGCCCGATGTCAGAAACTGGCCAAAGCCGATCGCGGCCAGCCCGGTGAATGCCTGCAGATTGACGTTCGGCAGAAAATCCGCGCGCGCCACTTTGCGTCCGGCCTCGGCTTCGCTGATCCGCGCCTGCCCCGCCAGCAAGTCGGGGCGGCGCCCGATCAGATCGGCGGGCAGCACGTCGGGCACCACCGGCGTCGTGCCCAGCGCCAGCGTCGGCGGGGTGATCGTGCCATAGAAATCGGCGCCCTTGCCGACCAGCGCGGCCAGCGCGTGGATCAGCACATCATGTTGTTGCTGCGCACGCACCTCGGCCTGCCGCGCCTGCGCCAGCAGCGTTTCGGCGGTGCGCATGTCGAAATCGCTGGCCAGGTTGCTCGATTTGCGTGCGCGGATATAGGCCAGTGACTGTTCGCGGGTGGCGACAAAACCGCGCGCCACCACGATCTGCTGATCGGTGCGGGCAAGCCCGATATAGGCCTGCGCAATCGCGGTCGAAATCGCCAGGCGCGCCGCTGCCGCATCAAAGCCTGCCGCATCGACGGCGGCCTTCGCCGCGCTGACCCGCGCCCGCTGGCGCCCGAACAGGTCGAGATCCCAACTGAGCCCGGCCTGCGTCGTGGCGATGTTCTGGTTGGTCCCGGCAAACGGTGGCGGGATCAGATAGTGGTCGGGAAAGCGTTCATGGGTTACCCCGGCGTCGATCCCCACTTGCGGCAACAGCCCGGCGTGTTCGCTGCTGACAGTCGCCTGGGCGACGCGCAAGCGGGCGAGCGCGGCCTCAAGGCTGGGATTGTCGGCCAGCCCGGCATCGATCAGGCGGTCCAGTTGCGGGTCGCCAAAGGCATCCCACCAGCGTTCGGCGATGGGCGCCTCGGCCTGCGCCAGACCGAGCGTTGCGGGTGCAATCGCGGTGACCTGGGGTTGAATATGGGGGATTTGCGCACAGCCCGCCAGGGCGACCGCAAGCAGCGAGGGGATCAGGGCCAGGCGTTTCATTCAAGCCTCCAAGCGGGTGCAGGTGTCGTGCCTGGCGCAGCGATCGAAGCAGTACGCCAGCCGCCCAAGCAGAGTGATCAGGATGTCGATTTCGCGGTCGTTGAGGCTGGCCAGCACGTCGGCCAGCCGCACGTCGATTTCGGGCGCCGCCATGCGCAGCGCGGCGTGGCCGCTGGGGGTCAGGTGCAGGCCGTTGGGGTTGCGCCAGGTGCCATCGCGAACGACCAGTCCGCGCGCCTCAAGCCCGGTGGCAAGGCGCTTTGCGGTATCCAGCGTCACGGCAAGATCGACTGCCAGCGCGCGGATTGTCGGGGTGCCCATCTGATCGAGGCAATTGAGCGCGTTCCACTGCGAAAAACTGATGTCAGCTATGCCGAAATGCGCGGAAACCCGGGCTTGCAGCGCGCGCCCGACCCGGCGCATCAGCGGCGCCAGATGGGCGATACGCCGCGTCGCGCGCTGTTCGTCGCGTGCCATCACCGGCCGCCCTTGCGATCGGCGGCAACCAGCCCGCCGCTGAACGCGTCGAATGTCATATGCAGCGCGGCAATCTGTTCGCTGGTATAGCCGGCGGTGATCAGCGCAGAGGTTGCTGCGGCGGGCACTGCGTGGCTGCCGCGTCGACGCAACAGCATGCCATATTGGCGCAAAGCTTCGAGTTTTTCGCTGCCGAGCGGCAACGGCGCCTCGCTACCGAACAGGAAGGCCAGCACGCGGCCGATGCGTCCCGAAGCGGCCTTGGCGCGGTGTGCGTCGGACCAGGCGATATCGAGCACGACTTGTTCGGTGCGCGAAAACGCCGGCGTGGGCAACAACGCACCGATCGAGGCGATCAGCCCGGTGTGGTCGACCAGATCGGCATGGGTCAGGGGCAGGCTCATGCGGGGATGTCCTTTCGGCGCAAAGCCACCGCCGTGCGCCCGAACAGGCGCGCCGCGACAGGCTCGAATAAAAAAGGGCCGGTCCGTACCCACGGGGGGGCAGGGGGAGGTGGGTACGGACCGGAGCAGGGGCGGGGCCGTTCAGGGGGGGCGGCGCCGTCTCTCTTGCTGCTGAAACCGATCTAGATTTGCACGGTGCAAAGGTCCAAGATCATCGCCCTTGGTTACCCAACTTTTGCGGTATGGCGGCACATGGAACTTCGGCAGTTGCGCTATTTCCTGGCCTTGAGCCGGACCATGAACTTTACCCGCGCGGCCGAAGAGGTGAATATCGCGCAGCCGCCATTCAGTCGGCAGATCAGCAATCTGGAAGATGAATTGGGCGTACGCCTGATCGACCGGGATTCGCGTCCGATGCGGCTGACCAGTTCAGGCGAGTTCTACCGCGAGCGCGCGCAGGAGATTATCACGCGGATCGACCGGCTGAAACACGACACCATCCGGTTTGGTCGCGGCGGGCGGCAGATCCTGCGGATCGGGTTCGAGGTCTATGCGCTCTACAGCCATTTGCCGCCGGTCATCAAACACTTGCGCGAGTTGAACCCGCACCTCGACATCGATCTGAAGGTGATGTCGTCGACCGACCAGATGCTGGGCATCCGCAACGGTGAAATCGATGTCGGGCTAAGCCGTGAACTGGCGCAGGACGATACCATCGAACAAGTGTTGATCCGCCGTGACACGTTCGTTGTCGCGCTGCCGGTCGGCCATCCGCTGGCGCGTGACAACGCAACACCCTTGCGACTGGCCGATCTGGCGGGCGAAACGCTGATCCGGTATCACGACAGCGCAGCGGGTCGGCGTGCCGATCCGGTCGTGCGGCTGATGGAGCGGGCCAATTTCACGCCTTTGCGCGAAACCGCGCTGGGCGATGTCCAGGCCGCGCTCGGGCTGGTTGCGGCCGAGGCAGGGGTCTGCGTGGTTCCCGCCACGGTGCGCCGCATGCGCGGCGACGATGTCGTCTATGTGCCGCTGGGCGAGCCGGGGGCCTTCAACGACATCTATCTGGCCAGCGTCAAAGGCTGGAATTCGCCGATCCTGCGACAGACGCTCGATGAACTCGAGCGTCTGATCGCGCCGCATGAAAGGCCCTGACAGTTACTGTGGGCGGGGGACAAATCCCGGCACCCCGGTTTCCACCACCGCATTGAACCGCACGGTGGTGGCGATATCGTCGCGCATCGCCCGCATCGCCTTGTCGGGAAGCGCGGCAAAGCCGAAGTTTTCACTGATGTGATCGGGGTTGGTCGAGGTCGTCAGCATGGCGGTGCCGCGTTGCACCGCCCAGGCCAGCGCGACTTGCGCCGGGGTCTGCCCGGTGGCCTGCGCAATCGTGGTGATTACCGGATCGTCGGTCAGGCGCGGCGCCATGCCGTGGCCGAGCGGGGCGAATGCCAGCAGGACAATGCCCTGTTCCCGGCAATAGTCGAGCAAGTCCCATTCGGGCAGATAGGGGTGCGCCTCGACTTGCACGACCGCCGGCTTGATGCGGGCAATCGCGACAATCTCTTTCAGCGTGTCGAGGCGGATGTCGGACAGTCCGATCGTGCGGCATTTGCCCTGATCGACCAGCAGTTCCATCGCGCGCCAGGTTTCGGCGAGCGTGACCGTGGTATCATAGACCGGGCGCCCTTGCGCATCGCGCGGATGATGATCATCGCCCGGCGGAAACGCGAACGGGGTGTGGATCAGATAGCAATCGATCCAGTCGCATTGCAGACGCTGCAAGCTGGCCTCCAGCGCGGGACCGACGCGGTCGGGGCGGTGGTTGGTGTTCCACAGCTTGGTGGTCACGAACACATCCTCGCGCCGGACGGTCCCGGCGGCAATCGCCTCTTGCAGCGCGGCGCCGACAATATCTTCGTTGCCGTAAAGCTCGGCGCAATCGAGGTGGCGAAATCCGGTTTCCAGCGCGGCGATGATCGCGCGGCGCGCCGCCGCCGGGTCACGGATCAGGGTGCCGAAACCGGTGGCGGGCATCGCAGCCGCGCCATCGGCCAGCGGCAGGGTGGTTTCACGAAGAGGGTCATGCAGGGTCATTCGGGGTCTCCTTTGGGGGGGGATTGAGGGTCCGGGGGTCGTCATGGGGCATTGCGGCTGGCGAGCCGGTGGGCAAAGGCACCGTCGGCATTGCCGCCAAGCGCCACCGCCAGTTGCACGGTGTCGAGATATTGCGCGGTGCGGGCCTGGATCTGGCCCAGCAGCGCGCGGTGCCAGGCGCGCTGGGCTTCGACCACGTGCAGCAGATCGATCTCGCCCGCGCGGTAGGCCACCTCGTTCAGTCGCAAGTTCGCCTGGGCCGATTGCAGGGCACGGTCCTGCGCGACGGTTTCATCGCCATCGTGGTTGATCGCCTGCAGCACGTCGGCGACCTGGCCCAGCGCGCGGATCACGGTCTGCCGGTATCCGGCCAGTGTCGCGTCATAGCCGTCAATGGCGGCGCGGCGATTGGCGGTGAGCGTGCCGCCCGAAAAGATCGGGCCGGTCAATCCGCCCGCCAGGCTCCACAACGTGCCGATCCCCGGTCCCGCCTGAGCCAGCGAAGCCGACAGTTGCAGGTGCGGATAGAGATCCGCAGTGGCCACGCCGACGCCCGCACTGGCGGCATGCAGTTCGGCCTCTGCGGCCAGAATATCGGGCCGCGCGTGCGCCAGATCCGACGGCAGGCTGACCGGCAGAGTGTCGGGCAGGGCAAAGTCGGTCAGGTCGAAATCGGGCGGCACCCAGTCGGCCGGACCCTTGCCCGCCAGCATCGACAGCGCGTGGCGCGCGACATCGCGTTGCTGCGCCAGCGGGGGCAACAGCGTTTCGTCCTGCGCCAGTTGTGTTTCGGCCAGCGACACGTCGACCTGGGTTGCACCACCCAACCGGTGACCGGCGCGCACCAGCGCGAGGTTGCGGCGATCATCGGCCAGCAGCGCCTGGACCGCATCGATCTGCGCCCGCGCCGATGCCAGCGTCAGCGCCTGGCTGGCGACATCGCCGGTCATCGTCAGATAGGCGGCATCGTAACGGTGGGTCTGCACGGCGGCGCGCGCGGCCTGCTGTTCGACGCGGCGCCTGTTGCCGCCGAACACGTCGAAATCAAACCCGACGGTCGGACCGACGGCATAGAAATTGGACGTTTCGACGACATTGCCGTTGACCGAGCGGGCCCGGCCGCCGCTGGCGCCGAAGCTCGCTTGCGGGCGCAGGCTGCCGCGCGCGGCGGCAATTGCTTCGTCGGCCTGCGCTATGGTTGCATCGGCCGCCACCAGATCCTGGTTGCCCGCGATCGCCCGGCGCATCACCGCATCGAGCCTGGCCGACCTGAAGCGGGCCCACCAGTCGCCGTCGGCGCGATCGCCAAGGCGCAGGCGCGGTGCCAGCGCGGCTTCGGCCTGGGTATCATAATGGGCCGATGCGATCGGCGCTGGGCGCTGAAAATCGGGTCCTGTGGTGCAGGCCGACAGGGCGGGCAGCGCGATCGCGGTGATCAGTGCGGCCCGGAACGAACGAAGCAGAGCATGGGTCATGGCAAACAACGCCTTCACGATTGTGCGGGCTGACGCGGAACGCGCAGCAGCAGGGCCAGGGGACTGACCGCCAGAATGGCGAACATCAGCAGTTTGAACTGGTCGATTACCCCGATCAGCGCGGCCTGGCCGGTGATCATGTCGTTGAGGGTGGCAAGGCCGGCGCCGGCAAACAGCCCGCCGAGCCGGGTCGGCACCTGGTGCCCGGTGAGGTTGGCGGCGAGCGCCAGGTGCACCATCTGTGTGTTGTCGTACAAATAGATCTGCACCACCGCGATGCCGAGCGTGCTGCCATAGAGCCGTGCCAGATTGAACAGCGCGGTGCCTTCGGCGCGCAGTTGCGGGGCCAGCGTGGAGAAGGCGGCACGCGCCAGGGCGGCCATCACGATGCCCAGCCCGGCGCCCTGGATGGCGCCGGCGACAACCACCGGTTGCCAGTCCATGAGCGGCGAATAGCCCAGCATGCGCGCGTTGCCATAAGCGGTCAGCGCGATCCCGCCGAGCACCAGCAGGCGGATGTCGATCGCCCGGGCCAGGCGCCCGCCCAGCAAAAGCCCGCCGATCAGCGCCAGCCCGCGCGGAATGGTCATCACCCCGGTGGTGTCGTCGGGATAGCCGAGCAGTTCCTCCAGCATCGGGCTGGTCAGCGCCAGGGTCGGCAACAGGACAAAGCCGAACGCAAAGAACATCACCGTGGCGAGCACGAAATTGCGGTCCTGGAACAGGCGTTTGTCGATGAAATGGCGTTCGCTGGTCAGCACGTGCACTGCATAGAGCCCGAACCCCAGCGCGCTGGCGCCCGCTTCGAGGCAGCTTTCGGTCGAGGCGAACCATTCGACCCGTTCGCCCCGGTCGAGCAGCATCTGCAGCCCGATCATGCCGAGCGACACACTCGCCAGCCCGAACAAGTCGAAGGCCGGGGCCTGCGCGGGCTTTGCCTCGCGCAGGGTGGCCGCAAACAGGGCGATGACCAGTGCGGTCAGGGGGACAGCGCAATAGAACCCGATGCGCCAGTCGCGATCTTCGCTGATCCAGCCGCCCAGCGCCGGACCGCTGAGGATGCCCAGCAGCACGGTGACGGTCGCGATCAGACTGATCCGGGCGTGGCGTTCCGGCGGTGTAACGCCCAGCAGGATGGCCACCGACAGCGGCGCAATGGGCCCGCTGGCGGCGCCCTCGACAATCCGCGCGGCAATGAATTGCGGCATCGTCGCGGCCTGTGTCGCCAGGGCCAGGCCCAAACCGAACAGCAGCAGCGATGTCTGCATCACCCGCTTGCGGCCAAACCGCCCGGCCAGCCAGCCGGTCATCGGCATGACCACCGCGCTGGCCGCGATATAGGCCGAAAACACCCAGCCGATCTCGTCGTCGGCCATCGCCATCGCGCCTTCGACGCGCAGCACGACCGCGTTGGGCAGCGAAATCATCACCGCCTGAAGGTAGGTCGCGAGCAATGCCGCGGTGACGAGCCAACGGCGTTCGGCTGCCGAGGGGGCCGGTGCGTTCATTGTCCTGCCCCCGGCGCATGGCGCCGCGTGTCGACCCGCGCGGTGACGCTGATCCCGCTATAGAGCGGGCGCGCCGGATCGGCGGCATCGAGTTCGATGCGCACCGGCAGACGCTGGACCACCTTGATCCAGTTGCCGGTGGCGTTTTCGGGGGGCAGTACCGAAAATTGCGAACCGGTGCCGGGGCTCATGCTGGTGACGTGGGCGCGGAATACATGCCCCGGATAGGTATCGACGGCGATCGTCGCGGGCTGGCCTGCACGCATGTGGGTCAATCCGGTTTCGCGAAAGTTCGCCTCGATCCAGATGTGCCGCGACGACAGCAGCGAAAACACCGCACTGCCCGCGCTGACGAAATCGCCCGGTTGCAGATCGTCGACTTTGGCGACCACGCCGTCATCGGGCGCGACGATCCGGGTATACGACAGGTTCAGCCGCGCCTGATCGAGCTGCGCCTGCGCATCGCGCACGGTCGGGTGGCGGTCGAGTGCGATTGCCGGATTGCCGTCAAGCGCGGCCAGGCTGTTGGCCACCTGATTTTCCGACGCGGTGATATGCCGCTGCGCAACCTTGAGCGCGGTTTCGGACATGTCATAGGCCGAACGCGAGGTCACATCGGCGGCCAGCAGGTTCTTTTTGCGGTCGAATTCCTTGCCCTCATAGTCGGCGGAATCGCGTGTCGCCTGAAGGTCGGCCAGTTGCTGGCGATACGTCGCCTTCAACCCGCGCACCTGCAGCCGGGCGGCGGCAAGCCGGGCCTCGGCCTGTTCGACCGCGATCTGGTACGGTTGCGGATCGATGCGGAACAGCAACTGGCCCTTGTGGACGACCTGGTTGTCGCGCACCGCGATTTCGACCACCTGGCCCGCGACCCGCGCGTTGAGCGTGGTCTTGGCGGCCTCGACAAAGGCATCGTCGGTGGACACCGCGTTCGCATCGGCGAGGTACGCGGTGGCTCCGCCAAGCAGCACCAGCGCCGGAACAGCGATCAGCAGTGGCACCCGCAGACGTTGGCGCCAACCGGGAGCGGCGGCCGCGATGGACGGGCTATCGATCGTATCGTGGTTTGACGTCGGCATCATCGCATCCTTTGGTTCGAGGTGCAGCGCGTGACACGGCACAGCCTCTCCGCCTGCCGGTTTCCGTTTGGAAACAGGCATTTGGAATTTGGTTTCACAAGCCTCTTGAATTTTGTTCGATGATGTACAAATATAACTACAAAGGGTGGCCGTCAAGGATTTTGTGCGAGATGGAACAAAAAGAAATTGGCGTGGACACCAGGACACGCGGACGGCCACGGGCCTATGATCCCGATGTGGCGTTGCAGCGCGCGATGGATGCGTTCTGGAAGAGCGGGTATTCGGGCACTTCGCTCGATGACATCGCCCATGCCACCGGGATGAACCGGCCAAGCCTGCGTGCCGCGTTCGGCGACAAGCGCGATCTCTATCTCAAGGCCTTGCGTGCCTATTGGGGGTTCAAGCTTGCCACGATGGCCAAGACGCTGGCGGGGGGAACGCTCGGCGAGGCGTTGCTGCGCACATATGACGCGGCGCTGACGGTGTACTTTTCCGAGGAAGAGGGCGCGCGCGGATGTTTCGTGGTGGGTACCGCAATCACCGAGTCGGTCGATGATCCCGAAATCCGCGAAATCGTCGCGACCGGCTTCGGCGCGCTCGACCGCCTGTTCGTCGACCGCATTGCGCAGGCGCGCGACGCAGGCGAATTGACCGGCGATGTCGACCCCGCTGCGCTGGCGATCCTCGCCTGCGGCACGATGCAGACGATCGCGCTGCGTGCGCGGGCCGGTTTCGCGCGTGAAACGCTGTGGGGCATCGCGCAAAAGGCGGTGGCGGTGATTTGCCGGTGAGCGCGCCCGGGGTGCTGCCCGATGTGATCGCCGATGGATTGTCGGTGCTGTTTTGCGGGATCAATCCTGGATTGCTGTCGGCGGCGACCGGCCACCATTTTGCGGGCAGGGGCAACCGGTTCTGGCAGGTCATCCATCTGGCCCGATTTACGCCGGACTGCCTTTCGCCTGAACACGACCGCCTTCTGTTGCGCCATGGCTGCGGGCTGACCACTGTGGTCGCGCGGGCGTCCGCACGTGCCGATCAGGTCGCCTTGGCCGAATTTCACGCCGCATCGCGCGACCTGGAGCGCAAGATTGCCGATCATGCGCCGCGCACCGTCGCATTCTTAGGCAAAGGCGCGTGGTCGGCACTATCCGGCCTGCGCAATCCGCAATGGGGCCCGCAATCGGCGCGCCTGGCGGGTGCGGCGGTGTGGCTGCTGCCCAACCCGAGCGGACGAAACCGCGCGTTTACGCTCGACCGCCTGGTCGAGACCTACCATGCGCTCCGCAAATCCGACACTTGGGAAAAAACCATTGGCCCGCGCCGACAGCCGCCAATCCATGCTTGGTCAGCCGGGTAACGCGAAATTGGTCGGGGAGAGAGGATTCGAACCTCCGGCCCCTGCCTCCCGAAGACAGTGCTCTACCAGGCTGAGCTACTCCCCGACCGATCGGCAAACCGTGTGGCAAAGGCCACCCGGATGCGAGGCAGGCGCGCCCTATAGGCAGCGGTCTGGCGTGTGGCAAGCGGGGAAAATGGCGTGCGGTGCAAAAAGTCTGCGGCGGCTTTGCAGGTTCCACAGCAAAGCGCGGAAATTGTGCTTGGGTTGGTGGCGGCAGGCAGGTTAGGGTTGGCTATGCCCGCACCCCATTACGAACAACAGTATCTCGACCTGATGCACCGGATCTGGACGCAGGGGGACGAGCGGGTCGATCGCACGGGTGTGGGCACGCGATCGGTGTTCGGCGCGCAATTGCGGTTCGATCTGTCGGACGGGCAGATGCCGTTGCTGACCACCAAGCGGGTGTACTGGAAAACCGCGACACGCGAATTCCTGTGGTTCCTGACCGGCGATACCAACATCCGTGCACTGTGTGCGCAGGGCGTGGAAATCTGGACCGACTGGCCGCTGGCGCGATACCGGCGCGAGACGGGCGACATGATCGACCGCGCCGCCTTTTCGCGCGCGATCGTCGATGACGCCGCCTTTGCCGCGCGCTGGGGCGATCTGGGTCCGGTCTATGGCAAGCAATGGGTCGACTGGCCGGTCTATGAACCGGTGGGTGACGGGCTGTTCCGCCAGCGCGCGCGCGGCGTGAACCAGGTGGCCGATCTGGTCCACGCGCTGCGCACCAATCCGGGCAGCCGGCGCCACATTGTCGAAGGCTGGAACGTGGCCGAACTGGACACCATGGCGCTGCCGCCGTGCCACAAGACCTATCAGTTCCACATTGCCGACGGGCGGCTGTCGGGGTTGCTCTATCAGCGCAGTTGCGACGTGGCACTGGGGCTGCCGTTCAATCTGTGGGGAGCGGCGCTGTTCATCCGCCTGCTGGCGCAGCAATGCGATCTGGAACCGGGCGAACTGGTGTGGATGGGGGGCGATACGCACCTCTATGTCAACCATGGCGATCTGGTCGAGGCGCAGCTTGCGCGCACTCCGCACGGGTCTCCGCGGTTGACGCTGGCGCGACGGCCTGACAGCATCTTCGACTATGCCATCGATGATTTTTCGGTGCACGATTATCACCCGCAAGGCCACTTGGCAGCGCCGGTCGCGGTGTGAGTCTGGCGATTGACCGTTGCGCGGACACGTAATATAATTACGCCTGTATAAAACAATCCGTCGCTTGCCGAGTCTGCGCAGCGGTGGTTCTGGAGCAGGAACCGGATGACCAGGGTCAATCTTCCGAAGCTGTCGCTGCACGTGCCCGAGCCGCGCTATCGCCCCGGCGATCCGGTCGATCACACCCATCTGGCGATCCCCGCGGCAGGCGCCCAGCCGCGCCCTGACGAGGTGTGCGACGCCGCGCAGACCCATCCCCTGTGCCTCGATCTGATTCGAGTCCTGGGCGAGGATGACCAGGCGCACGGGATGTGGAATCCCGGGCTCGATGCCGCCACGCTGATCCGCATGTTGCGGCTGATGGCGCTGACCCGCGCGTTCGATGCGCGGATGGTGCGCGCGCAGCGGCAGGGCAAGACCAGCTTCTATATGAAATCCACCGGCGAAGAGGCGACCGCCGTCGCCACCGCGCTGGCCCTGGCCGATGATGACATGGTGTTCCCCAGCTATCGCCAGCAGGGGCTGTTCATCGCGCGCGGCTATCCGCTGGAAGAGATGGTCAACCAGATCTTTTCCAACCGTGCCGACAAGCTGAAGGGGCGGCAATTGCCGATCATGTATTCGGCGCGCGCGCAGTCGGTGTTTTCGATCTCGGGCAATCTGGCCACGCAATTGCCGCAGGCGGTGGGCTGGGCGATGGCCAGCGCGATCCGCGAAGACAGCCGAATTGCCAGCACATTCGTCGGCGAAGGATCGAGCGCAGAGGGCGATTTCCATTCCGCGATGACTTTTGCGGCGGTCTACAATGCGCCGGTGGTGTTCAACCTGGTCAACAACCAGTGGGCGATTTCCAGCTTTTCGGGCTTTGCCGGGGCCGAACGCACCACGTTTGCCGCGCGCGCGATCGGCTATGGCATTGCCGGGCTGCGCGTCGATGGTAACGATCCGCTGGCGGTCTATGCCGCGGTGCGCTGGGCTGCCGATCGCGCGCGCGCCAATGCCGGGCCGACGCTGATCGAACATTTCACGTATCGCGGCGAGGGGCATTCGACCTCTGACGATCCGGGCCAGTACCGTTCCGCCGCCGAAGGCAGCGAATGGCCGCTGGGCGATCCGATCGACCGGCTGATGCGCCATCTGATCGCGCTGGGGGTGTGGGATGCCGACCGTCAGGCGGCGATGGATGCCGAAGTCGACGCGCAAGTGCGCAGCGCCGTGCGCGCGGCAGAGGCCAATGGCGTGCTGGGCCACGGGTTGCACCACCCGTTCCGCACGATGTTTGAAGACGTGTTCGAAACATTGCCCTGGCACCTGGCCGAACAGAACGAGCAGGCGTTGCACGAACGGCGGGTGAAATTTCCCGACTGGAGCGACGACGCTGATCTGGGGAACGCGTGATGAGCGAGCAGACCGTGCCCGGCAAGGCAATGACGATGATCGAGGCGATCAACGACGCGCTCGACGTGATGATGGCGCGCGATCCGATGGTAGTCGTGATGGGCGAAGATGTCGGCTATTTCGGCGGGGTGTTCCGCGCCACCGCCGGCTTGCAGGCCAAATATGGCAAGACCCGCGTGTTCGATACGCCGATTTCCGAATGCGGTATCATCGGCGTGGCGGTGGGGATGGGGGCCTATGGCTTGCGCCCGGTGCCCGAAATCCAGTTTGCCGACTATATCTATCCCGGCCTTGACCAACTCGTGTCCGAAGCGGCGCGGCTGCGCTATCGTTCGGCGGGGGAATTCATCGCGCCGATGACCGTGCGAACGCCGTTTGGCGGGGGCATTTTTGGTGGCCAGACCCACAGCCAAAGCCCCGAGGCGATGTTCACCCATGTGGCCGGGCTGAAAACCGTGGTGCCGAGCACGCCCCATGATGCCAAGGGGCTGTTGATTGCCTCGATCGAAGACAACGATCCGGTGATCTTTTTCGAACCCAAGCGGCTCTACAACGGGCCGTTCAATGGCCATTACAGCGAACCGGCGATCCCCTGGGCACGCCATCCCGACAGCTTTGTACCCGAAGGTCATTATCGCGTGCCGCTGGGCAAGGCGCGCATTGTGCGCGCGGGCGAGGCGGTGACCGTGCTGGCCTATGGCACGATGGTCCATGTTGCGCGCGAAGTGGCCGAACGGCTGGGAATCGATGCCGAAGTGATCGATCTGCGCACGCTGGTGCCGCTCGACATCGAAACCATCGAGGCCTCGGTGACCAAGACCGGCCGGTGCATGGTGCTGCACGAGGCGACGCGCACCGGCGGGTTTGGCGCCGAACTGGCGGCGCTGGTGCAGGAACGCTGTTTTTATGCGCTGGAGGCCCCGGTCGAGCGGGTTACCGGGTTCGACACGCCTTATCCCCACAGCCTGGAATGGGCCTATTTTCCCGGCCCGGTGCGGATTGGCGAAGCCTATGCCCGCCTGATTGCCGCGTGACCCCCTTGTTGCACGAAAGCGACGCGAGATGAGCCGTTATACCTTTCGCCTTCCCGACATCGGTGAAGGCATTGCCGAAGCTGAAATCGTTGCCTGGCACATTGCCGTGGGCGACATGATTGCCGAAGACGGGCGGCTGGCCGATGTCATGACCGACAAGGCCACGGTCGAAATGGAAAGTCCAGTCGCGGGCCGCGTGGTCGAAGTGGCGGGTGAAGTGGGCGACCGCATCGCCATCGGATCGGCACTGGTGGTGATCGAGACCGAGGACGACGTGGTACAGGCCCCGCCCGCTCCGCCACCGGCAACCGCGCCCGAGCCCGCACCGGAACCCGCAAAGGTCGAACCGGTGAAGACCGAACCTGTCAAAGCCGAACCGGTCGTTGCCGAACCTGCCAAAACCGACCATGTGCGCGTGCTGGCCAGCCCGGCGGTGCGCGCGCGGGCCAAGGATCTCGGCATCGATCTGGCGCGGGTTCAGCCCGGCGCCGAAGGGCGCGTGCGCCATGCCGACCTCGATCAGTTCATCACCTACAACGGCGCGGGCGGCTATGCCCCGGCGGGCGCCGCACGCGCCGATGAAGCGATCCGGGTGATCGGCCTGCGCCGCCGCATCGCCGAAAACATGGCCGCCGCCAAACGCCACATCCCGCATTTCACCTATGTCGAGGAAATCGACGTGACCGAGCTTGAGCGCGTGCGTGCCGAGCTCAACGGCGCACATGCCGGGCGCGGCAAGCTGACCCTGCTGCCGTTCCTGATCACCGCGATCTGCCGCACGGTGCCGCAGTTCCCGATGATCAACGCGCGTTATGATGATGAAGCGGGTGTGGTCACGCGCCATGGTGCGGTGCATCTGGGGCTGGCGACGCAAACGCCGGGCGGGCTGATGGTGCCGGTGATCCGCGATGCGCAAGGGCTGAACTTGTGGCAACTGGCGGGCGCGATCACGCGGCTGGCCGACGCGGCACGCGGCGGCACGATTGCGGCCAGCGAAATGGCGGGATCGACGCTGACGGTGACCAGCCTGGGCCCGCTGGGCGGGGTCGCCACCACCCCGGTGATCAACCGGCCCGAAGTCGCCATTATCGGCCCCAACCGCATCATCGAACGCCCGATGTTTGTCCCCGACGGCACAGGCGGCGAACGTATCGCCAAACGCAAGCTGATGAACCTGTCGATCAGTTGCGACCACCGCGTGGTCGATGGCTGGGACGCCGCCAGCTTCGTCCAGGCCTTGCGCCGCCTGATCGAAACGCCGACGCTGTTGCTGGTGGGGTAGGTCCAAGCGGTCATCGGGGGCCGGGTTCGATTCCCACTGAACCCGCAGATGTTGATCGTCAGTAATTTAAATAAATAATATCAACAATATCCGTTCGCCCTGAGCCTGTCGAAGGGTGCGCGCGGCGGTCGCCCCAAACACATGCTACCCGCGCCCGGAGCACAGGTTGGCGCGCATCCTTCGACAGGCTCAGGATGAACGGGCTTTGACTGGGTCTGGGCGATTTATATTTTCATAATATCAATGAATTAGCGTGGCGCTATCACCGATTGTCCATCGAATCCAGATCTGTAATCGCCTTGGAGACCGAGGCTGAGGCGACGACGGCGATGCGGATTGGAGTGCGGTTTCCAGACAAGGGTCGCCGTTTTACCGCACCACCCCGCGAAACGCGACCTGGCCTGCGCCGCTGCCGGCACGCCAGCGGACGTGGGTAACATCTTCGGGCAGGGCGCGGCGAAAACCATTGGCATCATGCACCAGCAGGTCGTCGAGCGTGCCCCAGGTGTGCCCGCCATCGACCGAGACTTGTTCGGGCGAATCGCTTGCGGCGGGTTGCCAGGCGACGCTGCGCGGCACCGGGTTGGTCACGAAAAAACCGCCGGGCTCGCCGCCGCTCCAGCTCACCACAAATACCAGCCGGTCGCCCGAATGAAGCTCGCTGGCGCGTTCGAGGATGCGCGCGGTGCGTCCGCCCGGTGCGGGCTCGAAGCGTTCGACAAACACGTCTCCGGCCAGATGCACATGGCTGGCGCGCGGCGGGGTGTCGGGGGCATGCCACAGCGTCGGCGTGGTGGCGGCCATCGCCATCGCGGGCAGTGTTGCCACCGATCCGGCCATCATCTGCAAAGTTCTGCGCAGCACCCGATTTGCCCCCCGGCGCGATCCGCGTTGATCGGCGTTTCGGCGGTCTGGATGCCTGAACATGGCAAACATTGGGTTAACGGCAGGGTCGTAGACGCTCTCCCAAAAAAACTTTGTGCCGGTTTGTTGACAGTGCCAATCTCGTGCCATAGAGGCGCGGCTCCCAAGCGGGAACGCGGGTGTAGCTCAGTTGGTTAGAGTGCCGGCCTGTCACGCCGGAGGTCGCGGGTTCAAGTCCCGTCACTCGCGCCATTCGCTGCTTGGGAGATCAGATCATGGGCACGCGGGTGTAGCTCAGTTGGTTAGAGTGCCGGCCTGTCACGCCGGAGGTCGCGGGTTCAAGTCCCGTCACTCGCGCCATGATCGATCAAGGCCGGTCAGCCGCGGTGGTCAGCCCCAGCGGCCGGTTTCCATCCAGATGAGGAAACGGCGCAGCGGCAAGAGCCAGATCGTGCCGAGCACGACATAGGCCAGCGATTGCGCCAGCACCGGCCATTGCCCGATCGCTTCGGCCAGATGCGCGACCAGCCCGGCATAGAGCGCCAGCACCACCACCAGGCCGATGATCCCGACCGGCTTGCGCCAGGTCGGCTGCAGCCGTGGGCTGTCGGGTTCAAGCATCATGGGTGATCTCCAAACGGTCCATAGAGCCGGGTCGGGGTAACCACCGCCGACAAAGCCCGGTCATGCGCCTCTCGGGGCAAATCATCGACCAGTTGGCAATCCCACGCCAGCCCGATTGCGGGTACTTGCGGGTGTGCCGCCAGCCAGCGATCATAATGCCCGCCACCCTGGCCCAGCCGCCCGCCATCTGCGGTAAATCCGACCAGCGGCACGAACAGCACGTCGGGGGTGATCGCCGGGGCCGTCGCCAGCGGTTGCGCCACGCCAAAGGGGCCGGGTTCGAGCAATTCGTCAAGATGCGGCGATTCCCAGCGGCGAAACTGCATCGCGCTGTCGCGTGCGGCAAACCACGGCAGCGCGATGGTGTGTCCTGCTTCATGGAAATGGCGGGCATAGCCGATGGCGGGTGCTTCGCCACCGCCTGCCAGATAGATCCCGATGCTGGCGCCTGCGGGCACCAGCGCGTGCAGCGCTGCCGGGGGGCGCATCAGGATCAGGGCGCGGATACGGGGATCGAGCGTGTCGGCATGGGCATTGCGCAACGCGCGCAAGTGCTTGCGCAAGGCCAGCTTTGACAATCGCGAGTCTTCGCCTTCACGCACCGGGCGCGTCCCCTGTTCTGCCTGCAATATGGGATGGGTGACGGGCCCACCATGGGTCGTTTGCTCGGAATATCCTCTGACGCGTAACGTCAGGTGGGAACCATGTGTCCGGGACCAGGGTCCCGGTCAGGGATAGCCCCCAAGGATTGCTTATAGCCTCAGGGATGTTCATGCGGCTCGTGCCGGGCAGAACCCGTCATTCCCTATCTAGGCGCCTTCACCCGATTGCTCAAGGCGTGCGGCCAGCTTTTCCACCCGTGCCGCCAGATCGGCCACCCGTGCAACGATTGCAGGCGCGATCGGTTCGGGCGCAGGGGCAGGTGGGGGCGGTGGCGGTGGCGGAGGTGGCGCGGGCCGCTGGTTTTGCAACGCGTGCACTTCATCGGCCAGCGTCAGCGCGGCGATCAGCAGCATGCGCGCTTCGGTCTGGCCGTGCGCCATCCCCAGCTTGCGGATGCGCGTGTCGATCATTGCTGCCAGCGCCAGCAAGTGCGCCTCGTCGCCTGGCGCCGCCGAAACGACATGGTTGCGCCCGCCGATGCTCAGCGTCAGGTTGCGGTGCTCGTTCGCGCTCACGGCTTTTGCGGCAAGTTGGCGAGCAGCAGGTCAAGCTGCTGCAATTCGTTGCTGACAGTGTCCTTCAGTCGCCGATGGCGCGCCTTTAGCGCGGACATTTCGGCAATTTCGAGTTCGCGGGCGGTGGCTGCGCGTTCAAGCCGGTCGAGCGCCAGCGCAATCCGGTCGAGTTCGTGTTCCAGACTTGGGGTGGTCATACGCCTTCGCTAGCACATCGTCCAATGCGTGCAAGCGCGGCCCGACGATCGCCCGAAATGATCGGGCGCGCGGTTATGAGGGTTGACTCGAATCACGCATTTCCGCCAATGCATAGGAATGCGCTGGATGGCCCGCGGGGGCGCCCGCGTTGCTGTGCCGATCGGTTCGGTCGCGGCCTTGACGGGGGTGGCGCCCTGTCCCAAGAGACCCGAGTCGAATCAAGGGGGTGCGCCACGGCGGCCCGCGCACACAGAAAGGTTGATCAACCCGCGATGACCCACGACACGAATGCGCTGGCACCGATGGCCAATGCCATCCGCGCGCTCGCCATGGACGCCGTGCAGGCAGCCAACAGCGGCCACCCCGGCATGCCGATGGGAATGGCCGATGTTGCCACCGTGCTGTGGACGCAGTTTCTGAAGTTTGACCCCGATGCCCCGCGCTGGGCCGATCGCGATCGCTTTGTGCTGTCGGCGGGCCATGGCTCGATGCTGGTCTATGCGCTGCTCTATCTGTCGGGCTATGACTCGCCGACGATCGACGACATCCGCAATTTTCGCCAGTTGGGCAGTGTCTGCGCCGGGCACCCGGAAAATTTCCTGATCCCGGCCATCGAATGCACCACCGGCCCGCTGGGGCAGGGGCTGGCGATGGGGGTGGGCATGGCGATGGCTGAACGCCATCTCAATGCCGTGTTCGGCACCGATCTGGTCGATCACCGCACCTGGGTGATCGCGGGCGACGGCTGCCTGATGGAAGGCATCAACCACGAAGCGGTCGGCCTGGCCGGAACGCTGGGTCTTGGGCGCCTGAACGTGTTGTGGGACGACAACCGCATCACCATCGATGGCGATGCCAGCCTGTCGACCAGCGAGGATATCCCCGCGCGCTATCGCGCCAGCGGCTGGCACGTTGCCTCGTGCGACGGGCATGATTTTGCCGATATCGCCCGCGCGCTGGCCGAAGCCGCCGCCGATCCGCGACCGTCGCTGGTCGCCTGCCGCACGCTGATCGGCAAGGGCGCACCCAACAAGGAAGGCGGGCACAATGTCCACGGCAGCCCGCTCGGCGCCGATGAAGTGGCCGCGACGCGCGCGCATCTGGGCTGGACCGCCGCGCCGTTCGAAATTCCCGCCGATATCCTGACCGCCTGGCGCGCCACCGGCGCGCGGGGCCGCGACGCCCATGCCGCCTGGGAAACGCGCAATGCCGGCAATCCGCAGCGTGCCGAATTCGACCGCCGCATGGCGGGCGAATTGCCGCCGCTGGCCGATGCCGAAGCGGCCTTTGCCGCATGGCTGGCCACCCCGCGCAAAGTCGCCACGCGCAAGGCGTCGGAACTGGCGCTCGACGTGCTGGCGCCGCTGGCCCCCGAACTGTTCGGCGGTTCTGCCGATCTGACCGGATCGGTGTTCACCAAAGTAAAGGCCACGCCCACGTTCGGGCAGCAGGCCTATGGCGGGCGCCACGTGCATTACGGCATCCGCGAATTCGGCATGGCCGCCGCGATGAACGGCGCCGCGCTGCACGGCGGGGTGATCCCCTATGGCGGCACGTTCCTGGTGTTTTCGGACTATTGCCGCAACGCCATCCGCATGTCGGCGCTGCAACACGCGCGGGTGGTCTATGTGCTGACGCACGATTCGATCGGACTGGGCGAAGATGGCCCGACCCATCAGCCGATCGAACATGTCATGAGCTTGCGGCTGATCCCCAATCTCAACGTGTTCCGCCCGGCCGATATCATCGAGACGGCGGAATGCTGGCAGATCGCGCTGGCCAGCCCGAAAACGCCGTCTGCGCTGATCCTGTCGCGTCAGAACCTGCCGCAGCTTCGTGAAGCAAATACCGGAAATCAAAGCGCAAAGGGCGCCTATCGGCTGATTGCGGCAACCGCCGCGCGCAAAGTCGTGCTGATCGCCACCGGGTCCGAAGTCGAGATTGCGATCAAGACCGCGCAGGCGCTCGAAACGCAGGGAATCGGTGCCGATGTGGTGTCGATGCCAAGCTGGGAACTGTTCGACGCGCAGGACGCCGCCTATCGCGCCGATGTGCTGCCCGCCGACGCGCTGAAGGTGTCGATCGAGGCCGGGGTGACCACCGGATGGCAGAAATACGTCTGCGACGGCCTGACCATCGGCATCGACAGCTTTGGTGCATCGGCCCCGGCGGATATACTCTACGCACACTTCGGCCTGACTGCCGAGGCGATCGTTCCGCAAATTCTTGCCCGGATTGCGTGATGTCAAAGGGCGGGGTCGGGTCTTGTGCCAGATTCCGCGACTACCCGTACGCTTGAGTCTACAGGAGATTTGAACATGGCGACCAAAGTCGCAATCAATGGTTTCGGACGCATCGGCCGCAATGTGGCACGCGCCATTCTCGAACGTCCCGATTGCGGGCTGGAACTGGTGGCGATCAACGATCTGGCCAGCCCGGTCGCCAATGCCCGCCTGTTCAAGCGCGACAGCGTCCACGGTGCCTATCCGGGCACGGTAGACGTGGACGGCAACGACCTGATCATCGACGGCAAGCGCATCAAGGTGACCGCGGAGCGCGATCCGGCCAAGTTGCCGCACGCTGCCGACGGCATCGACATCGCGCTGGAATGCACCGGTTTCTTCACCGACCGTGACAGCGCGCAAAAGCATCTCGACGCGGGCGCCAAGCGCGTGCTGATCTCGGCGCCGGCCAAGAATGTCGATCTGACCGTGGTCTATGGTGTCAATCATGACAAGCTGACCGCCGACCATCTGATCGTGTCGAACGCGTCGTGCACCACCAATTGCCTGGCGCCGTTTGCCAAAGTGCTGAACGATGCGATCGGCATCGAACGTGGGCTGATGACCACGATCCACAGCTATACCAACGATCAGAAGATCCTCGACCAGATCCATTCCGACCCGCGCCGTGCGCGTGCCGCCGCGATGAGCATGATCCCCACCACCACCGGCGCCGCGCGCGCGGTGGGCGAAGTGCTGCCCGAACTGAAGGGCAAGCTCGACGGGTCGGCGATCCGCGTGCCGACCCCCAACGTCTCCGTCGTCGATCTGACGTTCGTGCCCAAGCGCGACACAACCAAGGACGAAGTCAACGCGCTGCTCAAGGCTGCGGCCGAAGGCCCGCTGAAGGGCGTGTTGGCCTATACCGACGAACCGCTGGTCTCGATCGATTTCAACCACGATCCAGCCTCGTCGACGGTCGACAGCCTGGAAACCTCGGTACTCGATGGCAAGCTGGTGCGCGTGCTGTCGTGGTATGACAACGAATGGGGTTTCTCGAACCGCATGGTCGATACCGCCGGTGTGATCGGCAGCCTGATCTGAACCCTGTTATCCTCCCCGTACCGGGGAGGGGGACCGCGCCCTTCGGCTGCGGCTTGCGCAGCCGCTCAGGATAAACTGCCCCCAGCGGGGGCAGCGCGGTGGAGGGGCTCGCCCAGGGCACGACCCGGGGTGATCGGCACCATGAGGCCAATCCCCTCCACCATGCTGCGCATGGTCCCCCTTCCCGTGCCGGGGAGGACCACCCAAGGACCCGATGATGACCTTCAAGACGCTGGATGACATCACCGATGTGGCCGGAAAGGCCGTGCTGGTGCGCGAAGATCTCAACGTGCCGATGGCCGATGGGCAGGTTACCGACGACACCCGGTTGCGCGCCACCGTGGCGACGCTGGCCGAACTGGCCGACAAGGGCGCGCGGGTGCTGGTGCTGGCGCATTTCGGTCGCCCCAAGGGCGAACGCAGCGATGCCAATTCGCTGATCCATATCGTGCCCGCGTTGCAGGCGGTGCTGGGCCGCCCGGTCGGCTTTATCACCGATTGCGCCGGGGCAGAGGCCGAGGCGGCGGTGGCCGCGCTCACCCCCGGTTCGATCACCGTGCTGGAAAACACGCGCTTTCACAAAGGCGAGGAAAAGAACGATCCCGCGCTGGTTGCGGCGATCGCGCGGCTGGGCGACATTTATGTCAACGATGCCTTTTCGGCCGCGCACCGCGCCCATGCCTCGACCGAAGGGTTGGCGCATGTGCTGCCCGCCTATGCCGGGCGCGCGATGCAGGCCGAGCTTGAGGCGCTGGAAAAGGCGCTGGGCAATCCCGAACATCCGGTGGCGGCGGTCGTCGGCGGCGCCAAAGTGTCGACCAAGCTCGACGTGCTGACCCATCTGGTGACCAAAGTCGATCACCTGATCATCGGTGGCGGCATGGCCAACACCTTTCTGGCCGCGCGCGGCATCGATGTTGGCAAATCGCTGTGCGAACACGATCTGAAAGACACTGCCGAGGCAATCCTGGTTGCCGCCGATCAGGCCGGTTGCACCGTGCATCTGCCTTATGATGCGCTGGTGGCCAAGGAATTCGCGGCCAATCCGCCTTCGCTGCGTGTCACCAACGTGCACGAAGTGGCGGCCGACGAAATGATCCTCGATGTCGGTCCGCAAGCGACCGAGGCGCTGGCCGACGTGCTCAAGACCTGCCGCACGCTGGTGTGGAACGGGCCGCTCGGTGCGTTCGAGATTGCCCCGTTCGACACTGCCACGGTGGCACTGGCGCGATCGGCGGCGGCACTCAGCAAGGAAGGCGCATTGGTTTCGGTGGCCGGCGGTGGCGATACCGTGGCCGCGCTCAACCACGCCGGTGTGGCGGGCGACTTTTCCTATGTCTCGACGGCGGGCGGTGCCTTCCTCGAATGGATGGAGGGCAAGCAGTTGCCCGGTGTCGCCGCGCTCAACGGCTGAGGCGGTGCAAGGTCGGGGCGGCGATCGATGCGGTCGTCACCCCGTCCGGCACCGGCTCTTTCAACAGCGGCACCAGCACCTCGTTGAGTTCGTCGAGCGTGAAGGCACCGGCCTGCGCAAAGCGCACGACGCCCGCGCGATCGATCACGAAATTGGTGGGCACCGAATCGTGGATCGGGCCATAGGGCCCTTTCAACCGGTGCAGCGGGGTGATCGACAAGACGGCGAACAGTTTTTGCATCTGATAATCGGGCACCGAGTTTTCGGTGGTGGCGGCCAGCACGATCAGGCCATGATCTTTCTGCGCGCGATAATAGGCATCGAGCAGCGGCAGTTCCTGGCGGCACGGGCCGCACCAGGTCGCCCAGAAATTGATCACCACGACTTTCCCGCGCAACGCGGCCAGGTCGAATTTTTCGCCTTTCACTGTGGTGAACTGCGCATTGGGGGCGATCTGGCCGATTTTGGGGTCGGCGGCCTGCACCATGGCGGGCGCGCAGAGCAGCGCCATGATGACCAGACGGACGGCAAGGGCGACTGGGCGCATCATGACCCTTTGATCTGCAACAACGGGCCTTGATCACGCCCGATTTTTGTCCAACCGTCAAGCGGGCGCACGGTGGGTCGAAAATTCGCCGAAAAGGGGTGAAACCGCATGTTGCGCTGCAACCGGCAAGCGGCTAAGGCTGGCCGCGCATAGGTATGCATCGCTTGGGAATCATGCGTCGTGTGCGGGGCACTTTGCAACGCCGGGGGGAATTCACGTCCGGATCGCGCGCGGCATTGAGGGAAAGAACAGACAATTCGCCATGGATCACGCTGAACAGACTCGCAAAGTCGCCACCGGCAAGGGCTTTATCGCTGCGCTCGATCAGTCGGGCGGATCGACGCCCAAGGCGTTGAAGGGGTACGGGATCGAGGAAGGGGCCTGGTCCGACGAAGCCGGCATGTATGCGCTGATCCACGCGATGCGCGCGCGGATCATCACCTCGCCGGTGTTCACCGGCGAAAAAGTGCTCGGCGCGATCCTGTTCGAACGCACCATGGATGGCCTGATCGACGGTCAGCCAGTGCCCGCGGTGCTCAACGCGCGCGGCGTGGTGCCCTTCATCAAGATCGACAAGGGCCTCGAACCCGAAGCCGACGGCGTGCAACTGCTCAAGCCGATTCCCGGCCTGGCCGATCTGCTGGCGCGCGCCAAAAGCCTTGGCGTCTATGGTACCAAGGAACGCTCGGTGATCAATGCGGCGAACCCCGCCGGGATTGCCGCCGTGGTCAAACAGCAGTTCGCACTCGCCGCCGAAGTCACTGCCGCCGGGTTGATGCCGATCATCGAGCCCGAAGTGAACATCAAGAGCGACACCCGCGCGCAATGCGACGAATTGCTGCTCAAGGAAATTCTGGTCGCGCTCGATGCGTTGCCGGCGGGCGTGAAAGTCATGCTGAAATTGTCGCTGCCCAAAGTGCCCGGCACGTTTGCGCCGCTGGTATCGCATCCCGGTGTGTTGCGCGTGGTGGCGCTGTCGGGCGGCTATTCGCGCAGCGAGGCTTGCGTCCAACTGGCGGAAAACCCCGGCATCATTGCCAGTTTCAGCCGGGCGCTGCTCGAAGGGTTGCGCGCGACGATGACCGACGCCGAATTCGATGCCGAACTGGGTGAGGCGATCGAGGAAATCTATACCGCATCGACCGTCAAGACACTGCAGGCCGCGGTGTGACATTGCGCTGAGGATGGCCAAAGGCACGCCCCTTGCCCCGCAAAGCGGGGAAGGGGCGTTTCATCGTTTCCGCACCGGGGAGGATTTGCAAACCGCCCGGTTTGTTCTAGCGCAGGGCGCATGACCGTACCTGCCTGTCAGCTTTACCTGATTTCGCCGCTCGACGTTTCGGGCTCGTTTCCTGATCGACTGGCCCGCGCCGTCGCGGCGGGGCCCGTTGCGGCGTTCCAGTTTCGCGTCAAGGACATCGACGAACATGCCGCCGCCGCGCTGGCCGCGCCGTTGCAGGAGATCTGCGCCGCCCACGACGTTGCCTTCATCGTCAACGATTCGATCAGCCTGGCCAAACGGCTCGGCGCCGATGGCGTGCATCTGGGGCAGGACGATGGCGATGTGGCCGATGCGCGGCAAAGGCTGGGGCGTCAGGCGCAGATCGGCGTAACCTGCCATGCCAGCCGCCACCTGGCCATGGAAGCGGGCGAGGCGGGCGCCGACTATGTCGCGTTCGGCGCGTTCTTTCCCACCACCACCAAAGTCACCGAGCATGTCGCGGATCTCGACCTGCTGCACTGGTGGGCCAATTTGTTCGAGGTACCGGTGGTCGCGATCGGCGGGATCACGCCTGCCAATTGCGTGCCGCTGGTGGCTGCGGGCGCCGATTTCCTGGCCGTGAGCGGCGCGGTGTGGAGTGGCGACGAAGCGCAGGCGGTGTCCGATTTCGCACGCGCGATCGCCACCGGCAGCCAGTTCCGCGCGCAGGCCGACGGGGCCTGACCGGTTCAGGTGTCGTCAGGCCCGTCGTCCAGCGAACTGGCGCTGGCCTGCCGCACGCAGCGTTCGGTGGTGCGTTTGCCCGCGCTGTCGAGCACGTGCAGGATGCCCTGGCCGACCAGTTTGTAGGTGCGGCCCTTGAAAGGGCCGCCAGTCATTGTCAGGTCTGTGCCGAGCAGCAGATACGTGCCGACCATGCCGGTGGTGGTGCGATAGCTCGAATCAGGGATAACCCGGAAACTGTCCTGCAGTTGCCGCTTTGGCGGCTCGGTCGCATCGCCCTGGGTTTCGCACACCCAATAGCCCTTCAACAGCGTGCGCAGATTGCCGCCAGGCACGGCCTGCGCGGGATTTGCGCCAGAGATCAACAGGGCGAGCAGGACTAGCGTTCGTTTCATCACGCCGCCGCGCTACCACACGCGTGTGACTTGAAGCAATCGGCGCCAGCGGCTAAGGGCCCCAATCACTTTCTTTCGCGTGGCGGCACAATTTCCGGCACGCAAACTCTGGCAAGGCTCTTTCCATCATGAAGATCAGCGGCGTGGACATCCGTCCGGGCAATATCCTGGAATATGAAAAAGGCATCTGGAAGGTTGCCAAGACCCAGCATACCCAGCCCGGCAAGGGCGGTGCGTTTATGCAGGTCGAAATGAAGAACCTGATCGACGGTCGCAAGACCAACGTGCGGTTCCGTTCGGCAGACACGGTCGAACGCGTGCGGCTCGACACCAAGGATTTCCAGTTCCTGTTTGCCGAGGGCGAAGACCTGGTGTTCATGGATGTCGAAACCTACGACCAGATCACGCTGCCGTCCGATCTGCTTGGCGATGCGGCGGCATTTTTGCAGGACGGCATGACCGTGCTGCTTGAAATGTACGACGAGCGCCCGATTTCGGTGCAATTGCCCGACCAGGTTGAAGCAACCATCGTCGAAGCCGATGCGGTGGTCAAAGGCCAGACCGCTTCGTCGAGCTATAAGCCGGCGATTCTCGACAACGGCGTGCGCGTGATGGTGCCGCCGCATATCGGCAGCGGCACGCGGATCGTGGTCGATGTCTACGAACGCACCTACGTCGGCAAAGTGGGCTGATCGGATGGCTGCCATTTCCGGTCTGATTCGCGTCATGGAGCGCGCCGCCCGCAAGGCCGGCACGCGTCTGCGCCGCGATTTTGGCGAAGTCGAACATCTTCAGGTCAGCCGCAAGGGGCCGGGCGATTTCGTGTCGAAAGCCGATCAGCACGCCGAACGCACGATCTACGACGAACTGTTGCAGGCACGTCCCGACTGGGGCTTTGTGATGGAAGAAGGCGGCACGATCGAGGGCGACCCGACCAAGCCGCGTTGGATCGTCGATCCGCTCGACGGGACAACCAATTTCCTCCACGGCATCCCGCATTTCGCGATCTCGATCGCGGTGCAGGAACCGCTGCTCGACGGGTCGGGCTGGGGCGAAGTGATCGCGGGCATCGTCTATCAGCCGATCACCGATGAAAGCTTCTGGGCGGAAAAGTCGCGCGGTGCCTGGTTGCACGACCGGCGCCTGCGCGTTTCGGCACGGCGCCACCTTGACGAGGCGCTGATCGGCACCGGCATTCCCTTTTCCAACCGGGGCGATGCGCAGCAATGGATGCGCATCTATCAGGAACTGGGCCCGCGTGTGGCGGGCATCCGCCGCAACGGCGCCGCTGCGCTCGATCTGGCGTGGGTTGCCGCGGGGCGCTTCGACGGGTTTTGGGAAACCGACCTGGCGATCTGGGATTCGGCCGCCGGGTGCCTGCTGGTGCGCGAAGCGGGCGGGTTCGTGTCGGACTTTCGCGGGCGTTCGAATGCGATCTGCGCCGAATCCGTGCTGGCCGCCAACGATGGTCTCCACGCAAAATTGTTGAAATTGCTGGCCGGAGCGAACAAGGCCAGTTGATCGATCGGGAAACGTCCGCTAGCGGACGTTTCCAGAGTGCCCCTGTGGTGGAATGGTAGACGCGTCCGACTCAAAATCGGATGGAGAGATCCGTGCCCGTTCGAGTCGGGCCAGGGGCACCACTTTAAGACATGTATATTTTTATCCGGTGAAACCGGATGCCGTCCTCCTGCGAATAAGTCTGTGACGAAGCACGTGCTTCGCCTGCTTTGAAACGAGGATGAAGGTATGTCGATGGATCGACGCTCTCTGGTCGGTTGGCTGATGGCTGGTACCGTCGCGAGTGTGGGCAGCGGCCTGGCCGCGATCGCACGCGCCAACGGGTTCACCATGACCGATGCGCAATGGCGCCAGAAACTCAGCCCCGAGGCTTACTACGTGCTGCGCCGCGCCGGAACCGAACGGCCGTTTACCAGCCCGTTGCTCAATGAACATCGCCACGGGCGCTTTGCCTGCGCCGGGTGTGATCTGCCGGCGTTCGATTCGGCCACGAAATACGACAGCGGCACCGGTTGGCCCAGTTTCTGGGAGCCCTTGCGCGGCGCCGTTGCCACGCACACCGATTTCGAGATCGGCTATCCGCGCACAGAAGTGCATTGCGTGCGATGCCAGGGCCATCTGGGCCACGTGTTCGCCGACGGGCCACGCCCGACCGGCAAGCGCTACTGCATGAACGGCGTCGCATTGATCTTTCATCCGGGAGCTGCCTGATGCGCCTTGTTGTCATGACCGCAGGCCTGGCCCTGCTCGCCGCCTGCAACGGCCCCGCCACCGCGCAGGCCGGTCACCAGCCATTTCCCGAACCGCCCGCGCAAGCCGCCAAACCCGCTGGAAAAGAGGTTGCCGAGCTGTCGGGCGGGTGTTTCTGGGGTATGGAAGGCGTGTTCGAACATGTCAAAGGCGTGAAATCGGTGGTCGCCGGCTATGCCGGTGGCACCGCAGCGCAGGCCAATTACGAAACCGTGTCGACCGAAACGACCAACCACGCCGAAACGGTGCGCATCACCTATGACCCTTCGGTGATCAGCTATGGCCGGTTGCTCGAAATCTATTTCGCCGTGGCGCATGATCCGACCGAAGTGAACGGCCAATACCCAGATCAGGGGCGCAGCTACCGCTCGGCAATCTGGCCACAGAACCCGCAGCAGCGCGAACTGGCGCAGCGCTATATCGCGGTGCTGAACCAGTCACACGCGTTCGCCAAGCCGATCGCCACCAAAATCGAAACCGGCGGATTCTATCCTGCGGAAGAATACCACCAGCATTTCATGCAGCGCCACCCCGATCATCCCTATATCCGGCGGTGGGATGTCGCGCGGGTCGAGCGTCTGCGGGCGAAGTTCCCGCAGTTCTACGTGGGATAATCAAGCGCCGCCGGGCTTTTGCCCGGCGGTGATCGCGGCGGCAATGCGGTGGATCACCGGCAGCAGGTGCGACACGTCGTCGATCACGAAATCGGCCCCTTCGGCGCGCAGTTCGGCACCGGCGGCGGCAACCCGCCGTGCGCGATCATCGGGATCGAGCGCGGCAAAGTCCGCCGCGTTCAGCCCCACCGCATTGCCCGAGGCGGCAATGCCGATGGTCCAGCATCCGGCATGGCGCCCTTCGGCAATGCCCACCGGCGCATCGTCGACTTTGACCGCCGCCGAGGCGGGCCAGACATTCAGCGCGATGAGCGCGGCCCAGGTCATGTGGGGCGCGGGGCGTCCGCTCGGCGTGTCGCCCGCACAGATCACCACGGCGGGGTCATAACCCTGATCGGCGGCGCGGGTGCGGATCGCCGCCATCATTTCGGGGGTATAGCCGGTGCCTGACCCGATCCGCACGCCCAGCGCCTGCAAATCGGCATAAGCTTGCGCGGCACCGGGGATCAGCGCGGCGGCGCGGGCGGCGGCTTCGACCATCGCGGGTTCGACCAGCGCATAGACGCGGTCGATATCATCCAGGCCGGGGGCCTTGCCGAAATGCGCGGTCCAGCGCGCGACGATGGCGGGTTCTTGCAGCAGCGCGGTCACATGGTCATATTTGGCCTTGCCCATGTCGGCGCGCGCTTCTGCTTCGCTGATCGGCACGCCCTGGGCGGCAAACACCGTGCACAGCGCATCGACCGGTGCCGTGCAGCCGAAATCGACCATCGTCCCGGCCCAATCGAAAATCACCGCTTTCACCGGAAAGGACATCATGCGTCTCCCATCAGAGTGTTCAGGACCTGTTCGGCAATGCCGAACGATGTCGATGCGCCGGTACCGCCGGTGACGATCACCAGCCGCACGTTGCCCGCCGGGGTGTCGACCAGAAAGGTGCGGTCGCTGGCGCTGGCATATGTGCCGACCCAGCGTTCGAGCACCGGTGGTGCGGCCTGGCCGAACGCGCGGGCATATTCGTCTAGGATGTCGTCTTCGGCGCTGGCCGGGGCGAACGGTCCCGGCAGATCGTCATAGTGATGGCTGTCGCCGACGATCAGCGTGCCATCGCCGCCCTGTGCGACGATCAGATGCACCCCGTTGTCATAGTGGCGCGGCTGTTCGGCCAACAGTTTGGCTTTCAGCGCGGCGGCCTCGGGCAGCGCGGCATACCCGGCATAGCGGGTAAGCGACAGGTCGCTCATCAACGCGCCAGGCAGCCGCAGGCCGGGATCGGCCAGCCGCAGCATCGACAGGCGGCAGCGGCGAAGACCATAGGCGGCAATCCGGTCGCGCCACAGCGTGGAAAAATCGTCGCCTGGGCAGACCACCACCTGTGCCGCCTCGACCACCCCGCGTGACGTATCGAGCCGGGGCGGCAGGCTGGAAAAGGCGACCGTTTCGGTCAGCACGTCGATACCCAGTGTTTCCTGCGCCCAGCGCGTCAGCAGCGGGATGGCGTGGCGCGATTCAACGCGGATTTCGTGCGGGCTGAACAGTGCGCCGTGCAAGTCGGCGCCGCCAAACCCGCCGGTTGCCGTGCGAAATTCCTTGGCCGACAGCAGTCGGCAGCCTTCACCCATTTCGGTGGCCAGAAAGGCCTCGATCACCGCGATGGCTTCGGGCGAGCGCGCCGAGAGGTACAACCCGCGCTGTTCGATGGGAATATGCGCCTCGGGCGCGATCTGCGCCCACACATCACGGGTGCGCCGGGCAAGTTCCCATGACGCACCGCGTTCCTGCCCGGTCACGGTGATAAATCCGAAATTGCGGATCGAGGCGCCATTGGCACGCCGTTCGCGTTCGATCAGCACGACGCGCATGCCCCGCCGCGCGGCCGTAATCGCATGCGCCAGCCCGAGCACGCCGCCGCCGATGATCGCCAGATCGTATTGTTTGGCCATGCAATGGTACCTGTCTTGAAGGAGTGCCAAACAACAGCATGGGGCGACACCGTTGTCGATGCCGCCCCGTTGCGTCTTGCAGTCGTTCGGAACCTTAGAACTTGGTGGCCAGCTTCACTCCGTAGATCAGCGGACGCACCGGCACCTCGGCCTTGATGAACTGGGCGGAGGTGGTGAACGTCGAAGCGTGGGTGTTGGTCAGGTTTTCGCCATAGATCGTGACCGTCCAGTTATCACGGCTGAAACCAATCGAGGCATCGACCAGCTCATAGCCCGACATGCGATAGAGCAGCGTTGTTGTCGTGGGCTGCAACACGCCGCTGGCGGTGGGAACCGCATAGGCGCTGGCGACTGAGCCCGAGGGGTAGTTGGCGGGTTGGTTGTTCATTGCGCCGGTGTAGGTCACGCCAGTGGTGGCGAACCAGTTCATGTCGCCCTTGCCCTGCCATTCATAGCGGCCACGAATGTTGCCCTGGAAATGCGGGCTGAACGGCGTGGTACCGCCAGGCTGACCAAACAGCGCCGGTTCGGCAGACGGGGTGGTCGCGTTTTTGGAATAGAACTGGCTGATGCACTGGCCATAGGTCGGCGAGGTGGAAATGTTCGACACGAAGCAGGGCGAATTGTCTTGCTTGCTGTCGTTGTAGGTCGCCGAACCCTGTACCGAAAACTGCGTGGTCGGGCGCGCCACAAACTGCACTTCGGCGCCTTTGATGTGATAGCTGGGGCCGTTGGTGAAGAAGGTGGTGTTGCCAAGGCCCGCGGGCGGGTTGAAGAATGCTAGCTGGACGTTCGACCAGACCATGTAATAGGCTGACAGGTTAAGCGTCAGCTTGTGATCGAGCAGATCGGTCTTGCTGCCGATTTCCCAGTTGGTCAGCGAGTCGGGCGCATAGTTGACCGGACGCAGGAACTGCCAGTTGCCCGCCGCACCGCCGTTTGCCGAACCATAAGGCGTTGCCGACAGTACATCCTTGGGCGCGCGGTTGAACCCGCCGGGGCGGAAGCCCTGGCTGAACAGGGCATAGAACAACTGCCCGCGCGCGGGATGATAGGCCAGCTCGGCCTTGCTCTTGAACCCGTGGTACGTAACGTTGTCGCCAAGCGCGTTGATATTGACGTTGCCGCTGCCAAGGTCTGCCGCCGGGTTGCCGGTCAGTGTGCAGACCGTTACGCCATAGCATTCGGTGCCGGTCTGGTACTGCGAGCCAAGCTCGTATTCCTTGTAGTTATAATAGCGGGTGCCACCGCTCAGTGTCAGCGTGGGCAGGATGTCCCAGTCCACGTTACCGAAGAAGGCAAACTGGCGATAGCCGCGCTGGGTGTCTTCACCGAATGCCGTACCCGCCGGTTCAAGCCCCGGCTGGTTGGCGGTTGCGCCTGGATAAGTCTGCACGCGACCAAGGCAGTCGGCCTGACCGTTGGCAGTGCAGGTGGGGATGGTTTCATAGTTGAAACGCATCACGTCGTAGATCCGGAACTGTTCGTAATATGCGCCTGCGATCACGCGGATCGGCTTGCTGTCCGGGCTGGACAGACGGACTTCTTCGCTGTGATGCGTGTTGCGGATCTGGTCGTTCCAGTTGGCAACCGGTGAATAGCAATATGTCGAGCCCGAACCGAACCCGGTGGCCGAGCCGGTGCACTGATAGTACATCCCGCCGGCGGTGCGCGAATAGTTGGTATAGTCCTGCTGTTCGTTGATGTGCCGCGTCATGTAGGCGCCGGTGTAGACCAGTTTCCAGTCGCCGATCTTGCCATTCACAGTCCAGGCGGTGTTCCAGTAATCGTCCTTGTTCCACGAAGGCGAAAACGTCGTGGTCTGCAACGCACCGAGCGTCTGGTAATCAGTCCCGTTCGGCAATTGCGCAAATGTGCCTTCGGCATCGACCGACTGATAGGATTCGCTGACCAGCAAGTCCCAGTCAGGGGTCGCCTGCCATTTCAGCGCAATGCGGCCGCCGACATAGTCGACCGGGTTGTAGTTGTTCTTGACCTGGCTGGCGTTGTTGTACTGCCCGTTGTTGGCCTGGTTGGTTGCGCTGGGGGTATAGCCATAGCTGACGGCGCCCGGATCGGTCGCCTGGCGCGTGAACGTCGAATAGACGTTGTTGATGTAACCGCCGTGGTGATCGTCATAGACTGTCGCGCGGATCGCCAGCGTGTCGCTGATGATCGGCAGGTTGATCGTGGCATTGAAGGCTGCGTTGGGCGCGCCACCGGCGGTGCCGCCAAAGCTGCCTTCGAGATGGCCGTCCAGCTTGTTCAATTCGGGCTTGTTGGTGATATACCGCACCGCGCCAGCTTCGGCGCCGCCGCCGAACAGTGTGCCCTGCGGCCCTTCGAGCACTTCGACGCGTTCCATGTCGGCCATGTAAACGTCGGCGTTGCGCGCCGGGAACTGCATCGACTGGTCGTCAAGATAGAGCGCCACGTTGGGGAACGGGGCAATCGTGCCCGACGACTGGTTGCCGGCAAAGCCCGCCGACAGGCCGCGCATGTAGATCGCGCCTTGGCCTGGGCCATTGCTGCTGAAGGTCACGTTGGGTGTATACTTCAGCAGATCGCTGAAAGTGGTGACGTTGAGTTTGCTCAGCGCGTCGCCGCTGAGCGCCTGCAGCGTCATCGGCACGTTTTGAATGGACTCGTTGCGGCGGGTCGCGGTCACGACGATTTCGCCGGCGGTGGGCGCTTCGCTAGCCGCAGGTGCGGCAGGCGCATCTTCGGCGCGGGCGGTGCCGGACATCGCAATCAGTGCGCAACCGGCGAACAACGCGGATTTCAGCATACGGCTATCGGTCGTCATTGTGACCCCCCTGGGAGTGATTTTCACGCCCGCCAGGTCAACGACTGCCGCCTGCGCCTGGCTTTCGCCCAGCGGCGAAAGCGCAAGTGCACAAGAACCGTGCCACCGTGATACCCGAGCGGTTGGTCCGTCCCCTGTGTCGAGGCCGGTCCCTGAGCCCGGCTATGAGCCGGGAATGTGACACTCCAATGTGGAGGAATTGAATTCGGACTTATTGCTGTCACAAATTCTGGATCGGGATTTCCCGATAAGAAAAACTGATATTAGTTCTTAAGACACTGATAAAAAGGCGTTAAAAATATGCCTTCGCCGTGTCGAGGCAAGCCGTTTGGTCTGTCGCTGTCATGTGTCCCGAACGGGCGTAGGGGGTTGGTGTGGCTATGTTGCACAAATGCATCTGTCGCACACGAGGCAGGTGGCCTGCCTCTGCCTAGCCGAAGGGGAGCCGGAATCGAATCGGATCGCGAAGCATTGTGCACCGCAACCCTGCCAGATCAGTCGCGCCAGGTTTCCAGTGCATCGCCCAGCGCATCGGCCAGCGGGTCGAGCCATTGCGCATAGGGTTTCCACTGATCGACCCCGGCCCGGCTGATCGGGCGCCGCACTTGTTCGGAACTGGGGGTGCGCACACTGCGGCGGGTCTGGTGGAAATTGAGGCAAGCGTCCTCGAACGGCAGCCCGCAATGATCGAGCAGCCGCCGGATCTGGCCTTCCGGATCGTCGATCAGGTCTTCGTTGATCAGCCGCAGCACGCGCCCGGGCAGCACGGTGTCCCAGTGCCGCATCAGATCGAGATAAGTGCGATAATAACGCGCGATATCCTCGATCGAATAAGTGAATTCCTGCCCTTGTGCGAACAGTTGCTTTAGGTTGGAAAAGCAGCAGTCCATCGGATTGCGGCGCGCATCGATGATTGTGGCGTTGGGCAGGATCAGATGAATCAGCCCGATATGGCGGAAATTGTTGGGCATCTTGTCGATGAAGAACGGACGACCCATGATCCGATAGGCGCGCGTGTCACGCATGAATTGCTCGCCATATTTGCGGACCGCTTCGGCATCGAGATCGATCAGCGACTGGGGATAGCGAGGCTCTTCAAAATCCATTTCGCGGCCCTGCAATTCGTGCACGATGTGTACGATTTCAGGCAATTCCTGCGTGCCTTCGACCAGACTGTGCGAGGCCAGGATCTGTTCGATCAGGGTCGATCCCGAACGCGGCAGGCCGAGCACGAAGATCGGATCACGCGCTTCAACGCCCCAACCCGAGCGCGCGGCAAACAACGCGGGCGTGCAGATGCGCTTTTGTTCCGACGTGTTCTTTTCGTATACCTCGGGCCGGTATTTGCTCTCGATGCGCTTTTCGGCATTGCCTCGCGCATAGGCAGCCCATGAGTGTTCGTATTCCCGTCGATCCTCCAAGGCCTTGCCCAAGGCGAAGGCCAGATGGATGCGGTCGATCGGGACGGTGGCCGGATCGGCCTCGCACCGCCTGATCGTGTCGAGTTCGCGATCGTCAAAGCGATAGATCTTGAGGTTGGCCAGACTCCACCAGGCGTCACCAAAGTCCGGTCGGGCATCGGTTGCGGCGCGATACGCGGCAATCGCTTCGGGCAGGTCGCCGACAGTCTTGAGTGCGTGGCCTAGCCAGAGGTAGAGATCTGCGCGGCGCAAGTTTGCATTGAAGTCGTCGTCTTCGATCTCCGCCAGCATCGCGCGATACTGTGTGATCGCTAGCTGATGTTCGCCTAGTCCGACCGCAATGGTCGCCAATTGGGTGCGGTGGGGGTGACTGGCGGGATCGAGCACAAGCAGGGGTTGCAAGGCTTCGCTTGCCGCGGCAAACTTGTGACGCGCGATCAGCGTCTGAACATATTCGGCGCGCGCTTCGTGATGGTCGGGCACCATGGCAAGCACGCCGGTGTACAGCAATTCGACGTCGTCCAGCACGTTGTCGATGAAACCGATCTGTGCAAGCAAACGCATCGCTTCGGGATGGTCGCCATAAGTCAGCAGGAAGTCCCGGATCAAACGTTCGGCAAACTTGACCTCGCCGTTATAAAATAGTGATTTTGCGCGGACAATCGGTGGGGGCAGGCTGGCAAGATGGGCGCATTGGCGCATCGCGATGTCGGCACCTTCGGTATTCCCGATCATCCGGCACAAGCCGTCAAGCATCCGCCACGCCATCGGCAATGCCGGATTGATGGCAACCGCCAGCCGCAGCGTGTCAATCGCCTGCGTAGCGTCGCGAAGCGCAACGTAACATAGCCCACGCTCTTGCAGCGCTGGCGGAAAATTCGGCTTGACCGCGTCGAGCCTGGTCAACAGCGCCAGCGCCTCGACCGTATGCTTCAGATGGCGCTGGGCCATGGCCGCGATCAGCAAGAGGTCGCGATTTTCGGGCCAGGTGGCGAGGAGTGGTGTGACCGCATCGAGCGCGTCCTGATAATGGCCCTGATCGAGCAGAGCCTGCAGGCGCACGACTTCGCCTTCCAGTGGCGAAACTGGTTGCGGGGCGGAAGACTCTATCTGCTGCGTGGCCATCGTGCACTTCTCTCGGCAATCATCGGCTCGTTGTCAAAGCCAACGTGTGGCCGATCCTCTCAACAGAAAGGGCGACACCCGTCAGGTGCCGCCCAATCTGTTTCAACCATTCCGTTGTAGGCGTCGGGATCAGAACTTGCTGCTGATCTTCACGCCATAGATACGCGGACGCAACGGCACTTGGGTTTTGATATATTCGGCCGAAGACGTGAACGTGCTGGAATGGGCATTGCCCAGGTTTTCACCGAAAATGGTGACGGTGATGTTGTCATGCGTGAATCCGACCGATGAATCGAACGTGGCATAACCGGGCATTTCATACCGCAGCAATGTCGTACCGGGGACGATGATCCCGTTGGCGCTGAGGAATGTCGACGCATTGTCGGCTACGTTGCCGTTCGGATAAGTCGCCGGCTGGTTGTACTGCGAACCGGTGTAGGAAACACCGCCCGAAACAAACCAGTTGAAGTCGGCTTTCCCGGCCCAGTCATACCGCGCACGCGCATTTGCCTGCACATGCGGGCTGAACGGCGTTGTATCGCCGATGTTTCCGAATGGGCTGCTGACCGAATGCGCCGATCCACCCAGATAAACACCGCTGATGCATTGGCCATAGCTTGATGACGTCGCAATATTCGAGATGAAGCACGGCGAAGTCGACTGCTTGCTGTCGTTGTAGGTCGCCGAACCCTGGAGGGACAGCCCGGTTATCGGCCGCGCCACGATTTGCGCCTCAACACCCTTGATATGGTAGTTGGGGCCGGTCACGCCAAACGCGGTGTTGCCGAAACCACCCGCCGGGTTGAAGAAGCCGGTTTGGACGTTTTGCCAGACCATATAGTATGCAGACAAGTTGAACTGCACCTTGCGGTCGAGCAAGTCGGTCTTGAAGCCAACTTCCCAGTTGGTCAAAGTGTCGGGCTTGACGGCCGCCGGGACTGCCAACTGATAGTTCTTGGCACCGGACGGCAGATAGGGATCAACCGGATCCTGCACGCGCTCGGTCGGGCCACGGTTGAACAGACCAGGGCGGAAGCCCTGGCTGAACAAGGCGTATGCCATTGTGTGCGGCTGCGGCTTCCAGGTGATCACCCCACGGCTCTTGAAGCCCTTGAAGCTGGCGTTCAGGTTGTCCGCATTGAGATTTGCGCTGCCTGGATTGACGACGGCGCAGTTCGTGGTCGCAGGCTGCTGATTGCAGTAATACCCCGCCGTTTCGTAAACCGACCCGGTTTCGTATTCCTTGTAATCATAATAGCGAGTGCCGCCCGTCAAGGTGACGGTCGGCAGGATGTCGAAATCGACCGAGCCAAACAGCGCATACTGCTTGTAGCCGCGTTGGGTGTCTTCACCGAACGCCGTGGCAGGCTGACGCAGGCCACCCTGGTTGGCGGTCGCTCCCGGCAATGGGCCGACAGAGGCGGAACAGGCCTGGTTGGCCGTAATGGCCGCCGTGGTGCAGGCCGGGATCGTCTTGTAATCCCAATCGTTGATGTCCTGAATCTTGAACGATTCATAATAGGCACCAACGATGGCCCGGATACGTTTGCCTTCGGGTGTCGTCAGGCGCAGTTCGTGGCTTTGGTGCGTCGTGCGCAGATTGTCGGTCCAGTAGGCGTTCGGCGCATAGCAATACGGTGTGGCGCCATGGTTCCAGTAGGACTTGCCGCCGGTGCACTGATAATAGACGCCATAAGGTGCACGGGCATAGTTGGTATAGTCACCCTGTTGCGAAATGTGGCGGACCATATAGGCGCCGGTATACAACACCTTGAAATCGCCGAGCTTGCCGTCGATTGTCCACGCCGTGTTCCAGTAATTGTCCTTACTGTACTGCGGTTCGAACAACGTCGACGACATCGAAGGAATGGGTTGATAGTCATAGCTGTACGACTGCGTCGAGAACGAACCCGACGTGTCAAGGCTCTGGTACGACTCGGTGACCAGCAGGTTCCAATCCGGCGCGATATTCGCGGCCAGTTCAATGCGTCCGCCGACATAATCGGCCGGGTTGGCATTGTTCTTCACCTGATCGGCGTTGTTGTACTGACCGTTGTTCGACTGCTGCGACTGCGGAACAGTCTGGTAACCAATGCCATTGGTGTTCTTGGGCGTGCCCAGGTAATAGTTGCCAAGGTCGGTGTTGGCGCGCGTGAAGGTCGAATAGACATTGTTGATATAGCCGCCGTGGTGGTCATCGTAGATAACCGCGCGGACCGCGACTTTGTCCTGGATGATCGGCACGTTCAACATCGCGTTGAACGCCGCGTTGGCTGCCCCGCCCGATGTGCCGCCAAAGCTGCCTTCGATCTTGCCTTCGAACTTGTCGAGTTTGGGTTTCGCGGTGATGTAGCGAACTGCACCCGCTTCGGCGCCACCGCCAAACAGCGTGCCCTGCGGACCTTCGAGCACTTCGACGCGTTCGATATCGGCAACGTAGATATCGGCGTTGTGCGCCGGGAACTGCATCGACTGATCGTCGAGATAGAGCGCGACGTTGGGGAACCCGCCGATCGTGCCGGCCGACTGTTCACCGGCAAAGCCCGACGACAGCCCGCGCATGAAGATGGCGCCCTGGCCCGGGCCGTTGTTCCCGAACGTGACGTTGGGGGTGTACTTCAACAGGTCGTTGAACGTGGTGACGTTCAGTTTGCTCAGCGAATCGCTGCTGAGCGCCTGAAGGGTCATCGGCACGTCCTGCAGCGACTGGTCGCGACGCTGTGCGGTAACGATGATTTCGCCCGAGCTGGTCGCCGCAGTGGTTGCGTCGGCCGCCTGGTCGGCGTGGGCCGTGCCGGACAGCGCAAACAGCGCCGATCCTGCAAACAGGCCGAATTTGAGCATCTGCATACCGGTTTTCATACTACCCCCCTGGGCGTTGCCGTTAGGTCCGTTGGCGGGGGCGGGGGTATTTCGGGGTGCTTTGCAAAGCGCGGCTGCGCGCAATTGCCTGTCTCCCCCCGGCAAACCCCCGCACCGTCTCCGGCCGGATGGGCAGGCAGTCGATGGTTCGCCGCCTTTCCCTACAGTGAGTTATGCCGGGTGGTTGATCGTCCCACAAGGCATTATGAGAATTTATGAGGGGGTCATGACCTGCGTGATCGTCGGTAAATCGATGTGGCAATTCAATGGACAATTAATCCGAAAAATAGAATTATCACTTGACAAAATGTGCATAAAATCTGGATTTTGACTTTTAAAATGTTAATTTTATAAAGGAGTTTACAAATTACACTGAAATATATGTTTATGAATGCGAATTTTTACTGTACAATGTTTGATGAAATCGTGATTTTCTTTAGAGTTGCGCGGCAGCGTTGCGGAAAATTGATTCAGATCAATTCATCTTGGGGAAACAGACATTCTTCGCAGGCGCGACAAGTTCGTAACAATTGCCCCGACTCGTTGCCCTTGCGTGCTTATCGTCCGTTCGGCATGCGTGTCATAAACATCACACGCCCCGGAAAAGTTTGTGGTCTGCCATTGTCCCGCGCCTGATGCGGCGCTTGTGTGACGGGTTGTGTTCTCCAAATGTTCGGTTTAGGCACCATGCATGGCCAAACCCAAACGCCGCTATGTCTGCCAGGCCTGTGGCAGCGTCTCCAACCGCTGGCAGGGGCAATGCCCCGATTGTGCCGAATGGAACACGCTGACCGAAGAGGCGCCGGAAACGGTGTTTTCGGCGCGGCATGATCTGTCGGGCGGGGGGCGCAAGGTGCAGTTCGTGCCGCTCGACCATCCGGTTGAATTGCCGCCGCGTCGCCGCACCGGTCTGGCCGAGTTCGATCGTGCGCTGGGCGGCGGGCTGGTCGCCGGGTCGGCGGTGCTGATGGGGGGCGATCCCGGTATCGGCAAATCGACGCTGTTGCTGCAGGCGGCGGCCAACATGGCGCAGGCTGGCGCGCGCGCGGTTTATATCAGCGGAGAAGAAGCCTCGGACCAGGTGCGGCTGCGCGCCGGCCGGTTGGGACTGGGGACGGCGCCGCTGCTGCTCGCCTCGGCCACATCGGTGCGCGATATCCTGACCACGCTGGCAGCGATGGAGCCGCCCGCGCTGGTGGTGATCGATTCGATCCAGACCATGCATTCCGATCAGATCGAGGGCGCGCCCGGCACCGTCAGCCAGGTGCGCGCCTGCGCCTTCGAACTGATCCGCTATGCCAAGGACAGCGGCGCGGCGGTCGTGCTGGTCGGCCATGTGACCAAGGATGGCACGATCGCGGGGCCGCGCGTGCTTGAACACATGGTCGATGTGGTGATGAGTTTCGAAGGCGAGCGCAGCCATCAATATCGCATTCTGCGCGCGCTGAAAAACCGGTTTGGCGCGATTGATGAAATCGGCGTGTTCGCGATGGCTGGGGCAGGGCTGGAGGAAGTTGGCAATCCTTCGCTGCTGTTCCTGTCGGGGCGCAGCGATCCGGTGCCGGGCAGCGCGGTGTTTCCCGCGCTCGAAGGCACGCGCCCGGTGCTGGTCGAGATTCAGGCGCTGACGGTGCGGCTGGCCAGTGGCGCCACGCCGCGGCGCGCGGTGGTGGGGTGGGACAGCGGCCGGCTGGCGATGCTGCTGGCCGTGCTCGAAGCGCGCTGTGGGCTCAATTTCTCGTCAGCGGAAGTCTATCTCAATGTCGCGGGGGGCTATCGCCTGACCGATCCCGCCGCCGATCTGGCGGTGGCCGCCGCGCTGGTATCGGCGCTGTCCGACCGGCCCTTGCCGGCCGAGGCAGTGTGGTTCGGCGAAGTGTCGCTGGCGGGCGAAGTGCGCCCGGTTGCCCATGCCGCGATCCGCTGTCGCGAAGCGGCCAAGCTGGGCTTTGCGCGCACGTTCGGCCCTTCCGGGGTCGATGCCGAGGGCGGCGCACGCCACACCGGGCTGACGCTGCTGCCAAATCTCGTTGACCGCATAATTGGCGCAGATTAGGTCGGCCCCATGACCGGCTTTGACTATATCGTTTTCCTGATCGTCGGGCTGTGCGCGATATCCGGCTTTTTTCGCGGGTTTGTCGAAGAAGTGCTGTCGCTCGCGGCCTGGTGTGTCGCGTTGTTGGCGGTGCATTACGGGCATGCCGCGCTCACCGGCTTTTTGATGACCTGGGTGCACAGCGAAACCGGCGCGGGCGTGCTGGCGTTTGGCCTGCTACTGGCGGTGCCCTATTTCGGCACAAAGCTGCTGGCGCGTCAGCTTGGCAATGCCAGCCGGGCCTCTACGCTGGGGCCGATCGATCGCGTGCTGGGGTTCGGCTTTGGCGCGATCAAGGGCTTTGTGATCATGGTCCTGGCCTTTTCGCTGCTGGTGTTTGCCTATGACGTGGTGTGGGGGCCAAAGGGGCGCCCGGACTGGATCAAGGACGGGCGGACTTATCCCTTTCTCAACGCGGCCAGCGATGAATTGATGTCGCTGGTTGCCCAGCGGCGCAGCGATGCGGTCAATTCCGCGCGCAGCCATGCCGAAGATGCCGCCATCGATGCGGTGGCAAACGATACGCCCAGCCCGACCCCGACGCACCCGACGTCGACGCACAGGGCGCATCGCCACCATCCGATCAAAGCCATCGACGAATGACCGCAGCGCGCGGGGCCACGCTCTATACGCCCGCCATTCTGGCGGCGGCGACGGGGTTGTCGGCCTGGCCCTGGAATGATGCGCTACCATTGCAGGGTTCGGCGCGCTCGCGCACGTGCGGCTCCACCCTGACGATCGGGCTGGCGCTCGATGATGCGCGCCGCATCGCCGCGATCGGCATCCGGGCACAGGCCTGCGCGATTGGCCAGGCCGCGGCCAATGCCTTTGCCGGTCATGCCATGGGGCAGGGCCGGGCCCAGATCGCTGGCATACGCGCGGCGCTGACGGCATGGCTGGCGGGCGAGAGCGATCTGCCCGAATGGCCGGGGCTCGACGTGATTGCCGCCGCGCGGGACTATCCCTCGCGCCATGGCGCGATCGTGCTGGCGTGGGATGCGGCGCTTGTCGCGCTGGGCGATCCGGCCGCCTGACGTGACGGCATTGCCCCCTCTGCCCGCATCGCCGCTGCGCTTGCGGCTAGATGGCGATGCGCTTGCCGCCAACTGGCGTGCGCTCGACACGTTGAGCGGCGCGGCGCGGGCCGGGGCGGCGGTCAAGGCCGATGCCTATGGGCTGGGCGCGGGGCAGGTCGTACCGGTGCTGGCGGCGGCGGGCTGTCGCGACTGGTTTGTGGCGCACTGGCGCGAAGTGCCCGATGTGATTGCGCATGTCCCGGCTGCGGCGATTGCCGTGCTGCACGGGCCGCTGACCGACGCCGATGTGGCCTTTGCGCAGGCCACCGGGGTGCGCCCGGTGCTCAATTCGCTGGCGCAGGCGCGGCGCTGGCTGGCGGGCGGGGGCGGGCCGTGCCATGTCATGGTCGATACCGGGATCAGCCGTCTGGGCCTGGCCATGGCCGAACTGGGCGATCCGCTGCTTGGTGAGCTCGATATCGATCTGTGCCTCAGCCATCTCGCCAGCGCGGACGAGGACGTACCGCAAAATGCGCAGCAACTGGGACGCTTTGCCACGGTGCGTGCGGCGATCAGCGCGCGTCGGTACAGCCTGGCCAACAGCGCCGGGATCGCGCTGGGCGCAGATTATCATGCCGATCTGACGCGGCCCGGCATTGCGCTTTATGGCGGGGTGGTGCGGCGCGAACTGGCCGGATTGGTGCGGCGGGTGGCCTGGCCCGAAGCGGCGGTGCTGCAACTGCGCGACCTCGCAGCGGGCGATGCGGTAGGGTACAACGCGACATTCGTCGCCCAGCGCGCGATGCGGCTGGCGGTGGTGGCGCTTGGCTATGCCGATGGGTATCTGCGGTGCTGGTCGAACCGGGGCGGTTTTCGCCACGGGCCGGCGCACTTGCCGGTGGTCGGCCGGGTGTCGATGGATCTGACCGCGATCGATGTGTCTGCTGCGCCCGATCTGCGCGAAGGCGACTGGCTGACGCTCGATTACGACTTGCCCGGCGCCGCCGCACAAAGCGGCCTGTCGCAGTATGAACTGCTCACTCTGCTGCACCGGCGTTTCGCAAGAAACGGGGTATAATCCAATGTGCACACAAGTCTTGTTGCATTGCCCATACTGCGCCTGCTAACCTGGTCCGTAACCATAAATTCGGGGGCGTGACTCGATGGCGAATGCGGCGAAAGACGGCGAAACGGTCATCATCAAGAAGTACGCCAATCGGCGTTTGTACAATACCCGCACCAGCAGCTATATCACGCTCGATCACCTGGCCCAGATGGTCAAGGACAACGTCGAGTTTCAGGTGATCGATGCCAAGACCGGGGCCGATCTTACCCACACCATCCTCACCCAGATCATCATGGATGAAGAAGCCGGTGGCAGCCAGATGCTGCCGACCAACTTCCTGCGCCAGTTGATTTCGATGTACGGCAATTCGATGCAGGCGCTGTTGCCCGGCTATCTCGAAGCGTCGATGGAACATTTCCGCGAAAACCAGGTCAAGCTGCGCAAGGCGATCGAAGACAGCATCGGTGCCAACCCGCTGGCGCAGATTGCCCAGCGCAACATGGAAATTTTCAAGGCTGCCGCAACCGCGTTCGTGCCGGGCGCGGCCGCAGCCGCCAGCACCGAAAAGGCCGCACCGGCCGACACCGACGAGTTGTCCACGCTGCGCAGCCAGGTCGAGGAAATGCAGAAGAAGCTCGACAAGCTGGTGAAGTAGCGCGCCGGACGCTTGCCCGAATCTGCATGCGCCCCTAACCGGGGGCGCATGACCAGCATCAAACATGCGCTGCCGGTGACGCGCGCCGAAGATTTTGCCCAGTGGTACCAGGCGGTGATCGCCGAAGCCGAACTCGCCGAAGAATCCGGCGTGCGCGGATGTATGGTGATCAAGCCGTGGGGCTATGGCATCTGGGAACGCATCCAGAAACTGATGGACGAACGCATCAAGGATGCAGGCGTCGACAACTGCTATTTCCCGCTGTTCATTCCGCTGTCGTTCTTTGCCAAAGAGGCCGAGCACGTCGACGGGTTTGCCAAGGAAATGGCGGTGGTCACGCATCATCGTCTGATCGGGGATGGCGAAGGCGGGCTGATCCCCGATCCGGAGGCCAAACTGGAAGAGCCGCTGGTCGTGCGGCCCACCTCGGAAACGGTGATCGGCGCGGCAATGGCGCGCTGGATCCAGTCGTGGCGCGATCTGCCGATGCTGACCAACCAGTGGGCCAATGTGGTGCGCTGGGAAATGCGCACGCGGATGTTCCTGCGCACCAGCGAATTCCTCTGGCAGGAAGGCCACACCGCGCACGCCGACGAGGCCGACGCGATGACTGAAACGCTGCGCGCGCTGGAAATGTACCGCAGCTTTGCCGAAGACGTGCTGGCCTTGCCGGTGGTGGCCGGGCCAAAGCCCGAAAATGAACGCTTTCCCGGCGCGGTCGAGACATTTTCGATCGAGGCAATGATGCAGGACGGCAAGGCGCTGCAGGCCGGCACCTCGCACTATCTGGGCACCACGTTCTCGACCGCGGCGGGCATCCGCTATCAGGACAAGCAGGGCCAGCAGGCGCTGTGCCACACCACCAGTTGGGGCGTGTCGACGCGGCTGATCGGCGGGGTGATCATGACCCATGGCGATGACGACGGATTGCGCACGCCGCCGCAAGTCGCCCCGCATCAGGTGGTGATCCTGCCGATGCTGCGCGACAACGATGGCGATGCGGCACTGCTGGCCTATTGCGAAGGCATCCGTGCCGCATTGGCCGCGCAGACCGTCTATGGCGAGCGCGTGCGCGTGCTGCTCGACAAGCGGCCGGGCAAGGCCACCGCCAAGCGCTGGGCCTGGGTCAAGAAAGGCGTGCCGCTGGTGCTCGAAATCGGCGGACGCGATGCCGAAAACGGCCAGGTTTCGGTGGTGCGCCGCGACCGGCTGTGGCGCGAGGATGGCAAAGTCGATTTTCAGGGGCTGGCGCGCGATGCGTTCCTGGCCGATGCGACGGCGCAGATCGTCGCCTATGGCGAGGCGCTGCATGCGCAGGCGACCCAGTGGCGCGATGCGCGGATCGAACGCGGGATCACCGATCTGGCCGGGCTGACCGCCTATTTCGCCGACGAGCGCGAACAGTCGGCGCTGGCACCGGGCTGGGTCGAACTGGGCTGGTCGCGCCCGACCGGGCCCGCGCTCGACAAAGTGGTCGAACAGTTGAAGGCACTGAAACTGACCATCCGCAACACGCCGCTGAATGCGCCCAAGCCCGAGGGCACGTGCCCGTTCACCGGCGAGCCGGCGGTCGAAACGATCCTGGTTGCGCGCGCCTATTGATTGTCCAAACTGGCGGCTTGCCGTGATCTGGCGGGGCGCTAGTCTGGGGGCATGAAAACAGCGCTTTGTCTCGCCGCCGTGCTGCTGGCCGGCCCCGCCATCGCTGCCCCGGCCGATGATGTGTCGGCTGCGCGCATGAAGGCACGCGTGGAACAGCTTGTGGCATTCGGTACGCGTCACACGCTGTCATCGCCCGATGATCCCAAACGCGGGATTGGCGCTGCACGGATCTGGGCCGAGGCGCAGTTTCAGGCGGACTGCGGCGATGCGGTGCAGATTGTCAAACCCGAAACCATGGTCAGCGGCGAGCGGATACCGCACCCTGTCCGGCTGGTCGATGTTGTCGCCATCCAGCGCGGGACAGAACGCCCTGACGAAGTGGTGATTGTCGAAGGCCATCTCGACAGCCGCCGCAGCGACCCGATGGACGCCACCGGCGACGCGCCGGGTGCCAACGACGATGGATCGGGCACGGCGCTGGTGCTGGAGGCGGCGCACGTGCTGTGCCACCGCCAATTTGCCGGCACCATCGTCTATGCCGTTGTCTCGGGCGAAGAGCAGGGGCTGTACGGGGGCAAATTGCTGGCCGACTATGCCCGCGCCCGGCACTGGACGGTGAAGGCGGTGCTCAACAACGACATCGTCGGCAATTCGCGCGGGTCCGACGGCACCGTCGATGGGACCCATATCCGCGTGTTTTCCGAAGGACCGCGCGCCGATGCCGATGCCCGATTGACCAAAGCGCAACGGTTGTACGGCGGCGAAAACGACAGCCCGTCGCGCAATCTGTCGCGTTTCATCGCGAGCCTGGCCGATCCGGCGTTCGCGGTGCGGCAGGTCTGGCGCGCCGACCGCATGGGGCGCGGCGGCGACCATCTGCCGTTCGAAGAAGCCGGCTATCCCGCAGTGCGCTTTACCGTCGCGGTCGAAAACTATGATGGGCAGCATCAGGACGTGCGCAACGCCGACGGCCATGCCTATGGCGACACGATCGACAAGATGGATTTCGCCTATCTGGCCAACGTGACCCGGCTCAACGTCCGCGCGCTGGCCGCGCTGGCTGCCGCGCCGATCCCCCCGGCCGCCGATACCAAAGGCGCGGTGCAGACATTCACCGCGCTCACGTGGAAACCCGTCCCCGGTGCAACGGCTTATGCCGTGTGGCGCCGCCGCACCGACGCCCCAGGCTGGGATGAAAAAGTGCTGACCACCAGTGCCACCACCGCGCGGCTGGACGGCATGCGCGCCGACGACTGGTTTTTTGGCGTCAGCGCAATAGCTGCCGACGGCAGCGCCAGCCCGATCGCCTCGGCCCTGCCTGGGGGCGGGTTTGCCGGCCCGTGATCGTGCCATGATACCTGGAGCAAGGCGGAGCAGCGCGTCGTTCGCTTGACGACCCGATTGCCGATAGGGGCATGATAGGGCAACAGATTGCGACCAACCGGTTGCAAAGCCGTTGTAACGCGAGCATTGCGAGGGCAATGATCCGCACGCCACACCCCGCCAAACCGCCCCAGGGCATGCCTTCGCGCCAGCAAGTGCTCGATTTTATCGCGACCAGCGAGGAACCTGCTGGAAAGCGCGAAATTGCCAAGGCGTTCGGCCTGAAAGGCACTGAAAAGATCGCGCTGAAGGCGTTGTTGAAAGACATGGCCGAAGAAGGCCTGATCGATGGCAACCGCACCGCGTTTCATCGCATGGGCGGGGTGCCGCGTGTGACCGTGTTGCGCGTGATTGAAATCGATGATGGCGATCCGATCGCGGTGCCCGACAACTGGGCCCCCGACGAACCGATCGCCCCGCCGCGCCTGCGCGTGATCGAACAGCGCGCCAAAGGCGGCCGGGCCAAAGGCAGCGAAGGCGCGGCCTTGCGCGTGGGCGACCGCGTGCTGGCGCGCAATGAAGAGACCGATGCGGGCTGGACCGCCTATCCGATCAAGAAACTGCCGGCCTCGGCCGACCAGATGCTGGGCGTGCTGGAATTCGATGGCGCGGGCAAAGGCTGGCTGGCGCCGGTCGACAAGCGCGTGCGCAATGCGGTGCCGGTGGCCGATGCGGGCGGGGCAGAGGCCGGACAACTGGTGCTGGCCGAGCCCAACGGGCGATCACCGCGCGCCGGGGTGAAAGTCACCGCCGTGCTGGGCGATCCGCTGGCGCCACGCGCGTTCAGCCTGATCGCCATCCACAAGCACGGCATTCCGTTCGCCTTTCCCGAGGAAGCGATCGAACAGGCGCAGGCTGCTGCGCGTCTGCCGCTGAGCCATGATGCGCGCGAGGATCTGACCCATCTGCCGATCGTGGCGATCGACCCGAGCGATGCGCGCGATCACGACGATGCGATCTGGGCCGAACCCGATGGCGAGGGCGGCTATCGCGCGGTGGTGGCCATCGCCGATGTCAGCTTTTACGTGCGCCCCGGCAGTGCGATCGACCGCGAAGCGCGCAAACGCGGCAATTCGGTCTATTTCCCCGATCGCGTCGTGCCGATGCTGCCTGAAGTGCTCAGCGCCGATGTCTGCTCGTTGAAGGCCGATGCGCCGCGTGCGGCGATGGCCTGCCACATGACGATCGATGCGCAAGGCCGGGTCACTGGCTGGCGGTTTACCCGCGCGCGGGTGCAGATTGCCGAAGTGATCGCCTATGAGGACGCACAGGCGCGGATCGATGGCGGATCGGCGGGGCCGGTGCTGGAAAACCTGTGGGGCGCCTATCGCCTGCTGGCCAAGGCCCGCGCCGATCGCGACCCGCTCGAACTCGAATTGCCCGAACGCCGGGTGATGCTCGATGCGGCGGGACGGATCGCCGAAATCGCGGTGCGCGAACGGCTCGATGCGCATCGCGTGGTCGAGGATTTCATGATTGCCGCCAATGTTGCCGCAGCCAAGGCGCTGGAGGCGAAAGTGGCGCCAGTGGTCTATCGCATCCACGAAGCGCCGAGCCGTGACAAGCTGATCGCGCTCAAGGACTATCTGGCGACATTCGGGCGCAAACTGGCGCTGGGGCAGGTGGTCACGCCTTCGCTGTTCAACCGCATCCTGAAAGACGTCACCGACGAAGCGGAAAAGCTGCTGGTCATGGAGGCGGTGTTGCGCAGCCAGACGCAGGCCTATTACGGCCCGCGCAACGCCGGGCACTTCGGGCTGAGCCTGGGCAGCTATGCCCATTTCACCAGCCCGATCCGGCGCTATTCCGATCTGCTGGTTCACCGCGCGCTGGTCGATGGCTATGGTCTGGAACAGCCGCGCCCGGCGTCCGACAGCGGCGTTCCGGCCAGCTCTGGACTGGCCGATCGCGATCGCGCCGATCTGGCGCAGATCAGCGAGGCGATCAGCCGTACCGAACGCCGCGCGATGGAGGCCGAACGCGAAACGATCGACCGCTATGTCGCCGCCTGGCTGTCGGTGCGGGTGGGCGAAGTGTTCGACACGCGGTTGACCGGCGTGCAGAAATTCGGCCTGTTTGCCACGATTATCGGACTGGGCGGCGATGGGCTGGTGCCGGTATCGACACTGGGTGCCGAACGCTTTGCCTATGACGAGCGCGGCCAGCGCCTGATCGGCGAACAGACCGGCACCGAATTTGCCATCGGCATGATCCTGAAACTGCGCCTGGCCGAAGCCAACCCGTTGACCGGCGCGCTGAAATTCGAACCGGTTGACTTGCATGAAGGCGCCAGCGGGATCGAACGGCGGGGCACCCATCTGGCCCAGCGCGAGGGGCGCGATGGCAAGCGACCGGGGCACCATCTGGTCGGCAAGCGCGGACGCCCCGGCAATATCCGCCATCAGGGCCGCAAGCGCTGATCGCCTGATCCTCCCCGTGCCGGGAGGATAACTTGTGGCTAACCTTGGCCTGCGTATTTCTGTTTCGGACGGTGCCGGCTTATATCGATGGCCATGCCCCACGCCCCGTTTGTCCCGCTTCGCGTCTTTTCGTCCTACACCATGCTCGACGGCGCGGTGGACCCCAAGATGATCGCCAAAACGGCGGCGGAGCGCGGATTTCCGGCGGTGGCGATCACCGACCGCAACGGGCTCTATGGCTCGGTCGCGTTTGCCAAGGCATGCAAGGATCTGGGCGTGCAACCGGTGATCGGAACGATGCTCGGGGTGGCGCGGCCCGAACGCGGTGGGGCGGCCACGCCGGGGCAGCAGGCGCCGACGATCGACTGGCTGGCGCTCTATGCGCAGGATGCCACCGGCTATGACAATTTGTGCCATCTGGTCAGCCGCGCGCACCTCGACCGGCCGCTGGAATTTGCCGCGCATGTGCAGATCGCCGATCTGGCCGGGCATACCGACGGGCTGATCTGTCTGTCGGCGGGCGGCGAAGGCGCGCTGACGCGGTTGCTGTCCGAGGGGCAGCAGGCGGCGGCAGAGGCCTATGCCTACAGCATCGCGGCGTTGTTTCCCGACCGGTTCTATGTCGAACTGTGCCGCCAGAATGATCCGGTGGAAGACCGCGCCGAACCGGCGGTGATCGATCTGGCCTATGCGCGCGACTGGCCGCTGGTGGCGACCAACCCCGCGCGGTTTGTCGAACGCACGTTCTACCCGGCGCACGATGCGATGCTGTGCATTGCCAGTTCCACCCATGTCGACAGCACCGACCGCCCGCGTTCGTCCAAGGAATGGTGGATCAAGCCCGCGCCGTTCATGGAAGAGCTGTTCAAGGACATTCCCGAGGCGCTGGCCAACACACTGGTGGTGGCGCAGCGCTGCGCGGTGATGCCGCCCCGACGCAAGCCGATCCTGCCCAGCCTGGCCGGCGACCAGGAGGGCGAGGCACGGATGTGCGCCGCTGACAGCCGCACCGGGCTGGTGCGACGGATGGAGCCCTATTATCCCGCCGAAACGCACGAGGATCTGGGGCGGCTGCTGACGCTTGGTCCCGATGCACAGCCAGCGCCCGGCGACTATCCGGCGCTCGATGCGGCGGGGATCTGGGACGAAGTCTGCGAATATCGCGACCGGCTGGAATTCGAAGTCGGCATCATCAACCGCATGGGGTTCGGCGGTTACTTCCTGATCGTGGCCGACTTTATCAAATGGGCCAAGGATCAGGGCATTCCGGTCGGGCCGGGGCGCGGGTCGGGCGCAGGGTCGCTGGTGGCCTGGGCGCTGACCATTACCGATCTCGATCCGATCCGGCTGGGGTTGCTGTTCGAACGGTTTTTGAACCCCGAACGCGTGTCTATGCCCGACTTCGACATCGATTTCTGCGAAACCCGGCGCGGCGAAGTGATCCGCTATGTCCAGGCCAAATATGGCGACGATCACGTGGCGCAGATCATCACCTTCGGCAAGCTGAAGGCGCGCGCGGTGCTGCGCGACACCGGGCGCATCCTGCAGATGAGCTATGGCCAGGTCGATCGGCTGTGCAAGATGGTGCCCAACCATCCGACCGACCCCTGGCCGCTGCCGCGCGCGCTGAACGGCGTGGTCGAGCTGAAACGCGAATATGACCGCGATCCCGAAGTGCGCCGCCTGATCGATCTGGCGATGCAGCTCGAAGGGTTGCCGCGCAACAGTTCGACCCATGCCGCCGGCGTGGTGATCGGCGACCGGCCCTTGGCGCAACTGGTGCCGCTCTATCGCGATCCGCGATCGGACATGCCGGTCACCCAGTTCGACATGAAGCATGTCGAGGATGCGGGTCTGGTCAAGTTCGACTTTCTCGGACTGAAGACGCTGTCGGTGCTGCGCAAGGCGATCGACCTGCTGGCGCGGCGCGGGATCACCATCGATCTGTCGGCGCTGGCGTGGGATGATGCCGATGTCTACCGCCTGCTGCAATCGGGCGACACGGTCGGCGTGTTCCAGTTGGAATCCGAAGGCATGCGGCGCACGCTGGCGGCGGTCAAACCGACCAGTTTTGGCGACATCATCGCGCTCGTCTCGCTCTATCGCCCCGGCCCGATGGACAACATTCCGCTGTTCGGCCGGCGCAAGAACGGTCTGGAATCGATCGAATATCCGCACGACAAGCTGGCCGGCATCCTGTCCGAAACGTACGGCATTTTCGTCTATCAGGAACAGGTGATGCAGGCCGCGCAGATCCTGGCCGGCTATTCGCTGGGCGATGCCGACTTGCTGCGCCGCGCGATGGGCAAGAAGATCCAGGCCGAAATGGACCAGCAGCGCACGCGCTTTGTCGCGGGCTGCAAGGAAGTGTCCCAGATCGACGCGGCCAAGGCCAACGAACTGTTCGACTTGATCGACAAGTTCGCCGGCTATGGCTTCAACAAGAGCCACGCGGCGGCCTATGCATTGCTTGCCTATCAGACGGCCTGGCTGAAAACGCATTATCCGCACGAATTCTATGCCGCCTCGATGTGTTTCGACATGCATCAGTCGGAAAAGCTGAACGTGTTTGTCGACGATATGCGCCGCAATGGCGTGGCGCTGGCCGGGCCCGACATCAACCATTCGGAGGCCGAGTTTTCGGTCGAACGCACCGAAGAATCCTATGCCGTGCGCTACGCGCTGGCGGGGCTGCGCAATGTCGGCGAAAAGGCGATGGATGCGATCGTGGCCGAGCGCGAGGCCAATGGGCGGTTTACCTCGCTCGATGATCTGTTCCGCCGCGTGCCCGCAGGGGCGATGAACCGGCGCCAGCTCGAAGCGCTGGCGGCAGGCGGCGCGCTCGATGGCCTCGATGCCAACCGTGCCAAGCTGATCGCCAATGCCGACCTGCTGATGGCGGTGGCCGACGAGGCTGCGCGTGCGCGCACATCGGGGCAGGGCGGGCTGTTCGGCGGCGACGATCACGCCACGCAGGCGATCCGCTTGACCGAGACAAAGCCGTGGACCCGCACCGAACAGATGGCGGCGGAGCGCGAGAATTTCGGGTTCTATTTCGCCGCGCACCCGGTCGAGGAATATCGCGCAATTGCCAGCGCCAACGGCGCGCGCACGTATTCGGGGCTGATCGCATCGGGCGGCACCGCCACCGGGCGCACTTCGGCGGTGATGGCGGCGATGGTCGAGGGCGTGCAAAAGCGCAAGACCAAGCGCGGCAAGGACTTTGTCATGGCCGATTTTTCCGACGCGAGCGGGCTGTTTTCCGCCTCATGCTTTGAAGAAAGCCTGGTCGATCCATTCGTGCAATGGGCGCGCGAAGGCGCCTGCGTGCTGCTGACGGTCGAACTTGATCGGCCCAGTGCGGACGAGCCGCCGCGCGTGACGGTGCGGGGCGCGCGGCCGTTGGCCTCGGTCACCAGCGCGGCGCGGATGGTGCTGGAATGCGAGGTTTCGCGGGTCGAGGCGGTGGCCGATCTGGCCATGTTGTTGCCGCGCGCCAGCGATGCCAGGGGCGAAGTGCGCGTGCATCTGCGCACCGGGCGCGGGCGTGAGCCGTGGGCGATCCTGGGCCAAGATTTCCGTCTCGACAGCGAAGTAATCGATCGGTTGATTCCGATCGAGGGACTTGCCAATGTGGCGCTGACGGCGCGCCCGGATCGGCATCTGCGGCTCGTCGAATAAGAACACAGCGATGGAGCGTGATGATGCTGGGCGGGATGCAGGACTGGACGATGCGGGTAACCGCCCTGATCGACCATGCGGGCCGCGAATATGGCACGCGCGAAATCGTATCGCGCTGGGCCGATGGCAGCGAAACGCGCACCACCTGGGCCGGGGTGCGCCACGATGCGTTGCGCATGACCCAGGCTTTGCGCGCGCTGGGCATCCGCCCCGCCGACCGCATCGCCACGCTGGCGATGAACCATCACCGCCATCTGGTCAGTTGGTATGGCGCGGTGGGCGTGGGCGGCATCCTGCACACGATCAATCCGCGTCTGTTTGACGATCAGCTCGACTATATCGTCAACCACGCCGAAGACCGCGTGCTGCTGTTCGATCGGCAATGGGCGCCGATTGTCGAGCGCATGAAACACCGCTGGCCAACCATCGAACATTACATCTGTTTCGACAGCGACGAACCCGCGCCGCATTTCGAGGACTGGATCGCCGCACACGATGGCCAGACCGAATGGGCGCAGGGCGACGAGCGCGATCCGTGCATGCTATGCTATACCAGCGGCACCACCGGCAATCCCAAGGGAGTGCTGTACGAACACCGTTCGACCATGCTTCACGCGATGTGCGGGCTGACCGTGCCGGTGTTTTCGCTCGACACGCGCACCGTGCTGATGCCGATCGTGCCGATGTTCCACGCCGCCAGTTGGGGTCTGCCCTGGGCCGGGGCGGCGGCGGGCGCGAAATTCGTGTTTTCGGCGGTCAACGACCCGGTCGTGCTGTGTGATATGTTCGAACGCGAAAAGGTTTCGGCGGCGGCGGGCGTGCCGACCGTGTGGCTGGGCATGTTGCAGCATCTGGAACAGAGCGGAAAGCCGATTCCGCCCAGCCTGAAACAAGTGGTGTGCGGCGGATCGGCGATGCCGCGATCGATGGTCGCACGGTTCATGCGCGAAGGCATCCGTGTCGCCCATGCCTGGGGCATGACCGAAACATCACCGATCGGCACGACCGGCGCCGAAACCTCCAACTGGGACGAGCTGTCGTTCGAAGAGCAGGTTACGGTCAAGGCGATGCAGGGGCGCCCGCCGTTCGGGGTGGAATTGCGCTGCGTCGATCTGGGCGATCCCGCCCTGGTGCTGCCGCGCGACGGGGTGACATCGGGCGCGCTGCAAGTGCGCGGGCCCTGGGTCGTCAAACGCTATTTCAAGGCAGAGGTCGACGCGATCGATGCCGAGGGCTGGTTCGATACCGGCGATGTTGCGGTGATCCATCCCGACGGCACGCTGCAACTGACCGACCGCACCAAGGATGTGATCAAGTCGGGTGGCGAATGGATCAGCTCGGTCGAGCTGGAAAACGCCGCTGTCGGCCATCCCGGCGTGGCCGAAGCCGCCGCGATCGGCATCCACCACCCCAAATGGGACGAACGCCCGTTGCTGGTGGTGGTGCGCAAGCCCGAATTCGCGGTGTGCGAAACCGAACTGCGCAGCTATCTGGGGCAGCATGTCGCCAAATGGTGGGTGCCCGACGAAGTCGCGTTCGTCGACGAATTGCCCCACACCGGCACCGGCAAGATCAGCAAGAAGGATCTGCGCGACCGTTTTCGCGAATACCGCTGGCGCGCATAATACCAGTCGTCCTTCAAAAGAGCTTCGTCATTCCGGATCAAGTCCGAAATGACGAGTAGAGTCCAGTGACGACGGGTGTAAGGATAATTTTTCACGTCAGAACAGCGCCAATTGTCCATCTGGCTCTGGCGGGCGAAACCGGCTGCAATCGAGTTCGGCGCGGTCTTGCGGGATGCCGGCGCGTTGGCGGGCGATGCGAAAACGCGCGCGGATCAGGTCGGCCCAGGTGCCTTGCGGCTTCATCCGGGTGAAAAACGCCGGATCGTTGTCGCGGCCTTCGCGCATCGACTGGATGATCGTCATGACTTTGTCGGCGCGGTCGGGGAAATGCGCGCCCAGCCATTCGCGGAACAGCGGTGCGACTTCGTGGGGCAGGCGGATCGCGATCCAGCTTGCCGTGCGGGCCCCGGCGGCGCCCGCGCGGGTCAGGATCGTTTCGATATACTGGTCGGTGATGGCGGGGATGATCGGCGACACGTTCACCCCGACGAACACCCCTGCCTCGGCCAGTCGCGCGATCGCCGCCAACCGGTTTTCGGGTGTCGAGGCCCTGGGTTCGAGCGTGGCCGATATTCGTGCATCGAGCGTGGTGACCGAAATTGCCACCGCGATCAGGTTTTCGCGCGCCATCGCCGCAATCAGGTCGATATCGTCGAGAATGCGCGCCGACTTGGTGGTGATGGTGACGGGATGGCGCAGTTCTGCACAGACTTCGAGAATCTGCCGCGTCAGGCGATAGTCACGCTCGATCGGCTGATAGGGATCGGTGTTGGTGCCCATCGCGATCGGCGCCGGGCGATAGCGTTTGGCGCCCAGTTCGCGGCGCAGCAGGCGCGCGGCATCGGGTTTGGCAAACAGCCGGGTTTCAAAATCGAGCCCCGGAGACAGGTCATGCCAGGCATGCGTCGGCCGCGCAAAGCAATAGATGCAACCATGCTCGCATCCGCCATAGGCATTGATCGAGCGGTCGAACGGGATATCGGGCGAGGTGTTGCGCGACAGGATCGTGCGCGCGGTGATCGCGGTGACGGTGGTGCGCCGTTTTGGCGCCTCACCGTCGATCAATGCCGCTGCATCAAGCCAGTCGCCATCCGCTTCGCGTGCGGGCAGGGCAAAGCGCCCGCTGGTCCGGTTGGTGACGGCGCCTCTGCCCTTGATCGGTTCCATGGCTGGAACATATCAGGAACATTCCCGCGCCGCCAGCCTCACCTGCGATTATTCGTCGTCGTAAATGCCCCAGCCATCGGATTCGCCATTGTGCTTTTCGGCCAGCGTTTCCAGCTTTTCCTCGATCGCGGTGATCGCCTCGGCAGTGGGCACCAGTTCGTAGGTCACCGCGACTTCCCACGGATCGCCTTCGTCTTCGGGTTCCAGAATGTCGACGCTGGCGTCTTCGCTGACGGCGGCTTCGGCAAAGGCGTCGGCATCGGCCGGTTCGGCAAACACGTGCGCGAATTCAACCGCACGGATCTGCGTCAGGTCGAGACCTTCTTCGGCAAATTCCTTGAGGAACTTGGCATTTTCATCAAGCAGGGCCATGGCGTGTCTCGATTGTTTGAGGGCAGGGCGCTACACATGTAACGCCGGAAATTGGCATTTTCAGGACGGTCGCGCCGCATGCATGGGCCACGCCGATTTCGCCCGCTGTCGCATGCCCCCGACGCGGCTGCAAGGAAAAGGCGGCAATCTGCTCTAATTTTAGGGCCTTATTGCTCAAGCAGGCGCGGCATCAGCTCGACAAAATTGCAGGGCCGGTTGCGGCTGTCGAGCTGTTCGTCGAGAATGCCGTCCCAGCCATCCTTCACCGCGCCGTTCGATCCGGGCAGCGCGAAAATATATGTGCCGCGTGCCACCACCGCGCAGGCGCGCGACTGGATGGTCGAGGTGCCGATGGTCTGATAGCTGATCCACCGGAACAGTTCGCCAAAGCCGGGAATGTCGCGCGTCTTGACTCGGTCGAGCGCTTCGGGGGTGACATCGCGACCGGTCAGCCCGGTGCCGCCGGTGATCACCACCGCGTCGATCCCGCGATCATCGATCCAGTTGTTGAGGCGCGAGGCGATGCGGTCGGCATCGTCCTTTTCGATCGCGCGCGTGACGAGCGCGTGGCCCTTGGTGCGGATGCGTTCGGCCAGGATATCGCCCGAAGTGTCGTCTTCTGGTCCGCGCGTATCCGATACCGTCAGCAGCGCGATATGGATCGGCTTGAACGTGCGCGCCGTATCAATAGCCATTCGAGGCCATCCTGACACTGCCCGCGCCGTTGAGCCCCGGGAATTTCGGCCACATCAGTTGCACCAGCCCCAGCCGGCTGTCCGACTGGCCGCCGGCCTGGCGCTCGTACATCCAGTAATTGCGCATCACCGACACGACATAGCCGCGCGTTTCCCAATAAGGGATCGATTCCATCCACAACAGCGGGTCGCCATGGTCGCGGATCTGGGTGTTCCACCGATCGATGGGCACCGGCCCGGCGTTGTAGGCGGCAATCACTTTGGGCAACAGACCCTGTGTGGCCGGTTTGTCGCGCAACACGGTCAGATACGTCTGCCCGAACGCCAGGTTCACATCGGGCAGTTCAAGCTGGTTGTCGCGCCCTTCCATCGAGGGGTCGACGCGCGTGAGCAGGCGTGCGGTACCGGGGCGGATCTGCATCAACCCGCGCGCGCCCGCCGGGCTGGTCACTTCGGTGCGGAAACTCGATTCTTGCAAGGCATGCGCAAACAACAGCGCCGGATCGACCTTCCAGCCATTGGCTGGCACCCATTTGGGGGCGGGGAAGCGTGCCGCTTCATCGGCATGCGCGCCTGCCGGGGCGTTGCTGGCCATCCACAATTGCGTGGCGGGCAGGCCCAGATCGCGCGCCAGTCGCGACAGCGGGGCATAGAGCGTTGGATCGCCGATCCGCGCCTGATGGCGCAGCACCTGGTCGGCCAGACCATCGGCGCCGATTTCGGCAAGCTGCACCGCCAGTCGCACATTGGCGAGGCCACGCAGTTTCTGCCAGTCCTCGGTCGAGAAATCGGGCGCCGCACTGGCCGCGCCTTCGCGCAGGCCGAGCGCTTCGGCGGCGAGCATCCCATAGAGCGTGTCACGCGCGGCCGCGGCGGCGCGCAGCGCAGGCCCGACGCGTTCGGGCTGGCGCGCGCGCAACCATGCGCGCGAGGCCCAGTAATTGGCCGCCGCCGCCAGTTCGGCGTTCTGCGTCATCCCGGCGGCGCGGGCAAAACTGTCGGCAGCACCCGGAAAATCGTTGAGCCGCCATGCGGCCAGTCCGGCGGTCCACATCGCCTCTGCCACCCAGGGGCCGCTGCCACCGTCAAACGCCGACAGCGCGATGGTGCGCGCGGTGGCATCGTCGTTGTTGATATAGAATGCCCAGCCGATTTTCTGCCGCCATTCGGCGCGGGCATCGCTCGACAGCGTGGCATCGATCCCGTCGAGCAACACGCGCGCGCCGGTCGGGTCGTCGGCCTTGATCCGCGCCCAGATCGCGGTGGCAATCGTGTCGGGCATGGTGCCGTCGGCCACGCTGTGCGGTTTGGCACGGCGCGCCATCGCGGGCTGGGCAAACAGTTGCTGCGCATCGGGCAGCGCGGCGGGCAGCGCGGTTGCGCCGCGCTTGATCGCCAGCCGCGCCAGTGCGTCGGACCATGGCAGATCGGGTGCCTGCGCGATCAGATCGGTCAGCGCTTGCAGATCGACATGCGGCGATCCGGGCGCAAGGAAATATTGCGCGCGGGCCACCGGGTGCAGCGGGCCATCGGGCCGTTGATCGAGCAGCGCCTTGGTCGCGGTCCAGTCCTGCCGTGCCAGCGCGGCGAACACCTGGCGGTAATAATCGCGATCGTCCTGCGTCAGCAACGTGGGCACGGCGGTGCGATCGGCACGACCTCGGAAATAATCGGCGGCCGCGGAATTGGCATGCGCCAGCGGCGCCTGCGTCAGCCCGGCCAGCACGGCCAGACCCAGCATTGCGGCGCGCCAGCCTTGCGCAAAATTCGGCGTGCAGCGTGTCACGCTGGGCCAGGCCCCGTTTCCGTCAGGCCAAAGATCTGCACTGGCAATTCGGATCCCCAATTCGTTTACGCCGGAACCCAGTCGAGCCAGCGGCTCCACAATCCGGCCTTCAGCGTTGGTCGTGCCACGATCGCTTCGAGATCATAGGCGCCCATAGCCGGAACCTCCGGCATCGCCTCTGATGCCCCACCATGGTTGATCAATTGTAAATTCGTTGGACTATTCGGCAAGGCGTTGCCCAAGAGCGTTGAAATGCCGGTCTGTCCGAACAGGATCAGCCGCGCGGGCCGCACCAGGCCGATATGGTGCAACAACACGTCGCCCAGCCCGCCGGCGGCCAGCGCGGCCCAATCGGGTGCGGTGATTCGCGCCGGCAATGCGGCGGCGCAATAGACGTGCGCGCGCGACAGGCCCGCCGCGCCCAGAAACCCGTCGAGCAGGCGCCCGGCCGGGCCCGACAGCAACGTTTCGCGATCGTCCGCCTCGGGCATCGGCACCACCACCATCAGCGGCGGGTCTTGCGGCCCGGCCGGCGCGACGCGGCGCGCGCCTGCGGGTGCGAGTTCTTCATGCGTCAGCCACCAGTCGGCAAAATTGCCCAGGTCTGCAGGCCATTGGTCTGGACCACCGGCCAGCGCCCTGACCGGTTCGGGCTCGGGCAGTTTGGGTTTGCCGGTTTTTTGCGCGGCGCCCGGCTGCACTTTGGCCAGCCAGTCCTGCGGGGTGTCGATCCAGTCGCCATCGACACCCGCGTCGCGCCACCACGCCAGCGCGGCCTCGACCGCCTGGGTCAGGGCCGGGCCGGACAGCGCGGCATCTGGCGAATTGGATGGAACCATGAAAGTGCTATTGACCTTGGACGAGACAGCTTTCAAGGCAAAGCAGCAGATCAATCACGCGATTAACCCTGCCGGGGGCGGGCGCGTGCATGGTAACGGAGCGCACGGAATGAGCGATCGCGAATCAATGCCCTATGACGTTGTCATCGTCGGTGGCGGACCGGCGGGGCTGGGGGCGGCGATCCGGCTGAAACAGGTCAATCCCGATCTCAGCGTTTGCGTGCTTGAAAAAGGGTCGGAAATCGGCGCGCATATCCTGTCGGGCGCGGTGGTCGATCCGCGCGCGCTTGATGAATTGCTGCCCGAATGGCGCACGATGGGCTGTTCGCTGGCCGAAACCCCCGTGACCGACAACTGGCACTGGGTGCTGACCCGCACCGGCAAATATGCCATTCCGCATTGGCCGATGCCGCCGTTCATGTCGAACCATGGCACATATACCGGGTCGCTGGGCAACTTGTGCCGCTGGCTGGCCGAGCAGGCGGGCGAACTGGGCGTCGAGATTTTCCCCGGCTTTGCCGCCGCCGAAGTGCTCTATGATGAAGCGGGCGCGGTGCGCGGCGTGGCCACCGGCGACATGGGCATTGCCAAGGATGGTTCGAAAAAATCCGATTACCAGCCGGGCATGGAACTGCACGCCAAATACACGCTGTTCGCCGAAGGCGCGCGCGGTAGCCTGACCAAGCAGTTGAAGGCGCACTATGACCTTGAACGCGATTGCCAGCCGCAAGTCTATGGCATCGGCATCAAGGAACTGTGGGACATCGATCCGGCCAAACACGTGCCGGGCCGCGTGCTGCACACGCAGGGCTGGCCGCTGTCGGAATCGGATTCGTGGGGTGGCGGGTTCCTGTACCATCAGGCCAACAACCAGGTCGCGCTGGGGTTTGTGACCGCACTCGATTATGCCAACCCTTACGTCTATCCCTATGAAGAATTCCAGCGCTGGAAACAGCACCCGGACATTCGCGCCATTCTCGAAGGCGGGCGCCGCGTGTCTTATGGCGCGCGCGCGATCAACGAAGGCGGCTGGCAATCGGTGCCGCAACTGGCCTTTCCTGGCGGGGCGCTGATCGGGTGTTCGGCCGGCTTCGTCAACGTGCCGCGCATCAAGGGCAGCCATACCGCGATGAAGTCGGGCATGCTGGCCGCCGAGGCGATTGCGGCGGCGATCGCGGCGGGGCGTGAACACGACGCATTGACCGATTATGACGCGGCGGTGCGTGAAAGCTGGATCGCCAAGGAACTGAAGCTGGTGCAGAACGCGCAACCACTGGTGGCCAAGTTCGGCGGCGCGCTGGGCACCGTGCTGGCGGGCGCCGACATGTGGGCGCGCGTGCTGCGGGTCAATCCGTTCAAGCCGCTGCGGCATCACACCGATGCCGAGGCGACGATGCGTGCCGATCTTTATCGTCCGATCGCCTATCCCAAGGCCGATGGCGTGATCAGTTTCGACCGGCTGACCAATGTCGCCTATTCCTATACCAACCACGAGGAAGACCAGCCGTGCCATCTGGTGCTGGCCGATCCCGATGTGCCGGTGCAGATCAACCTGAAGCTCTATGCCGGGCCCGAGGCGCGGTTCTGCCCGGCCGGGGTCTATGAATTCGTCGGGCTGGAAGAGGGCGATCCGCGCCTGCAGATCAACGCGCAGAACTGCGTCCACTGCAAGACCTGCGACATCAAGGACAAGACCCAGAACATCACCTGGGTCACCCCCGAAGGCGGCGGTGGGCCCAACTATCCTAACATGTGACGATCATATCCTCCCCGAACACGGGGAGGGGGACCAGCGAAGCTGGTGGAGGGGCCTGGCCCCAAGCGATTTGGATCGAATGATGCGCCTAGAGGATAGCCCCCTCCACCACCCAGCGGGCGGTCCCCCTCCCCGTCCCGGGGAGGATACCGAGATTGCCTATGCCAAGATCAATCTGGCGTTGCACGTGCGCGCGCGGCGGGCCGATGGCTTTCATGATCTGGAAACGGTGTTTGCGTTTGTCGATGCGGGTGATGAACTGAGGATCGCACCTGCCGATGGGGACAGCCTGACGCTTACCGGCGAATTTGGCACGATACTCGCCGATGGCGACAACATCGTGGCACAGGCGCTGTCGCGCCTGCCACATGGGCCGGGCTGGGCGGTCAGTCTGGACAAGCGGCTGCCGGTCGCGGCCGGGCTGGGCGGGGGGTCGGCCGATGCGGGCGCGGTGTTCCGTCTGGTTGAGCGGTTGCATGGTCTTCCCGATGGCTGGCAGGCACTGGCCGCCGCGCTGGGCGCCGATGTGCCCGCGTGTGTGCACAGCCGGGCCATGCTGGGCCATGGCACCGGCACCCACCTTCACGCGGTGGCCAACGATCTGGCCAGAACGCCGGTGCTGCTGGTCAATCCGCGCGTGCCGCTGCCCACCGGGCCGGTGTTTCGCGGCTGGGACGGCATCGATCGCGGGCCTTTGCCCAGTGGCGATTTGCGCACGATCGCGCGCGAAGGGCGCAACGATCTGGAACCGGGCGCGATCGCGCTGGTGCCGCAGATTGCCGACGTGCTTGACTGGTTGCACCGCTCTGGCGCGTGGCTGGTGCGCATGTCGGGGTCGGGCGCGACGTGCTTTGCGCTCTATGATACGGTCGAGCAACGCGATGCCGCCAAGGTGCCTGAAGGCTGGTGGCATCTGGCGGGGACATTGCGATGAGCGAGGCATTCCGGCTGATCGGCGATACCGCGCCGGGGGGCATCCTGATCGAATCCGACCATGCTTCTGCGCGCGTACCCGACGATATCGATCTCGGCATCGATCCGGCGCTGCTGAACGAACACATCGCTATCGACATCGGCGTGGCGGCGATTGCCGAATTGCTGGTCCAGCGGCCCGGTTATGCCGCGTTTCTGGGCAATGTCAGCCGACTGGTGTGCGATTTCAACCGCGATGAACATGGGCCTGCGGTGGCACCGATCGCCAGCGACGGGCATGCCATTCCCGGCAACGCGCTCGACCATGCCGGGCACGAGGCGCGGCTGGCACGGTTTTACCGGCCCTATCACGCGGCCTTCGCCGATGTGATCGATCGCATGCGCCCGGCGCTGATCCTGTCGCTGCACAGTTTTACGCCCCGCCTCGCCAGCCGCCCCGAAGAGGCACGGCCCTGGCATATCGGTGTGCTGTACAACCGCGACCGGCGCGGCGCGGCGCTGGCGCTCGACTGGCTGGCGCGCGAACCGGGGCTGGTGGTCGGCGATCAGCAGCCCTATTCGGGCGAACTGCTCAATGCCACGATGGATCGCCATGCCGAAGCGCGCGGGCAATTGTATGTCGGGGTCGAACTGCGCCAGGATCTGGTCGGCCACGCCACGGGACAGCGCGAATGGGCCGACCGGCTCGAACGGCTGACCCGCCATGTGGTGGCCAGCGCCGCCTGATCGTCGCAAATATTACTTTCGACCTAGCCGCGCGGCTCGGCTAGGGAGCGCGATCATTCCAAATTCGTGAAAACAAGACCGGAGTCGCTCGTAATGCCCCCCTATCGCTCGCGCACCACCACCCACGGACGCAATATGGCCGGGGCTCGCGGTCTATGGCGGGCCACGGGCATGAAGGACAGCGATTTCGGCAAGCCGATCATTGCGGTGGTCAACTCGTTCACGCAATTCGTGCCGGGGCACGTCCACCTGAAGGATCTGGGCCAACTGGTCGCGCGCGAAATCGAGGCTGCGGGCGGGGTTGCCAAGGAATTCAACACCATCGCGGTCGATGACGGCATCGCCATGGGTCACGACGGCATGCTCTATTCGCTGCCCAGCCGCGATCTGATCGCCGACAGCGTCGAATATATGGTCAATGCGCATTGTGCCGATGCGATGGTGTGCATTTCCAATTGCGACAAGATTACGCCGGGCATGCTGATGGCGGCGCTGCGCATCAACATCCCGGTGGTGTTCGTGTCGGGCGGGCCGATGGAGGCGGGCAAAGTCGTGCTGCGCGGCAAGGAAACCGCGCTCGACCTGATCGACGCGATGGTCGCCGCCGCCGATGACAGCTATACCGACGAGGAAGTGCAGACGATCGAGCGCTCGGCCTGCCCGACGTGCGGTTCATGCAGCGGCATGTTCACCGCCAATTCGATGAATTGCCTGACCGAAGCTCTGGGTCTCAGCCTGCCGGGCAATGGTTCGGTACTGGCCACGCATGCCGATCGCGAACGGCTGTTCCGCGAAGCCGGGCGGGTGGTCGTCGATCTGGCACGGCGCTGGTACGAACAGGACGATGCCGACGCGTTGCCGCGCACGATTGCCGGGTTTGCCGCGTTCGAAAACGCGATGAGCCTCGATATCGCGATGGGCGGGTCGACCAACACCGTGCTCCATCTGCTCGCCGCCGCGCATGAAGCCGAAGTGCCGTTCACCATGGCCGATATCGACCGCCTGTCGCGCCGCGTGCCTTGCCTGTCCAAAGTCGCCCCGGCCAAGGCCGACGTACATATGGAAGATGTCCACCGCGCAGGCGGGATCATGGCGATCCTGGGCGAACTGGAACGCGGCGGGCTGATCCGGACCGATCTGCCCACCGTGCACAGCCGCACACTCGGCGACGCGCTGGCGCAATGGGATATCGGCCGCACCAATTCCGAGGCAGTGCGCGAATTCTTCCGAGCCGCCCCCGGCGGCGTGCCGACCCAGGTGGCATTCAGCCAGAACCGCCGCTGGGCCGAACTCGATCTGGACCGCGAACACGGCGTGATCCGCAGTGTCGAGCATGCCTTTTCAAAGGATGGCGGGCTGGCCGTATTGACCGGCAACGTCGCGCTCGACGGGTGCATCGTCAAGACCGCCGGGGTGGATGACAGCATCCTGACGTTCACCGGCCCGGCCGTGGTGTTCGAAAGCCAGGACGCCGCCGTGACGGGCATCCTGACCGGGCAGGTAAAGGCGGGCGATGTCGTGGTGATCCGCTATGAAGGGCCGCGCGGCGGGCCGGGCATGCAGGAAATGCTGTACCCCACCAGCTACATCAAGTCGAAAGGGCTGGGCAAAGCCTGCGCGCTGATCACCGATGGACGCTTTTCGGGCGGCACGTCGGGCCTGTCGATCGGCCATGTCTCGCCCGAAGCGGCAGAAGGCGGCACGATCGGGCTGGTCGAAAACGGCGATGTGATCACCATCGACATCCACACTCGCGCGATCCGGCTGGAGGTCAGCGATGCCGTGCTGGCCGAACGCCGCGCCGCGATGGCGGCGAAGGGCGCTGCGGCCTGGACCCCGGTCAAACCGCGCCCGCGCCAGGTTTCGGTGGCGTTGCAGGCCTATGCCGCGATGACCACCAGCGCCGCGCGCGGTGCGGTGCGCGATGTCAGCCAGTTGCGTGCCCGGTAACGCTTGACCGGCGCAGCAAAGCGCCGGATGGTTTGCCGATGCGCAAATCCCCAACCGTGGCGTTGCAACAAGTCCTGACCGTTGCGCAGATGCGCGCGGCCGAAACCGCGCTGATCGATGCCGGTGCATCGGTCGACAGCCTGATGGAGATCGCCGGGCACGGCGCCGGGGCCTGGGTGCATCGCCTGGCCGCCGGGCGCCGGGTGACCGTGCTATGCGGCCCGGGCAACAATGGCGGCGATGGCTATGTGATCGCGCGGCATCTGGCCGAACGCGGCGTGCCGGTGCGGGTGATCGCGCCGGGTCCGCCGCGCACCGCGGCGGCCATCGCGGCGCGTGCGGCGTTTGGCGGCACGGTGATCGATGGCGTGCCCGCTGTCCTGCCGCATGGCGATGTGCTGGTCGATTGCCTGTTCGGCAGCGGGTTGACGCGTGCGCTCGATGCCGATGCATTTGCGCTGTTGTCGGGGCTGGCCGACCGGCACCATCATCGCGTCGCGATCGACGTGCCCAGCGGGGTGGACAGCGACAGCGGCGCGGTGCTCAATCCCGGATTGCCGACGTTTGATCTGACGGTGGCGCTCGGCGCGTGGAAACACGCGCATTTTGCGATGCCCGCGGCCCCGCTGATGGGTGCGCTGCGGCTGGTCGATATCGGCGTTTCGGCGGTTCCGGGTGCGGCGATTGTGCTGCCCCGGGCCCAGCTCGCGATGCCTGCGGCCGATGCCTACAAATATACGCGCGGGTTGCTGGCGATTGTCGGCGGGGCGATGCCCGGTGCGGCCATGCTGGCCACTTTGGCGGCGCGCCATGCCGGGGCGGGCTATCTGCGGCTGATCACGCAAGGCGATCCGGGCGCGGTGCCTGCCGATGTGGTGGTGGTGCGCGAAGATCCCGCTGCGGCGCTGGCCGATGCGCGGATTGCGGCGGTGCTGGTCGGGCCGGGGCTTGGGCGCGACGGTGTGGCGCGCGAACGGCTGGCCATGGCGTTGGCGGCCGGCAGGCCGACCGTTGTCGATGCCGATGGTCTGATGCTGCTGCGACCGGGGCAGGGCAAAGGCACCGGCATCGTGCTGACCCCGCACGCGGGCGAGCTGGCGACGCTGGAACGCGCGTTCGGGTTGCCGGGTGCGGGGCCAAAGCGCGATCGCGCGATACGGCTGGCGGTGGCGGCGGATGCAGTGGTGGTGGCCAAAGGGCCCGACACGGTGATCGCCACGCCCGACGGGCAGGTGATCGTGGCGCCGCGGGCGAGTTCGTGGCTGTCGGTCGCGGGCACCGGCGATGTGCTGGCCGGGATCATCGCCGGTCGCCTGGCCGTCACGCGTGATCCCTTGCGGGCGGCGTGCCAGGGGGTGTGGCTGCATGGCGAGGCGGCGCGCCATGCCGGTCCGGCTTTTGCAGCGGCAGACCTTGCCCTTTGCGTGCAACAGGCTGTACGGGCCGCGCTGTGAACATATCAGGATTGATCGTGCGCGTCGCCGCAAAGGGTGATGGCGCCACCGCCGATGGCCGCCACGTGCCGCTGGCCGCACCGGGCGACGTGATCGAGGCGGATGGGTCGCTGACTCATGGGCCCGATCATGTCGAACCCGCGTGCCGCCATTTTCCCGCCTGCGGATCGTGCCAGTTGCAGCATCTGTCGGATCGCGCGTTGACGGCGTTCGTGGCCGACCGCGTGGCTGGCGCGGCGCGCGGGCAGGGTATCGAACCCGGCGACATGCCGCCGGCGCATGTGTCGCCGCCGCACACCCGCCGCCGCGCGACCTTGCACGCGCAGGCGATCGGGCGACGCGTGGTGCTGGGCTTTCGCGAACAGGGCTCGCACAAGCTGGTCGATCTGAAGCAATGCGATGTGCTGGCGCCCGCGCTGTTTGCGCTGGTGGCGCCGTTGCGCACGCTGCTGGCGGCGCGCGCCGATCGCAAGCTGGCGGTCGATATCGATCTTACCCTGGCCGATCAGGGCGTGGCGCTCGGCCTGTCGGGCTATGTTGCCGAAGGTCTGGCGCAGACCGAGGCGCTGCTCGATTTCGCGCGCGATCAGGGTTTGGCACGGCTGACCATCGATGGCGGCTATGGCGCCGATACGGTGTGGGAACCCGAACCGGTTACCATCACACTGGGCGGTACTCCGGTCGGCCTGCCGCCGGGCGCGTTTCTGCAGGCGACCGCCGATGGCGAGGCGGCGCTGGCGGATGCGGCGCGCGAATGGCTGGACGGTGCGGCGACCGTGGCCGATCTGTTTTCGGGGCTGGGCACGTTTGCCTTTGCGCTGGCCAGTGCGGGCACCAAAGTGCTGGCGGTAGAGGCGGCGCGCGATGCGCATCTGGCGTGTCAGGCGGCGGCGCGGATGCATGGCCGCCCGGTCCATGCGCTGCACCGCGATCTGTTTCGCAACCCGCTGCAGGGCGAAGAGCTCAACCGCTTTGCCGGTGTGCTGCTCGACCCGCCGCGTGCCGGTGCGCGCGAACAAGTGGGTTATATCGCAGCATCGCTCGTACCGCGCGTGGTCTATATCAGTTGCAATTCGGCAAGCTGGGCGCGCGATGCGGCCACGCTGATCGCCGGGGGCTATCGTCTGGCCGGTCTGCGCGCGGTCGGCCAGTTCCGCTGGTCAACGCATGTCGAACTCGCCAGTCTGTTCGTGCGCGATCAGGACGCGCCATAAAGGCAGATCAGCGCGGCACGGATGGCCAGCGCGAGCAACAGCCCGGTCGAAATGGCGAACAGCGCGAACCGCACGGCAATGCGGTTGACCAGCACTTGCCACAGCGAATGCACGATGCGGATGCCGACATAGCCCCAGGCCAGTGCAACATCGACGTGCCCCGCGCCGACCAGCGCCAGAATCAGCACGGTGGCATAGAACAGCGTCGGCTGTTCGGTCAGATGCGTGTAATTGTGCCCCGGCCAGTTGGCGCGCGGCGGCAGGATGGTTTCCAGATCCTGCCCGCGCATGCCAACGCGCGCTTGTTTCAGCACTCGGCTGCCGCCGATAGCGGGTATCCGCGCCGCCGCGAGCCATCCCAGCATGATCAGCGTCCACACCACCAGCACGGCCGCCGGTGCAAGAATCGCGTCCCGCATCCCATCCCCCTGTCATTCCCCGGCGCGAAGTCTGCGCCGGGCGGGGCGGCGATGTCAAACGCGCGTCAGCACGATCATCCGGTAATAGCGCAAGGGGCCGTTGCAGCGTGTATGGTCCAGCCCCTGTTGCAGCGCAATGCGCGCGGCCACCGTGCCCAATGCATCGCGCGGGGTGACATGGAACAGCCGCAGCCAGCCGCGCAGCAGTGCCGACAAGGGGCGGGGCAGCCCGCCGAAATCGCCGAAATCGACGATGTGCAGGCACCCGCCCGGCGCCAGCAGGCGCACGGCCTGCGCGATCGTGCCCTGCCAGTCGGGGATCATCGACAAGGCATAGGACAGCACGACATGATCGAATGTCGCCGTGCCGAACAGCGCCGCCGCATCGAAACCAGTGGCATCGCCCACCGCCAGCACTGCGCGCGGGCCCAGCTTTTCGCCCGCCAGCCCCAGCATCTCGCGCGAGATGTCGAGGCCGTGGAGCTGTACCTGCGGCCAGACCGCGCCGATCCGCGCCAGATTGCGCCCGGTGCCGCAGCCCAGTTCGATCACGCGCTGTCCGGGTGTGGCATTCATCCCGGCAATCAGCCGGTCGCGCCCGAACAGGTAATATTTGCGCGTGATGTCATAGATATGTTTCTGGCGCCGATAGACCCGGTCCATCAACACGCCATGCGCGGCGGTGGTCATGCCTGCAACTCATAGAGATGCACCCCGCCATAAATCGACGAACGGTCGCGGCGGGTGTAATCGGCCGAAGCCTCGGTATGATAAGTCCAGCGCGCCAGCACGGTGTCTTCCACGCGTCCGGGCAACAGGCTGGGCTCGGCGGCGGTGCGGAACAGCACGCGCGCGCCGGGCCGCGCAGTGCGGGTGATCTGCGCCCACAATGCATTGAGCTGCGCGTCGCTCATCCAGTCTTGCGCATCGAGCAGGACATAGCGATCGAGCGAGGCATCGGCCTGTTCGGCCAGCCATTCGGTCAGATTGGCATGGCGCACGTCGACCCGATCGACCCGCGCGCGCACTTTGTCCCAATTGTCCTTTTGCAGATAGGGCGGCAGCGGCGCATCGGCATCACGGCCATACCCGCGCGAAAAGGCCTGCCAGGCGAAATAGTTGTCTTCCACTGCGAAATCGCAGGCCAGCTTTTCCAGCCGCCGCCGCAGCACCTGGGCCATCGGCTGATCGCCCGCCAGCGCGTCGAACTGCGCGGGCGGGATGCCCAGGCCGAACAGCGCGGCGGGCTGGTCGGTCAGCCAGCGCACGAATTTCTTGTCGAACAGCGGCGCCAGTTGCGCCTCGAACACGGCGCGCTGCGCCTCGCGCGTCGGGGCTGACAGGATCTGTTTGAGATCGATGCGATAGAGCCGCGCCAGCAGATGCGCCATGCCGATGAACCCGCCCAGCAGGCCGCGCTTGTAGATGCCCTTGCGAAACCCGCCGATGCGGCGGCGCAAGGTCAGGTCGCGGCCTTCCCAATAGCGCCGGGTCGGCTCGTCGAGATAGGGCGCAACATAGGCGTGATATGCCGCCAGGTTCGATGGCCGGTCGGCCTCGGCAAAAAAGCGCCGGAAATGCGCATAGTCGGGCAAATGACGGGCCGATGCGATCTTCAGCTTGCCCAGCGCGACATGCGCAGTGTTGAGATCGACCGCGGTGATCGCCGCTGGATCGGCAACCAGATAGGACAGCACGTTGCACCCGCCGCTGGCGATGGCGACCATGCGGCTGTCGGGGCGGATGGCCAGCGCCTCCATGTCGATCGCCGGGTCTTCCCAGATCTGCGCATAGACCAGCCCGCGAAAAGCGAACGCAAAGGCGTGGTCGAGCACTCTGCCACCGACACCGGCGCCCTTGCGCACGACCGCTTTGACGATCGGCGGCTTTGCCTGTGCAGCGCGGTCTGCGCGGCGACGTTTCAGACCCATGACCATGTTGGATAACCCTATTACCAAATCAGATGGCGAGGGTTTACGACGGTCCTGTTGCGGATTTGTGGCAAGTGTGTTGAGCGCTATTTGTCTCCGGCGAGCACGCGGGCATAGGCTGCACGATCGACATTGCCGCCCGACAGGATCACCGCTGTGCGCCCGTCGGCGGGCACTTTGCCCGCGATCAGCGCGGCCAGGCCCGCTGCGCCGCCCGGTTCGATCACCAGATGCAACCGGTCGAACGCCCAGCGCTGCGCCGCGCGCACTTCGGCCTCGGTGACGGATACGCCGCGCACGCCTGCCGCGTGTAACACCGCGAAATTGATCGGATAGGTCGCCGGGGTCTGCAGCGCGTCGCATGCGGTGGGCGGGGCATCGCCGGCCACCGGCTCGATCGCGCCATGGGCCAGGCTGCGGGTCAGATCGTCCCACCCGGCGGGTTCGACCGGCACCACCGTGGCGTCGGGGCAGGCCAGCACCAGCCCCGCGCTCAGCCCGCCGCCGCCGCACGGGCAGACGATCCGCGTTGGTGCGCCGCCCGCCTGCGCCACCATTTGCGCGGCCAGTTCGATCCCGGCGCTTCCCTGGCCCTCGATCACCCACGGATCGCCAAAGGCGTGGACCAGCACTGCGCCTGATTGCGCGATCAGCGCGGCGGCAACGGCATCGCGCGATTCCCCGCCGCGCCGGTCATACAGCACAATATCGGCGCCCAGTGCGCGGGTGGCCGCCAGTTTCACTTCGGGCGCATCGGCGGGCATGACGATCCGCGCTGCGATACCCAGCCGCGCGGCGGCCCAGGCAACCCCTTGAGCGTGGTTGCCGCTCGACACCGCGACAATGCCGCGCGCGCGTTCATCGGCGGTCATGTCGGTCAGGCGGTGCCAGGCGCCCCGGATCTTGAACGCGCCGACCGGTTGCAGACTTTCCACCTTGGCCCACACCATGGCACCATCGGGCAGGGTCAGCGGCAGCAGCGGCGTCGGCGGCAGCAATCGGGCCATTTTTGCCGCCGCGCGCAACACGCCGTCGCGCGTTGGTGCGCGCAATTCTGACAGTGGTGATTGGGGACTTGGGTTTGTCATCGTGTTGCCCTAAATGCGCGATCCATTGCCTGTCGCGCACCATGCGCGCGGGCCCACTCGCTCTACGGGAGAACACCCCCCATGGCCAAGGTTCTTGTCATCGGCGCTGGCGGCGTCGGATCGGTTGCTGTTCACAAGATGGCGATGAATCCCGGCATTTTCAGCGAGATCGCGCTGGCCAGTCGCACCGTTTCAAAGTGCGAGGCGATTGCAGCCTCGGTCAAGCAGCGTACCGGGGTCGATGTGGCGACTTATGCCATCGATGCCGACGATGTTGCCGCGACCACCGCGCTGCTCAATGCGATCAGGCCCGCGCTCGTCGTCAATCTGGCGCTGCCCTATCAGGATCTGGCGATCATGGACGCCTGCCTTGCCGCCGGGGTCAACTATATGGACACCGCCAATTACGAACCGCGCGACGTGGCCAAGTTCGAATATAGCTGGCAGTGGGCCTATCAGGAAAAGTTTGCCGCCGCCGGGCTGACCGCGCTGCTCGGATCGGGGTTCGACCCCGGCGTGACCAGCGTGTTCGCGATGTGGCTGAAGAAGCACAAGCTCGACACCATCCGCACGCTCGACATTCTCGATTGCAACGGCGGCGACCATGGTCAGGCCTTTGCCACCAATTTCAATCCCGAAATCAACATCCGCGAAGTGACCGCGCCCGCGCGCCATTGGGAAGGTGGCCAGTGGGTCGAAACCCCGCCGCTGAGCACTAGGCAGAGCTTCGACTTCGAGGCGGTCGGCCCCAAGACGATGTATATGATGTACCATGAAGAGCTGGAAAGCCTGGCGCGGTTCATCCCCGAAATGGAACGCGCGCGGTTCTGGATGACGTTTGGCGATGCCTATATCACCCACCTGACCGTGCTGCAGAATGTCGGCATGACGCGGATCGATCCGGTGATCTACGAGGGCAAGGAAGTGATCCCCCTGCAGTTCCTCAAGGCCGTGCTGCCCGAACCCGCTTCGCTGGGCGCCACCACCAAGGGCAAGACCAATATCGGCGATATCGCCACCGGCACCAAGGACGGGGTCGAGAAGACCTATTACATTTACAACATCTGCGACCACGAAGACGCCTATGCCGAAACCGGCAACCAGGCGATCAGCTATACCACCGGGGTGCCCGCGATGATCGGCGCGGCGCTGCTGGTGCAAGGCGTGTGGGGCGGCGCGGGCGTGTTCAACATGGAACAGATGGACCCCGATCCGTTCATGGACATGCTCAATGCCCATGGCCTGCCGTGGCAGGTCAAGGAACTCGACGCGCCATTGGCGTTCTGATGAAAGGTCGTTGCTGATGGAAACGCGCGCGGGCGATCCCGGCGCCTTTGCCCGGTTTGATCTGGCCCGGGTCGACAGCCCGGCGTTCGTGGTCGATGCGGCGGCGTTGCGGCGCAATCTCGGCGTGCTCGCGGATGTGCGCGACCGCGCCGGGATCAGGCTGCTCGCCGCGCTCAAGGCGTTCAGCATGTGGCGCGTCGCCCCGCTGATCGGGCAGCATCTCGACGGGGTCTGCACATCAGGCCTGTGGGAGGCGAGGCTGGCCGCCGAGCATTACAGCGGCGAGATCGCGACCTATTGCGCAGGGTACAAGGCCGAGGACCTGCCGGAAATCTGCCGCGTGTCGGATCATGTGATCTTTAATTCGCCGGGGCAGATCGCGCGGTTTGCCGATGTGCTGGCGGAGGCGCGCGCGCGTGGTGACCGGTTCGATGTGGGCCTGCGCATCAATCCGCTGCATGCGACAGGCGAAGTCCCGCGCTATGACCCTTGCGCCCCGCATTCGCGGCTGGGCTTTCCGATCGACCAGTTGCGTGAAGAGCATCTGGCGGGCGTCGACGGCATCCATTTCCATTCGCTGTGCGAACAGGATCTGGAACCGCTCAAACGCACCTGGGCTGCGCTACGGCCCCGGCTGGCGCCCTTTTTCAGCCGCTTGCAATGGCTCAATTTCGGGGGCGGCCACCATATCACCCGCGCCGATTACCAACGCGACGAGCTGGTCGAGTTCCTCCAGGCGACCAGGGCCGAGACCGGTTGCGATATCTATCTCGAACCCGGCGAGGCGGTGGCGCTCGACGCCGGGATTCTGGTCGGCACCGTGCTCGATGTGCAGCACAACGGCATGCCGGTGGCGATCACCGACATTTCCGCGACATGCCATATGCCCGACGTGATCGAGGCGCCCTATCGCCCGGCCATGCTGAGCGAGCGGGAGGATGACAGCGATCCCGTGCGGCTGGGCGGGCCGTCGTGTCTGGCGGGCGACGTGATCGGCGACTATCGCCTGCCCGATGGGGGCGCGCCGGGCACGCGCTTCGCGTTTCTCGATCAGGCGCACTATTCGATGGTCAAGACCACCACCTTCAACGGCGTGCCGCTGCCGTCGATCTGGTTGTGGGACAGCGAGACCGACGCGCTCGAATGCATCCGCAGCTTTGCCTATGAGGATTTCCGCGACCGGTTGTCCTGAGCGGGCGGACGGGGCAGACTGTGTGCGAAAAACACGATCTGCACCCGGAGAGCACCGATGACCGACGCCGTACCCGACGCGATAGCCAGCGATCCCGTGGCCATGGGCTGGATGCAGGGGTTCCCGCCGCCGCCTGAACGCCAAGTGCTGTGGCGCAATGCCGATCACTGGCGCTTTCCCAAGACGCGCTGGGCCTTTTCGCACTTTCGCGAAATGCTGCCCACGGTGCGCGTGGCGGGCGGCAACGCGGCGCCGCTGCCGCGCGCGATCGACGAATCGCTGTCCGGGCTGACGTTCACCCCGCTGGGCAGCGACACGCCGATGACGCTCGAACAGGGACTGTTGGGCACGTATGCCGATGGCCTGCTGGTGGTGCACAAGGGGCAGGTGATCCTCGAACGCTGGTATGGCGTAACCGGGCCGGAAACACGCCATATCGCCTTTTCGGTGACCAAGAGCTTTGTTGGCACGATCGCCGCCAGTTTGGTCGCCGAAGGGCGGCTCGATCCTGGCGCGCCGGTATCGGCCTATGTGCCCGAACTGGCTGCCAGCGGGTTCGGCAATGCCACCGTCGGGCAGGTCATGGACATGACCACGGCAGTCGCTTTCAGCGAGGAATACACGGATCCCAAATCCGGCATCGGTGCGTATAGCGCGGCGGTCGGCTTTGTGCCGCCATCGGCCGATTATGACGGCCCGCGTGATATGTGGTCGTTTCTGGCCGGCGTCGCCGCCAATGGCGATCACGGACAGGCGTTCACCTATCGTACCTGCAACACCGACGTGCTCAACTGGATCGTCACGCGCGTGACCGGCCAGGCCTTTGCCACCAACTTGTCCGAACGGTTCTGGCAACCGCTGGGCCTGCACGATGCCGATGTGATGGTCGATTCGATCGGTACGCCGTTTGCCGGTGGTGGGCTGTGCCTGCGGCTGGAGGATCTGGCGCGGTTTGGCGAAATGCTCCGCACCGGCGGGCAGGGGCTGGTTCCGGCGGCGGCGATCGCCGCGATCCGCCGGGGCGGGCGGCCCGATCAGTTTGACACGCCGCACTATCCGTCGCTGCCGGGGTGGAGCTATGGCAGCCAGTGGTGGCACAGCCATGGCCCCGATGGCGGGTTTTCGGCGCGCGGCATCCATGGCCAGGCGCTGTGGATTGCGCCGGAGGCCGATCTGGTGATCGCGCGGTTCGGATCGCATCCGGTGGCGGGAAACGCGGGCAACGATCCAATTTCGATCCCGATGTGGCAGGCACTGGGCCGTGCCTTGCGGGCATGAGCGACAGATATATTTCAGATTTTTGACAGATTTGAGATTGTCCGAATTTTTCCCTTGAATTGGGGGGGGGAGGGGCTATTTACGCCGCTCGCTGCCCCATGGGGACTTCCAAACCGCAAGGCAGCTTTGTTCAACAATGTCGTTGGGGGTCCCTTGAGTTGCACCATTATCTCGATGCTTTGGCCGTAGCCCGCGCAACCGCGCCGGACGAACCTGCCATTCTCAATCGCCCGCATGCCGCTGCGCGCGCTGCCCGCTTCTTTGTCGAGAAGTTTCCGGGCAAGACGCTCTATGCGGTAAAGGCCAACCCGTCGCCCGACCTGATCAAGGTTCTGTGGGGCGCGGGCGTCACCCATTATGATGTCGCCTCGATTGCCGAAACGCGGCTGGTGCGCGGTCTGTTGCCCGAGGCCACGCTGTGCTTCATGCACCCGGTCAAGGCGCCGACCGCGATTGTCGAAGCCTATCGCGACCACGGCGTGCGCACCTTCAGCCTCGACACCATCGAGGAACTGGAAAAGATCCGGCGTGCCACGACCGAGGCCAATGGCGGCGTCGAACCGACCGACCTGACGCTGTGCGTGCGGCTGCGCGTGTCTTCGGAATATTCCGAGCTGAGCCTGGCGTCGAAATTCGGCTGCGAACTGGCCGATGCGCGCGAGCTGTTGCAGGCCACGCGCCAGTTGGCCGATTGCCTGGGCATCTGCTTCCACGTCGGCAGCCAGGCGATGACGCCGTTTGCCTATGTGCAGGCCCTGGAAAAGGTGCGTGCGGCGATTGTGGATGCGTCGGTCACGGTCGATATCATCGATGTCGGCGGCGGTTTTCCTTCGATCTATCCGGGCATGGAACCGCCCCCGCTCGAAGATTTCTTCGCGCTGATCGACCGCACCTATGAATCGCTGCCGGTGTCATATTCGGCGGAACTGTGGTGCGAACCGGGCCGGGCGCTGTCGGCGGAATACAATTCGATCATCGTGCGCGTCGAACGGCGCCGCGACAACGAATTGTATATCAACGACGGGGCCTATGGCGCGCTGTTCGACGCCGCGCATGTCGGCTGGCGCTTTCCGGTGCGGGTGTTGCGCGCTGCGGAAAGCCAGGCGGAACTCGTGCCGTTCAGCTTCTACGGGCCGACCTGCGACGATATGGACCATATGGCCGGGCCGTTCGAGCTGCCTGCCGATATCGGCGTGGGCGACTATATCGAAATCGGCATGCTGGGCGCCTATGGCGCGGCGATGAAGACTGCGTTCAACGGGTTTGGCGATGCGCAGGTCCATGTCGTGACCGACGAACCGATGGCCAGCCAGTATCGCGGCACCCACCGCGATCCGCGCGTCAGCGACAACGTGGTTTCGCTGCGGTGAGCTGATCAATCAACGTTGCCATCAACAAGGCCCCGCCCGACCGGCGGGGCCTTTTTGCTTGTGCGCGGCGCCAGGATTGATCGGCCAAACCGATCAGCGTGACCGGACAAATGCGTTTCACCAATCAGACACGCTGCCCCATCGTCTGCTGCGCCGGGGAGGGCCCATTTTCCGATACCGGTGACGATCAACACAAAGTCCGGCGCAGCACGACGCGGCGTTCACCGGTGCGGTGGCGTTTGCGTGCCGATGCCTTGCGCCCGGACATCGCAAGAGGATAGACCATGCGAAGCTCGCTTTCCACGCTTGCTCTGGCGCTGATGCTGGCAAGTCCGGTGGCCGCCCAGGCCGCCGACCCCGCGATGACCGCGCCCGCACCCGACAAGCCGACCACCAACAGCGACTGGTGGCCCGACCGGCTCGATCTGAGCCCGCTGCGCCAGAACGAAAACCGGGGTGCCAACCCTTATGGTGCCGATTTTGACTATGCCAAGGCGTTCCTTTCGCTTGATCTCAACGCGGTAAAGGCCGACATCGCCAAAACGCTGACCACGCCGCAGGCCTGGTGGCCGGCCGATTATGGCAACTATGGCCCGTTCTTTATCCGCATGGCCTGGCACAGCACCGGCACCTATCGCACGATCGACGGACGTGGCGGCGGCGGCGGCGGCGAACAGCGGTTTGAACCGCTCAATTCCTGGCCCGACAACGCCAATCTGGACAAGGCACGGCGCCTGTTGTGGCCGATCAAGCAGAAGTATGGTCGCAAGCTGTCGTGGGGCGATCTGATGGTGCTGACGGGCAACGTCGCGCTGGAACAGATGGGTTTCAAGACACTGGGCTTTGGCGGCGGTCGCGCGGATTCATGGCAGCCCGACGTGGTGTTCTGGGGCACCGAAAAGCAGTGGATGGGGTCCGATGCCAACCGCTTCGATGCCAAACGCAATCTCAAGGGTTCGCTCGCGGCGGTGCAGATGGGGCTGATCTACGTCAATCCCGAAGGTCCCAATGGTAATCCCGATCCACTGGCCGCCGCGCATGACATTCGCCAGGCATTTGGCCGGATGGCGATGAATGACGAGGAAATCGTCGCGCTGATCGCCGGGGGCCACACCTTTGGCAAGGCACACGGCGCGCACCCAGCCTCGTGCCTGGGCGCTGCACCGGGCGGTGCACCGATCGAAGCGCAAGGGTTGGGCTGGAAGAACACATGCGGCAGTGGCGCGGGCGCCGATGCGGTGACCAGCGGTCTCGAAGGCGCATGGTCGGCCAATCCGATCGCGTGGAGCACGCAGTATCTCGACAACTTGTTCATGTTCGACTGGGTCAAGGTCAAGAGCCCGGCGGGCGCCACGCAGTGGGAGCCGAAGAACGCCGCCGAGGTACAGATCGTGCCCGACGCGACCGATGCCGACAAGCGCCACGCACCGATGATGTTCACCACCGACATCGCGATGAAGGAAGATCCCGCGTTCCGCGCGATTGCGCTGCGGTTCAAGGACCACCCCGACCAGTTTGCCGACGCCTTTGCCCGCGCCTGGTTCAAGCTGACCCACCGCGACATGGGGCCGAAATGGCATTACATCGGCACCGAAGTGCCCGCGCAGACCTTTTCGTGGCAGGACCCGCTGCCGGTCGAACACCATCCGCTGATCGAGGCGGCCGATGTCGTGACGCTGAAGGCCAAAGTGCTGGCATCGGGGCTGACTGGCCCGCAACTGGTCCGCGCAGCGTGGGCGGCGGCCTCGACGTATCGTGGCACCGACTTGCGCGGCGGCATCAATGGTTCGCGCATTCGTCTGGCGCCCGAAAAGGACTGGGCCGCCAACGATCCGGCGGAACTGGCCAAAGTGCTGGCCGCGCTGGAAAAACTGCGCGCCGATTACAACGCGCATGCCACCGGTGGCAAAGTGGTTAGCCTGGCCGACCTGATCGTACTGGCAGGCAATGCCGCGGTCGAACAGGCCGCGGCCAGGGCTGGGGTTGACCTGGTGCTGCCGTTCAAGCCGGGCCGCGTCGATGCGACGCAGGACCAGACCGATGTTGCCTCGTTTGCCGTGCTCGAACCCAAGGCCGATGGTTTCCGCAACTATTACAGTGCGGATAGCTGGCAGACCCCAACCCAGGCGCTGATCGACAAGGCCAGCATGCTGGGGCTGACCGTGCCGGAAATGACCGCGCTGGTCGGCGGGTTGCGCGTGCTCGATGCCAATGCCGGCGGATCGCATGCCGGTGAATTCACCAGCCATCCGGGCACGCTGACGAACGACTTCTTCGTCAACCTGCTCGACATGGGCAATGTGTGGAACAAGGCACCGGGCGACGGTCTGGTCTATGAAGGGCACGACCGCGCAAGCGGCAAGCTGAAGTGGACGGCCACCCCGGTCGACCTGATTTTCGGGTCGAATTCGGAATTGCGCGCCGTGGCCGAAGCTTATGCCTCCGACGATGCGCGCGAACAGTTCGTGCACGATTTCGCCAAGGCCTGGGCCAAAGTGATGGACGCCGACCGCTCCTGATCGCCATCGACGGGGCCCGCCAGGCGCGGGCCCCGTCGACACGGCTCGTGTGATTGTGCGTCAGTCCGCGTCAAAACCGACGAACCGCGTGGCCTCTGCCACCGATTTGCGGCGCGAGACGACTGCGTTGGCGGGGAAGGTGTCGTCGGGCCAGCCCATCGCGACGCAGATCATGATCACCTGATCATCGGGGATCCGGGCGTGTTCGCGCACCACCGGGCTTTGCATGATGCCCTGGCTGTTGATCACGCAACCCAGCCCGCGCGACCAGGCCGCATTGACCAGCGCGGTGGTAACCGCCCCGCAATCGAACGGAGCGATATCGCCGCCCAGCAGCGCGCGATCATAGGTTACCACCACCGATACCGGTGCATCGAACTGGCGAAACCCGCGCAAGACCCAGTCCTGCCGCTTCACCTTGTCGTCGCGGGCGATGTCCATCGCGGCGAACAGTTGCTTGGCGATCTCCACCTGGCGTTCGCGGTGGGCGCCTTCATAGACTTCGAATTTCCGGAATTCGCGCGATTCCGGAACCCCGGCCAACATGCGTTCGGTGTTGCCGGCGCGGATGCGCGCCAGCGGCTCGCCGGTGACCACGCTGAAATTCCACGGCTGTGTGTTGAGCGACGACGGCGCACGCATCGCCAGCGCCAGCACCTCTTCGATCAACGCACGCGGCACAGGTTTGTCGAGAAACCCGCGAATGCTGCGGCGGCCAAGTACCACTTCGTCAAAAAAAGGCCCTTGCGCCAACTCCGATCTCCCAAAAATCGTTCTTCAATCGAACGATTAAACGGATTCAGAGGTTGGGCAAGAGCTCTTTTGACAGGCTTAGAAACGCACCCGAGCGGTCATGCGGAAATAGCGCCCCATGATCGCATCGAATTCGCGGTTCGTGCTGAATTCGGGCACGGTGCCCGCATATGTCACACCCAGATTGAACACGTTGTTCACTTGCAGACGCAGGTCAAAGTGTTCGTTCACCCGCAGGCCAACAGAAGTGTTGACCATCCAGTACGGGCTGATGCGCGGATATTCATAGGTATTGGCTCCGGCATTGGGATCGACCTCGGTCGGGCCATAATAAACCACCGTCCACAACCAGTCGAACGTCTTGGTCATCCAGTGGAAGTTGCCGTTGATCGCGTCGACAGGATCGCCGCGATCACCCAGTACAAGCTGCTGATCCTGCGTTCCCAGCTTGGTGTAGTGACGATAGGTGTGCAGATATGTCGCGGAAATGTTGAATGCCCCGGCGGATGCAGGCAGACCGACGCGCGAAAGCGGCAGGCTGTAATCGAGACCCATCTGCAACGCGCGGAATGCTTCAACGCCGATATTGGTGAAATTGTCAGTGAAGTTGCTGATCTGGCCCGACGCATCACGGGTAAATGTGCTGCAATAGGGATTGTTGGGATAGTTGCTCGAATCGTAGCAGCCTTGCAATTCAGCGGCGATACCAGGTTCGGTGATTTCATTGGTGATCGTGATGCTGACATAGTCGGCCGTGAGCTTGAGCCCCCTGATGAATCCGGGATTGGCCTGAACGCCAAAGGTCCAGCTCTTCGAAAGTTCGTTGTTCAAATGGGTGTTGCCGCCCGAACTGCCCTCGATCGTGAGGTGATCGATGTTCGAAATGAACGTGGCGGTGTTGATCCCGGCGGCGGCGCAATTTGCCGCGCGGGTCGCCGGGTTGGGGCCGCTTGTCACGTTGGTCTTGTCGCACGGGTCGGTCGTGCTGACTGCGCCTTCAAACACCGAACCGGTTGGGGCAAACGCTTCGGTGACTGCAGGTTCGCGGAACGACCGGGTATAGTTGCCCCGGAACGTGATCCCGGCCACGGGAGCATAGTTACCGCCAGCGGTGTAGGAGAAGAAGCCGCCGTTCAGGCTGTTGTCGGTATAACGCCCAGCGCCATGGAACGTCAGTTCGTGCACCAACGGGATGTGCTGGTCGGCGCCGATCAACGGCACGGTCAATTCGCCAAACGCTTCATGCGTGTGGTACGATCCGGTCACCGGGGTAATCGGGATCGAATTGCCATATTGCGTATAGGTGCCGTCTGATTGCAATTGCCCGCGGAAGAACGCGCCTGGATCGAAATTCTGGCTTTCGCGCCGCGCTTCCACACCCACGGCAAATTTTACGTCGCCTGCGGGCAGGTGAACCAGATCGCCCTTGAGGTCGGCAACAAAGTCAAACTGCGTGTCGATCTGGTGGGTTGTGGCGATGGCCGTCACGTAATCGATCGCGGCCTGGCTCGCATTGTTTAACCCGAAGATGTCGAGCGGGGCGCACGTGCTGCTCAACGTGGCGATGGCGGCGCTGGTATAGCCGGCGGCGCAAGGCATGGTACCCGACGCGACACCGCCGTTGACCGTTTCGCCAATCGCGTTGTAGAAATTTTGCGTGACCAACTGGGTTTGTCTGGTCGTCGTGGTCGACTGACCATAGTTCAGCGTCACATCCCATCGCAGCGAATGGGTGCCGAGCATGAAATCGCCATCGATGCCGCCAACAGAGCGGAACAGATACGACGTCGAGGTGAAAGCCCCCGTGGCAAGGTCGGTATTCGCACGCGCCAGATAGAACGTTCCATCCTGACCGGGCGTGCCGATCGCGGCCTGCAGCGTGGCGCGATCGGCCGCACTCAGGAATGGGTTGGCAGTGCTGAGCGCAAGGTTGCCGTTGACCGTGCCCGCCGGGCCGAACAAGTCGGTGCTGTAATAAGGTTGGGCCTCGACATTGGTGGCGGTGTTGCGGCCCCACCACAATTCACCATGCACCCGCAGATGATCGCTGACGTCAAAATGCCCGAGCAACGTGCCCTGGATGCGGTTGCTGTTGGTCAGCAGGTTGCCGAAATTTCCGATCGGAAAGCCGCTGCCGCCGCCCTCGGTATAGCCGGTGCCGGTCGGCGTGCCGTTGACAAAGGGAACGAGTTTGCCCTGGTTGTTGAAATAGAGCGTCTGGCCGGCCGCGTTGGTTACGCCGGCGCCGGTCGGGCCGAAGTAAAAGGGAATGCTGTCGGCCGCGAGCGGGATGCCGGTGTTGGGGAACCCGTTGTAACGCAGGCCTCCAGTGTAGGCGATGTTCTGGTACGGCGAATTATTGAGCGGCAGATCGTAGAAATTGGCATTGGCGCCGGTCACATCGCGCTGGGCGGTGGTCAGGCCATCCTGGTGATCGTAATAGACGTTCAGCGTGATATTGCCGCGCCCGCCGGCGAAATTCTTGCCCGCGAGCAGCGAGAAATTATAGTCGTGCCCGTCGCCTTTTTCGGAAATCCCGTCAGAGCTGGTCAGTTCGATGCCCTGATAATCGTGCTTCAGGATCACGTTGACAGTACCGGCAATCGCGTCGGCACCGTAAATCGGCGCGCCGCCAACCGACACGATATCGATGGATTGAACCAGGCCGGGCGCGATTGTGCCCAGATCTACCGGGGTGCCGACCGAGGCGCCAAACAGCGAAGACGTGGCTGCGCCGACAAAGCGGTTGCCATTGACCAGCGTCAGCGTGCGCTGCGAGCCGAGGTTGTAGAGATTGATAAAGGTCTGGCCCGCGCCAAACGAGCCTTGGGCGCCGACCGGGCTGTTGCCCGGTACGCCGAATACCGGCAGCGAAGTCAGCGCTTGGCCGATATTGGTATAGCCCATGTCGTTGATCACCTGGCCAGTGATCGTCTGCACCGGCTGGTCAGACACCTTTTGCGAAACGCGTGTACCGGTGACGATGATGGTATCCGCGCAAGGTGCGGTCGGGTCGAGTTCGCAGGGCTTCTTGATATTGGCGGCGGCATCGGACGCAGTGTCCGCCAACGCGGGCGAGACGATCGCCAGTGTGATGGCAAGTGCGGTCGAGCCGAGGCACAGATTCCTGCGCGCTGCTGTCTTGGTATGCATCAAAAAGGACCCCCCTTTTTTTGAGATTCCCAACACAAACATGCCTTTTGGGCAGTGCGCAATAGTTAAATATGAAACGGGTTTGCCCAATAGGTCAGGCGAATCGCCGTTTTTCCTGTGCTTGTGCCGTTCACCATCGTTTGCGGTCCGACGATTGAGCCAACGGCCTGTGACAGATCTGCAACAGAAAGTGCGTGGTAAAGGCTGCGTTCACCAACACCAAGAAAAAGCGCGCCAAATCAGTGTGATTCGGCGCGCGGGTTCTGTACCGGAAATTGTTGTCAGGCGGCCTTGCGGCGTTCCAGTTCGAGCCTTTGCCAGATTTCGACCAGCGCGGCGGTCAGTTCGGCCATCATTGCGGGGGTGTGCTGCGGGCCGGGGGTGAAGCGCAGGCGTTCGGTGCCGCGCGGGACGGTGGGGAAATTGATTGGTTGCACATAGACGCCATATTCGGCCAGCAGGATGTCGCTGACCTTTTTGGCGCGCACCGGATCGCCGACCATCAGCGGCACGATATGGGTGGTCGATGGCATCACCGGCAGACCGGCCTCGGCGAACAGTGTCTTCAGCATGGCGGCGGCGGCGGCCTGCCCGTCGCGCTCCACGCTCGATGCCTTCAGGTGCCGCACGGCGGCCAGCACGCCCGCCACCAGCACCGGTGACAGCGAGGTGGTGAAGATGAACCCCGGGGCATAAGACCGGATCACGTCGATGATGCGGCGATCGGCGGCGATATAGCCGCCCATCACGCCGAACGCCTTGCCCAGCGTGCCCTCGATGATGTCGATGCGGTGTGCGGCCTCGTCGCGTTCGGAAATGCCGCCGCCGCGCGCGCCATACATGCCCACGGCATGCACTTCGTCGATATAAGTCAGCGCATTGTATTTTTCGGCAAGGTCGCAGATGGCGTGGATCGGTGCGATGTCGGCATCCATCGAATAGACGCTTTCAAACGCGATCAGTTTGGGCAGGTCGGGATCGGTTTCGGCGAGCAGTTGTTCGAGGTGTTCGACATCGTTGTGGCGGAACACGCGCTTTTCCGCGCCCGAATTGCGGATGCCCGCGATCATCGAAGCGTGGTTCAATTCGTCGGAAAAGATCACGCAACCGGGCAGGATGCGCGCCAGCGTCGACAGCGTGGCATCGTTGGAGACATAGCCCGAAGTGAACAGCAGCGCGCCTTCCTTACCATGCAGGTCGGCCAGTTCGTGTTCCAGATCGATGTGGTAATGAGTGTTGCCGCCGATATTGCGGGTGCCGCCCGATCCGGCGCCGACATCGTGCAGCGCCTCTTCCATCGCGGCGATCACTTTGGGATGCTGGCCCATCGCCAGATAGTCGTTAGAGCACCACACGGTGATCGGCTTTGGCCCGTTGTGGCCGGCAAAGCAGCGCGCGTTGGGAAACGCGCCCTTGTTGCGCAGGATATCGATGAAGACCCGGTAGCGTCCCTCGGAATGCAGCCGATCAATCGCGGAATCGAAAACCTGCTCGTAATTCACCCGCCGCTCCTTTTGCTTCGGGAGGCCTTGCCAGCCCCCGGCGGTCTGTGTTGCCCGATTTTTTACCCATCGTGCCGGATTTGCCATCGCTCTACCTGTGTTCGGGGGCAAATGCCAACCTGATTTAAGGTATAGTCGATGAACGCTCTGCCCGTTGTGACATGGGTCAAAATACGTCGGACCGGCCCAGACCGGATGCAGCGAGCGCAGAAGAAAGTTCGCCAAGGCCCGCCTCGTCGCGGGTAAACAGCGCCAGATCGGGCGCGCGCCGTTCAAAGTGCTGGTCGCGCGTCAGCCAGGCGATGCGCCGTGCGATCCCGTCGGCACCATCGATCAGCCTTACGCCGGGCCCAAACGCGGCCCCCAGTGCCTCTGCAATCAACGGAAAATGGGTGCAGGCCAGCACCACCGTATCGATGCGATCGCCGTGCGGCATGGCGCGCAACGCGGCCACCGCGCGGTCGATCGCCGCCTGATCGACCGGGTGTCCGCGCAATTGCGCTTCGGCGGCTGTCACCAGATCGGGTGCGCCATGGCGCAGCAATACCTTGTCTGCGGCGAATTCGGCTTCCAGCCGGTCGACATAGCCCTGGCGGATGGTCGCCTCGGTGCCGAGCAGGCCGATCACCCCGGTTTGAGTCAGTGCGGCGGCGGGCTTGATCGCGGGCACGGTGCCGACGATCGGCACTTCGAGCACATCGCGCACCGCCGCCAGCGCAATTGTCGAGGCGGTGTTGCAGGCGATGCACACCAGGCGCGGGCGTAGCCGCTCGGTCATCCGCCCAAGTAGCCCCGACACGCGCGCGGCCACTTCAGCCTCGGTCTTCTGGCCATAAGGCAGCCCGGCGTTGTCGGCGACATAGATCACCGGCGCCTGCGGCAGCACGCGGCGCAGCGCGGCCAGCACCGACAGACCGCCTACGCCGGAATCGAACATCAGGATCGGGGCTGCGGGATCAATGGGCATCAATATCGTGCAATCGCCATTTTGCCCTCCCCCTCAGGGGCAGGGTTGGGTGAGGGTGTATCACGGCCGCGGCATGCGCGGCCGTGCGGGCTTCAAATACCCCACCCCAACCCCTTCCCAGAGGGGAGTGGTTTTCGGGGCGAAAGGCGAACGGTCCGGCCATGATCGATCATGCTATGGCGACTTGCGTCAAAAACATCTAGTGGTCCGCCCCGCATGTTCTGAAAGGTTTCTTGCATGATCGGCGAACCCTTGCGCCTGGCGCTCTATGCTGCGGCCCTTGGCTATCTGTTAGGATCGGTGCCGTTCGGCCTGATTCTGGCGCGGCTTGGCGGGGCGGGCGATCTGCGCGCGGTGGGATCGGGCAATATCGGCGCGACCAATGTGCTGCGCACCGGGCGCAAGGGGCTGGCGGCGGCGACCCTGCTGCTCGATCTGGCCAAGGGCGCGGGCGCGGTGCTGCTGGCCCGTGCACTATGGCCAGGATCGGAAACCGCGGCTGCGGCGGGCGCGGTGATCGGGCATTGCTATCCGGCGTGGCTGCGTTTTCATGGTGGCAAGGGTGTGGCGACGCTGATGGGCGTGTCGCTCGCGCTCGCCTGGCCGATCGGGCTGACTTATGCGGTGGTGTGGCTGGGCATGCTGTATTTTTCGCGGATATCGTCGCTGTCGGGCATGAGCGCAGCGGTGGCGGCGCCGATTGCCGCGCTGGCGCTGGGCGATCTGGCCTATGCGCAAGTGCTGGCGCCGCTGGCCGCGCTGGTGCTGTGGTTGCACAAGGCCAATATCGCCCGGCTGCGCGCCGGAACCGAGCCGCGCGTCGGCAAGGGCACATGACCCAGGGCCCCGACGCCGCCGAACGGTTTGCCCGCATCCGGCTGTTGCGCTCGCCCAATGTCGGGCCGGTTACCTATTACCAGCTGCTGCGGCGGTTCGGTTCGGCGCGCGCGGCCTTGCCCGCGCTGCCCGATCTGGCGGCGCGGGGCGGGGCGGCCTATCGGCTGGCCCCGGCCGAGCGGATCGAGGCGGAACTGGCCGCCGGCGCGCGCTATCTGTTCCACGACGATGCCGATTATCCGTTGACCTTGCTGACCGTCGAAACCCCGCCGCCGGTGATCACGGTGCGCGGCAATCCGGCCTTGTTCGATCAGCCCGGTGTGGCGATTGTCGGCGCGCGCAATGCCTCGGCAGGCGCGGTGCGGCTGGCCCGCGATTTTGCCCACGGGCTGGCGGGACGCGGGTTTGCGGTGATTTCGGGGCTGGCGCGCGGGATCGACGCGGCGGCGCATCGCGGCGCGCTGGGGGCGACGCATGGCGATGGCGGCACGATTGCGGTGATCGCGGGCGGGATCGACGTGGTCTACCCGCCCGAACACGCCCAGTTGCAGGACCAGATTGCCGAACAAGGCCTGCTGGTGGCCGAAATGCCCCCCGGTACAGAGCCACAGGCGCGCCATTTCCCATCGCGCAACCGTATCATTGCCGGGCTGGCGGCGGGCACCGTGGTGGTCGAGGCGGCGCTCAAATCGGGATCGCTGATCACCGCGCGGCTGGCCGCCGAATGCGGGCGCGAAGTGATGGCGGTGCCCGGATCGCCGCTCGATGCCCGCGCGCACGGGTGCAACCAGTTGATCCGCGAAGGCGCCATCCTGGTGCAGAGCGCCGACGACATTGCCGAACTGGTGCAGACGTTTGAGGGCACGGCGCGCTCGACGTTCCGCGATGGCGGCTTTGCCGGCTATGACCGCGCGGCCACCGACCTTGAACCCGGTGGCGCGAGGGTCGACGCGATCGCGGGCCTGCTCGGCATGGCGCCGGTCAGTGTCGATGAAGTGATCCGGCAGAGCGGCGCTGCGCCCGGCACGGTGCTTGATGCCCTGCTCGATCTGGAACTGGCCGGCCGGCTGGTGCGCCATGCCGGGGGCAGGGTCAGTCTGGTGTAGAAAGGCTTGACGCATCGGGGCGCCATTGCCCACCATCGCGCGTACGTACACGAGAAGGCAGTCCGTAAGTTCATGCAATTGGTCATCGTAGAATCCCCGGCCAAGGCCAAAACCATCGAAAAGTATCTGGGCCCCGGCTTCAAGGTGCTGGCCTCGTACGGCCATGTCCGCGATCTGCCGGTCAAGGACGGCTCGGTGCGGCCCGACGAAGACTTTGCCATGGATTGGGAACTCTATGGCGACAAGGCCGCGCGCGTAAAGGCGATCACCGATGCGGCCAAGGGCGCCGATCGTCTGATCCTGGCGACCGACCCTGATCGCGAGGGAGAGGCCATTTCGTGGCACGTGCGCGAATTGCTGTCGAAGCGGCGCGCGCTGCCCAAGGATGTGCAGCGGGTCACCTTCAATGCGATTACCAAGGCGACCGTGCTGGCGGCGATGGCCGCGCCGCGCGCGCTCGATCAGGATCTGATCGATGCCTATCTGGCGCGGCGCGCGCTCGACTATCTGTTCGGCTTTACGCTGTCGCCGGTGTTGTGGCGCAAGCTGCCCGGCGCCAAATCGGCGGGCCGGGTGCAATCGGTCGCCCTGCGCCTGATTGTCGAGCGCGAGCGCGAGATCGAGGCGTTCCGGTCGCAGGAATATTGGTCGGTGGCGGCCACGCTCGAACAGGGGGGCACCCCGTTCACCGCCCGGCTGGTCAAATTCGACGGCGAAAAGCTCGATCGCCTGTCGCTTGGCGATGAAGGCATCGCCCAGCGCGCCAAGGCCACGGTGGAGGCAGCGACCTTCCGCGTGGAAGATGTCGACACCCGCCCGACCCGGCGCCATCCGCAACCGCCGTTCACTACCTCGACGCTGCAACAGGAAGCCGCGCGCAAGCTGGGCTTTTCGACCAGCCACACGATGCGCGTGGCGCAGACGCTGTATGAGGCGGGCGCGATCACCTATATGCGGACCGATGGCGTACAGATGGACTCATCGGCCATTTCCGCCGCGCGCAAAGTGATTTCCGACCGTTATGACGGGCATTACCTGCCAGAAAAGCCGCGCCATTACGAAACCAAGGCGAAAAACGCGCAGGAAGCCCACGAGGCGATCCGGCCGACCGAGTTTACCCGCAACACCCATGGTTCGGGCGACGAGGCGCGGCTCTATGATCTGATTTGGAAGCGCGCGCTGGCCAGCCAGATGGCCAGCGCCAATATCGAACGCACCACCGTCACCTTGCGCGAAGGCACCGGCAAACACGAACTGCGCGCCACCGGGCAAGTCGTGCGCTTTGCCGGGTTTCTGGCGGTCTATGAAGAAGGTCGCGACCAGAAGGCCGATGCCGAAGACGATGAAAGCGGCCTGCTGCCGGCGATGCGCACCGGTGATCAGCCGGTCAAGCGCGGGGTCGAGGCGACCCAGCATTTCACCCAGCCGCCGCCGCGCTATTCCGAGGCGTCGCTGGTCAAGCGGCTGGAAGAACTGGGCATCGGGCGCCCTTCGACGTATGCCGCGACGATCCAGGTGATCAAGGATCGCAACTATGTGCGGGTCGAAAAGAACCGGTTCTTTGCCGAAGAATCTGGCCGGTTGCTGACCGCGTTTCTCGAACGCTTTTTCGACCGCTATGTCGCCTATGAATTCACCGCCGGGATGGAGGAAGAGCTTGACGACGTGTCCGGCGGGCGCGGCGCGTGGAAAGACCTGCTGGCCAAGTTCTGGCGCGATTTCAAACCGAAATCCGATGAGGTGATGGAACGCAAGCCCAGCGAGGTGACCGCCGAGCTTGATACTTTCCTGGCCGATTATCTGTTTCCGCCGCGTCCCGACGGGTCTGACCCGCGCCTGTGCCCCAAATGCGGAGCGGGCCGCCTGTCGCTGCGCGGCGGGCGTTATGGTGCATTCGTGGCGTGCTCGAACTATCCCGAATGCAAGTTTACCCGCAAATTTGCGCAAGGTGCCGACAGTGGCGACGGTGGCGCCGCCGACGACGCGGTGCTGGGCACCGATCCGGTATCGGGTCTGGAAGTGGTGCGCCGCACCGGGCGGTTCGGTCCTTATGTTCAACTGGGCGATGGCAAGGAGGCCAAGCGCGCCTCGATCCCCAAGGACATTCCCGAACTCGATCTCGACTGGGCGCTGAAACTGTTGTCGTTGCCGCGCGAAATCGGCGTGCATCCCGAAACGGGCAAGCCGATCACTGCGTCGATCGGTCGCTATGGGCCCTATCTGGCGCACGATGGCAAATATGGCCGGTTGCGCTCGACCGCCGAAGTGTTCGAAACCGGGATGAACGCGGCGGTGGTCAAGCTGGCCGAGGCTGCCGCCGGGGCCGGCGCACGCGGTGGACGCCAGGCTGCCGAACCCTTGAAAGTGTTTGGCCCGCATCCGGTATCGGGTGGCGAAATCCGCCTGCTGGCAGGCCGCTATGGCGCCTATGTCACCGATGGCACCACCAATGCCACGTTGCCCAAGGACAAGCCGACCGAGGCGCTGACGCTGGAAGAGGCGATTGCGCTGATCGACGCGCGGGCCGCCGCCGCTCCGGCCAAGGGACGCAAGAAAGCGCCCGCCAAAAAGGCCCCGGCCAAGAAGGCGGCGCCCAAGGATGGCGCCAAGAAAACGGCAACCAAAAAGGCCGCCCCGGCCAAGGCGAAGAAGCCCGCCGCCAAAAAGACAGCCGCTGCAGAATAGGTCGTGGATAGCCGGGGGCAGGGGGCTTGTCGCCTCGTCCCCGGCGGCTAAAGCCTGCTGGTTGTGAGCGCAGCCATTGTCATCGGGGCCGACCGGTCCGGCGCCCCGGTGCGGATCGATATCGAGGAACTTCTGGCGACCCGCCTGCTGGTGCAGGGCAATTCCGGGTCCGGCAAGTCGCACCTGTTGCGGCGGTTGCTCGAACAGAGCGCCTGTCTGGTGCAGCAGGTGGTGATCGATCCCGAAGGCGATTTTGTCACGCTGTCCGATCGTTATGGCCATGTCGTCGTCGATGGCGCGGCCTATGATCCGGCCGAAATCGTGCGCCTGGCCGCGCGCATCCGCACCCATCGCGCCTCGGTCGTGCTGGCGCTCGACGGGCTCGATCTGGAGGCGCAGATGCGCTGTGCGGCGGTGTTTCTCAACACGCTGTTCGATGCGCCGCGCGACGAATGGTATCCCGCGCTGGTGGTGGTGGACGAAGCGCAGATGTTCGCCCCCGCCGCTGCGGGCGATGTCAGCGATGAAGTGCGCCGCCTGTCGCTGGGCGCGATGACCAATCTGATGTGCCGGGGGCGCAAGCGGGGTCTGGCCGGGGTGATCGCCACGCAGCGGCTGGCCAAGCTGGCCAAGAACGTCGCCGCCGAGGCGTCGAATTTCCTGATGGGGCGCACGTTCCTCGATATCGACATGGCGCGCGCGGCCGATCTGCTCGGTATGGAGCGGCGCCAGGCCGAAACCATCCGCGATCTTGAACGCGGGCACTTCCTCGGGCTGGGCCCGGCCATTGCGCGCCGCCCGGTGTCGGTGCGCATTGCCGATGTTGAAACCCGCGCGCGCAACGTGATCCAGGGTCTGATGCCGTTGCCCGACATGGCGGGCGGGGCGATGGACGATCTGGTGCTGACCGAAACCATCGAACCGGCGCCGCGCCTGATGTTCGAAGAGCCTGCTCCGATTGCCGCCGCCACGCTGATCGAACAGATATCCGACAGCCAGCCGCTGTCCGAACAAGTCGATCCGCCGGTTGAACCCAGCCTGTTCGCGGCCGAGGAAGATGCCGCCGCAATCGCCGCAATCCTGGCCGAAATGGCCGCAGAGCCCGATTGCACGTTTCAGGCCCCGGCGCAGCTCTATCAGGATTTCACGGTGCGCTGCCGGATGGCGCGGATCGCGCCGGGCACCATCGATCTGCCCGCTTTCCGCCGCCGTTTTGCGATGGCGGTGGCGGGGATACCCGATGACGCGGCGCCCGAATGGCGCCAGGTGGTGGGGCTGGCGCGCGATGTGCCCGACGATCTGCTGGCACCGTTCCTGGTGCTGGCAGTGGCGGCCAGCGAGGGCGCGGTCTGTCCCGATGACGATCGGCTGGCCACGGTCTATGGCACGCGCTCGGCGGGGCGCATCCGCCGACTGCTCGAACATCTTGAACGGCAGGGGTTGATCGTGGTGCGCACCGATTATGGCGGGCGGCGGTCGGTGGGTATTCCGGCGCTCGGGGTGCTGACCCAGCCGGTCTGAACTATCCTGTCGATACGTATGCATTCGGACGATACGTATGCAATTGGACAATGTGTGAACGCTTCCGCATGCAGGGGCAGGACCGGCAAAGACCGACCATAATTCGAGAGGAACCCGATGGCACTTGCCCCCGCTGCAACCAGCACTGCATCGCCCGACCACGACGGCGGGCATATCGATGCGCCCGAGTTGCGGGTGTTCGTGATCGCGCTGTTCTTCATCTTTGGCGGGATCACCTCGCTCAACGACGTGATCATTCCCAAGCTGAAAGAGCTGTTCACGCTCAATTATACACAGGCGATGCTGGTGCAGACGGCGTTCTTTGCCGCCTATGCGATCATCGGCATTCCCGGTGCGGCGATTGTCAAGCGGGTCGGCTATATGCGGGGCGCGGCGATCGGGCTGTTGACGATGATGGCCGGGTGCATCCTGTTCATCCCGGCCTCGGCCAGCGCGACTTTCGGGTTGTTTCTGGCCGCGCTGTTCGTGCTGGCAAGCGGGGTGACGATCGTGCAGGTCGTTGCCAACCCGCTGATCTCGCTGCTCGGTCCCGCGCGCACTGCGGGCAGCCGGCTGACGTTTGCACAGGCGTTCAATTCGCTGGGCACGACGATCTTTCCTATCGCCGGATCGATCCTGATGCTGGGCAAGCTGGCCAAGGAAAAGGCCAGCGACCTGTCGGGTGCCGCGCTCGATGCCTATCGCGTGGCGGCGACGCAGGCGGTGGTTCATTCCTATCTGGGCATTGCACTGGCGCTGGCGGTGGTGGCCGCGGTGGTGTTTGCCAACCGCAACCGCCTGCACGGCGAACACCACGACCACAGTTCGGTGCTCAAGAGCTTTGACCTGCTGTTGCGCCCGCGATTCGGATTCGGCGCGCTGTGCATCTTTCTCTATGTCGGCGCCGAAGTCTCGATCGGCTCGCTGATCGTCAACTACATGCGCCAGCCGCATGTGCTGGGGCTCGACGAACTGGCGGCGGGCGCGCTTATTCCGCTTTACTGGTTTGGCGCGCTGGTTGGCCGGTTTATGGGATCGGCAGTGATGCGGCTGGTCGATCCGGCCAAAGTGCTGGTGTTCAACGCGATCGGCGCGCTGGCGTTGATCGCGATCACCACACTGACCACCGGGCATCTGGCGGCGGGCAGCCTGCTGGCGATCGGCCTGTTCAATTCGATCATGTTCCCGACCATTTTCACGCTGGCCTGCGATGGCCTTGACGAACGCGCGGCGGATGGGTCGGGGGTAATCTGTGTGGCGATTGTCGGTGGTGCGGTGATCCCGCCTTTGACCGGGGGCCTGGCCGACCTGACCGGCAGCCTGGAACTGGCGCTGCTGTTGCCGGCGCTGTGCTATGCGGTGATAGCCGGGTTCGGCTGGTTTGCGCGGACGCATCCGGCCACGCGCCAGACGGTGTAAATGCTGCGACAGGGCGCGCCTGCGTTGACATACGCACGCGCTCTGGCCACAGTCCCGCGATGCTTTCGCAAAAAACGCGTTATACCATCCGTGCCTTGCAACACCTTGCCGACCGGTTCGGGCAGGGCCCGGTGCGGCTCGATGCCATTGCCGAGGCGCAGAACATCCCGCGCAAGTTTCTGACCGTGATCCTTTCGGAAATGGCGCGCGAAGGGGTGGTGGTTTCGCAACGCGGGCGCGACGGCGGGTACGAACTGGCATTGCCGCCAGTGGACATCCGTTATGGCGATATCATCCGCCTGTCGCGCGGCAGCCTGGCACTGGTGCCCTGCGCGGCGCGCAATGCCTATGAGACATGTGCCAATTGCCTGCCCGAAGCGGAATGCCGGTTGCGCGGGTTGATGCTGAAATTGCGCGATGAATCCGCCGCCATCCTCGATCGGCTGACGCTTGCCGATCATATCGAGGTAGAGCCTCCGTTTGCGCTGGCCGAAGGCGCTGCGCACCCCTGATCGAAATGGTCGCAGGATCGAGAACGCGCTTGGCGACAGCGGGGTCGCTGGTTATACGGGCGCCATGACGCTTAAAGCCCTTGGCCGCTCTCGCTTGCGCCTTCCGATCCTTGCCCTCTCCGCTTTGTCGATCGGCCTTGCCGGTTGCGGGGGCGGCAACAAGCCGAACAAGGACGTCGCTTATGTGGCGCGCGATGTCGACACGCTGTATATTGCCGCGCGTCAACGGCTCGATCAGGGCGAAGCCAAGCAGGCCGCCGCGCTGTTTGACGAAGTCGAGCGCCAGCATCCCTATTCGCCGTGGGCTCGCCGCGCCCAGTTGATGAGCGCGTTCAGCTATTACGTGGCGCGCGACTATGCCAAATCGGTCCAGGCGGCGCAGCGCTTTTTGTCGGTACACCCCGGCAACAAGGATGCGCCGTACGCCTATTACCTGGTCGCCTTGTGCTATTATGAACAGATCAGCGATGTGCGCCGTGACCAGAAGGACACGCGCCAGGCGCTCGATGCGCTGACCGAAGTGATCCGTCGCTATCCCAGCACGACGTATGCCACCGATGCCAAGCTGAAGATCGACCTTGTCAACGACCACCTTGCGGGCAAGGAAATGGAAGTTGGCCGGTTCTATGAACACAGCGGCAAGTGGCTGGCCGGGACGATCCGTTTCCGCACCGTGATCGACAAGTATCAAACCACCAGCCATGTGCCCGAGGCGCTGTATCGTCTGGTTGAAAGCTATCTCGCGCTGGGCATCCCGGCCGAAGCGCAAAAGTCGGCGGCCGTGCTTGGTGCCAACTATCCGGGCAGCGAATGGTATCAGCGCGCCTATAAGCTGATGAACGCCAAGGCGCCGGGCACCAAGGCGATCTAAACGACAGCGCGGCGCGGATCGGCCGTGGTTGGCGATCCGCGCGCGTGTTTCGTTTTACGCTGGTTCCAATTGCCGGGCCTTGCGCCGTGCAAAGGCTTCGCTGATCGCGCCGATGAACTGGTCGGTGGCGTTGTCCCAGGAATAGCTGGCGCCATAGACCGCCGCACCCAGCCGGTCGCAGCGCAAGGCGCGCGCAATCGCCAGCGACAGATCATGATCGAGCGCGCCCACCGTCATCGGCAGCGCGTCGTGCGCCCCGCGCCCGTGCGGCCCGATGATATCGATGGGCCCCGGCACCGGATAGGCTGCCACTGGCACGCCGCAGGCCAGCGCCTCGATCATCACCAGCCCGAACGTGTCGGTGCGGCTGGGAAACACGAACACATCCGCCGCGCCATAGGTGCTGGCCAGTGTCTCGCCCGACAGCGCGCCAGTGAACACCACCTCGGGATAGCGCGCGCGCAAAGTGGCTAGATCGGGTCCGTCGCCCACCACCACTTTGGTGCCCGGCACCGGCGCATCGAGAAACGCGGCCAGGTTCTTTTCCACCGCGACGCGCCCGACATTGATCATGATCGGGCGGGGCAGGTCGCGCAATGCGGGATGTGCGGCATGGCCGGGGTGAAACAGCGTGTTGTCGATCCCGCGCGACCACAGCCGGGTGTGGGCCATGCCGTGTTCGGCCAGTTCCGCCGCCAGGGTCGGGGTCGATACCAGCACTGCCTCGCTGGCGTTGTGGAAACGGCGCATCAGCGGCCAGAAATGCGACGGGGACAGCCCGGTGCGCACGGCGGCATAGTCGGGAAAACGGGTGTGAAAGGCGCTGGTGAACGGCACACCGTTGTCCTTGCACCAGCCGCGCGCGCTCCATCCGATCGGGCCTTCGGTCGCGATGTGGACGATATCGGGCTGAAACGCGCGCAACGTGCGGCGCGTGCCGAACCGGGGCGCCATGGCCAGCCGGATCTCGCTGTAACCGGGCAGGGCAAACGTGAAAAACTGCGACGGAGTCACCAGTTCGACTTCGTGCCCGCGCCGGGTCAGCCGGTCGACCGTGGTCGACAGCGTGCGCACCACGCCGTTGACTTGCGGGTGCCACGCATCGGTGCAGATCGCCAGCCTCATGCCGGGGCCTTGGCGCGTGCGGTCTTGTCGGAGGCGGCGGCATTGGCTGCCGCGGCCCGTGCGGTTTCGGCGGCCCAGTCGACAATGCTGATCGCGCCGACGGCATCTTCGATCAGCGCGGTGCAGCTTTCGACCCAGTCGCCGTCGTTGTAATACGTCACATCGCCGATCTGGCGGATTTCGGCGCAATGGATATGGCCGCAGACCACGCCATCGACGCCCATGTCGCGCGCGGCATGCGCCACCGCTTCCTCGAAGTCGCAGATGAACTGCACCGCGTTCTTGACGCGCTTTTTCATGTACGACGACAACGACCAGTACGGCAGGCGGAACTGGCGGCGCACCATGTTGACCCAGCGATTGGTCTTGAGCAAAATTTCGTAGGCCTGATCGCCCAGAAACGCCAGCCAGCGGGCATAGAGCACCACCCCGTCAAACCCGTCGCCGTGGGTGACCAGCAGGCGGCGGCCATCGGCGGTTTCGTGGATCGCGTCGAGCGCCAGTTCGACCCCGCCAAAGCTCATCCCGGCATAGGGCCGCAGCATTTCGTCATGGTTGCCCGCGATCAGCACCACGCGGGTGCCGCGATGCGCCATCTTGAGAATGCGGCGCACCACTTCATTGTGCGCATCGGGCCAGTACCAGCCGCGCGACAGGCGCCAGCCATCGACGATATCGCCCACCAGATACAGCGTTTCGCATTCGATCGAGGCAAGAAAGTCGAGCAGCATCGCGGCATTGCAACCGCGCGTGCCAAGATGAAGATCGGAAATCCACACCGTGCGCACTTTGCGCTTGGGGCGAAAGCCGCGTGGCTCGGGCAGATCAAGCCAGGCCGGGATCGAAGTCGCAAGGTCCATGGCCGAAGGAAGACTGTGCCTGGAGCCCTTCTGAAGCGCGCGCTGTGCCATCGGCGTCCCTTTGTGTGGTTTGTCGGGGTTGCATCGAATCATTGTCACAATCACGTTTCGTTCACATGGCACTGTGTCACATGGTTGAAATACGCGGACGGGCCCGCTGTGGCCCCCAAGAGTTGGTGACGCCGGGGCCTGCCCGCGATATGGAACCCGACGATGCTCACCGCGCTAGCTATCCGTAATGTTGTGCTGATCGAGGCGCTTGATCTGGCGTTTCACGCCGGGCTGGGCGTGCTGACCGGTGAAACCGGGGCGGGCAAGTCGATCCTGCTTGATTCGCTGGGGCTGGTGCTGGGCGATCGTGCCGATACCGGGCTGGTGCGTGCGGGCACCGATCAGGCCAGCGTGACCGCGACATTCGAATTCGATTCGCTGCCCGAGACCATTCGCGCACTGTTGTCCGGGGCTGAAATCGATGTCGAACCGGGCGAGCCCTTGATCATCAAGCGCCGCCTGCGTGCCGATGGCGGCAGCCGCGCGTTTATCAACGATCAGCCGGTCGGGGTTGCGCTGTTGCGCGATCTGTCGCGTTCGCTGGTCGAATTGCACGGGCAGCATGACGATCGCGGTCTGGTCAACGCACGCGGCCATCGCGCCCTGCTCGATCGCTATGCCCATGCCGATGTCGGCGCGGTGACCGAGGCGTGGCAACGCTGGAGCCGTGCCGGGCGCGATCTGGCCGAGGCGCGCGCGCGGGTTGCCGCCGCGCGCAACGATGAAGACCTGCTGAGCGGCTGGCTGGCCGAACTGGCCGCGCTGGCCCCGCTGGTGGGTGAAGAGGCTGAACTGGCCGAACAGCGCGCGGCGATGCAAAAGGGCGAGCGCCTGTCGGGCGATCTGGCCGCGCTGCAGAACCTTTGGGAAGGGTCGGATTCGGCGCTGGCGGTGCTGCGCAGCGCGGCGCGGCGGCTCGACCGGATTGCCGCCGAACACCCGCTGCTGGGCGAAGCGCTGGCCTCGCTCGACCGCGCGGTGATCGAGGCGGGAGAGGCCGAAGACCGTATTGCCGCCGCGATCGATGCGCTGGCGCATGATCCGAACTTGCTTGACCGGATCGAGACGCGATTGTTCGAACTGCGCGCGGCCGCGCGCAAGCATGGTTGCACCGCCGACGATTTGCCGCACAAGCTGGCCGAGATGCGCGCGCAGCTTGAAGCGATCGAAAGCGGCGATGCGCAACTGGCCGCGCTCGAACGCATCGAGCAGGAAGCCGGGCTCGATTTTCAGGCCAAGGCCGAGGCGCTGTCGGTGGTCCGGGCCGAAGCGGCGCGGCGGCTCGACGTTGCCGTGGCGGCCGAACTGGCCCCGCTGAAACTTGATTCCGCGCGGTTTCGCACCGCGGTGGTGCGCCTGCCCGAAGATCGCTGGGGCCCGCAGGGGGTCGATGCGGTCGAATTCCTGATCGCGACCAACCCCGGCGCGCCGTTTGCGCCGCTGGGCAAGATCGCCTCGGGCGGCGAACTGTCGCGGTTTATCCTGGCGCTCAAGGTGGCACTGGCTGAACAGGGCGGCGCCGCAACGGTGATTTTCGACGAGATCGATCGCGGGGTTGGCGGCGCGGTGGCCAGCGCGATCGGCGAGCGGCTGGCACGGCTGGCGCACGGCGGGCAATTGCTGGCGGTAACGCACAGTCCGCAAGTCGCGGCGCGCGGCGCGATGCATTACCTGATCGCCAAATCGAGCGAAGGCACGGTGACGCGCACCTCGGTCATGCTGCTCGACACGGCGGGACGCCAGGAAGAGATTGCGCGCATGTTGTCGGGCGCGGAAATCACCCCCGAAGCGCGTGCGCAGGCCGACCGCTTGCTCGAACAGGCCTGACCGGTGCGTGATCAATGGGATGATGCGCTGGACCGCCCGGTCTGGGCGGCGCTGACCGGGCCGCAGGCGGCGCTGGCGCTGGGTGGTCCGTCGGCGTGGCGGATCGATCCCGGCTATGGCCCGTTTGCCGCCGCCGCGCCGGGGCAAGAGGCCGCGCTGGCCGGATTGCTGGCCAATGCCGACGATGAACTTTGGCTGGTCGAAGGCCACGCCATCACTGCGCCGCCGGGCACAGTGGTGAGCAAGGTGGCGCATCTGGCGCAAATGCTGGCAACCGGGCCTGTCGATGCCGGGGCCGATGATGAATTCGTCGCACTGGGGCAGGCCGATGTGCCCGCCATGACCGAGCTGGCGCTGGCTACACGGCCCGGTCCATGGGGGCCGTCGACCTGGCGCTATGGCCCGTTTTACGGTGTGCGACGCGGGGGGCGCCTGATCGCGATGGCGGGTGAACGGATGCGGCCGGCGGCGGGTGTGGTCGAAGTCAGTGGGGTGTGCACCGATCCGGCGTGGCGCGGGCAGGGGCTGGCCGGGCGGTTGATCCGCCATGTCATGGCCGGGCATCGCGCGCGCGGGCAGGCCTCGTTCCTGCATTCCTATGCCGACAACGCCGGGGCGATTGCGCTATACCGGTCGCTGGGTTTCGAAATGCGCGGACAGCGCGTGGTTACCATTCTGGGAAAGGCCCGATGACAGAGGCGGAAGCTGCCAACGAACTGATGCGTCTGGCCAAACAGATCGCGCATCACGATCACCTTTACCACACGCTCGACGCGCCCGAACTCAGCGATGCCGAATACGACGCGCTAGTGCGGCGCAATGCCGAGATCGAGGCGGCGTTCCCGCATCTGATCCGGGCCGACAGCCCCAGCCGCAAGGTCGGCCACGACATTTCGGCAACGCCCTTGTCCAAAGTGCGCCACGATGTGCGTATGATGAGCCTCGACAACGCCTTTACCGACGAGGAAGTGGCCGAATTCGTCGCGCGCGTGCGGCGGTTTCTGGCTTTGCCGCCTGAGGCAGAGCTGGTGATGACCGCCGAAGACAAGATCGATGGCCTGTCATGCTCGCTGCGGTACGAGCAGGGCCGGCTGGTGCGCGCCGCCACGCGCGGCGATGGCCAGGTGGGCGAAGATGTCACCGCCAACGTCGCCTATATCGCCGATATCCCGCAAATACTGGCGGGCGAGGTGCCCGACGTGTTCGAGATTCGCGGCGAGGTCTATATGAGCCGCGCCGACTTTGCCGCGCTCAACGCGGCGCAAGAGGCGGCCGGTGACAAGCTGTTTGCCAATCCGCGCAATGCCGCCGCCGGGTCGCTGCGGCAAAAGGATGCCAGCGTGACCGCCAGCCGCCCGTTGCGCTTTCTGGCGCATGGCTGGGGCGCGCACAGCGGCTTGCCCGCCGACACGCAGTTTGCGGTGATGCAGGCGATTGCCGGCTGGGGTGTGCCGGTGTCGCCGCTACTGGTGTGCTGTGCCACGACCGAGGCGATGATCGCGCATTACCGCGATATCCAGGCACGGCGACCGAGCCTTGGCTATGATATCGACGGTGTGGTCTACAAAGTCGATCGGCTCGACTGGCAGGATCGGCTGGGCTTCGTCGCCAAGGCGCCGCGCTGGGGCATGGCGCACAAGTTTCCCGCAGAGCGCGCCGAAACCGTGGTCGAGGCGATCGATATCCAGGTCGGTCGCACCGGCAAGCTGACCCCGGTCGGGCGCCTGGCGCCGGTGCTGGTGGGCGGGGTGACGGTGACCAACGTGACGCTGCACAACCGCGACGAGATCGCGCGGCTGGGCGTGCGGGTGGGCGACCGGGTGGTGTTGCAACGCGCGGGCGATGTGATTCCCCAGGTGGTCGAGAACCTGACCCGCGAAGCACCCGGCGCGCCTTTCGCATTTCCCGACCATTGCCCCGAATGCGGATCGGAAGCGGTGGCCGAAGAGGGCGAGGTCGACGTGCGGTGCACCGGCGGCCTGATCTGCCCGGCGCAGCGTACCGAACGCTTGCGCCATTTCGTCAGCCGGGCCGCGCTCGATATCGAAGGACTGGGCGAAAAGACCATCGCCGAATTCTTTGCGCTGGGCTGGCTGGAAAGCCCGGCCGACATCTTTCGCCTGAAGGCGCGGCGGGCCGATATTCTGGGCCGCGAGGGGTGGAAGGAAAAATCGGTCGAAAACCTGCTGACCGCGATCGAGGCGCGCCGGTCGCCCGATGCCGCGCGGCTGCTGTTTGCGCTGGGCATCCGCCACGTCGGGCAAGTGACTGCACGCGACCTGATGAAGCGGTTTGCCACGTTGCCGACCGTGCGCGATCTGGCGACCCGCGCGCATGACGGCGACGAAGCGGCGCGGGCCGAACTGCTGGCGATCGACGGGGTTGGCCCGGTGGTGGTCGAGGCGCTGGGCGAGTTTTTTCACGAAGCGCACAATTGCGCGGTATGGGACGATTTGCTGAACGAAGTCAGCCCGCCGCCCTATGTGGTGGAAACCCGCGCCAGCGAAGTCGCCGGCAAGACCGTGGTGTTCACCGGCAAGCTGGAAACGATGAGCCGCGACGAAGCCAAGGCGCAGGCCGAAGCGCTGGGCGCGCGGTCGGCCGGGTCGGTTTCGGCCAGGACCGATCTGGTGGTGGCAGGGCCCGGCGCGGGGTCAAAGCTGAAACAGGCCGCAACACTTGGCATTCCCGTGATCGATGAGGCACAATGGGCCGACATCGTGCGCAACGCAGGATAGGACGATCATGGCATGGCATACCTGGTGGCTGTTTGCGGCCACCGTCTTCTTCATTTCGGCATCGCCCGGCCCCAACATGCTCCACGTCATGACGCGCAGCATCGAACATGGCCTGGCGCCGACGATCTGGGCGATGCTGGGCTGTTTTTCGGCCGTGGTCTGCCTCTTGGCGGCTTCGGCGGCGGGGCTGACCGCGCTGTTGGTGGCGATCCCGGCAGCCTTTGCGGTGCTGAAACTGGCGGGCGCGGCCTATCTGATCTGGCTGGGGTACAAGGCGTGGATTGCTCCGGTGGCGGACCACGATGATGGCGATGCGGTGGTGGCCGGGCCGGGGCCTTCGCGCTGGCGGCTGTTTCGCAATGCCTTTTCGGTCAGCATCAGCAATCCCAAGGCGCTGGTGTTTGCCGCCGCGTTCCTGCCGCTGTTTCTCGATCCCACGCGGCCGCAGATCGGCCAGTTCGCGGTGATGATCGCCACGTTCGGCGTGATCGAATTCTCGTGGTATTTCACGTATGCGCTGGGTGGGCGCGGGCTGGCGGGGTGGTTGCGCAGCCCGGCGCGGCGGCGGCTGTTCAACCGGGTGACCGGCGGCGTGTTTGTGGTGTTCGGGCTGGCGATCGCCGGAACGCGGGCGTGAGCCTGATCGATCTGGCGCAGATCGGCGCGCGCGCCGGGGCGTCGCTGATCGCGCGGGGGCAGAGCGTGGCGGTGGTCGATGGTGCCACCGGCGGACTGATTTCGGCGGGATTGCTGGCCATGCCCGGTGCTTCGGCGTTCTATCGGGGCGGCGGGATCATCTATACACTGAAAGGACGCCGGATCGTGCTAGGGCACGAACCGGGCAGCTTGCGTGGGCTGACGTCGGCCACACAAGCCTATGCCCTGGCCCAGGCTGACCTGATCCGCGCGCGCTACGGCGCCGACTGGGGTTTGGCCGAAACCGGCGCCGCCGGGCCGGGCAAGCATCCGCTGGGCGTGGCATCGGGCACCAGCGCGATTGGCCTGGCCGGGCCGGACGGTTTTACCGCCGCGATCACCGTCGAAACCGGCAGCGAAGACCGGCTGGCCAACATGCAGGCCTTTGCGCGCGCGGCGCTACTGTTGCTGGCAGACACCCTGGCCTGATGTGCAAATCCTCCCCGTGCCGGGGAGGATTTGCGCTTTACCAGCGTTTGGACCAGTCGGGCAGGGTGCCGACGCGGGTTGCGTGCACGACGCCGAACCGGCGGCGGCGCAGCCACAGCACGGACCAGTCGCCGCGCGTCATCCGCGCGGCCAGTCGTAGACCGGCCCGCGCATAGGCGGCGCGCACGGCGGGTTCTTGCGTGGTCAGCAGGCCCGACAGCAGCACGCTGCCACCCGGCGCGACGGCGGTGGCAAAGGCCGGGGCCAGTTCGACCAGTGGCCCGGCCAGGATATTGGCGATCAGCAAGTCATAGGGCGCACTCGCCGACAGCAGCGGGTGGTCCATGCCGGCGGCGATGACCATCGCCATGCGGCCCGGGCCATCGCCCAGCCGCACGCCATTGGCATCGGCATTGCGCGCGACCACCGGGCCGCACACCGCATCGATATCGCTGGCGATCGCGCGCGCGCGCGGCCACAGATGCAGTGCGGCAAACGTCAGCAGCCCGGTGCCGGTGCCGATATCGGCCAGATTGCGCACCACCACGCCGCATCGCTTCATCGTTGCCAGCATGGCCAGGCACCCTGCCGTGGTGGCATGCTGGCCGGTGCCGAACGCCTGGCTGGCGGGAATTTCGAAATCGCGAATGCCCGGCTGGCCCAGCGGCGCATGGTCGGGGGTGTGGACATGGAACGGCCCTTCGCGGATCGGCTCGATGCCCGACTGGCTGAGCGTCACCCAGTCGGTCGGCGGTAGATGCTCGATCACCGGTTTGGGCGCCTGATCGCCAAACAGCGCGCGCATTGCCGCCAGATCGCGCCGCGCGGGCTTGTGCGACAGCCATGCCTCCAATTGCCAGTCGTCGGGGCGATCGGGGGCAATTTCGCTGCCGGCCAGAATGATCTCCGGGTCCCAGTCGTAGGCGTCTTCATGCGCCAGCAGCGCGGCCTGGATGGTTTCGCGCGGGGCCAGGAAGGTTACCTTCCAGGCCTCTTCCGACCCGGATTCGACTGGGTCTGCATTATCGGACATGGCTTGCTCCATTGGCGTCGATCACCGCGCCGGTCATGCTGGCCGGGGCGTCGAGCGCGCAGAACGCGGCGATACGCGCAATTTCTTCGGGACTGGCCACGCGGCCCAGCGGGATCTGCGCGGCCAGCGCGGCGGGATCGTTGGCGGCCAGATAGTCTGCCGCCATGTCGGTGGCGACAAAGCCGGGCGAGACGGCATAGCTCAAAATGCCCTGATGGGCATAGCTGCGCGCCAGTGTCTTGTGCAGCGCAACCATGCCGCCCTTGGCTGCGGCATAGTGCCAATGGTCGGGGCTGTCGCCACGATGCGCCGCGCGGCTGGCGATATGGACGATCCGCCCGCCGCGTGCGCCCGCCTGCCAGTGGCGCACCGCCAGCCGCGACAATTGCGCCGCTGCTGTCAGGTTGATGCGCAAGCTTTCTTCCCATGCGTCAAGCCAGGCAAAGTCGGACGCAGTGATCGGATTGTCGGCAAACAGCCCGGCGTTGTTGATCAGCACGTCGATCCGCCCGCCCGCCTGGGCCAGTGCGGCGTCCCACAAGGCGTGCGCCGCGCCGGGGTCGCCCAGATCGGCGCCGATCGTGTCGGGCCCGGCCGTGCGTCCATGGCCGATCACCATGGCACCGCGTTGGCGCAAGGCCGTGGCGATCGCCGCACCGATCCCGCGTGTCGATCCGGTCACCAGCACAATGGGGATTGTCTCGTTCATCCCGGCGCCTTAGTCCCGCCGCTGACCACCCGCAACCGTGCAGCCTGTCATACCTATGCATGTTACACTGCAGCACAGGTTGCGCGATGCGGCATTTCGACTAATACGAATCGCGCTTGATGTCCCGGCTGAATGGGTTTGGCCGCGACAACCGTTCGGCTTTTGAGGAGTTTTCATGGCGCAGGCACGCAGCAACCGGCCCATTTCGCCGCATCTTCAGATCTGGCGCTGGGGCCCCGCCATGCTGGTCTCGATCCTGCACCGGGTTACCGGCAACGGGCTGGCCTTTGCCGGGCTGGGCCTGCTGCTGTGGTGGGTCGGTGCCATCGCGGGCGGCGAACAGAGCTATCTGACGTTCACCCAATATGTCTGGACTGGCACCGGTCCGTGGCTGTCGTCGTGGACCGCGATCTTGGGCAAGCTGGTGCTGATCGGCCTGACCTGGGCCTTCTTTCAGCATCTGGCCACCGGCCTGCGCCATTTCGTGCTGGATATCGGGGCCGGATATGAATTGCATGCCAACGCGCGCTGGTCGGTGCTGACGCTGGTGTTCTCCGTGCTCGCCACGGCCCTGTTCTGGGCCTTCGTGCTGACGTCACACTGATCCTGCGGACAAGAGGTTTTTATGGGTAATGGTACTTCCATCGGCCGTGTCCGGGGGCTGGGTTCCAGTCATCAGGGTACGCATCACTGGCTTGCGTCGCGTCTGACGGCGGTCGGCAATCTGATCCTGCTGCCGTATCTGCTGATCAGCCTGCTGCTTTTGCCGAGCTATGACTTTGCGTCGGTCCATGGCTGGGCGGCCCAGCCGGTCGCCGCCACCGCGCTGATCCTGACTTTCATCAACACGTTCTATCACGCACGCCTCGGCGTGCAGGTGATGCTGGAAGACTATGTGCACGAAGCGCCGGGCAAGCTGCTTGCCTGGGTCTTCGTCAATTTCGTGCCCTTCGCGGGTGCCGCGTTCGGTGTGATTTCGGTCATCCGCATTGCCCTGGGAGGCGCTTGAGCCATGACTGCCGCATACAAGATCATTGACCATACGTATGACGTGGTGGTGGTGGGGGCCGGCGGTTCGGGCCTGCGCGCGACGATGGGCGCGGCCCAGGCCGGATTGCGCACCGCCTGCATCACCAAAGTGTTCCCGACCCGGTCGCACACTGTCGCCGCACAGGGCGGGATTGCCGCATCGCTGTGCAACAACACCCCCGATCACTGGCAATGGCACATGTACGACACCGTCAAGGGGTCGGACTGGCTGGGCGACCAGGACGCGATCGAATATATGGTGCGCGAAGCACCTGCGGCGGTCTACGAGTTGGAACACGCCGGCGTTCCGTTCAGCCGCAACGCCGACGGCACGATCTATCAACGCCCGTTTGGCGGCCATATGCAGAACATGGGCGAAGGCCCGCCGGTGCAGCGCACGTGTGCCGCCGCCGACCGTACCGGCCATGCCATGTTGCACGCGCTCTATCAGCAATCGCTGAAATACGACGCGGACTTCTTCATCGAATATTTCGCCATCGACCTGATCATGGAAAACGGCGTGTGCCGGGGCGTGGTCGCGCTGTGCATGGATGATGGTTCGATCCATCGCTTCCGTTCGCATTCGGTGGTGCTGGCCACCGGCGGCTATGGCCGCAGCTATTTCACCGCGACATCGGCGCATACCTGCACCGGCGACGGCGGCGGCATGGTGCTGCGCGCCGGGCTGCCGCTGCAGGACATGGAATTCGTGCAGTTCCATCCCACCGGCATCTATGGCGCGGGCGTGCTGATTACCGAAGGCGCGCGCGGCGAAGGCGGCTATCTGACCAATTCCGAAGGCGAGCGGTTCATGGAACGCTATGCCCCTTCGGCCAAGGATCTGGCCAGCCGCGATGTCGTGTCGCGATCGATGGCGCTGGAAATCCGCGAAGGGCGCGGCGTGGGTCCGCACAAGGACCACATTTATCTGCACCTCGACCATATCGATCCCAAAGTGCTGGCCGAGCGTCTGCCGGGCATCACCGAAAGCGGCAAGATCTTTGCCGGGGTCGATCTGACGCGCCAGCCTTTGCCGGTGGTGCCGACGGTGCATTACAACATGGGCGGCATCCCGACCAATTATCACGGCGAAGTCGTCACCATTGGTGCCGACGGCAACCCGGAAACGATTGTGCCGGGTCTGTTCGCCGTGGGTGAGGCGGCCTGCGTGTCGGTGCACGGCGCCAACCGTCTGGGCTCCAACTCGCTGATCGATCTGGTGGTGTTTGGCCGCGCCACCGGCCTGCGCCTGAAGGAACTGATCAAGCCCGGTTCCAACCACGCAGCGCTGCCCCAGGACAGCGCCGATCTCGCGCTGACCCGGCTCGACCATTTCCGCAACGCCAAGGGCGGTTCGCCCACCGCGCAGATCCGCACCGAAATGCAGCGTACGATGAGCCAGCACGCCGCCGTGTTCCGCACCGACGAGCTGATGGCCGAAGGCAAAGTCAAACTTGCCGCGACGTATGAGCGGATGCAGGATATCGGCGTGTCCGATCGTTCGCTGATCTGGAACTCGGACCTGATCGAAACGCTGGAACTCGACAACCTGATCAGCCAGGCCGCTGTGACCATGCACAGCGCGTTCAACCGCAAGGAAAGCCGCGGCGCCCACGCGCACGAGGATTTCCCCACCCGCGACGACGCCAACTGGATGAAGCACACCGCAACCTGGTTCAACGGCTGGGGCGGGCAGGGCGGCGAGATCCGCATCGATTATCGCCCGGTGCACGAATATACGCTGACCGACGACGCGACGTACATCAAGCCAAAGGCGCGCGTGTACTGATCGGCGGTTCAGGTGATGCATTCCGGGGCCGGGGTGGTGACACCCCGGCCCTTTTTGCTTGTCGCGGGCGCGTAAAGCGCCGATGCGGTTGGCCATTGGATGGGGGCGCCCGGTTGTTGGCGCGGGGTTGGAGTGGTTCATGGCCGACGACGATTATGTCTATGACGAAGAAACCGGCGAATGGATGGCAGCATCCGATTTGGCCGCGCGCAACGCGGCGGCCGATCGTGTGGACGTGCGCGATGCGGTGGGCAACCTGCTGACCGATGGCGACCAGGTCACGCTGATCAAGGATCTTGAGGTCAAGGGCGCCGGACAGACGCTCAAGCGCGGCACGCTGATCAAATCGATCCGACTGACCGGTGACTCGCAGGAAATCGACTGCCGTTTCGACGGGATCAAGGGTCTGGTGCTGCGTGCCGAATTTGTGAAAAAGCGGACCTAAAGCACAATGCGTTTAATCTGAGACGCATCATGCTTTAGGAGTCTTTGTTTTCGCATCGTTTATTGCAAAAAACCGGTACCCACTTTTTTGCACGATGCTCTAATCAATTCGCTCGCTCAGTTTTTGGCGGGCGCGACATAGGGCCGGATGCGGCAGCCGCGCGCTTTGGCATAGCCTTTGAGATAGGCGCGGCGGACACTGCCGGCATAAAGATAGAGCGCGCGGTGTGCCTCGGCGGCGTTGGCGCCGCTGATCTCGCGAATGACGCCATCGAACGGGATCAGGCTGCCAACGACCGATCGCGCGGTGCCGCCAACGGCACGGTCGCGCTTTTGCTCGGCACTGGGCAATGTGCGTTCATCGATGTCCGGCCCCAGCACGGCATTCAGATCGGCCACCGCCAGGTTCAGGCTGCTGCACAGGCCCTTGCCCGGAATAGTGTAAGGATGGGCCTGCGCCGCCTCGAGCACCGGGGCCACTTTGTCCTTGTCCTTGCGCAAGTTGAGATCGTCGGCCGGCTTGGCCGCAATATCGCCCGCCGTTACGGTCTGTGGCGCTGCCGCAGTCTGGGCCGATAGCTGGCCTGGTCCGGCTAAGACGAGGATCGTGCCGACAAGGGCCTGGGCGAAAGGGTGGATTTGCAACGGCATGGCGCAACATACCATGGCTGGCGCCAATCGTCCGATAGAAAACGTGCTGTAAGTGTCTGACTCAAAACACGCGAAACCCGCCTGGCTGGCCCGTGCAACCGAGGCTAAGGGATTATACGCTCAGTAATATTCCTCAGTTTCCGGCGCTAGGTCGAATCCCTCGGTAATTAACCACGATGCGTAACAATCCAGCTTCCACAGACAGTTGTCGAAAGGAACGGGTTATGAATTGGGGGTTGGCAAATGGCGCGGACATGCTGCGCTTCGGACGGCGCGAAGGCACCGATCATGCTGACAGCGGGGGCGATACCGGGGTCTTGTCGGGCGCGACCGCGTTCGATTGTCTGCGCACCAGCGCGAATGTCATCGTGGTCCATCTGATCGAGCAGGATGTCGGCCTGCGGGCCAATATCGCCCGCCGCCTGTTCGGTCTGGGGTTCCATGCCGAAATCTATACCGGCACACGCGAATTCGCCGAATTTGCACCGAGCGACGGGATCGTGCTGATCGACGACGCCAATCATTCGGGCGGTTTGATCGGCATGATCAGCGAACTCGATGCGGTCGGTACCGGGCTGCCGATCATCGCCTTTTGCGACAAACCGACGATTGCCGGGGTGGTCGCCGCGATGCGCGCGCGCGCCGTCAATTACCTGCCGCTCGATGTCAACGACGCGACGCTGGCCGATGCGATCGCCGCAGCCTATCACGAAGGCGAACAGAAGCGGTCGTTCCTCGCCAAAGTCGCCACGTGCGGCAAGATGATCGCGCATCTTTCGCCGCGCGAACGTCAGGTGCTGGAATTGCTGGTCGAGGGCGAAAGCAACAAGGGCATGGCCCGCGTGCTGGGGCTTAGCCCGCGCACCGTGGAAATCCACCGCATGAAATTGATGGGCAAGCTTGGCGCGCGGTCGCCCGCACAGGCGGTGAAGATCTGGTGCGCCGCCAATCTGGCGGCATGACCTGGCGGACCCCGCTGCACAGGCGGGGTCCGCAATGGTGTGATTAACCGGTCTTGCCGCAGAATTTGGCCAGACCGTTCAGGCTGGCGGCGGCGTTGGCGGTTGAAAATTCGATCACCTTGTTGTCGCCGACTACCGCCAGCGCATCGGCTTCCATCAGGCTGGCCAGATCGTGGGCCGACAGCACATGGCCCCGGCCCGGTGCATCGTCGCTGTCGACCATGAATGCCGCCAGACGCTGCCCCGCGCGATAGATTTCGACCAGTTTGCCGTGGCGTTCAAAGTCGCGGATAAAGGCATTGGTACGGGTCAGCGTCGCATCGTCGGTCGCGGCAGGGTTTATCCCCACGTCGAGATGCGCATAGAGTTGACGGTCGGCGCACGAAACGCCGATGCGAAAGCTGGCGGCGGCATTGGCGGGGTGATTGGTGGTGCTGGTATAGGCTTCGGCGCGGCCTTTGACATAGGCCGAAAGACCCGCATGGAATGCCAGTCGCCAGGGTTTCAGTTCCTGCGCGGCGGCGTCATCGCGGCGGCTTTCGATCAGGCGGGTGGCCACGTGATGTGGCACCGCACGGCACGTCATGGCACCGATCGCGCGCGTCGATCCCGCTCCGGTAAAGCTGTAACTGTGCGTTCCGGCGCGGATGACAAAGCTTTGCGCGGTATTGAGCACGTCGAACTGTTTTTCGCTCAGATAGGCGGCGGCAAACTCGGCCTGGCCGTGAAACGTGCTGTGGCCGCGATCTTCGGGATAGATGTCGAATTGCGCCGACAGCGTCGGCGCATGGGTGCTGATCATCAGTTTGGCACCGGGGTTGCGGAACAGCGCGACAAGCTCGGCATTGCGCGGCGTGTGCGCGGCGCCAAAGATCAGGCGATGCGATGCCGGATCGAACGGATCGCACTGCATGCCGGCAAAAACGCCGGGTTCGCCATTGCCCGCACCCACGGCGGCCAGTTGCCCATTGTCCTGCACGGTCCAGCTTGCCGCCATCAGCCCCGGGCGACTGTCGATCCGGGCGATGCTCTGCGCGCCGGGATCGTCGTTCGGCCGGGCATTGGCGAGGCCGGGTGCCAACGCACCCCACACCATCAGCGCGGCCAGCGTACGCCCGCGCAGGTGCCGCCTTACATTGCGTGTCATCGCTCAACTCCAGCAAGTTTCTCCACGTTCGCTGGTTGGCCCACGCGTGGTTAAGGGTTGTGGTAAAGGGCCAGCCGGTTCATTCCGTTGGCGGGCGTTAGAAACCGCGTAACCGTTGGCAAATTGCGATGTGCGGCGTTAACCCGGCAGCAACCGTTTGGTCCTGATCGGCGGCTGAAGCCAAAAGGAAGCTTGCGTCAGTCCGTGCCATTTGTCAGGCAGGATACACGACGCAAAACGGTTGCGGTCGGGCGACGGGACCGGGCAATGGTTTTTGGGCAAATGGGGGCACAAGCGCGCGCGGCCATCGGGTCGTGGGTGCGCCCGGCATTTGCGCTGGTCGCCACGCTGATCCTGGCGGGGGGCGGGCCGGGCCCGGTGCAGGCCGCACGGCCCGCACCGGCGGCAGTGTCCGCGCCGCGCGACAATGCGATCGAGACGGCCCTGCGCCATCATATCGAAACGCTGGCCAGCGACGAATTTGCCGGGCGTGAACCGGGCACTGACGGTGAAACCATGACCTTGCGCTATCTTGCGCGGCAATGGTTCGACATCGGCATGGTCAGCGGCACCAACGATCCCGGCAATGCCTGGTTCGCACCGGTCGAAGTGGTCGAACGCACGCCGCAGGGCAGCCGCGCGGCGTTTCAGCATGGGCGGCATCATGTCGCGATCGAGGCCGATGGCGTGTTCGTAATCACCTCGGGGTTGCGCAGCCTGATCGAGGATGCGCCGCTGGTGCTAGTCGGGCGCGATACCGTGCCCGAGGCCGCGCGCATCGAACTGGCCGGGCGGATCGCGGTGATTTTCGACAGCCAGACCGGCGTCCAGGGCCTGCCGGGCGACGATCGGGCCGGGCGCCTGCTCGATGCCGGGGCGGCGGCGGTGATCACCGTGCTCGACGGTACCCGCACGCTCGACGATGTTGCGGCGCGGCGGCGGCGGCCCGGTTATGCGCTGGTCGGGCAGAAACTGGGTGGTGATCTGCAGGCCTATGTCTCTCCCGCTGTCGCCGAAACCTTGTTCGAAGCAGCCGGAGTGGGCAAACTGGCATCGTTGCGTCAGGCGAGCGACGCGGCGGGCTTTGCTCCGCGTCCGATCGGCCTGACCGGGACGCTGGAGGCGACGACCACTGAAACGCGCATCCACACCCACAACCTGATCGGCAAGCTGCCGGGTCGGCGGCACGATCTGGGCGCGGTGCTGCTGGTGGCGCATTGGGACCATTTCGGGCGTTGTGCCGATCCGCCTGCCGAACACCTGATCTGCAACGGCGCGGTCGACAATGCCAGCGGCCTGGCCGTGATCACCGAGGCCGCGCGCGCGCTGTCGAGCGGTCGCCCGCTCGATCGCGATATCTATTTCCTGGCCACCACGGGCGAGGAACTGGGCCTGCTGGGCGCGCAGGCGTTTGCCGAAAACCCGCCTTTGCCGCTCGATTCGATCATGGCGGTGCTCAATGTCGATTCGACCGGGCTGGTCGGGCCTGGGCTGCCGGTCAGTGTGATCGGCGCGGGGATGACCGATCTCGACGACAGTATCGCGGTCGTGCTCAGGGCGATGCACCGGCGCCAGGTCGCGGGCACCGCCGCCAATGCCTTTGTCCGCCGCCAGGACGGCTGGGCGTTCATTCAGCACGATGTCCCCGCCGTGATGGTGTCGAGCGCCTATTCGGACCCGGCGCGGCTGGAAAAATTCATGGACGAGCGGTATCACCGCCCGACCGATGTGGCATCGCACGTGGAATATGGCGGTATGGTCGAAGATGTCGCCTTGCAGGTGGAACTGGCGCGCTATTTTGCCGATGTGCACCGCTTTGCCGGTCCGCCCGTGCCGCGTCAGGATGGCCCGGTGCGCTGATATCGGCCGTGTCGATATTCCTCCCGGCCCAACGATGGGACGCGTGAACCGAAAGCAAAATGACGGGTAGCGTAATGCGCCCGGCTTGATTACATGGGCCGCCACGATTCCCCCCGGACAGAAAGTGGCAGCCGTGATCGATATCCCCCTTGGCCTTACCTATGACGATGTGCTGTTGCGCCCGGGGGCGTCCGACCTGCTGCCCAGCCAGGCCGATACCCGCACCCGGCTGACCCGGTCGATCCCGCTCAATATTCCGGTGCTATCTTCGGCGATGGACACCGTGACCGAGGCCGACATGGCGATTGTCATGGCTCAGCTTGGCGGAATCGGCGTGCTGCACCGCAATCTGACGGTCGAGGAACAATCCGCCGCCGTGCGCGCGGTAAAGCGGTTTGAAAGCGGCATGGTGGTCAATCCGATCACGATCGCCCCCGATGCCACGCTGGGCGAGGCGCAGAGCCTGATGCGCCATCACCGCATCAGCGGCATTCCGGTGGTGGAAAGTTCGGGCCGGCTGGTCGGCATCCTGACCAACCGCGATGTGCGCTTTGCCGACAACCCGCTGCAGCCGGTGCGCGAACTGATGACCCAGGAGAATCTGGCGACCGTGCGGCTGGGCACCAATGGCGACGAGGCGCGCCGCCTGCTGCACCAGCGCCGGATCGAAAAGCTGCTGGTGGTTGACGAGCAATACCGCTGCATCGGGCTGATCACGGTCAAGGATATCGAAAAGGCGGTCAATTACCCCAACGCGACCAAGGATGCCGCCGGGCGCCTGCGCGTGGCGGCGGCAACCACGGTGGGCGAAAAGGGGCTGGAACGCACCCGCGCGCTGATCGAGGCCGAATGCGACGTGATCGTGATCGACACCGCGCATGGCCACAATGCCGATGTCGCGCGCGCGGTCGAACTGGCGAAAAAGCTGTCGAACGACGTGCAGGTGATCGCGGGCAATGTTGCCACTGCCGAAGCCACCCGCGCGCTGATCGATGCCGGGGCCGATGGCGTGAAAGTGGGGATCGGGCCGGGATCGATCTGCACCACGCGCATTGTCGCAGGCGTCGGTGTGCCGCAATTGACCGCCGTGATGGAATGCGCCGAAGAAGCCGAAAAATCGGGCGTTCCGGTGATTGCCGATGGCGGCCTGCGCACATCGGGCGATGCGGCCAAGGCGCTGGCGGCGGGCGCGAGCACGATCATGATCGGATCGCTGTTGGCGGGCACCGAGGAAGCGCCGGGCGAAACCTTCCTCTATCAGGGCCGTGCCTATAAATCCTATCGCGGCATGGGCTCGGTGGGGGCGATGGCGCGCGGATCGGCCGACCGCTATTTCCAGCAGGATATCAAGGACCAGATGAAGCTGGTTCCCGAAGGCATCGAGGGGCAGGTGCCGTTCAAGGGCCCGGCCAAGGATGTCATCCATCAGTTGGTCGGCGGGATCAAGGCGGCGATGGGCTATACCGGCAGCGCGACGATCGCCGATCTGAAAGAACGCGCGCAATTCGTGCGGATCACCAATGCGGGCTTGCGCGAAAGCCACGTCCACGACGTGACGATCACGCGCGAGGCGCCCAACTATCCCACGCGCTGATCCACGCGCGTGAACCCGGCGGCGCGTGTCCAGGCGGCGATCGACGTGCTCGATGCGGTGATCGCGGCGGCGCGGGGGCAGGGCGCCTCGGCCGATCGCATTGCCGCCGACTGGTTTCGCGCGCGCCGCTTCGTCGGATCGAAAGACCGTCGCGCGGTCCGCGATCTGGTTTGGGACGCGATCCGTGTGTGCGGCGATATCCCCGTTTCGGGCCGGGCCGCGATGCTGCGCCTGGCGCAGGGCGATCCGGCGCTGGCCGCGCGGTTCGACGGATCGCGCTATGGCCCGGCACCGGTTGCGCCCGATGACAGCCCTGCCGAGGGCGGTGTCGCCCCGCGCTGGCTGAGCGATGCATTGGGCGCCAGCGGGCTTGATGCCGACGAACAGGCGGCGCTGTTGCAGCGCGCGCCGCTCGATATCCGCGCCAATCGCCTGCGCATCACGCGCGATGATCTGGCTGCGCGTCTGCCGGTGCCCGCCGAACCGGGCCCCGCGCCCGACAGCCTGCGGCTGCCCGCAGGCACGGCGGTCGAAACCTGGCCCGCCTTTGCCGATGGGCTGTTCGAAGTGCAGGATGCGGGCAGCCAGTTGGCCTGCGCGGCGCTGGCCGCGCAACCGGGAGAAGTGGTGGTCGATCTGTGCGCGGGTGGCGGCGGCAAGACGCTGGCGCTGGCGGCCGCGATGGCGGGAACCGGGCGGCTGATCGCGTGCGATATCGATCGTGCGCGCCTGTCACGCCTGCCCGACCGTGCGCAGCGGGCAGGTGCACATGTCGAATGCCGCCTGCTCGATGGCGGGCGCGAGCGCGATGCCTTGCGCGATCTGGTCGGTATGGTCGATGCGGTGCTGGTCGATGCGCCCTGTTCGGGCACCGGAACCTGGCGACGCAATCCCGAGGCGCGCTGGCGTCTGAGCCCGGCGGCGGTGGCGCGCTATGCCGCCACGCAGGCCCATGTGCTCGATTTGGCCGCCTCGCTGGTGCGGCCCGGCGGGCGGATCACTTTCATCACCTGTTCGCTGCTCGATGCCGAAGGGGCCGCCGGGGTCGAGGCCTTTCTGGCGCGCAAGCGCGACTGGCATGCGGCGCCCGTGGCTTCGCCGATCGGCCGTGCGCGGGGTCGGGGCTGGCGTTTCACCCCGGGGCATGACGGGACCGACGGGTTTTTCTTCGCAAACCTGGTTTGGTCATGATAATCGATGGTCTTATGCAAGCCGGGCAAGCCAGGAATAAGGGTTCGTTGGCGGGTTCCCCGGTACAGGAGTTGCTGATGCGCTATTTCCCCGCTGCCTTTGCCCTTTCGCTCGCATTGGCAGTGACCGGCAGCATGGGGCAGGCGCGGATGCTCGATCCGGTCGATCCGCGCGCTGCCGAATTGCTGGACAGCGGGCGGGCCGAACTGGCGCATGGGGATGTCGAGGCGGCAACCGATGCGTTTGAATCCGCGCTGACGGTCGATCCGGGCTATGCCGGGACGCTGGTTGCGCTGGGCGACGCCGCGCGCAAGGCCGGGCTGCAGGGCAAAGCGATCCACTATTACCGCGTCGCGCTCGAACGCGATCCCAACGATGTGACCGCGATTGCGGGCGAAGGCAGCGCGATGGCCGAAAAGGGCGCGCTCGACAAGGCGCGCGCCAATCTGGTCCGGCTGGAAGGGCTGTGCGGCAAGGGCTGCGCGGAAACCCGCGTCCTGACCGAGGCGATTGCCAAGGGCCCCACCGCCAAAGTGGTGTCGGCCGAGGCGGTCAAGCCGCAGCCGGTTGCCCAGTCCAATTGATGGGGCCCAACTGATAGGTATTGGTGCGTAGCCCGCGTTGACGGGGTGCCAAGCCCGCGTGTGCCATGGTCCAATTGCCCAGTCAGGCCTCTTGGACATTTGGCAATGAGCACGATTTCAGGCGCAACCGGCGCAATTTCGGCACTGACCGATTACTATCAGTCGCAAAGCGCGGGGTCTACCTCCGCCGGCAGCACCGGCACATCGTCGGGCGTGGCCCCGTTGGCGAGCGCGGTAATCAATCTGGTCGAGGACAATTCCACCAGTTCGTCGCTGGGCACGTTGCTGGGAACCGGATCGTCGTCGGCGACAGGCACGGCCAGCACATTGTCGACGCTGCTCAGCCTGGCCAACAGCACCGACAGCACCGGGACAAGCACGTCGGCAAGCAGCGCCGCCGGCCTGTTGTCTGCGGCGCTGGACAGCGGCAGCGCGGCCACCGCAGGCGGCCTGATCGCCGCGATCGACGGGCAGACATCCGCCGCCAGCAGCAGCACCAGCGCCTCCAGCCTGCTCAGCGATGTGACCGGGCAGACCGCCGGCAGTGCTTCGTCTGCCGATGCGGCCAGTCTGCTCGGCACGACCACCGGGCAGACCTCGGCCGCCAGCAGTTCGGGCGGGTTCAGCAGTTTGCTGAACGAACTGGCCAGTCCCAACGAAACCGCGAGCAGCAGTGCCGCAAGCGCGAAGGCGGACACGTCGTCCACATCGTCGACGTCCACCGGCACCACCAGCACCCAGCAACAGGCCATCATGAGTGCGCTGGCCGGGGCCTATACCCAAAGCCAGCAGAACCTCATGTCGTTGCTGGTCTAGGGTTTCACCCGCCCGGCGCGATCCGCAGCGCGTCCGTGCCGCTGTTGCCTTTGGCAAAATGGCGGATGATCCAGTCGCGCAACAGAAAGATCGTCGGGTCCGACAGGTCTTCGGCGTGGGTCTTCAGATAATAGGCATAGCCATCGGCGCCAACGCACGAAAACGGCATGACCAGATTGCCCGCGGCGATCTCGTCGGCAAACATGTCGATATCGGCCAGCACGACGCCGGTTGCCGCCATCGCATAGCGCACCGCCGAAAACGCGGTGTCGAACGCCAGCCCGCCGCCGGTATCGATGGCAAGCCGCTGCTGGTCGGCATAGGTGCTCCACAACAGCCCGCGCGGTTCGTTGTCGAGTTTGACGTGCAACAGTTCGGCATCGGCCAGAAACGCTTCGAGGGTCTTGCCCTGATGCACCGCCCAGGTCGCGGGCGAACACAGCGGCGCGACCCGCACCATCCACAACAGGTCGGTCACGCGGTCATCGACATTGGGCCGGTCGAACACGATTGCCATGTCGACATTGCCTTGCGGCGTGCCCGTCACGTTCGAGGTGGTGACATCGATGCGCACTTCGGGATGTTCCTGGCGGAACCCGTGGAGCAACGGCAGCGCTGTCTGATAGAGCAGCGAAGGCGGGATATGCAGCCGCAGCGGGCGGCTTTCGCTATCGCGGTTGCGCACCGTGTTGATGGTTTCTTCCAGCCGGTCGAGGCATTTGGCCACCACCGGCAACAGCACTTCGCCCGCCGGTGTCAGCCGCAGCCCGCTGGCCGAGCGTTCGAACAGCGGCTTGCCGATCAGGTCTTCCAGGCTGGACACGTGGCGGCTCATCGCCGATTGCGACACGGTCAGCGCCTGCGCCCCGGCGGTAAAGCTCAAATGGCGCCCGACCGCCTCAAACGCGCGCAACGCGTTCAGCGGCAGCCAGCGGCGGTTGATCTGATGATTGCTTGCGATTGTATCGCCTCCCGTGCGGCCAATGCGTGCGGTGCGCCTGTCATTGATCCAGGTCAATTGCCTTTGTGAATAGCGACTATCCTCCAGGTTCGCGATATTTCCCCTCACGAAAAATCGAATGGAGCCATGACATATTGGGATTCGCTGCGGGGGGCAGGCGCGTGTCATCTGCTGCGCAAGCAATCCGGGCGGGCAACTGTCCGGCACCAGCGTTTTCGATCAATCGTCTTGCCACAACCCAAAGGGGATACCTCAGGTGGATCTTGCCCAGATCAAAGCGGCGTTTGCCAGCCGCCGGCCCGGCCACAGCCTGCCGCAGGCGCTGTACAATGATCCGGCGATGTTCGAATTCGATCTTCACGCTGCCTATGGGCGTAGCTGGCTGCTGGCCGGGTTTACCTGCGAATTGCCCACCCCCGGCAGCTACAGCTCGATTCTGATCGGGCCGTGGCCAGTGCTGATCGTGCGCGGCCGGGATGGCCAGATCCGCGCGTTCCACAATTCGTGCCGCCATCGCGGCGCTGTCCTGTGCAAGGAAGGGCTGGGCCGGTCCCCCCGCATCGTGTGCCCCTATCACCGCTGGACGTACAATCTCGACGGCAGCCTGATGAGCGCGGCGCGCATGCCCGATGATTTCGACACCAGTGACCACGGCTTGCGCCCGGTGCACTGCGAAGTGGTGGCGGGCGTGATCTATATCTGCCTGGCCGACAACCCCCCGGCGTTCGGACAGTTTCGTGCCGAGATGGAAAAAGTGCTTGGCCCGCACGATCTGGAAAATGCCAAGATCGCGCACCAGGAAACGCTGGTTGAAAAGGCCAACTGGAAGCTGGTGCTCGAAAACGGGCGCGAATGCTATCATTGCCAGGGTTCGCACCCCGAACTGGCCAAGACCTTTCCCGCCGACATGAAGGCCTATTTCGACTTTGGCGGCGCCGATCATGCCGCCAAGTTCGAGGCACGCATGGCCGAAATCGGCCTGCCCAGCGGCCCGGTGGGCGAAGACTGGTGGCAGGCGACGCGCTTTCCGCTCAACCCCGGCATGATCTCGATGACCGTCGATGGCACGCCCGCGTCGAAAAAGCTGATGTGCAAGACGGGTGACGGCGACATCGGATCGCTGCGCTGGGCGCTCGAACCGCACCAGTTTGCCCACGCGACCGGCGAACTGGTGTTCTGTTTCAGTGCGATGCCGACCGGGCCGCGCGAAACGCTGGTGACCGCCAAGTGGCTGGTGCACAAGGATGCGGTCGACGGGGTCGATTACGACAGCACGACGATTGCCGAACCTTGGCACACCACCAATCTGCAGGACCGTGATCTGGCCGAAAACAACCAGGCCGGGGTCGACAGTCCGGGCTATACGCCGGGGCCCTATTCCGAAGAGGCCGAAGTGCTGGTGCTGCGGTTTGTCGACTGGTATTGCGCGCGCGCCGAAGAATACCTTGATGAACAGCTTGCGAAGGGTCTTGTGGATGCCGCATGACGCCGGGGTGCAATTCAGGCCCGAAACTCTGGCGATCACCAGCGGCTATGACCCGGCCAGCGCCAGCGGCGCGGCCAAGCCGCCGGTCTATCTGACCTCTACCTTTGTCTATGAAAGCGCGGCCCAGGCGCGCGACATTCACGAGGCCTATTTTCGCGGCAGCGGGCCGATGGCGGGGCAACCGGCCTATATCTATTCGCGCCTGTCGCATCCCAATCTGGCGATGCTCGAAACCCGGCTGGCGGCGATCGACGGGGCTGAACGCGCGGCGGTGTTTGCCTCGGGCATGGCGGCGCAAAGCGCGATCGCGCTGCAATATGTGCGCCCCGGCGACAGCGTGCTGCACAGCCGGCCGATTTATGGCGGCACCGACGGGCTGTACAACCAGTTCATGCCGCAATTTGGCGTGCATCCGGTGCATATCCTCGACGGGTGCGATGGCGATCATATCCGCGCGCAGGCCGATCTGGCGCTGGCACAGGGCCCGCTCGCGCTGATCGTGATCGAGACCCCGGCCAATCCCACTGCAGCGATCACCGATATCGCGCTGGTGGTGGCGATCGCCGACGAGATTGGCGCGCGCACCGGGCGCCGCCCGCTGGTGGTGTGCGACAACACCTTTCTGGCGCCGTTTGCGCAGCGCCCGATTGCGCTGGGGGTCGATCTGTCGATGACCTCGCTCACCAAATATTGCGGCGGGCACAGCGATCTGCTGGCTGGTGGGGTAAGCGGGCGCGCCGAAGTGATCGAGCCGTTGCTGCAATTGCGCACGACGCTGGGTAGCCATTGCGATCCGTTCACCTGCTGGCTGGTGCTGCGCAGTCTGGAAAGCGTGGCGGTGCGGTCCGAATGCGCGATGGCCAATGCGGTGCTGGTGGCGACATTCCTGCGCGATCATCCCAAAGTCGCAGGCGTGACATTCCTGGGCTTTCTGCCCGAGGGCAGTGTGCAGCGCGCGGTGTTCGATCGCCAGTGTCACGGCGCCGGATCGACGTTCTCGTTCCACCTCCACGGTGGCGAGGCCGAAGCGTTTCGCCTGCTCGATGCACTGCGGCTGGTCAAGCTGGCGGTCAGTCTGGGCGGGTCGGAAACGCTCGCCTGTCATTCGGCGACCACCACGCATTACAACGTTCCCGCCGAAGCGCGCGCCGCCGGCGGGATTACCGAAGGCACGATCCGGCTGTCGGTGGGGATCGAACATCCCGACGACCTGATCGCCGACTTCGCCCGGGCGCTGGAGCAAGTATGACGCGCAAGCACGATTCCCACGCGATTGACGGCAAGATTGCCGCGCCCGACGAAGCGCATGATGTGATCGTCGTCGGCGCCGGCCCCGCCGGGCTGACCGCCGCACTCGAAGCGGCCAGGGCCGGGCGGCAAGTGCTGTTGATCGACGAACATCCGGTGGCCGCGGCGCTGGCGGGCAGCGATGTGCCGCTGTGGTTTGGCGGACGTGCCACCGCTGCGTTGCAGGCGCCCGAACGCCTGATCGAAACGCTGGTCGAAACCGAACCGCTGATTGCCGAAGCGTTCGAGGCCGGGATCGATGTGCGGCTGGGCGTGACGGCATGGGGCCTGTGGCGCAACCGTGACGGATCGGCAGCTTTGCCCGAGGCGATGCTGGGCCTGGCCGACGGGCAACGTTCGTGGACGGCCGGGTATCGCACGCTGGTGCTGGCCACCGGTGCGCGCGACTGTGCCCTGCACTTTGCCGGATGGGATCAGCCCGGGGTGATGGGCGCGCTGGCGTTTCACACGCTGGTGGCGCGCTATGATGCCTTTGCCGGCACGCGCGTGGTGATCCTGGGATCGGGCGATCTGGCGCTGGAAACCGCTGCGCTGGCGCGATCGCGCGGCATTGCCGTGGCCGCCGTGATCGAAGTGCGGGCCACCGTGCAGGGCGATGCGGCGCATCACCCCGACATCGCGGTGTTGACCGGGCATCGCCTGTTGCGCGCCGAAGGCGGCATCGATGGGGTCGAACGCGTGGTCGTGGCCTCGCCCGATGGCGCCGAAAGCACGATCGCCTGCGACACCGTGATCCTGGCGATCGATGCGGTTCCGGCGATCGAACTGGCCGAAGTCGGGGGAAGCGCGGTGATCACCGACCCGCAGCGTGGCGGCGCGGTGACGCCGGTCGGCGCGGGCGAAGTGCTGCCCGGCGTATGGCTGGTCGGCGCAGCCACCGGCCTGATCGGATCGCGCGCACTGGCCGAGGCGCAGGCGCGCGCGGTGATGGCGCAGGCGCTGGGGCAGGTGGGCGAGGTTGCCCCGCTCGATCAGCCGTTCGACCGCATGGCCTATCGCGCCGACTGGTTGCGCGCGCTGGTGGCAACCAGCCCCGACACCACGATGGTTTGCCAGTGCGAAGAGGTAAGCCGGGCCGATCTGATCGGCGTGCAGCCGCCGGGCTATCTGCCGCGGCCCGAACGGTTGTGCGCACGTTCGCTGGGCACTTTGCTCGAAGACGGTCCGCCCGATGCCGAGCAGGTCAAGCGCCTGACGCGGGCGGGCATGGGGGTGTGCCAGGGGCGCCGTTGCCGCGAACAGGTTTCCCTGCTGCTGGCAATGGCCGCCAATCTGCCGCCCAAGTCGGCACCGCGCGGCAACTGGCGCGTGCCGGTGCGGCCGCTACCCCTGGCGGTGATGGCCGATCGCGACCACGCGGCGGCGATGGACGAAGGCTGGGACGTGTGGTTCGGGATCGATACGCAATGGATCCCCTATCGCGATATCGGCACGCCTGAAGAGGCGCGGCACATGGCGGAACTGGGCGGGAACATGCACCTGTGAGCGAACATTACGACGTCATCGTGATCGGTGCGGGGGTCACCGGGCTGTCTTCGGCATGGTGGCTGGCGCGCGACGGGCGCAGCGTGCTGGTGCTCGACAAAGGCGTGGTCGGGGCTGAAGCGTCAAGCCGCAACGGCGGCGGTGCCAGCCATTACCAGAGCCCGCTGTTCGCCGAAGAACAGCGGCTGTGGCCGATGATGGATGACTTGCTGGGCTATCCCACCGAGCATCAGCGCGAACGCGTGATCATCTCGGTCAACCAGCGCGAATTCGACCATTACAACTATATCGCCGACATGTGCACCGCGATGGGCTGGCCCGCCGACAAGATCGACGGCGACACCGCACGCGCGATGGTGCCGATCGCGGGCGACAATTGCCTGGGCGGAATTCACTTGCGTTTTGGCGGCCACGCCAATCCGCAACGCACGGTGCAGGCCTATGCCTGGGCGTTGCAGGATCTGGGCGGACGGGTGATCCAGCATTGCCCGGTGATCGGCATCGAAACGGTCGGCGGGCAGGTCAGCGCGGTCACCACGCCGCGCGGGCGGTTTACCTGCGGCGCGCTGGTGGTCGCGGCCGGGCCGCAGATTGCCGGGCTGCTGGCGCCGCTGGGTATCGAAGTGCCGCTGATGGCGGGACGTGCCGAAATGATCGTGACCGAGCCTGCGCCGTTGATGCGGCTGGGCGGGGTCGATGGCAACGGGCTTTATGGTCGCCAGACGATGCGCGGCAATCTGGCCTTTGGCGGCGGCCCGCACGAATGGATCGATACGCAACCCGAAGGCCCGCGCGCACGGCCGACCACGCCATTGTCGCGCAGTCTGGCGCGGCGGGTGGCAGAAATGTTCCCGCGCGCGGCCCATCTCAATGTCATCCGGTCGTGGGCCGGGATTGTCGAAAGCACCCCCGACGGGCGGCCCATTCTCGATCGGCTGGACAATCTGGTGATCGCCACGATGTCGGGCGTCGGGTTCGGCCTGTCCCCGGCCACGGGGCACGCGGTGCGCGATCTGGTGGTCGATGGCACCTGCAGCTTTACCGATATTGCCAAGCTGTCGCTGGCGCGGTTTGCCGGTCTTGCCCCCGATTGGCGCGAAACGGCGGGCTGGCTGCCGCTGGCGGCGGCGTAACATGGGCGCGGGACGCTACAATGCCCTGGCGCTGTTGCGCGGGGCGATCACCGGGCATCGCCACTGGGGCCGTGCCTGGCGCGCGGCGGAACCGCGCGGGCCCTATGATGTAATCATCATCGGCGGCGGCGGGCACGGGCTGTCGACGGCCTATTATCTGGCCAAAGTGCACGGCATCCGCCGCGTCGCGGTGGTCGAAAAAGGCTATATCGGCGGGGGCAACACCGGGCGCAACACCACCATCGTGCGCTCGAACTATCGCCAGGCACCGTTGCAGAGCCTGTTCGAATATTCGCTGAAGCTGTGGCACGGCCTGTCGGACGAACTGAACTACAACGTGATGTTCAGCCCGCGTGGCGCGCTGTTTCTGGGCCATAGCGATGCCGATATGGCGCGGCTGGCCGAACGCGGCGATGCGATGATTGCCAACGGGCTCGATGCCGATCTGATCGGGCGCGACGAAGTGGCGCGGCTGGTGCCCTTGCTCGACATGAGCCCCGACGCGCGCTGGCCGATCGAGGGCGGGCTGATCCAGCGGCGGGGCGGCACGGCGCGGCACGATGCGGTGGCCTGGGGCTTTGCCCGCGCCGCCGACAGTCTGGGCGTCGATATCATCGAGAATTGCGAAGTGACCGGGTTTCTGCGCGAAGGCAACCGCGTGACCGGCGTGCGCACGACGCGCGGCGATATCGCCGCCGGGCGCACCGGCATCTGCGTGGCGGGCAACAGCGGGCATGTCGCGGGCCTTGCGGGCATCAAACTGCCGATCGAAAGCCACACCTTGCAGGCGTGGGTGACCGAACCGGTCAAGCCGATGATCGACACCGTGGTGATGTCGCAGACGCTGCACTGCTATTTCAGCCAGAGCGACAAGGGCGGCATGGTCGGCGGCGGCGATCCCGATTTCTTCCCCAGCTATGCCCAGCGCGGCGCGCCGATCCGGCTGGAGGATTCGATTGCCCAGTCGATCGCGCTGGCGCCCGCGCTGTCGCGCCTGCGCATGGTGCGCAGTTGGGCCGGGGTGACCGACATGAGCTTTGACGGATCGCCGATCATCGACGAACTGCCGCTCGACGGGCTCTATCTCAACGGCGGCTGGTGTTATGGCGGGTTCAAGGCCACGCCCGGTTCGGGCAGTGTCTATGCCCATCTGCTGGCCACCGGGCAAAGCCATCCCTTGGCCGCACCGTTCTATCTGAACCGGTTTGCCGACGGTCGTACGATTGATGAAGTGGGCTCTGGCCCCATGCCGCAAAGTCGCTGATCCCCATGCTGTTGATCCCATGCCCGCATTGCGGCCCCCGCAATCAGGAAGAATTCGCCTATGAGCGCACGCTCGACAGCGTGGTGCGGCTGAACGATGCGCCCGAACTGGCGATTGCCACGCTCTATGCGCGCGCCAACCCGCGTGGGCAGGAACACGAGATATGGAGCCACACGTGCGGCCAGTGGCTGCGCCTGACGCGCGACCGCATCAGCCACGCGATCCACAGCGTGGAGCCGCTGTGATGCGCGATGCTGCAGGATCGATACCCTTCACCTTCGACGGCAAGGCCTATGCCGGGCAACCCGGCGACACCCTTGCCGCCGCGCTGATCGCCAATGGCGTCAGGCTGGTCGCGCGCAGTTTCAAGCTGCACCGGCCGCGCGGGATCATGGGCGCGGGCGTCGAGGAACCGTCGGCGCTGGTGACCGTGGGCGAAGGCGCGCGGGCAGAGCCCAATGCGCGCGCGACCGATGTGTTCCTCTATCCCGGCCTCGTCGCGCGCAGCCAGAACGCCTGGCCCTCGCTGGCGTTTGACGTGGGCGCGGTCAATTCGCTGGCCGCCGCGCTGATCCCCGCCGGGTTCTATTACAAGACTTTCTTCGGCCCGCCGTCGCGCTGGATGCTCTATGAACGGTTCATCCGTCGCGCCGCCGGGCTGGGCAAGCCACCACAGGCGCCCGATCCCGATCACTATGGCCATCGCAGCGCATTTTGCGATGTGCTGGTGGTCGGCGCGGGCCCGGCCGGGCTGGCCGCTGCGCTGACGGCGGTCGATGCGGGCAAGCGGGTGATCCTGATCGAACAGGATGCCGCGCCGGGCGGCAGCCTGTTGCGCGAACGGGTGACAATCGATGGCGAACCGGGCGTGGTATGGGCCGCAAACGTGGCCGATCGCATTCGCGCGGGCGGTGGCCGGGTGCTGCTGCGCACCACGGTCAGCGGCTATTGGGACGACAATTTCCTGACAGCGGTCGAACGCCGGGTCGAACCGGGTCAGCCTGCCGAGGGCGATGCGCAAGTGTTGTGGCGCGTGCGTGCGGGCGAAGTCGTGCTGGCGACGGGCACGATCGAGCGTCCGCTGGTATTTGCCAACAACGATCTGCCCGGCGTCATGATGGCCGGCGCCGCCCGTGCGCTGGCGCTGCGCCATGGGGTTGCGCCGGGGCGCCGCGCGGTGATCGCCACCAGCCATGACGAAGCCTATCGCACGGCCTTTGCGCTCGCTGATCTGGGGGTGGAGATCGTCGCCATTCTCGACAGCCGGACGCAGGCCAGCGGCCCCCTGGTCGAGGCGGCACGGGCGCGGTTTGTCGTGCATGCCGGCGCGCGCCCGTTGCGCGCGATCCGCCGGGGCATTGGGCTGGCCGGGGTTGATGCGCTGATCGATGGGGCCAAGCGTCGCCTGCTGGCCGACTGTCTGGCCATGTCGGGGGGCGCCAGTCCGGTGCTGCATCTTCATCGCCAGGCCGGCGGCGCGCTTGAATATGACGCCGCACGCGGCGGGTTTCTGCCCGGTGCGGGGCGCCAACGCCATGTCAGCATCGGCGCGGCGGCAGGCGAACACGACCTGTCGGCGATCCTGACGCTGGCACGCGTGGTCGATCCCCTGGGGCCGGGATCGCCGCCCGCGCCGGGGCCGCTGTGGCATGACGAGGCGCCGGGCAAGGCCTTTGTCGATTTCCAGAACGATGTGACCACGCTCGATCTCGCGCTGGCGCAGCGCGAGGGCTATGTCTCGGTCGAACACACCAAGCGCTATACCACGCTGGGCATGGGCACCGATCAGGGCAAGACCGGGGCGATGGTCGCGCTGGCCCAGATTGCCGATCTGCGCGGGGTTCCGCTGCCCGATGCCGGGCTGACGACGTTTCGCCCGCCTTATACCCCGGTGACGATGGGCGCTTTTGCCGGGCCGATGAAGGGCGATCACGCCGCGCCGATCCGGCGCCTGCCCCTGGCGGCGGCGCACGATGCGCTGGGCGCCTTGTGGGTTCCGGCGGGGGCGTGGATGCGTCCGCGCGCCTATCTTGCGCCGGACGAAACGGTCGCGCAGGCCAGCTTGCGCGAGGCGCGCATGGTGCGCGCCAGCGTGGGCGTGGTCGATGTGTCGAGCCTGGCCAAGTTCGAGATTGCCGGGCCCGATGCGGTCGATCTGGTGGCCGCCGTCTGCGCGACGCCGGTGGCCAAACTGGCGATCGGGCGTGGGCGCTATACCGTCATGCTGCGCGAAGATGGCATGGTGATGGATGACGGCACGCTGTGGCGATTGGCCGAAGACCGCTGGCTGATCACCAGTTCGACCGGCGGTGCGGCACGCATGGCGCGGCACCTGACATATGTTGCCGATGTGCTGCTGGGCCACCCGCGTGCGGCGGTGGTCGATGTGGGCGAACACTGGGCCGGGCTGGCCCTGGCCGGGCCGCAGGCAGCGGCGGTGCTGTCGGGGCTGACCGGCGCGGAGGCCCCGGCGCACATGGGGCTGGGCGACGCGGTGATTGCCGGGGTGCCGGTGCGGGTGCTGGCCGCCAGCTATAGCGGCGAGCGCGCGTTCGAAGTGCATGTGCCGGGTCATCTGGCGCGCGCCGTGTTCGATGCGCTGGTGGGCGCGGCGCGGGGGCTTGGCGGCGGGGTCTATGGCCTGGATGCGATGGACCATCTGCGCGTTGAAAAGGGCCACGTGGTGATCGGCGCCGAAGCCGACGGGCGTGTAACGCCCGCCGATCTCGGGCTGGGCGGTGTGTTGCGCAAGACGGGCGGCTATGTCGGGTGGCAGGCGCTGCAACGTCCCGCGCTGGTCGGACCGGTCGGGCGCCGCCATCTGGTCGGGCTGACCTCGGTTGATCACACCCCGATTGCCGAAGGCGCGATGCTGGTCATGCGCGAGGGCGAGCCGCCGCTGGGCCATGTAACCACCGCGGCCCCGCGCGTGGCGCAGGACGGCGCGATTGCGCTGGGCCTGTTGACCGATGGCGCAACGCGCCATGGTCAGATCATGCTCGCCTGGTCTCCCACCCGGCGCAGCACGGTGCCGGTGCGGGTGGGTCCACCGCTGTTCTACGATGCACAAGGGGCGCGCTATCGTGACTGAAATGACTGTCGGCCCGGTGGGGGAACTGCTCGCGCTCGATCTGTGGAATGCCGATGATGCCGCCACTGTGGCCAGCGCACTGGGTGTGGCACTGCCTGGACCAGGGCAGGCCGAAGGCGCGGTGCTGCGTATCGGACCGCGCCGCTGGTGGCTGGTTGGCACGAATTTTGACCGGGCTGGCCTTGCTGCGGCGTTGAATGGGACCGGTGTGGTCAGCGCGGTTGCAGGCGGGTGGGTGCATGTGCAATTGTCGGGCGTGGGGTGGCGCGATCTGATCATGCAAAGCGGTCTGATCGATGCCGAAGATGCGGGGTTTGGTCCGGGTACGGTTGCGGTGACACCATTGAGCCATGCGCGCTGTGTGGTGCATGTGCGCGCGGCAACGCAGTGCGACGTGTTTGTGCCCGCCAGCTATGCCGACCATTGTCTCTCGGCCTGGCGCGCGATGGGTGCGAAAGCGGTGGCGTGATGGTAGGCTGACCGGCAAAGCGTTTGGTACAAAAAGATCCGGCTGGGTAACGCCGGGCTTTCGGGGAAAATCAGGAATGGCGCACGACAAGGGTCCCGCGGCATCGGGTGGTTGGTTTGCCGGGTCGGGGATCGGGGAAATGACCGCGCGCCAATGGTATGTGCTGCTGGTGCTGTCGCTGGTCTATGCGATCAACATCGCCGACCGCTATGTCATCAGCACGGTGATGGAATCGATCAAGCAGGATCTGCACCTGACCGACAGCGCGGTGGCCTTGCTGACCGGAACGTCGCTGGCGCTGTTCTATGTCAGCGCCGGCATCCCCATTTCGGCGCTGGCCGATCGCTACAATCGTCGCAACATTCTGTCCGCCGCGCTGGTGATCTGGTCAGCGCTGACGGTGTTCACCGGCCTGTCGCGTTCGTTCACCCAGATGATCTTTGCGCGGATCGGCGTGGGCGTTGGCGAAAGCGGCGGGACTCCGCCGTCGACATCGATGCTGGCCGACTGGTTTCGGCCGCATCAGCGCACGTTTGCGTTGACCGGGTGGGCGCTGGGCGCCTCGCTGGGCGCGTGGATCGGTGCCGACGTGGCAGGGCGGGTGGCCGATGCCTATGGCTGGCGCGCGGCGTTCTATGCGATGGGCGTGCCGGGGCTGGTGATGGGCATCCTGATCTTCACGACCATCCGCGAGCCTGTGCGCGGCGCCATGGACGGCATCGATGCCGAGGCGGCGCGCGCCGCGATTGCCAAGGCGCGGGTCAAAGTGCCGGTGTTCAAGGCGCTGAAAACGATCATATCACAGCGCGCGACGATCCACCTGATGATGGGCGGCGCGGTGGTCGCGCTGTGGGGCTGGGGCCTGATGTGGTGGACCCCGACGTATCTGCAACGCGCCTATCACATGAGCGCGGGCGAAGCGGGGCAGATTCTCGGGCCAATGCACCTGATCGCGGGCAGCGCGGCGACGATCGGCACCGGCCTGCTGATGGCCACGCGCTGGATGGCTGATCCCAAACGCGTGTTGTGGCTGATGGCGCTGGTTGTCGCGGGCGTTACCGTGCCGTCGTTTTTCATCTTCTACACGCACGATCTGGCGGTGGCCAAAGCCTGCCTGTGGATTCTCGTGCCGGCGATGTATTTCTATATCGGGCCGTCCTATGGCCTGCTCAACAATGTCGTGCCACCGCAATTGCGTGCGATGACGGCGGCGGTGACGCTGCTGATGGCGAACATCGCCAATCTGGTGATCGCGCCGCAGTTTGTCGGGCTGGTATCGGACTATGTGGCCGGGCCACACGGGGCGGACGCGCAATCGCTGCGGTTTGCGCTGTTGCTGCTGGCGCCGACCGGATTCTGGGCGGCATACCATTTCTGGGCGGCAACCAAGAAGATTGATGAGGAAGTCGCGCGGGTGCGCACCGCGCAGTTCTGACAGGCAGAATCAGACCGGTCGGCGCGGCTTGGCCGCCGGTGGCGTGTGGACGCGGTGGAGCGAGCTGACCTGCCATTCGCCGGCGTCTTTCATCCGCGCGATTTCGGTGCGGATTGCCGTGGCAAGCTGATCGGTATCGACCGAACCGCCCAGTTCGACGCCAAAATCGTGTTCGCGCACCCAGCGGACAACGCCATCGAGATCGGGTGAGCCGGGCAACGTCACCACCACCGCATCGCCGCGCGCCGGTGGCCTGCTCTTGGTGGTCATGCCCAGTCCGCGATCGGACAAATTGCGCACCAGCGCCGCGATGACTGTTCCGCTTGGCAGGCGCAAAGTGCCACGCACCAGCCGTGCCCGGCGTTCTTCACGCAGCGCTGCCCCGGAAAGTTGCTCCCGGTCCATGAACGACATTGCAGGTTTTCCCGTGACCATTGCGCCCGTGGCCGGCCCCGCCTGGCCGTCACCTGGTCTTCACGGGGATTCTATGGTCCGTCGGTAAACACTCCGTTTACCGACGGGCAATTTTTCGATCAGCCGGCGATCAGGGTCAGCGCCGCGATCTGCGCCTGGGAATAGCCCTGCCGCTTCAGCGCCTGGGCCAGATCATCAACCGCCGGGCCGTGGCGCGCGCTTTCGCACAGGAAATCGCGCAAGGGTTCGTGTTCGGGAGCAACTGCGTGCGCTGGGCGAGGGCGCAGCACGGGCATGATCCGGCCGATGCGCGCAAGACCGCGCTGCAACGGGCCAGGATGTTCACCACCGTTGCACGAACTGCCATGCACCGCGCGCAACGCGTTTTGCACCGCGCGCCATTCGCCGGTCGAAAGCGCGGGGACGGGGGCAAGTGCGGACTGGTGCTGGGATCGCATGGGTTTGACTCGGCAACTTTGGCTGGGACGACGGATATGTCCAATGCGCCGAATGGCACTCGGACAACATCCCTATAAGATCATGGCCATTGTTTCATTTTCCTGAATAGCTGTCGGGCCGATTGCGCGATAGGGTGTGCACCGGGGACCATCGACGCTTGGTGAAAAGGGCCGCGTGCATGAACAATCCGGGGACGCCGACATTCGACCAGTTGCGGATTTTCCTGGCGATTGTCGATACCGGCAGTTTCGCAGCCGCCGGTCGAAGGCTGGGGCGCGCGGTGTCGGTGATCAGCTATGGCATTGCCAATCTGGAGGCGCAGCTCGGCCTTGTGTTGTTTGAACGCGAAGGCACGCGCAAACCGCAATTGACCGTGGCCGGGCGCGCCCTGCTGACCGAAACCCGCGCGATCGCGGCGGGGGTCGATGGTTTGCGCGCGCGGGTCAAAGGCCTGCTCGACGGGCTGGAGGCCGAAGTTGATCTGGCGGTCGATGTGATGGTGTCGTCTGAACGGCTGGGCCAGGTCCTGCGCGCCTTTGCGCACGTGTTTCCTACCGTGCAATTGCGCCTGCATGTCGAGGCGCTGGGGGCGATCACCGCGCTGGTGAGCGACGGCACCGCCAGCATCGGCATTTCGGGGCCGCTCGCGCTCGAGGCGGAAATGCTCAATTCGGAGGCGGCCGGGTCCACGCTGATGGTGCCGGTGGCGTCGCCCGGTCACCCGCTGGGGCAGATGGCGACAATCCCGCCTGGCGCGGCGCGCGATCATATCCAACTGGTGCTGTCAGACCGTTCGCGCCTGACCGAAGGGCGCGATTTCGCGGTGATCAGCCGCAAGACCTGGCGTTTGGCCGACCTGTCGGCCAAACACGCGCTGCTGCGCGAAGGGGTTGGCTGGGGCAATATGCCGCTGCCGATGGTGGCGGGTGATCTGGCCTCGGGCGCGCTGGTCCGGTTGAACCTGCCCGATCACAGCGGCGGGCGTTATGGCCTGTCGGCGATCTGGCGCCGCGATTGCCCGCCCGGCCCGGCGGCGGCGTGGCTGCGCGATCAGTTTGTCGAACTGGGGAAATCCGACGACTGGCCCTGAAACGATGCCGTTGCCTCCATGATCTGGCGCCCATCCTCGGCATAGGCGCCCAGCCTCAGCCCGGCGTCGTGCGCGCGCAAGGCCAGATGCAGCGGCTCGTCCGCGACCGCAGGCGAAGTGCCGCGAAACCGGAACGCGGTCAGGCGGTTGTCGCCCAGATAGCGCCGCGCCAGATCGAGCAGCAGGCTGGCGGTCAGCGGACCATGCACGACCAGCCCGCGATAGCCTTCCTGCCCGGTCGCATAAGGCAGATCATAGTGAATGCGATGGCTGTTGAAAGTCAGCGCCGAATAGCGGAACAGCAAAGGCGGCGACGGCGCGATTGTCCGTGCCAAAGTCCATGCAGCGGCATCGAACCGGTCGGGGCCCGGCAGAGGCGGTGCTGGCGCGGCATCGACGGGTGCGGCCTCGCGATAGACCACAGTCTGCGTTTCGGACACCGCCAGCGCCTGGTCGCACCGGGTTTCATGCGTCAGTTCGACAAACACCAGCGTGCCGCTGCCACCCTGTTTGGCGGTGATCGCGGCAATATGCGTGGTGCGCGTGATCGGAGCATCCACCCGCAGCGGCGCGTGGAAGTCGAGTGCGCTGGCCGCCCACATCCGCCGCGGCAGCGCTATCGGGGGCAGGAAACCCGGCGCCGTTTCGTCGCGGCGTGGGTGACCATCGGGGCCCAGCGTGGCGGTCGGCGCGTCGGGCAGACCCAGGCACCAGTGCAGCCCTTGCGGTGCGGTGCCGTCGCGCGGTGCATCGCGGTCGAACGTGGCGCACCAGCGCGCGACCAGCCCGCTGTCCAACCGGTCGGTGCGGGTTTCGCTGCGGCCGATCCAGGCGTCCCATTCCCCCATCAGTTGCGTGCCGCCAGCAAACCGCGCGCGATCACCTGCGCCTGAATTTCCGCCGCGCCTTCGAAAATGTTGAGGATACGCGCATCGCACAAGACGCGGCTGATCTCGTATTCCAGCGCATAGCCATTGCCACCATGGATCTGCAGCGCGGCATCGGCATTGCTCCACGCGGTGCGCGCGGCGTGCAGTTTGGCCATACCGGCCTCGATGTCACACCTCTTGCCGGTCACTTTGGCACGCGCGGCGGCATATGTCAGTTCGCGCGCCATGACCCAATCGACCAGGCTCATCACCAGTTTGTCGGCCACACGCGGAAAGTGCACGATCGCCTGGCCAAATTGCTTGCGCGTGGTGGCATAGGCGAGCCCGAGTTCGAGCGCCCGGCGCGCCACGCCGACGGCGCGCGCCGCGGTCTGGATGCGCGCGCCTTCAAATGTGCGCATCAATTGCTTGAACCCCTGGCCCTGTTCGCCACCCAGCAAGGCGTCGGCCGGCGCGGTCACGCCATCGAATTGCAGCGCATATTCGCGCATCCCGCGATAGCCCAGCACTTCGATCTCGCTGCCGGTCAGGCCGGGCAGGGGAAAGGCATCGTCGTGGGTGCCGCGCGATTTGGGCACCAGCAGCATCGACAGCCCGGCATAGCCCTTTTCATCGGGCAGCGTGCGCGCCAGCAGCGTCATCAGATCCGATCGGCTGGCATGGGTGATCCAGGTCTTGGCGCCATCGATCACCCATTGGCCATCGATCAGCCGCGCGCGCGTCTGTAGCGAACCCAGGTCCGATCCGGTGTCGGGCTCGGTGAACACGGCGGTGGGCAGCACTTCGCCGCTGGCGATGCGCGGCAACCACTGCGCCTTTTGCGCCTCGGTGCCGCCCAGCACGATCAGTTCGCCCGCTATTTCCGACCTTGTGCCCAGCGATCCCGCGCCGATCCAGCCGCGCGACAGTTCCTCGGTGATCACGCACATCACCAGCTTGTCGAGCCCCAGGCCGCCATATTGTTCAGGGATGCACACCCCGAACGTGCCCAGATCGGCCATTGCCGCCACCGTTTCATCGGGGATCAGCGCGTTGGCCAGGTGCCAGCCATGCGCATGAGGAATGATCTGCGCATCGGTAAAGCGGCGGAACTGGTCGCGGATGGTATCGAGTTCGCCATCGTCGAACTGCTCGCTCGGCCAGCGCCCTTCGGCCAGCAGGGCGGCCAGCGCCGCGCGCTCGGGGGCCAGATCGGCCTCGATCAGCGTCGCAACCGCATCGGCCAGACGGCGTGCGGCATGGCCCAGCCCGAAATCGGCGGGCCGCACGATCTCGTTCTGCCCCATCGGCAATCCGCCGACCAGTTGCGCCAGCGTTTCGGCAAAGGCCAGCCGGACCACCAGCGCGTCGACCGGATTGGCATCGCCGTTGCGCGCATGCCAGTCGGCCAGTGCCTCCAGCGCGGCAACGCTGGTGGCGATCCAGGCGAACCCGTGCGCGACGCGCTGTTCCTGATCGAGGCTGCGGTGAGTCAGCCGGTCGGCCAGTGCTGCCCGTGCCTCGGCCAGATAGGCGCGCGCGGCTGCGAGCGCGCTGGCGGTCATCGGGCGCGCTCGAACACGGCGGCAATCCCCTGGCCGCCGCCGATGCACATCGTTTCCAGGCCATAGCGCCCATCGCGGCGCACCAGTTCGCGCGTCAGGTTGGCAAGAATGCGGCCACCGGTGGCGCCGATCGGATGGCCCAGCGAAATCCCCGAGCCGTTGACATTGAGCAGCGCCTTGCGGCTGTCATCCTTGCTCCAGCCCCAGCCTTTCAGCACGGCCAGCACTTGCGGAGCGAACGCTTCGTTCAGTTCGACCAGATCGATCTGGTCCCAGCTCAAGCCGCTGCGCGCAAACAGGCGCTCGACCGCCGGAACCGGGCCGATGCCCATGCGCGCCGGGTCGCAGCCCGCTGCCGCCCACGAATGGAACCAGGCGATCGGTTCGAGGCCGAGTTCATCCAGCGCGTCTTCGGCGACGATCAGGCAGGCGGCGGCGGCATCGTTCTGCTGGCTGGCATTGCCGGCGGTGACCACCGCGCCGGGAATGGTCCTGGCCTCGATCGCGCGCAGCTTGCCCAGCGATTCCACGGTGGCATCGGGGCGATAGCCTTCATCGTGATCGAACACCACCGGATCGCCCTTTTTCTGCGGCACCGGCACGGGCACGAGTTCGTCGGCAAACAGCCCCTTGGCCCAGGCGGCGGTGGCGCGCTGGTGGCTTTGCACGGCATAGGCATCGGCCTCTTCGCGTGAAATGCCATAGTCGCGCGCGAGGTTTTCGGCGGTTTCGATCATGCCCGAAATCACCCCGAAGCGTTCGACCGGTTGCGACATCAGCCGCCCGCGAGTCAGCCGGTCGTGCAGCACCAGATTGCCCGCGCGCACGCCCTTGCGGATGTCGGTGGTATAATGTTCGACGTTCGACATCGATTCGACGCCGCCTGCGACCACCACGTCGGCGGCGCCGGTTTGCACCATCATCGCCGCGTTGATCACCGCCTGCAGCCCGGACCCGCAGCGCCGGTCGACCTGATAGCCCGGCACCTCCAGCGGCAATCCCGCCGCCAGCCATGACCAATGCCCGATGGCTGGGGCTTCGCCGCTGCCATAGCCTTGCGCAAACACCACGTCATCGACCCGCGCGGGATCGATCCCGCTGCGCGCGATCAGCGCCTTGAGGATCACCGCGCCCAGATCGCCTGCGGTCAGCGGGGCAAGCGCGCCGCCGAATTTGCCGACGGCGGTGCGCAGCGGAGAGACGATGGCAGCACGGCGCAGTTTGGTCATGTCGCGGTTCCTACAATTCCAGAGTCAATCAAGCGGGCCACTTCGCCCGAAGGTAGCCCAAGCCGTTCGGCCAGCACTTGTTCGCTGTGTTCGCCATTGCGCGGGGCCGGGCGCGGCGGTTCGCGCGGGGTGTCGGGCAACGTGGCAAAGGCGCCGGCGGCGGGATAGACCGCGCCGCTGGGGTTGGCGGCGGTCCCGAAAATCGGATTGTCGGCCACCAGCGCGGGATCGGCGGCGGCCTCGTGCATTGTGCGATAGGCCGAATGGACGATCCCGCCCGCATCGAACGCGGCGGCCAGGTCGGCATGGCGGCACGTGCCGATCGCTGCCTCGAACAGCGGAAACAGCGCATCGCGGTGGGTATAGCGCAGCCCGTCATCGGCGGCGAAGGCCACACCGCGCGCATGCTCGATCTGCGCGATCGCGTCGCCCAGCCCGAGCGCTGTAACCAGATTGGCCCATTGCCGGTGGGTCACCACCACGATCATCGTGCGCACGCCATCGGCAGTGACGAAATCGCGCCCGAACAGCCCGAACACCGTGTTGCCCAGCCGTGGCCGGTCGGCGCCGGTGGTGACCACTTCGGCCAGACTGCCCAGATTGGCCACCGTGCCGATCGCCACGTCAGACAGCGGCAGGCGCACTTCACCGCCCTGGCCGGTGGCATCGCGGCGGCGCAGCGCGGCCAATAGCGCAAACGCGGCATAGGCCCCGGTCAGCAAATCCCACGCGGGCAGCACATGGTTGACCGGATCGGGGCCCGCGCCGGTCAGCAGTGGATAGCCGACCGCGTTGTTGACGGTATAGTCGAGCGCCGGGCTGCCATCGGCCCAGCCCATCACGCGAACGGTGATCAGGCCTGGGCACCCTTGCGCCAGCGCATCATGCGCCAGAAAGCCCTTGGCCGGGAAATTGGTGACGAATTGCCCGGTCGCGCGCACCAGCGCCTGCAACAGTTCGCGTCCTTCGGGGTGGGCCAGATCGAGCGCGACCGACCGTTTGGCGCGATTGAGGTTTTCCCAATAGAGCGAGGCATTGTCGGCGGTGACCGGCCAGCGGTGATAATCGGGCCCGCCGCCGATCTGGTCGACGCGGATCACCTCGGCGCCCATTTGCGCCAGATAGAGCCCGCAGGTGGGCGAGGCGACGAACGACGACGCCTCGATCACCGACAGCCCGTTGAGCAGCGGATACATGTCAGGCCGCGCCCGCGGCGAAATCGCGCAACATCTGCTTGGCGATGACCAGTTGCATGATCTGCGTAGTGCCTTCGTAAATGCGATAGATCCGCACATCGCGGAAAAACCGTTCGGCCTCATATTCCGACAGATAGCCTGCACCGCCGTGGATTTGCACGCAACGGTCGGCCACGCGGCCGCACATTTCGCTGGCGAACATCTTGAACGCGGCGGCTTCCTTCAGGATTTTCGCGCCACTGTCGGCTTTGGCAATGGCGTCGCGCATCATGCATTGCGCGGCATAGATTTCGGCATAGCTGTCGGCCAGCATGGCCTGGATCAACTGGAAATTGGCGATCGGTTCGCCAAACGCCTTGCGCTCGGTGGCATAGCGGGTGGCGGTGTCGAGAATGCGCCGGGCATAGCCGGTGCTGGCCGCGCCGACCGACAGCCGCCCGTTGTCGAGGCTCTGCATCGCGGTGGCAAAGCCTTTGCCTTCCTCGCCGCCGAGCAGGGCGTCGCCTGGCACGAATACATTGTCGAAGATCAGGTCGCCGATATGGCTGCCGGGCTGGCCCATCTTCCGGTCGGATTTGCCGCGCGATACGCCGGGGGTGTCGAGCGGCACCAGAAAGGCCGAGACATGGGCATTTTTGGGCAGGTTTTCCTTCGACGTGCGCGCCATGATCAGGCCGAGTTTGGCATAAGGCGCGTTGGTGATGTACCGCTTGGTGCCGTTGATCACATAGCCATTGCCGCTGCGCACCGCGCTGGTCTGCAACCCGGCCGAATCCGATCCCGAACCCGGCTCGGTCAGGCCGAACGCGGCGACTTCGCCGGCGGCCAGGCGCGGCAGCCACTGCGCCTTCTGTTCGGGCGTGCCGGAATTTTTGATCGCCGAACAGACCATGCCGATGTTGATCGAGATGATCGAACGATAGGCCGGCATGGCGTAGGACAGTGTGTGGATCGTTTCGATATATTGCTGCACGTTCATCCCCGCGCCGCCGTATTCTTCGGGCATGGTCAGGCCAAACAGGCCCATGTCGACCATTTCGGCCTTCAGCGCGTCGGGAATGCCGTCGTTGGCGATCACCTCGGCCTCGGCGGGCACCAGTCGTTCGCGCACATAGCGTTCGAGCTGTTGGTGAAACTGCGCAAAGACATCAGGGTCCATGCCGGGGTTGGTGCTCATGGTCGCGGGGCCCTCAGATCGGGTCATAGGGGAAGACATGCGCCGAAACTTCATCGGCACGGGCAAAATTGGGGCGGAACGCGGGTACCAGTTCATCGGCGATGGCCTGCGCGGTCCACCCTTCGACTTTGGTCATCGACCGCACCGGGCGCGGTTTGTTGAACAGCACGATTTCGTTGCGGCGCACGGCAAAGATCTGGTTGTTGACCTCGGCCGCGCGGTCGGAGGCGAGGAAGGCCACCAGCGGCGCGATCTTGTCCGCGCTCATCGACTGTATGCGCTCGACGCGCAATTTCTGTTCGGGGGTTTCGGCGGGGATCGACGCAGTCATCCGGCTCCACGCAAACGGCGCAATGCAGTTCGAACGCACGCCAAAGCGCGCCATGTCGAGCGCGATCGACTGCGACAGCGCGACCAGACCCAGCTTGGCGGCGGAATAATTGGCCTGACCGACATTGCCGATCAGCCCGCTGGTCGAGGTGAAATGGATGAAGCTGCCAGAGCCTTGTTCGCGAAAATAGGGTGTTGCCGCCTTTGACACGTTGAACGGCCCGGTCAGGTTGACATCAATCACCGCCTGCCAGTCGGCATGGCTCATCTTGTGCCAGATCGTGTCGCGCAAGATCCCGGCGTTGTTGACCACCGCATCGATCCGGCCAAACCGCTGCACCGCATCCTCGATGATGCTGGCCGCGCCCAGCGGATCGGCAACGCTGGCCAGATTGGCCCAGGCGCGGCCCCCGGCGGCGCGGATATCGGCAACCGTCGCATCGGCAGGGCCGGTGTCGCCGCCATCGCCCGCCTGCGCCACGCCCGGATCGTTGACCACCACCGCCGCGCCCTCGCGCGCGCACAGCAGCGCCACTTCGCGGCCGATCCCGCGCCCGGCGCCGGTAATGGCCACGACTTTGCCTTCGAGAATGCCCGGCATGCGACTCTGGTCCTTTCGTCTTGCCGGGCCGGGGTATCGATGCCAGGACATCTATTCAACATCAGGAATTGATTTTCACACTTGTGAAAAATATAGCGGCGCGATGACCGGCCCGGTGCGTTCCGTCTCGCAGGCGTTTGCCATTTTGCGCCTGTTGGCGAGCGAGGGTGCGCTGACTTTGACACAAGTGTGTCGCGACACCGGGCTCAGCCCGTCGAGCGCGCTCAACCTGCTGCGCACGCTGGTCGGCGAAGGGGCGCTCGAACGCGCCGGCGATGCGCGGCGCTATCGGCTGACCCCGGCCTGGCAGGGCGCCGACTTGTTGAGCGGCGCGCGCATGGCGCAGCGTATCGCGCAGGCACAGCCATTGCTCACGCGCTTTGCGCAAGGTCACGACACGGCGTGCGGGCTGTGGCAACAGATCGGGTCCGACCGGCTGACGCTGGTGGCGCTGGGCGAAAGCGAGGCGACCACGCGCATTCATATGGCGATCGGTCAGCGCCAGCCGGTTGGCGCCGGGTCGGTCGGACGCGCGGTGATCGCCACCGAAGCGCCCGACCCGGACGAACTGCACCGGCGGTTTGGCGCCTTGCGCTGGCGCAGGCCATTGGCCTTTGCTGCGTGGGCGGAACAAGTCGCGCGCACACGCCAGACCGGGTTCGGCATCGACGATGGCTATGCCCACCCCGGCGTGGTGTCGATCGGACTGGTCGTGCCCGGCACGCGCAGTCCCCGGCTGTGCCTGTCCGCCTCGGTTTTTGCAGGATCGCGCAGCGAGCGCGAGATCGAGGCGCTGGGTGAGGCGCTGCTCGCGCTGACCACCGAGAGCGCATTCCACGAAAGCTGAATTCGTGCCTCGTGCCGGTTAGGGGACTTTGCGGAGGGTGCCGCAACCGTGCTGTTGAATGGCCCCATGCCAATCTGCCGATCCGAGACAGGGTTGGTGGCACAAGTGAGACGTATTCGCACCGATCAGGTGGAGCTGGGGATGTATATTCACCGGCTGGAGGGCAACTGGTTTCGCCATCCGTTCTGGAAGGCGCGGTTTGTGCTCGACGATCCGGCACGCCTGCGCGCCTTGCGCGACAGCGCGGTCGAATGGGTGCTGATCGACCCCACGCAGGGGCGTGATGTCGAAATGGCGGCCAACGACCGGACCCCCGTCGCCGGATCGCCAAAGCTGTCGCGCGCGATTGCCGGGGCGGCGATGGCGGGGCGCCGCGCAGTGGATCTGTCGCAGGAAATGTTGCGCGCCGAACGGCTGGCGCGACAGGCGGGCAAGGCGGTCAATCGGCTGTTTTTGGAAGCGCGGTTGGGCAAACTGGTCGCCGCAAGCGATGTCGCGCCCGTGGTCGACGAGATCTATCTGTCGATCCAGCGCAACATCTATGCCTTCAACGGCCTGTTGCAGTGCCAAAGCGACCAGGTGCACCTCTATCGCCATGCACTGGCGGTGGCGGCCTTGATGGTTGCACTGGCCCAGCGCCTGGGCCTGGCCCCGGCGGCGACACGCGCGGCGGGGATGGTCGGGATGATGATGGATATTGCGCTGGCGCAACTGTCGGCAGAAGTGGGCGTAGCCGACTATCGCGATCTGCCGCCGGCCGTGGCCAAAGGGCACGTGCTGTTTGGCCAGACGCTGATGCGCGCGGCGGGCGATATCCCGCCCGACGTTCAGACTGGATGCCTGCACCATCACGAACGGCTCGACGGCAGTGGCTATCCAAACGGTCTGTCAGGCGCCACGATCGGTCTGTTCGGACGCATGGCCGCGGTGTGCGACAGCTATGATCAACTGGTCACCGGCACGCCCGACACCCCCGCGCTCGATCCCGCACGTGCGCTCGGTGTGATCGCCGCGCAGCCTCACCTGTTTGATGCAATGATTGCCGCGCGATTGGTCGAGGCGGTCGGGGTCTATCCGATCGGGTCATTTGTGCGCCTGCGCTCGGGCCGACTGGCGATGGTGGTCGATCAGGATGAAGCCGATGTCGCGCTGCCGACCGTGCGCATATTCGCCAGCATCGACGTGGCCGGGGGCGCGATGGTGCCCTGCCGCCAAGCCACCCTCGCACTGGGCCAGTGTTATGGCGAAGACGCCATCGCAGGCATTGCCGATGCGGCCGAATTGCGCCTGCCACCGCTCGACAGGTTGCGGGAAGAGTTGATGGCAGGGGCGTTGCGCGCGGCGAACCGGGCATGAGGCGAAAAAAAGCCGACCGGTTGCCCGATCGGCTTTGAAAGTTTTGGGAGAGGATGCCTGAAAGGCAGGATCAAGATGGGTTGCACACGCCTGTTGTGCAAGTGCGAAAAGCTGTCCAGTGCAGTGCAAAAAATGCAATGGCCACCGCGATGGTGTTGATCGACCGGTCCAATTATTTGATTTGGCACAAAATATCTGGCGAAGCCGAAAGGCGCTTGCCCTTTGGGGCAAGCCGGATTGGCTCCCTTATTCGTATGCGCTCAACACATCTTGCGCCAGCGCTTCGGCAGCTCTGATGCCATCAACTGCCGCCGACAGGATGCCCCCGGCATAGCCTGCACCTTCACCCGCCGGGTACAGGCCTTTGGTGTTGATGCTCTGCAGATCGGCCCCGCGTCGGAACCGCACTGGTGAGGACGTGCGCGTTTCCACCCCGGTCATGATCACGTCGGGGTGGTCATAGCCGGGGATCTGGCGGCCGAACACCGGCAGAGCCTCGCGGATGGCCTCGATCACATAAGGCGGCAGGCACTGTGCCAGATCGGTCAGTCGCACACCGGGCTGATACGAGGGCACGACCGTACCGAATTCACCCGAAGAGGCGCGGCCGGCCAGCAGATCGCCGACTTTCTGGCCCGGCGCCTTGTAATCGCTGCCCCCTGCGGTGAACGCCAGGCTTTCCCAGTGGCGCTGAAACGCGATGCCCGCCAGCGGCCCGCCGGGATAGTCGCGGGTCGGGTCGATATCGACCACCAGGCCCGAATTGGCATTGAATTCGGCGCGCGAATACTGGCTCATGCCATTGGTGACGACGCGCCCTTCCTCGCTGGTGGCGGCCACCACGCGGCCGCCCGGGCACATGCAGAAACTGTAGACGGTGCGCCCGTTGCGCGCCTGATGCGAGGCCGCATAGGCCGCCGGGCCCAGGATCGGATTGCCGGCAAAGCTGCCATAGCGTGCGCGGTCGATCCAGCCCTGGGGATGTTCGATACGCACGCCGATCGCAAACGGCTTGGCCTCGGCATGCACGCCGCGATCGTGCAGCACCTGGAACGTGTCGCGCGCCGAATGCCCCACCGCGACGATCACGTGGCTGGCACGCAGCACGGTGCCGTCGGACAAATGCAGCGCGGTGATCTGCCGCGCCCCTTGCACGTTAGCTTCGATCTCGAAATCATCGACCCGCGTGCCAAAGCGGTATTCGCCGCCCAGCGCCTCGATCGTTTCGCGAATGCTCATCACCATCGTCACCAGCCGGAACGTGCCAATATGGGGATGCGCCTCGGTCAGGATATCGGCGGGCGCCCCGGCCTTGACGAATTCGACCAGCACTTTGCGCCCGAGATGGCGCGGGTCCTTGATCCGGCTGTAGAGTTTGCCGTCGGAAAACGTTCCCGCGCCGCCTTCGCCGAATTGCACATTGGATTCAGGGGTCAGCACCGACCGGCGCCACAGCGCCCAGGTGTCCTTGGTGCGTTCGCGTACGGCTTTGCCGCGTTCGATGATGATCGGCCGCAGCCCCATCTGCGCCAGCACCAGCGCCGCCATCAGCCCGCATGGCCCCGCGCCGATCACCACCGGGCGCGGCCCCGACCAGCCCGGCGAGGCCATGACCGGAAAGCGATAGGTGGTGTCGGGGCTGGGGCGCAGATCGCGGGCCCCGGCCTGGCGTTCCAGCACCCCGGATTCGTCGCGCAATGCGACATCGACCGCATAGACCAGTTGAATCGCCGATTTGCGGCGCGCATCGTTGCCGCGCTTGGCAATCGTATAGCGCACCAGATCTGCGCGTGGCACGTCGAGCCGATCGCAGATCGCGGCTTCGAGATCGTCGGCGTTATGGTCGAGCGGCAGTTTGAGTTCGGTAAGGCGCAACATCGCGCCCCTCTACACAAGCCGGGGCGCGAGCGAAACTGCCCTAACCGGTGATGATGCGATCGAGCACGGCGGGATGCAGCGCTTCGTCGAATTCGCAGCCGATTTCGAAGCGATCGACCCATTTGACCGTGGCGCGACGGGGCGGCAGGCCGGGCAACGTGATCCACAGCGTTTCACCGATGCGAAGGCGTTCCATCGCGGCCAGCCGCACGCCATGGCACGACAAGTCAAGCGTCACCCCTGCCATACGCACCGTCGAGCGGCGGTATTGCACTTTCGCGCTGATACCCCGGCGCTCTGAACGCCGCGGGACGAGGGGGCGCGTGGAGGATTGCTCGGTCGCGATCATCATGGTGCCTGTCGAAACGACTCAATACCTATCTTTTCAAGCAATAAGATCCATTCCTTAAAGTCGCGTTAGGAAGTGTTCGCTGTTTGGGATTTGCGCCGGGCCGATCGCAACGGCATAGTCGGGTGATGATAGGCCGGATCGGTGCGCGGTCCGGGTCAAGGGAATGACGATGATCCGATCGATCCGAATTGCCGCCTGTTCCGGTTTTGCGCTGGTTTGCGCGCTTGGCGCCGCCCCGTTGGTCGCGCGTCCGGTCAAACCGCATGCGCCGGCCGTTGCCCAGGTTTCGCCCGAGGCCTTGCGCGTGCATCGGTCGCTGCTGACGCTCGACACCCATCTCGACACGCCGATGCTTCTGGAAATTCCCGGTTGGTCGATCATGGATCGCCATGATGCCAAACGCGATTTCAGCACGGTCGATGTGCCGCGCATGAAAGAGGGGCATCTCGATGGCGGGTTCTGGGCGATCTATACGCCGCAGGGCCCGTTGACGCCCGAGGCGACGCGGGCCGCACGCGATGCGGCGATCATGCGTGGCGTCAAGATCCGCGAAATGGTCGCCGCCCACCCGCAGGTGTTTGCCCTGGCCGACAAGGCGGCGGATGCGGCGCCGATCGCGGCATCGGGCCGCATCGTTGTCTATCTGTCGATCGAAAACGCCTGGCCGCTGGGCGATGACGTCACGCTGATCGACACGTTCTATCGGCTGGGTGTGCGGATTTCGGGCTTTGCACATTTCCGCAACAACCAGTTCGCCGACAGCGCCACCGATACCGAAAAATGGGGCGGGCTGAGCCCGGCGGGCAAGGCGTTGCTGGCCGAAATGAACCGGATCGGCGTGGTGCCCGATCTGTCGCACAGTTCGGACAAGGCGCTCGACGATGCGCTGACGCTGTCGAAGGCGCCGGTCATCCTGACTCATTCGGGGTGCCGGGCGGTGTTTGATCATCCGCGCAACATCGACGATGCCCATCTGCAATTGCTGTCGGCACAAGGCGGCGTGATTCAGATCAACACCGTCTATGTAAAAGCCGAAAAGCGCGATCCTGCGGCCGCCGCGGCGTTCAAGGCGCTGGAGGCGAAATATCCCGAAAGCCGCGCGCTGTCGGCCGACGAACACGCCGCCTTCATCGCCGAGCGGCACGCGATCGAGGCGCGCTATCCGCTGATCGATGCCCCGACATTCGACGACGTGATGGCCAACTTGCTGCACGCAATCAAGGTTGCCGGGGTCGATCATGTCGGCATCGGCGCCGATTGGGATGGCGGTGGCGGCGTGGTCGGGCTGGAAGATGTGGCCAGTCTGCCCAAGATTACCCAAGCGCTGCTCAAGGCGGGCTATACGCGCGAGGATATTGCCAAGATCTGGTCGGGCAATGTGCTGCGCGTGCTGGCCGCCGCGCAAGCCGAGGCCGCGCGTGAGGCAGCGGCGCCGGGCGACAAAGTCGGTTAACGCACTTCGGCCTTGAGCCCCAGGTGTGTGGCGAGTGCGCGCAAATCACGCTCGACGCCTTCGTTGACCAGCGCGGCCAGCGCAGGCTGCACGCTCAGCACCAGGCGCGTGCCTTCGACGGTCAACTGGCTGTCGGTCAGGCTTTGCGGCGCGCACGTGCTGAACCGGCGGCATAGCCGTGTCGCCAGGCCCCAGGTCTGCGCTTCGCGCAGCGCGGCGGGCGTGATCAGCGCGGCCAGCGCGGGGGGCACATCGAGCCGCCCGGCATGGCCCAGCATTGCCACCGCCAGCATCACCCGTTCGGTGGTCGTTGCGCCGATCCAGCGTTTGCGCAAGGCCCAGTCGCGCGCGATATCGCCGCGCAAGTTGGGCTCCACCACTGCCGAGGCGAGGCACAGCATCGTCGCGGCCAGGCGCAATCGCTCGCGCCGTTCAACCCCCGAAGGCGGCGCGGCGGCCACGGTCCATCCTGCCACCATCGCGCCGATCTGCGCCGGAATGCCGTGTTCCTGGACAAATGCCGACATGCCGGCCACCAGCGGGTCCTGCCCGCGAATGCCGGCAGGCATGTCCTCATAGAGCAGGCCTTCGCGCAGGCCCCAAGCCGAAAACACCAGTTTTCCCGGTTGCAGCCGCCGGATCAGTACGGCCAGCAAGGCCGCCGTGTCGGGCAGGCTGTTCATCCGCGCGGTGGAAATGCCCGGCAGGGGACGCAAGGTTTCGGGTTTGCGCCGCGCCAGCGCGCGCGCGATGCGCAAGCCATCGGCAGGGTCGAGCACAAATCCGTGCGGATCGTCGATCGGCCATTCCAGCCGGGCCATGGCAAACCGCGCAAACGCGCGCAGCGATCCGCCCACCAGATAGAGTGTGCTGCCCGGTTCGGCGGCCCAGTCGGCCTTTTTCAGCGCCTTGGCCACTTGCTGACCAAAGGCGCGGTCACCAGCGGCGCGCAACCGCCCCAGCCGCAACGTGCCCAGCGGCATCGATACGCCATGGCGACAGGTGTCGCCATCGATATCGACCAGTTCCAGGCTGCCGCCGCCCAGATCGCCGACCACGCCGCTGGCGCCGGGGAACGCGCCCAGCACGCCGTGCGCGCTGGTCACCGCTTCCTGTTCGCCGCTCAACAGGCGCGGGGAAAACCCCATCGCCGCCACGCGTTCGAGAAAGGCGCCGCCGTTGATGGCATCACGCACCGCCGCCGTCGCCACGACATCGACGCGTTCGACGCCCTTCAATTGCAACAGCACGCGATAGCGCGCCAGCGCGGCCAGCACGCTGGTGGTGGCGCGCGTGCCCAGCAGGCCGTTTTCAGCCACGCCCTTGCCCAGCCGGGCGGTGACTTTTTCGTTGTGCAGCACGGCGGGTGCGCGCAATGGCCCGCCGTAGATGACAAGCCGCACGGTGTTTGAACCGATATCGACAATGGCGCGCATGGGCCCGCGTGCCGTGCGGCGGTCAGACGTGGTCATGTTTGTGTCCGCCCTAGTGCTCAGGTGTGCTCAGGTGTGCTCAGGCCGTTGCCGCGCCGCCGCGACGCAAGGCCAGCTTTGGCACTTTGCGGCCTTTGGTCAAGGCCGCGCCACGGCCCGACAACGACGGGTTGGTCATGAAATAGCGATGCACGTTGAAGGGCTGTATTCCCGGCTCTACGCGATGGTACTGCCCGGTGCCGTCCAGTTGCCAGCTTTGTTCGGTGTCGAGCAGGTTGGCCAGCATGACCTGATCGAGCACCTGGTCATGCACCGTGCTGTTGCGGATCGGCACCAGGACCTCGACCCGGCGATCGAGGTTGCGGCTCATCCCGTCGGCCGAGGAAATGAACACGCGCGCGCGCCGATTGGGCAGCGCCGCCCCGTTGCCGAACGCCCAGATACGGCTGTGTTCGAGAAACCGCCCGATCACCGATTTGACCGTGATGGTATCCGACAGTCCGGCAATCCCCGGTTTCAGGCAGCAGATGCCGCGCACCACCAGCGCAATCTGCACGCCCGCGCGACTGGCCAGATAGAGCCGGTCGATCAGGTCGGGATCGGTCAACGCGTTCAGCTTGGCCCAGATCGCCGCCGGTTTGCCCGCCCGCGCATAGGCGGTTTCGCGGTCGATGCATTCATACAGCTTGGCGCGCACGCCACCGGGCGAGATCGCCAGCATTTCGGTGCCCTTGGGCTCGATATAGCCGGTGATGAAATTGAACAGCAGCCCGGCATCGCGGCAAAAGCGTGGATCGGCGGTAAAGAACGACAGGTCGGTGTAGACCCGCGCTGTCAACGGATGATAGTTGCCGGTACCAAAGTGGCAGTAGGTGCGATAGCCATCGCCTTCGCGGCGCACCACCATCGACACTTTGGCGTGGGTCTTCCAGTCGACAAAGCCATAGATCACCTGGACCCCGGCATTTTCGAGCTGGCTGGCCCAGTGCAGGTTCTGTTCCTCGTCGAAGCGCGCTTTCAGTTCGACCACGGCGGTCACCGATTTGCCCGCTTCGGCCGCTGCGATCAGCGCGGCGATCACCGCCGATTGCTTGCCCGCGCGATAGAGCGTCTGTTTGATCGCCACGACATCGGGATCGGCGGCGGCCTGGTGGAGAAAATCAACCACCACGTCAAAGCTTTCGAACGGATGCTGGATGACGATATCCTTTTCGCGGATCGCCGCGAAGCAGTCGCCATCATGTTCGAGAACGCGCTCGGGATAGCGCGGGCTGTAGGGTTCGAATTTCAGATCGGGGCGTTCTTCGTCGACCAGCGCCGACAGGCCGACCATCGACAGCGGCCCGCGCGCCTTGATCACCTGATCGGGGCCCAGCCGCAACTTGTCACGCAACATGGCCTCGGCTGCGGGATCGAACCTGTCCTCGATGGTCAGCAGGATGACCCGCCCGCGCCGGCGGCGCTGGATCGCGGTGCGGAAATAGCGTACCAGATCTTCGGCATCTTCCTCGATTTCCATGTCGCTGTCGCGCAGGACCCGGAAAATGCCGCTGCTGAGGATGCGGAAGCCGGGAAATAGGCGCGCTGCCTTGCGCCGGATCAGCTCTTCGATGCCGATCCACGTCGCCGGTTGACCGGGCAGGCGCACATAGCGCGGCAGGGCCGGGGGGATCAGCACCATTTCGTTGACCGGGGCGCCATCGGCCACCCGCACCAGCGAAAACAGGATACCGCTGCCCTGGTTGGCGATGAACGGGAACGGGTGCGCGGGATCGATCGCCTGCGGGGTCAGCGCGGGTTGCACGCGGGCCAGGAAATATTCGCTCAGGAAATCCGCTTCGGACTTTTCCAGCCGCCGGTTGGTGATCAACCTGATGCCCTGCCGGTCCAGCGCGGCGACCAGATCGGTGAAGATGTCGTATTGCGCGCCGACCAGTTCGCTGATCGCGGCATGAATTGCCTGCAATTGCTGGCCGGCAGACAGCCCGTCGATCGACACTTCATCGATCTGGCGGCGCACTTGCGCGGCCAGCCCGGCGACGCGCACCATCATGAATTCGTCGAGATTGCTGCCCGAAATCGACAGGAACCGCAGGCGTTCGAGCAAAGGGTAATTGGGATTTTTCGCCTCGGCGAGCACGCGCCGGTTGAATTGCAACCAGCTCAGTTCGCGGTTGAAAAATCGGTCGGCGGGCAGGGCGGACGAATCATGGGCGATATCCGAATCGCCTGTCGGCGCCGATTTCGACTTGGCCAGATGCGAAGCTGCGTGGCTGGATTCCACCATGATTGCGTTTTCATGACTCCTTTGCGTCGGTGCCTGGCGTCTTTGCACGCGTCGGCTCGGTGATGGCAAGCCGGTCGGGTGCATTGTCACAGTTATTCACGGCCACGGTTATTCAGGGCTCGGTTATTCAGGGCTACGGTTATTCATCGCGGCCGGTCGTCATGCCCCCGGCTGCATGGCGCGCAGGCCGGCAAAGAAGAACCGTGTATAGTTCGTCGCCCAACGCTCGATTTCCGCAGGCGATGAGGCCCCTTCGGTATAGGCGAGGCGGGCGTGGCCCAGCAAGCCTTCAAGCCACAGACGTGCCGCCAATTCGACATCGGGCACCCGGTGATCGGCGGCGTCGGGACCACGGACAAGCGCCTGGGCGATCGATTCAATGGCATTGCGATAGGCCTCGGCACGCATCGTCAGGCCTTCGCCGCTTTCCTGATCGAGCCAGTCGATCAGCCGTTCGGTGAGCACGCCATCGGGCGAAAACAGCATTTTCATGGTGTTGGTCGCACGCAGCAGGAAGGCCGTCGCGGTCGGCAGGTCGGACCCTTCCTGCCTGATCTGGGCGGTGCGCTGTTCGATCCGCCGCAACAGCAGCGCGCGCATCAGGTCTGCTTTGCCGGGAAACCGCGAATAGATCGTCGCCTTGCCGATATGGGCATGACGCGCCACGCGGTCGAAGGTAAAGTTTTCAAACCCGCCGGAAAGCAGGATGTCCCAACTGGCGTCGAGAATGCGCCCGGACAGCGCCTCTGCCTCGGCAATCGAGGGCCGCCCGCGCCGCGCGGCTACTGCGTCAAGCGCGTGGTCTTCGATACCCGCCTGATCGGCGCCCGCGTCTGGAACCGTCGCGAAATTGTCAGTGGCGAACGGAACTGAAGGCCTGTCCTTCATAGGACGCGGCGAATTCGGGGCGGAGGGTCGCACGGACATTATCCTGCGACCGGTCGATTGCTGCCGGCATCGCGCCCTGCGCCGTGTCGGTGTCGCCTGCGCGATGCAACGGGCAAGTCATCACCAGCCCTTCGGAATACGCCTGCAAAAAGCGGCGACCCATTGTCGATACCCAGCTCATCCGTCCCACCTTCATGCCTTGTTGGCTTTATGGGAACAAAGTCTGCCTGAAAATTTGACATGGTCAAGTCCAATAAATGGAACGCAAACGGCTCATTTCTGCGGTTGCGCGTTGTCCCAGCCAAGGCCCAGCGCCTTTTCAACCGCGATGAAATCGGTGGTCAATTGCGCCTGTGCCGACACGGTGCCCAGTTGTGCGCGCAACGCCTGACGGTCCGCCGTCAGCACATCGGCGCGTGCCAGCGTGCCTCCCGCAGCGCGGCCCGCCTGCAGCCCGGCGAGATGCTCGGCCGCTTCGCGTTGCTCGACCGCATGGCCATAGGCCCGGCGTGCGGCGCCAAACCGCGTCAGTGCGCCTTCGGCATCGTCGAGCGCCGACAACACCTTGGACCGATAAGTGGCGTCCGCCTCGGCCAGCGCGCCGCGTGCCGCGCGCACTTGTGCAGCGCCGCGCCCGCCGTCGAATGCGTTCCATTTGATCTGCGGCGCGATCAGCCCGATCAGCGTCGAGGGGCTGAATGCATCACCCACACTGGTGCCGCCCAGACCGAGGATGCCGGTAAAGCTGATCGTGGGAAGGCGGTCGGCGATGCGCGCGCCAAGATCGGCATTGGCCGCCGCCAACTGGTTTTCGGCAGCGCGAATATCGGGCCGGTGGCGTAACAGGCGCGCAGGGTCGCCCACCGCAACCGTGGCGGGCACGTTCGGCACAGGGGCGGGTGTCGCGATCAGCGAATCGAGCGCACCCGGTTCCTGCCCGATCAGCACGGCCAACTGGTCGGCATCGGCGGCAATCCGTGCGCGCGAATCCGACAGATCGCTCTTGCTCTGGGCCAGCGTCGAACGCGCGCTGTCGACCGACTGATCGGCCACGGTGCCCCCGGCAAAGCGGTCGCGCGCGTGGCGCAACACGTCTTCATCGCAGGCCACCTGCCGGTCGAGCACCGCCGCGCTGGCCTGTTCGGCGCGCAGTTCGACATAGACACGCGCCACTTCGGCCGACAGCGACACCGCGACATCGGCGGCCGAGGCATCGGCGGCTGCCGCCCGGTCGCGCGCGGATTCGGTGCGGCGGCGGTTGGCGCCGAACAAGTCGACTTCCCACGAGGCCTGGAAATCGTCGCCGTAAACCTGTTCGGATAACCGGCCGTTGCGCGACAGCAGCGCGCCGGGCAGCGAGACATCACCGGCCACCGCGCTGACGCCGACGGTGGGCAATTGGGCGGCCTTGGCCACCGACAGGGCTGCACGTGCGCTGTCGATGCGGGCCCGTGCGGCGGCCAGGTCGGGCGATCCGGCCAGCGCGCGCCGTTCCAGATCATCGAGCACCGGGTCGCCCAGCGCCTGCCACCATTGTGCCACCGGCGGGGCAGGGGTTACCGCTTCGTCGGCGCGCACAAAATGCCCGCGCGCGGCGGCATCGGGCGCGGCCGCCGGTGCGCCGTGCCAATTGGGCCCCACGGCGGCACAACCGGCCAGCAGGGCAGTTGCCAGCGGGAAAACCAGCAGGCGTGGGCGGGTCGGGATCGGGAACGCGGGCATCAGTGCATCGCCATTTTGTGGTGGCCCTTGGGCAGCGGGCGCAGGAGCAGGACAAGCGGGATCACGACAGTGATGGAAACCGCCAGCGCGACGAATTGATCGTTGAAACCCATCACCATCGCCTGTTGTTCGACAATGCCGTTGATCGATTGCAACGCGCCGAGCGTGGCATCGTTGCCCACGCCCTGCGTCTGACTGGCAACCCAGGCCTGGACATCGGTGCCATTGGCCGGAATTGCGCTAAACAGCGTCCAGTGATGAAAATCCTCGCGACGTTCCTGCAAGGTTGCCAGTAGCGCCAGCGCGATCGATCCGCCAAGGTTGCGCGCGGCGTTGAACAGGCCCGAGGCATCGCCCGCCTCGTTCTGCTTGACGCTGGCGATCGCTGCCTGGTTGAGAAACAGCATCGCGAACACCTGGCCGAGGCCACGCATCAGTTGCGAAGCCACAAACGCCGACCCGGTCGACTGGATGGTCAGATCGGAATCGAACCAGCAACAGGCCGCCATCAGCAGCATGCCGCCCATGACCGCCACTCGCAGGTCGATCCGCGTCACCAGCAACGGAAACAGCGGCATCATCATCGCCGCGGGTATCCCTGACAGGAACACCACGCCGCCCGATTGCTGGGCATTGTACCCTGCAATGGCGGCCAGAAACTGCGGGATGACATAGGATGTGCCATAGAGCACCGCGCCGATCAGCAAACCCAGCACGAACACAGCCGCAAATGCCCGGTTGCGCAACAGCGCCAGTTTGACCACCGGGCGCTTGGCATAGATCTGTCCCAGCCCGATCAGCACAAAGCCCACGATGGTCACCCCGGTCAGGCGCCAGATCAGCGTGGAATCAAACCACTGTTCCCGGTTGCCCTCTTCGAGCACCACGGTCAGCCCGCCAAGGCCCGCGGCCATGCCCACGATGCCCAGCCAGTCGGCCTCTTTCAGCTCATCGAGTTTCATCGACTGATGCTTCAGCCCGACCACCAGGAACGTCATCAGCACTGCGCAGATCGGCAGGTTGATGAAAAAGGCATAGTGCCAGCTATAGTTCTCGGTCAGCCAGCCACCGAGCAGCGGCCCGAACACCGGGCCCATGATCAGGGTCGAGCCAAACAACGCGGTGCCGATCGGTTGCTGGTGGCGGGGCAGGCGGGTGGCAATGATGGTCATCCCGGTAGGGATCATCGCGCCGCCGGTGAAACCCTGGCCAACCCGGCCGATGATCATCTCGGTCAGGTTCGATGAAAACCCACAGGCCATCGAAAAGCCCATGAACAGCGACGCCATGATCAACAGGAACCGCCGCAGCCCGAACACCCGTTCAAGCCACGCAGTCAACGGGATGATGACGATTTCCGACACCAGATAGGATGTCGCGATCCAGGTGCCCTCGGTCGACGATGCACCGATTTCGCCCTGGATGGTCGGCAACGAGGAATTGACGATCGAAATGTCGAGCGTCGCCATCAGCGCGCCGATCGCGCCCGCCACCACCGCCAGCCACGCGGTGATATCGGCATTTTGCGCGCCTTGCGGGGCAGGGGGCCGGGCCGCACTCATCGGGCGGTCCGCGTTTCCTCGCGGCGGATCTGGTGGATCGCGCCGCGCGCGCCGACAGTATCCACATCGACCGTCAGCGACAGGCCGGGCACCAGCACGCGGCGTGCTTCGGGGCCGGCATCGATGCGGATGCGCACCGGCACCCGCTGCACGATCTTGGTGAAGTTGCCCGTCGCGTTCTGCGGCGGGATCAGCGAAAAGGTCGCGCCGGTGCCGGGGGTCACGCTTTCGACACGACCGTGGAACGACACGCCGGGCAAGGCGTCAACCTCGATCGTCGCGGGCTGTCCGGGGCGCATCAGGCCGATCTGGGTTTCCTTGAAATTGGCCTCGACATAGATCGCCTGGACCGGAACGATCGACAGCAGGCGCTGGCCGGGCTGGACGAACTGGCCCACCCGTACAGACGAGGATGCCACAGTTCCCGGCACCGGCGCGATCAGCCGTGTGGTGGCAAGATCAGTGCGCGCGGAATCCGCCTGGGCGCGGGCGGCCTCGATCTGTGCCCCGGCCTGGCCCAGTTGGGCCTTCGCCGCTTCGAGCTTGCCATTGGCGGCGGCGAGCGAGGCCTGTTGCGCGGCGACCGTGGCGGCGGCCTTGTCGCGGCTGCTGGCCATCTGGTCGAGCGTCTGCTTCGGTTCCGATCCGGACGCGACGAGCGGGCGATAGCGCGCGACTTCGCCGTTGTAATAGGCAAGATCGCGCGCGGCGGTCGTCAGCGCGGCCTTGGCCTGCGCCACACCGGCTTCGGCCTCGACAATCCCGGCGCGGTTCAGCGCTTCACCGGCGCGAGCAAGGTTTTCCTGCGCGCTGGCCTGGCTGAGCTTGATGCGATAGTCGGTGGGATCGACTTCGACCAGCAGATCGCCCGCCTTGACCGGCTGGTTGTCGGCCACTTTGACCGCGCGCACATAGCCTGACAGCTTGGAACTGACCGTGATGGAATCCGCCTTGACGTAGGCGTCATCGGTCGATTGCACATATTGCCCGTGGTTGAGGTACCCCACATAGGCATAGACGCCGATCGCCCCACCGATCACCGCAGCAACGATCGCAACACGGCCCAGCAGGCGCCGTCTGGTGGAATTTTCCGTTGTCGGCAAAGTTTCGGGCTCGGTGCTCATGGGGGATCCTGAAGCGATTGGGTGCGGAAAATTAATGGAACGAATTCGTTCTTTTTTGCCAATTGGGACGTGTCGCGCTGGCTTTCAAGTGCAACTTACTCACCAACGCTTGCAAAAACCGCACAAACTCGATGGGGAAAGTGCCATCCCGGACGTATGAACGGCGTTTTTGCGCAAACACCGCTCAAGCAGGTGTCGATTGATCGAGAACGTCAATCTATCTGCCCAGAATTGATCATTGGAAATGCGCGATGCAAGCGCCTACCTCTGGTGTCGGAATTACTCCACCATGCCCCACAGGGGGCGCATTCAAGGGACCTGTCAAACATGTCGATCGTTGGATCCAAGATCAAACCGTTCGCGAACACCGCCTATCATCAGGGCAAGTTTGTCGACCTGACCGAAGCGGACGTTGCCGGCAAATGGGCGGTGTTCTTCTTCTACCCGGCCGATTTCACCTTTGTCTGCCCGACCGAACTGGAAGACCTGGCCGACAAGTATGCCGAACTGCAGACGCTGGGCGTCGAAGTCTACGGTGTTTCGACCGACACCCATTTCAGCCACAAGGCCTGGCACGACAGCAGCCCGGCGATCGGCAAGATCAACTATTACCTGGTCGGTGACCAGAACCACACGCTGTCGAACAACTTCAACATCCTTCGCGAAGGCGTCGGTCTGGCCGACCGTGGCACGTTCGTGGTCGATCCCGACGGCACGGTGCAGCTTGTCGAAATCACCCCCGAAGGCGTGGGCCGCAATGCCGAAGAACTCGTGCGCAAGATCAAGGCCGCGAAGTACTGGCGCGAACACCCCGGCCAGGTTTGCCCGGCCAAGTGGGAAGAAGGCGATGAAACGCTTGCTCCGTCGATCGATCTCGTCGGCAAGATCTGATTTGTCCTGATTGCTGTTGCCGGCAGCGTCCACGCCGCCCCTTTGCGCGGACGCGCCGGTTCAGTCGGGTGGTGCCCCTTCCTTTTGGGGCATCACCCGACACCGTCTTCCCAAATGATCCGTGAATACCGATATTCGCCGTGTGCCTTGTGCATCGGCGGGGGCTTTTCCATGCCCACACCCCACAACCAAGAGTGATCGCCATGTCCATTCTCGACGCTGCCACTACTACCCAACTCAAGGGTCTGCTCGTCAATCTGCGGCGGCCGATCGAACTGGTCGCCAGCCTTGGAGACGATGCCAAGTCGGCCGATACGCGTGCGCTGGTCGAAGAGATCGCCGCGCTGTCCGACAAAGTCTCTGCCCGCCTTGACGGCACCGATGCCCGTCGCCCCAGCTTTGCCATCCGCGCCGATGCCGGTCCGGCCCGCGTGGTGTTTGCCGGGCTGCCGCTGGGCCACGAATTCACCTCGCTGATCCTGGCACTGCTCCATGTCGGCGGTCATCCGCCCAAGGAAGACGCCGACCTGCTCGATCAGGCGCGTGCTCTCGATGGCCCGCTGCATTTTGAAACGTTCTTTTCGCTGACCTGCCAGAACTGCCCCGACGTGGTGCAGGCGCTCAACATCCTGTCGGCGTTCAATCCCAATGTCAGCCATGTCGCGATCGACGGTGCGCTGTTCCAGGATGAAGTCGAACGGCGCAAGATCATGGCCGTGCCGACGGTGTTCCTCAACGGCGAACCGTTCGGCCAGGGCCGCATGGATCTGGCCCAGATCGTTGCGAAGCTCGACACCGGCTCGATCGCCCGCGCGGCGGAAAAGATCGCCGCGAAGGACCCGTTCGACGTGCTGGTGGTCGGTGGCGGCCCCGCCGGCGCGGCGGCAGCGATCTATGCCGCGCGCAAGGGCATCCGCACCGGCGTGGTGGCCGAACGCTTTGGCGGACAAGTGCTGGACACGATGGGCATCGAAAATTTCATCTCGGTGTCGCACACCGAAGGGCCAAAGCTGGCCGCGCATCTGGAACAGCACGTCAAGGATTACGATGTCGACGTGATGAACCTGCAAAAGGCGGTCGCGCTCAAACCCGCCAATGGTGACGGATTGGCAACCATCGAACTGGAAAACGGCGCGAGCGTGCGCGCCAAGACCGTGATCCTGTCAACCGGCGCGCGCTGGCGGCAGATGGGCGTGCCCGGTGAAGACGAATACCGCAACAAGGGCGTGGCCTATTGCCCGCATTGCGATGGTCCACTGTACAAGGGCAAGCGGGTCGCGGTGATTGGCGGCGGCAATTCGGGGGTCGAGGCTGCCATCGATCTGGCCGGGATCGTCGCCCATGTCACGCTGATCGAATACGACGGTGTGCTGCGTGCCGATGCAGTGCTGCAGGACAAGCTGCGAAGCCTGCCCAATGTCACCATCCTGGTGTCGGCGCTCAGCACCGAAGTGCTTGGCGATGGCCACAAGGTGACCGGGCTGGTCTATCGCGATCGCACCACCGGGGACGATCACACGATCCATCTCGAAGGGATCTTTGTGCAGATCGGGCTGGTGCCCAACACCGAATGGCTCAAGGGCTCGATCGCGCTGAGCAACCGGGGCGAGATCGAAATCGATGCGCGTGGTGAAACAAGCCTTCACGGCGTGTTTGCCGCGGGCGATGTGACCACCGTCCCCTACAAGCAGATCGTGATCGCGATGGGTGAAGGCAGCAAGGCGGCGCTGTCGGCGTTCGACTATCTGATCCGCCACTGATCGCAACAAACTGGCAAGAGTGTTCGGCCCCCATCGACATATCGCCGCTTGGGGGCCGCATTCGTCTGGTAAGGGCGGTTCAGCGCGGGTGTTTCAGCCGGTAGAGCCCGAAATGGTGCGTGCCGAGCACGAACCCGCTGTAGCGTTCATAATCGTGCGCCAGAAAGTCGGCGACCACCGCACGGGTGACATGATTGGGCAGATAGACCGCCTTCCATTCGCCCACCAGCACCACATCGGGGTGCGACATCATGATCCGCGCCACTTCGCGCCCGGTATCAACGCCGATCGCCGGGGCCTCGGTCCAGGTGTTGAGATGGGTCGAAAAGGCATAGCGGGTTGGAATGCAGGCGTTGACGCTGCGATAGAGGCCCGGTTCGCCATCGAACTGATAGAAACAGCCGCCGTGCATTTCGCTGCGGATTAGCCGCGTCATCGCTTCGAACTGCGCGGTGGTGCCGTGGTTCTTGAACTGGATGCCCATCACCGCCAGCCCGCCGACCGCGCTCGCCACCAGCAGCAGGCGGCCAAACCAGCGTTCGGCGGGGATCGCGCGCGCCAGCACCGGCGCTGACAGCACTGCCAGCGGGGTCAGCATCGGCGCGACATAATGATCATACCAGGTGCCGAACACCAGATACCCGATCACCGCCGCCACGGCCCAGGTGCGCAACACGGCGGGCACCACCGGATGGCGCGGGCGCGGCATCGCCATCATGCGCGGGGCCACCAGCACGGCCAGCCAGAACGGCGTCAGCGCGACCATCTGGGTGAACAGACGAAACCACGAGGCATCGCCATCGGGCAGGCGTTGCAGGATCGAGATGAAATTGGCCTGGAGGAAATCCTGCCCGTGGCCGATTGCCGCATAGGCGGCATAGGCGATGACAGTCGGCGCCAGCGCAACACCCGCCCAGATCAGCCCGGCCAGACCCAGCCGCCGCCACGGCCAGACATCGGCCCACCCGCGCGCCAGCAACATCAGGCCGAACGCCACGCCTTCAAACAGCACCGAATACTTGATCTGCAGCGCCAGCCCGACCAGCGCCATGATCCCGATGCCACGGGTTATCAGATGCGGTGCCTCGGGCCGTTTCCACACTTCGACCAGCAGCAGCGCGGCATAGGCCATCAACAGGTTGTAGAACACCGGCGCCTGTCCGAACGAACAGGAGAACGCGGGCATCGCAAAGATATAGACGACGCCTGCCAGCCACGCCGACGACGGCCGGGCAATTTCGCGTGCCATGCGCTGCACCAGCAGCGCGGTGGTGGCCGTGGCCAGCACGCCGATCAACTGGTAAACCTGCACCGGGTCGCCCGGTATCGACAGGAACAGGCGATAGAGCAGGAACAGGCCGACCGGCTTGCGGTCCCAGATATCGACAAACGGCAGTGCGCCCTGCGCCCACCGGTCGGCGGTCAGCAGGTAAAATTCTTCATCGACATGGACGAGCGGATTGCCGAACAGCAACAGCCGGAACGCCAGCGTGATGGCCGCATATTGGAACAGCGTCAGCCAGGCGCCGGAAATTGCGAAAGAACCGATACGCACGCGCGCCGGCAGCCCCGTTGCCGCCGGTACAAATGTCGCGCCCGCCAGTTCCTGCATTTTAGAGCTTGCTCCAGATCCACCGGCCCACAACGCCCCGGCTGGATCGTTCCCTTGCGAAAATTGCCGCACGTTTCAAATTTCAACCGGTCACGAATTGTATCGGTCGCTCATATCCGCGACTTGTATTGCCCGCACATGAACGACCGATTGCCATCACCGCGCCCCCCGCGGATTTCCTGACATTCGGTGTGAGCCAGCCCGGTCAATTGCTGTCAAGGCCTTTCACTGCACCCAGTCAAGTCCGATCTCGTCATAAAGTTCACGACTCTCGGCCCAGTTTTCCTCAACCTTGACGTGAAGGAACAAATGGACGCGTGTTCCCAGCAAACTGGCCAGCTCGTGGCGCGCCGCTTCGCCGATCGCCTTGAGCCGCGCGCCGCCTTTGCCCAGCACGATCGGCCGCTGGCTGTCGCGCGCAATCACGATCTGCTGATGGATCTCGATCGAACCGTCCTTGCGCGTCTGATAGCTTTCGGGGCGCACCGCGCTGTCATAGGGCAATTCGTCATGCAACTGGCGATAGAGCTGTTCGCGGGTGATCTCGGTGGCGAGCAGGCGTTCGGATGCATCGGACACCTGGTCTTCGGGATAGTGCCAGGGCCCGGCGGGCATTGCCTGCGCCAGCCGGGTCTTGAGCTCCGCCACACCGTCGCCTGTGAGCGCGGAGACAAAGAACACTTCATCGAACCCGCCTGCCGCGCTCAATTCCTGCGCGGCAACCAGCAAGGGTTCCTTGGGCGTGGAATCGACTTTGTTCAGCACCAGGATGCGCCGTTCTGGCCGGGTGGCGAGCGAAGCCAGGATCGGTTCGAGATAGTCGCGGCGCTTTTTTCGCGCATCGACCACCAGCACGATGGCATCGGCGGCCTGCGCGCCTTCCCATGCGGCGTGCACCATTGCCCGGTCGAGCCGACGGCGCGGTTCGAACAGGCCAGGAGTGTCGACCAGCATGATCTGCGCTGCGCCTTCGATCGCAATGCCCATCAGCCGCGCGCGCGTGGTCTGCGCCTTGTTCGACACGATGGCGACTTTTTGCCCGACAAGCGCGTTGACCAGCGTCGATTTGCCCGCGTTGGGCGCGCCGATCACCGCAACAAGGCCGCAGTGCCGGGGCGGGGCTGATGGCGACACGGCAGGCGTTTCGGCGGGAGGAGGTGGGGTTTGCGACATGATCTGTTCTATCCAAAATTCTGCATGAATTCGCGCGCGGCGGCGGTTTCGGCGTCCTGCTTGCTCGATCCGCGCGCGGTCGCTTCGCCAACGCCCTTGACCGCGACTGAAACGGTGAACGTGGCTGCATGATCGGGGCCTTCGCGGGCCACCAGGGTATAGACCGGGGGTTTGCGGCGGTTGCCCGCCGCCCACTCCTGCAAGGCCGCCTTGGGATGCTTGCGCTGCCCGGCGCCGGTGGCCACCACAGGGGCCCATGCCTTGCGCACGAAATCGCGCGCCGCGACAAACCCGCGTTCGAGGAACAGCGCGCCGATCAGCGCCTCCATCACATCGCCCAGGATGTTGTCGCTGTCGGCCCCGCCGTCGTCGCGCGCCTGCTTGCCCAACCGGATATGCGCAGGCACGCCCAATGTGCGCGCGACTTCGGCGCAAGTCTCGCGGCTGACCAGCACGTTGAGCCGTTGCGACAGTTTGCCTTCGCTGGCGCCTGCTTCGCCGAACAACAGTTCGGCTATCGCCAGCCCGAGCACACGATCGCCGAGAAATTCCAGCCGCTGGTAATCGCGCGCCTCGCCCATCGATCCGTGGGTCAGGGCATCGTGCCAAAGGTCGTGACGGGCAGGTGCGGCGCCGGTCAGCGCCGCCAGAAAGGCCAGGGCGGCCGGGTCGAGATCGGCGCTCAGAACGTGCCCCCGATACGGTTCCAGCGGGCCGCGGTGAACCAGGTCCACGGCAGGAACCAGTTGGCCCCGCCATCGGTCGACCACATCACGATGGTCGCCCGGCCGACCAGATTTTCCTGCGGCACCAGCCCGATCCCGCCGCCTTCCATCGCGGGGAAGCGGCTGTCCATCGAATTGTCGCGGTTGTCGCCCATCAGGAACATGCGATCCGCCGGGATCGTCACCGCCGGGGTGTCGTCCTGCGGGCGGTAGCCGAGGTCGAGCACGTTGTAGCTTTTGCCCTCGGGCAGCGTTTCCTTGTACATCGGATAGTGGCAACTTGGCGCGCCATCCTTTTCAACCGCCTCGAATTCGGGCGATACGCAGCCGGTGTTGGGCGAGATGCGGATGACGAAATCGCTCTGGCGCACTTTTGGCACGGCCTTGCCGTTGAGGAACAGCACGCCGCCCTTCATCTGCACGGTGTCGCCCGGCAGGCCGATCACGCGCTTGATATAATCGACATCGTTACCCGGCGGCGCCTTGAAGATCACCACGTCGCCGCGCTTGGGCTGGCCGGCCAGAATGCGTCCGGGGATCAGCGGCAGGCTGAACGGCATCGAATATTTCGAAAAGCCGTAGGGCCATTTGGCGGCCAGCAGATAGTCGCCGTTTTCGAGCCGGGGCAGCATCGATTCCGAGGGGATGTTGAACGGAGAGAAGATGAAGCTGCGGAAAATGCCCACAATCAGCACCAGCTTGATCAGGAAGATGAAGAAATTTTCCTCTTCCTTAGGCTTGGCGGTTTTTTCGCCACGCACGATGCTGGCAGCAATTTGCGCGGCGGGATCGCCTTTTTTCGGGCTCTGGTCAGACGTATCGGTCATTTTCGCGCTCATGTTGGGCGGGGAGCGTTGCGTCAAGCAGGTTCTGGCATGAACAACGGATTAGCGCGCCATAGCGAGGATTGCCGCCCGCGCATAGCAATGCGAAACACGTTCGTCGATGCGTGCCGACGCTTGGCGGAATTGCCGCGAGCGGGCACAAGGGCCACGCGATCGAACGAACGACGCGAACCAGGAGTGAGTGATGACCGATACCCTTGCGGCGCTGTGGACCGAGCTGGAGGCCGTCGAGTTTCCGACGCTGGCGGCGCTGTTCGAAGCCCCCGACCGGCTTGGGCGCCATGCCACCACGCTCGATCTGCCGGGCGGTCCGATTCGCTTCGACTGGTCCAAGACCCATCTTCATCCCGCCGCCGAAGCGATCCTGACGCGGATTGCCGACCATCAGGGCCTGATCGAAAAGCGCCGCCAACTGTTTGACGGCGAACCGATCAACAACACCGAAGGCCGCGCCGCGGAACACACCGCCCAGCGCGGCGTAGGTTCGCCCGCCAGCGTGGTCGAGGCCGAGGCGCTGCACGCGCGGATGGAGGCGCTGGTCGAGGCGATCCACGAAGGCGCGTTCGGCGAAGTGCGCTCGCTGATCCACATCGGCATTGGCGGATCGGCGCTCGGCCCCGCGCTGGCGATCGATGCGCTGACCCGCGATGGCGCGCGCGTGGCGGTGCATGTGGTGTCGAACATCGACGGTTGCGCGCTCGAAGCCGCATTCCGCCACTGCGATCCGGCCACCACGATGATCGCGGTCGCGTCCAAGACCTTCACCACCACCGAAACGATGACCAATGCCGCCTCTGCGCTCGACTGGTTGCGCGCCGGCGGGGTGGAAGATCCGTTCGGGCGCGTGGTCGCGCTGACCGCCGCGCCCGAAAAGGCGGTTGAATGGGGCGTCGATGACACCCGCGTGCTGCCGTTCGCCGAAAGCGTCGGCGGGCGCTATTCGCTGTGGTCGTCGATCGGTTTTCCGATCGCGCTGGCACTGGGCTTTGCCGGGTTTGCCGAATTTCTGGCCGGAGCGGCGGCAATCGACCTGCATTTCCTGGAAACCTCGCTGGCCGCCAATGTGGTGGTGCGCGCGGCCTTTACCGACCTGATCTATGCCCAGGCGCTGGGGTGCCAGACCCGCGCAGTGTTTGCCTATGACGAACGGCTCGCGCTGTTGCCCGATTACCTGCAACAGCTTGAAATGGAATCGAACGGCAAGCGCGTGACCGCCGACGGCCAGCCACTGACCCGGCCCAGCGCGCCGGTCACCTGGGGCGGGGTGGGCACCGATGCCCAGCATGCGGTGTTCCAGTTGCTGCATCAGGGCACGCATCTGATTCCGGTCGATTTTCTGGCGGTGAAGATTCCCGGCCACGATCTCGACCCGCTGCACCACAAGATCCTGCTGTCGAACTGCTTTGCGCAAGGGGCGGCGCTGATGGCGGGCAAGGCGTCGGATGATGGTGCGCGCGCCTATCCGGGCAACCGTCCTTCGGCGACGATCCTGGTCGATGATCTCAATCCCGCCACGCTCGGCGCGCTGATCGCGTTTCACGAACACCGCACGTTTGTGTCGGCGGCGATGCTGGGCATCAACCCGTTCGACCAGTTCGGCGTCGAACTGGGCAAGGCGATCGCCAAGCAGATCGACGCGGGCGGCGGCGAAGGGTTTGACCCGTCGACCGAAGCTTTGCTGGCCTCGGCCGGAATCGGAGCCTGACCATGACGCAGACGGCCTATGATTATGACCTGTTCGTGATCGGCGCGGGGTCCGGCGGGGTCCGCGCCAGCCGCATCGCCGCCAGCCATGGCGCGCGGGTCGCGGTGGCCGAGGAATTCCGCATCGGCGGCACCTGTGTTATTCGCGGCTGTGTGCCCAAGAAACTGCTGGTCTATGCCTCGCAATTTGCCGAGGATCTGGGCCATGCCGCCGACTATGGCTGGACCATCGCCGGCGCGCAGTTCGACTGGCCCACCTTGCGCGATGCCGTCGCGCGCGATGTCGACCGGCTGAACAAGGCCTATATCACCACACTGTCCTCCAACAAGGTCGCGCAATTCCTTGATCGCGCAGAGATTACCGGCCCGCACAGCGTTCGCCTGAAATCATCCGGGCAGATCGTCACTGCCGAGACCATCCTTGTTGCCACCGGCGCCTGGCCCGTAACGCCGACATTTCCCGGCGCCGAACACACCATCACCTCCAACGAGGTGTTTCATCTCGAAACGCTGCCCGAACGCGTGGTGATCGCGGGCGCCGGCTATATCGCGATGGAATTTGCCGGGGTGTTCAATGCGCTGGGTAGTGCGGTGACCGTGGTCAATCGCAGCAACGCGATCTTGCGCAGTTACGATATCGATCTGCGCGAGCGCCTTTTGGCGATCACACGGGCGCGCGGCATCGCCTATCGTTTCGATGCCCCGATCGAGCGCGTTGACAAACAGCAAGACGGATCGTTGCTGGTGCATCTGCGCGATGGCGGCGAACCGGTCGCCGCCGATGTCGTGCTGGTGGCGACCGGGCGGTTTGCCAACACCACCGGGCTGGGGTTGGACACCGTCGGGGTCGCCACTGGTGCGCGTGGTGAAATCCTGGTTGATGGCGAAGGCCGCACCACGTGTCCCAGCGTCTATGCCGTCGGCGATGTGACCGACCGGGTGCAATTGACCCCGATTGCGATCCGAGAAGGCCATGCCTTTGCCGATGCGCGCTATGCGGGCAAATCGACCCAACTGTCCTACGAGGCAATCCCCAGCGCGGTGTTTTCGCAACCGCCCTTGGCCGCGGTTGGCCTGACCGAGGCCGAAGCACAGGCGGAATACGGTGCGATCAAGGTCTTCACATCGGATTTCAGGCCAATGAAAAACATATTCAATCAACGTGTTGAACGTGGTTTTTATAAACTTGTGGTAGATGAAACGACCGATCGCGTGCTGGGCCTGCACATGATCGGGCCCGATGCCCCGGAAATCCTGCAAGCGGCCGCGATTGCGGTGAAAGCCGGGCTGACCAAGGCCGATTTCGACGCCACCGTCGCGCTGCATCCCTCGATGGCCGAAGAACTGGTGCTGATGCGCTGATCCGGTTGCATCCCGCCCCCGAACCGTTATCCATGCGGCCAATAACAAGCATATTCGGGGGCAGGATGCAGATCACGGGCAAGACGGTGCTGATTACCGGCGGGACCGACGGCATAGGGCGCGAACTGGCGCTGCAATTGCAGGCGGCGGGGGCCGATGTGGTGATCACCGGGCGCGATGCCGCCCGCCTGACCCGCGCGCGCGGCGAAGGCATGACCGCGATTGCTGCCGACCTGACCGGGCCCGATGGCATCGAGGCGGTGCTGCGCGGTCTGGCCGGGCGCTCGGTCGATGTGCTGATCAACAACGCCGGGATGGGCACCGAGCACGATTTTCGCATCGCCCTGCCTGACCAGAACGGCGACGAGCAAAGCCTGTGGCTCAATCTGCACGCACCGATCCGACTGATCGTCGCACTGATGTCCACCCTGAAAACCCGGCCCGAGGCGATGATCGTCAATGTCACTTCGGGGCTGGCGATTGCGCCGAGCGCCGGGGCGCCGGTCTATTGCGCGACCAAGGCGGCCTTGCGCAGCTATACCCAGTCGCTGCGGGCACAACTGGCGGGCACGCAGATCCATGTGCTCGAAGCCTTGCCACCGGTGGTCGATACCGCGATGACCCGCACGCGCGGGGGCCGCAAGCTGTCGCCGCAGGAATGCGCGCGGCAGATCATCGCGGCGATGCGCGCCAATGCCGATGAAGCCAATGTTGGCATGGTGCGCATCCTGAAGGCGGTTCATCAGGTCGCGCCCTGGCTGGCGCGCCGCATCATGATCGGATTTTGACATGACCGACACCGTTCTGGTCACTGGCGGCAGCGGCTATATCGCCGGGTTCCTGATCCGCCAGTTGCTGGCCGAAGGCTGGCGTGTCCACACCACCGTGCGCAATCCCGCGCGCGAGGCGGCGTTACGGCCTTTGTTGGGCGGCGATGCCGATCGCCTGCGGTTTTTCGTGGCCGACCTAACCGCCGACGCGGGCTGGGCCGAGGCGATGGCCGGATGCAGCCATGTCGCGCATGTCGCCTCGCCCTTCAGCACCACCGCGCCCCGGCACGAAGACGAACTGATCGTTCCCGCGCGCGACGGCGTGCTGCGCGCGCTGCGCTTTGCCCGTGCGGCGGGCGTGACCCGGTTTGTCCAGACATCGTCCGTAGCTGCCATCGCCTATGGCCATCCGCGCGGGACCATGCGCCGCTATACCGAGGCGGACTGGACCGACCTCGCCGGGCCGGGCGTCTATGCTTATGTGAAATCCAAGACGATTGCCGAACGCGCCGCGCGCGACTGGGTGGCGGCCGAAGGCGGAGCGCTGGAATTCGTCTCGGTCAATCCCTCGGCGGTGCTGGGGCCGGTGTGGAGCGCGGATTTTTCTCCCTCGATCGAGACGGTACGGCAATTGCTGGGCGGTCTGTTGCCGGGCTGTCCCGATCTCGGGTTCGGCATCGTCGATGTGCGCGATGTGGCCGATCTGCATGTGCGCGCGCTGACTGCGCCCGGTCTGGCAGGCGAACGCTTCATCGCTGCGGGCCCGTTCCTGAAATTGATCGACGTGGCGCGTATTCTCAAGGCAGAGCTGCCGGGCGAGGCGCGCAAAGTGCCGACGCGTCGCCTGCCCGACTGGCTGGTGCGGATCGCCGCTGTGTTCAATCCGATGATCCGCCAGATCACCGGCGAACTGGGCAATGTGCGCGACACCGACGCCAGCCATGCGCTCGCCGTGCTGGGCTGGCAGACGCGCCCGGTCGACCAGTCGATTGTCGATTGCGCGCGCAGCCTGATCGATCTGGGTGTGGTGAAAGTTTAGGAAGCGGCGTTGAATGCCGCCAATTGTGCGGCAAATGCGCGGGCATAGGCCGGTCTGGCCTCTGCCCGCGCGATATAGGCGGCCAGCGTCGGATAGCCATCGAGCAGGCCGGTGCTGCCCAACCGTCGCAGCACGGTCACCATCAGCAGGTCGCCCGCGCTGAACGCGCCATCGAGCCAATCGGCATTGCCCAGATGATCGGACAGTTCGCGCAGGCGGGCTTGCACCCGTTCCACCAGCATCGGTCGCCGCGCCTCGTACCAGGGTTGATCGCGTTCGACCAGGAACGCCATGCTCAGTTCGACGACCGGTGGTTCGACGGTGTTCAGCGCGGCGAACATCCACGCGATTGCACGCGCACGCGCCGACGCATCGTCGGGCAGGAGGCCGCCATGCCGTTCAGCGATATGCAGCACGATCGCCCCGGATTCGAATAGCGCAAGATCGCCCTCGTGAAAGGTCGGGATCTGGCCAAACGGGTTGCGCGCGCGATGGTCGGGGTGTTTCATCGCCGCCCATGGCACCGACAGTACCGTGTAGGGCTGACCGACTTCCTCCAGCGCCCAGCGCACCCGCATGTCGCGCGCCAGACCCCGGCCGCGATCAGGCGAATGGTCAAAGGCGGTGATCGTCGCGGCCATGTCAGATCCCGGCATACCACTGGTAATTGTGGTTGTCTTCCCAGAACCCGCCCTTGCCACCGTGCAGCGGGGCCAGGCTGGCCACCGCCTCGATCCGCATCACGTATTTCGCCTGTTTATAGCCCAACTGCCGTTCGACACGCAGGCGCAGTGGCGCGCCGTGGCCGATCGACAGCGGGGCGCCGTTCATGCTGTGCGCCAGAATGGTCTGCGGGTGGAACGCATCGACCAGATCGATGCTTTCGTAATAGGGCTTGCCCAGCAGGGTGTCGGCGCAATGGAACACGATATAGCGCGCGTTCGACGACAGCCCCGCCCGGCGCAGCAACAGCCCCAGGGGCACCCCGGTCCATTGCCCGATCGCGCTCCACCCTTCGACGCAATCGTGGCGGGTAATCTGCGTGCGCGAGGGCGCGGCGCGCAGTTGCGGCAGGGTCAGCGCCATCGGCGTTGCAACCAGCCCGTCGATCAGCAGCCGCCAATCGGCAAACCCGTTGGCCGCATGCGCGACATATCCGGCATCGCGCGGATTGGTCGATCCGTTGACGCGGAACACCGGCGACATCTCGGCACGGGTGAATTCGGGGGCCAGCGCCTGGCGATCGGCGACCAGCCAGCGTTGCGCGCTGCGCGAGGCTTTTTCGCCAAGTGACAGCACATCGAGGGTCTGCGGCGCGGTGGTCAGTTTGTCGCACCCTGCCAACAGCAGGCTGCCCGAACCGATCAGGAGCGAACGGCGCGTGACAATCGCGGTCATGGCCGGTCCTCCGTCGTCGGGCGCTCGGGGGGCAGGCGATACCAGCCGGTGATCATCGAGCGCAGTTCGTTGAACGGCCCGGCCAGCACGACCATGGCCAGATGCACGACAATGAACAGCGCCAGCCCGGCCGCAACGATGAAATGCACCGATCGCGCCGACTGGCGACCGTCGAACAGCACCAGCAGCCAGGGCCAGGCCGCATCCATCGCCGGCGACATGGTCAGCCCGGACAGCACCATCAGCGGCAGGCCGATCAGCAGGACACCCAGATAGGCCAGTTTCTGCAAGGGATTGTAATGCCGCGCGGCTTCGCCTCTGGGCAAGTGCAGCCGCGCATGGGCCTTGATATCGTGCCACAGCGACGCGGGCCGCAGTTCTTCCCGTTTCAACAGAAGATCGTTCCACAAATGCCTGGAAAGCAGAGCATAACCTGCAAATCCCAACCACCCGATCACCAGCACCCAGGCAAAGAAGAAATGCCAGATGCGTGCCACCGGCACATTGTATTGGCCGGGCAGGGTGACCAGCGGCGGAAACGCCTCATCGGTGTGCATGGCATAGCCGAGCACGCCGGTGGTGGGGACCTCGACGCCAAGCACGGTCAGATAGCCATGCGTCCCGCGATTGCCGATTTCCAGCCAGGCATGATCGAAATTGGCGCCATAGGCGCCCCAATAGAGCCGGGGATGCGCGTTGAAGATCATCATCCCGGTCATCAGCATGATGAAAATCGTCAGCGCATTGGTCCAGTGCCACAGGCGCACGGGCAGGCGTGTGCGATAGACCAGGTCGGCGGGCGGGTCGGCATCGGACATGGGGCACGCTCTTTCGTTTGTAACGCGGCAGTATCCCGTATTTCGTGGCTCTGCGCCATCCGGTTACACCGGAGAGGCCGCCAAATCACGATAGGTATAGCGCCGTGATCCGGCCGCGCGCGCATGGCGCGACCGCACAGGTAACGACGTCTGCGCCAGCGCGCGGATAATCCACCACAGCTTGCGCCCGTTACTCACGACGGTGCGGCTGTCCCACGCGCGGGTGCCGCGTCGTTCGACCAGCCGGGCGATGTCGCCATAGATCCCCGCCGCGGCCAGGATCGCCCAGCGCTGGCGCAGATTGAGCCGTTGTGCACCGATCCGGGCCGAGCTTTCATGCGCCGCCGCCAGACGGCACAGCCGCCCGGCCAGGCCTGCGAGTGCGTTACGGAACGGCGGTTTCAGCTCTTCGCCGGGGGGAATGTCGGCCTCTGCCAGCCATTCGGCGGGCAGATAGCACCGCTGCGCGGCATGGTCTTCGGCCAGATCGCGCGCGATATTGGCCAGTTGAAACGCCAGCCCCAGATCGCAGGCGCGTTCAAGCGTTTCATCATCGGCGGGATCGACCCCCATCACCACCGCCATCATCACCCCCACCGCGCCCGCGACATGCCAGCAATAGCGCATCAGATCAGCCTCGCTGCGCGGGTGCCATTCGATCGCATCGAGTGCAAACCCGGCAATCACCGCATCCGCCATCGCCTGGGTCAGCCCGGTTTCGGCCGCCACCACGCCCAGGCAATCGAACGCCGTATCGCCGGTATCGGCGCCGGTCAGCGCCAGCGCGGTCAGCGCGCGGACGTCTGCCAGCCGTGCCGTAACAGCCGACTGGTCGCCCAGCGTGCCGCCCAGATCCTGTCCGTCGATCAGATCGTCGCACCGGCGGCACCACGCATAGAGCATCCACACCCGTTCGCGCGTGGTGCGGTCAAACAGCCGGCTGGCCGCGGCAAAGCTCTTGGACCCTTTGCCGATCATCGCCGCGGCGGTCGTAACGAGACGGGCGCGCCGATCCATGCTGCGATTAGAGGTCCGCTGCCTTCATCGCGAAAATCGGCACATGCGGCTCGTGCGCGGCCATGCGCGCCAGCAACAGGTCAAGATCGGGTTCGGCGATGATGATCCCGGCATGCGCCTGGCGCACAAACCCGGTTTCGACCATGTGCCGGTTGAACGCCAGCAGGTGGTCGTAAAAGCCATAGGCATTGAGCAGACCGACCGGCTTTGCATGATAGCCCAGTTGCGCCCAACTGACTGCTTCCCACAATTCGTCCATCGTGCCGACCCCGCCGGGCAGCGTAAGAAAGCCGTCGGACAGATCGGTGAACGCCTGTTTGCGCGCATGCATGCCCGTTACCACACGCAGATCGGTGCAGCCGGGATGCGCGATTTCGGCCACCGCCAGCGCCTCGGGGATAATTCCAATCACTTCGCCATCGGCTTCGAGCGCGCCCTGGGCGACCGCGCCCATCAGCCCGCGCATGCCGCCGCCATAGACCACCCCGATATTGCGCCGGGCCAGCGTCTCACCGACCGTGCGCGCCAGCGTGATGTAACGTTCGTCGGCGGGGGTGGCCGATCCGCAATAGACGGCGATCCGTTTCAAGCCAGATCCTCCAGCATCAGTTTGGCGGTCGCCTTGGCACTGCCGACCACACCCGGAATGCCCGCCCCGGGATGGGTGCCGGCGCCGACCAGATAGAGGTTGGGGATGGCATCGTCACGGTTGTGTGCGCGGAAAAATGCACTTTGCGTCAACAGCGGCTCCAGGCTGAATGCGCTGCCCAGATGCGCGGACAGGTCGTGGGTGAAGTCCGCCGGGGTGTAGTGGAATTTTGTGACGATACGGCTGTGAATGTCGGGGATCAGGCGCCGGCCTACTTCATCGAGCACGCGCTTTTCCAGGATCGGCCCGATTTCGTCCCAGTCAACCGGCAATTTGCCCTGGTTGGCGACCGGCACGAGGGCATAGAACGTGCTCATCCCCTCGGGCGCCATGCTCGGGTCGGTCACGGTCGGGTGGTGCAGATAGATCGAGAAATCCTCGGGCAGCACGCCATATTTGTAGATGTCGTCGAGCAGGCCTTTGTAGCGCGGCCCGAACAGGATCATGTGGTGTGCGATCCCCGGCCAGGTGCCCTGCACGCCGAAATGGACGACAAAGAGGCTTGGTGAAAACCGTTTGCGCATCAGCGACTTGGCATGGCGCTGCGCATAGAGGTTGCCGGTCAGCAGATCGCGATAGGAATGCACCAGGTCGCCGTTCGATGCCACTGCATCGAAATTGCCGTGCCAGCCGCTGGCCGTGGTCACCCCGGTCACCCGGTTGCCCAGTGTTTCGATCCGGGTGACGGCATCGCCCGTGCGCACGGTGCCGCCGATCCGTTCGAAGTGGCGCACCATCCCCGCGATCAGCCGGTTGGTGCCGCCTTTGGCCCACCACACCCCGCCGTCCTTTTCCAGCTTGTGAATCAGGGCATAGATCGCGCTGGTGGTCATCGGATTGCCGCCGACCAGCAGCGAGTGAAAACTGAACGCTTCGCGCAGTTTTTCGCTTTCGATGTATTTTGACACGATCGAATAGACCGAACGCCACGCCTGATAGCGGGCGAGGGCGGGCGCCGCCTTGATCATGCTGGCAAAGTCGAGAAACGGCACGGCGCCAAGCTTCACATAGCCTTCGCGGAAGACCCCGGCCGAATAGTCGAGAAACTCTTCATAGCCCGCAACGTCACGCGGATTGATCTTGGCGATTTCGGCGCGCAGCGTGGGTTCGTCGTTGGTGTAATCGAAATTGGTGCCATCGGGCCAGTTGAGCCGGTAGAACGGCGCAACCGGCATCAATTCAACATCTTCGGCCAGTCTATGGCCGGTCAGCGCCCACAGTTCCTCCAGGCACGGGGGATCGGTGATCACCGTTGGCCCGGCGTCGAACACAAAGCCGTCGCGTTCCCAATAATAGGCCCGCCCGCCCGGCTTGTCGCGCGCCTCGATCACCGTGGTGGCGATGCCGGCCGATTGCAGACGAATGGCGAGCGCCAGCCCGCCAAATCCGGATCCGATGACACATGCCCGCTTCATCGTACCCGTTTCCTTGTTATGCGACTGTGTCACGTTACGCCCCCAGCGCCTTGGGGCGCGCACCAAGCCCGGTCAGCACCCCCAGCGCTGCGCTGACCGGCACTGGCGGAATGCCTGCGAGAATACGAAACCGGTCGATCAATGTCGATTGCCCGGCGTAAAAGCGTTCGATCAGGCGCGGATTGAGGCTGTAGAACCGCTGCATCACGCGATAGCGCTGATCGGGTTGTGCCGCGGCAAACAGCAGCGCGGTCAATTTGCGATAATACCATCCATTGTTCCAATGGGTTCTGGCATAATGTTCAGAAAATTTCGCAAGCGATTGCGCGCCCAGATCGGGCTCCGCTGCCAGAGCGAGCGCAAACCGCAGGGCATCGGGCAGTGAATAGCTGGTCAGCGGATGGAACAGCCCGGCGCGCGCGCCCGCCAGCACGGCGCCGCCATCGACCGAACTGCGCAAACGCGTAAAATCGCCGCCTGCAACCACCGGCAGCACGCCTTGTTCCTCGGCCAGCACGCCCACCACCTGCCACCCTTGCGCCTTGGCATAGTCGGCAATGCGCTGCACCAGCAGATCGCGGTCGAGATCAGGCCCATCAGCATAATAGGTGTCTTCGACAAAGATCTCGTCGCGGGCAAACGGCAGGCAATAGACAAAGCGATAGCCGTCGTGTTGCGCCACTGTCGCGTCCATCACCGTCGGTCGAGGCAGCCCGTGCGGCGCCGCCAACTTCAGACGTTGCCCTACAAACTTTTGCCAACCGCCTGTTATAGAATTAAAATCTGCCACACCACGCGCGTCGATCACGGCCCCGGCGGTAATCTGCGTGCCATCGGTCAGGGTGGCCGTGGTGCCGGTACAGGTGGCAACTTCCGCCCCGGTGATGATCGCCGCGGGTGGCAGTGCCAGCCGCAGTGCCTGATCAAGCCGGTGCGACGTGGTGGCGTGATATGGCGTTTCGAGTGTGCGCCGATAGCCGGGAAAGCGCACGTCATAAGCCGGCCAGGCGGCGTCGATCAGCGGCGCGATCAACGCCTCGCCACCCTGGGGCAGGTCACTGGCAAAAAACGACCAGACGTGGTTGCCGCCAAGGGTGTGATCACGTTCGACCAGCACCAGCGACAGGTCCGGGCGCAGGCGCGACAGCGCCAGCGCGACCAGCCCGCCTGCCAGTCCGCCACCGAGGATCGCGATGTCAGCCTGTGCCACGCCCATAGCCTGTTCGGTTAGGGGCAAGCAGAGATGCGCGCAACAAACCCTTTCGGGAAAGCCGGTGACAGACCCTGCGTCGCGTAACGACCGTCGCGTAACTGGCCCAAAAACCCGCCGCTTGCACGAAAACCAGTTGCCATTTGAGATGTATCAAGGTTTTCTGTCGGGGGATAACCAGACCGGACATCAGGGCGAGCCGCGCGCGAATCGTGCGATCGGACATAACGCCGACCGGTGGACAGAGGATGGGAAACAGGCATGGCAGACGCGCATTTTGACGTGCTGATCGTGGGTGCGGGCATTTCCGGTATCGGTTCGGCCTATCACCTGCAGGACCAGTGCCCGGACAAGACTTATGCCGTGATCGAGGCCAAGTCCACGTTTGGCGGCACCTGGGACACCCACAAGTATCCCGGTGTGCGGTCGGATTCCGACCTTTACACGTTCGGCTATCGCTTCAAGCCATGGATCGGCGCGCCGATCGCCAGCGCCGCCGAAATCCTGAAATACATGGGCGAAGTGATCGCGGAGAACGGCATCGATCGCCATATCCGTTACGGCACGCGCATCGTGTCGTGCGCATGGTCGAGCGCGGACAATCTGTGGACCGTAACGACACGGCGCGAAGGCGATGCGGCGGATCAGGTGCTGACCTGTCGCTTCCTGTGGATGTGCCAGGGCTATTACGACCACCAGACGCCCTATGTGCCCGACTGGAAAGGGCTGTCGGACTATCGCGGCCAGTTTGTCCATGCCCAGGTGTGGGACCCGGCAACGCAAGTTGCGGGCAAGCGCGTGCTGGTGATCGGATCGGGCGCAACGGCGGCGACTGTGGTGCCGGCGTTCTGCGACGCGGGCGCACAGGTGACGATGCTGCAACGGTCACCCACCTATTTCTATTGCCATCCCAACCAGAACGAACTGGCCGACCGCCTGCGCCAGATCGGCATTGACGAGCCGACTGTGCACCGCGTGGTGCGTGCGCAAGTGATGTATGACCAGGACGTGCTCAACCGCCGCTGTGTCGAGGAACCCGATGCGGTGTTCGAAGACCTCAAGACGCTGGTGCGCGCCTATGCGGGCGACGATTTCGCGTTCGAACCGCACTTCACCCCGCGGTATCGCCCGTGGCAACAGCGCCTGGCGTTCTGCCCCGATGGCGATCTGTTCCGCCATGCGGCGGCGGGTAACGTGACGGTGGTCACCGACACGATCGACCGTTTCACGCCCACCGGGGTGCTGACTGCCAGCGGCGAAGTGCTGGAGGCCGACATCATTGTCGCTTGCACCGGTTTTCGCCTGACGGTGATGGGTGACATTCCGTTTGCCGTCGATGGCCAGGCGGTGGCCTGGCACGATACGGTCAATTATCGCGGGATGATGTTCACCGGCGTGCCCAATCTGGTGTGGGTGATGGGCTATTTCCGCGCGAGCTGGACCTTGCGCGTCGATCTGCTGGGCGATTTCGTGTGCAAGCTGTTGCGGCACATGGATGCGCTGGGGGTCGCCAAAGTCGAAGTGACGTTACGGCCCGAAGATCGCGACATGGCGATCCTGCCGTGGATCGAATCCGACAATTTCAATCCTGGCTATCTCCAGCGCGGGCTCGACCAGATGCCCCGGCGTGGCGACAAGCCCGAATGGCGCCACAACCAGGATTACTGGCGCGAACGCGAGGAGATTCCCGCGATCGATCTCGACGGGGCGGAATTCGTCTATGATGGTCAGCGCGCCGACCGTAACGCCTTGCAAGCCGCAGAATGAGCAGATTGCAACGGCCATGAAAAAAGGCCCCCGGGCAGTGCGCGGGGGCCTCTTTCAGAGGGATTGGTGCGAAGGCTCAGTTGCCGACGTCGATGCCCATCTTCTTCACGTCCGAAAGCTGGAATTCAACGGGCTTGTCGTTGAACGTGCCGGTCACGGTCTTTTTGTGGATGTGCAGTTCGAAGGGCACTTTGCCGGCATAGGCGGTGCCGCGAACGATCTGGTCGCCCGACTTTTCTTCGGTGGTGTACTTGTAATCAACACCCTTGACGGTGAACTGACCGGAGTCGTTGCCGGCGGCAAGCGCCAGCGTCGGAGCAGCGGCGGTCAGCAGGGTAGCGGCGAGCAGCGCGAACTTGATCATGGTGAGTACTCCTGAACCTTGTGGGATTTTAGCCTTGTGGGATTGTCCCGGTGCGTCCTGATTGATCACCAATTTATGCTGCGGCTGCGAACCCGCAAATGCTTTCCGCGCGCAGCAAGTTGCAAAAACTGCAAAAATATTGAAATATATTGCCTTTATAAGATGCAAAATGCAACTTATCTCCCATTGGAGCGGCATTTCGGTCTCAAAGGTGCAGAATTTGCAATGCTGCGCTGCGCAAAAATGCGCCGGTCAGTCGCGCAACAGCTCGTTGATCCCGGTCTTGCTGCGGGTCTGTGCGTCGACCGTCTTGACGATCACCGCGCAATAGAGCGAAGGCCCCGGCGTGCCATCGGGCAGCGGCTTGCCCGGCAGCGAACCCGGCACGACCACTGCATAAGGTGGCACACGACCGATATGCACTTCACCGGTGGCGCGATCGACGATCTTGGTCGACGCGCCCAGGAACACGCCCATCGACAGCACTGCGCCCTGGCCGACGATCACGCCTTCGGCCACTTCGGAACGGGCGCCGACAAACGCGCCATCTTCGATGATCACCGGCCCGGCCTGCAACGGCTCGAGCACGCCGCCGATCCCGGCGCCGCCCGAAATGTGCACATTCTTGCCGATCTGAGCGCATGATCCGACGGTCGCCCAGGTATCGATCATCGTGCCCTCATCGACAAAGGCGCCGATGTTGACAAAGCTGGGCATCAGCACGACGCCTTTGGCAATATGCGCGCCGCGCCGGGCCACCGCGCCGGGCACCACGCGGAACCCCGCTTCGCGAAACCGGTTTTCGCCCCAGCCGGCGAATTTCGAGGGCACTTTGTCATAGGCCGGGGCGCCGCCCGCGCCCTGTTCGATCACCGCGTTGTCGTTCAGCCGGAACGACAGCAGCACTGCCTTTTTCAGCCACTGGTTGACGCGCCATTCGCCGTCGATCTTTTCCGCCACGCGCACTTTGCCGCTGTCCAGCAGTTCGAGTGCGGCCTCTACCACTTCGCGTACGGCGTGGCTGGCCGGGGTGACGTCGGCGCGGGCATCCCAGGCCTGTTCGATGGCGGCGGCAAGCTGTTCGGTCATCACTCGGTCTTTCGGCTAGGTTCCGCGCGCCGACTAGCCCAGCCGGGGCGCTTGGGCAAGTTCGGCCAGAACGTTGTCGAGCCAATCGGCCATGTCGGTGATCCGCACATCGATGGCGCTGTCATCCTTGGCGCGATGCCCCCATTCGCTGCCCACGTCGATCCATACCGTCTGCATGCCCAGATGCTTGGCCGGTGTCAGGTTGCGCGCCGAATCCTCGACAAACACTGCGCGGGCCGGGTCGATCCCGAAGGCCGCGATCATCCCGGCATAGGCATCGGCTTCGGGCTTTGGTCGATAGTTCATCGCATGGATGTCCCACATCCCCTCGAAACAATCGGCCAGGTCCAGCGCATCGAGCACGCGTGTGGCATAATCGACATCGCCGTTGGTGAACAGCAACCGTCGCCCCGGCAGCGCAAGCAGGCGATCGGCCAGGCGCGGCACGCCCGACAGCACCGACACGTCGATATTGTGCACATAGGCCAGGAATTCGCGCGGGTTGATCGCGTGATAATGCATCAGACCGGCGAGCGTGGTGCCATGATCATGAAAATACATCTTTTGTACGCGCCGTGCCTCGGCCAGGTCGCAACCGAGCAGTTCGGCGATGAACCGGCCCATCAGCACGTCGATCTGGCTGAACAGGTTGGCGCTGGGCGGATAGAGCGTGTAGTCGAGATCGAAGATCCAGCAATCGACGCGGGTGGGATCGAACGGCATTGGGCGGGATCTCTGCTTGCTGGAGGTGGCCTTCGCGCGATAGGGGCAGGGGCCATGTCCTGTCCATCCATCTTGCCGACCGGCGCGTTGATCATCGGGGTTGATGAGGCCGGGCGCGGGCCTTTGGCGGGGCCGGTGGTGGCCGCTGCCGTGGCGCTGGGCCCCGATGCGCCCGGCGGCCTTGCGGATTCCAAGGTGCTGTCGGCAAAGCGCCGCGCCGCGCTCGATCCACTGATCCGCGCGACTTGCCGCTGGGGCATCGGCGTGGTGGAGGCCCATGAGATCGACCGCATCAACATCTTTGCCGCCACGATGAAGGCCATGACGCTGGCGGTGGCTGCGCTGCTCGATGGGCCGGGCGATGTTGCCATGGTGTTGATCGACGGCAACAAGACGCCGCAGGGCCGCGTGCCCGAATGGTGCTGGCCCGCGCGCGCTATTGTCGGCGGTGATGCCAGCGAACCGGCGATTTCCGCCGCTTCGATCCTGGCTAAACAGCACCGCGACGCGATCATGCATGCCGCCGCGTGCCAATGGCCGCACTATGGCTGGGACCGCAACGCGGGGTACGGCACGCGCGAACATCTCGAAGCGCTGCAACGCCATGGCCCGTGCCCGTTGCACCGCCGCAGCTTTGGCCCGGTGGCGCAAGTCACGCTGATCTGATAGCCTGCCGCGGCTGGATCGGGGAGTGGCGATGCCTGTGACCGGAGGATGCCGTTGCGGTGCGTGCCGCTATTCGCTGGATTATCCCGCGATCCCGGTGATCTACGCGTGCCATTGCCGCGATTGCCAGACGGCGACCGGCGGCGGCTTTGTGTTGCAGGCGATGATCCCCGAGGCGTGCCTGTCCGTAACCGGTGAACGGGTCGACCGATCGGCGCCCAATTCGCGTGGCGCGGTGACCACGCAAGTCTATTGCACGCAATGTCTGACCCGCCTCTACAGCACCAACACCGGGCGGCCAGGCATCGTGCTGGTGCGCGCGGGCACGCTGGATAACAGCGACACGATTGTCCCGGCCGTGCATATGTGGGCCAGCCGCCGCCAGCCGTGGATCGGTCTTTCTTCCGATGCCGAAGCCTATGATGGGGCGATCCCGGTCGATCGGATCATGCAGGTGTTCGCGCCCAATTTCGCCTGAGCCGCCGCGCATCGGAAAAATTTGCCAATCGCCCCACCACCATATCTGGTGGCAAACCATGGCGGGGGACTCAAGATATGCCGGCCGGACTCGTTTCGTTCACCCTTCGGACTCATGGCGACTCGTGGATTTTCCACGAGTCGCGCCTTGACGGCGAGTCCCGGATGATTCAGAATCGGGGCTCAATTTCAGGCATAGGGTTTTGATCATGGCAGTCTTGGTAAAGGAACGGACACGCGCGAAGCCTGCGCCAGTCGCGAGGCCCGAACTGCCGCTCAACCGCATCCTGCGCGGCGATTGCATCGAATCCATGCGCGCACTGCCCAGCGCATCGATCGACATGATCTTTGCCGATCCGCCGTACAATCTGCAACTGGGCGGCGATCTGGCGCGCCCCGATGGCAGCCATGTCGATGCGGTGACGCAGGACTGGGACAAGTTCACCAGTTTTGCCACGTATGACGCGTTTACTCGCGAATGGCTGGGCGAGGCGCATCGCCTGCTCAAGCCCAACGGATCGATCTGGGTGATCGGCAGCTATCACAACATCTTTCGCGTCGGCGCCATGTTGCAGGACATGGGGTTCTGGATTCTCAACGACATCGTCTGGCGCAAATCCAACCCGATGCCCAATTTCAAGGGCACACGGTTCACCAACGCGCACGAAACGCTGATCTGGGCGTCGAAGAGCGAGAAGTCGAAATACACCTTCAACTATCGCGCGATGAAGACGCTCAACGACGAATTGCAGATGCGCAGCGACTGGGTGCTGCCGATCTGTTCGGGTGGCGAGCGCATCCGCAAGGGCGGCGTGAAGGCGCACCCCACGCAAAAGCCCGAGGCGCTGCTCTATCGCGTGCTGCTGGCCACCACCAATCCCGGAGACGTCGTGCTGGATCCGTTCTTTGGCACGGGCACCACCGGCGCGGTGGCGCGGCGGCTGGGGCGCGACTGGATCGGCTGCGAACGCGACGAGGGCTATATCGCGGTGGCCGAGGAACGCATCGAATCCGCGCTGCCGCTCGATGAATCCGCGCTGAAAACGATGCAGAGCCGCAAGACCGCGCCGCGCGTGGCATTCGGCGCGCTGGTCGAAGCGGGCTGGATCCGCCCCGGTGCCGAACTGGTCGACCGCAAGGGCCGCTTCCGCGCCGCGGTGCGTGCCGATGGCTCGATCGAGGCGGGGGCAGAGCCGGGCTCGATCCACGGCATCGGCGCGGCAGTGCAAGGCGCACCGTCGTGCAATGGCTGGACCTTCTGGCATGTGCTGCACGAGGGCGAAGTGAAACCGCTCGACGCCTTGCGCCAGTTGTACCTGCTCGCCACCGAGGATTGATCGGCACAATGACCGATACGATCTATATTCGCCCGATCGCGCTGGCGGAAAGCCCGCAGAGCGAGGAGGGCGGGGCGATCCGGCTGGGTGGCAGTCTGGCCTGGGCCAGCCGGTTTGCGCTGATCCACCGGCGCGATGGCAGGATCGTATCGCGCCAACGGCTGGGAGCGCGCGACGTGCCGGGCGCGATCGATGCGCTGCCGGCGGGTCTGGCCGCCGAGGCACAGGCGCAATGGGCCGATCTGGCGCGCGTGCATCCACCCCTGCAATGCGGGGGGCGCGTGTTGCGGCTCGATCAGCCGCTGGTGATGGGCATTCTCAACGTCACGCCCGACAGTTTTTCCGACGGTGGCAAGTTTCTCGACAAGCCCGAAACCGCGCTCGAACACGCGCACGCCATGCTGGAGGCGGGCGCAGCGATCATCGATGTCGGTGGCGAATCCACCCGGCCGGGTGCGGCGGCGGTATGGGAAGGCGATGAGGAACGCCGGGTCGTGCCGGTGATCGAACACCTGGCGGCGGCGGGCGCGGCGATTTCGATCGACAGCCGCCGCGCGAGCGTGATCGGTGCCGCCTTGCGGGCCGGGGCGCATGTGGTCAACGATGTGTCGGCGATGCGCCACGATCCGCGCACGCCCGCGCTGGTGGCGCAAAGCGGGGTGCCGGTGGTGCTGATGCATGCACCGGGCGATGCCAGCGATCTGCACGATGATGGCACCTATCGCGATGTTGTGCTCGACGTGTTCGACATGCTGCGCGATAGCCGCGACGCCGCGCTGGCGGCGGGGATTGCGCGGAACCGTATCCTGATCGATCCGGGCATCGGTTTCGGCAAGACGCTGGCCGAAAATCTGGCATTGGTTAACGCGCTGCCGATCTTCCACGCGCTGGGGCAACCGATCCTGTTTGGCGCCAGCCGCAAACGCCTGATCGGGGCGCTGGCCGGTGAAGTGCCTGCGCACCGGCGCATGCCGGGCTCGCTGATGCTGGCGGTGCAGGCGGCGCAGGCAGGCGCGCATATCCTGCGCGTGCATGATGTGCCCGAAACGGTGCAGGCGATGCAGGTGTGGCGCGGGCTGCGCGATGCGGCGCTGACCGATTTCAGCCAGATCGCGGATTAAGTTGCGACGTCAGGCCGCGTTGTCGATGCCCAGTTCCGACAGTTTGCGATAGAGCGTCGAACGCCCGATCCCCAGCCGCCGCGCAACTTCGGTCATGCGCCCGCGATAGTGGCCGATGGCCAGGCGGATCACATCGGCCTCGATTTCTTCAAGCGGGCGCAGGTTGCCGTCGGGACCAAACAGCATGACGCCCGCGCCATCGCTGATCTGTTGCGGCAGGCGCACTGTTTCGCCCACCATGTTGGCCAGCTTGGGAAAATCGGCGGCGGTCAACGCTTCGCCGTCGCAGAACACCGCGGCGCGGAACAGCGTGGCCTGCAATTGCCGCACATTGCCCGGCCAGTCATAGGCCGCCAGCAGCGACAGGGCGCCATCGGTGATCCCCAGCGGGCGCAGGCCCGGCTGTTCACCGATCCGCGCCAGAAAGTGGCGCGCCAGCGCCGAAATATCCCCGGCGCGTTCGCGCAAGGCGGGCAGGCGTACTTGCGTCATCGACAGCCGCGCAAACAGGTCGGCATCGAACAGCCCAGCCTCGACCAGCACCTTCAACGGGGCATTGCTGCACACGATCAGGCGCACGTCGAGCCTGAACGAATGGCGTGCGCCGATCGGCTGCACATCACCGCGTTCGACAAACTGGCTCAGCCGCGCCTGCACTGGCGGGGGCAGGCGGTCGATCTCGTCGATCACCAGCGTGCCGCCATCGGCATGCTGCAACGCGCCGACATGACGTTCAAAGGCCCCGGCAAAGGCGCCCTTTTCATGCCCGAACAGCACCGATTCCATCTGGTTGGGCGCGATCCCGCCAGCATTGACGATGCGCAGCGGCAACTTGGCGCGCGCGCTGGCGGCGTGCATCGCGCGCACCAGCATTTCCTTGCCGGTGCCGCATTCGCCTTCGATCAGCACATGCGCATGGGTACGCGCGGCCTTGGCCGCCACTGCCAGCGCGGCGCGAAACGAGGGGGCGGCGCCGATCATCGAATCGAAATCGAGCGCCGCGCCCAGCTTTTCGGTCAGCGGGTGCAGTTCGGAACTTTGCACTTCGGGCGCGGTCGCGGCACGCAGGGCCTGGACGAGGCGGTCGGGCGCGATCGGCTTGATCAGGTAATCGGTCGCCCCGGCGCGCATCGCTTCGACGGCGAGCAAGGGTGAGGAACTGGTCGTCAGCATCAGGATCGGCAGGCCCGGACGGCGCGCCTTGAGTTCGGCAATCAGATCGCACGCCTGATCGCCCGGCACCCATTGATCGAGAATGATCGCCCCCAGCCGCATGCCCTGGCGCGTGCCGAGCGTGGCAATCGCGGTTTCCGAATCGCGTGCGACCACCGTGCGCCACCCTTCGCGCGCGGCCAGCGCCGAAACGAGCCGGATTTGCGCCGGTTCGTCATCGATCAGCATCAACAGGCGATCTTCGATGTCAGACATGCGCCATCCGGTCCGGTTGCTCAAACATTCGGTGCCGAAATCGTCGAAAAGCCGACTGCGGCACGGGTCTTGATCAACAGGTGATAGTCAGATTGGGTAAAAACCGGATTAAGGCCGCAAATTGCTGTTGCCGCTTGAGCAGGCGCTTGCGGGACGATACAGCATGGCAGACAGTGGCGTGCCAGCAAGGCATGGCAACCAGACTTTGAGGGGTATGACATGGGATCGGCAAACGACATCAAGGCCGCGCGCGAAACGTATGAAGGCTTCATCGGTCTGATCAAGATTTCGGTCCCGGTGATTGCCGTGATCGTCGCCTTTGTCGTCTATCTGATTCATTGACGCCGCAGGTGGCGCAATCGGTCGCGATCGCCGTCCTGCGTGAGCGGGCGGCGGGGGAAACGCGCGTCGCGGCAACGCCGGAAACGGTGAAAAAGCTGACTGCGCTGGGCGCCACGGTCACGGTCGAGGCAGAGGCAGGCTTGGCCGCGTCGATTGCCGATGCCGACTATGCCGCTGCCGGGGCACGCATTGCCGAAAGCGCGGCGGCGCAGGGCGCCGATATCGTGTTCGGCGTGCAGGGGCCGGAGATCGACGTGCTGGCCGGGGCCAATCCCGGCGCATGGGTGGTGGCCGGGCTCGATCCGTTCGGGCGACGCGACCGGGTGGAGGGCTATGCCGCCGCCGGACTGGAAGCGCTGGCGATGGAATTCATGCCACGCATCACCCGCGCGCAATCGATGGATATCCTGTCGAGCCAGGCCAATCTGTCAGGGTACAAGGCGGTGCTGATCGCCGCCAATCTCTATGGCCGGGCCTTTCCGATGATGATGACGGCGGCCGGCACGGTCAGCGCGGCCAAGGCGTTTGTGATGGGTGTGGGCGTCGCCGGGTTGCAGGCGATTGCCACCGCGCGGCGGCTTGGCGCGCAAGTGTCGGCCACCGACGTGCGATCCGCCACCAGGGAACAGATCCAGTCGCTGGGCGCCAAGCCAATCTTCGTTGAAAACGTCGCGGGGATCGAGGGCGAGGGCGCGGGCGGCTATGCGACCGAAATGAGCCCCGAATACCAGAAGGCGCAGGCCGAGCTGGTGTCCAGCCATATCGCCAAGCAGGATATCGTGATCACCACCGCGCTGATCCCCGGGCGCGCCGCGCCGCGCCTGATCAGCGACGCGCAGATCGCCACGATGAAGCCCGGCAGCGTGATCTATGACCTGGCCGTGGCACAAGGCGGCAATGTCGAAGGATCGGTGCCCGATCAGGTGGTTGAACGCCACGGGGTGAAAATCGTGGGCTTTAGCAACACCCCCGCGCAATTGCCCGCCGACGCCTCGGCGCTCTATTCTCGCAACTTGTTCAACTTCCTCAACGCCTTCTGGGACAAGGACGCAGGCCGCCCGGTCCTCGACGAGGAAATCGGCAACGCCATCCGCCTGACCCAGGGCGGCAAGATTGTCCACGAAAGGCTCCACCCTTGAATCCTCCCCGTCCCGGGGAGGGGGACCACGCGAAGCGTGGTGGAGGGGCCTCGCCCCACACGATACGCCCGGCGGTAAAGCACGCCCGAGAATTGCGCAGGGCGATGAGTTTGCCCGAAGTGCTATTGTGGCAACAGTTGAGACTGCGCCCAAACGGCCTGAAATTCCGCCGCCAGCACCCGATCGGGCCTTATGTGGTGGACTTCTGCTGCCTGACGTCAAAACCGGCCGTCGAAATCGACGGCTTCGCGCACGACACCGCGGAACGGGCCGCGCGAGACACGATCAGAACACGGTTTTTGCAAGACAACGGGTACAGGGTGATCCGGCTTCCTGCGGTGCAGGTTATGGCGGATGCGGTTGGTGCGGCTGGGGCGATCGTGGGGTGTGGGGCCTGGCCCCTCCACCACCCTGCGGGCGGTCCCCCTCCCCGTGCCGGGGAGGATTGAGTATGGACTTTGTTAGCATTCTGTCGATTTTCGTGATGGCGTGTTTTGTGGGCTATTACGTGGTGTGGTCGGTCACTCCGGCGCTGCACACGCCGTTGATGGCGGTGACCAATGCGATTTCCTCGGTGATCGTCGTGGGCGCCTTGATCGCGGGGGCGGCGCAAGGGTCGGTCGTGTCGAAATGGCTGGGGCTGGCGGCGGTGGTGCTGGCCAGTGTCAACATCTTTGGCGGATTTGCGGTGACCGAGCGGATGCTGGCGATGTACAAGAAGAAGGACAAGAAGTGATGGAATTGTCCGCTTCTTCAGCCTGGGTGCCGCTGGCCTATCTGGTCGCAGGTGTGCTGTTCATCATGGCGTTGCGCGGGCTGTCGAGCCCGGCGTCTTCGCGCGCAGGCAATCGCTATGGCATGATCGGCATGACCATTGCGATGGTCACCACGCTGATCACCCACGGCATTGCCAGCCTGCCCGAGATCGCGGGCGCGATTGCGATCGGCGGCGGGATCGGCTTTGTCACCGCGCGCCGCATCAAGATGACCGACATGCCGCAACTGGTCGCTGCTTTCCACTCGCTGGTCGGGCTGGCGGCGGTGCTGGTGGGGCTTGCCGCCTATCTCAATCCGGTGGCGTTCGGGATTGCCGGGGCCGATGGTGTCATCGAGACGCAGAGCCGGGTCGAAATGGGCCTGGGCATCGCGATCGGCGCGATCACGTTCTCGGGCTCGATCATCGCGTTTCTGAAACTGGCCGGCAAGATGAGCGGGTCGCCGATCCTGCTGCCCGGGCGTCATGCGCTCAATCTGGGCACTTTGGCGCTGATCATCGGACTGGTCGGGTGCTTTACCCAGGATCAGGACTTGTGGGTGATCGCCGCGATCACCGCGCTGTCGTTCGCCATCGGGTTCCTGCTGATCATCCCGATCGGCGGGGCCGACATGCCGGTGGTCGTCTCGATGCTCAATTCCTATTCGGGCTGGGCGGCGGCCGCGATGGGCTTTACGCTGCACAACACGGCGATGATCATCACCGGCGCGCTGGTCGGATCGTCGGGTGCGATCCTGTCGTATATCATGTGCAAGGCGATGAACCGCGGGTTTCTGTCGGTGATCGCGGGCGGGTTTGGCGCCGAAGCGGCAGCCAGCGGCGGCCCGGCCAAGGAACAGCGCCCGTGGAAACGCGGCAGCGCCGAAGACGCGGCCTATATCATGAAAGAGGCCGAAACCGTCATCATCATCCCCGGCTATGGCATGGCGGTCAGCCAGGCGCAGCATGTGCTGCGCGAAATGGGCGACCAGTTGAAGGCGCTGGGGGTCAGCGTGAAATACGCCATCCACCCGGTCGCGGGCCGCATGCCGGGCCACATGAACGTGCTGCTGGCCGAGGCCAACGTGCCCTATGACGAAGTGTTCGAACTCGAAGACATCAACGGCGAATTCGCGCAGGCCGATGTCGCCTTCATCATCGGCGCCAACGACGTGGTCAACCCGGCGGCCAAGACCGACAAGTCATCCCCGATCTATGGCATGCCGGTGTTCGATGTGGACAAGGCCAAGACGATTTTCTTTGTGAAACGCTCGATGGGCGGGGTCGGCTATGCCGGGGTCGACAACGATGTGTTTTATATGGACCAAACCATGATGTTGCTGGCCGATGCCAAGAAAATGGTTGAAGACATCGTCAAGGCTCTGGCGCACTAGAACCTGATGACGGAAAGGGCACGATACGCCAGCGACCCGCAACGGTCGCGCGGGCGGGAATTCGGTGTGGAGGCATCGAGCGCACGCGGTCCGCGCAGCGTGTTCCAGCGCGATCGCGACCGGATCATCCATTCGATCGCGTTCCGCCGCCTGCGCCACAAGACGCAAGTGTTCGTCGCACCCGATGGCGATCACTATCGCGTGCGCCTGACCCACAGTCTGGAGGTTGCACAGATCGGCCGGGTGATCGCGCGTGCGCTGGGGCTCGACGAAGACCTGACCGAGGCTCTGTGTCTGGCACACGATATCGGCCATCCGCCATTTGGCCATGCGGGTGAGGACGCGTTGCAGGCGGCGCTGGCCGACCATGGCGGGTTTTGCCACAATGCCAACACCTTGCGCGTGCTGATGCGGCTGGAAAGCCCTTATGTCGAACATGACGGGCTCAATCTGACCTGGGACATGCTCGAAGGCCTGGCCAAGCACAACGGGCCGGTGACCGACGCGCCCTGGGCGCTGGCGGAACTCGATGCCGCCTTTCCACTTGATCTGGGCAGCCATGCCTCGCTGGAGGCGCAAGTCGCGGCGATTTCCGACGATATCGCCTATGACAACCACGATATCGACGATGGTTTGCGCGCCGGGTTCCTGACGCTCGATCACTTGCTCGAACTGCCCTCGCTGGCCGAACAGTGGTATGCGATCGAGGCGCGGTTTCCCGGAGGCCAGCGCGACCGGCTGTTGCGCGAGCTGGTGCGCGGGCAGATCGGGCGGATGGTCAACGATGTGCTGGACGAAACCCGTGCGCGGATTGCCGCCAGCGGTGTGGCCAGCGCCGGCGAGGTGCGCGCGGCGGGGCAGACGCTGTGCGGGTTTTCGGCCCAGATGCGCGGCGAAGAGCGCAGGCTCAAACAGTTCATGTATGCGCGGCTCTATCTTCACCCCGATCAGGTCGCGGTGGCCGGGGTGGCACGTGATGTGGTGGCGCGGCTGTTTGCCGCATTTGCCGACAATCCGGCGCTGTTGCCGCCGGGCTGGCAACAACGCCTGCCGTCGGGCAATCCGGGCCGCGCGCGGGTAATTGCCGACTATATCGCCGGGATGACCGACCGTTTCGCGATCGAGACTTTTGCCCGCCTGACCGGCGAAACGCCCGAAGGGCTGCGCAATGTCTGAGGGCGTGCCGCTGTTGCTGGTGGGGGCAACCGGGCTGATCGGCGCGGCGGTGATTGCCGCGACTGCCACGCAACCCGATGTCCATCTGGCCGCGCTTGCCCGCCGCGAGGCGCCGCTGCCGCCCGGCGCGCGGCTGGAAATGCTGGTGGCCGATCCCGCCGACTGGCCCGCCGCGATTGCACGCGCACGCCCGCACGTGCTGATCCTGGCGCTGGGCACGACGATTGCGGCGGTGGGCGGCGACCGGCAGGCGTTTCGTGCAGTCGATCACGATCTGGTCTGCGCCGTTGCGCGCGCCGCCCGCGCGGCAGGCACGCGGCAGGCGATTCTGGTGTCCTCGGTCGGCGCCGATGCCGTGTCGCGCAATTTCTATCTGTCGGTCAAGGGCGAGACGGAAGCCGCGCTTGGCGCGCTCAATTTCGCGCGGTTCGATGTGCTGCGGCCCGGCCTGTTGCGTGGGCGACGCATGGGCGCGCCACGCCCGGCCGAACGCCTGGGACAAGTGCTGGCGCCGCTGATCGATCCGCTGTTGCGCGGGAATCTGGCGAAATACCGATCGGTTCACGCGCGCGAAGTGGCCGCCGCGATCCTGGCGCTGGCAGGGCAGCCGGGGCGGGGGCGCCATGTCCATGGCTCGCCCGATATCCACAGGCTGGCACGCCAAGGCTTGACCTGAATAACCAAAATGATGCAGTGCGATAAGCGTCGCTGATCGACGCGGGAGAGTTCTGCGCGAATCGGCCCCCACCGGGGCCGGGTCGCAAGGACGCCGAAGGAGCAACCGCCCCGGAAACTCTCAGGCACCAAGGACCGCGTGGATCAACAGTGATGCTCTGGAAAGAGCACCGGCCCTTGGGCTCGGTGCCGCCGAAGGGGTAACCCCGCCGCCGCATTCTCACTGCGCCGGCCTTGGGGAAAACTCTCAGGTTCCGTGACAGAGGGGGCTCCGTTTGACGCCCTCAAAGCGCGGAGCCTGTGATTGTGAGCCTTACACACGATACTGATACGAATCGGGCCGAAACCCTGCGGGCCTTGCCGCTGGATGCCTGGCACCGCGCGCGCGGCGGCCGGATGGTGCCCTTTGCCGGGCACGCGATGCCGGTGCAATTCGAAGGCATCATCGCCGAACATCTGTGGACGCGGCGCAATGCCGGGCTGTTCGATGTGTCGCACATGGGCCAGTTGCTGATCGCGGCGCCCGGTGCCGACCAGACGCCCGCGCGACTGGCCCTCGAAGCCTTGCTGCCCGCAGATCTGGCCAGTCTGGATCTTGGCGCCCAGCGCTATTCGTTGCTGCTCGATGACCGCGGTGGGATTCTCGACGATCTGATGATCACTCGCTGGCCGGGCGGCTTTTTCCTGGTGGTCAATGGCGCCACCCGCGCCGCCGATGTGACCCATATCGCCGCGCATCTGCCCGCTGGCGTTACGCTGACCGAGCGCAGCGATCACGGTCTGCTGGCCCTGCAAGGCCCCCGCGCCGCCGAGGCACTGGCCTCGCTGGGGCTGGAACCGGCGCAGCCGCAGATCGTGCCGGTCGAACGGTTGTGGTTCATGGCCGCCGGGCCCTATCGCTGGAACGGGGCCGATCTCCATGTCAGCCGCTCGGGCTATTCGGGCGAAGATGGCTATGAAATCGCGGTGCCGGTGGCGGCCATTGCCGCCTTTGCCGACGCACTGGCGGCGCATCCGGCGGTGCGTCCGGTCGGGCTGGGCGCGCGCGATTCGCTGCGGCTGGAGGCGGGGTTGCCGCTCTATGGCCATGATCTGACGCCCGATATCGATCCGGTCGAGGCCGGGTTGGGCTTTGCCATCGCGCGGCGTCGCCGCGCCGAGGGCGGCTTTCCCGGCCATGCCAAAATCGTCGCTGCGTTGGCCGGGGGCCCCGCGCGGCGCCGTGTCGGGTTGATCATCGACGGGCGGCTTGCTGCGCGCGAAGGCGCCATGGTCCTGGCTGGCAGCACGCCGGTCGGCACGGTCACCTCGGGCGGCTTTGCCCCCAGTCTGGGCCATCCGATCGCCATGGCGTTGATCGATGCGGCCCATGCCGCGCCCGGCACCCCGCTTTCCATCGACATGCGCGGGCGGGCGATTGCCGCGCGCGTCGTGCCGATGCCCTTCGTTCCCCACCGTTATCATCGCAAAGGAGTTGCCTGATGCCCCGCTATTTCACGCGCGACCATGAATGGATCGAAGTTGATGGCGCCGCCGCCCGGGTCGGGATCACGCATTATGCGCAAAGCCAGTTGGGCGACATCACCTTTGTCGAAGTGCCCGCCGTGGGCGCGGTGCTGGTGCGCGGCGACAGCGCGTCGGTGATCGATTCGGTCAAGGCGGCCAGCGATGTCTATGCCCCGGTCGGCGGCACGGTCACCGCGATCAATCCCGCGCTGGAAGAGGCGCCCGATCTGGTCAATTCCGCGCCCGAAGGCGATGGCTGGCTGTGGGACATGGATCTGGCCGACCCGACCGAGCTTGACGATCTGCTCGATGCGCAGGCCTATGCCGATCTGGTGGCGGCGCTGTGATGCGGATGTTGCCACTGGGTGCGGCGGATCGCGCCGCGATGCTGGCGACGATCGGCGCGCAAGCGATCGATGATCTGTTCGTCGATGTGCCGGCCGAGGCGGTGCTGCACGGGCCGATCCCGGGTCTGCCGCTGCATGCCAGCGAACGCGCGGTCGAACGCCATATGGCCGCGCTGTCGGCGCAGAACCTCACCGCCGAACAGGCGCCGTTCTTCTGCGGCGCGGGGGCCTATCGCCACCATATCCCCGCCAGCGTCGATCACCTGATCCAGCGCGGGGAATTCCTGACCGCTTATACCCCCTATCAGCCCGAAATCGCGCAAGGCACGTTGCAGGTGCTGTTCGAATTCCAGACCCAGGTGGCGCGGCTGTTCGGGTGCGATGTTGCCAATGCCTCGCTCTACGACGGGTCGACCGCGTGCTGGGAGGCGATCGCGATGGCCACACGGGTGACGCGGCGCAACCGCGCGGTGCTGTCGGGCGGGCTGCACCCGCACTATGCCGAAACCGCCGCGACGATGGCCCGGTTCGCCGGGGATGATCTGTGCATGCTGCCCACGCGGGCCGAAGCCGACAGCGACGATGCCGCCGTGATCGCCGCGATCGATGGGCAGACCGCCGCCGTAGTGGTGCAATACCCCGATGTCATGGGCCGCATTCCCGATCTGGCCGCGATCGCCGCCGCCGCGCATGCGCAAGGCGCGCTGCTGATCGCGGTGGTGACCGAACCGGTCGCCTTGGGCCTGATCGAAAGCCCCGGCGCGCTCGGTGCCGATGTGGTGGTGGGCGAGGGGCAGGCGCTGGGCGTCGGCCTGCAATTCGGCGGGCCTTATCTGGGCCTGTTTGCCTGTTCGGAAAAATTCCTGCGCCAGATGCCGGGGCGCCTGTGCGGCGAAACCGTCGATGCCGATGGCAAGCGCGGTTTCGTGCTGACCCTGTCGACCCGCGAACAGCATATCCGGCGCGAAAAGGCGACATCGAACATCTGCACCAATTCAGGGCTTTGTGCGCTGGCCTTCAGCATCCATCTTAGCTTGCTGGGGGGCAGCGGGCTTGAACGCATGGCGTCCATCAGCCACAGCCGCGCGGTCGCCACGGCGCGCGCGCTGGGCGCCGTGGCCGGGGTGTCGGTGATCAACCACACCTGGTTCAACGAATTTGCGCTGCGTCTGCCGCGCCCGGCGGCCGACGTGGTCGAGGCGCTGGCCGCGCGGGGCATTCTGGGCGGGGTGCCGTTGTCGCGGCTCTGTCCTGATCGCGCCGATCTGGCCGATGTGCTGCTGATCGCGGCGACCGAATGCACCGATATGCACGATATTGCGGCGCTGGCCGCCGCGCTTGGGGAGGTTTTGGCGTGAACGACATCAACACCGCCGGATGGCGGCCCTCGCTCGGCACCATCGATGGGGCTGCGTTGCCCGACACGGTTACCGGCAACCGCGCGCTCGACTTGCAGGAACCACTGTTGTTCGAAATCGGCCATGCCGATCGCAGCGGGGTCGATTTCGACGACGTGGAACCCGACGTGCTGCCGACCCTGCCGCGCCGGGCCGCGCGGGTCGATCTGCCCGGCCTGTCGGAACCCGAATGCGTGCGGCATTATACCCGCCTGTCGCGGCAGAACTATGCGATCGATCTCGGGCTGTTTCCGCTGGGGTCGTGCACGATGAAGCACAATCCCCGCCTTAACGAGAAAGTGGCGCGGATGCCGGGCTTTGCCGCGGTCCATCCGTTGCAACCGCAATCGAGCGTGCGCGGTGCGCTGACCGTGATCGCCGAACTGGCCGACTGGCTGGTGCGACTGACCGGCATGGCGGCGGTGGCAATGAGCCCCAAGGCCGGGGCGCATGGCGAACTGTGCGGGCTGATGGCGATCCACGCCGCGCTCGATGCGCGCGGCGAAGGCGACACCCGCCGGGTGATCCTGGTGCCCGAAAGCGCGCATGGCACCAATCCCGCCACGGCGGCATTCGCCGGGTTTGCGGTCGCGGGCATTCCCGCCGGGCCCGACGGGCGGATCGATCTGGCCGCGCTGCTGGCACGGCTCGGGTCCGATGTGGCGGGGGTGATGATCACCAATCCCAACACGTGCGGTCTGTTCGAACGCGACATCAAGACGATTGCCGATGCGGTGCATGCCGCCGGGGGCTATGTCTATTGCGACGGGGCGAACTTCAACGCCATCGTCGGGCGGGTGCGTCCGGGCGATCTGGGCATCGATGCGATGCACATCAATCTGCACAAGACCTTTTCCACCCCGCATGGCGGCGGCGGGCCGGGTTCGGGGCCAGTGGTGTTGTCGGCGGCGCTGGCCGACTATGCGCCGCGTCCGCATGTGGTGGGCGATGAAACGGGCGTGCGTCTGGTAGAGGCGGCGGCCGATCTGCCGCAGGCGTTCGGACGGATGTGTGCGTTCCACGGCCAGATGGGCATGTTCACCCGCGCGTTGGCCTATATCCTGACGCATGGCGCCGATGGCTTGCGCCAGGTGTCCGACGATGCCGTGCTGAATGCCAATTATGTCCTGGCCAGCCTGCGCGATGTGCTCGACGCGCCGTTCGCTGGCAGCGGCCCGTGCATGCACGAGGCGCTGTTCAGCGATCACGGCTTTGCCGAAGGGTTTTCCACACTCGATCTGGCCAAGGGCCTGATCGACGAAGGGTTTCACCCGATGACGGTCTATTTCCCGCTGGTGGTCCACGGCGCGATGCTGATCGAACCGACCGAGACCGAAAGCAGGGCTGCGCTCGATCAGTTCCTGGGCGCGATGCGCAGCCTGGCGGTGCGGGCGCGGGCGGGTGATCCGGCCCTGCGTGCGGCACCCCGCCATGCGCCCCGGCGGCGGCTGGATGAAACGTTGGCCGCGCGCAAACCCCGTCTGGTCTGGCGCGGCTAATTCGGCGCTTGCGCTTCCCGGCAATCCTTTTAATCATTCGATTAAGAGGATTGCCGGGGACAAGTCATGCGCGAAACAAGCGGCTTTGCGACGTTCGACGAATTCTTTCACCATTGGTCGCACCAACGCGGCGATGCGATTGCCCATCAGGAAGGCGATCGCACCACCACATTTGCCGAAATGGAAGTGCGGTCGCGCCAGATCGCCGCGTTTCTGGGTGAATTGGGGGTAAACAAGGGCGATCGGATTGCCTGGATCGGCAAGAACGCCGATCTCTATTTCCAGATCTTCTATGCCGCCGCGCGCATCGGCGTGGTCATGGCGCCGATCGGGTGGCGGCTGGCCCCGGCGGAAATGGCCTATATCCTCAACGATACCGGCGCACGGGTGGTGTTTGCGGGCAATGGTTTTGGCGATGTGGTGCGTGATTTGCGGGCGCTGGCGCCCCGCGTGACCCATGTGCTGGACGAAGAGGCCGCGGGCGAAGCCATTGCGGGCTGCCCGGCCATCGCGATCACCCCGGCGGGGCCGGACGATGCCGCGTTGCAGCTTTATACCTCGGGCACCACCGGCCATCCCAAGGGGGCGGTGCTGTGCCAGCGCAATTTCTTCGGCTTGCGCAAACCCGCGCTGGACGCCGGGCTGCCCTGGGCCGAATGGTCGGACGACGAGGCGATCCTGGTGTGCATGCCCTGCGCGCATATTGGTGGCACCGGGTTGGGCGTGATGGCGTTCAGCGGCGGGGTGCGCGCGATCATCCAGAGCGAATTCAGTGCCGAAGGCGCGCTGGCCGGGGTGGCGCAGGGGATCACGCGCTTTTTCATCGTGCCGGCCGCGCTGCAGATGCTGATCCAGCATCCGCTGGCGCAGCAGACCGATTTTTCGCGGCTGCGCTATGTGCTCTATGGCGCGGCGCCGATCCCGCTCGACTTGCTGCGCGAGGCGGTGACCACGATCCCCAATGCGCAGTTCATGCAGTGCTATGGCATGACTGAAACCACCGGCACGATCTGTGTGTTGCCGCCATGGGATCACGACATGGCGGGCAATGCGCGCATGCGATCGGCCGGGCACGCGGTGCCGGGGGTGGAAATTCGCATTGTCGATGGCGCGGGCCGCGAAGTGCCGCGCGGCACGGTGGGCGAGATTTCCACGCGCAGTTCCAACAATATGCTGCATTACTGGAACCTGCCCGACGCCACCGCCAAAACGATGGATGGCGAGGGCTGGGTGCGCACCGGCGATGCCGCCTATATGGATGACGATGGCTATGTGTTCATCCAGGACCGGATCAAGGACATGATCATCACCGGCGGTGAAAACGTCTATCCCGCCGAAGTCGAAAGCGCGATCTATGGCCATCCAGACATTGCCGAAGTGGCGGTGATCGGCGTGCCCGATGCGCGCTGGGGCGAGGCTGTGAAGGCCTGCGTGGTGCCCCGGCCCGGCCACACGATCGATCCCGACAGCGTGATCGCCTGGGCCCGGGCGCGCATTGCCGGGTTCAAGGTGCCCAAATCGATCGACGTGATCGACGCCCTGCCGCGCAACCCCACCGGCAAGATCATGCGGCGGAGTTTGCGCGAACCTTACTGGGCGGCGATGGAGCGTCAGGTCAATTAGTCGGCCTTGAGGTAGGTATCATACCATGCCAGAGCGCCGTCGTTGATCTGGCGCACGTGGTCGGGTTTGCGGATGCCGTGGCCTTCGCCTTCGAGGATGAGCAGCCGCGTCTTGACCCCCATCGCGTTGAGCGCGTGCCAGAATTCGACCGATTGCGGGGTGGGGCATTCGACATCGCGTTCGCCGACATAGATGAAGGTCGGCGTTCTGGCCTGCTTGATCGTTTCGAGCGGGGATAGTTGGCGATAGATCGCCGGATCGTCATAGGCCGATGCGCCAAAGAACGGGATCATCCAGCGATCGATGCCGTTTTCGCCGTAATAGCTGATCCAGTTGGCAACGCCCGCGCCAGCCACCACCGCATGGAACCGCTGGCTGTGGGTGACCGTCCACATCGCCATGAACCCGCCATAGGAATGGCCGAACAGCCCCAGCCGCCGATCATCGACCGGCGCGATCTTTTCCACCGCGTCGATCCCGGCCAGAATGTCGCGCAAGTCGCCCCCGCCGAAATCGCGCACATTGGCCCGGGTGAACGCCTCACCCTGGCCATAGCTGCCGCGCGGATTCGGATAGAACACGAAATAGCCGTGGCTCAGCAAGGCACGGGGCAGCCCGCCGCGAAAATCGTTGGCGAAAAACGCAGGTGTTGAGGCCGCGCTTGGCCCGCCATGCACATCGACCACCATCGGATAGGTCTTGCCCGGTTCGATGGTTTTCGGGGCCAGCAACCAGCCCTGCACGGTGTGGCCTTCGCTGGTCCAGGTGACGCTGCGCGCGGTTCCGGCGGCGACCAGCGCGGCGTTTTCGCGAGTCAGCGGATTGTCGACGCCCAGTTTGCCGATCGGGCCGGCGGTGATGTCCTGCGCATGGGTATAGTCCTCGATCAGCGTCGCGGCGCGTTCGCCCCGCGCATCGAGCGCGATTGCGCCGTCGCCCGCGCGAATGGTGGCGGGCGCGGCCCACACGGTGTGCAGCGCGCCGCTGGCCGGATCGACCGTCAGGATGGTCATCTTGTCACCGATCAGCGCAGTGGCCACCAACCGGTTGCCGCGCCACACGATCGAGGTGAACGTGCCCGTAAAATCGGGGGTGATATTGCGTGGTGCGCCGCCCGTTGCGGGAACCAGCCACAGATCGCCGCCGACCGAGCCGAAATCGCTCATCAGTCCGCCGATATAGGCGACCATTTTGCCGTCGGGCGCCACGCGCGGAAAATTGAGTTGATCCTTGGGCGTGGCGATCCGCGTCAGTGCGCCACTGGCCAGATCAACATGGTCAAGCTCTGCCACCCACCAGTTGTTGTCGCCATCGCCTTTGGCAGCAGTCGCGACAAAGCCCCGGCCGTCGGGGGTCCAGTCGTATTCATAGACGAATGTGTCGGCGGGCGAGACAGTGCGCAGCGCAGGGGCAGGGCCATCGGCAGCGATCACCGCGATGCGCTGTTCGTCGAACACTTCGCCGATATCGCCCACTTGCGGCGCGGCAGCCTGCGTTGCGCCCACCTCCTTGTGCGCGCCGATCACTGCCAGCACCGCCAGCGTCTTGCCATCGGGGGAAAAGCGCGGGCGTTCCGCCACCCCCGCGATCACCGCCCGGGCCACCGGCGCGCCATCGCTGACCTGGTAAACCGTGGTGGTCCCCGCCTTGCGGTCATGGGCGATGAACGCCAATCGATGCCCATCGGGCGAAAACACCGGGTCCTGATAATCGCACGTGGTGCAAGGGTCGAAGGTTGCCAGCACTGCGCCGGTGGTGGCTGAACGGACCACCACGCGCTTGTGCGGTTCGGCAGCAGCGTTGTCGGCCTGATCGGATTCGATCACGGCCAGGCGATCACCGGCCGGTGCCAGCGTCAGCCCGGCGAACACGCGGCGCGTGGGGGCATCCGCAGCGGGGGCCGCAGAGAGAGCGAGGGCAAGGGCAATCAAAGACATGCAGCAGGATCCCGGACTCGAGCGTCAGGCCGCGTTGGTGTGGGATTTGCGCGTCTTCGTCAATTTGTGACGGTCGACAAGGCGACATCGGTGCGGTTGGCGCGCAGGTGTTCGCGCCGTGCGATGATCGCGCCTGCGGCGATGATCGCCGGGGCGCCCAGCCAGGTGCTGGCCGGGGGCAAGTGGCCGAACACCAGCCAGCCCCACAGCAACGACCAGCCGAATTGCGCATAATCCATCACGATCACGCTCGATACCCGGCCATACCGCAGCGCGGTGGTTTGCAGCAGTTGCGAAAACAGCCCGAACCCCCCGATGCCGCCGATCATCAGCCAGCCGATCAGATCGTGGTGGAACACACGATCATAACCGGCCGGCGCGAACGGCAACGCCAGCGCGAGCAGCGGCACGCTGATCGCCGAAAAATAGAACACGATGGTCACCGGTTCCTCGGTGCGGCCCAGATCGCGCAACTGGATCGATATCAACGCCACCATGAACGCCGCCGCGATGCCCACCGCCAGCCCGAACAGCGGCAGATGCGAATGGCTGGGATTGGCCATGATCACCACCCCGATCAGTCCGAGCACCACCGCGCCGATCCGCCAGGGGCCAACCCGTTCGTGCAACAGCACTACCGACAGCACGACAGCAAAGATCGGCGCGGTAAACCCGAGCACGGTCGCTTCCGCCAGCGGCAGCAACAGCACCACGCCCAGGGTCAGGAACATCGTGGCGGCGCCGATGATCCCGCGCCGGGCATGGGCCAGCGGGCGCGCGGTGCGCAACCGGTGCAATTGCCCGCGCGCGGCCAGCCAGCCGAACAGCAGTACTGTGGGCACAACCTGGCGCAGCACCAGCGTTTCGGGAAACCACAGCCCGTGATCGCCGCTCAGCTTGACCAGCAGCAGCACGATCGAAAAGAGCAGCGCCGAGGCCAGCCGCAATCCCAGCGCCAGCATCGGGCGCTGTGTGACCGGCGCTCCGCGATGGAGCGCGCGCAGATGGTGATTGCTGTCGGCAGACATGGCACCACCGCCTTGGGGCGATGCGGCGCGCAGATCAAGTTTTAGAGTCTGTTTCGAAAGTGCCACCCACCACCCCGCACCCCCGGCCCAACCGCCCATTTAAGGTACCCTGTGGGTGGTTGGGCCGGGGGTGCGGGGTGGTGGGTGGCACAAAGTCGCCGAAAGGCGACTTTCGAACCAGGCTTTTACAGGCAGGCTTCGAGAAAGGCCTGGTCAAACCCGAACTGGCGCGCCTTTTCCAGCGTATAGGGCCGCAGGCCCGCGGCGCGGAATTCGCCGATGATCTTGCCGTCGTCACTTTCGTCAAGATATTCGAACTTGAACAGTTCCTGCGTGACGATCACGTCGCCTTCCATCCCGATCACTTCGGTGATGTTGGTGGTGCGGCGCGACCCGTCGCGCAGGCGTTTCACCTGCACGATCAGATCGACTGATTCGGCGATCTGGCGGCTGATCGCTTCCTTGGGGATCTTGATGTCGCCCATCAGGATCATGTTTTCCATACGGCCCAGGCATTCGCGCGGGCTGTTCGCGTGGAGCGTGCACATCGAACCGTCGTGGCCGGTGTTCATCGCCGCCAGCAGGTCGAAACATTCCGCGCCACGAATTTCGCCCAGGATGATGCGGTCGGGGCGCATACGCAGCGCGTTCTTGACCAGATCGCCGATGGTAATCGCGCCCTGGCCTTCAAGGTTGGGCGGGCGTGTTTCGAGCGGCAGCCAGTGCGGCTGTTGCAGCCGCAGTTCGGCGGCGTCTTCGATCGTCAGCACGCGTTCGCCCGGATCGATCATTTTCGACAGCGCATTGAGCATGGTCGTCTTGCCCGAGCCGGTACCGCCCGAAATCACCACGTTCATGCGGCAGGCCCCGGCGATTTTCAGCGCGGTGCACATCTTGTCGCTCATTGAACCGAAATCGCGCAGCATGTCGAGCGTGATCGGCTTTTCGGAAAATTTGCGGATCGAGATAGCGGTGCCGCGCAAACTGAGCGGCGGCACGATCACGTTGACGCGGCTGCCGTCTTTCAGGCGCGCGTCGGCCAGCGGCGTGGTCTGGTCGACCCGGCGGCCAACCTGGTTGACGATGCGCTGCGCGATCTGGAACAAGTGGCTTTCGTCGCGGAACCGGATCGGTGCCAGCGTCAGCTTGCCCTTCTTTTCAATATAAGTCTGGTCGGGGCCGTTGACCATGATATCCGACACGTCGGGGTCGTTGAGCAGTTCTTCCAGCGGCCCGAAACCGAGCAATTCGTCGATCAGCACTTTTTCCAGCGCGAACTGTTCGCGGCGGTTGAGCGTGACTTTCAGTTCGCCCAGCACTTCCATGATGATCGGGCGGAACTCTTCCGACAGCTCTTCCTTGGTCAGCGTGGCGGCGGCTTCGGGATCGACGCGTTCGAGCAGATGCGGCAGCACCTGTTCCTTGATCTTGTGGACCGAGGCCTCGAACCCTTCGGCGTGGTGCTGGTTTTCCACCACCTGGTTGGCGCGATCGGCCAGCCGGGCCATCGCATCGGTGTTCTTCGACGAACCGTCGTTGCCGTCATAGCCGCCACGACCGTCATTGCCGGGCAGGGGCACCGTTGGGCTGAGCGGTGGCGCACTGTCATTGCCCTTCATCGGTCGTGCAACGCCGAACGAAGGACGCATCGCGGCGCCCCCCCCGGCGGTACCAGCCTTGCGACCAAATGCGCTCATCCCTAACGATCCCGTCTGCCTGGTGCCCGCATGATCAATCCCCACGGGCAAATCTGTCGGATTGATAACCGTCACTAGACATAAAAATGCTTAGAATTTGCTAAACAGACCGAAATGTTCTGCGCCATACCCACCTTTTCGCGGGGCCTTGGCGGCGATAAGGGCTCACTGCGGCCTTGGCGAAACGTGATAGAGCTGCGTCACGCCATAGGACGTGACCAGCGTCGCCGTCGCCCCGCGCTGCAGCGCCGCAACGAATGCTCTATCATCCTGTTCGGAAATCGTTTTTAGAAGATAAAAGCCGACCCTGGCATGCATCGCCCGATCGAACGGGGTAACGCGAAACCGTCCATCGAGTGTTGACAGTCGCAGCACCTCGTTCTCGTTGGTCGGATCGGGGGTGGGCTGATCGGCGGGTCTGGCGATATAGCCTAGCCGCACCCGAACATCCGCCGGCGCCGCCTCAACCGTTTCGATATAGAGCAGTCCGTCACCCATCAGCACGGGTGCATGGTCTGGCGTGCGGTCCAGGATTTTCAGCGCGGACAGGATCGGTGGCGCCTGGTCTATGTCGGCGGTCTGGCCGAGTAGGCTGGCCTCGACAAACGGCACCATCAGCAGTGCGACCAATCCCGCCCGGGGCGATGCGGCGATGATCGTAGCAATCGCCAGGCCAGGCAAGAGCGTAACCCCCACGGCATAGCGCGGCACGAACGACCCGGTTGCCACCGCAGCCAGTGCAAAGGCGCCGAGCGGGATCACTGCCAACCCGATCATCATGATCGCAAGATTGCGGTCGGCTCCAACGGAGTGGAAGCTGCCCCCGGATGCCTGTGCCGGTTTGCTTGCGGCAAGCAAGCCGGTCACCGCCAGACTGGCCACGACACCGGCAAGGACAAGAGCTTGCGCGGTATTGCCGATCAGGAGACCTGTATAGGCATAGTAGAGCCCGCCCAGGGTCGGCCTGCCATAGAAACCGGGCGCCCGTTGATCGATCGCGCTGATCGCGTGCAAATGCGATGCCAATGGCAGCCAAGCCAGAAACACCGGCCCGACTGCGGCAAGCGCACCCCACACCGGCCAGCGCAGCGCGCGGTTGCCAACGGTCCACAGCGCTTCACACACAATCAAGCTTCCGACAGCGATAACGCCATAAAAATGCAGGCTGACACAGCACGACAAGGCCGCCCACAGGCCGAATAGCGCGGCCTTGCGATCCCGGGTGGCCGTCGGCAATGTGTCCCAAATTGCCAGGGTGGCCGCGAACAGTGCAGTGGTCAGCGCATATGGCCGGGCCTGCACCGCAAAATCCAGCAAGGGCGAAGCCAGCGTCGCGCCGCAAGCGATCATGGCAACCGGCGGGGAGAACCGCCGCAAGGCGATGGAATGGATGCACATCGCCGCACACAGGGCGGCGACGACCGACGGCAGGCGCGACACCGCCAGCGTGTGCGCGTCCAGTCCTGGCAGAAAGTGGAGGCCGAAATGATAGGTCGGTGGTGAAAAGTCGGTGCCGGTCCAGATCGTCTGCCAAACACCCGCAAGGCTTGGCTGCCGGGCGGCTGTCACCGCAAGAACTTCGTCCATCCACAAGGGAGCATGGCTGATGCGGACGCATGCAGCGAAGATATAGGTCACCACGACAAGGCCGAGGCCCCATCGGCACGCCTGTTCGCGTTTGCCACGGGACGCAGCGCCCATGTTGGCCTGTCGTGACACCGTCTTTTTTTCCCCAAGGGCCTGCAAAGTGGAATTCCTATCGGCCACAGGGACCGCGATCATTGGGCTCGAACAGGTAGAGCGTTTCATCGCCGTCCGGTACGCCACGCCACACGATGGTGCCGCCGAAAGCGGCGCGCAGGCCATAGCCCGCCGCGCACGCTTCCGGCACAAGATCCGCGCGATAGCCGCCAACCGAAAATCGGTTGAGCGGCGAGGCAACGATCAGACCGGGGCGATCGGCGAGAACCGAATGCCAAAACGCCAGATGGGTGTTTGCTTGCCACGATCCGGCCATCCACGGTTCCTCCCGATCCCATCGCACATAAGACATCGATTTCGCACCGTGGTGGTAATCAGCAAAGACATTGCCATCCAGCCAAGGCTGTATGTTGAACGCAAAATCGCCGTACCCGTCGATGCGGGCATGAGGATGTTCGGATCGGAATGCCAATACGGCTGCGGCAGCCTGCCGACCGGGAGAAAAGACATGGCCAATATCCCAGATGCCCGTGCGAACGGTCTCTACAGCCTGCAACGCCAAAATGACCGACATCGCCGCAACCGCGTTGCGCCGCACGCGGGCCGAAACCGGGTTGCTCCATTGCGTCCAGAACACGAACATCCACGCCAGAAACAGAATGCCGGCATGCCATTCGCGCGCATAGACCAAAGCGGAAAAAAGGGTCAGCACCCCGAAAATTGCCAGCGACAAGGCGCGGTTTCGCCCGGCCGCAATCAACCGTGCCAAAGGCTCCAGCAATCCGAACGACAGGACGACACGCACAAAATTGTCAAATTTCCCCGGCGGATTCCAGGACCATACGTCCAGACGGTCGACAAACGCGTTGCTGTAGTAATCGATCACGTTGAGCAGCGGCGTGCCACGCAGACGAAGTTGAGAATATTCGTTGTCTGCAGCAGGCCAAGCGCAGAACAGCGCAAACAGGATCATGGCCGCGCCCACCCCTATCGCACCTATTGCAGCAGATCGACCTGTGCGCCCGGTGGCGGCAATCTGCCAGGCCAGTTCGAGCGCAAGCACGCATGCAAGCAGAAAACCGTGGGCATTGCCGTTGGCGATCAGCCCCAGCACGAGCGCATAGCGGACCGGCTTGTCGACCCGCGTGGCAAACCACGTTGCGGCCAGCGGCATCAGCACGAGATCCGTCGAATAGCTGCGGGCCACGACCGAGAATTGGAAGCCGTAGAAATACGAGCCAAGCAGGCCCAGACGGACACCGGCGGGAAATGGCGATCGCCAAAGGATCAGCGCCGCCCCGGTGATCGCACAGACGGCGGGCAGGACAAACAGGTCGCTGAACGGCAGGCCGGCGCGGATGGCTAGCCACAACAGGGCGTGCCACAGTCCCGGCGTGCCTTCGTAACGTACGCGTTGCGTCAGCAGCGTCCGGAACCCGCTATCACGCGCCAGCAACCATGCCTGGGCTTCGTCGAACCACGGCTCGTGATGGCTACCGACAATCAGGACCCACGCGGCAAACCCAAACAGCGCGAACCAACGCCAGTCGATGGCGACGCGGTCGCGTGCCTTGGACGCGATGGCCGGTCCGATTGCGCGCACGTTCATGTTATGTTGACCACCTTGTCATGGGTATTCCCAAACCGCTTTTGTAGCATCATCCTGACCATCCGGGCATTGATGACCGCTTCGTTGGTTCGCAAATCAAGGTTAGCACAACATTAATGGCAGGCGATGCGCTCCCACGCGATCGTAAGGGCGCAGCCGCTTCTGTCGAGACGCAAAGCCGAGGGACGGATAACCGGTTACTAACCATTTTGACTTAATCCCCAGCAATGAACTGGCGAGGTTTTGGGGGCGAAATGGAACTGCGAACCGCTCAATCATTCGGCGAGGCGATCGTGCCCCTGGATGTATCGATCGTCATGCCATGCCTGAACGAAGTCCAGTCATTGCGTCATTGCATAGCCAATGCGCTTGAGGCGCTTGACCGAATCCACGCAGTTCATGGACTCTCCGGCGAAGTGGTGATTGCCGACAACGGTTCCACCGACGGCAGCCAGGCTCTGGCCGCTGCGCTCGGTGCGCGGGTGGTGAATGTCAGCCGCAAGGGGTATGGCGCCGCAATTATCGGCGGTTTCGATGCTGCCTACGGGCGCTATCTGGTAATGGGCGACTGCGATGGCAGTTATGATTTCAACGACGCAGTGGCGATGGTCACACGCCTCGTCGAGGGCGGCGATCTGTGCATGGGATCGCGGTTCAAGGGCGGCATCGCACCAGGCGCGATGCCGTGGAAAAACCGCTATATCGGCAATCCCGTGCTGACAGGTGTGCTCAACCTGTTTTTCCGGTCGGGCATCGACGATGCCCATTGCGGGTTGCGCGCGATTCGCAAGGATTGCTATGCCCGGCTGGGATTGACTAGCGACGGTATGGAATTCGCCAGCGAAATGGTCATCAAGGCCTCGTTGCTGAGCATGGTGATCGAACAGGTTCCCGCCACGCTGTCGCGGGATCTGCGTGATCGTGCCCCGCATCTGCGGCCGTGGCGCGATGGGTGGCGCCATTTACGCTATCTGTTCATGCTGAGCCCGACCTGGGCATTCGGGGTGCCGGCCGCGCTGATGATGGGGGCAGGCGCGCTCATTTTCGTGTTGCTGACATTGTTCACCTTACACCTTTTGCCGGGTGAACCGCGGCTGGGGGTCAGTTGGGGGATCGTCGGTGCGTTTCTGTTGACCACCGGGCACTTTGCTGCAGTGATGGCATTGGCAACCCATTGCTATGGCGTGCGTCAGGGATATCGCCCGTTGCGACCGATCCTGCGCCGCCTGTCACCCGTTCTCACGCTTGAAAACGCACTGATCGCGGGCGGTGGCGCGATCATCGCATCGATCCTGTCGTTTGGCGCGGTCATCTATTGGTGGACTTCGCTCGATTTTCAGGCGCTGCCCACGACTCTGCCCTTGCTGATCTCGGTGGTGTTGGGTGTGACCGGGATGCAAACCGCGCTGGGTGGGTTTTTGCTTTCGATCATCGCCGGACACGATGCGCAGTTCTGCCCGGACAACGCGATTTCGACGCAACTGCTGGCTTTGTCCGCAAGATCGATCTGGTGATCGACCCACGCGTAACCTCAAAGGACCGAACAATGCTCGAGACGAGGATCACTGCGGCACCGCTTCCACAACGGAAAGAAATTGCCGATGGCATTGTCGCGCGCTTGACCGAGACTCTCGACGAGGCCAGGGGGCAATGGCGCGCGGGCCATGCGGTCCGCTCTGCTGTTATCGACGAACTTTTGCCGGAACCGCTTGCGCTGGCGATCGGTTCGGCGTTTCCGTCGCTCGATGCGATGACAGCCAAAGGATCCATCCGCGAACGCAAATATGTTGGCGCGCAGATGAACCGCTATAGCCCCTTGCTCGAAGAGGCGGTCTTCGCCTTTCAGGATGCGCGGGTCATCGCTTTGGTCGCCGAGATCACCGGGCTCCGCGCGATCGAACCTGACGCGGATCTCTACGCGGGCGGCATCAGCGCCATGGCGCCTGGGAATTTCCTACGTCCGCATCTCGACAACTCTCACGATGCGCGGCGGCAACGATATCGCGTGCTCAACCTGCTATATTATGTGACGCCCGGTTGGCAGGAAGCCGATGGCGGTTCGCTGCAACTTTGGGATAACGGCCCGAAAGGAGCGCCGCGCACCATCGCCAGCAAATTCAACCGTCTGGCACTGATGGCGACCGACCGCTGTTCATGGCATTCGGTGAACGAGGTCGTCGGACAAGGGGTTCGGCAATGCGTGTCGAACTATTATTTTTCCGAACAGTCGCCCGATCGGCAGCCCTATTTCCACGCCACGTCATTTCGCGCGGAACATTGCGCGGGGCTTGCCGATGTCGTCATGAGGATCGACAACAGCGTGCGCACCGCCGTGCTCAAGCTGACCGGGAACCGGCTTTACACGAATCCACACCGCTACGACCGGTCGGCGTGACGGGTCTGTCATGAGCAACTGGCTCAGCGTGATCATGCCGGTCCACGGCGGTGCGGCGTTGCTCGGCGCGACGCTGGCCAGTGTCGCCGCCGAACAGCCCGACGGCGTTGAATTCAGGATGTACAATTCGGGCGACGACGGCGGTGCGGCCCGGGCTGTCGCGCGCGAATTTGCGGATCGGATCGACATCGTCTGGCAAGAGACGCCGGGTTGCAAGCCGTGGACCGCAAAGACCAATCTGGGGGTGGGCGAAGCCTGTGCGCCGCATGTCGTCATGCTGCATCAGGACGATGTCTGGCTGCCGGGTCACCTCGTTGCCGTGCGCGCGGCGATTGTCGAAAACCCCGATGCCGTCATGTCAATCGCGCCGTCGCGCTTTATCGGGCCGGACGGAAGGGACCTGGGCGCCTGGCGCTTGCCATTTGCGGCTGGACGCCAAGACGGGCGGTCGCTTGCAAATACGCTGGTCGTACAGAACTCGATTGCCATACCAAGCCCGGTGATAAAGCGCAGTGCCTGGCTTGAAACCGGCGGTCTCGACAACGAATTGTGGTTCTCCGCAGACTGGGATTTCTATCTGAAACTGGCGGTGTTGGGCGATGTGGTGGTACGGCCACAGGCAACGACCGCGTTTCGCGTTCATGGTGGGTCGCTGACGATGACGGGCAGTCGCAACATCGCTGACTATCGTGCGCAACACGAAATAGTGCTGGCGCGGCATAGTGCGGCGCTGGCGCCGGTGGACGGCAGCACGCTGCGCCGCGCGCGGGCCAGTATTGCGATGAACTGCGCCCTCGCGGCCGCCGCGCAAGGGCGCAGGGCCGGACTGCTCAGCGCATTGTTGCGGCTTGCGGCGCTTGGGCCATGGGGCGCGCGACGGTGTCTTGCCGAGACCGCGCTGATCGACCGATTGCGTCCGCGTCTGGCGCTGGCGCGGGCAGGCGCGCTTTGATCCGGGCGCCGGGCATGGTCCGTTCCGTGCCGACAAGGCTTGTTCGCACGGCGATCGAACGCGAACAGGTCCGCTACATCTTCATCGGCGGGATTTGTGCGGTCATCAACAATGTGGTGCTGATCGGTGGGAACCGGCTAGGATATTCCTATGTCTGGCTGACCGTGTTGTCATCGTTCATCAGCGGTTCGATCGCTTATGGCCTGCACGCACATTACAGTTTTCGCAGGCGCAAGACTTGGCGCGCCTATGGGCAGTTTCTGTGCGGAACTTCTGTCGGCATACCTCTCGCGGTCGTGACGTTGGCTGTGCTGGTAACATTGCTTGGTCTGCCGATGTGGATCGCCTCGCCGACCAGCACAGTGATGATGATGCTATACAATTATGGTTTTGCCCGATTGGCCATCGTCGGCCGGTTGATCAGCCATCGCTAACCCGCCGCACAAGACTGCCCTGCCACAGATCCGCGATAGCGAACAGCAGCGGGTGGGTTGGCATATCCCCGCTGTTTTGCATAAGGTCTAGCCCACAATACGCACTGCACATCCGGCACTGGCAAGGCCCGGTGCGAAATCCCGGTTGATCGCATCGACCGGCCAGTGTCCCAGCGCGTAATACTTGCCGATCGGGTCAAGCACGGTGTTGCCGATCAGTGCAACACGGGGGTGACTTGCGCAGATTGCTGCGATCGTCGCGGGATCGAGCTTTTCACGCAGCAGGCGCAGGGGGCGCCGGTCCAGCGCGGGTCGGTTCAGCACAACGTCGCGCGCGGTTGGCACATCGTCGCCACCGATCACCAGGTAATCGGCGTCGATCTTGTCAAGTCTGGCGGATACCTCCGCTGACGGAGCATAGAACACGTGCGACATCCAGGCTTGCATCGGGATCAGTACCAGCATGCCGACCGCGCTCGTACGCAGCAAGAGCGCGCGCGATTGTCCTGTACGGTCATCCAGCGATTTCCAGCCATGGATCGCCAGCAGAATGGCGTTGCCGATCATCCCGTGGAGGTATCGATAGCCAAAGCCGTGACCCTGATAGGGCAGGATCAGCGCCATGACCAGCGTCGCCAGCACCAGTCCGCCCGCCAGCGCGGCAGTCATCGGGTCCTTGCGATAGAGGCGCGCACCGATCAGCATCAGAGGAACCAGCAGAAGATGCTGCCACGCCACGAAGCGCAGCAGATTGGCAACCATATCGGCCATGCCCATCGGATCGCGATCGCGCACCATCGCAGCCACGTGCGCGATGTAGTTGGCGTCGTGCGGGCGCGGTGCGTCGGGACCTGCCTGCACCAGCGACCAGACCCAGCCCGGCCACCACGCCCAGAAACCGACGATCGCGGCATAGCCACAGGCATAGAGCCCCAATCGGTCCCATCGCCGTTCGTGCACCAGCACAAGCATGAACGGAACAACGAAGATCGGATGAAACAATGGCTGATGCAGTGCATTGGCGGCAAAGCCGACCACCAGTGCAGCCAAGTCCGCCACTCGTGTACGGTGCAGGAACAGCCAAAGCCAGACCAGATTGAGCGCAAGGTGGTCGGGCATGGCATAGCTCGTCATCCCGGCAAACAGCACTTGTGCCGAACCGACATAGAGCAGCAGAGCGACCAGCACCGCCTCGCGATCCGCTGGCCACAAGCGCCGTACGCAACCCCATAACGCAATTGCCCCGATTGCGGTCATCGATGGCCCGACCAGATATGGCATGCCGATCAGCCCGACGATCGCACGCAGCCCGGCATTGATCGGAAGATAATCCGAAATCCATGCTGCGCGATGGCCCGCGGGCACCATGAATAGCGTGTTGAGGGCATCGGCGTGATCGCGCCAGAATGCGGGGAGTGGTCCCACCAGATGCCCCTGTCCGAACACCTCCGCGTCAAAGCTGGCCATTTGTTCGTCGCGGCTCAGATCATAACCGCAAAGTACCAGGAAATGGCCGAGATAGGTAATTGAGAGCAGACCGAGCGCAACCAGCAGCAAAGTGCCGTAACCCACTTGCGGCAGGCGGCATCGCCGGGGCAACCGGACGCGGCAGATCAATGCGAGCACAACCGCCACCAGCAACAGCCAGCGATCCTGGCGATGGAGCATGAACGCCGATACATTGCTGACCGGCCGAAACGTCAGTGACAGCACGAACGCGGCCGCAACCGCACAACACATGACCCGCACCAGTCTCGCAGCAAGCGCACCTTCTGCTTGCTTTGCCGTTTCGGAGCTTGCCGCAGTGTCTTGTGGTGCAGTAGTCATAAGCCCCCGAGCGCAGCGTGCATTTCCGCACTGGCGCCATCGCAAAACAAGGTTAGCACCTGCTTAATGGCCCGACATGATCGCCGAAAATTCGCGTTCGATCTCGATGACGATCAGCCCCCCGCGCCGCCTCCGACTTGCTGGCTGTGCGGGCGGGTGCTGGGCGACAGCGTCGATCAGTATCATCCCGTTCCCAAAAGCCGGGGCGGGCGGGCGACAGTGGCGGTGCATCCGATCTGTCGGCGCACGATCGAAAGCGTGTTCACCAATGCCGAACTCGCACGCAGTGCGGGGGATCGGGCAAAGCTGGTTGATCATCCCGAGATCGTGCGGTTTCTGGGCTGGGTGGCCGAAAAGGCGCCCGATTTCGACGCGCCGACCGCACCGCGCCGCAAGCGGTAGCGCGGCCCGCGCATAGCTATGAACCGCAAGGTGTCGTAAGCTGCATACTTATGCATGTTTAATGCATGGCATTTCGCTCCTAGGGCAGGTGCAGCCCCGTGGGGCCAGACGTTTGGAGAATCCACCAATGGCCGCGACCAGTTGTTCCGCCCTGCTGCTGTTTGGCGCAACGGGCGACCTGTCCCGCCGCATGCTGTTGCCTTCGCTGTTCGCGCTGCATGAAGACGATCTGATCTCGCCGGATTTGCGCATTGTCGGCACCGCGCGCTCGGATCTCGACGATGCAGGGTTTCGCGCCTTTGCGCAGGCGGCGCTCGATGAATTCCTGCCTGCCGATCGCAAGGATCCGGCGCGGCTGAGCGGATTTCTCGACCGGCTGCATTACCAGTCGCTCGATGCGTCGAATGTCGAAGGCTTCGCTGCGCTGGCCGAAAAGCTGGGCGACACGTCCTGTGGCCTGGCGATTTTCCTGTCGACCGCGCCAGCGTTGTTCGAAGCGACCATCAACGGGTTGCGCCATGCGGGGCTCGCCCATGCGGGGGTGCGCATCGGGCTGGAAAAGCCGCTGGGCAACGATCTGGCATCGAGCGCGCGGATCAACGATGCGGTCGCGGCGGGGTTTGCCGAACACCAGATTTTCCGCATCGATCATTATCTGGGCAAGGAAACCGTGCAGAACCTGATGGCGCTGCGCTTTGGCAATGTGCTGTTCGAACCGTTGTGGAACGCGGCGCATATCGACCACGTGCAGATCACCGTCAGCGAAACGGTTGGGCTGGAAGGGCGCAAGGGGTTCTACGACGACACCGGCGCGTTGCGCGACATGGTGCAGAACCACATGCTGCAATTGCTGGCGATGATCGCGATGGAACCGCCGCGCGAATACGACGCCACCTCGATCCGCGATGAAAAGGTCAAGCTGCTGCGCGCGCTGCGCCCGGTCAAATCCGAAGAGATGGTGCGTGGGCAGTATCGCGCGGGCGCGGTGCTCGGGCACACTGTCACTGGCTATGCCGAGGATCTGGGTACGGATTCCGATACCGAAACGTTTGTGGCGATCAAGGCGCATGTCGACAACTGGCGCTGGCAGGGCGTGCCGTTCTATCTGCGCCATGGCAAACGGCTGGCCGAACGGCGCAGCGAAATTGTCGTGCAGTTCAAGGACGTGCCGCACAACATCTTTGCCGACCGGGGCGGGCGCCCGCGCGCCAACCGGCTGGTGATCCGCCTGCAACCCGAAGAATATGTGCGCCTGCAGGTCATGGCCAAGGAGCCTGGGCTCGATCGCGGCGGGATCGTGCTGCGCGAGGTCAATCTTGACTTGTCGCTGACCACTGCCTTTGCCAAGGCGCGCCGCCGCATCGCCTATGAACGCCTGCTGCTCGATCTGATCGAGGGCGAACAGACGCTGTTCGTGCGCCGCGACGAAGTGGAGGCGCAGTGGCGCTGGATCGATGCGATCCGCAGCGTCTGGGCCAGCGGCGATGAAGAGGTCAAGGCCTATGCTGCCGGTGGCTGGGGCCCGAACGCCGCGATCGCGCTGACCGAGCGCGACGGGAGAAGCTGGAATGACTGACGTCCGCTGGGCCGAGCCGGGCGATGCCACCGCGGTGGCCGACCGGATCGCCGCCGAACTGGCGCGGCCGGGCCCAAAGCGGTTTGCCTTTACCGGCGGATCGACCCCGCTCAAGGTGCTGGCGCTGCTGGCCACCCGCGCGCTCGACTGGTCGGAGGTGACGATCGCGCTGACCGATGATCGTCGCGTGCCCGACGATCATCCGGCGTCGAATTTCGGCAAGATCCATGCCGCGCTTGGCACCAGTGGGGCCCGGTTCGAACGGCTGGTCGAGGGCGCGCCGGTGGCGCCGTTCGATCTGGTCTGGCTTGGCATGGGCGAGGATGGCCATGTCGCCTCGTTGTTTCCGCATATGCGCGCCGAACTGCGCCCCGGGCCAACGGTGATCGCCACCACCCCGATCCCGCTGCCGCCCGAGGCGCCGTTCGACCGTCTGACGCTCAATCAGCGGGCGCTCAAGGCCAGCAAGGGCATCATTCTGGTGGTGACCGGCGCGTCAAAGCGCGCGCTGATCGAGCGTGTCATGGCAGGGTTTAGCGATTATCCTGTGTCCGAATTCCTGCGCGGCGATGGGCCGCCGGTTACCATTTACTGGAGCGAATGATGGCTCTTCATCCTGTTGTCGCCAAAGTCACCGATCGCATCGTCGCGCGCTCTGCCGCGACGCGCGCGGCCTATCTCGATCTGATCACCCGCGCGCGGTTCGACGGGCTGGACCGGCCAAAGCTGTCGTGCGGCAATCTGGCCCACGGCTTTGCCGCGTCGGGCGAGGACAAGGCCGCGATCCGTGGCGGCAAGGCGATGAACATCGGCATCGTCACCGCCTATAACGACATGCTGTCGGCGCATCAGCCCTATGGCCGCTATCCCGAACAGATCAAGCTGTTCGCGCGCGAGATCGGCGCCACCGCGCAAGTCGCGGGCGGGGTGCCGGCGATGTGCGACGGGGTGACGCAGGGCCAGCCCTCGATGGAACTGTCGCTGTTCAGCCGCGACACGATCGCGATGGGCACCGCCGTCGCGCTCAGCCATGCCATGTTCGAAGGCGCGCTGTTGCTGGGCATCTGCGACAAGATCGTGCCGGGGCTGTTGATCGGCGCCTTGCGCTTCGGCCATCTGCCGACGATCCTGGTTCCGGCCGGGCCGATGCCCTCGGGCCTGCCCAACAAGGAAAAAGTGCGCATCCGCCAGCTCTATGCCGAAGGCAAGGTGGGCCGCGACGAATTGCTGGAAAGCGAAAGCGCCAGCTATCATTCGGCGGGCACCTGCACATTCTATGGCACCGCCAATTCCAACCAGATGATGATGGAAATGATGGGCCTGCACATGCCGGGCGCCAGCTTTGTCCATCCCAACACCAAATTGCGCCAGGAACTGACCCGCGCGGCCACCCATCGCATCGCGCAGATCGGCTGGGACGGCGACGATTATCGGCCGCTTGGCGTCTGCGTTGATGAAAAGGCGATCGTCAACGCCATCGTCGGCCTGCTCGCCACCGGCGGATCGACCAACCATGTGATCCATCTGCCCGCCATCGCGCGTGCCGCCGGCATCCAGATCGACTGGACCGACATGGACGACCTGTCGCGCGCGGTGCCGCTGGTGGCCAGCGTCTATCCCAACGGCGCGGGCGATGTGAACGCCTTTGCCGATGCGGGCGGCATGCCCTATGTCATCGGCGAACTGGTCGGGGCCGGGCTGGCCCATGGCGATATCCGCACCGTCTATGGCGCCTCGCTGGCCGAAGGCGCGCAGCAACCGGTGCTCGAAGACGAAGCCTTGCGCTGGACCCCGGCGCCGGTGGTCAGCGGCAACGATGCGCTGTTGCGCCCGGTCGCCGCGCCGTTCCAGCCCGAAGGCGGTTTCGCGCTGTTGCAGGGCAATCTGGGGCGCGGCACGATCAAGACCAGCGCGGTCGATCGGTCGCGCTGGACGATCGAGGCCCCGGCGCGCGTGTTTTCCGACCAGGATGACGTAATCCGCGCGTTCAAGGCGGGCGAACTGGAACGCGATGTGGTGGTGGTCGTGCGCTTCCAGGGCCCGGCGGCCAACGGCATGCCCGAACTGCACAAGCTGACCCCGTCGCTCGGCGTGTTGCAGGATCGCGGGTTTCGCGTGGCGCTGGTCACCGACGGGCGCATGTCGGGCGCATCGGGCAAAGTGCCCGCGGCGATCCACGTGTCGCCCGAGGCCAAGCGCGGCGGTGCGCTCGCCCTGCTGCGCGATGGCGATATCGTGCGGGTCTGTGCCGAAACCGGGCAATTGACCGCGCTGGTCGATCCCGCCGAATGGGCCGCGCGCACGCCGGTTCCGGCCCCGGCCGAAGCCTGGGGTGTGGGGCGCGAACTGTTTGCGCTGATGCGCGCGCATGCCGATGATGCCGAACGCGGCGGTTCGGCGATGCTGGCTGCGGCCGGATTGTAAAAGCGGGCAGGGGGACAGGGCATGCGGCTGGTTGCGGTCGATATCGGGGGCACCCACGCGCGCTTTGCCATGGCCGAAGTGACCGGGGGCAAAGTGGTCGCACTGGGCGAGGCGGTCACGCTCAAGACCGCCGAGCATGCCAGTTTCCAGCTTGCCTGGCAGGAATTCGAACGCATCAGCGGCGGCGCGTTGCCACCTGCGGCGGCGATCGCGGTGGCCGGGCCGGTGGGCGGCGATATCATCCGGTTCACCAACAACCCGTGGATCATCCGCCCCACGCTGATCCCGGAAAAGCTGGGCGCCGAACGCTATGTCGTGGTTAACGACTTTGCTGCCGTGGCCCATTCGGTGGCGCAGGCCGATGACGCGCATTTCCTGCATGTCTGCGGCCCCGAAACCGCGCTGCCCGACGAAGGCGCGATCAGCGTGGTGGGGCCCGGCACCGGGCTGGGCGTTGCGGTGCTGTTGCGCCACGCGCATGGCTATCACGTGCAACCGACCGAGGGCGGGCATATCGATTATGCCCCGCTCGACCGGATCGAGGACCAGATCCTGGCTCGTCTGCGCAAACGCCATCGCCGCGTGTCGGTCGAACGCGTGGTGGCGGGGCCCGGCATCGTCGATATCTATGAAACGCTTGCGTCGATCGAGGATCGCGCGATCCCGCACCGCGATGACAAGGCGATCTGGGCGGCGGGGATGGATGGCAGCGATCCGCTGGCCGCTGCCGCGGTCGACCGATTCTGCCTGTCGCTGGGCAGTGTGGCAGGCGATCTGGCGCTGGCGCACGGGTCAAAGGCGCTGGTGCTGGCGGGAGGGTTGGGCTTTCGCATCCGCGACAATCTGGTCGCCTCGGGCTTTGCCGACCGGTTTCGCGCCAAAGGCCGGTTCGATGCGATGATGGCCGCCATGCCGGTCAAGCTGATCACCCATCCGCAACCGGGCCTGTTCGGCGCGGCGGCAGCGTTTGCGCAAAGCTATCGGGATTGAACGCTTGCCAAAGCGGCAAGCGCGCGATAGCTCCGTCTTAACCGAACGATTAAGGCAGGAGTGCGCGCCCGTGAGTTTCGAAACCATCCGTCTGGAACACGTCGGCCCGGTGGCGAAGATCGTGCTCAACCGGCCCGAACGGCTGAACGCCTGCCCGCCGGGTATGGCGGTCGAAATATCCGATGCGCTGTCGATGCTGGGCGATGCGCGCGCGGTTTTGCTGACGGGCGAGGGCCGCGCGTTCTGTTCGGGCGCCGATCTGGCCGCCGCCGGCGCGCGCAGCATCACCGGCGGCGCGGGCAGCTACAAGGCGTTGACCGAGGCGTACAACCCCTTGATTCTCAAGCTTTCGCGCCTGCCGGTGCCGGTGGTGGTGGCGGTCAATGGCCCTGCGGCCGGGGTCGGCTGTTCGCTGGCGCTGTCGGGCGATTTCACGTTTGCCGCCAAAAGTGCCTATTTTCTGCAAGCCTTCGTCAACATCGGCCTGGTGCCCGATGGCGGATCGACATGGATCCTGCCGCGCCTGATCGGCAAGGCGCGCGCGGTGCAGATGATGATGCTGGGCGAACGCATCGGCGCTGAACAGGCCGAAGACTGGGGCCTGATCTACAAGGCGGTCGATGATGCCGCCTTGCAGGATGAAGCGCTGGCACTGGCGACACGCCTGGCCAACGGCCCCACCGTGGCGCTTGGCACATTGCGCCAGAATCTGGCCCGCGCGCTCGAAAGCGACCTTGCCACCACGCTGCTGATCGAGGCGGAAGGCCAGCGCAAGGCAGGCGACAGCGCCGACGCCGCCGAAGGCATCGCCGCCTTTCTGGAAAAGCGCAAGACGCAGTTCAGTGGCCACTAACCCAAAATCCTCCCCGCATCCTACGGGATTCAGGCAAGAGCATCGGTCTTAATTTAAGTCAGTAATATCAGTAAGATCCGTTCATCCTGAGCCTGTCGAAGGATGCGCGCGGCACTTGCCCAAAGGGCGTACTGCTGGCGCCCGGAGCGGACGTCGGCGCGCATCCTTCGACAGGCTCAGGATGAGTGAAATTCTATTAATATCAATATGTTAAATTATGTGTCGCACCGATCGACTCCATCGCGCGCCATTCTTGAAGTCGATGCCGATTGGTCTTGTACGTCGGGCAAATCGAGTGCCGAACCAAGATGTGTGTATGCCGTAGCCCCGAATCGGGGAGGAATGCTTGTTTTGGGGTGGGGATCGTGGTCCAATGTGGTCATGCATCTTGATCATGATCCTGCCGCACCGCCTGCGGGCACCATTGGCTTTGACGATTTCCTCAGGGTCGATATCCGCATCGGCACGATTGTCGCTGCCGAGCCCTATCCGGAGGCGCGCAAGCCCAGCGTGAAGCTGCGCATCGATTTCGGGCCGGGCATTGGCGAGAGGAAATCGAGCGCGCAGATCGCGGTGCTGTATGATCCCGACAGCCTGATCGGGCGGCAGGTTGCCGCCGTGGTCAATTTTCCGCCACGACAGATCGGCAAGTTCATGTCCGAAGTGCTGACCGTGGGGTTTGCCGACGAGGCGGGGAATGTCGTGCTGTTCGCCCCGGATCGCCCGGTGCCCAACGGATCGCGGTTGTTTTGATCATGCGCATGGTGTGGACGATCGGCTATGAACAAACGACGATGGGCGCATTTCTGGCTGCGCTGACCGGGGCGGAGGTCGAAGTGGTGGCGGACGTGCGCGCGTTGCCGCTGTCGCGGCGGCCAGGCTTTTCGAAGTCTGCCCTGGCGGCCAATCTGGCCGAGGCCGGTATTGGCTATACCCATTTGCGCGCGCTGGGCACCCCGCCAGAGGGGCGCGCGGCGGCGCGGCGGCACGATCAGGCAACGCTCGAACGGGTCTATGCCGGGCAACTGGAACTGCCCGAGGCGATGGCCGCGATGGCGCAACTGGCCGATCTGGCCAACACCCGGCGCACCGCCTTGCTGTGTTTCGAGCGCGATGCCTGCGGGTGCCACAGGACGCTGCTGCGCGCGGCGGCGTTGCCCGATTTTACGGCGATAGACCTTGTGGGCGATGGTCAATGGAGTTGCGCAGTGGGGGTGTGTGAATGATCTGGAGAAATCGTTCTATCGGAGCAGTTCTCTTGTGCCGAGAGATGGACACGATGGCTCTGCGCGCTTGGAGGTTCGCTAAAGTGTTACGACAGTCTCAATTGACATGCCATTGGCCTCGGATATCCGGACATTTCCTACCGGATATTCTCTGTAGTTGGAAATCGAAATGAGTTCGTCGAAAATATCAAAATATATTACAGGCATTAAAGATTTTATATTTGCTGATACGTTTCGCGCTAGGTTGTTTGGACTTTTTTTACTGTCAATTGTGTTGATTTTCCATAATATTTCTTATAAATATAAAGTCGTAAATCATCATCCTCATATAAGGGCGGATAAATTTATTTGGCCTTTAGGTTGTGCAAAAGAAAATTATCAAGCCGGCGATAAAATTTCGAGTTTGTGCGGCGTGGATAAAGTACCTGATGATTTGATAAGAAGTTATGGGTTGTTATATCTACGAGAAATAAATTATTTTAGAGTTGGAAATGATCTGGTGGATTTTAATTGTTACGATGGGAATTGTTTCGTGGCGTATATTGAAAAAAATGTATATTATCAATAATTAATAATTTTATGAAAGGATTTGTGGTGAGTTGGCAAAATAACGGAAAATCCTGGTGGTCATTTTTTGTCCAAGATTGGCCAGCGGCCGTCGAAAGTAACTTTAACATCGATGAGCTCGCCACAAGATTTTCGTCTGCATTTTCCAGTATCGGTGCCGTCACGCAGATTATTCCTGGATTAGGCAGCTCTCTAAGTCAAATGCTAGGTTTCGCGGCCACAACCGCCGGAGCTGCGGCGCAATCAGCAGCGCAAGACGACACGACGCCCAACAACGCTAATATTATTGCGAGTTCTGCATTTGAAGCAGCGATCAATAAGGTGCTGGAAGGCGTATATGAGGCTGCGCAAGTTGCGATCAACGGCGCCGTAAGTGCAGTAAGCACAGCGTGGAACGCGGCTCAAGGGGCTGTCACGGCAGCTCAAAATGCGTTGAGTGCGGCGCAGGCAGCTCTTGAGACTGCAGAGGCGACCGCACAGAATGCAATATTCCCTAACGCGCCAGTTCCGCGTCGAGGAACGCGGCGACATCGGCCAGATCGACATCCTTGGCCAGAAAGGTCTGCCCGATACCGCGCAACAGCAGAAAGGGCAGGGTGCCTGCGTCCATCTTCTTGTCGTGGAGCATGTGATCGGCCAGGCGCTGGCCAGTGCAGCCCAGGTTCAGCGCGCCGAGCGATGATGGCAGGCCCACCGCGGCCAGGTGCGCGACAAGGCGCTGCGCATCCTGCCCGTGCATCAATCCCCGGCGCACCGAATAGCGCGCCGCCAGCATCATCCCCAGCGCGACGCCCTCGCCATGCAGCAGGCGGTCGGAAAAGCCGGTTTCGGCTTCCAGCGCATGGCCGAACGTGTGGCCGAGGTTGAGCAGCGCGCGCACCCCGGTCAGCTCCTTTTCGTCGGCGGCGACGATCCGCGCCTTGGCCGCCACGCTGCGCGCGATGGCGCTGACGCGGGCCTGCGGATCGCCCGCGATCAGTGCGGGGCCGTGGACTTCGCACCAGTCGAAGAAATCGGCATCGTCGATCAGGCCATATTTGATCACTTCGGCATAGCCCGCGCGCACTTCGCGCAGGGGCAGGGTATCGAGCGTGGCAGGGTCGGCCAGCACCAGCGCGGGCTGGTGGAACGCGCCCACCAGGTTCTTGCCCGCTGCGGTGTTGATCGCGGTCTTGCCTCCGACGCTCGAATCGACTTGCGCGAGCAAGGTCGTCGGCACCTGGATAAAGCCGCAGCCGCGCTTGACCATCGATGCGGCAAATCCGGTCAGATCGCCGATCACCCCGCCCCCCAGCGCCAGCACGCGGTCGCGCCGTTCGATATCGTGGGCAATCAGGAAATCGGCCACCTGGGCCAAAAACGCCCACGATTTGGTGGATTCGCCCGCAGGCAGCACCAGCCAGTGGCCGGTGATCCCGGCCGCACCCAGCGCCGCATCGACTCGCGGGCGCCACGCCGCCGCGACGTGGACATCGGTCACGATCGGCAGGCTGTCCTTGCGCACAAACGGCCGCACTTCCTTGCCCAGCCGATCGATCAGGCCTGGCGCGATGCGCACGTCATAGGGCGCCCCGGCAATATCTACGCGGATCTGTTCGGACGGGGTTACAGCCATGCGTCGATTGCCTTCAGGATCATGTGTGCGGTCACACCGTGGGGTTGGTGCGCGCTGATTACGCGGATCGGCGCATGGGCATAGAGCGGCGCGCGTTCGGCGTGCAGCCGCGCCAGGATCTCGCGCGGATTGCCGCCCCGCAACAAGGGGCGATTGTCCTTGCGGCCGACCCGTTCGACCAGCGTGTCGAGATCGCTGTCGATCCACACCGCGATCGCGCGGTCGAGAATCAATTGCCGCGTGGCGGGATCGACAAACGCCCCGCCACCGGTTGCCAGCACTTGGTGCGTTTCGCTGTTGCCGACCAGCCGCGCGATCACCCGGCGTTCGCCATCACGAAAATAAGGTTCGCCGTATTGGGCAAAGATGTCGGGGATGGTCATATGCGCGGCGCGTTCGATTTCCTCGTCCGCATCGACAAACGACAGGCCGAGCAGCCCGGCCAGCTTGCGCCCGACCGTGGTCTTGCCGACCCCCATCATGCCCACCAGCACCACCGAACGGTCGAGCCGTCCGGCGATCCGCTGGATCTGCGTGTGCGAGAGGGTGTCGTGCTCCATTGCCGGGTCGCCTATACTTGCGCTAGGGCAGATGCAAGCAGGGCAGCGCACGCGCAACGCCACAGCGATGTGGCACCCCGTTTGGCACGGCGAGCGAACGAAAAGGCGACTGGTGAAGATCGGGATTGCATTGGCCGCCGGACTGGTGATCGTTCTGGCATTGGCGATCATGGTGGTGGCATGGGTCAGGGGCGGCGTGCAGCCGGCGCAGATGGTGGAAATTCCGGTTCAGATCGCCACCCCGCAGGCGGGCGGCGCATGATGCGGCCCCGGTTTCGCCTGATCGTGATCGGCCTGGCGCTGTCTGCCGGGCTGACCGGTGCACTGGCTGCACAGGAATCGCTGTTGCCGCCCGGATTTGACGAGCGCCCCGCGCCGCGCCCACGTGCAACGCCCAGTCCGCGCCCGACCGCACACCCGACCAGTGCCCCGGCAGCGCACGCCACGGCGCCTGTGCCGCACGCCTCTGCGGCGCCCGCCCATCCTGCGCTGGCCGTGCCCACCCGCGCGACCCTGCCCGAAGATACGGCGGTTACCGCCGGCACGCCTGCACCGGCGGCAGCGCCTGAGGTCGATCCGATCGATGCCATCGATCCGGCGGTGATCGACCTGCTGGTGCAGAAATCGGCGCCCAAATTCGACATTCCGCTGTCCGCGCGGCGCAGCCTCGATCGGGTCGGCGTTCTGGCCGAAATGGATGGCGGTTTCCCTGCGGTTTCCACGCATTATCTCAGCGGCGATTATGTCGCGGCGCTGCTGGGCAAGATGCAGGGCCCGCTGGTGTCGCGTTGGGGCCATATCCTGATGCGGCGGGTGCTGGCCAGTCGGCTGGATACCCCGGTCGGGATGAACGGCGCGGATTGGGCGGCGCTGCGGGCGGCACTGCTGCTGCGCATGGACGAGGCCGATGCGGCGCGCGCGCTGGTGCAGGAAGTCGACAGCGGTTTCTATACCCGCCAGCTCGAAGACGCGGCGATGGACAGCTATCTGGCGACGGCCGATCCGGCAGGCTTGTGCCCGATCGATGCGCTGACAGCGGCGGACCGTGTGGAATGGAACTGGGATCTGTCGCGATCGATCTGCCTCGCCTTCAACGGCAGCGAAGGATCACCCGCACTGGCGCAACTCGACCACGATCTGAAGGCCGGGCAGATCAACAAGCTCGACGTGCTGCTGGCGCAGAAATTTGCAGGGTCCGCCAACACCACGCATCGCGCGGTGCAGATTGAATGGGGCGATGTCGACAGCCTGACGCCGTGGCGCACCGGGCTGGCCTTTGCCAGCGGCATCGAACCGCCCGAAAGCCTGCGGCGCAAAGACTGGGGCAATTATGCGCTGCTGGCGACCCGCGCGCCGATGCTCGGGCTGGCCTCGCGCGCGACGGCGGCAGACCAGAGCGCGGCGATGGGCGTGCTGTCGAGTGCAGCGATGGTCGATCTCTATGCCGAGATTGCGACATTGCAGGAACCCGACGCGACCTGGGGCCCGCTCGCCACGCAATTGCACAATGCCTATGTCGCGGCGAGCGCCGCCGACCGGCTGAGCGCGATCAAGGCGTTGTGGGGCGATAGCAGCGATCCGGTGCGCCAGGTTTCGCGCCAGGTGTTGACAGCCTATGCCGCCGCTCGGATCGAACCTTCGGCTGCGCTTGATAGCGATGCGGCGGCCTTGCTGACCTCGATGCTCAGCGCCGGGCTCGATCGCAATGCGGTGCGTTGGGCGCCCTATGTCGCGGTCGGCAGCCAGGCCTGGGGCATTCTGGCGGTGGCGTCACCGGCCAAACTGGCGCCGGTTGGCGGGGATGCGCTGGCTGCGTTCAAATCGTCCGACACCAGCGACGGGACCTTGCGCTCTGGCCTGCTGCTCGCCGGGCTGATGGGGCTGGGCCGCATCGATCCGCAAACCGGGCAAGGCTTCGCAGGCAAGCTGGGGATCGATCTGGCCCGCCGCAGCCGGTGGAGCGATGCTATCGATGCCGCCGCCGCGTCGAACAATCCGGCACTGGTGGCGATGCTGGCGGGCTATGGCATGCAAGGATCGGGCTGGCATCGCATGACGCCGATGCACCTCTATCACATCATCGGCGCGCTGCGGCAGGTCGGGCTCGATGCCGAGGCCCGGATGATCGCGGCCGAGGCCGTGGCGCGGACCTGAGCGGCGCGGTGGCTGGCGCGGCCCGGCCCGGACTGGTCAGCGATCCGGCGATTGCCGCATTTCTGGCAATGCTGTCGGCCGAACGCGGCGCAGCGGCCAACACGCTGAGCGCCTATGCCCGCGATCTGACCGGAGCAGCGGCGCTGATCGGCGATCTTACCCTGGCCGATCGCACCGCATTGGCGCGGCTGGGCGAGGCCTGGGCCGGGCTTGCACCATCGAGCCTGGCGCGCAAGGCCTCGGCGTTGCGCCAGTTCTATGGCTTTCTGGTTGCCGACGGGCGGCGCGCCGACGATCCCGGCGATGCGCTGCCGCGCCTGCGCCCGCGCCGACCGTTGCCGCGCCTGTTGGGACACCAGGACCTGGCGGCGTTGTTTGCGCTGGCGGAAAATGATGCTGCAACGGGTGATCCGGCGGCGATCCGCCTGCTCGCGCTGATCGAATTGCTCTATGGATCGGGCTTGCGCGCGACGGAGCTGGTGTCGCTGGCCATGGCGGCCGTGCCGCGCGATGCCCCGTTTCTGACCATCACCGGCAAAGGCGGGCAACAGCGCATGGTGCCGGTGGGCGAACGCGCGGGTGCGGCGCTGCGGCAGTGGTTGCGCGTGCGGCCGGCCGGGGGGCGGCATGTGTTTCCCAGCCCGCGTGGCGGGCATCTGTCGCGGGTGCGGCTGTTTCAACTGCTGCGCGATCTGGCCTTGCGCGCAGGGCTCGATCCCGAAAAGGTTAGTCCGCACGTGCTGCGCCATGCCTTTGCGACGCATCTGCTCGAAGGCGGGGCCGATCTGCGCGTGTTGCAGACGCTGTTGGGGCATGCCGATATCGCCACCACCCAGATCTATACCCATGTTGACGGGGCAAGGCTGGTGGCATTGGTCAATCAGCGTCATCCGCTCGCCAGCAACAGTTCCCATTGACCAAATCCGCGCGCTTGCCTAGCGCGGACGGCATGATTTCCTATCTCGAATTCGAAAAGCCGATCGCCGCACTCGATGCGCGCATCGCCGAATTGCGCGACACGGCAGAGGCCGCGGACTTTGCCGGTGATCTCGATATCGGCTCCGAAGTGCGCAAGCTGGAGGCCAAGTCGGCCGAACTGCTGGCGCAGACCTACCGTTCGCTCAGCCCGTGGCAAAAGACGCAAGTCGCCCGCCATCCGTCGCGGCCGCATTTTCGCGATTATGTCGCGCGCGCCTTTGCCGACTTTGTGCCGCTGGGCGGCGATCGCTGCTTTGGTGAAGACCAGGCGATTGTCGGCGGGCTGGCGCGGCTCGGCGACCGGCGCGTGATGCTGATCGGCCATGAAAAGGGCAACGATACGCAAAGCCGCATCCGCCACAATTTCGGCATGGGCAAACCCGAAGGGTATCGCAAGGCGGTGCGCCTGATGGAAATGGCCAGCCGGTTTGGCCTGCCGGTGGTTACGCTGGTCGATACATCGGGTGCGTTTCCGGGGGTCGAGGCCGAAGAGCGCGGCCAGGCCGAGGCGATCGCGCGGTCGACCGAGGCCTGCCTCGCGCTGGGTGTGCCAATGGTCGCGACGATCGTGGGCGAGGGCGGTTCGGGCGGCGCGGTGGCGCTGGCCAGCGCCGAACGCGTGCTGATGCTGGAACATGCAGTCTATTCGGTGATTTCGCCCGAAGGGTGTGCCTCGATCCTGTGGCGCACCTCTGAAAAGGCTGCCGATGCGGCCGAGGCGATGAAAGTGACCGCGCAGGACTTGCTGCAACTGGGCGTGATCGACCGCATCATTGCCGAACCGATCGGTGGCGCGCACCGCAATCCCGGCACGATGGCGATTGCACTGGGTCAGGCGATTGGCGAAGAGCTGGATGCGCTGGCGGGGCAGTCACCGCAGGCGTTGCGGACGATGCGCGAAGAACGGTTCCTGCGGATCGGCGCCTGATCCGCGACGGGTTACAGCGATCCGTCCGACGCGTTGCTCATATCGTTGGCCACCGCGACAAACGTGTTCGACAGGGCATCGGCCGATCGCGGTCAGCGCCGCGACCGACACCGGCGCCGCGAGCAGGCCATATTCGACGGCGGTGGCCGCCTGGCGGTCGGCCATCAATGCACGCAGCAGCTTCATTGCCGTCTCCCTTGTCGGGGCCGATCATGGCTCCGACGTTCCCGAACCACACGCTGTTACGCCCATAGCCCCTAAATTAGTCTTAGTGTTTCGGTGTTTGGCGATGCGCTAGTGACTGCCCTGGGCATCGCTCGTAAAGGTGTTGACGATCAGATAGGTGTTGACCAGCTGGTTCGAAAAATCGCTTAGGCCAAACACGACAGCGGCAGCGATCAGGCCGATGATCATGCCATATTCGATCGCGGTTGCCCCCGTGCGGTCGTGCAGCAGCCTTTGGCAGTACTTTTGCACCCGCGATTTCCCATTATAACAGCCCGAGATTAGACTAGGGCAACGCGCCTAACAAAACGTTAGGCTTCGCATTCCGGACATACCCGCACATGCCACAAACCCCTATTGACCGTGTCGATGCCCCGGCACTGCTCGTCGTCGCGGCGGCGCTGGTTGATCGCGCAGGCCGCGTGCTGATGCAGCAACGCCCGCTGTCGCGCCAGCATGGCGGGCTGTGGGAATTCCCCGGCGGCAAGCTGGAGCCCGGTGAGGGCCCGGCCACTGCGCTGGTGCGCGAACTGATCGAGGAATTGGCTATTGTCGTGGACCCACAGGCACTTGTCCCGCTGGGCTTCGCGGCGAGCGAGGGGCATGCAGGGGCCAGGCCGGTGGTTTTGCTGCTCTATGGTTGCCGCACATGGCAAGGACAGCCGGTCAGCCAGGAAGGGGCACGGTGCCAGTGGTACGATCCCGGAGACCTTGCCGGCGTGCCGATGCCGCCCCTCGACGTGCCTCTGGCGCAACTGCTGCACAGTTTTGCACAAGTCTAGCAATCAGGTTCGAAAACCTCTTGCCAAGCTCTGCACGCGCCCCTAAGTGCGCGTCTCCCCGGCGCCCGTAGCTCAGCTGGATAGAGCATCAGACTACGAATCTGAGGGTCGGACGTTCGAATCGTTCCGGGCGCACCATTACCCCGCACCAAGATTGGTGCCGGGTAATATGCGGGGGATCCGACCTTGATGGTCGGGGCAATGGCCATGCGCCCGTAGCTCAGCTGGATAGAGCATCAGACTACGAATCTGAGGGTCGGACGTTCGAATCGTTCCGGGCGCACCATTGCCATGCCGGCGCAGGAGATCGCGCTGTGCTGCATTGCGGCTTTGCCTGCCGAAAATGCGCTGAGCCTCAGCTTATCGCCAATTCGATTATGACGTTTGGTTAGTTTGGTTAAATCAGGGAATAGCTATCCATTGGCCCCGCAGGGCATGCGTTGCACGTTGCGCGCGCCCGATGCTTCGCCTTATAGAGCAGGGCAGTGGTCCGATGCCCGCGACAATCGCGCGCACGACCAGAGGCTGCCAGAAGAAAGGGACTCCCCACCTTGGCCAAACCCGCCCGGCCGCGTGCACCCAGAGCCGCGAAACCCGCCACGTCTACCCCTGCCACGCCCGCGATCATCGAAACCGATACGATCGCCGGCGAAGAAGAGGCGGTGTTTGCGCTGCGCAGCCTGCAACAGGCCCATGCCAACAACCGCCGCTATGACGCCAGCGATGCCGAACTGCTGCATTTCTATGAGCAGATGGTGCTGATCCGCCGGTTCGAGGAACGCGCGGGGCAGCTTTACGGGCTCGGGTTGATTGGCGGGTTCTGCCATCTTTACATCGGTCAGGAAGCGGTTGCAGTCGGTGTGCAGTCGGCCCTGAACGCCGGGCACGACAGCGTGATCACCGGCTATCGCGACCATGGCCACATGCTGGCCTATGGCATCGATCCGCGCGTGATCATGGCCGAACTGACCGGGCGCCAGGCGGGCATCTCGCACGGCAAGGGCGGGTCGATGCACATGTTCTCGACCGAGCACAAATTCTTTGGCGGGCACGGCATCGTCGGCGCGCAAGTGCCGCTGGGCGCCGGCTTGGCGTTCGGGCACAAGTATCGCGACGATGGCGGCGTGTGCGTCGCCTATTTCGGTGATGGCGCGGCCAACCAGGGCCAGGTCTACGAGACGTTCAACATGGCCGCGCTGTGGAAGCTGCCGATCGTGTTTGTGGTCGAAAACAACGGTTATGCCATGGGCACCGCGGTCAAGCGCGGGTCGGCCGAAACGCATTTCTATCGGCGCGGCACGGGGTTCCGCATCCCCGGCATGGATGTCAACGGGATGGACGTGCTCGAAGTGCGCCAGGCCACCGAAGTGGCGCTCGATTTCGTCCGCGCGGGCAATGGCCCGGTGCTGATGGAACTGAACACCTATCGCTATCGCGGCCATTCGATGTCTGACCCGGCCAAATACCGCAGCCGTGAAGAAGTGCAGGAAATGCGCGAAAAGCACGATCCGATCGAAGCGGCCAAGCTGGAACTGCTGAAACGCGGTGTCAGCGAAGATGCGCTGAAGGATATCGACAAGAAGATCCGGCAGACCGTGGCCGAAGCTGCCGACTTTGCCGAAAATTCGCCCGAGCCGGCCCATGCCGAGCTTTACACCGATGTGCTGGTGGGAACTTACTGAGATGGCGATCGATCTGAAAATGCCCGCGCTTTCCCCGACCATGGAGGAAGGCACCCTGGCCAAGTGGCTGGTCAAGCCCGGCGACGAAGTGAAATCCGGCGACATTCTGGCCGAGATTGAAACAGACAAGGCGACGATGGAATTCGAAGCCGTCGACGAAGGCGTGATTGGTGCGCTGCTGGTTGCCGAAGGAACCGAAGGGGTTAAAGTCGGCACGATCATCGCCACCCTGCAAGGCGAGGGCGAAGACGCCGCCCCCGCGCCGCAGCCGGTTGCCGCTCCGGCTCCCGCGCCTGTCGCTGCCACGCCGGTTGCTGCACCGGTGGCAACGGTGCGCCCGACCGAGCCCGAAGTGCCCGCCGGAACCGCGCTGGTTGCCACCACGGTGCGCGAAGCCTTGCGCGACGCCATGGCCGAAGAAATGCGCGCTGACGATCGCGTGTTCGTGATGGGCGAAGAAGTCGCCGAATACCAGGGCGCCTACAAAGTGACCCAGGGCCTGCTCGAAGAATTCGGACCGCGCCGCGTGATCGACACGCCGATCACCGAATATGGCTTTGCCGGGATCGGCACGGGCGCGGCGATGGGCGGTCTGCGCCCGGTGGTCGAATTCATGACGTTCAACTTTGCCATGCAGGCGATCGACCACATCATCAACTCGGCGGCCAAGACGAACTATATGTCGGGCGGCCAGATGCGGTGTCCGATCGTGTTTCGCGGTCCTAACGGCGCCGCCGCGCGCGTGGGGGCACAGCACAGCCAGAACTATGGCCCGTGGTATGCCGCGGTCCCCGGTCTGGTGGTGATCGCGCCTTATGATGCCGCCGACGCCAAGGGCCTGCTCAAGGCGGCGATCCGCAGCGACGATCCGGTGGTGTTCCTGGAAAACGAACTGGTCTACGGGCGCAGCTTCGACGTGCCGCAAGTCGATGATTTCGTGCTGCCGATCGGCAAGGCGCGGATCGTACGTCCCGGCAAGGACGTGACCATCGTGACTTATTCGATCGGGGTCGGCCTGGCGCTCGAAGCCGCCGCGACGCTGGCCGCCGAAGGGATCGATGCCGAAGTGATCGATCTGCGCACGCTGCGTCCGCTCGACAAGGCAACCGTGCTGGAAAGCCTGTCGCGCACCAATCGCATGGTTGTGGCCGAGGAAGGTTTTCCGGTCTGTTCGATCGCGTCGGAAATCATCGCCATCGCGATGGAAGAAGGCTTCGACTATCTCGACGCTCCTGTGCTGCGCGTGTGCGACGAAGACGTGCCGCTGCCTTACGCGGCCAATCTGGAAAAGCTGGCGCTGATCGACGCAGAGCGGATCGCCGCGGCGGTGCGCAAGGTGTGCTATCGCTGATCCGGTTGCGCAGGAATGGCTGTCGCCGCCCGAGCGGTTGGCGATAGCCTATGCCCCGGCCCGGCTGCGCCCCGCGTGGACCGGGCTGCTGGCGCTAGACCATCGCCTGGCCGATGCGGCGCGAGCGGGGCGCGATGCCATCATGATCCAGTTGCGACTGGCGTGGTGGCGCGATCGCCTGGCCGAACCTGCCGCCAAATGGCCGCGCGGAGAACCGCTGCTGGCCACGCTTGGCGTGTGGGACAGCGAGCGTCCGGCGTTGACCGCGTTGGTCGACGGGTGGGAAGCGCAAGTGGTGGGCGAAGATGGCGGCGTTGCGCTCGATCGTGCGCGCGCGGGTGCGATCATGGCGCTGGCGCGGATGGCAGGTCTGGGCGATAGCCCGGCGGTGATCGCCGCCGCCACCGATTGGGCGGAAGGCCGCGCGGTCCAGACCACGCTGCCGCGCGCGCTGCGCCCGCTGGTGCTGCTGCAACACTTTGAAAACGGAACGGATCAGCCGCCCTGGCGGGTCATGCTCGGGGCCATTCGCAAGGGCTGGTTCGGCGCCTGAGCGCGGGCTGGTCACGCCAAATCGGCATGATCTCCGCCTCGTCAGGCCGGTACTGCGAGCCTACCCTCGCGGGCGATGAACAGGGTGATCCTTGGCGCGCTTGGTGCACTGCTGCTCGTGGCGGCGGGGGTGTTCTGGTGGCAGGGGCGCGCCGCCACCGACAATGCGCCGCCGGTGCCGCAACTGCAACCGGCCGCGCCACAAGCCAGCGACAGCGCGGCCGACGATCTGCCCGAAACCGACGCGGGCGATGCGATCGGCGCCGACTTGCCCGAAGTGCCCGAGGAAACGAAGGAGCAGAAACGGTTTGACCGGCTCGATCGCAATCGCGACGGCAAGATCAGTCTGCCCGAAATGCTGGCCCCGCGCGCACGCGAATTCCGCAAGCTGGATGTGGATGGCAACAATCTGCTGACGTTCGACGAATGGGCGGTGCGCACGATCAACAAGTTCAAGGCCGCCGACAAAGACGGCAAGGGTTATCTGACGCGCGCAGATTTCGCGACCACCCGCGCCAAGCCCAAGGCGCCCAAATGTCAGTGCAAATAGCGCGCTACCCCAGCCACGCCGTCAGGTCGGCCTTGCCGCGCGAGGTATAGGCCTCTTTGCGCTGCTTTTTCTTCACATCGGGGCCGAGTGGCGGAAACAGGCCGAAATTGACGTTCATCGGCTGATAGGTTTCGACTTCGGCATCGCCCGTGACATGCGCCAGCAGTGCACCCAGCGCGGTCGTGCGCGGGGGCGGGGCCCAGTCCTGGCCAGCCAGTTCGGCGGCTGTCATCAGCCCTGCCAGCAGGCCGATCGCCGCGCTTTCGACATAGCCTTCGCACCCGGTGATCTGTCCGGCAAAGCGCAGGCGTGGATCGCGCAGCAGTCGCAACTGATGGTCGAGCACGCGCGGCGACTGGATGAAGGTGTTGCGATGCAGTCCGCCGAGCCGGGCAAATTCTGCGCGTTCGAGTCCCGGAATGGTACGGAACAGGCGGACTTGTTCGGCATGCTTCAGCTTGGTCTGAAACCCGACAATGTTCCACAATGTGCCCAGCTTGTTGTCCTGGCGCAATTGCACCACGGCATGGGGCCAGCGCCCGGTGCGCGGATTGTCGAGCCCGACCGGCTTCATCGGGCCAAACCGCAAGGTATCCAGCCCGCGCGCCGCCATCACCTCGATCGGCATGCAGCCCTCGAAATAGGGGGTGTTGGCTTCCCATTCGCGAAATTCGGTCTTTTCGCCGTCGAGCAGGCCCTGGTGAAACGCGCGGTATTGTTCTTCGGTCATCGGGCAGTTGATGTAGTCGGCCTCGCCCTTGTCCCAGCGCGAGGCTTTCCAGCACACGTCCATATCGATGCTGTCGTGATGCACGATCGGCGCAATCGCGTCGAAAAAGGCCAGCGCGTCGGCGCCGGTGGCTGCACCGATCGCCCCCGCCAGCGCGGGCGCGGTCAGCGGCCCGGTGGCAATGATGACATGGCCTTCGGGCGGGATCGCGTCGATGCGTTCGCGCACCACGGTCAAATTGGGCAGGCTGGCCAGCATTGCCTCGACAGTGGCGGAAAACACGTCGCGATCGACCGCCAGCGCCGATCCGGCAGGCACTTGCGCCTGTGCGGCGGCGGCCATTATCACGCTGTCGCAGCGGCGCATGTCATGATGCAGCAAACCCACCGCGTTGGCGGTATCGTCATCCGACCGGAATGAATTTGAACAGACCAGTTCGGCAAGGCCGATGCCCTGATGTGCGGGCGTGGTGTCGCCGCTGCCGCGCATTTCGGACAGACGCACGCGAATGCCGCGCCGCGCCAGTTGCCATGCTGCCTCGGTGCCGGCCATTCCGCCGCCGATAATGTGTACCTGATGTTGCATAGTTAAGGCCTTGGCACCGGGGGAACGAATCGGCAAGATGGGCCGGGGCTTTGGGGGGCAGGACGATGGGTGCACGCAAATATCGGTGGCTGGTCGTCAGTCTGGCATTCGGGATCGGGTTCTGGCTGCTGGGTTGGCTGATCCCCGATGGGCCGTGGCATATGGCGGTGAAGGGCTGTGCGGTCGCTGCGTTGGCGGTGTTCGCGTTCGAACGCGCCAACAGCGTCAGCCGGCCGATAGCAATGGTGATGGTGTTCGGCGCGCTCGGCGATGTGCTGATCGAGATCGACCTGGAGATCGGGGCGCTGGCATTCCTGTGCGGGCACTGTTTTGCCTGCTGGTTCTATGTCACCAACCGTCGCCGCCTGCGCTGGGTCGATGCGCCGGTCGGGGCCGCGTTGCTGATCGGCATTCCGGCGTTGACCGCGCTGTTGCTTCCCGAACGGACCGGGGTGCTGGCCTATGCCTGCGGGCTGGCGGCGATGACTGTGGGCGCGTGGATCAGCCGGTTTCGCCGCGACCGCGTGGCAGCCGGCGCCGTGCTGTTCGCGGTGTCGGACTTGCTGTTGTTTGCGCATCTCGGGCCCTTGGCAGGCAGCGTCGTTCCCGGATTGCTGGTCTGGCCGCTGTATTATTTCGGCCAGGTGCTGATCGTCGATGGCGTGGTCAACCGCCCTCAGTTGATGATCACCGCGTCGCGGGCATCGCGTGTCAGCGGACGGGTGGCGATCGCCACCGAAAGTGGCAGGGCGCCATAGACATGGGGAAACAGCGCACCGCCGCGTGACGGTTCCCACCGCACCAGATCGCCCAGCGCAACCAGATCGACCGCGACCACAAACAGGTCGCTTTGCCCGGCGAAGTGCTTGTTGGCGGTTTCGGTCACCTGATCGGCCGTCGACAAGTGGATATAGCCGTCGGTCAGATCGACCGGCGCGCCGGTGAACACCCCGGCAGCCTGCCATTGCGCCCACTGCGGCGCAGTCAGGATCTTGTAGGCGACCCGATCGCGCCCGGCCGCGTCGGCGTGGTCCGGCGCGCTCATTCGCCCGCGGTGTCCACGCCATCATCGCTGGCGGTGGCTTCGGTGGTTTCCTCTTCCTCGGGTTCGTCGAGACGCGCGGCGCTGACCACGTGTTCGCTGTCGGACACGTTGAACAGCCGCACCCCGGCGCTGCCGCGCCCGATCACGCGCAAGGTGGTCAGTGGCAGGCGGATAAGCTTGGCCTGATCGGTCACCAGCATCAACTGGTCGGCCTGCACGGCGGGGAAGCTGGCAACCACCGGACCGTTGCGTTCGATATTGTCGATATTGGTGATGCCCTGGCCACCGCGCCCGGTGCGGCGATATTCATAGGCCGACGACAATTTGCCATAGCCATTGGCACAGACCGTCAGGATGAACTGTTCGCCCTCGGCCAATTCGGCAAACCGTGCCGGATCGATGCCAGGTTCGCCCTCGCGTTCGGCTTTCCACGGGGCAAAGCGCAGATATTCGTCGCGTTCGTCCTGATCGCGCAAGCTGGTGCGGTGCAGGATCGACAGCGAAATCACTTCGTCGCCATCCTTCAGCAGCATGCCGCGCACCCCGGTCGAGGTGCGGCTCTGGAATTCGCGCACATCGTCGGCGGCAAAACGGATCGCCTTGCCCTGACGACTGGCCAGCAGCACATCGTCGCCTTCGGACAACAACGCGACACCGATCAGGCGATCTTCATCGCCTTCTTCGAACCGCATCGCATATTTGCCGTTCGACGGGATATTGGCAAAGGCGTCCATCGCGTTGCGCCGCACATTGCCCAGCGCCGTGGCGAACATCACGTCCAGCTTGCCCCATTCGGCCTCGTCCTCGGGCAGAGCGAGCACGGCGGCGATGGTTTCGCCCTGGTCGAGCGCGGGCAACAGGTTGACCACCGGGCGGCCGCGCGTGGCGGCGCCGCCTTCTGGCAGACGCCACACTTTCAGACGATAGACTTTGCCCGCGGTGGAGAAGAACAGCACGGGGGTATGCGTGCTGGCGACGAACATCGTGCCGACTGCGTCTTCATCCTTGGTGGCCATGCCCGAGCGGCCCTTGCCGCCCCGGTTCTGCGCGCGGAACGTCGAAAGCGGGGTGCGCTTGATATAGCCGTCGAGCGTGATCGTCACGACCATGTCTTCGCGCTCGATCAGGTCTTCGTCTTCGATGCCATCGGCAGGCGCGGTGATTTCCGACAGGCGTGGCGTGGCAAATTGCGTGCGCACCGCCATCAGTTCGTCGCGCATCACGCCATACAGCTTTTCGCGGTCAGCCAGGATCGACAGGTATTCGGCAATTGCCTTGGCCAGCGTTTCCAGCTCGCCGCCGATTTCATCGCGGCCCAGCGCGGTAAGCCGGTGCAGGCGCAGATCGAGTATCGCGCGCACCTGGGTTTCCGACAACCGATAGGTCAGCGTGTCTTCCAGTTCGTCGTCCTCGATCGCCTCGACCAGCTTGATGTAAGAGGCGATTTCCTGGATCGGCCATTCGCGCGTCAGCAAGGCCTCGCGCGCGATGCCGGGATTGGCCGAACCGCGGATGATCCGCACCACTTCGTCCAGATTGGTAACCGCGATCACCAGCCCGAGCAGGATGTGGGCGCGATCGCGCGCCTTCATCAGTTCGAACTTGGTGCGCCGCGTGATCACTTCCTCGCGGAAGCGCACGAAGCATTCGATGATATCCTTCAGGCTGAGCGTTTCGGGCCGACCGCCGCGAATGGCCAGCATGTTGGCGGGGAAATTCGACTGCGCCGGGGTGTTGCGCCACAACTGGTTGAGCACGACTTCGGGCGTGGCGTCGCGCTTGAGGTCGATCACCACGCGCACGCCTTCGCGGTTGGATTCATCGCGGATGTCGGCAACGCCTTCGATCCGCTTGTCCTTGGCCGCTTCGGCGATCTTTTCGACCAGGTTGGATTTGCCAACCTGATAGGGGATCGATGTCAGCACGATCGAGCGGCGCCCGCGCGCATCCTCGATGGCGTGGCGGGCCCGCATGATGATTGACCCGCGCCCTTCGGTATAGGCCTTGCGTGCGCCGGCCGTGCCCAGGATCAGCGGTGCGGTGGGGAAATCGGGGCCCGGAATGATGCGGATCAGCTCGTCGATGCTGATCAGCGGGTTGTCCATATAGGCGAAACAGCCGTCGATCACTTCGCCCAGATTGTGCGGCGGGATGTTGGTGGCCATGCCCACCGCAATCCCGCCCGCGCCGTTGACCAGCAGATTGGGAAAGCGTGCGGGCAGCACTTGCGGCTCGTTTTCCGCGCCGTCATAGTTGGGCTGGAAATCGACCGTGTCTTTTTCGATATCACCCAGCAGCGCATCGGCGACTTTGGCCAGACGCGCCTCGGTATAGCGCATCGAGGCTGGCGGATCGGGGTCCATCGAGCCGAAATTGCCCTGGCCGTCGATCAGCGGCAGCCGCATCGACCAATCCTGCGTCATGCGCGCCAGCGCGTCATAGATCGCGGAATCGCCGTGCGGATGGTATTTGCCCATGCAATCGCCGACGATGCGCGCCGATTTGCGATAGGGCTTGCCCGCGGTGAAACCGTTTTCGTGGCTGGTCCACAAGATGCGCCGGTGCACCGGCTTCAGCCCGTCGCGCACATCGGGCAGCGCGCGGCTGACGATCACGCTCATCGCGTAATCGAGATAGCTGGACTTCATTTCATCGACGATGTCGATCCGTTGAAATTCCGGAACCCCCGTGGGGTTGGTGGGATCGATCGGCGTGTTGTCGTCGCTCACGGTATCGGCGCTTTCGCTACTGGAATGTCCGGGGCGCTCGCGCGTCTTTACGGGCCCAAAGGCGCGCGTCCCGGTCTGATCAAGCCTTTGGCCCTAGACCCTCGATCCGGGGAAGACCAGTCGGAGTGGCCGCATTCGGCCCGGTTTTTCCACATTTCGCTGCCCATTGCGGTGAAACGGCGCGCAATTGCGGTTCGGCGCGCCGGGGCCAATTGGAAGACGTTGCAAACGGGCCCAAATCGCGCCACACGAGCGACAGAACAAACACGGGGGCGAGGGGTGACGAGGGCGATTGTCCTTTGCATCGCGCGTCCCGGGTCCGAACAGGAGATTTAGGACAATGCGGGTCAGTTTTGCTTCATTCGGCCGGTCCACCGTCGCCGCCGTCGCGCTTGCCATCGGGGCATCGCTGGTCGCCGTGTCGCCGGTCATGGCCAAGGATGCGCCGCCGCCAAAGGTGACCAATTCGCCCGAATTCAGCAAAGTCGCAGGGCCCTTTCAAAAGACCCTGATGGATCTCGACGCGCAAAAGGCCAAGCTGGCGCCCGACGACCTCAAGGCGAAGGCCAGCGCGCTGCTGCCGCAGCTTGCTACGATGGAAGCCTCGGTGAAAACCCCGCTCGATCGCATCATCTATGGCCAGTGGCTCTATGCCGTGGGCAACATGGCGGGTGATCAGGCTGTGACGACCAAGGGTATGCAGAACATGCTCGACAGCGGCCAGTTGCCGCCCGACAAAGTCCTCCTGGTCAGCTCAATCCTGGGCCAGACCGCCTATGCCAGCAAGGATTGGGCGGGCGCGATCAAGATTCTGGGCCCGCTGGTCACCAACACCGCGGTGCAGGATGTCGTGCCGGAAATGGTTGCCGAAGCCTATGCCTCGACCGGTCAGGCCAAGCAGGGCCTCGATTCGCTCAAATCCGCGATCGCCGCGCGCAAGGCGGCCAATGTCGCCATTCCCGACGATTGGTACAACCGTGGCAAGCTGATCGCCTATAACGCGAAGCTGCCGGCCGAATCGGTCGAATGGGGCCTGTTGCTGGTTCAGGCCAGCCCGACCCCGCTCAACTGGCTGAGCGCGACCGAGCTGGTGCTGTTCAACCAGACCAACTTCACCAGCCAGGAAGAACTCGACGTCTATCGCCTGATGGAAGCGACCGGTTCGCTCAAGCTCGAACCCAAATATACCGACCGCAAGTTTGTCGCCTATGTCCAGTTGATCGATCCCCGCCGCTATCCCGGCGAAGCGGTGCGGATTGCCGAGCAGGGCATCGCCACCGGCGCGCTCAAGGCCGAAGACACTTTCGTCAAGGATGCGCTGGCACAGGCCCGTCCGCGCGTTGCCGCCGACAAGGCCTCGCTGCCCGGTCTGGCCAAGGATGCCGCTGCGGCGCCGACGGGCAAAGTGGCGCTGGCTGCCGCTGACACCTTCCTGTCGTATGGCGATGCGGCGAAGGCCGACGAACTTTACACGCTGGCGCTGAGCAAGGGCGGCATCGATGCCGACAAGGACCGTGCGCTGACCCGTCTCGGGATGGCCCAGGTCGAAGAAGGCAAATATGCCGATGCCAAGGCGACGCTGGCCAAAGTTGGCGGAGTGCGCGTGCCGATTGCCCAGTTGTGGACGGTCTATGCCGACCAGAAAGCCGCCGGCAAGTAAGCCATTTGCCTCCCCGCAGCGCGGGGAGGCAAATCTCTGATCAGACGACCGGTGCGAACGCGCCGGTCGTTTCGTCCATCACGTGCAGCACGCCGTCGCTGATCGCGAAAAACGCCCCGGTCAGCCGCAACGATCCGCGTTCTTCCTTTTGCGCCACGCAGGGGAATGTGCGCAGATTGGCCAGACTGGTGCGCACCCCGGCGTGTTCCATCGCGCGCTCTGCCTCGCGCCCGGTGGTGCCATATTGCGCGACAACCGGCCCGCGCGCCTCATCAAGCAACGCGATCCAGTTGGCGATAAACCCGCCATGGCCCGGCTCGCTGCCCTGCAGATTTTGCGACAGCGCGGCCTGACAGCCGCCGCACATGCCATGGCCCAGCACGACAATTTCGCGGACCTTGAGCACTTGTACCGCAAATTCCAGCGCGGCCGACACACCGTGCAACCCCGGTGCGGTTTCGAACGGCGGGACCATCGCGGCGACATTGCGGACCACGAACATTTCACCCGGATCGGTGTCGAAGATCTGCGCCGGATCGACCCGGCTGTCGGAACAGGCGATGATCATCACTTTGGGATGCTGACCTTCACCCAGTTCGCGCCAGCGTTCGAGCTTTGGCGTCCAGCCCTGTTCACGAAAACGGCGATAGCCCGCGATCAGATGATCGAGTTCGGGGGATGGCGAATCTGGCATGGAATATTCTCCCTCATCCACTTCGCGGTTCCCATGACGCCAAGCGCCTGCGGGTGCAAGTGTCCCGAGAGGGGTGGAATTTCTCGCGCCAAACGCCTATCTGGCTTGCCATGAGCGAACTTTCCACCGCGCCCGCCCTGTCTGTCGAACCGTCTTCAGCGGAGGCCGGGGCCGCGCCCGCCCGCCAGCGCAAACCGGACTGGATTCGCGTCAAGGCGCCGACCAGCAAGGGCTATGGCGAAACGCGGCAACTGATGCGCGACCTGAAGCTCAACACCGTGTGTGAAGAGGCCGCGTGCCCCAATATCGGCGAATGCTGGACCAAGAAGCACGCCACGGTGATGATCCTGGGCGATGTGTGCACGCGCGCCTGTGCGTTCTGCAACGTCAAAACCGGCATGCCGCGCGCGGTCGATGCCACCGAACCGGGCCATGTTGCCGAGGCGGCGGCCAAGCTGGGGCTGGAGCATATCGTGATCACTTCGGTCGATCGCGACGATCTGCCCGATGGCGGGGCGGGGCAGTTCGTCAAGGTGATCCGCGCCCTGCGCGAAATGACGCCCAACACCACGATCGAAATTCTCACCCCCGATTTCCGGGGCAAGATGGCGGCCGCGGTCGAAGCGATCGTTGCCGCCGGGCCCGATGTCTATAACCACAATCTGGAAACCGTGCCCCGGCTCTATCCGACCATCCGGCCCGGCGCGCGCTATTACGCGTCCTTGCGCCTGCTGGAGGAAGTCAAGCGCCAGGACCCGCGCGTGTTCACCAAATCGGGCATCATGCTCGGGCTGGGCGAGGCGCGGCTCGAAGTGCACCAGGTGATGGACGACATGCGTTCGGCGGGGATCGACTTCCTGACCATGGGGCAATATCTGCAGCCCACGCCCAAGCACACCAAAGTGATCGAATTCGTCAATCCCAAGGCGTTTTCCGCCTATGGCGCGATCGCGCGGGCCAAAGGCTTTCTGCAAGTCGCGGCCAGCCCGCTGACTCGGTCAAGCTATCACGCGGGCGACGATTTTGCGCAGATGCGTGCCGCGCGCGAGGCGCAACTGGCCAAAGCGGCGCGCTGAGATGGCGCATATCGCCGAAACGCGCCTGTTGCCGTGGTCGCCCGAACAGATGTTCGATCTGGTGGCGGACGTGAAGCGCTATGGCGAATTCCTGCCCTGGGTGGTCGGCACGCGCATCCGGTCAGACGATGGCGAACAGATGGTCGCCGACATGCTGGTGGGGTTCAGCGCCTTGCGCGAAAAGTTCACCAGCAAAGTGCACAAGCACCGCCCGGGCGCGATCACCGTGGAATACCTCGACGGGCCGATGAAAAGCCTGTCGAACGTGTGGCATTTCTCGCCCGGCGAAGACGGCGGGTGCCGCATCGATTTTGTGTGCGACTTCAGCTTTCGCAATGCCTTGTTCGAAAAGCTGGCCGGGCAATACCTCGACCGCGCCTTTCGCAAGATGGTCGGCGCGTTCGAAACGCGCGCTGCCAAGCTTTACGGTGCGGAAGGGTCTGGCGCCGGCAACAGCAGTTCGAGCGCGACCAGCGCGGCCTGACGCCGCACTTCAGCGCGGCTGAGGGCGCCGGTAAACAGCTTCATTTCCGCCTCGGCATCTTCCATGTCCTGCCCGCGCCGGGCCACTGCAAAGATCACGGTGCCCACCGGTTTCTGTGCCGATCCACCATCGGGTCCGGCAATCCCGGTAATCGCCACCGCGACATCGGCGGACGAATGCGCCAGCGCGCCTTGCGCCATCGACCAGGCCACTGCCACCGATACCGCGCCGAACGTATCGATCAGATCTTCGGGTACGCCCAGCATCTCGATCTTGGCGGCGTTCGAATATGTTACAAAGCCGCGATCGACCACCGCCGAACTGCCGGCGATTTCGGTCAGTGCGGCGGCGACCAGGCCGCCGGTGCAGCTTTCGGCCACGGCCACGGTGCGGCCGATCGCCGCGTTGGCGGCGATGACACGCGCGGCCAAGCCGACCAGATCGGCGGGAAGCAGGCTATCCATGGCAACGCGATCCTTCAATGGTCTGCTGGCGGCGGGGCAACGGGGTGTACCGGGCACAACGGCAATGTCAGACGGTGACCGGTCTGGCCGGTTTCGGCATGATGGTGTTCCAGCCGTTCGACCACAAGCGTGATCAGCCCGGCGGCATTTTCCGGCGGCAAGGGCGCGATCATGCGCAAGGCGAATTCGATATCCCGGCAATCACCCGGATGCACCGCTTGTATCACGAACTGGCTGACAAAGCCCGAGGCAAAACCCTGCAGCGCCCCATCAGGCAACATCGACGCAAATTTGCCCAGCCCCCCGGCGCCCTTGCCGCCGAACGCCCCGACGCCGACTTTCAGCACCGCAGCTTTGGCCAGCGGCCAGGCCGCAGCCTGGCCCATGCGATAACGTGCGGCCATGTCCGCGCCCTGGCTCGCCAGATATCCGTCGGGCGCCAGCACCGGGCGGCAGGCCTGCGCGGCCGAATCGATCACCGTGGGCAGGGCATAAGCGAACACCGCGTCGAGATCCGACGGTGTCAGGCACGCATCCTGCGCGGCGCGCGCGCCGGTTGCCGATGTCAGCGCGATCAGTGCCAGTGTCGCCGCCAGACTTTTGCGGGTGACGATCATGCAACCTCCTGCGCACGCATGACGGTGGCGACGGCTTGCGCGGCAATGCCTTCACCCCGACCGGTCAGCCCCAGTCGCTCGGTGGTGGTTGCCTTGACGCTGACCAGATCGAGCGGAACGTCCATGATCGCGGCCAGCCGTTCGCGCATCGTCAGTTTGTGCGGGCCGATGCGCGGGGCTTCACAGATGATCGTCACATCGACATTGGCCAGGGCATGGCCCGATGCGCGCACCAGTGCCATCGCATGGGCAAGAAACCGGTCGGAGGCGGCGCCTTTCCACTGCGGGTCACTGGGCGGAAAATGATCCCCGATATCGCCCGCCGCAATCGCGCCGAGCAAGGCATCGACGAGCGCGTGGATCGCGACATCGGCGTCGCTGTGCCCGGCCAACCCCTGCGGATGGTCGATCTTCACGCCGCACAGCCACAGCTCTTCGCCATCGGCAAGGCGATGCACATCGAATCCCGTTCCGGTGCGGCAGATCATAGCTTCATCCTTGAAATCGCTGGCGAACGTCACTTTGCGCAGCCGCTCGTCGCCCGAAACGAGCGCGATGGCAAGCCCCGCCGCTTCGGCCACAGAGGCATCGTCGGTGGCTTCGTGCGCCTGGGCCCAGGCGTGGTGGGCGGCCAGAATGGGGGCAAAGCGGAACGCCTGCGGGGTCTGCACGCGATAGAGCCCGTCGCGTGCCACGGCGGCCACGCGCAGGCCCTCGGCACCGCGCACCACGCTGTCGACCACCGGCAGCACGGGGATCGCGCCGGGCACCGTATCGAGCGCATGGACCAGCGCGGCAATCACCGCGAGCGGCAGGTCGGGTCGCGCGGCATCGTGGATCAGCACGCGATCGATTCCGCCCTGCGCGGCCAGATGATCGAGCGCGGCACAGACTGACCCCTGCCGAGTCACGCCGCCCGGCACCAGCACCAGCGGACCAAGGCCCGCCAGCGCCGTTTCAGCCTCGGCCCGGCAATCGGCGGGGATGGCCACCACCACTGGCGCCGCACCGGCGGCGATCAGGCGTTCGACACTGTGGCGCACCAGCGGCAGGCCGCGCCACGGGGCAAACTGTTTGGGCACGGTGCCGCCCGCGCGCAGCCCTTTTCCGGCGGCAACGACAACAGCGGCAAACGGGGCCGGCGGTACAGGTGCGGGATCAATCATCAGGCATGGCCCTTACAAACTTGCCCGCGTCCCGACAATTGGCTAACCCCTGCCTGTTTTTTAGGCATCGAGCGATACACAAATGAGCATTGTACCCAAACCTCCTGTTCTTGGCCCCATTGCCGTCGGCCCCGTGCGGATCGATTGCCCGGTCGTGCTGGCGCCGATGACGGGGGTGTCGGATCTGCCGTTTCGCCGCGTGGTGCGCCGCTATGGGTCGGGGCTCAATGTCACCGAGATGATCGCCAGCCCCGCGGCGATCCGCGAAACGCGCCAGTCGATTCAAAAGGCGGCGTGGGACCCGATCGAGGAACCGGTGTCGATGCAACTGGTCGGGTGTGAACCCGCGCAGATGGCCGAGGCGGCCAAACTGTCGGAAGATCGCGGCGCGGCGATCATCGATATCAACATGGGCTGCCCGGTGCGCAAGGTGGTCAACGGCGATGCCGGATCGGCGCTGATGCGCGATGTGCCGCTGGCGGCGGCATTGATCGAGGCAACGGTCAAGGCGGTGTCGGTGCCGGTGACGGTAAAGATGCGCATGGGCTGGTGCCACGACAGCCTGAACGCGCCCGAACTGGCGCGGATTGCCCAGGATCTGGGCGCGCGGATGATCACTGTCCACGGGCGTACGCGCAACCAGATGTACAAGGGGTCGGCAGACTGGGCGTTTGTTCGCCGGGTCAAGGACGCGGTCGATATTCCGGTCATCGTCAACGGCGATATCTGTTCGGTCGAGGATGTTGCCACCGCGATTGCACAAAGCGGCGCCGATGGCGTGATGATCGGGCGCGGGGCCTATGGCCGCCCGTGGCTGCTGGGCCAGGTGATGCATTGGCTGGCCACTGGCGACTTGCTGGAAGACCCCACCATTGGCGAACAATATCAAGTAATTGTAGAGCATTATCACGACATGCTCGAAATCTACGGCAATGTAACCGGGGTCAACATGGCGCGCAAGCACCTGGGCTGGTACACCAAGGGGCTGCATGGTTCGGCGGAGTTTCGCAACACCGTCAATTTCATCGATGACCATCGTGCAGTGCTGGCCAGCCTGGCGGAATTCTATGCGCGGTTCGATCCGGCGGCGCAGCGGCGGGCGGCTGCGTGAACAATCCGTTCGACTGGCGGCGCGGCGAGACCGGTCGACCGGACCCCAAACGGCTGATCGCCAGCCTGCCGCAGGGCTTTGTCCTGCTGGCGCCCGATCTGACCATCGCCTCGGTCAATCCGGCGGCGGAACAACTGGTCGGGCAGGGCGCCAGCCGGTTGCTCGGACGGGTTGTCCACGATGTGTTCGTGTTTGAAGAGCCACTGATTCTCGAACGTCTGGCCGACCGCGAGGCGCATCTGGTGGCGCCCGGCGCGCTGGTGCGCATTTTTGAACAGCCTGCACGGCCGATCGATGTGGTGACCGCGCCCGTGCTGCATTACCCCGGCTGGCAGATTTTGGTGCTGCACGAACCAGTCGGGGTCGAGGCATTGACCATGGGCATGGCCGGCGCCGGCGACGATGCGGGGGTGGCCCTGCGCGCACCCGACGTGCTGGCGCACGAGATCAAGAACCCGCTGGCGGGGATTCGCGGCGCGGCGCAATTGCTCGACCGGCGGATCAGCGATGCCGATCGCGCGCTGACCGGGTTGATCACCACCGAAGTCGATCGAATCGCCAAGCTGATCGATCAGATGCAATCGCTCAGCCGCCGCAGCATCGAACCGGCGACCGAATGCAATCTGCATGAGGCGGCCCGCCATGCGCAGGCCATCCTGGCCGCCGGGCACGCCGCCGGTCGGGCCGGGCGGTTTGTGGTCGAAGAGGAATTCGACCCCAGTCTGCCGACCGTCACTGCCAACCCTGATGCGCTTGTCCAGGTGCTGCTGAACTTGCTGGCCAATGCCAGGGATGCCTGTGAAGCACTTGAAAAGCCAAGGATCATCGTGCGCACGCGATTCGCCAGCGGGATTCAGGTGCATGTCGGGGCGGGGGGCAAGGCCTTGCGCCTGCCGATCGAACTGCGCGTCAGCGACAATGGGCCGGGCGTGCCACCGGCGTTGCGCGATCATATTTTCGAGCCGTTTGTGTCAAACAAGAAAAGCGGGCAGGGGTTGGGGCTGGCACTGGTGCAGAAACTGGTGCGCGAAATGAACGGGCGGGTGACGCACGACCGTGATGAGGCCAAGGGCCTTACGCATTTCCGGTTACACCTGCCGGTGGCCGGATCGGTACCACAGGGGGCGCGCACATGACCCGCACAATTCTGCTGGTCGAAGACGACGAATCGATCGCCACGGTGATCACCGCCGCGCTCGAGGCCGAAGGGTTTGCAGTGGCGCGCACCGATTCGGTGGCCGGGCGTGACCGCCTGCTCGAACAGCGCAGCTATGCGCTGATGCTTACCGATGTCGTGCTTACCGACGGTGATGGCATCGAGACTCTGGCGGCGGTGCACGCACGGTTTGCGCAAATGCCGGTGATCATCCTGTCGGCGCAGAACACGCTCGACACTGCCGTACGCGCCAGCGACACCGGCGCGTTCGAATATTTCCCCAAACCGTTTGACCTCGATGAACTGGTTGCGGCGGTCCATCAGGGCATCGATCAGGCCAGCACCGGCGACCGCGATGAACCCGCCGATATGGTGCCGCAGGGCCTGCCGCTGGTCGGGCGCAGCGCACCGATGCAGGCGGTCTATCGCATGATCACGCGCGTATTGCGCAACGATCTGACGGTGCTGATCCTGGGCGAATCCGGCACTGGCAAGGAACTGGTGGCCGAAGCGATCCACCAGTTGGGCAATCGCGGCAGCGGGCCGTTCGTTGCCGTCAACGCCGCCGCAATCCCCCACGACCTGATCGAAAGCGAACTGTTCGGCCACGAAAAAGGCGCCTTTACCGGGGCGATCGCGCGCCATGTCGGCAAGTTCGAACAGGCTGCAGGCGGTACGCTGTTTCTTGACGAAATCGGCGACATGCCGATCGAGGCCCAGACGCGGCTGCTGCGCGCGTTGCAATCGGGACGCATCCGCCGGGTTGGTGGGGCCGAGGAAATCCGCCTCGATTGCCGGATCATTGCCGCCACCAACCGCGATCTTCTGCCGATGATCGCGGCCGGCCTGTTTCGCGAGGATCTCTATTATCGCCTGGCCGTCGTGCCAATCGAATTGCCCCCCTTGCGCGACCGCGCCGAAGATATCGAGGCCCTGTCGCGCCATTTCCTCGCCGCCGCGGCCAGCGAAGGCCTGCCACGTCGGCAATTGACCCCGGCGGGGGCCGCGTTGCTGGCGCGCCAGCCCTGGCGGGGCAATGTGCGCGAATTGCGCAACCTGATCTATCGCCTGGCGCTGATGGCGCGCGATGAAGCGATCGATGTCAGCGCGATCGAACCGATGCTGGCCAGTGGGCCGGGCGGGGCCTTGCGCACGGTTGAGGGGCCGCCGCCAAGGGCCGACATTGGCGCGGCGCTCGAACAATGGCTGACCGACAACAACCCGGCGCCGGGGCGGATCTATGACGAGGCGCTGGCGGCGTTCGAACGACCGCTGTTCCTGTACCTGCTCGGCCAGACTGGTGGCAACCAACTGCGTGCCGCACAGATTCTGGGCATCAACCGCAATACGCTGCGCAAACGGCTGTCGGATCTGGGCATTCATCCCGAAGATGCCACCATTCGGGCCTGATTGCGCTCGGCCCATCGTGCATTTGCGCGAAATCTGCGTAAATTCCCTTGCATTCGGGCAACAGGGGTGTTGTTAAACGGCAACTATGGTCGATCAATCAGCAGGTCACTCGCCCCAGCGGGCCCGACGCCTGCCGCGGTGGTGGCGGCGCCTGTTGGTAATCCTGCGTCGTGCAAACGTTTTCCTGTTGGTCGAGACCGCCTGCGCGATTGCGCTGGTGATGATGGTCACGCTCAGTTGGTACAAACTGAACCCGCAGCATACGCCGGGCGATCAACTGCTGCCGGCCAAGCTGACGTCGACTTTGCTGATCGGCACGCTGGTGCCCGCGCTGGCGCTGATCGTGCTGTTCGGACGGCGCATCGCCCTGGCCCGCGCGGCGCGCGATGCGCTGGCCAGCAATGGCCGCCTGCATGTGCGGCTGGTCTGGCTGTTTTCGCTGATCGCGGCTGTGCCGACACTGCTGGTGGCGATCTTTGCCTCGCTGTTGTTCCAGCAGGGGGTGGAATTCTGGTTTTCCGACAATTCGCGCGGCATGCTGGAAAACGCCAACAGCCTGGCCAAAGGCTATTATGACGACAAATTGCGCGACGTGGGCAAGGAAAGCATCGCCATGGCGGGCGATATCCGCACGTATCTGGGCCAGTCGCCGATCACGAGCCAGGATTTCCGCGAGGGCTATGCCTGGCAGGTGATCACGCGCAAGCTGGATGAATCCGCGATCGTCGAACGTGGCGAAGACGGCACTTTGCGCACAGACGCGATTGTCGATCCCAACCGCAACGATCAGCGTCAGCGCGTGACCAATGACGAAGTGCAACGACTGGCGCGCGGCGAACAAGTTGTCGTCAACGCGTCGGCGGCCAAGATCGAGGCGGTCACCACCATCGATCCGGCGCGCGGGATCTATCTCTATACCGCGCGCAATTCCGACCCGCTGGCGTTCAGCCAGTGGAAGCGGGCCGAATCCGTGGTGGCCGCCTATGACATGCTCACCCGGCGCGCGCGCGCACTGCAGGTGCGGTTCAATCTGGCGCTACTGGTGATATCACTGGCGCTGGTCATGCTGGCGGTGTGGGCCGCGCTGCGCATTGCCGATCGGCAAGTTGCTCCATTGATCGAACTGGTATCCGCCGCGCGCAAGGTCGGCAGCGGCAATTTTGCGATGCGCGTGCAATCGGGGCGGGGCGCCGACGAAGTCGGCATGCTGGCGCGCGCGTTCAACCGTATGACTGCGCAACTGGAAACCCAGACCCAGGCGCTGGTGAACGCCAATGCCCAGCTCGATGTGCGCCGCGCATTTATCGAGGCGGTTATCGAATCGATCACGGCCGGGATCGTTTCAATCGACCGCGACGGCAACATCAGGCTGATCAACAGTTCGGCGCAGAAACTGCTGGGCGACGGCGCCAGCGATGTCACCGGCACCCCGCTCGCCACGTTTGCCCCGCAACTGCACCAGCTCGTGCAATCGGGCGATCCGAGCGGGATCGTGCACTATGCAAAGGCGGGCGATCTGTTGACCCTGGCGGTGAAAGTCGCGGCCGATCCCAATGGCTATGTGGTGACGTTCGAAGACATCACCCGGCAACTGGTCGACCAGCGTCGCGCGGCATGGTCCGATGTCGCGCGCCGCATCGCGCACGAAATCAAGAACCCGCTGACACCGATCCAGCTCGCCACCGAGCGGCTGAAGCGCCGCTATCTGCGCCAGATCACCACCGATCCCGAACTGTTCGAGGAATTGACCGCCACAATCATCCGGCAGGTGGGTGACTTGCGCAAGATGGTCGATGAATTCTCGTCGTTCGCGCGCCTGCCAAAGCCGGTGTTTCGCCCCGAGGACGCGGGTGAACTGGTGCGCCAGGCGATTTTTCTGCAGGAAATCGCGCATACCCGCATTGCCTTCACGTTCGAGGGGCCGACCAACGAACCGTTCGAGGCCGATCGTCATCAGTTTGGCCAGGCAATGACCAATGTCCTGAAAAACGCGGTCGAGGCAGTCGAGGCGCGCGCGCGCAACGAGGATATCGATTACAAGGGGCGGATCGCCGTGCACCTGATCGCCGATGGCGAGGCAATTACCATCCACGTGGTCGACAACGGCATCGGCTTGCCCGCCGAACGCGACCGCATCCTCGAACCCTATGTCACCACACGGGAAAAAGGCACCGGTCTTGGCCTCGCCATCGTCAACAAGATTGTCGAGGAGCACGGCGGGGAAATGACCTTTGCCCCCGAACCGGGTGGCGGCACGCGCATGACCATGCGGTTTGCGCGCGCACCGGTGATGTCATCCGCCGAATCCGCCGAACCGAACCGCCTGGCCCACACGGCCCCCGCATCCGAACCGACGCGTTGAAGGACGATTACCCATGGCTCTTGATATCCTGATCGTCGATGATGAGCGCGATATCCGCGAACTCGTCGCGGGTGTGCTGAGCGACGAAGGGTATTCGTGTCGCCTGGCGGGCGACAGCGTGGGCGCGCTCGCCGCGATCGACGAACGCCGCCCCAGCCTGGTGCTGCTCGACGTGTGGCTGCACGGCAGCCCGATGGACGGGCTTGAAGTGCTGGACGAAATCAAGAAACGTGAACCCGAATTGCCGGTGCTGATCTTTTCGGGCCACGGTAATATCGATACTGCGGTTTCGGCGATCAGCCGGGGCGCGATGGATTTCATCGAAAAGCCGTTCGAGGCCGAACGCCTGCTGCTGCTGGTCGAACGCGCCACCGAAACCGAGCGGTTGCGGCGCGAAAATGCCCGGTTGCGGCGCGATTTCGTGATGTCCGACGAATTCACCGGCAATTCCTCGTCGATCAACACTGTGCGCGCCACGCTCAAGCGCGTGGCCCACACCGGCAGCCGGGTGCTGATCACCGGCCCGGCCGGTTCGGGCAAGGAAGTCGCGGCGCGGTTGCTGCATAGCTGGAGCACCCGCAACGACAGCCCGTTTGTCACGGTCAATTCGGCGCGGATCACCCCCGAACGGTTTGAACAGGAACTGTTTGGCGAAGAAGCCGATGGCAAGCTGGTGCGCGCGGGCCTGCTCGAAATGGCCGATGGCGGCACGCTGTTCCTCGATGAAGTGGCCGACATGCCCGCGTCGAGCCAGGCGCGCATCTTGCGCGTGCTGACCGAACAGGCCTTTGTGCGGGTGGGCGGGCACCGTCAGATCCGCGTCGATGTGCGCGTGGTGTCATCGAGTTCGCGCCCACTCGAAAAGGAAATTGCCGAACGGCGCTTTCGCGAGGACTTGTACTATCGGCTCAATGTCGTGCCGGTGGCGATCCCTCCGTTGTCAGACCGGCGCGACGATATCCCCGCGCTGATCGACCATTTCTTTGCGCGCTTTGCCAGCGAACAGGGCTTGCCCGCGCCGGCAGTTGCCTCTGAAGCGATGGCGGCACTGCAAAGCTATGACTGGCCGGGCAATGTTCGCCAATTGCGCAATGTCGTCGAACGCACGATGATCCTGGCCCCGCGTGGTCGCCTCGCCAGAATCGAGGGCGACATGTTGCCGACCGAAATTCTCAGCACGCCGCTGGTGGGCGACAGCAACACCGCGGCCCTGATGGGTGCGCCGCTGCGCGAGGCGCGCGAAAACTTTGAACGCGAATACTTGCGTGTGCAGATTCGGCGCTTTTCGGGCAATATTTCCAAGACTGCCAGCTTCATCGGCATGGAACGGTCGGCCCTTCATCGCAAACTGAAGCTGCTTGGCATGGCCGACCGTCGCGAGGACGAGGAAGAGGAAGAGATCAACTGATTAACTAGAGAATTTCTTGCAAAGGTGACGACCAGCCCAGTTCGCGGTTTACGCGGAGGGGCATTGGCCGTTATAGAGCAAAAAACAGCGGCGTGATGTCGACCACCCCCCGCCACGGGTCGTCGTTGCGCCAGATCGCGAAGGCACAGATGCAACACACGCGTTGCATGATCGTGCCCAGCCAAAACAAAAGGAGTCAAACACGTGACCGGACGCACACTCACCGCACGCCCGCGCGCAACCAAGGCCGAGCCCGAATTGGAAGCCTCTGCGCTGCCGATGCCGACCGGTGCCAAAGGGCAGAATTTGCAGGACGTGTTCCTCAACCATTTGCGCAAGAACAAGATTCCCGTCACGATGTTCCTGGTGAAGGGCGTCAAGCTGCAGGGCATCGTCACCTGGTTTGACAATTTTTCGATCCTGTTGCGCCGCGACGGGCAGTCGCAGCTTGTCTACAAGCACGCGATCAGCACGATCATGCCCGGGCAGCAGCTTTCGGTGGCGCATTTCCAGGCCCCGGCCGACGAATCCAACCGCAAGCGCCTGTTGCAGGAAGTGTTCCTGTCGAGCGTGCGCGATGCCGGCGTGCAAGTGACGATGTTCCTGGTCAACGGTGTGATGCTGCAAGGCAAAGTCGCCGCTTATGACCTGTTCTGCATGTTGCTGGAACGCGAAGGCTATGTGCAATTGGCCTACAAGCACGCGGTTTCGACCATTCAGCCCGCCGGGCATGTCGATCTGTCGGGCGATTGGGACGGTGAGACCGCTTGATTTCCAACCATAAAAATGGCCGGTCTGCATGACCGGCTTTGAATTCGGACGCAATCCGGAGGATTTGAAGGGCGAAGTGACGCGCGGCGCGAAAGTGCTCGTGGCGCTGCCCGATGTCCGTCAGAAGGGCAACCTCGGTCTCGATGCCGAATCACGGCTGGAAGAGGCCGAGGGCCTGGCACGCGCGATCGGACTGGACGTGGTCGACAGCTTTGCGTTGCCGATCCGCGCAATCCGCCCGGCGACGCTGTTTGGCGAAGGCCAGGTCGACAAGATCGCGGTGGCCTGCGAACAATCGGGCGCCGATCTGGTGATTGTCGACGGCGCGCTGTCGGCAATTCAGCAGCGCAATCTGGAAACCCGGCTTGGGCGCAAGGTGATCGATCGCACCGGGCTGATCCTCGAAATCTTTGGCGAACGCGCCGCCACCGCCGAAGGGCGGCTGCAAGTCGAATTGGCCCACCTCGATTACCAGGCCGGGCGACTGGTGCGGTCATGGACCCACCTCGAACGGCAACGCGGCGGCTTCGGCTTTCTGGGCGGCCCTGGCGAAACCCAGATCGAAGCCGACCGTCGCCTGATTCGCGGGCGCATGGCGCGCATCCGCCGCGAACTGGATCAGGTGCGCCGCACGCGCGGGCTGCATCGCGAACGGCGCCAGCGCGCGCCGTGGCCGGTGATCGCGCTGGTCGGCTATACCAACGCGGGCAAATCGACGCTGTTCAACCGCCTGACCGGCGCCGACGTGATGGCGCAGGACTTGCTGTTCGCCACGCTCGATCCGACGATGCGTGCGATCCGCCTGCCGGCGGTCGACAAGGCAATCCTGTCCGACACTGTCGGGTTCATCTCCGACTTGCCGACGCAACTTGTCGCAGCGTTTCGCGCCACGCTCGAAGAAGTGACCGCCGCCGACGTGATCGTGCATGTGCGCGATGTTGCGAACCCTGCCAGCGCCGAACAGAAACGCGAAGTTGAAGCCATCCTGGCCGATCTGGGCGTGGGCGGCGAAGACGGCCCTGCGATTCCGATTATCGAGGCGTGGAACAAGATCGACCTGCTGCCGCCCGACGATCGGGCGATGCGCGAAGACCTGATCGCACATGATATCGCCGATCGCCCGGTCGTGCCGATCTCGGCCGTGACGGGCGAGGGGGTCGACGCGCTGATCGAACGGCTTGGCGTGATGCTGACTGGAGAGGCACAGACACTCGATCTGACCGTGCCGATGCACGATGGCCAGAAACTGGCCTGGCTGCACGCCCATGGCGAAGTCTTGCTGGAAGAGGCGGCGCAAGACCAGCAGGGCCAACCCGCCGCGCATCTGCGCGTACGGCTGACACCGCGCGAACTCGGGCGGTTCTACGCGCTCTGACCGGCGCGTTCGGCGGCCTTCACCGCCTGCCACAGCGCCTCTTGCGAATTGAGATCGCGCCCGGCGATGCTGCCACCGGCCAGCGCCTCCATGGCCTGAAACCGGCGTTGGAACTTGGCATTGGCATAGCGCAGCGCGTCTTCGGGGGCGATGCCGTGCGCGCGCACCAGGTTTGCCGCCGCAAACAGCAAGTCGCCGGCTTCCTCAAAACGATCCGCCTCGGTCGTCGCGGCGGCGAGTTCGGCGGTTTCCTCGACCAGTTTGGCCTCCGGGCCGGCCGGATCGGGCCAGTCGAATCCGACCCGAGCCGCGCGTTTTTGCAGCTTTTCGGCGCGCATCAGCGCGGGCAGGGCGGTGGCGACCCCATCGAGCGCGCTCTGTGCGCCCTTGGCGGCACGTTCGGCGGCCTTGGTGTTTTCCCAGCGTTCCTCGCGCGATTGTCCCTCATCGTCGGCGCCGCCAAAGATATGCGGGTGGCGTGCCTCCATCTTGGCGGAGATGGCGTCGGCCACATCGCCAAACGCGAATTGCCCGGCCTCTTCGGCGATGCGGCTGTGAAACACCACTTGCAGCAGCAGATCGCCAAGTTCTTCGCGCAAGGCGGCCATGTCGTCACGCTCGATCGCATCGGCCACTTCATAGGCTTCCTCGATCGTATAGGGCGCGATCGTCGCAAAACTTTGCGCTAGATCCCATTCGCAGCCATGGTCGGGATCGCGCAGCCGCGCCATGATCGTCAGGAGGCGGGAAAGCGGATCGGACGTTGTGGTCATGGCTGGCCCCGTGCTGCTGTCTTCGCGTCTGCGCTGGCAAGTTCGGACAGGCTTGGCAAGCCCGTGTCGGCGGGAACCAGCGCAATCAGGCGAAAATCGCCGCGCGCCACGTCGGCCAGCACATGCTGGTCAAATGCCAGGGGGCCTTGCGCGGGATGGTCAAACCGCCGTTGCCCGCCCTCGCGACCGAGCACGCCCTGCCGCGCCCACAACGTGGCGAACAGCGGGCTTTCGCGAGTCAGCCAATCGACCACCCCCCGCACGCGCGGATCATGCAGGCCGCGCCCATAATCGCGGCGAAATTCGGCCAGAACCCGTGCGCAACGCCCTTCCCAATCGGGCAGGAGCGCGCGGGCGGCGGGATGGGTAAACACATAACGCAACAAGTTGGGCGCAGCATCGTGATCGAACAGCCCGACGAACAGGCGTTGTGCCGCCGCATTGGCGACCACCACATCCCATGCGGGATCGAGGCCGTAGGCGGGGCAGGCCAGTGCCGCGACGATGGCCGCGATGGCATCGGGCGCGCGTTGCGCCGACCGCCCGAACGGATCGGCAGGATCGTGCCGCGCCGCCAGCGTGAACAGATACGTCCGCTCCGCCGGGCCGAGATTGAGCGCATCGGCAAGCCGCGCAAACGTCGTTGCCGAAGGTCGCACCGCGCGACCCTGTTCGATCCATGTCACCCAGGTCGCGCCGATGCCGGCACGCTCAGCCAGCTCCTCGCGGCGCAGGCCGGGCGTGCGGCGCCGTCCGCCCGCCAGGGCAGGGGTCATGCTTTCGCGCCGTGCGCGTACAAAGGCACCCAATTGGCGGCGCTGTTCCTCATCGTTCATGGCATGCCTTATACCAGGATAACTTTGTCCATGGTAACAGGCAATCGGCGCGTGCACCATACTGGCCAAGGAGACCGATGATGACCACACCCGATCAGGACCATGTTATCCAGCGCCAGTTCGGTGCCGCCGCCGCCGACTATGTGACCAGCCCGGTGCATGCCGGTGGCGCCGATCTGGCGCGGATCGCGGCCATCGCCGCCAAGATCCGGCCCGAACATGCGCTCGATCTGGGCACCGGGGGCGGGCATGTCGCCTATGCCCTGGCGCCGCACGCCACACGGGTAACCGCCTGCGACTTGTCCGAGGCCATGCTGGCGGTGGTGGCCGATGAAGCGGTACGGCGTGGCCTGCCCACAATCGCCACGCTGGCCGCATCGGTGGGTGATCTGCCGATGGCCGACGCAGCGTGCGACATGGTGGCCTGCCGGTTTTCGCTGCATCACTGGCGCGACCCGGCGGCGGGCCTGGCCCAGGCGCGCCGCGTGTTGCGGCCCGGCGGACCGGCAGTGTTTGTCGATGTGATCGCCCCGGCCGCGCCTGCCGCAGACACCCACCTGCAGACGGTCGAGCTGTTGCGCGATCCCTCGCACGTGCGAGACTTCACCGTGCGCGAGTGGCAGGCGATGCTGGCCGAGGCCGGATTTGCCATCACCGCGATCGTTCCCGCGCAGCTGCGCATGGATTTTGCCGAATGGACCGCCCGCCAGCGCACGCCACCTGTACAAGCCGCCGCGATCCGCGCGGTGCAGGCGCTGGCCCCCGCCGAAGTCGCACACCATTTTGCGATCGAGCCGGATGGCTCGTTCACGCTTGATACGGTGCTGATCGAGGCGGTGTAATGCTGCACCGCACACACCCATAATGGTCGCATATCTGCGCTTTCGCGCTCATTTTGGAAGGAGTTGCCCTCGAATTCCGGGCGATTTGGGCGTCTTGTTCCGGCAACGGGAATCGCACATTTCGCCCAGGGAGATCCGGCGATGGACAACGCAACGACGCTCCACATCGGAGACTCGGTGGAACACGCGCTCGAACTGCTCGATCAGGCCTTGACCATCCTCGATGGCGAAGATCTGCTGATCGCGGCGGCGAAAGTGGACGAGGCACGCAATTCGTTGCGCAAAGCAGCCAACAACGACTGATCCGGCCTTGGCGCCCACGCAGGGGAGCCTGATCCGCCGACGGTCGTAACGCTCGTGCTTGATCGCAATGTGTTCCCGCCATTTAGAGAAGACACAATTTCCGCCAAATAGAAAAGACACAGATCGTTCCAGCAGGGGCTGCGCGGAACCCTCCAGATTGTGCAGCGCAGACCCTGCTGATGCGCTGGGTTGGCATGGACGCACCCTGGACCCGCTGCGTCAGCAGTGGGCCCGCTCACGCCATCGCCATCACCCGAGCTGCTTTCTCTTCAGCCGTCAATTGGCGCAGGGGAGGGCGTCCGCGCTTGCGTTTGACCGGAGGCAAGGAATTCGGTTCCGGCACCGCAAACATATGAGCCCCCTGCGACCTGCGACCCGGTGAGTTGTTGTTGCGCTTCCTTGGCGGCAGCTGCTCCTGCATCAGCTTGGCCATCATCAGCGCGGCATCCAGATGCTTGTTCTCGACGATCGCTGCCTGGTTCACCTGCCGGATCTTGTCGAACACCCGATATGGCAGCACGTGATCGCCGTGTCTGATCTCCAGGCTGCCGTCAGGATATTCGCACACATCCACACGCTTGCCCGCCAATGCGTTGCTGATCGGACCAGGCTCCAGGATGAACAGTATCTTGTTGTAATGCAACGTCAGCGCGCGCGTTACCGAACGCTCCTCGCGCCAGACCATCACAACGCGCAAGTCATCATGCGAGGCGAGGGGGCGGTGAAGGTCTCGCGCATCAAACGCAGGCTTGGCAAACCGCGCATTATGCTGTGCTACGTACGCGGGCAGAAACGCATTGGCCTGTGCAATCGTCGCAATGCCCTCAAGTCGCATCGCCTTGACCAACCGATCCTGCAAAGTCGCATTCGCCCGCTCGACGCGACCCTTGGCCTGTGGCGAGTTGGCGCAGATAATCTCGATATTCAGCGCTTCCATGGCCCGCCCGAAATGCGACATGCCATCGCCCAGCGCCGATGCCTTCGGATTGCGGAAAACCGTGTGTTTGTCCGAGTAAAGTGCCACCGGCTTGCCGTGCGCTTCGATATATTCGCGCGTCGCGTCCATGTAAGCGAAGGTGCTCTCGCTCTCGACCATCTTCAGGTGCATCAGCTCGCTGGTCGCATCATCGATATAGACCAGCAGCGTGCACTGCGGCCCGCGATCCTCGAACCACCAGTGCTTCGAGCCATCGACCTGGATCAGTTCGCCGCGGCATTCGCGCCGATAACGGGGTTGATACGGACGAGGGCGCCGCGCTGCGCGGTCATGCCACAGGCCCGCCTGGATCATCATCTGGCGCAGCGCCTCGCACGAAACCCGGATGCCATGCCGCTCGATCAGATATTCGCGCGCCAGCGTCGGGCCGAAATCGTGATAATGTTCGCGCACGATCGCGACAATCCGGTCACGCAGCGCGTCGCTGTGCCGCCGGTTGCCCGGTCGACTGCGTTTGCGCGAAATCATGCCTTCGGCACCGTCTTCTCGCACCCGGTCCAGCAAGCGATAAACCTGGCCGACGCTTGAGCCCGAGCAGCGCCGCCGCATCCGGGACCCGAAGCTCGCCGCGCTCCACGCGCATCATCGTGTCAAACCGCGAAAGCTCACCGTGGCTCATCGCAAGCACCACCATCATGCGTTCTCCCGTCTCGCAGGGAGAACCATGCCACCGTCGCTCCGCAATCCACGACACAGTGTGTCATTTCTATCTAGCGGAGGTGTGTCATTTCTATCTGGGGCTTACACAATGCAAGTTCGATAATAATGATTATGTTAAATTGACGGTGTGAACAGGGTTTGGGGCGTCGATCGGCATAGCCTCACATGCCCTCGCGGCATCTCCCGCTTCGATGCCCTATCCTCGAAAAGCATTTGAACTGAGCAACCTTATCCCCAAGCTTGCGAAGCGAGCGTTGCATCCATTCGCGGCCACCCGGACCTTTTAGCCTCATCGCGGTAGCCCTCTGTGTGGCGCGAATCCTGGCCATCCAAATGATCCAAACCGCGAAGCGCCACCCAAAATTGGTCTGGTTTTCGCGTGGCTTGGCGTTGGCTGCAACCGACGGGTTTCTTCCACCAGGCCACTGGATTGCCATTCGAGCCTGCGCTAACAATGCGCGCATGGAGTATGCACGACAGATTTTTCTCGTCCAGTTCCGCGCACAGGAGCGTTGTGATTCCACTTCAGACCGTTAGATGCGTGGAGTATGGCCCCCCCCAGCTTCCTTTGCCAACGCGAAAACGGTCGGTTGGCCGACTGGCAAGGCCACAGACCTCGAGTCGGGAAACAAGGGCAATGAACCGCGGCATTATGCGGCAGACCATGAGGTCAGGCAGTTGACTTATGCGTGAAGTCGATCCCTTTGCCTATTATGCGCACCATGCGAGCGCCATTGGAGGGTTTGGTGGCGGAGAACTGTCGCCGAACCCGCTATATTGTCTGCACACGTACTATATGGACATGCAGGCAGGGCCAGCGAAGTTCGAAGTCCAAATGCACAATGTCCGTGCCTCGTTTGGCGAGCTGATGTTGTGCGTCCATGCCCAGCGCCGCGATTCTGACGAAAATGCCAGCCTGGTTGCTGGCAGCAGGGTCGACGTTGTGACTGACAAGCCCTCGGATTTGCATGCTACGATTGCATTTTTTGCGTTACGCAACGTTCAATATGCACTCTACGGCTATTTTGACCAAGGTTCCGACATGCGCGCCGATGGCGTCAAGGTCGTCTTGCATGAATCCGATGGGGAAGCGGGCGACTACATCGAACCACCGCGTTCGATTCTGGCATCTCAGCAGATGAAACGTGAAGTTCGTCCGGCCAACGCGCTTATCCATGTCGTGCCCCCGCGCCTGACCGCGCCTGTGTCGCAGGATTTCACCCGGATCCAGCAACGTGAACTCAAAGCGAGCGGGCATGGCGAAAGCGCTGACGAATGGGCCGAAGCATTGGCGTTGAACGCGCTGAAAGCATTTGGCGTGACTGTTCCTGCGCTCGAAGGTGTGGTCGTTGGGCCCTGCTCGCAACAGTTTTGCACAGCATTGACCGACGCGCGATTTTCCATAGTGGAGGTTCCTGCGGAACCAGTTCCACCGCCCGATTTCGGCTTGTTCGGCGATTTTATGGTCTGGCCGCAAGGGCTTGGGGAAATTGACGACGCCGCGCAACGGTGGGAGACGGTGAAAGGCTGGTTCGCCCGACTGAAGATCGGCGGCTTGGGTATGATAACTTGCCGCTATCGTCCAAACGAGATTCCGAGCGCCAGCAACACTGCCGCGCGCAACATCAACCAGAACGAGATCGGCCGGTGGGCTTTGCGATTGATCGGCGACGGATATTCCGTGGCACCGCTGGCATTCTCCGCTGCGGATGATCTTGTGCTTGACGCGGATGGCCTTGCCCGCTTTGCGCTGATTGCGAAACGGATATGATACGGTGCGATGGGGTTTGATCAGATGAGTGGTGCCCATGCCCAGCAATCCGGCGGTTCGGTGTTCCTGCGCGGCCTGGCCACGCAGGCCGCCGTGATCAAGGCGATGTCTTTGCGCGAATTGCAACAGCGCTTTGGCCGGGATAACATCGGCTATCTCTGGGTCGTGGCTGAACCGATGATGCTCGCATCGGTCATCACCCTGCTGCACGCGGCGGTCAGCAAGAGCGGCAGTGGCGAAAGCAGCCCGTTTACCTTCATGTTGACCGGCTACAGTATCTACATCATCTTTCGCAACTCCTTCAATCGTGCGGAAAGTTCGCTGCACCAGTCGGACAATCTGTTCTATCACGGCATGATCACCCCGTTTGATATCGTGGCATGCAAGTCACTGGTTGAAACGATTGGCTGCGTATCCGCGCTGGTGGTTCTGCAAACGGTGGGAATCATGCTGGGGGTATCGGAACTGCCGTTCCGCCCGCTCTATCTGATGGGGGCCGTTTCGCTGTTCGCCTGGATGGCCTTTGCCATGTCGATGATCGTGGCCGCTTATGGCTATCTCTATCCATTGGTTGGGCGATTGGCGCATCCGTTTGCCTATTTTGCGCTCCCGGTCAGCGGGGCATTCGTGTCCATGAGCATCCTGCCTATGTGGACTCACCATTTCCTGTCATGGAATCCGATGGTTTCGATCTTTGAAATGGCACGATACGGCCAGTTCAAGAATGCATCGACGAAATATTTTTTCATTGCTTATGTCGTCAAGATCAATGTCGTCCTGACGTATTGGGGGCTGCTCGAAATCCGTCGCATCCGGACGCGTATTCACGTCTCATAAATTTTCAAGTAACAGGAATATTGACCAAGGTGAGCGGCGTTCTTCTTCCCAACTCGACCCGGCCAGAGGCTGGACTCCATGGTGGCCTGTGGTCGAGGGCCAAGGCCTTTGCATGGTCCAGCCGGGCATTCTTGACGCTGGTCATTGCGCCAACGTTGGTCTTCGCCATCTATTTGGGACTGTTTGCATCGAATCAGTATGAAAGCAGTGCTGACTTTGTGGTGCGCCGCGCCGATGCGGCCAAGTCGCCCGTCGATGTTGGCCAATTGCTTGGATTTTCCCTGGGCTCGGACGGAAGCGAGGGCGATGCGTCAATCGTCCAGGCCTATTTGCTGTCGCACGATGCGGTGGCGCGCTTGCGATCGGAAAACGATCTTGTCGGTGTTTTCACCCGGGATGGCACTGACTGGTTAAGCCGACTGTGGTTTGCATCGCCCACACCCGAGCGTCTGCTAACGTATTATCGCAAGATGGTCACCGTGCGGGCCGACGAAGAGACAGGGATCACCCACCTTACGGTGCATGCATTTCGGCCTGCCGATGCCCAAACGCTCGCTACAAAACTGCTGGTAATGGGTGAACAGCAAGTCAATGCGATCAATCAGCGGACCTCGCTCGATCAAATCGCGAGCGCGCAGCGGGCGTACGACGAGGCCAGTCACGAGTTGAATACCATCGAGGCGGAATTGACTGCCTATCGCCAGATTCACAAGGACGTGGATCCCGCCGATACGGGCAAGGCGCAAGTGACAATGGTTGCCGGCCTCACGCCAAATTTGGTTGCGGCGCGCGCGCGGCTCAACGCGATGCACGGCGTGATTAGCGAATCCAGCCCCCAATATAGGGCGATGGAGCGTCAAGTCAGGACGTTGGAAGCGCAAGTCAACGGCCAATCCGCCAAAATTGTCGGCGATGACCACTCGATCGCAAATCGCCTGGGCGACTACGACAAGCTTGTGATCAGGCGGCAGGAAGTGGCGCAAGTCTACGCTGTTGCAGCGGGGCAATTAACCCAGGCCAAGGAAGAGGCCAAGCGCAAAAAGCTCTATCTTATCCGCGTGGTCGAACCCAACTTACCGGTAAAATCGGAATTCCCACAACGCGGCCAACTGATCCTTACCCTGTTTGGCGCGCTCGTTTTTGCCTATGCTATTGGCTGGTTGCTGTTGGCTGGGGTGAAGGAACACGGGCTGTAAGACTGCCCGGCCAGATCGGCCCATGGTGCCTCAGCCGTGAGGGCACCATGGGCGGCCGGTGGCCACAACTCTTAGAGGATCTATGCAGAACGCGGCCTTGTCATCAAAAATGCCGGCGGTCAGCGTTGTGATTTCGACGCTCAATCGCGCCCGATTGCTTGAAAAGACTCTAACCTCGCTTGAATTTCAGAACTACGGAAATTTCGAGGTCGTGGTCGTCAACGGCCCTTCTGGCGACGACACCGATGCGGTTTGCCAAAAATATCGCGGTGAGCTGGTCTATGACGTCATCGACGAGGCCAACCTTTCGAAATCACGAAACAAGGGGATCAACGCATCGTCGGGCGAACTGGTTTTGTTTCTCGACGATGACGCCTTTGCCGAGCCGGACTGGATCGCCAACGTGGTTTCCGGATATGACAGTCCGGACATTGGGGGCGTGGGGACACGCGTGCATGATCACACCGGTTTCCGTTGGCAGACCAATCCCTTTCTGATCGACAAGTTCTATTCGCCGAATTTCCATCGCGAACCGCCGCTATGGGCGTTCGAATATGCTGACTCCGACACGATCCCGCATATTTTGGGCGCATCGAGTTCCTTTACCCGAGAGGCCCTGGCCAGAATTGGTGGCTTTGACGAAGAGATCGAGTATTTTCTCGATGAGTCAGAAATGTGCCGCCGTGTGGTGGAGCAAGGCTACAAGATCCGCTTCATCAATGCCGGGGCCAGCGTTCACCACCAGTTCGCCGCCGGCGTTACGCGCGATGAACGCCGACTGCTGACCCATCCCTATCCGGTGGTCAAAAACAAATATTACGTGTGCCTGTCTGATTGCCAGCGCAAAGGCGGCAACTGGGCGGAATATATGAACGCCTGTGACACCTGGCGCGCAGGCCTTGTCAGCGAAGCCAAATCGCACTTGGCCGACGGCAAGATCACCCGCAAGGAATACGATTCCTTCGTGTCCGATCTTGAGCGGGGGGCACATGACGGACAGGTGCGCGCGGCAACGCAGGCGCGCAAATCGATCGTTGTGCGCCCGGCACACCATGCCAGTCCCGTCGTCTTCCCCACCAGATCGCCCAAGGACGGGCGCAAGACATTCTGCTTCATCTCGCGCTATATTCCCCGCCACGCGCCCAATGGCATTTCCCGCTATATCTGGGACCTGGCGACAGGTTTTGCGCAGCGCGGGCACGAAACGCACCTGATCACCCTGACCGACGGGCCTTCGGCCATCGAATTTGCCGACGGTCTGTGGATACGCCATCTTTCGCGCGGCGAACTGGTTTCACCCGGCTCCAACCCGCATCTTGGCGATGCCGCCTCGCCGCTGCTGTCGTCTGCGGCGCGCATGAACACCGCCTGGGCAAAGGCCGCGCATGGTGAGGTGTTGCGGCTGCGGCAGGATCGCTACATCGATCAGGTCATCGCCCCGGTGTGGGATCAGGAAGGCCTCTATTGCGCGCTCGACCGGCGGCTCGACACGGTGATTTCGATGAACACCACGTTTCACCGCTATGCCACGATCGAAACGGATCGGATCGACCGCAGCACCCAGCGCGAATTGGCAGCGCTGGAGCAGGCCTATATTCGCAACGCGGGGTATTTCCTTTCCAATTCGGCATCTTCCACGGCGCATCTGCGCCACGACTTTCCGCTCGACGCGGCTGCCAGGATTGTCGAGGTGCCGCACGGCGTTACCGATATCGATCCCGCGATTCGGCAGAACATCGCGCATCGGCGCAGCCAGTCGGGCGATCCGGTCAGGGTGCTCTATGTCAGCAGGCTTGAACGGCGCAAGGGCACCGATATTTTCCTGGCGGTCGCCGCGCAGGTGCTGAAACAACACCCCGATGTCATTTTTGAAATGGCCGGCCGCGATTCCTATCAGGACGGCGACGCGCAAGGCTATGATGCCATCCTGTCCGACCTCGCCCGCGATTTCGGCACCCGCTTTGTGCGGCATGGCGAAGTGACCGACGCGATGCTGGCTGATCTGTACCGGCGTGCGGACATATTTTTCGTCCCCTCGCGCTATGAATCTTTCGGCATCATTTTCGTGGAAGCGATGCGCTATGGCCTGCCGGTGGTCACGCTCGATGTGGGTGGCGCGCGCGATATTGTCGAACATGGCGTGACCGGGCTGCTGGCCCATGGCGAAGAGACCCAACCGTTGGCCGATCTTCTGGGAGACCTTGTCACCGACCGGCCCCGCCGCCACCGCATGGGACTGGCGGGACGCGACCGCTATGAACGCCGGTTTGAAAATGACGTGGTTATCGATGCAACCCTCGAAGCGCTGAAGTTTGCCGATGCCCCTGCATAATTACACCCCGCGCATATCGTTCATAACCGGGATCGTGAACCCCGGAGACGCCATCAGCGAAACGCTGTTGGCCGATGTCGCCGCGATCGACCGGCTGCGCAGACAACAGCGCCGCAATCTCGACGTGCAGATCTTCTGCATGGAATCCTGGTGTGAAGACACCCGCATTCATGTCACGCGCGATTGGCGCAATGTTCTGGCCGACGAACACTTCAGAACGTCGGACGTCTATTGTTTTCACTTCGGTATCTACAGCGACATGCACCACCTGATGCATCACGTGCGCCGCGATGCCAAAGTCGTGGTGTTTTTCCACAACATTACCCAACCGCAATATTGCGCAGCCACCGATGAAGCGCTGATTCACGCCTCGTACCGGCAGATCCGGAATTTCCGCACGGCCGATCTCGTGCTCACCGCGTCCGCGTTTTCGGCACGGCAACTGGCCGGATACGATCTGGACAGGCCCGTGACAGTGGTTCCCCTGTTCGGCCCCAACGCGCCCGATGCGCCGGTGGAGGCCCCGCACCCGATCGATACCGACAGGCCCTTGCACCTGCTCTATTGTGGCAGGTTCGTGTCGAGCAAAGGCGTGGCAACGCTGATTGACGCGCTCAACGCGCTAGGCACATCCCTGCCCCACCCGATCGAACTCACCCTGGCCGGGCAGACGCAGTATTCCGATGCCGACTATATCGACACGCTGCGGATCGAGGCCGCGCGCCTGCCCGCCACGACCACGGTGCGGTTTGCGTTTGATCTGGAACCGGATGCGATCCGTCCGCTGTTTGCCCAGGCCGACGCGTTCGTGCTGCCATCGCTGCATGAAGGGTTTGGCATGACCGTGACCGAGGCCCTGATCGCCGGAACCCCGGTGGTCTGCTCCGATGCGGGTGCCCTGCCAGAGGTTGCGGGGGGATTTGCGCTGACGTTTCCTGCCGGCGATGCCGCCGAACTAGCCCGCGTGTTGCAAGACTTTGTGGTGTCACACGGCACCGGCATGATTGCGTGCGACCGCGGGGTGTTCCCCCCAGAGGATTGGCACGTAATGGCCACCGACCACGCCCGGACCTATACGCGTGAAAGCTATGTCAACCGCATGGTCGAACACTTCGACACGCTGTTGCAACCGACGGCAAGCTGGGACGAGACGATGAGGCAAGCCTTGGCCGATGCGCAAACTTATGTGCCGGGTGCGACGATGGCGCATCGGTTCGACCAGGCAGTGCTTGGCGCGGTGGTCGGCCAGGCCGCCCAGGCGCACGCTGACCAACGGCGCACAAGGCGCCAGCCAGTGGTCCCCGTCCCCTCCCCTGACCGATCGTTTGCCCAAAGCACAGCCGGCGCCAGTACCCACCATGCGGTCGATACATTGTGCGTCGATCTGCAGATCGAGGATCGTAGGACGCCCTTGCGCTGGCTTGGCCCGGCACATGGCCGATTGCGGCGGGCGCTTCGCTTTGCGCGTGAACTGGCGAGCAAACGCGCCTACGTCTTCGGGCCGGCACGCGGTCCGATCGCAAAGGGCAATGCTGCGAGAAATTGCCGGAACTGGCCGGAAGCCATCACGCACTATACCAAAGCGCTGGACATTAATCCCAAGCTGGGCGGCATCTGGGTGCAACTGGGGCATGCATACAAGGAAGCGGGTGCATTTTCGGACGCCGAGGCCGCTTACGGGCGCGCCACGCACTTGATGCCATTCAATTCTGACCTCTATCTCCAGATCGGCCATCTCAACAAACTGCGCGGTGATCTGGATCAGACGACCCACTGTTATCGCCGGTCGTTGGTTTACGACAAATCCAACGTTCATGCCAAACGCGAGCTCGAAAATCTCGGTCTTTCGGAGGACGTTGTCAGGATACAATTGTTTCACGGGTGAACAAAAACGGCATGATTGACCTGCAATTTGTGGTGAAGCGGCCGCCAGATGCATATGCCCGATCGCTCGCATCGAACCAGGCCAGCCAACCGTCGTGCACGGGGGGCGCGCTGGCGAGTTTCGTGTGACGATGAGCGACAGGAAATCTAGCAGCAATTTCCAGGGAAGATTGTTGGCCTCTGCCGAGGCTATCTACGCCAATGAGGGCAGGAGTCTTTGATGAAACGACTTGTGATTGATCTTGACGGCACGCTGACCGTCGATGATCCGGGAACGTCTTATGACCAAAAAGCACCGGACATGGCGGTAGTGGCGCGGTTGAAAGAATATCATGACGACGGCTTTGAAATAATTATTCAGACAGCGCGTAACATGCGTACATATAACAATTCGGTAGGAAAAATAACCGCGCATACCCTGCCCGTTGTGATTGAATGGCTGAACCGGCACGGAATTCCTTATGATGAAATCCATATCGGGAAGCCATGGTGTGGCACTGAGGGTTTCTATGTTGATGATCGCGCTATTCGGCCTAGCGAATTTGTGTCCATGAGTCGCCAGCAGATTGCTGTTCTGCTTGGCGAAGGTGATGCCCAATGACGGTGAACGATCTCAAGGCGACGCCGCCAGAAGGCGCCGCAATCTGGCTGATCATGTCTGGCACTTATGTGGGCCAGGAATTGGCGTTTGAACTGGGGCAGTTGCCACCAGCGATGATACCGGTCGGAAACAAACGCCTTTATGAAATGCAACTCGATACGATCGGCCCAAATGACCGCGTGTATATGGCGCTGCCCGCCCAATATACGCCGCCGATCGAGGACTTGCGCCGCCTGAGCGAGCGTGGCGTTCAGATTGTGCCGATGCCCGAAGGGCTGACGCTTGGTACGGCAGTGGTCTATGCATTCAATTATATTGGTGCAGGCAACACACCTGCGCGTATTCTGCATGGCGATACACTTATTCGCGATCTGCCTGCCGGCGAAGATGTGATTGCGGTTGCCATCAGCAACGATGACTACCAATGGGCTGATGTCACGGTGGCCGACAACATTGTCAAATCCATCAAGACCGGACCGGCTGCCACCAACGGCGCAGACCGTCTGGTGGCATGCGGTTATTTCGCTTGCTCATCCTGCTCGACGCTTCTGCGCTCGATCATTTTCGCTAAAGGCCGCTTCATCGCTGGTTTGCAAGAGTATGCCAACCAACGCCCATTGACAGCCTCGACTGTGGAGGAATGGCTGGATTTTGGCCACATCCAAACTTTTTTCCAGTCCCGGCGCAGCGTCTCGACAGCGCGCGCCTTCAACGAAGTGCAGCTTGGCCAATACACGGTACGCAAGTCGAGTCTATCCAATGCCCAAAAGATCAGGGCTGAAACGCATTGGTTGTCCAACGCGCCAGCAGTAACAAAGCCGTTCTGTAGCCGCGTGATCGACAGTGGAGAGGGGCCGGAAGGGCCATATTACGAAACCGAATATGAATACATGCTGACGCTGTCGGAACTTTACCTGTTTGGCAATATCAGCCGGTCGGGATGGACACGAATAGTCAGTGCCTGTAGTGATTTTCTCGAAGCGCTTGCCTCCGTTGAAGGCGGCGAGACCGGTCATGCCGATCTTCGCCAATTGACCAACAACATGTATGGTCGGCTTGAGCGCTTCGCTACAGAAACTGGTTTTGACATAACTACGCCAAACCATCTCGATGGAAAACCTCTGCCCTCGCTGATGCAGATTGCGGAGCAGGTTCAAGCGCGCATAAATCTGGATGAGCCACGCAAGCAAAAAGTCATGCATGGTGACTTTTGCTTCAGCAATATTTTTTATAATACGCGCGCAAGGCGTGTACGCGTCATCGATCCTCGTGGATATGTCCGAGAAGGAGACTTTACTCATTTTGGCGATACGCGTTATGATATGGCAAAGCTCGCACATTCGGCGATCGGTTACTATGATCTAATCATTGGTGGCCGTTATCGTTGTGACCGACTTGGTGCGAATGCGTTTTCGCTCGATTTTGAAAGCACAGAAATTCGCACCTGGATCGCAGATGTATTTGGCGGCATTTGCATCGATGGCCAATACCTTTGTAGTGAAGAAGTCAACGCGATTATGACTGGGTTGTTTTTATCCATGCTGCCTTTGCATGCTGATCGCCCAGACCGTCAGCAAGCGTTTATTGCCAATGCCCTACGCTTGTTCAAGGAGCGTTCCTGAGATGATTATCATTCCAATGGCAGGCCTCTCGCGCCGGTTTGCTGAAGCTGGCTACACTTTGCCCAAGTACATGCTGCCACTCGACGGCGGAACCGTGTTCGATTCGGCACTCAAGAGTTTTTCGAAGTATTTTACTGACCAGACATTTGTCCTGGCCGTGCGTGACGTGATGGGCACGCGGGATTTTGTGACCGAGCGGTGCCGTGCGTTGGGTATTGCCGATTTTCATGTCGTAACGCTCGATGCACCAACCGATGGACAGGCTGAAACCGTCAGCCTTGCCATTGACGGTGCAGATATTGGAGACGATGCGGCGCTGACGATCTTTAACATCGACACGTTCAGGCCAGGATTTTCCTTTCCCACAGATTCGTGGATGGATGGCGCAGCGGGCTATCTCGAAGTGTTTCGCGGAAGCGGAGACAACTGGTCGTATGTTCGCCCAGCAGAAGGAGCCGGCAATTTGGCACTGGAGGTGGCAGAAAAACGACCGATTTCGGACTTGTGCTGCACCGGACTTTATCACTTTGCGCGGGCCGGAGATTTCCGCGTGGCCCTGCAGCGCGAACGTATGGCGCCGTCGTCAAAGGAGCTATTTGTTGCGCCATTGTACAATCATATCATTGCCGATGGTGGAAAAATCCATTTCCATGAAATTGCACGTTCCGAAGTCGTATTTTGCGGCGTGCCCAGCGAATATGAAGCGTTGATTTCCTGATACGATTTTGCACAGAGATTGATAATATGACCTCGCTTCATCAAGCCCCTCGTCATCGATATTCTGACGAACTCTTTTCGAATGACAGTCGATCTCGATTGAGCGTGGTCATGCAGGGCGGCGTCAGTCAGGATACACTGTCGATGGTGGCCATCCATTGCAGGCATTGGCGGGACATTTTTCCCGATGCAGAGATCATTTTGTCCATATCTACCCCGGATGTCATCAGGGGTACGCATGCCGACGGTTCGACAGATGACCTCACCCTCGCCGGGCCTGTAAGAGATCGTAATCTTGCAAAGATCGCTCTTGCGCTCATCAAAACGTCTTGCGACAAAGTTGTCCAAGCCCAAGGCGCGTTGCCGCTGCCTCCGATCAAAACGGACTCTCCTGGCCCCAACAATGGCAATTTACAGATATCTGCTGCGCAGGCCGGGCTTGCTGCTGCAACCGGCACCCATATTCTGCGCACGCGCGCCGACTTGATATTTGCGGACGACAGCTTCATTGGCCAGTGGATTGATGGTAACGGCCTTCAACGTGGCGACCATCAATTGTTGCGCAAGCGGGTTTTGATCTCTTACCTGTATACGCTCAATCCCTATACATTTGAACGGATGCCATACCACTACAGCGACTGGTTCCATTTTGGGTTGGCTGAGGACGTTCGCGCCCTTTGGGACGTGCCGTTCGTCACTCTCGCGGATGCAACTTTCTATAAGACGCACCCGTATGCCGAATATTCCAACCATCAAGAGCGCTTGGTTTTAACCAAGAGAGCAGTAGAGCAGCATATTACCTTTAATGCACTCGTAAAACTTAATAGTGAGGTGTCACTGGATTATCATAACGACCTATCGCAGCGAAAAAAATCTATAGATGTTCTTTGTGATAATTTCATCGTTTGCGATTTGATCAAAGCAAAGTGCATATTTGATAAATATGCTATGGATTTTGAAAATCCGGCGAAGCGACTGCACTGCATCCCGCCAGAAGATTGGCGAACCTTGACGCTGTCCGCGCCGGCTGAGCGTGAAGCATTCTTGCTTGAGAAGGGGCGAATTGCGCGCGAACCGGTGTTGGCGCCCTTCCCCCGGCATTATCCGGGAATTGCGTTAAGAACAAAGATTGGGAGGGTCGAGCGCGGAACAATCATTGCCCATGGCAAGTCCGGTATTTTGGTCCATGGGCCCTACGATATTCTTCCGCGCGGTAGTTATACCGCTATCGTCGAAATTATCCGGATCGAAGGCCATGGATTGATCAATATTCACTTGACGCTTGAAGAAGGCGCGCGAAAGCTAGCTTCACGTCAAGTATTTGTAAAAGATTGTGAAGGTTGCAATATCGAAATCGACTTTGACGTTCAGGTTGAATCTGGCAAGCAATTTGAAGTTGTTGTCGATGTTCCTGCCTTCCAATTTGCAGAAATCAAAGACGTTACGGTTGTTAAGCGAGAGGAGCGCGCTGCACCCAAGTCCAGCATGCTCCTATCGCCCGCAATGCCGCCACTGAAGACGATCGTGGGGCAAAAGTGTGAACTCGGTCTTGCGACATCAGGTCGGGCAGGACATCTTTTATTCGGCCCCTATATTGCGTTGGATGCAGGTCGTTACATCCTGCGCGTTAACTTGCCCAAAGTCGTATCATCGGGGAAAGCCTATCTGGAGGTTGTGGGCAGCAAGAATCGTCGCTGCGCTCCAAAATATTTCATCACAAGACAAGACTGTCAGAATGGATTTTTTGAAGTCCCATTCCTGTTGAAAGCAATGACTGAAGCTGTCGAGTTCCGGATACAGGCGGATGCGAGCGCCGATTTCGTGATCGGAGCCATAGAGTTGCGGCAATACTGACGCGAACGACTACATCCCGCCGGGTCTGAAGTGGCGGAACGCCAGTGCGGCGGTGGCGATGATGGCTGCCCAGACCAGTGCCATCCAGGCCAGCGCGATCCAGTTTGCGCGGGGCATGCGAAATCCGCGTGTCATGCCGGTGCCGATTACCACGGTCAGCGCCATCAGGATACCGAGCACGCGGACCCAGTCGTCGGTGGTCAGGCCGGTCATACCAGGCGTTCCAAACCATCGTAGCCGGGCTCGATGTGCGATGGCAGTTCTTCGCACAGGGCGTGGTAATCCATCGACTTGTCGAGATGGGTCAGGATGGCGCGGCCGGCGCGTGTGCGTTCGGCCAGGTCGAGTGCCATCGCCAGATGCGCGTGCGTGGGGTGCGGGTTGCGGCGCAGTGCATCGACCACCAGCACGTCGACCCGATAGAACAGTTCGACCATCGGTTCGGTAATTTCGCTGAAGTCTGTTGCGTAACCGATTGATTTGCCGCCCTGTTCAAAGCGATAGGCGGTCGATTGCGCGGGGCCGTGGGGCATTTCGCAGTGGCTGACGCCGATGCCCGCAACAATTCGCACGCGATCCAGATTGTCGATGTTGCAGATCGTAGGATAGCCATGTTGCCCGGCAAACACATAGCCAAAGCGCATGCGCAGGCGGCGCACCGTTTCATCGGCGGCATAGGCCGGCAGTGGCGCGGCGCGGCCCATCCGTAGGGCGCGCAGATCGTCGATGCCATGGGTATGGTCGGCGTGATCGTGTGTCCACAGCACGGCATCGATGCGGCCGATGTTGGTGGCCAGCAACTGTGTGCGCAGATCGGGCGGCGTATCCACCAGCAGTCGCGCGCCGTCGTCGCCCTCCACCACGATCGCCACGCGGGTGCGGCGGTTGCGCGGTTCGGCCGGGTCGCATTCCCCCCAGTCGTTGCCGATGCGCGGCACACCGGTCGATGTGCCCGATCCGAGCATGATCAGCTTCACAGACCGGCTTTCGCAAACAACGCGCGGAAATTGGCACCGGTGGTTTCGGCCAGGTCCGCGCTGGTCACCCCGCGCAAATCTGCCACATGGGCCAGCGTGTCGGCCACAAAAGCGGGCTCACACGTCTTGCCTCGGTGGGGCACTGGCGCCAGAAACGGCGCATCGGTTTCGACCAGCAGACGATTCTCGGGTATTTCCGCAGCAAACGCCGCCAAGTCCCTGGCGCTTTTGAACGTGACAATGCCCGACAGCGAAATCGTCAGCCCCAGATCGAGCACCGCGCGGCCAAATTCGGGCGAGGCGGTGAAACAGTGGATCAGCGCGGGAAACGCCCCCTTCCCCATTTCATCGGCCAGGATCGTCAGTGTGTCGGCCTCTGCATCGCGAGTGTGGATGATCAGCGGCAGGCCGGTGTCGCGCGCCACGCCGATATGGGTGCGGAACAGCGCCTGCTGCACCTGGCGATCGGAATGATCATAGTAATAATCGAGCCCGGTTTCGCCGATCGCGATCACGCGCGGGTCCTGCGTCGCGGCATGGAGCACAGCCGCGCCCAGATCGGCATGTTCATCGGCCTCGTGCGGGTGAATGCCGACGCTGGCCCAGACATCGCTTTCGCGGTGGGCGGTGGCAATCACCGCGTCCCATTCGCTTTGCCGTGTCGAAATGTTGAGAAAGCCGCGCACGCCGCGCGCCCGCGCACGGCCGAGCATCGCCGCCTGCTGTTCGACCAGCCCTTTGTAATTGAGATGACAATGCGAATCGATCAGCATCAGGCAACCTCGGCATCGATTTCGATGCGCGGAAAGGCGGGTACCGGTGCGCCGAGCGGTTCGCCAGTGGCTACGCGGGCCATATACCAGTCCGCCTGTCCCAAATTGGCAATATGGCGCTGATCAACCGGAATTCCCAATTGATCGAGCACTTTGTGCGCGGTTGACGGTACCACCGGGGCAATCGCGATGGTCAGGTCGCGGATCGCCATGAACAGCGTGTAGAGAACCGCGCGCATCCGTTCGGGATCGGTCTTGCGCAAGGCCCAGGGCGCCTGTTCGTCGACATAGGCGTTGCACGCAAACACCGCGCGCATCCACGCATCGATCCCGGCGGTAAAATTCAGCGCGGCAAATTCGCGCGGCAGATCGTCACGCGTGGCCGCCGCCACCGTGGCAAGCAGCGTATCATCGGCATCGGTGCTGGCAAACAGGCCCAGTTCGCCGCCGCAATTCTTGAAAATCATCGACAGCGTGCGCTGCACCAGATTGCCATAGCTGTTGGCAAGTTCGGCGTTGCAGCGCGTGGCGATCGCCTCGGGCGAATAGGATCCGTCCTGCCCGAATACCACTTCGCGCATCAGGAAATAGCGCAGCGGATCGACCCCGAACCGCGCCGCCAGATCGAGCGGATCGGTGACATTGCCCAGCGATTTGGATTCCTTTTGCCCGCGATTGAGCAGGAACCCGTGGCCGAACACCGATCTGGGCAGCGGCAGGCCCGAGCTCATCAGGAAGGCGGGCCAATAAACGGTGTGGAATCGCACGATATCCTTGCCGATCAGATGCAGATCGGCCGGCCAGAACCGCCGGAATTCCTCGGTATCGTCGGGCCAGCCCAGCCCGGTCAGATAATTGGTCAGTGCATCGACCCAGACATACATCACATGGGCATCGTCATCGCCATCGGCCGTGGGCACTTTGACGCCCCAGTCGAAACTGGTGCGCGAAACCGACAGATCGCGCAGGCCGCCCTCGACAAACCGCGCAATTTCGTTGCGGCGGGTTTCGGGCCGGATGAAATCAGGATTTTCCGCATAGTGCGCCAGCAGGCGATCAGCATAGTTCGACAGCCGGAAAAACCAGCTTTCCTCTACGGTCCATTCGACCGGAGTGCCTTGCGGCGACAACTTTGCCCCGCCCTCGCCCGCGACCAGTTCGCTTTCGTCGTAATAGGCTTCGTCGCGAACCGAATACCAGCCTTCGTAACGATCGAGATAGAGATCGCCATTGGCCTCCATGCGGCGCCACAATTCCTTGCTCGCGGTGTGGTGGCGCGGTTCGGACGTGCGGATGAACACATCATGTTCGATATGCAGTGCCGCGCACATATCTTTGAAATGCTGTGCCATTTCATCGGCAAGCTCGATCGGCGTCACGCCCAGTTCGCGCGCCTTTTGCGCCATTTTCAGGCCGTGTTCGTCAGTTCCGGTCTGCAGCCGCGCGTCACGGCCGATCGAGCGCATGAACCGCACGATCGTGTCGGCGGCAATCGCCTCATACGCATGCCCGATATGCGGGCGGCCATTGGGATAGGAAATTGCGGTGGTCAGGTAATAAGGTTCGCCCATCGGGACGGTCACTTCCTTATGGATAGGCTTTTAACGAGCGCCTTCCCTAGTATGCGCCACGCCCGCCAGCAAGGCACCGATTTCCAGCATCAGCAGCCCGGCATCATAGTTGTAGGTGGGCGCCTCGCGCGCCAGGTGCACCAGTGCGGTGTGTGCATCGGCCAGCGCGCCATGCGCCGGGTGCGTGCCCATCGCATCGACCAGCACCATGCGCGCGGCGGTCAGCGCCGCCATCTGCCGGTCCCGATCGGGGCGTTGGCCGATTGCGGCGGCCAGCGCGGCACGCAAGACCAGATCGGGATCGCCCTGCGCCACGATCTGGCGCATGATCTGCCATGCCCTGCCCAGATCCTGCGCGGCAAACGCCAGCGCCGCGCCGGGCGATCCGGCACCGACGGCAATCGCCGCCGCGCGGGTCAGCGCATCGCTGTCGGGCGCGTGGATATCCAGCGCGCGGTTCATGTCATCGGCATCGAGCGTGCGAAAGCGCAGCACCTGGCACCGCGAACGGATCGTCGGCAACAGCCGCCCCGGCTGGTGCACGACCAGCAGGAAAAACGTGCCTTCGGGTGGTTCTTCCAGGCTTTTGAGCAAGGCGTTGGCGGCGCCCTTTTCCAGCACATCGGCGGGATCGAGGATCACCGCGCGCCGCGATCCCAGCGTGGGCCGGGTCACCAGACGACGCTGCATCTCGCGCACCTGATCGACGCTGATGTTGCGCTTGGTGGCATAGGCGCGGCCATCGTCGCGCTTTTTGGCTTCGTCGTCGTTGGCGGGCAATTGTGCCAGCCACAGGATATCGGGATGATGCTCGATCGGCGGCTGATGCGTGCCCGGCTCGGCCACCAGTTCCAGCGCGGCGGCCTGCGCAAAGGCGGATTTGCCCAGGCCTTCGCGGCCGACCAGCATCCACGCATGGTGCATGCGCCGCCCCGCCCGCGCGGCATGCCATTCGCGCCACACCGCATCGTGGCCGATCCAATCGTTCATGCCCCGACCGCCGCCAGCACGCGCGCATGCACGGCGTCGGGCGAACCACCGGCCTCGACCACCGCAAACCGCGCAGGGTCGGCGGCGGCAATCCGGCGAAAGGCCATGGCCACGCGCGCGTGATAGGCAACATCGCGTCCACCAATCCGATCGCTGACGCCCCGGTCGCGCACAGCCAGGCGTTGCGCCACCTCGTCTGGATGGAGTTCGAGCAGAATGGTGCGATCGGGCAGCAACCCCCCGCTGCCGATGCGATGCAGGGTCAACAGATCGGTATCGTCCAGCCCGCTGCCACCGCCCTGATAGGCGCGGCTCGAATCGAGATACCGGTCGGTCAGCACCCATTCGCCGCGCGCCAGCGCCGGGCGGATCAGCCGGTCGACATGGTCGGCCCGCGCGGCGGCAAACAGCAGGGCCTCTGCGCGCGGGCCCCACCCCTCGCCCGCCGGATCGAGCAGCATCGCGCGGATCGCCTCTGCGCCAGGCGTGCCGCCGGGTTCGCGGGTGGTGACCACGCCGTGCCCGCGCGCCCGCAACGCGTCGGCCAGCAGCCGCACTTGCGTCGATTTGCCGACGCCCTCGCCGCCTTCCAGCGCGATGAACCTGCCCATGCTCATGGTTTTGCGGCCCGGGTGGTCAGCGCGGCAAAACCATCGCGCAGGCGATCGACCATCGTGCCCGCGCCCACTGCGGACGCGGCCACCAGCGGCAGATGTTCGATCGGTTGGCCGGGCGCGCGCACGATCAGGCTGGCGACCTCTTGCCCTTTGGCAATCGGTGCGGTCAACGGCGCCTTGTAGCGGATCGCCAGCGTATAACGCGGGGTTTCGCCATGCGGCACGGTGATGCCAAACCCGCGCGGCGCGATCAGCGCGACCGACCGCGCGGTCCCGCCCTGCACGTGCGCGGTGCCCACTGTGGCGCCGGCGGCGACGATCGGGCGGGTGTCCCACGCGGCAAAGCCCCATTCGGCAAAGCGGCGCGATTCGTCGGTGCGTTCCTTGGGCCGCGGATAGCCGCCCAGCACAAAGATGATGCGCCGTCCGTCGCGCGCGACCGAGCCGACAAAGCCATAGCCCGCTTCGCCGGTAAACCCGGTCTTTACCCCGTCGGCGCCTGGTGTGTGACCATAAAGCGGATTGTGATTGTTCTGCTGTATCCCGTTGAATTCAGCGCGTTCGTGGCCGTAGAAGCGATGGTAGAGATCGGGATGGCGGGTGATCAGCGCGGTGGCCAGCGTGGTCAGATCCGCGGCCGAAACATAGGTCTGGCCCTGATCCATCCAGCCATTGGGGGTGTGGTAATGCGTGTCATGCATGCCCAGTTCGCGCGCCTTGGCATTCATCATGTCGGTAAAGCCGGGTACCGATCCGGCGATCCCTTCGGCCAGCACGACGCAGCCGTCGTTGGCCGAAACGGTCACGATCCCTTCCAGCAGGTCGGCCACGGTGGTGCGGCTTTGATTGCCAAGGAACATGGTGCTGCCCACGCCATGCCACTGGCGAAAGGTTTCGGGCCGCATCTCGAATGTCTGGTTCAGCGACAGCTTGCCCTGTGCGATCAGTTCGAACGCGACATAGCTGGTCATGATCTTGGTCAGCGATGCGGGCACAAACCGGCGATGGGCATCGCGCGCAAACAGCACGCGGCCCGAATTGGCATCGACCATATAAGCGGTCGGCGCGCTGATCACGGGCATGGCGGCGGGATCGACCGGCGCGCCGTGGCCGCCGCGCGCCACGGCGGGACCGGCCATCAGGGCAAACGCCGCACAAGCGGGCAAAGTCAGGCTTTTCATCGACAAATGTGGCAATCTTCGGCTGACCCCCGACCGCAATCAGTCGTGGTGGAGGATGATCGCCCCGGCATAGCCCGAGTGCCTGGCCTTCGCCAGTGCGGCCTGTGCGGCTTCGTCGCTGGTCGCCACAATCCGTACACGCCACAGCTTTCCGGCTGCCTCGACTTTGCCACCCACTTCCTCGGCGGCCTTTTCGGCGTGTTCGCGGGATGAAAAGGCGGCGACTTGCACGACCAGGTGTTTCGCCTCCGCGTGGTGCGATTCGGCACGTGCTTCCACGGGTTTCGGCTTGGGCGGCGTTGGCGGGGCCGGTTTGGGGGCGGCAGGCTTTGCCACGACAGGCTTTGGCGTCGCCACCGCCGTCGGGGTGGGCACAGAAACCGGTGGCCTGGCCGGCACGGGATGCGGCGGGGCTGGGTTTGTCGCCGTCAGCATGGCGTGGGCGGCAGTCTGGCTGGCGCTGCCCGACAGCGTGGCCGATGGCGGCTCGTCGGGTGTGCGCGGCGCGGCCTGCACTAGCCTGCGGCGCAGCGCGGTACGCAGGCCTGGCGGAGTTTCCATGCGTTCGGGCGCGCGATTGCCCATCCGCAGGGCTGCGCGTTCGGGCTCGGGCGGATTGACCCGGCGCACGCGCACCGCCGCATCGGCCCCTGCCGGCAGGCCCAATTGCGCCCAGGCAGCGGGCGACAGTTCGATCAATTGCTTGCCATTCATCGGCCCGCGCCGGTCGAGCCGGACCAGAATGGTGTGTCCGCTGTCGAGCGAGGTGACCTCGACATAGCAGGGCAGCGGCAGCACATGGTGCGCGCCGCTGATCCCGCTGCCCTGGGTTCCGGCATGGGCATAACCGACCGCATCGTAGTTGAGCGTGTCGGCGGGCGTATAGGTCACCCCGCCGATCACATAGGGATCGCCGATGGTCACCGGATAGTCCGCCTCTGGACCATAGCCGGTACTGACAGGCGCCGCCGGGTGCCCGGCATGCGCCAGCGTCGGGGACAGGCCCAGCCCGACAAGCGCGACCACCAGGGCCGCCGTGCTAATGACTGATTTCATCGGCGAGCAATCCTACCGAAAGAGCATAGAAGTTCGAACAGTTGTAATCGAGGATGACTCGATAATTTCCGGTTAGCAGCCAGGCGCCGTGGCCGGGACCATCGGGTTCGAACAACGTGGCCTGCACGCGATCACCGGGCCAGGTGCCCCGGCTCGGCACGATCCCGGCGGCGCGCCATTCGGCCATCGTGCGCCAGCGCGAATGGCGGGCAAACACTTGCGGGCAGCGCGGCGAGACCAGCCGCGTGGCCAGCGCGGCCCGGTCGAAACCGGCAGGCACTGTTACCGACACGCCCCACGGTTCGCCGCGCCGCCAGCCGGCGTCGCGAAAATAATTGGCGATCGAGGCTAGCGTGTCCGCGCGGTCGGTCCAGATATCGGCCAGTCCGTCGCCGTCGGCATCCTGTGCCACACGCAAATAGACGCTGGGCAGGAATTGCGGATTGCCGAACGCCCCGGCCCAACTGCCGCGCAACCGCGATCGCGGCACGCCGCGATCGATCATTTTCAGCAAGGCGATGAATTCATCGGCAAACAGCGTGCGCCGCCGCCCTTCATAGGCAAGCGTGGCGATCGATCGCGGCAGATCATAGGTGCCGGTATAGCTGCCATAATTGGTTTCATGGCCCCAGATTGCCAACACGATCGGCCCCGGCACGCCATAGCGGCCCTCGATCTGCTCGATCAACGGCAGCGACGCACTATAGATCGCCCGCCCGCGCGCGATCCGCCCGGTATCGACATGGGTGCGGCGATAGGGTTCGAAACGCGGCGTCACGGTGGTCGAAACGCCCGGTTGACTGCGATCGTGCCACACCACGTCGGGATCATAGGTCAGCGTGTCGATCACCGCATGGATGGTCGCCTCGCGCACCCCTTCGGCCCGCGCGCGCGCCGCCAGCACTTGCAGAAAGGCGGCAAACCCCGCCTGGCCGTCCGGCGCGGTCAGCCCCGGCTGAACGACCGCCTGCGCGCCCGCCGACGTCGTGCCCGACACCATCGCCATCGCCAGCCCCAGCGTTTTCAATATTCCGCTCATCCGCCGACTTGTCGCACAGCGCATCGCGGCTGGGAATCCCCATTGTGCCCCGGTCGGCCTATCGCGATGGAAAAAGACCTTGCCTTCATCGCCCGCGCGGCTATCGACGGCGGCCTGCAAACGGACAGGTGGCCGAGTGGTTTAAGGCAGCGGTCTTGAAAACCGCCGTGGGTGCAAGCTCACCGTGGGTTCGAATCCCACCCTGTCCGCCAAGGCAAGTTCCTGGGTGTTCTCAAATGTGCTTATCTGGCTGGACAATCCGCAGAAATCCGCCATTTAGCTTTCTCATACGTTACCAGTTGTTCTCAGGAGTGCTTGCCGGTCGCGGGGGCACTTTTGGGGCATCGTGTCGGGAAAGTGGGGGCACTTGGCGCTGACCGATCAACAATGCCGCGCGGCGAAGCCGGCGGCGAAGCCGTACAAGCTCGCCGACGAGCGCGGGCTGTATCTCTATGTCACGCCGACCGGATTCAAAAGCTGGCGGCTGAAATATCGGTTTGGCGGCAAAGAGCAGCGGATTGTATTCGGCCCCTACCCCGATGTGTCGCTGCGCATGGCGCGCGACATGCGCCTCGATGCGCGCAAGGATTTGCGCGACGGGCACGACCCGGGGGCCGAGTTTCGGCGGCGGGCAACGCGGCGCAATGGATCGGCGGATCCGTGGCGCTCGTTCGAGACAGTGGCGAAGCGCTGGCACGCGCACCAGGCGCCGCTCTGGAAGGTGCGGCATGCACACGACGTGCTGACCAGCCTGACGGCCGAAGTGTTTCCGGTGATCGGCGCGATGGATATCGGCGAGATCAAGCCGGCGGCGATCCGCGATTTGCTCGACGCGGTGCAGCAGCGCGGGGCAATCGAGACGGCGCACAGGATCCGGCAGCGGATCTCCGCGGTGTTTGGCTATGCCATCGCGAACGATTTGGTCGAGGTCGATCCGGCGGCGCGGGTGAGTGCGGCGCTGCGGCCTGTGGTGAAGGGCAAGCAGCCCGCGCTGCTGAAGCTGGCCGACGCGCGCGCATTCTTGACAGCGTTCGAGGCGGAGCCAGGTCACCCGACCACCAGGCTTGCATCGCGGCTGCTGGCGCTGACAGCGGTACGACCCGGCGTGATCCGGATCGCCCAGATCGGCGAGTTCGAGGGGCTGGAGGGCAGCGACCCTGTGTGGCGCATTCCTGCAGCCAAGATGAAGCTGTCGAAGGCGAAGTCGGAACAAGAGGAATTCGAGTTCCTTGTCCCGCTGTCGCGCCAGGCGGTCCAGGTGGTCCAGGTCGCGGCGGCGCTTTCGCGCGGGCGCAACTATCTGTTCCCGTCGGCGCGCCATTCGCGTCGGCCGATTACCGACAATGCGCTGAACGCGGCCTATCGCCGGATGCCGGGCATCGCCGGCCGGCATGTCCCGCACGGGTGGCGCGCGACGTTTTCGACCATCATGAACGAACGCGCCATCGCCGAGGATCGGCCTGGCGATCGTGCGATCATCGATCTGATGCTGGCGCACGAGCCCGAAGGGGTCGAATCGCGGTACAACCGCGCCGCCTATATGCCGCGTCGGCGCGAACTGGCGCAGGCCTGGGCCGACCTGTTGATGGAGGGCGTGGCACCCGCCGCCTCGTTGCTGGATTTACCCAGGCGCTGACTGTTACGGGGGTCTTCGCATGACGGCCCCCGCAGTCCCGGGACTGCCGCAGCGGGGCGGCGCACCGCGGTCATTCGGCGAGATCGCCGCAGGCCTGAAGCCGTCGAAGGAGTTTCGCGGCGGCCAACCGGTATGGCGCAACAGCTATACCGAGGGGCAACTGGAGGACCGGCTGTGGCGGCCGATCGGCGTCGGCCGGGCGCGCGGCACGCGGCGTGCGGGCAAGCGCTATGCGGCGATCTCGATCAAGATGGCCAAGTCGTTCGAGCTGCGCACGCGCGCGGCACGGCAAAAGGATCAGCCAGGTGCCCGCAACGGCGCGCTCGGTGCAGTCGGCGTGCAGGTCCTGGAGGCGCTGTACGAAATCGTCGATTACGCCACCGGACGCCTTGAGCCCGCGATCGCGACGATCGCAGGCATGGTCGGCCATTCGTACTCAGCGATCCACGAGGCGCTGGTGCGATTGCGACAGCACGGATTTCTGCAATGGATACGCCGATCGCGGCCGACCGAAAACAAGGGAGAGGCCGGGCCGCAGGTGGAACAGATCACCAACGCCTATGTGCTGCTGCTGCCTCAGGAGTTCGAGGATCTGGCGCGCCGCCTGCTGGGCGACAGCCCGGCGCCGGATGACGCCGACCACGCGCGCGAGGCCGCGCAGCGCGACCTGAAGGCCATGCTCGACCAGTTGGCCGCCACGGATTTCCACAAGGATTTCTGGGCCGGCGATCGCCTGCGCGGCGAGCAATTCGGTCGAATCGCGGCGCTCCTCGATGCGCGCGATCGGCAGGAGCGCGAATCCGGGAGGAATGGAGAAACCGGGGGATCATTCTGATCCATGTGATGAATCGGGCGACATCGTCGCCCGATGCGTGGATTTGATCCCCGTCACCCCCGACCTGATGCCACCGAAAGATGAAAAAACACTGCCGGAGGCACCGGCAGACGGGGCGGCGCAGGCCGCCCCGGGGCTCGGCAGGGGGCCGAGGCGCAAGGTCTGTGCCAGGTCACCACCCTTGCGCCTGGTGCGCGCGCAGCGCCCTAAGCAGCGCGACCGGGCAGAGGGAAGTTGCTGATCAACAGCTCTCCCCGCCGTGTGTCGCCAGCAGACAGCGTGCCGATCGACCAAGTCGTTTCGACCGCGCGCACTTCGAAGGCGGCGAAAATGGCGCGGATCGACGGGTGGTCATTGATCGAGAGAATGAATTTGGCCCGGCCGCCGGCGAGCTGGTCGGCCAGGCGTTCGAAATCGGCGCGCGCAAAAACACCGAGCCCATAATCGGTTTCGCAGCCGAAATAGGGCGGGTCGAGATAGACCAGCATCCCCGGCCGATCATAACGCGCCATAAAAGCGTCGAACGGAAGCTGCTCGATCGTCACGCCGGATAGCCGGTCGTGAATATCGGCGAGCATCGGTTCCAGCTTTGAGATATTGAACCGCGCTCCGGCGTTCGAGTTGACCCCGAATGTGCGGCCCTGCACCTTTCCGCCGAATGCCAGGCGCTGGAGATACACAAAGCGCGCTGCACGCTGCAGGTCTGTCAGCCGATCGGGTGGCAGTGCATTGAGCCGGTCGAATTCCGCCCGGCTCGCCACGCGAAACCGCAGCATGTCGATAAAATAGGGGTAATGCTCCTGCGGCACGCGAAAAAACGTCGCCACATCGCCCGAAATGTCATTGATCACCTCGGTGCGCGGCCTGGTCGACCGGCGCAGGAAGATGCCGCCCATGCCGACGAACGGCTCGGCACAGCCATCGTGCGGCGTGCCATCGATCAGCGCGCAGATGCGGCGCGCCAGATTGCGCTTTCCGCCCTGATATCCGGCGGCGGGATTGACGGGTTTTACGAAGGATAGGGTTTGCGGTTCCATCAGGGTTTGTCGTCCACGAAAACCCCGGCCCATTGCATGGGTGCGGGGCGGCCAGTTTGGCCTGCTGGTCGTGGCGAGGTATGCCCTCGTCGGCTTTCCGGGTTGCCGCCCGGGCACCCCCGCCTCGCGGCGGGGAAATTGGGGAAAATTATTCCTTGGAATATTCCCCGGTGAGCAATTCGCCCCACCGGTCGAACAGCGCGCGACGCTGGCCGAGCAGCTGCGCACGGTTATAGGCGCCTTCGACTTTGCCCTTCCCCGCATGTGCCAGCGCCAGGTCGATCGCGTCGCGGTGTTCGGGCATCAACTCGTTCATGATTGTGCTGAACGAGGCGCGCCAGCCATGCGGCACATGGCGGCCGGCGAAGCCTGCGCGGAGATAGAGATTGCCGATCGCGCGTTCGCCCATCGGGCCGGAACCGCCCGCGCCGGGAAAGACCAGGGCGCACCGCGCGCCGCGCTCGAGCGCTTCGACCCGGTCAAGCACCGCGATCGCCGCGGCCGACAGCGGCACCAGGTGCGCAAAGCGCGCGTCCTGCTTCTTGGACCGGGCGAGCTTCATGCGATCGGGCGGCACACGCCAGACCGGGCGGCTGTCGATCAGCTCGATTTCCTCCCAGCGCATGCCGCGCACGGCATCGAGGCGCACGGCCGTCAGCGCGAGGAACCGGGATGCTAGCGCCACCATATTGTTGGGCCCGGCGATATGATCGCACGCGGTCAGCAGATCGCGGCATGACTCAATCTCAGTCAGCGCCGGGTGCGGCTGCGTGAGTTTTGGGGGGAGCATGGCCCGTGCGGTGGTAGCGGCCGGGTTCGTGGTGCACCAGCCTTCGGACATCGCATAGCCGAAAATCGCGCCGATCCGCTGGCGGATGCGCCGCGCGGTTTCGCACTGCCCGCGCGCCTCAACCGCGCGCACGGCCGACAGCACATCGGGCGGCGTGATCGCCGCGATCGGCATGGCGCCGATCGCGGGAAAGACATCGCGCGCCAGGCTGGCCAGTACGTCGGCCGCGTGCGTGGTCGACCAACCGGGCGCGCGCAGCGCATGCCAGGCGCATGCCGTTGCATAAAACGTGCGGTCTGTTGCATAAACGGGCGCGGCAGGATCCCTGCCCTCGCGTAGCGCGGCCTTTGCCGTCTCGCGCATGGCGCGCGCCTCGGGCAGCGAGATTTCCGGAAACCGGCCAAACGTCAGCAGCTTTTCCCGGCCACCATGGCGATATTTCAGCCGCCACGATCTGCACCCGGTCGGTGCGACATGCAGATGCAGGCCGCCGGCGTCGAACAGTTTGTACGCGCGCGCCTGCGGCGTCGCGGCTTTCACCGCGCCGATTGTCAGCATATAGTGGATCCAATGAAAGAGCCCGAGGCGATAGAAATTCAGCCGCTGCGGCTGACAGTGAGCGGCGATGGCTATATCGTCACGCACGGCGAATTTCTGGTGGGGTTGATTACGCCGATCTCAGGCCGCTCTGGAAAGTGGCTCTATTCAATCGACCGCATAGACCTTGGATACGGAACAAAACGGCGCGGAATCGTGAGCAGCAAAGCGGCGGCAAAACGCGCCTTTCAACGGACATGGACCCGGTTCGTCGGTCAATTGCGCGGCGGATAATCCCTCCGCCGCGCGATGCGGTCGAAATCGCAGAATTCAGCGAAAAATCGCGCGCGGCCGCGCGAACGATACCCCCATCGATACCCCCAATTTGAGCGGCCCTTTTCGCGCCATCACCACTGCTTTTGAGCCATGAGACGGTCTGTGCGCACTATGGTGTTGCGTCGTCCGGTCCGCTGGCCAATCGCAAAAAGTATCCTGATGGGATACATTTATCTTGACCCCCTCGCCTGAAATGTGTATCCCAACAGGGTACACAGCGAAGGAGGCAGTTTATGAAAATCATTACGATCCGGGACAAGCGGTTGAAGGCCTTGGTTGAAAATCCGGGCCTGACCGCCGTGAAGGGTCTCGATCCGTTTGAGACGCGCCGCATTATCGAAATGCTGGCGGCTATCCGGGTCATGAATCATCCGCTTGACCTGCTCGCCTTTCCGAAATGGAAGGCCCACGAATTGAAGCCCGGCCAGCCCGGCAAATGGGCCCTGACTGTCACCGGCAATTATCGGCTGACCTTCCGCGTTGATATCGCGAGGCAGGAAGTCACGGTCCTTGATTATGAGGATTACCACTAATCGAGCCGGGCGGGGAATTCCCCGCCCACCGCTCCCGCTCTGTGTAAAATGTATCCCAGCGCGAAACAAAATCCTTGCGCATGTATCCTGTGATGATACATATGGCAGGGTGAAGGAGTGACATGATGTCTCAGCGCGAAACGGAAAATTTCAAGATCACCGACCCGCAGGAAATGAAGGTGGGGCCGCTGCCTCCGCTCCACATCCATCCCGGCGTGTTCATCCGCGATACGCTGCTACCGCAATATGGGCTCAAGATCGCCCCGCTTGCGCGCCTGATCGGCGTGGCTCGTCCCAATCTGCATCACGTGCTGCAGGGCGAGCGCGATGTCAGCCGCGAGCTGGCTTATCGCCTGGGCGCACTGATGAACGACCATGTGGCCGACTTTCTGATTTCATACCAGGTAGAGTGGGACAAACAGCAAGAGGCCGCGCGCCGCGAAGAGTTGAAAACGCAGATTGCGCGGTTGCCCGTTCCGGCAGACGCGCAATGATGGACTCCTCTGAACTGCACGAGCGCCTCGATGCGCTGTATCACCGTCTGCGCGACTTCCCCGAGGGCGCGCGGTGCGAGCATGGGGTGCACCTGAAGCCCGACGCCTATGTGGCGTTCCTGGAACTGCGCAAGCTGACCGAGAACGAGTTGTTGCCCGCGCTGGCCCAGAACGCAAAAAGGGGATGGCCGCTGGGCTGACCCCTTCCAACTTTATCAATTTGTCTGAGCTGCAGGCTGAGCCGGCGTTACCGTGCATGGGCTGATCAATGCCATGAGCTGGTCGACCGCAGATCGTAGCGCCAGGTCGGCCTGCGCCAGCACACTGACATCGTGCTCGGCATCGCCGTTGACTTGCGCCGGCGGCACGGCGGCGGGCACTTTGGCCGGATCGACGCAGCGGGTGGCGACGGGGACTTGCACCGTTACCACTTTGTCATCGATTGCGGGCGGCGGCGCGCTGGCGCAGGCAGCCAGGGCGAGGCAGGCGACAACTATTGCCATTTTTGCACAGGTTCGCATCACAGATCCTTTTTCGCGGCGATGACATCAGCAGGCGTCGGGCAGCCGGGTTTGCCGTTGGCCGCCGGCGGAATGACGATCGCCTGTGCTTCGGCCGCGCGCTGGGCCGATCGCGCCAGGGCGGCGGCATCGGCCTGGTTGCCCTGTGTCACGTCTGTGGTGCTGTCTTTGCCCAGTTGCGCCACGGCGGCGTTCTGCGCGTCCAGAGCCGCTTGCAGGCGCGCATTGCTGGCCTGTTCGACCGTCAGCGCCTTTTCGGCCTGCGCCTCGTCGGCGCGGGCCTTGGTGGCCGTTGCAGCCTCGTGGTGAGCATACCAGCCCAGCACAGCGCAGATCAGCACCAGCGCGGCGACGGCGGCGGCCAGCGGGTTCTTGGCGGCCCATGCCCATGCATCGGTGAACCAGGCGCCGATCGAGGACAGGATAGACCAGCCTTTGAACAGGCTGAGGATCGCGGTGAGCATCGTCACCTCCTGTGGATGGCGCGCGCCAGCGAGGCCAGCGCGCGCAGGGTGTTACAGCGCGTGGCCGAGCACGATCGAGCCGAGCACGATCAGCGCGATCACGACATCGCCGACGCGGTTGGCGACGAGGGCCTTGATGTCGGTGGTGGCCAATTTCAGTTCGCCGACGCCATAAGCGAGATCAGCCTTGGCGGCGGTTTCGAGGGTTTCGATAGTCATGGTCAGGATTCCTTTGCGTGAGCGGGTTTCAGCACGATCGCGCCATCACGCTTGACGAGGTCGGCGAACCAGAAAGGCACGGGCACCTGGTGGATGCCCAGGCCGGCGCCGCGATGGCAGGCGACGCACAACACCATCAGGTTGCGCAGGTCGTCGGGGGTGGCGACGGGCTTCTCACCCAGCAGTGCGGCGTCACCATAGATGTCGAAATGGTGCATTAGGCCGAGCACTTTGGCCGGATCGGCGTTGTTCCACTCGCTCCATTCGATGATGAAATGGTGCACCTCGAGGTGCTCTTTGCCGCCGCACTTGAAGCATGGCGTCTTGCGCTTTTTGACCAGCAAGGACTTGTTGTGGTCGAATTCCGCGGTGCTCGCCGTGGCGCGCGCCAGGTGCTCGGGATATTCGACATCGACGCGCAGGGATTCGAGTTCCTCGTGCGCCGGCGTGTGCGGGGTGTCAGCCATGGAAATGTGCCTCAATTATGCCCGTAGCAGGCCTGAGCCTGGCCGCTGCTATTGATCAGTGTGATGTCGCCGGTGAAGCTGGTCGGCACACCGGTATATCCTGGCGCCAGGTTCACTGTGACCGTTGCGCCCGACACGCTGGCGGCGGTGAGCGTACCAGCCAGATAGTTGGTGCCGGTATTCACGGTGCCGTTGCGGATGAAAAATTGCTGCCCGGCGGAGAACGTGGCGTTCGAGGCGAGCGTGATGGTCAGCACGCCGTTGGCAGGGTTATAGACCAGCCCGTTTTCGCCCTGGGTGTTGGTGCCCGCACCCGAAACGTAGGGGATGATGGCATAGCTATCCATCGTGTTGGCATAAGGGTCGGACGGGTTCAGCAGGTTGACGTTGCCGCTGAGCGTCGGCCCGCTGCCGGAATCGAGCGTGTAGCCGATCCAGCAATAGTATTGCCCGGTCGGATCGAAATAGTTGTTGTTCAGCGTGAAGCCGGCCAGCTTTGTCGCCTGAAACGACACGCCATAGGAATTCTGCAAATGGCGCGCGTTGTTCTGCAGATCGGATATCAGCACATTGTGATCGATCGACCCGGTGAGTGTTGCGAGCGGCACGCCCATCAGATTGCTGTTGGTCTGCGGCCACAGGATCGCCGTGCCGCCATAGCCCCAGGCCGAAGGGGTTTGGAGATAGGTGTTGTAGCTGACCACATAAGTCGTGGTGCCGCCCGCAATGCCGGGGGTGTAATAGGGCGCCGTCATCGGCGTGGGGCCGATATTTCCCAGCGATTGGTTGAGCGTCCACGTGCTGCCCGACCCGCCCGTGATATAAGTTGGCGCGGGAATCGCGTCATAGGTGTTGATCGTGCCGGGCCCGATGGTGCCGAGCGCCTGGCTGAGCGTCCAGGTCGATCCGCTGCCCGACACGATGGTCACAGCGGCCGGAATGCTGAGGCCTGAACCTGACGCTGCAGCGATGATCTGACCCGCTGCGAGGGTGCCCGACGTGACGCTGTTGACGGTGAGTGTGGTGCCGCTGATCGTGCCGTTGATCACGCCATCTGCGGCGCCGTTGGCGGTGACATATTGCCCGGCCGTCAGTGTGCCCGACAGGCCCGACACGGTGAGCGTGTTGCCGCTGATCGTGCCGGTGAACGTGGCGCCATTGGTCGTGGCTGCGGTGTTCCAGAGTTCGCCATGGCCGAAATTGCTGTAGACCCAGCCATAGTTGCCCGATCCACTATAGGTCCAGTCGGCCGCATTGGCGACGCTCTGAAACGTCAGGTGCGTGGCGTCGGTGGCCTGAAAGGTGAACGTGCCACCCCAATAATCACCCGCTGCGCCGTTGCCGGACAGCACCAGGCTGTAATAGCTGCCCACCGGGATGCCATGAGGCGCAACGGTCGTGACGACTTCTTGCGCGGGGGTGGATGGCGAAGCGGTGGAGCAATTGGCCGAACAAACGATGCTGCTGAACAGGACGCCGGGCTCCTGTTTGTAGAGCATGCCCTCGATATAGTTGTTGGCGACGACGATCGTGTGGTTGCCGATATTGACGTTGCCCATATCGAACATGCGGCCGGGCAGGTGCATGAAGGCGTTGAATTCGATCCATGCCGTACCACCAGAAATGCCGAGCAAATGCCCATTGAACGGCGCGACCCCGACCGTGGCGCCGGTCACCCATCCGGTTATGGACCCCGCTGCATAAGTGGTGGAATTGAAGCTGGCGCTGCACAGCGCAGTTTCCAGTGCCGTCGCCAGTGCATCGCCGCCGCAGCCATAGATGGTGTTGTTCATGAATGCGAGGCTGTTGAGCGTGGTCGAGCCATTCGCGAACGCCACCGCATAGACCGCTCCGGCATTTTCCGGGCCTGCCTGGGCCGTGCCAGATCCCTGGTTGATGCCACCCCAGATGTTGCAGTTGGGCCCTTCGACAAACAGCGAATTGCGCATGATGACATTGGCGGTGTTCGGGCTGGTGTTCGCCGCGCTGGTGCCCCAGCCTTTGTTCGCGAAATAGATCGGCAGGCAGCCCCAACCGGTGCTGCTGTTCCACGCGAAATTGTACCCGTCAAAGATGAGCTGGTTCGTCGATCCGGTGCTGTTGCTGCAATAAATGCCCGCCCCGCCCAGAGGGAACGGGAACGGCGTGGCCGTGGTGCCCGCTGTCACGCCGCCCGACACGGCTGTGTTCGAGGCATAGAACTGGCAGTTTTCGCCCTGCTGCTTTGGGTTGATCAGCGGGTCTGTCGCGATTTGCGCCGGGTCTTTGAGATACGAGGGGTGCAGATTGCCAAGCGTAGGCATTTGCCAGCGCGGCATGCCGACCGCATAGTCGACCCCGGCCACATTCCATGAAGGCCGCGTCGGATAGATCACCGGCTGCACGCTGGTGGTCGGGTTGATCGCAGAATACCATGGGTTGGTGCTGGTCGACGAAGGGTAGCTGACGCCCGCCGATCCTTGCGTGGCATAGCCGCGAAAGAACGTCGGTACCTGGACTGCGCCGCCATTATAGCAGCCATCATTGTCCGTGGCGGCGTTCGTGCAGGGCGTGCCACCCCACACGATCGGGCGCGCATGCGCAGGCGATGCGATCAACAGCGCGGCCAGAAAGGCAATTATCAGGCGCATCAGCAACCAGCCCCCAGCAACAGCCCGACACACCCGAGGCGACTGGCGCCGGTGGTGGGAAACAGCAGTACGACAGAGTTGAAGTTTTTGGTGGTTATGGTGGGCGTGGCGCCGAGCGTGGCCGTACCGCTCGTCAGTGTCTGCGCGGCCAAAAAGAACTCTGGCCGGTTGGTGGCGCCGACGCGGCTGCCGATCGAGGCGTAACCGCCGGTGTAACTGGCCATGCTGTCGCTGGTGGCGCCGGTGCCCAGGGCGATGATGCCAAGCGCCCACTCCGATGTGTAACCAAGGGTCGGTGATGTTGCGAAAGAGGTCGGCGAGCCATTCGTGAATGTCGTGCCAGTGACCTGCACCCCGGCTTTGTCATAACCGGTCACCCCAGAGACCACATACGCCTGCATGGTCCAGTAATAACTGCCGGTGTCCGTGAGAGTGATCGCGCATTGCGTGGTGCCACCGCTGCCGCAGGTTGTGCCGCTGGTCATCGCGCCCGACGTCGAGGCGCACACCGCAACTGCGGTATAGGCATAGACATATGGAAAGGCGTTTGTCGGATAGGCGCCGCTGCAATTTGTGGTGGTGGCATTGTCAGCCAACACTGGCTTTGACGATGGGTTCGTTTGGGTGGATATCACGACGATGAGAAACGACCCGGCCGGCACTGATGCGGTGATCGATGCGGTGCATGTCGTGGTCGATGTGGAGCACGCGGTATCGGCCACTTTGGTGACTGACTGCGCCAGCGCGCCAGGCGAGGTGATCCACGCCAGCGCGAGGGCCAGCAGGGTGACGAGGCGCCGCATCGTCAGAACTGCGAATAGGTGAGCGAACCGGCATAGTTCGCGGCAGTGGAGAATACCGCGCACAGCGCATTGCCGGACGGCACGACATAGACCGGCCCAAGCCCGACGCCGGCCGAATACCCGCTGTTGGCGGTAAAGGCCATGGTGTTGCCGCTGGCGCCGTCGAGATAGGCCGTGCCGGTTCCGCAATTGGTGCCGGTGCCATAGATCAGCGCGAACCCGGCCGAGGACCCGGCGATCACATGGATGTGGGTGACATAGATCGATTTGCCTGATGCCAGCGCCACGAGCTGCACGGTGCCGCTGGTCGTGGCACTGATCGCCACGCTTGCCGAACCCTGCACGATATTGACCGAGCCGCTGGTGTTGGCGGCGACGGTGGTCGGGCCGATCGGGACGGCAACACCGCTGGCGCTACCCTGAATGGTCAGAGGATAGGGGCTGGCAGTGCCTGCCGCCGTGGCGCCCTCGACTGCGCCGATGAGCACCTGGTGCGTGGTCTGGGCATTGATCGGCGCAGTGACAGATCCCGCAACGGTTTGTACGGCGGCCAGTTGTGAACTGAGCGTGGCATTGGCTGAGGTCAGCGCGCTGTTGGCAGACGTCAGTTGCGATACGGCTGCGGCCAGGTTGCCGCCGCTTTCCAGCGCCGTGTTTGCGCCGCTGGCAGGCAACCAGTACCACGGGTTTGACGATGATCCGGAGCCCTGCACTGCGGTACCACCGCCTCCGCCGCTGCAGCCCGACGTGCAGTTGAAATTCCACGTGCCTGATTGCGCCACACTCGGGGTGCCGGAAATGGATGCGGTCACCGTATCGGTGCTGCTGGACAAGGACCACGTGCGGCCTGTGCTCCACGTGCCCGACTGCGCGACCGAGGGCGTGCCGCTGATCGTCACACCACCGATCACGTTCGACCCGGCGGGCAGCGTCGGAAGTGATGTAACGACGTTTGTGCCGGTCACATTGAGTGGATTGCTCGACGTGCCGAACGGATTGCCGTTCTTGTCGACGACGAAGATGCCGTCCGCCGTCGTGACCTGGTTGCCCTTTTGATAGGTCGGCGCCTGGGCGGTCTGGGCGAGCAGGGGCGTCCAGCAGACAAGCGCCAGCAGCGCCGCCAGGCAGCGGATCAGTTTCATGGGAAGTGTCTCCGTTTCAGGCGCTGAAATTGAGCGCCAGCGGGTCAGGGGTGCGAAGGGTCGCCGTCTCGATCATCGCGCGGCCGCGGCTCGGTGCTATTTGTGCCCCAGACCAGGCCGCCGATCGCGGCGACCACCAGCGGGACATAAACCTGCAGGGCAGTCATGAACGTTGCCCAGGTTTCGACTTCCACGATCCCCGCGATGATCGTGGCGGCAGCCGTGACCGGCAAACCGATCAGCAGGACAAGAGCGATTGAAAAGCCGATCAGCCGTCCGATCGCGATCGTCTGGTTGTCGGCGCCGGTCAGCGCCTGTTTGAGCCAGCCCATCACGCACCCCCCATGATCGATTGCAGGATCGGCATCACATCAGTCGCCACCGGCTTGTACGGGCGGTATCCGGGGTGGCTGACCTGCCAGACCGGGCAATGCATATCGGCGGGCCAAGTGTTGTCGAAAAACAGCGCCGCCTCGCGCTTGCGCCGATCGGCGAGCTGGCCGCCGCCCAGATAGTTGAAGGTCAGATCTCGGCGCGCGGCTGCCATGTTGCCGGCGATCCAGTGATGCACCCAGTCGGCCCGGCCGATCGCGTCGGTGTTCCATTCGAAGCTGACTGCGGCAGCCAGTTGGGCGTCATTCAGCGCATGGCCCGCAAAAGCCCGATTTACATTGGGCAGATAGGCCGCGTTCAGGCGTTCGATCGCAGCGTTGAGACATACCTCGATCGGCGCCGGCCGATTGCGGTATTGCAGAACGTTGATGCCCGCGGCGGCCGTCAGGCCCATCGACCAGGTCCACACCGGCGGCTGCGCGCTGTCCAGATAGGCCTCGCGCGCAATACCCTCCTCGTGCGACGTGTAGGCCACGACGCGGGGTGTCAGTCTCATCGTGCCGGCCTTTCAGTGGTGGGGTGGCGTCAGCAGCCCGCTGAACAGCGTGGCAAAGAGGCCACCGATGGCGACAAGCGCTGTCATCACGCGCTTGAGCATGCGCACTTCGCCATCGCGCAACGCCGCCTCTGCGCGCATCAAGGAAATTTCGCTGACGAGCGTTTCGATGCTCTTGCGCAGATCCTTGATCTCAGCGCTCAAAGTCCGGTCCACCTCGTCGACATCATCATCGACCCGTTCGATGTCGCGCTGTTGTGCAGCCAGACGCTCAAGCGCGGTGGCGATCATCGCGCCGTGTTCTGCGGGATCAGGCATGTCACTGCGCCTTGCGAACGGTGAGTGTGCCGGCGGTCAGCGTCACGGCCAGGTAAAAGGTTGCGGCTGCATCGGTTTCGGTGCGGATCGGTTCGTTGACCACGATACCGGTCTGGGGAGCGCCGAGGCCAAAGGCATAGTCGCCCGCGATCGCGCCGCCGCTGGTGATCGGCAGCATGGTTGTGCCGCCATCGGTTGATCGCAGGACTTGCGCGGTGCCGCTGGCGCCAATCGCATTCAGCACCAGGTGGATCGGCCGCGAAAGCTGCGGCTCGAATGGCCCGAGAATCCAGGGCGTTTCACTCGTGCCCGCGCCGGTCGCTTCCTGCCCTGCGGGACTGGTGATCGTGACGCCGGTACCGGCGACGCATGTTGCGATCAGCGGCGACGACGTCGCGGCCACGTAAGGCGTCTGCTGCAGCGCGAGCGTCGCCGGCGTATACTGGCTGGCAGATGGAACTGTCATGATACGCTCCCGTACAGAAAGGTCATCTGCCACCGCCAGACGCCCCCAACTTCGTTGAAATCAAATCGATATCCGGTGATATCGAGCGTAAACGCCGCAGACCCCACAATCAGCGGGCCATTGCCCTCCACCGTGACATGGTTGGTGACCCACGTGCCCGCGTTGTCGCGCAGCGAGACAATCCCGCCGCCGGCAGGCAGTGTGATGGTGACGGGCCCGGCGGTCGTATCGACCGACAGCAACTGGCCCGAAACCGCCGTCATACTTTCGGTCACGACCTGCCAGCCCGCGACCATATAGGCTGCGGCGGCATCGACTGTCGGCGCGCTGATCAGCCCGGCGGCATAGAGCTGCTGCGGCCAGGTCGCACCCGGCGTGCCAATCGTCGCGGCGGGTGCGGGTCCTGCCGGCACCAGCCAGCGCACGTTGATATCGGTCATGCGGTCGCCTGCGTCAGCGTGATGAACAAGGCAGCGGTTTTCACGACCAGCCCATTGGCGAGCGTGATCACCGCGTTGGTGACATAAGTGCCGAGCGGCAAGGCGGCTGAGGTTTCGCTGTCGATCGACAGATTCCATCCCGGCCCGACCTCGGCCGATGCGGCGCGGGCGACGGGTGTGAAGGTTGCAACGGCGGCGTTCGCTGCAGGCGGTACAGCCCAGCCATCGACAGTCTCAACCGCCGCCTTCAGCGTCGCCACGCATGTCGCGCCGATCAAATCATCGTTGATCGCGCCAAAGCATTCGATGCCGATCAGGATCGTTGCCCCCACGTTGAATGTGCACGTCGCCATCAGGGCGTAACTTTCGCGACCGCGTCGGCCGTCGTCGCGGCGTGAACGGCTGCGACTTTGACCAGAAATTCGGCATGGGCTGGTGGCCGGAATGCCGCGATCGCGGCGCTCAGCCCTTCCAGATCGGCGAAGCTGAAGGGCGAAACCACGTTGCCATCGGCGTCGAGCCACAGATTGGCAGTCCATTTTGCGGCCCCGGCCGCGATCGTTTCGGCCAGATTGTCACGCGCCGCCTGATCCCGCGCGAATGCCGCATCGACGCCTGCCGCGGTTGTGTAGCACACCGGTGCGGATCGACTGGCGGCGTGCGCGCGCGCCAGCAGGCGGATTGCGCGCGCTTGCGCTTGCCCGAGTGTCGGCGGCGGCGGCCACGATGCCGTGACCTCTTGCCAGCCTTCGTCGACGGCCTGTTTTGTCATCAGCGCGGCTTGGGATGGCCGAGCTTCGTCATAGCCGAAAACATCGCCCGCCGGGTCTTTGAAATAGCGCATAACCACCCCCGTCAGCCTGTCGCGTTCAGGCGCATTTCGCTCCACTGGACCGCGCCGGGGCTGCTGTAGCTTTCGCCCGTGGGCCAATAGACCGAATACGTTGCGCCTGGCGGCACCAGAAACGACGCAATCGCCGATGCTGCGCTGGTGCTGGTGTCATAGAGAAATGCGTTGATGATCGTCGTCCCGCCGACCGTGACGCTGATCTCGGGCGACGATCCGCTGGTGTCGGGAAATGCCACCAGGACCGCGATCGGGCCCGCTTCAGTATTGGTATAGGTCGTTCCGGACACGCGCGATCCGGTTTCATTGAACCAGGCGTAACCGACGCCAAAGCCGCCGTTGATCGGCATGAAGATATCGCGCAGCGCGGTCAGCACCTGATTGAATTCGGTCTTGTTCGGCTCGATGCTGGCTGCCGACAAGATCGACAGCAACTCGGCCTGGATGCCGTTCAGCCAGTCGGCGCTGATCGTGGTCGGCGGCGTGCCAGCGGTGGGATCGCCATTGGTGAAATAACCCGGCGTGCCGGCAGCGCCCGGCGCTGGCAGTTCGGCGGCCGCCGATGCTGTGTCGATATTGAACATGGGGTGATCCTACAGAAGGAAGACGGCGGTTTCGGCCGGGGCCATCGGCTGCAGCAGGCCAATCAAAACCGAGGGATCAAAACCGCTGGTGTTTGCCACCACGGTCACACCCCAGGAATAACACCAGTCGTCATCGTAGACCGCGCCGACCGCCGTCGCGACGCCCGCGCGAAATGGCGCATAGACCGTGATCTCGATCGTGAAGCCGAGTGCAGAGGCAAAGGCGATGAAATAGGCCTCGCTCTGACCGCCGCCGCCAACGAAGCGCGACAAGACCTGCGCGCCGCGTTGTTCGTTGTTCAGTCCATCCGTTGATGTCGACAGCCCGAGCGTTTCCTCCCATTCGACCAGGAGATCGGGATTTGCGCCGGGGGATGAAAGGCTAAGCACGTGGGTCGCGGCGGCGTCGAATTCGGCCCATATTTGCGCCAGTGCGCCGTTGACGGCTGCCTGGTTGGAGGCAGCATCGCCCGCAACCCAAGCGCGGCCGCGAGGCATCAGCGCAACGGCCGCGGCCGCATAGTCCGCAGCAGTGTGCGCGTTCAGAGTGTAGTAAGGCGAGGCCATCAGGTGTAGGTGATCGCGCCGGGCACTGCCAGCGCGCCTTTATTCGACGTGATATTGCCCGCGCTGCCGGGCGATACGCTGCCGGCGCTGGCGGTGATATTGGTGATGACGAAGCCGCTGGTGCCCGCGACGGCGCTGATCGCGGATTCGATCGCGCTGATATCAGTGACCCCGCCATTCGGCGTGCCGCCCGGCGAGGCGTTGACCTGCAATGCGGCGGCGAATGCGGCAGCGACATTGGCCTGGACCGTTGCCCCGGCGCCGGCCAGGCCCGAAATTGTCATCGCGATCGTGTTGGCAGTGGGTGCCAGGGCATAGACCCGCGGGCAGACCGGTTGCACCGTCGCCAGATAGTTCGCCACGACAAGCTGATCGCCGGTCGCGGCAACGTCGCGCGTGTCGCCCGCGGCCAAGCCGTTCGACCCTTGCGGAAAGCCGCCATAGGCGGCCTCGACCACGTCCATCATGAAATAGACCTGGACGGTGCCGGGGCCGTAACCGCGCGGGATGCACCAGGCGCGGGTGACGCCGGGCACAGACAATGCCCACTGGATATAGTCGGCCGCCGCGCCGCCCTGCAGCTGCGCCTGATAGGCCTGCAGCATGCGGCTGCGAAAATCGTCCTGCGTTTCGATATCGGCACCGCCCGCGATCGCGGCGGCCACCACGCCTTGCGGCGTGATTCCGGTAATCCCGGTCGACAGGAACATCATTGTGCCGACAGGGGTATTGCCTGCCGCGCCCGGAGTTACCGCACTGACCGGTACGGTGATCGTCCCGCCGGCAACCGTCGCCGCCCCGGTGGTGACAAACGCGGCGCCATCGCCGCGCGTGATCTGGGTGCCGAGGCCGATCGTGCCTGCGGTCCAGGGGAACGACGCGGTGCCCGAGGCTGCGGCGGCGTCTTTGATATAGACCCTGCGCAGTGCCGCCCAGGCGGCCAGGAACTCGTCGGTCGCGGTGAACGGCACAGACTGCTGCGCGATCCAGTCGAGATAGCCATAGCAGCCGTCCGCGAGGCCTGACTGAACGTCGCCGAGAATCCCCAGATTGGAATAGCGCACCAGCGTATCGACACCGGGCAGTCCGGCGGCGATCGCCTGCGAGGCCGAGCTGCGCAGCGCGGCGATCGTCGGGCGGGGAAACGGCATCAGAGGCTATCCCACAAATCGGCGAACTGAAGCGCGAGCGACGATCCGTTGCCGCGATGGATCTTGACGGTCAGAACCAGCTTGCCGGCGGCGGCATAGAACGCAGCGACGTCGATCGACGTCGCCACGCCGTCATCGATGAACCATTGCAGCGCATCGGATGCCGCCTGCTGCACCTGGCTGGGCAGTTCGGGCGTCGCCTTGCCGCGCGTGACATAGAGCCAGATCTTCGACCCTATCGCCCCGCCCCACCATCCGCGCCGGTCGGTCGTGCCGTCGGGAATCACATCGTCGGGATCGGCCTGCGCATCGGTGAACAGGCTGATCAGCGCGGCGGTGGCGAGGTCGTTGCCATAGGTGAGCGAATTGGTCGGGTCGGTTGCGTCATTGCCCGGCAGGAATACCCAGTCTGCCGCACGCGTCGTGCGGTTCCACCCGGTCTGGATATCGGTCATAGCTCGGCCGTTGGCGTGCTGGAGGTGCCGGTGCCCGCCGTGACACCGCTGTGGTCGTGCGCGTTGAACGTGCTGCGCACGGTGCTGATCGCCAGCGGATCGGACGCCGCCAGTGCGGTCACATCGTCGTCGACGGTCAGTGCGCCCTTGACGTGCATGCCCGTGGTGTTCTGCACCACGAACGGCAGGCCACCACAGTCAATCAGCGGGCCTGCTGCGGTGAATTTGATGATCACGCCGCGCACATCGTACATCGCGCTGTCGCCCGGCTGCAGGCCGGTGGGGCGCGAGGCCTGATGGTTGGTGCCGATCACGATCGTGATCGAGCGGTCGCCGCCGCGCCGCAGGGTGACCACTTGCGATCCGAGCGGCGGCACGCTGGTGAAACCGAACTGGAAGATCCGCAGCACTTTGTCGAGCACGCGGCTGCCAAAGCCCGATCCCGCCGCCGGTTCGGTCACCTGCATCTGCTGCACGGGTCCGGTATCGTCGACGGTGGTCACGTTGCCAGCGCCGACCAGATTGGCAAGAAACTGTCTCATCCGGTCAGCGCCGCCGTGTTGACCGGCTGCAGCACGATCGGTTCGGGCAAGAACGCCGCGGGCGTCATGGCCAGGATCTCTGCCACGGTGCCGCGATCCTCGTTGCGGCGGAATGTGACTTCGGCAATGACGAGCGCCCCGGTCTGCGCGCTGGCGGCGCCAGGGACGTCGATCGAGACGAGCGTGTTGGGCATCCAAAGATTGCCGGCGCTGTCGCGCCAACTGTCGACGGTGACTTTGACCACGAACGACCGCCCTGCCCGCCGCGCCGCCTCCCACTGGGCGCGTTGCTGGGTGAAATCCTGCGGATCGGCGGCCACTACCTCCATGATCAGGTGCGTGACGCGATGGCGCGGCACGTTCGGGTCGCTCGCCCCGGCGAAGAAATCGCTGCCACCCAGTGCGCCGAACGTGTCGAGCGACTGAAAACAACCGATGTAGTCCGAAAAGCGCTGGTCCATCGATTGTTCGACCGACCAGACCTCGACGTTCTGGCCATAGACAATGCCGCTGGCTGCGGTCGTGCTGCCGACGATGCCCAGCACGAGCTGGCCTTGCGCGTTTTCGAAGGCCAGCAGCCCGGCGTTGCGCGCAACGCGCTGGATGATGTCCGCGCCGGTTTCCCCATAGTTCAGCGCCCAGGATACCACGGTCGGACCCGGGTCGGCGCCATCGGCCATGATCACGTCAATACCATAGGCGTCTGCCAGGCGTTGCGCGATCGTCAGCGCATTGCCGCCGACGAGCTGCGCCGATGGCCATTCGGCGGCGCAGTCGACCAGATCTTCGGTCAGGCCGCGCCCCGATATTGCGATCTGGTGGCTTTCCGCCGTGCCGGTTTCAGCCACGCGATCGACCCAGCCGGTGATCACGGTATCGTTGCCCAGCTTTACCACGCAATCATCGCCGGCGGCGATGGGCGCCTGCCCGGCCGGGCCGATCGATGCGCGCACGTCAAAGCTGTTGGGAAACCCCTCTAGCCGCAGCGTGACCGCGACGTCTTCCCACCCGGAGATCACCTGGCCGTTGACCAGCAGGGTCAACTGATCGGCGGGCTGGCTTGTGCCGCTGACAACGATCTCGCTGCTGGCGCTCGATACCGTGGTCACGATGCGAGCGCCTGGAATGATGTTGGAAAGAACAGCGGGTGCGCTGGGTCGGCCTGCGCCACCAACTGATCGGCGCGCGTCGCATCGCCATAGAGCGATTGCGCCAGCGCCAGCGCCGGCATCGGCGCCGGCGTGTCGAATGTCGTCACTTGCGCCAGTGTGGCGCCTCGCGCGCGCAGATCGGCCGCGACCGCACCCCGGCAATCCGACAGCGTGGCATAGCTGTCATCATCGCCCATCGCTGACGCCGCCACCGCCAGCGCATCGAGCACAGGGCAGATCTGTTCGATGCGGGTTGCCGCATCGGTGGCGCTGGCGGGTTGGTAACTGGCCGCTGCCTGGCACAGCGCGGCAGCTGCGGCGCGCAGCACAAGCTGCGTGGTCACATAGATGGTCTGGGTCGGCAGGCCCGCGACGGTCGCAGCGATCAGTTGCAGCAGCAGCCGGATGGCATCGGCCGGATCGGCGCAACAGGCGACCAGCGCCGACATCAGCGCGCTGGCGGCAGGCTGCAACGTGGCGGCATTGGTCAGATCGGCATCGGCCGCCGCTGCCTCAAAGGCGCTGGCGGCGCTGGCCACGGCGACGCGCTGGGTGCTGGCCGCCGAGATCAGGTCGGAGACGGTCGTGCTGGTCGAATAGGCCGAGGCGTTGCTGCCGGTCAGGCCGCTGTTGCCGCCCGCCGAAAAACGCCCGAAATTGCCCGGCAGCACCGCCGTGAGCCGCACGAGCGACGTGGCATCCTGCGCCAGCGCAATCGCCTTGGCCGACCAGCCTGCGATGGTGGCGACCAGATCGGCACGAACACCAGCAAGCCCAAGGATGCCGACGCCCATTCCCAGCGCGCTGAGCGCCGATATCGACTGCCCTGAGGCCAGCTTGCCCAGCACGTTCACCGCATCGCTAAGCAGGGCGGTTTGTAGCTTCGATGCGGCGCCGAGCGATCCGGAATTGCTGGCGGCAACCGTCGGGAATGTCTGCGCGCCGGCGTCGATGAATTCGAACTCAATCTCCGAATAGCGCGACGCGTCGAGCGCCTCGCCGATCTGCCAGCGCGGCAAAACGACGTTGAGGTTGCCCAGCGTCGGATGGACCAGCGTGCCCGGGCCCTTTTGCTGGCAGGCCTTGATCAGGTTCGACCGCTGCATCGCGATCGTCGCCCCGCCCAGTTTCACATCGCCATCGAGGACGAAGCCGCGCAGGCGATACGTGCCCAGGTCCTGGCCCATCGGTTCCGGCCAGCCACCATCCTTGCCCGGATAGCGGTGGATCGCCAGGCGCTGCGACCCGCCGCCCGAACTGGACAGCACGGCGAACTTGACGCCCCGCCACGACGCGGGCTGCACCGCGCTGGTCGGCTTTGGCGCCGACGCGCGCGCGATCGCGCCCTGCGCCACGGTGGCGAGGCTGGAAATTGCGGTCATGGCAATCCCGATCAGTGCGTTATGGCATATGCCGGCAGCCCATAGCTGATGGCGCCGTTGGGGCCGTGCGTGGTTGCCGTGGTGCCGTGCGGCGCGTTCTTGAATTCGACGACGACTTTGTGAACGTAATCGCGCGTTTCCTTGTACGGGATATGCGCGGCGAAATCGGCGTCGCTGATCCTGCCGCTGCGCGGATCACCAAAGCGTTTAACCCACTTGTCGACATTGCCCTCGCCCGCGTTGTACGCGGCGGCGGCAAGCGTTTCATCGCCGCCATATTTCTTGGTCAACTGGTCGAGATAGGCGTCCCCGATCAGCCGGTTATAAGTCTCATCGTTGCGGAACCGGCCTTCATCGAACGGCATTCCCATGCCGGCTGCCACGCGCCGAGCGGTATCCGGCATCAATTGCATCACGCCGATCGCGCCCTTGGGGCTCACCTGGTCCTGGCGCGATCCCTCGGCATGTTCGATGCGTGCATAGAGGCTGGTGTCGCCCGCGCCTGGTGTGCCGTAATAGCGGCCGCCACCGAGATAGGACATCACGGCGCCGAACTGGCGCACGGCCTTGTCGAAGTCGCTCGATCCTTTCTGCATGCCCTCGCCGGCATCCTTGATCGTCTTGGCGGCGCGGTCGACCGCGTCGACAACGGTATGGGCCGCTTTGTCGCCGGCTATTGCCGAATTGCGCGCGACCCATGCCTTGCCCCGGTCGGCCTCCTGTCCGGCTTTCACGATGTCGCGGCGGATATGCTGCGCGGACTTGATGGTATTGCGGCTTTCGAACGGCGCGCTCTTCTGCGCGTCGGCCATCTCGGCTGACAGCGCCTTACCACCGATCGACAGCAGCGGGATCAGCGCGGGCGAGATTCCGAGCTGCTGCGCCATCAGCCGCTTGCCCGCACTGGTCTGCTTGGCGAACTTGTCGGCGATCACCGGCAGCATGGCATCGGTGTTGACGGTGCCATCCTTGTTGAGGTTGAGCTTGATCCCCAGGCGCGACAGCACTGCCATCGCGCCGGGATTGGCGCCATAGCGCGCATCGTTCAGTGTCTGTGACAGTCCGCCCAGGCCGCCCGCTGCGGCGCCCGGATCGATATCCATGCGTGCCGCCGCGTTGGTGAAATTCTGCAGCGTCTTGGTCGAGACGCCGATCGTGTCGGCGGTGCGGCCAATCGCCGACGCGCTCTTGGCCCAGTCGCTCGCCAGGCTGAACGCGGCATAGCCTGCCGCCGCTGCAACCGCGATCGTCCCGGCTGCGGCCACCCCGATCACGCCCATCGCGCGCGCAAGGCCGCCGCCCTCGCTGGCTGCGCTGCCCATGGCATCGCCCATCACCGCCGCAGCCCGGCCGACGCCTTCCATCCGGCCGGCGATCCCTGCGGTCAGTGATGACCCGCCGAACACCCGGGCAGAGGCCTGCTCGATGCGCGAAAAGCTGCCGATGATGCGCGACGAGCTGCGCCGCAGCGACGCATCGCGCGCCGCGCTGGACTTTTCGAACGCGCCCTTCGAGCGCTTGGCCATCTGTTCAAGGCGGCTTTCAGCAGCCTTGACACCGCTCTTGGTCTGATCGTCGGCAACGATGGCGACGCCGAGTTTTGCGATTTCATCGCTCATGCGCGGCATCCCACCAGGCGTTCAGGGTCGACCATGGCCGCAAGGCGACTTCGTCCGGAAATTTGCCGAACATGCGGCCGAGCGCGACCAGACGCTGCCGCCAGTCGGTCGGCCTTATTCGAAAAAATGGTCGAGGAACTTCCGCGCTTTCATCAGGTCGCCGCCGCCGATCCGCGCCACCGCCGGTTCGGGCACGCCCGAGACCAGCGCGATCAGGGCGATATCCATCGCCCAACCGCGCTTGCTGTCGACGGCGATCATTTCGGCGCCGGTCGGCTCGCGCAGCTTCAGTTCGGTGAATACCAGCGGGCCAAGCTCGACCGGCTGTTTCAGCGTGATGGTCAGCGTGCCGGGCGCCGGCGCGGCAGCGGTTTCTGTGGGCGCTTCGGCAGGCCCATCGGAAATGGTCAGCACCTCAGTTCTCCGTCACGCTGCCCGAGGCGAACTTGATCGAGAATGTGCCGTCCTCGGTATTCACTTCAGCAGGATCACCATCGCGCCAGGCGCCGGTCGCGATGATCACTTTGCCATTGGCGAGCGTCGCAACGACCGTCGCGTTGCTGGTGGCGTTCAGGGCAGCCATCGATACCGCACCGCTGTCGCGGCCGTTGTATTTGATCCAGCCTTCCTTCGGCATTTCCTTGTAGCCGTGGACACCGTCCTGCCCCTTGAGGGTTTCGCGGTCGGACGAGTTGACGAGATATTCGCACTGGCCTGCGACCGCGACGGGAACGCCGTCGACGGTCAGGCTGAGTGCGCCGGCAAGTGCGGACATGGCGGGTGATCCTTACTGGAGGCGGAACTGGATCAGCGTGGCGAACACGCGCAGCTGATCGATGAGGATGCCGGGCCACAGCACGTTGACGCGGTTGGGGTTGGTCGCGTCCTTTTCGACGATCAGGTTCGCCGAAAAGACGTCCGATTCCTGGACGAAGCCCGCCGTTTCCAGCGCGATATAGGCGGCGATGATATCGGCCTTGATCGTGCTGGGGGTGACGACGTTGCTGTTGGGCGCCAGGCGCGTGCCGTCGGCCGCCAGTTTCACCCGCGCGTATTTGGTGGTGACCACCGATTTCAGCGCGCGGATGACGTACATCAGCGTGTAGAGCGTCTCGATCTCGAGATAGCTGTTGTCGGGCGACCCTTGCGCGTTGGTCACATAGGTCGTGATCGCGTTTTCGATCGTGACCACGCCGCTGGTGCTGACAGTCCAGGTGGTGATGCCCGCATAGAGCAGCGTGGTGTTGCGCACCGTCAGCGGAAATCGCGACTGCAATGGGGGCGCCAGCAGCCCCTGCCCTTGCAGGAATTGCACCGGCTGCGCCGGATCGTTGCGCAGGCTCGCTGCCTCGATCGCGGCGAAATAGCTGGCCCACCACCAGATCGGGCTGGGCGAATCATAGAACCCGACCATTTCCAGATGCTGGTCGTTGCGCGCAGCGCCCGCCGTGGCCAGTGCGCCCGCCGTGTTGCGCACCGCGCACCAGGCGCCGCCATAGATCTGCATCAGCGGTGACCAGCGGCCCGCCAGATCCGACAGGAACGCCTGCACCGCATTCAGCGTCGCGCTGTCGTTCGCGGCCAGGACGATGAAGTCGTAGGAATGGTCGGCCAGCGCAGCGAGCGCGGTGGTGATCGTGGGATTGGTCGCGCCGCCGGTGAATTGCGGCGTGGCGATCGTCGCGGTTACGCCCGCCGGGGTTGCTTCGCCCGCCGCGCTCCCACGATAGTTGAGGCGCACGTCGATATCGTTGCCGCACAGCCCGGCGTTGCGCGCGGTGAGCGTGACCACGCCCGCCGCCGAGGTGGCCGTACACGGCAGGCCGCAATTGGCCATCGTCGACACAGCCTGCCCGGTCGAGGCGTTGATCGCGGCAGCGATGTTCGTGGCGATCGTGGTTGCCGTGTCACCATAAGTCACCGCGACGGGGATCGATACGCCCGCGACATAGAGCGCCAGCGTGCCCGACTGGGTGGCGGGGCCGGTGATCGTGATGGTGTCGGTTGCCGCCGTCGCGCCGCCCGCGTCCGAGACCGGCAGGGCATAGACCGCCGCTGACGGATCGTTGAGCATATACATCGCGGCCATGGCGGCGAGGATCGAGCCGAAGCCTGCGCCGGTGATCGCAGCGCCCGGCGACGGCACGCGCACGGGCAAATTGGGCGTCCAAGTGCCCCCACCCAGCATCTGGCCGATCAGCAGCGTGTTTTGCGCCTGGGGTTCGGTGTTGGCATGGCTGGGATCGAGTTCGGCATAGAACAGCGGGACGCGCAGGTTCGACGGGGTCGTGTTGAAGGGAACGGTCATTGCCGGTTACTCCGCTGCGCTTTGGGCAGCAGGCGCCGCCTTGCCGGTGGTGGGTGCGGGCTCCGGCGCGGGTTCGGGTTCGTCCTCGGCCAACGCGAGATCGCCGCAGCCGAGGTAAAACGCGGTGGTCACGCACAGCGGATCATAGAGGATGCCGCGTTCGTCGATGACGCGCTTGGTCCCCCAGTGGCGCACGGTGCGCCCCGGGACACTGACAACACGCATGGTGGTCTCCTAACTGCAGGGAGGTTCGCGCATCACCACGTCGACCGACGCGGGTGCGTAATTGGTGGGGCTGATCAGCACGTCGCTGATCGTGCTCGCCGCGATCGGTGCGAAGCTTTCAGGCCCTTCGTAGAACTCGAAATCGAGATCCATCTGGATCCCGGCGATGTGGGTCGCGCCGTCCGCGTTATAGGCCAGATCCGATCGCATCGAGGCGAGCTGCTGGATTTCGCGGAACAGCGGGTACGAATTGATGATCGCGACCTCGACCTGGCGCTTCATGCGCCAGGCGTAATCCTGCGCCTTGGCGGCGCCGGCATCATCCGCCTCGGCAAAGGCCTGCGCCTCGACCAGGATGCGAATGGTGGCCGTCGTCGTGAATTGCGGTGCGCCGGAGCGGCCGAGCGAAACGCGGCTTTCGCGCGCGATGCGCAGCTTGATCTGCGGCAGCGTGGCCTGTTGCGAAGGCCAATCGCCCGGCGAATAGACGCGGGTGCCAGCATCGGTGGCGCCGTCGACGCGCAGCGCCGTTTCACAGCGGCGCAACACCGTATCCGACGTGAATGGATCGATCGCGCACTCTTCCTGGCGCCGGAGGAACGTCACGACCCGCTCTTGCTCATCAGCACGAGCTTTGCATGCCCGTGGCCATCGGGGATCACGTCCTTGACGATATAGGCCACGCCGGTCCCGAGGCGCAGGATGGTATCACCCTGCGATGCCGCCTGGCCGAGGGCGCCGATACGGATGCCGCAGATCGGCTTGCGCTGGGTGGACATCTGCGCGTCTTCGCCGATGGCGATATCCGCGCTTTCTTCGTCAAACACAGCATCGGCGATCGCGATCGGTGCGCCCCCGCGCGGGACATAGCTGATCGCTTCGCCAAACACACCCATCACCGGCCCGAGCAGCAGGCTGTCCCAGTCGATCGCCATCGCGTGCGCCTTTGGGAAATATCAGGAAGATGATCCCCGGGGCGCCAGGGGGAAACGCCCCGGGGATCGGCCGGGTCGATCAGTCCGCCGTGCTGTCGGCGGTACCGGACCACAGCACCTCGGGGCGGGTGCAGATGAACAGCGGGTAGCTGTAGGCTTCCATCCGCCACCACATGTTGCGTTCCCAGTCGAGGATCGGGATCACGTAGTATTCCTTGCCGGGGGTGTTGACCCACTGGAAGGCTTCGCCCGGGGCCATCACATGGCGGAAGATGCCGGGGGCGTCCTTGGGGAAGAACTTCACCTTGTTGCTGGGAATCGCGATCGTGGTCGCATCGTCCGACCCACGATAGTTGATCCAGGTGATCCCGCCGAAATAGAACGTGCCGAACGCCCAGTCGCCGCGCAGTTCGGCGGCCTCCTGCCAGTTCTTGTAGGTATCGACGACATCTGGGTGCGTGATGAACGCGTCCCAGAACTCGTCGCCCGCCAATGCGATGACCTGCGTCGAGGGCAGGAACGCGCCCTTGGCGGCGCGGCGCATGCCGCGCACGATCTGGTTGATCAGCGGGCGGATCGTGCCGACCGCCTGTGCGGCCAGGTCGAACACCACTTCGGCGGGCTGCGCGATCTGGAATTCGTTGAACCAGTTGTACAGCAGACTGCCGTCCGCATCGGTGAGCAGGCCCTGGATGGCACCGAGGCGCATGTTTTCCCAGGTGTACTGGATGCGCGGGATAAGGCCGGTCGGCCCGGCCAGGCGGCGCGCAACTTCGGCCTGGACCTGCATCAGTTCGGTTTCGGTGCCGAACGCGCGAATGCCCTGCAGCTCGGCGGCGGTGATCGTGTCATCGTGGCTGAGCCGCACGGTCTCGAAATAGCGCATCTTGCGCTGTTCCGTCACGCGGTCGGTGGACGGCGGCGCGCCACGCTGCGAAGTTTTGATCAGGTTGAGCACGCCGGTGCGCTCTTCGATGCCGAGCGCGGTGGTGCGGATCGGGAACGGCTCGAACAGATTCATGTCGCCCAGGATCTGCGGATTGTGTGGAATCCGTTCGACGGCGGCAGTCAACTGAAACGTCGAAAACGGGTCCGACTGGAAGATATTCAGGGAAACCATGTGGGGCTCCATCTAAGGGAGGGGCACCGCTTCGCAGCGGGGGCCAACGGTCTTGCCCAAGGACCGGAGGAAGGGCGGAATGCGAGTGGTTAGCTGGCCTGGATGCCCAGCGCGGAAAGCGCGGCGATCGCCGCATTCTGCTGGGGCGTGGTGGTGACATTGGCGCCCCAGACCAGCTCGCCGACATTGACGCGGCAGGGGCCGCGCACGATGGCCGCAGCCAACTGCGCGGCACTGGCGGTGTTCTTGTAGCCGCTGCCCAGGATCGCGCAGGCGTTCTGCAGGCCGTTGTTCTGGGTGGGGTCGTAAGGCGCGTACTGTTCGGTGCCGACCACCGTCAGTGCGAAGCTGTCACCGGCGACAAAGGCCGTGCCGCCTGCCGTGATGGTAAAACCGAGGCCGCCGGCGTTGAAGGCCGCGCCGGTTACGCCATGGCCGACTTCCTGGCCATTGGGCCCCAGCACGACATATTCGGTCGGTGCCTCGAAGATGACCGAATAGTTGCCGAGCGCAGCCTGGCTGCCGACGGTGATGGCGCCGAACGTGCCGTTGCCGGTGTTGGTGCCCAGTGCGACGACGCTGCCTGTGCCGGTCAGCAGCGCGCCCAGCACGGTACCGGCGGTGATGGTGCCGTAGCCTGCAGCCAGAGTGATCTGTGAGCGGGTAACCATGCCATCCGAGGGTTCCCAGATGACAAAGCCCCAGGCATGCCAGGTTTCGGTGAACGGAGTGACGGTAGGACCGGTCATAGCGGTGGTCTTTCACAAAAAAGGCCACCGCAGCGGGTGGCCTGGAAGGGTTGACGAGGGTGCGGATCAGCGCTTGTCGGGGCCGACCACTTTGGCGATGGCATCACCCCAGCCCTTGGCGGCAGCGGCGCTGTCGCTGGGGCCGGACGGTGCAGTGATGGCGACACGCGGGTTGAGGCTGCTGCGCGCGTCGGAGCGGTCCTGGTCGCGCGACATGCGCGCCGCGCGCTTGACCCGGCTGACCGCGTGACCGGCGCCGCGCGTGCCTTCCATCTGGGTGAGCGCGGTTTCCAGAACGGCGGGGTTGCCCATGGTATCGGCAGCGGCTTCGAGAATGGCGCAGCAGCGGGCGCGTTCGCGGCGGCGCGCGGCGGCGGCAGCGGAGTGGCCGTTCATTTCGCGCTCGTCCTCGTCGTCACCATCGTCGTCATCGTCTTCGGCGCGGGCGCGCTTGGCCTTTCGGCCCTTGCGCGCATCCTCGTCGTCGCCGTCGTCAGCTTCGTCATAGCCGTCATCGTCGTCGGCGCGCTTGGCCTTGCGGCCCTTGCGCATGTCACCATCGTCGTCCCCATCGTCGTCGGCGCGCTTCGATTTGCGGGCATTGTCCTGGTGATCGTCGTCGTCGCGATTGTCGTCTTCGGCGCGCTTGGCCTTGCGACCCTTGCGGGCGCCTTGGTCCTCGTCATCACCCTCGTCGTCTTCCTCGGCTTTGCGGCCGTCCTTGCGGTTGCCGTAATCCTCGCCTTCGTCGTTGCCGTCAGCGGCGCGACGGCGGCGGCCACCCAAAAGGTGGGCAAAGCGGGACGATCCCGCCATCAAAGCAGGTTTGGTCATCGGGTCTTCCTTGATGGGGCGCGAGCTGCGCGCCGGATTGTGCGGGCGTGACCCGCGTTATTGATCGAGGTAGTCGAGCAGCGCGCGAAACGCCTCATCGGGCGCCATGACCGCATCGGCCAGGCCGTAATCGACGCCGGCGGCGCCCAGATAAGTGCCGGCTTCGGTGTCGTAGACCTTTTTGCGGGTCAGCCCGCGGTTACGCGCGACCGTGCGGTCGAACAGGTCGCCCACTTCGTCGACATCAGCCTTGATGCGCGCATAGGCATCCTCCGACAGATTGAGCACTTCGGAGCCCTCGCCTTTCAGCGCGCCCTTGGTGATCAGCGTCACCTCGATGCCCTGCTGTTTGAGTGCTTCCTGCAGGCTGACATGCATGACGATCACGCCGATCGAGCCGGTACCGCCGGTGCGTGGCACGGTGATGAATTCGGCCGCGCTGGCCAGGGCGTAGGCCGCCGAAAAGGCGTTTTCGCCCAGGATCGACCAGATCGGCTTGATCGCGCGGGCGCGGTAGATCGTGTCGGCCAGATCGAAACACCCGGCCACTTCGCCGCCGGGGCTGTCGACATCGAGCACGATGGCGTCGATTTTGGGATCGGCCAGGGCCTCAAGCAGGTTTTGCCGGATACCGTCGTAGCCGGTCATGCCGGAATAGGGCCGCAGGGTGCCGGTGCGCTGCACAAGCGTGCCGCGCACCTCGATCACAGCAACGTTCTCGACAGTGTCGAAACCGCGATCGCTGCGACCGTTCGATACGGCACCTTCATCGTCCATCCAGACGAAATCGCTGCCGCCCGCACGGGTGATCGCGGTGATGCCAAGCCGTTCGGACAGACTGGCCATGATGACCTCTGCCTTGCTGGGCAGGATCATCAGCGGCGTGTTGAACAGGCGCTGCGAAAGCTGGGCGAAATGGTGCATCAGGCGGCTTTCCTGCGGCGGGACGGCGTCTGGATATCGACCTCCGTCGCATGCTTGATTTCGGCCGGTTGGCCGATCGCGGCGATCAGCGCCTCGATTTCGTCGGTCGAATGATTCACCCGAACCGGATCGCCACCAGCCAGGTAGACGATGCAACTGTCCTGCGCGGGATTGAGGCGCGTGATCGCGTGCGCGTTGAGGCGGGTCGTGGCTCGGCCGCCCCACAGCGTGACGGTGAAGAACTGCGGGATCATTGCGCCTCCGGCTTTTTGTCGACCTGGCTGGCGCTCGCCTCGGCGCCGATCCATTCGGGGCGCGGCAGGCCCAAGTCTTTCATCCGCTGATATTCGCGGGCGCGCTGATCGAGGTTTTCCTCCCAGTCCGATCCCTGTTCGGCGCAGACTTGCTCCAGCGTCGAGAACCCGGCATCGAGGCCCAGCACTGCGCCCTGGCGCTCCGCGACCGGGTCGACCCAGCCACGCGGCGCGCCCAGCCACCGGCACCGTGCATAGGCCGTGCGCATTTCGCGGAACGGCGGCGCATTGCGGGGCAGCGGGACCAGCTTGCGATCGTGCAGCTCTTCCAGCCAAGTCGCATAGACCGGGGTTGCAGTGTTGGCGTAGAAGTCGGCGGTGCGCCGCTTGAACATCTTTTCGGCCTCGACGATGCCGGCGCGCGCGCTCGACCAGCTCGATTCCGAATAATCGTTGTGCGCCTGCTCGGCCGACAGGCCCATGACCTGTCCCATCGAGCGGAGCATTTCGTGCGTGAACGGCGAAAATCCGCTGCTCGGACGTTCCGAGGCAACTGTCTCGATCTTTTCGCCCGGCGCCAGCGTGGCGACCTTCGCGCCGGTCAACGCCAGATCGCTGTCGCGGTGGAAATCGCTGCGCATGTCCTGGTACCAGCCCCAGGCCTCGTCTTCTTTCTCGGGATCATCGAGCGCCTCGCGCACCATGTCCTGGTCGAATGGGCTGGTGACATAGAGGCCGAACGCGCTGGCCACCGTCGCAGCCTGCAACTCGACCTGATAATACTTCGCCAGCATCTTCATGCGGCTGAGAACCGGGGCGAAGATCGAGATCCCGCGATGCTGCTGAAACCGGTCGGGGTCGTAATCGTGGAACACGCGCTGCCAGCCATCGGGGTCTTCGCGCGCGACCCGTTCCCACTGCATGCTCTCGGCGGCGTCGTACCAGTCGTTCTGGTGCGCCTTGCGAATGTGATAGGCGCAGGCGACGTCATCGTCGTCGATTTCGACCCCGCCGCGCAAGTATTTGGTGTCTGGCGCCTGGTACGGGTTGGACAGGCGATCGGGGTCGACGCCCTGAAAGCAGGTCGCAAACGCTGCGCCCTCTGCCAGCACGCGATCCTGGCGCCAGTGCGACAGGATCAGCGATTCCCCGTCGACCAGTTTGTGTGCCAGCGCGATGCGGAACATCTGCGTCATCGTGTGGCGGCGCGACACATCGTTGTACCGGCGGATATCGGCCGACCAGGTGCGCCAATAGCCCTCGACGGCCGCCCGGTATTCTTCGGCCCAGACCATGTCGAAGCCGAGCGCGCGGTAATCCGGCTTGGCCACCAGGTGCAGGTGACCACCGATCGTGGAATCGAGCAGACGCCCGACCGCGCCCTTTGCCCAACCATCGTTGCGATAGAGATCCCGCGCCCGGGCAGTGACCCGATCACGGTAAAGGTTGATTTCGCGGTCGGGCGAATTGACCAGCGGCAGCCAGTCGCCGGTGTCGGGCGACGTCCAGTCCTGCGCGTCGTAGGGAAACCACTGCGGCTGCTGCCCATTGAGCGCGCGCATACCGCCGCGAGGCGCGCGCGCGCGTTCGCGGATGCGCTGGATCGTGCCCGGCGGAATGACCTGGCCATTGGGGCCGAAGATGGCGGGTGCGCTCATCGAAAATAGGGCCTCAACGGGCGACGCGCGCGGCGGACGATGCCCAGTTCCTGCTGGAGCTGGCGGATCAGAACATTGAGCGCACCCATGTCGGGCGCGCGATAGGTTACCGATTTGGCACCATCACCCTGCGTATAGCTGGCGTTGGCGATCTGGGCGCCGGACTGCAGTTGAAACAGCGCGGTCTGCGCGACCGACAGCCATTGCTGCAGTGTCGACTGTGCAACCCCGGTGAACACCGAGGGGTGATCAAGCGACATGGTGATCCAGTGCTATCGGGCAAGCCGGCGGGTGAAGCCCGGGCGCCGCTTGGTATCGGCCTTCGCCGCGGTGGTGGGTGCAGGCGCCGCCGCCGGCGCTGTTGCCTGCGTGACCGCCGGCGCAGCCTGCCCGAGGTATGCCCCGCAGACGTCGTCGGCGAGTTTGTTCAGTTTCAAGCCCATGTGCATTAACCCGTGAAGTGCGGCATAGGCATAGACCCGGCAGTCGAGCGCTTCATTCGCGCGGCCCGCCTTGGCGACCCACTTGCGCCGGCGCTGGCTGCCATGGCCCTCGTAAATCATGTCTTCGGCCAGCAACTGATCGAACCGCACCCGATCGGTCGCGGTAGAAAAGTGCATATAGCCGGGCCCCGGTTCGCTCTTGGCGAGCGAAAACCGGATGAAATCCTTGGCGGCGTTGACCCCGATCACCACCGGGCGATAGGTCTTCTTGGTGCGCGAGCTGGGCCGTTTGATCGGCCAGACCGGGTTGGTGAAACCGGTCCGCGCGCTTTCACCCTTGATGCCCCAGACCTTTCGGCCAAGGCGCTGTTTGGCAAATTCGTAGACGGCGTCGGTATGGTGGCCGCCGGTGTCGATGCAGGCCGCGCGCATCGCGAACGGTCGACCATCGGCGCGTAGCCAAATCCTCTGCAGGTATTCGTCGAGTGCCGCCTGCGTGCCTGGATGCGAGAATTCTCCGTCGATCACTTCGTAATCGATCGACCAGCTTTCCTCGTTGCGGCCCCAGCCCACCACCTCCATTTCAATGCGGTAATCCTGGACGTCGATGCCGATCGTGATCAGCGCGACGCCGTCAGGCACTTGCGCTTCCCAGATCTCGCACCGCGCGGTCAGCGCATCGACCGACACCTCCTTGCCCGTGTTGCGCCGGTAGGGCAGCGCCATCTGGGTGTTCCACCAGGGCTGCAACCGGTCTTCGAAGCCCTGTGCGGCCAGCCACTTGCGCGCGATCGCGACAGGGCGGTCTCGCTCCCAGGGCGAAAACAGCTTGCTGGCGTTGAAGCCCGCATGATCGTTCGGCACCGCCCATTTGCCGCAATGCTGGCATTTCGCGCGATAGACCGCCCAGCGATCGGCGCTCCACCAGTCCCAGATCCGGCCGACCGGATCACCGTCATACGCGCGCCAGGCAGATTCGTAGTGATCGAGCGGCGCCTGCCATTCGCCGCAGCATTCGAACCGCCTGGTCTGGTGCCAGCGGATCGTGACCAGGCTGCGCAGGCGGTCGGCCTCGGTCCACGGGCAACCGCATGCCTCGCACAGGATGTGCGCGGTTTCCGGCCGGTGCGTCTTTCCATCCTCAGCGCGATCCCAGCGGACGTGCCTGAAATCGAGAAACAGCCGGTGCGCGCAGTGTGGACATTCGACGCTGGCGCGCCGCTGATCTGATTCCAGCCAGCTCGCCTCGATCGCGCTCTCGCCTTTGACGGTTGGCGAGCAGCAGCGGATCGAAAGAGCGTTGCCCGAAAACGAGGCCAGGCGTTCGTCGCCGATATCGGTCGCCAGGCCCTCGCGCGTGACGACGTATTTGTCGATTTCGTCGTAGAGGATGATGCGCAGCGGTCGCCGCGCGAGGTTGTCGGGGCTGCCTGCCCCGGTGAGTGCGAGAAACCCGCCGGGGAAGGCCTTGTAGAAAATCGTGTCGTCGCCGCTGCGCGTTTTGGCGGAGCCGACGATGCGTCGCAGGACCGGGGTTGCGGCAATGAACGGTGCAACCCGCTCTTTGCTGAACTGCTCGGCGGCGTCGTCCTTGGGCTGGACGATCATCATGGGGCACGGGTCGAGATCGGCGTGGAAGCCGAACACGTTTTCGATCAGCGACGTCTTGAGCAGCTGTGTCGCGACCATTGCGGTGATCGTGCCGACGCCCGGTTCTGTCGCCGCCAGCATGGGGCCGCGCGCGATCTCGACGTCTGACGTGCGCCATCTGCCCGACGTGCTGCCCGACCCGCGCGGCTTGACCCTGTTGCGGTCGGCCCATTCCGGCACGCTGATGCGTGGCGGCGGCCGCCAACCGCGCGAAAACGATCGCGCAAGCTGGGTGGCTGGGTCAGGTGGTGTGGCCCTATTCCTCGTCGAAGTCGGGCTCTTTTTCGCCAATCCTTTCGAGCTGCTCCTGGACATAGCGGTTGAGGGCCTCGACTACGGCGGCGGTGTCGGCGCCGAGGTCCGCGGCCAGCAGTGGTCCAACGCGTGCCGGCCAGGTCATCCAGGCGTCACGCGCCTCGCGGGCCAGCTTGAAAAACTGGGCAGCGGCGCGATCGACCTCGATCAGCTCGCCCGCCTCTTTGCGCAGGTTCATCAGGTGACGTGCCGCGAGGACGTTTTCCTTGATGCGCTGTGCGTCGACCTGGCTGCGATAATGCCCCGCGTTCAGTCCGGCGAGAAACTCGTCGATACCGCCCAGGTTGGCCGTGTCGACGGCGGTCTCATCGAAGGCGTCAACCGGAATGGCCTGATCGTCAACCGGCTCACTCGCACCGTCAACCGGTTGACCCGCTTTGAACAGCCCTAACCCTGCATCGCGCATCCGCCGATCGGACGCTTCCACGTCGACCATGTCGCCGGAAAAGGCCAGAACTCCGCGGGTTTTCCATTTGCCCGCTGCCTGTTTCGACACACCATGGCGCTTGGCATACGCGGCGATCGAACAGGTTGCCATGGGGTCAACCGTCAACCGTCAACCAGGTTTTGGGGGTCGTAGCTGGCCTGAAAAAGGGGCGCGCAATTACCCGCTTCGTCGGAGGGTGCTGGAAGGACCCACAAAAATCTGTGCGGCCGGAGGGCTGCCGTCTCCCGTGACCATCTCATCGCGCTGACGCCAATGCCCTGGTCAATGCGGCCTCGAACTCGGCGCGTGCGTGGCGGCGAACATAATCCTCGGCACGCTCAAAAAATGGGAAGCGCTTGCTTGTCTCGGTCGTATCCTCGAACCGGATCAAAAGCTTCAGACCGGTCCGAACATTACCGATCTTCCCAAGCGCACCCTTCGTCCCGCGCGCGCCATCTCTGCGCACCCCAGCGCTCGGTCTCTGCCAAACGCCATTGATTGTCTCGCCGGTCCGGAGCTTCACAACCCCAACAAAAATGTCCTTCCGACCTTTGAGTGACGCGAGCTTGTTCCTCGGGAGGTTGCCGTACTGGTTGACCCCGACCTGCTTTGGCACAAGCATTGCGCGCTTGTTGCCGATAAATCGCGGTCCGCCGAAAATGTACGGCGCCAGATATTGGGCCTGGATATCCTTGGCCATGACAAACGAGGCCAGCGCATCCTTCGTTGCCGGAACAATCCGGAAACCCTTTTGTGTGAACGGCGTCGGACTGTCGAACGTGTCGGAAACTGTCGTGGTTTCCAGTTCGCTGACGCCCTTGGCCAACTTGGTCAGCGCATCGGCGGCAGCGAACTTGACCTGCTTGTTGCCGAAATCGAGCAGCGCGCGATGCAGCGGCTTGAGATCGAAGTTGATCCCGATATTCAGCACACCTTGTCGAGCTCAAACAGCTCGGCCGACACGCCTTGGTTCAGAATATCGATCATCCGCCGCGCATCTGCCAATGCCGCTTCAAGCTCATCAACGCGCCGACGCAGGCTTTGCCGCGCAAACGCTGTCGGGCTGGGCGAAACGCTCGCCATGTCGAGCGGGATCATCGTCATGCGCCCATCGCCACCGCGGCGATAGAACCGAAGGTACGACTTCGACCCAAACACCTTCACGCTGTCGTCGATCGCGCGCACGATATCGGCCCAGCGCGGATCATCAACCTCGAGCCGACGCAGCGCCAGGATCGAGCCGGTGTCGACCTTGCCTTCCTTGTCGGTCTTGAACGCCTGTGTCACCAGCGCGACCAGCAGCGTATCGGCACCCTCGGCCCGCTCAAGGATCAACTCGTCGAGCAGCTTCTTGGCCGACTGCAGCTCCGGCCCAAAGGCGATCTGGTCGGCAACGCAAACCTTGACCTGCAGCGAGCCATCAATCGTCGAAAAACTGCGATTGCCCTTGGTCGACCGCTCATTGCGCACGCCATATTCCTGATCGAGCAACGCGTCGAAGTCGGCGATATCGGCATAACAATGCGACTGGAACCGACCTAGCTCGGCAGACAGGTCCTCGGCATAGGCGCACATCTTGCGCACAAACTCGTCCTGCAACAGGTCGGATGCCTTGATGTTGGCTATCGGCACCAGATCGCCACGCGCATTGCGCAGATAGGTCGATCCGCTGATGACCACCGCGCCGGGATGTTGGGGTTGCGTCATTGCGATCTCGCCTCGTGCATTTCGCGCAACACCTGGTCGACCCGGCCGCGCCAAGTCACATGCGATTCAATCTTGCGCAGCCGCTCGATCTCGTCGGCGATCGCGCGCACCGCCCGCTTTGTCAGCGGTACCACGTCTTGGTCGGAGCCGTCCGCCCATTGGCGCAGCTCTGTGACGTCGATCGTCATGCCAGATCGACCGTGAGCATACTGAACTCGGCGGTCAGTTGCAGGCGCGGAACGAAGTCCACAACCGTGCCACAAACCTCGATATCCGCGATGAGCATGCCTGGAATCTCGAAATCCGCGGGAGGCCAGAATGGCAATATGCTTTCGGTCACAGCAGGATCGTTTGACCGCTCCCACTGGATCTGGAAATCGTGCCGCGCCCCCGAAAGCGTAGCCGTCATCCACGGCCGCTCGTCGTGCGAGATCAGCGTCGCATGCGGCCCGGCCGATGCCAGGATGCTCCGCCGAACGCGCTCGCTCATCGCGCGCCCCGAAATGCTGATCGGATCGATCCTGCAATCATCTGCGCCCGTGCTTCCAAAGCAGCAAAATGACGCTGATCGCGCATACCAAGTCGAACTTCGCCGACCAGCTCGTCCAGATCGGCAACAGCGTGGTCAAGCACGGTCTCCACGCTTGTCGGCGCTGCTGGCGCAATTGCCCGGCGGGCTGATGCAGGCACGGCAGCCTCCGGCACAAAAAAACCCGCTCGGCGCGTGGCCTGCGGGCGATGGATGCAATTGTGGTGGGGTCGATTTGCCAGTTCGGTGGTCGTTTTGGGAGGGCCCGATTTGTGACCCCCCGAAAAATCTCAGGCCAGCCCCGCGTGCGCCTGCGTCAGATCTTCCTCGCGCACCCAATCCCGTGCCCAGCGCAAATGGCGCGGCCACGCCTCCAGTGCATCCACCAGCAACCGCCGCAACCGCCGCACACTCACCCGGTGACTGGCCGCCGTTTCCACGAGCCCGATATCGCCGACGATCAGATCCTCGATCGCGCCACGCGTATCGCCCAGATCGGTGCGCCAGCGGCGATAGGCGATCTCGCGCCGCACTTGCCCCAGGCCTTCCCAGAACGCCCCGTCACCAAATCCTCCGTGATCGACGCGCGTCTCCATGCTCATCGTGCGCACACCCACCGATCGCCCGATCCGCTCGGCCGCCGCCGCAATCTCTTCCGCAGCGCCCAGCGCGGCAAGATCGATCGCGCCGGAAAGATACAGCCGCGCCAGCGCGCCATCGCGCCGCTTCTGCGCGGCGGCATGCGTCGCCGCCGTGCCAATCTTGTGCCCAAAGCGATCCTCGCGGTCGCGCAAGGACAGGCGCACGGCACGCTCACTCGCCGCCAAAGCCGGATGCATCTCCGCCCACTTTGAATGGATCTTGCGGCGCCGGGCTTCAGCCACGGTTTCGACCCGAGCCTTTGGGAGTGACTTTGCCTTTTTCTTCGCCATCGCCACGCATCCCGCCAACCATCAGCCGGCGCCCGTCGTAGTCGAGCACGGCAACGGCCTGCAGGGCCCGATTTGTGACCCCGCCCTCGGCGGGCGCCACGATCCGCGCGTGATCCGCATCGACCGTCCACCCCAGATCGCGCAGCACGCGCAGCGCATCATCGCGCGCTTCGGGCAGCACAAGCCCGCGCGCGCCCGGCGTGCGCAGCAACAGCCCTTGTTCGGCCAGCTTGCGCACCGCCTTCTTCACAGCCGTCCGGCTTGCGCCCGTGGCCTGCCCGATCTCGCCATAGCTGGGCCCCTCGCCCCACATGCCGATATAAACCCGGGCAAACTTCAGCACCTGCAGGCGCAGGCTCACCATGTCGGGTGACAGCCGCAACGCAGCGGCAGGGGCATCGCCGTTCATCCTGCGGGCCTCAGGCATGAACGGAACATAACGGGAAATAGTTTCAAAAGATAGCGGCGCGCTCGTCAGGGTTCTTGCGCCGGCGTCGGCAGGTTGATCAAGACCACTTTCCCGGCGTCATCGACAATTGTGAGCAGTTTGACGTCGCAGATCTTTGGATCAAGCGACGCGCCCGCAGTAAAGAACTGCATCACGCCGCTCTTGTTGCGCGCCGCGAACTTCATATCGACCGCGACCGCGCTTCGATCTGCCCCAAAAACGCTCGTCTGCACCCGCGCCTCCTGAGAATTCCTGTCGAACATCAGCGTTTCAGTCGGCCGCACACTGTCCGCATCGGCGAAATTCTGCCTGACCGCCGAAACAAGTTCGGGGATATCGTTGCCAATGAACGGCGCGCAGCCGGCACCGGCTGCCAGGTCGGCCTGTGACAGTGTTTTCGCCAGCACACCGCGCCACATAGTGTCCCGGTTCGCCCAGCAAGCCGCGCCGATCACCAGCGCGCCGGCGGCCAAGATACCAACCGCGCCCAAAGCCCGGCGCCGATCGGCGCCGGCATCCGCGCCCTCCCGCAAATCCTCGCGCATCATGGTTCTCCGCTGGCACCAGCCTCCGGCACCATGTCGCCGCCTTCGTCCGGCGCGGCAACGGCTTTAACCTCGCTCTGCGCGTTCCGGCGCTTGCGATGGTGGTGCGGCCTGGGCGGAACGACGCCGGTGGTATTTGCGCTCGCATCCGCGACGGGCGCAGAGCCCGCTGCCGTCGTGCCAGGATCGGCCGAACACTTGCCAATCAAAAACACCAGAAACAGCGCAACGCCAAAGGCTGTCAAACTCCACATCAGCCACGTCGAATTGGCGGCCTCACCAGCATTCATTGCGGCCGCAGGCGCCGCCTCATGCTCCGGCAAATTCAGCAGCGGCAGCGTCTTTACCCAGTCGAACAGCGCCACCTGCTCGCCGGTATCCGTGTCATAAACCTCCGCAATCCGATCGATCCGGAACGACCGTATGCCCTTGCGCACGCGGCAATAGGCATGGATCGTCGTAATGCCGAAAAATCCGGTCTCCGGGTAAAAGTTCGCCGCCACGCTCATCGGCCGAATTTGCCGCTCAGATTGTTTGTTCGCGGCATCCTTGTAAACGATAATGGCGTCGCGAACCGCGTCGGGGTCGATGTTCAACTCGACGACCCGCATCACGCCCTCTTGAATTCCAGCCTGTCGGACTGGAGCATCGGAACGTGGGTAGAGCCATCGTCGATCGTCAAAACGAGGGGCCGGCCCGCAAGCGTCAGCATCAAAACATGCACGGCGTTGCGATCGCGCGGCGACAGCGAATGGAGGACTTCAAGCCATTCCATGTCTGACGGCGAATAAGCCAGCGCCGCGGCGCCGATTGACGGATCATCAGTTTCGCCCGTCAAATAGGCAGGCGTTGTCTGCAGCGCCCTCGCGATCAGATGCAAATGGGTCGATGACCGCGATTTGCCACTGATAAGCGCGCTTATGGTCGGCTGCTTTACGCCGACCTCCCTCGCGAGGTAGCCTTGGCTGATGCCCAGTTCAGCCATGCGCGCTTTGATCCGCTCACCTATCATGTGCGGCGACAGCATATAGAATTACCTATTTTGCGCCTGCAAGGTTTTTCTATTGGCGACTCATAGATGTTCTGATATCCAACCCACATGGACGATTCTGATGTCATGCGGATCGCGCTTGAAGACGCGATCAAAATCACCGGCACGCAGTCGGAGTTTGCTCGTCGTCGTGGCGTCGCACAGCCGACGGTCCATGATTGGCTCAAGCGAATGAAGCGCATCCCTGCCGAGCATGTTCTTGCGACTGAGGCGGACACCGGCGTTTCCAGGCATCGCCTTCGCCCTGATATCTATCCCATCGAAAATCCCCCCTCGTCCCAACCCCACGGTGGGGCGGCAGAGCCGGGCGGTTCCCATGCCCCCGAAACGCCCGGCTCTGATCCTGCCGAAAGGTTGCGCGCATGATCGTCGTCATGGCTCTGCGCGATACTGGCGCGCCGCGCAAAAATATGCGCCGGAATGAATGCGTTATCGCCGCGCCCGGTACGCGCGGAGGTCGCCCTTGACCAAGCGCCGCGCCCCCTTGTCGGTCGACGCCGCGCTGGCGCGCATCGCCGGGCATATCCCCGGCGGCTTTGCCGAAATGGCGCGCATCGTCGATCGCAATGAGCGCCTGGTGCGCAAATGGGGTGATCCCGAATGCCGCGAACGCATGCCGATCGAGGATGCGATCGCGCTCGATCTAGCCTATCGCGCCGCCGGCGGCGATGGCGCGCCGATCTTTGAGGCCTATGCCGCAAAGCTGAACCATGCCGGCACCGATTTCTTCGCCGACCAGATCGCGCTGTCGCGCTATGCCGTGACGCTGATCAAGGAATGCAGCGAGGCAGAGGCCGCCGTTGTCCTGGCCGCCCAGCCCGGCGCCACCGCGCGCGATCGCGCCGAGGCGACGCGCGAAATCGAAGAAGCCATTGCGGTGCTCAATCGCACCCGCCTGATGCTGGGCGCTCTGCCGGTGCGCAGCATGACCGAACAGGCGGTCGCGTCATGACGCCGCAAACCGCACTCCACCAGACCGGGCCGCCCAACTGACCCTGCCGGTGCCGCTGGTGGCACCTTGGGGTGGGGCGCGCGTGTCACAACGGTTGCCCAAATTCCGGCACGTTCCACCCCACCTTTTCCGACCATCTTGCCGCCATCCGCGTTGCGCACCGCGCTTCCGGACGCGGCTTTCTGCTGCCCGGATGACTGTCATGATCAGACCAGGACGCTATCTGCAATTGCGCCGCCGCGCCGCCGGTCTGTCCGTGCTGGCCACCGCATCGGCGCTTGTCGGCCTGCCCTCGGCGCTGCGCCGGGCCTCGGTCCGCGAAATCAACCGCATGGCCGATCGCCTCCACGCGGCCGAGGCCGATATCGCCCCGCTGACCGAGCCCCAGATCGGCCTGCTGGCCAATGTCATCCCGCTGCAGCCCGTCGTCTATTTCGGCCTGTGCACTGCGCGCGCCATGGGCTTTGGCTGGCCGCGCCGGATCTGCACAGAATGTGGCTGCACCGACACGATGGCCTGCCTCGATGCCCACGGCCCCTGCGCCTGGTCGTGCAACACGGCCGATCTGTGCACGGCCTGTGAAAACAAACAGCTCGACGCGCTGCTTGCCAGCGTGGCCACAATCGCCCGCCCGGGCGCGCAGGTGGCGCTGTGAGCGCCGCGGATCATGTCCAGTTCGGCGCGCACTTGTGCGGCGCCGATTTCGACGCCCGCTTTCGCCAGACCTTCATCGGCCAGGCGCACCTTGCCGGCACCGGCCCGGCGGCCAATACCTGCCGCGAATGCAAGTGGTGGTTCGTGTTCAAAACCGACCGCAACGGCGATCGCGTGCCTGCCCCCCCCCGCACTATGCGAAATCGCACAAGGAGCGCGCTGGCCAGCTTAAGCGCGCGCCCTGCCACTATCGCATTTCGCACAAGTCCGCGCGGCGCATCCCGCACGATGCCGCCGCCTGCCGCTTTTTCGAACAGTCCGACAATCCGCCGCCCATCCACAAGGATCCGCTGGCGTGATCGCCCGTGCTGCACAGCCACGAAAGGCCAAGTCTGATGTCCAACTCTGCCGATGATCGCCTGCGCCTGCTGATCGAGCGCATCGAGCGCCTCGAGGAAGAAAGGAAGGGTCTGAGCGACGATATCAACGACGTCTACACCGAGGCCAAGGCTACCGGCTATGACGCGAAAATCATCCGCCAGATCGTCCGCCTGCGCAAGATGAAGCCCGACGATCGGCGCGAGATGGAATCGATCCTCGAAACCTACAAAAACGCGCTGGGGTTGGCCTGATGGGCGCGCGCTCGTTCTTTGCGCGCATCCTGCGCGGGCGGCCGCCGGCCGACGCAATTGCCATGGATAAGTCATGGCGCGCTGGCGATCTGGCCGAATGCGTTGCCGCAGGGAATTGGATTTGCGCGGAAACGGGACAACCGGAAAGCGGCCCTGAGTATGGCGAACGGCGCATTGTCACCGCTGTCAGAATGGGAGATCGCCGACGCGTCGACGGCATAATTTTGATCTGCCTGAAAAGCCATACCGGCAGTTTTGACTCCCGGTGTTTCCGCAAGATCGTTCCCCAGGCCGACCGCACCGGCGCCGCCGATGCTGATTTCCTCCCCTGGCTGAACCGTCAGCCCGTGCGCGAGGACGCCTGACATGGCCGCCTCATCCATCTTTGACGATCGCGTCATGGCCGAACTGGTCCGCGCGGCCGCGCTCGGCGCACAATGCCCGACCAATCCGGAAATCGCCGATCGCGCCGGCATGCGTTCGCCGTCGCATGTCAGCGAGGTGATCCTGCGCCTCGAACGCAACGGCCTGATCGCCGTCTATCGCGGCCAATGCACGCGCAAGGTGGTGATCCTCGCCACTGGCCAGGAAACCGGCGGCCCCATTCCCGAACCGCACTGGCGCCAGCGCCCGGCCGACGCGCGCAAACCCGCCAGCGTGTCGCGACACACCGCCGCGCGCGACGCGCTGTCGCGCGATGAAAACCTCGCCGCGCGGATCGAGGCCGATCAGGCGCGTATGGTCGAAGAACGCGCACGCTGGCTTGCCGTCGAACAGCAACGCTATCGCCTGCCGCGTCGCGGCCGCATGCTCGAGGAGATGATCGCGTGATCCCCACCAGTTCTGGGCCCATCGGGTCGCACCGCGCGCCCAGCGATCCTGCCGGTCTGGCGCAACGGCAGGACAGCGCCCCGATGCCGCATCCCCATCCGGGCGAAGCGCATCGGGGCGCCACCATCCACCGCCTGCCGATCGAGCGCATCAGCGAGCAAGAGGCGCGCCAGCGCGAACTGATCGAAACGATCGCGCGCTCGCGCATCGATTTCGTGATCGCCTGCGTCGCGCTGCCTTTCGGCGCCGGCGCGATCATCGGTGTGCTGGTCCGCGCCCTGCTGCGCTGGTGCGGCCACTGATGCGCCCGGCCGCCGCCCACGCCTGCAACGCGCTTGCCGCCCTGGTGCTGCTCGCTGCTTTCGCAGTGCTGCTGTTCGGCGCGATGTTCGAATGCGCCATTTTCGCCGCCTGGCTGCTTGCCTCAGCCATCGCCAAAGCAGGAGCCTGATCAATGGCCGCCGCCCAACCCGAATGCCTCGACGACTTGCGCCAGGGCGTCACTTTCACCCAACACGCCGCGCTCGATCTGCTCGAACAGCGCGGGCGGATATGGGCCGAGACCAACACCGACACCCTGATCGAGATGGCGCGCATCTGCGCGTTTGACGCCCGCAACTCCGAAAGTGCCAGTTTCAAGCACGGCCGCCTGATTCACGCTGCCGCCCTGATGCTCGCCGCGGCCGAGCGCGTTGCCATCGAGGCCTGCCGTGGCTGACCGCTGCCCCACTTGCATCGCCCTGCTCGAACAATCGATCGAGCTGTCGCATCGCGCGCAGGCGATCGATGAACAGTGCAGACGCTCAACTGCCTTGTCGTTGATCGGCTGCGTCGAGCCCACGCCTTTGGCCGCGAAACTCTACGACGCCGATTTCGACCACTGGCAACAGCGCGTCACCGATCATCTGGCGGAGCATGCCGACCATGGCTGACAACACCAAGATCGAATGGGCCGACGCCACCGTAAACGCGGTGAACGGCTGCTCGGTGGTCTCGCCCGGCTGCACCAATTGCTACGCTATGCGCCTCGCCGGCACGCGGATGAAGCACCACCCGACACGCGAAGGTCTGACGATCGACACAAAGGCCGGCCCGGTCTGGAATGGCGAGGTGCGCCTGCACGAAGCCGCGTTGCTGCAACCCCTGCGCTGGAAACGCTCCCGCCAGATCTTCTGGAACGCACATGGCGATCTGTTCCACCCGGCAGTGCCCGACGCCTGGATCGACCGGGTTTTCGCGGTCTGCGCGCTGACCCCGCAGCACACGCACATGATCCTGACCAAGCGATCGGCGCGGATGCGGAAATATATGACTGAGAAGCATCGTAATCCTCAAGGCTGGCCAGAAGAAGACTACGATGTTCAGACCTGCATCCACCTCAGTTTGGGCGGCCTGCTTGGCGGACGGAAGACGTCCGGTGGCTTCCCGGACATGAAGCATTTTTTGAAGTCTGGCAGCGCAGATCGATACGGCGCTGCCGACAAGCAAATTTTTGATAATTGGCCGCTGCCCAATGTCTGGCTCGGCGTCAGCGTCGAGGACCAGGCACGCGCCGACGAACGCATCCCAGACCTGCTGGAAACGCCAGCAGCCGTGCGGTTCCTGTCATGCGAGCCGCTGTTGGGCGACATTGATCTTACATCTTGGCTGGATCCTGAAAATTCATGCGTTGGCTGTGATGATGGTGAAGGGTACGGCAATCGTTGCGCCAGCGATCGCATTCCTCGCGCCGAACAATGCCCTTGGAAGCGGGCCGTTCAGACAACCGCCGAGCACGGTCCATTCGATGAGGACGGCATGCCGGCAAGTATAACCAGCGAAGTCATTCGACTCGACTGGGTAATTGCAGGTGGCGAAAGCGGCCCCGGCGCCCGCCCGATGCACCCCGATTGGGCTCGAACGCTGCGCGACCAGTGCGCCGCCGCCGGGGTGCCGTTCCACTTTAAGCAGTGGGGCGAGTGGTTCCCGTATGGCACCAAGGATGCCGACGGGGATTTGAACACCCGCTCACGCGGCGAAAAGCCCGGGGTTTGGCACGAATGGGATAACGGTGGCGGTTTCTCGGTGCGGATTGGCAAGCGGGAAGCCGGTCGTTTTCTCGACGGCGTCGAACACAACGGCATGCCGGCGATGGCCTATGTCTGACCGCGCCGACCAACTGCGCCAGAGCGCCCGTGCCGAGGCGATCGACCGCGCGCTGCGGTTCGCCACCGCGCGCAAGACCACCGGCAATACCATCCTGTCGCGGTCGCCGCAGGCGTCGGGTTTCACCCCGCCGGCGCCCGGCGAAACCACCTGCGGCCTGTGCGGCGTGCGCTCCGGCGTCGGCTGCAAACACACGAGGCGCCCATGACTGCCGCCTATCCGCTCCACTGGCCCGAAGGTCGCCCGCGCACCGCGCCCGGCGCACGCAAATTCGCCAGTTTCAACCAGAAGAAAAACAACGGGCGGTATCTCCAGACAATCGCGCTGAGCGTCGCCGCCGCGTTCGAGCGCCTGCAGAAAGAGGTCGATGCGCTCGGCGCGCAAAACACCGTCCTGTCGACCAACATCGAGCTGCGCCTCGACGGACGTCCGCGCAGCGACAAAGGCAATCCGGTCGATCCCCCCCCCCCCGCGCTGTGGTTCACCCTGCGCGGCCAGGACATCGTGCTCGCCTGCGACCGCTGGACGTCCGCCGCCGACAACATCGCCGCGATCGCCAAACATATCGAGGCGATGCGCGGTATGGAGCGCTGGGGCGTCGGCACACTCGACCAGGCGTTCACCGGCTATGTCGCCCTGCCCCCGCAGCAGGCCACCCGGCCCGCTTTGCGCCCATGGTGGCAAGTGCTGGTCCTGCACCCGAGCGCGACGCGCAGCGAAATCCTGCGCGCCCACCGCGAACTGATCCGCAAATACCACCCCGACACCGGCGGCAGCGAACACGCCGCCTCCGAAATCAACCAGGCCCGTGATGAGGCGTTGAGGGAGCTGAGCGACCATGGCTGACGCGACCCATCATGGCCGTTGCCAGATTTGCGGCCGCAGGCTCGGCCTATCCGTAATGGCCTTGATCCGCGCGCATTATTTCAGGGCAATGCCCTGCTCCGGCGCCGGGAATCCGCCGATCGAAAAGGACGACCGATTCCTTGAAGCGTCGATCGCTCAGGTCGACGCGGAGCGCTCGGCCTGCGCTGCCGAAATCCAGCAGCTCCGACGGGCCCGCGCCAACTGGATCGACCCTCGCATTGCTGAGCGCGTCGACGAACTTGACGCCGCACTCTCCCGCCTTCGCCGCAGGCTTCAGCACAACCGCTCATGGCCGCTCCGGTTTGAGCGACAGATGCGGACCCAGGGTTGGGGAACGCCACCGCCGCCATATCTCTTGGCCCAACTGGGAGCCAGTGCATGACCGATCGCCCCGTCACCATCATCGCCCCAACGATCCAGCGTGTCATCGACGGCACCTGCACCCGCTTGCGCCGCCCCAACCGCGCGCTGGCCGAATGCAGCGCCGGCGATCGCCTGTGGATCCGCGAACAGTTCCACCTGGCCAAACAGTTCGAACACATCAGCCCGCTTCAGGCGCTCGATCGCGGCGCCGTACCGGTCTGGTCGGTCGACGTCCCCGATCTGCCCGACTATGCCACTGCCGATCTCGGCCGTCGCCGCTTCGCCCGCGAACTGCCAAAGGCCTGGCACCGCGCCCACCTCGTGGTCACCGCGGTCCACACCGAGCCCCTGCAGACAATCTCCGACGAGGAAATCGCCAACGCCGGCTTCACCGCGCGCGACCAATACGCCCGCGCCTGGGACACCGCCCTGCGCGGCTTCGTCGACCCCGTCCGCTCCATCCGCCCGCCCGTCTGGGCCAACAACCCGGCCGCACTGGTCGTCACCTTCCGCTGCGTCACCGCGCCCCTGGCACAAAAGGTCGAAAGGTCTGTGGCATGAAGAGTGCGCTTCCCCCAGCCAATCGCACTGGCCAGTTCAATCCGATCCGGGGGCGCCGACCCGCGCCGATGAATTGCTCGGTCGACGAACTCAGCGTCGATCCCAGCTATCAGCGCTCGATCGACAATCCGACCAGTCGCGCGCTGATCAAGAAAATCGCCCGAGAATGGGATTGGTCGCTGTTTCAGTTGCTCGTTGTCAGTCGTCGGCCCGATGGCGAACTCTACGTCGTCGACGGACAGCACCGGCTCGAGGCGGCGCGCCTGCGTGGCGATCTCCGCGACCTTCCCTGCAGCGTCTATGATTTCCGCCTGGTTTCGCATGAGGCGGATGCCTTTGTTGCGCTCAACCAGCAGCGCAAACCGCTGACCCGGCTCGATCTGTTCAAGGGGGCAGTCATCGGGGGGGGGGATACCACCGCCAATCACATTCTTGCACTGATTACCGGCGCGGGTCTGACCCTTGCACCCCACACCAATTACGCGTGCTTCAAGCCGGGGCAGATCGCGGCGATCGGTGGCATTTGCAAGGCGTACAAGATGGCCGGGCCTGATATCACCGCCCGCGCGCTGGCCGTGCTGGCCAATGCCTATCGTGGCGAAGTGCTGCGTTTTGCCGGCACGATCTTCCCTGCGATCGTCGCCACAATCGTCGACCTTAAGCTGCCGCGTGCCGCTGACGATCTGCTGGAGGTTACGGTCAGCGGCCTGACCCAGCTCGAATGGGCCGAAGAAATCAACCGAACCGCCGTGCAGAAGGGCATAGGCCGCCCGACAGCGGCGGCGCAGGCGCTGATCGAGGTCTATCTCGAGGCGGCCTCCGAAGATGGGGTTGCGGCCGCATGAGGTTTCAGCCGCAACTCCAATGCTTCCGCCACGATCCGGAAAGCGGCGTCTACGGCGATTGCTATCGCACCGCCGTCGCGATGTGCCTCGGCGTGCCACGCGACCAAGTTCCGCATTTCTGCAGCGATCCAGAGCGCGATTCACCCGATCGCGAATGGGCAAACCGCCGCGACGCATGGCTCGCTTCACATGGCATGTGCGTTATCGAAATCCCCTGGCCAGATCTCGATGTGCTGATCGCACAGTCCGGGCTGTCATTCGGCGAAGGTGCAGTCACTGTCTCCGGATATTCACCGCGCGGCACTTTGCACGAATGCGTCATCTACAAGGGGCGCCTTTTCGATCCGCATCCCGATGGCGGTGGACTGATCGCGCCGCACGACGACGGCCATTACTGGTCGCACATTTTCACACGGCGTCTCGCATGAAGGGCGCCGATCAATGCCCGTCATGCGGCTCGCGCAGATGGCTGTCTCCGGCCGAGCACGGCCTGACGCCGCCCGATGATTTCTACAGCGCCGATGTGCGCTGCTGCGTCAATTGTCAGACGATCTGGGAGCCGTTCGACCCGGCCGAGATGCTCGATCCGGCGCGCGAACCGCTCGGCGCATTTCGGCACCCCTGCAACAACTGCGCATTCCGCAAGGGCAGCCCCGAACAATGCGACCCGGAAAGCTTTGCCAAGTTGCGCGCGCAACTGGGCTGGCACGGCGCCAGCTTCTATTGCCACAAAGGCGTCCCGGTCGATCCCGCCAGCGAAGACGGCTTTCGCTATCCCAAAGATGCCAGCGGTAACCCGATCCGCCGCAAGCTGCGCCTCTGTCGCGGCTACCTGAACCAGCTCGGCTCATTCCCCCTCGACCGCGCTCTGCCGGGGGCTTCGGCGATTCCTGACGAGCCTTGGATCGACCCGATCAGTGAGGTGCACGCATGATCTTGGCCCAAACCAAAGTTGCCGCCGATGGCGTCGACTGGTCACTCGAAACCTTCATCGACGCCTATCGCTACACCCGCCTTCCTGATCCGGCGCCGACATTCCCGCGCATGTTCGATTTCATGGCCGTCCTGGAGGATGGCGCAGTGCTTGGCCCGGTCGCCGGCTACGAACTCAATGCCCTGGTCGGCCGAGACCTCGTCGCCTTTCTCTACCTCGCCGGCGGTGCCGATGATGTGACGTTCGGCGCATGCAGCACCTGCCACGAGACACACACCCTGAAAAACGGCGAATGCAGCAGCTGCTCCACCGCCGATATCTTTGATGGCGACGACGATCATGACGACCGCTGCCCTCACTGCGGGGCGCGGCTGTGAAGCTGGCGCAACACGGTATGCGAGGCGATGTAGCGCCAAGCAGCGTGACTGGCGTGAAATACATTGTGGTCGAAAACGCGGGATACGAAGGTGAATGCGACGTCGCCAAGTTCGGAACGCGATGGGCCGCTGAACAGTGGCTTGACCGCGCCTACAGCCCACACGAAATCGCCACCCTTCATATCGATATCTGCATGGAAGAGGATGGCCAGCGCACATACGACCCTTGCGGCTTTTTCGACGCCAAAGGCGGTGCGGCATGACGGCGCGCGTTCTGATCGGCTGCGAACGATCCGGCGTGCTGCGGCGCGCCTTCATCGATCGCGGGTTCGACGCATGGTCATGCGATCTTGAACCCGCCGACGATGGCAGCAACCGGCATATTCGCGGCAACCTGCTCGACCATCTGGACGATGGCTGGGATCTGCTGTGCGTCATGCACCCGCCCTGCACGATCCTGTGCAACAGCGGTGGCCGCTGGCTCTACATTGGCGGCAAGAAGGCAAATGGCCGCGATGAAGGCCGCTGGGCCGATCTGGACCGCGCCGCCGCGTTCTATCGCGCCTGCCGCGAAAACGGCGCCATCGCCCGGCGTGCGCTGGAAAACCCCGTCATGCACAAACACGCGATCGCTGCCACGGGCCGGGGCGTAACCCAATTCGTGCAGCCATGGTGGTTCGGCGATCCGTTTTTCAAGGCCACCGGCTTTGAGCTGATCAACCTGCCGCGCCTGGTTGCCACCAACCGCCTCACCCCACCAAAGCCAGGCACACCCGATCATGCGCGCTGGAGCCGGGTTCACCGGCATAGCGGATGGGGGAGCCATGGCGCAGACCGCGCCCGCGCGCGCAGCGAGACGTATCCCGGCATGGCAACGGCGATCGTCGACCAATGGGGATCTTTGCTCGATGTTCTGGCTGTGAGGTCGGCGGCATGATCAGCACCGCCGCAATCAGCGCCTGCGGAAAATACCGCTACGATCTGGTCCGCGAATGGGACAGCACCAAGCCGCGCCTGGTCGTGTGCATGCTCAACCCCAGCACTGCCGATGCGGAACGCGACGATCCGACCATTCTGGCGCTGATATGGTTCTCCACGTTGTGGGGCTATGGCGGCCTGCAGGTCATCAACCTCAACGCCTGGCGCGCCAGCAAGCCCCGCGATCTGCTGATCGCCCAGCGCGCCCGCGTCGACATCGTCGGCGGCTTCAATCCTCAATTCTGGGAACTCGCCCGCAAATACGCGCTCGAGCACAAAGTGCCGATCCTCGTGGCCTGGGGCAACAACGCATCCCTGCACGATACCCGGCGCTTCCACGAATTCATGGGCCCCGAAATCCCGCTGATCTGCCTCGGCCACACCGCCCACGGCGCCCCGATCCACCCCGCTGCACGCGGCAAACACCGCATCCCGCGCGATCTCCAACCCATCCCCTACCAACCAAAGGCCGCTGCATGAGCTGGGACAAATACGGATCACCCTACGACCCCAATTACCGGGGCAAAATGCTCCGACCGCAGGACCGGCGCGAGCAGGATCGCCGTGACCAGGAGGCGCATCAACTGCGCGGCTGCGGCGATCCCAATTGCTGGATGTGCAACCCGGATACCGCGGGACGCGGCCTCGGGCCCGGCCCCGGCCCGATGCCATCTTCCTTTGGGTTCCCTTCATCCTCTCAGACCGGAAATTCTCCGATGCGCAATGCCTCCACCACTGTTCGCGCCGACGGTTCCTTCAGCGGCAATGCCTCGGAAGCTGTTCGCGCGATCGCGGATCTTCTCAACGAGCGGAACGTCTTGGTGAACAGGGTGGATCTCTTGTCATCACGCTTTACGCCATGGCCGACTGTGCGGATGGATATGGAAATCGGTCCGGATTTCCGCCCGTTCGGGTCGTCCACATCGTCGACCAAACGCACCTCATCCACCAAATCCGCCACGCCGCCCGAATCCTACAAGAAGGCGCGGGAAGAAGTCGAAAAATGGCTGATCGCCGCCCCGCAGCAGGCCTTCGGTGATATCGTCGGCAATACCGAGGCGCTCGCTGGCCTGCGCGACGCGATCGAGGCGCCGGTCAAGCACAAGGAGCTTTATGCCGCCTATGGCATGAAGATGCCGAAGGGCGCGATGCTGTCAGGACCGCCTGGCTGCGGCAAAACGATGTTCGCCCGAGCCGCTGCCAGCGAAATGAAGCGGCTCTACGCCGCCGATGGCGAATTCGAGTTCATCTCGATTTCCGGAAGCGAACTGCAAAGCCCCTTTGTCGGCGTCACCGAAGGCTACATCAAGGCGATCTTCACGTTCGCCCGCGAATACCAGACGTACCATGGCCACCCGCTGCTGGTGTTCATGGACGAGGCGGACGTGCTGCTGCCCGATCGCACCGGCCGCGTGCGTCGCGTCGCCAGTTGGGAGGAATCGCAGGTCGCGACGTTCCTCGCCGAAATGGACGGCATGCAGGAAAGCGGCGCCTTCGTCCTGCTCGCCACCAACCGGCCCGAAGTCATTGACCAGGCCGTGCTGCGCGATGGCCGCTGCGATTTTAAGATCACCGTCAAACGCCCCGGCGCCGACGCGATCGAGGCGATCCTGCGCAAGAATTTCGGCGGCATTCTGCTGGGTGCCGACGATTCGCTCGATGATCTGGTTGTCGCCGCCTGCGAAGCGCTGTTCGATCCCTTCAAGGTCATCGCCGACCTGCAGACGATCGGCATCAATCTCAGCGACGCCGGCCTCGACATTCAGAAGGTCGGCCACAAGCACTTTCTGCTCGAACACATCATCAGCGGCGCCATGGCCGCCTCGATCCCGGCGCGCGCCAAGCGCCACGCGTTCGCCCGCGACAAGGCCGATGGCATCGCGCGCGGTGTCACAGTCGCCGACGTCCTGCGCAGCGTGAACGACCTCTTCGAAGAAAACCGCACCCTCGACCACAGCTTCGCGCTTGAGGAATTCAAGCGCGATCTCGTCGGCACCCAGCCCGCAGCAAAACCGGACTTCACCGCCCCCCCCCCCGAACCAGGCTGAGGTTCGCCGCAACCGCATAGACCGCGCGTAATCCGAAGATTGGGAACAGAGATGGCAGGCAGCTTCGCACATATCGTCGCCGAAGACGGCAGTTTCACGATGGATACCATCGATCATATGGGGGACGCGCACGAGGCGCTCGAGGACTGCCACAAACTCATCGCGTTCCTGCTGCCCTATGCGGCAATGGTATTGGACTGCGACAGCCCCGACGCAGATTGCGCGTTGGCCGAAGCGGCGCATCGGCTGAACCTAAATGTCAGATATACGCCCGTTCTCGCCAAAGAACTCAATCCAAAACAGTCCAGGAATTCCGCAGCCCAGCCGGCCGATCGAGATCGAGAAGTTCTAGGCCAAGCAGGCCCAAATGCCTCGGATGATACCCCGGCGCTCCCCTCACTAGAAGAACCGCAATACGCGGACGTTAAGCCGATTTTTGACCGCTTGCTCGCCGAAACTACTGCAAAGTCCGCCTCACTCAATGGGCGGGCGCTGCTGGAATTGGTGCGCTACTGCCGCACCATCGAGCGGAAAGCGAACGAGATAGAAGAGCGCGTCTTGATGGATGCGGCGACCGCCTGGGCGACTGCTCGGGAAATCATCCGAATTCTGGCGTCGCAGCCATGACATCGATCAGCCCCCTGCTGCGCCGCCCCGAAGTCGAGCGCGAAACCGGCCTAAGCCGCGCCTCGATCTATCGTCTGATGAACGAAGGCGTGTTTCCGCGCCCACGCCGAATCGGTCGCCGCGCCGTCGCCTGGCCCGCCGCCGAAATCGACGCCTGGAAGGCAACGAGACCTCTGACGCACCCCTAATCAAGGGGCACGCAAGGGGGCACTTTCCGAAACAAAATCCCAAAAATCGACGCAAATACGGGACAAATCCAATGCAATCAGAATCCCACCCTGTCCGCCAAGGCACTTTGATTTAAGAGGACTTGGATGCGGCGTCCGTCACGCGTTACCCGTCGTCCAAAGCGCGGTGAACGATCTGCCTGGGGACCGAAAGCCTGACGCGCGTGCCATGGGGGGCGACGTTGCTGATCTCAAGGCTACCACCCAGGCCCTTTGCTCGCTCTCGCATGCCGATCAATCCATAGTGGCCTTCGGCGCTGCCAGACCTTCGCACCGGATCCGGCAGTCCCGTTCCATCGTCGGCGATGTCGATCTGGATGGGATCGCGCGTGAAGTCGATGGTGATGCCGACGTGTCCGGCACGCGCATGGCGCACGATGTTGCACAGGGCCTCGCGCACTATGCGCCCGATTTCATGCGCTGCTTCGGCCCAGAGCGGGGCGGGCACGCCCTTCACGGTCAAGGTCCAGGGCAGATCATCGCCCAGGATCACCGGCGTCAGATCGGACACATGCGCGACCAGATCGAGCGGGCCGCTCTCTTGTCGCAACATGCGGACCCGTTCGCGCCCTTCAAGCAGGACATCGTCGGCACGATCGAGCGCCTTTTCCATGTCGGCAATGGTGGAATGGCCCTGCGGCAAACGCTCCTTGATCGACTGAAAGCGCAAGGTCAGTCCATAAAACCCTTGGAGCAGAGTATCATGCAGTTCGCGCGCGATGTGTTCGCGCACCGCCATCCGGTCTGCCAGCCGCTGGCGCAGCGCTGCTGACGTGACGCGTGCACGCCAGTTGAAGACGGCCACCAGGGCCCCCGACGCGGCGATTGCCAGCACGCCTGCAAACCACCACGTCTGCCAGTAATAGGCGGCGATGGTGACGGCCATGGTGGCGCCCGTCTGGTTCCAGACCCCATCGCCATTCGCTGCGATCACGTGAAAGCGATAAGTGCCGGGCCGCAACTGGGTATATGTCGCCTCTTGCCTCGCGCCGTCGCCGGTAATGCCCGGTTCCACCCAATCGCCGTCTACGCCTTCAAGCCGATACCGGTAGCGGTTGTGCAATGGATCGGTCAGGCTGAGCGCGGCGAATTCGAACGCGATACGGTTGGTGCCTGCGGGCAATTCCGCCCGGCTGCCGATGTAGGTGACACCGCCCGCCTGCAGACCCCGGATCAACACGGGTGGGGGCATCGGGTTCACCGCATTTGCGGCAAGATCAACGCCGACCAGGCCCTGGTCGGTTACAAACCAGGGTTGCCCGGCAGCATCGACTTCCGCATCGTTGGCCGACCAATAGACAGAACTGCGGGCGTGCACGTTCTGCGCTGCCCCCAGCAAACGATGGGGGATCGGTTGATGGGGATGGCGAAAGGCGGCCTCGAAATCGGGGCGTGAAATTCTGACGATGCCGGCCGACGTGATCAGCCAGGCATCTGACGGACCGAGCGTCACACCGGTCAGCCCGGTCAGCCACGGGTGATTGCGCGCCTCGATCGCGATGATCCGGTTGCCCTCGGTGCGGGCCAGGCCCATCTGGCCTCCGATATAAGTGTGTCCGCCGATGACCTTGATCAACCGGACAAAGCCGACCGCAATATCGTCTCCCTGCCAGATCGGCACCACCTTGTGGTCGGCAATATGCAACACCGCGTGGAGCGGCTCGTTGGCATAGATGCCGCCTTGTGCCCCTGACACCTGATCGGACACGATGAACTGGCTCGGCGGCAAGTCCGCCTGGGCCTGCCATCGCGAACCGTTGAGTTGATAGAGCGCAGCATTGCCGATCACGCTCCACGCCCGGCCATCGCGACCGATCGCGCAGGCATTTGCGCTGATCAGGGGGAATGGCTTGGCGATGGATTGCCAGTTCGCACCGCGCAGCAAACGGTCGCCCTTTTCGGTTTCGACCAGCACTTCGCCGCTTTGCCCGGCACACAACGCGGTGATGCCGGGCACTGTGAGGATGGGGCGCACCTCGCCCTTGCCGATCGCGAACACTCCGCTGTCGGTTGCGACGGCAAGGGGCATGGTCGGGTTCCCGCCGAGGGCAAAACCGGTGATCGGTGTACCGGGCAGCGCCGGGCGCACCAATACGGTGCGGCCAAAGCGGGTCAAACCATCGGGCCCGCCGGTCCAGATCGTGCCTTCGCGATCGCGCATCACGGTGGCGGCCCGCTCGGGAATGTGCATCACCGGTCCGGCGCGTTGCACCGGAACGGCCATTAGCCCGTCACGATACCCGGCAAACAGCACTCGGCCATCGCTGAACAGCGCCTGCCCGTGCTGGAACACCCCAGGACGCAGTGGCGTGTCAGGTATCGGGATTCGAGCCGGGCGCCCCGTAAGGCTATGCAGCCCGTCACGACCGGCAAACCATACCTGCCCATGGTCGTCTTCGACCAGACTTGAGGTGAAGACCGGCTTTGTTGCCACGACCTCCGGCCGCGCCGCGCCATTGGGCACATGCAACACCGACACCGCTTGCGAAATCCACAAGGATCCGTCGTGCGCCACCAACAGGTGATCGATGCTTTCGGGCTTTAGCCAGTCGTTCGTATCGTGAACATGCACCTGGCCACGGGAATACTGCCGCAACTGCTGGCCCATGCTGCCAAGACAGGCCACCCACACATCACCATTGGGCGCCGTGGCAATCGCCATGACCGCGCCTTTGGACTGTATCTCGGGAGGCAGGTCCGTCAGCCTGCCATTGCGCCAAACCGACAACCCGCCAAAATCGTGCCCAACCCACAGTGCCCCGTCAGCGGCAACGGCAAGTGCCGTGATCAGGCTCGACTGCCGGCGGTTGTACGTCGATGGCACGATGTGTTCGAAGCTGATCCCGTCAAACCGGTAGAGTCCGCTGGCCGTGCCCAGCCAGAGATAGCCATCGGGTGTCTGGGCGATGGCACGGATATCGGTTGAGGCGCCCGTATCCGCGCGCCAATGATGCGCCTCCCGGCCAGGCAGTTCCGGGGTGATTTCTGCCCGCCCGGGCATGGACAGGCCAAGGCAGGCCAAAAATCCGGCCGCCACGGCGGATTTCGCCAAAGGTCGTATCAAGGCCGCAACATGATCGCCAAGGCGGCGCCCGGTAAAAGCGCGATCCTTCAAAGCTCGATCATCCCGCGCCGCGCCGCGATGGTGACCGCATGGGTTCGGTCCGCTGCGCCCAGCTTGGCATAGATCACCTTCATGTAGCCCTTGATGGTGTCTTCAGACAGATTGAGCCGGCCGGCGATCTGCTTGTTGGAGTTTCCGGCGGCTGCCAGGGTCAGCACTTCGGCTTCACGACCGGACAACAGATCTTCGGCCATGTGAAAGGCAATGCCCGTCGCCACGTCTGCAGACAAGTGCTTGCCTCCTGCGTGGACAGTCCGGATCGTATCGAGCAGTTCCTTGCGCAGACTGCTTTTGAGAAGATAACCGGTTGCCCCTGCATGCAACGCCCTGATCGCCTGCGCGTCGCCGGAATAGGTCGTCAGGACGATGATCCGGCATGCCGGATCGGCGCGGCGCAGCGCCTGGATTGCGGCCACACCGCCCATGCCCGGCATCTGCAGGTCCATCAGGACGATATCGGGCCGGTGCGCGTCAAACAGGTCAAGCGCTTGTTCGCCGGTCTCTGCCTCGGCAACGATCGTCAAATCGGGCTGGTTTTCGATAACGGCCCGTACCCCTTCACGCAGCAGGGGATGATCGTCCACGATGAGAACACGGATAGTACGGGTGCTGGTCATGACTGGCCTTGATCAAACGTCCCTGCATGAAGACCATGCGCATTGGTGTACTTGTGCCACGCCACAAACGTGTTTGCGGTGCAACCGTGCCCGCCGGGATCGGGCCTATCACACGTCGGTATTCCCGGACCACCCGCAATGACATGCCGCAATCGTGGCCCGGCAGCCTGCCGGGCCGGTCAAACGCCAAACAAAAATGGCGACTTGTGGCTGTCTTTGACCGAATCGGCGGCCGGGCCGGTTCGTTGATGGAACGGGGAGAGCGGGATGGAGATTTCGACAATTGCGCCCCCCCACTCTGCGTTGCGCCGGGACAGCGTGCCGCCATGGCATTCGACCGCTGTTCTGCAGATATGCAGTCCCAGGCCCATGCCGTTTTTCTTGGTGGTGAAAAAGGTGTCGAATTCCTTGCCACTGTCCAGTTCGTCCCACCCGGGACCCTGATCGGCTACCGTCACCAGCGCGCTGTCGTCGCGCCTTTCGAGGGACAGTGTCACCATCCGCTGCTCTGGCGGACTGTTCAGCATCGCATGAATGGCGTTGGTGATCAGGTTTACGAAGATCTGTTTGAGAAGAATGCGATCGCCCATCACGCTCAGGGTGTCCCCGGTGGTCGGGATCATGACCAGCCGCGTGCCTGTTTCAGCCGCCTCGCACCGCATCAGGGCGACGGTGGTCAGCAGCACGCCGTCCAGTTCGACTTCGGCAAGGTCGATCCGGGAACTCCCGACCAGCGCGCGAACGCGCTCCATGACAGTTCGCGCATGATCGACGCCTTCGACAATGCCCGCCAATGCCAGCGACGTTTCACGCAAGTCTGGCGGATTGCGCGACATCCAGCGTCGTGCGGCATCGGCATAGCTTTGAATGGCAGCCATCGGCTGGTTCAGTTCGTGGGCAATCATGGCCGACATCGCCGCAAGGGCCCCGGTCCGTTCGGCATGGGCAAGCTGGTCCCGCTTTTGAAGCAGTTGCCGCTCCAGCGCGCGCCGATGGGACACGTCGAGCAGGCTGCCTGGAACCCGGTCGAGCGAGATGTCCGGGCCCAGGCCAAAGGCCACGACAACCTGCCTCGGTGGCCCGTGGATCGGAAGCACGTGCGTTTCCACCTGGAACAGCGGACGTCGCTCCCCAATGGCGATGATACATTCGGAAAAGCTGTCGTCGGTTTCGCTGAAAAACCCACACATTCTGGCCAGGAATTCGGCCTTGCTGCCGACCCCCAGCATCGCCAGGGCCGCCGCATTCATATCGGTTATTTTGACCAGCTTGCGCATCGCGGCGACGAATTCGGGATGATTGCCGACATGATTCCGGATGTCGGAAACACCCCCTTTGCGAAGCTGGGCGATCCGGGCGGCCACCGCCGAAAAATCGTGCTCCAATATCGCGACCGACAGCGTGTCGAAGATCAGCCGATAGTGCCGTTCGCTCTGTTCCAGCGTGGCCCGTCTGGCCTGTATGCGGCACAGCAGGGTGGCCAAGGCGACCAGAATGCAAAGGTGGACCACCCCTTGCGCGATCGCTGTTGGCAGACCACCGGCCCTGCCGGTGAAAATCATGCCTTCGCTCACGCACAGACATGCGCAAACCGCAAACCAGCCCGCAAGGTGCCTTGCGCGTTGGCGCCAGCTCTCTGCAGGGCGCGGCTCTGCAGGCTCCGCGCTGTCAAATCGCGGTTGATTTTCCAGCGTAAAGAACATGCCGACAGACTATTCCATCGCAGAATTTCGACATCCCCCGATCGGGTGTGAATGCTTCACCCGTTCGTGTGGCCGCGGCATCGGCGCTGCCCCTTGTCAACGCGCGCCCCGCCGCTTAAGCGGCGGACTGCGACAGGTTTCCCGCAAGGGGATCAAAAGGGAACTTGGGTGGAAATCCCGGGCTGCCCCTGCAACTGTAAGCGGTGAGCCGACCGGCCATTTCGCCATTGGAACATCCGTTCCGAGAAGGCGCCGGATAGGCCTTGACCCGTGAGCCAGGAGACCTGCCTGTCGTGGTCGTTCTTCGTGCCGACAGGGGTGTTCGGGGCGAGCGGGGGTTTCCCTGACGAGCGACAGCTTTGGCTCCGTGGGCTTTGCCTGCGTGGGGGTGTTGCCGCGTGGCTGGTCCATCGGCGCAACCCCTGTCGCAAGGCCGGGCTTTGCGGGGTCTTGTTGACTGTGCAAGGGGATACCCGAATGAATTGCAAGACCATGACTGCCCTCGCCACACTGGCCACGCTCGGCCTGCCTGCGATGGCGCGCGCTGCCGACGACAGCGACACGATCATCGTTTCGGCATTGCGCACCCCGGTCGATTCCGACCAGGTGCCTTCAAGCGTGACCGTGCTCGACCAGACCGCGCTCGAACGCGCGCAACCGCTGGCCCTTAGCGATGTGCTGGTGACCACCCCCAGCCTCAGCCTGGCGCGCAACGGTGGCTATGGCGAATCGACCAGCCTGCGCATTCGCGGCGCCGATCCCAGCCAGACCGTGGTGGTGATCGATGGCATGCGCGTGGCCGACCCCACTGCGACCGACGGCGGGTTCGATTTCTCGCAACTGTTTGCCGACGACATCGCGCGCGTGGAAATCCTGCGCGGGCCGCAATCGATCCTGTGGGGATCGGACGCCATCGGCGGGATTGTCAACGTGACCACGGTTGCGCCGACACGCCCGTTGCAGGCGGATATTTCGGTCGAAGGCGGATCGAACCAGACCGTCGATGCCCACGCCGGGCTGGGCGGCACGTCGTCGCTGGTTGACTGGCGCGTGTCGGGAACCGCCTTTTCGACCCAGGGCATCCCCACGCTGGCAGGCGGCACGGTGCCCAATGGCTATAGCCGCCAGGCCGCCAGCGCGACCACCACGTTCCACCTGGCCCCCGATGTCTCGCTCGACGTGCGCGGATACTGGGACAGCGCGCGCAACAGCTATTCCGATGCCTATTCGGTGCCGACCGGCATCTATCCCGGTGATTACGGGCTGACCAAGCAATGGTCGGTCTATGTCGGGCTCAATTTCGCCTTGCTCGACGGGCGTTTCAAGAACCGCCTGTCGGTCATGCAGGACCAGACCGACAACGAGGATATCGACCCCGCCAACCCCGTCTATGATGCCAGCCCGGCGTTGACCTTTGTCGGCCACGGCCGGACGCGCCGGTATGAATACCAGGGTACGTTCAATGCAGCCAAAGGCGTCGATCTGGTGTTTGGCGCCGAACGCGAAGAGGAACATATGCGCGTGGGTTCGCCCTATGACGCGATCCAGCCTTATGAACTGTTCCCCGAACAGGCCACCACCAACAGCGTCTATGGCGAAGCACGGGTGACGCCGTTTACCGGCCTGACGCTCAACGGCGGGGTGCGCTATGATCACCAGTCGCAATTCGGCGGCAACACGGTGTTCAGCACCGGCGCGGCCTATACCCCCGATGCAGGCACGACAGTGCTGCGCGCCAGCTATGACGAAGGGTACAAGGCGCCGTCGCTCTATCAACTCTACAGCGATTACGGCAATCCCAACCTGCAACCCGAACGCGCCCGTGGCTGGGAAGTCGGCGTGCAGCGGTCGCTGTTCGGCAAGGCGGTGCAACTGGGCGCGACCTGGTGGGAACGCCACACCAACAACCTGATCGAATTCGCCTTTTGTCCCTTGACCATCACGCCGACCACACCGGCGGCGTGCAGCATCAACTTCTATGGCTATTACGCCAATGTCGATGTGGCGCAGGGGCGCGGGCTGGAACTGACCGGATCGGCCCACTTTGCCCACGTCCTCGTCGATGCCAATTACAGCATTGTCGTCAACGAGGATCGCACCCCCGGTTCGGTGACGTATGGTGACCAGTTGCCGCGCGTGCCGCGTCACTTGTTCAACGGCTCGCTCGGTTATGAATTGCCGTTCGGGGTGACCACCAGTGTGGCCGTGCGCACCTCGGGTTCGTCGGTGGACGGCGCCTATCCGTTCACGCTGGGGGGCTATACGCTGGTCGACTGGCGGGCCGAATGGAAACTGGCATCGGGACTGACGCTGTTTGGCCGGATCGAAAACATCGGCGATGTCCACTACCAGACAGCCTATGGCTATAACAGTCTGGGCCGCACCGCCTATTTCGGCATCCGCAGCCACTTCTAGCAGTCCCGCCCGCGCGCAGGACCGGTCAATCGCGTTCGGTTACCTGGTATTGCGCGCGGGCCAGCCATTCGGGCGACACCTCGACGCCCCAGCCCGGTTCGTCGGACACTGTGATGCAGCCGTCTTCGACGCGAAACGGATCGTTGCGGAACAGGCCATATTGCCAGGGGTAATAGTCCTCGCGCTCGATCGACAGTTCCAGGTACTTGCCCGCATTGGGGATCGCCGTCAGCAGATGCGCGGTGCACATCGTGACGAGCGACAAGTTGGCCGAATGAGGGGTGACGGGAACCCCGGCGGCCTGCGCCAGTTCGACCACTTTGAGCGTGCGGCAGATCCCGCCCATGTACATCACGTCGGGCTGCACGATATCGACCGCGGCCAAATCGAGCATGCGTTTCCACACGTTCAGATCACAGTCCTGTTCGCCGCCGGTGACATCCAGATCAAGCGCGGCAGTCACTTGCGCGGTCTGTTCGAGTTCCCAATAGGGGCACGGTTCCTCGAAATGCACAATGCCTTCCTGTTCGAGCAGGCGCCCCACCGCGATTGCGCGCGCGGGGCTGAAGCCGCTGTTGCCATCGACCAGCTTGGCCACGTCGGGGCCCAGTGCGCGGGCGACCACCGGCACAATTTCCTCGGTACGCCCCGGCCATTCGTCGATATCGCGCCCGCATTCGGCACCGACCCGCCATTTGAACGCGTCAAACCCCTGGGTATCGCGCAAATGCTGCAACCGCCGCGCTTCGTCATGCGGGGTGATGTCGCGCTTCATCGACGAGGCATAGGCGCGCAATTTGCGCGGGCCCCCGCCCAGCAACGTGGCGACCGGCACACCCAGCCGCCGACCACGCCAGTCCCACAGTGCGGTATCGAGCCCGGCCAGCGCGCGGCAACGGTATGATCCGGGAAACTTGTGCTCGCGCTCTTCGACCAGCCGCACCGCGCCCTCGATATCGAGCGCATCGCGGCCCAGCACCCACGGCGCAATCTGACGGTGAAAGACTTGTGCGGTGATGTCCGCATTGTACGTCGATGTCTGGCCCCACCCGATGGCGCCATCGGCGGTGGTCACCCGCACCATCGCCACATCGGGTGTCGCAAAAGTTTCCAGCCGCGTAATCGCCGTCATGGCGCACTCCCTCAAAGCGAAGAAAGGATCATATCGGCCCCGCGCCACGCGGTCATCACCGTGGGCGCATGGGTGTTGGCAGAGGTGATGTTGGGAAACACCGAGGCATCGATCACGCGCAACCCCGCCACCCCATGCACCCGCAGCGCGGCATCGACCACCCCGCCGCGATCAGGCGGCGCCATCCGGCAAGTGCCGCACAGGTGGTGCACCGTGCCGCTGCGCTCGCGAAAATCCTGCAGGATGGCATAATCGGTGGCCCCTTGCGGATTGAAGCCATGCGGGGCCAGCGTGATCGCGGCGATCGCCGGTGTGGCGCCGATCCGTTCGATTACGCGTGCAGCGGAAATTACGTCGGCGCGGTCCTGGTCGGTTGACAGATAGCGCGGTTCGATACGCGGTGGCACCATCGCATCGGCCGAGACGATCATCACGTGCCCGGTCGAGGTCGGGCGGCAGGCGTTGAAGCCGATGATGAAGCCGGGCCACGGATCGGGCCGGGTCAGTTCCTTCTTGCCGGAAACCGCGCGCGAATAGCTGATCGGGTTGAAATAGAGCTGCACATCGGGACGCCCGGTGGCCCGGTCGCTGCGCACCAGACCGCCGATCTGGTTCATGCTGAGGCCAAGCGGCCCACGCCGGTTGAACACATAGCGCAAGCCCGCCGCGATCTGTCCGGCCAGCGTGCCCAGTTGATTGTTCAATGTCGGCCGGTTCGCCTTGTAGTGATAATCGACGCCCAGATGATCCTGCAGATGCGCGCCGACCGACGTGTTTTCAACGCGCACCGGCACGCCGGCACCGGCCAGCACGGGCCCGGGCCCGATCCCTGATCGCATCAGGATGGCGGGCGATCCAACCGCACCCGCGCACAGGATGACTTCACGCCGCACGCGCACCTCGTGCCACACGCCGCGCCGCAGATAGCGCACGCCGACCGCCCGGCCCTGCTCGATCAGTACCCGGTCGATCAACACCCCGGTGCGCAGCACCAGATTGCGCCGCTGCATCGCGGGGCGCAGAAACGCGCTCGCGCTGGACCAGCGGCGCCCGTTGTGGGTGTTGATGGCATAAGGCGCGACGCCTTCGCAGGGCACGACGTTGAGATCATCGGTCACTGCAAATCCGGCCTGACGCGCAGCCTCGATGAAATGGCGGGTGACCGGATGATGATCGGCATGGCGCTGTTCGACCCACAGCGGCCCGGTGCCGCTGGTCATGCCGTCGCCCGCCTTGTGCCGTTCGAGCGCGGCAAACGCCGCCCAGGCGCTCTGCGCGTTCCAGTCCGGATTGCCGGCCGCGCCCCAATCGTCGTAATCGCCTGGCAAACCGCGGCAATAGACCATGGCGTTGATCGAACTGGACCCGCCGAGCACTTTGCCGCGCGGATAATAGGCCCGCCGTCCCATCGTGGCAGGATCGGGTTCTGAGCGGAATTTCCAGTTGACGCGCGGATCGTCAAACGTCTTGCCATACCCGATCGGGGTGCGGATCCAGAACCGGCGATCGGTGCCCCCGGCTTCGAGCACCAGCACCGTGCCCCCCTGCCCCTGCGACAGCCGATCCGCCAGCACGCAACCGGCAGATCCCGCCCCGACGACGATGAAATCGAACAAGTCCAAGCGGCACCCTTTCCTGCGAGCCATGCCCAGGCTTGCACTTTGGACACCATCGCTCAAACAATATAAACCGCATTCAAGGCGTCAATCTGGTTTAGGGAAATGCATGACCACCTCGTTTCCCCACTTGCCGTGGGTCCGCACGTTCGAAGCCTGTGCCCGGCATCGCAGCTTTGCCCGTGCCGCCGACGAACTGGGCCTGACCCCGGCCGCGGTCGGCCAGCATATCCGACACCTGGAGGCCCAGCTTGGCTTTGCCCTGTTCAAGCGCATGGCGCGGGGCATTGCCCTGACCCCGATCGGGCGTGATTACGCGCCGATTGTCACCGGACTGCTCGACGATTTCGCCGCAGGCACCGTGGCCCTGTTTGGCATCCATAGTGGCCGCACGATCACGCTGCGCTGTGTCGCCAGTTTTGCGAGCCTGCGCCTGCCGCGCATCCTTCACCGCTTTGCGCAGGCCTATCCCGGGGTGTCGGTTCAGGTCCAGACGCCGGTGTGGAGCGATGATGCCGATGCCACGCATGTCGATCTCGAAGTGCGCTATGGCAGCGGGCTGTGGCCTGATTACGACGCCATCGCGTTGAGCGAAGGCATTTCCTACCCGCTCTGCCCACCGGGCAACGCCATGGTTGGTGATACATCGACGGCGCTGTACGCGCTGGCGAGACAGGCCCCGATCCATATCCTGGGGATGGAGAACCTGTGGCGCAAACTGGCGGTGCAGCTCGGCTGGCCCGAACAGGAGATGCAGGCCGGTATCACCGTCGACACGTCGGCCATTGCGCTGGAACTGGTGGCCGCAGGGGCCGGCTCGGCGATCATCGATGCCCAGTTGTGCCATCTGCATCTGGAACGCGGGCTGGTGGTCCACCCCGGCGGCATCGCGCTGCGGCACGAACAGCGGCATTACATCTGTATCCCGCGCACCAGCCACATCACCCGGCCCGAAGTGCTCGTGCTGCGCGATTGGATCAGGGCGCAGACGGACCAGCGATGACCCTGGCGGGGCACTGCCGGATGCGATCGCGTGATACCCTTCTAAAAAGTATTTATCCAATGTTGCGAGTAAGTCGCACCAGTGTCACATATATCGCTATGCACAAAATCTGGTCCATAATGGCGGAGCGGGCAACGTGGCGATCAAGCAAGGTCTTTGGATCAAACGGCATTTTGGCTGGCTGGGATGCCTGCTGCTGGGCCATTTACCATCTCGGCGTCGCGTGCGGGTGATGCCTGACGGTGTCACGACAACGATGTGCCGGCGCTGCGAAAGCCGGCTGGAGCGGCGCAATCGTCGATGGGTGCTGGAATCCCGCGCCCGCGGCTGAACCACCGCCCATGGTCAACTTGCCGACTTTACTTATTCTAAAGCTAGCGCGTGTTAACCCTACCGACGGGCTCGGGGTGGGAATAACGCGTGTCACGTGGCTAGTTTGTATTCACGGTTGAAGACCCAGATTGCCGTCGCGCCGACTCGCGTCGCGGTCGAGCGAAGCTTTGGGTTGCACGGCGCCGATGCCGAACAGATGTGCGCCACTTTCGAGGCGCTCAATCTCGGCGGGTTCTGGTCGACCGATGCAGCGGGGCGGATCGGCTATCTGTCAGCCGGGTTGCTGGCGGCGCTGGTCGGCGACAGCGATGCGGCGGGGCGGGATTTCGTCACGCTGTTTGTGCGTCCGCGGGCCGGGATCGATGGGCAACGCACACTGCCCTTTGTGTTTGCGCGCAAGGGACGCTTCGAGGCGGTGATCGCCCGTAGCGAACTGGACGAGCGCGAAATCGTCTGGTCGGTTTCCGGGGAACCCATCGTCGATGGCGATGGGGAATTTGCCGGTTTCCGGGGCCATATCGTCGATGTGACGCGCGACCGGCAGAGTGCGGAGGAAGCCTCGCAACTGGCCACCACCGATGCGCTGACCGGGCTGCTCAATCGCCGCCACATGACCAATATCCTCAAGCGTACGTTCGCGGCGTTTGCACCGCAACGCAGACCCTGCGCGGTGATGCTGATCGACCTCGACCGGTTCAAGCAAGTCAACGACACTTTGGGCCATGCGGTCGGCGACACGCTGTTGAAACAAGTGGCGCAGCGGCTGATCAAGGTGGTGGGCGACAAGGATCGCATCTGTCGGCTGGGCGGCGACGAATTCCAGGTGATGTTCCCCGATGTCGAAGACCGGGGGCGGCTGGGCGACGTGGCGGGGCGGATCATCACGATGCTGTCCGAACCTTATACGATCGAAGGCAACCGCTGTACGATCGGCACATCGGTCGGAATCGCGGTCAGCCCTTATGACGGCGAAACCGCCGATGATGTGGTGCGCAATGCCGATCTGGCGCTCTATGCGGCCAAACATTCGGGGCGCGGGCGGTTCCGGTTCTATTCCAACGAGATGCTCGAATCTGCCGAACAGCGGCGCCATCTTGAAGAAACCATGCACGACGCCCTGATCAAGGGTGAATTCGAACTGCACTATCAACCGCTGGTTGATCTGGCCAGCAACCGGGTGGTGGGGACAGAGGCGCTGGTGCGCTGGAATCATCCCGAAAGCGGGTTGATCTCGCCGGCGCTGTTCATTCCGATTGCCGAAGAATCGACGATGATCTGCCGCATTGGCGAATGGATCCTGCGCAAGGCCTGCGAAGACGCCGCGCGCTGGCCCGGCCGGGTGCGGGTTGCGGTGAACGTCTCGCCGGTCCAGTTTGCCGACCCGCAGTTCCCCCGGATCGTCGCCACGGTGCTGATGGCAACGGGGCTCGATCCCGACCGGCTTGAACTGGAACTGACCGAAAGCGTGTTCCTGCAGGAAGGCGAGGCCACCGACGCGATGTTCAAATCGCTGAAGGGTCTTGGCGTGCGGCTGGTGCTCGACGATTTCGGTACGGGCTATTCCAGCTTGTCCTATCTCAAGAACGCCCCCTTCGACAAAATCAAGATCGACCAGAGCTTTGTGCGTGGCGCCACCAGCAACGACAACCGCAACCGCGCGATCATCAGCGCGATCGTCGCGCTGGCCAATGCGCTGGGCATGGACACCATTGCTGAAGGCGTGGAAACCTTTGATCAACTCGACATGGTGCGCGATCTCAAGATCGGCATGGTCCAGGGCTATATCTACAGCAAGCCGGTGCGCGTCGAGCACCTGTTCGTCGACCTGCCCGACGAGGAATGGGTCATCGAGCCCGAAGGCCCGGCCAAACAGCGCCATGAACGCCGCGCCATGTTCCGCACCATCGGCGTAATCCACGAAGACCATTATTATCCGGTCACCTTGCGCAACCTGTCGCAATCGGGCGCGCTGATTGAAGGCCTGCTCGACGTGCCGATCGGCACGCCGTTCATGGTCGATTTCGGTGAAGGTCAATTCGAACTGGCAACCGTTGTTCGCTCACGCGAATCGAGCCAGGGGATCAGCTTTGCGCGCGATCTGGTCAGCGATGGCAATGGCGGATTGTGCACCCGCCACCGGTTCATGCAACACCACCTGGTCGCGGCAGGTGTGCCGCGCAACACCGAGGAATTCCTGACCAAACAAGCCGGATTGCTGGCCAGCGGCAAGATCAGCCTGCCCTGTTTCAGCGTGGCCAATCGCAAGGCCCGCCGCGAACAGGCGCTGACCTGAATCCGCGCAGGATGCCTCAAAGGGCAGGCGCACCGAGCGTGGGCAGTCAGCCACGGTTAAGGAACTTTTTGCGATAGTCCGCGCCAAGACGGCGACGTCGTGGTTGAATTGCCTTGCCTTTGTCATTGGCCTGTCGTTTTCTGGCGTGGCACCTACGGCACGGGCACAGCAACGACGGTTGTGCCGACGGGAAAGGAATTGGCGATGAAAATTCTTACCGGCTTGATCGCGGCAGCGGCGCTCGCTGTTGTTCCGGCAGCAGCGCATGCCAGCCATGGCGGCGGCGGCGGCGGCTTCCATGGTGGTGGTGGATTCCATGGCGGCGGCGCCTACCGTGGCGGTGGGGCTTATCGTGGCGGCGGCGCCTATCGCGGTGGAGGCTATTATCACGGTGGCTACTACCATGGTGGCTATCGCGGCTATTATGGCGGCCCGTGGTTCTATGGTCCGGCGCTGGGGCTCTATCTCGGTTATTGGTCCGATCCGTGGCTCTGGGGTTACCCCTATGGCTATTACGGCTATCCCTATTACCCCTATTACGGTGCCCCGGCAGCGGCTGCGCCTGCTCCGGGCAGTGCGCCGCCAGTGGCCACTGCTCCGCAGGCAGCGGCTCCGCAGGCGCAGACGTGTGGCAACTGGCAGTGGAGCGATACCGACAAGCAGTATCACTGGGCCACCAATGGCTGCCAGTAATCGGGGTTTCGGTATCGTCATGAACACTTCGCGTTATGCGGCGTTTGCCGCCGGGTTGGCCCTGATCGTCAGTGCCGGCCCGGCGTTGGCGCAGACGGTTGGGCTGACTCCGATTGAACAGTTGCACCAGGCGCTCCACCTGACCCCTTCGCAAGAGACGGCCTGGCAGCTTTATCGCAGCGCCTCCGATGTGCCGGACAAGGCACAGTCGCGGCGCCGGGCAGCCTCCACGCTGTTCCGCACGCTCGATGCGCCGCGCCGGATGGACCTGGTCGAGGCGGAGATGCGCCAGGAACTGACCGATCTGGAACACCAGTCGCAAGTGCTCAAGGCGTTTTACGCCACGCTGACTCCGGAGCAGAAGCATGTGTTCGATGAACGCACGCTGCCCCCGCCGGGCGATGGACAATCACAGTCGCAATACTGATTGCGACCCAGCAAAAACAAAAAAGGGGGCGCTGCCATCGCTGGCAGCGCCCCCTTTTTCATACGCGTTGATCGATCAGATGTGCAGCGCGCGGCCATAGGCGGCCAGCACGGATTCGTGCATCGATTCGCTGATCGTGGGATGCGGGAACACCGTTCCCATCAATTCGGCCTCGGTGGTTTCCAGCGTCTTGCCGACAACGTAACCCTGGATCATTTCGGTCACTTCGGCGCCGATCATGTGCGCGCCCAGCAATTCGCCGGTCGTGGCGTCGAACACCGTCTTGACGAACCCTTCAGCCTCACCCAGCGCGATCGCCTTGCCGTTGCCGATGAACGGAAACGTGCCGACCCGCACGGTGTGCCCGGCTTCCTTGGCCTTCGCTTCGGTCAGGCCGACGCTGGCGATCTGCGGATGGCAATAAGTACAACCTGGAATGTTGCCGCGATCCATCGGGTGCGGGTGAACCGCGGTGTTGCCCAGTTCCGCCGCAATCGCTTCGGCCACGATCACGCCTTCGTGGCTGGCCTTGTGCGCCAGCCAGGGGCCGGGGGTGACATCGCCGATCGCCCAAATGCCCTTGGCGCCGGTGCGGCCATAGCCGTCGATCGCGATGATCCCGCGTTCGGTGGCGATGCCCACGCTATCGAGGCCGATGTTTTCGGTGTTGGCGACAATGCCCACCGCAACGATGACATGGCTGAAGCTGTCTTCGACCACTTTGCCGTCCTTGCCCTTGATGCGAGCCTTGACCGCAGCGGGTCCGACTTCAAGCGTTTCCACCCCTGCCCCGGTCAGCACGGTCATGCCCTGCTTGGTCAGTGCCTTTTCAAGGAATGCCGACACATCGGCATCTTCGACCGGGACCACCCGGTCGAGCATTTCGACGACCGTGACTTTGGATCCCATATCGTTGTAGAAACTGGCGAATTCGATACCGATTGCGCCCGAACCGATCACCAGCAGCTTTGACGGCAATTCCTTCGGCGTCATCGCGTGGCGATAAGTCCAGATGCGTTCGCCATCGGCCTTGGCAAACGGCAGGTCGCGCGCGCGGGCCCCGGTGGCAACGATGATGTGCTTGCCGTCCAGCACTTGCGTGCCCTTGTCGCCGGTCACTTCCAGCTTGCCCGGCCCCTTCAGCGTGCCGGTGCCCATGAACACGGTTACCTTGTTCTTCTTCATCAGGTGCGTCACGCCCTGGTTGAGCTGTTTGGCAACGCCGCGCGACCGCGCCACCACGGCGGCCAGATCGGCGCGGACATTGTCCGCCGCCAGGCCATAGGCCTTGGCATGCTGCATCTGGTGGAACACTTCGGCAGAGCGCAACAGCGCCTTGGTCGGGATGCACCCCCAGTTGAGGCAGATCCCGCCCAGATTTTCGCGCTCCACAATCGCGACTTTCAGCCCGAGTTGCGCGGCGCGGATCGCTGCCACATAGCCACCCGGGCCCGACCCCAGCACGATCACGTCAAAGCTGTCAGCCACGTCAAACTCCTCAGGCTCTGCCCGGCAGCGGGGGTACCGGCCGGGGACGGCGATCTTCGTCGATCGCCACAAAAACAAATCGCGCTTGCGTCACACGCTCGCGCTCGTCGCCGGTGCGCGGGCGGCGCCAGGCCTCGATATCGATCACCATCGAGGTGCGGCCGACCGATGTGAGTGTGGCATGCACCGACACTTCATCGCCAATATGCACCGGGCTTTGAAACTTCATGCCCTCGACCGCGATGGTTGCCGCGCGCCCCCGGCAATGGCGCGCGGCGATGATCCCCGCGGCCATGTCCATCTGCGCCATCAACCAGCCGCCAAAAATGTCGCCCGCCGGGTTGGCGTCGGCCGGCATCGCGGTGATGCGGATGGCCGGTTCGCCGCTGGGATAGTCCGGCGGATAGCCCATCGGATCAGGCCACCAGTGCCAGCGGATTTTCCACCAGCGACTTGAACACCTGCATCAGTTCGGCGCCATCGGCCCCGTCGATCGCTCGGTGGTCAAAGCTGCCGGTCGCTGACATGACGGTGGCCACGGCCAGCGCGCCGTCGACCACGTAAGGCCGCGCCTCGCCCGCACCGACTGCCAGAATCATCGCCTGCGGCGGGTTGATCACCGCTTCGAACTGCTTGATGCCGAACATGCCCAGGTTCGACAGGCTGGCCGTGCCGCCCTGGTATTCGTGCGGCTGCAGCTTGCCATCGCGTGCCTTGCCGGCCAGCGTCTTCATTTCCCCGGCAATCGCCGAAACCGACTTGTTGGCGGCATCGACGATGATCGGGGTGATCAGGCCCGACGGCGCGGCGACTGCGACCGACACATCGACCCGCTTGAACGTGCGCAATTCGTCTCCGGCAAAGCTGACATTGCACTTGGGCACTTGCGCCAGCGCCTTGGCCAGCGCCTTGATCAGCAGGTCGTTGACCGACAGCTTGACACCCTGCGCTTCGAGCGCGGCATTAAGCTGCCCGCGCAGCTTGAGCAGCGCATCGAGCCGGACATCGACCGTCAGATAGATGTGCGGGATGGTCTGCTTGGCCTCGGTCAGGCGGCGCGCGATCGTCTTGCGCACATTGTTGAGCTTGGTCGCTTCGTAGGGAATACCGAAATCGGGGATTGCAGCCGGGGCTGGCGCGGCGACCGGCGCTGGCGTCGCGGGTGCCGCGGCTGCAACCGGTGCGGCCACTGCTGCAGCGAAAGGCGCCGGGGCGGCGTCAAGATCGGCGCGCACGATGCGCCCGTTGGGGCCGCTGCCCTTGATGGTGGCCAGATCGATGCCCTGGTGGGCGGCGATGCGCTTGGCCAGCGGGCTGGCGATGACGCGCGTGCCCGTGGCTGCTGCAGCCGGGGCTGACACCGGGGCAGCAGCGACCGGCGCCGGCGCCGCCACGACAGGCGCCGGCGGTGCAACCGGCGCTGTTGCGGCCGCCGCAGCGGTGGGCGCGGGGGCCGCGGCATCATCTTCACCGGCGAGCGTTGCGATCACGGTGCCGACTTTGACGCCTTCGGTGCCTTCGGCGATGTCGATCGACACGATCACGCCTTCGTCGACCGCCTCGAATTCCATCGTCGCCTTGTCGGTTTCGATCTCGGCCAGGATATCGCCCGACGACACGGTGTCGCCGGCCTTGACCAGCCATTTGGCAAGCGTGCCTTCTTCCATGGTCGGCGAAAGCGCGGGCATCTTGATGGAAATCGGCATGGCGAGCGTTCCGTTCTGGTGTAGAAATTTGCCGTTATGGCGTGTAATTTGTACAAAAATAACCGTATCGGTGAAAATGGTGCGTTCTCAGGTTAAACGCCATTTCGCCACACCTGCGCTCCGGGTCAAGTGCCAAGGCATGCCCGTCGCATACGAATTATGGCATGGCCCGATAAGCTTTCGCGAAGCCACCGGGGCAACGCGCTACAGCAGTTTCTCGATATCCTTGGCGATGCTGGCCGGTTTGTCGAGCGGGGCGTAGCGGCGCACCACTTTGCCGTCGCGGCCGATCAGGAATTTGGTGAAATTCCATTTGATCGCCTTGGTCCCGACAATCCCGGGCGCCGCGTCCTTCAGCCATTGATAAAGCGGCTCGGCCCCGGTGCCATTGACCTCGATCTTGGCAAACAGAGGAAAGCTCAGCCCGAAATTGACCTTGCAAAAGCTTTCGATCTCGTCCGCGCTGCCCGGTTCCTGCCCGCCGAACTGGTTGCAGGGAAACGCCAGCACTTCAAACCCGCGCTCGCCATATTCGCGCCACAGGGCTTCAAGTCCATCATATTGCGGGGTGAAGCCGCATTTCGACGCCGTGTTGACCACCAGCAGCACTTTGCCCAGCTTGTCCGCCAGCGAAATCGCCTCGCCATTGGGCAGCTTCGCGGAAAAATCGGCAATCGTGCGCGGCTGTGTCACGACATCATCCCCTTTATCGAGCACGCCCTTGCAACCGGGCGCACCGTGGAAGGTTACGGCAATCGCTTCGGCGTGCAAGCCTATTCCAGCACGCCTTCGTGCAGCCGCAACACGCGATCCATGCGAAAGGCCAGCCGCTCGTTGTGGGTGGCGATCAGCGCCGAACTGCCCAGCCCGCGCACCAGCGTGACGAATTCCTCGAACACGCGTTCGGCGGTCGCTTCGTCCAGATTTCCGGTGGGTTCGTCCGCCAGCACCAGCGCCGGGCGATTGGCCAGCGCGCGCGCCACCGCCACGCGTTGCTGTTCGCCGCCCGATAGCTGGCTTGGCCGATGGTCGAGCCGGTGCCCCAGCCCCAGCGCTTCGAGCAGGTCGCGCGCCCGCCGCGTCGCCTCGGCCTTGGCATGCCCGGCCACCAGCCCGGCCAGCATGACATTTTCGGTCGCGGTGAAATCGGGCAGCAGATGGTGGAACTGATAGACAAAGCCAAGGTGGCTGCGCCGCAGCGCGGTGCGCGCATCGCCCGACAGCGCCGAAGCATCGATCCCGGCAATCTCGATCCGCCCGGCAAAGCCCCCTTCGAGCAAGCCGATTGCCTGCAACATGGTCGATTTGCCCGACCCCGAAGGCCCGAGCAGCGCGACAATCTCGCCGGGCTGAATCTCCAGGTGAATGCCGCGCAGCACCTCGATCGCCACGCCCGCCTGGTGGAACGTGCGGCGCAGATCGGTCAGGCGGACCACCGGCACGATCGTGTCATCATTCATAGCGCAGCACCTGAACCGGGTCAGTGCTTGCCGCCTTGATCGCGGGATAGAGCGTCGCCAGGAAACTGAGCAACAAGGACATGCCGCAGATCGCCGCCACTTCGGCCGGATCGACCCGGCTGGGCAGATCGGTCAGGAACCGGATCGACGGGTCCCACAGGTTTTGCCCGGTCAGCCGTTCAACCCCGTGCACCACCACCTGGCGGAAATGGAGGAAGATCAGCCCGATCCCCAGACCCGCCCCGGTGCCCACTGCCCCGATCACCGATCCGATCGTGACGAAGATCTTGATCATGCTGCCGCGGGTCGCGCCCATCGTGCGCAGGATCGCGATGTCGCGGGTCTTTGCACGCACCAGCATGATCAGCGAGGACAGGATGTTGAACACCGCCACCAGTACGATGATCGACAGCACCACGAACATGGCCACCCGTTCAACCGCCAGCGCCTGAAACAGGCTGGCATTGAGCGTTTTCCAGTCGGTTACCACTGCGCGGCCGTTCAATTGCGCCTTGATCGGCGCCAGCGTCTGCCCGACGGTATCGGGATCGCGCGTGGTAACCTCGATCATGCCGATCGAATCGCCTGTCAGCAACAACGTCTGCGCATCGGCAATCGGCATCACCACAAACGAATTGTCATAGTCATAGACGCCGATTTCAAAGATCGCCGCCACGCGATAGCCAATTTCGCGCGGGACCGTACCGAACGGTGTGCTTCGCCCCGCGGGATTGATGATGGTGATCGTGTCGCCCACCTGTACGCCCAGGTTTTCCGCCAGGCGCGACCCGATCGCCACCTGGCCCGCACCGGGCTGCACGTCCTTGAACGAACCGGCCACTTTCTTTTCGGCCATGCGCGCCAGATCGCCCTGGGTGTTGCCGCGCGCCACGATCGCCTCGACCCGCCCGTTGAATGTCGCCAGCAGCGGCTGTTCTAGCAAGGGCGTGGCCCGCGTCACGCCGGGCGTTGCCTGCAAGGTGCGCACGATGCCCTGCCAGTCGTCGAGCCGACCGCCATAGGCCTGGATCACCGCATGGCCGTTGAGCCCGACGATCTTGTCCATCAGTTCGGCGCGAAAGCCGTTCATCACGCTCATCACGATCACCAGCGCGGCAACGCCGAGCATGACCGCGGCCAGACTGATGCCGGCAACCATAGCGATGAACGCCTCGCTGCGCCCGGGCAGGATATAGCGCCGGGCAATGGTCCATTCAAAAGGGGTCAGGAACAAATGATGCGTCACTTTCGCCGGTTGCGACCGATGCACCTGCATCTAGGGTCTTGCCGCGCGCGTGGCAATGGCACGAACGTGTTTACGCGGCAGACGCCAGTCGTGCCCGGCCCGCGCGTTTGGCTTCATACAACGCCTGGTCGGCGGCGGCCATCGCGGCATCGCCATCGCGGCCGATCACGGCGATGCCGGTGCTGATCGTTACGCACACGGGGCCGAACGGCGTTTCGATCTGCGTTCCGGCAAACCGGTCGGTCAGGCGTTGGCAGATCCTGCAGGCCTGTTCGACCGAAACGTCGCGCAAGATCACCGCAAATTCCTCGCCGCCGATACGCCCGACGACATCGATCGCGCGAAAGCTGGACCGCGCCAGTTCGGCAAACCGGCGCAGCACCGCATCGCCAGCGGCATGGCCCAGCCGATCGTTGACTCGCTTGAAATGGTCGATGTCGATCATCGCCACGCACGTCGGTTCGTCGGATGCGGCATGCACCGCCAGGCCGGCATAGAACGCGCGCCGATTGGGCAGGCCGGTCAGCGGATCGGTCTGCGCTTCGCGGCGCAATTCGTCGATCAGGCTGTCGGCGCGCGCCGACAAGGCCTGAAAATGCGCGGCGCTGTGGCTCAATCGGGCGATTTCGCGGCGCCGACGGGCCTGCTCGACCACCACCGGCAGCGAACCGCACGCCACCAGCCCGGCATAGAGCAGGCCCAGTGGCACGTGATCCGCATCGGCAAACGGCCCATATCCGGCCAGCGTCAGCGGCGCGGCAATCAGCGCAACCAGCATCGGCATTGCCGTCGCGATCAGCACATCGCCCCACACCGCGGCAAACAGCGCGAACAGCAGCGGAGCGGCCAGCGGCCAGTCTTCATACTGCACAAACACGCACGTGGTCAGCAGCGCCATCGTTGTGACCATCAGCATCGAGGCCACGCGGGGATGTCCGTGCCCGCCCTGGTCGCCGGTGCGACGACCCAGTACGGCCTCGCCCGCTTCACGCAGGCGCGCCAGCGCGACCACCGCAAACGGCAGTACCGCAACCAGCCCCACCGCATGCCCCAGCATCCAGCCACGAAACACCGCGACAAAGCCCGCATGCCCGATCGCGTGCGCGCCCGTCGCCGCAATCAACGCGCCGCACGCCGGGATCACCAGCAGTGTACCGAGCAGGAACAAGGCGACCAGTTCGAGCGTGGTGTCCGGCCAGTGCGCGCGCAAGGCGTGCCGCGCCAGCGTCGCAGCCGCAGCGACTTCGACCATGTTGGCCAGCGCGATCGGTACGCCCGGCATCCAGCCCGGTCCACACCACGCGGCCGCCAGCACATTGGCCAGCCCGCACGCCAGCAGCAAGGCGGCCCAATCGCGGCGCGGGCATGCATGGAGCCAGGCCGCCAGCAGCGCGCCCGGAAACCAGATTATGGCAACCCCGCCGTGCCAGCGTTCGAACTGGCACGTCAGCGCGGCCCCGCAAAAATAGAGCAGGGCGACCGCCAGTACAGCAACAGGAGCAGGTATTCTTGCCATGGCGCCATTAACCTCGGAACTGGTAAATTCCGCGCTATGATCAATGGTTAATGCAATGGTACCATAGTGATGCACATCGGGAGCCAGGTACAAACTGCGTGCCGGACCGGCGCCTGCACGGTGTCATCAGGCGGTCACAGCCCCTTGCGTTCCGGACCAAACGGGGCCACATGGCGCGCGGATGACACCCACCCGTCGCACGTGTCCCCCTGCCCAGCCCCCGTACGACCCCGAGAGCCCGATGAACCTGACCAACCCCTTTTTCGACGCGGATGGCGACAAGCTCCGCGAGGAATGCGGCATTTTCGGTGTGCTTGGCACCCGCGACGCCGCCGCAATGACCGCGCTTGGCCTGCATGCGCTGCAGCATCGCGGGCAGGAAGCGGTGGGCATCACCAGCTTTGACGGTTTGGAATTCTATTCGCGTCGTGGCATCGGCCATGTCGCGCAGAACTTTTCGTCGGTTGACGCGATCGCCGAATTGCCCGGCGTGATGGCGGCCGGCCACGTGCGCTATTCGACCACCGGCGGCGCGGGCCTGCGCAACGTGCAGCCGCTCTATGCCGATCTCGCCTCGGGCGGGTTTGCCATCGCGCACAACGGCAACATTTCCAACGCGATGACGCTGCGTCGCGATCTGGTGACCAAGGGCGCGATCTTTCAATCGACGTCGGACACCGAAGTCATCATCCACCTGGTCGCGACCAGCCGCTATCCCACCCTGCTCGATCGGTTTACCGATGCGCTGCGGCTGGTCGAAGGCGCCTATTCGCTGATCTGCATGACGCCCGAGGGCATGATCGCCTGTCGCGACCCACTCGGTATTCGTCCGCTAGTGATGGGTCAGCTTGACGATGCGGTGATCTTTGCCAGCGAAACGGTCGCGCTCGATGTGGTCGGGGCCGAATTCGTGCGCGAGATCGAGCCGGGCGAACTGGTGCAAGTGGCGATGGACGGTACCATTTCCAGCCACCGTCCGTTTGTCGATGCCGCATCGCGCATGTGCATCTTTGAACATGTCTATTTCAGCCGCCCGGATTCGCTGATCGGCGGTCGATCGGTCTATCAGGTGCGCAAGGCGATCGGCGAACAACTCGCGATCGAGGCCAGCGTCGAGGCCGACCTGATCATCCCCGTGCCCGACAGCGGCACCCCGGCCGCGCTGGGCTATGCGCAACAGTCGGGCATTCCGTTCGAACTGGGCATCATCCGTTCGCACTATGTCGGGCGCACGTTCATTCAGCCGTCCGACGGCAAGCGCAACGCCGACGTGAAGCGCAAGCACAATGCCAACCGCGCGCTGGTCGCGGGCAAGCGCATCGTGCTGATCGACGATTCGATCGTGCGCGGCACCACCTCGATGAAGATCGTGCAGATGATGCGCGAGGCCGGTGCCAGCGAAGTGCATTTCCGCGTCGCCAGCCCGCCGACCGAACATTCGTGCTTTTACGGGGTTGATACCCCCGAGCGGTCAAAACTGCTCGCCGCGCGGATGGATGTGGAGGAAATGGCCCGTTTCATCCAGGCCGACAGTCTGGCCTTCGTCTCGATCGACGGGCTCTATCGCGCGGTTGGCGAGGCGCAGCGCGACCGTGCCTGCCCGCAATATTGCGATGCCTGCTTCAGCGGTGATTATCCGACACGCCTGACCGACCTGGGCGAACGCGAAGCGGCGGTGCTGGGCAAAGTCAAAGTCAAGGGATGACCATGAGCAGTCTGACGGGTCAGGTCGCGCTGGTCACCGGCGCCAGCCGGGGTATTGGCGCGGCGACGGCGCGTGCGCTGGCCGCGGCGGGCGCGCATGTCGTGCTGGTCGCGCGTACCGCGCGCGATCTCGAAGCGGTCGAACAAGACATCTTCGATGCCGGTGGCACCGCCACGATCGCGCCATGCGATCTGGCCGAACCCGAAGCGATCGGCCGCCTGGCCACCGCGATCACCACGCGCTGGCCTGCGCTTGACCTGCTGGTGATCAATGCCGCCGTGTTGCCGGTGCTGACCCCGGTGTGGCAGATCGAACCGCGCGATCTCAACCGGGGCCTGTTGCTCAACGTTGCCGCGACGCAAGCGCTGATCGCGTGTTTCCACGCCGCGCTGCGCAAGGCGCCCGCCGCGCGGGTGATCGGCGTGACCAGCAGCGTGGGCGCCAGCCCACGGGCCTATTGGGGTGCCTATGGCGCGTCCAAGGCGGCGTTCGACAACCTGCTCGATGCCTATGCGCAGGAAGTGCGCGGCATGTCCGCGATCCGCGTGGCCATCGTCGATCCCGGCGCCACCCGCACCGCGATGCGCGCCAAGGCCTATCCGGGCGAAGACCCGGCCAGCGTCAAGGCGCCCGAAGTGGTGGCCGCGCGACTGGTGGCGCTGGCGAGCGAGGAATTTGCCAGCCCGCACCGCGAACGCGTTGAGAATACCTAATCCGGCTTTACCAGTTTGTCTGACGATGGGTTAACGCCAAGCTGTCAACTTCCCCGACGACCTCATGCGCAAAGCGTTCATAATTCGGCGCACAATCGGGGCAGGGTGATGAACAGCACGACCTGGAACGATTCCCGGTTTGGACCGGGCAGTTACGAACACGCCTCGCAAGAGGATCGCAGCGCGCCGCGCCTGCGCGTGCATATTGGCGCAACCTTGCGCCCGGCCGGGGGCCGCGCGTTCGATACGATTATCCGCGACTTGTCGGTCGGCGGGTTCACCGCGACATCGCCCGCGCGGTTGGAAGCCCACAATTTCTGCTGGCTGACGATCCCCGGCTTTCCGGCCATGCAGGCCGAAGTGGTGTGGTGGGAAGCCGGCATGATCGGCGCGGCCTTCGGCAGCCTGATCGATCACGATGTGTTCGACGCAATTGTCGCGCAGTATCGCGGATCGGATCTCGGCGCCGCCTAGATATCTGCCTTCAATCGGTCATGCGCAGCCAATGCCCTTGCGCGGGCTTCGACATGGCCGATGATCGGGGCGGGATAGCCGCGCGGACGCAGCGGCGGATCGTGGATCAGCGGATCAGGCAGATGCGCCAGTTCGGGCACCCAGCGGCGGATATAATCGCCGCAATCGAACTTGGGTGATTGCACCAGCGGGGCCATGATCCGCACGAACATCTGTGCATCGACACCCGTGCCGGCGGTCCATTGCCAGTTGACCGCGTTGGCGGCGTGGTCGGCATCGACCAGCGTATCCCAGAACCAGCGTTCGCCTTCGCGCCAGTCGACGCACAAGTGCTTGACCAGAAAACTGGCGGCAATCATCCGCACGCGATTGTGCATCCACCCGGTCGCCCACAGTTCGCGCATCCCGGCATCGACGATCGGATAGCCGGTCATCCCGCGCTGCCAGGCCCGCACCTCATCGGGCGCGTCACGCCAGTCCATTCGGTCAAAGGCCGGTTTGGCATTGGCCGTGGCATAGTCGGGGAATTGCCACAGCACATTGGCGGCATAGTCGCGCCAGCCCAGTTCGCCCAGAAACACCTCGACCGAGCCGCCCGCCCCGGCCATCGCGTGCCACACCCGCGCCACCGAAATCTCGCCGAAATGAAGATGCGGCGACAGTTTCGACGTGCCCGCCTGCGACGGCAGGTTGCGCGCGGTGCCATAGCGCGCGGCGCATTCGGCAAACCGGTCAAGCCGCGTCTGTGCCCCCGCTTCACCCGGGGTCCATTCCTGCCGCATGCCGGCCGCCCAGTCAGGCGCGGTGGGCAACAATTGCCAATCGTTGAGATCGTCGCTGGCGGGCCACTGCACTGGCGCCGACAAGTCCGGCGCAGGCACGGGCGGCGGCGGCGGCATGTGCTGCACCAGCGTTCGCCAGAACGGCGTATAGATGCGATAGGGCTGTCCCGAACCAGTGCGCAAAGTGCCCGGCGGAACCAGATACTGGCCGGGATGGAGCACCAGATCGAGCGACTTGGCGACGCTGCGTTCGGCATTGCGCCACCATGGTTCGGCATGGCCCAGCGCATGCACGCGCCGCGCGCCGGTCGCTTGCGCCAGGGCACGCAATTGCTCGTCGGCCCTGCCCCGTCGCAGCACCAGACGTGACCCCGCCTTGCGCAAGTCCGCCGCAAGGCTGGTCAGGCTGTGGTGCAGCCACCATCGCGAGGCCCCGCCCATGCGGCGATGGCGCGGGGTTTCGTCATCGAGCACATAGACCGGGATCACCGGCCCTTCGGCGGCAGCGGCAACAAATGCGGCCTGATCGGCAAGGCGCAGATCCTGGCGCAGCCAGACGAGGACAGGTTCGGTCATGGCGCCCTTGTGCGCGTGCAGCCCCCCGGCGCGACCTGCCCTTTCGGGCAGGCCTTATGCGTCAACGGTCCAGGTCTGGCCTTTGGCCAGCAGCTTGCCCAGATCGGCGCTCTTGCCCGCGCGGGCCTTGTGATCCTGCCCCAGCAGCGCGCTTTCGAACGTTGGGCGCGGATCGTCGTAGATCACGCCCAGCGCCATCGGGAACGCGCCGAACGGCATTTCGACCAACAGATGCGCCAGCGTGCGATTGGTCTGGTCGTGCACGACCACGCCCGCCGTCTGCCAGTCGCCATCGGTCACATCGACCACTTTCAGTTTCAGCGCCTGCGTATCGAGCGCAAGGCCTTTGGTGCCCTTGGCAAACAGCAACGGTTCGCCGTGACGGGTCCACAATTGCGTCGCATCAGCGACCGGCTTGGCGGTGAAATCGTCGAAGCGATCCTTGTTGTAGACGATGCAGTTCTGGAAAATTTCGACAAACGCCGCGCCCTGGTGGGCATGGGCGGCCTTGAGCACCTGCGGCAGATCTTTCGACACGTCATAGCTGCGCGCGATGAACCGTCCGCCCGCGCCCAGTGCAAAGGCGCAAGGGCTGGCCGGGTGATCGACCGAACCCAGCGGCGTGGTCGGCGAAGAGGTGCCCTCGCGGCTGGTGGGCGAATACTGGCCTTTGGTCAGGCCATAGATCTCGTTGTTGAACAACAGGATCTGCGTGTTCAGGTTGCGGCGGATCACGTGCATCAGGTGGTTGCCGCCGATTGACAGACCATCACCATCGCCGGTGATCAGCCATACGTCGAGATCGGGATTGGCCAGCTTGATCCCGGTCGCAAACGCGGGCGCGCGGCCATGGATGGTGTGGAAGCCATAGCTTTCGACGTAATAGGGAAACCGGCTGGAACAGCCGATGCCCGACACGAACACGGTGTTCGACGGGTCGGAGCCCAGCTCGGGCAAAGTGCGCTGCACCGCCTTCAAAATGGCATAGTCGCCGCAGCCCGGGCACCAGCGCACTTCCTGATCGGTTTCCCAGTCTTTCAGGGTGGTCTTGATCGGGGTCAGATCGTTCATGGTATGATCCTTCAAGCCAGCGCGGCGTCGATCGCGGCTTCGATTTCCGCGATCGTGAACGGTTGGCCGCTGGTCTTGGTCAGCGGGCGGGCATCGACCAGATATTGGTCGCGCAACACCGTCTTGAACTGGCCGGTGTTCATTTCGGGCACGAGCACTTTGTCGTACCCCTTGAGCAGATCGCCCAGATTTTCGGGCAAGGGCCAGACATGACGCACATGGACATGGCTGACATCCAAACCACGCTTGCGCGCGCGGCGCACCGCCTGATGGATCGCGCCGAACGTGCTGCCCCAACCGACCAGCACCAGCCTGCCGCCCGGTTCACCCAGGGTGACCTCTTGCGCCGGGATCGAGCGCGCAATCCCGTCGATCTTGGCCTTGCGCGCGTCGGTCATCGTCTGGTGGCTGGCCGGGGCATAGTCGATATTGCCGGTCAGCGGGTTCTTCTCGATCCCGCCGATGCGGTGCATCAGGCCGGGTGTACCCGCCTTGATCCACGGGCGGGCGCCCTTGTCGTTGCGCGCATAGGGCAGCACGGTGCCGTCAGGGCCGTTGGGTTCTTCAAGGAACGTCACCGGAAACGGCGTGTAGGCCTTGGGATCGGGCACTTTCCACGGCTCGGCCGCGTTGGCGATATAGCCATCGGTCAAGAGGATCACCGGGGTCATGTATTGCGTGGCGATGCGCACCGCCTCGATCGCGCAATCGAACGCATCGGACGGGCTGCGCGCGGCGACCACCGGGATCGGCGCATCGCCGTTGCGGCCATAGACCGCCTGATAGAGGTCCGACTGCTCGGTCTTGGTCGGCAGCCCGGTCGAGGGGCCGCCACGCTGCGAATTGACGATCACCAGCGGCAGTTCGGTCATCACCGCCAGCCCCATCGCCTCGGTCTTGAGCGCGATGCCCGGCCCCGACGACGAGGTTACCCCCAGATGCCCCGCATAGGACGCGCCGATCGCCGAGGCGATCGCGGCAATTTCATCCTCGGCCTGGAACGTGGTGACGCCGAATTCCTTCAGCTTGACCAGATTGTGCAGGATCGAACTGGCAGGCGTGATCGGATAGCCGCCGAAAAACATCGGCAGGCTGGCCAGTTGCGCACCCGCCACCAGGCCATAGCTGATCGATTCGGCACCGGTGACAGTGCGATAGAGCCCTGGTTCGCTGGCCACCGCGCCGATATGCACCTGACGCAAGGGGCCCGACAGTTCGGCGGTTTCGCCATAGGCATGCCCGGCGTTCAGCGCCGCGACATTGGCATCGGCCAGCACCTGGTTCCTGGCAAACTTGGCGTTCAGCCAGTCGATCAGCGGCTGCCGGTCGCGGTCGAACATCCATAGCGCCAGCCCCAGCGTCCACATGTTCTTGCAGCGAAGGGCTTCCTTGTTGCCAAGGCCGAACGGCTTGACCGCCTGCAACGTCAGCGCGGAAATGTCGAACGCCAGCAATTGCCACTTGTCGAGGCTGCCGTCGTCGAGCGGGTTGGCCTCGTACTTGGCCTTTTCCAGGTTGCGCTTGTTGAATTCACCGCTGTCGGCGATGATCAACCCGCCCACTTTCAGCGCAGCGAGGTTCACCTTGAGCGCGGCGGGGTTCATCGCGATCAGCACATCGGGCTGATCGCCCGCGGTTTCGATCTCGGTCGAGCCAAAATTGATCTGGAACGCCGAAACGCCAAACAGCGTGCCCTGAGGCGCGCGGATTTCTGCCGGAAAATCGGGAAACGTGGCCAGGTCGTTGCCCGCCAGCGCAGTCGACAGCGTGAACTGGCCGCCGGTCAATTGCATCCCGTCGCCGCTGTCGCCCGCAAAACGCACCACCACCGCTTCGGGTGCGGGCGAAACCTCGGGGCCGCCGGTCAATGCTTCGGGGCCTTCGAAAAGAGCTGTTGCCATCGTTTTCCTCGTCCTGCGGCCCAATTGCGCGGGGGTCATTCACGCTGTCTGCCTTCGGGTCCTGCGGCGGGTAACGCTGCCGCAGGGCAAGAGCAAAAAAGAATTTCTCGGCCCCCATGTTGCCACGGTGCCATACCGCATGCCCCCCTGCGCGCCGAAACGCGCATTGTCCTTGATCGTGGTCATTGCCGCTAGTCAAGTTGCAATGGCGCACTTATCGAGGAAGCAGGCCGACACCAGGGGGCGATTCCCCGCACCCGCCACGATCGGCAGCCAACGGCAAGAGAGGACGCACACCCAAGATGGCGCAAACAGACCAGCCCACCGCTCCCTATGTCCGGCCCGATGTCGAGGCCTTTCTGGCGTTCCTCAACAGCGCCGGGGCCGCGCCGATGAGCGCGCTGACGCCTGCCCAGGCGCGCGAGGCCTATCTGGCAATGGGCAGCGTGGGCGAGGCCGAACCGCTACCACTGGCGGTGATCCGCGATCTGACTGCGCCGGGCCCCGCCGGGCCGGTGCGCGTACGGTTGTATGACCCGCGCGAAACGCGTGAGGCCGGGCCGGTGGTGGTGTTCTTTCACGGCGGTGGTTTCGTCATCGGCGATCTCGACACGCACCATGCGTTCTGCACCGAAATCGCCGCTGCGCTCGATCTGCCAGTGGTTGCGGTCGACTATCGGCTGGCCCCCGAACACCCCTTCCCCGCCGCGCCCGACGATTGCGAAGCGGTCGCCCGCTGGGTGGCGTCCAGCCCGGCAGAGCTCGGCCGCAGCGTCACCGGCCTGATCCTGACCGGCGATTCGGCAGGCGGCAATCTGACCATCGTCACCACCCAGGCGCTGACCCAGCGGCCCGCTGCGGTGCCGGTGATCCTGCAGGCGCCGATCTATCCGGTCACCGACGATCGCCCCGATCATGCCTCTTTCGCGCAGTTTTCCGAAGGTTTCCTGCTGACCGCCGACACCATGACGTGGTTCAACGATGGCTATTCGGCAACACCGGGCCACATCCGTGCCTATCCGCTCCATAATGACCATGCACAGACCCCGCCGACCGTGCTAGTGACGGCAGGACTGGATCCGATCCGCGACAGCGGGCGGGTCTATGGCGCTGAACTCGTCCGCGCAGGCGTGCCGGTGACGTTCATCGAATTTGCGGGGGTCATCCATGGCTTTGTCCAGTTGCGCCGGGCTATCCCGAGCGCACAGGGTGATATCGCGACCATCTTCGCCGCCATCAGGCAGCAACTGGAACGGATCTAGATGACAGACCAATTTGCCGCACTTCCTTATCGCCCGTGCGTCGGCGTGATGCTGGTCAACGCCCAGGGCCGCGTGTTCGTCGGCCAGCGGATCGACACCCGCGAACGCGCCGCACGCGGCGAGGCGGCCGAAGGTGAAGGCGATGCCTGGCAGATGCCGCAGGGCGGGATCGACGAAGGTGAAGACGTGCGCGTCGCCGCCTTGCGCGAACTGCACGAGGAAACCGGGGTCACCGCCGATCTGGTGCAAGTGATCGCCGAAAGCGCCGAAGAACATTTCTACGACTTGCCGCCCGAATTGCTCGGGCGGCTGTGGAAGGGGCGCTATCGCGGTCAGCGGCAGAAATGGCTGCTGCTGCGCTTTACCGGCGATGACAGCCAGGTTGATCTCAACGCGCACGATCCGGCCGAATTCGCGGAATGGAAATGGGTCGATCCTGAAACATTGCCCGACCTGATCGTGCCGTTCAAAAAGCGCGTCTATCGTCAGGTGCTCGACGAATTTCGTCCGCTGTTGTGATCATTTCCCGAACGGAAAGCCGATGATCATCTTCAGGATCGTGCCGTCGCGATTGGTGCCATAGCCACGGCCGACCCCGAAATTGAAATCCCATCGGCCGATCCGCGTGTCGAGCGCGACAAAGCTTGACTGGTTGCTGGCGGCCAGATTGCCGAAATTGCTGACCGTGCCGACGCCGTTGTAGCTTTCGAGCCCGATGATGGTGAATTCGGTGATCTTGTACCCGGCCTTGGTCGCCACTTGCACATCGGCGGGGGTCTTGGCCGGGCCCGACAGAGCGAAGTCGAAGTTGACATTGGCGCCGACGATCCACTTGGCCGCCTCATAGCCGCCGATCAGCTTGATCTCGTTGTTCCACGGGTTGCGATCGAGCCGGTAATCGCTGCGTCCGACTTCATAGTTGATGCCATAGAACAGCCCGCGTTCGCTGTGGCTGCCCAGCCATTTCAGCCGCACTTTCCAGCCATCGACCTGATAATGCCCGCTGCTGTCGAGTGTGGTGAGCGGCAGATAGGCGCCCAGTTCGAAATGTTCATCGAGCGCGTAGGAGAATTCGGGCGTGATCCGTACGCGATTGATGCTCGATTCCTGGCCGGGATAGTCGAGCGTGGCATCGCCCGAAGGCACATCGTTGACATGAAGTTCCAACCCCGGCTGATGCGGCAGGTTGATGTCGTTCATGTAGACCTGGATTTCTTCGTCGGCCGCATGCGCCGCGCCCGATGTCATCATCACGCCGATCGCTGCGGCCGGGCCAAGCAGAATGCGCCGCACAGGGCAGGTAACGATCATCGCAGAAAATGTCCCAAAGGCCTGATACCAATGCGATCATGCCGCGATCTTGTGCACCGCACAAGATCGCCAAAGGGCTAATCCGCCTATCCGTTATGCCCACTGGACGATGACACTCGCACGGCGTCAAACCCGGCGAATGCCGCCAGCACCGCAAAGCCCAATGCCAACGCGGCGATGATCAGTGCCATCCGCACATATCCGTTTCTCATCGCCTGTCCCCATCCCGAATCGCGCTTATCGCCTGGAAAGCGTCCGCGATACCGCATCCTGCCAGCCCGATACCAGTGCCGCACGCCGGGCTGCGTCCATTGTCGGTACAAACCGGGCGCCACGCTGCCAGGTGCGCGCCAGCGCGTCGAGCCCGCTCCACACTCCGACGGCCAGACCGGCGTGGAACGCTGCGCCCAGCGCGGTGGTTTCCAGGTGGTCGGGCCGTTCAACCGGCGTATCGAGCAGATCGGCCAGAAACTGGCACAACCAGTCGTTGGCCGCCATGCCGCCATCGACGCGCAGCGCTGCCGGCCAGACTGCACCATCGGCGGCCATCGTGGCGGCCAGATCGCGGGTCTGGAACGCCACCGCTTCAAGCGCGGCGCGCGCCAGATGCGCCTGGGTGGTGCCCAGCGTCAGGCCAAAGATCGCCCCGCGCGCATCGGGGTCCCAATGCGGCGCGCCCAGACCGGCAAAGGCGGGCACCATCGTCACACCATGGGCATCGTCGACCGACGTGGCCAGATCCTGCGTCTGGCTGGCATGGGTAATCACGCCCAGGCCATCGCGCAGCCACTTGATCGCCGCCCCCGCGACAAAGATCGAACCTTCGAGCGCATATGTCATCTGCCCGTTCAGGCGATAGGCGGGCGTGGTCAGCAACCCGCCGTGCGAGGTCAGCGCCTTATCCCCGGTGTTGATCAGCATGAAGCAGCCGGTGCCATAGGTCGATTTGACTTCGCCGGGCTGAAAACAGACTTGCCCGAACAGCGCCGCCTGCTGGTCGCCGGCCATGCCCGCAATCGCGATCGGCGCATCGAACAGCCCCGGCGCGGTGGTGCCGAACAGGCGGCTGTTGTCGTGCACTTCGGGCAGAATTGCCATCGGCACACGCAAGAGGCGGCACAAGTCTTCGTCCCATTGCTGACGATGGATATCATAGATCAGCGTGCGCCCGGCATTGGTGACATCGGTTGCATGGACCGCGCCGCCGGTCAGCCGCCACAGCAGGAAACTGTCGATCGTGCCGAACGCCAGTTCGCCGCGTTCGGCACGCGCGCGGGCACCGGGCACATGGTCGAGAATCCAGGCGATCTTGGTCGCCGAAAAATAGGGATCGAGCACCAGCCCGGTGCGTTCGGCCACCATCGCGCCCGCGCCATCGGCCTTGAGCTGGTGGCAGGTGTCAGCGGTGCGGCGGTCCTGCCACACGATCGCGCGGTGGATGGCCTCGCCGCTCGCGCGGTCCCAGATGACGGTGGTTTCGCGCTGGTTGGTGATGCCGATCGCCGCAATGCCTGCCGCGCTCAGTCCGGCGCGGGCAATCGCCTCGCGCGCGGTGGCCAGCGTGTCGCGCCAGATATCTTCGGGATCGTGTTCCACCCAGCCCGCGGCGGGGTAATGCTGGGCAAATTCGGCCTGGGCAGTCGCCACCGGGCGCGCGCTGGAATCAAACACGATCGCCCTGGTGGAGGTCGTGCCCTGATCGATTGCCAGGATGTGCTGCGCCATGGTCATGCCCTCTCGCCTTTTCGTTTCATGTTCGTTATAACGCTTTTGCGTTCGTTTCAAATTCGTTTTTCACGAACCGGCCTAAAAATCGCACTCTCAAATTCGTCAGCGGAGCATTCCACCATGGTCGTGCCAGAGCAAGCCCCGGATCAGGTCGCAACGGGCGACACCGTCGATCTGCTGATCATTGGCGGCGGGATCAATGGTGCGGGCATCGCGCGCGATGCCGCCGGGCGCGGGCTGTCGGTCATGCTGGTCGAGGCGGAAGATCTGGCACAGCACACCTCGTCGGCCTCGACCAAGCTGATCCACGGGGGCCTGCGCTATCTCGAATATGGCGAATTCCGCCTGGTGCGCGAGGCGCTGATCGAGCGCGAGCGGCTGTGGGGCATGGCCCCGCACATCATCTGGCCGCTGCGCTTTGTCCTGCCGCAATTGCATTCGCCGCGCCCTGCGTGGATGGTGCGGCTGGGGCTGTGGCTTTATGACCACCTCGGCGGCCGCAAGCGCCTGCCGGCGACCGAAACCATCGATCTGGCGCGCGCCGCACAAGGCGCCGGGCTCAATCCCGGTGCGCGCAAGGCGTTCGTCTATTCCGATTGCTGGGTCGAAGACAGCCGCCTGGTCGTGCTCAACGCGATGGATGCCGCCACGCGCGGCGCGACAATCCTGACGCGCACGCGGCTGGTCTCGGCACGGCGCAGCGGCCAGGCCTGGCTGGCCACGATCACCAGTGACGGCACCACGCGCACTGTGCGGGCCCGCGCGCTGGTCAATGCCGCCGGGCCCTGGGTCGAAGACGTGCTGCAGCGCACGCGCGACCCGGCGCAGGCCGGCAACCAGCGCGACCGGGGCGTGCGCCTGATCAAGGGCAGCCATATCGTCCTGCCCCGGCTCTATCCCGGCGACCACGCCTTCTTGTTGCAGAACCCCGACCGGCGGGTGGTGTTTGCCATCCCCTACGAAGGCGAATTCACGCTGGTTGGCACCACCGACGAAGCCTGGACCGCCCCGCCCGGCCCCGCGACGATTTCCGAGCATGAAACCAGCTATCTGCTCGACACCGTGCGGCGCTATTTTGCTACCGATGTCGGCCCCGCCGACGTGCGCTGGACATATGCGGGGATTCGCCCGCTCTATGACGATCATGCCGCCAATGCCTCGGCCGTCACGCGCGACTATGTACTCGATTTCGATGCTCCGGAGGGCGGCGCACCGCTGCTCAGCGTGTTCGGGGGCAAGATCACCACATTCCGCAAACTGGCCGAACACGCGCTGGAAAAGATCTGCGCCCATTTCCCGATGGCGGGACCGGCCTGGACGGCGGGCGCCGTGCTGCCCGGTGGCGATCTGCCGGGGGGCGATTTCGATGCCTATGTTGCCGATCTGGCAGGCGAACACCCGGCGCTGCCGCGTCCGCTGATACGGCGCCTGGCGCGCGCCTATGGCACCCGCGCCGAACAGGTGCTGGCGGGCGCGCGCACGGTGGGCGATCTCGGCCGCGATTTCGGCGCCGGGTTGACCGAGGCGGAACTGGCCTATCTGGCGCGGCACGAATGGGCGATCAGCGCGCACGACGTGCTGTGGCGGCGCAGCAAGATGGGCCTGCACGTGCTGCCCCAGGCTGCCGCGCAGATCGACGCCTTCATGGCCACGCTGCACGATGGCTGACCGGGCGGGTTCTGCGGCGCGGCGCGCGGCGATCCTGGCGGCGGTGCGCCGCGCCGGGGAAGCCAACGTTGCCGCGCTGGCCCACGAATTCGCCGTGACACCGCAGACCATCCGCCGCGATCTCAACCATCTGGCCGATCGCGCGCTGATTGCGCGCGTGCATGGCGGGGCCGAGCTGGGTTCGGGCATTGCCAACGCGCGCTATGACGAGCGGCGCGGCATGGCCGCCGCCGCCAAGGCGCGCATTGGCGCCGCCGCCGCAGCGCTGGTACCCGAAGGCGCCTCGCTGTTCATCAACATCGGCACCACCACCGAAGCGGTGGCGCGCCATCTGGCCGGTCACCACACGCTGCTGGTGGTCAGCAACAACCTCAATGTGGTCGATCTGCTGTCGGGTCGCGACGGCATCGCGGTGATCGCGGTGGGCGGCCATGTGCGCGCGGGCGATCGCGCGGTGATCGGTGCGCTGGCCGATCAGTTCATCGACAATTTCCGCGTCGATCTGGCGCTGATCGGCGCCTCGGGGCTGAGCGAAGCGGGCGATCTGGTCGATTTCGATGCCGATGAAGTGCTGGTGGCGCGGCGTATCATCCGCCAGGCCCGCACCGTAATCCTGGTCGCCGACAGCACCAAGATCGGGCGCGCCGCGCCGATCCGCATCGCCGGGGCAGAGGCCATCGACCATCTGGTGACCGACCGGGTGACCAGCCCCGCCTTGCGCGCCGCGCTGATCGCTGCCGGGGTGACGGTTACCGAAACCGGATAGAAGCGCGCGATTGCGCCGAATTTCCGCCAAATTCGAGCGGATTGGCAACCAATCCTAAAGCCTCACGCGGTAGACTAAAACAACTCCTAAACCTGCACGCAGGAGGTTTGCGCATTGGTTGCTCCACCCATTGCTTTTGCCCAGGCCCGGTTTGATGCGCATTTCGCGCAACGTTCACGCTCGATCGGCGTATCGCCACAGGGAGACCCGTCGTGACGATGATGACCGACACTTTTGCGCCGTCAGCCACGGCCGAGGAACCGGCACGCATTTCGGTGGTTCTGCCGGTTTGCAATGCGGCGGCCACGCTGCCCGCGTTGCTTGGCTCATTGCGCGCACAAACGTTGAGCGCCTTTGAACTGATCGCCATCGATGATGGATCGAACGACAACAGCCTCGAAATCCTGTTGCACCATGCCGCGCTTGATTCGCGGATCCACGCGCTTGCGCGCGGCAACGGCGGGGTGGCAACGGCGCGCAATCTGGGGGTTGAGGTCGCCAGCGCGCCGCTGATCGCGTTCCTCGATGCCGATGCGCTGTGGGACCGGGGCAAGCTCTATGCCCATTGCGCCCTGCACCGCGCGCGTCCCGATCTGGTCGCCAGCTATGCCCGCATGGCCTTTGTCCCCGCCCACGCCGATGGTTTGACAGGGGCCCGGGCCTTGTCAAAATTGGCGGAAAATCCGCTCGATATGCTTGATATACTCGGCGAAAATCCGATCGGCACGACATCGAACATGGTCGTGCGGCGCGACTCATTCCTCGCGATCGGCGGGTTTGATGCCGCGTCGGGTGCCGTGTGTGACCGAGATCTGGCGGCCCGACTGGTAGCGCGCGGCGGTCCGGTGGTCGGGCTCGACATGGTGCTGGCGGGAGCGCGGCTGACCGTGCCGGGCCTGTCGCACGATTGGGCGCAGATGCATGCCGACTGGCGCGACCTGATGGCGCGGTACATCGACGACCCGCGCACCCGGGCCCGGCTGGAGGCAGCCTATTGCCGCCAGGTGGTACAGGGTGCGCTGGTTTCAGGCGGTCACGCGGGAATGGCCTTGCGCTATGCCTTGCGCAGCCTGCACCATGACATACGCGGTTTCCCCGAAGAACCTGGCCGCAGCCTGGCGACGCTGGGTGCCGCGCTGGTCGCGCCGTTGGTCCCGGCGCGACTGCGACAGCGTTTGTTTGCCTGAACGGCAGGCGCCGGTTCAGTCGACCCCTTCGGCAATCACCACGCGATAGTCCGCGCCCAGATGGCGGAACTTGCGCGCCTCGGTATAGGCCGGGCTGTCGTACCATGCCTTGGCCGCAGCCTTGTCGGGAAACCTGACCAGCACCACCCCATCGACTTCGGCGCCTTCAAGCGTTTCGGTCGGACCATAGAAGGCCAGCGGGGTGACCGGGTGGCCGGCGGTTGATTGCTGGGCCAGCGGGCCATATTCCGCCAGCGCGGCAGGATCGCGCACACGGTCGCGGATAAAGATCAGATAAGCGGACATCCTCGGGCTTCCTTGTTGGATTGGCAGGCCGACGATGCCCGGCGTTGCTGCGCTTGTCGATGGGGCGCTGCGTCGATCGAGAAAAATCAATAATGCGCGGGACATTGTCGCACTTGGCAGCCCCGCCGTCGTACGCCATGCGGACGGGCGTGAGTCGTGACCCCATTTCAAATCGTGCCCGCCGTGGCTGAGCCGGCGCCGATTGCGCACCCGCTGGCGATCCCTGCCTATCGCTGGTTCTGGCTGGCGCGCATTCTGGCGGTGCTCGGGCAATCCAATTTTGTCGTGGTGCTTGGCTGGGCGGTCTATGACGCGGCGCGGGTGTCGCTCGATATGCGCGCGGCCTCGTTGCGGATCGGTTTGATCGGGCTGGTCCAGTTTCTGCCGGTGCTGCTGCTCAATCCGGCGGCCGGACTGGCGGCGGACCGGTTCGACCGTCGGTTGGTGGTTCGGCTGTCGCTGGCCGGGCAATTGCTAAGCGTGGCGGTGTTGTTTGCCGTGGCGGTGGCAGGGGCGCATGGCCCGGCGCTGTTCTATCTTGCGGCGGCGGCGTTTGCTGCCAGTCGTGCGTTCTATATGCCTGCCACCAACGCCCTGGGCCCCGCGCTGGTGCCGATCGAGGTGCTGCCGCGCGCCATCGCGGTCAGCGCAGTGGGCGGGCGGATCGGCGGGATCATGGGCCCGGTGATCGGCGGCTATGCCTATGGATTGGGCGGGGTTTGGGCGTTTGGCCTGACCGGCGCGCTGATCGTGCTATCGCTGGCGGCGCAGATGATGGTGCCCCAACCCTTGCGCGCGGTCGCGCGGGCCGATGGCCATCCGATCAAGCGCATTGTCGAAGGGCTGGCCTATGTCGCGCGCACGCGGATGCTGCTCGGCGCGATCAGCCTCGATCTGTTTGCCGTGCTGTTCGGCGGGGCCACCGCGCTGTTGCCCGCCTATGCCCGCGACATCCTGCACGTCGGACCGGGCGGACTGGGCCTGTTGCGTTCGGCCACGTCGGTCGGCGCGGTCAGCACGGCGCTGTGGCTGTCGGCACGACCGATCAGCGAAGGGATCGGGCCGAAAATGCTGGGCGCGGTCGGACTGTTTGGCGTGGCGACGGTGGTGTTCGGGCTGTCATCGTCGCTTTGGCTGTCGCTGGCGATGCTGGCCGCACTGGGCGCGGCGGACATGATTTCGGTCTATGTGCGCCAGACGCTGGTGCAAGTGGTCACGCCCGATGCCATGCGCGGCCGGGTGGGCGCGACATCGAGCCTGTTCATCACCGCGTCCAACGAACTGGGCGAAATGGAATCGGGGCTGGTCGCGGCGATGATCGGCCCGGTCGGCTCGGTGGTGTTCGGCGGGGTGATGGCCGTGGCGATCGCGGGGGCCTGGGGCTGGATCTTTCCCGAATTGCGCCGGGTGCGCCGGTTCGAGGATGCCGACGGGGCTTGACCGCGCGCCCGCTTGCGCGTTGTGATGCGCGCGAGGGGGATCGACCATGGCGCAAAGCTGGGTACCAGATGCAGGCAGCGGGATCGCGATCGAGACGATCGAGGCCGGGGGACTGCCGTTTGAAGTGGCCACGGCCGGCAGCGGCGATCACCTTGCGCTGTGCCTGCACGGATTTCCCGAACTGCATTATTCGTGGCGGCACCAGATCCCGCTGTTGGCGGAGATGGGCTATCGCGTGTGGGCGCCCAATTTGCGCGGCTATGGCGCGTCATACCGCCCGGCCCGCATTGCCGATTATCGGGTTGGTCATCTGCTGGGCGATGTCGCCGCGCTGATCGATGCCAGCAGGGCCAAGCGGGTAACATTGATCGCGCACGACTGGGGCGGCGCGCTGGCCTGGTATTTCGCCATCCGGCACCTGCGCCCGATCGAACGGCTGGTGGTGATGAACCTGCCCCACCCCGCGTGCCTGAACGCGGCGCTGCGGCACTGGCCGCAGCGGCGGCGCAGTTGGTATATGGCGTTTTTCCAGGTGCCATGGCTGCCCGAACGCGCGTTGTTGCGCAACCATGCAGCAGGGTTGCGGCGGGCGTTTCGCGGCATGGCGATCGACAAGGCGCGCTTTCCCGATGCGGTGCTCGATGTCTATGCCACCGCCGCCGCACAGCCCGGTGCGATGACCGCGATGATCAACTGGTATCGTGCGGCGTTTCGCCACAGCGCCGACATGGCGGTGGGATCTGGCCGGGTGGATGTCCCCACGTTGCAGATCTGGGGCGAGGCCGACACCGCGCTCGGGCTGGAAACGCTCGATGGCACCGACCGCTATGTCGTCGATCTGACCCAGCGTCGCTTGCCCGGCGTATCGCACTGGGTGCAACAGGAAGCGCCCGAGGCGGTTAACGCCATCCTGGCCGCATGGCTGCCGCGCGGCGATATTGCCGCTTGATCCCGATCGATTTTTCTGGTCCGTTTCGGTGGATATCGCGAGCGGGGAACCACGCCTTTGGCAACGCAGGAACGCCAGGACGCTGTGCACGACGGGCCGACCGGCATCAACGATGCCGCCGCCCAACTCGGGGTCACGCACCGCGCCTTGCGGTTTTATGAAGACAAGGGCCTGATCGAACCGGCGCGCATGGGCAATGCGCGCATTTATTCGCGCCGCGACATTGCGCGCATGCAATTGATCCTGCGCGGCAAGCGGCTGGGGTTTTCGCTGCGCGAGATCAAGGAATTCCTCGATCTCTACGATGCCGATCCGACCCATCTGGAACAGATGCAACATCTGGTGGCGCAGATCCGCACCCGCCTGCGCCAGCTTGAGCGGCAGCGCACCGCTTTGCAGACAACCATCGCCGAGCTGAATTCGATGGAAGACCAGGCGCGCGAACGCATCGCCCTGCTGAATCAGGCGCGGCGGCGCCCGGCGCGATAGACTGCCGCGCCTGCACCTAGCAGGATCGCGGTGAGCACGACGATCTTGGCCAGCGCCAGCGGCTTGTTGGCTTCGTCAGCGGCGGGCAGCGCCGCCAGCACCAGCGCGACCAGCGTGGTGATCAGTCCGACCAGCGCGAGACCGATCGACGTCGTGCGCCCGCCGGGCAGGCGCGTCACGCCAATGGCGGCGCTGGCGCTGCCATTGATCCGCAGCACCGCCAGAAACACCCCTGCAAACGGCAGGAACGCGGCGATGATGCCCATGCTGACCAGCACTTCATAGGCACCCTGCACCCCGGTGCCCGCCTGCCCCAGCACGCAAAACAGCGCACCCAGCCCGCCTTGCAGCAACAGCGCCACCCACGGCGTGCCCCAGCGCGGATGGACCTTGGCAAATACCGGCGGCAACATGTGATCGATCCCCACGGCAAACGGCAGGCGCGCGCACCCCGACAGATAACCGCTCGCCGCGCCCAGATTGCCTACCGTGATCAGCAGCGCGACCACCCAGGCCAGCCAGCCCATGCCGATGTGCTGCGCCGCGATCGACCCCGCCTGCACCAGCCCCTGCAACGGATTGACGGCATGGGCGGGCATGATCACCAGCACCGCGATCGTGCCCAACAGATAGACCGGCAGCACCACCATCCCCGCCAGCGGCAGCGCGCGCGGAATGGTGCGACGCGGATCACGGATTTCCCCGCTCATGAAGCTGGCCGCCTCGGGCCCCGACAGCGCAAAGGCCAGACCCGACAGGATGATGATATGCGACAGGTCGAACGCGGGACGTGCCGAGGCGGCATCGAACCGCGTGACGCTGCCAAAGCGGTGATAGCTGAACGCCGCCAGCATGACGATGATCAGCGTCGGCAGCCACATCCCCACCGCGCCCATGCCGTGCAGCCACTTGGCCCATTTCAATCCGACGATGTTGATCGCGGTGATCGCCGCCAGCGCGATTAGCGCAAACGACATGAACCACGTGGTCGATCCCGACCATGTCTGCATCCGCGCGCCGCCCAGAAACAACGCATTTCCCGCATCGAAATAGAACACCGAGGGGAAATAGGGCAGGTTCGATGTCCAGTAGCTCCACCCCGCCATGAACCCGGCGAACGGGCCGAAGGTTTCGCGGATCCATACATAGAGCCCGCCTTCCTGCGGATAGCGCGAAGACAATTCGATCACTGCGGCGACCAGCGGAATGTAGAACCCCGCAAACGCCAGTGCCCAGTACCACAGCGCCGATGGCCCCAGCGTTGCCGCCGAGGCGATCCAGCGCAGCGAAATGCCGGTGACGATATAGAACAGTGCCAGATCGGCCACCCCCATGACGCGGGGTGGCCGATCCATGGCACCGCTCGCAGCGGTCACTTGCCGAACCACATCCGCCGGAACTGCGCCTTGCCGTCGATGAACTGGTGCTTCAGCGCGCCGGCGATATGCAGCGCTACGACGCCGATCAGCAATTTGGCCGACAGGCCGTGCACCGCACCCAACGTATCATGCCACCAGTCCTTGCCCGCATCGCTCAGCCCGCCAAACAGCGACAGGCGGAACCACGGCACCACGCCGTACAGCATCATCGGGTGCGAAGCCGCGCCCTTCCATGCCGAATCATGCAGCCATCCGGCCAGCGGCACCAGCACCATCAGCAGATAGAGAAAATGGTGCGTACCGACCGACAACTTGCGTTCCCACGGCTTCAGGCCGGGTTGCGGCGCCGGACCGGGATGACCGATTTTCCACAGGATACGCAGCGCGACCAGACCGATCACGGTAATCCCGATCGATTTGTGCAGATCGATGGTCTGGCGCAGCAGCGGCGAATGCGACGCCTCCAGATCGTCGAAGCCGAGCCCGACCCACAAGTTGTAGATGATACCAATGGCCACCAGCCAGTGCAGGATGACGGCAACCGTGCTGTAGCGTTCGAGCAAAGGTCTTTCGGGCATTTGCAACATTCTCCACCAATTCCAGTGTCAAGATCGGGCAAAACCTGCCATGGCGCGTGCCGCCCGTAAGCTCCGGTTCATCCCAGATTGGACAAGTTTCAGCAATGAGCATTCTCGACCCCGGCTTTCGCGCCCTGTCGCCCCGGCTGTCGCCGCGTCCGGTGCCCTGGATGGGGATCGTGCTTGGCTGGGCCGGACCGGTGCTGCTGGTGATCCTGCTGTGGCAAAGCCTGATCCGTTCCAGCCTGTTCGGCTGGTCGGTGGGGCTGGCCTATATCGGCTATGACACATTCCTGCTGGCATTCACCGCCGTGCAGTTGTGGCCGCTGCGCCAGTCGATGCGCGCCACCCCGCCGCCATCCGCGCAGACCTCTTATGCCCGGCTTGGCGCGATCGTTGCTGCACACAACGAGGCACCGTCGCTGCAGATCACCATCGATACGCTGGCGGGCCAGGATCTGCCGCCCGAAGTGATCCTGCTGGCCGACGACGGATCGACGGATGACAGCGCGCAAGTGCTGCGCGTGGCCTATGGCCTGGAACAGCCCGCGATCGGCCAGATGAGCGCACCCTCGCCGGTGTTGCCCGCCCTGCGCTGGCTGCGCCTGCCGCACGGCGGCAAGGCGCGCGCGCTCAACGCGGCTATCCCGCAGCTTGATACCGAACTGTTGCTGACGGTCGATGCCGATACCCTGCTGGCGCCCGGTGCGCTGCGCGCAATGCGTGATGCCTTTGCGGCAGAGCCCGAACTGGTCGCCGCGACCGGGGTGCTGGTGCCAATCTGCGGCACGCGGCCGGTGGAGCGCCTGTTCCAGTGGTTTCAACGCTATGAATATGTGCGCAATTTCCTGTCGCGCTTTGCGTGGATGCAACAAGACGGCCTGTTGCTGATTTCGGGCGCATTTGCGGGGTTCCGGCGCCAGGCGGTGATCACGGTCGGCGGGTTCGATGCCGATTGCATGGTGGAAGATTACGAACTGATCCACCGCATGCATCGCCATGCCCACGAAACCGGCATCGACTGGCGCGTGCGCGTGGTCGGCCGCGCGATTGCCAGCACCGATGCACCGGCCAGCCCGATGGCGTTCATGCGCCAGCGCCGCCGCTGGTTCGGCGGGTTTTTGCAAACCCAGCACTGGAACCGCGACATGGTCGGCAATCCGGCGTTCGGCACGCTTGGTACGCGCATGCTGGTGGTCAAGGCGCTCGACACTGCGCAGCCGATCTTTGGCCTGGTCGCGTTCGGCATTCTGGTGTCGCTGCTGGTGCGCGGCCACTTGCCGCTGGTCGGTGCGATCGCGGCCGTGATGCTGGGCAAAGTGGCGATCGACCTGACGTTTCACTTGTGGTCGATCGCGCTCTATCGCCGGTGGACCGGGCAAGGCGACGGGCTGGGCCTCGGCCCCGCCCTGGTCGCTTCGTTCTTCGAACCGTTCACGTTCCAGTTGCTGCGCCATGCCGGTGCGTGCTGGGGGTGGATCGCGTTCCTGTCGGGCGGCGGCGGCTGGGGCAAACAGCGTCGCACCGCGCTGGGCGATGCGAGTGTGGTGGCGCGATCGGCGGAAACCGTCGGATCGTAATCCAACCGCTTTGGTGCTTCCAGCGATTGGCAGGACGACACGCACTGTTAGGCTGATCGGCGTCTGACCGGAGCCCTTGCCGCGTGCCTGTCCGAGTGCTCGTTCTCGCGCTGTTTTCAGCAAGCCTTGCGCTCAATGCCGCGCTGCTGGCGGTGCGGTTTGACTGGCTGTGCCTGCCCGCCCTGCTGGCCGGATGGTATCTGGCCGATCTGGCGTCGGGCATGGTGCACATGCTGCTCGATTATCACCCCTGCCCGCCCGGCCTGGGGCTGACCGACATCTTCCATTATCGGGGCAGCCGCGAAAGTGCCGAATACCTGGCGTTGCGCGCCGATCGCATCGCGCGCCTGTCGGCATTTCAACGCGTGGTCTATGACTTCAAGACGCACCACCCGCGCCCCGATGCGCTGGGGCGCCGGTCGTTGTGGCAACAAATCGGGGTCACGCTGATCGCGGCGGCCCTGCCCGCCTCGCTCGTGCTCAATGCGCTGGCGCTGTGGGGTGGCGCACCGGGCTGGCTGATCGCGCTGGGCGTTGCGCTGATAACCGGCAGCGCATTTGCCCAACATTTTCATGGCAGCCTGCACTGCCCCAAAGTGCCCCGCCCGATCGCCATACTCCGCCGCACGGGTCTGCTGATGAGCCCGGCGGCGCACCAGATCCACCACGACACCCTGCAACGCGATTTCGCCACCAATTGCGGCTGGTCCAACCCGCTGGTCAATCGCCTGTTCGTCGCCCTGCGTGCGCGGGGCTGGCTGAACGACGCTGGGCTGGAACCCCGGTCCTGAAAATCAATCGTAGGCCGGTTCCCACATTTGTGCGGCGATCGCGTCGCGGGTGATCGCTTCGGCGGGGACGCCCGCCACGCCTTCAGCGAGCGCCTGTTGCGCCACGACGATGGCAATGCGCAGCGCGACTTCGCGCAAGGCGGTGATCGGCGGCAGCAGGCCGGGGCCGCCATCGCCGATTTCGGCGCTCAGTTCGCCCAGCCGCCGTGCGGCGGCCATGAACATGCCGTCGGTCACGATCTCGGCCTTGGCTGCCAGCGCGCCCAGCCCGACGCCGGGGAACACATAGACATTGTTGACTTGCGTCACACCAGGCGTGCCGAACGGGCTGCCAGTGCCGACGATCGCGCGGCCGTCGCTCCAGCGCAAAATGTCAGCCGGGGTCGCTTCGGCGCGCGAAACCGGGTTCGACAGCGGAAACACCACCGGTTTTTCGCACAAGCTTGCCATCAGCCGCACCGCGCCTTCGTTGAAGGCATCCTTTTGCCCCGAGGCACCGATCAGCACGCTGGGGCGCACTTGTGCGATGGTTTGTTCCAGCCCGATGCGCCCGTTGCCGACGCGGGTCCAGCCCGCCACATCGGCGGGATCGCGCGCCAGCGCCACTTGCTGCGGGCCCAGGTCAGCCATGTCCGCCACGATCAGCCCGTCGCGGTCGATCGGCCAGATCGTGCGCCGCGCGGTCGCTTCGTCGACACCTTCGGCCATGATCGCGCGCACCAGCATTTCTGCAATCCCGCTGCCCGCCGCGCCCACACCATAAAGCACCACGCGATGCGCCGACAGCGGCACACCCGTCACCCGCACCGCAGCCAGCAATGTGCCGACCGCGGTTGCCGCCGTGCCCTGGATATCGTCGTTGAATGTCAGCAGGCGCTGGCGATAGCGCGCCAGCAGGTCATAGGCGTTCTTGCCCGCGAAATCTTCCCATTGCAGCAGCACGCCGGGCCAGCGTTCATCGACCGCGCTGACGAATTCTTCGACAAAGGCGTCGTAATCGGCGCCGCGCACCCGCGGCGAATGCCAGCCGATATAGAGCGGATCGTTCAGCCGGTTGGGATTGTCGGTGCCGCAATCGAGCAGGATCGGCAGCACTTCGGCAGGGTGGAACCCGGCACAGGCGGTATAGAGCGCCAGCTTGCCGATCGGGATGCCCATTCCGCCGGCGCCCTGATCGCCCAGCCCCAGAATGCGTTCGCCATCGGACACCACGATCACCTTTACCCGGTCGAGCGACGGATCGGCCAGGATCTGGCGGATGCGATGGCGGTTGGGCCACGACAGGAACAGCCCGCGCGGGCGGCGGAAAATCTGGCTGAAGCGCTGGCAGCCTTCGCCGACGGTGGGGGTATAGACCAGCGGCAGCATGCGCGGCAGATCGCTTTGCACCACCGCATGGAACAGCACTTCGTTGGTATCCTGCAATTCGCGCAGGAAGGCATAGCGATGGAAATCCGAATCCATCCCTTCGAGCATCTGCACCCGGCGCTCGATCTGGTCTTCCAGCTTGAACACGTGCGAGGGCAGCAATCCGTGCAACCCGTATGCGTCGCGTTCTTCCAGCGTGAACGCGGTGCCCCGGTTGGTCAGCGGATCATTGAGCAGGGCGCGCGCCCCTACGAAATCGGTCGTCATCACTTGCTCCTGCCCGCCCTTGCCGCAATCGCGCTATGCCCATGCGGTTTCATCCGCAAGACAGTTCACGCTAATCGACGAAGGTAGATCGTCTAGTCCCGAACGCCCGAGCGCGGAAAATCATGCGCCAGCGTGCTGTGCCACGGGGTCTGCAGGCGCGGCACGCCGGGAATGCGGAAACCGGTCACTTTGTGGCAGCGTTCGCATGTGGGGCCGAGCGCGTTGTGGTGAACATCGTCGCGCACGTGGCAATCGATGCAATGCGTGCCGACTTTGACTTTGTCGACCGATTGCGGGTGGCAGCCGACGCACGTGACGCGGGTGTGCAGCCCCAGCAGCGGATAGCCGGTCCTGGCATGGTCGAACGTGGAAACTTTCCACGTCGTCTGGCTGTGGCAGCTTTCGCATTTGGGGCCGTCGGCACCGCGATGGACATCGTCCTTGGTATGGCATCCGGCACAGGCCACCGGCGCGCGCGCGGGGCGCACCGTTTCGGCATGGCAGTCGATACAGGCCACGGCGCGATGCGCCTCGCGCAAGGGAAACGCCTTTACGGTGTCATGGTCGAATCGGATCGTGCGCCAGTCGGCAGTGGTGTGACACTGCGCGCATTGCGGGCCATCGGCGCCCCGGTGAACATCCTTGGACAGATGGCACGACACGCACGCAGTCGGCGCATCGTGCCAGTGTTCGCCCTTGTGGCAGTCGATGCAGCCGGTGGTGCGATGCGCGCCGGTCAACGGATAGCGCGTGCGGTCGTGGTCGAACGGCAGCACATCCTTCCACCGCACGGTGGTGTGGCACGACTGGCATTGCGGGCCGAGCAGGCCGCGATGGACATCCGCACGGCGGTGGCACGCGGCGCAGGCCTGCGGCGTTTCGCGGAAATGCGCCATGCCGACATGGCACGCGGCGCAACGGGTGTGCCGATGCGCACCGGTCAGGTGATAAATCGACCATGTCTGGTGGTTGAACGTGTCGGGGGCAAACGCCGCCAGCGCATGCGCCTTGCCCTGATGTTCGACATGGCAGGCGCGGCACGGCTGGGTCCGTGCGTCGGCCAAACTGCCGTGAAACCGGGTGTGCGTGGCGCGATCACGCGCGATGCCGGTGTGGCAGGTCAGGCATTGCGCCGGCTGGGTCGCGCGCTTGAACTGCACGTGGCACGCGTTGCAGCGCGTTTCCAGATGGGCATGCGCCGATGACAGCGGGCCTGGGCTGACCAGCCGTTCGATCACCGTTTCGGCATGCAAGGCGCCTGCCAGCATGACACCGGCGAACACCAGCACAAGGCGCGACAGCCACCGCATCAGTAGGCGTGCGCCATATAGACATGCAGCAGCACCGCCCCTGTCAGCACGAAGTAGAGCGGCACGTGCAGGTAATGCCAGGCCTCGACCAGCACAGTGCCCCAGCGCGCGCCACTGCGCCGCGCCGGGCCGAGCGCATAGCGCGCGATCGCCCCGCTCAGCACCACCAACCCGGTCGCGGCGAGCGCAAAGCTGCTGTTGAGCGAGCCCCAGGCAAACCGCGCATGGATCACCACCGCCACCGCACCGAACAGCCCGAGCAGGACATGCGCGTTGTACCACGCCGCCACCGACCCCGGACCGGCGGGCACCCGCTTGCGCCACGAAAACCCCAGCAAGGCCAGCATCATCAACGATCCGACCAACCCCAGCAGATAGCCCGGCCAGCGATGCGGATCGAGCGCGTCATCACCGCGCGCGCGCCAGCCCCAGGCGAGCAAGGCGAGCGCCAGCGCGACCGCGGCAATATCCGGCCAGACGCGCCGCGACGGCCCGGGCTTTACCTCAACATCGCCGATCTTGTGCGTCAGGCCGGGCATGGGCTCCTGCTGTGTCGCGACTCCATCCTTGTTCGCGTTCAGCGCTGTGATGCCAGATTTCGCTGGAAATCGCGGCACAATTGTCTTCTCTCGCAAAACAAGGAATGTCAGCCCGATGATCGCCGCCTATGCCCTCGTCCCGGTCTATGCGCTGCCGCTGGCACTGGCGGTGGCCGGATGGGCGCGCCACCATGCCCGGCGCACGCGGCGCAACCGTGATCTGCTGTCGCACAACCGCGCGGCCGGGCTGGCCGAACCGCCCAGCCTGCACCCGCGCATCGATCCGGCCCGCTGCATCGGTTGCGGGGCCTGTGTGCGCGCCTGCCCCGAACACGATGTGCTGGGGCTGATCGGTCGCACCGCAACGCTGATCGAGCCGTGGGCCTGCGTCGGCCACGGGGTGTGCCGCGATGCCTGCCCGGCCGGCGCGATCACGCTGGTGTTCGGCACGCCGACGCGCGGGATCGACGTGCCGGTGCTGGGCCCGGGTGGCGAAACCAGCATTCCCGGCATCCATATCGCGGGCGAACTGGGCGGACTGGGCCTGATCCGCAATGCCATCACCCAGGGCAGCGCGACCATCGACCATATGGCCGCCGCGCTCAAAACCGCCCCCTCCGACGACCGGCTCGACGTGGTGATTGTCGGCTGCGGCCCGGCCGGGTTGGCCGCCGCACTGGGGGCCATGGCGCATGGTCTGCGCTTTGTAGCGATCGATCAGGCGAGCCTTGGCGGGTCGGTCGCGCATTACCCGCGCGGCAAGCTGGTGATGACCGCGCCCGCCACGCTGCCGCTGATCGGTGAAGTGCGGCTGGGCGCGATCAGCAAGGAGGGGTTGTTGCACTTCTGGCAGGATGTGCTGGCCCGCACCGGGCTTGCCCCCCGCTTTGAAGAACGCGTGCGCACTGTAGAGCGCGAGGGCGATGGCTTTGTGGTGATAACCGACCATGCGCGCCATCGCACGCGCCGCGTGCTGCTGGCGACCGGGCGCGGCGGCACGCCGCGCCGGTTGCATGTGCCGGGCGAAGATCTGGCCAAAGTGGTCTACCGGCTGAGCGATCCGGGGCAATATGCCGAACAGCGGATCGTGGTGGTGGGCGGCGGCGACGCCGCGCTGGAGGCGGCGATCGCGCTGGCCGAAGTGCCCGGCACCACGGTCACGCTGGTGCATCGCGGCGCGGGTTTTGCCCGCGCGCGCGCCGCCAATCGCATGGCGGTAGAGCACCTGGAGGCCGCCGGGACGATCACCGTGCATCGCCACACGCAACCCGTGGCGATCACCCCCGACACGATTGCGATCGCCAGTCCCGATGGCACGCACAATCTGGCCAACGATGCGGTGATCGCCTGCCTTGGCGGCACCATGCCGCGCGAATGGCTGGCCCACATCGGCGTGGCGGTGGAAACCCACCATGGCCTGCCGATGGGGCCCGACCTGGTTCAGCCCAGCGCTTCGAGCGCCTTGTCGACGTAAAACGTCTTGAACGCCTCGACGAGCTTTTCCTCGTTGGAGTAGCGCCCCGGACGATAGCCGTCGGACAGGATGCCGGCATGGTTGTATTCGGCCAGCAGGCGATCCTGTTCGTTGGTCGCGCGCCACACCGAGCTGAGATAGGCGGGATCGTAATCAACACCTTCGACCGCATCTTCGTGCACCAGCCAACTGGTGCGCAACAGCGTCTTGTCCGCCGCCAGCGGCATCACGCTGAACGTAACGACATGGTCGCAGCAGAAATGGTGCCAACTGTTGGGCTGGGTCCACACCGACAGGCTGGTTTCCTCGCGGTCGCCATGCGGCCAGATCAGCTTTTTGCAGGCGGGCTTGCCATCCATCGTCTGCGACACCGCGCCGGGCGCCAGATTGATGCGCGCGACGCGGTGCCACCAACCATCGGGAAATTCGACCAGATCACGATAGATGCCAAGTTCGCGCCAATGCGCACGCATCGCCTCGATTGCGGCTTCACCTTGTGTGGCGTCGCCATCGCGGTTGTCTTCGGGCAGGCCTTTGCCGAACCCGTTGCCATCGAGCGAATTGAGCAACTCGGGATGGTTGCTTTCGCAGTGATAGCATTCGCGATTGTTTTCCATCACCAGTTTCCAGTTGGCCTGATCGACCAGATCGTACTGGTCGGCCACTTTCATCCGGTCGAGGTCATAGAGCGCGATCTGCGCGCTGATATCCGCCCTGGCCCGGTCGATCGGCGGCGGATTGTCCGACAGGCACACGAACAGCAGGCCGCCCAGATTTTCGATTGCCACCGGGCGCAGGCCGTTCTGGGCCTTTTCAAAATCATCGGGCATGCCCCGCGCGGCCAGCAGCTTGCCATCGAGGCCAAAGCTCCAGAAGTGATAGGGGCACGTCAGCCGCCCGCCGCTGCCGGTGGGCTGGTTGCAGATTTTCGCGCCGCGATGCGTGCAGGTGTTGTGAAACGCGCGCACCGCGCCATCGCGACCGCGCACGATGATCACCGAATTGCGCCCGAGTTCGAACTGATACCAGTCGCCCGGCTTTTTCACATGCGCGACCGTGCAGGCATAGAGCCACACCGATTTGAGCATGACCTGGGTGTCGAAACGAAAGGCCTCGTCGCTGACGTACAAGTCGCGCGGCAGGGTATGGCCCGCGCGCACCTGGGCGAGCTGGGCCGAAATGGCGTCGAAATGATGCATGATGACAGATCCGGTCTGGCCAGCGCGGGGCATGGCCGTGGGGTTTGCAGAACAAGGGGTTCGCTCGCCGCGCGGTGGCGGCGTCAGTGTTCAACCCCGCCACACGGTGGCCGTTCGCTGCGCCGGATCAGGATCTTGTACATTGTCCGGCACCTAGGCGCGGCGGGCCGCGATGGATTTGACCTGGATCAACCGTGCCGTGACGGCATGCGAAAAACCACCGCAACGCGCCATTCCGGCTGCCGGCAATGTTTCTTCTAGGCTAAAATATTTTCCCCACGCTTAAAAAGGTGGCCTACACGGGTTGTGGGGCTGAACGGATTGCGTACCTTGTGAGTCGTGAGTCACGACAGGCCCGCGATGGCGAGTGATGAATTCTAAGGGGAGCAATTCATGAGCAAGACCACGCCTGAGGGGGCACCTGTTTCCACGATTGTCGAAGGCGCGACTGTGCGCCGAAGGTCGGCCACGCATCACGCGCTGACCGCCGGATTGCTGGCCGGCGCCGCGCTGATCGCGTGTGGACCCGGTGCGGCCCGTGCCGAAACCGCGCCGGCTGCCGCCCCGGCCGTCGCCGATGCGGCCCCGCCTGCCGCATCGCCCGACATCGTGGTGACCGCGCAGCGCCGCGAACAGAAACTGAAGGATGTCGGCATCGCGATTACGGTGCTCGACAAGGAAACCATCCACGATCTCAACATCACCAACGCGACCGACGTGGTCCGCGCGATCCCCAACTTGCGCTACAACGCCTATGCATCGAGCCAGGTGGTGTTCAACATCCGCGGCGTGTCGATGACATCGTATGGCGATGAACAGGAACCGCCGATCGCGGTCTATCAGGACGACAGCTATTCGTCGTCGATGGCGACCGCCGGGTTCCCGATTTTCGACCTTGCCCGCACCGAGGCGCTGCGCGGTCCGCAAGGCACTTTGTTTGGCCGCAACGCCACCGGCGGTGCGATCCAGTTCATTTCGGCGCAACCGAAAGACGATACCGAAGGCTTTCTCTCGGCAAGCTTTGGCCGTTTCAACGAGACCATTCTCGAGGGCGCGCTGCAGGGCCAGGTCGCCAAGAATCTCGATGTGCGCGTGTCGGGGCTCTATGACCACGACGACGGCTATATCGAGGATGTCATTCCCGGCCAGCCCGCGCGCGGCGGCAACAACCACTGGGCCTTGCGCGGCATTTTCAAATGGTCACCTTCTTCGGACTTCACCGCCAAGCTGACCTTGCGCTATGCCGAATCCGACCATGAACGCCAGGGCGCGATGTACGCGCTGTCGCCATCGTGCCCCAACGCGCAATATCAGGGCGTCAACCTGCCCGCCAATGTGATCTGCCCGTATTGGGCGCCCAATTCGTCGTACAACCTGCCTGGCTATGCCCCGTCGGCTGGCTTTGGCACCAACACCACGCCAGGCGCGATGGCCACCGGTTTCAACGGCGTGATCAATGGCCAGACCGTGGTGGCATGGCGCGGCGGCAATCCCTGGCAGATTGCCGCAACCGGCGATCCCTATGTCAATCGGCAGTTCTTTGGCGCCACGTATCGCATCGATGCCAAGGCCGGCGTGTTCGATATCACCTCGATCACCGATTACCAGTACCTCAACAAGTTCTACAACGAAGTGGGCGATAGCCAGCCCGAATTTCCCTATGTTCAGGGTGAGACGTATACCCCCGGCCCCTGCCCCGGCAATATTTCGATCACCTGTTATGCGCCGGGCACGATCTTCAACCAGCGGATGCGCATGAACCAGTTCTCTGAAGAACTGCGGGCGGCCACCACGTTCGGCAAGAACTATCTGGTGTTCGGCGCGTTCGGCATGTCGATCGAAAGCCATTTCCACGCGCAATATGCCACGCCGTTCGACGAATATGACCCGCAGGTTCAATACTATCAACAGACCCGCAGCTTTGCGTTCTTTGCCCAGGATGAATACAAGTTCAACGATCAGTGGAAACTGATCGGCGGGGCACGCTACTGGCAGGATCACAAACTGGGCTGCTATAACGGGCAGGAATACTGGTCGGGCTTTTCAATGCATTACTGCCCCGACGGGGTCAGCTTCAACGATCCCACCAATGGCGTATCGGGCAGCGCGGCGGCAGGCGATTTCTCGATTCCCAACAATGTTGCCGACGAAACCTATCGCGGCGTGACCGCGCGTGCCGAACTCGATTTCAAGCCGACCACGGCCACGCTGATCTATGCCGCCTACAACCGGGGATCGAAATCGGGCGGGTTCAGCTTTTCCACCGGCACGCCCACGCTCAACGCCGCTGTCCCCGGTGTCGAGATTGCCGATGCGGCGGTCTATGACACGATTAACGGGATCGCGTTCAAGCCCGAAGTGCTGACCGACTGGGAAGTGGGCATCAAGACCAGCCTGCCGTTTCATTCCAACCTGAACCTGGTCGGCTATTACTACGATTACCACAATTATCAGGCATTTGTGCAAGTCGGCTATTCGCAGGAAATCCGCAACCTGCATGCCAGTGCTGGCGGGGTTGAGGCCGAATTCAGCACCCATCCGATCGCCGGGCTGACCGTCAATCTGTCGGAAAGCTGGGAAGAAAGCCATGTTCCGAACGTGCTGCTGCCCGATGGGGTGACTTATGTCGAGCACGATCTGCCGCAGGCGCCGCACTGGTCGGGCAATGCGCTGGTGCGCTATGAATTCGAACTGGCCGGCGGCATGGCGATGATCCAGGGCGATGCCATGTATCAGTCGCACATGTGCTTTACCCTGCTGTGCGCCCCGGTCGAACAGGAACCCGGTTACAACGTCGAAAACGCGCGCATCGGCTATACGCCCAAGGACAGCAATTTCGATTTCGCGTTCTATGTGAACAATATCTTCAACCGCGCCTATCGCATCTATGCCTATGACGGGACGCTCTATTCGGGCGCAACGCAGTCGGACTATGCCCGTCCGCGCACCTGGGGCTTCAACGTGCGGTACCACTTCTGACCAGTGCAAGTCCCGGATCGCCGCACGGGTGATCCGGGACTATGGCTTGCGCAGCGCCGACGGCGGCACGCCAAACCGCTGGCGCATGACGCGCGAAAAATGCGCCGCGCTGACAAACCCGCAATCGAGCGCGACTGCCGTCACACTGGCATCGGTCGTACGCAGGCGATGCGCCGCGCTGTCGAGCCGCAGGGCCAACATGGTCTGCGCCATGGTCTGCCCCAGATGCACCTGAAACAGCCGTTCAACCTGGCGCAGCGAGCGTCCGCAGGCCGCCGCGATGGCGGTGCGCGACGGTGGGCTGTCGAGACTGGCCTCGATCATCGCCAGAGCCTGCAGCACAATCCGGTTGGTGGTGCCGTGGCGTTCGGACGCGCTCGGCCTTTGTGGCCCGGCGGCGTCGCGCGGGGTGGTGCGGATGAACCATTCACCGACCCGTTGCGCCAGATCGTCGCCATGATCCCGCGCGATCAGCGCCAGCGCCAGATCCAGCCCTGCCGTACCCCCAGCACACGTGATGATCGGCCCGTCGATCACATAGAGCCCGCTATCAAGCGTGATCGCGGGAAATTCCTGCGCCAGCAACGCACGGTGTTCCCAATGGATGGTCGCGCGTCGCCCCGCCAGCAAACCCGCGCGCGCCATCACATAGGGCCCGCCCGAGATCCCGGCGATGGCACAGCCCCCGCGTGCCAACTGGCGCAGCCAGCCAAACGTGGCGGCATCGCTGAAACCGCGCGGATCGCCTCCGGCAAACACGAACAGCCGCGCGCAATCGAACCGTTGCCCCACCGGCGCATCGGCCAGGATGCGCGCGCCGCTGCTTGCCTCTACCGCCGCGCCATCGGGCGAAACATGGTGCCAGGCATAGAGCGGTTTGCCCGACAACGTGTTGGCGGCACGAAACGCCTCGACCAGCGTGGCATAGCCCATCAGCGCAAAGCCGGGAATCAACAACAGGCCAAGCGGCATCGGCGCAGCAGAAGGGATACGAATGTCGCTGGGAGACATGAATTGTTCCTGATTGGACAAGCATGGTCATTGAAGGCGGCCTAGCTTTCCCGTCAAGAAATTTAGTTGGTCAGCGCGAAAAAGGGTGTCCAATGCGCTATTCGATCGTGCAACTTGCCGCCCAGGCACTGCAACGCCATCGCGGCTGGCAACCGGCATGGCGCGATGCGGCCCCGCGCGACGGCTATGACGTGGTGATTGTCGGCGGCGGCGGCCATGGCCTCGCCACCGCGTGGTATCTGGCCAAAGTGCACGGGATCACCAATGTCGCGGTGATCGAACGCGGCTGGATCGGCGGCGGCAATGCCGGGCGCAACACTACCATCATCCGATCGAACTATGGCCTGCCCGGCAATGAACCGTTCTACGAATGGTCGATGAAGCTGTGGGAAGGGCTGGAACAGGATCTGAACTACAACGCGATGGTCAGCCAGCGCGGCGTGCTCAATCTCTATCATTCCGATCCGCAGCGCGATGCCTATGCCAGGCGGGGCAATGCCATGCGCATGCACGGTGTCGATGCCGAATTGCTGAACGCCGATGCGGTGCGCAAGATGGCGCCGTTTCTCGATTTCGACAATGCGCGCTTCCCGATCCAGGGCGGCCTGTTGCAGGCTCGCGGCGGCACCGCGCGCCACGATGCGGTTAACTGGGGCTATGCCCGCGCGGCCTCTGCACTGGGGGTCGACATCATCCAGAATTGCGAAGTGACCGGCTTTGTGCGCGATACCAGCGGCACAGTGACGGGTGTCGAAACCAGTCGCGGCACGATCCTGGCGGGCAAAGTCGGGCTGGCCGTGGCAGGCATGACCAGCCATGTCGCAGCGATGGCCGGGCTGCGCCTGCCGATCGAAAGCCATGTCCTGCAGGCGTTCGTGTCCGAAGGGCTGAAACCGCTGATCCCCGGTGTGATCACGTTTGGCGCGGGGCATTTCTATGTCAGCCAGTCGGACAAAGGCGGGCTGGTGTTCGGCGGCGATATCGACGGCTACAATTCCTATGCCCAGCGCGGCAATCTGCCGGTGGTGGAGGACGTGTGCGAAGGCGGCATGGCGCTGATGCCGATGATCGGCCGGGTGCGCCTGTTGCGCAGTTGGGGCGGGATCATGGACATGAGCTTTGACGGGTCGCCGATCATCGACCACACCCCGGTGGCGGGCCTCTATCTCAACGCCGGGTGGTGCTATGGCGGGTTCAAGGCAACGCCCGCCTCGGGCTGGTGCTTTGCGCATCTGCTGGCCACCGACAGCCCGCACGAAACCGCCACAGCCTATCGGCTCGACCGGTTCCGCACCGGGCACGTGATCGATGAGAAGGGCGTTGGCGCCCAAGCTAACCTTCACTGAAAGCCAATCTGCACTGAGGAGCGTTCCGCATGCGCATTCCCTGTCCGTTCTGCGGATCGCGCGATTCGCGTGAATTCGTCTCGCGCGGCGATGCCGCCCCGGTGCGCCCGGCGGGCGACGATGCCGAGGCGATGTTCGACTATGTCTACTTGCGCGACAACCCGGCGGGCCTGTTCGAAGAACTGTGGTATCATGCGCAGGGGTGCCGCAACTGGCTGCGCGTGGAACGCAACACGCGCGATCACACCATTGTCGGCGCACGGCTGGCCCGGCCGGAGCGCGCGGCATGACCGGTCAACCGTTCCGCCTGCCGCACGGCGGCCTGATCGACCGCCTGCACACGCTGTCGTTCCGCTTTGACGGCAAGGCCTATCTTGGCCATCCCGGCGACACGCTGGCCTCGGCGCTGCTGGCCAACGGGGTGCGGCTGTTCGGGCGCAGTTTCAAATATCACCGCCCGCGCGGTGTGCTGACAGCGGGCAGCGAGGAACCCAACGCGCTGGTCACCTTGCGCAGCGGCGCGCGTGCCGAACCCAACACGCGGGCCACCACGATCGAACTGTTCGACGGGCTGGAGGCGACCAGCCAGAACCGCTGGCCCAGCCTCGGGCTTGACCTGATGGCAATCAACCAGGTGTTTGCCCCGCTGTTCGTCGCCGGGTTCTACTACAAGACCTTCATGTGGCCGGCCAAAGCCTGGGAAAAGCTGTATGAACCGGTGATCCGCCGCGCCGCAGGGCTTGGCGCGGTGTCGGGGCTGGAAGATCCCGATCACTACGAACATGACCACGCGTTCTGCGATCTGCTGGTGGTTGGTGCCGGGCCCGCCGGGCTGGTTGCCGCGCTCGATGCGGGCCGCGCGGGGCTGCGCGTGGTGCTGGCCGACGAAAACCCGCTGGCCGGCGGGCATCTGCTGTCGGAACGCGCCGGGTTGGGCGGCCTTGGCGGTGCGCAATGGGCGGCGATGGCGATGGCCGAACTTGCCGCGATGCCGCACGTGCGGTTGCTGATGCGCACCACCGTGTTTGGCCGGTTCGACGATGGCGAACATGGCGCGATCGAGCAAGTGGCCGACCATCTGCCCGTCCCGCGCCCCGGCCAACCGCGCCAGCGGCTGTGGAAAATCGTCGCCCGCCGCGCGATCCTGGCCACCGGCGCGACCGAGCGCCCGATCGTGTTCGACGGCAACGATCGCCCCGGCGTGATGCTTGCCTCGGCGGTGTCGACGTATTGCCTGCGCTATGGCGTGGCGCCCGGACGCCGCGCGGTGGTGTTCACCGCCACCGACAGCGGCTGGACCACCGCGCACGATCTGCTGGCCGCGGGGATCACGCTGGTCGCGGTGATCGACACGCGCAGCGTCGTGACCGACGCGCTGGCAGCGCCCGTGCGCGCTGTCGGGGTGCAGGTGCTGACCGGCGGGCAGATCATCGCCGCCAAAGGCAGCCCGCTCACCTCGATCGAGGCACGCGATGGCACCGGGCGCACGCACCGTTTTGCCGCCGACCTGCTGGCGGTGGCGGGGGGCTGGAACCCGCAGATCGCGCTGGCCGCGCATCTCGGCCACAAACCGGCCTGGCGCGCCGACATCGCGGCCTATGTGCCGGGCGATACCCCGCCCGGGCTCGACGCTGCAGGTGCAGCCGAAGGCCGGTTCGGGCTGGGCGATATCCTGGCCTCTGGGCGCCGCGCTGCGATCGATGCGGCGCAGACGCTGGGGCGGACGATCAACCCCTCTCCCCTGCCCCATGCAGAAAACACCCCCCACGCGGTCAGCGCGGTGTGGGCCAGCGGCCCGTGCAAGGCCAAGGCCTTTGTCGATTTTCAGCACGACGTCACCGCCAGCGACATCACGCTGGCCGTGCGCGAAGGTTTTACCAGCGTTGAACATCTCAAACGCTATACCACGCTCGGCATGGCCACCGATCAGGGCCGCGTCGGGCAAGTCAACGGCCACGGCCTGCTGGCCGCCGCGACCGGGCGCGCATTGGCCGAAACCGGCACGATCCGTGCGCGGCCCCCAGTGGTGCCGGTGGCCATCGGTGCGTTTGGCGGGCATCATCGCGGGCGCCACTTCCGCCCCGAACGCCGCACCGCCAGCCATGACTGGGCCGCAGCGCACGGCACGGTATTTGTCGACGCCGGGCAATGGAAACGTGCCCAGTGGTTTTCCCTGCCGCATGAAACCGACTGGCGTCAGTCGGTCGATCGCGAGGTCAGCGCCACGCGCGGCGGTGTCGGGCTGTGCGATGTCTCGACTTTGGGCAAGATCGAACTGGCCGGGCCCGATGTCGGCACGCTGCTCGACCGGCTCTATATCAACATGTTTTCGACGCTGCCGGTGGGCAAGGCGCGCTATGGCGTGATGCTGCGCGAAGACGGGCTGGTGTTCGATGACGGCACGGTCACGCGGATCGCCGATGATCGCTGGTTCATGACCACCACCACCGCCAATGCCGCGCCGGTGATGCGCCACATCGATTTCGCCCGGCAAGTGCTGTGGCCCGATCTGGACGTGGCGGCGGTTTCGGTGACCGAACAATGGGCGACATATGCGATTGCCGGGCCGCGTTCGCGCGATCTGCTGACCGCCGCGCTGCCTGATCTCGACGTGTCGAACGCCGCGCTGCCCTACATGGGCGCAACCACCTTGCGCTGGCGCGGCCATGCTGCACGGCTCTATCGCCTGTCGTTTTCGGGCGAGCTGGCCTATGAACTGAGCGTGCCCGCGCGGCTTGGCGCGGCGCTGGTCGAGCATCTGTTTGCTGTCGGCGCGGCGTTCGGCCTGATCGCCTATGGCACCGAGGCGCTGGGCGTGATGCGCATCGAAAAGGGCCATCCGGCGGGCAACGAACTGAACGGATGGACCACCGCGACCGACCTCGGGATGGGCCGCATGGCCTCGACCAAAAAGGACTATATCGGGCGGATCATGGCGGCCCGGCCCGCGCTGGTCGATCCCGCACGGCCACGGCTGGTCGGGCTGCGGCCGGTCGATGGCGCATCGGCGATCCGCGCGGGCGGGCATCTGCTGCGGCCCGGCGCGGCACCAGTGGCGGCCAACGACGAAGGCTTTGTCACATCGGCGTGTTTTTCGCCCACGCTCGGCCATCCGATCGCGCTGGCACTGCTTGCCCACGGGGCGCAGCGACATGGCGAAGAGGTGGTCGTCCACGATCCCGTGCGCGGGGCCGATGTGCGCGCGCTGGTGTGCGATCCGGTGTTCCACGATCCGGCGGGGGAGAAGCTGCGTGGCTGATATTGCGCTGATCGAACAGACCGGGTTTGGCCTGGCCAGCGTCATTGCGCATGGCGGGGCCGCATTCGACATCGATGGATTGTGGCCCGTGGCGCCCGGCCAGTGGTTGGCCTATGCCGATGTCGCATCGCCCGACTGGGCCGAACGGCTGGCTGATGGCTTGGCCGGGCGTGCCACGGTGATCGACCAGTCGAGCGCCTATGTCCTGTGGCTTGTCATCGGCACCGATGCGCAGCGCCTGCTGCAAAAGGGATTGCCGGTCGATCTGACCACGCTGGTGCCCGGCGCGGCGGTGGTCAGCGTGATCGCGCATATCGGCGTGATCGTCCATTGCCCTGCGCCAGACCATTACCACCTCGCGGTTTTCCGCAGTTTTGCCCACAGTTTCCGCGACTGGCTGCAAGCCGGCGTCGCGGCGCTTCAGGAAGATACCCACGCATGACCGAATATCTGCTGACCCTGTCCTGCCGCAACCAGCCCGGCATCGTCGCTGCAATCGCCACCACCATCTTCAACCACGGCGGCAATATTACCGAAGCCTCGCAATACGACGATGCGGCGGCCAACCACTTTTTCATGCGGCTGGTGTTTGCTGTCGATGACGGCAGCGACGCCGATGCGATCGGGCGCGATCTGGGCGCGATTGCCGAACGCTTTGCGATGACGTGGCAATGGCGGCGGCGCGATGCCTTGCAAAAAGTGCTGCTGCTGGTCAGCAAGTTCGACCACTGCCTGGTCGATCTGCTCTATCGCCTGAAAATGGGCGAAATCGCGATGGATGTGGTGGGCGTGGTGTCCAACCATCCGCGCGAGGCGCTTGGCGATGTCAATCTGGGCGCGATCCCGTTCCACCATTTGCCCGTCACGCGCGATACCAAGTCTGCGCAAGAGGCGCAGATCCGCGCCATCGTCACCGAAACCGGCGCCGAACTGGTGGTGCTGGCGCGCTATATGCAGATCTTGTCGGACGAGATGGCGGCCTGGCTGTCGGGGCGCTGCATCAATATCCACCATTCGTTCCTGCCCGGCTTCAAGGGCGCCAAGCCGTACCATCAGGCGCACGAGCGCGGGGTAAAGCTGATCGGCGCAACCGCCCATTACGTGACGGGTGATCTCGACGAAGGCCCGATCATCGAACAGGATGTCGAACGTATCACCCACGCCGACAGCGCCGAGGATCTGGTGCGCAAGGGCCGCGATATCGAACGCCGCGTGCTGGCGCGCGCTGTGCAATTGCACCTCGATGGCCGCAGCCTGCTGCACGGGCACAAGACGGTGGTGTTCCGGGATTAGGATCAAGAGTTGACTCGAAACGCGCGAAAGGGCGCGTTTTGAAGTCGGCACCGGCCCGCTCCCCCGCCCGACCACCCATAGGATACCTATAGTAGGGTGGTCGGGCGGGGGAGCGGGCCGGTGCCGACTTCCCGACACGACAGTGTCGGGTCAGACACTCACGCAAAAATATTCCTCTTGGGAAATTCCGTTTCTTCGTGATTGACACACTCCCGATCCGCAGACTATCCCGAAGGCAGACGATCTGGAGAATCTCAGCCATGTGCGGAATTGTCGGCCTGTTTCTGAAGGACCCTGCGCTGGAGCCGGAACTCGGCCGCCTGCTGGCGGACATGCTGGTCGTGATGACCAGTCGCGGGCCCGACAGCGCAGGCTTTGCGGTCTATGGCCATGGCGAAGCCGAACACCTGAAAGTGACCGTGCGCGGCCCCCGGCTCGACGAAGTCGAGGCCGCACTGGCGGACATTGCCACCGCAATCCGGCGCGATACGCACCTGGTGCTGTCGTTCCCGGTGTTTGCCGAGGAACAGGTGCGCGGCTGGCTGGCGCTCAACCGCCCCGATCTGGTGGTTACCGGCACCGGCAAGCGGATCGAATTGTACAAGGAAGTGGGCCTGCCGCGCCAGGTCGCCGATCGCTTTGCGCTGCCGGCGATGCGCGGCACGCATGGCATCGGACACACCCGCATGGCCACCGAATCCGCCGTCACCACCGATGGCGCGCACCCCTTTTCAACCGGGCGCGACCAGTGCCTGGTGCACAACGGATCGCTGTCGAACCACCGTTCGCTGCGGCGCCAGCTCGAGCACGAAGGGCTGACATTCGCCACCGACAACGACAGCGAAGTGGCGGCGGGCTATATCAGTTGGCGCCTGCGTGAAGGCGACAGCCTGACCGCCGCGCTGGAGGCGGGGCTGGAAGATCTCGACGGGTTCTATACGTTCGTCATCGGCACCGAAAACGGCTTTGCGGTGATGCGCGATCCGATTTCGTGCAAACCGGCGGTGATGGCCGAAACCGACCGCTATGTCGCGTTCGGGTCGGAATATCGCGCACTGGTCGGCCTGCCCGGCATCGAGACCGCGCGCATATTCGAGCCCGAGCCCGCGCATGCCTATGTGTGGGAGCGTAACTGATGCCGGTGGTCGACCTTGCCGTCTCGTCAAAGCGGGATCTCAACGCCGCGCTGCACGCGCTGCCGGCCAACACCAACGAAACGCATTGGCACATCGCCAATCCCGACGGGGCGCATGCCCTGGCTGCCGGGGTCGATGCGCCGGTGACCATCGAAATCGACGGCCACGCGGGCTATTACTGCGCGGGGATGAACAGTCAGGCGACGATCGTCGTCAACGGCAATGTCGGCGTGGGCGTGGCCGAAAACATGATGTCGGGCCGCGTGCATGTGAAGGGCGATGCCAGCCAGGCGGCCGGCGCCACCGCGCACGGCGGATTGCTGGTGATCGACGGCAATGCCTCGGCACGCTGCGGCATTTCGATGAAGGGCGTCGATATCGTGGTCAAAGGCTCGATCGGGCCGATGTCGGCGTTCATGGCGCAGGCGGGCAATCTGGTCGTGCTGGGCGATGCGGGCGAAGCGCTGGGCGACAGCCTGTACGAAACGCGGATTTTCGTGCGCGGCGCGGTCAAGAGCCTCGGCGCGGATTGCATCGAAAAGGACTTGCGCCCCGAACACGAGGAAATCCTGGCGAAACTGCTGCACGAGGCGGGCGTCGAAGGGGTCAGCCCGACGGAATTCCGCCGCTATGGCTCGGCGCGCGGGCTGTACAATTTTCACGTCGACAACGCCTCGGCCTACTGAGGATCTGAAATGGACAATTCGCACATTCCTCAGACTTTGCCGCGCTTTTCCGCGACGTTCGATCCGCACACGCTGGCCGAAATCCGCCGCGCGGCAGCCACCGGGATCTATGACATTCGCGGCGGCGGCACCAAGCGCGCGCTGCCGCATTTTGACGATCTGCTGTTCCTCGGCGCCTCGGTGTCACGCTATCCGCTCGAAGGCTATCGCGAAAAGTGCGCCACCGATGTGTGGCTGGGCACGCGGTTCGCCAAGAAGCCGATCCATCTGAAAACCCCGATCACCATCGCAGGCATGAGCTTTGGCGCGCTGTCGGCGCAAGCCAAAGAGGCGCTGGGGCGCGGCGCGACGATCGCGGGAACCAGCACCACCACCGGTGACGGCGGGATGACGCCCGAAGAACGCGGCCAGTCGCAGACGCTGGTCTATCAATACCTGCCCAGCCGTTATGGCATGAACCCCGCCGATATCCGCAAGGCCGACGCGATCGAAGTGGTGATCGGCCAGGGGGCCAAGCCCGGCGGCGGCGGCATGTTGCTGGGGCAGAAAATTTCCGACCGCGTGGCGGCGATGCGCACTTTGCCAAAGGGGATCGACCAGCGTTCGGCCTGTCGCCATCCCGACTGGACCGGGCCCGACGATCTGGAAATCAAGATCGAGGAACTGCGCGAGATCACCGACTGGGAAAAGCCGATCTATGTCAAAGTCGGTGCCACCCGGCCTTATTACGACGTGGCGCTGGCGGTGAAATCGGGTGCCGATGTGGTGGTGCTCGACGGCATGCAGGGCGGCACGGCGGCAACGCAGGACGTGTTCATCGAACATGTCGGCATCCCCATTCTCGCCGCGATCCGCCCGGCGGTGCAGGCGCTTCAGGATCTGGGCATGCACCGCAAAGTGCAACTGATCGTGTCGGGCGGCATCCGCAACGGCGCCGATGTGGCCAAGGCGCTGGCGCTGGGCGCCGATGCGGTGGCGATCGGCACGGCGGCGCTGGTCGCGCTGGGCGACAACGACCCGCATCTTGAGGCCGAATACAACGCGCTGGGCACGACGGCGGGCGCCTATGACGACTGGCACGAAGGGCGCGATCCCGCCGGCATCACCACGCAGGACCCTGTACTGGCCGCGCGGCTCGATCCGGTGGCGGCGGGGCGGCGGCTGGCCAATTACCTCGCCGTGCTGACGCTTGAAGCGCAGACCATCGCGCGCGCTTGCGGCAAACGCCACTTGCACAATCTGGAACCTGAAGATCTGGTCGCACTGACCATCGAGGCGGCGGCAATGGCGCGCGTGCCCTTGGCGGGGACGAACTGGATACCGGGCCAACAATTCTAAAAGAAAGCATCGGGATGAGCATCGATCTGGCCGCAGTCGCCCAGGCCAAGGGCATCAAGTATTTCCTGATTTCCTATACCGACTTGTTCGGCAATCAGCGCGCCAAGCTGGTCCCGGCGGCGGCAATCGGCGAGATGCAGAAGAACGGCGCCGGGTTTGCCGGGTTTGCCACCTGGCTCGATATGACGCCCGCCGATCCCGACTTGTTTGCCGTGCCCGATCCGGCCAGCCTGATCCAGGTGCCGTGGAAAAAGGAACTGGGCTGGCTGGCGGCGGACCTATGGATGGCGGGCAAACCGGTCACCGCAAGCCCCCGCAACGCGCTCAAGGCGCAGATCGCGCGCGCGGCGGAGCTTGGCTATCAGCTCAAGACCGGGGTGGAATGCGAATTCTTCCTGATCACGCCGGACGGCAAGACCATTTCCGACGGCGCCGACACCCAGACCAAGCCGTGCTATGACGAACAGGCGCTGATGCGGCGCTATGACGTGATCACCGAAATCTGCGACGCCATGCTCGAACTGGGGTGGAAACCGTACCAGAACGACCACGAGGACGCGAACGGCCAGTTCGAGATGAACTGGCACTATGACGACGCGCTGATCACCGCAGACCGCATGGCGTTCTTCAAGTTTCTGGTGAAGTCGGTCGCCGAAAAGCACGGCCAGCGCGCCACGTTCATGCCCAAGCCGTTTATCGACCTGACCGGCAACGGTTGCCATATCCACTTGTCGTTGTGGCAGGGTGATACCAACGCGTTCGAGGCGGGCGAGGATATCAGCCCTGTCGCCAAGCATTTCATCGGCGGCCTGTTGCACAGTGCCCCGGCGATGGCCGCGATCACCAACCCCACCGTCAACAGCTATAAACGCATCAACGCCCCGCGCACCAATTCGGGCGCGACCTGGTCGCCCAATTCGGTAACCTGGACCGGCAACAACCGCACCCACATGATCCGCGTGCCCGAACCCAACCGCATGGAACTGCGACTGGCCGATGGCGCGGTAAATCCGTATCTGTTGCCTGCCGTGGCGCTCGCCGCCGGAATCGACGGCATCGTCAACGCACGCGATCCGGGGCCACGCCTCGACATCAACATGTATACCGAGGGCGAGAAAGTGACCGGCGTGCCCAAACTGCCGCTCAACCTGCTCGACGCGATCCGCGCGCTCGAAGCCAGCGAGGTGCTGGGCGCAGCGCTGGGCGATCTGGTGCCGAGCTATGTCAAGCTGAAGCACGCCGAATGGAACGATTACGCGCGCCACCTCACCGAATGGGAACGCGCGACGACGCTTGATTGCTGAAGCCGGGCGACCCCATCCCCACCCCTCCAATTCACACCACCTCGCTCATCCTGAGCTCGTCGAAGGATGCGCGCGGCGGTGATGATCGGGTGTTGTAGATTGGGGCCAGGATTTGCGCCGACCGCGCGCGCTACATCAACCGGTAATGGAAATCATACGCGGTCGCCTTGGCGTCGCGGGCGTGGATCAGCATGTCGCCGCGTGCGCCGCGATAGGCGCCGGTGCCGCCGGTCACCGCCAGTGTGGTGTCGGGCGCGTTGTCGCCATCGGCGACCGGGCCATCGACCATGATCTGGCCTTTGGCGAGGATCAGCGTCCAGTGGCATTCCATCGTCTTGCCAACGATCAGCCGCACGCAATAGCCCTGGTCGACGCCGACCTTCTTGCTGTTCGACGCATCGTAGATCGGGTTGGTAAAGGTCAGCACATCGCCGACATTTTCGGCCGCGCTGCCGCCTTTCACGCTGAACGTATCGGTCTCGGCGCGTTCGACCACATCGACCTTGGTCGGGTGGACGGGCGCCGCGTGGGCCGGAATGGCCAGGGCGCCCAGCAGGACGATCAGGGTACGCATCCTCGCATCTCCTCGTTGTATTACAAACCGGTCGGGCGGCGGCGCAACCAGGCATCGCCAGCGGGCGCATCGCTGCGATCATAGGGGCGACCCAGCGCCATGTAGAGCAGACCCGACACGATCACCGCGCCGAATGTCAGCGCCATGCCATAGCTGGCATACCAGGTCGGCGCGCCGTCGGCGGGGCGCAGCATGATCGCGATCGAGCTGAGGCCCCAGGCGATTCCCGCCAAATTGACCGGCCAGCCCCACGCGCCCAGATGAAAGCGTCCGTGCGGCTGCCATCCGCGCCCGCGGGCAAATGTCGCGCCCAGCACGACCATCTGAAACCCGGCATAGATGCCCACCACCGCAAAGCTGACGATGGTGTTGACCGCATCGGCAAAGAACATGCCCAGCACCAGCACCGCACAGGCGATCAGCCCCGACAGCACCAGCGCGTTCATCGGCACATGATGCTTTTCCGACACTTTTGACAGCCAGCCGCTCGCCACCACCATTTCGTCGCGCGCATAGGCATAGACCAGTCGGCTCGCGGCCGCCTGCATGGACAGCGCGCACGACAGGAACGACACCAGCACAACCACCACCACCGCCTTGGCCCCGATCGGCCCGAACGCGATGTTCAGCGCATCCTCGATCGGATTGGCCACGCGCCCGGTGATCACGCCCATCACGTCGGGCAGCGACAGGATCAGCGCCAGCGCGACGAAAATCGACGCCGACATGCCGACATAGATGGTCGATTTCATCGCCTTGGGGATGGCGACGCCGGGATTGGGGGTTTCCTCGGCCACATCGCCGCAGGCCTCAAAGCCATAGCAGGTGAACAGGCCGACAATCGCCGCGCCCAGAAACGCCGGAGCATAGGACCCGCTCTTGACGATGCCGAACGTGTTGAAGATCACCCCGATCGGCTGATGCCGGTGAAACAGCAGCAGGAACGCGCCGACCACGATGGCGCCGAGAATTTCGCAGATAAAGCCGAACATCGCCACCCGCGCCAGCACGCGCGTCCCGGCCAGATTGGTCAATGTCGAGATCACCACCAGCCCGATCGCCAGCAGCCCCGCGGTAACCGGCGTGGTGGTAAAGCCCAGCAAGGGCCCGACGAAGGGCGCCGCGCCCGCCGACACCGCCGCGATCGAGGTGAACAGCGCCCAGCCATAGATCCAGCCGGCCATCCACGCCCATTTCTTGCCGACCAGGCGGCGGCACCAGGGATAGAGCCCGCCCGAGATGGGAAACTGCGACACCACCTCGCAAAAGGTCAGGCAGACGATCATCTGCCCCAGCGCGGCGATCAGATACCACCAGATCATCGGCGGGCCACCCGCCGCCATGCCGATGGCGAACACCGAATAGACGCCAACCACCGGCGACAGATAGGTGAATCCGAGCGCGAAATTTTCCCACAGCGACATTGACCGTTCGAACTGCGCGGAATAGCCGAGCGCCTTCAGATCGTCGTCGTCGCTGGTTGTCACATCGACCATGGACTCACATTCCCCCCGAAAAGAATCAACCCGTGATCACAGATACAAGACCCGTGTGCAAGGACGCCAATTCCTTTAGCCGACGGCAGTGCGCTTGGTCTTTTTCGGATCGTCGAACGGCAGAGGCTGCGCAGTGGCGGGAACCTTCCCTTGTGCGCCGACCAGCGTCAGCGGCGTGCCGGCCACTGCCACATCGACATCCAGCCGGGCAATCGCCAGCGTGCGCCCGGTCAGTTTCGACACCATGCCGATCGTCACTACGCCCACGTCGCGTCCATCGACTTGCAGCCGGTCGCCCATTTCCGGCGCGATGCCCGATGCCAGTTCGATACCATAGATGCGGAACCGCTCTCGGCCTTTCAGACGGTAATGCGCATCCGCGCCGCGAAAACCGGTCTTGCCCGGACTGACCGTGAAATCGAGCCCCAGTTCCCACAGGCTGTCGCCGGTCGACCCATCGGCAAACGGGAAATATTCCGACATGTCGTAGGGATAGAACAGCAGATAGCTTTCCACCCGCAACAGATCGAGCGCGGTGAAGCAGGCCGGGCCGATGCCCATCGCCTTGCCTTTGTCGAGAATGGTGTCCCACAGCATCGGCGCATCGGCCGACCGGCAAAAGATTTCATAGCCGCGTTCACCGGTATAGCCGGTACGCGAGATCAGCACCGGCGCGCCGAACAATTTTGCCCCGACATGGCTGAAATACTTGAGATCGCGGATGCCCGGCACATGTTCGGCCAGGAAATCGACCGCCACCGGCCCTTGCAGCGACAGATCGTGCAGATCATCGTCGAACAACAGCGCAACATTGCGCCCAGTGCTCGCCGCGACCAGGCTTTCATGCCCGGCCCCCGATCCATGCACCACCATCCAGCTATCGGGGCCCATGCGATAGAGAATGCAATCGTCGATGAAGTGCCCATCGTCATTGAGCATCGTCGCATAGGCCGACTTGCCCGGCGCGATCTTGCCGACATTGCGTGTGGTGATCATGTCGAGCACGCCATTGGCATGCGGGCCGACCAGATGCACTTTCTTCAACCCCGACACGTCCATCAGCCCGGCGCGGGTGCGGATCATGGTGTGATCGTCCTGCACGTCATGGGCATAGGTCCATGCGGTGCCCATGCCGTTCCAGTCTTCAAGGTTGGAACCGAGCGCGCGGTGACGGCTGGCAAGCGCGGAAAAACGCCAGGAATCGGGCATGGACAACCTCTCGTTCAAATGCGGGCGGGGTCGGGAAAGGGTTTCCTCTTGCGCGAAAAGACCTATCAATCGGGTCGGGGACTGTCGAGACGCTAATTGCCTCGTTGACAAATTTATTTCCCCCTGAGAAAGTTTTTGCGTCTTTCCCGCCCGGAGCGCATCATGGTCCCTGCCCGCACCTTGCCTTGTTCGAGGCCTTGTTCGAGACTGTTTTGTCGATGACCAACCGCCCCCGCTATGCCCCGCTTTCCCCGTTTGCGCAGGCGCGCGCCCATCTGCTGCTGTGCGATGGCGCCGCCATTCCCGACGACGCCTTTGCCCCCGGCCATGGCCTGACCGATTTCCCCGAACGCTGGACGGTGGCGGGGCATGCGCTGGTCATGCCGCAGCCGTTCGGGGCCCCGAGTGAACAGCGCTTTCGTTCGGCCAGCCATTTGCTTGCGCTGCTGCGTCATCGGCTTGCGGCGGAAACGATGGGCCTGCGGATCTATGCCGTGGGCAGTGAACCGTTCGTGTGGGATGTGGCAAAAATCGCGCGCGAGGCGGGCATGGGGCGCGAGGAAATGCGCCTGTTCGCCTGCGGGGCGCCGGAACGCCGCGTCGCCTGCGTGCATTGCCGCACGGTCAATCCCGGCGTCACCACCACGCTGGTCACATGCGCGGGCTGTGGCGCGGTGCTGACCGTACGCGATCATTTTTCGCGGGTCCACAACACCTGGATGGGGGTGCAGTGCGATGCCGAAGCGCCCGGCGAAGTGCCCCCGGTCGAGGATCTTTGCGCATGATGGACAACCACACGCTGACCCTGGTGGTGGCCGATGCCGCGCTGATCGCGCCGGGGCTGCGCCGCGTGCATCTGCGCGCCGCCGATGGCGCGCGGCTGCCACCCGCCGCCCCCGGCGCGCATATCACGCTCAGCCTGCCGGGCGCCGATGGCGCGCGGCCCTTGCGCAATTCCTATACGCTGGTCAGCGCCGACCCCGAACATGGCTATGAACTGATCGTGCGGCGCGCGGATCGTTCGCGCGGCGGATCGCGCCATATTCACGAGGCACTGGCGCCCGGCGACGTGATCGACGCGACCGTGCCGCACAACCTGTTTGCGTTGCACAGTCAGGCGAAAAAGCATCTGCTGATCGGCGGCGGCATCGGCATCACGCCGCTGCTGGCGTTTGTCGCCCGTTTGCGCGAAACCGGCGCGCCGTTCGAATTGCACCAGATCGCCAGCGCCGATGAAATCGGGGTGTTTGCCGCACTGCTGGCACCGCGCGCGGGCGAGCAGGTGCATATCCATGGCGGTCGCACCAGCCTCGATCTGCCCGCGTTGCTGGCGGCGCAACCGCTTGGAACCCATGTCTATACTTGTGGCCCGGCCGGGCTGATGGACCATGTAGAGGCCGCCGCCGCCGGGCTTGGCTGGCCATCGAGCCACGTCCATCGCGAGGATTTCGGCGCCGCCGGGGGCGAACCTTTCGTGCTGCGCCTCGCCGCTTCGGATATCGAGATCGCGGTGGCGGGCGACCAGACCATGCTCGAAGCGATCGAGGCGGCCGGCATCGACACGCCATCGCTGTGCCGGGGGGGCGCCTGCGGCGTGTGCATCCTGCCCGTACGGCAGGGCGAACCCGAACATCGCGACCATTTCCTGAGCGAAGCCGAGCGCGCACAGGGGTGCCATGTGATGCCCTGCGTCTCGCGCAGCCGCAGCGCCCTGCTCGTGCTCGATATCTGAAGGACACCCCGTGATGGCGACCCGGTTCAAGCCCGACGAAACGTTCCGCGACGATTTCCGCTATGGCAACAGCGAAACCGCGATCCTGCGCTTTCCCTTTCCGTTCGGCGAAGACGCCTACATGTATGGCGTCAACATGGAACCGCACACGCGCCCCGGATCGGCGGGCGTGTTTGCCGTAGGGTTCGATGTCGACGAACATTACGTGGCTGAATGCGCGGAACGCGCCAAAGTGCTGGCGCTGGAACCGGGCCGCTGTCTGGTGCTGCCGCATATGCGCGAGGCGGAGTGGGACACGCTCGAACTGATCATGGAAAGTCTGGCTGCGGACTATCCCGACCAGTTCACGCTCGAACGTGACGGGCTCGACTGGACCTGGACCAACCGACCACTGGGCATCCACCACACCTTTCGCTTTGGCGATGCGACCACCCTGCCCCATCCGCCGTTCGAATATATCGTGCGCCAGGCGCAGGGCGATTTCACGCTGCAGGATCAGCGCGATGGCACGCTGTACATCGATGGCGGCGTTGCCACCGTGCCCGCCGACTGGAGCCTGGCGTTCGATGTCGGCATGACGTTCCATGAATGGCATGGGCCAGTGCCGCTGGCGCATCAGGCCGGGGTGTTCGACCGCGCGCTGCAATATCTGATGCGGGTGCGTTATGGCCATCCGGCGCGGCGGCTCAACTGGACGATGACGATCAACCCGCGGCTCGACACCTCGCCCGAAAACTATCCGCTGTGGGGGCCCGATCGCGCCAGCCTGACCGCGGAAACGATTGGCGACCGGCTGTTCCTGCGCGTCGAATTGCAAAGCTTTTTCCGCCTGCCGCGATCGAACGCGTTGCTGTTCGGCATCCGGACGTATCTGGCCAGCCTGAACGAACTGACCCGCGTGCCCAAGTGGGGCCGCCGCCTGCACCGGGTGATGCGCGATCTGCATCCCGACATTGCCGAATACAAGGGTTTGACCCGCTATCGCGAGTTGCTGGTTGCCTATCTGGCCCAATTTGACGACGGTGCGCCCACGGCACCCGGCATCACGCCCGATTGTGCTGCTTTGTCGGATTGACGGGAGACCACAGATGCCACGCCGGGGACGCACCAGCGCGAACGATGAACCAGCGGTCGAAACGACCGATGCGCCCGCCCTGGCGGAACCGTTCCCGACCGGTTCGGGCGCCCCGCGCAACGATCCGCGCGCGCTGGAAAAGGCGCTGGGCCTGCGCGTGCGCCAGTTGCGTCGTCAGCAGGACTTGTCGGTGGCCGATCTCAGCGCGGCGGCGGGTCTGTCGACCGGGATGCTATCGAAGATCGAAAATGGCCAGATCTCGCCCTCGCTGACATCGGTGCATTCGCTGGCGCAGGCGCTCAACGTGCCGATTTCGGCGCTGTTTGCGCTGGCCGAGGATCGCCAGGACTGTTCGTTCGTGGCCGCCGGGCAGGGCGTGAAGATCGAACGGCGCGGCACCAAGGCAGGGCATATCTACCAATTGCTGGGCCATTTGCTCAGCGGTGATCTGGTGATCGAACCCTACATGATCACGCTGTCGGCCGACGCATTGCCCTATACCAGCTTTTCGCACAGCGGGACCGAACTGATCTATATGCTGGAGGGCGAGCTGTCCTATCGTCATGGCGATCGCAGCTATGAGCTCAAGGCCGGGGACACCTTGTTGTTCGACAGCCAGGCCCAGCATGGGCCGGAAGCGATGGGCGCCGGCGTGATACGCTATCTGTCGATCATCATCTATCCCCGCGCGGGCAGCACCGGGGGCTGAATTGTGCAGGAAACATTCTTTATACGAAATTATTTTTCCTAAGAGTTGACGGTAATCGGGGTGCCGGTTATCGTTCGGCATGATGTTGGCGCCGCGAAATCGGGCGCCGGACTGCCATGGGGCGGGAGACAGTGATGGCCAAGCGGATTGCAGTGATTGGTGCCGGTGCGAGCGGACTTGCCGTGCTGCGTGCGTTCCAGAGCGCCAAAGCCAAGGGGATCGCGGTTCCCGAGGTGGTCTGCTTTGAAAAGCAGGACGATTGGGGCGGCTTGTGGAAATACACCTGGCGCACCGGTCTCGACCAGTTTGGTGAACCCGTCCACGGATCGATGTACCGCTATCTGTGGTCGAACGGCCCCAAGGAATGCCTCGAATTCGCGGATTACTCGTTCGAAGAGCATTTCGGGCGTCCGATCCCGTCATATCCGCCGCGCGCGGTGCTGCACGATTATATCATGGGCCGGGTCGAACGCGCGGGGGTGCGCCCTTATGTGCGCTTCAACAGCCCCGTGCGCTGGGTGTCGTGGGATGACGCCGGCAAACTGTTCACCGTGCGGGTCAAGGACCAGATTGCCGACGAGACCTACGAGGAAACGTTTGACCACGTGATCGTGTCCTCGGGGCATTTTTCCACCCCCAACGTGCCGCAGTTCGAAGGCATCGAAACGTTCCCCGGCCGGGTGATGCACGCGCACGATTTCCGCTCTGCCGATGAATTCGCGGGCAAGGACGTGCTGATGGTCGGCAGTTCCTATTCGGCCGAAGACATCGGCACGCAATGCATCAAGTATGGCGCGCGGTCGGTCACGTTCAGCTATCGCACGCGCCCGCTGCCGTTCGACTGGCCTGAACAGTTCGAACAACGCCCCTTGCTGACCAAAGTCGAAGGCAACACCGTCCATTTCATCGACGGCACCTCAAAAGTGGTCGATGCCATCGTGATGTGCACCGGCTATCTGCACCATTTCCCGTTCCTGACCGACGATCTGCGTCTGGTCACGCACAACCGGCTCTATCCCGGCAATCTGTGGCAGGGGGTGGTGTGGCAGGACAATCCCGCGCTGTTCTATGTCGGCATGCAGGACCAGTTTTTCACATTCAACATGTTCGACGCGCAGGCCTGGTTTGTGCGCGACGTGATCCTGGGCAAGATCGCCATCCCCGATGCCGCAACCCGCGCCGCCAGCAGTGCCGAATGGCAGGCCCGTGAGGAAGCCGCCGCCAATCCCGAGCAGCAGATCGATTTCCAGGCGGCTTATGTGGCGCAGTTGATCGCCGCGACCGATTATCCGCACCTCGATACCGAGGCGGTGGCCGCGCTGTTCAAACAGTGGGAGCACGACAAGCAGCACGATATCATGGGCTATCGCAACCAGTCCTACCGCTCGGTACTGACCGGCACGATGAGCCCGCGTCACCACACCCGCTGGATGGAGGCGCTCGACGATTCGCTCGAAGCGTTCCTGGCCACCAGCGACACCACCGTCTGATTGCAAGAGCGGGTCAATGGCCACGGCAACGCGCAGCGACCCGCCCTTGCCCGCCGCGCAGGACCGCCTGTTCGTGGTGCCGGGCGGCAGCGAGGCACAGTTTGCACTCGGTCCCGGTGATCGCGTGCGGATCGTCGATCCCGAAGGACTGCAACCCGGGGTGCTGGTGCGCCATGCCGCCGATGGGGACGAGGCGATCGCGCTGTTTGGCGATGTTGCAGGGGCAGAGCACCGGTTCACCGCCGATCGTGCGATGACCGTCACGCTGACCGCGCCAGGCGCGCCGATGGCGCCCGAGGCGCAGGATGCGCCGACCGACCTGCACGTGCATATTGCCCGCGCCGATGCGAGCGCCGACTTGCCCCCGCCGTTGGCCGAACCGTTGCTCGATGTGCGCGTCGATGCCGCCACCGCGCGCGCCTATCGCGTGCGCGCCGGGGACTATATCCAGATCATCGATGTTGCCGGGCGGCAATGTTCCGATTTCCTGGCGTTCGATGCCGCGGCGCTCGATCGCGGCGAAGAACGCGGGCTCGATCCCACCGTCACGCGCACGTTGATGGGGCGCAGTTTCTCCAGCCCCGGGCTTCATGCACGCTATTTCGACGCCGACTTGCGCCCGCTGGTCGAAGTGGTGGCCGATACGGTGGGTCGGCATGACACATTTCTGCTGGCCTGCACGGCCAAGTATTACGACGATCAGGGCTATCCCGGGCATGCCAATTGCACCGACAATTTCAACCGCGCGCTGGCCGAGCACGGCGTGGCGGCGCGCGCAGGCTGGCCCGCGATCAATTTCTTCTACAACACCTTCGTTGCCGAAGACGGCACCATCGGCATGGACGAACCGTGGTCGCGCCCCGGCGACTATGTGCTGCTGCGCGCGGCCGTCGATCTGGTTTGCGCGTCATCCTCGTGTGCCGATGACATCGATCCGGCCAATGGCTGGGAACCCACCGACATCCATGTCCGCATCTATGACAGGAGTGCCGCGCTGCGCGCCGGCAATGCCCATCGCATGACCCCAGACGCCCCTCCCCGGTTGACCCGCGAAACCGGATTTCACCCGCGCACTGCCGCACTGACCCGCCAGATGATCGACTATCGCGGGTTCTGGTTGCCCAGCGCCTATACCAATCACGGGGCGATTGCCGAATACTGGGCCTGCCGCCAGCGCGCCGCGCTGATCGACCTGTCGCCCTTGCGCAAGTTCGAGGTGACCGGGCCCGATGCGGAAACGTTGATGGATCTGGCCGTCACGCGCGACATGACCAAGCTGGCCGTCGGGCAGATCGTCTATACCGCGATGTGCCACGAAACCGGCGGGATGATCGACGACGGCACGGTGTTCCGCCTGGGCCCCACCAATTTCCGCTGGGTCTGCGGCGAAGACTGGTGCGGCGTGTGGCTGCGCCAGCTTGCCGCCGAGCGCGGGTTGCAGGCGTGGGTGCGTTCATCCACCGACCAGCTTGCCAATGTCGCGTTGCAGGGCCCCTTGTCGCGCACCATTCTGGCCCCGCTGGTGACCACCCCCGCGCATCGGCCCAGCGTGGCCGAACTGGGCTGGTTCCGCTTTACCACCGGGCGGCTTGGCGATGTGCCGGTGGTGGTGTCGCGCACCGGCTATAGCGGAGAGCTTGGCTATGAAATCTGGTGCCACCCGACCCGCGCGCCGGAACTGTGGGACGCGCTGATCGCTGCAGGTGAACCGCACGGGCTGTTGCCGGCCGGGCTTGATGCGCTCGACATGTTGCGTATCGAGGCGGGACTGGTGTTTGCGGGCTATGAATTCTGCGACCAGACCGACCCGTTCGAGGCCGGCATCGGCTTTGCCGCGCCCAAATCAAAGCGCACCGCCTTCGTCGGGTCCGAGGCGCTGGCACGGCGGCGCGAGCATCCGCAGCGCACACTGGTGGGGCTCAATATCGAGGGTGCCGATCATGTCGGGCACGGCGATGCGGTCTATGCCGGGCGGGTACAGGTCGGCGTGATCACCAGCGCCACGCGATCGCCGGTGCTCAACCGCACGATCGCGCTGGCGCGGATCGATGTGACGCAGGCGGCGCCGGGCACTGTGCTCGCCATCGGCAAGCTGGACGGGCAGCAGAAACGTATCGGTGCCCAGGTCGTGCGGTTTCCGCATTACGATCCCGACAAGACGCGCGTCCGATCCTGATCCCCCCGTTGCGAAGGACGAACAATGGCAAGTGTGGCGCACGCCGAACCGGCTGACAGCCCGGGACTGCAACGCGGGATAAGCTGGACCGGCGCGTTCTGGATCGCCAGCGGGGTGCCTGCGCTGGTGCTGTTCACGGTCGGCACGATTGCCGCCTCGGTCGGCACTGCGTCGTGGCTGGTGTGGACGCTGTCGATCCTGTTCGGGTTTATCCAGGCGTTCAGCTATGCCGAAATCGCCGGGCTGTTTCCCGACAAGTCGGGCGGCGCCTCGGTCTATGGCGCAGTGGCCTGGGCGCGCTATTCAAAGCTGTTTGCACCGGTTTCGGTGTGGTGCAACTGGCTGGCCTGGTCGCCGGTGCTGGCGATCGGATCGGGACTGGCGGCGGGGTTTTCGCTGTCGATCCTGTTCGGCGCCAATGCCGCGATCAACACCTGGCAGGTCACTCTGGTCGATCTGTCGATGCTCAAGGCGGGGCTGACGCTGCGCATCAATGCCACCGCGATCATCGGCGCAGCGTTTTTGCTGATTGCCTTTGCGATCCAGCATCGCGGGATCAGTTCGACCGCGCGCACCCAGGTCGTGCTGGGTGTGGTTGCCTTGCTGCCGCTGTTGCTGATCGGGCTGGTTCCGTTGCTGACCGGTGATCTGCCGCGCGCCAATATCTGGCCGATCCTGCCGCTGACGCACGATGCCGCCGGGCACCCGGTGAACGGCCATTGGGATGCGATGGGCATTTCGATCTTCATGGGCGGGCTGTTTGTCGCGGCATGGTCGACATACGGGTTCGAAACGGCGGTGTGCTATACTCGCGAATTCCGCAATCCGGCCAGCGACACGTTCAAGGCGATCCTGTCGTCGGGGCTGTTGTGCATCGTGGTGTTCACGCTGGTACCGATCAGTTTTCAGGGTGTGCTCGGGCTGAACGGCATGCTGGCGCCCGACATTGCCGACAACATGGGCGTGGGCAAGGCGATGGCGGGGATGATCCACGCCGGGCCGGTGGTTGGCAACGTGATCGTGGTGATGATGATCCTGGCGCTGCTGCTGGCGATCATCATGTCGATGGCCGGGTCTTCGCGCACGCTCTATCAGGCATCGACCGATGGCTGGCTGCCGCGCTATCTGGGCCGGGTCAACCATGCCGGGGCGCCGACCGCGGCGATGTGGACCGATCTGGGGTTCAACCTGATCCTGCTGTCGATGTCGGACTACGTGTTCGTGCTGGGCGTGTCGAACGTCTGCTATATCCTGTTCAACTTTCTCAATCTCAATTCGGCATGGATCCACCGCATGGATCGCCCCGGCTGGGAACGCCCCTATCGTGCGCCCAACGTGTTGCTGGGCGCAGGTACGGTGTTGTCGTTCGTCAATCTGGCGTTGATGGGGGTTGGTGCCGATTTGCTGGGCAAAGGCACGCTTTACACCGGGCTGGTGTGCGTCGCGCTGATCCTCCCGGTGTTTGCCTGGCGGCACTATGTGGTCGACAAGGGCCACTTTCCCGCCGACATGGTCGATGATCTGCACTTGCGCCCCGAACCGGGTGTGGCCACCGGCGCGGGCTATCTGCCCCACCTGACGGTTCTGGCGGGGATCGCGGTGATCGCCATCAGCCACTGGCTGGCGGTGCTGCCGCCGGCCTGATCGCATGTGCGGTTGCCGGATCGCGGCGACGCTGCCATAGCGCCCGACCGTTCCACCGACGCCGAGGAATTATTCGCCATGTCGCCGCACAGGCACGCCGCATTGGGCATCGATTTCGGCACGACCAATTCGGTGGTGGCGCGCGCCGATGCAGCAGGCGCGGTCGATCTGGTCGATTTCGCCACGCCCGATGGCCCGGCCCAAGTGTTCCGGTCCGCCTTGTGTTTCTGGCACGACGAAGCGGTGCGCGGCGGGCTGGCCGATGCCGCAGGGCCCTGGGCGATCGCCGAATTTCTCGACTATCCCTCGGCCTCGCGGTTTATCCAGTCGTTCAAGTCGGTGGCGGCCAATGCGGCGTTCGAACACGCGACACTGTTTGAAAAACGCCTGCGGTTTGAAGAGCTCGGACAGATTTTTCTGCGCCATCTGACCGCGCATGGCGGCTCGGCGATGCGCGATCTGCCCGATCACGTGGTGGTCGGGCGCCCGGTGCGTTATGTCGGATCGCGCCCCGATGCGGCGCTGGCGCGCACGCGTTATGAGGCGATGTTCGCCGCGCTGGGTCGCAAGGTCGCCTATGTCTATGAACCGCTGGGCGCCGCCTACAGCTTTGCCGCGCGGCTGACCGAACCGGCGGTGCTGCTGGTGGCCGACTTTGGCGGCGGCACCAGCGACTTTTCGGTGGTGCAAGTGGCCGAACCGGGCGCGGCGCAACGCTGCACACCGTTGGGCGCCGCAGGGATCGGGATCGCCGGAGACCGGTTCGATTTCCGCATCATGGATCAATTGGTGCTGCCGCTGCTCGGCAAAGGCGGCACCTATCGCTCGTTCGACAAAGTGCTGGAAATTCCACCCGCGCACTTTGCCGATTTTGGCGACTGGTCGCGGCTGGCGCTGATGCGCAACCGGCGCACGCTCGAACAACTGGCCCGGCTGCGCCACAGTGCCACCGATCCCGCCGCGATCGGGCGGATGATCGCGGTGGTCGAAAACGAGCTGGGCCATGGGCTTTACGAAGCAGTCGGGCAGATCAAGCGTGCCCTGTCGGGCGCCACCCACGGCCAGTTCCGGTTCAGCGGCGAAGGGTTGACGATCGAGGCCGAAGTCAGCCGCGCGCAATTCGAACAGTGGATCGCGCCCGATCTGCACCGCATTGCCGAAACGGTCGACAGCGCAATCGCCGGCGCAGGCCTGGCCCCGCACCAGATTGACCATGTGTTCCTGACCGGCGGATCATCGCTGATTCCGGCAGTGCGCAACCTGTTTGCGCAGCGATTTGGTGAGGCAAAACTGGCCGGTGGCGGGGAATTGACATCGATCGCACACGGGTTGGCGCTGATCGCACAAGCGCCCGATCTGGGTCAATGGTTGGCGCCCGAAACCGACTAGATACCGGCCCACGTACGCCATTTGACGTACATCATTCTGAAATCTTTACGAAAACTTTATGCTGCATCAGCGAACCGCCCTTTGCTTCTTAATCCGCTTGGCGCCTAGCGATGATGCCCGTCGGACCACAGCGTGAAGCCCGCAAAACCGGGTGCGCGATCGGAGCCGACATGAGGGCACACGATGAAGCGATCTTATGCAGGCCTCTATGCGGGGCTGATGCTTGGCACCGCGATGGGGTTGAGCACCACTGCGGCGGCTGAAACCGCCGACGCGGGCGATCAGGCGGCCAGCGCACCGGCTGCGGCGCCTGCACCGGCGGCCGCACCTGCAGCACCGGCCACCATCAAGGATTCCGCGCTGGGCACCAGCGTGATCGGACGATTCTTCAACTATCAGGCCGCCGAATGGGGCCTGGCTGCATCGCCGCTGGAAACCGATCCGAACGCGCCTGCGTCGCGCCGCGCCGATTGGACACCGGCCCCGACCACATCGCCGCCTTATCCGTTCACCGAATATTCCTATGGCGGCACCACGCTACTGGGCGTCAACCGGCCCAATTCGGTCGACAGCCCGCTGATGACGGCGCTCGCCGATACGAGCCTGGGCCAGGCGCTGGCCAAGGCGCATATCCAGGTCTATGGCTGGGTCGATGTCGGCGGCAACCTGTCGACCAGCAATGTGCGCCAGGGCAACGCGCCCGCGGCCTATGACTTTGCTCCCAACACTGTCGTGCTCGACCAGGCGGTGTACTATATCGAACGCACGCCAGACACCGTGCAGACCGATCATGTTGACTGGGGTTTTCGCGTATCGGGGCTGTACGGCACCAATTACCGTTATACTGCCAGCCGGGGCTTTCTGGTCGATCAGGGTCTATACCAGAAGAACAAGGTCAACGGCTATGACATGCCGATGATCTATGCGGAAATCTTCGTGCCGCAGGTTGCCCAGGGTTTGATGATCCGTATCGGCCGGTACATCTCTTTGCCTGATATCGAAGCGCAGCTTGCGCCAAACAACTATATGTATTCGCATTCATTGACCTATACCTTCGACAACTACACCAACGAAGGTGTGCAGTTGACGCTGGCGGCGACCAAGAACCTGTTCCTGCAACTGGGTATCAGCGCCGGGTCTGACACCGCGCTGTGGAACGCCAACCAGAAATTGCCGAACTACGCCTATGGCCAGGTGTTCTACAACGCCGACGGCAGCGCCGTAACCGACACGCTGTTCCCCAATGCAAACTTCAAGCGCGATCCCGGCGCCAAGCCGTCAATCACCGCTTGCGTACGCTATCAAAACAATTCCGCGCGCGACAACATCTATCTGTGCGCGGACGCGATCAACAGCGGCACCTGGGGTTACAACAACCTGCAATGGTTTGGTGGCACGTATTACCACAAGTTCACGTCGAATACCCACGTTGCGCTGGAAGTCTATGACCTTTACCAGAAACACGTGATCAACGTGGACCCAGGTTCGGCCGGTGCCGCGATCTTTGCCGCCGGTGGCACGCCGTTCAGCCCGCAGTTCTATCCGTTCAACGGCCCCAGCGGCGCGCAGTGCGCCAATCCCGACGCCCTGTCGTGCACCGCGCACACGTTTGCGACGCTCGCCTATTGGAACTGGGAACCCGATCCGCTCGACAACGTGTCGCTGCGCACCGAATACTACAACGATGAGGAAGGCCAGCGCACCGGCACCAAGACCCGCTATTGGGAAGTGGGTCTGGGGCTGCAGCACTGGTTCTCGCCGCAGATCGAGGTGCGCCCCGAATTGACCTATTACCGCTCGATCGACGCGGCGGCGTTCAACATCGATCCCACCGGCACCGGCCCCAGCAATCCCAAGAACCACCAGTTGGTGGCTGCTGGCGACGTGATCGTCCACTTCTGACCTGTTCGTGCAAGCTGGCCGGTATCGCGGATTGAGCCCCACGATTCCATGCCACGCCTGGACTGGCCCCGGGATCGCGCTTGCGGTTTCGGGGCCTCTTTTATCCGCATAGTCCGGTCCGTATATGCGCGCCGTCAAAAAAACCACTGATGACAATCACGCATGCGCGCAAATGATCAATTTGGTGATTCGCAAAGCGACGTATTAAATGCTGCTTTTTTAGCAACTTGGTAGTGCTTGATTGCTAAAATTCCACCAATATGGATATAAAGTTGCGCATATTTATTGGATGCAAACGAAACCAACCGTTGCTGCGCTGCAACACTGCATTAGCGAAAGTGGGGTCAAATATAAAAGGCGTTTAAACGTCCACCCTTGTTGGGTAGCCCGGAACTCGGGGGTGGCAACGTAAGCAGGTGCCATGCCCCACTCGAATGATTGGGATTGATACGACCATAACCGGTGGGAACTGTGCGCTGGATGCATGCATCCGGGGCACAAATGATAAAACGGCGTATCGACCCCCAAAAGTACAAAAAGTGGTGAAACACCACAAACTGGGGCTCAAAAAACCATGCGAAAGCATAACCTCGCGTATTGCGTGGGGCTGGCGCTTGCGACCACCGCAATGCCAGCCTTCGCCGCTGCCGACAAAGCCGATGGCGCCGTCGTCAGCACATCAGCCGACGCCGGAACGCCGACTGGATCGGGCGATCAGACCGCACCAGCCGCCACACCTGCAGCAACACCGCCGGCACCCGCCACCATCACCGATGCCTCGCTGGGCACGAGCGTCATCGGACGGTTCTTCAAGTATCAGGCCGCCGAATGGAACCAGGCAGCCTCGCCGCTGGCGACCGATCCCAATGCCCCTCCCGGACGGCGCGGCTATTTCCCGCCGCAACCGGTCACGCAGCCGCCTTATCCCTTCACCGAATGGCCCTATGGCGCGGCGACCGCACTGGGGGCCAATCGTGCTGCCTCGGTCGACAGCCCGTTCATGGTGGCGATCGCCGACACCGACGTGGGCAAGGCACTGTCGTCGGCCCATATCCAGACCTATGGCTGGGTCGATGTCGGCGGCAACCTGTCGACCAGCAAAGTGCAGGGCGGCAACGCGCCTGCGGCCTATGCCTATGATCCCAATACGGTATTGCTCAACCAGGTGGCGCTCTATGTGGAACGCACGCCTGATACCGTGCAGGAAGACCATGTCGACTGGGGTTTCCGCGTTGGCGGTGTCTACGGGTCTGACTATCACTACACCGCCTCGCGCGGGTTCCTTGTCGATCAGGGGCTGTTCGAACGGAACAAGGTCAACGGGCTGGATATCCCGATGATCTATGGCGAATTGTATATTCCCCACATAGCCAAGGGGCTGTTGATCCGTGTAGGCCGCTATATCTCGGTTCCGGATATCGAGGCACAGCTCGCGCCCAACAACTATATGTATACGCACTCGATCACGTATACCTATGACAACTATACCAACGAAGGCATTGCGCTGACGCTGGCGGTCACCAAGAACCTGTTCCTGCAGGCTGCGGTTGCGGCCGGCACCGATTCCGCACTGTGGAACGCGCACCAGACCCTTACCAACTATCTGCCCAATCCGCTGTTCCCCGGCAACACGTTCAAGCGCGACCCGGGGTCAAAGCCCGCGTTCACCGCCTGTGCGCGGTATCAGTCGGATTCGGCCAGCGACAACCTTTACTTGTGCATGGACGCGATCGACAACGGCACCTGGGGGTACAACAACCTCCAGTGGTTCGGCATGACCTATTACCACAAGTTTTCCAACAAGTTCCACGTCGCGTTCGAAACCTACACGCTGTTCCAGCGCCATGTCCTGAACCTCAACTATCAGGCCGCGGTGCCCTATGCCGGACAGAATCCTGGCGAAACCACCGGCCAATATATCTGGCAGAGCGGCGGCACGCCGTTCAGCCCGACCTTCAACAATGGCGCAAACCCGGGCTATTATCCGTTCAACGGGCCCAGCGCGGCGCAGTGCAACAACACCACGCAGGTTTCCTGTACCGCCCGTTCCGCGACGGAACTGTCGTACTGGAACTATGAATTCAACCCGCTGAACAACATTTCGTTCCGCGAAGAATTCTACAACGACGAAGAAGGCCAGCGCACCGGCTACAAGACCCGCTATTATTCGGTCGGGTTCGGGTATCAGCACTGGTTCGGGCCGCAGATCGAAGTCCGCCCCGAAATCGTCTATTACCACTCGCTCGATACCAAGGCCTTCAACAACAACAATTTCACCGGCGATACGTCGCAGGGGAAAAACTACCAGTTGTTGGTGTCGGGCGACATCATCATCCACTGGTGATCGCCACCATGCGCAATTTCCGGCGCAGTCCGGGAATTGCGCATGGGCCGATTTTACAAGTGCACGCAGTTGTCCCGATTGCGAAGCAGTGCGGATTGGCGCTGCCTCGCAATCGTGGATGGCAATCGAACCGTCACCTCCGCCAGGACGCTTGAGGCGGTTCGCGCTTTATAAGGGCAATCGATGACCAAACCTTCCTCCGTGCTCTACGCCGGTCTGTTGCTGGGCAGTGCGCTGTCGGGCGCAACCGCCGCACACGCCGCGCCCCCCGACAGCGCTTCGGGCGACCAGCCTGCATCGGCGCCCGCCGCATCGACCCCGGCCAACCCCGCCACGATCAAGGATTCCGCGCTCGGCACCAGCGTGATCGGCCGGTTCTTCAACTATCAGGCCGCCGAATGGGGCCTGGCAGCCTCCCCGCTCGAAGTCGATCCGAATGCCCCGGCGCCGCGCCGCGCCGACTGGGCGCCCGCGCCTGCCACATCGCCGCCTTATCCGTTCACCGAATATTCCTATGGGGGCACCACGCTGCTGGGGGTCAACCGGCCCAATTCGGTCGACAGCCCGTTGATGGTGGCGATCGGCGATACCGGGCTGGGCCAGGCCATGGCCAAAGCCCATATCCAGGCCTATGGCTGGGTCGATGTCGGCGGCAACCTGTCGACCAGCAATGTGCGGCAGGGTAACCAGCCGGCGGCCTATGCCTTTGCGCCCAACACGGTGATGCTCGACCAGGCGGTGCTCTATGTCGAACGCACGCCCGATACCGTGCAGAACGATCATGTCGACTGGGGATTTCGTGTGTCGGGCATCTATGGCACCGACTATCGTTATACCGCCAGCCGGGGGTTTCTGGTCGATCAGGGGCTGTTCCAGCGCAACAAGGCCAACGGCTATGACATGCCGATGATCTATGGCGAGATCTTCATTCCGCAGGTCGCACAGGGCCTGATGATCCGCTTTGGCCGCTATATCGCCTTGCCCGATATCGAGGCGCAATTGGCGCCCAACAACTATATGTATACCCATTCGCTGACGTATACTTATGACAACTATACCAACAATGGCATACAGTTGACGCTGGCAGCGACCAAGAACCTGTTTCTGCAACTGGGTGTCAGCATGGGGTCCGACACCGCGTTCTGGAACGCTGATCAGAAACTGCCCAACTATGCGGTGCAGCAATATGGCGCGGCGATCCCCTATATCAACGCACTGGGCCAGAATGCCACCACCGCCGATACGCTCTATCCCAACGCGACGTTCAAGCGCGATCCGGGGTCAACGCCATCGGTTACCGCATGCATTCGCTATCAGAACCAGTCGGCGCGCGACAACATCTACCTTTGCGGCGATGCGATCAATGCCGGCAACTGGGGCTATAACAACCTGCAATGGTGGGGCGGGACATATTACCACAAGTTCACCGACACCACGCATATCGCGTTTGAAAGCTATACGCTCTACCAGAAAAAGGTCGTCAACGTTGACGCCGGGTCACCTGGTCTGGCGATCTATGAAGCGGGCGGGACACCGTTCAGCCCGCAGTTCTATCCCTTCAACGGCCCGGGCGGCGCGCAATGCGCCAATGTCAACGCGGTGTCGTGCACCGCGCACGTGTTCACCATGCTGACGTATCTGAACTGGGAACCCGACCCGCTCGACAATCTGTCGTTCCGCACCGAATATTACAACGACGAGGAAGGCCAGCGCACCGGCACCAAGACGCGGTATTGGGAAACCGGCATCGGCTGGCAGCACTGGTTTTCACCGCAGATCGAGGTGCGCCCCGAAATTGTCTATTATCGATCGATCGATGCTGCAGCCTTCAACATCAATCTGGCCACCGGCGATGCCAGCCAGGCCAAGAACCACCAGTTGATGGCTTCGGCCGACGTAATCCTCCACTTCTGACGCGCCGGTCCGCAGCCTGCGATATCAACGGGCTGCGGACGTCGGGCTGCAAATCGGCTTTGTATGCCTGCATCTGAAGGCTTATGGAGCGGCCAAGGAGAAAGTTCGTACCGTCATGGCTAGCGTGTCACCCGTGATCTTGTGCATCGAAGACGACAAGGACACGGCAACGCTGCTGGCCGAGGATCTGGGCGAGCGCGGGTATCAGGTGCGCCAGGCGCACGATGGCGCCGAAGGGCTGCGGCTGATCCTCTCCGAACGCCCGGATCTGGTGTTGTGCGATATCAGCCTGCCGCTGCTGTCGGGGTTCGACATCCTGGCGCGGCTGGCCGAGATGAACCCGCGCCTGGGGCACATGCCGTTCCTGTTCCTGACCGCATTCACCGATCGCGATTCGATGATCAAGGCGCGCAATCTGGGCGCGGACGACTATGTGACCAAGCCCGTCGATTTCGAACTGCTCGACGCGATCATCCGGCAAAAGCTCGACCGCACGCCCAAAAGCGATATCTGGCCGGTGACCGTGCATCTCAACCCGCGCGAAATCGAAATTCTGACCTGGGCCGCGCGCGGCAAGACTTCGTCGGAAATCGCACAGATCCTCGGCCTGTCAAAACGGACAGTCGATTTCCACGCTGACAACGCGCGCACCAAACTGGGCGCGGCCACCCGGATCGAGGCGACCATCAAGGCCGCCACCCAGCGCATCATCAATCCCTGAGCGGGATCGCCGCCACATAGGCGCGCGCGCGCTGCGCCACTTCGGACGCGGTCAGACCGGGCTTGTAGAGCCCCGAACCCAGCCCCGCGCCTTGTGCCCCGGCGGCCATCCAGATCGCCAGATTGTCGATCCCCACCCCGCCGACCGCAAACATCGGCGTGGTTGCCGGCAGCACCGCGCGCTGGGCCCGCAGCACGGCCGGACTGGCCGCTTCGGCGGGAAACAGCTTGAGCCCGTGAGCCCCGGCATCGAGCGCAACAAACGCCTCGGTCGGCGTGAAATAGCCGGGCAACGACACCAGCCCCGCCGCGACACTGGCACGGATCACCGCCGCATCGACGTTGGGCGACACGATCAGCCGCCCGCCTGCCGCAGCAACCGCAGCAACCTGGGTCACGCGCAACACAGTGCCCGCGCCGATCAACACGTCGGGGCCGTAGCGCCCGGCCAGGCGCGCTATCGAATCGAGCGGGTCGGGCGAATTGAGTGGGACCTCGATCATCGCGAAGCCCGCCTCGACGAGGGCGTCGCCGATGTCACAGACTTCGTCGGGGCGCACCCCGCGCAGGATCGCCACCAACGGGCAGCGCGCCAGCGCGTTGTGGAACAAGCTGTCGGATGGGGTCATGGTTGGCTCGCTTTCCAGATGTGGGTCACGCCTGCGACAAACGCGGCGTGGCTGTCGATGATGATCGGGGTGCCCCCGGCCAGGCGGATGGCCGAGGCATAGAGCGCGCCAAGCTGCGGATCGGCCAGCAGATGAACCACTTGTCCGTCCGCAAGGTCTTCGCCACCGACATCGTGGCCGATCAACAGGCCGGAGGCATAGGCGGCGCTCTGCTCGATCGGGCGGCGCCCCAGCAGCGCGGCGGCGCGCACCCGGAACAGCAGGGTGGTCAACCGGCCCGACAGCCCGTCACGCACGCCTTCGCGGAACGCCGCATCATCGGTGACGTCGCCGCCCAGAAAATCGGCCAGCAGACTGTGCGCCTTGAGCAGCGCAAACACCTCGCCGGTCATCGCGGTGGCAAAGGTGGTCAGCCGACCATCCGCCACGCGCGCCCATTTGCAATGCGTGCCCGGCTGGCACAGCAGTGCGGTGTCGGGCACCAGACCGCCGGCGACTGCGCCCAGCACTTGTACTTCTTCGCCGCGCATCACGTCGCCTGCCGGATCGGCCAGCCCCGGCACGATCGCGGTACGGCCATCGTCGAGCCAGTGCAGCGCCGCGCCCAGATCGGCAATGCCGGCCGGACAGTCCAGATAGGGCACATTGATCCAGCCGCGCGCCGATCCGACCATCCCGGCCAGAATCACCGGCCAATCCCCAAACCGCGCGCGGATCGCCGCCACTTCTTCGGCAAAGCCCCCCGCCGGTACCGCCAGCAGGCCCATGCCGTTGCGTTCGGTCCGGCACACCTGGCCCGCCGCATCGAGCAGATAGACCCGGCGGTTGGTGGTGCCCCAGTCGATCGCGATCAGATTGCCGGTCATATCACCACCATACCCAGTAGAGCGCCACCAGAATGGCCACGATCAGCGCCGCGGCCGCCGCAAAGCTGCGGCTGGTGGCAAACGACACGCCTTCCATGATCCCCAGCCCCCGCCGCACGGGCGGTGCCTGGACCAGCGAGACCACCACGGTCAGCCCGAGCGAGGCAAAGAACACCAGTTCCATGCGGGTCATGAACGGCACCGATGTCAGCGCCGCGATCCCGCCAAAGCGGAACACCGCGCTCAACACCACGCTGGCCAATGCACCGACCAGCGCGCCGGCTTCTGTCGCGCGTGGCCAGAACAGCCCGGTCAGGAAGATCACGGTGATCCCCGGCGTCACGAACCCCGAAAATTCCTGGATATACTGAAATGCCTGATCCATGCTGCCCAACAAGGGCCGCGCCGCGACAATGCCGATTACCGTGGCCACCACGGCAGTGATCCGCCCCACGGCAACCAGCCGCGCCTCGCTGGCGGCAGGATCGATCCGCCGCTTGTAAAGGTCGAGCGTGAAGATCGTCGCGATCGAATTGATCTTGCTGGCGGTCGAGGCGATGATCGCGGCGGTCAGCGCGGCAAACACCAGCCCGAGCAGACCCGGCGGCAGCATGTGCATCATGGCCGGATAGGCGTTGTCGGGCTTGGCCAGATCGGGCGCGAGCAGCACCGCGGCAATGCCGGGCAGCACGATGATGATCGGCATCAGCAATTTGAGGAATGCGGCAAACACGATGCCCTTGCGCGCTTCGTCGAGCGATTTGGCCGCCAGCGTGCGCTGGATGATATACTGGTTGAACCCCCAATAGGACAGATTGGCGATCCACATCCCGCCGATCAGCACGCCCAGCCCCGGCAGATCCTTGTAATGCGGATCACCCGGTTTCAGGATCATGTGGAAATGGTCGGGCACGCGCGCCAGCAGGGTGGCAAAGCCTGCCATGATACCATGCCCGGCGCCGATCTTGCCCAGGGTCAGCCCGCTGATGATCAGCCCGCCCAGCACCAGCAGCACGACCTGCACGATATCGGTCAGCGCCACCGCCCGCAGCCCGCCGCGGAACTGATAGGCCAGCGCGAACAGCCCCAGCCCCGCCAGCGCCAGATCCTGGTCAACCCCGGCCACTTCGCGCACCGCGATCGAGCCCAGCCACAGAATCGAGGTCAGGTTGACGAACACATAGAGCACCAGCCAGAACACCGCCATCACCGTGCGGATGGTCGGGCCGAACCGCGCCTCAAGAAATTCGGGCATCGTGGTCACGCGGTTTTTCAGGAACACCGGCAGGAAGAACTTGCCGACAATCAGCAGGGTCGCCGCCGCCATCCATTCGTAGGACGAGATGGCCAGCCCGATGGCATAGCCCGATCCCGCCATGCCGACGATCTGCTCGGCCGAAATGTTGGCGGCGATCAGCGATGCACCGATCGCCCACCACGGCAGTGCGCGCCCGGCCAGGAAATAGCCCGCGCTGTCTTCGACCGCGCCCGCCTTCCTGCGGCTGACCCATTGCGCCAGTCCGAAAATGAACACCGCATAGGCAATCACCATCGCCGTATCGATTGCCGACAACCTCATTGCGACGCCACTCCCCCCAAATGCCTTGCCAACCTGGCCGCATGTCTATTTATATGATTAAAATGAATTGATACCGGAGGCGCATCATGAGCAGCGAAACAGACGATCTGCGCGGCGGGCTCGGACGCAACCTGACGTATGGCCTGCTCGAACACCTTGGGCGCCAGATCGTCACGGGTGCCTTTGCCGAAACGCCGTTCCCGACCGAGGCGGACTTGTCCGAAGAACACGGGGTCAGCCGTTCGGTCACGCGCGAGGCGGTCAAGATGCTGACTGCCAAGGGCCTGCTGACTGCGCGTCCGCGTCAGGGCACCAGTGTGCAGCCGGTCGCCAACTGGAACCTGTTCGATGCCGATGTGCTGCGCTGGCTGCTCGAACGCAAATTCTCGCCCGAATTGCTGCGCCAGTTCAACGAATTGCGCGCCGCGATCGAACCGGCCGCCGCCGCGCTGGCCGCGCAGACCGCCGATGCGCGCGGGCTGGCGCTGATCGAGGCGGGCTTTGCGCGGATGGTCGCCGCCGAAGCGGGCGACGATGACGGGCTCAACGCCGATATCGCATTTCACCTGGCGATCCTGCGCGCGTCGGGCAATCCGTTCTTTGCGCAGTTTCGCGATGTCGTGGCGACCGCGTTGCGCACTTCGATCCGTTTTACCAACCGCATTGTCGGTCGCACCGCCGATCTGGCCGCGCACGGCGCGGTCAAGGATGCGATCTGCGCGGGCGATCCGGCGCGCGCCCATGCCGCGATGACCGCGATCATCGGTGACGTGATGACCGTGATTGCCACCGAACAGGCCCACCACCACGCCTAGCCGCCAAACCGGTGCGCGGGCACACCGCGTGCGCCGGGGTCGATTTCGAACACACACCCCGCCATCGCCTCATCCACGCCATCGGCGGCGCTGGTGACGAACATCCGGTCAAGCTGCGGCCCGCCGAAACAGGGCCGGGTGATCTGGCTGGCGGGCAAATCTATCCAGCGTTCGCGCTGCCCATCAGGGGTAAAACGGCTGACACAGCCCCCACCCCAATGCGCGATCCACACCCCGCCCTCGCTGTCGGTGGTCATGCCGTCGGGCGAACCCCAGGCATCCGGAAACGCCACGAAGGTCTCGCGCGGGCCCAATTGCCCGGCTTCGTCGATGGCAAAGCGATAGACCACGCCGCGCGCGCTGTCGGTGTGGTAGAGCGTGCGTCCGTCGGGCGCGATGGCGGGGCCATTGGCGATGCGATAGGGGCCATCGGCGCGCATCCAGGTCATGTCGGGATCGAGCCGATAGAGCGCGCCGCTGTCGCGGCTGCCATCCATGCTCATCGTGCCGGCCCAGATGCGCCCATGGCGGTCGGCCACGGCATCGTTCATGCGGTTGCCCGCCAGATCGGGCTCGGGATGGCCGATCGGCACCAGCGCAAAGGGATCGAGCGTGAGCGTGTGAAACCCCGAGCGCAGCCCGGCGACAAAACCGGGGGCATCGGCGCGTTCGATCACCCAGCCGATCAGGTCCGGCATGTCCCATTCGGCATAGGCGTCATCGTCAAGGCCACGCCGGTGCAGCCGCTGCCCCAGGATATCGACCCAAAACAGCGCGTTTTCGCGCGCGACATAACAAATGCCCTCGCCCAGCAGATCGCGCCGATTGCCGGGACGCGGCAGCACAGTCCAGTGTGGCATGACCGCCGCCCTTCAGTGGCTGTCGCGCGGCAGCCCGCGCGTCTGCGCGATGCGCTGATACTTGACCGCGCGTTCGATCACCGCCCCGCCATCGAACTGCCCGGTTTCGGCGCGCGCAATCTCGTGCCACGGCGTCTGGCTGGGCGGGCCGGTGAACGGATCGGCAGCGTTTTGCGCCCGGCGCTGCGCCAGCTCGGCCTCATCGATCAGCACATCGACGCGGCCTTTGCGCAAATCGATACGCACCACATCGCCGGTGCGCAACAGCGCCAGACCGCCGCCCACGGCGGCCTCTGGCGCGGCGTTGAGGATCGAGGGGCTGCCGCTGGTGCCCGACTGACGCCCGTCGCCGATGCACGGCAGCGCGTCGATCCCGGCGCGGATCAGCGCGGCGGGGGGCCGCATGTTGACCACCTCGGCGCCGCCCGGATAACCGATCGGCCCCGCCCCGCGAATGACCAGGATCGTGCGATCGGTCACCCCCAGTGCCGGATCATCGATCCGCGCGTGGTAATCCTCGGGCCCGTCGAACACCACCACCGGGCTTTCAAACGCTTCGGGATCGGCAGGATCGGCCAGATAGCGCGCGCGGAAATCAGGGGAGATGACGCTCTGCTTCATCACCGCCGCGTCGAACAGGTTGCCGCGCAGCACGGTCAACCCGGCACCGTTGAGCAAGGGACGGTTCAGCGGACGGATCACATCCTCGTTTTCGATCACCACATCGCCGACATTTTCGGCAACCGTGCGCCCGTTGGCGGTGAGCGCGCCGCCATCGAGCAGCCCGCCGCGATACAATTCGCCCATCACCGCCGGAACCCCGCCGGCGCGATAATAATCCTCGCCCAGATAGTCGCCCGCCGGTTGCAGGTTGACCAGCAGCGGCACATCGGCACCATGGTCCTGCCAGTCATCGAGCGACAGTTCGACGCCGATATGGCGCGCGATGGCGTTGAGGTGGATCGGCGCATTGGTTGACCCGCCGATCGCCGAATTGACGCGGATCGCGTTGAGAAAAGCCGCGCGCGTCAGAATATCCGACGGCTTGCGGTCGGCCTGCACCATTTCGACAATCTGGCGCCCGGTGGCCCAGGCGGATTCGGCGCGATCGCGATAGGGCGCGGGGATCGCCGCGTTGCCCGGCAGGCTCATCCCCAGCGCCTCGGCGAGCGAATTCATCGTCGTCGCGGTGCCCATCGTGTTGCAATAGCCGGTCGACGGCGCGCTCGATGCGACCAGCTTGATAAAGCCCTTGTAGTCGATCTCGCCTTTGGCCAGCAGTTCGCGCGCTTTCCACACGATCGTTCCGCTGCCGGTGCGCTGGCCCTGGAAATGGCCATTGAGCATCGGGCCGACCGACAGCGCGATCGCCGGAATGTTGACGGTGGCCGCCGCCATCAGGCACGCCGGGGTGGTCTTGTCACACCCGATGGTCAGCACCACGCCATCGAGCGGATAGCCGAACAGCGTTTCGACCAGACCCAGATAGGCCAGATTGCGATCGAGCCCGGCGGTCGGGCGTTTGCCGGTTTCCTGGATCGGGTGCATCGGAAATTCGATGGGGATGCCTCCCGCATCGCGGATGCCGTCCTTGACGCGTTCGGCCAGCACCAGATGGTGCCGGTTGCATGGGCTGAGGTCGCTGCCGGTCTGGGCAATACCGATGATCGGGCGATCGGATTGCAGCTCGTCGATCGACAGTCCGTAATTGAGATAGCGTTCGAGATAGAGCGCGGTCATGTCGGGGGACGAAGGGTTGTCGAACCATGCGCGTGAACGAAGGCGCGGGGTTCGGGGTGCTTCCGACATGCTTTCCAGGCTCCTGCTCGATCGACCCGGCCTGACTAGACGATTCCCGCAAGCTTTGCGACCGGTTGACCGATATAAGCATATATATCATATAAAAGTAAAGCGGAGGATGGTCTGGATGCATAAATCTTTGATTCGATTGGGACTGGTCGGTGTCGGCAAGATCGCCCAGGATCAACATATCCCGGCCATTCGTGGCAATCCCCGTTTTGAACTGGTGGCCACCGCCAGCCCGCACGGGTCGATCGAGGGGATTCCCGCCCATGCCGATCTGGCCGCGATGCTTGCTGCGCCCGGTGGCGATGCGATCGATGCGGTGTGCCTGTGCACCCCGCCGGGGGTGCGCGCGGGATTGGCCCGCATGGCGATTGCCGCAGGGCGCCATGTCATGCTGGAAAAGCCCCCCGCCGCCAGCCTGAGCCAGGTCGAGGCGCTGTCGCGTGCCGCGCGTACCGCCCAGATCAGCCTGATGGCCACCTGGCATTCACGCGAAACCGCCGCCGCCGATGCGGCCCGCGCCTGGCTGACCGGGCGGCAGATCGCGGCGGTACGCATCGTCTGGCGTGAAGACATCCGCCAATGGCATCCGGGGCAGGACTGGCTGCTGGCAGCGGGCGGCTTTGGCGTGTTCGATCCGGCGATCAACGCGTTTTCGCTGCTGACCCATATTCTTGACGGCACGCTCGAAGTCGTGGCCGCCGATCTGGCGGTGCCCGCCAACCGCGTTGCGCCGATGGAGGCAAAGGTGACGATGCTGCACGACGGGCAGGCGCCAGTAACGTGTGACCTGTCGATCGCGCACCCGGGCACGCCGCAATGGGACATCACCATCGATACCGATGCCGGCACCTTGCGCCTGAGCGAAGGCGGGCACCGGCTGAGCATCGACGACCAGCCACAGACCACCGATGCCGATGGCGAATATGCCCGGCTCTATGCGCGGTTTGCCGCGATGATCGATGGCGGCGCCAGTGAAGTCGATCATCGCCCGCTGATGCTGGTCGCCGATGCCATGATGGTCGGCCACACGCGCGCCCTGCCCCCGTTTGAATTCTGACAGAAAGGTCCGCTTGCCATGCCGATGATCGATCGCCGTTCGCTGCTTGCAGGTGCCGGTGCGCTGGCCGGGGCGGTTTCGACCGCTGCGCGTGCGGCGCCGCTGCCCGCGCAGGACATCACCCCACTGCGCCGGGAAACCGTGCTGGCCGATGGCTGGCGCTTTCACCTTGGCCATGCCGCCGATCCCGCGCGCGATTTCGGGTTTGGCGCCTGGCAGCGCAGCTTCGCCAAACCGGGATTTGAGCTGACCGACGCCGCCGCGCCCGATTTCGACGACAGCCGGTGGGATACTGTGCGCGTGCCGCACGATTGGGCGGTTACGCTCGGCTATGCCCCGCCCGCCTCGGTACCCAAGGGCAAGGAAGATTTTTCCGCCGCACACGGGTTTCGCGCGATCGGCCGCGATTTTCCGCAAAACAGCGTGGGCTGGTATCGCCGCCGCCTGCCGGTCGGGGCGGCGGACCGGGGCCGCGCGGTGTGGTTGGAATTCGACGGCGTGTTCCGTGCCTCGATGATCATCGTCAATGGCTATCACGTTGGCGGCAGTGAAAGCGGCTATGCCCCGTTCCGCGTCGATATCACCGATTTCTGCAACTATGACGGCACCCCCAATCAGTTGACCGTGCGCGTCGATGCCAGCCTGGGCGAAGGCTGGTTCTATGAAGGCGCGGGGATCTATCGCCCGGTCACGCTGGTGTCGGCACCCGCGCAACACATTCCGCAATGGGGCGTGTTTGTGCGCGCCACCCCGCGCGATGGCGGCGCGGATATCGCAATCACCACCGATTGCGCCAATCTGGGCACCACGCCCGCGTCGCTCACGCTGCGCCACAGCGTAATCGCCCCAGACGGTCAGATCGTCGGCCACGCCGATTGCCCCCCTGCCCTGCTGGCAGCAGGCGCGACCGCCGCGCGTGATTGCACGGTGCGGCTCGGCACAGCGCGACTGTGGTCGGTGGAAGACCCGGCGCTCTATCGGCTGGTCAGCGAAGTCCTGATTGACGGCGTGGCGATCGACCGGGTCGAAACCCCGTTCGGCATTCGCAGCCTGCGCTTCGACGGGCGGCAGGGGTTTTTCCTCAATGACCGTCCGGTCAAGCTGATGGGGGTGTGCAACCACCAGGACCATGCCGGGGTGGGCACCGCGATCCCCGCCGCGTTGCATGATTGGCGCATCGCCCGCATGCGCGACATGGGCGCCAACGCCTGGCGCAGCGCGCACAACCCGCCGGCGCAGGCGCTGCTCGATCTGTGCGACGCGCGCGGCATGATGATGATTGCCGAAACCCGGCTCAACAGCGACGGCCCCGAAGGGCTGGACCAGCTCGATCGCATGATCCGGTCGAGCCGCAACCATCCCTCGATCATTCTGTGGTCGGTCGGCAATGAGGAGGGCCATCAGGGCACCGAGCGCGGCGCACGCCTGTCGCGCGCCCTGGTCGCCCGCGCCAAGTCGCTCGATCCCACGCGGCTGACCACCCAGGCGATGGACAGCGGGTGGTATCAACCGGGCGCGGCGACGGCGATCGATGTGGTCGGTTTCAACTACCGCACCGACCAGATCGCCGCGTTCAAGGCCACCCATCCCGATGTGCCAGTGATCGGCACCGAAACCGCCAGCACGGTGGCCACACGCGGCGCCTATGCCAACGACGCCGCAGCCCATGTCGTGCGTGCCTATGACACCGAACATCCCTGGTGGGCGGCCACCGCCGAACAATGGTGGCCGATCGTGGCGACCAATCCGGGGATCGCCGGGGGGTTCATCTGGACCGGGTTCGACTATCGCGGCGAACCCACGCCCTACGCCGCGTATCCCAGCACTTCGAGCTATTTCGGGGCCTACGACTTGTGCGGTTTCCCCAAGGACAACGCCTACTATTACCGGGCCTGGTGGCGCCGCGATCAACCGCTGGTGCATCTGCTGCCGCACTGGACCTGGCCGGGCAAGGCAGGTCAACCGATCGAGGTCTGGGTTCATGGCAACACCCAGAGCGTCGAACTGCTGCTCAACGGCGCCAGCCTGGGGGTGAAGGCGATGCCCGAAAACGGACATCTGGTGTGGCAGGTGCCCTATCGGTCCGGCGTGCTCGAAGCGGTCGGCCGCAACCATGGCCACATTGTCGCGCGCGACCGGCGGGTCACCGCCGGGGCGCCTGCACGGCTGTCGGTCGGCGCCGAACGCGTGCGGTTGCGCGCCGATGGCGATGATTGTGCGGCCGTGCGCGTCGAAGTGCTCGACGCGGCGGGCAACCCGGTGCCCACTGCCGATACGCCCTTGCGCTTTGCATTGAGCGGCGCGGCGCGGCTGATCGGGGTGGGAAATGGCAATCCCACCTCGACCGAGCCCGACCATGGCACCACACGCCGCGCGTTCAACGGCCTGGCCCAGGCCATCGTGCAAAGCAATGGACAACCCGGCGGCGCGCGTCTGGTGGTGTCGGGCGAAGGCCTGACCGATGCCACGCTCGACTTGCTGTTTTACGGAGATCGCTGATGCGCCACTGGTTCCTCGCGACAACGCTGCTTGCCGCCCCGGTTCACGCCGCCCCGCTCGATCTGGGCGCGGACTTGTCGTTCACCAACGAGATGGAGGATTGCGGCGCAAAATTCCATGACGCCAATGGCCAGGGCGCCGATCCGTTCGTGCTGCTCAAGGCGTCGGGTGGCACGATCGCGCGCATCCGCATCTGGAACAATCCCGACTGGACGCATTACAGCACGTATGACGACGTGCTCAAATCGATCCGCCGCGCGCATGATGCCGGGCTGAAAGTCCTGCTCGATTTCCACTATTCCGACGATTGGGCCGATGCCGACAAGCAGCGCGCGCCCGCTGCCTGGGCTGGGCTCGACACCGCTGCGCAGGCAACCGCGCTGCACGACTATACCCGCGATGTGCTCGAAAGGCTGGCAACGGCAGGCCAGTTGCCCGAATGGGTGCAAGTCGGCAACGAGATCAATTCGGAAATGCTGGGCGGCAACAAGGACAAGCCGATCGACTGGCCGCGCGATGCGCGCCTGATCAACGCAGGGATAGCGGCGGTGCGCGAAGTGGCCCGCGCGCATCACGCGCCCATCAAGGTCATGCTGCATATCGCCCAGCCCGAAAACGTGATCCCGTGGTTCGATGCGGCAACCGTGGCGGGTGTGCTCGATTACGATCTGATCGGCATGAGCTATTATTCCGAATGGTCGAAATACAGCTTTTCGGGGCTGGGCAAAGTGATCGCCGCCGCCCGCGCGCGCTATGGCGCGCAAGTGGTGGTGGTGGAAACCGCCTATCCGTTCACGTTGGAGGGTGCCGACAGCAGCGGCAATGTGCTGGGCGAACACGCGCTGGCCCCCGGCTATCGCGCAACGCCCGCAGACCAGAAACGCTATATGATCGATCTGACCCGCACTGTCGTCGCCAGCGGCGGCAGCGGCGTGGTCTATTGGGCGCCCGACTGGGTCTCGACCCGGTGCAAGACCCGCTGGGGCACCGGATCAACTTGGGAAAATGCGGCCTGGTTCGATTTGACGCGCCATGCCGCACTGCCGGTGTTCGATTTCCTCAGCCAGGATTACGGCGCGTCCAGGCCCTGAATAAAAGGGGCGCCCGGTGGGGCGCCCCTTGCTTGGTCAGTATTTGAACGTGATGTCCGCCAGATAGTTGGCGCCATACTTTTCAAAGCGCGCGATCTGGTTGGGATCGTTGTTGAAATAGTACCGCGCGGCCTGGTTGGTCAGGTTGTTGGCCTGGAACCGCACGCTGAGCGAACGGTTGATCGCATAGGAAATGCTTGCCCCCAGCGTCGTTTCGGAATCGAGCCGGGTCAGCACTGCGGCGTTCCAGCCGAATATCGCGGTATAAGGGCTGTGATGCTTCAGGCCGACGCGCGCGTCGATGCCATGGCCCGAATACCACAGATCGGTTTCGCTGGTGAACGTGGCCAGCCCCACCGCCGGGAACGGATTGCTGACCGGGGCCAGTTCCTTGAGGTTGGACGTAACCAGCGCGACGTTCGAATAGACGCCGAAATGATCGAGCGCGGGGATGAAATAGAACGGCGTCTGGAACGTGATTTCGCTGCCCAGGATATGCCCGCCCGGCCCGTTTTGCGGCCCGGTGATGGTATAGGGCGTGCCGGCGATCGTCTCGATCGACTGGCCATAGCCGATGTTGGTGCCGACATTCTTGTAATAGCCGGCCACGGCAAACAGCGCATCCTTGTGGAAATACCATTCCGCCGACAAGTCGGCCTGCGTCGCCATGAACGGATGCAGCAGCGGATTGCCCGACCCCCCTTGCAGATAAGTGGGCGGATAATAGCTGAGGTTGGTCGCCGCGCGCAGCTCGTCGAGCGGCGGACGGCTCATCACTTCGGCCACACCGGCACGCAGCAGCAAGTCAGGGTTCAACGTGAAGTTGACATTCAGGCTGGGCAGCGCACGGAAATAGTGGTTGCCGAAATAGACCGGCTGAAACGCGGTGACATTGGCCCCCAGCGTGTTGCTGTACGATGTCGTGCCCAGGAACGCCGATGACCCCGTGCTGACATCGACCAGGCGCACGCCAATATTGCCCGCAAACGGCACGCTGCCGGCGTTCCCGGCAAAATCAGCCTTGGCATAGCCTTCATAGGTGTCCTCGGTCACGCGCCAGTATTGCGTGTCATCGCCCGTCGCGGTGGCATTGCTGACCGAAACAAGCTGGTTGAAATCGGCGTAGAGCAAGTTGGGCACGGTCACGCCGGTGTTGTTCACGCTGAATTCGCTCAGCGCCGGGGTAGCGGCGTTTATCGACACCGTCGCGCTGCCCGAAGTGAACGTCTTGGTCCGCGCCGCCGCGCGCCAGCCCACGCCAAACCCGGTGAAAAAGCTGTCGTGCAACCGGTGATAGAAATCGATCTGCAACGCGCCCAGGCTGTCGGACAGACGTTGCGGCCCAGTGTCGCCGGTGGTGTTGAAATTCTGGATGCCGGGCGCCGCCGGGTCGGAACTTTCGCTGACGCTGGGCAGCACGTTGGCGGCGGTGTTGAACGTGACCGACTGCGGATAGACCTGCGATTCCGCTGCGTACCACGAATTGGTGCGCACGGCCTGCGAATAGGACCCGTCGAATTTCAACGTGTTGTCGCCATTGCTGTATTTCGCGTTCAGACCGGTGGCGAGCAAGTGCTTGTCTTCGGTATAGTCGGCGATGACATTGGTGACCGACGAATAGTTGTGCAGCGTGCCCGCCACGATGTCGTTGCCCGCCAGCGTGAAGCTGCCCGGCTGATAGATGTCGCCGGTCGCACCGATCGTGCCGCCCCAGTCGCCCCAGCCGTTGCTGTTGCCATACCACTGCTGATACTGCGGCTCGGCGATCTTGACGTCGGAATAGAGGAAATCGGCGTTGATGTCCCAATCGGCCGTCGGCTTCCACTGCATCGCGGCGGTCGCGCTCCAGCGGGTTTCGGTGGTGGCGTCGAGTTCTGTCTGCGCCCCATAGGGCGCGTTGACCGCATTGCCGTTATAGGTGGGGGCATTGTCGCCGAAGGTGTTGGCCTGGTTATAGCCCCAGCCCTGGAACGAAAGCTTGCCGTTGCGCTGTTTCTGATAGCTGCCACCTGCGGACAGCGCGAACGTGTCCGACAGTTTGGCCACATATTGCAGACTGCCGCGTTCGCCCCACCGGTTGTAGCTGGGGATGTCCTTGCCGCCATTGTTGTACTGCGCCCCGGCGCGCACGATCAGCGGCGATCCGACATAATCGAGCGGGCGCAAAGTGCGGATATCGATTGTCGCAGCCACGCCGCCGTCGATCAGGCTGGCATCCTGCGATTTGTACACGGTGACCGACGACACGTCTTCGGAAGGGTAGATTTCCCAGCGCACGTTGCGATCGGGTTCGGATGTGGCCACTTCGCGCCCGTTGACCAGGCCCAGCACCAGCCGGGGCCCCAGCCCGCGCACAGAGGCCTGGCTGTCGTTGCCGCGATCGCGTGAGGCGTTGACACCCGGCAGGCGGTTCAATTCGTCGGCGATGGTGATATCGGGCAAGGCGCCGATGTCCTTCGACGAAATCGTGTCGACCACCAGCGTGCTGACCCGCTTGGCCTGCAAGGCATCGCGCAGGCTGGCGCGCAGGCCGGTCACGATGATCGAGGATGTGTCGGGTGCCGCGGCCGCATCATCTGCGGCGCGCGCGACCGCAGGAACCAGCATGACACCGGCAAGCGATGTCAGCAGGATCGTTTTGTACTTCATGGTAGTCCCTCCCAAGCGATTCAGCTTTGATTCCGATTTATCACATAAATATGATTGTTGCTGGCGCGCTGTCAAGCCAGCGCTGCATATCACCGCAAAACCGGGCGTTGCGGCGCGCCCGCCCGGCCTGCAAACGGGATCGTGCGGCGGCGCAATGCGGTGGACTTGCGATCGCTGTCATGCTGAAACCGCCGCTGCGCCGCCGCCCCGGATCTGGTTGGAACCCCACTGCATGAAACCCGTCACTGCCTATATCCGCCGCGAAACGCTGGTCAGCGTGATCATCAACAGCGCGTTCAGTCTGGTGTTCTTCGGGTTGGTGTTCGGATTCAGGCGGCCGGTTACGGTGTGGGGTGTGGGCGGTTATGTGTTCGATTTCGGACCGCAGGCCTTCATGATTGCGCTGATGGCCACACTCGTGCCCGGCACCATCGCACGGCGCGCCGTGCGCGCGGGCAGGATGGCGCCATGGCCAACCCGCCTGCCGCTGCCGCACACATTGTGGCAGACCGCACTGCTGCTGGCGTTGGGCAGCGCGGCGGTGGCAGTGGGCTGTGCCACGGCAACCCTGGCGCTGATCGGCAGAACGCAGCTTGCGCTGGCGGCGGCCTTGGCCGCCAAGCTGCTGTTTGGCGCAGCGCTGGCGGCGATCATCACGCCGATCGGCCTGCGGGTCGCGCTGCGTCCCGGGAAATGATCGTAATGGCGCGCTGCCAGCCAAACAGGCCCCTTGGCCTGCATGATCGTTTCGAATGGTAAGTGGCGGAGAGGGAGGGATTCGAACCCTCGATACCCTTACGAGTATGCCGCATTTCGAGTGCGGTGCATTCGACCACTCTGCCACCTCTCCGCGAAGTGTCGTCGGGCGCCACAGGGGCGGTCCGGGTCGGGAAGCGCGCCGTTAGCGCATGGTTCCGACCTTGCCAAGCGTAAAAAGCGTTGGCCGCCACAGGAAGGGTGATCGATTGCACCAAGGCTCGCTTGTTTGCCGGGGCGGGCAGCCCTATATACCCGCTATGGAACGAGGGAATTACTTTTCGGCCCAGAGCGGCCGTGAAATCGTGGCGCCGCCGATCTGCGAGGCACGTTTTTCAATCGGCGAGGTTGTACGGCACAAGCTGTTCGATTTTCGCGGGGTGATCTTCGACATCGATCCGGTGTTTGCCAATTCCGAAGACTGGTATCAGTCGATCCCGGAAAACGTGCGCCCCGACAAAGAGCAGCCGTTTTACCACTTGCTCGCGGAAAACGGCGAAAACAGCTATGTCGCCTATGTCAGCCAGCAGAACCTGATCACCGATGCCGAGGCCGGCCCGGTCGATCACCCATCGGTAACCGAAATGTTCGAGGCCTTTCGCGACGGGCGCTATCGCCTGCGCCGCAAGCTGTCGCACTGATTGGTCCGTTGTTCGATCCGCCCGATCCGGCCGGGCGACAGCATCAGGTCCGCAATTTCCAGCCAGAGCGCAACAGCGCATAAGTGATGGCCGCCAGCACGGCATTGAGCACGCCCAGCCCGATCGCGCCACCCATCACCGCCGCGTTGGTCGATCCGATGTCGCTCTGGCCCAGAAAGCCATAGCGGAACCCCGACATGATATAGAACACCGGGTTGCACGCACTGATCGCGCGAAACGCCGGTGCCAGCCGGGTTACCGAATAGAACGTGCCCGACAGCATCGCCATCGGCGTGATCACGAAATTGGTGACCGCTGCGTTCTGGTCGAATTTGTCTGCCCACAACGAGGTCAGCACGCCGATCAGCGAAAACAGCACCGACCCCATCAGCCCGAACCACACCACGGCCCAGGGGTGATGCATGGTCAGATCGACCCCCGGCCACAGCCACATCGACGCATAGAGCGCCAGGCCGACCAGAATTGCGCGGCTGACCGCTGCACCGACCAGCGCGATCAGCAATTCCGCCTCTGACACCGGCGGCATCAGATAGTCTATGATGGTGCCCTGCATCTTGCCGACCAGCAGGCCAAAGCTGGCGTTGGCAAAGGCATTGTTGACCATGCCCATCGCAATCAGCCCCGGCGCGACAAAGCTGGCGAACGGCACACCCAGCACCATGCGCCCGCCACCACCCAACGCGAGCGTGAAAATGACCAGATAGAGCAAGGTCGTGACCGCCGGCGCCCAGATTGTCTGGGTCTGAACCTTGAAGAAGCGGCGAACCTCCTTCATATAGAGTGTCCACAGGCCCAACCGGTTGAACCCGCGAAACACCGGCGCACCCGGCGGCGGGAATTGCCCCACTGTTGCATAGCTGGACATGACGCCACCCGCACTGGGCAGCGATGTTTCGAGGATCGGTTGATCGGCCATGCCCCATGCGGTATCGCGGTGGTTTGGGAATAGCAAGCGGATCGCAGGCTGGGCGGGATTGCCCTTGCGATCAGGATATGTATGGCGGGCGGCTGCATCTGCCCCTTGAAGGAACTGGCATGAGTTGGACGGACGAGCGGATCGAAAAACTGACCAAGATGTGGGAAGGCGGCGCCACCGCCAGCCAGATCGCCGAAGAACTGGGCGGGGTCAGCCGCAACGCGGTGATCGGCAAGGCGCACCGGCTGGGCCTCAAGGCGCGGCCTTCACCGGTCAAGCCCAATGAAAAGGTGGAAACCCCGCGCGCCGAAACGCCGCCAAAACCCGCCCCGCGTGTGGTTGCCCCGGTCGAACCGCGCGTGGCGCCGCCGCCCCGCCCGGCCACACCTCCCCCAGCCGCAGCCGCCCCGGTTGCCCCGCCTGCCCCGCGCGCGCCAGCCCCCGCTGCGGCCCCGGCACCGGCGGCGGCCGCCACCGACGCACCGCCCGCCGCGCCGCAACCCCGCATCGTGTCGGTCGGCCCCGGCGGATTTCTGCGTCAGGGCCCAGGCGATCAGCAGGCGCCGATACCGCCCGCCCCGCCGCGTCGGCTGGTTCCGGCCCGGCCCAGCCCGGAAATCGCCGACAAGACCAGTCTGCTCGATCTCAGCGATCGTATCTGCCGCTGGCCGATGGGGCATCCGGGCGAACCCGATTTCCATTTCTGCGGCGAAAAGGTGAACCCCGGTTTCCCTTATTGCGTCGAACATTGCGGCCGCGCCTATCAGGCGCAATTGCCGCGCGGCCATCGCCGCCCGCCCCCGCCGATGCCGTTCGGCGGCCCGCGCGTGCGCTGACACTGGCGCAGACATTGGCCAGGCCCGGTCCGCATTGCGGGCCGGGCCTTGGTTAACATCGCTGTCGCAATGCCGTCCTTGACGGGTATGACAGCAAAGCAAACTTCAGATTCCCCCCGCGTGCCACGCTGGCGCACCTGGCTGGGCGTTGCCCCGAAATCGACCCCGCAGCCAGCCCCCGAAGGCGCCCCGCTCAGCCCGCGCGACGCGGCCCTGCACGCCCGGCGCCGCCTGATCGCGCAAGTTGCCGATTTCCTGATTGATCACGAACTCGAAGTGCTGCCGTTCACGCTGTCGATTGCCTATGACTGCATCACCGGCGGCAGCCCGCGGCTGGCCCAACTGATCCATGAACGCACCGAAAAGGGCCTGCCCATCACGCTGCGGTGGCTCGAAGACGCGCAGGCGGTGCAGCCCCGCGATGCCACTGCCGAAGCGATGGCGACGCTGGTGGGCGAACTGGAGGGCAATCTGTCGGATATCGGACGAACGATGGACGGCGCGCGCGATGCTACCGGCACGTATTCGGTCGCGCTCGAAGGCCACGTCGCCGATCTGCAAAGCCAGTCGCCCGACGCGGATCTGGTCGGGCGGTTGACGGCACTGACGCGGCGCATGCTCGATCACACGCGCACGGTCGCCAGTGAACTGACCGCCAGCGCGGTACGCATCGGCACCTTGCAGGTCCGGCTCGACGAGGCGCGCCGCCTGGCCAATCAGGATCATCTGACCGGACTGCCAAACCGGCGCGCGTTCGACGAACTGTTCGACCGAGAAATGCGCGAAGCCACGCTGGGCGGCGAGACATTGTGCGTGGCGTTTTGCGACATCGACAATTTCAAACGCATCAACGACACGCATGGCCACCCGGCGGGCGACCGTATCATCCGCTATGTCGCCGAAACATTGGGCCGCATCGCCGACGCGCGGTGCCATGTCACACGTCATGGCGGCGAAGAATTCGCGGTGCTGCTGCGCGGGGCCAGCCTGAACGAGGCCTGGGCACGGCTGGACGCGGCGCGAGAAGAGATCGCCCAGAAACGGCTGATCAATCGCGCCAACGACACGCCGTTCGGGCGGATCACCTTTTCCGGCGGGATTGCCGACGCGCTGGCCGCGCGCACGCGCAGTGCCGCGCTGAAAGCGGCCGACGACGCACTCTATGCCGCCAAGCAGGCCGGGCGCAACCGCGTGGTGATTGCCGGGCAAGCGCCCGAGCCGTTGCGCAAGGTTGCCTGAAGCCTATTTTCTGGCCGGCTGGTACAGTTCGATCTTGGTGCCGTCGGGGTCGACGATCCAGGCAAAGTGCCCGTTGGGGTCGCTGTCGTCGCGCTTGATCACGGTCACTCCCTTGGCGGTGATCCGCGACAGGAAGGCGTCGAGATCATCGACCGCGAAATTGAGCATGAATTCGCGGTTCGACGGGTCGAAATAGGTGGTCCCCTGGGCAAAGGCGTTCCACACCAGCACGGCTGGATGGTCAGGCGCATCGTAGCGCAACATCGCCCCGCCCCATGGTTCGACCTTGATCCCCAGCACATCGCGATACCACGCCGCCAGCGCCTTGGGGTCCTTGCTGCGCACAAATATCCCACCGATGCCGGTGATATGGCCAACAGATTCAGCGTGCGGCACTTCGGGCATGAGCAAAGTCCCCAGGATCAGCGAGAGCCAGAACAGCCGTACAGGTTTCATCGGGCACCCCCCGGTTTTCGACCGGCCCATGGTATGACTGGCACTCCACCGGGTCAATCGCCCAAAAAAAGGGGGCGATGGTCCAAGACCATCGCCCCCTTTGTCTGGCGTCGCGTCAGAAGTGGACGATCAATCGTCCGACTTCAGGAATGCGGGCAGATGGTCGGGCGCCGGGCCGTCATCGCGATCGGGGCGGGGGCCGCGATCGGGACGCGGACCACGGTCGTCGCCACGGCCACGGCCGCCGCGATCGTTGCGCGGTCCACGGCGGTCGCCGCGATCACCCCGGTCGGGACGATCGCCGCGCGGTTCGCGCGGTTCGCGTGCCGGGCGGGTGTCTTCCAGCTCGGCACCGGTTTCCTGATCGACCAGGCGCATCGACAGGCGCACTTTGCCGCGCGGGTCGATTTCGAGCACCTTGACTTTGACGTCCTGGCCTTCCTTGACCACGTCGCCCGGCTTTTCCACGCGCTCGTTGCGCATTTCCGACACGTGCACGAGGCCGTCCTTGCCGCCCATGAAGTTCACAAAGGCGCCGAAATCAACGATGTTGACCACTTTGCCGTTGTAGACTTTGCCCACTTCGGCTTCCTCGACAATGCCGAGGATCCACTGGCGGGCCGCTTCGATCTGGGTCAGGTCGGACGAGCTGATCTTGATCAGGCCTTCGTCGTCGATGTCGACCTTGGCGCCGGTGGTCGCGACGATCTCGCGGATCACCTTGCCGCCGGTGCCGATGATGTCGCGGATCTTCGACTTGTCGATCTGCAGCGTTTCGATCCGCGGCGCATGCGCCGACAGTTCGCCACGCACTTCACCCAGCGCCTTGGTCATTTCACCCAGGATATGCGCGCGGCCTTCCTTGGCCTGGGCCAGGGCAGCGCGGAAGATTTCCTCGGTGATCCCGGCAACCTTGATGTCCATTTGCATCGTGGTGATGCCTTCGCTGGTGCCGGCCACCTTGAAGTCCATGTCGCCCAGGTGATCTTCATCACCCAGAATGTCGGACAGCACGGTGAATTCGTCACCTTCGAGGATCAGCCCCATGGCAATGCCCGAAACCGGACGTGCCAGCGGAACGCCCGCATCCATCATCGACAGCGAACCGCCGCAGACCGTCGCCATCGACGACGACCCGTTGGATTCGGTGATGTCCGACAGCACGCGGATCGTATAGGGGAACTCTTCCTTCGACGGCAGAACCGGGTTCAGCGCGCGCCATGCCAGCTTGCCATGGCCGATCTCGCGACGACCCGGAGCGCCGAAGCGCCCAACTTCGCCAACCGAATAGGGCGGGAAGTTGTAGTGCAGCATGAAGCGCTGATACGACAGGCCATCCAGACCGTCGATCATCTGCTCGGCGTCCTTGGTGCCCAGCGTGGTGGTGCAGATCGACTGCGTTTCACCGCGCGTGAACAGCGCCGAACCGTGCGTGCGCGGCAGGAAACCGACCATCGCTTCGATCGGACGGATCTGCGTGACGGTACGACCGTCGATGCGCTGGCCATCCTTGAGAATGGCGGTGCGCACGATGTCGGCCTCGACCTTTTTCAGGGTCTTGATCGCCACCATCTTGGTCTGCGGGGTTTCGTCGGCAAATGCGGCCTTGGCCTTGTCGCGCGCCAGGTTGAGCGCATCGGCGCGGGCCGACTTGTTGGTCAGCTTGTAGGCGGCAGCAATATCCTTGCCGACCAGCTTCTTGAGCTTGGCCTTGATGTCGGCGGTGTTGTCCGACAGGTCGATGTCCCAGGGGTCCTTGGCGGCCATTTCAGCCAGATCGATGATCGCGTTGATCACCTTGCGGATTTCCGCATGGGCAAACAGCACGCCGCCGAGCATGACGTCTTCGCTCAGTTCCTTGGCTTCGGATTCGACCATCATCACCGCGTTACCGGTGGCGGCCACGACCAGATCGAGCTGGCCTTCCTTGACGGCCGTCAGCGACGGATTGAGCTGGTATTCGCCATCCTTGTAACCGACGCGCGCGGCGCCGATCGGGCCCATGAACGGCACGCCCGAAATGGTCAGCGCGGCAGAGGCTGCCAGCATCGCCACGACATCGGGTTCGGTTTCGCCGTCATAGCTCAAAACCTGGCAAATGACGTTAATTTCGTTGTAGAAACCTTCGGGAAACAGCGGCCGCACGGGGCGGTCGATCAGGCGCGAAACCAGCGTTTCCTTTTCGGTGGCGCCGCGTTCACGCTTGAAAAAGCCGCCCGGGATACGGCCGGCGGCGGAAAACTTTTCCTGATAGTGCACGGTCAGGGGGAAGAAATCCTGCCCCTCCTTGACCGACTTGGCGGCGGTGACGGCGCACAGCACGACAGTTTCGCCATACGTGGCGAGGACCGCCCCGTCAGCCTGACGGGCAATGCGGCCGGTTTCCAGAGTGAGGGTTTTTCCGCCCCATTCCAGTGATACGGTCTTGACGTCGAACATCGTTTTTCCTTCAGCCCACGGGCCCTATTGCCGCGCGGGATTTGCTTGCCGGGGGTTCCGTCCCGGTCCGGTGTGGGGTTTCGTTCACACCCCTGGGCCTTTCGCCGAATTGCGAATGGCCCGAATACAAAAAGCGGCCCGCGAAGGGGCCGCTTTCCAGGTACGCTTATTTGCGCAGACCCAGCTTCTGGATCAGGGCGTTGTAGCGTTCGACATCCTTTTTCTTCAGATAGTCGAGCAGGCTGCGACGCTTGTTGACCATTTGCAAAAGGCCACGGCGCGAATGGTTGTCTTTATGGTGCAGCTTGAAGTGTTCGGTCAGGTTGACAATCCGCTCGGTCAGGATGGCAACCTGAACTTCGGGCGAACCGGTATCGCCCACTGCGCGGGCGTTGTCGGTGATGATCGTCTGCTTCTTTTCTGCGGTAACCGTCATTTATCTGCACTCCGCGACATCGGTCAGATTGAAACCCCGCTCGACGCGCATGGCGCCATCCGCCAGAGCGACCAGCGCCACCGGCACCATGCCGGATCGCGCAAGCCACAGCCCGTCGGATTGGGGCAACCCCGTCAGAACGCGGCCCTGTCGGACCGCCCTTGCCTGTTCGGGGTCGAGGTCAAGAGCCGGGATGTCGTCCAGCCCTGCCTCCAATGGCAAGATCATGTGTTCAAGGGATGCGCCCTTAGCGATCGTGTCCAATTTGTCCAGCGAAATCGCCTGAGACAGATCGAACGGCCCGGCCCTGACCCGCCGCAACATGGTGACATGGCCAACCGTACCCAGCGCCAGCGCGATATCGCGCGCCAGGCTGCGGATATAGGTGCCCTTGGATACGGTAACAGCCAAAGTCGCCTGGTTGTCGCCCTCGACGATCGAATCCCACCGATGGATCATCACGCTGCGCATCGGCATGTCGACGTCTTCGCCACCACGCGCGCGATCATAAGCCCGCTTGCCATCGATCAACACCGCCGAATAGGCGGGCGGAACTTGCTCGATTGGGCCGGTAAACCGCTGTGCCACCACGTGGGCCACCGCGCCCGGCGCAGGTTGCACATCGCTGGTGGCGATGACCGTGCCTTCCAGATCGAGCGTGTCGGTCTGGCTGCCGAAGCGCACGGTGAATTCATAGGCCTTGGTCGCGTCGAGCATGCGGCCCGCCAGCTTGGTCGCCTCGCCAATGGCGATCGGCAGCACCCCGGTGGCCAGCGGATCGAGCGTGCCGCCATGGCCCACTTTGGCCCGGCCATGCCCGCCCTGGCGCAACACCCGCTTGACCGCCGCGACGGCCTGGGTCGAACCAAGACCCAGCGGCTTGTCGAGCACGATCCAGCCGTGAACGCTCATGATCCGGTATTGACCAGAGGCCCCGCCACCCAGGCTTCGAGCGCGCCGTACTGGTCGAGCAGCCAGCCCACCGGCGGCAACAGAAAGCGATCGAGCAGATGCAGCGACGGCGCCATTTGCGGCAGGATCACGAAGATCAGCGCAAAGATCAGAATGCCAAACGGTTCGATCCGGTCGAGCAGGCGCGCCAGCGGCCAGGGCACGATCCCGCGCAAGATCCGCGAACCATCGAACGGTGGCAGCGGCAAGAGATTGAACATGCCCAGAAAGCAATTGAACTGGATGAAATTGACCAGATTTTCGAACACGAAGGTTTCAACCGCACCGGGTTTCGCCCCCGTCGGCAGGCTGCGCGCCATCAACCCGATTGCCACTGCGCTCAACGCCGCCAGCACGAAATTGCTGGCCGGGCCCGCCGCGCCGACCAGCGCCATGTCGCGCTTGGGGTTGCGCAACCGGGCATAGTTGACCGGCACCGGCTTGGCCCATCCGAACACCGGCATATGCGTCAGCGCGAGCAGGCCGGGCAGCACGATCGTGCCGAACGGATCGACATGGCGCAGCGGGTTGAGGCTCAGCCGTCCGCGTTCCGACGCGGTGGGGTCGCCCAGCATCCGCGCGACCAGACCATGCGCCACTTCGTGACAGACAATCGCAAAGATCAGCGGCAGGATCATCGTTGCCGCTTCGTAGAGGGCCCCGTTCATCGCGCGAGCCATTCGGCGCGAAGAATGCTGAACGACACGGTGTCGCGCACATGCCCGGTCCAGGTCTTGCGTTCATGGCGCAACACGCCTTCGCGCGTGGCGCCCAGCTTGGTCACGGCGGCCTGGCTGCGCGTGTTGCGCTGATCGACCTTGAACCCCACGCGCTCGATCCCGCAGGCAAAGGCATGATCGAGCAACAGATGCTTGACCCGCGTGTTGAGCCCGCTGCCGCGCAGGCCCGGCGCGACAAATGTGTTGCCGATTTCGATCGACCAGCCCGGCTGCCCCTGATCGATCCACGCAGTCATGCCGACCACGGTGCCGCCTTGCAGGATGGCATAGACCCGGCGTTTCGTGCCGCCCGACAGCAGCAGATCGAATTGCGGATCGAACGCCTCGCCCAGATAGTTGGTCGGATAGATATCCCAGATCGCGCTGTCTTGCGCACAGGCCGCGCGCAGGCCTTCACGATGCGCCTCGGTCAGCGGCAGCAGCGCCAGATCGCCGTCGCCTTCGCCACCGCCCAGCGGGATATACAGGCCGTCGTCGCTCATCATCCAAGACTTTCACGAAAATGGCGCCGACACAGCGCGATATAGCGATCGTTGCCGCCGATTTCGGTTTGCGCGCCATCGCGCACCGGATGGCCCTGCGGATCGATGCGCAAGTTCATCGTCGCCTTGGCGCCGCAGTGGCACACCCCGCGCAATTCGACCAGTCGGTCGGCAATTGCCAGCAAAGTGGCCGCCCCTTCGAACAGCGCGCCGCGAAAATCGGTGCGCAAGCCATAGCACAGCACCGGAATGCCCGCCTCGTCGGCAATCCACGCCAGTTGCCACACCTGGTCTTCGGTCAGGAACTGCGCCTCATCGACCAGCACTGCCGACAGATCGGGCGCACCGGGCATGATCGCCGCCACCAGATCGGTATCCCGATCATAGCGCCGGGCGGGCGCGCCAATGCCGATCCGGCTGACAATATCGAGCCCCGGCGTGGCATCCGGCCGGTGATCGACTGCCGCCGTCCACAGCATCGTCGCCATGCCGCGTTCGCGATAGTTGAAATCGGCCTGCAACAGCGCGGTCGATTTGCCCGCGTTCATGCTGGCATAGTAGAAATGCAGCTTGGCCATCGGCGTCGACGATCAGGCGTCGGGTTCGGTGCGACCAAGATCGCGGGCCACGCGCGGATCGCCCAGCAGGTTGTCGATATGGCTGGCCACATCAAAGCTTTCATCGGCGGTAAAGCGAATTTTGGCCGCGTATTTCAGCTTCAGCCGCCCGGCGACCTCGCGCTGGAAAAACGCGGTGTTGGTCTGCAACGCCTTCAGCACTGCCGCTTCATCGCTGCCCAGCAGCGATTTCACGAACACCGTGGCCTGGCGCAGATCGGGCGTCATGCGCACTTCGGTCACCGAAACGGTGTGCGCCGACAGCACTTCGTCGTGCACTTCCTGCCGCAACAGCAGGTCCGACAGGATATGGCGCACTTGTTCACCCACCTTGAGCAGGCGGACGGAGCGGGTTTCGGGAGTTTGGTTGGGACGAGCCAATGTCTGTGTCTATCCGTTCGAGTTCATGCGCTCGGCAATCCGGGCCAGCGAGCGCAAATTGCGCGCGGTGCCCCGACAGCCGAGCCGACGTACGATGAAAGCCGCGGTCAGCTTGCTGCTGCCCACGCCATCGATATAGTCGATATAGAGTGCGCCAGGTCCGATTGCGAGGGTTTCGGCCCCGCGCCCGGCATGATCGGCCCGCAATCGGGCAAACGCGGCCTCATCCGGCGTCGATTCGAGGAAATGGGTGTGCACCCGCGCCGGATCACCAGCGGCAAACGGATTGTCGTCGATCGCCGCCTGCACCTGGTCGCGCGTGCGCGGCAGCGCAACACTGGTGATGCCGAAATGGCGTGCGATGCTCGCCTCGATCGCGGCACCCAGACCCGGTTCGGCGTGGTCGTGCCCCGCCAGCAACAGATTGCCGCTGGCCACCACGCTGGAGACGGGACCGAACCCGTCGTTGCCCAGCGCGGCGCACAGATCTGCCATCACCACGCGGTTACCACCCACGTTGATCGAGCCCAGAAAGACCGCCAGCATCCCGCCCTCCGATATATCCTCCCCAGCACGGGGAGGATTTTACAGCGTGCGGGCGCGTTCCTCGACTTCAAACACTTCGAGCATGTCGCCCGGCTTGATGTCGTTGGTATCGGCCAGCATGACCCCGCATTCCAGACCGGCGCGCACTTCCGACACGTCGTCCTTGAAACGGCGCAACGAAGCGATGAGCGTGGCCGACACGATGACATCGTTGCGGGTAAGCCGCGCGTGGATGCCCTTGCGGATATAGCCCTCGAGCACCAGCAGACCGGCGGCCTTGTCGCGCTTGCCGGCGGGGAACACTTCCTTGACCTCGGCGCGGCCAACCACGGTTTCGATGCGTTCCGGTCCAAGTTCGCCCGCCATTTCGCGCGCGATCTCGTCGGTCAACTGATAGATCACGTCGTGATATTTCAGCCGCACCTTGTTGCGTTCGATCAGTTCACGCGCCTTGGCGTTGGGACGCACGTTGAACCCGATGATCGGCGCGCCGGTGGCCGCGGCCAGCGTCACGTCGCCTTCGGTGATCGCACCCACGCCCGATTGCAGCACGCGGACCTTGATCTCGTCGGTCGACAGGCGGTTCAACGCGTTGACGATCGCCTCGGTCGAACCTTGCACGTCGGCCTTGATCACCACCGGGAATTCTATGACGGCTTCCTTGGCCTTGAGCGCAGAGAACATCGTGTCGATGCTCGCCTGCGGCGACGTGGTGCGCTTCGAATTGGCCTTTTCCTCGCGATAGGCGGCAACTTCGCGCGCCCGCGCTTCGTTTTCGACCACGGTCAGCGTGTCACCCGCCATCGGCACGCCGCCGATGCCGAGCACTTCGACTGGCAGCGACGGTCCGGCGGCCTTGATCTGGCGTCCCTTGTCGTCGAGCATCGCGCGCACGCGGCCCGACTGGGTGCCGACCACCAGAATGTCGCCGACTTTCAACGTGCCGCGCCGCACCAGCACAGTCGCCAGCGGCCCCTTGCCCTTGTCGAGCTTGGCCTCGATCACGGTCGCCTCGGCGGCGCGATCGGGGTTGGCGCGCAGTTCGAGCAGTTCGGCCTGCAACAGGATCTTTTCGATCAGCGTGTCGAGCCCGGCCCCGGTCTTGGCCGAAACCTCGACATCCTGCACGTCACCCGACATCTCTTCGACCAGGACTTCGTATTCGAGCAGGCGTTCGCGGATCTTCTGCGGATTGGCTTCGGGCTTGTCGGCCTTGGTGATCGCCACGATCATCGGCACGCCTGCGGCCTTGGTGTGGTTGATCGCCTCCACCGTCTGCGGCATGATCCCGTCATCGGCGGCCACAACCAGCACCACGATATCGGTGACATTGGCACCGCGCATGCGCATTTCGGTAAAGGCTTCGTGGCCCGGCGTGTCGAGGAAGGTGATGAAATCACCGCCCTTGGTCTTGATCTGATAGGCGCCGATATGCTGCGTGATGCCACCGGCTTCGCCGCGTACCACATCGGTGCCGCGCAGCGCGTCGAGCAGGCTGGTCTTGCCGTGATCGACGTGGCCCATGATCGTGACGACCGGCGGACGCTGTTGCAGCGAACCTTCGTCATCGACATCGATGCTGGTGTCGATATCGACATCGCTGTCGCTGACACGTTGCACGTTGTGGCCGAAATCGGTGACCAGCAGCTCGGCGGTGTCCTGATCGATGGTCTGGTTGATGGTGACCATCACCCCCATCTTGAACAGCGCCTTGACCAGATCGGCGGCCTTTTCGGCCATACGGTTGGCCAGTTCCTGCACCGTGATCGCTTCGGGCACGACGACATCGCGCACCTGCTTTTCACGCACGTGCTGTTGCCCGGCATAATGCGCACGACGTTCCTTTTCACGCGCACGCTTGAGCGCGGCGAGCGAACGGGCGCGCGCGCCCTCGTCTTCGTTGAGCGCACGCGTAACGGTCAACTTGCCTGCCTGGCGGCGGTCGTTGGCGTTCTTGTCGCGCGGGGCATGCACCGGCTTCTTGGCCGCCGGTTCGGGGCGCTTGACCGGTGCCACAGGGGTGAAGCGGCGCGGCGCGGTCTGTGCCGGGCGCGCATCGCCGGTGGTTTCGGCGGCGGCAGGCGCCGTGGCCGTGGCTGCGGCGGCGGGCACTTCAGCCGGGGCGGCGGCGACAGCGGGTTCGGCCGCTGCAGCGACTGGTTCGGGCGCAGCGACGGGCGCTTCGGCGACAACCGTGACAGCCGGTTCGGGCGCGGCAACCGGTGCCTCGGTCGCCGGATCGGCGGCGCGGCGCTGTTCCTCGGCGCGCAGACGCGCTTCCTCGGCCGCGCGCAGGCGCTCTTCCTGTTCGCGGCGGTTGGCGGCCTCGTTGGCGGCAATGCGCGCCTCTTCGGCTTCGCGCAGCAGGCGCGCCTGCAATTCCTGGCGCGTTTCGCGCGAGGCGGCGGGCGCCACCGGCGGCGGAGGCGGCGGAGTCGGACGCGCCACCGGAGCGGGCGCGGGCGCGGGCTGCGGTGCGGCGACGGGCGCTTCGGGCGCGGCGCCTTCACCAGGACGCGGCATGATCTTGCGCCGTTTCACCTCGACCACCACCTTGTTGGTGCGGCCATGGCTGAAGGTCTGCTTGACCTCGCCCGCTTCCACCGAGGTCTTCAGGCCCAGTGGCCTGCGGCCCAGTGTCGGCTTTTTGTCGCTATCGCTCATCGAACTCATTCGCCCTTCGTATCAATCTCGTCGTTCGCCACAGCCGTGTCAGTCACCACGGCAGTGGCTTCACCCGTAGGTCTACAACCCGTAAAATGCATGAGGCGCCCGAGCAGCCCTGTCACGCGCGCGGCGGCAGCGGCATCGGTCAGCGCCAGGTGAACGACGTTGTCGCGGCCCAATGCCACAGACAACGCCGCGCGGTCCAGCGGCAAGATCACACCTTTGCGTCCAGACCCTTCGGCCTGTTCGCCCACGCGCCATGCCTGTGCCAGTTTGCCCGCTCCATCGCCGCCCGCATCGCTGGCATGGCCCAGGAATGTCACCACCCCGGCCCGCGCCGCAGCGGCGATCTTTTCGGTGCCCAGTACGATCATACCCGATCGCAATTCGATCCCCAGCCGATCGGCCAGGGCGCGGCGCAGCGCGGTTTCGATACGATCGCCAAGGTCGACGGGAATGTTCAGCGGCGTGCCCTTGAAGGCCCGCGCCAATGCGCCCTTCAGCTTGCCCTTGGCAATCGCCTGGTCCAGCTCGACGCGGGTCACCCCGATCCATGCGCCACGTCCCGGCGCACGCGCCAATACATCGGGCAGCACGTCGCCATCGGGCGACAGGGCCAGCCGAATCAGCGCGTCACGATCATCGTGCTGCCCGGTCAGGATGCATTTGCGTTCGGGGACAGCCCGGGCGGCCCGTTCAGGCACGACTCCGCCGCCGCCCGGATGCTCTGCACCCGGCCGGTCTGGCACGGGGGTGCCGGCCGCGCCCCGGCGTGCTGCCGAGCCGCGGGCCTTGCCCCGGATGTCTGCGGTTAGCGGCTCATTGCGAGGATTCCGCATCGGCGGCCTCCTCGGTTGGAGCGGCAGCGGCAGGTTCATCGTCGAACCAGTGCGCGCGGGCGGCCATGATGATTTCGTTGCCCTGTTCTTCGTTCAGGCCATATTCGCCCAGCACACCGCCCTTGTCTTCGCTGCGTTCGGACCGTTCGCGACGGTCGGGACGTTCATTGGTGTTGCCCCGGCGGCGCTGTTCGTTGACCCGCTTGCGCGCGATCAGTTCGTCGGTGGACAGATCAGCCAGGTCGTCGAGTGTCTTGATCCCGGCCTTGCCCAGCGTGACCAGCATCGCTTCGGTCAGGTGCGGCAATTCGGCCAGGGCATCTTCGACGCCCAGGTTGCGACGTTCCTCGCGCTGGCCCTCTTCGCGGCGTTCGAGCGCCTCCAAAGCGCGGTTCTGCAATTCGCCGGCGAGTTCATCGTCAAAGCCGTCGATGTTCGACAGTTCGCTGATGTCGATATAGGCGACTTCTTCCAGTTCGCTGAACCCTTCGGCAACCAGCAACTGCGACAGCGTTTCGTCGACATCGAGTTCTTCCTCGAACGTCTTGGAGCGTTCGGTGAATTCCTTCTGCCGCTTTTCCGAGGCTTCGGCTTCGGTCATGATGTCGATCGCCGAACCGGTCAGCGACGAGGCCAGTCGCACGTTCTGGCCGCGGCGACCGATCGCCAGGCTGAGCTGGTCATCGGGCACAACCACTTCGATGCGGCTCTCTTCCTCATCAATCACCACGCGGCTGACGGTGGCGGGCTGCAACGCGTTGACCACAAAAGTCGCGGTATCTTCGCTCCAGGGGATGATGTCGATCTTTTCGCCCTGCAGTTCCTGCACCACCGCCTGCACGCGACTGCCCTTCATGCCGACGCAGGCGCCGACCGGGTCGATCGAGCTGTCGCGGCTGATCACGCCGATCTTGGCGCGACTGCCCGGATCGCGCGCGGCGGCCTTGATCTCGATGATGCCGTCGTAGATTTCGGGCACTTCCTGCGCGAACAGCTTTTTCATGAATTCGGGGTGCGCGCGGCTGAGGAAAATCTGCGGGCCCCGGTTGGTGCGTTCAACTTTCATCACCAGCGCGCGCACGCGTTCGCCGACACGCGGCACTTCGCGCGGGATTTGCTGATCACGGCGGATCACGCCTTCGGCGCGGCCCAGGTTGACGATGACATGGCCGAATTCGACTGATTTGATCACCCCGGTGATCACTTCGTTGACGCGGTCCTTGAACTCTTCGAACTGGCGTTCGCGTTCGGCATCGCGGACTTTCTGGAAAATCACCTGCTTGGCCGATTGCGCATCGATACGGCCCAGCTCGACAGCGGGCAGCGGATCGACGATGAAATCGCCGACGGCGGCACCGGGCTGCAGCTTTTCGGCCTGCTTGATGTCGACCTGCTTGAAGTAGTCTTCGACTTCCTCGACCACTTCGACCACACGCCACAGACGCAGATCGCCGGTGCGCGGATCAAGCTTGGCGCGGATATCGTTTTCGGCACCATAGCGGTTGCGCGCCGATTTCTGGATGGCTTCTTCCATCGCTTCGATGACGATCGACTTGTCGATCATCTTCTCGCTGGCAACTGCGTTCGCAATTGCCAGAAGCTCGGCGCGGTTGGCGGAAATCGCACTGGCCATGGCTTAGTCTTCCTGTTCCTCGACGATTGTATCCGCACCGGTCATGTCGATCGGGCGGGAAGCGGTAATCAGCTTGTCCGTCAGGACAAGTTTGGCATTGTCGACGAGATCGAATGGCACGGTATATACCACGGCATCCTCCTCGATCGAAATCGTGTTTGTTGCGGTATCGAATCCGACCAGATCGCCGCGGAACCGCTTGCGCTTGTCGAGCAGTTCGCGCAGTTCGATGCGCGCCTCGTGCCCGATCCACGCCGCAAAATCCTTGGGCCGGGTCAACGGGCGGTCGATGCCGGGCGAACTGACTTCCAGCCGATAGGCGCCTTCGATCAGCACTTCGCCCGCTTCTTCCAGCGCATCGAGCCGGTCGGAAATGCGATGCGACAGCGCGGCGCAATCATCGATCAGCAATTGCCCGGTTTCGGGCCGCTCGGCCATCACCTGCAAGGTGCGCTCTTCATCGCCGACTTCGCTCTTGCCATAGAGCACCACACGCACGAGATCGTGGCCCAACGCACGCGTTTCAGCCTCTACAACCTCGGTAATGCGCGCGATGTCGGCCATTCGTACTCCGTGTCATGGTTCGGCATTGCAAAGCAGTCTGCCGCCGGTGCCTTCTGGCCCAGCCTGACTTTGCTTTCACAATGTCGGGATTGATCCGCCAGATAGGGAGCGCGGAACAAAAAGGCAAGCGCAAAGCGGCGTGTGGCGCCAAATCGGAACAACGCCAATTTGCGGCGCATTTTGCGATCCATTGGCGCAATTTGCAGTGCAGTGCAGCGCTGTCGCAGGCCCAAACCCCGAAAATCCGTGCCTTTTCGCAATTGGCACGACCCATGCAATCACTGGATCAGCCACTCAAAACAGGGAAGTGACCATCATGAAAACGCTTTATTGCATGTCCGCCGCGCTTATCCTCTCGCTCTCGCTGATGGCGGCAACCGTGGTTGTTCCGTTCGGCGCGACGCAGATCATCGCCTGATCCCCTCTCGAAATGGAGACCCCCGTCATGAGCAACCGCTTCCGTCTCGATCGCGCTAACGGCAAATTCCTGGGCGTGTGCTCGGGCATTGCCGCCCACTTCGGGTGGGACCCGATGCTGGTACGCGCCGCATTTGTGATCGGCACACTGGCCGGGTTCGGCTCGGCGATCCTGGTTTATTTCGCCGTCGCACTGATCGCGGACTGAGCGGTTTGCCTCGATGTCGGCGAAACGCGCGAAAGGGCGCGTTTCGAAGTCGGCACCGGCCCGCTCCCCGCGACGAAGAACACGAAAACGTCCGGGGGACGTTTTCGCTGAGGAGCCGACCACCCATAGGATACCTATAGTAGGGTGGTCGGGTGGGGGAGCGGGCCGGTGCCGACTTCCCGACACGACAGTGTCGGGTCAGACAGTCAGATAACCGGGGCTTTGGCAAAGGGGGAGAAATCGGTGTCGGTATCGTAAACATCGACCCCCTCGTGCCGTTTCAGGAACGCCACGATCCAATAAGTGAACGGCGTCAGCACGATTTCCCAGATCACCTTGAACGCCCAGTTTGTGATCATCACCGTGATTACCGACCGGTTGGACCAGGTGCCCAGAAACGCGATCGGATAGAACAGCGCGCTGTCGATCGCCTGGCCAAAAATCGTCGAGCCCCAGGTGCGGGTGAACAGCCAGCGTCCCTGGGTCCACACTTTCATCCGCGCCAGCACGAACGAATTGACGAATTCGCCCGCCCAGAACGCGATGACCGAGGCCGCGACGATGCGCCAGGTGCTGCCGAACACCGAATCATAGGTGGTTTGGCAGACCGCGCCCTTCGATGTTTTCGCGACGATATCGGCAAAGCGCGGGTCCGCGCTCGATGCGCAGCCCCAGTCGGGCGATGGCGGCATTGCCACCACGACAAAGCTCATCACCGCCATGAACAGCAGCGCGAAAAACCCCACCCACACACAGCGCCGTGCATTGGCATAGCCATAGACTTCGGTCAGCACATCGCCGAGCACATACGAGATCGGAAAGAACAGGATGCCCGCCCCGAACGTCTGCCCGCCGACCTGCGCCAGCTTGGCCGCACCGATCAGGTTTGACAGCAGCAGGATGCCGACAAACGCTGCCATCATATAGTCGAAATAGCGGAAATGACGCCGCGCGCCGAGATTGCCGTCGATGCGGGAAAGCTGGGGATCACTCATACGCCAAAGGCTAACCGCATTCGCCGCGCGCGCAAAGCGCCATTTGGGGCACGATCGATCATCCATGACATAACCTCACGGTTATGCTGGCATGATATTTTCGCGGCTTGAGCACCGGCCTGTCGCGGCGTACCACGGCTAGGCCCGCCCTGATGGAGCCCGACAATGGCCACTCTTGCCGCCCCCCCGCCCCCTGCCCTGCTCGACCGTGGTCTGGAGGTGACGCTCGATGGGGGCGCACGCCATTACTTCAACTACTATTGGCTGCGCGACAATTGTGCCACCTCGTTCGATCCCGAAACGCGCGAGCGGGTTTATGACATCTTTGCCGAAGACACCCCGCCGCGCGCGACACGGGCCAGCGTCATCGACGATGCGCTGGTGATCGAATGGGCCGGATCGGGGCATCGTTCGACGTATCCGCTGGCCTGGCTGGGCGCGCATGCGGTGGCCGGGCCCCGCCCCGATCCCGCCGTGCTGCCGCGCGAATACTGGTATGCCGACCATTACCCGGCGATAGCGCGGTTTGCCTTTGACGCGGTCAGCACCGACCGTGCCACGTTGAAAGACTGGGTCCATGCGCTGTTGACCCAAGGCGTGGCGATCCTGACCCATATGCCCGACAGCGATCAGGGGCTGACCGATGCGGCCAACCTGATCGGATTTCCCCGGCCCACGTTCTTTGGCGCCTATTTCGACGTGCGGCTGCATATCGATCCCGACAACCTGGCCTATACCGCCAAGGCGCTGGAACTGCACACCGATGTGCCGGCCGAAGATCTGCCGCCGGGGGTGCAATTCCTGCATTGCCGCCGCAATTCGGTCGATGGCGGGGAAAGCCTGTTTGTCGATGGCGCCGCGGTTGCCGCCGAACTGCGCCGCACGCATCCCGAAGATTTCCGCCTGCTGTGCGAAACCACCGTGCCGTTCTACAACGAACACGATGCCTATGACATGCGCGCGCGCCAGCGGGTGATCGAACTCGACGATCATGGCGATATCGCGGGCGTGACGATGAGCCAGCACATGGCCGACGTGTTCGACCATGATCAGCGCTTTCTCGATGCCTATTACCCCGCGTTCTGCCGGTTTGGCCGCCTGTTGCAGGACCCGCGCTTTGTCATGCGGTTCCGCCTCAACGCGGGCGAATGCATCGTGTTCGACAACCATCGGGTGGTCCACGCCCGATCGGCGTTTGTGGCCGAAAGCGGCGAGCGGTATTTGCGCGGGACGTATACCGACCGGGGTGAATTGCGCAGCCGCTGGCGCAAATTGTCGGGCGAAGGGCGATTTTCGGCATGACCGACGAAGCCTCGTTGCGCATCGACCTAGCTGCCGCCTTCCGGCTGGCCGCGCGGTTCGGCTGGCACGAATCGGTGGGCAACCATTTCAGCGCGGCGCTGTCGGCCGATGGCCGCCGGTTTGTGATGAACCGCAAATGGCGCCACTTCGCCACGATCCGCGCCAGCGACCTGCAAGTGCTCGATGCAGATGATCCCGATGTGATGACGCGCGCCGATGCCCCCGATGCCTCGGCCTGGTGCATCCATGGCAATGCCCATCGCCGTGTCGCCTCGGCCCGGGTGATCCTGCATTGCCATCCGATCGCGGCGACCACGCTGACCACGCTGGCCGATCCGCGCCTGTTGCCGATCGACCAGAACACCGCCCGGTTTTTCGGCCGCTATGTCATCGATCCCGAATGCGGCGGAATTGCCGATCAGGATGACGAAGGCATCCGCATCGCCGGCCTGTTGGCGCAGGCGCCCACCCTGATCATGGCCAACCATGGTGTGACGTGCGTGGCCGAGACCGTTGCCGAAGCGTTCGAAAACCTGTATTTTCTGGAAAAAGCCGCCGAAACGCTGTTGCGCGCCTATGCCACCGGGCAACCGCTGGCGGTGATGAGCGACGCGATTGCCGAACACACCGCGCAAGGCTGGGACGCCTATCGCGGCATGGCTTTTACCCATTTCGACCATCTGAAATCGCTGCTGGACGCCGAAGACCCGTCGTACCGGCAATGACGCCAGCCACGCCCCTGCCCCCGCTGCGGCTGTTGACGGTGTTCGAGGCAGCGGCGCGACACCGCAGCCTGTCGGTCGCGGCGCGCACGCTCAATGTCACCCAACCCGCGGTCAGCAAGGCCTTGCGCGATCTGGAACGCTGGATCGGAGTGCCGCTGTTCGACCGCACCCGCCGCCCGCTGATGCTGACGCAAAGCGGCGAAGACTTGCTGGCCGCGACGCGCCAGGGGCTGGGCCTGATTGCCGAGGCGGTGGCCCGCATCGGGCAACGCCATGCCGAACGCGACACCAGCTTGCGCGTGTCTTGCTCGATCGGCTTTGCGACGTATTGGCTGATGCGCCGCCTGGCCACGTTTGGCGCGCAATGCCCCGATATCGCGGTCAGCGTGATGACCACGCCGCACGACGCCGCGCCCGATGCCGCACATGCCGATGTGCTGTTCCGCTACGGCCATGGCCGCTGGCGCGACGGCACGGTGATCCGCCTGTTTCAGGAATGCATCGATCCCGTCGCCAGCCCCGACTTCCTCGCGCGCCGCAGCGTGCCTGCCACGCTCGATGGCTGGCCGCTGATCCATGTCGATGTCGATGACGCATCCTGGCGAAGCTGGACCGGCTATTGCCAGACCACCGGCATCGTGCGCGGCACCGGCGCGGACTTGCGCTTCAACACGTATGTCCAGGCGACGCAGGCCGCGCTCAACGGCCAAGGCATCATGCTCGGCTGGCGCTCGATCACCGGCGATCTGGTCGACGAACGCCGTCTTGCCATAGTTGGCCTGCCCCCGGTGGTGCCCGAAGACGGCGCCTATTACGTGGTCGTCCCTCCGCGCAGCGCTGGCAATGCGGCGGTGGAACGGTTTATCGGCTGGTTGCAGGCGGAAGTGGCCGAGGCGGCATGGACACATTCTGCGCTGGATCGAGCAGCCGATTAAAGCCGCCAATCACTTGGAAGCCTTCGCCGCCTTGAGCACCGCCGCGACTAACCCGTTCGCTTTGGGATAGGTCCGAAAATTTCCGCAAGTGTCCAGTGTGAACTGCTTGCCAATTGGTTCTTCAAACACCTCTTCAGAGACGAATGCCAATATCTCCTGCCCTTCTTTGAGCCAGAACCGATTCGTCGCATTCTCACTGAACACCCTGATGGTCGGTGGAGGAGTTCCTTTGAATGCGTGCTCGACCTGAAGGTCGTAAAAAGCACCAGCATAGGTATCAAATCCCCAAGGTCGCGGAGCGCCGTTTTGGAAAGGCGGCTGCAAAGGCTTTGCCTTCCCGTCGTCGCCGATCCAGGTTTCGTTTATGACCTTGGCCTTGAGGACCCATTCCGACCGACGCAATTCATGGCTCACCGAATAGTATTGCGGATCGTAGTTCGGAAGCGTCTTGTCCCAGCCAACGCAATAGGCGTGTCCCCCAGACGGGAACACGCCAAGAGCAAGCGCACAAGCTACTGCAAAGGCATTGCGATTCTTTTTCATCAACCGAGCGTAGCCCACACGGCTTGCCCTACAAGCGAATAGAGCCGCGCCCGAAACTGCGACGTTTGCTTTGATCCTGTCAACCGCCGCCGCCAATGACCGCCCCTGTCACCGCCGCTTAAAACCCGATCGCCTCGCCATCCTTGCGCGGGTCGGATGCGCCGCGATAGGCGCCGGTTGTCGGGTCGATCATGATCGCCTGATAGCCGCCCATGTCGAACCCGTCGGCGGAATGGACATCGTGGCCGCGCGCTTTCAGGTCGGCGCCGATCGCATCATAGAGCTGGCTTTCCAGTTGTAGCCGGTTGGTGCGCTGCGCGTGGGCAAAGCGGGCGGCATCGCCTGCCGCCTGCGGATTGGCGCCGAACAACAGCATGTTGACCAGCACTTGCGCCTGCCCCTGCGCCTGTTGATCGCCGTACATCACGCCCAGCGACGCGAACGGTTTGCCATCATGCGTCACAAACCCGGGGATCAGTGTATAGAACGGGCGCTTGCCCGGCGCGATCGTGTTGGGCCGGTCGGGCTTGAGCGTGAACGCCGCCGCGCGATCGTTCAGCACAAAGCCATAGCCCGGCACCGTCACCCCCGACCCGAAGAAATTGTACACCGAATAGATAAAGCTGACGACATTGCCCTCGGCATCGGCGGTGGTCAGATAGGCCGTGCCGCCCAGCGGTTCTTCCGAAGGATCGAGCGCGGCGGCATGCTTCATGTCGATTTTGGCGCAACGCTGCGCGGCGAATTCCTTGGAAATCAGCATCGCCACCGGCACATGCGAAAAATCGGGATCGCCATTGTACGTGCGCAAATCGGCATAGGCGATCTTCTTGGCCTCTACCATCAGATGCCAGAAATCGGCCGATTTGGGATTGATCCGGTCGGGCGACAGCCCGAGTCTGGCCGGGCACACCTCGATCAGGTTCATCATTTCCAGCACAGCAAACCCTTGCGTGCTGGGCGGCATTTCGTGGATCACATAGCCGTTGAAGGTGGTGCTGATCGGATCGACCCAGCGCGCGTGCATCTGCGCGAAATCGGCCATGGTGAACAGCCCGCCATGGGCCTGCGACTTGGCGACGATGGCTTGCGCGATCGGCCCGTTGTAATAGGCATCGCGTCCGCCATCGGCGAGCAGGCGAAACGCCTTGCCCAGATCGGGATTGCGGAAGATGTCGCCCCAGTGCCACGCCGTGCCGTGGTTGAGATAGATCGCGGCGGTGTCGGGGTCTTTGGCCAGCAAGTCGCGGCTCATGCCCCATTCGGTGCCGATCCGCTGGCTGATGGGAAAGCCCTGTTCGGCAATGCGGATCGCCGGAGCCAGCACGCCGTGCCAGCCCAGCTTGCCATATTTGCCCAGCAGTGTGGCCCATCCATCAACCGCACCGGGCACAACCGCCGATTCCAGGCCATCTTCGGGCATGTTCTCGCCAAATTTCGCGCGGTAATGCGCCAAAGTCGCCGCCATCGGCGCCCGGCCCGAAGCATCGAGCGCGACCAGCCGGTGCTCTTTGGCCACCCAGGCGAGCACGAACATGTCGCCGCCCATCCCGGTCGCTTCGGGTTCGACCACATTGATCGCCGCTGCCGTCGCCACCGCCGCATCAAATGCATTGCCGCCCGCATGCAAGACCTCGATCCCGGCCTCGGCCGCCAGCGGCTGGCTGGTCGCAACCATGCCGTTCAACGCCATGACTTCGGACCGCGTCTGCCCCAGCCAGCCCGTCGACCGGTCACCACGATACGCATCGAACGTGCCGGGCGCGGTTTGCGCGCCGACCGGCACACCCGCCACCAACGACACCCCGGCGGCGAACCCCGCCAACACGCCCAACCGCCTGCGCATGCAACCACCCTCGCAAAAACTTGACACTTGTCCCAACTTAACCGCCCTGCACGCAGAAACCAGCCACTGTTTTGCGCAAGGCGGAAAAAAAGATGCGGACATCCCGCCAAAAACTCCCCTTTGCATCCGCCCCGCTCCCGGCTTATGCACGCCCCGCGCGCGCCCTTAGCTCAGCTGGATAGAGCACCTGCCTTCTAAGCCGGTGGTCGCTGGTTCGAATCCAGCAGGGCGCGCCAATAAATCAATAGCTTGCGTGGGGTTTTCGCGAACCCTTCCAACATTTTCCAATGTTGGAATTCCAACAAGATAGCCGCGGGGTGGGGCCCCGCGGCTGTTTTGGTTGCAAGGAAGATCCTCATTCAGCGCATGGCGGCCTCCTTTGCTGGGCCGAACGGCCTGGGGAAATCAGCTCGCCGGCGCGCCGGTGCTTTCGGTCGCGGCCGGGCCGATCTGCTGGATCTCGGCGGCCGGCTCGCCCGTGGTCGATGCGGTCGTGCTGGTCGTGGTGGTCGAGGTCGGCGCATCGCTTTCGCTGCCGATCGCGGCTTTCAGCGCGGCAATGTCCGACACCACGCCTTCCAGCGTCGACTTGACCGCGTTGAACGCATCGAGGCTGACGGTTTCCACCGCGCGTTCGACATTGCCGGCGGCATTTTCGACAATCGATTTGGCAGTCGCTTCCAGCGCGGCCAGACGGGCAAACAGGCTCATTCTTACCTCCATGAAAAGGACGCCCAGGGCGAACCCTGCGGCGACCATGACGATGATTTCAATGATCGCCATCGGTGGGCTCCGCGCTCGGGGTGGATTGCGATGCGGCAGAGATCGACAGCACATAGTTTCGTGCGGCGAAGGCGTAGCCTACGGCGGCGGTACAGGCGTGCACGTCGTTGGCGGATACCACGACGGCGCCGGCGGGCAGGCTTGCAGGAACGCCGGCAGCGGCACTTTGGGCGGCGCCAGGGGCTGGGCTGGCACTACGGCCAGCGGCTGTGGGGCACACGCTGTGAGAAGCGATATAGCGATCAGCGGCAGACTGGGCGTCCGCCAATTGGGCTTGATGGGCATTGTCTGCCTCCTGCGCTTTGGCCTGATAGATGGCATCGACGTGTTGTAGCGCGGCCTGCGCGATCGCGGTCGCGCTGGCTTGTGCCTGTTTGAACTGTGCGGCCTGCACGCGCACGGCGTCGGCATTGGCCACCGCGCGCGCATCGAAATGCCATGCCAGCAATGACACCGCGACCAGTGCGACCGATTGCCAGTATTTTCCCAGCAATGACAAAACGATTTCAGGCATAATACACCGTTCCCAGCACATCGCCCGATGCGCCGATCGTCGCGCCCGGCGCATCTGTGGTAATCGCCCAGCTCAAGCCCAAACTTTCGGCCACACCGATATCGCTGAAAGTATTTTTTGATCCGCTCGCCGTCAGCGGGATCGTGATGGCCGGGGTATCGGTGCCAGGGACGCCAGCGGTCGTCTTGTTATAAAGCTGCAGATAGCGCGGCGTTGTCTGGGTGTTGATCAGGTCATAGCCATAAAAGCGCGCGGACGATGCCTTGACCACCCCGCTGGCACCGCTGGGGATTCGCAGTGCAGACAATGCCGTGCCGATCGATGAACTAACTGCCGATGGCACCGTTGCGCCAATCAGGTTCCCGCCGGCATTCAACCCGACCGTGCCGACGCTGTTCGTTCCGGACGGCAGCGGCTGTGATGGATCGAGCCCGACTGTCACCAGCGACGTATCGGGCGCCGATGACGCGATAATCGTCACTCCCAAAGTGCCCGCGCTCAGCACCGTGCCAAGTCGGACGCGGAATTGTGGAAATCCGGCCACGCCGAACTGATACCCGACAATGGTGTTGGCTGTTGGCGTTATGGTGTTGCCGGTGGTGGTGTAGTTCAGCACCACAGAACCCTTGATGGGCAGCCAGTTCACGCCGTCATACACTTCGCACACCGCTGCGCCGCCTGCGAAAGTGGCGCCTGCGTTCAGAGTTACGACAATGGTGTCATACCCCGCAGTGTTGACCGCCAACGCGGTGTTCACGGTTGTCGCCGTGGTCCATGCGGCAGTGACAGCGGCCTGAAATCCGTCGAGGATGGCGAGCGGATTGCCGGTCGGGCCCAGCAATGTGCCGCTTTGGTCGACCAGCGTCACCGCGCCGATCTTGGCGGGGCTGCCATTGACATCGGTGGTTTCGACATAGGCCACGCCGTCGCCGCCCAGCGTGCCCGAGGTGATAACTTTCGTCATGTCAATTCGCTCCCGCGTCGGCGCCGCCGTTGACGTCCAGATCCATGCCCATGCCGGAAACCCTGATCGTGCCGATCCAGGGCGACATCATGCCGCCGATGATCAGCAGATTACCCAGCGCCATGATGATCAGCACCCCGCCGAGGTACCAGATGATCGAGGGCGCTACCGCGTCTGGCCATTTCCGCCACACCAGAAACAGCGCAAAGATGATCAGGTTCACATTGAACGCCAGCGCCAGGCCCGCGATCGTGCGTTCAGACCACGGCGTCGGCCGCGCGGTTTCGGTGGTCACGCCAGCCATGACAGCGCCACTTGCTCGACATGCGCCACGCGGTTCAGCCATCCTGTGCCAAACACCGAAAAGCGCGGGTCTGCGCGATAGAACGTGCGCCGCGCCTCGCTATAGGCCGAAACCAGACCATCCCCCCCCTGCAGCGCCATATAGGCGCCCACCTGCACCAGCGTGCCCGGGCCGATCATGCCATCCTGCGATGCACCGACAATCTGTTGCAGCATCTTGGCCGCACGACTGACACCGCCATTTACCGCGAAGTCGAACACGCACAGATTGAGGCCATCGGGTAGTTTTTCACCCGCAACCTTGTCCCAAAACCACGCCTTGTAGAGCGGTGTGACTTTCTCAGGCGTCAGACTATGCATGACAGCCTCTGTTGCCGGTTCACCGCTCCATGACGCCCAGACAGCCGCTGTGATGCCCAGATCGGTCGTGCCACCCGGGTCGCGCGGATCATCGACAAAGCCGCCCTCTTCGGTCAGCACGACCGGCAATGCATCGGCAAATGTGTGGGTCATTTGGTCGGTCCCATCGCCAGCGGGCGCCCGGTCAGCACCATGAAATACAACAGCGCGCCGATCGCGATTGGCCAGAACAGCGTCTTGAACGTCGACCAGATCCCGCGACCGGTGGCCGAATAAATCTGCTCGGTTGCTTCCTTCAGCAGCGCCACGGCGATCGCGCGCGCGTCTGCCTGGGTGATCGTGCGCATCCCGCGCAGATCAGCCTTTGGCATGTCAGTTCTGTTGTCGTCGTCGTCTGCCATTAGCCGGGGCATCCTGTCGTGGTGGGATTGTGCATCATGGGACCGTCACCGCCGTCCATGTGCCTGGTGTACCCGATGCCGTGCATGACCATCCCAGCGTGCCGGTGGCCGTTGGCGCGATGTTCCACACGAATTCGCCCTGCGCGTGATAACCGGTGGTGGGCGCTGCGGTGCCGTTGGCCATGATGCGCGCATTGGCGCCGCTGCCGATCGCCACTTGGGGAAATCCCGAAACATAGGGCACCGGCGCCGTGCGGCCAAAGGTCTGCGTTGTGTTGGGCCCGGTGAAATACTGGTATTGATCGCTGAATGCATAGGAAAACGCGATATCGGCATCGCTGCCTTCCTCGAAATTGGTGGCAAGGCGGAATGACAGCGGCCAATTCAGCGTGTTGGTATAATTGATAATCGTCCCGGCATAATTGGCGCCGCCCTCGCCAAGCCCGGCCAATGAGAAATAGCTGTTGCCGCCCGATTGAAACGGCGTGTTCTGTGCCAGGCGAAATCCCGACATGACAAACGATCCCACCCCGCCGTCGTTGAACCACACCGGTGTCGTGTTGGTGAAATTCGCCGCGCCGTTGATCGGGTTGAACGCGATCGATGCGCTGCCCAGATGCGCCAGTGGCAGGCCGCCTTCGATATAGGGCGATATGAAGTTGTCCGGGGCCGGGCCGCCCGATTGCACAAACAACGGTGATCCGATGACATAGGTTCCGGCGTTTGACCACGCCGGATGGCCCGGAAACTGTGTCGTTGTGCCCAGCGGATACCATATTGCCGCGTTGGTGCCCGGGGTCGTGCTGGCGCCTATGCCCGGGGTGTGATCGATCAACTGATAGGCGTTGCCGTCAGTATAGCTGACCTGGCACTGGTTGTTGGCGTTGCAGTCATCGATCTGGGTGCTGATATGGGTCGATCCCAGGAAAGACAGGTCGATCAGGCCGCCGGCGCCGGCGCTGTGCACATTGATGCGATTGGTGCTGCCCACGTTGGCATCGCCGCCCTGGATGTAAACGCCGTGCAGGCCCGATCCATTCACGTACAGGCCGTCGATCTTGTATCCGCTCGCCTGCCCCTCGGCCGCGCCCCCCGCGCCGCTGGTGGCGACGATCTGCACATTGTTGCCCGCGAAATCCGCGACATAGCAATCCTCGATGGTAACTTGCGCGCGCGCCCAGATGCCTGCGGTGTTGCCGGTGTAATCCACCGGGCCGCCGCCGCCGACAATCGCCAGATTGCGAAACGTGCTGCCATCCGCGCCCGTCGTCGGCGTCGTCAGTGTCGTCGATCCCAGCGTGTTGTAGCGGTTGACAATAAAACCGGGCGTGCTTTCCGGAAACCGCAAGACCGTCGCCAGCCCGTTCAAGGCATAGGGCGATGTGTCGCCCTCCAGAATGACCGTCGTTTTCAGATTGACTGGTTCGGAAAAATAATACGGCAGCGGCGCCCAGGGAAACCGGATGCGCGGCCCGGCGACATAGTCGGGATTGCCGTTCGACGCCTGAAACGCCGCAATGGCGTCCATCAGCGCGGGATAATTGTCGGTTTCGTCGTCGGCCGCGCCCCCGTAATCTAGGATGCTGACCCCCTCGCCTGCCTTGGCCTGGATCGTGCGGCCCACCGCGCCAGTGCCGGATTGCTGAAAGCCGACGATCGCGCCGCCCGTCGGCGCGGCCAGATCGGCGCGCAGCGATGCATCGGCGCCCGTGCCGCTGGCTGCGATCGGTATCTTGCCCGTGGCGTCCCACGCGAAATAACTGCCCGCGCGCACGGTGGCCGGCGGCAGGATCTGGATCGTATCGCCCAGCGGCCCGCGCACACATGCCGCCAGTTGCAGGTTCAGCTCTGCGATCATGCGCGTCACCGCATCGAGGCCGGCCATCAACGCCTGGTTGGGAAACGCCCCGCCGCTGGCAAAGGGTGTGGACTGTTCCTGTTCGACCGGTGTCTGCCGCCAGATCGCGCCGATCGCGCCCGCCGGCGGCGCCACGCTGAACACCACATGCGAATTGCCGCTGGTGCCGGTGATGGAATACCCCGCGCTGGTCGTCACCCCGCCGGCGGTGTAATTGGCCTGCACGTCGCCGCTTTCCGTCCACGAAAACGGCACCACGAAAGACGTGGTGCTGCCATCGCCGGTAAAGGTGGTGAACGGAATTTCGACGGGAACCGTCACGCAAAACCCTCGCTGTGTGTCAAACACTCAGACGAAGGGCTTATCCAGTGGGCGGGGCCGCTTCTCGCGTGTAACGACCGCGTGACCGGGTGCTACTCACCACAGGGGCCGGGGCATGCGCGCTTGTCCGGCGCGCCCTGTGTCTCACAGCGGGGGCTTTGCGTCAAGGTTGCGAAGGCTGGCCCGTCGCGCGACCAAAGTCCGGCGCGCGCATGGGTTCGCCGGGCGGGGCGAACATCGGCGATCCGCGCTCGCGGGCATATTGCTGCACGGTCGACCAGCTATGGCGGTAATTCGGATCAACCGCCTGTTGCACTTCGTCGCCGATCATCCGGTCAAACGCCAGGCGCGCATACCAGATCGATCCGCCGGGCAATGCGGTGCGCGCGAATTTGTAGGCTGATCCGGCCGGGTTGCGGTTCAGCGCCATGCCGCCGTCGGGGCCTTTGTTCACCACCACGTGTGCCAGGTTCTGCAGATCCTCTGCCATCGGCCCGGCAAAGATCGACAGGATGCCCTTGTCCGGGTCTTGCATTGCCTCTTTCAGATAATCGGCAAAGATGCCGCCGGTCCCGCCCGCCAGCATGGCGTTGCCCCAGAACCCGGGTTTGGTCATATCCTCCGGATCTTGACCCTTGGTGATATGACGCAATTGCGTTTCCAGCGCGCCCAGCACCGTCATGCCGATCGCAAAGCGTGCGGCATAGCGCGCCGCGCTTTGCGCCGGCATCGTCATGATCCGCTGCAGTTGCGCCATGGCGATCGACACGCCAAAGCCTTTGAACATCATCGGGCTGCGCAGCATTTCGCCGAGATAGGTGCCGCGCTTTACCACGCTGTTCATCGCCGCGCGGGCGCGAAGGTCGGGAATGGGCACCACCGTGTGCGCCTGGCGCAGGATCATCTCGGCGGCTTTCAGTCGCAGGTTTTCATCCTGGATATTGTCGGCCACGATCCATGGCACGCCGCGCACATCTTCGGTGGGTGTGGCGCGCAGCTGGTCCCATGCGGCCGCGTCAAATCCGCCACGCTGCATTGCGCCCCGAAATGTGGGGTCGAGCGCATCCCATGCCTTGGCCCGCTCGCTGGTGATCGCGCCCCACCAATCCCGGCCGAAATTGTGGCGCCCCAACTGCGCCCACCGCGACGATCCTTGCAGGTTCATCACCGTCGACACCATGCGGGTTGACCAGGGCTTTGCAAATTCGCGGCCAAACAGGAGGTTTTGCACCGCCGTATAGTGGCGCTGTTCCTCCAGCCCCATCAACTGGCGCGCGGCGAATTCGCGATCCTCTTTCAGGCTGGGTTTCAGCATGTCGAGCCATTGGCCCAGCACCTTGATTTCCGGCAATCCGTTGAACGCGCGGGCCGACCAGTTGAGGCCCAGATCCGATTGCTGCGAAATGAACGCGCTTCCCAGCGCGGCCGCGCTTTTCAGATTGCGCATGGTCCCGAAAAACGCGGCGATTTTCTTGTCTTCGGGTCGGTTCAGCGTGCCCTTGAATTCCTGCCACATGTTGTTGGCGATGCGGTTCTGGTGCGCGGCTGCCTCGGGCGCCCTGGTGTTCGGCGCTTCGTCCGTCTTGGCCGACTTGGTCACCACGTCCTGCAGCCATTGCATCGTGTGATCGGGGTTCGGACCCAGCGTTTCCAGCGCCGCGATCTGCCGGGCGCGGTGTTCCAGCATGCCATTCATGCTGGTGAACGCATTGCCGTTGCCAAGCCGGTCGTTGGCGCGGTTCCAACTGTCGTAGTCCTTGAACACGAAAAAGCGCGGGTCCTGCCCGTCATTGGCCATGCTTGCGCGGCCCACGCCGCCCGGCTCGCGATCATCCCACCCGTCCGACCGGATGCCCTGCCAGACTTTGTGCATCACTTCGTCGAGCTTCGCATCGTCGAACGGCACGCCGGTTTCATGGTCGATCATCCGCGTGCGGTCGAGTTCCGGCAGCACCACATCGCGAAACGCCGCATAATCGGGCAGCGCGCGCACTTTGTCGCTGTCCCAATGCATCTGCAGGCCATAGTCTTCCAGCTTGCCGATATCGGCCCCCGCAGCATTGGCACGGCCGCGCGTCCATTCGCGCGCGGTTTCCCACGCTTTGGCCAGATCGCGCGCGGCATGGTTGCCGGTGTCCTGGCCAAAGGCTTCGCGGCCAAGATCGTCGAGGCCGGCCTTGTCGGTAATCCGGCCGAATACATCGGGGCCATGTTTCAGCAGCACCTGGCGCATCATGCTGTCGATCTGTGCCTGCACGGCCATGTGCTTGCCTTCGAGCGTGCCGCCCAGGTGGCGCGGGTCGTTGCCGCCCAGCAGCGCCGGCAACGCGCGCGGGTCGATCGGGCCGCCGCCCTTGCCGTCGGACATCTTGCCGCCGTTATAGGCGTGCAACTGTTCGTTCAGCCGGGTCTGCGTCTCGATCGCGCGTGCGGCCAGCAATTTGCGCCGGTCGATGGCATATTGCATCTGGCGAATGGCGCGCTCGCTGGCCAGATCCGCCGCCGCCATCATATCCATCTGGCCTTTCAGCCGATTGAAATGCGCGGTGTAGTAACGCTCGATCTCTTCGCCCTGCCCTTTGGTGATCCGGCCATCGGCGATCAGCCCGGACACGCATACCGATATCGTCATTGTCCACCCATCTTTGGCGTCAGGCAGGAAGTGATCGTGTTGAGCGCGTCCTGATCGGCGTTCAGCGCCGACTGGATCGCCTCGATCTTGCCCGCGTTGTCGCCGGGGCCAAGGTCGAACACCGGCTGATCGCTGGCATCGAACAGGCCAAGGCCCATGGTCCCCTCTTGCGCCACGCCTGTTTTGTTCTCGCCGCGCAACGGCGCATCAAACCCCATTTGCACGCGTTGGCGGTCGCGCTCGGCAATGGCCGGATCGATGCGCTGTTCGATGTCGTGCCAGGCGCTGTCGGCTGCCTTGGCAATGCGATCGGTATCCGGGCTGTCGTATTCGCGGAAGGCTTCGGGGTCTATTGGCCCTTGCTGGCCTTGGCCGCCGCCGCTTCCATCAGATCCGCCGCGTGCGCCGCCCGCGTCCGCAATGCCATCGGCAGGCGCTTGTCCGCCGCGATCTGGCGCTGTTGCTGCGCCTTGTCCCTCGGGTTCGGGATCATGGTAGGTTGGCCATTCATAGTCGACATTGCCATACCTCTTGTCGCCGGTTTCCGCCAGTGCTTCGCGCGCGTTTTTGGCCGCATAATCGTTGACCGCGCGGTCAAGCGCTTCGTCGATCGGCAGCGTGGTTTCATGCCACAGATAGTGTGCGCGATCGACGATCCACGGGTCAAGACTTTCGATCGGCCGATCATGGTTGACGATCGATGCCAGCGACAGATCCGACTGCAGGTGTTCGGGCAGATTGCCGAACGCCTCGTCCATCGTGCGTGGGCCGGTGATCGGCGCCTCACCAGGCGGCAGGCGTCCGTCATCCGAAACGGTCAGGCCAACCGCCTTTTCCCACGCGCTCGATGCCATGGGATATCGCGGGTGTCCGCGCAGCTCGTGATCGATCGCCTTGTGCAAGTCGTTCGTATCGAGCGCGTCGGGCCCCTTTGCATCCAGCGCGGCGCGATGCTCCGGAAAATATCCCGCCTCCACCGCCGCGCGCATCACCGTGTCGGCGCCGCGATCGGGTGTACCATCGGGCGCAATGATCGGTTTCTTGTCGCGAAACGGGCCGCCCTTGTACCAGTCGTTCAGGCCCATCGCGGCAAAATCGCCGCCGGGGTCGGTAATCCCGCCATTGGCCTTGATCCACTGGATCAGGCTGAGTTCCCGCGCCGGCGGCGCCGCCCGGGTAAAGCTGCCATTGTCGGATCGCTGGCGCAGCTCGCCCGATCGCACCAGTTCCGACAGACCGCGTTGCACGTCCTCGCTCGATGCGCCCAGACTTTGCGCCAGATCGTCAAACCGGTTCAGCCGTACTGTCTTGTCGGCCACCGCCGCGCGCAGCGCGGGCATCAGCGTTTGCACCGACAAGGGCAGTTCCGCTGGCGTTCCACCGTCGGGCCCGGGCGGTGCTTCCTGATCATAGGGCGCGGCCGCCTCGTCCGCCTCAAGCCCGGCGTCAGCGGCATCGCTGGCGGCAAGCGTGGCGTCCGTGTCGTCGCCCGTCGCGATCGGCGCTGCGACCGTTGCGCCGCCGGTGCCCATCTTGCGTTCTGCCCAGGCGCGCACGTCGCCGGCCGTCTTGCCGCGCAACCACGGATTGGCCTCGATCGAGCGGGCGCGCATTACGTCGGAGATCGGCGTTGCAGGATCGGCGTTGATGATCCGCGCGGCATCATCCGGCCCGGCAAAGTGCGCCAGATAGAGGTTCGGGTCTGTTGGCGCGATGCCCTGATGTGCCAATGCCGCCGCGTTCTGGTGCGTCAGATCGCGCACCAGCGTGTTCTGCAATCCATTGTCGGTTTTCAGCGCCAGGATCTGCGCATCGGTTTGCCCGGCGCTGCCAAAGTGCGCCTTGTACAGGTTCAGCCACGTCTGATCGGTGAATTGATAGAGGCCCTTCGCGCTCGACGTGCCCGGCGAGGCATTGGCCCGGCCGCCGCTCTCGATCGTCGCCAGTCGATCGAAATAAGCCGCCTGCGGTCCGCTCGAAGGCGGATTGGCGAATGCGCCACCCTGGGCGACGCGCCCGTCATCGAGCGCCGCGCCAGCCTGCGCCAGTCTGGCCTGGTGCACCGCCATCGCCGCATAGCTGGGCTGATAGGGATTGGTCGCGTCGATTTCGCCCTGGCGACCCAGCACGTTCAACGCGGCCTGTTCGTCGGGCGTGCGTTCAAATGGTGCGGTTTTGTCCGCAAAGTGCTGTTGCAGCACGCTATCGGGCAATGCCGAATAGACTTTCGCCAGCGCGCTTTCATAGCCGGTGCGCGCCTGATCGCCCGCGTTGCGCAGCGCGGCCGCCGTGGTGTCGGCGATCGGCTGCGCCACCGGCGCCGCCGCCTGCGCCGCACTACGCGCGACCGGGCCCAACAGTTCGCCGCCTAGGTGCAATGCACCGCCAAAGACTGCCGCGCCGCCGATGTCTTGTGCAACATCGCCCGGTGTCACGGTTTCGCCCATCTGTTGGCGCGTCGCGACGTTCATCGGCTCTTCCGCCGCTGCAAAGGCGGCATTGGTCGCCGCCGCCACGCCCACGCGGGCCAGACCGCCCGCCACGATACTGCGCGCGGCGGTTCCCACTTCCGGGCCGCCCAGCGTGGCCGCCACCCATTGAAACGGGTCATAGACCCCGGCTGCCGCCGTGCCGAGCAGATTGGGCAACCATCCGCCTGCAGATGCCGTTGCGGCATCGATCTGGTGCTGGCCACCGCGTGTCAGCACGCGCTTTTCAAAATCGGCCTGGTCGCTGCCGACATCTTTCATGAAATCGGGGTCAGTCTGCCGGCGCGCGGCGATCGTCTGCCATATCCGCATGGGCGATGCCTTGGTGTCGCTCTGGCCCGACATATAATAGGCATCCACCGGTTGCCCGGTCTGCGTCGCCAATTGGTCTGCCAGCCCTGAATAGGCGCTGTTCAGCCGGAATTGCGCCACGGTCCAGGTCTGGTCTTTGGCCGCCGACATTGCCGCGCCGAAGGTTGTGCCGAACCCGGGTGAAGACGCCGCGGCCATATCGGTGTCGCTGGCCTGTGCAGTCGGCGGCGGGCCGCCCTGCTGTTCGGGTGGCAGCAACTGGCCAGTCTGCAACACGCCCACGTCAATTGGCCCCGCGCGTCAGATAGGGCTGTGGCGCCTGTCTGGGGTGCGCCGGGGCCATCACCCATCCGGCGGGTGTTTTCCACTTGTATGTGCCGTTTCCGGCGAACACGGGCACCGCCTGGCTCAGATTGAACGGTGTGCCATCGGGATTGACCGGGCCCATACCTTTCGCGCGATCGGCGGTTACCTGCCGGTTGACGTAATTGACAAAGCCCGGCGCGTTCATGCTGGTCGGCACGACATAGACATTGTTGGGCGCGCCCCACGATCCGATCCCGCCCGTCACCTGCCCGCCCGATGTCACATGGCCGCCCAGCGCGGCGCGCAATCCGTTCTGCACATCGGTGTCGGTAACGGTCATGCTCGATCGGCCCTGGCGCACCAGCATGCCGGCGATCCAGTTCGCCGCGGTGGTTTTCACGCCGGCGATTTCGGTCTGATCCATCATCGGTCCCAGCGCTGCATCAACCCGCGCGTTCAGATCGGCGATATGCGCCTGTGCGGGCGGTTTGGTGCCGGGCACCGCATCGGCCGGTTTTGCCGACCAGAAGCCGGGGTCGGCGCTCGCGCGCTCGCGACCTTGCTGCACCACTTCGCGGTTGAACGGGTCCAGCCCCGCCTCGATCACGAAACCACTGTCATGCGGCATGACCTGCCGCGCCGCCAGATCGCGCGTGGCGAAATCGAAATGATCCAGCGTGGCCAGTGCGGCCATGCGCCCCTGTTCACTGCTGGCCGCCTGCTTGCCCAGCTGCTCGGCCTCCGGTTTTTGCAAAGGCGCGATCGGATAGGGCAGTTGCAGAACGCGCTGCAATTGCTGGGCCTGCATCGCCCGCGTCGCATAGCTTTGTGGGTTGGTCGGATCGAGCGGCGCGGGTGCAACGCCGCGCGCCGTGGCCAGTGACCATGGGTCGCTCTGCACCGCCGCCTGCGTGGTATTGGCCAGATTGCGCAGCGCCTGCACATGCGCGCCCTCGGCGAGGCTCACCGGCTGTCCCGCCGCCACCTTGCGCGCGTTGTCCGCCTCGGCCGCTTCGGCCATGGCAGTCAATTGCGCCGGGGGCAGATACTGGTATCGGCCATTGACATCGACTTTGGCCAGGGCGGCTTCGAGCTGGTCTGCGCGGTTGATCAGTTCCGGTTTTGGCTTGCCCGCGGCCTGTGCCGCATCCGCCAGTTGCCGCGCCTGTTGCGCCATCGCCTGCAATTGCGGCATGGGCACATTGCCCCCGGCGTTGATCGTGGCCAGCGCCTGATCGGTCTGGCCCACAAAGCCCTGGATCGCCGCCTCGTTCTGCGCCTTTTGCTGGGCATCGACATGCGCCATGCGGCTGTCGAACATGCGGCCCAGCAGGTGCAACTGGTCGCCCTTGACGCCCGCCTGCGCAAACCATCCGCTCTGGTAAAGCTGATAGCCCATGCGCACTTTGGCCGGGTCATCCGAATAGGCAAGGCCCTGGCCATAGGCCACGGGCAATTCCTCCAGCCCGCTCAACGCGATCGCGCTGCGCTGGTCGGGTGTCAGGCCCTGCTGGCTGTGCACCGTGTCAGACCATTGCTGGCCCAGCTTCAGCACATCATCGGGCATTGCCGACGAATAGGCCTGCCCGGTCAGGGCTTGCTTCAGCGCGCCCAACTGCCCGACCGCCTGTCCCGCCGTCTGCACGGTCTGCCATTGCCCGGCCTCGGTGGCATAGCTCGATCGCATGTCGGCCACTTGCGCGGCCATGATCCGGGCGATCTTGGGGTTGGCCACATCGTCGGTCACTTGCCCGGCGATCTGGTCAAACGCGTCGCCCACCCGCTGGCTATATTCGGGCAGTTTCAGATCCGGGTCGCCCTGGATCGTGGCGATCGCCTGTTGCATCTGCGGGCGCAGCTGCGCCGCGCGCACTTGCGCCGCCGACAGATCGGCATCGTACTGGTTGTTCAGCAGGATGCGGTGCGCGTCCAGCGCGCCTGCCTGCATCGTCGCGCCCGCCTGTTCGGCAGCACCGGCCACCGGCGCGCCAAAGGCATCGGGCGTCGCCGCCTCGGGCAGATAGGGCGTGGCTTCCGGTGTCGGCACCGGTGGTGGCGCAAAATCGGCCATCAGCCCATCACCTGCGCCACGCTGGGATACAGGCTTTCATCCGGGGCAAACGGCTGCACCGCGCCGCCGGGCGACAGCGGGTTATAGCCATACTGGTTGTTGGCGTTGGCATAGTCGGTCTGGGTTTTCATCAGGCCGCTGGTCGCGCCGGTGATCCCTGCCAGCATCTTCATCAGGCCGCTTTGCTGGTCCATCTGTGCCTCTTCGTCGAACCCTGCCGCGCGCACCTGCGAAGCGCGCATGATGTTCATCGCCGAATAAGTCTGTTCCAGGCGCGACTGGGCCAGCGCCTCCAGGGGCGATCCGGTCGTGCCCCACACGCCGCTGGCGCCCGCTGCGGCGATCTGTTTGCCCTCGGCCTGGCGGAACTGCATATCGCTGTTCTGGATCTGGGTCAGGCCGGTTTGCGTGGCGATCGCCGCGTTCTGGCGCGCAATGCTGGCGTTGTAATCGGCCGCCTGCATCCCGGCGACGCCCTGGCCGATCGTGCCGAATGCCTGCAATCCCATGGCATAGGGGTTAGCACCCGCTGCTTGCATGGCGCTTCTCCCACAGTTTGCCGTCAATCACTTCGTGCAGCACCATGTCGATCGACGCCGGGCCCCACCGCCGCAGCACCGCAACCCGGTGAAATCCGCATGCCTGCGCAAAGCGGCCCTGTTCGGGCCGGTCGCACCGCGTCATCGCCTCCACGCGCGCCCATCGCCCCGCCACGATCTGTTCGCGCACAAACCGCACCACCGCGCGCGTATGGTCGGCAAAGCATTCGGAAAACAGCGCCCAGGCCGCCGCCTGCTGGGGATAGACCACGGTGAACCCCGCCGCCCCCGCCACCCGGCCGCTATGCGCCTCGATCCCGGCCCAGCACGGCCCGGCGCCGATCAGTTGCCAGCCATATTCCTCGGTCATCTGCGGCTCATGCAGCCCCAGCGTGCCATGTTGCCCGGCGCGAAGCTGGATCATCGGCACGTGGGCCGCCCGCATCGGTTCAAACGCGATCACGTCTGTTCCTCCGTCGTATATTCCAGACGCATCTGGCTGACGATCGCGGGCAACGGCAACTGGCTGGTGATCACCCATTGCCCGTTGCGGTTGGTGCTGTCGGCCACGAACAGATCATTGGTCGGCCCGTCATACAGCGGCTGCGCGCTGTCCATCGGGGTCGATTGCGGGCGCGGCAGCATTTCGGTGGGTTTTGCCGTCAACAGGCTGCTAAGGAACAGCCCCGCCGAATTGATCACCCGCATGATGCCCTTGATCAGACGCTTTTTCACCAGCTCGCTCTGGCCGCCCGCCCGGTTCACCAGTTTCGGCGGCAGGCCGACGATCTGCGCGGTATAAAGGATGCCCGCCGTAACCTGGCTGGCCGCCGTGCCCAGTGTAAAGCTGCCATCGCCGGCCACCACCGCCGATGTCACCACGCCATCGGCCAGCACGCTGATCGTCTGTCCGTAATAGTTCGATGGAAACCCGCTGCCCCCGGTGCCGAAATGTGTCGCTGGCGCGCCCGAATACGACAGCGCGCCGTCCAGAAATCGCCCCTGCGCGATCGGCGTGCCTTCTACCCACCAATCGTTCAGGTATTCCACCGTGATCACGCCGCCCGCGCGCTCGACCAGAAACCACATGACATCGGTCGTGCCGCTGACATTGGGCGTGCTGCACATGTCGATCACATTGGCATTCGCCCCGCCAAAATCGGCGATCGGCACTTGCGACCAGCCTTTTACCTGCTGGTCGGGGTTGAAGGCATGGACCAGCGCAATGCCATCGTTGCGCAGCGCCCAGATCAGCTCTTCGGTTTCCTGTTGCCAGGCTAGGCGCTTTATCCCCGGCTGCACCAGGTCGCGGCACCACACCGTGTCATTCTGGCTTTGGTATCGGCCATAGATCACCGAATAGAGCCCTTCGCGCACTTTGCGGCCGCCGCGCTGGATAAAGATCACGCGCTCTTCGGCCTGCACCGGGCGCACCGGCACGCTGCCGTAATTGCTCTGGCGCACCACCTGGATATTGGTGCTGTCGACCGCGGCGCTGCTGTTCTGCCCGGTCACGATATATTCGGCGCGCGTGGTCGAAAACACCAGTTGCAGATCCACCGCCGCCCACTGGATCGCGTCCGACCCGTCGATGCGGAACGAATAGGACAGATCCGCCTGAACCAGCCCGGTTGGGTCGAACGTGTTGAAATTCAGGAAGTCATTGACCACCGATCCGATGATCCAGAAATCGGTGTAGAAGATCAGGCGCCCATTCCAGATCAGGCACCCTTTGGGCCAGACATTCGCGGTGCAGAACATCGGCAAAGACCAGCGCCAGGTGGCATAGCTGCTGGTCGACATGCACGGCGGCGCGGCCTGGGTAACCGTGGCCGTGCAGGTCGTGCTGGGGCTGGTCGGCGTGCCGGTCGTGCCGGTGATGGTGAACTGGCCGAACTGGTTGCACACAAACAGCCACAGCACGCCCTCGTTGGTCGAACTGCTCGGCGGGGGCCCGTCCGATCCATCCCATTCGGAACCCAGCGTGTGCGTGGGCGGCGTCGCCCCGGTGCAATTGCCGTTCTGCTGCTGGTAGAGATTTCCCTCCCACCACACATATTGCGCGGCGGCCACCTGTATGCCCGGGCTCCACTGCACATAGGCGGAAAAATCCGCGGCCTGCAGCTGGATCGACCCGCCGACATGCCCGGACTGGAATATCGCACTGCTGGCCGTCAATGTCACCGATGCATCCACCGTCGTGCCGCTGGGATAGACGGTGATCGTGCGGTCGCTGTTCGATTGCTGATAGGGCCCGGCCTTCAGCGCCAGCGCGGTATAAGTGAACGTGCTGGCCCCGGTGCGGTTGATGCTGCCCGGGGGATAGCCTGGGTGGCACAGATACAGCACGTCGGCATCCTGCCAGTACATCAGCCCGGGCGCATCGGCGGCGGCATAGGGCACCGCGATCGTCACCGGCGTGCCGCCATTGGTCAGGATCGCACCGTCGTAATAGACCGTCACCAGCCCTTGCGAAAACACCAGCGCATAGGCCTCGGTCGCGTTGTACTCAAACGGCAGGATCGTGGTCGCCCCGGCCGCCGCCACGCCCGCCAGTTGCGATCCGCTGCGCTTGATCGCGGGCCCTTCGACCGTCGGCGCAAAGTTGACCATGCTGGCAACGGCGATGTCCCAGATGCCCTGATCGCTGCGGCCGAACAGGCGGGGCGAGATCTGGCCGCCCGCAAAGCTGTCGATCAGGACATGCTGGTTGCCCACGGCTTACTGGTATCCGGCGGCAACCGGGCCGTATGAGGCATTCCACCGCGCGTTGATCCAGTCGTCTTCGGCAAATTGCAACGGCGGATCTTCCATGCCATCGGCCTGTGCGGCATCGTCATACTTGTCATGGAATTGCTGGATCAGCCGCTGGCCCAGATCGCCATCGCCGGTCACTTTTTCAGCGGCGAGCCCGGCGATCATCAGCGAAAAGGCCATGGCCAGATCGGCGTCGAAATAATCGACCTCTTTCAGGTCATAGACATAGACCAGATTGAGCGGTGCGAAATTCGACAGCAACTGGCGACCTTCGCGCACATAGTCGCGAAAATCGCCAAATCCCGATATGCTGACCTGGACAATACGCACGAAATCGCCCGGCAGATTGAATGCGTTGGTATAGCCGAACGCGGGCGGTACGGCGGTGGGTGCCAGTGTCACCCGCGTGCGCGCACAATGCCAGGTGTTGGCGCGCAGCGTGTTTTCGCGCGCCGTTTCCCAGAACATTGCGATCGCATCGCCCAGCGGCCCGATCGCGGGAAAGGACAGGACTTCGTCCTGCCCCAGATGGCCCGCAACCAGATTGTAGATGGCGATTTTCGATGGCATCGGCCGCGCTCCGTCAAACCGGCGGGAACGTGTTTTCCAAAATCGCCATTTTGATCTGTTCCAGCGCCATGATCACGTCGTTGCGGTTGATCTCGACCGTCTTGTTGAAGATGACCGAGATAGTGTCTGCGGCGATCGAGGGCGTTCCGGCGCCGACCGACACATCCTGCACGCGGCCCCCGGCCGGGATCTGGTAATAATATGCAGCCATCGCCGTTTCCTACACTGCGGCGGCCCCGGCGAACCGGGGCCGCGCGCTCAGTTCGTCATCATGTAATTCAGCAGCAGTTCCATGTTGAACGCCGTCGGCAGCGCCGCGTTGGCGATCGTCATGAACAGATACTGGTCGGCGGTAACCTGCCCCGCCACGCGCTGCGCCACCGGGCGCAGCGTGTTCAGCGTGTTCGCCGCCGGGGCGACGATCGAGCCAAACGTGGTGGCGCTGACGATCGAGGCGGGCAGCGGCGTGGTGCCATACCCGAATTCCAGCGTAACGCCCGTCAGCGTGGTATCGCTCTGCGCCTGCAGGTCGACGAAATAGGCGCCTGCCTGCAGCTTGCCGATCAGCACGATATCGTTCGCCGCGCCCACGCCCTGTGCCACCAGCGACGCGCCGGTGATCACGAACGTCGACGACCGGCGCTCTGCATTGACCACGCCGCCATCCATCAACTGCGGCGGGGTCGTGCCCCAGAATTGCTGGGCCTGTACCGAATAACCAAATGGCATGTCTCAACCCTTTCGTTGGGGGGCAGACGGCACCGCGTGGCGCGTGCCACGCGGTGCGCGCTACCTCAGCTTTCGTAGCATTCGATAAAGCCCGACATGCCGTCCTGCGTGCGCGTGACGGCCATGCAGCTGCGGGCATAGACCTGCGTTTCGTAGTGCAGATCCTCGCGCAACGTGATGTTGGTGAACAGCCGTTCCCACCACCCGGCATAGACCCCGGCCTTTACCCAGAACGGCAGCTTGCGCACCAGCTGGCCCGTGGTGGGCGAAGTATAGGTGGTCGGCGATCGCGTGGCATAGCTGGGGCTGGCCAGGTTCACTTCGATGAATTCAAAGCCCAGGAACTGGATGATCTTCTTGCCGTCCGCCGAGGCCCGGCCGCCCAGCGCGCGAAATTCGTCGCTGGTAACCTGTACTTCCTTCATCAGATCGCCCATCTGGATCGGCGTAACCATGATATAGGCCATCGACTGGTCGAAATCGACATCGCCCAGGGCCAGCACCGTGCGCGCCTGGATGATCTTGGCCACGTTCAGATGGTTGCTGCCGCTGGCGCCATAGCCGAAATTGGCCGGGATCACCTGCGCGGTCGGGAATGGCACCACGGTCGTGCCTGCCGTGCCGCCCTGCCCGGTCAGACGGCCACCGAAAAAGCCGTTGATCCATTGGCGGTTGTGGTATCGCCGAATGGCCGCCGACCCCTGCATGGTGTAACCACCGGTCAGGTCGATATTGGCCATCAACTGGTCCTGCTTGTTGACCAGCTTGTCGAAATAATCCGGCGCGGGCTTGCCCAGCCAAAGGCGTGTTTGCGCGCCATCGGTGGGCACGATCGGCACGTGGCGCCCTTCGACGGTTTCGGTTTCCACCGCGCCGAAGAAATCCTCGATCTCGGCCAGAATGCCGTCCAGATCGCCTTCCATGCAGGTAGTCAGCAGCTCGCCACCGCGCGGCTGCAGGGCCAGTTCCATATTGGACTGAAACGTGATTTTCTCGGTAACATAGACCTGGTCAGCCATGCGGGCCTCCCGAAAGATGTGGTTGAACATCGATCGAAAGGCTTGTGGGCAGGCCCGGCCTTGTCTGGCGTTTGACGCACGCTTGAGCGGGTGTAACGGCACCGCCGGCGCCGGGGCCGCCCCGAAACGGGTTATGCGGCTTATCCGGCGTTGAGGGCGCCCTTATCCGTCAAAGACAGGGCGCCCGTCAAGCGGCTATTCAATCGCGCTTCGCCGCCGCCTTCTTCGCTGCCGCCAGTTGCGCGATCAGCCGGTCATAGGTCGCGCGCGCCACGGCATCACCCGACCGGATCGCCGCACCGTTCTCGCGCTTGTGCCGGTCAAGCTCGGCCTGCAATTCCGGCACGCTCAGGCTGACAATCTCGCTTTCGCCCGATCGCAACAGATCCTCCGACGTGCGCTTGCCCAGATCGGCCAGGATCTTGGCCGCGCCATCCACACCGAATGCGCCGCCCAGCTTGTCGACAGCGCCCTTGTCAAATCCCAGCGCTTCGGCGCCGCGCCGCATGAATTGCAGGTTCTTGCCGTAATCGGCCCCCCATTCGGATTGCAGCGCGGCCTTTTGCGCATCGACGCGGGCCTTTTCGCCCTCGATCGACTGGATCGCGGTATTGTTCCACCACCCCACGATCCCTTCGACCTGGGCTTGCGTCAGGCCCGCCGCATGCGCGCTCTCGGCAAAGGCTTTGGTGAAGGTCGGGTCGGGCTGAAATCCGTCCGGCGCGCCGATGGTGTATTTGTCGGGCGTTTCCGGCCGTCCCAGCTTGTTCCACACTTCGGCCCATTTGTCGGTTTCCTCGGCCTTGGGAATGGGGATGCGCGCATGCAGCGCGCGCTCCGCCTCGCGCGCCGACCGGGCGATTTCATCGGGGCTCTTGAACCCCTTTTGCGCCACCCAGTCGCGCGCACTGGGCGCGCCTTCGCCCAGCGGTTCAGTGCCGAATGCATCCATCCAGGGCGCATAAGTCAGTTGCGGATCGGGCGTGGCGGGCGCGGCGGGTGCGCCATCGCCTGCCGCAGGGGGCGCCCCGCCCGGGGCCGCACCGCCATCATTTGAACTCATCAGGTCGGATAAACTCATCGTGCACCTCCGTCAGGGGATTGATATCTTCGGGTTGAAAGTTGCGGATCGACATGATCTGCAACAGGACCTGGCGCCGACCCTCGCGCACCGCCATGTCGTACATATCTCCGGTCGCCGTAGTCGTATTCGCGTGACAAAATTCGCGCAGATAGGCCAGCACACGGCCCGCATGCACGCCGTTTGGGCCGTTCAGGTCGAACACCACATCAAACGACTGTTTGCGCGCCGCCCTGATCTTCCGATCAAGCTCCCGCATTCGCCATTTGCCAAGCATCATGCCATCGCCCCGGCGGCCTTGCCCGCCTGCGCCATGTTCAGCATCGCCTGGCTCATCGCCGGCGCCGCCGTGGTCAACTGTTCCTGCTGCTGCTGCTGCGCGCGAAGCTGGCGCTTGGCGATCACCTGGTCCGGATCGGCCAGCCAGTCGGCCCGCACGCCCAGCGCCAGCATCACCCCGCGCGGCGCCGCGTCGGTATCGACCACGTCCATCGCGCTCGGGTCGATTTCGGCCAGTGGCTGCAGTGCCTGCAACCCGGTGAGGAACTGTTGCGCCTCGGCCGACTTGGCCGCCGTGGTGAACGGATTGACGAATTCGTAGCGCAGACCCGCGCGCGCCTCGCGCAGCTCGCCCGGCGGCGGGTCGATCTGGCCCGCGCGCAACAGGATATCCATTTCGCGCGCCACTTGCGGTGTCAGGCTTTCGGCAAGCTGACGCCCGACATTCGGCGCCTGCAGCGCCATCGCCTCGCGCTTGCGGCCCAGATATTCGGTGGCCGTCTGCCGGTCGATCGGTTCCTGCATGATGGCAAACGCGTTGGTCAGATAGGTTTTTTCGACCCCCGCCTGATAGGTTTCCATCGCCTTTTCGGCATAGGCGGTCTGCACCCCGGCCAGGAACGGCTCCATCTGCCGTTTGCCGTTGATCATGCCGCCGGGAATGCCCGCGCCGGGCGTCATGCTCATGCGGTTGAACGCGCCTTCTTCGGGCACCAGCACGGGCGGCGACAGGTTCAGGTGGGTGGCGCGGATATAGTCATGGCCCATCTGGTTCAGCATCTTGATCGTGCCGATCTTCATCGCCGTGGGCCCGACGCCATAGGGGTCGTTGGGCGCCAGGGTATAGCGGCTTACCGCCAGCGGCGGGCTGTAGAACCCGCGCGCCGACACCAGCGTCTTGTCCTCCTCGATCACATAGAGGCTCTGGATCGGGAACCCGTCGATATCCATGCGGCCCGCTTCCCAATGGCTGTTGGGCCGCACCACGTGCACCACATGGAATTTCTGATCGACTTTGCCCGCGCGCAGCGCCTCCATCACTTTCGGGCACCGCGCGATCGCGTCATCGTGGAACATCTGCGCGATCGCCCGCGCGGTCAGCCGAAACCGGCGATGGATCGTATCGACCATGCCGCGAAAATCATCGTCGATGAAGATCTCCGACAAGTGCAGCGTGCGATACGACAGGCCGATCCCGACGTTTTCATCCGTCCAGAACGCCCCGGTGCCATAGAGGCCCAGTTGCCGCCAGCGCAGCGGGCTCTGGCTGGCAAACCCGGTGTGCGGCGCATTGCGGCACGCGTGCAGCCGTTCCGCCGCGCCTGCCAGCCATTTCTGCACTTTGGGCATGGCGTTCAGCGTCTGGTTGGTGGTCCACAGCTTGGTCACCTGTTCGCCATCGGGCAACAGCATCGCCTGCATCGCCGCCACAAAGGTTTCCAGCCCCGACACCGCCGTATCGTCGGTCAGGTGCTGGTCGCGCTGATAGCCGGGCGTCAGCTTGTAGAAACCGCCCTGCTGATAGGGGTCGGCCCAGCGCTCGCACTGGCGCCACAGGCTTTCGTGCGCGCGGCGCTGCTCGCACAGTGTTTCGTGCCGTTTGAGCAAAATCTGCACCTGGTCCTGATCGACTGGCATGGGACATCCTTTCGAATTATTCGGGGGCGGCCACTCGTTCGGGCACGCACAGCGCGCGCGACAGCGTGTATTGGCCATGGGCGCGCAGCACGTGCTGCGGCACGGTCACCCGCCCCAGCTCGCGATTGGCCACGCGGATGATCCAGGTGTTGAACCGGCGTTCGGTCTCGCCGGTGGGCAGTGGCCAATCCTTGACCAGCATCACATCCATGCCCTGCCGGATCAGCCAGTCGCCTTCGCCGGCCGTCAGCGTGACACCCAGCTCGTGCTTGGTATCCTTGTCGCACTGCGCCAGCGCCAGGGTGATCTTCCGGCCGCTCACGATCGCCGCATAGGCGGGGTTTTCGATCATCGCCATGTCAGTTCCCCAGCAAGGTTTTCGGGCCGGGCATCATCGGCTGCGCCCCATTCGGCCCGGTCAGCATGTCAGCGGCGCTGCCCATGCGGCCAAGCAGGCTGTCCTGCGCGTTCTGCTGTTGCTGCGCCTGGTTCAGGCTGACCGGCGGCGGCACCACCGGCGCCTTGGGCCGGTCGACGAGCGCCGCGACCGTGCCCGCCGCACTAACCCCGGCAAGCAAAATGGGAAGAAAAGCTGCTTGAGCCATTGTACCCTCCATCAATCAAGGTTGGAAAAAACATCGTAATTGGTGTTGAAACGGATGATCTGATTTTGCGGCTTTCGCTCGCGCCCGCGAACATCGGCCATCGTGTATTGCCCTTCCAGTGCCGCATACTGCTCTGCGTCGGCGACGTGGGTGAAGATCGTATCGGCAATCGACAGTTCGCCGCGCGTTTCGCCGGTCGATGTCTCTGCCTTCGAATAGCGGTATCCGCCCGCATGGGCCTTGATCAGGTGCGTCGCCCCGGCATCGATCTGGTACCCGTGCAATTCCTTCATCGCCTTCCAGATCACTTCGTTGCGCAGCGATGCCTTGTTCGTCTTGGCCCGATGGACCTTGAACCCCAGCGCATTTTCGAAAACCTCGCGCCAGTCATAGTCATCGTCTGGCCGGTCGCTCGACAGGAACATCGCCGGATCGCCCACCACGCGAAGCTGATCGGCATGCGTGATCGAAAATTTTTCCAGCAGGTATTTGCGCAGCATCCGGCCGAACTGCGCGGCGCCAACTTTCAACAATTCCCGACCGTTAGGGGCCAGATTGGCCAGTGCGCCAAGGGTGCGGACTTGGTTCAATTCGTTCCGGTAAAGCGGAACTGCCGCCGCGAACAAGCCTTGATCCACGCCCACGATCAGCTTGAACCGCCGGTCCCATTTCAGCCCCTCCACGACGTGCAGCCGGTGATCGAAATCGGGGTTGACCGGCAGACCGTGCATCAGCGCCACCGGCTTGTTGTGCACCATGCGATCGACATAGCCGGGCTTGTGCTTGTTCGCCGCGATCTGGCGCACATAGTACGCGCGGCCGCCTTCCAGATTGTGCAGGTTCTCCGCGCCCGCTTCCATGCCGCCGGGCTGCACAAAGGTCTGGATCAGCTCGCGATCCCCGAGCCAGTCCTGCAGGATCACATCCGCTTCCGGATCGAGGTCGATAAGTGCTTTGTCGAATGCCAGGCGATAGGCATGGTTTTCGACATCGGGCATGTTCATCACCACGATGATCTGCGGGTCGATCACCATCTTGGGGTCGAGGTCGGAAAAGCGGCCGACGCGACCGGTCAGGAACGGGATCAGATCGGGCGGCTGAATATCCGCCTCATCCACGATCACCGCGTTGACTTCCCAGCCACGGCAGGCGGCTTCCACGCCCTGATCGCCGATCGCGCGAAATTCGAATTCGCAATCGAGCCGTTCCAGGATCGCGCCGGTTTCCGGATCGGTCTTCAGGATCTTGGAAAACTTGTGCGTATAGGGCGCCCGCATCGAAAAGCCCTTGTCGCGGGGCACGATGTTGAACCACGATTTCAGCGTGGTCGCTTCCAGGCTGGGATAGCTTTCGCGGATGACGCCGATCCGTGCCTTGCGCCGCAGCACGCCCTTGCTGTCGACCCGGCCGCCCTGCCGCGATGCCAGTTCCAGCCCCGACGCCAGCGCGGCGATCGTCTTGCCCGACCCCACCGGCCCGACGCAGATCTTGATGAACGCGCGCGACTGGCGGAACGCATCCGCGATCGGCCCGGGCGAATTGAGCACGCGCGCCTCAGTCATCGACTTCGTCCCAATCGACGTCGAGCGTGCCCGCGTTGATGATATCGTTGACCTGCTGCTGGGTGTGCGTGCTGCCGGCGATGATCAGTGGCGCCACCGCCTCGCCATCCTTGTCCACGGCGGCCTGCTTGGCATGGATGAACGGCATCAGCTCGGCCGCGCACTGCTTGCGCAACTGCTGCGCCTCGCCATAGCTCAGCTCGACCACGATCTCGTGCGGGTTCCCGTGCCGGTCGATCCGGGTATAGGTCCGCCGCGATTGTTCCATCAGGATCTCGGCCGGCGTGGACTGGATCTGCATCAGCGTGATCGCCGGGTCCTGGCCAAAGCCCATGATGTACCGGCGAAAGTCCTGCCCGGCCCGGTTCTTCGCGCCCGGCGGCCTGCCCCGGCGTGCCTCGGCCGTCAGTTCCAGCGCGCTCGCCTTCGGCCCCAGCTTGCGCCGGGCCTCCAGCATTTCGGTGGGCGTGGGCACGCCCAGCAGATCGAGCTGTTCCGGCCGCGTCAGGTCGCGCGCGTCATGCGCCTTCTTGGCCTGATCGACCATTTCCGCCGCCGCGGTGGAAACACCGTCAGAAAGCTTTGACACGGTCAAATCCCCCGCCTAGCGTTTGCCCAGCGGCGCACGGGGCGCGCAATTCAGCACCCCGATCCGCTCTTCCAAAAACCCGATAGCCCCCACCCCGACCCGTTCCCCAGGGCCTGACCTTTGCGCGCCCTCCACAGGTCGCATCACAACGATTTTCGGAAAATTGGGTGTGGCAGGGAGCGAGCGAAGGGCGCGGGCCGCTGGGGGCACCCGCCCCCGATCGCGGGCCCAAAACGCCCCCCGGATGGCCCATGGTGACCGTCGACCGCACCCAGCGCGCCAGCCTGTCAGGCAGATGCAGCGCCGAAGAAAACCGCACGATTACAGCCCCTTCCGCCCACCCTTCCAACATCACCCTTCCAACAGAGCCCAGCGCCTCGCCGAAAAACCGCAGAAATCCGCCATTCTCGCCCAGCGCTCGACCGATCGCGCCCGCGCGGCCAAATCCCAAAGTTTCCCGTCGCACTGCCCCCGAATTACCCCGGATCAGGCGCCCAGGTGCGCAGCACGCATATCTGCCCCCTAGAATATTCAGGCCAGGCGACGAGATCGGCGCGACCGATCGTGGCGATATCGCCGGTTGCAGGTGCAACCGCGCTGCAACCGCTCTGCAACCACTAAACCTATGTTTTATATATAGATTAGTGAATGGTTGCATGGTTGCAGCGATACGCGCACGTATACGCGCATAGGCGTGCACACACGCGCCCACATGCGCATCACGCGAGGCCACGACGTGCAACCGCGCAACCACACACGAAAAGCCAATGATATCAATTGATTGCCAGTTGCAGGACGGTTGCAGCACGGTTGCACTTGCAACCGCAACCCCTGACCCAATGGGCGCGGCAAGCTGGCTGACCAATCTTATCGCAGTCAAACGGGCCGGGGTCAAACGCGAAACCAAGACGCACCCCAAGCAACTGCACCAGGACGCGGGCCGGGGTTGAAATGTGCGGCCGCGCACCGCTCCGGCTGCGCCTACGCTGCGGCCGCCAGTCGGCGCCAGGACCGACGCAAAACTTAACACCGCAAACGTATTGACGGGGATTTTAGGTTCTGAAAAGCCGGAGCGAAATGTTTCCCAACTAAGGCCGTGAAACCTACTGGCACCATTTTTCGACATATGCAAAAAACCTGTTGACGTATGTTTTCGGCATATGTATTTATTGCTTATCAGGACGGCGCAGGGCCGGACGGAAATGCAAGGATCAGGATCATGGCTCAGTTCACCGACAGCAACACCGAAGGGTTCAGCGAAACCGAGCTGGCTGTACTCAATGGCGCGTTCGACATTGTTGCGGCGCGCACCGAGCTGGAAACGATGGATGATGACCTGCGTTATCAGTTCGAACAGTCGATCTGCGACGCCATCAACAACGCATGGATCGGCGGCCAAACCGCTGAACAACTCGCTGCGCGCGTTCGGCTTTAACCCAAAACGGAAAGGATCGAGGCTATGGAATTTCTGCCCGTATTTTACGCCCGCCACGGCAATCAACCTGGCCAAATCGCACTTCAACACCCGACTGACAAACCGGTCGCACTGACTGAGGAAGCGCCGGATGGCTTCGACGGCGCGCCGCTTTTTTACGCACCCCCGGTATATCCCGCGATGCTGATAACGGCTTTGGGTAACTGGCGGCATGTCCCGAATACTGTGGTGCGGTCCGAGCAAGATTGGCTGGCATATCACGCGGCATTTTTTGCCCGTAAGGTCTGGGCTTATGCAAATGACGCCACCGACGAGGCTATTGCACAAAACGACGCCAACCGCCGGGCCAACAAAGCGCGCGCGGCCGAAGTGACGGCCTAATCCATGACCGAAAAACGCCCCCGAGGTCGCCCCACCAAGCCCGCAGGCGAAAAACGCCGCGATGTCCTGATAACCCTCAGCCCGCAGGCACTCGCCCTGATCGACGCACAACCGGGCCCACGATCCACGCTGATCGAGGCCCTGATCATCGGAGCATACAGCTAAGCCCGCCAACCTAACCGCACCAACAGGGGCCGGGGTCATACCTCGGCCCCTTTCTGCTGCGCCAGCCACTCCGTCAACGCGGCCTCACGGCTCAGCTCGGGCAACTCGCTCTCATCGATGATCGCGCACAGCGGCACCATCACCGCGCGGATCTTTGCCCGCGCAAAGCTGATCGTCACGCCCTCGATCGCGCCAGGCACACGCGCCAGCGTCTGTTTCCACACGCCGCCCTGCCACTTGGTCCCCGAGAAGATCTTGTCGAGCTCCTGGTGCCGCGCCGCCACGGCCAGGAAACCCGGCGCACTGCGCGGCATGAACGTTTCCGCGCCCCACCGCCCCGGCTTGTCGCCTTCGGCCGGATGCCAAACCGCGTTCATCACCTTGAGCCCGATCTGCTCGACATAGCTGCGCGTGGCATCCGCGCCCGGCAATTCGCTGGGGTTGATCGAGTTGTGCACCCACCGCCCCACCAGCTCGCTGATCGCCTCGCGACTATCCTTGCCGCGCGGCTGCACCAGGAATGTTGTCAGGTGCAGAATGCATGCCTCTTCGTCGCTGGTTGCGTCGTTGACTTCGGCCATGCGCTGCGGCCGGCAATGCTCGATCCAATGCGAAACGTCCTCGTCATCCGGCGCCTGGTCGTTGAGCAGCACCCACGCGCAGGCCAGCAACGTCGCAAACTGATCCGCACCCCGGCTCTCGTGCCCGCGCGCCAGCAACGCGCTGTGATAGGCATCAAACGTCGGCCGGAAATAGCTCCACCCGTCGACCATCCGCCGAAACAGCTTCCGCCCCATCGTCGCAAAGTCATACTTGCGGAAATTCGGCGCCACCATGTCGGCGGTAAAGGGCTTCAGCTCCAATATCGCCAGTCGCGACCGGTCCGATGCCTCGATCGGTGGAATATTGATCGACGAAAACCAGAACGGCGATTGCAGCGTGAATTCGTGCGCCTGGTGATCCTGGCCGCCGCGGTGCATGTTGTCGCCGCTCGATGCGATCCGCGCCAGTTCGATCACCTGCGTCACCTGGCGGTTGTCCGCGCTGGGTTCGATCTCATCGAGCATCACCGGCACGGTCGAATTCTTCAGGCTCTGCCGGATCGCCGCCGCGCTCGAATTTCCTGTGCGAAAGAGCATGTCGCCATAGATCGCCGGGCAGATCCCGTATTTGCCGTTCAGCGCCGATTTGCCGGTGCCACGCGCCCCGGTAATCCACACGTTCGATCGCCAGCCCAGCGCCCCGCCGATAAAGCCCTGCCCGATCGCGCCCAGCAGCAAAACCGGGTCAAGCGCCGGCCGCTTCCAGTTCCAGGTGCGCAGCAACGCGGCCAGTTCCACCGCAACATCGGGCGACACCGCCTGCGGCCACGGCCGCGCCAACGGCGCCGCCGCCGGATAGACAAACCGCTCATACAGCCCGGTATCATACCAGGCCATCGCCCCCATGGCGCCATTGGCACGCGGCACCACGGCCGCCACGCCATCACCAACATGCAGCGCCAGGCCGCCGCCCGTCACCGCATGCGCACCGCGCCCGCGCAACCGGCCCGCCGGGTCGAAAATCCCCCGGCGGCTGCATTCCATGATCAGCGCCGCGCTCGCCTCGGCCTGGTCAAACCCGATCGGCCGCGCCGGCTCAACCTCGATCCAGGCCTTGTCAGCCTTTGAGTATTCCTTCTTCGGCGCCGACCATTTCGTCCACGCCTTTTCCAGATACTTGGCGCTCTTGCCGAACAGATGCACAAGGTTGTTCTTCCCGTGCTTGTTCCCGGCTTCCAGCGAAACAATTTCGCCATTGACGTTCAGATAGTAACACCGCTGCGACCCGTCGATGGTCGATTGAATACCCAGCGGCACTACCGGACAATCGAGCGGAAACGGCTCACCATCGTCACCATCGTCATCGCGCACCCGGTCGCCCGGTGCGGCCATCGTCGGCGCCGCCTCGGGATTTTCCAGCGCATCGCCGATCTCTGTCAGCGGGTCGGGGGCCGTCGTCGCCTTGCGCCGCGTCATGCGCGACCTTTCAGCGCGCAACCCGCCTCGATGCAGTCGCGACCAAACCACAGCGGCTTTCGCCATTCACACGTCGCGCACCAGAATTTGCCGTCCGCGCCATCCGCCAGAAATGGCACATCCAGGCGTCCATGGGCGCGCGCCTGGGCCACAGACATGCGCGATGCCGCAGCCATGTCGTCCATCGCGCTCGATGTTGGGAGCGCCAACCGCGCCGGCTGCGAAAAAGTGGGGCATTCGCTGACATTCACGGGCTCGATCGACGCAGCACCCAGCGCAGACCCGTTTAATACTTCCGCTGTCAACGCATCGCAGTCGCTGCCCTTGTCGTCTGTTTGGAACCCCGCGCCGGGTATCTGGAATTCTGGTGCGTTCTCTCCCGCCGTCACGTCCATAATCTCAGACGTTGCAGACGTGGTGCGGCCCACGTCGGCCCTACTAACGGGCTCCATGGCGGTTCGGCTCGTGTGCATTCTCCCCGCCACTTCATCGCCCGCTTTCGCTCGGCATCCCAAATTCATCCGCGCCATCTGCGACGCGCGGTGCGTGCGCTGGTTCATTATGCCTCCCGCGCCGCATGGCCCATCAACAGCCATTCGTTCAGATCCTTGAACCCCACGGGCGGCATCACCAGGCGCACGTCCAGCCCGCGCGCCTGCTGCGCCGCAATCGCACGCTCCAGCGCGTCGATCGCCGTGGGCTTGGTGTCGCGATCGGCCACGATCGTCAGCCGCCGCGCCGCCGCCGGCAACACCACCATGCCCATATTGGGCAGGTTCACCGCGCAGATTATCCGCGCCTCGGGCCGCGCCATCCGCACCACGATCGCGTCTTCGATCCCCTCGGTCATATAGACCGGCTCGTCTTCCGGCATCGCCGACATCGGCTTGCCACTGGCGCCCTTGTTGATCGGCACAAACGCGCCGCGCATCGGCCCGATCACCATTTTCGGGCTGCCCACGTCCAGCTTGGTCCATCCCCGCCGCGCACATGGCTGCAACCAGGTGCGATGCGTCGCCACATGCGTGCCATCGGCCAGAAACATCGGCGCCAGCATCGCCGGCGCCTTGTCGCCCAGCTCCTTGTTGTAAACCTCGGGATGAAACCGCAACGCCCCGGGCCACCGGTCGCCCGCACGCAAGCCGCGCCCCTGCAGATAGGCCTCGACCGGCGTCCCCGCGATCCCGCGCGCCAGCGCATGCAGATAGAGCGCGCGCGCCCCCTTGATCTTGGCAGTCCGCGTCTGTGCCGCCTTCGCCGCCTCGCGCTCCTGGATCAGCCGCAGCCGCTCGGCCCGCGCTGCCAGCTCGTCCGCACTCGGCGGCGCATGGCGCACCCGGCCAAAATCATCATCCTTGCCCAGCCACTGCTTGGCGATCGCCACCGCCTCGCCCTTGCTGCGACACCCCTGCGTGGCCATGATCAGGTCGAGCATGTCGCCACCGTCGGTGCCCGCATAGTCGCGCCACCACCCCTTGCTGTCGCCCCTGATCGCCAGTTTCAGCGATTGCCCCGGCTCGCCCGCGATCGATCCGGCACACAAATGGCTGCCCTCTTCCACCGCGCCGGGCAGACACTGCCGCCCGATCGCCAGCGCATTGGCGCGCAGCTCGCGCTCGATCTCGGTGACAGACAGCAGGGTCACGGCAACAGCCCCCGCATCGTCTTGCGCAACGCCGCCTCGATCGCGCCCAGGTGCAATTCCCCCGCCAGCGCCATTGCCTCATGCGGCGTCATCATCACCACGCCATGCGGCAGGATCAGCGCCACGCGGTCGCCCTCGTCATGCTCGACAACGCGCACTTTCGGCAGGTGTGCCGCCTCGCTCATGGGCCCACCTGCGCAGCATGTTCACCCTTGGCCACCAACAGCGCGCCCTCAACCGCGCCCAGAAACGCAGGCACACGGCGCGCAGGCAAATGCATCTCGACCCCGTCGATAATGATCAGCACGCCCCATTCACCGCGCTTCGCCGCAATCACATGCAGATCCTGATCCCCGATCACGCGGCTTTTTCCACGCTGTGGAAAAAATCGTCCGCGCTGATCTGCCCATCGGTAAATTTGCGGATGCGATCCATGAAGGCGGCGCTGGGCCGGTACAGCCCGCGTTCCCAACTGCACCACACCTGCCGGCTTGTGCCGACTGCCCGTGCACACGCCTCGGCCGACAGTTTGCGGGAATTCCGCCATTGGCGCAGCGGGTGCGGGCGTGCCATTTCGGTCATGCCCTCGATGTAACGCAAATCGATACACCTTGACAAGGGCGCCGTAATCAAACCAAGGCTACAGCATGTCAGGAAATGTATTACACTTTCCGGCCATGGACTTATGGCCCAATCGCATCCGCGAGTTCCGGCAGGCGCGCGGCATATCGCAGCAACAGCTTGCCGATCTTATCCACGTCAGCAAAATGACGATCAGCTCACTCGAACGCGGCAACATCGAATTCTCACTCGACTATGCCCGCCGCATCGCCCAGGTGTTCGGTGTCACCGCGGTCGACCTGCTCAACGATGAGGATCAGAACGCCTTTTTGCGGGCCGAAGAAATGGAGCTGGTGCGCCGCTACCGCGCCGCCGATCCGCTGCAGCGCGAAATGATCGATCGCGTCGCCGAACCACGCATAATCGACATCCCGGATCCCGATGCGCCCACTGCGGCGCTGCTTGATCGCGCCACAGTCCGGTCCCAGCGCGCCGCGTGATGGCGTGGCTGCAACAGAGCACGGCCGGTGCCATCGCCCTGTTGCTCACCTTGTCCTGCGCCGCCGTTCCCATGGCCATGCTCTACCATTTCACCGGCCGCCGCGATCGGCGCGTGCTCACGCGCCGTGGTGAGGCGATCGCGCTCGCCTGCGCCGTGCTGGCCGGTCTCTCCCTCTACATCCTGACGCGCCCTTCGGTGGTGATTTTGCACGATTACGCCTGTCGCGGGTCCAGCAATCCTGCACTTTGTCGCGGTGGCGCAGATGCGCCCGATGACAACGAGTAACGTTTTACGATATTTCCCGTCTTGACGGCGTAATGCGTTTCGTTACATAAAGCCCCCGTCCACTCGACGGAGGCCCCAATGGCATCGCGTTCCCCCATCATCGACCCGTGCGCCACCACGTGCACGCTGTTCTATATCCGCCGCGAACTCGGCCAGTCGGCGATGTCCGAACGGCGCATGATCGTCTATCTGCGCCAGCTTATCGCCCAGCACGATTTTCCCCGCCCGTTGCCCCTGCTGCTGCGCGACGGCACGCTCACCACCCAACCGCACCGCCGCTCGGCCTGGATCAAATCCGCCGTCGATGCATGGCTGGCCGGTTTCATCCCCCCCGACTGCGGCGCCACCCTCGACGATCAGGCCCACCGCGCCGCCGCCGCCGAAATGGACAACGCCGCCGCCCACCTGCACCTGGTCGGCGGCCGCGACTATCGGGGGAATGCGGCATGAGCGCTAATGACAAAGATGTCATTGCATTACGCAGTGCGATCGAAGCAGCGGTCATCAAATTCATGGATGCCCGCGAGGCGGCTGAAGTCCCTTTCGCCAATGCGTCGATCGACGCGACAACGGCGCTTGGGCATTCTCTTGTGTTGGTCATGGCCGCGCTGGATGATCACTTGCGTCCGCCCATTATCAAATTGTTCACAGATCATTTGGCTCGCGAGATCGAACGCGTAAGCGCGACTATCGGGTCCCGCCTTGCGGCGCACGGGCATGCCCGATGAGCGCCGGCGCGAACTACCAGCCCGGCGATTGGATCAACTTTCGTTCGCCCACTCGCAGCGGTTGCAAAACCGCGCTGCGCAAGGTTATCGCCGTCTGTGAAACCAGTGGGCGGCCAATGGTCCGCTACCATGGCTGGTCGCACTTCGTCGTCGAGCTGCACGAGGTGATCGGGCATAGCCCCGGCGGGTGCAGTTGCATGGAAGTGCACGGCGAAGATCCGCAGTGCATCGTTCATGGTGTCGATACGCCTTGGGGCCGCGCCAATGCCGAACAGGTGGCGGAATGATCCGCCCCGACACCCAAATGCACGCCAGCGACTATCTCGTCGCCCTGTGTGCCATGGTCGCGTTCAGCCTCGGCGGCGCGGCCCTCGCGTGGATCACCACGCCCCGCCCGGCGCCCGAACCGCACTATTGCTTCCGCGCCGATCCGCCGCCCTGCGAATTGACGGTGCGGCCATGAACCTCAGTTGCCCGGCCTGCGGCCACACCGCGCGGTCCTATGCGGCCGAAGCGTACCATCGCCACAACTTTCCGGCGCTGTGCAAACGCAACAAGCGCTTCATCGCCTGGGAAAAGGCACGTGCTGCAGAAAAGACGGTGCAACCATGATCATCGGCATCCTGTTCGGCGTGCTCATCTGCGGCGTGTTTTTCGTCGCCGTCATCGCGCACTCTGGTGGTCTCGATCCGGCGCCGGCCTTCACGGTGTTGATGATCATCGTCTCGGCATTCGGCCTGATCGGCGCGTTCATCGAATGGCTGTGCAAATGACGCGCCGCCGCGCCTACACCCTCACGCGCGCCGACGAAATCGCGCGCCCTGCCGAACGCCTGGCCGCGCGCCTGGCGCACGGCGGCGACAAGCACGCCGCCGAAGTGATCCACGCCCTGATCCGCAGCCACCGCGCCCAGCGCGCGGCGCTGGTCCGGGCCTTTCGGGAAAGATCGGCATCATGAACGAAATTCCGCCTCGCGCCATCCACGGTGGGGATCAATGTGACGGGTCCGCCCGGCGCGTGGCGGACGGTGTGGCCGGGGATCTGCCCAACCCGGCCACACCGACTTATGCCCTGGTCCGCGCGATGGAGGATGTCATGGCCGTGCGCCACGATCAGATCTTCCACTACGGCCACACCCCCGAAAAAGACGCGCGGCGCCCTTTGCGCCAGTTTGTCGAGGATCTCCACACCGGCGCCCGCGCCATCGTGGAGGACGTGCAGTTCCACAAACCGCACGATCGCATCCGCCGCCGCCTGGTCAAACTCGCCGCGCTCACCCTCGCCACCATCGACCGCATCGACAACGAAGGGGATGCATTGTGAAGCACAACGGAAGCTTGAAAAAAACCCCGGAATACGTCGAGCATATCGATGATCCTGATCATTCGGTTTTTAACGCCTCGTGTCTTGATGTTGATGGCGTGCACTTTTGCGCCAGCGATACAATCCTTATCGGCAGCGACGAGCATTGCATTGGCATCCTTATTTCGCGTGAAAAGAAAGGCCTTATAGAGCGCGTTACGCCCGAAGGCGCGCGAGGTCTGGCCGCGGGTTTGCTGCGCGCCGCCGAACGGCTTGAGACGAAGCTGCAAGCCGACGCCACTGCCCTGCTCGCCGGCGCCCTTGCCAAAAAGGCCCCCGACCAATGATCGGTCAGCCACCCCGCGCGCGCCTGCGCCTGGTCGCCACCGATGCGCCCGCCGCCATCGCGCAAGATCTCGATCGCCGCATCGCTGCCAGTCGCAACATGCCCCTCGATCCATTGCCCCCGATCATCCCGATCGATTACCCCGCCGCCGTGGAACCCGCCACAGACGGTCCCGCGCCAGGCTTTCTCGCCGCGATCGCTGGCGTCATCACCGGCTGCCTTCTCGGCGCCGCCGCCGTCGCCCTGTTCCGCATCCTGTAATTCTTCGTCACCCCGGACATGATCCGGGGTCCAGCTTTCCTCAAAATCCGGGGATCACATCATGGCATTTGAAGAAATCGAGGCCGTCAAGCCGTCTCACGCAAAAAGTGGCAAGTTGGCTATTCCATCCGACGGCATCCGCGTTTGCGCGGGCCAGTTGACCCGCAACGACAAGAAAACCGTCGTCCGCTTCATCCGCATCACCATCGGCGCAAAACTGGCGCGCAGCATTTCGTTGACCCAGCCCGAACAGCGCCTGCGCCTGGCATTCGGCACCGATGCCGACGCGGGCAAAGTCCAGGTGACCGCCGACAACGAAATCGGCAAGTTCCGCGCCGCGCGCGACAAAGCGGGCAACTATGGCTTCACCATCAACGCGGCCACCGCCGATGGCCTGTTCAGTCTGGAATTCCCAGAATTTGCCGTCGCGGCGATCTCGTTTTCGCCCGGCGCCGGCGGCAATTCGCTGCCGCGCTTCGTGTTCAACGCCAGCGCCGAAATGCTCGACTTGAAGGACTGAACCGATGACCCTGTCGCTTGTCCTGGCCGAAATCGCCGACGAACGCCTGCGCCAGATCGCGATCGAAGGCTACGATCCGCACCACGATGATACCCATCACCACGGCGAACTGGCCCGCCACGCCGCCGTGCTGGCGCTCTATGCCGCGCTGCCCGACGAACAGCGCGCCGATGCCGACAGCCTCGGCCCCGTCCACTACAGCGCCGAAGAAATCTGGCCCTGGCTCCCCAGCGAATTCAAACTCGCCCCGCGCCGCCGCGACCTCGTCAAGGCCGCCGCACTCCTCCTGGCCGAAATCGAACGCCTCGACCGCGCCGAAGCCGCCCGCCAACTGCAGATGGATTTCAACAAATGACCCATCGCTCGCACCGCGCCTTTCCCGGCGGCAACAAGTCACCCCGTGATGGGTTCGTCGCAGATGGCCTGACAAAGCGCGAATACTTCGCCGCCGCTGCGCTGGGTGCGGTTATCACCGCGATCGACGCCACCGATGCCGATCGCGAATTGCATGATCTGGCCCTGATCGCTGCCCGCGCGGCTATTGCCGTGGCAGACGCGCTGATCGCCGAATTTGGCCCAGCGGTATGACCGCCGCACCCGCAAAGCCTTACCTCCCGGCGGTAATCGAATGGGTGAAACGCGGCATGGCCATGGCTACGGCGCTGTCCGAGAAAAAAGAAACCGATCGCTATCGCCGCACGATCGCCATGCGCCACCTGGTCGACGCCCTCGGCATGAATATGGAACGCAAATTCGGCGCCCGCGTCGGCCAGCGCGGCGATCTGGTCACCGTCGAATGCTGCGGTATCCGTGCCAGCTCGGTCCAGGGCCTCACCGGCGCCCTGCGCAACTGGATCACCGCCGCCGAAAAAAAGGCCGCCACCACGGCCACCGCCGCGCAAATGGGGGCAACGCTGCAATGATTCCCCACCCCGAAATCGCCGCCGAACTCGCGCGCGAACTCGCCGCGCGCCGCGCCGCCTACCCGCGCCAGGTCGAACGCCTGCAGATGACACAGGCACAGGCCGACACCGAATTGGCGCTCTGCGCTGCCTGGGGTGCCGATCACGCGCGATACGCCGCTGTGTTGACCGCAACCCCGCCCATTGCGCCGATCGCCCCTGTGGCGCTCTCTGGCGGGTTCACCTGGGCCCAACGGCGCGGCGCCCTGCGCCAGGAACTCGATCGCCGCGCGCAGCATTACCCGCGCTGGATCGCCCAGGGCAAACTCGATCAGGCAGAGGCCACCCGCCGCGTCACCCGCCTGTCCGCCATGGCCGACCTCTACGACGAAGGCCACGACTGGCACGACAGCTTCGGCACGCGCCCGCCGTTCGGCCCCCGCTTCTACGCGCCCGACCACACCGCGCCCGAAGCCGAAGCCCTCCGCCAATGGTGGACCCACGTCCACCAAACCCTAGCCACCCGCCACGGCAGCCCTATCCAGGAGCAACTTGCGCTATGACCGATGCATATCAGCCCGATATTATGATCTATCACGCCGATTGCGCCGATGGGTTTGGAGCAGCTTGGGCAGTCTGGAAAAAATGGGGAAACCGTGTTCAGTTTTTTCCGGCGAGTTATGGAGACGCCCCGCCTGAAGTCCTTGGCAAGCATGTCTTAATCGGCGATTTCAGCTATAAATCCGATGGTCTCGCCTCTTTGCATGGCGCTGCATCCGTCGTCATTCTCGATCATCACAAAACCGCCGAAGCTGATCTTGCCCTTTATCGTCGTTTTTCCGAAAAGCCCCACCGTTTTACCATGCCGGTCGCGGCTTCAATGGCGCGCGATCTTGCGGATAATGGCTATCCGCCAATCAATGCCCTTTTTGACATGGACCGGTCTGGCGCACGGATGGTCTGGGATTTTTGTCATCCGGGCGTCGAAGTACCGTTGCTGATCCGTTTGATTGAGGATCGCGATCTGTGGCGATTTACGTTTCCCGAAACCAAGCCTTTTGGGGCTTGGCTACGGTGTGAGCCTATGACGTTCGACGCATGGAGTGCGGTCGATGATCGCCTCTGCAAAGAGAACGGCCTAGCTGAAATCATGGCAGAAGCGCTCGCGATGCAGCGCTTCATGGATCAGAAAGTTGATGAAATCGCCCGTTTTGCGCGCGTATGCCATCTTGGTGGTTTCGGCGGTGTGCCGGTTTGCAATTGCCCACCGATGTTTGCAAGCGAAGTCGGACATTACTTGCTCGCGAAATATCCGGACGCTCCGTTTTCGGCCACCTATTGCGATCTCAAAAGCTTTCGTGGCTGGTCACTTCGTTCAGAGGACGGGCGTCAGGACGTATCTTTTGTCGCGAAGAAATTTGGTGGAGGCGGCCACCGGAACGCTGCTGGTTTCGGAGTGCCGTTGCCGTGATCGTTATCCGCGTCGAACTCTGGTCTGCCGTCACCGGCGAACAGACCGAACTGGCCCGCATGGTCGTCGACAACATCGGCGGTGACATGACGCGCGGCGATTACCGTTGCCGCACCCTGCGCGGTGGATCGAAGGCCGCGCTCGATCGCAGTTTGGCCAGGATCACGGAAGGAGGCGTCCAGCGCTCCGGTGAAGTCTACGGCCATCCCCGACTGCGCGAGCACGTGTGGAACCTGGTCGCCAAGGCGCTGGCCTCCATGGGCTACGGCCAAAACGGCGGCCGACGCCTCACCGTCGATGAAAATGATCTCCCCTTCTAACCGCTTTCCCGACCATCCGGGCCAGCAGGGACGATGGCTGTGCGCGTCCTGCAAGAGGTAAAAATGTACAAGACACTTTTTCCCGCAAGCCTGTTGGGCCTTTTCCATGGCCTGCAGCCATCACGCGAATTGTTTGATCCCAATCCGACGCAACCTCGCTCTCGCCGCAACAATGGCGCCCCGCGGTTCGATCCGCACATCAATCGCCACACCAACCAACCCCACGAACACAAGCGCGAAATCGCGCGCCGGATGCGGCAGACCGCCGCTCGCGCCACACTTCCCTCGTCACCCCGGACTTGATCCGGGGTCCAGCTTCCCCCTTCCGCGCCGGGCGGTTCCCGGCAAACCAGAATGTGTGAAAGGTTCGTTATGTCACTTCGGACACGACATGGTGCCACCCATCTTGGCACGAAAGCCCTTATCGCCGAACCGATGTCACGAGGCGCCTATTGCGATTATCGCCGGTGGGAAGTTCCCACAGATGAAAACTCCGAAGACGCTGGTTATCTGGTTGAATACACCGATGGCGGTGCAGCCAACCATCCTAACCATGATGGCTATATTTCATGGTCACCGGCCGATGTTTTCGAGCGTTCCTATTGCCCAATCAATGCGTTGAACTTCGGCCACGCGATCGAACTGCTCAAAGACGGCCACAAAGTCGCACGCGCGGGCTGGAACGGCAAAGGCATGTGGCTTTTGCTTATGCCAGAGGGTCACAGCACCCTGTTTGATGGTTCGGAATTTGACGCACTTCCCTACATCGTCATGAAAACCGTCGATGACAAATGTGTTCCCTGGCTCGCCTCGCAAACCGACATGCTTGCAAACGACTGGCAACTCGTCCCCGAATAACCACCCCGGGCCAACCGGGTCGCACCGGAGCCGGTCAGGTTGCACTTGACCGGCCCCACCCCACCCCGCCACACTCCCCCGCGCGCCGGCACCCGCCGCGTGACCTGGTCAAAAGGACCGAACATGGATACCGAAACCCAGCGTGAAATCTTCCGTCAGGCCGTCGATCTGCTCGGCGGCCAGCGCGCCACCGCCGCCATCCTGAATATCTCTGAACGCTCGATGCGCATGCTATTGGCGGGCGAACGCCGCCTGCACACCCGCTTTCTGGAAGAAGTGTGCCGGGAACTGCTCGACCGCGCCGCCCGCATGCGCGCGATCGAGCGTCAGCTTTCGCCTGCCTTTACCGAAAACCACACCCCCGATCAGGCCCGTCCGCCCCGCCACGATGGCCACGCCGATGCCCAGCGCGCCCGCGCCGCCGAAGTGAACGCCATGGCCGCGCGCCTCGGCCTCACGCCAAAGGGCTGATCGCCATGGCCCAGATCCGCATCCCCTGTCTGGTCGGCAAAACCAACAAGGCTGGCGTCACAAGCTGGTACTGGCAACCCAGCGCCACACTCGCCCGCGCCGGATGGAAACCCCTGTCTCTCGGCAAGGACGAAGGCGCCGCGATCGCCGGCGCCCGCACGCGCAACGCCGAAGTCGCCGCGTGGAAATCCGGCGCCCCGATGCCCGGCGCGATCAAGCCAAAGCCGCAGGGCGGCACCGTCAACGCCCTGATCGACCGCTATCGCCGCGACGTGATCGAGGGCATCAACCCCGCCACCGGCAAAGCGCGGCTGAAACCCAAAACCGCCGAAACCTATGAAATCGCGCTGCGCCGCATAGAGGCATGGGCGGGCAAGCATCCCGTCGCCTATATCACCCCCGCGCGCGTGCGCGCCCTGCGCGATGCCACGGCAAAGCCGGTCGATCAGGGCGGCATCGGCCACGCCCCCGCGTTCAACATGCTTAAGATCCTGCGCCAGCTTTTCGCCTTCGCCGAACGGGTCGATATCATCCCGCCCGGCGCCAATCCCGCACGCAGCTTCGACCTGGGCGCACCAGCGCCGCGCCGCCACGTGTGGGAGGCAGAGGACGAGGGCTGCTTCATCACCGCCGCCTATGCCCTCGGCCTGCCCGGCATGGCGCTGGCGATGGAACTGGCGCTCTACACCGCCCAGCGTGAAGGCGATCTGATCGCGTTCAACGAACACCAGTTGCAGTCGATCGAGCTGCACGACGCCCCCGTGCGCGCGCGTTTCACAGGGCCGGATGGTGAAGTCATGGGCTGGGTTATGCATCAGCAAAAGACCAGCTCCGACGAGGCTGTCACCAGCATGGAAATCCCGTTCGATCCCAAGCTGCGCGCCAAGGTTGAAACCGCGATCCGCACCAACCGCGCGCGCGATCGCGCCGCCGATCCGCAACGCTTGCTGACTTATGTCCTGGTCGACGATCGCACGGGCCTGCCCTGGAAAAAGCGCCCCTTCATCCAGGCGTGGCGCGACGTGATCGAACACGCCGTCAAAACCACCGGCCGCACCCAGATGCGCGACCTGGTCTGGCACGATCTGCGCCGCACCCGCGTGGTACGCCTGCGCCGCCGTGGCATGATCCCCGCCATGATCGCCAGCATCACCGGCCACAGCCTGCAAAGCATCAACATGATGCTCAAAGTCTATGGCCCGGTAGACCCCACCATGACCGCCGCCGCCATCGCCAGCACCTTCGACACCCCGGCGAAACCCGCTCGTAAAACCAAGGGGGCAAAGGGAAGCGGTTTACAATCGTCCTAGATACGGCTTACAAGGGGCTGTGCGGTAAATCCCGCGCAGGTGATTGGCGTCACCGCATTGGAGCGCGCAGCCCGCGCCACGATACCCGTGTCAGCGGGTTTTTTATGGTCGGGCGTGTTGCGAGCATCTTCGGATGCGCCGTTGCTCCAACGGTACGCCAATCGCGGCACGTCCGGCCACCCTCATTGGCGTGAGGATGGTCGGCCAGACATGGAGCGACCAATGGCACGAACTTTTACGACCCTCTGCAACAGTGTTGAAAGCATTGTCGCGGGCGCACGCCTGCTCGCAGTGGCGCAAGGCCTTGATCCCGGGACATTGGAAACCATCGTGCGCAAATCGGCGCGCGTGGCATGCGAAGCGACAATGCAAAATGCGAGCACGGTGGTGGCCAATGACAATGGGAGGTTCAAATGATTCTCGAAACGCTGGCCAGGTATTGGGCCAAGGTCGATCGGCGCGGTGATGACGAATGCTGGAATTGGAAAGGTGCGCGCACATCTGCAGGCTACGGCCAGATTTCCAGTGGCAGTTCCCGACGCAATAGACCGCTGCGTGTTCTAGCGACGCATGTCTCTCTTGCGGTGAGTGGGCGTGCGCGGCCGAGTTCAGGGCACCTTGCCATGCATTCATGCGACAATCCGCTCTGCGTTAACCCACACCACCTCGAATGGGGAACCCAAATGGAGAACATGGCCGATATGGTCGCGAAGGAGCGCAGTGGTCCTCAGCGCCGCGCCGCCGCACTCATGGACGATGCCGCGATCCGTATGGGACGCGGATCAGGACTTGCCAAACTCAACGAAGCAGCTGTGCGTTATATTAGATCATCCGAAAAAACGACGCTGGATCTCGCAGCGGAACTCAACGTGACCAACCAATGCATTTCAGCGATCCGCTTGCGCAAGACATGGCGCCATGTCCCGTAACCCTTCCAACGACCTGTTTGTCAAACACGCAATATCTGACCATTTCACACCCAAAAAACCGCAGAAAACCGCCTTTTTCCAATACTTCTAAGCCGGTGGTCGCTGGTTCGAATCCAGCAGGGCGCGCCAATTTTCTATGGGATGCATGGGCTTGTCGTGGCGTTTGCGCTGTAATGTGTATACTGTCGCCGGAATTCC
>NZ_KQ954252.1:0-331534 GCF_001519065.1 Novosphingobium sp. FSW06-99
AGAGCATCCTGCTACAGATTTATCGCAGGACGCTCTAGGTCGCGCAAAGCGCTGTTCATACCTCCCGCCCCTCCTCCCCGCCCGACCACCAACGATAGCAGTAGGTTATCGCGGTCGGGCGGGGAGGAGGGGCGGGAGGTATGACTGCACGTCAGTGCAGCTTGGTATAAAGGGCGTCAGGTGTCGCGCAATCCCACGCCGATCCCGGCCCTGGGCTGATCGAGTTCGGCCGAGGCGACCGGATAGGCGCACGAATCCGCCGCGTAATAGGCCGCCGGGCGGTGATTGCCCGACAGGCCAACCCCGCCCATCGGCGCCGCGTGCGAATGGGCGGTGGTCGGGCGGTTCCAGTTGATCACCCCCGCGCGCACTTGTGCCCAGAACCGGTTGTAATCCTGTGGCGATCCGCCCACCAGCGCGGCGCACAGGCCGAACCGGGTGGCATTGGCTTCGGCAATCGCGGCGTCGAAATCATCGACCACCACCACTTGCAGCAAAGGCCCGAACAGTTCGACATCGGGCCGTTCCTTCATCCGCGTGACATCGATGATCGCGGGCGACAGGAACGGATTGGCTTCGTCCAGCCGCACCAGATGCTTGATTGCGCGGCCCCCGTTCGACAGCAGATAGACAAAGCTTTCGGTCAGCCCGTCGGCGGTGCGGTTGTCGAACACCGGGCCCATGAACGGCGCGGGATCGTCGAACGGCGCGCCCACGATCAGCCGATCGGCCAGCCGCCGCACTTCCTCGATCAGATCGTCGGCCAGCGCATCCTTGACGATCAGCCGCCGCGCCGAGGTGCAGCGTTGCCCGCTGCTGGCAAAGGCCGATTGCACCACCAGCACCGCGGCATCGGCAATCTTGGGCGTGTCCCACACCACGATCGGGTTGTTGCCGCCCAGTTCCAGCGCGACCAGCTTGCCCGGATTGGCCGCCAGGCGCCGGTTGATGGCAATACCGACATGGGCAGAGCCGGTGAACAAGACCCCATCGATGCCTTCGTGGGTGGCCAGTTGCTGGCCCTGTTCGGGCCCGCCCGCCACCATCTGCACCACGCTTGCCGAAATGCCCGCGCGGTGGAAACATTGCACCAGCAACTCGCCTGTGGCGGGCGCGCGCTCCGACGGTTTGAACACCACCGTGTTGCCCGCAATCAGTGCCGGAATGATGTGCCCGGCGGGCACCGAGGCCGGGCCGCTGGCCGGCGTGATCACCGCCATCACCCCGTGCGGTTTGTGGCGCAGCGCGGCGCTGCCCTGCAACGCGCTGTCGAGGCGGCGGTGCGATGTGCGTTCGGCAAAGCCGCGCACCGCGATTTCTACGCGCGCGACCACTTCTTCGACTTCGCCGCGTGCTTCCCACAGGGGCCTGCCGGTTTCTCGTGCGATCAGGTTGGCCAGGCGGTCGTGTTCGCGCCGCACTTCGTTGGCAAACCGGCGCACCGTCTCGATCCGGTTGGAATGCGGCTGTGCCGCCCAGCCCGGCCAGGCCCGCCGCGCACGCGCCACCGCATCATCGATATCGCCGACCGGGCCGCTCCATAGCGGCGCTCCGGTGGCGGGTTCGCTGGAAATGAGCTCTCCCGATGCCACGCTTGCCTGATCCATCCGTTGTTCTGTGCCCGTCTGTTCCCGAAGGGTCAATCATGTCCAGACGGATCATGCCCGGCGGGCGGCAAAGCGGGGCCATGGGCCTGTCCCATGCGCCGGATTGCGGCAATCGCACCGTAAAAGGCTGTCCAGTCATCGTGTTCGGCAATCTGTGCCCAGATCGCCTCGACATCGTCGATCAACAGGGTTTGCGCCTGGCTATCGGCCCAATAGGGATGGTCACTGAGTACCGCCTGAAAAGGCGCCAGCGCCTCGGCCAGCGCGCCGGTGGCGCCGCGCCCGCCGCGATGGGCAAAGAAGAACGCATCGGGCCCCTGGCCGGTTTCGACCATCGTTTTTTCGCACACGGCAATCAGCGCGCTGTCGGCCTCTACTCCGCGCGGGGTCACCCCCAGCCGCCAGCACCAGCGGCGCGCCATCGCCGCGCGGTAAAGCTCGGGAAAGCGGCCCAGCGCGGCGATCAGCGGCGGCGCATCTTCGACCAGCCGCAAGGCGACTGCCAACTGGCCGCAATTCCAGTGCAGCGTCTGCGGCTGGCGGCCAAAGGCATAGAGGCCCTGGTGGTCAAAATAGGCGGCGGTAAACTGCGAGTCCCAGCGTGGCAGCCAGCGCCAGGGGCCATAGTCGAAACTTTCCCCGGTAATGTTCATGTTGTCGGTATTGAGCACGCCGTGGACAAAGCCCGCGACCATCCATTGCGCCGCCAGATCGGCCAGCCGTGCGACCACCTGTTCGAGCAGGCGCGTCGCCGGGCTGGCCCCGGCAGAGCCTGCGGGGCCGGGAAATGTGGCCAGGCAATAGTCGAGCAGCGCGTGCATCTCGGCGCTGGCGTCGAGCGCGAGCAGCCGCTGGAACGTGCCGATGCGGATATGGCCGTGGCTCAGCCGCACCATGACCGCCGATCGTGTGGGTGACGGTTCGTCGCCGCGCCACAAGGCCTCGCCGGTTTCGATCACGCTGAACGTGCGGCTGGTGTTCACCCCCAGCGCTTCGAGCATTTCGGTGGCCAGCACTTCGCGCACCGCGCCCTTGAGCGTCAGCCGCCCGTCGCCCTGGCGGCTCCACGGGGTCTGCCCCGATCCCTTGGTGCCCAGATCGAGCAGACGGCCCGCGTGATCGCGCATCTGCGCAAACAGGAACCCGCGCCCGTCGCCCAGTTCCGGGTTGTACACCTGGAACTGGTGTCCGTGATAGCGCAGCGCCAGTGGCTGCGGCAGATTGCCCGGCAACGGCGCAAAGCGTCCGAAATGCGCGATCCATTGCGCATCATCGAGCGTGTCCAGCCCGACCTCTGCCGCCGCACGGTCGTTGCGCCAGCGCAGCGTGGTCGCGGGAAAATCCGCCGCCGCCACCGGATCGCCCAGCCATTGTGCCAGTGTCAAGATCTGCGGATCGGGTTGATAGCCGTGGGGTTGCATCGTGTCGTTGTGGGGGCTGTGCCCTTGTGGCGCAAGCATTTGCCCTTTGGTGGCTTGCGAATCGGACGATTTGCCAGCAACCGTCCAGACCATGACAAATCCATGGGACTACACCTGGCAAAGCGCGGACGGATTGGCCCTGTCCGCGCGCATCTATCCCGGCGATCCGACCAGCGCGCCGGTGCTGTGCCTGCCGGGACTGACCCGCAACGGGCGCGATTTCGAGGATCTGGCCGCGGCGCTTGCGCCGCGATGGCCGGTCATTTGCCCCGATCTGCGCGGTCGCGGCAACAGCGCGCGGGCGACCGATCCGGCAACTTATAACCCTGCCACATACCTCGATGATATCGAACGGTTGCTGGCAGCGCTGGATACAAAGCGGTTTTTCGTGATCGGTACCTCGCTCGGCGGCCTGTTGACGATGATGCTGGCGGGCGTCGATGCCGATCGGATTGCCGGGGCCGTGCTCAACGACATCGGGCCCGAAATCGACCCTGCCGGGCTGGCGCGGATTCGCGGCTATGTCGGTGTTGCCGCGCGCTTTTCCGATTGGGACGAGGCGACACGCGCGCTGGCCGTTGCACAAGGCGGCGCATTTCCCGCCTTCGGACACGACGACTGGCTGCGGATGGCGCGGCGAACCATGCGCGACGTCGCGGGCACCATCGAATTCGATTACGACATGGCGATTGCCCAACCTTTCGCCAGCGACGATGGCGCCAGTCCCGCGCCCGATCTGTGGCCGCTGTTCGATGCCTTGGCCGGGCGCCCGGTGCTGGTGGTGCGCGGCGGGACGTCGGATATCTTGTCTGCGGCGACGGCAGAGGCGATGCAGGCGCGCTTTGCCAATGTCGATCTGATCACGGTGCCCGATGTGGGCCATGCGCCCACGCTCGATGAACCGGCGGTGCGCGCGCGCATCCTGCGGTTGCTTGAATCCGCGGCATGACGGCCCGCATACCGCATATCCTGCATCTGCATTCGACATTCGCCGCCGGTGGCAAGGAACGCCGGGCGGTGGCGCTGATCAACCGGTTCGGCAAGGGCGTGGCCCATTCGATCGTCTCGGCCGAGCCTGGCGCGATGGGTGCGCGCGACCTGATCGCGCCGGGGCTGACGGTCAATTTTCCGTTCGGGTTTCCTGCGCTGGCGGGCCGCGTCGGGGTGCAGCGGTTGCAGGTGCTGGCGCGGGCGATGCGCGGGTTCGACCTGATTCTGACGTATAACTGGGGCGCAATGGATGCGGCGCTGGCGCATGCGCTGTTTGGCCCGATGCAGGGTCTGGCGCCGCTGATCCACCACGAAGACGGGTTCAACGCCGATGAGGCGCATGGCCTGAAATGGCAACGCAACTGGTATCGTCGGCTCGCGCTGGCCCGCGCCCATGCGCTGGTGGTGCCTTCGCGCCAGTTGGAGGCGATCGCGCTGGGCCCCTGGGCGCAAGCGCCCGCCAAAGTGCACCGCATTGCCAATGGCATCGATACCGCGCGCTATGCGGCAGGGCGCGCCAAACCGCGCCCCGATGCGCTGCCTCGTGTGATCAAGCGGCGGGGTGAAAAGTGGCTGGGCACGCTGGCGGGCCTGCGCGCGGTGAAAAACCTGCCCCGGCTGGTGCGTGCCTTTGCCGCGATGGGCCCGGAATGGCATCTGGTGATTCTGGGCGAGGGCCCCGAACGCATGGCGATCGAACAGGCGGCGCTCGATTGCGGCTGTGCCACCCGCGTCCATCTGCCCGGCCATGTCGCCGACCCGGCCGCCGCAATCGGGCTGTTCGACGTGTTTGCGCTGTCGTCGGACAGCGAACAGGCGCCGCTGTCGGTGATCGAGGCGATGGCCGCCGGGCTGGCGGTGGTCAGCCCGGCGGTGGGCGATGTGGCGGCGATGGTATCGCCTGAAAACGCCGCGCTGATCACACCTGTGGGCGATGATGCGGCGTTGGCGGCGGCGCTGGCGACTGTGGGCGGCAATGCTGACTTGCGCGAACGCATCGGCAGTGCCAACCGTGCGCGGGCTGCGGCCGAATTCGACGAAGCGGCGATGGCCGGGCGCTATGCGTCGCTCTATGGCGCGGCGATGGGCCGTGCCGATTTCCCCTGATTGGCGCGTTCAGGTCCGGTTTCACGTCATTGAGGTTGAATTGGCGCCGGGCTTCGCTAAACCCCCGCGATCATCGCCCGTATAGTTACCGATCCGAAAGCGTACCCCTTGGCCCTGACTCCGAAGAACCCGACGACCACCTCCGAGCGCAATGCCGAACGCCGTGCCGCGCAGGAGCAGGTGTTTCTGCGCGAAGTCGACGATGCCTTGCGCGAAGACGATGCGCTGCAACTGTTCCGTCGCTATGGCCTGCCTGCGGGTGTGGCCATTCTGGTCGGGCTGGCCGGGTTGGCAGGCTGGATGGTGTGGACCAACCACGTCGCCGCCGAAGCGGGTCAGAAGGGCGAGGCGCTGGCGCTCGCACTCGACCAGGTCGATGCCGGCCGGTATGATCCCGCCAAGGCCAGTCTCGACGCCGTGGCCGCGCAAGGTGGCCCGGGCTATACCGCTGCGGCGCGGCTGGTCGAAGGCGGCATCGCGCTCGACCGCAAGAAACCCGAAGATGCCGCGCGCGCCTTTGCCGCCATCGCCGCCGATCCGCACGCCCCGCAGGCCTATCGCGATCTTGCCACGGTCCGCGAAGTGGCGGTGAAATTCGACACGATGGCGCCGCAACAGGTGATCGACCGCCTGAAACCGCTTGCCGTGCCGGGCGGTCCATGGTTCGGCAGCGCAGGCGAACTGGTCGCGGTGGCTGAACTGAAACTGGGGCGCAAGGCCGATGCCGGGGCGCTGTTTGCCGCGATGGCCAAAGACACCGGCGTGCCCTCCAGCCTGCGCAGCCGCGCGGGACAACTCGCCGCCGAGCTTGGGGTCTATCCCGCACAGCAAACCGCCGGCACCGCCGTGACGGTTGCGCAATAAGGAGCCCCGCCAGGGTGGGTCAGGTAACAACTATGCCGGGAACGCGCATGCCGCATGACACGATGACGTCTTCACAGCCTTTTGCTCGTCGCGCGCTGGCGTTGGCGGTGGTTGCCGCCTTGGCGCTTTCGCTGGGCGCCTGCGCCGGTGGCAAGCACAAGGTCAAGAGCACGCCGACCACCGGCAACCGCGTGCCGATCCTGTCGCGAATCGAGGCGGGCACCAAAGTCGACGACGCGCTGTCGAGCGTGGCGGTGGTACTGCCGCCCGCCGAAGTGAACACCGAATGGACCCAGGGCGGCGGTAACGCGGCCAAATCCTATGGCCATCTGGCGCTGGCCGATCACCCAAAGAAACTGTGGACCGCGCAGATTTCAGGGTCGTCGCAGTTGCGCCGCCTGGCCGCCGCGCCGGTGATCGGCGCGGGCAAGCTTTATGTGATCGACACGCTGGGCGTGCTGCGCGCGTTCAATGCCAACACCGGCAAGGAAGTGTGGCACCAGAGCTTTGACATTCCGGCGGACACTGCCGCCGTGTTCGGTGGCGGTGCCTCGTTCGACGATGGCACCGTCTATGTCACCACCGGTCTGGGCGAAGTGGCCGCGCTCGATGCCGAAAAGGGCACCATCAAATGGCGGGTGAAGCCGCTCGGGCCGCTGCGCGGGTCTCCGGCGGTGGGCTATGGTTCGGTCATCGTGGTGACGCAGGACAACCAGATCGCCTCGCTCGATGCCACCGATGGCAAGACGCAGTGGAACGAATCCGGTTCGCTGTCGCAGACCGGGGTGTTCGGCGTGGCCGCCCCCGCGATTGGTCAGGGCACCATCGTGGCCGGCTATTCGTCGGGTGAACTGGTCGCCTATCGCTATGAAAACGGGCGTCAGTTGTGGAATGACGCGCTGGCGCGCACCTCGATCGCGACATCGGTGTCGATCATCACCGATATCGATGCCGATCCGATCATCGACAACGGCCATGTCTATGCGCTGGGCCAGGGCGGGCGCATGGCCGCCTATGAACTGGTGACCGGGCAGCGCATCTGGGAACTCAATCTGGCGGGTATTTCCACCCCGGCGATCGCGGGGGAATGGATTTTCACGCTGACCGACGAAGACAAACTGCTGTGCATTTCCAAGAGCACCGGCAAAGTGCGGTGGCTGTCGCAATTGCCGCGCTGGCGGATTGAAAAGAAGAAAAAGCACAAGGGCGATATTCTGTGGACGGGCCCGGTGCTGGCCGGCAGCCACTTGTGGGTGAACAGCTCTGAAGGCGATGTCGCCGAAGTTTCGATCGACGATGGCAAGATGACCCGTGTGTTCCGCCACGAAACCGGGTTCACGCTCGCGCCGGTGGTGGCCGACAAGACGCTCTATGTGCTGGAAAACAGCGGCCGTATCACTGCCTATCGGTGATACCGGGCACTGGCCGGAACGGACAACGACGAAGCCGGGGGCCGCAAGGTTTCCCGGCTTCATCCTTTTTTGGGAGCTTGGCGGCTATGGCGGCGGCATCATGAGCGAGCCCTTGCGCACAGCCCCCGATCGACCGGCGCGTCCGGCCAGCGATGTTTCCGCAGGCGTCGGGCTGTCGGGGCTGGCCGGACTGCTGGTCTGGCTGCTGCTATGCCGCAACTGGGGGGTGATTGCGGGCGCGCTGGCGCTGCCGGGCCCGCATGCGCCCCTGGCGGGGCCCTATGCCGCGCTGGCGGCGCTGGTCGCGTCGGGTGGGCCGATGGTGCTGTGGTCTATCCTGGTCGACAAAGTGCATCGCCGTACCTCGACCGGGATCGACTGGAGCGCGCCACGCCCCTTGCGCGAGGTTGTCGATATCTCGATCACCAAGCTGGCGGGGCTGTGGGCGACCTGGGCGCTGATCGCGTTTCTCTATTGCCTGGGGCGCTGGTACTGGCGCGGCAATTACCTGTTTGCGATGGATGTGCTGGGGTTCAGCGCGCCGCTGCTGTTTCTGGGCGCGATCCCTTATGTGCTGTGGCTCGATCGCGTGCTGGTCGATCCGCGCGACGGGGCGTGGCATTTCGGTGCGATGCTGATCGGGCGCGAAACTTATGATCGCGACCAGGTCTGGCACCATCTGCGCGCGTGGGCGGTCAAAGGCTTCTTCATCGCATTCATGCTGTCGATCGTGACGCTGGGCTTCATGGAAGAAGTCCGCGCCGATTTCTGGCACGGCGCGGGTGATCCGGCATCGATCGGCTATGTCACCATCGATTTCATGTTCATGGTCGATGTGCAGATCGCGATGGTCGGCTATCTGCTGACGATCAAGCCGCTCGATGCGCACATCCGCACGGCCAATCCGCTGCTGGCCGGGTGGGTCGCGGCGCTGATCTGCTATCCACCGTTCATCCAGATGGGGTCGGGCGGGGTGCTCGACTATCACCCCAACACCGCCGACTGGTCGGTCTGGCTGGCCGGGCACACCGCGCTGATGTGGCTATGGGCGGCTCTGCTGGTCGTGCTGACGGCGCTCTATGCCTGGGCGACGGTGGCGTTCGGCATCCGCTTTTCCAACCTGACCTATCGCGGCGTGCTGACCAACGGGCCTTATGCCTGGACGCGCCACCCTGCCTATCTGGCCAAGAACACGTTCTGGTGGCTGCAGACATTGCCGTTTCTGGCGACATCGCATTCGCCGGTCGATGCGGTGCGCAACACCGTCACGCTGGCGCTGGTCAGCGGGGTCTATTACTGGCGCGCCCGCACCGAAGAGGCGCACTTGCTGGCCGCCGATGCCAAATATCGCGCCTATCACGCCTGGATGGCGGACCACGGCCCGATTACGGCGCGGCTGGTTCGCACCGGGCGCTGGCTGGCGCGGCGGCGCAGTCAGACCGCCTGACCGTCGTCGCTTTCGTAGATGCGGATGGCACGGTCGAACAAGTCGAGTTCGGCGCGTTCGGCAATCCAGGCCTGCATGTGCGGGGCCTTGAAATGCGCGGCCAGGGCTTCGCGATCGCGCCATTTCTCGCTGACATGGATCAGGCCGGGATCGAACAGATCCTGCGCATAGCTGTAGGCGATGCAGCCATCCTCGGCGCGCGTGGCGGTGACCACGCGTTCGGCCATGGGCAGCGCGCGGGCCAGATTTTCGGGCGGCAGGCGAAACGTTCCAACGACCAGGATCATGTCAGAAACTCGAATCGGCATAGATGCGCGACAGATCGCCACCCCATGCGCCGTGGTACAGATCGAGCAGCCGCTCGGCCCGGGTTTGCCCGCGTGCGACGATGTCTTCCAGCGGTTGCAGATAGCCGGTTTCGTTGTCGCCCGCCGCGTTCAGCTGCGCGCGCGAGGCCAGACCGCGCTGGGCAATCGCCAGCACCGGCCCGGCAATGTCGCGCAATGTGCCGCCACCTGGCAGCGGCGCGTCGAGCGCCAGCCGGGGTACCGCCGCGCGCAAGGCTTCGCGCCCGGCCATGTCCCAGTCCTTGACCAGATCCCACGCCGCATCGAGCGCCTGGTTGTCATAGAGCAGCCCGACCCAGAACGCCGGCAGCGCGCAGATCTGGCTCCACGGGCCGCCATCGGCGCCGCGCATTTCGAGGAACGATTTCAGCCGCACTTCGGGAAAGGCGGTCGACAAGTGGTCGGTCCAGTCGGACTGGCGCGGCTTTTCGCCCGGCAAGGCGGGCAGGCGGCCATCGAGGAAATCGCGGAACGATTGGCCCGCCGCATCGATGTACTTGCCGTCGCGATAGACGAAGTACATCGGCACATCGAGCATGTAGTCGATATAGCGTTCATAGCCAAAGCCGTCTTCGAACACGAACGGCAGCATGCCGGTGCGTGCCGGATCGGTGTCCGACCAGATATGGCTGCGATACGACAGGAACCCGTTGGGTTTGCCTTCGAGAAACGGCGAATTGGCAAACAGCGCGGTCGCCAGCGGTTGCAGCGCCAGACTGACGCGGAATTTCTTGACCATGTCGGCTTCGCTCGAATAGTCGAGATTGACCTGGATGGTGCAGGTGCGCAGCATCATGTCGAGGCCCATCGAGCCGACGCGCGGCATGTGCCGCAACATGATCGCATAACGGCCCTTGGGCATGACCGGCAGTTCGGCGCGCGTCTTGTCGGGCCACAGGCCCAGGCCGAGATAGCTCAGTCCCAGCTTGTCACCCACCGCCTTGACCTGTTGCAGGTGGCGACCGGTTTCGGCGCACGTCTGGTGCAGGTTTTCCAGCGGCGCGCCCGACAGTTCGAGCTGGCCTGCCGGTTCAAGGCTGATCGCGCCGTCGGCGCCGCTCATGGCGATGACATTGCCGCCTTCCTCGACCGGTTCCCAGCCATAGTCGCCAAGGCCGGACAGCAGATCGCGGATGCCGCCGGGTTCGTCATACGACGGCGCGCGGTGGTCGGCGTTGCGATAGACGAACTTTTCGTGTTCGGTGCCGATGCGCCAGCGCTCGGCGGGCTTTTCGCCCTTTTGCATGGGGATCAGGAGCGCCTCGCGGCTCTCGATCAGGGGTTCGTTGGTGTCGGTTTCCTGCCGCGTGCTCATGCGCGCATCCGTTAATGGGCGAATAGGTTTCGCGCTACAACTATTCGCTGTCGGCGGGCCAATCGCCTGCAATACCCATCCAAAGGGCGGTGGCTGCAATGGCCGCCGTTTCACCGCGCAGGATGCGCGGGCCCAGCGTGATCGGCACGGCCGCACGATGCGCGCGGATCGCGTCGCGTTCGGCGGGATCGAACCCGCCCTCGGGCCCGATCAACAGCGCCGCGGGGCCCCGATGCGCGGCAAACGCGGCCGCCGCCGGGCCACCGCCGGTCTCATCGGCGAAAAACAGCGCGCGATCGTCGGGCCAGTCGGCCAGCAGGTGCGCCAGCGGCGCTGGGGCATCGCACACTGGCAGTGCGGTGCGCGCGCATTGTTCGGCGGCCTCGACCAGCGTGGCGCGCACGCGATCGGGATTGATGCGGTCGGCCACACAACGCCGCGTCAGCATCGGGCGGATACGCGCGACCCCCAGTTCGCAGGCCTTTTCCAGCACCAGATCGAACCGGTCCTTTTTGAGCAGCGCCGGGCACAGCCAGAAATCGGGCACATCCTCGCGGCCGCGCAGATGTGTGACACAGCGCAGAGTCATCTCGCGCTTGCCGGTCTGTTCGGCCAGCGCCAGCCATTCGCCGGTGCGGTCATCGCACAGCACCACGCTGTCGCCGGGGGCCAGGCGCATCACGCGCACGAGATAGTGCGCCTGCGCGCCATCGATGGTGGCCACCATGTCGCGGTCGAGCGGCCCCGGCACAAACAGGCGCGGCGCGGATTTCGGGGGCCAGGCAGGCGTGGCGGGCAAAGGCTCGGTCATTGCGCGGGTGGTAGGACAGGTCGGCGCACACGGCAATCGCGCTTGCCCTCGCGCGCGGGGCGGCGCAGGAAAGGCCGCGATGACCGACGCAATCGTACCTGATACCCAACATAAGGGCCTGGTTGCCGCGCTGCCGCTGCCCTGGCGCCATTATGCCTCGCTGGCGCGATTCGATCGCCCGATCGGCTGGTGGCTGCTGTTCTGGCCTTGCACCTGGGGGCTGTTTCTGGCCGGCGCGACCTCGCACTGGGTCACGGTGGGGTGGTTGCTGCTGGGTTCGGTGGCAATGCGTGGCGCGGGCTGCGTGTTCAACGATATTGTCGATGCCGATCTCGACGCACGGGTGGCCCGCACCGCCGCGCGGCCGATCGCCAGCGGCGCGGTGTCGAAACGCGCAGCCTGGGCATGGATCATGGTGCTGGCCGCGGTCGGCCTGGTCGTGCTGGTGCAATTGCGCTGGCAGGCGCAAGTGGTGGCGCTGGGCAGTCTGGCGCTGGTCGCGGCCTATCCCTTCATGAAACGGGTGACCGGCTGGCCGCAGGCGTGGCTGGGGCTGGTGTTCACCTGGGGGGCGCCGACCGGCTGGGTCGAGGCGACCGGGTTCGCGCATCCTGCCCCGCTTGGCCCGCTCTATCTGGGCTGCTGGGCGTGGTGCATGGGCTATGACACGATCTATGCCTGCCAGGATCGTGAAGACGATGCGCTGATCGGCATCGGTTCGTCGGCGCTGTCGTTCGGGCGCCATGTCCGCGCCGGGGTGACCGGGCTCTATGCGCTGGCCCTGCTTGGCTGGGCCGGGGCGATCTGGCTGGTGCGGCCCGATCCGCTGGCGCTGGTCGCGCTGGTGCCGGTGGCGATTCATCTCGGCTGGCAGGCGTTGACCTTGCAGCCCGATGATGGCGCGGGCGCGTTGCGGCGGTTTCGCAACAACCGCTTTGCCGGGCTGCTGATGGCGGCGGCGTGCTACGTGGTGGGCGCGGCGGCCTGATCGGGAAACAGCGTGGCGTGGCGCGCGACGATCGCGGGCCACAGGCGCGCGGCCTCGGGCACGATCAGATCGAACCGTTCGGCCAACACGGCAACCAGCGCCTGCGCGCTGTCGATGATCTGCTCGCAGGCGCCACGCGCGTCGGTTTCGACCAGCACGCGGCCCCGCAGGCTGACATTGGTGGCCCCGCAATCGCGCATCACCACCAGATTTTGTACAAAGTTGGATTCGGGATCGCTGGCCTGCCACGCGCACATCGCCGCGATCAGCGCCTCATCGGCGGGCACGGCGGCGAAATCATACGACATCGTATATTTGCCCAGATCGACCTGCACCCGCCAGTCGCCGCGATCGGTGTGACCGATCGCCACCGGCCACACCGGTTGCGGCCAGACCCCCGGTTCCAGCGGCAAGGGCCTGCGCAGCCAGCGGCCGAACCCGGCATCGACCAGCCAGGGCCGATCCAGCCGCACGATCAGCGCCAGGTGCGACCCCATCGCGGGCGCGCTGAGACCGGGACGCAAGATGCCGCCGCACACCCGCTCCACGGTAAAGCCAAGCGCGCCAAGCGCGCTGCCCAACAGGCCATTGTGTTCATAGCACCAGCCGCCCCGGCGCTGCTCGACCAGCTTGGCAAAGATTGCGCCGGGATCGAGCGAGGGCGCGCGCGCCAGTTGCACATCGATGTTTTCAAACGGAATGGCCATGCAATGCGCGGCGACCAGTGCGGTCAGACCGGCCAGATCGGGGGTGGGCGGCCGATCCAGGCCCAGCCGCGCGCAATAGGCGGTCAATTGCGCGGGCGTCATGCCGATGCCAGCAACTGTTCGGCGCCGCCCAGGTCCACGCTGACCAGCCGCGACACCCCGCGTTCGACCATGGTCACGCCGAACAGGCGGTGCATCCGGCTCATCGTCACGGCGTTGTGGGTGACGATCAGATAGCGGGTGCGGGTTTCGCCGACCATCGCGTCGAGCATGTCGCAAAACCGTTCGACATTGGCATCGTCGAGCGGGGCATCGACTTCATCGAGCACGCAGATCGGCGCGGGGTTGGTCAGGAACAGCCCGAAGATCAGCGCCACGGCGGTCAGCGCCTGTTCGCCGCCCGACAGCAGGGTCAGCGATTGCAGGCGCTTGCCCGGCGGCTGGGCAAAGATTTCCAGCCCCGCTTCGAGCGGATCGTCGCTGTCGATCAGCGCCAGATGGGCCTCGCCCCCGCCGAACAGCCGCGCAAACAGCCGGCGGAAATGCGCATCGACCGCATCGAACGCGGCGCGCAGCCGTTCGCGCCCTTCGCGGTTGAGCGCGCCGATCGATCCGCGCAGCCGCGCCACCGCTTCGGTCAGTTCGGCGCGTTCGCGAATCACCGTGCCATGTTCGCCTTCGGCGGCGGCCAGATCGTCGGCGGCGACCAGATTGACTGGCCCCAGCCGCTCGCGTTCGCCCAGCAGGCGGTCGTGCGTGGCGCTGACACTGGCGGCGCTGCCCAGATCATCGGCCACAAAGCCCAGCCGTCCGGGCAGCAGCGGCGGCGGGCACTGGAACCGTTCGCCTGCGATTCCGGCCATTTCCTGGCGCCGCTGGTCCTCGTTTTCGGCACGCGCGGCCAGCCCGGCGCGGGTTTCGCGCGCGCTGGCGAGCGTTTCGGTAGCGAGCGTCAACGCCGCCCCGGCGGCTTCGCCAGCGGCCTCGGCGCGGCCTTGCGCGGTTTCGGCGGCGGCCAGATCGGCGGCGAGCCGGTCGCGCAAGGCTTCGCCCGCCACGATTTCGGCCTCCAGCGCGGGGGGCTTGGCGGCATGGACCGCTCGCTCTTCGGCCAGATCCTGCGCGCGGGTGACCATCTCCGCCAGGCGCCGCGCGGCGTCACTGGCGCGGGTTTGCCAGTTGCGGATATCGTTCTTCAACGCCGACAGCCGCTCGCGCCCGACTGCAATCGCCTGTTCGGTGGCGGCGAGCGTGGCGCTGGCGGTCTGCAACGCGGTGCGCGCGGCGCCGTTCTGTGCGCGCGCGGCCTCCAGCGCGGCGCGCCCGAGCGCCGGATCGGGCAAGGCGGAACGACGGTCTTCGGCACTGGCCAGATCGATCTGCGCGGCGGCGCGCTGCGCGTCGCAATCGGCACCGGCACGGGCCAGATCGGCGGCGCGGGTCTGACGCAGGGCCTGTGCGCCTTGCGCGGCGTCGAGCGCGCGCAAGGCGGCGCGTTCGGCATCGCCTGCGCTGGCCAGCGCACGTTCGGTGGCGGCCAATTCGGTCTGCACCCCGGCCAGTTCGCCGCGCGCGGCGGCATCGGCTGTTTCGGCTGCGGCCAGTGCGGCCTGCCGCGCGGGCAATTGCGTCTGAAGCTCGATCAGCCGGTTTTCGGCTTCGAGCTGGGCGGCTTCGGCGGCGCCTTCGCCTGCCGCGACAAATCCGTCCCAGCGGCGCAGCCGTCCGCCGCGCGTGACCAACCATTCGCCCGGTGCCAATGCACGGCCATTGTCGTGATCGGCCACACGCACCAGCGCCAGCCGTGCCGCCAGTTCGGCCGGCGCGGCGGTGACATGATGGGCCAGCGCATCGGGCAACATCGCGGGCGCTGCGGCGCCGGTCCAGAACCGGCCCTCGCCGGTGGCGGGCGCCGGGCCGAGCGGGGCCATCGCATCGCGCCCCAGCACGGCGGCGAGCGCGCGTTCGTACCCCGGCGCAACCCGTGTGGCCGACAGCGCGGTGGGACCGCGCCCTTTTTGCGCCGCCGCGCGGTCGCGCGCGGCCTTGTCACGGGCGAGCGCATCGGCTTCGCGGGCGATCCCGGCCAGATCGGCGCGCGCCGCGGCCAGCGCCTGCGCCGCCGTATCGCGCGTTTCGGTCAGCGCCTCGCGCCGGGAGGCGAGGTCGCTGCGCGCGGTGCGCGCGGCGGTCAGCGCGGCCATTGCGGCATCGCGCGCGATTTCGGCCTCTGCCACGCGCAGCGCGGGATCGGGTTCACGCGCCAGTGCCTCGGCCTGTGCGCCGATCCGCGCCGCCTCGGCCTCGATCCGCGCCACGCGTTGCCGCGCAGCGGCGACGGCGGCTTCGGCCACGCGCCATTCGGCATCGGTGCCCGCCTGTTCGGCGGTGGCCGTGGCCAGCGCGAGTTCGGCGTTGCGGCTGTCGGCTTCGGCCCGGTCGCGTGCGGAGCGCGCGGCCGGGCGGCGCTCTTCGTCGTCTTTCAGCGCGGTTTCGGCCTGGGCCAGATCGCGGGCGAGACGCGCTTGCGCCTCGGCGGCGTCGCGCGACAGGCGGTCGGCGGCGTCGCGGTCGCTGTCGATCCGCGCGATCTGGCGATCGATATCGGCCAGTCGGTCTTGCGCGGCCTGCAATTGCGCGGTCAGCGTGGCCATGCGCTGGGCATGGGCCTGTGCATCCTGGCGCCGGTCGAACAGGTCTTCGCGGCTTTGGGCCAGCGTGGCGGCGGCCTGATGCTGCTGCGCCTGCGCGGTGCGGGCCTGGTCCTGCGCAGCGCTGACCGCTGCTTCGGCCAGCGCCAGCGCGGCGCGGGCGGCCTCGGCGGCCTGCGCCGCATCGCGCCAGCGGGCATAGACCATTTGCGCCTCGGCCACACGGACCTGTTCGCTGAGCGTCTTGTAGCGTTCGGCGGCGCGCGCCTGGCGGCGCAAGGTGGCGATGCGCCCTTCCAGCCCGACGACAAGATCTTCCAGCCGTCCCAGATTGGTCTCGGTTGCGCGCAGCCGTGCCTCGGCATCGCGGCGGCGCACGTGCAGCCCGGCGATCCCGGCGGCCTCTTCCAGCATCATGCGCCGCTCGGTCGGCTTGGCAGCGATCACCGCGGCAATGCGCCCCTGGCTGACCAGCGCGGGGCTGTGCGCGCCGGTCGCGGCATCGGCAAACACCAGCGCGACATCGCGGGCGCGCACATCACGGCCATTGACGCGATAGACGCTGCCCGCGCCGCGCTCGATCCGGCGCACGACATCGAGTTCCTGGCCATAGGCGCCGGGCTGATCCAGCTCGGCGCTCAGTGTGACTTCGGCAAAGTCGCGCGCCGGGCGGCTGGCGGTGCCGGCAAAGATGACATCGTCCATGCCGCCGCCGCGCATCGCCCGCGCCGAGTTTTCGCCCATCACCCAGCGGATCGCTTCGAGCAAGTTGGACTTGCCGCAGCCGTTGGGACCGACCACCCCGGTCAGGCCGGGTTCGATGCGCAGCTCGGCGGGTTCGACAAAGCTTTTGAAGCCCGACAGTCGAAGCCGCTTGAACTGCATCGTCCCCGCCCCCCGGTTCGCCTGGGGCTAGCGCGCCCCGGCCTTTTGCAGGATCGGTTCGAGCGCGTCCCAGTTCGACACGTCGAGATTGCGACCGTTGAGAATGAACGCCGGGGTGCCGGTGACGTTGAATTCCTTGGTTGCCTTGTCGGTGGCGTTGCTCAGCGCGCTGGCCCTGGTGGCGTCGGACAGGCAGGTCGCACCCTGCGCGGTGGCGATGCCGCGCTGGGCAAAGAATTCGTTCATCCCGGCCAGGCGTGCGATCACCGGAATGCGCTGGCTGGCGGGCAGGGTCTGGACTTTTTGCAAGGCGTCCTGGCCCGCTGTTTTCAGATTGGCGAACATCGTGGGCTGCCATGCCCAATATTGCTCGGCCATCGGGATCACCGTGTCGGGCGTGTTGGCGCAAGTGGCCAGCAGCACGGCGGGCAAGTCGAGCATGTTGAGCATGAAGAAGCGCAATTCATAGCTGACCCGGCCGCTGTTGACATAATCGTCGCGCAGATGCGGGAACCCTTCGGTCGAAAACGCCGCGCAGTGCGAACACGACAACGCGCCATATTCGACCAGTTTCAGCGGGGCATCGGGGTTGCCCATCAGATAGCCGCCATCGGGGGTGGCGGTGATCACGTCGGACCATTGCTTGCCCGCAGGTGGCGCCACTTTGGCCAGCGCGGTGTCGGCGACGACCGGGGTGTCGGCTTTCTTGCCGCAGGCAGCCAGTCCGAGCGCAAGAGGCATGACCGCAAGAGCGAGGGCGAGACGGATCGGTTTCATCGGGTCGAGGAGCTTTCGCAATAGGGGGAAGGCGTCGTTTAGCGCGTCACCGGGCGTGAGGGAAGTTCAGCGCAACCGGGCATCGATCTGCGGCTTGAGCGCATCCCAGGTATATGTCGCGGCCAGCGGCACGCCGTTGATCAGGAATGCGGGCGTGCCGTTGACGAATTCCTTGTCAGAGGCGTCCTGCGTGTGTTTGGCCACGCGGTCGGCTAGCGCCCGGTCGGCCAGGCAGCGATCGAGTTCGGGGCGAGTATAACCGCGCGCTTCCATCAGCCCATAGAGCCCCAGGTCCGAAGCGATCGCGTGCATCTTGGTGGCGAAATCGGGGTTGTCCCAGCGGCCCTTCTGCGCTTCGGTCAATTTGCCGATCGGTTCGAGCCAGTCGCGCTGTTTGGCCAGCAGCATCTGCGCATTGCCAAAGAATTTCGACGGCGGCCCGCATTCGGCCAGCAGCGTGGCGACCACGTCGAGCCCGTTGCGAAGGAACGGGCGCACTTCATACGATCCCTTGCCCGGCCCGATCATGCCGATGCCCAGCGGGGCGATCGCCTGCGCCTCGAATTCGGCACAGTGCGGGCAGGTAAAGCTGATATAGGCCACCAGATGCAGCGGCGCGTCGGGATTGCCGAGCACATAGCTGTCATTGGCGGTACGGATGACATGGCCGTTCCAGTTGGCAGGGCCCTCTACACGGGCGACGGGTTTGGCCATCGCCTGTGGCGTGGCCCAGACCAGCGCGCCTGCCAGCGCGAGCATGATAAAGCGGAACAAGCGTTTCATTGGCATCTCCAGAAAACGGCTCAGCGGATCTTGCGACCCGGTTTGTCGCGATCGGCGCTGGCGCGTTCAAGACTGCGCGCCAGCGATTCGAGCACCGCGCGCAATTCGGGATCGCCCACATCGCGCAAGCTGTCGCCCAGTTCGAGCGGCACGGGTTTGAGCGAGGGCGGCGGCGCCTTTGGTTCGGCGGCGCGGGGCGCCTGCACCGCGCCCTGCCGCATGCGCACCTGGGCCACCGCGCGATAGCCGAAAAAGCGGTTCACGCGCTCGATGATTTCGGGAACGACATGCTGGATGATCGGCGCATGCGCCGGGCTGACCACCAGATGCAAAGTGCCTTCGGACTTTTCGCCGACCGGAAAGCGGATCGATTCGGGCGCGCAATGGCGGGCATGCGCCGCGCCGATGATTTCGGGCCAGCGCGTGACCACGCTCGACTGTACAAAGCCGAAGCGGCGAAACGCGGTGCGGCCGATCGCGGGCATCAGATCGCCGATCATGCGCGCCTCGCCACCGCGCGCACGTTCATAGACGCGCGCGGAGGCGGGCTTGTCGCTGTTCGAACCCTTGCGGTCACGTTCCATCACGCGCCATCCCATGCCATAGCTGCGTGATGCAGACCAGCGTCCAGACCGATCGATCCCCATCCTTTGCGCTATTGCATTGGTATGATGCCCACGCGCGGGTGCTGCCCTGGCGCAGTGCGCCGGGTGCGCCGCCGCCCGATCCCTATCGCGTGTGGCTGTCCGAGGTCATGCTGCAACAGACCACGGTGGCGGCGGTGCAGCCCTATTTCGCGCGGTTTGTCGCGCGCTGGCCCACCGTTGCGGCGCTGGCGGCTGCGGACGAGGCCGATGTCATGGCGGCCTGGGCGGGCCTTGGCTATTACAGTCGCGCGCGCAACTTGATCGCCTGTGCACGCGAAGTGGCCCGGCTGGGCGGATTTCCCGACGATGAGGTGGGACTGCGCGCGCTGCCGGGGCTGGGCGCCTATACGGCGGCGGCGGTGGCGGCGATCGCGTTTGGCCGCGCGGCGGTGGTGGTCGATGCCAATGTCGAACGCGTAGTAGCGCGGCTGTTCGCGATCACCGATCCCTTGCCCACGTCGCGCCCGGCGATCCGCGCGGCGGCGGCGACCATCACGCCCGACGTGCGACCCGGTGATTTTGCGCAGGCGATGATGGATCTTGGCGCGACGATCTGCACCGCGCGCAATCCGCGCTGCCTGTTGTGCCCCTTGCGCGGGCCATGCCGGGCAGAGGCGGCGGGGCTGGCCGCGTCATTGCCCGCGAAACTTGCCAAAAAGGCCAAGCCGCAGCGCACCGGCCATGCCTGGTGGATCGAACGCGACGGCAAGGTGTGGCTGGTGCGGCGGCCCGGCAAGGGCATGCTGGGGGGCATGCGCGCGCTGCCCGACGATGGCTGGTCGGCGCGCGCCGATGGCGATGCCACGCCGCCGTTTGCAGGGAATTGGCGCAAGGGCGGAGTGGTCCGCCATGGCTTCACGCATTTCGATCTCGATTTGCAATTGATGCTTTGCGATGGCGCCGAAATCGGTAAACCTTGGCATGACGATGCGGCCGGAGAATTCTGGCCAGTCGCCACGATCGACGCGGCCGGCCTGCCCACCGTCTTTGCCAAGGCGGCGCAGTTGGCCCTGGCGGAACGATAGGCAATAGAGCGACAGGCAATGGGGAGAACTATGGTGCAGACTGGCATGCAACCGGCGCTTTCGCGACGCGGATTTCTGGGTGGTGCGCTGTTGGCGGGCGGCGCCGGGCTGATGCCGCGCCTGGCCTTTGCGACGCCCGAGGCCGAGGCGCTCTATCCCCATCTGGCCAGGCTTGCGGCAAGCTATGTCGATGGCGGGAAACTGCCCGGCGTGGTTACGCTGCTCGGGCTGGGCGGCAAACAGGCGGTGATCGCGCGCGGGGTGCAGACGCTGGGCGATCCGACCCCGGCGGGGCCCGACAGCCTCTACCGCGCCTATTCGATGACCAAGCCGATCACTGGCATGGCAACGATGATCCTGATCGATGAAGGCAAGCTGACGCTCGACACGCCGCTGGCCGATATCCTGCCCAAATATGCCAAAATGCAGGTGCAGGTGACCCCGGATGGATCGCTCACCGATGTGCGCCCGGCGCGCACGCCGATCACCATCCGCCATCTGCTGACGCACACCTCGGGCCTGGGCTATTCGATCATCCAGAAGGGCCCGATCAAGGATGCCTATGAGGCCAACGGGCTGGTCCCTGCCGAAGTCAGCCATTTTCCGGTTCCGGGGCTGACCGTCGCCAAGACCCTGCCCAGCCTGGCCGCCTTTGCCGACAAGCTGGCCGAAATGCCGCTGGTCTATGAACCGGGCACCATGTGGTCCTATTCGGTTTCGCTCGATCTGCTGGGCCGGGTGATCGAAGTCGTTACGGGCAAGCCGTTCGATGCTTATGTGCAGGAACGGATTTTCGGGCCGTGCGGGATGACCAGTTCGGGTTTCCAGGTCGCACCGCAGAATGCTTCGCGGCTGACCACCAATTACGGTCTGCTCAATGGCAAGCTGGTGCCGATCGATCCGGCGGCCAAGTCGATCTATCTCGATCCGCCCGCCTATCCGTTCGGCGGGGCCGGGCTGGTGACATCGCCGCGCGATTATGACAGGTTCCTGCAGATGGTGCTCAATTATGGCCTGCTCGACGGGCGCCGGGTGATGAACGAACATGCGGTGCGGCTGGGCACCAGCGATCTGCTGCCCCCGGCACTGGTCGGTACCAAAGTGTTCGGGCGCGTGTCGGGCTTTGGCGCGGGTGGCCGGGTCGGCGTGGGCGAGGATGCCGGGACTTATGGCTGGTCGGGTGCGGCGGGCACGGTCGGCTTTGTCAGCTATCGCGGCAATCTCAGCGCCGGGCTGTGGGTGCAATATATGCCTAGCGGCGCATTGCCGATCGGCGAGGAATTCCCCATCGCGGTGCGCAATGATCTGATGCCGCAAAAGATCGCCGCATGACCGATCTGACAATCGCGTTTTCGGGTTCGGTGATCGACCGTGCCGATGCGGTGCGGTCCGATCCCGAAAAGCTGGCGGCGCTGACCAACTGGCGCGCGCGGTTGTTGCGGATGGATGGCCTGGCGCCGCAGATCGGCGCCGATGGCGGGCTTGCCTGGGGCACGCTGGCCGATGCCGACCCGGCGGCAGAGCTGGTGTTTCTGGGATTGTCGCCCGATGGCCGCGCCTGCTTTGTGGCCGTCGATCCGCGCCTGGTCGGGGTGGGCAGCACAGCCCCGCCCGATCCGCGGCTGTGGCAGGTGATGGGCATGCTCTCGCCGCCCGATCTTGCCATCTATGGCGCGGCCAAGGCGCTGGTCGACTGGCATGCGCGGCACGGGTTCTGTGCGCGCTGCGGCCATGCGACGCGGCTGGGCAAAGGCGGCTGGCAACGCACGTGCACCAATGCGGCGTGCCGCGCCGAACACTTTCCGCGGGTCGATCCGGTCACGATCATGACCGTCGAACACGATGGCCGCCTGTTGCTGGGGCGCCAGCCGCGCTTTCCGCCGCGCCGCTATTCGGCGCTGGCGGGGTTTATCGAGCCGGGCGAAACCGTTGAGGAAGCGGTCGCGCGCGAGATTTCTGAAGAGGCCGGGCTGATCGTGCGCGATGTGCGCTATGTCGCCAGCCAGCCCTGGCCGTTTCCATCCTCGCTGATGATCGCCTGCCATGCCTTTGCCGAGGCGGATGTGGTGACCATCGACCGCACCGAGCTTGACGATGCGCGCTGGTTCACCCGCGACGAAGTGATCGCGGCGATGCGCGGCGACGAGGGCGCGGCGTTTCTGGCGCCGCCGCCATACGCGATCGCGCACCAGTTGCTGCGCTGGTGGCTGGCGGCATGACTCATCCCGTTACCATCGACATCTGGTCCGATGTCATGTGCCCGTGGTGCGTGATCGGCACGCGCCAGCTTGAAACCGCGCTGGCCGAACTGGGCGACGAAGTGGCCGCCACGATCCGCTTTCATCCGTTCGAGCTCAATCCCGACATGCCGCCCGAAGGCGAAGAGCAGCGCGCGCACATCATGCGCAAATATGGCCGCAGCGCCGACGAGGCCGCGCAAGGGCGCGAACGCCTGCGCACGATTGCCGCCGGCGCCGGCTATTCGTTCGATTATACCGGTGCGGGTGATCCGCCGCCGGCGATGATGTGGAACACCCGCGCCGCGCACAAATTGCTGGTCATGGCGCTGCGCGATCATGGCCCGCAGGTGCAGGGGCGGCTGAAACACGCGCTGTTCGACGCGCATTTTCAGGCCCGGCGCAATGTGTCCGACCCGGATGTGCTGATCGATGTGGCGCAGGCCGTGGGCATTGCCCGCGCCGAAGCCGCCGCCGCGCTGGCCGATGCCGAACTCGATGCGATCGTGACGGCGGGTGAACAACAGGCGTGGGACTGGAACATCACCGGGGTCCCGGCGATGATCGTCAACGGCAAGTACATGATTCCCGGCGCACAGGACCCGGCGACTTATGCCAATGCCCTGCGCCGCGTGATCTCCCGCGAAACCGCCTGACCCCAAATCCTCCCCGGCACGGGGAGGGGGACCGCGCGAAGCGTGGTGGAGGGGCGTCACCGGATTGCGCAAGGTCGCGAAGATGCGCCAAACCACCGGGTACGATCCGCGTATTTTCAATGTTTTACCCAGCCGCGAAACCCCTCCACCAGCTTCGCTGGTCCCCCTCCCCGTGCCGGGGAGGATTGAAGGTGGGTTAATTCCAGCCATCCTCCGGCTTGTCGAACCACACGTGCACTTGGCTGGTGCCGGTGGCGTTTTCGTAATCCGAAAATTGCCGCCCCCGGGCCTTCCAGTCGCGCCCGCCGCAGGCGGCGGCCATCATCAGGTAATGGCCGAAACGCGCCTCGGGCGCGTGGCGCAAGTAATCGGGCATGGAGTCGATTACCGCCGCATGGTTGCCTTCGGCAAACCAGCGCAGGCGTTCGTAATCGGCCTCGCGCGCGGCGGGGCTGGAAATATGGATCGGGTCTGATGCCTCGTGCAGCGGGATGTCGCGGAACGACCAGAACCGGTGGCTCATCGATCCGCTGGCGATCAGCACCACGCGCTTGTCGCTTTCGGCAATCGCCTGCCCGATGCCGTGGCCCACGCGCAGGAATTCGTCGGGCTCGGCCGAATAGGCGTGGCTGACCGACACCCATTCCTCATCGCCCTGGAGAAAGGTCGACAAGTTGACCGTGGGATAGTGGATCGGCAGCCACGGATCGTCGATCGCGGTGGTGCGCACGCCGTTGGCCGTGGCCTTGTCGGCCATCGCCCGGGCCAGCACGGGGCTGCCGGGTAGGTCATAGCGGATCTGGCGCATGCCGCGCGGCAATTCGTCGCTGGTGAACAAGCCCGACCGGCGCGCCTGGGCGGCCACGCAGAATTCGACGATGGTGAACCAGTGCGTGTCGAACAGCACGATCGTGTCGGGTTTCAGCACGTCGAGCACTTCGGTCTTGATCCGGTGCAATCCGGGCACCAGACTGATTTCCTTGCCCTCGTTGAGGGCCAGGCGGTCCTCGCGCGACATCATGATGGTGGGGGCGTGCGCGACAATGCCGGCACCGATGATTTCGCCCATGATCTTGCGGCTCCCTCGCGTAAATGCGGCTCTTGCGGCTGTGCATAAGCGCAGGGTCGGGCAATCGGAACAGGCGGGGCCACTTCTGTCCGCTTATGCCAAGTGCGCCGGGCCACGACGGGTCTAGCTGGCAGACATCAAGGGAGTTGCCCGATGTCTTATGCCTTTTCCCGTTCGACCGACGCGCATGTCGATCTGTCGTCGCAGGACGCCTTCAACGATGGCGCGCCGTTTGCCACGTTTGACCGCATGCGCCGCGAAACCCCGATGGCCTGGTCGGACATGGCCAATGGCGATCGCGGGTTCTGGTCGGTCACGCGACATGCCGACTTGCTCGAACTGAACCGGCAGGCCGATCTGCTGTCGTCGGCGCGCGGCATCCGCATGGAAGACCAGACCGAGGAAGAATACGAGGCGCGCAAGACCTTTCAGGAAACCGATGCGCCGGTCCACCGCGCCTTTCGCGCGCTGGTGTCGAAGGCCTTTGCAAAGCACACCGTCGCCGGGTTCGAGGACCAGATCCGCACGATCGTCACCGATCTGCTCGACGTGGCGCTGGGCGAGGGTGAATTCGATGCGGTCGATCGTATCGCCCGGCGCCTGCCGATGCAGATGCTGGCGCAGATCATGGGCGTGCCGGTGTCCGACGGGCCGATGCTGGTCGAACTGGGCGATGCGCTGATTTCCAATTCCGACCCCGATTACACCGACTTCGTGATCGACAAGGTCGATACCGATGCCTACCGGCTGCTGCCGTTTCGCAGCCCGGCGGCGGTCAAGCTGTTCGACTATGCCAACGATCTGCTCGACCGGATGGATGCGGGCGAACAGATCGGCGTGCTCAATCTGGTGCGCCAGACCACCAGCCACGGCACGCAGATGTCGCGCGATGAATTCCGCAATTTCTTCTGCCTGCTGGTGGCGGCGGGCAACGACACCACGCGCTATTCGATTTCGGCGACGATCCACGCGCTGGCCAACAATCCGGCGTTGTTGCGCCAGTTGCAGGCGGGCGACTTCACCAATTGGGAGGCGGCCGCCGACGAAATGATCCGCTGGGCCTCGCCCACATCGCATTTCCGCCGCACCGCCACGCGCGATTTCACCTTTCACGACCAGACCGTGCGCGCGGGCGACAAAGTGGTGCTGTGGTTCATTTCAGGCAACCGCGACGAGGCCGCGATAGCCGATCCCTACGCGCTGCGGCTCGATCGGCCGCGCAATCCGTTCCTGTCGTTCGGGCAGGGTGGCCCGCACATTTGCCTCGGCATGTGGCTGGCCAAGCTGGAAGTCGCGATTGTCATGCAGGAACTGGCCAAGCGGCTGACCGCGATCGAGCAGGTTGCCGAACACAGCTATCTGCGGTCGAATTTCATTCATGGCATCAAACACCTGCCGGTACGCGTCACGGCGCGGTGAAGAACAGGATTTTGGGGAGCAGCATGACCAGCCATTCGTCTACTTCGTTCGAGCGCGCGCGCCTGCTGTTCGCCGATCAGCTCAATCTGGCGCGCGGCAAATATGTGCCGATGACCGAGGCGGCCAAGGGCCATGCGCGGTTTTGCGTCGGCACATATGCGGTGACTTATGACAAGACGCTGGTCGCGGCGCCGGGCGGCGGCTTGCTCGACGGGTTGCCCGACATGGAAATGCTGTTCGATCCCGATGGCCTGCGCCCGGGCTGGGAAGCGGGCACGCGCATCGCGCTGGGCACCTTGCAGTTCAAGGGTGAGCCATTCCCGCTGTGCGGGCGCGGCGCGCTGTTGCGCGCAATTGCCGCCTGGCGCGCGCGCGGGCTGGAACCGATGGTCGGCATCGAAATGGAGGCCTATGTGTTCCAGCGCGATGCGCAGGGACAATGGGTGCCTTACGATACCCCCGGCGCGTTCGTCTATGGCACCGGCCCGTTCACCGATCCGGCCGGGCTGGTCGACACGATCTGGGAAGCGGCGCATGCCTGCGGCATCCCGATCGAATCGATGAACGCCGAATATGACGCGCCGCAGTTCGAACTGACCCTGCGCTTTGCCGATGCGCTGAAGGCCGCCGACGATGCCTTTCTGTTCCGGCAGATGGCGCGCGAACTGCTGCTGCGCAAAGGCTACCTGCTGTCGTTTCTGCCCAAACCGTTTGCCGACAAGAGCGGCAGCGGGCTGCATTTCAACATCAGCTTTCGCGATGCGAGCGGGGCCAACGTGTTTGCCGACGATGTTGCCTCGGGCACGCTGTCGCCGGTGATGCGCGGGGCGATCGCGGGCCTGTTGCACCACCACGAGGCGCTGGCGGCGATCCTGGCGCCGATCAGCCAGAGCTATGCGCGGCTGCAACCGGCCAGCCTGTCGGGCTATTGGGCCAACTGGGGAATCGACCACCGCAGCGTGACCGTGCGCGTTTCGGCGGAAACCGGCGCGGCGGCGCGCATCGAGCACCGCATGGCCGATTGCGCGGCCAGCCCCTATTTCGCCATCGCCGCGCTGTTGCAGGCCGCGCTGAAAGGGGTCGAGGCGGGGCTCGATCCCGGCGCGCCCGAAACCGACGACGGGCTGGAGGTGACCAACACCGATCGGCACACGCCGCACGATCTTGGCGCCGCGCTCGACGCGCTGGAGGCCGACACCGTGCTGACCGAGGCGGTCGGGGCCGAACTGATCGCCAACTTCATCGCCATCAAGCGCGAGGAACTGCGCATCGTCAGCCCCCGCGATGCCGCCGGCCATACCGCCTATTACCTGCCCTATATCTGAAAGCACGCCCATGGACACGCGTATCGACATCGCCGGGCATTCGGTTTCGCCCGATCACTATATCGGTGGGCGCCGGGTCGCCTCGCCCTATACGTTCGAAACCCGTTGCCCGTTCGACTGGTCGTGGAAACTGGCCGACATCGCGCGCGGCACGGTGGCCACCGCGGCACAAGCCGCCGAGGCGGCAACCCAGGCGTTTCCCGCCTGGGCGGCGCTGAGCGCGGCGGAGCGCGGGGTCTATCTGCACCGGCTGGCCGACCTGATCGAGGCCAATGTCGAAAAGCTGGCGATGATCGAATGCCTCGACATGGGCATGCTGCTGGAAAGCCTGCGGCTGCGCGTGATTTTGCGCGGGGCGGCCAATTTCCGCAACTATGCCGATCTGGCGACGGCGCATCAGGAACGCGTGTGGTCATCGCGCGGCACCGCCAACCGGGTGATCCGCCAGCCCGCCGGGCCGTCGCTGATCATCACGCCGTGGAACGCGCCGTTCATGCTGTCGACGTGGAAATGCGCGCCCGCGCTGGCGGCGGGCAACACGGTCATTCTCAAACCCGCCGACTGGTCGCCGCTGTCGGCCTCGGTGCTGGCCGACCTGATCGACGAGGCGGGCTTTCCGGCAGGGGTGTTCAACATCGTGCAGGGGCTGGGGGCAGAGCTTGGCAACGCGCTGACCAGCGACCCGCGTATCAAGCGGATCAGCTTTACCGGCAGCGTGCCCACCGCGCGGGTGATCGGCAAGGCGGCGGCGGAAAACATCGTGCCGTTTACGGCGGAACTGGGCGGCAAATCGCCGCTGCTGGTGTTCGCCGATGCCGATCTGGATGCGGCGGCGAAAAAGGCAGCCGGGCAATATGATGACAGCGGACAAGTGTGCATGGCGGGCACGCGGATCATCGTCGAGGACAGCGTGAAAGACGCCTTCCTCGAACGGTTCCATGCCTGTGCCGATGCCCATGTGATGGGCGACAGCCGCGATCCGGCCACTACGATGTCGGCACTGATCCACCCGCGCCATGTCGAACGCGTGCAGGGGTTCATCGACCGCGCGCGCGCGGCGGGCGACACGGTGGTGCGTGGGGGCCGCACCTGGAACGGTCAGTGGATCGAACCCACGCTGATCGTGCCGAAGGACAACCAGTCCGAAGTCGTCCAGAGCGAAGTGTTCGGCCCGGTGCTGACATTCCAGACCTTCCGCGACGAAGCCGAAGGCGTGGCGCTGGCCAATTCGACCGCCTATGGCCTATCGGGCATCGTCTACACCGGCAGCGCAGAGCGCGCCGAACGGGTGGGCCGCGCGGTGCGCGGCGGCACGGTGTGGGTCAACACGTTCCTGGTGCGCGACCTGACCGCGCCGTTTGGCGGCATCGGCATTTCGGGCATTGGACGCGAAGGCGGCGACTATGCGCTGGATTTCCACTCCGACCTGAAAACGCTGCAAATTCTGGACGGCAGCGTGACCTGAGAAGCCCTCCCCCTTCAGGGGGAGGGTTGGGTGGGGGTGTGCGACGCTGGCCTTGTCACGCGCCAATCGGGCCGGGCACCACCCCCTCCCGACCTCCCCCTTTTCAGGGGGAGGAGCAGAAGCCGCAAGGATATTCAGCCCAGGGCCTTGGCGAGAATCCGGCTCAGCCGGTCGGCAAAGGCGCGGGCGTCGTCGGGCAGTTCGCCATCGGCGATGCGCGCTTCGTCGAACAGCAAGTGCGCGCCGTCGGCCTTCAGATCGGCATCGTCGGGCAGCGCGGCCAGACGGGTTACCAGATCGTGGCGCGGGTTCAGTTCCAGCACCGGCCTGGTGCCGCGCGGGGTCTGGCCGCTGGCCGCCAGGATGCGTTCAAGCTGACGGTCGATGCCATGTTCGCTGGCCACCAGACAGGCCGCGCTGGTGGTCAGCCGTTCCGACGCGCGCACGTCCGACACCGCATCGCCCAGCGTGGTTTTCACATAGGCGATGAAGCTTTCGGCCTCGGGCGCGGTCGGCTCTGGCGCATCGGTGCCGTCGATCGGCGCGATCTGGCCCAGATCGGCCAGGCCCTGGGTCACCGATTTGAACGGCTTGCCGTCGAAATCGGCCCCCGCTCCGGCCCAGAAGCTGTCGACCGCATCGGTCAGCAACAGCACTTCGATGCCCCGCGCGCGGAACCCTTCGATCTGCGGGCTGGTCGCCAGCCGTTCGCGATCGGTGCCGGTGGCGTAATAGATCGCGGTCTGGTTTTCGCGCATCGCACCGGCGTAATCCTTCAGCGACCGCCAGGCATCGCCGCCGCTGGTGGTGTGGAACCGCGCCAGGCCAAGCAGCGTCTCGCGCCGGGCGTAATCTTCATAGATGCCTTCCTTCAGCACCGCGCCAAACGTATCCCAGAACGCGGCGTACTTGTCGGCGTCGTGCTGCGACAGCTTGTCGAGCTCGGACAGGACACGGTTGGTCACGCCTTTGTTGATCGCGGCGAGCAGCGGGCTCTGCTGGATCATTTCGCGGCTCATGTTGAGCGGCAGATCAGCCGAATCGACCAGCCCGCGCACAAACCGCAGATAGCGCGGCAGCACGTCGGCCTCGTCGGTGATGAACACGCGCCGCACATAGAGCTTCATGCGGCCCGCACGGTCGGGGTCGAACAAGTCGAACGGGCGGGTTTCGGGCACAAAGGCCAGCACGTTGTATTCGTGCTTGCCCTCGGCGCGGTAATGCAGCGTCAGCGCGGGGGCATCCCACTGCCCGGCCACGCTGCGGTAGAAATCGGTGTATTCCTCGGGCGTGATGTCCGCCTTGGCGCGGGTCCACAGCGCGCTGCCATCGGTCAGTTCGGCGGCGTCGGCATCGGGTTTTTCGATCAGCGCGATCGGCACCGGCACATGGCCCGACTGCGCGCGGACGATCCGTTCGACCGTGGCGCGTTCGGTATATTGCGTGGCGTCGTCTTTCAGATGCAGCACCACCCGCGTGCCTTGCGCCGGGGCCTGGTCCAGCGGCACTGCCTCGATGCTGTACGTGCCAAGGCCGTCGGACGACCAGCGGTGCGCCAGATCGGTCCCGGCGCGGCGCGAAGTGACCTCGACCGTGTCGGCGACCATGAACGCCGAATAGAACCCGACGCCGAACTGGCCGATCAGTTGCGGGCTTTCGCCGTCTTTGGCCGCGGTCAGCTTGTCCATGAATGCGCGCGTGCCCGACCGGGCGATCGTGCCCAGCGCCTCGATCATGTCGGCCTCGGTCATGCCGATGCCATTGTCGGCAATGGTCAGGCGGCGTGCGTCGGGATCGAGCGCGATGGTGATCCGCGCCGTTTCGCCGCTGGCGAGCGCAGGATCGGCAATGCTGTCATAGCGCAGCTTTTCACACGCGTCGGCGGCATTGGCGATCAGTTCGCGCAGGAACACGTCGCGATCGGAATAGACCGCATGCACCATCAGGTGCAGCAGGCGGGCAACATCGGCTTCAAAAACACGGGTTTCGGGGGCGGCGGTGGAGGTGTCGCTCATGGTAATCCTGTGGTCACAGTCCAGATGGTTGCAGATGGGTGAGGACATGGCGTTGTCGCCGCCCGGTTTCAAGCCGCTATCACTGCCGGAAGCAGACGCGCGATGTCGGCGGGGTGGGCCAGATCGGTGCCGGGGTGCAACACCGCCGCGGTACCCGCCGCCACGCCCATGTGAAAGGCCGCCACGTCACCTTGCCCGGCGCACAGCGCATAGACCATCGCCGCCAGAAAGCTGTCGCCGGCGCCGACCGTGCTGCGCGCCTCGACCGGGACCGCCGGGCAGTCGATCACCCCTTCGGCACGCGCCAGGATCGCGCCCTCGTGGCCCAGCGTCACCGCCACCAGCCGGGCCTGGCGCGCAGCGACAATCGCCATTGCCGCATCGATCACCGCGGCGCGGGTCGGCAGGCGGCTTCCGGTCAGTGTTTCTAGTTCGCCCCGGCTGGGCTTGACCAGATCGATCCCCCCGGCCTGCAACCCCTGGCGCAGCGCCTCGCCCGACGTGTCGAGCACCATGCACGTGTCCCGGGCGGCGACGATCCGCGCCACGTCGGCATAGAACGTGGCCGGAACCCCGTGCGGCAGCGATCCGCTGGCGACAAAATGGCTGCATTCGGTCGCCGCGACCCGCGCCAGAGCCGCGCGCCATTCGTCCTCGCGCACTTCGGGGCCTGCGGGCGTAATGCGATATTCCTGCCCGGTGGCATGTTCCAGCGTGGTCACCGCGATGCGCGTGTGTCCGGCGATCGGCACGCGCGTGCGCACCAGTTGGTGCAGGTCGAGCAGCCCGTCGAGCGCCACCCCGGTCGGTCCGCCCGACAGATAGATGCAACGTGCTGCGCCGCCCAGCCGCACGAACACCCGCGCGACATTGATCCCCCCGCCGCCGGGATTGGCATATTCGCGGGTGGTGCGGATCTTGTGCGTGGGAATGATCCGGTCGACGTCATAGGCGACATCGATCGTCGGGTTCATCGTCAGCGTGGCGATGGTGGTCGAAGGAACCGTCATGGGATCGGGCCTTTGCGATGGATGTCGCCCCCTGTGCCATGTCGCCATGACGCAGAGTTTGATGGCCGTCAAAGCGGGGATTGTTTGCGGGCGAGCGCACCGGTATGCGACAGATCGATGCCAACAGGGGGCGAGGCGATACCACGATCCAGATCTCTTACCCCGCATGCCGGGACCCTGACATGGCTTTGCGCGATCATCGCGCTGGCGGTCGGCTTGCGCCTGCGCCACGCGGCCGGTTCGATGGCGTTCGACGAGATGGCCTCGATGTACTTTTCGGGCCAGCCATGGCGCCACTTGTGGGGCTGGTGGATGCTGCGCGAAACCAATCCGCCGCTGTTCTATTCGCTGCTCAAGCTGTGGCGCATGGTCGTGCCGATGGGGCACTGGTGGATGCGCGCGCTGCCGCTGTCGATTGCCTTTGCGCATATGGCGCTGTTCGGGCGCTTTGTGCGGGCACGGCTGGGGTGGCCGGCGGCGCTGCTGGCGCTGATGTTCCTGGCGGTGTCGTCGTCGGATATCTATCAGGCCGATTATCTGCGCGGCTATGGCCTGGCCAAGCTGGCGGTGCTGGTCTCGTTCATCGCCCTGGTCGATGCGCTGGAAACCGGGCGCGGCTGGCGCGTCTTTGTGGGCGGCGCGGTGGTGGCGATCTATTGCCATACCACGATGATCCTGTGGCCGGTGATCGCGACGCTGGCGGTGCTGGGCGATGCCGCGCTGCGCCGCGACTGGCGCTGGCGGCCGATCGTGGCGCTGCTGGCGGCGGATATCGCAACGGCGGTGCTGTCGGGCTGGGTGCTGGTGATGGCCTATGCGCAACTGCGCAGCATGGCGGCGGCCAATATCACCTGGCTGGAATCGCTGGGCTGGGCGGATTTCTGGACGACCTGCCGGTTGCAGTTGCTGACCGGTGGCACGTTCGGATCGGGGCTGATGGCGCTGGCCATGGCGGTGGGTCTGTGGCGCGGGCGTCATGTACGGGCGGTGCGGCTGGCGGCGGGCGTGGCAATTGCCACGCTGGTGGTGTTCAAGGCGACCGACAGGGTCCACCCGATCGTGTCCGATTTCACGCTGCACTGGTGCTTCAGCTTTACCGCGCTGATCGCGGCGGCGGCGCTGACCGGCCCGTGGCCGCAACGGATGCTGCACCGCGCGGGCGTGGCCGTGGCGCTGCTGGCGGTGGGTGTGGCCGGGCTGGTCGATCTGCTGGTGCTCAATCCCGATTGGCAACCGCAGGACTGGCGCCGCACGGTGCAGACCGTGGCGGCGCGTCCCGGCGCGGCGCTGCTGGCCAGCCATGAAGCCGTGGCGGTGGTGATCGAACAGACTTGTGTGGTCGAATTCGGCCATCTGCCCTGCCCGTTTGCGCTGGTGGTGATGACCGATCCCCGGACGACCGACAACTGGGCGTTCGGCGGCTATCACGGGCATCTGGTACCGCCAGGGCACGTGCGCACGGCACTGGGCGGCGCGCGCGTGGTCTATGCCTTCAGCCGCTATTACTATACCCCGCTCGAACATCTGGGGCTGCACGCGCGCGACTGGCACGAAATCTATTGGGACGATGGCGAACTGATCGGGCCGATCCCGATCCACGCCTTTGATCCGCCCGCACCCGGTGCGCCCCCGCGCGTGCCCGACCCCGATGCGCAATATACCGGCGCGCCCGATGACGAGTGATGGAGCACAGATTTGATGATGGCAGACAATGACCGGATTGCCGTGCTGTTGCCCGCCTATAACGAGGCCGTGGCGATCGAGGCGGTGATCGCGGCATTCCGCGCGGCGCTCCCCGATGCGCGGATCTATGTCTATGACAACAACAGCCGCGACGCGACTGCCCGGGTCGCGCGCGAGGCCGGGGCGGTCGTGCGCACCGAACGCCGCCAGGGCAAGGGCCACGTCGTGCGGCGCATGTTCGCCGATATCGAGGCCGAAATCTACATCATGTGCGATGCCGACGATACTTATGACGCGGCCGCCGCCCCGGCGCTGGTCGCGCGGCTGATCGAGGACAATCTGGATATGGTGGTGGGCGCGCGCACCGCGATCAGCGACACCGCCTATCGCCCCGCGCACGAGTTTGGCAACTGGCTGCTGACCGGGCTGGTGCGGTTGATCTTTGGCGACGAATTCCGCGACATGCTGAGCGGATACCGCGTGTTCTCGCGCCGTTTCGTCAAATCGTTTCCGATCATGTCGGGCGGGTTCGAAATCGAGACCGAGCTGACCATCCACGCGCTCGAACTGGAATTGCCGGTTGCCGAAGTCGCCACCAAATTCAAGGAACGCCCGGTCGGTTCGGCCAGCAAGTTGAACACCATTTCGGATGGCGTGCGCATCTTGTGGATGATCCTGGCGCTGCTGAAACAGGAACGCCCGTTGCAGGTGTTTGCGGCGGTCGGCGGCCTGCTGATGATCGCCGCGCTGCTGACCGCGTGGCCCCTGCTGCCCGAATATCTGGCGACCGGGCTGGTGCCCCGCCTGCCGACCGCGCTGCTTGCCACCGGGATGATGCTGCTGGGCTGGCTATGCGTGATGAACGGGCTGATCCTCGATACGGTCACGCGCGGTCGGCAAGAGGTCAAGCGTCTGCGCTATCTCGAATTGCCGGGCATCGGCAGCGCGCCATGATGCGATTGGTGCGCTTTGCGCTGGTCGGGTGTCTGGGCTTTGTGGTCGATGTGGCGATCCTCTACCCCGTGGCCTGGCTGGGCGCGGGATGGGTGATCGGGCGGCTGTGTTCGTGGCTGGGCGCGGCGACGTGCACCTGGGCGGTCAACCGGCGGTTCACTTTTGCCATGGCGATGGCGCCCTCGTGGCGCGAATGGGGGGCCTATCTGATCGCGAACAGCGCGGGCGGGGTGGTCAACTATGCCACGTATGTCGCGCTGATCGAGGCGGTGCCTGCAACCGCGGCGCATCCCTATCTCGCGGTCGGCGCGGGATCGGTGGCGGGATTGCTGGTCAATTTCACGATGTCGCTGCGGTTCGTGTTTTCAAAGGCCTAAAGCAGAAAATAGACGCTGGCGATCCAGGCTGGAATGGCCAGCGCAGCGGCGGCTTTGGGCAGGCGCAGCCCGGTACCTGCCAGCACCAGCAGCGAGATCACCCAGAATTCGGTAAAGGCGCGGAAATACCCGTTCGGATCGATCCAAGGGCCCTGGGCCGACAGCGTCGACAGGACGATGGCAAGGCCAACCCAGCCCGCGGCGATCGATCGGCGCAGGCCCCCGGCGCGCAGCGCACCGGGCACGTACCACGCCGTCCACAGGCCGGTCGCGAAGATCGCACATGCAGTGATCACGACATAGATGTTGCGGATGGCGTTGGGACCGGGGCGCGGTGACAGCGGACGCTGCAGCATTACGCAGTCGTGCACGGTCTGCAAAAAGCCCTGCATGGGCCAGCCCATGTCGCCATTGAAGGATTGCCCGGTACCGGCGATGCCGTACCACCGCTGGGCCAGAAACAGCCGCCACGCGGCATAGGCGATCACCGGAAACAGCCCGATCGCCAGCCGCCGCATGGTCGGTCGCCCGCCGAACAGCGCAGCACAGGCAAACACCACGGCCGATGTTTCGCGCGTCAGCAGGGTCATCACGCCGCTGGCCATGAAGCGCGCGGGCCGCCGTGCCGACGCGGCACCGATTGCCAGCATCAGCCAGGCTGCCGCGACGATCTCGGTGGTGTCGTGCAGCAAGGTAACCGTCAATCCCGGCCAGGCCATCACCGCCGGGGCGAACCATCCCGGCAAAGCGAGCCTTTCGCGCAAGGTCACCGCGCTGCGCGCCATGACGAAAATCCCCAGCAGATTGGCCAGCACCATCATCACCGGCACCAGCGCGGGCCTGCCCAGGCTGAGGCAGAACACGATCAACGGATAGCCGATGCGCTGGCTGCGATAGGCGGGGCGATCGAACGTCACCCCGCCGCCGGTCACCGTGCGCGGCAGCGGCTGGTTGGCCAGGCGGAAATAGAATTGCCCGTCATACCCGGACGATTGCGCGCGCACCGCGATCGGCGTGGGCACGGCGGCCTTGTCGACATAGCGGTCGCCCGCCACGATCAGGCTGGACACGTCGAACTGCCCCCGTGCGATGCCGATGCCCGCGATCAGCGCATAGAGCGCCACCACCGCGATCGGGAAGGCGACGGCATGGCGGCAAAACGCGGCAGCACGCGCATGAGGCAGGGTCATCGGCTCAGTGCGCTTTCAGATCGGGCAAATGCGTCGGGCAGGCATACGGCGGCAGCCAGCACGGCAGGCCAAAGCCGACCGCCGGGCGATAACGCGCGATCGCCATCACGGGAAAGCGCCCGGGCAAGGCAGTATCGGTGTAATGCGTGGTGGTCAGATGGGGCCAAAGTGCCAGATCGCCGGGGTTCATCCACCGCTCGTCCCCGGCAAAATCCCGGCGTTGCGCCACGCCAACCACCCGGCCTGCCGGGTCGGCCATCGGCACAAGATGGAAATCGAAACTGTTGCGCAGCACCCCGGCCCGGTCCGACAATGTCGAATGGGCGTTGTAGATATCGGCATAGGCCGCCATCGGCCCGGCAAACACCACCAGCCGGGCGGGCTCGTCCACACTGGCGCGCACCGGCGCGATGCGCAGGGATGTCAGCGCCAGCATGGCCGCGACGAGCGCCAGCGTCAGGCGCGGGCGTCGGCGCGCGTCGCGCAACGCGATCCACCCGAACAGGCCGATCGCGGGCAGGACCCATTTGAAATAGTGCACATTGCCGAACCGCCACAGCCCGCTCGGCACCAGATCCATATAGCACAGCGCCATCGTGCAATAGGCCAACAGCGCCAGCGCGGTCATCGCCGCGACCATCCGGTCACGCCGCACCAACGCGGCATGGACAATCCCGCATAGCCCGAACGGAACCCATGGCAGCACGGCGAACAGCCCGCGCCCCTCGGGATACCACGGGCGCGGTTCGATCAGCAGGACATAGGCCTTCCACCCGATCCGTCCGAACTGTTCGCCATACGTCGCCGACAACCGCATGTAATCGCTCGACACGGCGCCATAGATCGCCAGGTGCAACACCGCCGCCACGACCAGCGGAACCAATGCCGCGCCCACCAGCGGTACCAGCGATCGCCAGGTGCCCCGGCGCACCAGCGCGATCAGCATGAACAGGCCGATGATGCCGCTGATCACGATATCGCCCGGACGGCTGACGGGGATCAGGCCCAGCATGGCGCCACAGGCGATCATTCGTCCGGTCCGCGTGGCACGCGGCGTGTCGCGCAGCACATCGGCCGCCAGCGCCAGCGCGCCCCAGATCAGCGCCGCCGAGGGTGTGGTGGTCCACGGCTGGATCCAGCTATCGCCGGTGTGCGGCCAGGCAATCGTGGTGGGCACGAACAGCACCACCGCGCCGACCGGACCCAGGCCAAAGCCACGCGCAAACCGGCGAAACCCCAGATAGGCCAGCACATAGCAGGCAAAATCCGGGATCAGTGCCTCATAGAGCGGCGGCAGCCCCGCAAACGGCGCCAGCAGCAAGGGAAACAGCAGCGGATACCAGTGTTGATCGGGGTGCAGATCGCCCCGCGCAAAGGCGCGCGCCGATTGCAGATAACGGTCCTGATCAGACCAGAACACGAAACCGGGCGGTGTGTGTGCCGCCAGCGTCGCCAGATTGAACGAAAAGAACCAGCCGAGCGCAAACACCAGCGCCACGAACCAGACATCGCCCCGGTCCCTGAAATTCACCCCCACCGTATGATCCCGTCAGCCCCCGGGGTTCCTTTGCATGCTTTGCGCCATGCGCGCCAGTTGTTCCGGTGTCGCCTCGGTCTGATAACGGGCTTTCCATTCGGCGGCGGGCAATCCGTGGATCGCTTCACGCGCGGCCACTTTGTCCAGCGGGGCGCCGGCATCGATGATCCAGTCGGCCAGGCAGTTGCGGCAAAACCCGGCCAGACCCATCAGATCGATGTTCTGTGCATCGTGGCGGTGGCGCAAATGGCGCACCAGTCGGCGAAACGCGGCAGCAGCCACCGCATCGGGCAGCGTGTCAAGCGAGTCGGGTGTCGTGTCGAGTGGGGAATTCGTATCCATGCGATTGGTCCTGAGGGTTTTGGGTCTTGGGTTTTAAGGCCCCATGGGCCATAGCCCCGGCGCAGTCGCATGGCCACCGTCGCAATCGGGCAGTGGCTGGCCGACCGCACGCAAAGTATTCAGGCACAAGCGAGGCGGACACCGTGGCGAACACCAATCAGACACAGGCGAATGGCGCCGGGCAAAGCCCACGCGGACGCAAGGTCAAGATTCTGGCGACGGTCGGCCCGGCCAGCCGTTCGCCCGAAATGCTGGAAAAGCTCTATCGCGCGGGCGTCGATGCGTTCCGCGTCAACATGAGCCATGGCGATCACGCCACCCATGCCGAAACGATTGCCTCGATCCGCGCGCTGGAAACCCGGCTTAACCGCCCGATCACCATCCTGGCGGACCTTCAGGGGCCCAAGTTGCGCGTCGGCACGTTCAAGGGTGACCGCGCGGTGATCCGCCATTCGGGCCATTTCACGCTCGATCGCAACCCCGAACCGGGCGATGAAACCCGCGTCTGCCTGCCGCATCCCGAACTGTTCGGCGTCCTGCAAAAGGGGCAGCGGCTGCTGATCGACGATGGCAAGCTGCGTTTGCGGGTGATCCGCGCCGATGCCAACGAAATCTTCTGTTCGGCCGAAGTCGGCGGGGTGATTTCCAACCGCAAGGGCGTCAATGTGCCCGACGCGGTGATCCCGGTGCCCGCGCTGACCGACAAGGACCGCCGCGATCTGGCCTTTGCCATCGAACAGGGCGCCGACTGGATCGCGCTGTCGTTCGTGCAACGGCCCGAAGATCTGGCCGAAGCGCGCAAGCTGATCAATGGCCGCGCCGCGCTGATGGCCAAGATCGAAAAGCCCGCCGCGATCGGGCGGCTAGATGAAATCATCGAACTGTCCGACGGGATCATGGTGGCGCGCGGCGATCTGGGCGTCGAGCTTGACCCCGAAGACGTGCCGCCGCTGCAAAAGCGCATTGTCGCGATGGCCCGCCGCCAGGGCAAGCCGGTGGTGGTCGCCACCCAAATGCTCGAATCGATGATCGAAGCGCCCACGCCCACGCGCGCCGAAGTGTCGGACGTGGCCAATGCGGTCTATGACGGCGCGGATGCGGTAATGCTGTCGGCGGAAACCGCGTCGGGCGCCTGGCCCGAAGAAGCGGTGACCATCATGAACCGCATCGCGGTGCAGGTGGAACGCGATGCCGGGTATCAGGCGCGCGTGCATTTCACCCAGACTCCGCCCGATCCGACCACCGCCGACGCGCTGGCCGGGGCTTGCGCGTCGATCGTGGCGACGTTGCCGATTGCCGGGATCATCGTGTTCACCGGGTCGGGTTCGACCGCGCGGCGGGTGGCGCGCGAACGGCCGGGCGTGCCGATGCTGGTGCTGACGCCGGCACTGCGCACCGCGCGACGGCTGGGCCTGTTGTGGGGCACCCACGCGGTGTCGACCAAAGACATCGGCAGCTTCGAGGAAATGATCGCCAAGGGCAAGCGCATGGCGCTGCGCCACGGGTTCGGCGTGGCCGGGTCAAAGCTGATCGCGCTGGCCGGGGTGCCGTTCGGCACGCCGGGATCAACCAACCTGTTGCATGTCGTCACGCTGGTCGGTGACGAACTGGCGCGGTATGGCGAAGGCACTGCGGAGACCTGATCAGGCTTTCGCAGCGGCCAGTTTCAGCCCGAACGCGACAAACACCACCCCGCACGTCCGGTCGATCGCCCGGGCAAAGGCGGGGCTGGTGACCAACGGGGCCAGCACGCGGGCAAAGCCGATCAGCAGCGCAAACCACATCAGCGTCAGCGCGACATGCACGCCTGCCAGCATCAGCCCGGCCGCCGGATCGCTGGTGCCGGGGGGCAGGAACTGCGGCAGCAGTGTGATATAGAACACCCCGACTTTGGGATTGAGCAGATTGGTCAGCAGCCCGCGCCGGAACGCGGCGGCGGCAGGCGCGGGACCGGCTGCCCCGGCACGAAGCGGGCGCAGCAGCAGGGTCAGGCCGATCCAGCCAAGATAGAGCGCGGCCATTGCGCGCAGCCAGCCATAGGCGACCGGGCTTGCCACCAGCAGCGCGCCAAGGCCCAGCGCCACCGCCAGCCCCCAGGCCAGACAGCCCAGTGCAATACCCAGCCCGGCCATCATGGCCGGGCGCGCTCCGTTCAGCCCGGCGGTGCGCAGCACCAGCATGGTATCGGTGCCCGGCGTGATCGTCAGCAGCGCCGCGACCGGCACGAAGGCCAGCAACGTCGCCGCGCCGATCATCCCGCGCGCGCCCCGAACAAGGCGCTGCCCACGCGCACATGCGTCGCGCCCAGCATCACGGCGGTGTCGAAATCCTCGCTCATTCCCATCGACAGCTGCGCCAGGCCGTTATCGGCGGCGATCTTGCCCAGCAACGCAAAGAACGGCGCGGGCTCGATCCCCGCCGGTGGCACGCACATCAGCCCGGCGACCGGCAGATCGGCACCACGGGCCTGCGTCAGCAGCGCGGACACGTCACCGATGGGACAGCCGCCCTTTTGCGCCTCTTCGCCAATATTGACCTGGACAAACAGCGGCACGCGCCGCCCGGTCTTGTCCATCGCGCGGGCCAGCGCCACCAGCAGCGAGGGCCGGTCGAGCGAATGGATGGCGTCGAACATCTGCACCGCGTCCTCGGCCTTGTTCGATTGCAACTGGCCGACCAGATGCAGGCGGATATCGGGGTGCGCCTCGACCAGCGGGGGCCATTTGGCCTGCGCCTCCTGCACGCGGTTTTCACCGAACACGCGCTGCCCCTCGTCGATCAGCGGCTGGATCGCCTCGACCGGTTTGGTCTTGGCGATGGCGACCAGCGTCACATCATCGGCGCGGCGCCCGGCCAGCGCGGCGGCGCGGGCAATGCGGGCATGGATGGCGGCAAGGGGCGACAGATCGACATCGTCGGGGTGGGTGGCGGCGCTCATGCGCGGTGCTATAACGCATCGTGCGATTTGCTCCAGTGATCATCAAATCCGCTGGCCGGGGTAGGCATCGGCAGGTGCCGCGCCAGGTGCTGTTGAGCGACGCGCGCAACGACGCGCTGCTCGATCGCGCGCTGCGGCGGCTGCCCCAGGGTTCGGCGCTGGTGTTTCGCCATTATCATCTGGCACCGGCGGCGCGCGCGACGCGGTTGCGGCATCTGCGGCGGATCGCGGCGTTGCGCGGGGTCGAGGTGGTGCTGGCGGGCGCGGGCTATGGTCCGGCCAACGCCTTGTCGCCGCGCGCGCGCTTGCGGCTGGCGACGGCGCACACCCTGCGCGAGATCGGCGCGGCCGCACGTGCCGGGGCACATGCGGTGCTGCTCTCGCCGGTCTATCCGACTCGCTCGCATCCCGGCGCCCCGGTGCTTGGCGCGCTGCGCTTCAACTGTCTGGCGCGGCTGTCGCCGCTGCCCGTGCTGGCGCTGGGCGGGATGACCCGGCGTCGTTTTGCACAAGTGCGCGCACATGGTTTTGCCGCAATCGATGGGCTTCCCTGAGAAACCACGCAAAACCGCGACTCGTGGAAAACCCTTGGATTCTTGACGATTCCGGCCTTTGTGGCGCATGATGGGCCGAACGGATCGAAAAGGGTAAGCAGATGGCATCGCGGGCAGTCACTCCGGCGCGTGGGCGGGCCGGGTCCGGTGGGCAGGGCGGCCGGTCGGACTGGCGCGCGATCCTGCGCCGCAGTTTCTGGCGCAGCGCCGAACTGATCGGCGGTACGCTGCTGTTTGCCACGTTGGTGTTCCTGGCGCTGGCGCTGGTCAGCTATACCCAGACCGACCCCTCGGGATCGACCGCATCGGGCAGTCCGGTGGAAAACTGGATGGGGCTGGGCGGGGCCTGGGCGGCGGAGCGCGTGCTGATGCTGTTCGGCCTGCCGGGCGGGCTGATTCTGCCCATGCTGTTCGTGTTTGCGCGGCGGCTGTGGGATGGTACCGGCGATCTGATCGAAGCGACCGAAGACGATGCCGATGTGCCCGCGCTGGTGGTGTGGTGGTGGCTCGCGCTGCTGATGCTGGCGGGCGTGATGCTGATCGACACGACGCTGGCCACAACGCTGGAACGGCCGGGCGGCACGCTGCCCGCCGGGCCGGGCGGGCTGATCGGGCTGATGGGGGCCGCCGGGGTCCACTGGTGCGCGCATTTTGCCGGTGCGGTGCAGGGCTGGGTCGCGCTGGGGCTTGGGCTGGTGATCGGGCTTGCCGGGCTGGTGCTGGTGGCGCGGGTGTTCGTGCTCGAAGGCTGGCGGTTCAACCCGCTGGCCCTGTTGTGGCGTCGCCGCGCCGCGCCCGACGACGCGATTGGCGATGACGGGGACGTGCCCGAACCACGCGCCGCCGCGCCTGCGCCGCGCGCCGCGGCCGCGCCGCCCGCCCCGGCCGAAAGCCAGACCCCGCGCCGCCCGACCGAAATCACCGATCCCACGCGCACCCCCGCGCCCGCACCCATTCAGAAAGCGCGGCAGGGCGATCTGTTCGATGCGTTCGAATTGCCGCCGATCGACCTGCTCGACGAAATCCCGGTCAGCACCGCGCCAAAGATCGACAAGCTGGCGCTGGAACGCAATGCGCGCCTGCTCGAAAACGTGCTCGACGATTTCAACGTCAAGGGCGAGATCATGGCCGTGCGCACCGGTCCGGTGGTCACGATGTACGAACTCGAACCCGCGCCGGGGATCAAGGCCAGCCGGGTGATCGGCCTGGCCGACGATATCGCCCGCAACATGAGCGCGGTGTCGGCGCGTGTGTCGGCCATTCCGGGCCGCACCGTGATGGGTATCGAATTGCCCAACGTCACGCGCGAGATGGTGTCGTTCCGCGAAATCGTCGCCTGCGACAAGTTCGTCAACGCCAAGGGCCTGCTGCCGATCATCCTGGGCAAGGATATCACTGGCGAACCGATCGTGGCCGACCTGGCCGCGATGCCGCACTTGCTGGTGGCGGGCACCACCGGATCGGGCAAGTCGGTCGGGCTCAACTGCATCCTGCTGTCGCTGCTCTATCGGCTGACGCCACAGCAGTGCCGGATGATCCTGGTCGATCCCAAAGTGCTGGAACTCAAGAGCTACGACGATATTCCCCACTTGCTGTCGCCGGTGGTGACCGAGCCTGCCAAGGCGGTGCGCGCGCTGAAATGGGCGGTCGAGGAAATGGAGCGCCGCTATCGCCAGATGAGCTCGATCAGCGTGCGCAACATCACCGGGTTCAACGAAAAAGTGCGTGCCGCGGCCGCCAAGGGCAAGCCGCTGGGCCGCCGCATCCAGGTCGGGTTCGATCCCGACAGTGGCGAGGAAATCTACGAGGAGCAGCAGCTCGATTATCAGGTGCTGCCGCAGATCGTGGTGATCGTCGACGAACTGGCCGACCTGATGGTGACGGTGGGCAAGGAAATAGAAGTGCTGATCCAGCGGCTGTCGCAAAAGAGCCGCGCGGCGGGCATCCACCTGATAATGGCGACGCAGCGCCCCTCGGTCGACGTGATCACCGGGGTGATCAAGGCCAACTTGCCCACCCGCATCAGCTTTGCGGTGACCAGCCGCATCGATTCGCGCACCATCCTGGGCGAACAGGGCGCCGAACAACTGCTGGGCAAGGGCGACATGCTGTACAAGCCCAACACCGACCCGGTGAAGCGCGTGCACGGCCCGTTCGTGTCCGACGAGGAAGTCGAACGCATCGCCGACCACTGGCGCAAGCAGGGCACGCCCGAATATGTCACCTCGGTCACCGAGGAACCGGCAGATGGCGGGTTCGGGTTCGATGATCTGGACGCGACCGCGTCCGACAGCCCCGACGAACGCAAATACCGCCAGGTCTGCCAGCTCGTGTTCGAAAGCCAGAAGGCCTCGGCAAGCTGGATTCAGCGGCAGATGGGGGTCGGCTACAACACCGCCTCGAAGTGGATCGAGCGGATGGAAGCCGATGGCTTTGTCGGCCCGCCCAACCATGTCGGACGCCGTGAGATCTATCGCGACAAGGATGGCAATCCGCTGTGATCATTGCCGACCGGCGGGATCATTTGCCTGCGTGGTGATCGAACTCCACGGAATGATCCTGATCGTGGTTGAAAGAAGACCAATTGCGGAACAGCTTGTTTTTGTGTGCATTTCGCCGGACGCTTTTCCCGCAATTTTTACAATGCCCGACGTAATTCAGGCCGTCCCATCGGACCTTTCCACGAATTGGTCGATGCACATTCAGAAGATTGCAGATAAACAGTCTTTTAAGGAGCGACATTTTTCCTCCAGGGATTTGGATCTGTCAAATCCGGTTCGATAGCCGTCCGCATTCACGGCGCTGGTATCTTGCGAATGGCCGGGTTCACCTGGGGGAAGTATAGCCTTGCGGGCATAAACGCGCTCGGCGTTGAATGGTTAACGGTTGCAGGCGGCGGGCGCGAACCGCGCCGATCATCAGTCCGCGTCGTGCACTGGCGGCACGGGACACGACTGGATTGGCTGCAGAATGTCGTGCGCCATTTGCGCATGGGCGGCAGCGGCATAGGCCTGCTTGTTGAAGGCACACAATTCGTCGAGCGCGTCGAGCGCATCCTTCAGGAATTGCACCGCGCGCGCAGGGTCTGCGGCCGAGCACGGGGCCGGTGGCGGCGTTTCACTTGCGGGTGCCGCCGGGTGCGGTGGGTTGGGGATGCTGGGCGCCAATTGCTGATACTCGCGGTGGGTGGCACTCTGTCGCCGAAAGGTGATTTTCGAAACAGACTCTTACGGAAATAATTTATCGTTATTTGATGATTCGAGGATCTTGTTGATTAATACATATCCTCTGGAATAATCGTTTTTTATTATATATCCGCTATTCAGTTTTTTCCGTAAATTGGAAATCATGACTTTAATAGAACCTTTGAATGCCGTCGTATCAGATGGATTTATCTCTGAGCAAAATTTCTTAATCGAAACGAATGAATTTATGTTGTCGACAAGGGTGTGGGCTATTTCAAATTCCCGTGGCGTAAGCAAGTCGGGATTGCATACCAGAGATACGGCATTTCTCTTGGTGAAGCTGTCGCTCAATAAATTTCTGTTCGCCCTATATTTTATGATAACCGATTTAAGCCGCAGTCTTGCCTCGTCCATATGCATCTTTTTGCTATCGATAACTTCGTCAAATCCGTAATTGAGTAACCTGGTGCGGCGAGGGGGCGTCGAATCGTGGATCAGGGCAATTTTTGCGACATTGTTCAAAAGCAAACTGTTTGAACGAATGAAGCGACCCATCCGCGCGGGGTCATTGCCTCCTGTAATCAGTACATCATAATCACCATGGGCCTTTGAAAGTATGAACGTATCATCATCAAGAAATGGTCTCGACATAATTGTATCTACTAAATGTTCGGCAAATTTATCGCGATATTCTTTGGCATGATCGTTAAATGACTGATAGCGTGCCGAACATTCAACCTTTGTGGCAAGCGAGTGATCGATAAGAAAGTTGTCAATGGTATGGGTAATGTGAAAATTGAACGCAATCGCGGCTGCAAGGTCCACATTCTGCCCCTTTTTTTCAAATCAGGCAAACAATCATGGCGGAGCCTGTTAACGGCTGCATCTTGACCGTGTTTGCTCACTTCATAACTATTGTTACGCGGTTAATGGTAAATTTTCATCGTGCCGGTTTGTAAACCGGATTCGCCCGAAAATGCTAATAATTAGCAACAAAAACAATGCCTTTGTCGACCGCCGGTTAAAATGCATCCGTTTTGAATATATTTACCAGAATATAGTACAGGCGTATGAAATCATTGACAAACTTCCACCCTGCGGAGCGTTTGCGCGCCTCGTCCTGCGAGCGCGCGATCCCCGCTTTTGAAGCGCGCACCCTTAACCACCACCACGGCCTGCCGTTCTTGCAGCATGATCGGCGGGTCGTTCCACCTCCATCCCGAATGGACGGCGCGTCGATCACCTGACCTCGAAGGGCAACGCGCGGCATGGAAGCGCTGGCACAGTGCTGGTTCACCCGGGTTCATCGCCCGGTGCGAGATCGCCATCGCGACAGCGATGGTTCGATGGTCAGCACGTGCCGGTATTGCCACCGTCAACTGGTCAGTTGGGACCGTTCGAACTGGAACTTGGCGGGCGGGCTCGATGTGTCGCGGTTGGCCGAATTGACCGGCGGCCGCACGCTGACGCTGCTCGATGCCTCGGATGATCTGATCGTGCGGCGCTTTCCCATCCGCCATCTCGACAACGAAGCCGATGTCGAGGCGTTCAAGCAGGAATTGCGCGCGCAATATGGGCTCGATGAACCCGGCACGACGCTGGTGCTGCGCGACAGCGCGCCGCCGCGCAAACGCAAGATCAGGCTGTCGCCGCCCCCCGACGAAACGCCTCTCGCTGATCCGCTCTGATCAGGGTGTGTGGGGATTTGGCTCAGGGTGGAGCGAGAATGGCTGATTTTGAGAACCGGCGCGCAGCGTACTTCAGTACGTGAGCACCGGAAGCGCAAAAGCGGCCGTTCGCAGCCCGCCCTGGGCCAAATCCCCACACAGCCTAGGGCAGGAACGGCGCGGCGATCTCGGCGGTCACCCGCGCCAGCCGCCCGCTGGCGCGATCGATCAGCGCCCAGGTGGTGCGCGCCTCGACCAGCACGCGATCGTTTGCATCGCGGAACGTGGTGCAGCGGTCGAACCGCGCGCCTGTCGGGCCCTCTGGAATGAACGTTTGCGCGCGTACGGTCTCGCCCGGCCCGACATTGCCGCGATAGTCGATTTCGTGCCGCGTCACGACCCAGATATAGCGGTCGCGGTGCTCGGGCGCGGCATCGGCCTGCCAGTGCGCCACCGCGATGCGCTCCATCCAGCGCACCCAGACGGCGTTGTTGACATGGCCCAGTTCGTCGATGTCGTCCGCGCCGGCGACGAAGGTCAACTCATGCCGGTTGGCCATCGCCGATATCCAGTTGCCACAGGATAAAGGCGAATTCCTCGGCGGTTTCCTTCAGGCTTTCAAACCGGCCCGATTTGCCGCCGTGGCCCGCGCCCATGTTGGTCTTGAGCAGCAGCGCATGGGCGTCGGTCTTGGCCGCGCGCAGCTTTGCCACCCATTTTGCGGGTTCCCAATACGTCACGCGCGGGTCGTTCAGCCCGGCAGTGACCATCAGCGGCGGATAGGCCTGCGCGCGCACCTGGTCATAAGGCGAATAGGACGCGATCAGGCGAAACGCCTCGGCATCCTCGATCGGGTTGCCCCATTCGGGCCATTCGCCCGGGGTCAGCGGCAGTGTCGCGTCGAGCATGGTGTTGAGCACGTCGACAAACGGCACATGCGCGACCACCGCACCCCATAGATCGGGATCGGAATTGATCACCGCACCCATCAGTTCGCCCCCGGCGGAACCGCCGCTGATCGCGATGCGTCCGGCCTCGGTCAGCCCGCGCGCGACCAGGCCGCGCGCCACGTCGACAAAATCGTTGAACGTGTTGGTGCGCTTGTCCAGCTTGCCCTGTTTGTACCAGCGGCGGCCCAGATCGTCGCCGCCCCGGATATGCGCGATGGCAAACACCATGCCGCGATCGACCAGGCTGAGCCGCACGGTGGAAAAGCCGGGGCCGATGGCAATGCCATAGGCGCCATAACCATAAAGATAGAGCGGCGAGGGATCGCGGCGATCCTTGCGCGCCATGATCGACACCGGCACCATCGTGCCGTCGCGCGCCTCGATCTCCAGCCGTTCGGTGACATAGAGCGACGGGTCATAGCCCGAAGGGATTTCCTGCACTTTCAACAGGTCGAGCGTGCGCGCGGCGACGTGATAGTCATAGACCGAGGCCGGGCTGACCATCGATTCATAGGTCAGCCGCAGGCGGTCGGTGGCCCATTCGGGATTTTCCGACAGACCCGCTTCATAGCTCGCCTCGGGAAACGCGATCGGCTCGATCCGCGCCGGGTCATCGTAATAGCGCACTTCGATGCGATCGAGCCCGCGCACGCGGCCTTCGACGACATAGAAATCGCGGAACAGGTCAAACCCGGTCAGATAGAAATCGTCGGTGCCTTCGACCAGCGTGGTCCACGCGCCGGGTGTGGACAGCGGCGCCGTGGCCAGCCGGAAATTCTCGTGCGTGTCGTTGGTGTGGATGAACAGCAGCGGTTCGCTGCCATCACCACGATCATAGACGTCGGCATCATATTCGACCCCGGTCTGGCGCTCGCGCACCAGGATCTGCGGCGCGGTCGGATCGCTGGCGGGCACCAGCCGGGCCTCGCCGGTTTCATGATCGCCGGTCGAAATGACGATCCAGCGCTCGCTGGCCGACAGGCCGACGCCGACACGAAAGCCCTCGTCGGCTTCGTGATAGAGTGCCACGTCCTCGCCGTGGGCAGTGCCGATGCGGTGCAGCAGGACGGTGTCGGTGCGCCACTGGTCGTTGACGCGGGCATAGACCAGGCCGCTGTCATCGCTTGTCCAGATCAGCCCCGACAGCGTGTCGGGAATTTCGTCGGCCAGCACTTCGCCGGTGGCAATCACCTTGATCCGCGCGACAAACCGTTCGGACCCGTCGCTGTCGACGGCCCAGGCCAGCCGGGTGCCATCGTTCGACACCGCGATCGCGCCCAGCCGGAAATAATCGAGGCCCGCCGCCGCGGCGGTTTCGTCGAAAATCAGCTCGTCGGCGCCGGTATCATCGCCCGCGGCCACGGGCCTGCGCCACCATTTCTTGTATTCGACGCCCTGTTCGTATTCGATCCAGTAGAGGTAATCGCCATCCTTCTGCGGCACCGACCGGTCGGCTTCCTTGATGCGCGCGCGCATTTCGGTGAACAGCGCGTCGACGCGTGGCGCCTGTGCCTCCATGGCTTTGGCAAACCAGTCATTTTCGGCGTTGAGATAGTCGAGGATCGCCGGGTCGGTAACTTCGGGATAGCCGGGGTCGCGCAACCACGCATAGTCATCGGTGACGGTCACGCCGTGGTGGGTGAATTGGGTGGGGCGCCGTTCGGCGACCGGGGGCAGCGAAGGGGAGGGGGTGGTTTTGGCCATGCATCGTCTCTATGGTGCATGGCACGCCCCTGCAAGCGCGGGGGATTGCTTTTGATGGACAGCGGCGATGTTGATGAACACCCATGAAGCGCGGCTGGTCGCGCTGCGCAAACAGCTTGTCGAACAGGGCCTCGATGGTTTTGTCGTGCCGATCTGCGACGAACACATGAGCGAATATGTCGGCGCCTATGCCAAACGGCTGGAATGGTTGACCGGGTTTGCCGGGTCGGCGGGGACGGCGGTGGTGCTGCGCGATCGCGCGGCGATGTTCGTCGACGGGCGCTATACGCTGCAAGTGCGCGAACAAGTCGATGCGCGGTTCTATGATTTCGAGCAGGTCCCGGCGTCGAGCGCGGCGGCGTGGCTGGCGCGCCATGTGCAGGCAGGCGCGCGCATCGGTTATGACGCGTGGCTGCACACGCGCGACTGGGCCGGGGCCATGGCGCGCACGCTGGCCGCGCGCGGCGCGGACCTGGTGGCGGTGGACGCCAACCCGGTCGATGCGGTCTGGACCGGGCAACCGGCACCATCAGCCGCGCCCGCCTTTGCGCAGCCGATCGAATTTGCCGGGGTCGATCATGCCGACAAGCGCGCGGCGGTGGCCGCGTGGCTGGCCGATCAGGGCTGTGACGCGGTGGTGATTGCCGCGCTCGATTCGGTGGCCTGGCTGTTCAACATCCGGGGCGCCGATGTCGAGCGCACCCCAGTGGCACTGGCCTTTGCGCTGGTCCACGCCGATGGTGGTGCCGATCTGTTTCTGGCGCCCGAAAAAGTGACCTCGGAACTGGTCGCGCATCTGGGCGATGCGGTGCGGATTGCCCCGCGCGCTGCCTTTGCCGATGCGCTGGCGGCGTTGGGCGGCAAACGCGTCGCGGTCGATCCCGAACGCAGCGTCGCGGCGATCTTCCACGCGCTCGATCGGGCGGGCGCGACGATCGTGCCGCTGACCGATCCGGTGATCGTGCCCAAGGCGATCAAGAATCCGGTCGAAATTGCCGGGCAGCACGCCGCGCAGGCGCGCGACGGCGCCGCGCTCAGCCGGTTTCTCCACTGGCTCGAACGCACCGCCCCGGCTGGCGGCGAAACCGAAGTGAGCGCATCGAACCGGCTCGAAGGCGAACGCCGCGCGACCAATGCGCTGATCGATCTGTCGTTCGACACCATTTCGGGCGCCGGGCCCAATGGCGCGGTGGTGCACTACCGTGCCGATCCGGCAACTTGTCGCACGATCGAGCCCAACAGCGTCTATCTGGTCGATTCGGGCGGGCAATACCGCGATGGCACCACCGATGTGACGCGCACGGTGTGGATCGGCCCCGATGCCCCCCCGCCCGAAGTGCGCGACCGGTTCACGCGCGTGCTAAAGGGCCATATCGCGCTGGCCCGCGCGGTGTTTCCCGCCGGCACCACCGGCGCGCAGCTCGATGTGCTGGCGCGCCAGTTCCTGTGGGCGGCGGGGCTCGACTATGCGCACGGCACCGGGCACGGCGTGGGCAGCTTTCTGGCCGTGCACGAAGGGCCGCAGCGGATTGCCAAGGCGCAAGGCGCCCAGGCCGGCACCGGGCATCCGTTGCTGGCCGGGATGATCGTGTCGAACGAGCCGGGGTATTATCGCGCGGGCGCCTATGGCATCCGCATCGAGAACCTGGTGCTGGTCGAACCGCGCGCGATCGATGGCGCAGAAGGCGAATTCCTGGGCTTTGCCACGCTGACCCATGCCCCGATCGACCGGCGCCTGATCGATCTGTCCTTGCTCGATGCGGGAGAGCGCGACTGGCTGAACGCCTATCACGCGCAAGTCCGCACGATTGTCGCGCCTTTGCTGGACGGCGCGGACCGCGTCTGGCTGGAAGCGGGCACCGCGCCGTTGTGATGGGTATTAGTTCCTGATATGTTCCTGTCATCCCGAGTCGTTTCGGCCGGGAGATGGGGAGGATTTCGGGATGATCGGCTATGTCACGCTGGGCACCAGCGATCTTGCGCGCGCGGCGCAGTTCTATGATGCAATCGCGGCCGAACTGGGCACGACGCGAATGTTCACCACCGACACCGCGATTGCCTGGGGCACCCCCGGCGGCGCAGCGGGTATCGGGCTGACATTGCCGTTCGATGGCCAGCCGGCCAGCGTGGGCAATGGCGTGATGGTGGCCTTCGACGCGCGCGATCATGCACAAGTCGATCGGTTATATGCGCTGGCGCTGGCGCACGGCGGCAGCGACGAGGGCGCGCCGGGACCGCGCGGCGAGGGTGGTTTTTATGCTGCCTATTTCCGCGATCCCGATGGCAACAAGTTGAACGCCTTTGTCATGACGGCAGGCTGACAGCGCGCCGGGATCTGCCCATCCACGCGACAATGTGCGACAAAGATCAGGGGATTCCGGCATAGTTGGGCGACATCCGCCGCCTATACCATGGGCTGGAAAGTCGTGGGGCGGCAGATGCACAGCCCCAAGCACGACCGGTCAGGCAAGGCCCCCCCCAGCCTGACCTCAGCTACCGCCTCGCGGCTTTCCTTGGATACCGGCCCTGGTGGATCGGGCCGTGGTCTCCACGAAGGGAACGAGGACATGAAGCGCGTACTTTTTGCCGGCGTCGCATTGGCTCTGGTGGCGGGCTCGGTGCCCGGCTTTGCAGCCCCCGCTCCGCAGGCGCCTGCCGCGCCGCACGTGCAACAGCCGATCACATTTGCGCAAGTCAAGGCCGTGGCCGACAAGTTGTGGGATCGGATGGATGTCAATCACGACGGCAAGATCGACGCCGCCGACCATGATGCGCGGTTGCTCGAACGCTTTGCCAGGTGGGATACCAACCGCGACGGCGTGATCAGCAAGGATGAATTTCTGGCCTTTGTCCATGCGCGCGAAGCGCAATGGCACGATCATGGCCCGGACCACGGTCCCGACGGCCCGCCCCCGCCCCCGCCGGGAGAAGCGGGTTGGCACAAACCGGGCCATGAAGGCAAAGGTCCTGACCGGTTGATCGCGATGGCAATCGTCATGCCGGCCCTGCACAGATTGCATAAGGATGGCATCAGCACCCGCGCGGTATTCGATGCGGCGGTCAAGGCGCGTTTCGATACGCTCGATGCCAATCACGACGGCGCGCTGACGCATGAGGAACTTCGCGCGGCGTGGCACGGCGGGTGGCGGCACGGCCAACACCACCACATGGATCACCATGACTGGGATCATCCTGGCGAAGGCGGACCGCACGGGCACGAATGGCGCCACCACGATGGCGACGCACCACCGCCGCCACCCCCACCCCCTGCTGCGCAGTGACGGAGGCGTGAAGTGACAACCATGCTGGCGCCGGGGCTGCAATCGGATATGAACGACGCGATGAGCAACCCGTCGCTTACCGAAATCCTGCTGGTTGATGACGAAGCCGGCTTGCGTGAACCGCTGGCGGATTATCTTGGACGTCAGGGCTTTGCCGTGACGCAGGCGACCAACGCGGCCGAAGCGCGCGGGCGGTTGGCAGCGAGCCATTTCGACCTGGTGCTGCTCGATATCATGATGCCGGGCGAGGATGGCCTGTCGCTGTGCCGCTATCTGGCCGAATCGCGCAGGGTGCCGGTGATTTTCATCACCGCGCGCGGCGAATCGACCGATCGCATCGTCGGGCTGGAAATCGGCGCCGACGACTATGTGGTCAAACCGTTCGACCCGCGCGAATTGGTCGCGCGTATCCGCAGTGTCCTGCGCCGTGCCGGACGCACCATACCCGATGCGGCCGAAGCGGTGGTCTATGAATTCGAAGGCTGGCGTCTCGATCCGCTCAAACGTCGGCTGATCGATCCCGAAGGCGCGATGGTGTCGATTTCTTCGGCGGAATTCCGCCTGTTGATGGCGTTTCTCGACCATCCGCGCCAGGTGCTCGACCGCGATCGTCTGCTCGACATGGTGCAGGGACGCGAAGCGCATTTGTTCGACCGCGCGGTCGACAACCAGATCAGTCGTCTGCGCCGCAAGATCGAACCCGACAGCCGCAATCCGCAACTGATCCAGACGGTGTGGGGCGGCGGCTACATGCTCGCAGCCGAAGTGCGCAAGTTCGCGGCCCGGGACTAGCACGATGTGGGTGCGCAGCCTCCAGGGGCAGATGATGCTGGCCATCGCGGCTGCGCTGCTGGTCGCGCAAGGCCTGTCTGCCTGGTTTATCTGGCGCGAAGTGCACGAACGCCACATTGCCGGGCTGGTCAACGGCGCGGCCATGCGCATGTTCGACGGCCGCCTGCAGGGGCCGCGTCCCGACAACGGCGCAGGGCCCGATGCCCATGGCGACCATCCGGACCATGGGCCGCCGATGGGCCCGCCGATGGGGATGCCGCCGGGACCACCCGATGAGGGATTGCACCTGCCGCGCGGATTGCGTGTGCATGTTGATGCCGCCTCGCCCGAACAGGCTGGCGACACGCATCTGACCGAAGTGGAAACTGCGTTGCGCGATGTGCTGGTGGCCCAAGGCGAAACGCCCGGCCAACTGCTGGTGGTGCAGCGCGAGGCGGCCAGCGATCCCTTGCTGCACCCCGCCGTCCCGGAACTGCGCGTGCGGTTCCGCCTGACCGGCGACAGGACGCTGCCCCCGCTGGTGGTCGCGTCGGAGCGGCGCCCCGACGGCACCTGGATCACCGTGCGCAGCTTCAACCCGTCGAACGAGAGCATGCTGTTTGCCCGGTTGTTGCGTCAGACACTGTTGATCTATCTGCTGCTGGTGGGGGTGGTCGCGCTGATCCTGCGGCGCATCACCCGGCCGTTGCAGGCGCTGACCCGGCGGATCGAGCGGTTCGCCGCCGATCCGGGCAGTTCCGACCCGTTGCAACCACAAGGGCCCGAGGACATTCAGCGACTGATCGCCGCGCACAACGCAATGCAGGCGCGGTTGAGCACGCTGCTCGATGAAAAAGACGTCATGCTGGGCGCGATCGGCCACGATCTGAAAACGCCGCTGGCGACTTTGCGCGTGCGGATCGAGGCGGTGGTCGACGATGTCGAGCGGGCGCGGATGGCCGCCACGATCGAGGATATCAACCGCTCGCTCGACGATATCCTGTCGCTCGCACGGGTGGGCCGCCCGTCAGACCCGATCGAAGTGACCGAATTGTCGGCGCTGGTGACCGATGTCATCGGCGAATACGAAGACATGGGCGACGATGTGGTGCTGACCCAAACCGAACGCACGGTTGCCCCGGTACGCGCCACGTGGCTGCGCCGCGCCTTGCGTAATCTGGTGTCGAATTCGCTGCGGTATGGACACCGCGCCCGGGTGCGCCTCCACCGCGAGGCGCGCGAGGCCGTGCTGGTGGTCGACGATGACGGTCCGGGCATTCCCGAAGACGCGATTGCCCGCATGATGGAACCGTTCACGCGGCTCGATCCTTCACGCAACACCGGCACCGGCGGTGCAGGGCTGGGCCTGACGCTGGCACGTGCTATCGCCGATCAGCATGGCGGCTCGCTGTCGCTGGCCAACCGGTTTGAACAGGGCCGGATCGTCGGTCTGACCGCAACCTTGCGCCTGCCGCTGGTCTGACCGGACGCCAAGTCGTTCGTCGGGCGGCAGATGCTTCCCGTCGATCCAGTCCGGCAAAACTGATTGCCATTGCAACCATCGCGCGGCTAGGCCTGCGGCCCATCCAGATCCCTGTTCCCGATGGGATCGCTTGCTGACAAGGCCTTGCATGTTTCGTTCCGGACATCGTTCTTTCGCTGCGCTGGCCCTGGCCGGTACCGCACTGTGCCTCGCCCCCGTGGTTCCTGCCATGGCGCAGGCGCCGTTTCCCGCCGATGGCACGCTGCCGCACACCGCGATCCCCAGCCACTATGTCATCGCCATCCGGCCCGATCCCAAGGCGCTGACGTTTACCGGAACGTTCGCGATCGATATCGATGTGCCGCAGGCGACCGATGCAGTGGTGCTCAATGCCGCGCAGATCACCGTGGACAAGGCGCGGCTGGTGACGGCCGATGGGCACAGCATGCCGCTGGCGATCAGCCCTGATGCAAAAGAACAGACCGTGCGGCTGGGCGCGACCGGCGGCATCGCCGCGGGCCACTATCGCATCGAAGGCAGCTATGCCGGGCGCATCGACACCCAGGCCGACGGGCTGTTCGCGCTCGATTACACCGGCAACGACGGCAAGCCGACGCGCGCGCTGTTTACCCAGTTCGAACCCAGCTATGCGCGCCAGTTCGCGCCGATGTTCGATGAACCTTCGTACAAGGCGACCTTCGATCTGTCGGTGGTGGTGCCGCAAGACCGCCTGGCCGTCAGCAACATGCCAGTCGCCAGTGAGGAACCGGCGGGCAAGGGGCTGAAAAAGGTCACCTTCCGCACCACGCCGAAAATGGCATCCTACCTGCTGTTCTTTGGCGAGGGCGATTTCGAGCGGATGAGCAAGATGACCAGCGCCGGGGTCGAGGCGGGGATCGTCTCGCCAAAAGGCAGCGGCGAACAGGCGCGCTTTGCGCTGAACGAACTGGCCGGGCTGATCCCTTATTACAACGACTATTTCGGTGTGAACTACCCCCTGCCCAAGATCGACAACATCGCCGGACCCGGCCAGTCGGAATTCTTTGCGGCGATGGAAAACTGGGGCGCGGTGTTCACGTTCCAGCGCGATCTGCTCGACGATCCCAAGACGACCTCGCCGCAATCGCGCGAATTCATCGAAGTGGCGCAGGCGCACGAAGTGGCCCACCAGTGGTTCGGCGATCTGGTGACGATGGCCTGGTGGGACGATCTGTGGCTGAACGAAGGTTTCGCCAGTTGGATGGAAAACAAGGCGACCGACCATTTCCATCCCGACTGGTTCGCACTGCTCAACCGCGTCTCGGGGCGCGAGGCGGCGATGGGGCTCGATGCGTTCCGCACCACGCATCCGGTGGTGCAGCGCATCCGCACAGTGGATGAAGCCAACCAGGCGTTTGACGCAATCACCTATCAAAAGGGTGAAGCGGTGCTGGCCATGCTGGAGGCCTATGCCGGGGAAACCACCTGGCGCGACGGCATCCGCGCCTATATGGCCGCGCACAAGTTCGGCAACAGCCACACTGCCGATCTGTGGCATGCGGTCGAATCCGCCGGGGCCACCGGGCTGACCACGATTGCCACCGATTTCACCACCCAACCGGGCATCCCGCTGGTGCGCGTGGCCGATGTGCAATGCGCTGGCGGCAAGACCACACTCAGCCTGACGCAGGACGAATTTACCCGCGATCGCGTGGGCGAACCGTCGACGCGCCGGTGGCATGTGCCTTTGCTGGTGTCGGTCGGCGGCGGCGCGCCGCAGCGTTCGGTGATGGCCGATGGCAAGACCACGCTGACGATCGACGGCTGTGGCCCGGTGGTGATCAACGCCGGGCAGCTTGGCTATTACCGCACGCTCTATACGCCCGCCGGGCTGACCGCGTTGACCGTTGCGCTGCCGCATCTGGCGCCGATCGACCAGCGCGGGCTGATCGCCGATCAGATGGAACTGGGTCTGGCCGGGTATCAGCCGCTGGCGGGTCCGCTCGATCTGCTTGCAGCCTTGCCGGTCGACGCCAATGCACGCGTGGCGGGTGATGCCGCGCGGCGCTTCGACGGATTGTATGACCGGCTGGATGGCGATCCGGCAGGGCAGGCCGCGATTGCGGCGCGCGCGATTGCGCTGTGGAAGCCACGGCTCGACACGCTGGGCTATGATCCGCGCAGCAGTGACACGCTGCCCGATGCCGATCTGCGCGCCACGCTCGTCGCGGTGCTGGGGCATCTGGGCGAACCGGGCGTGCTGGCCGAGGCACGGCGGCGGTTTGCCGCGCTCGACCATGATCCCCATGCGCTGGATGGCCCGTTGAAGCAGGACTGGCTGGGCATCATCGCGCGCAACGCGACGCCTGCCGAATGGGACAAGCTGGCGCAGATGGCCAAGGACAGCACCTCGACCGTGGCGCGTTCGGATCTGTTCGAACAACTGGGCGGCGCGCGCGATGTCGCGCTGGCACGGCGCGCGCTCGATCTGGCGCTGACCGATGTCCCGGGCAAGACCACTTCGGCCGGGATCATCTCTGCAGTGGCGGCCGAACACAGCGAACTGGCGTTCGACTTTTTCGTCGCGCACCGTAATGCCGTGCTCGCCCTGGTCGATGCCTCGGCCCAGACGACTTATGTCGAACGTCTGGCTGGGCGTGCCGATACTCCGTCGATGGTCGACAAGCTGACCGCGTACGAGCAGACCCTGCCCGAAGACGCGAAAAAGCCGGTCGAACGCGCGCTTGGGCGGTTGAAGGACCGCCTGGCGGTGAAGGCCCGTATCGATCGCGAAACGGTGGCCTGGCTCAAGGGGCACTGATCGCTCTTTTGCGTTAAGGGCGGGATGCGGGTAAGGGCCGGGTTGTCATGACCCGGCCCCCCTTTATTCTGCTCGATGACACACGCGGCACCGGTGCGGCGCCTTCGCGGCTCTATCGCGATCCGGTCGAGATCGTGGTGGCGCGCCGGGCGCACGAAGTGGCGCCCGCGCTGGCGCGGATTGGCGCAACGCCGGGCCACTGGGCGGGGATGATCGCCTATGAAGCCGGGCTGGCGCTCGAACCCCGGCTGATGCCGCTGGCCGCACGGCGCAGCGGCGCGGCAGGGCCGCTGGTGTGGTTTGCGCGCTTTGCCGACCGCACGCTGATGACCGGCGATGACGTCGATGGCTGGCTGGCGCGCGAAATCCAGGGGGCCGGCGTGCTCGGGCCGATGGTGCCGCAAGTGTCGGTCGGTGGCTATGCCCAGGCCTTTGCCGGGGTGCACGAGGCGATTGCCGCGGGCGATGCCTATCAGGTCAATCTGACATTTCCGCTGGGCGGAACCTGGCGCGGCGATCCGCTGGCGATCCACCGCGCATTGCGCCGCGACAGCGGCGCGGGGTTTGGCGCGGTGCTGTGGGACGGGTCGCACTGGACGTTGTCGGCCTCGCCCGAACTGTTCTTTCAGGTCGAGGGCGACAGCGTGACGGTGCGCCCGATGAAGGGCACCGCGCCGCGCGGACGCACCGTGCACGAAGACACCGCCGAGCGTGACCGCTTGCGCGCCAGCGTCAAGGATCGCGCCGAGAACCTGATGATCGTCGATCTGATGCGCAACGATCTGTCGCGCATGGCCGTGCCCGGATCGGTGCGGGTGGATGAACCCTTCGCGATCGAGAGCTATCCCACGGTGCACCAGATGGTTTCCACGGTGAACGCGCGGCTGGCGCCGGGCAAAGGCGTGGGCGATCTGTTGCGCGCGATATTCCCCTGCGGATCGGTCACCGGAGCGCCAAAAATCCGCGCGATGGAACTGATCGACAGCCACGAGCGCGATGCGCGCGGCGTCTACTGCGGGGCGATCGGCCATATTGACGTGCCAGAGCCGGCCGATACCAAGGATGGTGGCAATCAGGCTGGTCGTGCGGTGTTCAATGTGGCAATCCGCACGGTGCGGCTTGCGCCCGATTATCCGGGCGCTGCGGGCGGCCGCGCAACGATGGGCGTGGGCTCGGCGGTGGTCGCCGATTCGGCCATGCTCGGCGAATGGCGCGAATGCCTGATCAAAGGGAGTTTCTTGCGGTTGTCCGCTGGCCAGGCTGATCTGATCGAGACGATGGCGTTTGATCCCGCGCGCGGGATCGCTCTGATCGAACACCATCTCGAACGGCTGCGCACCAGCGCGGTCGAGCTTGGCTTTGCATTTGACCGCCATGCCACGCGCAACGCAATCCAAGCGCTGTGCTTTGATCTGGAGGCGCCCGCCAAAGTGCGGCTGATGCTGGCGCGGTCGGGCGCGATTGCGCTGGAAACCGCGCCGCTGCCCGCCACGCCCGATCGGCTGCTGACATGCGCGGTGCTGCCGCTGCCGCTGGCGGCGGATGACTGGCGGTTGCGGCACAAGACCAGCGACCGCGCGTTTTACGAGGCCGCCTTGCGCGCCGCCCGCGCCGCCGGGGCGGACGAGGCGCTGTTGCTGCGCGATGATGGCCTGATCACCGAGGGCAGTTATACCAATGTGTTCGTCCGCCGCAGCGATGGCCGGTTGATCACGCCGCGCGCGGGCCACGGGCTGTTGCCCGGCGTTTTGCGCCGCAGCCTGATCGATGCCGACAAAGTTGTCGAAGGCGATGTCACGCTGGCCGACCTTGCCGAAGGGTTTTTGCTGGGCAATTCCCTGCGCGGGCTGCTACCGGCACGTCTTTTGGGATAGATGCCAATGCGCAGTGCCGAACCCATCAGCCAGGCCCTGGCCCGGATCGCGCCATCGCGCACCAATGGGATGACCGATCGCGCCATCGCGCTGCGCGCGGCCGGGCGCGACATCATTGCGCTGTCGGTCGGCGAGCCCGATTTTGCCACCCCCGATCATGTCAAGGCGGCGGCCAAGGCCGCGCTCGATGCCGATGACACGCGCTATACCGCAGTGGCCGGAACCCAGACCCTGCGCGAGGCGGCGGCGCTGCATTTCGCGCGTGATCTGGGCATTGTCGTACCCTGGCAACAAGTGATCGTGTCGGCGGGCGGCAAGCAGGCGATCTTTCACGCCCTGGTGGCCACGCTCGATGCGGGCGACGAAGTGCTGATCCCGTCACCCTGGTGGGTCAGCTATCCCGAAGTGGTGCGCTTTGCAGGGGCCACGGTGGTCGACCTGCCGACTACGGCGGCGGGCGGATATCGCATCACGCCCGAACACCTGGCGGCGGCAATCACCCCGCGCACGCGCTGGCTGCTGCTCAACAGCCCCGGCAATCCGACCGGCGCGACGTATTCCGCTGCCGATCTGGCCGCGCTGGGCGAGGTGTTGCGCGCGAATCCGCACGTCCTGGTGCTGAGCGATGATATCTATGCGCCGTTGCGCTATACGCCGGGTGATCATGCCACGCTGGCGGTGGTCTGCCCCGATCTGGCCGCGCGCGTGCTGACCGTGTCGGGCGTTTCGAAAAGCCATGCGATGACCGGATTTCGCATCGGCGTTGCGGCAGGGCCGGCCTGGCTGATCGGCGCGATGGGCAAATTGCAGTCCCACACCAGCGGCAATGCCTGCTCGATTGCACAGGCGGCGGCGGTGGCGGCGTTCACCGGGCCGCAGGATTTCCTGATCGACTGGCGCGAACGGTTCCGCGCGCGGCGTGACCGGGTGGTGGCCGCGATCAACGCGATCCCCGGACTGTCGACCCCGCTGCCCGATGGCGCGTTCTATTGCATGATCGACGCGACGCCGCTGATGGACCGTTTCGGCGATGACGAGGCGCTGGTGCTGCACTTGCTCGACCATGGCGTGGCGGTGGTGGCGGCATCGGCGTTTGGCGGGCGCAATGGATTTCGCATCAGCTTTGCCGCCGATGATGACAAACTTGACCGCGCGATCGCGCGTATCGCGGGGGCCCTGCAATGACTGATCTGACCATCCTGTACGAAGATGCCGAAGCGCTGGTAATCGACAAGCCCGCCGGGCTGCCGCTCGACCGGCCCCGCGCAGGGGGCATGTCGCTTGAAGAACGCGCCTACGAATTGCGGCTGGGCTTTTCGCGCTCACCCTCGCCGGTGCACCGGCTCGATCAGGACACCTCTGGCTGTCTGTTGCTGGCGCGCCATCCACGCGCGCTCAAACGCTATTCCGCCGCGTTCGAGGCACGCACCGTGGGCAAGACCTATTGGGGCGTGGTCGATGGCACGCTGGACGAAGATCGCGGGACGATCAGCCTGAACTTGTCGAAAATCAGCAGCGAGCGCGATGGCTGGCGGATGATCCCGGCGCGCGCGGGCAAGGCGGCGATCACCCACTGGCGCGTGCTCGACCGCCAGGGTGCGCTTACGCTGGTCGAATTCACCCCCGAAACCGGGCGCACCCACCAGATCCGCGTGCATGCCGCCGCCGGACTGGGCCATGCACTGCTGGGCGATCCGGTCTATGGCAAGAAACTGCCCGGCAAGCGCACGATGCTTCACGCCGCGCGACTGGTGATCCCGCGCGATGGCAAGCCGCCGATCGACGCCCATGCGCCGATGCCCGCCGACTTTCGCGCGCTGGGCTTTGCCGAGCCCGCAGGATGAGCGCCGCCGCCGATGCGGTGATCGACCGCGCCATGGCGCTGGTCAGCGAAAGCTTCATCACCGCGACCGGGCCCGGCGGGCAGAACGTCAACAAAGTTGCCACCGCCGTGCAACTGCGCATCAACATCTATGCCTTGCGGCTAAGCCCCGAGGTGTTTGCGCGGCTGAAAACGCTGGCCGGCAGCCGGCTGACCTCGGGCGGCGAGATCGTGCTGACCGCGCGGCGGTTCCGCACGCAGGAGGCCAACCGCGCCGATGCGCGCGAACGCCTGGCCGACCTGCTGCGCGAAGCGCTGACCCTGCCCGAAAAGCGCGCCAAGTCGCGGCTCAACCGCGTCGGCAAAGTCCAGCGGCTGGCAGGCAAGAAAATTCGCGGCTCGATCAAGGCCGGGCGCGGCAAAGTGCAATTCGACTGAATTTCGCGAATTCGAGGCCATTCACCGCACGGGCGTTGGCAGTTTTGCTTCGCCGTCGCCGATATCGGCTGGCACGGTGGCATCGGCCAGCGGCGGCGCCGGGCGCTTTTCCAGCGCCTCGGCGGCGGCATCGAGCTGTTTTGCCTCGCCTTTGGTCACGCCGCCGGGGCCGGGATCGCTGTCGCTTGAACAGGCGGCCAGCAACAGCACCAGGCACAGCGCGCCGCGCATCTTATTGCGGGGGTTGCTGGTGGGGGGTGGTGCTGTCCCCGCCGCCTTGCTGGTCGGCGTCGGCAGCCGCACGTGCGGCACGCACTTGTTCGGCGACCGAGGCGGCATCTTCGGCATCGGTGGTCGCGGCGGCACGTGCCGACAGTGCGGCGGCAGAGGCATCGGCGTCGGGATCGCGCGCAGGCGGCGGGGCGGCCAGCGAGGGCGGCCCGGCGGGCAAGTCGGCGGCCGGCATTTCGACATTGCTGGGGGTGGCGTCATCGCTTTCGTGATCGTGATGGCCGCAACCGGCCAGCATCAACACGGCCAGCAGGGCGGCGGGGGCGAATTTCGTCATCAAAGTCCTCGTCGGTGCGATGGCTTTTGCCATAGAGTCCCTCTCTAGCCATGGCATCGGGCCCTGTCCAATCGTGCCGTAGGGGGAACAACCTGAACTTCATATAACAAAATCTTTATATGCCTTGCTCCATATAAAGATGTCTTTATATGGATGTCCCATGAGCTCCGCGATTCCCCTGATCGATACCTTGCGCGCGCTGTCCGATCCGACGCGCCTGCGGATCATGCGGCTGCTCGCCAGCATGGAACTGGCGGTGGGCGAATTGGCACAAGTGCTGGGGCAAAGCCAACCGCGCGTGTCGCGCCATGTCAAGATCCTGTGCGATGCCCGGCTGGCGGAACGTCGCCGCGAAGGGGCCTGGGTGTTCCTCCACGCGGTGGGCAGCCAGTCACGCGGGGCCGGTCCGTTGGTCGACGCGGTGGCGCACTTGCTGGCCACTGCCGAAGACAGCGATCCGGCGTTCGCCGGGCAATGCGCCGAAGACCGCGCGCATCTCGACGCGATTCGCGCCGCGCGCCAGGCCCATGCCCGCGAATGGTTCGACCGGCATGCCGCGCAATGGGACCAGTTGCGCAGCTTGCATATCGACGATGGCCCGGTCGAATCCGCGCTCGCCGAATTGCTCGGCACCACGGCAGGGCAGGGCGATCTGGGCCGCCTGCTCGATGTCGGCACCGGCACCGGGCGCATGGCCGAACTGTTTGCGCACAGCGCGCGCCGCATCACCGCGCTCGACCACAGCCCCGATATGCTGCGGCTGGCACGCACCCGGTTGCAGCACTTGCCGGCGGGCAAAGTCGAGCTGGTACAGGGCGATTTTGCGCAATTGCCGTTTGCCGCGGCCAGTTTCGATACCGTGCTGTTCCACCAGGTGCTGCACTATGCTCAGGCGCCAGAGGCCGTGCTGGCCGAGGCCGCGCGCGTTACCGCGCCGGGAGGACGCATCGCGATCGTCGATTTCGCCGCGCACGATCGCGAAGATCTGCGCACCCAGCATGCCCATGCGCGGCTCGGCTTTGCCGATGCGCAGATCGCCGGGCTGTTTGCCGATGCCGGGTTCGAGCCGCAAGCCGAACGCGCGCTGGCGGGCAAAGAGCTGATTGTCAAACTGTGGACCGCCACGCGCCGGTCCGGCCGCACACAGGCATGATCCCGATGACCGACTGTCTTTCCCCGATCGCTGCCGATGCCCCGCTGTTTGCCGGGCTGCCGGGCGATATCGCCGTCAGCTTCGAATTCTTTCCGCCCCGGACCGAGGCGATGGATGAGCAACTGTGGGATGCCATCGGCACGCTGGCCCCGCTCGATCCCGCCTTTGTCTCGGTGACCTATGGCGCGGGTGGATCGACCCGCGAACGCACCCATGCAACGGTCGCCCGGCTGGTGCGCGAAACCGCGCTGGTGCCGGCCGCGCACCTGACATGCGTCGGGGCGAGCCGGGGCGAAATCGCCGAAATCGCCGATCGCTACTGGGAAGCCGGGGTGCGGCACATCGTTGCCCTGCGCGGCGATCCGCAGCCGGGCATGGGCGGACAGTTTGCGCCCCATCCCGACGGCTATGCCAATGCCGCCGCGCTGGTGGCGGGGTTGGCCGCGCGCCACCCGTTCGACCTGTCGGTGGCGGCCTATCCCGAAGGGCATCCCGAATCGCCCAGCCCACAGGCCGATCTCGACAACCTGAAGCGCAAGATCGATGCCGGGGCGACCCGCGCGATCACCCAGTTCTTCTTTTCGGCGGAAACCTATTTCCGCTTTCTCGATCGCGCACTGGCGGCGGGGATCACCGTGCCGATTCTGCCTGGCATCATGCCGGTGACCAATCTGGCGGGGATTCGCCGGATGGGTGGCAACACCGCGATCCCGTCCTGGCTGGAGGCGATGTTCACCGGGCTCGACGATCGCGCCGGCCCGCGCGCGCTGGTCGCCGCGGTGGTCGCCGCCGATTTGTGCCGCAGGCTCTACGAGGGCGGTGTGCGCGATTTTCACTTCTACACGCTGAACCGGGCGGATCAGGCCTTTGCCATCTGCCAGTTGCTCGGTCTGCGTCCCAGGGACAGCCAGTCATGACCATCATCCCCAGCGCCGCGCGCGCCGCGTTTCTCGAACAGGCGCGGCAACGCATCCTCATCACCGACGGAGCCTTCGGCACAGAAATCCAGCGCTGCGGCCTGACCGAGGCGGACTATGCCGGAACGCTCGGGCTGAGCCATGACCAGAAGGGCAACAACGACATCCTGGCGCTGAGCGCACCGCATGTGCCCGAGGCGATCCACCGCGCCTATTTCGCCGCCGGGGCGGATCTGGCCGAAACCAACACGTTTTCGGCCAATCGCATCAGCCAGGCCGACTATGGCGCCGAACATCTGGTGCGCGACATCAATCTGGCGAGCGCGCGGCTGGCCCGCCGCGTGGCCGACGAATTCACCGCCGCCGATGGCCGCCCGCGCTTTGTGGCGGGCGCGATCGGGCCGACCAACAAGACGCTGTCGCTCAGCCCCGATGTCAACGATCCCGGCTATCGCGAGATCAGTTGGGACCATCTGGTCGATGTCTATGCCGAACAGGCTGAGGCGCTGGTCGAAGGCGGGGCCGATTTCATCCTGATCGAAACGGTGTTCGACACGCTGAATGCCAAGGCGGCGGTGATGGCGGTGCGCCGCATCGAGGCGGCGCTGGGCCGTGAAGTGCCGATCATGCTGTCGATGACGCTGACCGATCTGTCGGGCCGCAACCTGTCGGGCCACACGGTCGAGGCGTTCTGGTATGCCGTGCGCCATGCCCGTCCGCTGACGATCGGGCTCAATTGCTCGTTCGGCGCGTCGCAATTGCGCCCGCATGTGCGCGTGCTGTCGCAGATCGCCGATGCGCTGATCATGGTCTATCCCAACGCCGGGCTGCCCAACGAACTGGGCGAATATGACGAGGCGCCGCCGACCACCGCCGGGCTGGTGCGCGAATGGGCCGAACATGGCCAGGTCAACGTGCTGGGTGGGTGTTGCGGATCGACACCCGATCATATTGCGGCCATGGCGCAGGCGGTGGCCGGGCTGCCCCCGCGCCAGCCATCCCCCGTGCCGGTGGCCACGCGGCTGGCCGGTCTTGAACCCTTTATCATGGCGTCGTGATGTCCGAACAAACTGCCCCGGCGTCCGCCGGTTCGCGCTTCGTCAATGTCGGCGAACGCACCAATGTCACCGGCTCGGCCGCGTTCAAGAAGCTGATCCTGGCGGGCGACTATGCCAGGGCGGTTGATGTCGCGCGCCAGCAGGTGGAAAACGGCGCGCAGATCATCGACGTCAACATGGACGAAGGCCTGCTCGACGCCGAACTGGCGATGACCACGTTCCTGAAACTGATCGCCGCCGAACCCGATATCGCGCGCGTGCCGGTGATGATCGACAGCTCGAAATGGTCGGTGATCGAGGCCGGGCTGAAATGCGTGTCGGGCAAACCGATCGTCAATTCGATCTCGATGAAGGAAGGCGAAGAGGCGTTCCTGCTCCACGCGCGCAAATGCCTCGATTACGGCGCGGCGGTGGTGGTCATGGCATTTGACGAGGCGGGCCAGGCCGACACGCGCGAACGCAAGGTCGAAATCTGCCAGCGCGCCTATGCCTTGCTGACCGGGATCGGCTTCCCGCCCGAAGACATCGTGTTTGATCCCAATGTGTTTGCGGTGGCCACCGGCATCGAGGAACACGATCGCTATGCGCTCGATTTCATCGAGGCCGCGCGCGAGATCCGCCAGACCTGCCCGCATGTCCACATTTCGGGCGGGCTGTCGAACCTGTCGTTCAGCTTTCGCGGCAATGAAACGGTGCGCCGCGCGATGCATTCGGTGTTTCTCTATCATGCCATCCCCGCAGGGATGGACATGGCGATCGTCAACGCCGGGCAACTCGACATCTATGATGCGATCGATCCGGTGCTGCGCGAGGCGTGCGAAGACGTGCTGCTGATGCGGCACCCCGATGCCACCGAACGCCTGATCACGCTGGCCGAAAGCTTCAAGGGCCGCGACCAGGTGGCCGAAAAGGCCGCCGAGGAATGGCGCGGATGGGATGTCGTGCGGCGTCTCGAACATGCGCTGGTCAAGGGCATCGACGCCTATATCGTCGAAGACACCGAAGAAGCGCGCCTGCTCCATGCCCGTCCGATCGAAGTGATCGAAGGCCCGTTGATGGCCGGGATGAACACGGTTGGCGACTTGTTCGGTGCGGGCAAGATGTTCCTGCCGCAAGTGGTCAAATCGGCGCGCGTGATGAAAAAGGCGGTCGCCCACCTGATCCCCTATATCGAGGCGCTAAAAGAGGAGGGGGCCCGCGCCAAAGGCCGCATCATCATGGCCACGGTCAAGGGTGATGTGCACGATATCGGCAAGAACATTGTCGGCGTCGTGCTGCAATGCAACGGCTATGAAGTGATCGATCTGGGCGTGATGGTGCCCTGGACGCGGATCATCGAAACCGCGCGTGAACAGGATGTCGATATTATCGGCCTGTCGGGGCTGATCACCCCCTCGCTCGATGAAATGGTAACGATGGCCGAGGAAATGCAGCGCGCCGGGATGACCATTCCGCTGCTGATCGGCGGGGCCACCACCAGCAAAGTGCACACTGCGCTGCGCATCGATCCGGCCTATGACGGCCCGGTGATCCACGTGCTCGATGCCAGCCGCGCGGTCGGCGTGGCCAGCCAGTTGCTGTCCGACACGCAGGCCGATGCGTTTATCGCCGCCACCGCCAATGACTATGTCGCGGTGCGCGATGCGCGCGCGGGCCGTGGCGCGTCGAAGCTGCTGACGCTGGAGGCCGCGCGCGACAACGCCTTTGCGCCGGATTTTTCCGAGAAGGCGCCCCCGCCCGAACAGCCGGGGCGGCATGTCTTTGCCGATTGGGATCTGGCCGACCTGGCGCAAGTGATCGACTGGACACCGTTCTTTCGCGCGTGGGAACTGGCGGGCACTTTTCCCGCCATCCTCGACGATGCGGTGGTGGGCGAAAGCGCGCGTGCGCTGTGGGCCGATGCCCAGGCGATGCTGACGCGGATCATCGCGGAAAAGTGGCTGACCGCGCGCGGCGTGGCGCAATTCTGGCCCTGTGCGCGCCATGGCGACGATGTGCTGTTGCATCTCGATGGCGGCGACCGCCATGTCCGCCTGCCGTTCCTGCGCCAGCAGATCATCAAGAGCCGGGGACGCGCCAATTTCAGCCTGGCCGATTTCATCGATCCCGCGGGCGACTGGATCGGCGGGTTCGCCGTCGGCATTCACGGTATCGATGCGCATCTCGAACGGTTCCGTGCCGAACACGACGACTATTCCGACATTCTGTTGAAGGCACTGGCCGACCGCTTTGCCGAGGCTTTTGCCGAACGCCTGCACCAATATGTGCGCACCACTTTGTGGGCCTATGCGCCGGGCGAGCAATTGACCAACGAGGCGCTGATCCGCGAACAGTATCGCGGCATCCGCCCCGCGCCGGGCTATCCCGCGTGCCCCGATCACAGTCTCAAGCCGATCCTGTTCGATCTGCTCGATGCCAATGCCACCACCGGTATTACATTGACCGAGAGCCAGGCCATGCTGCCCACCGCGGCGGTCAGCGGATTCTATTTCGCGCATCCCGAAAGCCAGTATTTCGGGGTTGCCACGATTGGCCGCGACCAGGTTGCCGACTATGCCGAACGGCGCGGGATCGATCTCGCCACCGCCGAGCGCTGGTTGCGCCCCAATCTGGATTGACACCGATGCCCACCCCCGCCGTGCACGAAGCGCCCGCCAGACGCTGGGTCGAATGGGCCCTGTCGCGGATCGCCGCCGACTACACGCGGTCGGCCGATACGCACCTGATCCCGGTCAGCCTGCCCGCGCTGCCGGGGGTGGCGCTCTATCTCAAGGATGAAAGCAGCCATCCCACCGGCAGCCTGAAGCACCGGCTGGCGCGGTCTTTGTTCCTCTATGGCTTGTGCAATGGCTGGATCGAGCGCGGCACCACGATTGTCGAGGCGTCGTCGGGTTCGACCGCGGTGTCAGAGGCCTATTTTGCCCGCATGCTGGGGCTGCCGTTCATCGCGGTGGTGCCCCACAGCACCGCCGCCGAAAAGATCGAGGCGATCGAGCGGCTGGGCGGGACATGCCGCAAAGTGGCCGATCCGGGCGCCGTCTATGCCGAGGCGGAACGCATCGCGGCGGCCCACGGCGGGCATTACATGGATCAGTTCACCTTTGCCGAGCGCGCCACCGACTGGCGCGGCAACAACAACATTGCCGAAAGCATCTTTGCCCAGATGGCGCACGAACCCTGCCCGATCCCGGCGTGGATCGTGTGCGGCGCGGGCACCGGCGGCACGTCGGCCACGCTCGGGCGGTTTGTGCGCTATCACCGCCATGCCACGCAGATCTGCCTGGCCGATCCGGTCGGCTCGGTGTTTCACCGCCACTGGCACGACCGTGCGGTCACCACGTTTGCCGGCACGCGCAGCCTGATCGAGGGAATCGGTAGGCCCCGGGTCGAACCGTCGTTCCTGCCGCCGGTGATCGACCGCGTCGAAGTGGTGGCCGATGCCGCCTCGATCGGGGCGGCGCGCGTGCTGTCGCACGTGCTGGGCCGTCGTGTGGGCGGATCGACCGGGACCAATCTGGTGGCGATGGCACGGTTGGCGACCGCGATGGCACAGGCGGGCGAACGCGGTGCGATCGTGTCAATCTTGTGCGATTCGGGCGAACGCTATGCGTCCACTTATTTCAATGCCGACTGGCTGGCGGCGCAAGCGATCGACACCGCCGACGACGAAGCGCGCATGACACATTTTCTGGCCACCGGGCACTACGCCGAGGTGTAAATCGGCCAGTGCGATGCCATATCGTGCGCCTGCGAACAGGAGCATCAGGCGCATGAAACCCCAAGGCAACACCATCTTGATCACCGGCGGCGGCAGCGGTATCGGCGCCGCGCTGGCGCAGCGCCTGCACGATGCGGGCAACACCGTAATCGTCAGCGGGCGGCGGCTCGACGCGCTGCAGGCGGCCATCGCCGGCCGGCCCAATATGCATGCGATCGTGCTCGATATCGACAATGCCGTGGCCATCGAGGCCTTTGCACAAGAGGTGCTGAGCGCATTTCCCGCGCTCAACGTGGTGATCCACAATGCCGGGATCATGCGTTTGGAACCGCTCGACACCCGCCGCGATCTGGCCGATGCCGAGGCAACCATCACCACCAACCTGCTTGGGCCGATCCGTCTGAACAACGCACTGATCGATCATCTGGTGGCGCAACCCGATGCCGTGATCGTGACGGTCACGTCCGGGCTGGCATTCGTGCCGATGACCGTCGCGTCGACATATTGCGCGACCAAGGCGGCGATCCATTCCTACACCGTGTCGCTGCGTGAAGAGCTGAAGGGCCGGGTCGAAGTGATCGAGCTGGCGCCGCCCGCCGTGCAGACCGGTCTGACGCCGGGTCAGGAAAATCGCCCCGGCTATCAACCGCTGAACGAATTCGCCGACGAAGTCATCGCACTGCTGCTGGCGCAGCCGACGCCTGCCGAAGTGCTGGTGGAGCGGGTCAAGTTCCTGCGCAATGCCGAGGCCGAACATCGCTTCGATCAGACCGTGGTGCAACTGAACGCCTTTGCTGCGCAGGCCCGCGCCGCAAGTACCTGACGGTTTGTTTCGAAAGTCGCCTGTCGGCGACAAAGTGCCGCCCACCGTCGCGCACCTCCGGCCCATCCACCTACAGGGTACCTTGAATGGGTGGATGGGCCGGGGGCGCGGGGTGATGAGTGGCACTTTCAAAACAGAAACTTACATACCTATTCCCGCACCGACCGGCTTGCGCTTCGCGCCATATGCGGCATGACGTGGCAAAACAGCCGGGCGGGGAACCATGGGCACCAGCGAACTCTTTCTGATCGCGCTGACGATCATTCTGGCAGTGCCCTACGCGGTGTGGCGGCTGGCCCGCAGCGATACCCACGCGCCGCTGGTGGTGGTGCAGATCATCGGCGGCATCCTGCTGGGGCCGGGCGTCCTGGGCGGGGTGTTTCCCACTGCCTTTGCCACGGTGTTCAATCCGCAGGTGATCGGCGCGCTCAACGGGATCGCGTGGTGGTCGGTGATGCTGTTCGTGTTCGCCGCCGGGCTCGAACTCGATCTGCGCGATGCCTGGGCCAAACGTGGCGAGACATTCACCGCCGCCGCCGCCGCCCTGCTGGTGCCGCTGGCGTTCGGCGCGGGCGCGGCGGCGGTGCTGCTGTGCTGGCCGGGCTGGGTCGGGCCCAAAGGCAGCTATGGGCAGGCGGTGATGGGTATCGGCATGGCCTGCGCGGTGACCGCGCTGCCGATCCTGGTGCTGTTGATGGAAAAGCTGGGCATCTTTCGCCGCCCGCTGGGCGACCGGTTGCTGCGCTATGCCAGCTTTGACGATGTCGCAATCTGGGGCGTGCTCGCGCTGATCCTGCTCGATTGGCAGCGGATCGGGCGGCAGGGGCTGTTTCTGGTCGGGTTCGGCCTGGCTGCGTGGGGCATGCGGCGGCTGATCAGGCGGCTGGCAGAACCGGATCGCTGGGCGATCGGCGTGGTCTGGCTGGCGGCGGCGGGGTTTGCCGCCGACTGGTCAGGGCTGCATTTCATGGTTGGCGCCTTTCTGGCAGGCGCCGTGCTCGACGGGCATGATTTCTCGATCGAGCGGCGCGATGCAGCGCGCGAATTCCTGCTGCTGGCGCTGATGCCGGTGTTTTTCCTGTCGACCGGGCTGCGCACGCAGTGGGGCGCCGGGCTGAACGGAATGGGTGCGGTGATGGTGTTTGGCGCGGCGGGGCTGTTGCTGGTGGCCTCGGTCGCGGGCAAGCTGATCGGCGCGCATCTGGCCGGGTGGCTGCTGGGCTGGGCACCGGGCGAAGCCTCGGTGATCGGCTGGCTGTTGCAGACCAAGGCCCTGATCATGATCATCTTTGTCAATGTGCTGCTCGACCGCCAGATCATCACCGCCGAAACCTTTACCGCGCTGCTGCTGATGGCGGTGGCCAGCACCGCGCTGACCGTGCCGATGACCCGTCCCCGCCTGGCACGCCTGGGCCAGCCAGCGGCCCCGCATCCTCCCCGATTCGGGGAGGATCGAAAACGGTCAGGGTCGTCGCAGCGTTTTTTCGGGAACCGGATTTTATCAGATATTGCATGCATTCCCGCCTGCCAACGTCGGATTTTTGCGAGAGATCGCTTTGGCAGCGCGGCGCCGATCTGGCATAGCGACAGGCGTGACCGACGCCCGACTGCACCAACCCCGCCCCGATCTAGACCAGGCCCGCGCAGAACTGGCGCGCGTGTTCGGATTTCCCGCGTTTCGCGGGGTGCAGGACAAAGTGCTGACGCGCGTGCTGGCGGGGCACTCGACGCTGGCGGTGATGCCGACCGGCGCGGGCAAATCGCTGACGTATCAATTGCCTGCCGTCATGCTGCCGGGCACGTGCGTGGTGGTATCACCGCTGATCGCGCTGATGCACGACCAGTTGCGCGCGGCCACTGCCAACGGCATCCGTGCCGCCACGCTGACCAGCGCCGACACCGATCGCGGCGCGACGATGGACCGGTTTCGTGGCGGCGAGCTCGATCTGCTCTATGTCGCGCCCGAACGCGCCAGCCAGAGCCATTTCCGCGAATTGCTCGAATCCGCGCCGATCGCGCTGTTTGCCATCGACGAGGCGCACTGCGTGTCGGAATGGGGGCACGATTTCCGCCCCGATTATCGCCTGTTGCGCCCGTTGCTCGACTATTTCGACGAAGTGCCGCGGCTGGCGCTGACCGCGACGGCCGATGCGCATACCCGTGCCGACATTCTCGACCAGTTGGGCATCCCTGGTGACGGGCTGATCATCGCGGGGTTCGACCGGCCCAATATCCGCTATACGATCACCCCGCGCGACAATCCGATGCGGCAATTGACCCGCCTGCTGGCCGAACAGCCAGGACCGGGCATCATCTATGCGCCAACTCGCGCCGGGGTGGAAAAGCTGGCCGATCAGCTTGGCGCCACGGGTCGGCCGGTGCTGCCCTATCACGCAGGCCTGTCGCCCGATGTGCGGGCGGCCAACCAGTCGGCGTTTGTTGCGTCGGAAGATATGGTGATGGTGGCCACCGTCGCCTTCGGCATGGGCATCGACAAACCCGACGTGCGCTTTGTCGCGCATGCCGGTCTGCCCAAATCGATCGAGAGCTATTACCAGGAAACCGGGCGTGCCGGGCGCGACGGCGATCCGGCGGTGGCGGTCATGCTGTGGGGCGCCGACGATTTTGCCCGCGCGCGGGCGCGGCTGGGGGAAATGGACGAAGTGCGGCGCGCCGGTGAACGCGTCCGGCTCGACGTGCTGGCCAGCCTGGTCGAAACCGCGCAATGCCGCCGCGCGATCCTGCTGCGCCATTTTGGCGAGAGCCCGCCCGAGACGTGCGGCAATTGCGACAATTGCCTCGATCGTCCGGCGGTGACCAATGTCACCGATCTGGCGCGCAAGCTGCTGTCGGCGGTCTATCGCACCGGGCAATCGTTCGGGCTTGGCCATGTCGAAAAAGTGCTGACCGGTGCGGCCGACGAACGCGTGATGGCGCGCGGGCACGACCAGTTGTCGGTCTATGGCATTGTCGGCGCGGACGAGGCGGCGCTGATCCGCCCGGTCAGCCGCGCGTTGCAGGCGCGCGGCGCGCTGGTGCAGACCGAACATGGCGGGCTGATGCTGGCGGGCGATGCGCGCGATATTCTCAAAGGCGATGCCAGTGTCGACCTGATCGTGCCCAAGACCCCGCTCAAGGCAGAAAAGCCCGCGCGCCGCCGCAAGGGCGCCAGTGCCGCGCCGGCAGGCGATCCGGGCGATGATCCGTTGTTCGCCGCGCTGCGCGCGCTGCGCCGCGATCTGGCCAAGGAAGCGGGCGTACCGCCCTATGTGGTGTTCCACGATTCGACTTTGCGCGAAATGGCCGCGCAGCGTCCGGGTTCACTGGACGCGCTGGCCGAAATCAGCGGCGTCGGCGCGCGCAAGCGCGATGCCTATGGCGATGCGTTCCTGAAGGTGATCGGGGAGTTTGGCGATGGATGACGGAGCATGGTTTGCGGCCAAGCGGTTTGGCTATGGTGCCGGGTTGCCGATCGCGTGGCAAGGCTGGGCGCTGCTGGCGGTGCTGGTCGGTGCGATCGTGGGACTTGCACGGGCATTGGTGCCCGCCCATCCCGGCTATTTCGTCGGGGCGGTGTTCGCGCTCGGCACGCTGTTGATGCCGCTTTTCCGGGCCAAGACACGCGGTGGCTGGAAATGGCGAGGGGGCCGCAACTGATCAGCCGAGCAGATGCCCGCTGCGGTCGCGCTTGGTGGCAAGATAACGGTGGTTGTGCGGGTTTGACGGCAATTCGTGCGGCACGCGTTCGACCACTTCGACGCCCACCCCGCGCAAGGCATCGACTTTGGCCGGGTTGTTGGTCATCAGCCGGATCGCGGGCACGCCCAGCAGATCGAGCATCCGCGCCGCAACCGGAAAATCGCGCGCCTCGTTGGGTAGGCCCAGCCGTTCGTTGGCGTCGACCGTGTCGAACCCCTGATCCTGCAACTGATAGGCGCGCAACTTGTTGATCAGGCCGATGCCGCGCCCTTCCTGCCGCAGATAGAGCAGCACGCCCCAGCCGCCGCGTTCCGCTTCGTCGGCCATGGCGTGGAGCGCGGCGTCGAGCTGCGGGCCGCAATCGCATTTCAGGCTGCCGAGAATGTCGCCGGTCAGGCATTCGCTGTGCAGCCGCACCAGCGGCACGCGGTCATGATCCTGCGTGCCGATGATCAGCGCGACATGTTCGCGCAAATCATCGCGCGCGCGAAACGCCACGATTTCGGCATCGGCGGTGGCCGCCACCGGCAGATGCGCGCGGGTCTGGATCGACAGCGCGGCGGGATCGCGAAAGGCGGCCAGGTCCTGCAAGGTGACGGTCACCGCCGATTCGGTGCCGGTGGCGACCATGAACGCGGGCAGGATACCCGCCATGCGCGCCAGATCCATCGCGGCGCGCGCCACATCGGCATCGGCCAGCGGATCGGCGCGGAACGGCCCGCGCAACGGGCTGTCGAGATCGTGCGCCGGATCGGCCAGTTCGCGCGCGGCTTCCAGGCTGAACGGCTGATATCCGCGAATCAGCACCGGCGCGGCGGGGTTGAATTCGCGGGTGTTGCCCAGTTTCAGCGTGGCCGCGCGCGCGGCCGAAACCAGCAGGCGCGCGGCAAACAGCCCCGGCTGCGCATAGGCGGTTTCGGCTGGCAACAGGTCGAGCGCGCCCTTTTCGCCCGCATCAGACGCCACCCGGATCGCCCAGCCGTGGCGCAACGCATCCAGCGCCTGCGCCACGCGGCGACTGTCACCGTCGCCGGTCATGCGTCAAACCCGGTGATCAGCGGCACATGGTCCGAGGGTTGATCCCAGCGGCGGGTTTCCTCGACCAGCCGGTGCGTCGCCGAGCGCGCGGCCAGCGCGGGCGAGGCCCACATGTGATCGAGCCGGCGGCCCTGATCCTTGTCGCGCCAGAACGAGCGGTACGACCACCACGAATAGTTGCGTTGCGGCGCGGGGATATGTTTGCGGCCCAGATCGACCCAGTCATGCGCCGCCGCCAGCCGTGCCAGCGCGGCCACTTCGACCGGGGTGTGCGAGACGACCTTGATCAGCGCCTTGTGGTCATAGACATCGCAATCGAGCGGGGCGATGTTGAAATCGCCGACCAGCAGCGTGGGCCGGTCAAGATTGTGCGACCAGGCCGTCATGCGTTCGAGAAAGTCGAGCTTTTGCCCGAACTTGGGGTTGGCCTCGCGGTCGGGAATGTCGCCGCCCGCCGGGATATAGACGTTTTCGAGGAACAGGCCGTGCCCGGTCAGTTCCACCCCGACATGACGCGCCTCGCCATTTGCCTGCCAGTCGTGGCGCGCGGTTTCGGTGAGGGGCAGGCGGCTGACGGTGGCTACGCCGTGATAGCCCTTTTGCCCGCTGATCGCGATATGGCCATAGCCCAGCCGTTCGAACACATCGCGCGGGAACAGCTCATTGGTGCACTTGATTTCCTGCAGGCACAGCACATCGGGCTGTTCCTGAACGAGAAACCGTTCGACGGATTCGATGCGCAGGCGGACCGAATTGATGTTCCAGGTGGCGATGGTGATCATGGGCGGGTCTTAAGCGCGGCGCAAAAGGGTGGGAACCGATTTTTTTGCCGAAGGCGCCATGACTGCCTCATATCGCGCAGAAGAAAGGCCAGACGCGCGCGTTCTACGTCGCAGGCCTGGCCAAAGTTCGTCAGAGAGGAAAACCCTCGCCCCAGGGGGGGGCGGTCGGGGCGAGGGTTCCAGCTGCGTTCGTCACGCTCCTGCAAGACAGACCGGGGGGGCTTGTCAGCGGGTAACAGGGGGGTGAACCCGCTTGGTCCGTCTTGCTGAAACCGGTTTAGACTGGTCCCGCTTTCTCCCAGATGAACGGACCGTGCAGGATTGCGCTCAAGTTGTCGCATGTGTGTCGCAAGATTTCGTCAATACTGGAATATGGGGAAGGCGGCGCCAGCCCGCTCCCCCGCATTCGCACATTCCGCGAAAAAAGGATCACCCGGCGCGATGGTTCTGCTGGCGCGGGTCGGTCCAGTGGAACACCGAGTCGTTGACCGGGGCGCCATATTGCGGGTTGATCAGGCGCACCATCGTGCGGCGCGACTGGGCATCGGTGGCAATCCACGAATCGAGCTCGAGCCCACCCGGCGCCGAAGCCTTGCGCACCATCAGCAGTGTCAGCGTGCCATATTCGGGGTGGCCGGGATCGCGCACCGCCATGCTGATCAGATCGGACCGCCCGGTGGGGTTCAGCCTGGCAAAGCGCGCGACATCCTTGTTCGGATCGAGCAGCGCGCCCAGCGGGCTGTTGCGAATCGGCCAGCGCTGCACCTGCCGCACTTCGTAATCGATCATCGTCAGCGATGTGCCGTCCGACACGATCAACAGTGGCACGCCGGGCTGATACTGGAAGCGGATCTTGCCCGGCCGCTTCATCGTCAGCACACCGGTCACCCGGCCACCTTGCGCATCGGTCTGGATGAAATCGGCGTGCAGCGTGTCGATCGCGCGCAAGGCGGCGACCGCCTGGTTGATATCGGCGGCGGCATCGGCGTGCGCAGCGACCGGGGCCAATGCAAGCACCCCCGTCGCAGTGGCGACGAGGGTGGCTGAAGCGACTGCGCCCAACAGGGCACGTCGCGGGAACAAGGAGATCATGCGGGTCATGGCCATGCTGTGGGCGCTGGTCATTGAACCCGGCGTGAACTTACTTGATCTTGGCTTCCTTGAATTCAACGTGCTTGCGCACGACCGGGTCATACTTCTTGAAGCTGAACTTTTCGGTCGAGTTGCGCGGATTCTTCTTGGTCACATAGAAGAACCCGGTGTCGGCGGTCGAGACCAGGCGGATCTTGACGGTGGTAGGCTTGGCCATGACTCTATCCTGAAACCTTGTGTGTCAAAGAATGACGTTTGCTGACGTTTTGGTGTCTTGCAAAAAGAACGGGCGGCCAACAATGCCGCCCCGCGCCCGCGCCACACCATGATGCGATACAGGGGTGGCCCGTTGCGGCAGAATCGGGCGAATGTCAAGCTGTGAGAGTCTGTATCGAGTGTGCCGCACCCTCGCCGTAGGCCGCCATAGCGCCCTCTGATCAAATCCCGGAACCGGATCCCTCCCCTCATCAGAAGGGGAGGATCGAATAAGGCCGGGTTTGGCGGTCGGAGGCTGCGTGGTGGAACAAAGCCGCCGATCGGGCGACTTTCGCAGCAGGCAGTCAGTCCCCCTCTCCATCACCACCAAACGGCGGCAATGGCGTGACCAGGCCGAAATGTTCGTGGTGCGGGGCGTGGTGCAGCGGTGGCAGGTTGAGCGGTTCCGGCTTTACGCGGGTGTCGGGCAGGCGGTCGAGCAAGTTGCGGATCAGCGTCAGGCGGCCGCGCTTCTGGTCATTGAAATCGACCAGCGTCCAGGGTGCCTGGGGGGTGTGCGTGGCCGCCAGCATCACTTCGCGCGCATGGGTATAGTCGGCATAGTGGTTGCGTGCGGCCAGATCGACGCTCGACAGTTTCCAGCGTTTGAAGGGATCGTCGCGGCGTTCGGCAAAACGCTTTTCCTGTTCGGCCTGGTCGCAGCACAGCCAGTATTTGAATAGGATGACGCCGTCATCGATCAGCAGGCGCTCGAACACCGGGGTGGCGGCCAGAAACGCGCGCACTTGCGCCGCGTCGGCAAAGCCTTCGACTGCCTCGACCCCGGCGCGGTTGTACCAACTGCGGTCAAACAGCGCGATTTCGCCGGCGGCGGGCAGATGCGCGACATAGCGTTGGAAATACCACTGGCCGGATTCGCGCGCAGAGGGCTTGTCGAGCGCCACCGTGCGCACCTGGCGCGGGTTGAGCTTTTCCGAAATTGCGTGGATCACCCCGGTCTTGCCTGCGGTGTCGCGCCCTTCAAACAGCACCAGCACGCGCGCGCCGGTCTTGGCCGCCCAGCGCGCGGCGATGCTCAATTCCTCCTGCAGGCCTTCCAGCAGGGCGGCGTAATGCTTGTGCCCCAGCTTGTCCGTCATCAGATTTTCAACAACCAGATCAGCGCCGCGGTGCCGATGACGATGCGATAGATCGCAAACGGGATGAAACCGTGCTTGCTGATATAGCCGAGGAACAGCCGGATCACCACCAGCGCGACCACGAACGAGACCACCGATCCGATGGCGATCTGCACAAACCCGACCGGCCCGCTGTGTGCGGCCAGCGCATGACGGTTGTCCCACAATTGTTTGACCGTGGCGCCAATCATCGTCGGCACCGCCAGGAAAAAGCTGAATTCCGCCGCCGTCTTGCGGTTTTCGCCCATCGCCAGCGCGCCCATGATGGTGGCACCCGATCGCGACACGCCGGGGATCATCGCGATGCATTGCACCAGCCCGATCAGAAACGACCGCTTCACCGGCAATGCGCTGACCGGTTCATAGTCGCGATGGCGCACCGCACGCTCGATCACGATGATCGCAAACCCGCCGACGATCAGCGCAACGGCCACCACGAGCGGCGATTCGAGCAGGAAATCGATCTTCTTTTTCAACAACACGCCCAGCACCGCCGCCGGGATGAACGCAATCAGCACGTTGCGGATGAAATGCAGCGATTCGCGGTCGCGCCGCAGCGCGCCGGTGCCAACTTCGACAAAAGTGCGCCAATAGACCACCACCACCGCCAGGATCGCGGGCAACTGGATGACGATGTTGAACACTTCCCAATCTTTCAGGTCATACCCGAACAGATCGGTCGCCAGCACCAGATGGCCGGTTGAAGACACGGGAAGGAACTCGGTCAGTCCCTCGACGATACCGAGCACAATGGCGGTCAGATTCATGCTATCCATGGCGCCAAGGGATTGCCGCAGCGCAGCACGCTGTCAAGGGCCGCAGCCCGATCGTCAGGATCGCACGCTGTGACGAGGCCGGCGATTTCGGCTCAATCGGTGAGTGTGGCCGCGCTGTCGAATTGCAGCCGGGCCAGCCGCGCATAGAGCCCGCCTTGCGCCGACAGCGTGGTGTGGGTGCCCTGTTCGACTATCCGTCCGTCGCTCATCACGATGATGCGGTCGGCCTGGCGCACCGTGGCCAGGCGATGGGCGATCACCAGCGTGGTGCGCGTCTTCATCAGGCGATCGAGCGCGTCTTGCACCAGCCGTTCGCTTTCGGCATCGAGCGCGCTGGTCGCCTCATCGAGCAGCAGGATCGGCGCATCGCGCAACAGCGCGCGGGCGATGGCGATGCGCTGACGCTGCCCGCCCGACAACCGGGTGCCGTCTTCGCCCAGAAAGGTGTCGAGCCCGTCGGGCAGGTCTTTCAGGAAATCCTCGGCATTGGCCGCGCGCGCGGCGGCCCAGATGGCGTCATCGTCCGCATCCGGTTTGCCATAGCGCAGATTGTCGCGCGCGCTGGCGGCGAACAGCACGCCTTCCTGCGGGACCAGCGCCATGCGCGCGCGCACCTGCTTGGGATCGGCTTCGCGCAAGGGTACGCCGTCGATGCGCACCAGCCCCGCCTGCGGGTCGTAGAACCGCTCGGCCAGCGCAAACAGCGTCGATTTGCCTGCCCCCGAAGGCCCGACAATCGCCACGGTCTCGCCCGGTTCGACCGACAGCGAAAAATCGTTGAGCGCGGCCACTTCCGGCCGGCTGGGATAGCGGAAGGTGACGTTCTGAAACGCGATCTGCCCGCGCGGCGGGCTGGGCAGCGCGATCGGGCGGGCGGGGGCGGCTATTTCAGGGCTGACCCGCAACAGTTCGCTCAACCGTTCGGCGGCGCCCGCGCCGCGCACCAGATCGCCATAGACTTCGGTCAGTGCCTGGAACGCGCCCGCCACCAGCGCGCCGGTCAGCACGAATTGCGCGATCATGCCGCCGCTGATCCGGCCCGAGGCAACGCCCAGCGCGCCTTGCCACATCAGCGCGGTCAACCCGCCCAGCACCAGCACGATCACCACCGCAGTCATCACCGAGCGGATCAGGATACGGCGTTGCGCGGTGGCAAAGGTGTGTTCCACCGCTTCGCCAAAGCGGGCCTGTTCGCGCGTTTCCTGCCCGAACGCCTGCACCACCTTCATCGCGCCGAGCACTTCGGCGACGCGCACGCCAACCATTGCCACGCGGTCCTGGCTCGATCGTGACACGCGGCGCAAGCGGCTGCCGAACAGCGTGATCGGCACGACCACCACCGGGATGCCCAGCAGCAGTTCGGCGGTCAACGCGGGCGCCAGTGCAAACAGGATGGTGACCCCGACCAGGATCGTCAGCGAATTGCGCAGCGCGATCGAAACGGTGGTGCCGACCACTTGTTCGATCACCGCGGTGTCCGACGTCATCCGGCTGGAAATTTCCTTGGGGCTGTTGTCCTCAAAGAAGCTGGGCGGCATGGTCAGCAGATTGGCTTGCACTTTCAGGCGGATATCGGCGACCACGCGTTCGCCCAGCCACGACACGAAGAAAAACCGGATGGCGGTGAACACGCCCAGCAGCGCGACGATGACGAACAGCAACAGGAACCAGCGCCCCAGCGCGTGAACATCGGCGCCTTTTGAAAAGCCCTTGTCGACCACCAGCCGCAGGCCATAGGGCACCGCGGCGGTCAGCCCGGATGTCGCCAGCAAGGCGATCCCGGCCATCGCCACCCGGCCGGGATAGGACAGCCCCTGTTCGAGCACCATGCGCAGCGGCCCCAGCGATCGGCGGCGACCACGTTCCACTTCGGTTTCGGCAGCGGGGGCAGGTTCGGCAGCGGCAAGCGGGGGCGCATCGGTCATGCGCCTTCGCCTAGAGCATTTTTTCGGGCAAGGGTATCGTCGAAATGGGGCCATGCCCGCACGGTGCCGCCGTCGATGGCAGCTACCAGGCGAGGAGACCTTCTGATAAAAGACGGTAATGCTGAAATTTACCTGTCTGTGCGGTCAAGTCCGCGTCGAAGTCGCAAAGCGGCCAGACTTCATCAACGAATGCAATTGCACGCTTTGCCGCAAGTCAGGCGCGCGCTGGGCCTATCTCCATCCCTCTGAAGTCAACATCGAAGGCGCGACCGGAGGATATAGCCGGACCGACAAGGACGATCCGGCGGCAGAAATACATTTCTGTGGCCGATGCGGCTCAACGACGCATTTCACGCTGACAAAGAGCGCCAAGGCGAAGTTTGGCGATGTCCAGACCGGCGTCAACATGGCATTGGCCGATGAACGCGACCTCGCCGGAATCGAGTTGCGTTACCCCGATGGATTGGCCTGGTCGGGCGGATCGGACTTTGGCTATGTGCGGGCGCCGCGTGTCATTGGCCAGTCCCAGGCTTCGCAATGACGGCTGGCGAGGATTGCCGCTAAGGCGAAACCCGAACTGAGACAGCACCGTTTTTTTAGGTTGCATTGCACAATCGATTGGAAAGGGCCACAATGGCCTTTCGGATTCGCCTGGTGCCGCATTGTCGCCCCCGCACCGCACCGGGTTCCCATGTGATCAGGATTGCCGCGTGATGTTGTACAAGGCTTATGAAATTCAGCGCTCGTTCCTCAACGCCGGCAGCGCGATGGCGTCGATGGCGGCCGATTGGCTGGGCGATCCGCGCTATCCGCTGGCCGGAACCGCGCCGAGCCAGGCGCTGGCCTCGGCGCTGGAAGTGTTTGCCCATGCCGCCGCGCCGCGTGGCAAGCCCGCGTTCGGGATCAAGTCGGTGCAGGTCGATGGTGCCACGCACACAGTGACCGAAACCACCGTGATCAAGCGCCCGTTCGGCGACCTGAAGAAATTCACCCACGACGGGCTGCCCGATGACGCGCCGCGTCTGATGATCGTTGCGCCGATGAGCGGGCACTATGCCACACTGTTGCGCGGCACGGTCGAACGCATGCTCGAACGCCACGTCGTCTATATTACCGACTGGATCGATGCCAAGCTGGTGCCGGTGGCCGACGGTCGCTTCGATCTTGACGACTATATAGATTACCTGATCCATTTCCTCGAATTCATCGGCCCCGGCGCGCACGTGATGGCGGTGTGCCAGCCTTCGGTCCCGGCGTTTGCCGCCACGGCAGTGATGGCGCGGCTGGGCCATCCCTGCCGTCCGCTGACGCTGACCATGATGGGCGGCCCGGTCGACACACGCGAAAGCCCGACCGCAGTCAACGACCATGCGATCACCAAGCCTTATGTGTGGTTCAAGCACAATGTGATCACCGACGTGCCCGTGAATTACCCCGGCGCCGGTCGCAAGGTCTATCCCGGCTTTGTCCAGCTTGCCTCGTTCATGTCGATGAACCTGGGCAGCCACATGATGAGCCATTACGGCCTGTTCAAGCACCTGGTGCAGGGCGACGGCGAAAGCGCGGATTCGACCAAGGCCTTCTATGATGAATACCGCTCGGTCTGCGACATCACCGCCGAATTCTATCTGCAGACGGTCGACGTGGTGTTCCAGCAGCACTTGCTGCCGCGCGGCGAATTCGTCCACCGCGACCGGATCGTAGATCTGGGCGCGATCACCGACACCGCGATCTTGTGCATCGAGGGCGAGCGTGATGACATTTCGGGCATCGGCCAGACGCGCGCCGCGCTGAAAGTCACCCCGGGCCTGCCCGACACGATGAAGAAATACCATCTGGCCCCCGAAGTCGGCCACTATGGCATCTTCAACGGGTCACGCTGGCGGTCGTCGATCGCTCCGGTGGTCGACGAATGGATCGCCCGCCACAATCGGCACGAACAGGGCGGCAAACTCAGCGCCGTCGCCTGATCGTATCCTCCCCGGAACGGGGAGGGGGACCGCGCGCAGCGTGATGGAGGGGTTTTGCCCCACAAACGTCGCTCTGTAGCGGGGCGCACCCCTTACGCTGCTTGTGCGCGCCCTGCCGGCGTTTCACCAGGCGGCCAGGCCCCTCCACCGCCTTTCAGGCGGTCCCCCTCCCCGTGCCGGGGAGGATATTACACGAAGAACTGGGTGATCCATTCGCAGATCAGCGCGGGCTTGGGCTCGCCTTCGATCTCGACCGTGATTTCCATCGTCTGTTGCCATTGGCCGGGGCGCTTTTCTTCGATTTCCAGCAGCTTGAAATGGCCCCGGATGCGTTTGCCCGATCGCACCGGCGACAGGAAGCGGGTCTTGTTGCCGCCATAGTTGACGCCCATCCGGATGCCCTTGGGACGCGGGCAATCGCTGTTCTGGGTCAGCAGCGGGATCAGCGACAGGGTCAGGAACCCGTGCGCGATGGTGCCGCCGAACGGGGTCTTGGCGGCGGCTTCGGGATCGATGTGGATAAACTGGAAATCGCCGGTCGCTTCGGCGAACTGGTTGATGCGTTCCTGCGTCACGTCGACCCATTCGGACGTGCCGACCACCTGGCCGACCAGGTCCTTGAGCGCGGTGGCCTCGATATAGTTGGGCATGCTGGATTTCCCCGATGCTGTTGCGGGGCCCGTCATGCCGCCTCGCGCGGGCGCGCGCAATGGTCAATTAATCACGCGATTAAGGTGTGGTGCGATCGTCCAGCAAGGTTCCGGCCGCGTTCGGGTGGCGCACCGCCATGACCGGTTCGGGCACGCGCGCCGGTGGCCGCCGGATCAGCCGGGCAATCCGCCGCGCCTCGGCAGCCGCCTCGTCCAGCCGCCCGACATAGGCCGCCAGCCCGCATTGCAGCCCGACCAGCATGTAACAGAACGGCTGAAACGCGATCCCCACAAAGCTGCCGCCGACCAGATAGACGATCTGCGCCTGTTGCAGCGCATCGGCCAGTGGACTGACCCAGGCCATGTCGGCGGGCGGGTCCTTCAGATAGCGTTTGCGGATGCGCTCCATCTGTACCACGCCCAGAATGTGCAGCAGCAGCCACAGGCCAAGGCCGGGATAGCCCTGTTCGCCCAGCATCTCGAAATAGCTGGAATGATAGGCGCGGGCATGTTCGATCACCCGTTCGGTGTGCACCGCCGTGCTGTTGCCGTCCTTTTCGGTGACCACTTTGTCATAGCTGATGTTGTCCTGGCGGAACGCGTCGAAACCGCCGCCGAACGGATGCGACTTGGCGAATTCCCAGGTCCATTGCCACACCGCGACGCGGGTACTGGCCGACTGGTCGGCCTGGTGGTCCTCGATCGTACTCATCCGCTCGGTAAAGCTGGCGGGCAGCAGCGGCAGCGCGATCGCGCTGCCGAGGCCGATCAGCGCAAGATAGGTAAACCGCCGCTGTGTGCTGCGCAGTTTCAGCAGGCCGAGCACCGCGACACAGATCAGCCCGGTGCGCGCCTGCGTTCCCACCGGCATCAGGATCGCCGAAAAGCTGACGCCGATGGCAAACAGGCGCACCGGCCAGCTTGGGCGGAACACCGTGCCATAAGTGGCCAGCCAGAACGCCAGCGGTATGATGCAGATCGCCACCGTCGAAATGATCGAGCCTTCGTAAAGTCCGGTGTTGTCGTTGACGAGCAGCTTCAATTCGCCATAGCCGCCGCCGCCCGCCAGGGTCTTGATCGCGCCGTCGATGATGATCACCGCCACGCCCATCACCATGATCAGCACCAGCGCCTCGATCCGCAGCCGCGTGCGCAGCGTTAGCGGCAGAAAGATCGCAAAGATCAGCGCTTTCCAAACCCAGTCCCATTTGGCGGCGGCCTCGACCGGAAAATCGGCGGTGAGCGTGGTCAGCCCGCAATAGACCAGCAGCGCGATCATCAGCCCCTGGCGCGAGGACAGGCGGATGCCGCGCTTGTCGTCGCGCACGGCAAACATCACCACAGCCAGCACGAATGCCACCAGCGAGATCGACAGCGACCCCAGCGGCCCCCAGCCGATTTTCTGCGGGCTGACGATATCGATATAGGCATAGGCCAGCACCAGCAGGAACGGCCGCGACAGCCCGGCCAGGAAGAACGCCAGCACGAATGCGGTAAGCGCAAGGTTGGTCACGGCTGGCGGTCCTGCCCCGGTTTGCGTCGGTCGATCGTCGGGCGTGGCAAGGCCGGATCGTCATCCAGATCGGCACGCTGCACCAGCCGCCAGACGGCGATCGCCATGACGAAATGCGGAATGGCAAGGGCAAGCAGATCGATCATGGTGAACCCGTCATGCGCCGGGCGCGGTTGATACCGCGTTAAGGCTTGCTGTGGCATGCAAAAGACATGACTCGCATCCTTCACGTGCTCGATCACGGGCTGCCGCTGCAAAGCGGCTATACCTTTCGCACGCGCGCAATCCTGAAGGCGCAAGAGGCGCTGGGGCTGGAAGTGCGTGCGGTCACCGGGCAGCGCCACACTGCCGCGCCCGATCCCGCCGCAATCGATGATGATGGCGCCGAACGGGCCGATGGCTTGCGGTTCTGGCGCACGCCGGGCAGTGCCGAAGGCGCGCCGGGCCTGCGCGAATGGCGCGAAGTGCGCGCGCTCGCCGATCGTATCGAACAGGTGGCGCGGATCTGGCGCCCCGACGTGCTCCACGCGCACAGCCCGGCGCTGTGCGGCATGGCCGCCTTGCGCGCTGCGCGGCGGCTGGGTCTGCCGCTGGTCTATGAAATCCGTGCGTTCTGGGAAGATGCCGCGGTCGGCAACGGCACCGGCAGCGCGGGGTCGTGGCGGTATTGGTTGACGCGCCAGTTGGAAAACCGTGTGGTGGCGGGCGCCGATGCGGTGGTCACGATCTGCGAAGGGCTGCGCACGGATCTGATCGCGCGGCGGTTTCCGGCAGAGCGCATTTCGATCATGCCCAACGGGGTCGATCTGGCGCTGTTTGGCGCGCCGCTGGCGCGCGATACGGCACTGGCCGAACGGCTGGGGCTGGGCAGCGGGCCGGTGATCGGATTTCTGGGCAGTTTCTATCCCTATGAAGGGCTCGATGACCTGATCGCGGCCATGCCCGCGATTGTCGCGCGCCAGCCCGATGCCCGGCTGTTGCTGGTTGGCGGGGGGCCGGCAGAGGCCGCCTTGCGCCAGGCTGCGCAGGCATCGCGCGCGGCAGATGCCATCCACTTCGTCGGGCGGGTGCCGCATCACGAGGTCGATCGCTATTACGCGCTGGTCGATGTCGTGTGCTATCCGCGCAAGGCGATGCGGCTGACCGATCTGGTCACCCCGCTCAAACCGCTGGAGGCCATGGCGCAAGGCAAGCTGGTGGCCGCCAGCAGCGTCGGCGGGCATCGCGAACTGATCGAGCACGGGGTGACCGGCACGCTGTTTGCGCCTGACGATCCGGATGCATTGGCGGTTGCCATGATCGCCTTGCTGAGCGATCGTTCGGGGTGGGATGATCGTCGCGATGTGGCCAGGCGCTTTGTCGAAGGCGCGCATGACTGGGGTTTCAACGTGCGGCGTTATCTTCCCGTTTACCAAAGGGTGTTAGCCACCAGGGGTGAAGCTGCCCCGATTGCCGCCTGATAGCCAAGGCCCGGTCGACCCCGGGCACCTGCAGGAACGATAGAGCCACGTGATCAAAGTCCCTCGTCCTCGCTCTGGCAAGACCTCGCAACGCGGCAGCGCCGCGCCTGCGGCGATCATGACCCATCGCCTGTTTCCGGTGCTGGTGGCATTGTGGTGTGCCGCGCTGGGCGGTCTGGGCTGCCTGGCGGCGGGTGCCGATGCACTGGCGGCGCTGGTCGTTCATCTCCATTTGCCTGCCATCCTGCCCGCTGCGGCACCACCGCTGGGATTGACCGCACGGCTGGTGCTTGGTCTTGCGCTGGCCGGGTTGGGCGGCGCGATCGGACTGGCGATCGGCGTGGCGCTGTTCCTGCGCGCCGGGGGCAAGCTGCCGACCCGGCCTGCGCGCCCGGTCGCGGCGCCCGCGCCGCGCGAAGATCCGGTTGTCGTGGCCGAACCGGCCTTGCGCGTGCGCAGCCGCGACGCCCATCCCGATGCACCGCCGCGCCGTCCGCTGGTGGTGACCGAAGACGTGCTGCCCTATCCCACCGCGATGGTCGAACCGGCCGCCGCGCCGGAACCCGGAGGCCCGACCGAACCCGACGCGATCAGCTTTGACCATGGCGGCCCGGGCCAGACCGAGCGGCCGTTTGATCCCAACAGCGAACCGGCGGACCTGCCACCGTTTCTGGCCGCTGCGATGTCTGCGGTGAACCGCAATTCCGCGCCGGTGGTGGTGGCCCCGTCCGAACCGATCATCGTGCCGGCCTTCGATCAGGCCGACATGCCCGAAGCGCGTGAGCCCGAAGTTGTCGAGCACGAAGTGGTCGAGGCTGTGGCTGTCGAGCCTTTGGCAGACGAGCATGAAACGGTTGAACCCGCGCCCGAACCGGTGGTCGTCCACGCGCCGGTCACCCCGCTGCCGCTGGCCAGCGTGGCCGCCGCTGCGCCCAAGGCGCCGCTGGACGAATTGCCGCTGGCAAGCCTGGGGCTGGTGCAACTGATCGAGCGGCTGGCGCTGGCGATTGCCACGCGCCAGGCGCACCGCGCGGCCGTCGCCGCTGCCGAGCCGGAACCGGTCGATCCGCGCATGCCGCTGCACCGTTTCGATCCGCTGTCGATGGACCCGACCGGGCCGCTGTTGCGCACCAAGAAATCGCGCGGCGATACGCCCGCCATCCGGCCTGAAGCGGCGGACGATCAGGTTGAAGCGGCCACGATCACCACGCTGCACGATCCGCTGGCCACGATGGGTGACTGGCACGACGATCATGAGGCGGAACCGTTGCCCGCGCGCTTTCTGGGCGCAGGCGCGGCACAGGCCGACACGGTGGACGAGGATGCCCACGCCGATCACGACGCGGTCGAGCATCGCTATTCCTCGCTGGCCGAGATGGCCTTGCCCCGGCCCGAACTGGTGCCGTTTGTCACGCTGGAAACCGCCACTCCTGGTCATGACCACGATGCCGCGGCGCAGGACGATCGCCATGGATCGGATCGCCAGGGTTCGGAACGCCACACGCCTGATCCCGTGGTGCCGTTCCCCAGCCGCCTGACCGGCGGCGATACGTCTTCGGCTCTGGCCCCTGGCGATGCCGATCGCGCCTTGCGCGAGGCACTGGCGACCTTGCGCCAGATGAGCGCTCAGCGCTAGAATAGCGACCGACCGGCCCAGGCCGGCGATCCGGTTGCACCGCGTGCGGCGCAACCGGACCACACCCGCTTGCCCGAGTGGGGCAGGGGGCATGGTCGCGGTTGCAAAATAACATTCATGCGGCCATGGGGAATTTCGCGCAACTTTCGTTGCCTTTCGGGCAAAGTGATTCGCGTGTTTGAACGACCTCTGGTTGCAGGAATGTTGGAAAGATGGGTTTTCCGCCGGTTCAGGGCCTTTATGATCCGCGTAACGAGCACGACGCCTGTGGTGTGGGCTTCATTGCCCATATCAAAGGCACGAAGAGCCACGCGATCATTAAACAGGCGCTGGAAATTCTGGCCAATCTCGACCATCGCGGGGCGGTGGGCGCCGACCCGTTGCTGGGCGATGGCGCCGGCATCCTGATCCAGTTGCCCGATGCGCTGTTCCGCAAATGGGCCGCCGCGCAGGGCAAGGATCTGCCGCCGCCGGGCGATTATGCGGTGGCGATGTGCTTTTTGCCGCAGGACGAACCCAGCCGCAGCTTCATCACCCAGTTCTTCGAAAAGTTCATTGCCAAGGAAGGGCAGGAACTGATCGGGTGGCGCGATGTGCCGACCACTTGCGCCGGTCTGGGCGCGGCGGTGATTGCCGAAATGCCGGTGATCCGCCAGTGCGTGATCAAGCGCGGCGAAGGCACGCCCGATCAGGACGCGTTTGAGCGCAAGCTGCTGGCGATCCGCAAGCAGACGCAGAACCCGTTGGAGGCGCTGGCCGAACGGCACAAGCTGCCGGGCATCAGCCAGCTCTATATCCCCAGCTTTTCGTCGCGCACGATCGTCTACAAAGGGCTGCTGCTGGCGACCCAGGTGGGCAGTTTCTACGATGACTTGCGCGATCCCGATTGCGTGTCGGCGCTTGGCCTGGTGCACCAGCGGTTTTCGACCAACACGTTCCCAAGCTGGAAGCTGGCGCATCCTTATCGGTTCGTCGCGCACAACGGCGAAATCAACACCGTGCGCGGCAACGTCAACTGGATGAATGCGCGGCGCCGGACGATGGAATCCGAACTGCTGGGCGCCGATCTCGACAAGATGTGGCCGCTGATCCCGCATGGCCAGTCCGACACCGCCAGTCTCGACAACGCGCTCGAACTGTTGCTGGCGGGCGGCTACAGTCTGGCCCATGCGGTGATGATGCTGATCCCCGAAGCCTGGGCGGGCAATCCGCTGATGGATGCGCGTCGGCGCGCGTTCTACGAATACCATGCCGCGCTGATGGAACCGTGGGACGGTCCGGCGGCGGTGGCATTTACCGACGGGCGCCAGATCGGCGCGACGCTCGATCGCAACGGCTTGCGCCCGGCGCGGTTTTCTATCACCCGCGACGATCTGATCTGCATGGCCTCGGAATCCGGGGTGTTGCCGTTCCGCGAAGAGGACATCGTGCGCAAGTGGCGCCTGCAGCCCGGACGCATGCTGCTGATCGACCTCGAAAAGGGTCGCATCGTCGAAGACGAGGAAATCAAGGCAGAGCTTGCCAGCGCCGAACCTTATGAGGAATGGCTGGCCGCTGCGCAGTACAAGCTGAAGGAACTGACGGTTCCCGATGCCGACGATCTGCCCGATGCGCCCGCGCTGCCGGTGTGGTCGACCACGCTGCTCGATCGCCAGCAAGCGTTCGGCTATACCCAGGAAGACATCGCCCGGTTCCTCGAACCGATGGCGATCACCGGCGAAGACCCGATCGGGTCGATGGGCACCGACACGCCGATCGCGGTGCTGTCGCGCCGCTCGCGGTTGCTCTACGACTATTTCAAGCAGAACTTTGCCCAGGTCACCAATCCGCCGATCGATCCGATCCGCGAAGAACTGGTGATGAGCCTGGTGTCGATGATCGGCCCGCGCCCCAATCTGCTGGGCCGCGTCGCCGGTACGCACAAGCGGCTCGAAGTCGATCAGCCGATCCTGACCAATGACGAGATCAACAAGATCCGTTCGGTCGAGGCAATGCTCGACGGCGCGTTCCGCACTGCCACCATCGACATGACCTGGGATGCCTCGACCGGGGCGGCCGGGCTGGAACAGGCGGTCAAGGAAATGTGCTGGGCCGCGACCGAGGCGGTGCTGGCCGACCAGAACATCCTGATCCTGTCTGACCGCGCGCAGTATGAAAGCCGCGTGCCGATGCCCGCGCTGCTGGCGACGGCCGCGGTGCACCATCACCTTGTGCGGCAAGGGCTGCGCATGCAAACCGGGCTGGTCGTGGAAACCGGCGAAGCGCGCGAAGTGCACCATTTCTGCGTGTTGGCAGGCTATGGCGCCGAGGCGATCAACCCTTATCTGGCGTTTGAAACGCTGGAGGCGATCCGGGTCGAAAAGGGCCTGCCGCTGTCGACCTACGACGTGCAGAAGAACTATATCAAGGCGATCGGCAAGGGCATCCTGAAGGTTATGTCCAAGATGGGCATCTCGACCTATCAGTCCTATTGCGGGGCGCAGATCTTCGATGCGGTGGGGCTGTCGTCGGCGTTCGTCGACAAGTATTTCACCGGCACCGCGACCACCATCGAAGGCGTGGGCTTGCGCGAAATCGCCGAGGAGACCGTGCGGCGGCACTCCGAAGCCTATGGCGACAACCCGATCTATCGCAAGATGCTCGATGTCGGCGGGATGTACCAGTTGCGCCTGCGCGGCGAGGAACACGCCTGGACTGCGTCCAACATCGCCAGCCTGCAACATGCGGTGCGCGGCAACCTGCCCGACCAGTACCGCGAATTCGCCGCCAGCATCAATGATCAGTCGGAACGGATGCTGACCATCCGTGGCCTGCTCGACCTGAAGCCGGCGGAAGTTGCGATCCCGCTCGACGAGGTCGAACCGGCGGCAGAGATCGTCAAGCGGTTTGCCACCGGGGCGATGAGTTTCGGTTCGATCAGCCGCGAGGCCCACACCAACCTGGCGATCGCGATGAACCGCATCGGCGGCAAATCGAACACGGGTGAAGGCGGGGAAGAACCGGATCGGTTCAAGGCCCTGGCCAATGGTGATTCGCTGCGGTCGGCCATCAAGCAAGTCGCGTCGGGCCGGTTCGGAGTCACGGCCGAATATCTGGTCAATGCCGACGACATCCAGATCAAGATGGCGCAGGGGGCCAAGCCCGGCGAAGGCGGCCAGTTGCCTGGCGACAAAGTCGACAAGGTGATCGGCCGCACCCGCCATTCGACCCCCGGCGTGGGGCTGATCAGCCCGCCGCCGCACCACGACATCTATTCGATCGAAGACCTGGCGCAATTGATCCACGATCTCAAGAACGTGAACACCGCTGCGCGCATTTCGGTCAAACTGGTGTCCGAAGTGGGCGTCGGCACGGTGGCGGCGGGCGTGTCCAAGGCGCGCGCCGACCATGTGACAATCTCGGGCTATGAAGGCGGCACCGGCGCGTCGCCGCTGACCAGCCTGACCCATGCCGGTTCGCCGTGGGAAATCGGTCTGGCCGAAACGCAGCAGACCCTGTTGCTCAACAACTTGCGCAGCCGCATCGCGGTGCAGGCCGATGGCGGCCTGCGCACCGGGCGTGACGTGGCGATTGCCGCCTTGCTCGGCGCCGACGAGTTCGGCTTTGCCACCGCGCCGCTGATCGCCAGCGGGTGCATCATGATGCGCAAGTGCCACCTCAACACCTGCCCGGTGGGCGTGGCGACGCAGGACCCGGTGCTGCGCGCGCGCTTCACCGGCAAGCCCGAACACGTGATCAACTATATGTTCTTCGTTGCCGAGGAACTGCGCGAGATCATGGCCGCGATGGGCTTTCGCACCGTGGCAGAGATGGTCGGGCGGGTTGACCGGCTCGATCCGAAAAAGGCGATCCACCACTGGAAGGCGCAAGGCATCGACTTGTCGCGGCTGTTGCATCAGGTCGATCCGGTTCCCGGCACTACCCGCAACTGGAGCGAGCGGCAGGATCACGGGCTCGACGCTGCGCTCGACAACGATCTGATCGCCTCTGCCCGTCCGGCCTTCGAACAGGGCACCCCGGTGCGCATCGAACGCAACGTGATCAACGTCAACCGCACTGTCGGCGCGATGCTGTCGGGCGAAGTGGCGCGCGCGTTCGGCCATGCGGGCCTGCCCGACAACACCATCCATGTCGCGTTTCGCGGCGTGGCGGGGCAATCGTTCGGCGCGTTCCTGGCGCACGGGATCACGCTCGACCTGACCGGCGATGCCAACGACTATGTCGGCAAGGGGCTGTCGGGTGGCCGCGTGATTGTGCGCCAGCCCGCGCATGTCGCGCGCGAGGCAAGCGAGAACATCATCGTTGGCAACACCGTGCTTTATGGTGCGATCGCGGGTGAGGCCTATTTCAACGGCGTTGCCGGGGAACGCTTTGCGGTGCGCAATTCGGGCGCGATCGCGGTGGTCGAAGGCACCGGCGATCATGGCTGCGAATATATGACCGGCGGCGTGGTGGTCGTGCTGGGCCGCACCGGGCGCAACTTTGCCGCGGGGATGTCGGGCGGGGTGGCCTATGTCCACGATGTCGACGGGGTGTTCGCGCAGCTCGCCAACACCGCGATGGTCGATCTGCTGCCGATTTCGCCCGATCGCGATGACGAGGATGGCACCGGCCGTCCGCAACAGCGCGCGATCGATGTGGCCGATTATGGCATGGGCGACATGGTGCGCCACGATGCCGATCGTCTGCGCATCCTGATCGAACGCCATTTGCTCCACACCGGCAGCCGCCGGGCCCGCGCGATCCTTGACAACTGGGCCGAGGAACTGCCCCGGTTCGTCAAAGTGATGCCGCGCGACTATGCCCGCGCCCTGCGTCAGCTAGAGGCGGAGCGGGTTGCCGCTGCCTCGGTCGCTGCAGAATAAGGATTGACAGACAATGGGTAAGTCGACCGGTTTTCTCGAAATCGACCGCCAGGACCGTGGCTATGACGCGCCGACGGAACGGTTGAAGCACTATCGCGAATTCATCGTGCCGCACGATGAGGCCACGCTGAAAGGCCAGGCCTCGCGGTGCATGAATTGCGGCATTCCGTTCTGTCACAATGGCTGTCCGGTCAACAACCAGATCCCCGACTGGAACCATCTGGTCTATGAATCCGACTGGCGCGATGCGCTCGACAACCTGCATTCGACCAACAATTTCCCCGAATTCACCGGGCGCATCTGCCCCGCCCCGTGCGAGGCGGCGTGCACGCTGAACATTGTCGATCAGCCGGTCACGATCAAATCGATCGAATGCGCGATTGTCGACAAGGGCTGGCGCGAAGGCTGGATCGAACCGCAAGTGCCGGTGAAAAAGACCGGCAAATCGGTCGCCATCGTCGGCTCGGGCCCGGCGGGCATGGCTTGTGCGCAGCAACTGGCGCGCGTCGGCCATTCGGTCACCGTGTTTGAAAAGTCCGACCGGATGGGCGGGCTGCTGCGCTATGGCATTCCCGACTTCAAGATGGAAAAGGCGCTGATCAACCGCCGCCTGGTGCAGATGATGGCCGAAGGGGTGGAGTTCCGCACGTCGGTCGAAGTCGGCGTGACGGTGTCGATGGCCTCGCTCAAGGAAAATTTCGATGTGGTGGTGCTGGCGGGCGGCGCGGAAGACCCGCGCCCGCTGCTGATCCCCGGTTTCGAATTGCCCGGCGTGCGCTTTGCCATGGAATTCCTGACCCAGCAGAACAAGCGCAACGCGGGCGACGATGAAATCCGCGCCGCGCCGCGCGGGTCGCTGACCGCCACGGGCAAGCATGTGGTGGTGATCGGCGGGGGCGACACCGGCAGCGATTGCGTCGGCACGTCGAACCGCCAGGGCGCCTTGTCGGTCACCCAGCTTGAGATCATGCCGCGCCCGCCCGAAAAGGAAGACAAGGCGCTGACCTGGCCCGACTGGCCGCTGAAACTGCGCACATCGAGCAGCCACGAAGAAGGCGTCGCGCGCGAATTCGCCGTGTTGACCAAGCGCGTGGCCGGCGAAAACGATGTGACCGGGCTGGAATGCGTGCGCGTCGAATGGGTCGGCGGCAAGATGCAGGAAGTGCCGGGCAGCGAGTTCACGCTTCGGGCCGATCTGATCCTGCTGGCTATGGGCTTTGTCGGCCCGCGCAAGCAGGGTCTGCTCGAACAGGCCGGGGTGGAACTTGATCCGCGCGGCAACGTGCGCGCCAATGTGCAGGATTATCGCACCAGCGCCGACAACGTGTTCACGTGCGGGGACATGCGGCGCGGGCAAAGCCTGGTGGTGTGGGCCATCCGCGAAGGTCGCCAGTGTGCCCGCGCGGTAGACGAGGCGCTGATGGGCGTATCCGAACTGCCGCGTTAAGCCCGCGTGCAATCCTTTTGTGCCAAGATCGGCCGACGGGCGCGTGTGCACCCGTCGGCCGCTTGACTTGTAATGGTGTTGTAACATAGCGGCCGGGATTCAGATTGCCCGGAGTTGCCGCCATCGATCAGATTGCCGCCTTGCCCTATCGTACCCGTGGTGACGGTCTTGCCGCACCGACCGAAGTTCTGCTGGTCACCTCGCGCGGGACCGGGCGCTGGGTCATCCCCAAGGGCAACCTGGGCAAGCGCGAGGCCGCGCATATGGCCGCCGCGCGCGAGGCGATGGAAGAGGCGGGCGTGGCCGGCGCGGTTTGCCCCAGCCCGCTGGGTTTCTATCACTATCGCAAGACATTGCGGTCTGGTGCGGCAGTGCGCGCGCAAGTGCAGGTCTATCCGCTGGCGGTAACCGACGAATTGCCCGACTGGGCCGAATCGGGCGAGCGCACCCGGCGCTGGTTTTCGCTGGGCGAGGCCGCCACGCTGGTCGATGAACCCGATCTGGGTGACCTGATCCGCAGTTTTCGCGCGTCCGAAGTGCGCGTGCTGACCCGTACCGCGCCGCTGCTTGCCCGCATCAGCGGCGCGAAGGAGAAGTTGGGAATGTTTCACTGGTTTCAGTCGCTCTTGCCGCAACAGGGCAATTTCTTTGCCTTGTTCGAAGCCCATGGCGAAACGCTGGTCGCGGGCAGCAATGCGCTGGTGCGCATGTTGCAGGGCGGCGAGGCGATGTCGCAGCACGTGCGCGAAATCTCCGAACGCGAACACGATGCCGATGCGATCACCCGCGAAGTGCTGATCGCGGTGCGCAAGACATTCCTGACGCCGTTCGATCGTGGCGCGATCACCTCGCTGATCGGGGCGATGGACGATGCGATCGACCAGATGCACCAGACATCGAGCCTGGCCGCGATCTACAGCGTGACCACGTTCGAGCCCGAGATGCAGGACATGGCGGCGATCATCGTCGATGCCGCGCGCCTGATTTCCGAAGCGCTGCCGCTGTTGCGCGCGATCCACGGCAATGCCGCGCGGTTGCACGAATTGACCGAACGGCTGATCCGGCTGGAAGGCCGCGCCGATGAAATCCACGATGCCGGGCTGGCGCGCGCCTATCGCGAGCTGGGCGAAAGCGCGCCGATGCGCTTTTTCGTGCACCGCGAAATCTACAGCCATCTCGAACGCGTGGTCGACAAGTTCGAGGACGTCGCCAACGAGATCGACAATCTCGTGATCGATCACGCCTGATCATGCAGCATATCGGTCTGGCGCTGCCCCTGATCATCGCGCTGGTGGTGATGGCGTTCGCGTTTGATTTTCTCAACGGCCTGCACGATGCGGCCAATTCGATCGCCACGGTGGTGGCCACCCGCCTGCTGACGCCGGTGCAGGCGGTGCTGTTTGCTGCGGTGTTCAACTTTGCCGCCTATTTCGTGTTCGGGCTGAAAGTGGCCGAAACGGTGGGCAAGGGCATCATCAACAAGGATGTGGTGACGCCGGGCGTGGTGTTTGGCGCGCTGGTCGGCGCGATGGCGTGGAACGTGATCACCTGGTGGCGCGGCATTCCGTCGAGTTCGAGCCACGCGCTGGTCGGCGGGCTGCTCGGCGCAGGCATGATGCATGCCGGGCCCGGCGCGATCGTGTGGGGCGGGTTGACTGCGACGACGCTGGCGATCGTGCTGTCGCCGCTGATCGGGCTGGCGGTGTCGATGCTGTTTTTCCTGGTTACCGCATGGCTGTTTGTGCTGGTTACCGCGCGCACGGCAGAAGGGCTGTTCAAACGGCTGCACCTGGTGTCGGCGGCGGCCTATTCGCTGGGCCACGGCGCCAACGACGCGCAAAAGACGATGGGGATCATCACCGTCCTGCTCTATTCGCAAGGGTACATGGGCACGACCTTCCACGTGCCGCTGTGGGTGGTGCTGGGCTGTTATGCCGCGATGGGGTTGGGCACGCTGTCGGGCGGGTGGAAGATCATCGAAACGATGGGTAGCCGGATCACCCGCCTGACCCAGCATCAGGGGTTCTGCGCGTCGGCCGGCGGATCGGTCATGCTGTTTGCGGCGAGTTCGCTGGGCATTCCGGTGTCGACCACGCACACCATCACCGGCTGTATCGTCGGGGTTGGCGCGGCGCGGCGCACCACGGCGGTGCGCTGGGGTGTGGCGCAGCGGGTGGCGGTGGCCTGGGTGGTCACCATCCCCGCCGCCGCCGCCGTTGGCGCGCTGTTCTACGAGATATCGCGGCTGTTCTGACGTCCACGATTGGGACTGTCAGCTTTTTTGGTAATGATGCACGCCGCGCTTGAGCGGCGTCCGCACATGACTAATGTGCGATCGCAGATTTCCATAGCGCTGACTCGAGGATCACCCCATGTCGTTTTCCGCCAATGCCCTGAAATTCTATATCGATGGCGCCTGGGTCGATCCCGCCGGAACCGCCACGCTCGATGTGATCAATCCCGCCACCGAGGCACCGTTCCTGACGATCGCGATGGGCGGTGCCGCCGATGTCGATCGGGCAGTGGCCGCCGCGCGCAAGGCGTTTGGCACCTGGGCCTTTTCGACCCGTGAAGAACGCCTGGCGCTGTTGCGCCGCGTGCTCGACGAATACAACCGCCGGTTTGAAGACATTGCCCAGGCGGTGACCGCCGAAATGGGCGCGCCGATCGAATTCGCGCGCGATGCCCAGGCCTGGGCGGGCCGTGCGCATATGGAAGCGGCGATCAAGGCGCTGGAAGATTTCACCTTTGAACAGGCGCGCGGGTCCAGCCGGATCATCCTCGAACCGATCGGCGTCGCCGCGCTGATCACGCCATGGAACTGGCCGCTCAACCAGATCGTGTGCAAAGTTGCGCCCGCGCTGGCCGCCGGGTGCACCGTGGTGCTCAAGCCGTCGGAAATCGCGCCGGTCAGCGGGCTGATCTGGGCCGAGATCATGGATGCCGCGGGCACCCCGCCAGGCGTGTTCAACATGGTCAACGGCAATGGCCCCGATGTCGGCCAGGTCATGGCTGAACATCCCGATGTCGACATGGTGTCGTTCACCGGATCGACCCGCGCGGGCGTGCTGGTGGCCAAGTCGGCCGCCGCAACGGTGAAGCGCGTGGCGCAGGAACTGGGCGGAAAATCGGCCAACATCATCCTGCCCGATGCCGATTTCGCCGCAGCGGTCGATGCCGGCGTGCGCGGCTGTTTCAGCAATTCGGGCCAATCGTGCGATGCGCCCACGCGCATGCTGGTGCCCGCCGATCGCCATGCCGAGGCGCTGGACATCGCGCGCGCCACCGCGCAATCGATGGTGGTTGGCGATCCGCACAATCCGGCCACGACCCACGGGCCGGTGATCAGCGATGTGCAATGGGCCAAGATCCAGCGCCTGATCCAGACCGCAATTGACGAAGGCGCCGAACTGGTCGCTGGCGGCACCGGCCTGCCCGACGGACTGACCAAGGGCTATTACGTGCGCCCGACGGTGTTCGGCGGCGTGACCACGGCGATGACCATCGCCAACGAGGAAGTGTTCGGCATGGTGCTGGCGATCATGCCCTATGACAGCATCGAACAGGCGATCGAGATCGCCAACGACACCGTCTATGGCCTGGCCAACTATATCGCCGGGACCGACATTGACCAGATCCGCGCCGTCGCCCGGCGCCTGCGCAGCGGCACGGTCAACGTCAACTATCCCGACTGGGATGTCTACGCCCCGTTCGGCGGTTACAAGCAATCGGGCAATGGCCGCGAATATGCCGATTACGGCATCCACGACTTCCTGGAAACCAAGGGCGTCATCGGCTGGGGCTGATCTAAAGTCCTCCACCTCAGGGGGAGGGTTGGGAGGGGGTGTCCGAGGCCCAAGGGACGCGTGCCATCGCACCGTCGGACACCCTTCCCCAACCCCTCCCCTGAGGGGAGGGGCCTAAATCGCGCCGCGCTCAATCCGGCAAGCGCCAGTCGATTGCGCCGCGTCCGTGTTCGGTCAGAAAGGCGTTGGCCTGGCTGAACGGGCGGCTGCCGAAAAACCCGGCATAGGCCGACAGCGGGCTGGGGTGCGGGGCCTTGAGCACGAGGTGCGGGCCGGTAGACAGGCCGGGCACGCGGGCGGCCTTTTTCTGGGCGTGGCTGCCCCACAGCAGGAACACGCATGGTTCGCGGCGCGCGGCAACGGCGGCGATGGCGGCGTCGGTCAGCGCTTCCCAGCCGCGATTCTGGTGCGATCCGGGCTGGGCCTGTTCGACTGTCAGCGCGTTGTTGAGCAACAGCACGCCCTGCCGGGCCCAGGCATCGAGATGGCCGTGGCGGGCCGGGGCAATCCCCAGGTCGGATTGCAACTCCTTGTAGATGTTGACCAGGCTGGGCGGCACTTTCACCCCCGGTTGCACCGAAAACGCCAGGCCATGCGCCTGGCCCGGCCCGTGATAGGGGTCTTGCCCCAGGATAACCACGCGCACGGCATCGAGCGGGGTCAGTTCGAGCGCAGCCAACCGGGTGCCGCGCGGGGGAAACACCACTTTGCCCGCCGCCTCTTCGGCGCGCAGCCAGCCGCCCAGCGCGCGCAGGGCGGGGCTGGCCAGGACGGGATCGAGCGCCGGGCGCCAGCTATCGGGAACGGTGGTCTGGGTCATCGTCCGCCCCTTCTAGCCATGCCCGCGCGGGCTTGCCAGCCATAGCCGCTTGCCCCACGCTGCCAGAGCGCCTAAGCGACGGAGCATGGCCGTATATCTCCACGAAGAAGACTTGCCCTCCGATGCGCTCGGGCCGGGAACCGTTGCCGTCGATACCGAAACGATGGGGCTGATCACGCGCCGCGACCGGCTCTGCCTGGTGCAGATCGCCGATGGACGTGGCGATGAACATCTGGTGCGGTTTGGCCGCGACAGTGCCTTCGATGCGCCCAATCTGAAGGCGGTGCTGGCCGATCCGGCCCGGCTGAAACTGTTTCATTTCGCACGGTTCGATCTGGCCGCCATCCACCACTATCTGGGCGTGATGGCGACCCCGGTGTTCTGCACCAAGATCGCCTCGAAACTGGTGCGCACGTATACCGACCGCCATGGCCTGAAAGAAGTCGTGCGCGAAACCACGGGCAAGGAAATTTCCAAGCAGCAACAGTCGAGCGACTGGGGCGGGCCGGTGCTCAACGATGCACAACTGGAATATGCCGCGTCCGACGTGCGCTATCTCCATGCCGCGCACAGCGTGCTGACAGAGCGGCTGGCGCGCGAAGGGCGGACGGAAATTGCGCAGGCCTGTTTTGATTTTCTGCCCACCCGTGCCTTGCTCGATCTGGCCGGTTGGGCCGAAAACGACATTTTCAGCCACGAATAGGCCGCCCGTGACCCCTGCAACCGGCATCCTGGCATGACATTGCGCGCCGACCAGATGCGCGACCGGCGCCGGGTGTTTGCCGCCCCCGGCGGGTCGCACGACCGTATGGTGCGCCTGCTCGCTGTGGTCCTGCCCGGCCTGATCGGTGCGCTGCTGGCGGTGATGGTGCTGGCCCCGCTGGGTCCGCGCGGTGAAATCAGTTTTCTGCTCGACCGCACCAAAGTTGCCGTGGTGGATGATCGCATGCGCGCGCTGGGCGCGCTCTATCGCGGTGAAGACGATCACGGACGCAGCTTTTCGATCACCGCAGGCAGCGCGGTGCAGCATTCGGTGCACCAGCAAGAAGTCGCGATGAAGGATGTTACCGCGCGCATGTTGCTCGACGACGGACCGGCGATCATGGTGGCGGATTCGGGGATCTATGACTTTGCGCGGCAGGAAATCGCCGTGCCGGGGCCGGTCAACATCCAGACCACCGATGGCTATCGCATGGTCACCCAGGGCGCGCAGATCAACCTCGACCATCGCATCCTGGCCAGTCACGGCGCGGTGACCGGGCGCATTCCGATCGGCACGTTCAGCGCCGACCATTTCTATGCCGATCTCGACACGCGCGAGATCCGGCTCGATGGCCATGCGCGCCTGCATATGGTGCCCGGCCCGATCGCTTTGCCCGGGGCCTTGCCCCGGCCCCATCAGGCAGGTGCGTCCCAGACGCGTCATTCCCCCAATCCCTCCATCGAGGTGAGCAAGCCGTGATCCCCGTGCTTTCCAGGTCCGCAAGTTCCGGCTCCAGTCTGACGCGCGTCGCGCTGCGCAGCCTTGTCATCGGCTTTGCCGCTTCGGCGGCGGTGATCGCGGGCGCGGGGCATCTGGCCGCCGCCACCAAAGTCGCGCACAACAGCGATGCACCGGTCGATTTTTCGGCCGATCGCATGGATTTGCAGGACAAGCAGGATCGCGCGGTGCTGACGGGCAACGTCATCGTCACGCAGGAAGAACTGCGGCTGACCGCCGATCGTACCTTGATGGCCTATACCAACACCAACAAAGTCACGCTGCAACGCGTCGATGCCACGGGTCATGTGGTGGTTACGCGCAACGACGAACGGGCCAGCGGCGATGTCGCGGTCTATGATCTCAACCGCAAGCTGATCACGATGGTGGGCCATGTCGTGCTCAACCGAGCCAATGGCGACGTGCTGAACGGTGGGCGGCTGGTGATGGATCTCAACACCGGGTTGTCGAGCATGGATGGCCACACTGCCGGCCCGGCGGGCGCCGCGGCCGGCCAGACCGACGCGCACTCAGGCCGGGTCAGCGGCACGTTCAACGTTCCCAAAAGCGACGACAAGACCAAGGACGCCAAGAAGCCCTGAGCAGGAAGGGGTTGTGCTATTCCTCGGTCCTGATCAGCACCGCTTCGCCGATCAGCAGGAACAGCAGGAACGGTGACCACGCCGCCAGGAACGGCGTGTAGGCCCCGAAATTGCCCATCGCCAGCGCGGCGTTGTCGACCACGAAATAGGCAAAGCCCAGCGCCATGCCGATCAGCGCGCGGACGAACAGCTTGCCCGACCGGGCCAGGCCGAACCCGGCCACCGCGCCGAGCAAGGGCATCAGCAGCGCCGACAACGGGCCCGACAGCTTGTGCCACCACCGCCCGTCGAGTTCGCTGGTGCGATACCCGGCGCCATGGATGGCCTCGATCGTGTCGGTCAGCCGCCACAGCGATTCGCCATCGGCATTGGTCTTGCGCATCAGAACTTGGGTCGGGTCGACTGCGTTCGCGTAGACGCGCGGGCCCCCCAGCGGGGTCAGCTTGGTGCTTTGCACGTCAAAGCTGGTCGGCCGATCGAGCCGCCAGCCCGGGCGGGCGAATTGTGCATGGGGCGCGTGGACAATCTCGGTGACCATGCCGGTGGGGTCGCGCCGGTACCAACTGACATCGCCCATGGTCATCGCGGCACCCCGGCCCACCACGGTGCGCGCATAGAACACGTTGGGCCCGTCCTGCATCCACACATTGGTCTTCAGATCGGTGTCGGGCGGCACCGGCCCATAGTCGACATCCTGCCACGCCTTGAGCGCGGCGGCGGCGCGTACGGTCACGCGTTCGTTGAAGGTAAAGTTTATCACGCTGGTAATCGCGGCGACCAGAAACAGCGGCGCCAGAATCTGGTGCGCCGACAGTCCGGCAGCCTTCATCGAAATGACTTCGCTGTTCTGGTTGAGCGTGGTCAGCGTCAGCATCGTCGCCAGCAGCACCGAATAGGGCAGAAACTTGCTGGCCAGTTGCGGCAGGCGCAGCGCGACAAAATGCAGCAGTTCCCTTTGCCCATTGCCCTTGGCGGCCAGAATATGCCCGCTTTCGCTCAGCAGATTGAGCATTTGCAGCACGAGCACCAGCATCACCAGCACGGCGACAATCCGCACCGCGAACATGCGCGCGATGTACCGGGTCATGGTTGCAGACGGGAACAGATCAAGCGACATTGTGCGGTACCAGTGTCTCGTCGTCGGGCAGTGCAGGGGCGGGCGGCTTGCGCACGATGGTGAACAGGCGGCCGATCATCTTGCCGATGCGGGCAAACGCCGTTTCCAGCCCGCCGATCGGTTGCCCGCCCGGAACATAGGCCAGGCGCCAGTACATCCACACGATCAGTGCGGCAAACGCGGTGAACGGCCCCCACAGCGCCACGGCCGGGCTGACTCGGCCAAGGCTGGCCACGTCCTGCCCGTATTCGTTCACCTTGTGATAGGCGACCACCATCACGATAGACACGAACACACCCAGCGCCGACGATGACCGCTTGGGCGGCACCGCCAGCGCGACCGCCAGCAGCGGCAGCAGGAACATCATCGCCACTTCGACCAGACGGAAGTTGAGATTGGCGATCGACTGGTTGCGGATGTCCCGGCTGGCGTTGCGGTCCCAGCCGATGCGCAGCAGTTCGGGCAGGAAATATTCGCGATCCTTGTCGCCGCGTCGGCGGAATTGTTCGATCTTGGGCAAGTCGATCGGCAAGTCGTGGCTGGCAAAGGTCAGCACGCGCGGGTTCTTGATGGTCGGCGATTCCTGCACCATCTGGCCATCGGTCAGCCGCAGGATCACCGTGTCGGGATTTTCCTTGTTGGCAAAGAACTGCCCCTCACGCGCAGAAATGACCATGGTCTGGCCATCCGGATTGGCGATCCGGGCAAAGATGCCTTCAAGCTGGCGGCCTTCATCCCGGCTCGATTCGACGCGCAACGCGGTGCGGTCCTGCAGCGAGTTGAATTCGCCGACGTTGATCGACGCGCCCAGCGCACCCGACCGCAACTGGAACTGCAATTCCTCGTAATAGTAACGCGACAGCGGCTGGATATAGCTGACGATCGCCAGATTGAGCACGGCCAGCCCGATGGCGAACAGGAACGGCACACGCAGCAGCCGGGTATAGCTGAGCCCCAGCGCGCGCATCACGTCGAGTTCGGAACTCGTCGCCAACCGGCGAAAGGCGAACAGGATGCCCAGCATCAGCCCCAGCGGCACTGCCAGCGCGGCATATTCGGGCATCATGTCGGCCAGCATCTTGAACACGACGATCACCGGCCCGCCCTGGGTCGCGACAAAGTCGAACAAGTCGAGCATCTTTTCGAGCGACAGCAGCGAAGCCGCCAGCACGAACACCCCCAGCATCGGTACGAACACCAGCCGGGCGATGTATTTGTCTATAGCGGTTATGAATTTCACGAAGCGGGCCAGTGCTTTTCCGTTGTCGCGTGCCGGGGCGATGGCCTTGGCCACACGGCGTGGCGGCACGTATTTTGCCTAGCCGGGATCACGCGGCGAAGAAAGGGCTGTTTGCCAGCCCGCGCTGAATCGCGCCGGACCGTTGCAGGCGCGACCCGATCGCGCGCGCGGTCAGGCCTTTTCAAGCGTGCAGCGCAGCGGGTGCTGGTTCTGGGCAGCGAAATCCATCACCTGGTTGACCTTGGTTTCGGCGATTTCGTAGGGAAAGATGCCGCATACGCCGACGCCGCGCTGATGGACGTGGAGCATCACGCGGGTCGCCTGTTCCAGATCCATGCTGAAAAAGCGCTTGAGCACCAGCACCACGAATTCCATCGGGGTGTAGTCGTCGTTGAGCATCAGCACTTTGAACATGCTGGGCTTCTTGGGCTTTGCTCGCGTGCGCGTGGCGACCCCGACCTGCCCGTTGCCGCCTGCTCCGTCGCCCGTGTCCGAATCATCGGGCCCGGCCGCCACCACCGTGATGCGATCGGCGTGGGCAACGGGAATGCGCCCGGTTTGGTGCGGGTCTGAAGAAAGGACTGACTGCATGGTGTCCTGAATATCGCATCGCGCAGGTCCCCATTCAAGAGGCGACAGCGGCGCTTGGGCAATCGGCGTGCAATTGGGCAACGCAAGGTTCCACACGAAGAGGGGGCTGACCCCCCCTCATGCCGCCAGACACCCTGCCAAAACGCAAACGGGCCGGACGGAGACATCTCCGTCCGGCCCGCAGGGACTTTGTTAAAGGCGCCTGGATCAGGCGGCCTTCTTGACCTTTTCGACCGCCAGGCTGACGCGGGTCGAGATCGGCTGGAACGCTTCGTTGACCAGCTTGAGCACGGCTTCGCTGTTTTTCGAGCTGGCGGCAACCGCTGCGTCGAACTGCTTGCGCAGCAGAGTCGACTGCTTTTCGAGCAGTTCGCTGGGCGATTTGACCGCGGCCAGTTCCTTGAACTCGGCGGTCAGCGTTTCGAACGCCGACTTGCTTTCGGTCAGATAGCCCTTGCTGAGTTCCTGCAGGCCGGTGGCGAGGATCTTCGACGATTCGACCAGAGCTTCAACGTTGCCCTTGGTGAATGCGCCCAGCTCGCCGAGGTTGGCCTGGTTCTTTTCGAAAGCGGCCTTGGCCTTTTCCGAAGCGTCCTTGAGAGCGGTCTGGAACTTTTCGGTGATTTCGGTGGTCGCGGTGGTCATGATACGGGGTTCCTTGCTGGGTGCCGTCACGGTCCGCGCCGGGGGTGTCCGGGGCGCGGCAGCGGCGGCTGGTTTTGTGGGCTTTGGCGTGGGTTTTGGCGATTTGGCCGCTTTCGCGACGGGTTTCCTGGCAGGGGCGGTCCTTGCTCGGATCGTCTTGGCTGGCGCCGGAGCAGCCGTCTCCGCCTTGGCAGGGGCAGTCACCACGGCGGGTTCGGCCTCGGCTTCGGGGGCGACTTCGGCTTCGAGGGCAACCGGTTCGGTCACCACCACCACCGCATCGGCGGGGGCGCTGGTCACGGCAGGCGCCGGCGCCGCCCGTGCCTTGCGCACCGCACGCTTGGGTACTGTTGCGTCCTTGCCCGGGGCAATTTTGTCCGGGGCGATGGCGGGTACAGCCTCGCCGGCTGCCGTAGCGGTGCCTTGCTCGACTGATTCGACCATTGTCCCATGCTCCTTTGCGCCGCAGCGGTCCGGCTCGACTCGGTATGATGCCGGTCTTTGCTGCAATGCAATAACTATGGGCGTGCAGGTGCGAAGTCAAGGTTTATTGTGCACTGCACAATGGGGCAATCTGGTCCAGTTTGGTGGTGTCGTGGCGTTGATCAACGCTGCTTTACATAGCGTCCGGGGGCGTCCTCGATCGGCTTGTCGCCGCGCCCGCCGGGTACGCGACGGCCCTTGGCGGGGACTTCGGCGGCATCGTGGGCGCGGATCCAGGCGATCCAGTCGGGCCACCAACTGCCCTTGGTTTCCTGGGCATCGGCCAGGAACTGGTCGAGCGTCTGCGGGTCGCCGGGGTTGAGCCAGTACTGGTATTTGCCCGATTGCGGCGGATTGACCACGCCCGCGATATGCCCCGATCCGGCCACCACGAATTTCCACGGCCCCGCCAGATGGCGGGTGAGTTTCCACACGCTTTCGGCTGGCGCGATATGATCAAGCCGGCCGGCCTGGATATAACACGGCGTTGCAATGCGATGCAGATCGATCGGGGTGCCGTCGATCGTCAGCGAATCGGGCACGACCAGCCGGTTGTCGCGATAGAGTTCGGTCAGATAGGCGCGCAGCCACTTGAACGGCAGGTTGGTGGTATCGCCGTTCCAGTACAACAGGTCGAACGCCGGATAGTCCTCGCCCATCAGGTAATTGTTGACGACATAGTTCCACACCAGATCCGAAGAGCGCAGCATGTTGAACGTGGCGGCCATATAGCGGCCATCGAGGCATCCGTCGGTGACCAGCTTTTCCATCGTGCGCAACTGGCCGTCATCGATGAAATTCTTGAGATCACCGGCCTTTTCGAAATCGACTTGCGCGGTGAAGAATGTTGCGGTGGCGACTTTGTCAGCCTCGCCACGCCGCGCCAGCAGCGCCAGTGTGGCCGCCAGCGTGGTTCCCGCAACGCAATAGCCGATGGCATGGACGGCCGGCACGTTCAGCCGGGCGCGCACATGGTCGATCGCCGCGATCTGGCCGAGCACATAGTCATCCCAGGCGACATCGGCCATGCTGGCATCGCCAGAGTGCCACGAGACGACAAACACGCTCAATCCCTGCGCCACGGCCCAGCGGATGAAGCTGTTTTGTGGATTGAGATCCAGGATATAGAAGCGGTTGATCCACGGCGGAAAGATCACCAGCGGCACGCCCAGCACGCGCTCGGTGGTCGGGCTGTACTGGATAAGCTGGAACAGCGGCGTTTCGTAGACCACCTTGCCCGGAGTCGCGGCGATATTTTCGCCCAGCACAAAGGCATCCTGGCGGGCGTGGGTAAGCTGACCCTTGCGCAAATCGGTCAGCAGGTGTTCAACCCCGCGCACCAGATTTTCGCCGCGTGTCGCCAAAGTGCGTTCGATCACCAGCGGGTTGGTGGTCGGGAAATTGGCCGGGCTGAGCGCTTCGGTGATCACCCGCACGGCAAAGCGCAACTGTTCGGCCTTTTCAGGCGGCAGGCCGGACACGTCGTCGGCCATCGCGCGCAGGCGTTCCGACAACAGCAGATAAGTCTGGTGGATCAGCGCGAACACCGGCTGTTCGCGCCATTTGGGATCGGCAAAGCGGCGGTCATGGCGCGGCAGATCGGGCACCTGGTCGGCGGGGACCGGGCTGGTGGTGCCGGTATAATGCCCCAGTACCGAGGTCCACAGCGCCACGCTGTCATCCCACAGCTTTTTCTGCGCCTCGGGCCGGGCCAGCGGGAACTGGCCGAACCATTCGCCCGCCCAGGTGTTCCAGGCCGAGGGATTGCCCAGTTGCGCCAGCATGGGTTCGATCCGTCCGGCCTGTTCGGCGCCGAAATCGAGCCACATTTTCTGCAGCTTGGCCGCCGACATCGCCCAGTGCTGCAGATCGGCGGGATCGGGCGGGGGGCTTTGCGTGGTCGGCATCAGCGGGGTGAACAGCGCCTGCAACGCCTCACCCTGCTTGCGCATCAGGTCTTCGATCACATTGGCATCCTCGATCGCCGCGGGGTTGTTGCCGTTCGCCTTGGTACCCATACCTGACCCCTTCACCACTTGTGGCGATCTTTAGACCCGTGCGCGGGCCATGGCCACAGACAGATGGTATGAGCCGTTCTGAATGCAGGACGGTTTCCTTGGATGGCGGTTTGGCGTAAGGCCCGGGCCAGTGGTTTCCCAACGGAGAAAGACCCCCAAGCCGTGGACGAAGAATTTTACCGCATGAAGCGCCTGCCGCCCTATGTCATCGCCGAAGTCAACGGCATGCGGGCCGCGGCACGCGCCGAAGGGCGGGACATCATCGACCTTGGCATGGGCAATCCCGATCTGCCGCCGCCCCGGCATGTCATCGACAAGCTGTGCGAAGTTGCGCAGAAGGGTTCGGCGCACGGTTATTCCGCCTCGCGCGGGATCCCCGGCGTGCGCAAGGCGCAGGCCAATTATTACGCGCGCCGGTTCGGCGTCGATCTCGATCCCGAAACCGAAGTGGTGATGACGCTGGGGTCGAAGGAAGGGCTGGCCAGCCTCGCCACCGCGATTACCGCGCCGGGCGATGTCGTGCTGGCGCCCAATCCCAGCTATCCGATCCACACGTTCGGCTTCATCATTGCCGGCGCGACGATCCGTTCGGTGCCGACCACGCCCGACGAACGCTACTGGGAATCGCTCGACCGGGCGATGCGGTACAGCGTGCCGCGCCCTTCGGTGCTGATCGTCAACTATCCCTCGAACCCGACCGCAGAAACGGTCGATCTGGCGTTCTACGAACGGCTGGTCGCCTGGGCGCGCGAAAACAAGGTGTGGGTGCTGTCGGACCTGGCCTATTCGGAACTCTATTACGACGGCAATCCGACGCGCTCGATCCTCGAAGTGCCCGGCGCCAAGGATGTCGCGGTCGAATTCACCAGCATGAGCAAGACGTTCTCGATGGCCGGCTGGCGCGTCGGGTTTGCGGTGGGCAACCGCCAGTTGATCGCCGCGCTGACGCGGGTCAAAAGCTATCTCGACTATGGCGCGTTCACGCCGATCCAGGCGGCGACCTGTGCGGCGCTCAACGGGCCGCAGGATATCGTCGAATCCAACCGCCTGCTCTATCAAAAGCGCCGTGATGTGCTGGTCGAAAGCTTTGGCCGCGCCGGGTGGGACATTCCCAGCCCGCCTGCATCGATGTTCGCCTGGGCGCCGTTACCGCCTGCGCTGCGTCACCTCGGCAGTCTGGAATTTGCCAAGCAATTGTTGACCCAGGCCGAAGTCGCAGTGGCGCCCGGCGTCGGCTATGGCGAAGACGGCGAAGGCTATGTGCGTATCGCGCTGGTCGAAAACGAGCAGCGCCTGCGTCAGGCCGCACGCAACATCCGTCGCTATCTGGCCAGCATGGGGGTCAACGCCAGCGCGGCGTAAACGGGCTGGACTTGGGTTCTGGAACGGGCAATTAACCGGGCGATGAAATTGCCCGGGATGGATGCCATGCGCCAGAACTTTGCCGACCGCGTGACGGTCACGCTTGAAAACCATGTCGCGCACGTGCTGCTCGACCGCGCCGACAAGATGAACGCGCTCGACGATGCGATGTTCGAGGCGTTGATCGCGGCGGGCGAATATGTGCGCGGCCTGCCCGGCGTGCGCGCGGTGGTACTGTCGGGCGCGGGCCGCGCGTTTTGCGCGGGGCTTGACCTTGCAAGCTTTGGCCGCGCCGACCGCTGGAAGGATGGCTCGCTGGCCGATCGCACCCACGGCATTGCCAACCGTCCGCAATATGTCGCAACGCTCTGGCGCGATCTGCCGATGCCGGTGATCGCGGCGGTGCACGGGGTGTGTTTTGGCGGCGGCTTGCAGATTGCCAGCGGCGCCGACATCCGCATCGCCCACCCCGACACGCGGCTGGCGGTGATGGAAGTCAAATGGGGTCTGGTTCCCGACATGGGCGGCTATCTGCTGTGGCGCGGCAATGTGCGCGACGATGTGCTGCGCGAACTGACGTATACCCACCGCGAATTTACCGGTGAACAGGCCGCCGCGCTGGGATTTGCCACCCATGCCGATGCCGATCCGCTGGCCCGCGCCTTTGCCCTGGCGCACGAGATCGCCGGGAAAAGCCCGCATGCCGTGCGCGGTGCCAAGGACTTGTCGAACCGCACCCCGCTGTTGGACGACGCTGCGGTGCTGATGGCCGAAAGCGTCAGCCAGATCGATCTGATGGGATCGCCCAACCAGATCGAATCGGTGCGCGCGGGGATGGAACGCCGTCCGCCCGAATTCATCGATCCTTGATCAAGAATCCCGTTGCCCTCGGCCGCAGGCTCGGCTAACCGCCCTCTTCCCACGCAATGCGTGCCGGGGGCCCGATGGCGGAATGGTTACGCGCCGGACTGCAAATCCGTTTATGCCGGTTCGATTCCGGCTCGGGCCTCCAATTTTCCCAAGCCTGCGATCGATACGTGTGGGTATCCCGCATCCGCCGGGGCGTACATATCTCTGACATCCGGCGACAATTTCGTACATTGTGAGGTTGGTTGGCGCTTTGCGTCGGTCATATCATCGTCACAACAGCGGCCGCGCGATCGATGGCCTTGGGGTTGCGTCGATGTCACCGAGCTTCGTTTTTCACTGTTCGAATCCGTCAGGGTGCTTGCAAGGGCAGTGCCTTGCTTGATGTCTGGTGGCGCAAGGCATTGTCGGCGCTGGCCTGCCACGTGGCCGAGGACGCGCGCGTCCTGCTGCCCATCGGGGACTGGCCAAGGCTGGATTGCGCCGCGCAGTTCTATCGGATTACCGATACCCTGGTCGCCGTAGACGGGTTTGATGCGATCCTGATCCACAAGGGGATGCTGACCTCGTTTCGACAGGCCGATATTGGCCTGTGCCTGCGCGAAATGGTCGCGGTCTATGCCAATCCGGTGTTCGTGCTGTTTGTCCAGCAGCCGCGTCGTCGCCACTTGTTCCTGCCGGCGCATGTGCGGATCTTGAAAATCTATGCCGATCCAGCGCGGTATCACAGCCGTCACGCCCGGCGCGGCGCGTTCATGCACATTCCCAAGACCGGGGGCACGTCGATCTGGTCATGTCTGTCGCGATCGGTGCGTTCGACCGTCTACTTTGCATCCGATGCCACGCTCGCCGCTTTTGACGGCGATCTCGACGCATTTGAACTGGTGGGGGGGCATATTCATGCAGAAACGCTGGTCGCCCGAAACTGGCAGAGCCCGACCTTTTTCGTGCTGCGCGATCCGGTCAGGCGTGTCCTTTCGGCGATTGCCCACGCCCGGCGGACCGACGGGAATCTGGCCACGTTTGATGAAAGCTTCCATGTCATGCGGCAGATCGATGGCACCGCACCCGATGAAAATCTGCGCAAGATCATCTTCTACGAAGGCAACCTCCAGATCCGCATGCTTGCCGAACGCCCCGGCGATGATCTGCACGACCCCGCCACGCGCGAGGCGATGTACCGTCGCGCCTGCGCGCGGTTGGAACAATCCGGTTGGCAGTATGGCTGCCTCGAAGATCCGGTGGTGCTGGCACGGCGCATATCCGACCGGTTCGGGGTTCGCACCGCGAAGTTGCCCCATCTGAACCGGACGGCGCAACGCGGCCTGCCTGACTACGCCCGGCAGATCGAGGAGCTGGTGCTCGACGAAGACAATTGCATGGATATCAAACTGTATCGCAAGGCGCTTGCGCTGCAGCGGTGACCGACACGCCGGGGCGTTTATCGGCGACGCGGTCGGCTGCGTTGTGGATCGTGGTTAACCCGATGCCAGCCTTTGTATGCTAACGATACCCGGGCTTGCGGCCTTTTTGGGATGGCGCCGATGCCGGTGTTGTCCTTCGCAAGGGTTGCTGTCATCGTTTTGGCAGCATTGGGGGGCACGTTGGGCGGCTGGATTGCGAGTGTCGTGGGTGTCTGCCTGGTGGCCCTTGTGGCGGCGGGGGTGGCCAGACGCGGACCGGTCATGGGCGTGGCTCGCCTGCTGGTGGACAGCCTTGGCCGGTTGTTCCGCCGCGATCGTGCGGGCAGGCGTGCGGCCGGCGGGTTCCAACCGCAACTTGCCGATATCGAGGCAGGGATTGCCCGCTATAACCCCGCGCAGGCCGAGGCTTTTGCCGGCGCCGCCGCCGAACTCGCGCGGTCGGGGGACAAAGCCTGCTTGCGCCTTGCCGCCACCGACGGTCCGGTGGCTGCTGCCGACGCGCTGGTTATCGCGGCGCGTGCGGACCCGCGCGGTGCCGCAGCGCGGTTGCATCAGGCGGCCCGGTTCTATGCGCCGTTTGCCCCCGATCAGGCGCGCACGACCTATGCCGAAGCGCTGCGCCATGAACCCGACACGCTGTGGTGCCTGATCGAGCTGGGCCGCCTCGATCGCGAGGGCGGGGACCTGGTGGCGGCGCGGGCCGGTTTCGACCGCGCCTGGGCGCTGGCGCCGGCCTTGCGCGACCAGGGCGTGCTCCATCGCGAGTTTGGTGATCTGCTGCGCGCCAGTGGCGATGGTGCGGGGGCACGCGCGCGCTATGATCAGGCGTTGGCGATCGCACAGATCCACGCCGGGACCGATCCGCACGATCGTCAGGCGCAACGCGATCTGGCCGAAATCCATGTCCGACTGGGTGAGCTTGAACGCGACAATGGCAGCCTGACCGAGGCACGCGCGTACTTTGCGCAGGATCTGGCGATCGTGCAGCGCTTTGCCGACGACGACCCGCAGATCGCCCGCCGGCAGCGCGATCTGTCGGTGAGCCACGAACGGCTGGGGCTGATCGAACGCGATGCGGGCAACATTGCCGAGGCGCGCATCCATTTCGAACAGGCGCAGGCGATCCGCACGCAACTGACTATCCGCGACCCGCACAACATCGGCTGGCAGCGCGACTTGTCGGTTATCCATCACCGGATGGGCGAACTCGAGTGGCTGGCCGACAATCCGGCGCGCGCGCAGTTCCACTTCCAGTGGGATCTGGCGATTGCCCAGCGCCTGGCCGCCCACGATCCGCACGATGCGTGGTTGCAGCGCGATCTGTCGGTCAGTCACGAACGGCTGGGCATGTTGCAACGCAGCCTGGGCAACCGGCCCCAGGCGCAAGGGCATTTCGAAGCGGCGATTGCGGTGATCGAGCGGCTGGCCACCGAAGATGCGGGCAATCCGCGCTGGCAGAGCGATCTGTCGAGCAATTACGAGCGGCTGGGCGATCTTGAGCGTGATGCCGGGTACCCCGATCGGGCCCGCACCCATCTGGAGGCGGCGCGGACGATCCGCGCGCGGCTGGCGGCCGACAGTCCCGACAATCCGGCCGCCGCGCGCGCCTTGTCGATCAGTCATGCCAGGCTGGGCGACCTGGAGCGCGATGCGGGCAATCGCGATGTGGCGCGCGGCCATTACAAGCAGGTGGTGGCCCTGCGCCAGAAACTGGCGGCACACGATCCGGGCAACACGGGGCGGCAGCGCGATCTGGCGATGGCCTGCGAACGGCTGGGCGATCTGGAAATCGATGCCGGGCGCCTGGACCGGGCGCGGGTGCATTATGGCGATGTCCTGGCGATCCGCCAGCGTCTGGCCGACGCCGATCCGCACAATGGCTGGTGGCAATACGATCTGGCCTTTGCGCTGTTGCAACTGGCGCAGATCGATCACGCGACGGGGCGGCGCGACGAACCGTGCAGCGCCTTGCGTCGCACGGCGGCGATCCTGGCGCCGCTGGTGGAGGCCGAACCGGACAATCAGACATTTGCGCAAATGTTCGAATTCGTGCAGGACGAACTGGCCATCATGGCTTGATTGGGTCGATCCGGGCGCGCCGCGCGGGTTCGCTGCAATCGGTTGGCAAAGCTGGGTCTGTGACGTTTGCCTGATATCCTGTCTTCGCCCGGGTTTCTGACCGCGCGCCCGATTTCCCGCCGATTCCTGCCCTGGCTTGTGGCCATCGCGTTCCTGATGGAATCGCTCGACACCACCGTGCTCAACACCGCCGTGCCAACCATGGCGCGTTCGCTGGGGGTGCCGGAACTGAGCCTCAAGGCGGTGCTGGCCAGCTATGCGCTCAGCCTGGCGGTGTTTATCCCGGCCAGCGGCTGGGTGGCCGACCGGTTCGGCACGCGGCGGGTGTTCAGCGCGGCGATCGCCATGTTCACGCTGGGTTCGGTGCTATGCGGGCTCAGCCATTCGATTCCCGCGCTGGTGGTCTGCCGGATCATCCAGGGCATGGGCGGGGCGATGATGGTGCCGGTCGGTCGGCTGACACTGGTGCGCGCGTTTCCGCGCGCGGAACTGGTGCGGGCGATGAGCTTTGTGGCGATCCCCACGCTGGTCGGGCCGCTGATCGGCCCGGCGCTGGGCGGTATGATCATCAGCGTGGCGCGCTGGGAAGACATCTTTTTCCTCAACATCCCGATCGGTCTGGTCGGGCTGGTGATGGTGTGGCTGCACTTGCCCGATTTTCGTGGCGAGAATGTGCCGCCACTCGATCGCATGGGGCTGGTGTGGTTCGGCAGCGGCATCGCGCTGTTGTCGTGGACGCTCGAAGTGTTTGGCGAACACCATGCCGGGGGGCGTGTGGTCGCGGTGGCGGGCTCGATCGCGATCGGCCTGTTGTTGCTCTATTGGCGTCATGCGCGGCGGCTGGCCAATCCGTTGCTCGATCTCGATCTCCTGCGGTTCCGCACGTTCCTGGTGTCGGTGTGCGGGGGCTTCCTCACGCGGCTGGGGGTGGGCGGCGCGCCGTTCCTGCTGCCTTTGCTCTATCAGACCGGGCTGGGCTATGCGCCGCTCCATTCGGGGCTGCTGTTCATGCCGCAGGCGCTTGGCGCGATGGTCAGCAAAGTGTTCGTGCGCTATGAACTGGCGTTCTTCGGCTATCGCACGATGCTGGTCGGCAACACGGTCGCGCTGGGGCTGATGCTGATGGCGTTTGCAACCGTCGGTGCGGCGACGCCGGTGTGGATGATCTGTCTTCAGGCGATGGTCTATGGCATCCTGATGTCGAGCCAGTTCACCGCGATCAACACGCTTGCTTATGCCGATGTGCCCAATGACCGGTCGAGCCGCGCCAGCGCCTTTGCCAGCACGTTCCAGCAACTGGCGCTGAGCTTTGGCGTGGCCAGTGCGGGGATGGTGACGGCGGGGTTTGTCACCTCACGCGCCACCGAACAGGCCGAAATGCTGTCCAGCGTGCACCATGCTTTTGTCATCCTGGGCATGGTGACGATCGTGTCGGCGCTGGTGTTCGCCGTGCTGCGGCGCGGCGATGGCGATTCGATCAGCGGGCATCACGAGCCCGGCCCGGTCAGTGATTCCGCGCCAATTCCCGGTTCAGCCACAGCGCCAGCAACGTAGCCAGCGCGCCCGACAAGAGATAGGCGCCCGACGCGAGCAGCCCGAACCGCGCCGACGCCCACAGCGCCACCAGCGGCGCAAACCCTGCGCCGACCAGCCAGGCAAGGTCGGCGGTCAGCGCCGCGCCGGTATAGCGGTGGCGCAGCGGCAATTCGCTGGCAACCGCCCCCGACGACTGGCCAAAGCACAGCCCGAGCAGCAGAAACCCGACGATCATGAACGCGAATTCGCCGGTTTCGCCCTGGTTGAGCAATTGCGGGGCAAACCCGCTGAACACCGCGATCACCGCCGCCGACCCGGCGAGCAGCCGTCGACGCCCGAATTGATCGGCCAATTGCCCCGAGGCGACCATGGCGACCAGCCCGGTGGTGGCTGCGCCAGCTTCGAGAATCAGGAAGCGGGTGGGCGATTCGGGGGTGAACAGCGTGACCCAGGACAGCGGAAACACCGTGACCATGTGGAACAGCGCAAAACTGGCGAGCGGGGCGAACGCGCCCAGCACGATCGTGCGCCACTGGTTGGTCAACGTGCGCAACGGGCGTTCGGCAGCGATGTCGCGGGTCTGATAGAGCCGTTCAAACGACGGCGATTCGACGATCCGCAGCCGCGCGAACAGCGCCACCACGTTGATCGCAAAGGCCACGAAGAACGGATAGCGCCAGCCCCAGTCGAGAAAATCGCCTGCGGTCAGCGACGAGGTAAAGAACGCGAACAGCAGGCTGGCCACGATCAGGCCCAGCGGCGCACCCAGTTGCGGGATCATCGCATACCACCCGCGCCGGCCCTCGGGCGCGTTGAGTGCCAGCAGCGTGGGCAACCCGTCCCAGGTGCCCCCTTGCGCAAAGCCCTGGCCCAGCCGGAACAGCGCGAGCAGCGCGGCCGAGCCGAGTCCGATCGTTTCATACCCCGGCAAAAAGGCGATCGCGGCGGTCGATCCGCCCAGCAGCACCAGCGCCACGGTCAGCTTGAACCCCCGGCCATAGGCACGGTCCAGCCCGATGAACCATAGCGAGCCGAGCGGACGCGCCAGGAACGCCAGCGCGAACACGCCGAACGAGGCAAGCGTGGCGGGCAGCGGCGGCAACCAGGCAAACACCAGCCGGGGGAACACCAGCACCGAAGCGATCGCATAGACAAAGAAGTCGAAGAATTCGGACGTGCGCCCGATGATCACGCCGATGGCGATATCGCCGGGCGTCACGCCATGGCCATGGTCCGGGTCGGACCGTTCGGGGTCGCCGGAAGCAAGCCGGGCAATCGCTTCGTATCCTTTGGACGTCATGGCTCGCTCTCGTACGTTTTTTGTGATTTGCCATTGCCTCCCAGAGTCATTGATCAAGGTCAAGAGCTGGGACAAAATGTCCAATCGATTGCCCCCTGGCCCGCGCCTATGCGCGCGGTCATGTTCACAAAACCCTCGCGTCGGCTGCGTGCCGCTCTCGTCCTTCCGCTCGGCCTGCTGCTGACAGGCTGCGATTGGGTCGTGCTCAACCCGGCCGGCGATATCGCGCGGCAACAGGCCAATCTGGTCGTGGTGTCGACTGCGCTGATGCTGCTGATCATCGTGCCGGTGATGGCGCTGACCGGACTGTTCGCCTGGCGCTATCGCGCGACCAACACGGCGGCGGCGTATGAGCCCGACTGGGACCATTCGACCAAGCTGGAACTGGTGATCTGGTCGGCGCCGCTGGCGATCATCATCGCGCTGGGTTCGATCACCTGGCTGGCGACGCATCTGCTTGATCCCTATCGCCCGCTCACGCGGATCGATGCGACCCACGCGGTGGCACCCGGCACCCGGCCGATCGATGTCGAAGTGGTCGCGCTCGACTGGAAATGGCTGTTCATCTATCCCGAGCAGAACATTGCCACGGTCAACGAGCTGGTCCTGCCCGAAGGGCGCCCGGTGCGGTTCCGCATCACTTCGTCGACGGTGATGAACTCGTTCTATGTCCCCGCGCTGGCGGGCCAGATCTATGCCATGCCCGGTATGGAAACCAAGCTGCATGCGGTGTTCAACCAGACCGGCACGTTCAACGGGCTGTCGGCCAATTTCAGTGGGCCCGGCTTCAGCCACATGCATTTTGTCACCCGCAGCGTGACCGGCCAAGGCTTCGACGCCTGGGTTGCGGGCGTGCGCAAGGCGGGCGCCGGGCTCGACCGCGCGACCTATCTGGCGCTCGACAAGCCCAGCGAGCAAGTTCCGGTGATCCACTATGCCAACGTCGCGCCCGACTTGTTCGACGCGGTGGTCAACATGTGCGTTCGCCCCGGCAAGCTGTGCAGCGGTGAAATGGCCGCGATCGATGCGAAGGGCGGCACCGGCAAGTCGGGCCTGCTCAACGTTGCCGCGCTGACCTATGACAAGCAGGGCCACGAACAGGTCGTGTCGTCCAACCCCGGTTTTGCCGATGCCAGCCTGCGCCGTTTTGTGCGCGACTGGTGCGCCGACAATCGTCCCTTGCGCGCCGCGGTTGCCCGCGACGCCGCCCCGCTGCTGGTTCGCAGCCGTCCCCTTTCGTGATCAGGACACCCGTGATGACCAACCCAGACCAGACCTGGTCCCCTTTGCTCGGGCGCCTGTCGCTCGATGCCATTCCCTATCATGAGCCGATTCTCGTCGCGACCTTTGCGGGCGTGGCGGTCGGCGGCATCGCGCTGCTCGGCGTGCTGACCTATTATCGGCTGTGGGGCTATCTGTGGAAGAACTGGTTCACCAGCGTCGATCACAAGAAGATCGGCATCATGTACATGGTGCTGGGGCTGGTGATGTTCCTGCGCGGGTTTGCCGATGCGCTGTTGATGCGCACCCAGCAGGCGGTGGCATTCAACGGCAACGACGGGTTCCTGCCCGCGCACCACTATGACCAGGTGTTCACCGCGCATGGCGTGATCATGATCTTTTTCGTGGCCATGCCGTTTGTTACCGGCCTGATGAACTTTGTCGTGCCGTTGCAGATCGGCGCGCGCGACGTGTCGTTTCCGTTCCTGAACAATTTCAGTTTCTGGATGACGACGGCGGGCGCGGTGCTGGTGATGGCCTCGCTGTTCATTGGTGAATTCGCGCAGACCGGCTGGCTGGCCTATCCGCCGCTGTCTGGGCTGGCCTACAGCCCGGGCGTCGGGGTCGACTATTATATCTGGGCGCTGCAGATCGCCGGCGTTGGCACCACGCTGTCGGGCATCAACCTGATCGCCACGATCGTGAAGCTGCGCGCGCCGGGCATGACGATGATGCGCATGCCGGTGTTCACCTGGACCGCGCTGTGCACCAACGTGCTGATTGTCGCCTCGTTTCCGGTGCTGACCGCCGTTCTGGCGATGCTCAGCCTCGATCGCTATGTCGGGACCGACTTCTTCACCAATGATTTTGGTGGCAGCCCGATGATGTACGTCAACCTGATCTGGATCTGGGGCCATCCCGAAGTCTACATCCTGATCCTGCCGATCTTTGGCGTGTTTTCCGAAGTGACCTCGACATTCAGCGGCAAGCGGCTGTTTGGCTATACCTCGATGGTCTATGCCACGGTGGTCATCACCGTGCTGTCCTATCTGGTGTGGCTGCACCACTTCTTCACGATGGGTTCGGGCGCCAGCGTCAACAGCTTTTTCGGAATCACCACGATGGTCATCTCGATCCCCACCGGGGCCAAGATGTTCAACTGGCTGTTCACGATGTATCGCGGCCGCATCCGCTATGAATTGCCGATGATGTGGACGGTGGCATTCATGTTCACGTTCGTGATCGGCGGGATGACCGGCGTCATGCTGGCGGTGCCCCCGGCCGACTTTGTGCTGCACAATTCGCTGTTCCTGATTGCGCACTTTCACAACGTGATCATCGGCGGGGTGGTGTTCGGCACGTTTGCGGCGATGAACTACTGGTGGCCCAAGGCGTTCGGGTTCAAGCTCGAACCGTTCTGGGGCAAGGTCAGCTTCTGGTGCTGGGTGCCGGGGTTCTGGCTGGCGTTCGCCCCGCTCTATGTCATGGGCCTGATGGGCGTCACGCGGCGCATGCGGGTGTTCGACGATCCCAGCCTGCAACCCTATTTCATCGTCGCCGCACTCGGCGCGGGGCTGATTGCCTGCGGCATCGGCGCAATGCTGGTGCAGTTTGCCGTGTCGATCCTGCACCGCGAGGCGCTGCGCGATGAAACCGGCGATCCGTGGGGCGGGCGCACGCTCGAATGGTCGACCAGCTCGCCGCCGCCCGAATACAACTTTGCCTTCACGCCGATCATCCACGATCTGGACGCGTGGGCCGAAATGAAGAGCCAGGGCGTGGCGCGGCCGCTCGAAGGGTTCCGCCCGATCCACATGCCCCGCAGCACGGGCGCCGGTGTGATCCTGGCCGGGATCAGCATGGTGTTCGGGTTTGCCATGATCTGGCACATCTGGTGGCTGGCAGGGGCAAGCCTTGCCGCGCTGCTGATGACCGCGATCGCGCATACCTTCAACTATGACCGGTCGTATCACATCCCGGCGGACGTGGTGGCGCGGACCGAAGCCGAACGCACGCGGCAGCTCGCGCTGACCGAAGGAGCCTGATGCCATGAGCACCGCAGACCTGACCGCACAATATTACGATCTCAACGAACACGACCATCCGGAAGGCGGCAGCACGCAGCTCGGCTTCTGGATCTACCTGATGAGCGACTGCCTCATCTTTGCCATGCTGTTTGCCGCGTTCGGCGTGCTGGGCGCCAACTATGCGGCAGGGCCGGGTCCCAAAGACCTGTTCGAGCTGCCGCTGGTGGCGGTCAACACCGCGATGCTGCTGTTTTCATCGATCACCTATGGCTTTGCGATGATCGAGATGCAGCGAGGCCGCGTCGGCGGGGTCAAGTTCTGGCTGGTCGTCACGGCGCTGTTTGGCGCGGCGTTCCTGTCGATCGAGATGTACGAATTTTCGCACCTGATCGCCGATGGCGCCACCCCGCAGCGCAGCGCGTTTCTGTCGTCGTTCTTCACGCTGGTCGGCACCCACGGGCTGCACGTCACGTTTGGGCTGGTCTGGCTGGGCGTGCTGCTGGTGCAGCTGTCGCAGCATGGGCTGATCGAGGCCAATCGTCGCCGCCTGTTGTGCCTGTCGATGTTCTGGCACTTTCTCGACCTGGTGTGGGTCGGGGTGTTCACTTTTGTCTATCTGATGGGAACCTTGCGATGAGCGCTGCGCATACCGACAGCCATGGCGATGCGCATCACGATGATGCGCCGCACTTTTCGATCCGCGACTATGCCACCGGCTTTTTCGCCTCGGTGGTGCTGACGGCCATCCCGTTCTGGCTGGTGATGACCGGCGCGCTGGGCGACAAGACGCTGACCGCGCTGGTGATCGCGGGCTTTGCGGTGGTGCAGGTGATCGTCCACATGATCTATTTCCTGCACATGAACACCAAATCGCAAGGCGGCTGGAATTTCCTGGCGCTGATGTTCACGGTCATCCTGGTCGGGATTGTGCTGTCGGGATCGCTGTGGGTGATGTATCACCTCAACCACAACATGATGCCGATGCCCCATTCCATGAACGAGTTGCCATGATCGGCGCGCGCCGCCGATCGGTGGGGCCTGCGCTGGTCCTGCTGGTGCTGGCGGCGCTGTTTGCCGCGCTCGGCGTGTGGCAGCTCTATCGCCTGGGCGGCAAATTGCGGCTGATTGCCGAAACCGATGCGGCGGTGCACGCAGCGCCGATCGATCCGGCGGTGCTGCCCAAGGGCGATCTGGCGCTGTTTGCCTATCGCCGCCTAGCCATGACCGGGCATTTCCAGCCCCAGGGCACCACGCTGGTCACCGGCACCTCGGGCATCGGCACCGGCTATTGGGAACTGGTGCCACTGGCGGGTGACGACGGGATGACCGTGATGATCAATCGCGGGTTTCTTCCCGAAGGCAGCCATGGCGATACCGCCCGTGCCAAAGTGCCGACCGGCACGGTGCGGATCGAGGGCCTGCTGCGCCCGACAGAGCCCCGTGGCACCTGGCTGCGCGCCAATCACCCCGAACGTGACCGCTGGTATTCGCGCGATGTGGCCGCCATCGCGGCCCGGCGCGGGGTGCGGGTCGATCCGCGCCTGTTCATCGATGCCTGGACCGAAACGCCCGCGCCGGGCGGCGATGCGCCGGTGCCGGGTTTGACCGTGATCGCCTTTCCCAACAACCACCTTGGCTATGCGCTGACATGGTTTGCCATGTGTGCGATGGCCATTGCGGGAACAGTGGTGTACATGCGGCGGCGCTGATGCCGACCGAACCTGCCCACCCCCGTCGCCTGTTTCCCCCCGCCAGTGCGCGCAACATGGCGCTGCTGGTGCAATTGCGGTGGATGGCCGTGGTCGGCCAGTTGCTGACGATCTGGTTCGTCAGCCATGTCCTCGACATCAAGCTGCCGCTGACGCAACTGGTGGCGATCCCCGCGCTGCTGGCGATGGTGAACATCGCCACTCATGTGATCGGGCCCGAACGCGAGGGGTACAGCTATGTCGAACTGATCGGCGCGCTGATGCTCGATGTCATCGCGCTGACCTGGCAGCTCTATCTGAGCGGGGGTATCACCAATCCGTTTACCGGGCTGTTCCTGTTGCAGATCGCGATCGGGGCGATCCTGCTGCCCCCGAACTGGAGCTGGATCGTTGGCGCCATCGCGTTGATGTCGGTGTCGCTGCTGTCGTTCCGCTATGTGCCGATGGGGTTGCCGCATGCGCTGCTGGTCGATCCCCTGCAGCTCTATCTGGCGGGCAGTTATGTCTGTTTTGCGTTGATGGCGGCGCTGCTGGTGTTCTTTGTCATCCGTATCGATCGCAACCGGCGCCAGAGCGATGCCGCGCTGGCCGCGCTGCGCCAGCGCGCCGCCGAAGAAGACCATATCGTGCGGATGGGCCTGCTGGCCTCTGGCGCCGCACACGAACTGGGCACACCGATGGCGACGATGTCGGTGCTGGTGCGCGACTGGTTCGCCCATCCCGCGTTCGCGCACACACCCGATCTGGTCGAGGAACTGCGCGAGATGGAGACCGAGCTGGCGCGCTGCAAATCGATCGTCAGCGGCATCCTGCTGTCGGCGGGCGAGGCGCGCGGGGAAAACCCGGCGGTGACCAGCGCCGACATGTTCGTGCGCGATTTCGTCAAGGAATGGGCGACGCGCAGCGGCGGCGCGGTGCGGCTGGTCAACCGCATCGATCGCGACGTGCCGATCGTGTCCGACCCGGCGCTGCGCCAGGTGATCGGCAATGTCATCGACAACGCGCTCGATGTGTCGCCCGATGCGGTCGAAGTGATCGCCGCGATCGATGCGCAGACGCTGCTGCTGACATTCCGCGACAGGGGTCCCGGTTTTTCCGAAGACATGATCGCGCGCATCGGGCGGCCCTATACGTCGACCAAGGGGCGCCCGGGCGGCGGGCTCGGGCTGTTTCTGGTGTGCAATGTGGTGCGCAAGCTGGGCGGCGAAGTCGATGTGCGCAACCGCGAGGACGGGGGCGCGCAAGTGCAACTGGCGATCCCGCTCAAGGCGCTGGCGGCATGACCGGCAATCCGCCCCGGCTGGTGATCGTCGAGGATGATCCAGCCTTTGCCCGCACCTTGCGACGCAGTTTCGAACGGCGCGGCTATGCGGTGTGGCATGTTGCCAGTCCCGACGAGCTGGCCGGGCTGATGGCGGGGCAGGGGTTCGACTATGCGGTGGTCGATCTCAAGCTGGGCAATGCCTCGGGGCTGACCGCGGTGCAGATGCTGCACGCGGCCGATGCCGAAACGCGCATCGTCGTGCTGACCGGGTTTGCCAGCATTGCCACCGCCGTCGAGGCGATCAAGCTGGGCGCCGGGCACTATCTGGCCAAACCCGCCAACACCGACGATATCGAGGACGCGTTCGGGCGCGACCGGGGCGATCCCACGGTCCCGGTCGAAGGTCGCAAGAGCTCGATCAAGACGGTGGAATGGGAGTATATCCACGCCACGCTGGTCGAATGCGATTTCAACATTTCCGAAACCGCGCGGCGGCTGGGGATGCATCGCCGCACATTGGCGCGCAAACTGGAAAAGCGGCAGTTGCGATAAGCGCCGCAAGGCGCCACATGGACGGGCATGACCGATAATCGCATCCCGCCGTCTTCGCTGTCGCATCAGCGCTTCTATCAGGCCGAACAGGAAGCGGGGTTTGCCGAAGAGCATCCCCGCACATCGCCCCAGCAGCAGGACCCGTCCTATCGGCTGGCGTTTCACGATGCCGATTTCCTGTTGCGGCAGGAATTGCGCCCGGTGCGGTTTCAGCTCGAACTGCTCAAGCCCGAAATGCTGCTCGACGAGGCGGGGATCGCCTCGACGCTGGTGGTCTATGGTTCGGCGCGCATCCCGACGCCCGAGGCGGCGCAGGCCGCGCTCGATGCCGCAACCACGCCCGAGGCGCTGGCCGTGGCACAGCGCATGGCCGATCGGTCGCGCTGGTACGAACAGGCGCGCCAACTGGCGCATCTGGCCGCCGGCAGCAACGTGGTCGAAAAGGGCAAGCGGCACTTCGTGGTCTGTTCGGGCGGGGGCCCCTCGATCATGGAGGCGGCCAATCGCGGCGCGCGCGAGGCGGGGGGCGAAACCATCGGGCTGAACATCACCTTGCGCCACGAACAGGCGCCCAACCGCTATGTCACGCCGCACTTGTCGTTCCAGTTCCACTATTTCGCGCTGCGCAAGATGCATTTCCTGCTGCGTGCGCGGGCCGTGGCGGTGTTTCCGGGCGGGTTCGGCACGTTCGATGAATTTTTCGAGCTGTTGACGCTGATCCAGACCGGCAAGATGCAGCCCATTCCGGTGCTGCTGTTCGGCGGCGACTATTGGGACAAAGTGATCAATTTCAACGCCATCGCCGAAGAGGGCATGATCGGCTTTGATGATCTGGAGCTGTTCCACCGCGTCGACAGCGCCGAAGAAGGCTGGCAGCGGATCGTCGACTTCTACGCGCTGGAAACCGGGGACTGACAAGGCTTCGAGCCAATTCACCATGGAGGCGGGCATCATCAAGTGGATCACGCGAGGCGCCATGGTGATGGTCACGATCGTGGCGTTGGCCACGGTTTGTCTGGCGGGTTATCAACTGCTTGAACGGCACAGGATGGCTCAGCGCAATCGGACGGTCGAGGGCCCGCTCAAAGTCGATCCCGGCGATCCTGTTCTGATATCGGCGCACGCGTTTCTGGACGTGCTTGGCCCGTCCACGACGGGTGACGGCCTTCGGTTTGCCGTGATGCCATCGTTCGGGAAGCGGTGGATTGCGATTTCACTATCGGAACATGCGGGCGCAAACCCCGTCCGGGCCCTGATCTATGACCGCAGCACCGGAGTATATTCGCGCAGGAATTTTGATCTGCCCGCGCCGGACGCCGCATCGTTTCTTAGACAATGGGACAATGTGACCGACGGATATTCGGGCGAGCCACGCTTGCTTGCTGATGGAACTCCGCTGGCCTTTGAACGCAGGCGCGGTTCGCGCCTCACCTCTGGCGTCGGCAATTCACCGTGCCACTATGATGTCCTGGGCGACATCGCTGCCCGGCGATTGGCACGGTATATTCCCGAATTGGCCGACTTGCGGGTCGCGAATCTGGCCGAAGTGCTGAAGGGCCGGATTTGCAACACGTCGATTTTCCAATTTGGTCAAATGCCCGATATTCGTCTGAACTTGCCACCCTGGCAGAGCGCGAGGTTTGTCACGCGTGCAGGCTGACAAGCGCGGCATGGCCCATCGGGCCGTGCCCCTGGCCAAGCCCCGGCGCCGCGATCAGCGCGGCGCGGACAAAGGCGCGGGCCTCGGCCACCGCCTGATCCAGCGGTGCGCCCGCGCCCAGCCGCGTGGCGATGGCGCTCGACAGCGTGCAGCCGGTGCCATGGGTGTGGCGGGTGACGATGCGCGGGGCGGTCCACACCCGGTCGGGCCGACCGGGCACGATCAGCCGGTCGATCACGTCGGGCCCCTCTGCATCGCCGCCTTTGGCCAGATAGGCGATGCCCCGGCGGCGCATCGCTGCATCGCCGCCCAGCGCGGCCAGTTCGGGGACATTGGGGGTGGTCAGGCTGGCCAGCGCCATCAGGCGTTCGAACGCGGCGATTGTCGCGCCATCGGCCAGCACCGCGCCGCTGGTGGCGATCATCACCGGGTCGAACACCACCGGCACGCCCAGTGCGGCCAGCCGGTCGGCCACCACGGCAGCGATTTCGGGTGATCCCAGCATGCCGATCTTGACCGCATCGACACCGATATCGGACACGCAGGCATCGATCTGCGCGGCGACCATCGCCGGGCTGACCGCCTCGACCATGGTCACCCCGCACGTGTTCTGCGCGGTCAGGGCGGTCAGCGCGGTCATGGCATGCCCGCCCAGCAGCGTGATCGTCTTGATATCGGCCTGGATGCCCGCGCCGCCGCCCGAATCCGAACCGGCAATCGACAGCACCCGCACCATCATGCCCGGTGGCGTCGCTGCGTGGCGGGCGGGTGTTTGGCGTGCAGGGCCCTGGCGCGGGTGGGCCGATCGGTCAGCTCGCCGCCGCAATTGGGGCATTGATCATCCAGCGCATCGGCGCATTCGGCGCAGAACGTGCATTCGAACGAACAGATGAACGCGCCGGGCGCCTCGGCCGGCAAGTCAGTGCCGCAGCGTTCGCAATCGGGCCGCATCTCCAGCATGGTTCAGGCCACCTTGCGCACGGCGGCGCAGATCTTCTCGACCAGCGTGGCGACCTGTTTGGCATCATCGCCTTCAGCCATCACGCGGATCACCGGTTCGGTGCCCGACGGACGGATGACCAGGCGGCCTTTGCCGGCGAGGTCCGCCTCGGCCTCGGCGATCACTGCCTTGACCGTGTCGTTTTCCAGCGGCTTGCCCCCGGCAAAGCGCACATTGCGCAGCAATTGCGGCACGGGGTCGAACAAGTGCAACGTTTCGCTGGCAGGCTTGCCGCTGGCGACCAGCGCGGCCAGCACTTGCAACGCTGCGATCGTGCCATCGCCGGTGGTGCTGTGGTCGGTCAGGATCATGTGTCCCGACTGTTCGCCCCCGACATTGTAGCCGCCTTCGCGCATGCGTTCGAGCACGTGGCGGTCGCCCACCGCCGTGCGCACCAGATCGAGGCCCTGCGCGTTGAGATAGCGCTCAAGGCCGAGGTTCGACATCACGGTTGCCACCACGCCGCCGCCGCGCAACTGGCCCTGTTCGGCCAGGCGGCTGCCGATCAGCGCCATGATCTGGTCGCCATCGACGGTATGGCTCTTTTCATCGACCACGATCAGGCGATCGGCATCGCCATCGAGCGCGATGCCGATATCGGCGCGCACTTCGCGCACTTTGGCCTTGATCGCGTCGAGATGGGTCGAACCCACGCCGAGATTGATGTTCTTGCCATTGGGTTCGACGCCGATGGCGATGACTTCGGCGCCCAGTTCCCACAGCACCGAGGGCGCCACCTGATAGGCCGCACCATTGGCACAGTCGAGCACGATGCGCAGGCCGTCGAGCCGGACATCGTGCGGCAAGCTGGCCTTGACCGCGTGGATATAGCGCCCGCGCGCATCGTCGATGCGCCGCGCCCGGCCGACTTCTTCGGCGGCGGCCAGCGGCAGGTCGTCTTCGAGCATCGATTCGATCGCCTCTTCGGCATCGTCCGACAGCTTGAACCCGTCGGGGCCGAACAGTTTGATGCCATTGTCTTCGAATGGATTGTGGCTGGCCGAAATCATCACCCCGACATCGGCGCGCATTTCGCGGGTCAGCAGGGCAATCGCCGGCGTCGGCATCGGCCCCAGCAGCACGACATCCATGCCCACGCTGGTAAAGCCCGCAGTCATCGCGTTTTCCAGCATATAGCCCGACAGGCGGGTATCCTTGCCGATCACCACGCGATGGCGGTGTTCGCCGCGCTGAAAATAGGTGCCCGCCGCCTGGCCGACTTTCATCGCGGTGGCCGCGGTCATCACGCCTGCATTGGTGCGGCCCCGAATACCGTCGGTGCCGAAGAACTTGCGCCCCATGCTCAAACCCTTTTGAAATCCGTTTGGTGCCCCTGCCACAGGGCGATTGCCACCGCCCCATACACGGGTAATCTAACCAGCGCATGAACCAACACGACGATCAAGGCAACGCGCCTGATAGCCCCGGTGGCCTCGTTCTGCCGCCCATCGCGCAGATTCCGGCGGGGTGGACGTTCGCCGCGCTGACCATCGGGCTGGGCGGGGGGCTCGCGCTCGCGTTTGCGGCGCCGTCGCGGTTGCCGGCGGTGCTGGCGGTGGCAGGGCCGGTGGGCGAATTGTGGCTGCGCGCGTTGCAGGCGACGATCGTGCCGCTGGTCGCCGCGCTGATCTTTACCGGGGTGTTCCAGACCGTGCGCACCGCGAGCGCGGGCGGCATGGCGCGGCGCAGTCTGGGTTGGTTTCTGGCCGAACTGGTGTTTTCGGGCGCAGTTGCGCTGACGGTGCCGACGCTGCTGTTGCACTGGGTGCCGGTGCCCGCCAGTGCCGCCGCCGCTTTGCGCGCCAGTCTTGGGGCGAGTGTGCCCGCCAGCCTGCCGGGGGTGGTCGACTATCTGCGCTCGATCGTGCCCAGCAATGTGATCGAGGCGGCGGCGGGCGATCGCATGTTGCCGCTGATCCTGTTCATGAGCGTGTTTGCGCTTGCCACGACACGGCTGGTGCCGGTGCAGCGCGATGCGCTGGCCACGCTGTTTGCCGCGCTGGCTGGCGCGATGCTGGTGGTGATCGGCTGGGTGCTGGCATTGGCGCCGCTCGGCGTGCTGGCGCTCAGCCTGACGGTCGCGGCCAAAAGCGGGCCTGCGGCGGTGGGCGCGCTGGCGCACTATATCGTGATCGTCACCGCATCGGGGACGGTGGTGTGGCTGGCCGCCTATCCCTTTGCGGCGATCGCCGCGCGTCAACCGCTGGGGCGGTTTGCACGCAATCTGCTGCCGGTGCAGGTGTTTGCGCTGTCGACGCAAAGCTCGCTCGCCTCGCTGCCCGCGATGCTGGGCGCGTGCGACCGGTTGGGGGTGCGTGCGGCCTCCGCCGAATTCGTGATGCCGCTGGCGGTGGCGCTGTTTCGCGCGACCAGCCCGGCGATGAACCTGGCTGTGGTGGTCTATGTCGCACACTGGTACGGCGTGCCGCTGACCACCGGGACGTGCGTTTCGGGGCTGATCATGGCGATCCTCGTGTCGCTCAGTTCGGTCAGCCTGCCGGGCACGATCAGCTATATCGCCTCGGTCGGGCCGATCGCGCTGGCAATGGGGGTGCCGGTCGCCCCGCTGGCCCTGCTGGTCGCGGTCGAGGTCGTGCCCGATCTGATGCGCACGCTGGGCAATGTCACCTGGGATGTGGCGGTGGCCGCGGTGGTCGATCGCGCATCGCACGACGGCCCCGCCTGATCGCGTTACCCTCAAACGCCGATTGAAAATTCTCGCTGGAAAACCCACACACAACCGGTACGGCAGTTTTCAAGCCCCAATTTCAACCCCGACGATCTGAACGGAGCGACCATGGCCATCATCCTTTCCCCGCTGCCTTATGCCGACGACGCGCTGGCGCCGGTGGTGTCTGCCACCACCTTGCAGACGCACCACGGCAAGCATCACCGCACGTATGTCGATCGCACCAACACCGCGATCGAAGGCACCGACCTTGCCGACAAGAGCCTGGAAGACATCATCGCCGCCGCGATCGCCAGCGCCAACAAGGGCCTGTTCAACAACAGCGCGCAGACCTGGAACCACGGGTTCTACTGGCACAGCCTGAGCCCTGCCGCGCAGGCGCCCGAAGGGGCGCTGGCCGCTGCGATCGACGCAGCGTTCGGTTCGCTCGACGCGCTGAAGGCCGAACTGGTTGCGCAAGGCACCGCGCACTTTGCCAGCGGCTGGGTCTGGCTGGTGGCCAAGGACGGCAAGCTGGCGGTCGAACAGACCCACGATGCGGCAAGCTATGCCGATCTGTCGGGCACGCCGCTGCTGGTGATCGACTTGTGGGAACATGCCTACTATCTCGACCACAAGAACGTGCGCCCCGACTATCTCAAGCAAGTCGTGGCAGGGCACCTGAACTGGGCCTTTGCCGCCGAAAACCTGGCGCGCGGCACGCTGTGGAGCTATCCGGCAGCATAATTTTTCCAGACCGGCATTCCAGGCTTGCCCCGGAATGCCGGTCAGGTTTCGACCGTGACAGGGTGGCCGGTGCTGTCATCTTCCTGATCATCGCGCAGCCGCGCCGGTTCGAACAGCGATTCGCCGAACAGAAACCCGACCAGGTTGGGGCGGCCGAGATGGTCGACCAGCGCCGACAGCGTCAGCAGGATCGGTACCGACAGCAACGCGCCCAGCACGCCCCAGATCCACGTGAAAAAGCTGAATGAAAGCAGGATCGATACCGGGTTGAGCGTAAAGCGCACGCCCAGGATCGAAGGTGTGACCACATTGGCTTCGAGCGCATGGAGCCCCAGGAAGCACAACGCCGGTGCCAGCCCCGCGCCAACCGTGTTCGCCGTGCCAAGCCCCACCAGCGCGAGCAGCCCGACCATCGTCAGCGGCCCCATATAGGGCACGAAATTCAGCACGAAGGCGAGCCCGCCCCACATCACCGGCGCCGAAAAGCCGAAATAGCGCGCGCCTGCATAGACCAGGATACCGATCCCGGCGTTGATCTGCGCCACGGTCAGGATATAGCTGGCAACCCGGTCCTGTACATCGCGCATGACGCGGGCAATCCGCACCGACGAGGTGAAGTTGGCGCGTTCGACCAGCAGGCGGCGGCGCATGCGGATGCGCGCCTCGATCATGAAAAAGGTCATCAGCCCGGTCAGCAGCACTTCGAGCGCGACGCTGGGCGTGGCGAGCGCCAGTTGTTCGATCACCGAAGGTTCGGCAATTGCCACCACGCGAGTCGGCTGGCCCGCCAGGGGGCCACCGATGTGATTGATCTGGCGGTTGAATTCGGTGATCCAGGCAAAGTTTTCGCGCAGTTGCGCAAAGTGTCGCGCAATCTCGCGCGCCATCGCGGGAACCTGGTCGACCATGTCGAACGCCGGTTGCAGGATCACTGCCAAGGCCACGATGATGATCCCGATCATCACCAGGATCGCCATGAACGAGGCCAGCATGTTGGGAATGCCGATCCGCGTCAGCCGGTCGGCCAGCGGCGACAGCACGATCGACAGCACCAGCGCGGTAACCGGCGGCTGCACGACGACCGCGCACTGGGTCAGAATGAAGGGCAAAGCCATGACCAGACCGGCCATCAGCAGCAACACGATCATCGATTGCAGGCGCACTTGCTGGCGGCGCAAAAGCTCGTCGCCATCGGTTGCGGCAGCGATGAAGGGGGGCATTTCATCGGGTTCGCTCATGCGGGGTGCTGTGCGCTTTTGCTGCGGCGCGATCAAGGGGCGAGCGGTGGGGTAACCGGCCGACAAATTCGTATCTTTGCGATGCAAAACGGTTGCCGAAGGATTTGCGACCGCCTAGCGCTGCGCAGCGCCGTGGCAGAGGTGTCCAGACGACCTGCCGCAAGTCCGGATAGATGGGTGTTGCCACATGAAACTGGTGATGATTGGCTCGGGGTACGTAGGGCTGGTTTCGGGCGCGTGTTTTGCCGATTTCGGACACGAAGTGATCTGCGTCGACAAGGACGAGGCGAAGATTGCGGCTTTGCAGGCCGGGGTCATCCCGATCTATGAGCCCGGTCTCGATCATCTGGTGGCGAGCGGGGCAGGGGCTGGCCGGTTGAAATTCACCACCGACATCGGCGCAGCCGTGGCCGGGGCCGACGCGGTGTTCATCGCCGTGGGCACCCCCTCGCGGCGTGGCGATGGCCACGCCGACATGGTTTATGTCCATGCCGCCACACGCGAAATTGCCTCTGCGCTGACCGGGTTTACCGTAGTGGTCAACAAGTCGACGGTTCCTGTCGGCACTGGCGATGAAGTCGAACGCCTGATCCGCGAGGTCAACCCCGACGCCGACTACGCGGTGATCTCCAACCCAGAATTCCTGCGCGAAGGGGCGGCGATCGATGATTTCAAGCGGCCCGACCGGGTGGTCATCGGTGGCCATGACGAACGCGGCCTGGCCGTGATGCGCGAAATCTATCGCCCGTTGGCGCTGGGGCGTTCGCCGGTTATCGAAATGAGCCGACGCGGCGCCGAACTGACCAAATATGCAGGCAACGCGTTCCTGGCGACCAAGATCACCTTCATCAACGAAATTGCCGACTTGTGCGAAAAAGTTGGCGCCGACGTGCAGGAAGTGGCGCGCGGTATCGGGCTGGACAACCGCATCGGGTCGAAATTCCTGCATGCCGGGCCCGGCTATGGCGGATCGTGCTTTCCCAAGGACACGCTGGCCCTGCTCAAGACCGCCGATGATTACGATGCCCCTGTCCGCATCGTCGAAGCGGTGGTGGCGGTCAACGACCGGCGCAAGCGGGCCATGGGGCGCAAGGTGATCGACGCTGTGGGCGGCGATGTCCGCGGCAAGACGATCGCGGTGCTGGGGCTGGCATTCAAGCCGAACACCGACGACATGCGCGACAGCCCGGCCATCGCGGTGATCCAGACCTTGCAGGATGCGGGTGCGATCATCCATGCCTTCGATCCCAAGAGCATGGATCAGGCACGGCTGGTGCTGCACGATGTTGCCTATTTCGATGACGCCTATGTCGCGATGACCGGCGCCGATGCGCTGGTGATCGCCACCGAATGGGATGAATTCCGCGCGCTCGACTTGCGCCGGGTCAAGGCCTTGCTGCGCGAACCGGTGCTGGTCGATCTGCGCAACATCTATCCGCGCGATGCGGTCGAGGCGATCGGGCTGGCCTATACCGCCGTCGGCCGCTGAGGCGGCCGGGCGCGCGCAATATCAACCGCCGGGCAGGGGCTGCAAGGCGGCGCTGACGATGGTGCCATCGGTGGCGTTGGCGATCACACGCAGCTCAGCCATGGGGCACGCGCTGGCGGTACGCCAGACTGCCCCGTTGACCAGCGGCACATGCTGGCCGTCGCAGGTGACGATGGCGCTGATCGCGGCCTGGGTCAGGCCCTGGCCGGGCCGCGCGACAAACCGGTATTGCCCCGCCGGCAGATAGATCTGCCGGGTGGCCACCGTTTCGTCGGCATTGTCCTTGCCAGAGAACGCAAGCTGCGCGTCGATCACGTGAGCATGGTCGCCCAGTGTCCAGTCGAACGGCAGATGCACGGCCTTTCCGGTGGCGGTCGGCCAGGCCCAGGGATCGGCTTTGCCCAGCCAGGCGCGCCACAGCATGTCGGCGAGCGCCGGATTGGCGCCGGGGCCATAGACCAGCGGGGCCAGCAGCGCGGTCATGTCGTCGCCCGGCAGGGGCGCTCCATTGTCGCGCAAGGCAGCGATCAGCGCGACAGCGGTGCCCGAACCGGCGGGATCGGGATGCAGGCCGTCAAAGAACCGGTGGCGCCAGCGCGGCGGTTCGCGCAGCGCAGCCAGCGCCTGGGCAAAGGCTGCCGGGCGCGCCAGATCGGCCAGCAAGGTTTCGCGCATCGACCCCGGCGGCAACTGCAATTGCAACAGCGCGGCCAGTGCCGCGATCTCGCCCGCGATATCGCCCCTGGCATGCGCGCGATCGAACCCGGCCTGCAACAGCCATGGGTCACGGCGCGACAACAGCCAGGCATGGTCCAGCCACGCACTGCCAGCGTCTTGCGGCCCGAGCGTCCGCGCGATTGCGGCAAAGCCGGGCTCGTCGAGCACGGTGCCCTGGTTGGCGATGCGGGCCACATCGACCACGCGCGCGGTCGGTGCGCCGGCCATTGCCAGTTGCCAGGCCCGCATCGCCGCCGGGCGTGCCTGTGCAAACGGTAACCGCGCAGCATATTGTGGTTGCTGCGCCAGCAGGGCGATGGTCGATACTTGTGAGGAAAAGATCTGGACCGCCGCACCCAGGGCAAGTGCGGCGACCGCCAGGCGGCGGACCAGCGATACGCGCGGCGTACGGCTGTGGCGCGTGTGTGCCGGATCAGGCGCGGTGGCCATGGCGTCCTCCTGACCTGGGGCTGCGTCGTTCGGCGGGCCGGGACAACAAGGCCAGACAGGCGGCAAAACAGGCCGACAGTGCCACCGTCCGCAAGGGATAGTCAAAACTCGAATGGACCAGCAACAGTGCCACGACCGTGCCTGCGGCCTGCCGCAGCGGATCGGCTCTGCTGCGATCCGCCCCGGCGCGCCAGGCCGGCGCCCACCGCATCGCCAGCCAGACGAGAAACCCTGCGGCCAGCACGATCCCGGCCAGCCCGGCTTCGAGGGTGAATTCCAGCCAGTCGTTGTGCGCGTGGTTGAGATAGAGAGGGGCGAGCTGGTCGGTCGGCTCATCCACTTCGAACGCGCGCCGAAAGGCGCCGAAACCCGTGCCCCACGGGGCATAGCGGGCGATCATGCGGATCACCACCGGCCAGAAGATATAGCGTTCGTCGTCATCGGTATAGGATCGTGACAGCACCAGCCCGAGCGCCCCGCCGGGTTGCAGCCGTGCCAGCACGATGCCGCCCAGCGCCACCAGCACGACAGCGGCGAGTGTGCCCAGCACGATCAGGCGCGTCTTGCGCGGGTCGCCCCCTGCGCGCCCGTTGTAGAAGATGACCAGCGCCGCCAGCACCGCAGGCACCAGCAATGCGCAACCGGCGCGCGACCCGGTCAGCAATGCGCCGATCGTGCCTGCCCCGGCCGTTACGCCAAACAGCCAGCCGCCCGGCGTCGGCTGGCGTTGATCGGCGGCGCGGTCCTGCCATTTCCGGTTCAATCCGGCGGCCAGCGGAATGGCGCAAGCCATCGCGATCGCCTGGTGGTTGCGGTTGGCAAACAGACCGGTGGGCAGCCCCGAATGCGCATTGGCGTAAAGGTGCCACTGGCCATAGTCTGCGGTCACTTGTGCCAGCGCGAGCGCCAGCGAACCGGCCAGAAACGCCAGCCATGCCATGACCCACACTTCGGTAAAACTGTCGGACAGTCGCATGCGCAGCCAGATGGCCGCCGCCGGGATCAGGAACACCGCCGCCGCAGCGGTTTCGTCGGGGTCGAGCGACCAGGGCCGCGCCAGCACATGACCGACCATCAGCCTGTCGCCCTGGGCAAACAGCGCACGTCCCGGCCAACCGCTCCACAGTGTGGCAGGCAGCGGCACGAGTTGCAGCGCGAACAGCACCACCAGTGCCAGCGCCAGCACGCCAAACAGCACATCCTGTGCCAGCAGTTTGCCGAACGGTGCGCGCAGCGCGGGAGCAATCAGCAGGCCAAGCCCGATCAACTCGGCCGCCATCTGCTCCGCCGGGGCCTGGGCGCTGCCGCCGCCGAGCGCCAGCATGACGACGATCGCGGCAATCAACGTCGTATGTCTGGCAAGCAGTGCGGAAAGCGGTTGATGACCTGGGGTGGGCCCGAAAGACGTGCTGTGGCGCTCTGTGACCATCGGTTTTGGGATCTCGCTGGCATGGCGGCAGGCAGGCTTCGTTTGTGCAGCACGGCTTAGTGGATGCGGACCAGCTTGCCAAGCGCCTTGCGCAGGCGGACGTCTCGAGGATTTCACCCGGTCGGCATGGCGCAAGTGTTGGCGGAAGTCAGGGCGCCGTGCAAATTGATTTCGCGATTTGCAGCATTTGCGGCGAACGCCATGAAGTTTGACGGTTTTGTATCGGTAGCCCTTTTGCGACATGCGGCCGAAGCCTCTTGAACGCTCAGGATATTGCCGTATTAGACGGTTATGGTGCAGTGCAGTAGGGGATTCATGGACATGCCGGCCAGCGTTGCATCGCCTGTTGTGTCCAGCGGCGCTGACGTCGCAGCAGCAACCTGTGCAGTTTCAGTAATTATAGTTAACTGGAACACGCGCGAAATGACGCTCGAGTGCTTGCGCTCGCTCTATGCCCAGACTCTCGACACCGATTTCGAAGTTCTGCTGGTCGACAATGGTTCGCATGACGGGTCGGCCGCCGCCATTGCCGAAGAATTTCCGCAAGTGCGGTTGTTTGCGGAAACCGTCAATCACGGGTTTGCCGTCGCCAACAACATGGCGATCGAGCATGCGCGCGGACGGCGGGTGTTGTTGCTCAACACCGATACGGTGGTGCTTGATCGGGCGGTGGACCGGCTGGTCGCTTTTGCCGAAACCCGCCCTGCGGCGCGGATCTGGGGCGGACGCACGTTGTTTGGCGATCTGTCGCTCAATTACACATCTTGCTGGCAACAGCAGACTTTGTGGAGCGTGACGTGTTTTGCGCTGGGATTGACCAAGCTGTTTTCCAACACCAATTTCTTCAATCCCGAAGGGATGACGGCGTGGAAACGCGACACGGTGCGCGAAGTCGATATCGTGACGGGCTGTTTCCTGCTGATCGACACCGACTTGTGGCGGCAGTTGAAGGGTTTTGACCCGATATTCTTCATGTACGGCGAAGAGGCGGATCTGTGCGGCCGGGCCCGCGTGCTGGGTGCGCGGCCGGTGATCACCCCCGATGCGGCGATCATCCATTACGGCAGGGGCAGCGCGACCAAGCGGTCGGATCAATCGGTGCGGCTGTTGCGCGCAAAAATCGGGTTGGCGCGGCGCAATATGCGGCCGGCGACGGCGGAAGTGGTGCGCTGGCTCTATCTGGTGGCGGTCACCGTGCGGGCCGTGGGCTATGGTCTGCAGGCCCGTTTGACGGGTGGGCGTGGCGCGGCGGATGCCACCAATTGGGGTGAAACGCTGACCCGGCGGGGTGAATGGTTTGCGCGTGCCAGTCTGATCTTTTGACGCAAGCAGGGCGTCTGTTCACAAGGCAGGCGCCGACCAACGGGGAGGCACGCGGAGCGTGCCGTGGCACTGACGACGCAAAAGGACGGCCTTTGTGAAGATAGCGATTTTCGGTCTTGGTTATGTCGGCTTTACCGCCCTGTGCTGTATTGCGCAGGAAGGGCATCGGGTGGTCGGCATCGACGTCAATCCCGACAAAGTCGCCGCGATCCTGGCCGGCACGGCGCCGATCAAGGAACCGGGTGTCGATGCCATGCTGGTCAAGGGCCTGGCCGATGGTCTGATCCACGCAACGTCGAGCCCGGTGGGCGAACTCGACGATTGCGATCTGGCAATCGTCTGTGTGGGGACGCCGAGCGGGGCCGACGGCGGCCACGACATGCGCTATATCATCGACGTGACGCGCCAGATCGCCGGGGAATTGAAACCGGGTCGGGCGCAGCCGCTGACCGTGGCGTTTCGTTCGACCATTCGCCCTGGCACGCTCGACGAATTGATCCACCCGATCTTCCGGTCACGGCTGGGCGATGCCACCGATGATCTGGTCGAACTGGTGTACAATCCCGAATTCCTGCGCGAAGCGACCGCGGTGCATGACTATTTCCATCCGCCCAAGATTGTTGTCGGCACCAGAGATGGTCAGCCCAGCGCGACCATGGACGCGCTCCACGCCAATCTCGACGCGCCGGTGTTCTATGTCGGCTTTCGCGAAAGCGAGATCACCAAGTTCGTCGACAACACCTGGCACGCGGTCAAAGTGGCCTATGCCAACGAAATCGGCAGGGTGTGCATGGCGCTGGGTATTTCGGCATCGAAAATGCACGAGATTTTCGTGTCCGATACCAAGCTGAACATCTCGTCCTATTACACCCGTCCGGGTGGCGCGTTTGGCGGATCGTGCCTGCCCAAGGATGTACGCGCGTTGCAGCGGATTGCCGCCGACAGCGGCGCCAACACTTATCTGGTGGATTCGCTGTTGCGTTCGAACGAGGCGCACAAATACGCGATGTTCCGCGCGGCGATCGACGGCTTGGCGCCGGGGGCAAAAGTCCTGGTCGCCGGACTGGCGTTCAAGGCCAAGACCGACGACTTGCGCGAAAGCCCCAATGTCGATCTGGTGCGCATGATGCTGGCGGCGGGCTATGACGTGCTGGTCTATGATCCGGCGGTGGACGCGACGCAACTGGTCGGGGCCAATCTGGGTTATGTCTATACCCGCATTCCCCGGCTCGAAGCCTTGCTGATTTCCGCCGAGGCGGCCGAAGCGGGGGATTTCGACCGGATCATCCTGACCAATGCGACGGGTCTGGGTCTGCGCGTGCCGCCGGAAAAATGCCTCGACATCGCGACGATCAAGTAGCCCATGCACAATCCGGGGCACGCCGAAATGGGTCCAGACCTGCACGACGCCGCGAACACGCCTTTGGGTGGTGAACTCGACGGTCGCAAGATTCTGATCATCGTCGAAAATCTTCCTGTGCCGTTCGATCGACGGGTGTGGCAGGAAGCGACCACCTTGCAACAGGCGGGGGCGACAGTCTCGGTGATCTGCCCGGTGGGCAAGGGCTATGACCAGCGCTACGAACAGATCAGTGGCGTGCACATCTATCGCCACCCCCTGCCGCCCGAAGGCAACGGGGCGCTCAGCTATGCAATGGAATATTCCGCCGCGCTGTTCTGGCAGACCGTGCTGAGCTGGAAAATCCTGTTCCGCCATGGTTTTGACGTGATCCAGGGATGCAATCCGCCGGATCTCGTGTTTCTGGTGGCCTGGCCGTTCAAGCTGTTGGGCAAGCGGTACATTTTCGATCACCACGATATCAATCCGGAACTCTACATCGCCAAGTTCAACCGGCAGGACATATTCTGGCGGCTGATGGTGCTGCTCGAACGGTGGAATTTCGCCTCGGCCAATGTGGTGATCTCGACCAACGACAGTTACCGCAACATTGCCCACACCCGTGGCCGCAAGCGCGAGGACGATACGTTTGTCGTGCGGTCGGGCCCGGATCTGACGCGGCTGCGGTTGGTGCCGCCCAATTCCGAGCGCAAGCGCGGCCATCGCTATCTGGTCGGCTATGTCGGGGTGATGGGCGAACAGGAAGGCATCGACCTGCTGCTGGAATCGGCGGCGCACATCGTGTTCACGATGGGGCGCAGCGATGTTGCCTTTTGCCTGGTCGGCGGCGGGCCCAGCCTCGCTTCGCTGCGGCAGATGGCGCACGACAAGGGGCTGGATGCGCATGTTGAATTTACCGGACGTGCGCCCGACGATGTGCTGTTCGAAGTGCTGTCGACCGCCGATGTCTGCGTGAACCCCGACAGGGTCAATCCGATGAACGACCTGTCCACGATGAACAAAGTGCTGGAATACATGGCGTTCGGCAAGGCGCAGGTGCAATTCGATGTGCGCGAGGGGCGCCATTCGGCGGGTGAGGCTTCGCTCTATGCCAAGTGCAACGATCCGATCGATTTCGCCGAACGGATTGTCGAATTGCTGGGCGATCCCGACCGTTGTGCGCAGATGGGGCGGATCGGGCGGCAGCGTATTGAAAACGAATTGTCGTGGGAACATCAGCGTGCGCCGTTGATGGCCGCCTATCGCCGGGCACTGCGTTTGTCGGCCTGATTCTGCCTGTTTTTGCGCCCATGCGATCGAACGCGATGGTCGTTTCGCCGCACATCGCGGCACACGATCACGGGCAATTGCGCTTGACAGGCTTTGTGTGGCTACGTATTTTGCAGTGCAGCACAAATTGCGTGCAGGGGCTCCAGTCGTTTAGTGTCTTTAAATTGCGGCGGCCGCATACTGTTGTGGGCGCGGGTCAGGGTAAAATTCAGCTAACGACCTTGGCGTTTGAGCGATTTGAACGCGGCGTAGTTCGAATATTTTAAAAGGCCTTTGAAACGATATTCGGAGAGCTGCGTCGATGAGCGTGCTGAATTTGCTAACACCGCGCCTGGGATTGTATGAAGCGTGGGAGCTGTTTTTTACCCTCGGCGCAATCGTGCTGGCGTTTGTCCTGCAGCGTTTCAAGAGCGGCGTGTTTCAGCACCTTGATGGCGCATTTGCGGCCTTCGAGAATCGCTGTTCGGCGATCGCCGCGCGCCCCTGGCTCAGCATTGTCATCATCGCGGTTGCCTCGATCGGGTTGCGGCTGGCTATCGCGCCCTGGCTGGGCACGCCCGACCCGGTTATTGCCGATGAATTCAGCCTGATCTTTCAGGCCGATACGATGTTCCATGGGCACCTTGCCAATCCGGGCACCGTCACGCCCAATTTCGAAGCGGTCTATGTGCTGCTTCGGCCCACGTTCTCCTCGATGTATCCTGTGTTGCGTTCGTTTCCCCTGCTGGTCGGCCTGCTGTTGGGCGTTGGCGTGTGGGGTGGTGTGCTGCTGTCGGTTTGTGCGCTGGCGATCGCGGTGCACTGGATGGTGCGGCAATGGGTGAATGACCGGGTTGCCCTGCTCGTGGCCGCGATCGTGATCCTGCGCTTTGGTCTGTTCAGCCTGTGGGTCAATTCCTATTTCGGCAGTGCGTTCACCGGTCTTGGCGGGGTGTTGCTGCTTGGCGGTTATCGTTCGGTCACGACGCGCTCGGCCTTGTCGGGGGGGATCGCGATCGGGGTCGGGGTGTTGATCCTGATGACCACCCGTCCTTATGAGGCGCTCTTCTTTGCTGCACCGATCCTGCTGGCGCTGGGCATCCATTTCGTGGTTGCGTCGGGCCCGGTGCGCAAGGCGCTGGTGGCGCCTGCGCTTGCCGCAGTGGTGTTCGTCGGCCTCGGGCTTGGCATCACGCTCGCCTCGAATAGTGCTGTCACGCATGACGCAAAGGTGTTCCCCTATAACCTCTATCGCCAGACCAGTTCGCTGGCGCCGGCGTGGTTGATCAACAAGCCGGTGCCGATCGTGGGGCCGGGGCCGCGTTACGCCATTGCGCAGCATTTTCTCGACTATGAATACAGGAACTACCACGATAACCGCCAGCGCCTGCTGTCATCGGAAGCGTACAGGTTTCGCAATTACTGGAATTTCTATGTCGGCTTTGCGCTGACGATCCCGTTCCTGCTGGGTCTGGTCGCACTTCGTCGGAACTATGCCGTGCTGGCCTCGATCGTCGTGCTGGGGCTGGCTCTTTCGATCGAGACCTGGACCTTTTCGCACTATGCTGCGCCAGGCTTCGGTTTCTTCATGCTGGCAATCGCGGCAGGTTTTGACGCGATGCGCAAGCGTCCCGCACAAAGCTGGGTGCCCTGGACCTGGTTGAGCCGAACACTTGTGCTCGCGCTTGTGGTGGGCAGCGTCATCCCGTTGCAATCCACATTTGCGGGCAAACCGGATTTCGTGCCGTGGGCCGACAATGGCTTCAGCACGCCGTGTTGCTGGTTGCGTCCGCGTTCCGCGCCGAACGAATTGCGCAGGGTGGTTGAACAGACGCCCGGACGCAATATCGTTCTCGTCGATACGAGCGTGCAGGCGCCCTATGCCATCCTGATTTCGAACGAAGCGGATCTGGAGAACGCCCGCACCCTGCTGGTCAACCGTGATCCGCAATATGACCAGGAAACGATCGCGCGCTATCCCGGCAGGCGGATCTGGACGCTGACCTGGCAACCGGGAGATGGGGCTGCGTGCCTCACACCCCGCAAATCCACCGATCTGGTGCCCGTGTTGCCGACGTGGGTGCGGGGGTCGGCGGCTGCGTGCCCGGGCGGGCTCCTGCGTCCACTGACCGCCTTTCAGGTGTCGAGCGACACGATGCGACAAGGCCCGGTTGATCGTCATAAATAATTAAATTTAGAGAATTATTCCTTCGGTTGAAGCGCATGAGGCACTCACTACGGTTGCTTGAACGCATCAACTGCCCAAATCCAACGTAGACTAGGCGGAAGATCCTGTGACCATGACCACCACAGCACAAGGTGAGGCGGGCGTTCTTCGGAAACCTGCGCTGCAAGACTATCTGGCGATCATGCGGCTTGATCATGTCACCAAGCACGTGTTCGTGGTGCCAGGGATTGTTCTGGCCTATTTGCTGCGGCACCATTTCGTCACGCTGACGCCGTGGCCGTTCGTCGCAGGCGCGATCGTTGCGGTGTGCATCGCCTCGGCGAACTATGTCATCAACGAATTTCTCGATCGCGAATTCGATGCACTGCATCCGACCAAATCGTTGCGTACGGCGGTCAAGGTCGAACTGTCGGGCGTCGTTGTGTGGTTGCTGTGGCTGGCGCTGGTCGTGATCGGCTTTGTGGTGGCCTGGACGGCCAGTGTGACCATGCTGGTGATCGCGGTGGGGTTTGCTGCGCAGGGTATTTTCTACAATGTCAAACCGCTGCGCACCAAGGATCACGCCTATCTCGACGTGCTGTCGGAATCGGTCAACAACCCGTTCCGCCTGATGATCGGCTGGGCGATGGTCGATCCGTCGACGTTGCCTCCGGCGAGTATCCTGCTGGGCTATTGGCTGGGCGGGGCGTTCCTGATGGGGGCCAAGCGTCTGTCGGAATACCGCGAAATCGTCGCCAACCACGGACGCGATCTGCTGGTCCGCTATCGCGCCAGCTTTGGCGGGTATGACGAATACAGCCTGACCGCATCGTGCCTGGTCTATGCGGCGCTCAGCGGGATGGCGCTGGCCATTTTCATGGTCAAATACCGCATCGAATATATTATCACGCTGGTGCCGATCGCACTGCTGTTCGGGAAGTACATGTCGCTGGCGATGCGCCCGGCCTCGACCGCGCAAAAGCCGGAAAAGCTGTTCAACGAACATGGCCTGATGGCGCTGGTGCTGATCGTGGTCGTGACGTTTGTGGTCGCCACGGTGGTGAACATGCCGTTTTTGCAGACGCTTACCGCGCAGCACTTCATCTCGCTGCAATAACCATGGATATCGCGTGGGATTCCTTCCGGCTGGCGGTGTTCGATGTTGATGGCACGCTGTATGATCAGCGGCGCCTGCGGCTGACGATGGCCGCGCAGCTCGGGCTGCATTGCGCGCGCGCGCTCAATCTGCGCACCGCGCATGTGCTCAAGCGCTATCGGCGGCGGCGCGAACATCTTGCCGATGCCGAAACGGTCGATTTCGAACGCGTGCTTGAAGACGAACTGGTGGCGATCCATGGCGGCGGCGGCGGACCGTTGCGCGCGCTGGTGACCGACTGGATGGAAGTCCGCCCGTTGCCCTATCTTGCCGCCGCCCGCAGGCCCGGCGTGGTCGATCTGTTCGACCGTTTGCGCCGTTCGGGCAAGATCATCGGCGTGCTGTCGGACTATCCCGCCCGCGACAAGCTTGCCGCGCTTGGTCTTGATGCCGATGTGGTGGTCAGCGCCACCGATGCCGAAGTCAATGTGATGAAGCCCCATCCCGCCGGATTGCAGCGCGTGATGGCGCTGGCCGGGGTATCGCCCGATGAAACGGTGATGATCGGTGACCGCGCCGAGCGCGATGGCGAGGCCGGGCGGCGGGCCGGCGTCAGAACGCTGGTGCTGGGCGGTGACACCACCGCGCATTGGACCGGGTTCACCGATTTCCGCCAAGTCTGGACGGCTGCACCATCGGCTGGCGCGGCGTGAAGGACACGCTGCTACGCGTCGGGCGCTATGGCTTGACCGGGGGCGCTGCGGCGGTCGTCGATCTGGGCGTGTTTGCGCTGCTGTGCCCGGCGCTGTTGCCGGTGGGTCCGGCTGCGACGGTCAGTTTTCTGGCCGCCGTGGGGGTCAACTACACGTTGACCAGCCGATATGTCTTCGCCAACAGCCTCAATCGAAAACGCTTTTACCGGTTCTTCGTGTTTGCGGTGCTGGGGCTGCTGATCAATGTCAGCGCGACCGTGGCGGTCGCCCGGCTGTTGCCGGTCAAGCCCGTCGTCGCAAAGTTCTGCGGTATTGGTATCGCGTTCTTTTTCAATTACCTGTTCAACGCAAAATTCGTTTTCGATCGCGACTAGGCGGCGTGATGCCGGCAATCCGGGGCGCATGATGCTCTGGCAGTCTTTGGCATCGTCTATTGCAAAAAGGCTGGTGCCCACTTTTGTTTGGCATAAGCTAACGGGCAGCGCCCGCGGTTCGTTGGCGGACTGCATTGGGGGAGCCGATTGCCGATGCGCCTGATCATCGCCTTTCTCGCCGCGCTGCTGTTGATGGGGCCTGCGCTTGCGCGAGCGGACGCGCCGGGCGGAACGCCATGCACCACTGCCAGGGGAGACGGTTGCTCCGCAGACGGGTCGGTGCAGGTGCCGACATTCTTTCGCGGCTATGCCACGCAAGGATCGGCTGGCGTGTCACGCCCGGCCGGCACGAGCACCAACCCGTGGCACTTGTCGTTCAAGACCACGACCAGCGGGCAATCCCCGGTCTATCCCGCGCGCCCGTCGTGGAACGTGGCCGGGGTCGACTATGCGGTCGGCATTCCGCGCGGGCAGGCGCCCACGTTGGGCAATCTGCACCCGTCATACCTCAAAGACCCGGCGCAGATCGCGACTGATCCACTGGTCAACCCACGTCGACAGGGCGAAAATTGCCAGTTCTATGCCTCTAACACGGCAGTGCCGCGCGGGGTCGCGGCGGGCACGACGGCCACACCCTTTCCCTTTGCGCTGGGTGGTGCGGGTATCTATTGCAGCAACACCACCGGATCGGCCAATTCGCTGATCTTTGACGGGTACAATTTCGCCTGGAACAGCACCACCGGATCTGGCTGCGTGCCGGTCTTTCTGGCAGACAAGCCGTGGGGCGCCGGCGCGGCGAGCACCGGGGCGACCACTGCCAATGTCATCATGCGCAACTCGCTGTTCGTCGAGGGCCCCAATTGCAACATCTGGGGCGGCGTCTACCAGGGGCCCGGAACCGCGCAGGCCGGCCCTGAAAATGCCGCCGCGGTCTATGGCGTGGCTTTTGCCAACGGCGCCACGCTCAACAGCTTTTCGTTCGTCAACAACACCGTCTATGGCTGCGGCGGCGATGCGCTGGCCGGCGCGCTGGAAACCGCGCTGTGCAGTGCCAGCTTCAATGCCACCCACTACGCAGCGGGTGGCATAGCGAATTGGGTAACCGGCGCAAAAGTCGGTGTCGCGCCGCTGAACGGTCATTTCCTGGGCATTTCCGGTGGCACCGCATGGATCGAATTCAACGCCTTCCTGCATATGCCGGGGCGCTTGTTCGACATGGGCAATGTCAATGTCGGCAACCACACCATCGTCGTCGCCAACAACTATATCGAGGGCATGCTCTACAGGCAGGAGCCGGGCGTGTTGTTCAACAGCATCGTCAACAGTGGCGGAACGCAGGAAACCATCACCACCAATGCCCCGCATGGCGTGCCGGTGGGTAGTCACGTCTCGCTGGTGGTGTCGGGCAATGGCGCACAGGGCTTTCCGGGCGGCTGGGGCGGCACGTGGACGTTGCAGGCCACCGATGCGACCCATCTCGTGCTCGACAGCCCGATCAACCATGGCGACTGGACCTGGGGCGGTTCGGGCAATTACGGCTGGGTCTACAGCAATTTCGGCCATGGCGAATTGTGGAACACCGCCGCCACCACCGGTGGCGCCACGTTCACCGGCACGATCAGCGGCACCACGCTGACGGTGTCCGGCCTGTCGGGCACGCTGACGGCGGGGCAATATGTCACCGCCACCGGTGCTGCCGATGGCGTGATCACCGGCACCATCAGCGGCAGCACGCTGACCGTCAACAGCGTCACCTCGGGCACGCTCGCGGCGGGTCAACTGGTGGGCGGTTCCGGCCTGGGCATCCCCGCCGCCGTGACCATCGTGTCGGGCGGCGGATCGACCTGGACGCTCAGCCAGTCGGTCGGCAACATCGGCCCCGCTGTGATCAACACCTATGATGCCATTCCCTCGCCCACTTATATCGTCGGCGGTTCAGGCAACACATGGACGCTCAACCGGGCGCTGGGCAAGATCGGCCCCACCCGGATGGCCGCGCCTTATTACACCCCCGGTGTGCGGGGGGGCATCACCACCTACAAAGTGAGCTATAACACCTATCTGCAAACCCCGTCGGCATGGGGATATGGCGGCACCGCGATCCTGTGGGCGCAGACCAACAGCAACCTGATGGGGGTGCCGCTGGGCACACTGACGGGATCAGTCGATCACAATGTGTTGGTGTCGGACCTGCAGAACAACGCGCGGCACGTGCAGAATTCCTATGGCGTGGCGTTTCAGGCGACCAGGCTGGCGGGTTTTGCGGTTGCCGACAACTATTTCGATCCCACCGGGCAATATTATTGCTGGATCGGCTACACGCTCGATTCCGGCAACGGCCCCACCCTCAGCGGCAATGTCAACATGCTGAACCCGTCTGACCCGTATGCCAACATGATGGATAGCTATGCCATCGTTCCCTATGTTTCGGGCACGGGCGCCAACAGCCAGGGCGAAAACGGGCTGGCCTACAACACCAGGACCGGTGTGCTGACCATTACGCTGGCCGCGCCCGCCCCATTTGGCGCCGGGCAGCGCTTTTTCATCCGCAATGGCGCGGTAAATGCCGGGCCCAACTATCTGGCCGGCCCGATGACCGCCTCCGGCGTATCGGGCGCGACTGTCACCGTGAACCTTGCCCCCGGCTTTACCGGGGTGCCGATCAGCGTCACAGCGGGCGTCACGCTGATCGACAGCGCCGGGCATCCGCAGGCCTGTTACGGGCACAATTGAGACTGTTCGGCAGGATCAGAGTTGGCGCGGCGCATAAGGGATGATGCGCGCCACGCCGCCAAAATGCACCATCCTGTTGTACACTGCCGATACCGGCTGCTCGGGCGTGACTCCGCCCCAATCGCGCGGCCCGCTCCACACATTGGCCATCATCCACCCGCCGTTTGGTGGCGCATGACTCAGGCCCGGCTCGGTCATGGCATGAACCGGTTTGCCGTCGACGGTGTAGATCACGCGGTTTGCGACCCATAGAAAGCCATAGCGGTGATAACCGGTCGATGGATTGAACGGCAATGGCTGGCGCCATGTGGTGTTCGACGGATGAAGCGTGAAATGCACATAGCCGGGTTGATCGGGATGTGTGGCCCACGGTTCATTGGCCAGAAATTCGATATCGATTTCCAGCGGACCGAAACTGGCGCCGCGCCAACTGCGCCCCTTGGTGTCGCGCGCCTGGATCCAGAAAAACGACAGGCATCCCCCGGCGCGATGTTCGGGATCGACCACCATGCGGGTTTCGTAATAACCGCGCGCGGTGCCGGGAAAACCGTCAGACATGACTTCGCTGGCGAGTGTCCGGCCCCCATCACGCACCGTGCTGAGGCGCAGATAGCCCTTACCGGGGTCATTCAGCCCACTGGGATCCTGTTCGCTCACTTGCGCCAGTGCCGGTGTCATGAACCCTTCATGGCCGACCAGCCACGGCCCGGAAATCTGCAGGGTGTCGCGCACGTGCTGCCCGATGATGCCATGCAGCCGGTCGTCAACCGGATGAATGGCGTGGTGCAGGGGGCTGAAATCCGCATCGACGATGGTGCGCGGGCTGGCACAACCGCTCATGATCGCGGATTGACCACCTATCAACATCAGCGCCAACCCCATCAACATGCGCAATTGCGTTTCTCCAATAACGAACTTCGAATCAGCCTATGTATCTGGTACGCCTTCTTCTCATTCCGGGAATGCTGATTTGATTGAAGGCTTGGCGCCTGGCCTGCAATAAAAATGCAAGATAAGTCATGTCCGTCTTCGGAAAGAATCGTTTAAAAATACACCTTCCTTTGCGTCGATGAATGAAGGTGAATTTTAAGAGTTAGTAACATTAATTAATTCTAAATTGGGCCGTCGGGTAAATTTTATTTTGCTTGTGGTTCGTTATCTATTCAATTCGAGATCAGGAACAGGAGATGCCATGAGGACCTTGGAGTCGCGATTTGACGAATGTAGAGGCGTCGGTCCGGGCTTTGATCACATGCGAGTTGGGCTGGCACTTTCCATCCTGCTTTGGCACAGCTTCGGGTTGAGTCGCGGCTTGCTGTGGGTTCAGACACTGCCTGTGTTTCCATTTCGTCCGCTTCTTGCTGCGTTGCTGCCGATGTTTTTCTCTCTTAGCGGGATACTTGTGATTGGTAGTGCGATTCGGCTCAATAGCTTGCGCACATTCATCACCTTCCGGGTCCTGCGCATTCTGCCCGCATTGTTTACTGAGGTCTCGTTGTCGGCGCTGATTTTTGGGCCCATGCTGACCGTATTGCCGTTGCGGGGTTATTTCACCAGCCCGGAATTCTTTGAATATTTCGGATCTTTCATAGGCCGGGCACGCTTTAGCCTGCCGGGGGTATTTCTCGACAACCCCATGCCGAAACTCGTCAATGGTGCTTTGTGGACGGTCGGGCCGGAAATCTTTTGCTATGTCACATTGTCGCTGCTGATTGTCACCGGCATTTACCGTCAACGCCGCGCCATGCTCGCTGTGACGATCCTTTTTATGCTGTCATGCATCTGGTCCGATCAGATTGATACCCAGGCGATTCTGCGGGCGTTGCCCAGCCGCTCGCTCATCTGTGCGTTCCTGTTTGGGAACCTGATCTATCTCTATCGTGATAAATTGCCTTATTCGCAGTTGCTCGCGGTGGGAGTGTTTGTGGTGTCGCTAGGCGCCATTGCCGTTGCCGAATACTCGAGCGCCTATAACTTCCTGATCTACCCGGCCATCCTCGGCCTGAGCTACGTTACGGCGATCATAGGTTTCAGCCCACTGCCTCCGCTGCCGTTCTTTCACAGGGGGGATTATAGCTATGGCATCTATATCTATGGCTTTCCGATACAGCAGGCGCTGCTGCACTTTTTCCCTGCGCATCGAACCGCGCTGTTCGTTACCGTCACCGCCCTGCCGCTCACACTGCTTTGTGCAATCGGATCGTGGCACTTGATCGAAAAGCCTGTTCTGGGCCTGCGCAAGCATCTTTTGCCAAAACAGCGTCGACCCGTCGAACAGGAAGGCACCGTGCGGGCATGGACTCCACGAACCGTTGGCATCACGGTGTGTCTCCTGGCGTATGGCTTGTTCGTAGCGCACGCATCGGCCCTGTTTCCATTGCGCAGCGCCGCCGGACGGTTGCTGGGCGCGAACACCCCAACGACTACGCAAGCAGGTCCGCAGTTTTAGATAAAAACGAATAAAATTATTCTAGAGCAATAAAATGGAGCGCCCGGCGTCAGATTGGACGCCACGCGCTCCACGCCATTGGGGCGAATTGGGTTGAGCGTGGTCATGCAGCAAAACATCTGTGCGATGCGCCTATGTGTCCTTGGAGTGGGCTTGGTGAACAAGGTTGGCCTGCTCACTTTATAGGCATTTTTCGGGCTGGCCGTGGCAATCTGGAGGCCGATGTTCATTGTTGCCTGGAATTGATAAAGACAGGGATGGCCGGGCGTTCTGGCGCTCGGTCATCACCGCATAAGGAACCGTATGGAAATCTCAGGTCCATTGTCGCCCATCGCAGGTTTCGTCTACATCGCCACCAGCGGCCTCGCGCTGGTGGCTGCAACATGCACACCTGCCACGCGTCGCAAGCTGGCGGTGATCAACTGGGGCGCGGTCGCTGTCATCTTTGTGGCGCTGGCGGTGTGGCGGCTGACCGATGGCGAGATTCTGTTGCAGGACTATGTGCGCGGGTGGACCCGCGGCCATGGCGTCTATGATGATCGCCACGTCTTCCAGGTTCCGGTGACGCTTGGTGCGGTTCTGGTGATGGCGGCGCTGGTCGTCCTGGCGCAGCGGTCGTCCGGCGTGGGGCGTTCGGGGCAGGCGCTCGCCCTTTCACTTGTCATGGTGGTTTATACCGCCGTACGCGCAACCTCGCTCCACGCGATTGACGAGATTCTCTATCAATCGCTGGGGCCGATCCATGTCAATTATCTGATCGATCTTGGCCTGACCGCGCTGGTTGCGGCGCTGGCGATTTTCGAATGTCGCCAGGTGGCGACATCCGCATCGCGCCGACATCGTTCATCGTCATCGCGCACGCGTCGGTCACGGTCTGCCGACCGTGATCCGGATCGCCCCCGTCGTCGCCGTCGTCAATGATCGATACTTTTCGCGATCTCAGGCGACACGCGGCTTGCGCCGCACCCAGAATGCCCAGTCGATCACGTAACTGTGTTGTGCGCAAGCGACGCACGCGCCCAGCAGAATGGTAAACCAGGTTAGCGTGCCACCCTGATAAGTAACTGAAAATCCCATGATAATCAGCATGCTCAGGCTCATCGCAATGCCACGATAGAACCCGGCATCGGCTACGTTTGCCATGGCCTCGGCGCGAAACAGGCCGCCCAGAGCGGCAATGCAGGCGAAGAACAGCGCCAACGTCGCCGGCAGACCAAACCGCACGGCATAGAGCAGCCAGTGCGCGTCGATGCTCGACGTCAACATCCAGTCGGGCCGCCGGTAGGGGTCAAAGCCGATGCCAACCCAGGGATGCGCGAGCACCGATTGCGTTGCATATTGCCAGATTGCCACACGAAAGTATCCGGTGGACGGATCGAGCGTGGCAAACCGGATGAACAGGCCGATCGGACCGCCCTTCGACAGAAAGCTGATGCCGGCTATCACGATGACCAGTCCGGTAAACAGCACGGGCCAGGTCAATTCGCGTACCTGGCGTGTAAGCCAGTCGTAAAGCAGCATGCCGACGATGGCGAACAACGCCAGAATGGCTGCGGAACTCACCGTAAAGATCGCCGTCGCGGATGCGGCGATGGCCAGCCACAAGGGCCAGCCGCGAATGCCGCTTTTCCAATAGATTCCCAGCAGTGTGGCCATGTGCAATCCGGCTTCGATCGGGTGCACCCAGGGGCCATAGGCACGCATCAGGCCAAAGCGGATGCGGACGTCGATCACGTCATTGATATTCTCCGTGCCGCTCGCGTAGTGCAGTCCGCCGAAAATCTTGACGAAAAACGGGCGCACCAGCAATTGGTGCGTCACGGATTCCACGCCCAGACTGATGCCGGCAAGAAAGAAGCCCGGCGTGCACAGGATCAGCGCGCGGCGCATGTCATCCAGCGACCGGAACGAGATCCGCGCCATGTAATATCCGGCGACCGCATCAAACGCGAACGACACGCCGCTGACCAGCGCACGATCTGCGCCGTATACCGCCCACAGCGATATCACCATCCATGAGCCCAGGATCAGGATCAGCCAGTCTGGCAGAACGAACCGGATCGCACCGTTCCACAAGTGCCAGGCCACCCATGGCATAGTCAGCGCCAGGGCCAGGCGATCCATATAGATGAAGTTTTCGCCGACGTGGATCGATACCTCACGCGGGAGCAGCGTGGCATAGATCACCAGCACCATCGGCCAGATCGCCACCGGGCGGTTGCCGACCCGCACATGCCCCATAGCCTTTCGCGCGACAATTGTGCCGACGTCGTCTGAAAGGGGGATTGCGGAAGATGGATAGGCTGACGGCATCGCGGTCCAGGGGTTCCGACTGCAAGTGAATTCTCTCAGCGTTCGATACTAGCGGCTGGTCAGCCGAAGGGAAGCCCTGTTTGGCAAAGTCTTACCGCACTGCGCAATTTGACCCTTTATGGCACGGCGGTGGCGGGTATGCCTGATTGCAGCATGGGCAGGCTTGCCGTTACAAAGCACAGGCATAGCCGAGATTCGGCAAATGGGGTGGATGAGTGCTGCACTTTTTGGTGCGGCGGGTGCGTGCTAGAATATCAGCAGGATTTGTTGGTTGCACTGCAGCAGGTTTTACGGCACGTCCCGCGTGTGGATGGAACGAACAAAGTCCGTGTGCTGAAAGCGGAGAAATGGTGGGCAATGGCAACGAAATTCAATCGCGCATGGCGACCGTGTCTGCTCGGGGTGCTGACCTTGGGGCTGGGTGCTTGTGCCGGGGATTACAAGGCCACTGTGGGCGCCTATGAGCCGACCAAGTCGGATCTGATGGGCCAGGCGCGGCTTAGTGCCGAGACCCCTGCCATTTATCGGCTGGGTGCCGGCGACGCGATTCAGATCAAAGTTTATGGCGAGCCGGACTTGTCGTTCGATCGGTTGGTGATTGACCAATCGGGGACATTCAACCTGGCCATTGCCGGTGACGTCCAGGCGGCCGGGCTGACCGCGAACGAGCTGGCGGAGCACCTTCGGGCGGCGCTGGGCAGGCAGATCATCAACCCGCAAGTGACCGTCAATCTGCTCGAATACGGTTCGCAAAAGATCACCGTCGAAGGCGCGGTTGCCAAACCGGGGATTTATACCCTGCCGCCGGGCACGACATTGCTGGGCGCACTGGCAACCGCCGGGGACCCCGAGCGCGTGGCGCGGGTCAAGGCCATTGCGATCATCCGTACCGATGACAAGGGCAAGCTGCTTGCCGTGGTCGATCTGCACGCGGTGCGGGCCGGCAAGATGATCGATCCGGTTCTGATGGCCAACGACCGGGTGGTTGTCGGCGTTTCGGCGGGGCGGACATTCTATCAGGATATGCTGTCGCTTATCCCGGCTGCAGTCATCTTTTCACGGTTTTAATCAGGGCGGCGTTTGACCATGAACACCACAATCCAACCCGCCGGCGCGCCTGACTATATTGGTCGTTTCATGCCCCGGCCCACTGACGACGGGGACGAAAAGTCCGGTTTCAGCTTCAACATCGCCGATCTGCGCGCGATGATGTGGCGCCAGCGGCGCGTTCTGCTGCAGGTGATCGGCGCCAGCCTGTTCATTGGTCTGGCCGTTTCGTTGCTGATGGCGCCACGGTACGAGGCCGAATCGACCGTGCGCGTCGACAACGAAAACGTGAAGATCGAAGCGGGGCAGGACGTCGATCCGGTGGTGGCGCTTGGCGATACCAACCGCTACCTCAACACGCAGGTGGTCGTCGTGGAAAGCCGGTCGATGGCATATGCGGTGATCGACGATCTCAAGCTCGACCAGAACGATGATTTTCTGCTGAAGATGCGTGAGCGGCTACCCGATGGCGCGATTCCGGCCAACTATCGCAAGGCGGCGCGCCGCCAGGCCGAAGCTGCCGTGCTGATGGCCAATTTGAAAGTCACCGTGCCGATCGACAACCGCGTGGTGGAACTGGACTTCACCAGCCCCAACGCAGCCGTAGCGGCACAAGTGGTCAACAGCTATGCGCGCAATTTCGTAACCAACAACATCAAGACCGGCTTGATGGCCAATGCCTATGCCCGCAAGGTGTTGAGCGATCAGATCGAGAGCCTGCGTGACCAGCTCGAAGTTTCCGAGCACAAGGCGATCGACTATGCGCGAACCAACAATCTGATCGATGCGAGCGATGCTTCCGGCGGTTCGGGAGCGTCCGACACCAAGGAAAACGCGGCCGGCAGCGGCAATTCGCAGTCGATCACCACGGCCAACCTGGTCCATCTCAACAGCCAGTATACCGATGCCGTGACCACGCGCATTTTGGCCGAGCAACGCTGGCGCGCGGCGCAGGCGACGCCGCTGTTGCAGATTGTCGAAGTGCAGGGCAACAGCTCGGTGTCGTCGCTGATGAACCAGCGTTCGATCGCGGCATCGGAATATGCGCAGCTCAGCGCGAAGTACAAACCGGATTTTCCGCAAGTGGTGCAGGCGCGGGCGCAACTCAACTCGCTCGACAACCAGCTTCAGGCCGTCGCCACCAACATCAAGAAATCGCTTGAATACCAATATCATGTTGCGCTTGATCAGGAAAAATCGCTGGCGAGCCAGCGCGATGCCCTGTCGGGCCAGACCTTGCAGGAACAAGGTCGGCGGGTTCAGTTGAACCTGATTGCCCGCGATGTCGATTCGCGTCGTCGTCAGCTCAATGACCTGATGGCGCGCTTTAACCAGATCAGCGCCGCGTCGGATATTGTGCGCAACAATATCTCGCAGCTCGACAGCGCCGAAGTGCCGGCGCGCCCGGTTTCACCGAACCTGCCCAAGAACATGGCGATTGCCTTTGCACTTGGTCTGGTCATTGCTGTGGGTATTGCGATTGCCCGTGAAGCGGTCGATGACACACTGCGGTCGCCGGAAGATGTCGAAAGCAAGCTGCACTTGCCGTTGTTGGGCACCACCCCCAACGCCCCGGACGAGGATCTTGGTGCTGGCGGCGACGATCGCAAGAGCGCGATCAACGAAGCCTATTACTCGATCCGCGCGGCGCTCGATTACGCCACGCTGACCGGTACGCCCGAAGTGCTGCAGGTGACCAGCAGCCAGCCATCGGAAGGCAAATCCACCACGTGTATCGCGCTGGCACGCGACTATGCCCGAATCGGCAAGCGGGTGTTGCTGATCGACGCCGACTTGCGGCGCCCTTCGCTGCACCGTCACTTCACCGCCGATCGCACGACCGGTCTCACCGAAGTGCTGCTTGGGCATCAAACGCTTGCCGATTGCATCATCAAGGTTGGCAAGGATTCGTTCGATCTGCTGCCGCTGGGCCAGGTGCCGACCAATCCGGTCGAAATCCTGTCATCGAACGCGCTCGGGGATTTCCTGGCCGCGACCAAGCCATCTTATGATGTGATCATCCTCGACTCTGCGCCGATCATGGGGTTGGCCGATGCGCCGCTGATCGCCCGCCAGGTGCAGACGGTGTTGCTGATCGTCGAAGCGAACCGCGCGCACAATGGCCAGGCCAAGGCTGCTGTCCGGCGTCTGCAGGACATTGGCGCCAGGATCGCCGGTGTCGTGCTGACCAAGTTTGACCACCGGATCGCCGGGTATAACTACGACTATCACTACAAGTATTATCAGTACGAAAACAGCGAGACAGCCTGATCAGCGGCCGTGCGGCTGGTTGACGTGGAGCCTGCGTTCCTGCGATTGCCCATTGGGCAGGATGCAGGGCGCGGGTGCGGCGGGATCGTCGGTCAAGATGTCGGTTCTCTCTGTTTCGATTGGTATGGAGCACTTGTGAGGATTCGCCGGTCTGGGGCACCAAACGTGCGAGGGGCGCTGGCCTCTTGATTACGCGCGATCATGGTGATGGGCGCGGGTTTCCGCGCGTACGCATACTCGGACTGGGGTTCGATCAGTTAAACCGCGACCTGGTCGCGGCCTACCTTCGTGCCTGGCCGCTTGACGGGCCCTATGGTTACGTAACGACGCCCAATGTCGACCATCTTGTTCGCCTGCGCACCGAACGCCATACGATCGAAGTCGAAGAAGCCTATGCGCAAAGCGATCTGACTTTGTGCGACAGCAAGGTGATGGGCCTGCTGTCACGCTTTTACGGGGTCCATCTCGAAGTATCGGCGGGCAGCGACGTCACCGCCGATTTGCTCGAAGGCATGGTGGGCAGCACCGACAGTGTGGTGATCATCGGCGGAGGCACGGATACGCTGCCGGCGCTGGCGGCGCGCTTTGGCCTGGGCAATCTGCGCCAGCACATTCCGCCGATGGGTCTGTTGCACAATGAAGCTGCGCTGGACGCAGCGGCCCGGTTCATCGTCGCCAATCCCGCACGCTTTGTATTTATCGCGGTAGGATCGCCGCAGCAGGAAATCATTGCGTTGCGGGCCAAGAAGATGGGCGCAACGTGCGGGATCGCGCTGTGTGTCGGCGCATCGCTCGATTACCTGACCGGGCGAAGTCAGCGCGCGCCGTGGTTGCTGCAGGCCTTGGCGCTGGAATGGCTGTACCGGTTGATCCGCGAGCCACGCCGCCTGTGGCGCCGTTATCTGGTGCGATCGCCCCGGATATTTGCGCTGATGCACAAGGATGCCCGTGAGCGGCGGCGCGCGCGCAAGCGCGGGCGGGGTGGACATGATGCCTGACCGACGGGCCTCCGGCAGAATTGTTCATGTTTCGGGCGATTTTCCCGACCAGTTCCAACCCGCCAAGACCCGCGCCATCGAAAGCCTGGTGCGCCTGGTCGATGATCGCTTTGAACAGCAGGTCTTTTCGCTGAACCGCGCGGCCCCCGGCGCGGCGTTGCTGTCGGCTGCGTTGGCCAATCCCCTGCGGCCGCGTCTTGGTATTGAAACCGGTGGCGCGCACGATGGCGTCACGCCGGTCCGCTATCTGGCGCCGGGCAAGGGGATCTATCATGCTGCCATGCTGGGCAATCTGGGCGATTGGCTGGCCGATCGTCTGGCTGCGGGGCCGCGTCCTGGTCTGATCGTGGGGCACAAGCTTTCTGTGGAGGGACTTGCGGTGGCGCGCGCGGCCCGCGTGCTGAATGTGCCTTATGCGCTGTCGATCCAGGGTGATTCCGATCTCAAGATCCTGTCGGCACGTCCCGATCTGCGCGCGCGTTTTGCGCGGGTGTTCCATGGGGCGGCGATGGTGTTCCATTTTGCGCCCTGGGCCCTTGCACGGATCGAGGCGCAGTTGGGCCCGCGCAGCGGCGCATCGACGCTGGTGCCCTGTCCGGTCAGCAACGCGCAGATCATTCCCCCCCGCGAAGACGGCGACGGTCTGCTGTCGATCTTTCACCTGCAAAGCCATCGCCGCAAGAATTTGGCGCGCATGGTCGCGGCCAGCGATCGTGCGGCAAAGGTGGTGCCGGGTCTGCGGCTGGCGGTTGTCGGTGGCGGCAATGCTGCGCAGCATGCGCGGTGCGACGCGCTGGTGACCGGCCATGCCTGCGTGCTGGAAGGCGCCTTGCCGCTGGAGCAGATCCCTGCGCGCCTCAACCGCGCCAGCGGCTTTGTGCTGGCTTCGCTGCGCGAAAGTTTCGGCCTCGTGTTCATCGAGGCCTTGCTGGCCGGGGTGCCGATTGCTTATCCCGCCGACTGGGCGGTTGACGGGTATTTCGATGATGCACCCTTTGCCTTGCGCGTCGACAATCGCGATGTCGGCGCCATTGCCGAGGCGATGGTGCGCCTGGTGCGGGACGAACGCCCCCTCAAGGCGGCGCTCTCCACATGGCAGCAATGCGCGCAAGTGCGCATTTTCCAACGCCGCGCAATCGGCGATGCTTTTGCCGCAGGGCTTGCAACCGCAATGTCTATTCCTGCCAACACCTCCATGACGGGCCTCACGCCATGAGTATCGGCCGCAATGCCTTGTACAACTTTGTGGGTACGGCCGTGCCGACCGTGCTCGCGCTGGTCACGGTGCCGGCCTATCTGAAGCTGATCGGGCCCGAACGTTATGGCGTGCTGGCGATCGCGTGGCTGGTACTGGGCTATTTCGGGGTGTTCGATCTGGGGCTGGGCCGCGCCACGTCGCAGCGCATTTCGACTTTGCGCGACGCCGGTGCCGATGCCCGCGCCACTGCGTTCGGCACGGCCTTGGTCAGCAATCTGTGCGTCGGGCTGGTTGGCGCGCTGATCATGTGGCCGGCATCCTACGTGATGTTTTCGATGGAAATGAAGCTGGCCCCGGCGATGCTGGTCGAAACGCTGGCGGCATTGCCCCTGCTGGCGCTGGCGGTGCCGGTGGCGACCACGCTGGGGGTGCTGTCGGGCGCGCTGATGGCGCGTGAGAAATTCTTTCTGACCAACCGCATTTCGATCACCAACACGTGTCTGTTCCAGATCCTGCCGTTGTCGGTGGCCTGGTTTTTCGGACCAAACATGGTGACCTTGCTGGCGGCATCCATCACCGCGCGCATGGTCGGGCTGGTGCTCTACTGGATTGAATGCAGACGCGAATTCGGGGCGGATGCGTTTCGCCGGTTCGATCGCGGGCAATTGCGCGAATTGCTCAGCTATGGCGGGTGGGTGACCGTTTCGGCGATATTCAGCCCGTTTATCCAGGTGATCGACCGGTTCCTGATCGGGGCGATGCTGGGCAGCTATGCCGTCACCGTCTATGTCGTGCCCACCCAGTTGACCTCGCGCGTGCAAACCGTTTCGGGCGCCCTGTGCAACGCCTTGTTCCCGCGCATGGCGATGGCCAGCGGCGAGGATGCGGATCGCCTGGCGCGCGATGCCGTGGGCGTGCAACTCGCGCTGCTGACCCCGCTGATCGCTGGCGCCTTTGTGCTGATGCAGAATGGCATGGAATTCTGGGTGGGGCGAAAACTCGGTCTCGAAACCACCCCGATCGCGCGCATATTGCTGCTGGCGGCATGGCTGAACATGTTTGCCAATGTGCCGTTTGCCCGGTTGCAGGCGAAAGGTCGGCCCGATCTGGTGACCAAGGTCATGTTGTCCGAATTGCCGTTCTTTCTGGTCGCGCTGTACTTTTCGGTGGTGCACTGGGGCGTGCTGGGCGCGGCGGTGGTCTATTTCGCCCGGTTTGTGGTCGATCTGAGCGCGCTCAACTGGGTGAGTTCACGCCGCTTTGACCATTTTGCGCCGATTGCCGGATCGCTGTGTGCGTTCGGCCTGATCAACCTGGCGCTGCCACACGTCAGCGCGGGCCTGGGGGTGCGGTTTTTGTTGGCGGTGATCGTCGGGCTGCTGTTTGCCGTGCAATCGTGGATCGTGTTGCCGCCGCAATTGCGCGAGGTCGTGCGCAAGCGGCTGCACCGGTTCACGCAGTTGCGCGAAGGCTGACCGCGCAATTGCCGGCGGGGCCTTCGCGCCGCAACGGCTTATCCGGCAATCCCCGCCGCCGCCAGCACCGCCAAAGTCAGCAGATCGGGCGCCAGCGCGGTCATCGGCGCGATCTGCACCGGCTTTTCCATGCCGATCAGCATCGGGCCGATCACCGCGTTGCCGCCCAGTTCGCGCAGCAGCTTGGCCGAGATGTTGGCCGATTGCAGGCCGGGCATGATCAGCACATTGGCGCGGCCCGACAGGCGGCTGAACGGGTAATTGGCCATGACTTTGGGGTTGAGCGCCACATCGGGCGCCATGTCGCCCTCGTATTCGAAACCGGGCTGGCGTTGGTCGAGGATCGCGACGGCATCGCGGATGTTGTCGAGCCATTTGCCATAGGGATTGCCGAATGTCGAAAACGACAGGAACGCCACCCGCGGTTCGTGGCCCATCCGGCGCGCGACGGCGGCGGTTTCGATCGCGATCTGCGCCAGGTCTTCGGCGCTGGGGCGTTCGTTGACGGTGGTGTCGGCCATGAACACGGTGTCGTTCTTGCCCACCATCAGATGGATGCCGAAGGGAATGTGCCCCGGCTTGGGATCGAGCACGCGGCGCACTTCGGTCAGGGTCTGCGCAAAGGTGCGCGTCATCCCCGAAATCATCGCCTCGCCATGGCCCAGCGCGACCAGCAAGCTGGCGAACACGTTGCGGTCCTGGTTGACCATCCGCTTGATGTCACGTTCCAGAAAGCCCCGGCGTTGCAGACGCGGATAGAGATAGGCGACCATTTCGGGCACCAGCGGCGAAATCGCCGAATTGTGGATTTCATAGCTGGCGGGGTCCGACACCCCCAGTTCGGTCAGCTTGTCCAGCACGGCCTGGGTGCGCCCGACCAGCACCGGCGTGCCATAGCCGAAATCACGGTATTGCACGGCAGCGCGCAGCACCACCTCGTTTTCCGCCTCGGCAAACACCACACGGCGCGGGTTCTGCTTCACCTGGGCATAGACATTGGTCAGCACCGAGGTGGTCGGGTTCAGCCGCGCCTTGAGGCTGGTGCGATAGACGTCGAAATCTTCGATCGGCAGCCGCGCCACGCCCGAATCCATCGCCGCCTTGGCGACGGCCGACGATACGCGTTCCATCAGGCGCGGGTCGAACGGGGCGGGGATGATATAGTCGAGCCCGAACTGATGGTTCTTGCCATAGGCCGCAGCGACTTCTTCGGGCACGGTTTCACGCGCCAGTTCGGCAATGGCCTGCGCGGCGGCGATCTTCATCTCTTCGTTGATCGTGGTCGCGCGCACGTCGAGCGCGCCGCGAAAGATGAACGGAAAGCCCAGCACGTTGTTGACCTGGTTGGGATAGTCCGACCGGCCGGTGGCGATGATGCAGTCAGGACGCGCGGCCTTGGCCTCGGGCGGGGTGATCTCGGGGTCGGGATTGGCCATCGCAAAGATGATCGGCTGCGGCGCCATGTCCATCACCCATTCGGGCTTCAGCGCCTTGGCCGCCGAAAGGCCCAGGAAAATGTCCGCGCCTTTCAGCGCCTCTTCCAGGTTGCGCGCCGGGGTATCGACCGCATGCGCGCTCTTCCACTGGTCCATGCCGGTTTCGCGGCCCTGGTAGATCACGCCCGACCGGTCGCACATGATCACGTTGTCATGGCGCACGCCCATCGCCTTGATCAGCGCGGTGCAGGCAATCGCCGCCGCACCCGCCCCGTTGACCACGACTTTGACATCTTCCAGCTTGCGCCCGGTCAGGTGGCAGGCGTTGAGCAGGCCTGCGGCGGAAATGATCGCGGTGCCGTGCTGGTCATCGTGCATCACCGGGATCTTCATGCGGTCACGAAGGGCTTGTTCGATGATGAAGCATTCGGGCGCCTTGATGTCCTCAAGGTTGATCCCGCCAAAGCTCGGTTCGAGCAGGGCGACCGCCTCGATGAACTTGTCGGCGTCTTCGGTATCGACCTCGATATCGATCGAATCGACATCGGCAAAGCGCTTGAACAGCACGGCCTTGCCTTCCATCACCGGCTTGGCCGCCAGCGCGCCCAGATTGCCCATGCCCAGAATGGCGGTGCCGTTGGAAATCACCGCGACCAAGTTGCCCTTGGCGGTATAGTCGTAGGCACAGGCCGGATCGTCGGCAATCGCCTGCACCGGCACGGCCACGCCCGGCGAATAGGCCAGGCTGAGGTCGCGCTGCGTGGCCATCGGCTTGGAGGCGATGATCTCGATTTTGCCGGGGCGAATGGTCTTGTGATAGAACAGCGCTTCGCGTTCGGTGAAACGGACGTTGCTTTCATCAGACATCGCTAATCCCTAACTCTATGCGCCTTTGCGACGGCCCTGTCGGCTCTTTTCCGTTGCGTCAAGGCCGGATGGCATAATCACAATCCGCGCGGTTGCCAGTTCGGGATGGCCAGCGGGCGCACCGCAAACAGCATGCTGCGCCCGCTCTGCCAGACCAGTTGCAGGCGCGGATCGGGGCGCTGGGGCAGGCCGGTATCGATCAGCCAGACATAGTCCACACGTTCGATCGGAGCATATTTCAGCGCGCTGTCGACACTGCGCAAGCGCCCCCCGCCACAGCGCGGCGACCACACGAATTCCGACGGATCGGCGCTGAAATTGCGCCCGGGGCGAAACCGCGGGACCACCATGTGCAACCCCGGCACGGCCCAGTTGTCGTTGACCCAGGCCTGGCGATAGATGCTGGCAAGGCTGGCCAGATGGTCGCGCCGGGTGTTGCGCCATTGCACATCGAGGCACGAATGTTCGACAAAGGCGAGCACCCGGCTGCCGCGTTCGATATGCTGCAGCGCCGCCAACTGCGTACGGAAATCGTCGGCATAGTCGGCAAAGCTGGCCGCTGTTACCACCAGCCGCACCGCGAGCAGCACCATCCCGCTGTAGGCCACGGCCCAGGCCACGCGCGGGCGCGCCCGGCTCCAGTCCATCAGCCCGAGCAACAGCATGCAGGCCACCGGCAACAGTCGCACATCGACGAAATTGCTGCCGTTGATATCGCTGGGGATCAGGATGAATTCGATCAGGATGGTCAGGCCGGGCAGCAGGCGCGCCCAGGTCCAGCGCCCGCCGATCAGCCAGCCCAGTGCGATCAGGCTGTAGCACGCGATCGTCGTGACATAATCGAGCACCATCGACTGATCGCGCAGCGTCAGCAGCAGGTACCATTCCTTTTCGGTCCACCGCCAGAAATTGAAACTGCGCGCAGGCGGCGGCGACAGGAGTTTCCACAGCACGATCGTCACCACCGTGGCGACCAGCGGCCACAGCAGCACCGCCAGCCGCTGCAGCGCGGCGCGCCAGTCGTGCGCCGTCAGGCTGGCGCGAAACCGCGACGGACGCCACCAGCCCGGCGGCAGTGCGTCAACCTCTCGGCCAAAGGCATTGGCCATGACCAGCAGCGCCAGCGTCAGTCCGCCAATGGCATGGCACAGCATGGCAACCGGTTGCAGCACGATCAGCACCGCAGCGCGCCGATTGGGATGCGCCTCCAGCCGCACCGAGACTGCAAACGCGATCAGCGACAGCCCGGTGGCGAGGATATAGTTGAGAAAACCCGTCAGCAGCGGAAAGCTGAACACATAGACCAGCGCCCAGCCCGCGCCATAACCGCCGCGCGGGTTGACCGCACGGATCACCGCCAGACAGCCCCCGGTATAGAGCGCAGTGGCCAGCACGGTCGACCACCAGCCCGCCGCCAGCACGCCGAACGGCAGCCCGATCAGCTTCATCAGCACGCCGTCGCCGATGTTCAGCGTGAACACCCAGCGGTACGAGAAATACTTTTCCAGCGGGCTGTTGGGCCCGGCCGCCTCGATCGCGGCAGCGCCCATATGGCCGGGAATGTCGATCAGCGGCGGCACTTCGACCAGCCAGAACGGCGCGATGAACAACAGCACGATCAGCGCGATGCCAGGCCGCGTCAGCCAGGGCAGCGGCGCTGTGGTGTGCCGGTACGGCCAGAAGGCCGATGACCAGAAGCCGGGTTTGTGATTGTCGGCAGGTGCTTGCATCATGGTATCAGCAGCCCCTGTTTGTCGTGCGGCGCCGTTGCCATGTATGGTCGCGGAATTGTCGATATCCTGTGGCCTGCGGTTTGAGCTGTGCGGGTTTCTGGTCTAGCCCCGTCTGGTGACACTTCATGCCCCAACTCCGATGATGGCGCAATATCTGGCGCTGAAGGCGCAGGCCGACGACTGCCTGCTGTTCTATCGCATGGGCGATTTTTTCGAGCTGTTTTTCGACGATGCCAAGGCGGCCAGCCAGATCCTCGATATCGCGCTGACCAGCCGGGGCGAACACGGCGGGCAGGCGATTCCGATGTGCGGCGTGCCGGTGCATGCGGCCGAAGGCTATCTGGCGCGGCTGATCCGCGCCGGGTGCCGGGTGGCCATTGCCGAACAGGTCGAAACTCCCGAACAGGCGAAAAAGCGCGGCGGTTCAAAGGCGCTGGTGGCGCGCGATATCGTGCGGTTCGTGACCGCCGGAACACTCACCGAAGAAGCCCTGCTCGAACCGCGCCGCGCCAATGTGCTGGCCGCGCTGTGCCTGGTCGGGGGGCGCGTCGGGCTGGCCACATGCGACATTTCGACCGGGCGGATGGAACTGGAAGACTGCGCCCCCGATGCGCTGGGCGCGGCGTTTGCGCGGATCGGGGCGAGCGAGACGATCGTGGCCGAATCCGCCGCAGCCCAGGGCCTGACCGTGCCCGATGACGCGGTGCCGCGCCCGGTGCGCGGGTTTGACGCAGCACGCGGCGACACCGTGCTGCGCGACGTGCACGGCGTGGCCACGCTCGATGCCTTCGGCAGCTTTTCGCGCGCGATGCTGGCAGCGGCGGCGGGGCTGATCGACTATCTCGACCATGTCGGGCGTGGGCGCCTGCCGTTTCTGTTGCCACCGCAGGCGCGCGTCGGCGATGCCACCATGGCGATGGATGAAGCAACGCGCGCCAGCCTGGAAGTGACCGTGGCGAGCGGCGGCGGCCGGCGCGGCAGCCTGCTCGAAGCGGTCGACCGCTGTGTCACCGGGGCGGGCGCGCGCCTGCTGGCCGATGATCTGTCGGCGCCGCTGACCGATCTGGCCGCGATCCGCCAGCGGCTCGAACTGGTCAGTTGGTTGCATGATGATCCGCTGTTGCGCGGCGATGTGCGTGCCTTGCTGCGGGCGGCGCCCGACATCGGGCGTGCCATTGGCCGCGTCGTGGCGGGACGCGGATCCCCGCGCGATCTGGGCCAGTTGCGCGACGGCCTGGCCGAGGCCGCGCGCCTGGCCGATCTGATCGCAGGCGCAGGCGCGCTGCCACAGCTTGCCGCCAGCCTGGTGCCGCAGTTGCGCGGGCATGGCGCGCTGGTCGATCTGTTCGCCCGCGCGCTGGTGCCCGCGCCACCGACCGAACGCACCCAAGGCGGGTTCATTGCCGAAGGCTATGACGCCGCGCTCGATGAATTGCGGCGCATGGCCGGGCATTCGCGCCGCGCGATCGCCGCGCTGGAGGCGAAATACCGCGACGAAACCGGGGTTTCCGCGCTGAAGATCCGCCACAACGGCGTGCTTGGCTATTTCATCGAAGTGCCCGCGCGCCATGCCGACCGGATGATGGCGCCGGATTCGGGCTTTACCCACCGTCAGACGATGGCGGGTGCGGTGCGTTTCAACGCGCTGGCGCTGCACGAAGAGGCGAGCAGGATCGCCGAAGCGGGCGGTCATGCGCTCGCCGCCGAAGAGGCGCATTTCGAAGACCTGTCGGCGCGCGCGATTGCCGCGCGCGAAACCATTGCGCGCGCCGCCGCTGCGCTCGCGCGGTTCGATGTCGCCGCTGGATTGGCCGAACGCGCCGCCGAAGGTGGCTGGAGCCTGCCGCGCGTGGTCGATGAACCCGTGCTCGACATTGCCGGGGGGCGCCATCCGGTGGTCGAAGCGGCGCTGGCGGCGCGCGGCGACCGGTTTGTCGCCAACGACTGCCGTCTGGTGCCCGAAGATCGGCTGTGGCTGGTCGGCGGGCCCAACATGGGCGGCAAATCGACATTTCTGCGGCAGAATGCACTGATCGTGCTGCTGGCCCAGGCGGGCAGCTTTGTGCCCGCCGAAGCAGCCACCGTGGGCGTGGTCGATCGTCTGTTCAGCCGGGTTGGCGCCAGCGACAATCTGGCGCGCGGGCGTTCGACCTTCATGGTTGAAATGGTCGAAACCGCCGCGATCCTGGCACAGGCGGGGACCCGCAGCTTTGTCATTCTCGACGAAGTCGGGCGCGGCACATCGACCTACGACGGGCTGGCGCTGGCCTGGGCGGTAGTCGAGGCGGTGCACGAGGTGAACCGCTGCCGCTGTCTGTTTGCCACGCATTATCATGAACTTGCCCGCTTGTCCGAAAGCTGTTCGGCGCTGACGCTGCACCATGTGCGGGCGCGCGAATGGAAAGGCGATCTGGTGCTGCTGCACGAACTTGCCGAAGGGCCTGCCGACAAGAGCTATGGCCTGGCGGTGGCGCGTCTGGCCGGGGTGTCGCAACCGGTGCTGCGCCGCGCGCGGGCGGTGCTCGACCGGTTGGAAAAAGGCCGTGCGGCCACCGGTGGCCTGGCCGCCGGGCTCGACGATCTGCCGCTGTTTGCCGCCGCGATCGAGGCGGCAGAGGACAAAGTCGATGCATTGCGCGTAAAACTCAACGCGCTCGATATCGACAGCCTGAGCCCGCGCGCTGCGCTCGACTTGCTGTATGAGCTGAAACGCGAAGCCAACAGTTAGGGTTGGCAGGGCACTGGCCAAGCGTTTCATTCTGGGGCATTATCCTTGCGGGTTATGGGACGGTATCAGTCATGAACGGGCAGACCGGATGCGCGCGCTGGCGTGCTGCCTCGTGGGCGTTTCCGCGAGTGGCGGCAGCCGTGGTCGCATTGGCCAGCCCGCTGGCGGCGGCAAGCGAACCGGCGACCGGTCTGGTCGTGGGCAAGGCGCATGTGCGCGGGCTGGTTCTGGCGGGCGGGGTGCGCGCCTATCTGGGGCTGCGCTATGGCGTGGCTCCGGTTGGGCCGCTGCGTTGGCATGTGTCGACACAGGCGCATCTGGCTGGCGCGATCGATGCGACCCATTTCGGTGCGGCCTGCCCGCAGGGCGACAGCACCGGGGCCTGGTATCGCAAGCTGGCGGTGGCGATGGGCAGCGATTCCGACGCGATCGGCGCCGCGCCGCAAACATCCGAAGATTGCCTGTTTCTCAACGTCTGGACGCCGCGCGCCGCCGCCGCCAGACATCTGCCGGTGATGGTGTGGGTACACGGCGGGTCGAACACCAGCGGTTATGGCCATGAACCCGATTATCGCGGCGCGCGGCTGGCGGCACGCGGAGTGGTCGTCGTCACCATCAACTATCGGCTGGGCGCGCTCGGGTTTTTTGCCCATCCCGCGATCAGCGATGTCAGCGCCGGGCGGCAGGGTCTGTCGGACCAGATCACCGCGCTGCGCTGGGTGCGCGACAACATTGCCGCGTTTGGCGGCGATCCGGCACAAGTGACGCTGTTTGGCGAATCCGCCGGGGGCACCGATGTTGCCGCACTGATGCATATCCCGGTGGCGCAGGGGCTGTTTGCGCGGGCGATCATTCAAAGCGGCTATCTGGCGCCGGATGCCTTTGCCACGCCGGGTACGGCCACGCGTGCCGCCACCGACTTGTTCGCGCGCGACGAAACCGCGGCCGCGCTGGCGCAACACAGCCCCGCCGATCTGGTGCATGTTGCGGGCGAACGGCACAAGGGCGCGTTCGCCGCGCCGCTGGTGCCGCCCAAACCGGCGTTTCATGTGCCGCTGCTGATCGGCACCAATGCCGATGAGTTCCGCATGTATCTGCCCGCAGATCCGGCCACGCGCGGTGCGGGCGAGGCGGGGGTGCTGCTCGGCATGCCCAGGGCGGGGGACATCGCGCATCTGCTGCAACGGCTGTCGAACGATGCTGCCACGCGCGCTGATCTGCTGGCCAGCGCGCCGGTGTTCCATTGCCCGGCCGCTGCGCTGGCCCGCGAGACCCTGGCCGCCGAACAAGGAGCGTGGGTCTACCGGTTTGACCGGGTGCGCCCCGGCCACCATGGCTTTGGCGCCTATCACGGCGCGGAAATCCCCTATGTGTTCGGCACTGGCGCGGCCTGGTTGCCTGCCGAACCGGTCGATCGTACGCTGTCGGACACGATGATGCGCTATTGGGTGAATTTCGCGCGCACCGGCAATCCCAACGGCCCCGGCCTGCCACACTGGCCGCGCTGGGGCGCGGGCGCCGACGATGCCATGCCGATGGTCCATTTCGGCAGCACAGTGCGGGTCGCGCCCGCCGCCGATCTGGCGTTGTGCGCGCTGATTGCCGGTTGATGCCCCACGATCTGCGCCCCGATCTGGTGCCCGTCGCGGGACGGCAGGTGCTGTTCGTGATGGCCGCCGATGCCGAATATGGCCCGCATTTGCGTGCGCGGTTCAATCCCCTGTTCACCGGGGTTGGCCCGATCGAGGCGGCGATGAAGGGCGCACTGGCGCTGTCGGCACTTGCCCGCCACGGCCAACGGCCCGACTGGGTGGTGTGTCTCGGCTCGGCGGGTTCGCGGGTGTGCCCGCTGGGCGAGGTGTTTCAGGTCAAAAGCGTGTCGTGGCGCGATATCGATGCCTCGCCATTCGGTTTTACCCCCGGTGTCACGCCGTTCATCGATCACCCGGTCGACGTGCCGCTGGCTACCCCGCTGCCGATCGCCTCGGCGCGATTGTCCACCGGCGGCGATGTGCTGTCGGGCGATCGCTATGATGCGATCGATGCCGACATGGTCGATATGGAAACCTTCGCGATCGCCCGCGTCTGCGCGCTGTTCGATGTGCCGCTGATTGGCCTGCGCGGCATTTCCGATGGCCCCGAACCGCCTACCGGGCTGCACGACTGGACCAACCTGCTGGGCCATCTGGACGAAGAACTGGCCAGGGCGGTGGACCTGTTGCCGGATGCGCTGGCCGCGCACGGTGCCGGCTGAACCTTGCGCCCGCGCATCGTGCGGGCAGATCGCGCAGGTCTTGGGAACAATCTGTCACCCATGTGTCCGGGCTGGACACAGTGCGCAAATGGTGGGCCCGGCAGGATTTGAACCCGCGACCTAGCCGTTATGAGCGGCCAGCTCTAACCGCTGAGCTACAGGCCCACGCTGATGGTGCGAGTAAAGCGGCGGGCCCGGCTTGGCAAGCGGGTCTAGCCTTGTGCGGCCGTGACGATTTCGGCGATGCTGGCAGGGCGCACGCCGCGTTCGCGCAAATGGGCAAAGACCAGTCGCCACCAGGCATAGAGCTGATGAAGCGCGGCTTCGTCGCGCACATAAGGGGTATGGCCGGGGCAGAGCGACGGGCTGTGGAACGAAAACACCAGCACCGGCAGCCGGTCGGCCAGTGCCGCATCGATCGCCCGCAGCGCGGCGCGCGCATCGACGCCCTCGGGGGTCAGCGGCACACGTTCGAGCAGGCCCAGCCGTGCCAGCACGCCGCGCATGCGCGGCACCCGCCACAGCGCGTGGTACAGCCAACTGCCCTGACGCCGCAGCAATCCGCAATAGAGCGTGCTCAACGGCAGTTCGAACAGACCGGCGGCGCGGTCGATCCACCACGGGTGGACCGGGTGATCGCGGAAATTGGGCCCGTCTTCGCCGGTATAGTCGAACCGCGCGCGCACCGATGTGTCGATCCGCATGCCGCCATCGGCCAGGATCCGCGCGGTATGCGCCCCCACGCCATAGCGACCGGCGCGATAGATCAGCGGGGTGCGGCCAAATGCCGCCTCGATCGTGCGGCGCAAGGTGTCGAACTTGGCGCGTTCGAGCGCAGGGGGCAGGTTTCCGGCATAGCTGTTGGGAACATTGACGTCTTCTTCGTGCGGCGGGCTGACCCAGGGGTGCAGTTGCACGCCGATTTCGGCGCGACCCTGCGCCACGGCCGGACCCAGCGCATCGATCATCCGCGCATCGCAGGCCACCGGATAATCGACCAGATAGACCGGCGCGATGCCCAGATTTTCGCAGAACGCCTGAAACCGGCCAAGCCAGGGCACGTGACTGAGGGTGTGGCCATAGCGGTCGAACGGCTTGGACCAGTCGAATTCCTCTTCGGTGTCGACGGTCACCACAAAGCGCGGGCCAAAGCCGGGCGCAAACTGCACGTGATCGGCGGGCCCCGGCGCGGCGCGAATATCCGGGTCACCCTGCGGGTCTGCCAAGTTCGTCACCCCCCCAGCCTTGCCATGTGGCCTGGCACGCTGGCTAGAAAGCGTTGGCAGTGCGGTCAAGCACGGCCGGCATATGAACCGGCAATGTCAGTTCCAGCACGGCACACCCGGCAGACCCGGGCCGGACGAGTTGTCCCCCCGCTGCATGCACTTCGGCCGCGGCGAGGCGCAGCGCAAAGCCGTGCCCCAGCATGCCCATGCCAGGGCTGCTGCCGCGCGCGATATCAGGGGCAAACAGGATATCGTCATCATGCCGGGCCAGCGCGGCAGGCAAGGTCATTCGCACCCGCGCCAGATCACCGTTGCCGGATTCGAGAACGCCGGTATCAAGCGTCAGCGCCAGCCGCTCACCCGGCGCGGCCGCCGCGGTCAGGGTCGACAGCAGTCGCCACAGCAAGCGCTCTGCCTCGTCGGGGTCGATTGTGATCGGCACGGGGTGGTCGGGCACGCTCCAGCGCAGGCGAATTTCGCGGGGTGCAACCAGTGGTTCCAACTGCGTGGCAAGGCGGGCCATGATCACCGTCAGATCAGCCTCGCCCGCATCGATCTGCGTGCGGCCGCTTTCCAGGCGCACCAGCCGCTCGACATCCTCGAAACCTGCCAGCATGCGCGCAGCATCGGCGGCGATCGAGGCCGCCAGGCTGCGGTACTGGTGCGGGGTGGGGCCCAGCATCTGTTGCTGGATCAGTTCGGCAAACCCCTGGATCGCGTTGATCGGCGTGCGCAATTCGTGCAGCAGTTGCTGCAGGCTGTCGCCCCCGGTGCGATCCACCAAGGCGTCATCGGGCACGACCTGCGCGGCACGGCGCAGACGCGCGCGGTATCCGGTGAAGGCGCCGCCCGCAGGGTCAAAACGCGGTGCCGCATCGATGCGCCACGCCCCGGTCACGCGCGGCGCGCCGTCGAGCACCAGCCGCCCGGCGACAATCGGCAACCGCGCGCCGAACGCGCGCAGCGTCTGCGCATCGACCGACGCGGCGGCAGCGGCAGCCACTGGCGCAAACGGCATGTGGCCGACCAGCAGCGCGGGGTCGACGCCATCGGCGGCGATGATCGTGCCGGTGGTATCGATCGCCACATCGACGGTCATGGCGAGTGGTTCGGCAGCGGGATCTTCGGCAAAGGGCAGGCGGGTCTGGCCCGGTTCAGGGTGATCGTCGGCCTGGCGGTTGCGGCGGAACGCCTCGATCCGCTGCACGATCGCGCCGATCCCTTCGCGGGGCGCAGCCTCGACGCGGGGTGGCGCGGGGGTGGGCATGGCCACCAGCACGGCGGGAGCGTTGGACATGACTTCGGCCTCGGGCGCGGACAGCACATAGTCATCGATGCCCAGCCGTTCGAGCAAGGCGATGACCGGTGCGGTCAGGTCGCGGCGGTGGCGCAGCGCACCGCGTGCATGGACGGGCAGGGCGGGGATCAGCCGCAACCAGGCGGCATCATCCAGCCGTGCGCGCGCGATCGCGGCAATCGCGGTGCGCGGACCCCGCCGCACCAGATGCACGATCAACGTCGGACTGCGCAGCGTGCACAGCCCGACCAGCACCGCCGCTGCCGCATCGCCAAGCGCGGCATGCAAGCTGTCGAGACGGCCCAGCGCCTGGCTGTGGCGATCAGTCCAGGCCTGATCGGAGGTGCGGCCGAGCAGATCGACCAATTGGCGAAATTGCGTGTTGAGGCCCGCCCGGCCGGCCGCCTGCGTCTGCAGTACGGTGTCAAGGCGGTCATCAACGATCATGCATGCTCCGCTTTGGCGCCCGGAAGGGACGCCTCGTTTCACTCGATTCGTCTGCACGGCAAGTGTCGTACAAACCCGGCGTTAAGGTATACCCTTTGCCATCGTTCGCGCATCCGCAGGGATGCGTGGCGGGCGGCAAAGCCGGTGATGCTGCTGTGGCCGGGTAGACCCTAACAAAATATGCACAGTGGCAAAGGGCTACGTTGATTGCGTTGCAATGTGGGACGATTGCGGTAAGAGCAAATAATATTATAGCGAGAGCCAGTTTCGAGAGGCGAATCTTGCCGTGGCCCCAAACCGGGATCGTCGGCAGGGACAGGCCCCGCGCTCTCTGGCTGACGATCTGACCTGGTGGCAACGAGGACCATGGCGACACTGGATGCAATTGACCGCCGGCTGCTTGCCGAACTGCAAGCCGAAGGCCGGGTAACCAATGTCGAATTGGCCCAACGGGTCGGCCTGACCGCGCCACCGTGCCTGCGCCGGGTCCGCGCGCTGGAAGAAGCAGGGGTCATTCGCGGCTATCACGCCGATCTCGATGCCTCCAAACTGGGTTTTTCGATCACCGTGTTCGCGCTCGTCAGCCTGAAAAGCCAGGCCGAGGAGTCGCTGCGCCAGTTCGAAGATCACATGCGCGGCCTGCCCGAAGTGCGCGAATGTCACATGCTCAACGGCGAGATCGATTTCATCCTGAAGATCGTCTCGCGCGATCTGCAAAGCTTTCAGGAATTTCTCACCAGCAAGCTTACGCCCGCACCCAATGTCGCCAGCGTCAAGACATCGCTGACCATCCGCACCGCCAAGCAGCAGCCCGGCGTGCCGCTGGAGGATGTGGAGTAGCGCTGCGCTATTTTTCCTTGGCCTGTTCGTGATGCCGGATCACTTCCTGGATCACGAAGCGCAGGAACTTTTCTGAAAACTCCGGGTCGAGCCGCGCGTCTTCGGCCAACCTGCGCAACCGGTCGATCTGGCGCTGTTCACGCGCAAGGTCGCTGGCGGGCAGGCCGTGTTCGGCCTTGTAGGCGCCCACCGCCTTGGTGATGCGGAACCGTTCGGCCAGGATGTGGATCATCGCGGCATCGATGTTGTCGATGCTCTGGCGATAGCCGTCCAGCACGGGGTCTTGGCTCATTGGGTCTCCAACCGGGGGCAGATTCACGTTTCGATGTCATTGGCGTGAAAACTTCGACTTGCCAAGCGCCCAGCCACAGGCCAATCGGGCTGGCGATGTCTGCCACGATCCACCCGCTGCCCCGTCGGGCCGAACCTTCGCTGCAGCCGCTCATGGCGCTGGTTGCCGAAGGCATGAACAGCGTGAATGCGGTCATTCTTGATCGCATGCAATCGCGCATTCCCCTGATTCCGGCGCTGGCCGGACACCTTATCGCGGGCGGGGGCAAGCGTATGCGCCCGATGCTCACGCTCGCGGGCGCAGCGCTGGTCGGCTATGGCGGCAGCCGCCATTACCGGTTGGCGGCGGCGGTCGAATTCATCCACACTGCGACGTTGCTGCATGATGACGTGGTCGATGGCTCGGACATGCGGCGGGGCAAGGAAACCGCCAATATCATCTATGGCAATCCGGCGACGGTGCTGGTCGGCGATTTCCTGTTCAGCCGCAGCTTTGAATTGATGGTCGAAGATGGCTCGATCAAGGTCCTGCGCATCCTGTCGAACGCCTCTGCGGTGATCACCGAAGGCGAAGTCGATCAACTGGTGGCCCAGCGCCAGATCGAAACCACCGAGGAGCGCTATCTGGCGATCATCAACGGCAAGACCGCCGCGCTGTTCGCGGCCGCCTGCCGGATCGCCGCCGTGGTTGCCGAACGGCCCGAATCCGATGAAGCCGCGCTCGATGCCTATGGCCGCAATCTGGGCATTGCGTTCCAGTTGGCCGACGATGCGATCGACTACGATTCTAACGCCGCCGAAATGGGCAAGGAACAGGGCGACGATTTCCGCGAAGGCAAGATGACGCTGCCGGTGATCCTGGCCTATGCGCGCGGCAACGAGGCGGAGCGCACGTTCTGGCGCGACGCGATTGCCGGGGATCGCAACACCGATGCCGACCTGGCGCACGCCATCGAGCTGATTCGCAAGCATGACGCGGTGCATGCCACGCGCGAACGCGCGCGCCACTATGCCCAGCGTGCGATCGACGCGATCGCTGCCTTCCCCGCCGGTGCGGCCAAGACGGCCATGACCGAAGCGGCCGAATTCGCCGTCGCGCGCCGGTTCTGATCGTCCCCTTGCGGGGACGATCACCGTTCAGCCCATCGGATACATGATTTCGCGGCTGACTTTGTTCACCGCCTTGATGGCCGATTCGGGCAGGACGAGATCGGCGGCGGCAAAGATCGGATCGAGCTGATCCTCGCGGCTGACGCCGACAATGGTCGAGGCGACGAAGTCGTGTTGTTTCGACCAGGCCACCGCAAAGGTCACCGGATCGAGCCCGTGTTCGGCGGCGATCGCGGCAAAACGTTCGGCCGAAGTCACCGACTTGTCGTTGACGAACCGCCGCGCCATCGCTTCCTGGCGACCGCCCATCGACAGATAGTTCGAAAAGCGGGCACCGTCGGGGCGCGCGCCGTTGCTGTACTTGGTGGCCAGCACGCCGCCGCCGATCGGCGAATAAGGGATCAGGCTGACCCCTTCCTTGCGGCAGACTTGCGCCAGGTCATCCTCGAACCGGCGGTTGTTGAGGCTGAAATTGTTCTGGATCGTCTGATAGCGCGCCGCACCCAGCTTGTCCGACGCGGCGATCGATTTCATCAGGCCCCACGCGGTTTCGTTGGAACAGCCGACGATGCGCACTTTGCCCGCGCGAACGAGCTCGTCGAGCACCTCCATGGTTTCCTCATAGGGCGTGTCGTGGTCGGGCCAGTGCGTCTGGTACAGATCGATATAGTCGGTACCGAGCTTGGTCAGGCTTTCTTCCAGCGCGGTGACGATGTTGCGCCGATCGAGCGCGGTCATCCCGCTGCGCTTGGGGCTCTTGAACCACACGTGGCTGGGGCCCGACACTTTGGTGGCCAGGATGATCGCGTCGCGCGGCTTGGTTTTCAGCCACTTGCCAACGATTTCCTCGGTGCGGCCAACCCATTTGGCATCGGGCGGCACGGGATAGCCCTCGGCGGTGTCATAGAAATTGATCCCCGCGTCATAGCTGCGGTCGAGGATGCGCAAGGCAGTGGCTTCGTCGGTCTGGCTGCCGAATGTCATGGTGCCCATACAGATGTCGGACACGACGATGGCGGACGTGCCAAGGCGGCGATGTTGCATCGGGGGGATCTCCGGAACAGGAACAGGGGGTGGGTGCGCGTGACAGTTGCGACTTGAAACGCAATTGCCCCAGTTGCCCGCATCGGGTCAAGCGGAATGGGTCAGCGCCGCGCGCGCTGCCACAGCCGCCACAGGCAATAGCCGGCGGTGGCCGAACCAGCCATCACCAGCAGCAACACACCCGCCGCCGCCAAGCCGCTGATCACCAGCGACCGAACCAGATCGGCGATGATGGTAATCGCGGTCTTCACCGGCATGGGCCCTTTGCTGGCGCTGTGGTGTGGTGTTTCCGCCAGGCGGAAGGCGGGTTTTCCCCGGCCTTTTGGCGTACCGGACCAAATTTGTCATGCAATGTCGAAAGTCCCGCGTCTATAGGGCGCCGATTGACCGTTTGTCTCCCTTTTGATTGACAGGATTGCCGGTGTCGTCTCGTTTGTCTGCTTGTGCGTTGCACCGTCTGCTCGCTTCGACTGTCCGCACCGGTCTGGTGCTCGCCGGTCTGGTTCTGGCGGGGGGTGCGGCCCATGCCGCCCCGGCGTCATTGCCGGAATCGGCAAGCGTTGCGCTGACCTTCGACGATCTGCCCGGCATCGTGCTCAAGCCCGATCAGGCCTATGTCGAGGCGACCAACAAGGCCTTGATCAAGGGGCTGAAGCATCATCACTTTCCCGCCATCGGCTTTGTCAACGAGGGCAAGCTCGACGAGATTATCCGCGCCCGCCAGATCGCCGTTCTGCAGCGCTGGATCAAGGCCGGGTTCGACCTTGGCAACCACACCTTTTCGCATTCGTCGCCCAACAATGTCGGCGCCGCCGGCTATATTGCCGACATCGCGCGGGGTGAAAAAGTAATCCGGCCAATGATGGTCAAGGCGCATCGCAACCTGCAATGGTTTCGCCATCCCTATCTCGAAACCGGCAGCCCCGAACCGGTCAAGGCCCAGATCAACGCCTGGCTGGCGGGCCATGGTTATCGCATCGCGCCGGTCACCATCGACGCCGACGACTGGGAATTTGCCGAACCCTATGACAATGCGGTGATGACCGGCAACACGGCCGAGGCGGCGCGCATCCGCGGGGTCTATCTGGCCTATACCGAACGTTCGATCGGCTGGTACCGCCGCGCCTCGCACGTCCTGTTCGGGCGCGACATCGCCTATGTCATGCTGCTGCACGACACCCGGTTGAATGCCGATTGTTTCGAAGGGCTGGCCGCCATTCTGGCACGGCAGAACCTGCGCCCGATCACGATCGACCAGGCCTTGCGCGACCCCGCCTATCGCACCGCCGACAATTACAGTGGCAAGGACGGCATCGAATGGATGGAGCGCTGGTCGGACACGCTCAAGAAAGACCTGCCGTGGAGCGACTATGAAGACGTGCCAAAGGGCATCGTGAAGGAATACGACAAGCTCGACAGCAACTGACCGACAAGGGTCTGTTCTGGCAGCGCCCGTCGCTGGCGGCTTCTGTGTCTAGCGGTGCAGCGTTGCAAACAGCGACGTGATCGCCTGGATCACCGTGCTGCCGGCAATCGGCGCCAGCAACAGCAGGCCAAGATTGATCATCACGATCAATCCGACAATGCGTTCGGCGCGCTTGTCGAGCTTTGGCTTGCCCGCATCGGGCAGCGGGTTCGGCGGCGGAACCGGTGGCCATTGATCCCGCAAATCGAGAAACATCGCGAACGACCCTTTCATTATGGCGGAATACGTATGCAGGCCAGAGCCTGCAACGCTGTTCCAACCGCTTCAGCACCCGGATTTCGACGACCGTCTGGTGCGGCAATCGCTCCGATTCTCCCCTTTTGAAACATCAGAGTAACACACGGATTCGGTGAGTAAATAGCGTCAAACCCCGGTTTCTTGCCGATGTGCGCCGAAATGAATCGATTTTGGGGCGATGAGGGTTGTGCAAAAACGGCTCCCACCGGCCACACCTTTGGTCTACGGGGCGATCGTGGCCGATTTGCCGATCCATGCCGTACTCGATGACGTGCTTGCCGCGCTGGCGGTCCATCCGTCGGCGGTGCTGATTGCGCCGCCAGGGGCCGGCAAGACCACGGCCGTGGCGCCTGCGCTGATCGGGCAGGACTGGTGCACGGGCACGGTGATCGTGCTCAGCCCGCGCCGGGTGGCCGCGCGCGCGGCCGCCGAACGCATGGCCGACCTGATGGGCGAGGTCGCGGGCCAGACTGTCGGCTATGCCACCCGGCTCGACAGCAAGCGCGGCCCGCACACGCGCATCGTGGTGATGACCGAGGCGATTTTTGTGGCCGCGATCATGGCCGATCCCGAATTGGCCGGAGTCAGCGCGGTGCTGTTCGACGAAGCGCACGAACGCCATCTCGATGCCGATCTCGCGCTGGCTTTGGCTGTCGAGGCGCAGGGCGTGCTGCGCCCCGATCTTCGGCTGCTGGTGATGTCGGCCACGCTCGACGGTGCGCGCTTCGCCGGGCTGCTCGAACGGGGCGGTGCGGCTGTGCCGGTGCTGGAAAGCGCGGGCCGCGCCTATCCGCTGTCCATCCGCTGGCTCGGCTGGCGCGCCGATCTGCCGGTCGAGGTGCAAGTGGCCGCTGCCATTGCGCGTGCCTGGGGCGAAACCTCCGGCGACGTGCTGGCGTTTTTGCCGGGCGTGCGCCAGATCGATCGCACTGCCGATTTGCTGGCCAGCCGCCTGCCGCAGGCACTGGTGCTGGCGCTGCACGGGCAAGTCGATCCCGCCGCGCAGCGCGCCGCGATCCGCCGCGATCCCGCCGGGCGTCGTCGCGTGGTGCTGGCCACCAGCATCGCCGAAACCTCGCTCACGCTCGATGGGGTGAGCGTGGTGGTCGATGCCGGGCTGTCGCGACAGGCCGAATTCGACAAGGCTGCCGGGGTTACCCGGCTGGTGACCACGCGCGCCAGCCAGGCGGCCGCCGCGCAGCGTGCCGGGCGCGCCGCGCGGCAGGTGCCGGGCGTGGCCTATCGCCTGTGGGAAGAAGCGGCGCATGCCGGACGTCCGGCCTTTGCCACGCCCGAGATCCTTGCCGCCGATCTGGCCCCGCTGGCGCTGACGCTGGCGCAATGGGGGGCCGGCGATGCGCGCGCACTGGCCTGGCTCGATCCCCCGCCCGAACCCGCGCTGGCGGCGGCGCGCGGCACGCTGGTGGCGCTCGGCGCGCTCGATGGCGAAGGGCGGATCACGCCCCACGGCGCGGCGATGGCGCGCCTGCCGATGGAACCGGCGCTGGCCCACATGCTGCTTTATGCCGCCGCGCGCGGGGACCGGGCGGCCACCACCGCGGCGCGGCTGGCGCTGTTGTTGCAGGAACGCGGGCTTGGTGGGCGCAGCGACGATCTGGCGCGGCGGCTCGAAGTGTGGAACGCCGATCGGTCGGGGCGTGCCGGGGCGGCGCGCGATCTGGCCGCGCGTTGGGCCCGTGCGGCGTCGCGGCTGGTGCGCGCCGGGCCGGACGACGATCTGCCGCTGGCGGTGCTGCTGGCCGAGGCGTTTCCCGACCGGATTGCGCGCGCGCGCGGTGCCAGCGGCGAGGAATGGCTGGCTTCGGGCGGGCGCGGCTATCGCCTCGATCCGGCATCGCCCTTCATTACTGCGCGGTGGCTGGTGATCGGCGATGCGCAAGGCGAGGCCAAAGGTGCGCGAATCACCGCCGCACTGGCACTCGATGAAGCCGATATCGACCGCCATCTGGCGCATCGCCTGATCGCACGCACGACGCTCGACTGGAACGCCGAAGAGGCGCGGGTGGAGGCGCGCAGTGAACGGCGGCTGGGCGCGATCGTGCTGGCGCGGGTGCCCGATCCGGCGCCGGATGGCGCAGCGCTGGTGGCGCGGCTGATCGCGGTGCTGCGGGATGGGGGCCTCGCCCTGTTGCCACTGGGCCAGGCCAGCCGCGCGCTGATCGAACGCGCGCGCCATGCCGGGCTGGCTACGCTGTCCCCGGCGGCGCTGCTGGCCGAGGCCGAGACATGGCTGGCGCCGTTGCTGACCGGGCGGCGCGATTTCGCGGTGGCGCCCGGGCGCCTGCACGAAGCGTTGCTGGCGCGGCTCGACTGGGCGCAGCGGCAGGACCTTGACCGGCTGGCCCCGGCCGAATTTCGCGATCCCACCGGTGCGGGCCATGCCATCGATTACGATCATCCCGGCGGGCCAAGCGTCGAATTGCGGGTCCAGGCACTGTTCGGGCTCGATCGTCATCCCACCGTGGGCCAGCCGCCACAACCGCTGCTGCTGTCGCTCACCTCGCCGGGCGGGCGCCCGATCCAGACAACCGCCGATCTGCCCGGATTCTGGCGTGGATCGTGGCGCGACGTGGTCAAGGAGATGAAGGGCCGCTATCCCAGACACCGCTGGCCCGACGCGCCGTGGGCCGAGGTGCCGAGCCTGAAGACCAAGAACGCCTTTCAGGCACAAAAACGGACTTGATTTGTCGAACGATTCGGTTGCAAGCGCGTGGCCATGACCGCACGCATCTATCAGCGCCCGAAGAACGCCATGCAGTCCGGCAAGGCCCGGAATCATGACTGGCTGCTCGAATTCGCCCCGGCCGAGGCCAAGCGTCCCGACCCGCTGACCGGATGGGCCGGTTCGGGCGACATGCGGCAACAGGTCATCCTGAAATTCGCCAGCGAGGCAGAGGCCCGCGCCTATGCCGATCGCCATGGCATTGCGGCGCATGTCACCCCGACCCCGGCACGCCGTCTGAAACTGCAAAGCTACGCGGATAACTTCCGCTAAGAGTTTGGTTCGAAAGTGCCGCCCGCCACCCTGCGCCGGGGGTTGCAGGCTGGTGCATGGCACAAAATCGCCGAACGGCGACTTTCGAAACGGGCGCTAAGCTTGCTTGCATTTTTGTTGCGGCGCGGTCATAGGCCCCACCGGGAGTCGGGTGGACGTTTGCGTTCGCCAACCTGGTCAGGTCCGGAAGGAAGCAGCCACAACGATTTGCGGCGGGTCGCCCGGCTCCTTTTCCCATCACATGTGGACGGTGCCCCGCGGGCATTCGACTTTCCCGGGCAGAGCCGGTACGAACACGCGTGATGGCCGATTCAACCGACATATTTGGCGACGCGTCCGCCGATGAACCGCTTTCCGCCGCCGCGCTTGAGGCGGCGGGGCAGAGTTCGATGTTCGGCGATGCGGCGCCTGCCGCCGCTGTCGCCCCGCCCCCGCAACCCTATCGCGTGCTGGCGCGCAAATACCGGTCGCAGACATTTGCCGAGCTGATCGGGCAGGAGGCCATGGTCCAGACACTCGCCAACGCGATCCGGCGCGGGCGGCTGGCGCATGCCTTTTTGATGACCGGCATTCGCGGGGTGGGCAAGACATCGACCGCGCGGCTGATTGCCAAGGCGCTCAATTGCATCGGCCCCGACGGGCAGGGTGGGCCGACGATCGACCCGTGCGGCCAGTGCGAACCGTGCCGCGCGATTGCCGAAGGGCGCCATATCGACGTGATCGAAATGGACGCCGCCAGCCATACCGGCGTCGACGATGTGCGCGAAATCATCGAGGCGGTGCGCTATGCGGCGGTGTCGGCACGCTACAAGATCTATATCATCGATGAAGTTCACATGCTCAGCCGCAACGCGTTCAACGCGCTGCTCAAGACACTGGAAGAACCGCCCGCGCATGTGAAATTTCTGTTCGCCACGACCGAAGTCGACAAGTTGCCGGTAACCGTCCTGTCGCGGTGCCAGCGGTTTGACCTCAAACGGATCGAGGCGCCGGTGCTGGCGCGGCATTTCGCGATGATCTGCGACAAGGAAGCGGTCAGCGCCGATGCCGAAGCGCTGGCGCTGATCGCGGCAGCAGCCGAAGGGTCGGTGCGCGACGGATTGTCCATCCTCGATCAGGCGATCAGCCATGCCGATCTGGCCACCGGCGGGGCCGGGCAGACGCATGTCACCGCCGCGCAAGTGCGTGAAATGCTGGGTCTGGCCGATCGCGCGATGCAGCGACGGCTGTTCGGTGCGCTGCTGGCCGGCGAAGCGCCAGGCGTTATCGAGGAAGTTGCCGGGCAATATGCGCTGGGCATCGAACCGCTGGCGCTGATGCGTGCGCAGCTCGATCTGGTGCACAAAGTCACGCTGGCGCAAGTCACCGGCAGCGCCGATGCACCTGGCGCCGAAGAGCGCGCGGCGATCGATGCCTGGGCCAAGGCGCTGGGCGCGGGGCAATTGCACCGGCTGTGGCAATTGCTGCTGAAAGGCCACGATGAAGTGCGCGTGGCGCCCGATCCGCTGGCGGCGGCGCAGATGGCGTTGCTGCGCGTGATGCATGCGACCGACATGCCCGATCCGGGCGGACTGGTGCGCCGGATCGAAGGACTGTTGCGCGATGCGGCAGTGGCCGCGCCGGTTGCGCAGGCGGGGCCGGGCGGGGCGGCCCCGGTGGCCAGCCGCGCACCGGTCGATTGGGCCGGACTGGTCGATCAGGTCGAGGCGACTTCGCCGCTGGTGGCATCGACCATGCGGCTGGCGGTGCGGGTGATCCGGCTTGAGGCGGGCCTGCTCAGTTATGAACTGGCGCCGGGCATTCCTGGCGATCCGGGGGCCGATATGCGCCGCGCGCTCGAGGCGGCGACCGGCGAGCGCTGGCAAGTCGAACGCGGGGAGGGTAAGGGGGCCCCGAGTCTCGAAGAGGTACGCGCTGCGCGCGCCGCCGCCGACGAGGCTGCAATGCATGACGATCCGCTGGTCAAAGCCGTGATGGCGGCCTTTCCGCAGGCGCGAATCGTCGACGAGCCGGCCTCTGGTGAGGTCGGTGCCAAACCCTGGAGCCGACGCGCATGAAGTCGATGGAAGAGATGATCCAGGCCGCCCAGCGGGCCGCCGAAACGATCCAGAAGCAGATGGCCGACGCCCAAGACCGCCTCGATGCGATCGAAGTCGAAGGTCAGGCCGGTGGCGGACTGGTGCGTATTCGCGCCACCGCCAAAGGCCGGGTGATCGGCGTGGCAATCGACGACAGCCTGCTGGCGGTGTCTGAAAAGGGCATTCTGGAGGATCTGGTCGCCGCTGCGTTCAACGATGCGCGGGGCCGTGCCGACGCTGCCGCTGCCGAGGAAATGCAGAAAGTGCAGATGGCCGCAGGCATCCCGCCGGGTTTCAAACTGCCGTTCTGAACCCACTGCCGCCCGCAGGTACATCTGGCCAGCGCCATGCCGTGCCTGCGATAAACGGCGCCGTGCGCGCGGCATGTCGTTGGTCGGCATCGGGTTTTGTTGACGTTCTCGTGTTAAACGCCATAGCTTGCGGGGCGGTTCGCCCCGTTTGCGCCGTATGGCGAAAGGATTGAATTTGATCGTGCTTTCCGCCGTGCTTGCGGCATCGTTGACTCAAACCGGGTTGCCGGATCAGGCGGTAGCGGCTGCGCCGCAGCCCGAGGCCGCCGCGCCGGTCAACCCTGCGCCACCGCCGGCGCCCGCCACACCGCCCAGTACCACACCGCCCAGTACCACACCGGCCAGCACCACGCCCGACAGCGCAGCGACCACCGTCGCCAGCACGCCCGACACTGCGCCTGCCGTAGCCAAGCCCGACCAGACGCCTCCGGCCAAGCCCGCCACCAGCGAAATCGTCGTGTCGGGCCAACAGCGGATGAAGCGGCTCGACCCGGTCGAAGGGATCAACAAGGTCAGCTTTCAGGCTATTGAAGGCGTCGACAAGGCGTTGATCGGCCCGGTCATCCATGTCTATCGCGACCGCATTCCCGGCCCGATCCGTCAGGGGCTGCACAATTTCTTCTTCAATCTGACCGAGCCGGTCAACGCGGTGAACTATGTCCTGCAATTGCACCCCGGCAAGGCGCTCAAGACCGTGGCGCGGTTCGGCATCAACTCGACTGTCGGCGTCGGCGGGCTGATCGATGTCGCCAAGAAGAAGCCGTTCAACATCTATTATCGCCCCAACGGGTTCGGCAACACGTTCGGCTATTGGGGCATCGGGCCCGGGCCCTATCTGTTCCTGCCGCTGGTCGGGCCGACCAATGTGCGCGACCTGATCGGCTCGCTGCTCGATCAGGCGGCTTTGCCGGCCGTCGTCAAGCCGCTGAACAACTATTACTATGTGCTGGCCGCCGGGGTGATCACCGAACTCGACTACCGTGTCGATATCGATGCCGGGGTGGAGCGCGTGCGCAAGACCAGCAATGTCTATGCCTCGTATCGCCAGGCCTATATGAAGGCGCGCTTCGAAGAGATCGAGGCGCTGCACGGTCGCGGCCCGCTGGCCAAGGGCGAGATCGGCCAGCCACCATTTGTACGCCCGCTGTTTCCCGAAGGTGGCGCCGCGCCTGCCGCCACGCCGTCTGGCACTACCCCGCCCGCCGCCGCGCTGGTGCCCGCGCCGACGGCTGCCCCGGCGCCTGCCGCACCCCTGCCGCCCGTGTTCATAGCGGTGCCGATTGTCGAACCGCATGCGGTGGTCCAACCCCTGCCACCCGGGTATCATCCCGGCGGAAGCTGATCGCGCGGGGGAGCGGGCCGGTGCCGTCTTCCCGCGTGCCGCCCCTGAAACCGCGCGGTTGTCTACCGTCTTTGGGGAAAGGGCATTGCGGCCACGCCACGGTGATCCCATATCTGCGGCAAGCCCCGTAACGGGCCTGCCGGTCGAGCGCGTTCACGCGCGGGGCTGACGGGGTCAAGGCGGGGGAAAGGAACCGGATTTCAATGCAACATTATCCTCTTTTGCCGCTGCGCGATATCGTGGTGTTCCCCGGCATGGTCGTGCCGCTGTTTGTCGGTCGGGAAAAGTCGGTTGCCGCGCTCGAAGCGGCAATGGGCGGGGCCAAGGATATTTTCCTGCTTGCCCAGCTTGATCCCGGCATCGATGATCCCGATCACGACGATCTCTATGATACCGGCGTCATTGCCAAAGTGCTGCAATTGCTGAAATTGCCCGATGGCACCGTGCGCGTGCTGGTCGAAGGCAACCAGCGCGCCCGGCTGGCCGATCTGGCGTCCGAATCCAGCCCGCACGGCGCGATGCTGGTGGCCGGGGTCGAACCGATCGAACCGATTGCGGTGGCCAGCGCCGAAGTGTCGGCAATGATGCGCCAGGTGGTCGAACAGTTCGGCGAATATGCCAAGCTGTCGAAGAAATTGCCGCAGGATGCGGGCTCGCAACTCGGCGAAATCGACGACGCGGGCAAGCTGGCCGACGCGGTGGCCGCCAATCTGGCCGCAAAAGTCGCCGACAAGCAGGCCGTGCTGTCCGAAGTCGATGCCTTGCGTCGGCTGGAAATGGTGCTCTCGTTCATGGAGGGCGAGCTTGGTGTGCTGCAGGTCGAACGCAAGATCCGGGGCCGGGTCAAGCGCCAGATGGAAAAGACCCAGCGCGAATATTACCTCAACGAACAGTTGAAGGCGATCCAGTCCGAACTCGGCGGCAGCGATGAAGGCGGCAGCAACGAGATCGACGAACTGGCCGAGCGCATCGAAAAGCTCAAGCTGTCGAAGGACGCACGCGCCAAGGCGGTGGCCGAGCTGAAAAAGCTCAAGACCATGCAGCCGATGTCGGCCGAAGCGACGGTGATCCGCAACTATCTCGACGTGTTGCTGGGCCTGCCGTGGGGCAAGCGCAGCAAGCTCAAGCGCGACATCGCCACCGCGCAGGACGTGCTCGATGCCGATCACTATGCGCTCGACAAGGTCAAGGACCGGATCATCGAGTATCTGGCCGTCCAGGCCCGCACCAACAAGCTGAAGGGGCCGATCCTGTGCCTTGTCGGCCCGCCGGGCGTGGGCAAGACCAGCCTGGGCAAATCGATTGCCCGGGCGACCGGTCGCCAGTTCATCCGCCAGTCGCTGGGCGGCGTGCGTGACGAGGCCGAGATCCGCGGCCACCGACGCACCTATATCGGCTCGCTGCCGGGCAAGATCGTGACCAACCTGCGCAAGGCGGAAACGATGAACCCGCTGTTCCTGCTCGATGAAATCGACAAGCTGGGGCAGGATTTCCGGGGCGATCCGGCCTCTGCGCTGCTCGAAGTGCTCGATCCCGAACAGAACGCAAAGTTCCAGGATCACTATCTGGAGGTCGATGTCGACTTGTCCGACGTGATGTTCGTGTGCACCGCCAACAGCCTCAATCTGCCCCAGGCACTGCTCGATCGCATGGAGATCATCCGGCTTGAAGGCTATACCGAGGACGAAAAGGTCGAGATTGCCGAGCGCCATCTGGTGGCCAAGCAAGTCGAGGCGCATGGGCTGAAGGCGGGCGAATTCACGCTCGAACACGATGCCTTGCGCGATCTGATCCGCTATTACACCCGTGAAGCCGGGGTGCGCACGCTCGAACGCGAGATTGCGCGGCTGGCCCGCAAGGCGTTGCGGCGCATTCTCGAAGGCAAGGATACGGCGGTCACCGTGACGCCGGAAAACCTTGCCGACTTTGCAGGCGTGCGCAAGTTCCGCCATGGCGTGTCGGATGATGAAAACCAGGTCGGCGCAGTGACGGGCCTGGCGTGGACCGAAGTCGGCGGCGAACTGCTGACGATCGAAAGCGTTACGGTGCCGGGCAAGGGCGCGGTGCGCACCACCGGCAAGCTGGGCGAAGTGATGAGCGAATCCGTCCAGATGGCGTTCAGCTTCGTCAAGTCGCGCGGGCCGACGTATGGCATCCGGCCCTCGATCTTTCAGCGCAAGGACCTGCACGTGCACTTGCCCGAAGGCGCGGTGCCCAAGGACGGGCCAAGCGCCGGGGTCGGCATGGTCACCGCCATGGTATCCACGCTGACCGGGATTGCGGTGCGTGCCGATGTGGCGATGACTGGCGAGGTTACGCTGCGTGGCCGGGTTCTGGCGATCGGCGGGTTGAAGGAAAAGCTGCTCGCGGCCTTGCGCGGCGGCATCAAGACCGTGCTGATCCCCGAGGAAAACCGCAAGGATCTGGCGGAAATCCCCGCCAACATCCTCGAAGGCCTGGAAATCGTGCCGGTCAGCCATGTCGATGACGTGCTGGGGATCGCGCTGGTATCGCGCCCCGAACCGATCGAATGGACCGAGGCCGACGATCTGGCCAGCCAGCCGGGCAGTCCGGTTGCCGCCGCGATCGTGCCGCCAACCGCGCACTGATCGGGCGTTGCGATGATGAATGCCCCCGTGCCCCGCACGGGGGCATTCGTTTGCCTGCTGTGCCTGTTGCACTTGCTGTAACGCTGGTGCAAAAATTGTGTGCGCGCGCGAAAGCGCCGGGCAAGGGCACCCCGGCAAGCCTTTGCGGATCGGAAATCTCCCGGATTTAGTGGAAAAATCAGCCGATTCCCGCGCATTTGTCTTTGACAGTGGCGGCCTTCTCCGTTCATGTCCGCCACCTCGTCATATTGATTCCGAATTCATCTTGACCTGCAGAACAACAAAGTAGGGGGTTCCCATATGAACAAGAACGATCTGATCAGCGCTGTTGCCGATGCCAGCGGTCTGACCAAGGGTGATGCGACCAAGGCGGTGGAAGCCGTGTTTGATTCCGTCACCGGCGCGCTGGCCAAGGGCGACGAAGTGCGTCTGGTCGGTTTCGGCACTTTCTCGGTTGCCAAGCGCAAGGCTTCGACCGGCCGTAACCCGCGCACGGGCGAACCGATGTCGATCAAGGCTTCGGCGCAGCCGAAGTTCAAGGCTGGCAAGGGCCTGAAGGACGCTGTCAACTGAGACAGGCACCGGGTCGACCGGTCGACCGGTCGGCAACCCAAAAAACCGCGCCCGGCATAGCCAGGGCGCGGTTTTTTTGTGGTATTGCTCAGTCGGTCTTTTCGCGGATCGACGCGGCATAGAGCGCAATCGCCGCTGCGGTTGAAACGTTCAGGCTTTCGATCGCGCGCGAAATCGGCAGGCGCGCCACCGCATCGCAATGGTCGAGCACATTGCGGCGAATGCCGTCGCCTTCGGCGCCCAGCACCAGCGCGACCGGGCCACCAGGCAGCGCCGAGGGGAACGTCGCCTTGCCTTCGCCATCGAGCGCGATGCGCCAGTAGCCCGCCTCGGAAATCGTTTCGAGCGCGCGCGCCAGATTGACCACCCGCACCCATGGCACCAGTTCCAGCGCGCCCGAGGCCGATTTGGCCAATGTGCCGGATTCGGGCGGCGCATGGCGATCCTGGGTGATCAGCCCGGCCACATCGAACGCTGCGCAACTGCGCAGGATCGCGCCGACGTTGTGCGGATCGGTCACCTGGTCGAGCAGCACGATCGTGCGCCCTTCGGCCTCGTCGAGCAGTTCGCCGAGCACGAGGTCGGGCAGCGGCGCACAATCAAGCACCAGGCCCTGATGCGGCGAATCGCGCGCGACCAGTCGGCCAAGGTCGGCGGCCTGGGCATATTCGATCGGTAGCGAGGTCGGCAATTCGGCATCATGGTCGTCGAGCATGGCCTGGATCGCCTCACGCGTGCCCCACAGCTTTTTTGCGACCCGTTCGGGATTGGTCAGCGCTGCCTCGACCGCATGGCGGCCCCACAGCCGCACTGCGCCTGCCGCGCCGCGGCCGCCCGAGCCGCGTCCGCCATGCATCCGCCCTTCGCGCCCGCGCAACGAAGTCTTGGGCCGACCACTGTCGTTGACCCCTTCGCGGGCAGTGCGGGAACGATCGTCTGACGGGCGACGGGGCGAGGCCATGGCGGGATGCTTTCGTAAGGAGGCAGTTTGCGTGAAAATTTCCTGCGCCCTGTGCCAGCCCCCCCATTGACAGGCAAGCCCTGCTTCGCCATTGGGGCGCCTCCCTCGGCCGGTAACGCCGCTTTCGCTTCTGGCGAAACGGTATTTGCAGGCCCCTGACAGGGCCCGACACCGGCAGATCTGGTGTGGACAGGTGGCCGAGTGGTTAATGGCAGCAGACTGTAAATCTGCCCGCGAGAGCGTACGGTGGTTCGAATCCACCCCTGTCCACCACACCAGCCCATCCGCAAGACGGCGCGGACCGTCGCCGGATCCATCCCGTCCCTGCGCGGCAGGCGGCACAATCGGCTTCATGTGGTCATGCGTTGAGGAAAAGCCGTTGCATGGCGTCTATTGCGGCGCTGTTGCCGTCTGCGCGTGGGGCAGCCTCTGCCAGGGCGTGGCGGCGGCGGGAGCGATCGCTGCGGCTTTGATGGCTGTGTTCGATGGCCTGCGCGACATAGTGGTCCGGATCGCGGGCGATGCCGTCGGTGTGGCCGATTTGCTGCAACAATCCCGCGGCGAGCCGCTGACGCATCGCGGGCCCGGCAAGGGTCACGATCGGTGTGCCGCGATGGATCGCCTGCCAGGCCGTCGTATAGCCGGAGAACGCCGGGCAATCGAGCATCACGTCCATGGCGTCGAGAAAGCCGAGGAATTCCGCCTCGTCCATCCAGGGGGTGGCATGCAGATGGCGGGCGGGGTCGAGCCCGGCGGCGGCGAATGCCGCGGTCAGGCGCTGCATCAGCAGTTGGCTTGCCCAGGGATGTTTGCGCGATTGCACAACCCAGAATTCGGACGGGCCGGCGTCTTGGGCAATGCGCGCAAACAGCGCGTCGTCGCGGGGATCGAATTTCATCGGTTGCTGGCATAGCGCAAAGCGCACGTGGCCGGGCTGACGCTGCGGACCGTTCCAATGGCGCGACGTCGGCGTCTCGAAACGGGTGAGCACGCCCGTTCCCGGCAGCCGGATCAGCCTCTCGGTATAGTGTGCGTCGGCATTGTCCGGCTCGATCAGGTCGCCCGACAGATAGGCGTCGATGCTCGGCAACCCGGTGGTGACGGGATGGCCCCAGCTTGCCATTTGCAGCCTGGCCAGCCGCAGCGGTGCGAGCGCGCCGACCACCGGGTCCATGCCGACTTCGGGGTAGAGCAGAATGTCGGGGGCCTCTTGGCCGATATGGTCGGCCCACTGGTCGATCGAACGAGGCTGGCACCGGTAATGATCGACCGCGCGCGCGGCCCATTCGGTGTCTGCATCGCGAAAGTCGCCCGTGTCATAGAGCCGGATGTCAAACCGGTTGCGATCGAGCCCTTCGAGAATGCCGCGCAGGATGACCTTCCAGACCGGATGCGCCCGCACCTGCCCGCTGACGATGCCAAGGCGCAACCGCGCGCGGCCTGTCACGGCAGGGGCCGGGAAGGGGGGGCGGGCGTGCCCGGCGTCGCGGCAGACCAGTCGCCCGAAACGCGCGAGCGACGCGGTGACATTGTCCCGGCGATAGGCGAGCAGGAACGGCTGAACACTGCCGATTGCTTTGGCCAGGGCGCCAGGATGCGCGGCTGTCCATTCCTCCAGCTCTGTGGTTGCTTGCGCAAAATCGGGCAGCACTTGCGCGCTTTGTGCCACCTGTGAGGTCATCATCGGAATGGCCGCCACCGCGTGCGCCAGGCGAGCTGCGGCATGGTGGGGCGAGCGCGCTATGATCGCGCGATAGTGGGCGATTGCTTCGCCGCGTGCGCCAAGCTCGAACAACGCATGGCCCAGATGCAGCGTCGCCTCGTCATGATCGGGCCTGATCTTGAGCACGGCGTGAAACGCGTCGGCGGCCTGGGCAACGGCATTGCGCTTCATCAGCGCAAGGCCGAGGTTGTAGTGCGCCTCGGCCTGGCCGGGATGGTGCTGGATGACCGCGCGGCAGGTGCGCTCTGCCTCGTCGAGCTTGCCCATCGTCAGCAGCAGGCCGGCGGCGTTGATGCGCGCGGCCGCAAACTGCGGGTCGATCTGGCTGGCGCGGTGAAAGCTCTGCAAGGCGGCGTCCGGCTGGCCGATGGCGGCCTGGCAATTGCCCAGATTGTTCCACACATCGCGCAAGTTCGGATTGAGCCGGAGCGCGGCGAGATACGTCTTGGCCGCCGCTTCGACCTCTTCCAGCGCCTGTAGCACGACGCCGAGGTTATACAGCGCGGCAAGGTGGTCCGGTTTGACTTGCAGCGCGTGGCGCAGGGCCTGCGCGGCGGCATGGTTGTCACCCGTGGCGTGCAGGACGATGCCCAGATTGGTGTGAAACCCTGGCACGCGCGGATTGATCGCGATTGCCTGCTCGATGCGGCTGAGCGCGAGCGGCGTGTTGCCTTGCGCGTAATCGATCATGCCAAGCAGGTTGAGCGCGTCAGGCTGACGCGGGTCGGCCTGCAGAACGCGCTCGTAGTGCAGTCTTGCTTCGGTCAGGCGGCCGGCCTGGTGGTGGCTGCCACCGGCCATGATCGTCGCACGGACAAGTTCGGGGGTCATGCGCGGGGTCCCGGCAGGATAGGCACGTCAACCTCCGTCAGATGAACCGTTTGTTTCTGGTTGGTTAATCACGGATTGCCGGAAACATCGCCGATGTCAAAAGACGATTTGATATCGCTATCACGATTGTGGCCCGACAGGACTTCTGGCGCCGCCGGCGGCCATCCATTTTGCTAATGACGGGCAAGGTGCTTGTCCGGGGCGGTCGGGGCAGGTACCGCTGTGGTATCCAAACCCCTTGAAATGTGGAGCATGCCTTGGTTGGCGGTTTGCCCGGTGGACCGTCCATTACAGATCCGCGCGCGCGCCTGGTCGGTATTGTGATGGTTGCGGCCTCGGCGGTGTTGTGGAGCACGGCGGGGCTGTTTGTGCGGCTGGCTTCGCTCGATACGCCTTCGCTGGTGCTGTGGCGCTCGTTGTTTGCGGCGCTGACGCTGGGTGGGCTGGCGCTGGCGCGCGGCGGCCCGGCGCGGATGCTGGCGGTGCGCCACAGCGGGTGGATCGGGGTGCTGTTTGTCGGCACTTCGGTGGTATCGAGCACGGCCTATGTGCTGTCGCTGCGGCTGACCAGCGTGGCCAATGTGATGACGGTCTATGCCGCGCTGCCGTTCATCGCCACGGGCATCGCGTTCGTGTGGATCCGCGAAAGGGTCAGTCGGCGTTTTCTGGTGGCGGGCGCGCTGGCGACCGGCGGGATCGTGGCCAGCGCAGGGGGATCGAGCGGGTTTGGCGATCTGGCCGGGATTGCGGCGGCGCTGGTGATGACGGTGGGCTTTGCCGTGCAACTCGTCGGCATCCGGCGCCATGGGCGGGTCGATGTGATGGCGCTCAATGCCTGTGCGGCGGCGTCGTGCGTGCCATTGATGATCCCGTTTGCGCAATGGGTCCTGCCGGGGCCGGGGCAACTCGTATGGTGCGCGTGTTATGGCGCGCTGACCACCGGGTTTGCCTATGTGCTGGCGCTCGAAGGCGGGCGGCGCGTGTCGCCGGGCGAAGTGGGGTTCATTTCGATGCTCGATGTCGTGCTGGGGCCGCTGTGGGTCTGGCTGGCATTCGGGGAACGGCCGGGCGCGCTGGTGATCGCCGGGGGCGCGGTCGTGCTGGGGTCTGTCGCCTGGTATCTGTGGAGCAGCGCAGTATCGTCGGTGGACGGCGAATCTGCGACGAATTGACCGTTCCGATCGATTGACCGCGCGGCGCAAGGATTGCCCGGTTTGTCGCATCCGCACGCGCCGGCGCGGGTAAACCTTTTCCATTCATGTTTGTGACAGCTCGGTCGCCGAACAGTGGCGGGCATGGGGCGGGCTCAATCAGGAAAGGACCGAGCGATGCAACACATGTCTTCCCACCGGCTGCCCCGCATGGTGCTGGCTGCCGCGCTTTTGCCCATGGCCCTGGCGGGCTGCGCCACGACCGGATCGGTCAAGCGCGCGCAAGCCAGTGCCGATGCGGCCATGGCCCGCGCCAATGCCGCCGCCGATGCGGCCCAGCATGCCCAGGGCAGCGCCGATGCGGCGATGGGCGCTGCGCAGCATGCGCAAGGCACGGCCGATGGCGCCGCCAGTGCCGCGCAAGGTGCGGGCACCACCGCGCAGGCCGCGCTGACTGCCGGGCAAAGTGCCGACAATCGGATCAGCGTGCTCGAAAGCCGTCTGCACAGGCTTGAACAGGCGCGGGCCCGCGAAGGCCGCAAGCATCGCCACCATCACCGGCACCATGCTGCGACGGCCTGCCCGGTCAAGCCAAAGGCGGCGAAATAGCCCTCCGGGGTGGCGGGCACTGACCGGTTGACGACGGCGCAAGTGTGGCATGAGCCGGGGCTCGATGCACTTTTGGCAAGGCTTGTTTTGCAATTGTGCCGTCATCGACTAGAAGCCCGCCATGCCTGGAGACATTCTTGACAATCGCGGTCGCGGTACCGCCGGCTGGAGCTGGCCCTCGATCCATCCCGAAGGCCGCAAGTTCGGGGCTATTGCCGCGATCATAACGGTGGTGGCGTTCCTGTTCGGCGGAAGCCTGCTGGCCTGGCCGCTGGCCATGCTGACATTGGGGGTGCTGGCGTTTTTCCGCGACCCGGAACGCGTAACCCCGCGCGGCGATGCGTTCATCGTCGCACCCGCCGACGGGCTGATCACGCTGATCCAGAAAGTGCCGCCCCCGCGCGAGCTGTCGGCCAACGATGGCACCGGGGTGATCGCCATGGGCACTGCGCCGGTGACGCGGGTGTCGATTTTCATGTCGGTGTTCGACGTGCATATCAACCGTGCGCCGATCGGTGGCACGGTGCGCCGGGTGGTTTATATCCCCGGCAAGTTCCTCAACGCCGATCTCGACAAGGCGAGCGAAGAAAACGAGCGCCAGCATTTCCTGATCGAGCGTGGCGACGGGTTGCAGATCGGCTTTACCCAGATTGCCGGGCTGATCGCGCGACGGATCGTGCCATTCGTCAAGGCGGGCGACATTGTCGCGGTGGGCCAGCGAATCGGGCTGATCCGCTTTGGCAGCCGGGTCGATGTCTATCTGCCCGAAGGGACCGAGCCGCAGGTGTTGATCGGGCAACGCGTGGTGGCCGGTGAAACGGTGATTGCCCAGCTCGGCCAGGCGCCGCTGATCGAAGGTGTGCGGCAGTGATCGACGACGCCGACGCGTTCGACGATGACGAGGCCAGCGGGTATGATTTCGGCAGGCGGCCGCTGCCGCGCGGGCTGACGCTGCGCGCATTGGTGCCCAATGCGATCACGTCGGCGGCGCTGTGCTGCGGGCTGACCGGGATCCGCTTTGCCATTGGCGGCGATTTCCGTTCCGCCGTGCTGGCGGTGATCCTGGCCGGGATGCTCGACGGGATCGACGGGCGCGTGGCCCGCGCGATGCGCGCGCAATCGCGCTTTGGCGCCGAACTGGACAGCCTGTCCGATGCCATTGCGTTCGGCGTGGCCCCGGCGCTGATTCTCTATCTGTGGTCGCTGCAGCAAGTGCCGCGCTTTGGCTGGTTTGCCGCGCTGGCGCTGGCGGTGTGCTGCGCGCTGCGGCTGGCGCGCTTCAACGCGCAGATCGACATGGCCGACCAACCGCACAAAAGCGCCGGTTTCCTCACCGGGGTGCCCGCGCCGGTGGGGGCAGGGCTGGCGCTGATGCCGCTTTATCTGTGGATCGCCAGCGGGCGCGACGAATTTCGCCATCCTGTCGCGGTTGCCATCTGGACGGCGGTGATCGCGTTCCTGATGATTTCCAACACTGCCACGCTCGGCTGGACCGGGCTGCGTCCGCGTCGCACCATTCGGCTGGAAGTGATCGGGCTGGTCGGGCTGGTGTTTGCCGCCTTGCTGACCGAACCCTGGCTGACATTGGTCGGGGTCTGCGCGGCCTATATCGCCATGCTGCCGGTGGGTGTTCTGCGTTATCGTCGGTTCAGGCAGCAGCGCGCAGCCGCACGGGACCGCCAGATGTCCGGCGCCGAGGCGGATTGATCACCACTTGCGCCGCGGACGATGCCGCGCCGTGCCCGGTGGCCACCATTGGCGCCGGCGTGCCGTCGTGGCGCGGTGTTTCGATCAGCGTGAACAGATAGACACGGTCTTCGGCGAGGGTGCGGCGCTCTGCGGCCAGCCGTCGCACGGTTGGCAATGCCTGGCGCAGGCTGGATCCGATGACCGCCGCGCTGGCGCAACCGGCAGTGGCGAAAACGAGCGTGGCAATCAGTCCGAGCATGGCAAGCGTCCTTGATTGGCAAAACCCGGTCGCGGCGCGAAATCACGCTACGCGGGCCTTGACACCCTGTGGATGACCTGTGGATAATGGCGATCGCAGGCAGGTTGTTGCCAACCCTTGCGATGGACCGTTTGTTCCACTTTTGTTCCAAATCGTCAAGCGGTAATCCGCATTCGCCCTAAGCAATGACCCAAGGCGCTGATTTGGTATCGCTTTTTTACCTCCGAAGCGGATCGTTAGGTAACGTCTGTTGACCTTCGGTGTGGCGGGGTGATTCGCAAACCGGCTGGTTTTGTGCTGGATTTGCGGGGCCAGAGCGGCTAACGGCCCGATCCGTCACACGGCGATTCGGTGCAATTATGCATTGCGTTGCGACTCGTGCGGCACAACCCATGTTCAAATCCACATGGGCGGAGCACATACCGGTGCCTCACGCGCGCAAAGCGCGTCGGGTTCCTTCCGCCCAGAGGTCTAACCGGAAAGGAATACCCCTATGGCGGCTCCCGTCGTCACGATGAATCAGCTGATCGAAGCCGGTGCCCACTTTGGCCACCAGACCCATCGCTGGAACCCGCGGATGAAGCCGTATATCTTCGGCGCCCGCAACGGCATTCACATTCTCGACCTGTCGCAGACCGTTCCGCTGTTTGCCCGTGCGCTCGAATTCATTTCGGCGACCGTGCAGAACGGTGGCAAAGTGCTGTTCGTCGGCACCAAGCGCCAGGCGCAGGAACCGATCGCCCAGGCTGCGCGCGCGGCTGGCCAGCACTATGTCAACCACCGCTGGCTGGGCGGCATGCTGACCAACTGGAAGACCATCTCGGGCTCGATCAAGCGTTTCAAGGCGCTGGAAGAACAGCTTTCGGGTGACACCGCCGGTCTGACCAAGAAGGAAGTTCTTCAGCTCACGCGCGAACGCGACAAGCTGGAACTGTCGCTGGGCGGCATCCGCGACATGGGCGGCATTCCCGACGTGATGTTCGTGATCGACGCCAACAAGGAAGAGCTGGCGATCAAGGAAGCCAACGTGCTGGGTATTCCGGTCGTGGCCATTCTCGATTCGAACGTTTCGCCGCATGGCATCGCGTTCCCGATCCCGGCGAACGACGACGCCAGCCGCGCCATCCGTCTCTATTGCGATGCAGTGGCCGCTGCTGCCACGCGTGGTGGGCGCGATGCCCAGATCGCGTCGGGCGTTGACCTCGGCGCGCTGGACGAGCCGGTCGCCGAAGAAGCGATCGAGGCCTGATTTTTCGGGAAACGGGCGATCGGTGACAGATGTGTCACCGATCTGTCCCGCTTCATGCATACGGGCCGCAGCGGGACTTGCTGCGGCCCCACCTGTTTAAAGATGAAGGACAAACGCAATGGCCTATACCGCCGCTGACGTGAAAAACCTGCGCGAGCGCACCGGCGCCGGCATGATGGATTGCAAGAAGGCGCTTGATGAAACCGCCGGCGATTTCGAAGCCGCGGTTGACGCGCTGCGCGCCAAGGGTCTGGCCGCTGCCGCCAAGAAGTCGAGCCGCACCGCCGCCGAAGGGCTGGTCGGGGTGGTCGTTTCGGGCACCAGCGGCGTTGCTGTCGAAGTCAATTCGGAAACCGACTTCGTCGCCAAGAACGAGCAGTTCCAGGATTTCGTGCGCAAGACCACCGAAGTGGCGCTGGCGACCGCGGCGGCCGATATCGAAGCGCTGAAATCGGCGGCCTATCCCGATGGCGGTTCGGTGGCTGAAAAGCTGACCAACAATGTCGCCACGATCGGCGAAAACCAGCAGTTGCGCCGTCTGAAGCACGTCAGTGTGACGAGCGGGCTGGTGGTGCCTTATGTGCACAACGCGGCGGCTGCGGGCCTGGGCAAGATCGGCGTGCTGGTCGCGCTGGAATCCGAAGCCGGTGCCGACGTGCTCGAACCGCTGGGCAAGCAGATCGCCATGCACATCGCAGCGGCGTTCCCGCTGGCGTTGACCGCTGATGATCTCGATGCCGAACTGATCGCGCGCGAACGCAAGATCGCCGCCGAAAAGGCCGCCGAAAGCGGCAAGCCCGCTGAAGTGCAGGCCAAGATCGTCGATGGCGCGGTGGCCAAGTATGCCAAGGAAAACGCGCTGCTTTCGCAGCTCTTCGTGATCGACAACAAGACGCCGATTTCGCAAGTGGTCGAAGCCGCCGGCAAGGCAGCGGGCACCAAGATTGCGCTGGTCGATTATGTCCGCTTTCAGTTGGGCGAAGGCATCGAAAAGGAAGAAACCGACTTCGCCGCCGAAGTGGCTGCGGCTGCCGGTATCAAGTAAGGCTCGCTTGTGAAACGCGCGTAAGGGCGCGTTTCACAAGTCGGTGCCGACTTCCCGACGCCTTAGTGTCGGGCAAGCTAAGCCCCCTATGCAAACAATCCCCGCGTGTCACAGCGCGGGGATTTTTGCGTCCGGAAAAAGACCGGGACGGCCCTTGGCACGCATCGCGCGGTGCGTATAAGGGCGCCAACCAAAGTCCCCGTACAGGATAACACAAAGCCCATGACTGCCCCAGCGACCCTGCCCGCGTTCAAGCGCATTCTCTTGAAGCTGTCGGGGGAAGTCTTGATGGGCAACCAGGCGTTTGGCATCGATACCGATTTTGTTGCCAGCCTGGCCGCCGAAGTAAAGGCGGCCAAGGAAACCGGGCTGGAACTGTGCCTGGTGATCGGCGGCGGCAATATCTTTCGCGGCATGGCGGGCGCGGCCAAGGGGATGGACCGTGCGCAGGCCGATTACATGGGCATGTTGGCGACCATCATGAACGCGCTGGCGATGCAGTCTGCGCTGGAAAAGCTGGGCGTTGATACGCGCGTGCAATCAGCGATCCAGATGGACGCGGTGTGCGAACCGCTGATCCGCCGCCGCGCCGAACGCCATCTTGAAAAAGGCCGCGTGGTGATCTTTGCCGCAGGGGTCGGCGCGCCCTATTTCACGACCGATTCAGGCGCTGCCCTGCGCGCGGCGGAAATGCAGTGCGACGCGCTGTTCAAGGGCACCAGTGTCGACGGCGTCTATAATGCCGATCCGAAAAAGGACCCCGACGCGCGCCGCTATGACACCATCGATTACGACACCGTGCTGGCCGACAATCTGCAAGTGATGGATGCATCGGCGGTGGCATTGTGCCGCGACAACGCGATACCCATCGTGGTGTTCTCGATCCGCGAGCAGGGCAATCTGGCCAAAGTCTTGGCAGGTGCCGGCACGCAGACAATTGTCAGGAAGGATAGCTGAACCATGGCCAAGTATGACAAGGCCGATCTCGAACGCCGCATGCGCGGTGCGGTCGAAGCGCTGCGACATGATCTGGGCGGGCTGCGCACCGGGCGCGCCAATACGTCGTTGCTCGATCCGATCATGGTCGAGGCCTATGGCCAGCGTATGCCGTTGAACCAGATGGCGACCGTTTCGGCACCTGAACCGCGTCTGCTGTCTGTGCAGGTGTGGGACAAATCGAGCGTCGGCCCGGTGGAAAAGGCCATTCGTTCGGCGGGTCTGGGGCTCAACCCGATCAACGATGGCAACACGCTGCGTCTGCCGATCCCCGATCTGACCGAGGAACGGCGCAAGGAACTGGCCAAACTTGCCAACCAATATGCCGAAAAGGCGCGCATCGCGATCCGCAATGTGCGCCGCGACGGCATGGAAAATCTCAAGGCTGACGAAGCCAAGAAGGAAATTTCGGAAGACGAGCGCAAGCGCGCCGAAACCGAAGTGCAGAAGCTGACCGATGAATGCATCAAGGCCGCCGACGAAGTGGCGGCTGAAAAGGAAAAGGAAATCCTGGGGCGGTGAGCGCGGTTCCGGCCCTGGGCGATGAACCGCGTCATGGCCTGCGCCATCTCGCGATCATCATGGATGGCAATGGCCGCTGGGCCAAGCGCCGCCATATGCCGCGTGTGCTGGGGCATCAGCGCGGGGTAGAGGCGGTGCGTCGCACGGTGCGTGCCGCCGCCGAACTCGGGCTGTCGGCGCTGACGCTCTATGCCTTTTCGACCGAGAACTGGCGGCGGCCCGAAGACGAAGTTTCAGCGCTGATGGGGCTGCTCAAGCATTTCATCCTGTCCGATCTCGACGAATTTGCCGCGAACAACATCCGGCTCAAGATCATCGGCGATACCAGCGCGTTTTCGTCCGAAATCATCGGCCTGATCGATCACGCCCGCTCCCGCACCGCCGACAATACCGGCATGGTGATGACCGTGGCGCTCAATTACGGATCGCAGGACGAGATTGCCCGCGCCGCGCGCGCGGCGGCAGCCAAGGGCGAGATCACGGCCGAGGCGATTTCAGCCGAACTCGACACCGCCGATCTGCCCCCGCTCGATCTGATCATCCGCACTTCGGGCGAAGTGCGGCTGTCGAATTTCCTGATGTGGCAGGCGGCTTATGCCGAAATGCTGTTCCTCGACGTGCTGTGGCCCGATTTCGGGCGCGAGCACCTCGAGGCGGCGATCGAGGAATATGCGCGCAGGGAGCGGCGCTTTGGCGGTCGCTGATCCGGCCGCGACCAAGCGGTCTGACCTGCCGGTGCGGATCGCTTCGGCGGCGGTGATGGTGACGGTTGCGGGTGGCGCGTTCTGGCTTGGCGGCTGGTTTCTGACCGCGTTCATTGCCGTGATCGGGCTTGGCATATTCGCCGAATGGGTCATGCTGGTGCTGGCGTTTGAACGGCGCATCATGGCTCGTGTACGTTGGCTGGTGTCCGGTGTGGTCTATATCGGGCTTGGCTGTCAAAGCGCGCTGGTCCTCAAGAGCGGCTCGCCCGGATTGCTCGATGTGGTGGCCAGTGTGATTGCGGTGGATATTGGCGCCTATTTTGCCGGTCGCACCTTTGGCGGGCCCAAGATTGCACCCGCAATCAGTCCCTCAAAGACCTGGAGCGGGCTCGGCGGCGCGATCTTGGCGGTTACCGCCTATTTGCTCGCGCGCACGTGGATGGCGGAATCGGCGATCGATCCGCAGGCGCGACTTGAAGCGGTGCATGAGGGGCTCGGGCTTGGGTTCGACCTGCTTATGGCGCTGCTGACCGGGCCGTTGATCGCGATCGTTGCGCAATCGGGCGATTTTTTCGAAAGCTGGATGAAGCGTCGCGCCGGGGTCAAGGATTCAGGTCGTCTGATTCCTGGCCATGGTGGCTTGTTCGATCGTGCCGACGGGCTGATCGCCGTGCTATTTGTGCTTGGCCTTATCCGTATTATCCCGGCTATAGTGGGGCGATAATGCGTTCACTCACCATCCTTGGCGCCACCGGTTCGATTGGCGCATCGACTCTCGATCTCGTGCGGCGCAACCGCGATGCCTTTCGCGTGGTCGCGCTGACCGGGCACAGCAATGTTGCCGTGCTGGCGGCGCTGGCCCGGGAATTCGCGGCCGAAATCGCGGTGATCGGCGATGAGGCGCTGTTGCCGGATCTGCGCGCCGCGCTCGCGGGCAGTGGCATCGCCAGCGCGGGCGGGGCAGGCGCCCTGATCGAGGCAGCGCGACGACCCGCAGACCTGACCGTGGCGGCGATCGTCGGCTGTGCGGGGCTGGCCCCGACTATGGCGGCGATCGAGCAGGGCCGCACCGTGGCATTGGCCAACAAGGAAGCGCTGGTCTCGGCCGGCGGCGTGATGACGCGCGCAGTGGCACAGCACGGCACCACGCTGCTGCCGGTCGATTCGGAACACAACGCGATTTTCCAGTGCCTGGCGGGCAACGATGTGGCGCATGTACGGTGGATCACGCTGACCGCCAGCGGGGGGCCGTTCCGCGACTGGCCGATCGAGCGGCTGGCCCATGCCACCCCGGCAGAGGCGGTGCGCCATCCCAACTGGTCGATGGGCGCCAAGATCAGCGTCGATTCGGCGACGATGATGAACAAGGGGCTCGAATTCATCGAGGCCTGGCACTTGTTTCCGGTCGGGGTCGAGCGGCTGCGCATCATTGTTCACCCGCAATCGATCATCCATTCGATGGTCGAATACCGCGATGGCACGACGCTGGCGCAACTGGGCCCGTCGGACATGCGCGTGCCGATTGCCTCGGCGCTGGCCTGGCCCGCGCGCATGGCAACGCCGTGCGAACCGCTTGATTTGGCAACGATCGGCACGCTGACCTTTCGCGCGCCCGATGAAGAACGCTTTCCTGCCACGCGCCTGGCGCGCGAGGCGACGCTGGCGGGCGGCGCGGCGGCGGCGGTGATGAATGCTGCCAACGAAGTAGCGGTTGCCGCGTTCCTGTCTGGTCAGATCGGGTTCACGCAGATCGTGCAATGTTGCGAAGACGTGCTAGCCTGTGGTCTGCCATCGCCGCCGCAATCGCTCGAAGAGGTGATCGCGGTTGACCATGAGGCGCGTGTTCGTGCCCGCGAAGGTCTGGAGCTTGTGATTTGACGCCGCTGCATTCACCTGGATTGTTGATTACCCTCGTCGGATTTGCGCTCGTGCTGGGCCCGCTGGTGTTCATTCACGAGCTGGGGCACTATCTCGCCGGGCGCCTGTTCGGGGTGCGCGCTGATACGTTTTCGATCGGGTTTGGCAAGGAACTGTTCGGCTGGACCGACCGGCGCGGCACGCGCTGGAAACTGAGCGCGCTGCCACTGGGCGGTTATGTGCAGTTTGCCGGCGACAGCAACCCCGCCGGGCAACCGAGTGCCGACTGGCTGGCGCTGCCCGCCGATGAACGTGCCCGCACCCTGCAGGGCCGCCCGTTGTGGCAGCGCGCGATGATCGTGCTGGCCGGGCCTGTCACCAATCTGCTTGTTGCGGTGCTGATTCTTGCCGGTTTTGCCTGGGCCTATGGCACGCTGGTATCGCCGCCGGTGGTGGGGCTGGTGCAGCCCGGATCGGTGGCGGAAAAGGCAGGCGTGCGCGCGGGCGACCGTATCGTCTCGCTGGGCGGCGGCGCGATCGACAGCTTTCTGGCGATCCGCATGACGGTGTCGCAACATCCGGGCGAACGGCTCGACATGGTGCTCGATCGCGGTGGCCAGCGCCTTGCCGTGGTGGTTACCCCGGCGGTGAAAGTTGAAAGCGACCGCTTTGGCAATCACCAGTCGATCGGCTTTCTGGGGGTCGGCCCGGCGACGGTCGAACGGCGCCCGGTCGGCCCAGTCGGTGCCCTGGCCGAAGGGCTGGGCGAAACGCGCGATATCATCGCCATGACGGTGACCGGGATCGAACAGATCGTCACCGGGCGACGCGATGCGCGCGAACTGGGCGGGCCGATCAAGATTGCCAAGTATTCGGGCGAACAACTGGTTTCGGGCTGGCAGAGCTTTGTCGGGTTCATCGCGCTGATCTCGATCAACCTGGGCTTCATCAATCTGCTGCCGATCCCGGTGCTCGATGGCGGACATCTGGTGCTGTTTGCGATCGAGGCGGTGCGTCGCAAGCCGGTCAGCCAGCGCGGGCAGGAACTGGCATTCGGCACTGGCCTGGCGCTGGTTGTCGCGCTGATGCTGTTTGTCACGTTCAACGATGCAGGCTCGCTCAAGCTGTTCGGAGGGTAAGCGCTGCCTGGCGCGTTGTTGGGGTTGCAGCGCGGAACGGGGCAGCCGGTAAAACTGCCTCAAACCATGTGCCCGGGGGCACATTGCTGGGGAATTTGCGCCGAGTTGCCGAATGTTCGCACCAAGCTTGCTTGCGCGAACGGCCGTCATCGGGCAGAGGGCAGGCAGTCCATCGGCAGGAACCGGCGGGGCGATGGCAGGAAGTTTGCGGTCCGCAATGCGGCCGTAGTGCAAGAACGGGATGGCGCTTGGTGATGATTTCTAGGAACGCTTGCCGGACTGCAGCTGGTCGATTGGGTATGACCGCCACGATCGGCATGCTGCTGGCGAGCAGCTGTCTTGCCGCGCGACCCGAGGGGGCTTTGGCCGACAACGCGCCCGCAGCGTCGGATGAACCCATTGCCGCGGCTACTCCTGCGCCTCCCCCGGTGGCCCCGACGCCCGTAAAGCCGGCGAAGAAGCACGCCAACGCGCTGTTCGCCAAGCACCGCAAGGCCGCCGAATCGGCAGCCGCCCAGCCGGTGCCGGTTGCCATTTCCGCCGCGCCCGCGCCTGTATCGCAGCATCTGGCGCCGCCTGCGACGATTGTGGCCGCGCCCGGCGCACCGCATTTTGCCGCACCGGTCGCCAATCCCGGCCCGGCCGTGGTTGCCGCTCCGGCGCCGGCCTACGCCGCTCCCGCTGCGGCCGTGCAACCGGCTGTGGCGGCAGCGCCCGCCGCGCAGCCCGCTTATGCGGCGGTGGCCGACGCCGAACAGGCAGCGCCTGCCGCAACCCCGGCCCCGCAGGCAGCGGTTGATCAGGCGCCGCCGGCTCCGCCCGCGCCCAGGCCCGGCCCCGCACTGCAAAAGCGGTTCCGGCAAAAGCCTGCCGCCAAGGCCCTGCCGGTCGACGCGGCAGCCGTTGCTGCGCCACAGGCGCCACATGCAGCCCCCGCGCCGACCGAGGTCAATCAGACGGTCAAATCGATCGGTGTCGAAGGCGCGCAGCGGCTCGAACCCGACACCATCCTGTCGTACATCCGCATGCATGTGGGCGATCGCTATACCCAGGCCAGCGCCGACCAGGTGCTGAAGGATCTGTTTGCGACCGAGCTGTTCTCGGACGTGACGCTGCGCAACGATGGCGGCGCAGTGGTGATCGTGGTCAAGGAAAACCCGGTCGTCAACCGGATCATCCTCGAAGGCAACAAGCGCCTGAAAGAGGACAAGATCACCCCGGAAATCAAGCTTTCGGCGCGGCAGATCTTTACCCGGTCGAAAGTCCGCGCCGACGTGACCCGGATTATCGAGCTGTACAAGCGTGAAGGGCGCTTTGCCGCGTCGGTCGAGCCGAAGATGGTCATGCTCGACCAGAACCGCGTCGATATCGTGTTCGAAATCACCGAAGGACCCAAGTCCAAGGTGCGCCAGATCAACATCATCGGCGCGCACAAGTTTTCGGTGACCCAGTTGCGCACCGAAATGGTGACCAAGCAGCAGCGTTCGTTCCGCATTTTCTCGTCGGGCACCAGCTATGACCCCGATCGTCTGGCGTTCGACCAGCAGAAATTGCGTCAGTTCTACCTGACCCAGGGCTATGCCGATTTCCGCGTGGTTTCGGCGGTTGCCGAACTGACCCCGGACAAGAAGGACTTCATCGTCACGTACGTGATCGAGGAAGGCAAACGCTACAAGTTCGGTGATGTCAAAGTCGAAAGCCAGTTGCGCGATTTCAACGGCGACCAGTTGGCCAAGCGGCTGTCGATCAAGAAGGGCGCCTGGTACAACGCCAAGGCCGTCGAAGACACGGTTGACGCACTGACCGAAACGGTCGGCAGCTTTGGCTATGCCTTTGCCGACGTTCGTCCGGACTTCCAGCGCAACAAGGACAAGGAGACGATGTCGGTGACCTTCCGCATTGCGGAAGCGCCCCGGGTCTATGTCGAGCGCATCGATGTCAACGGCAACACGCTGACCGAAGACAAGGTCATCCGCCGCGAGTTTCGTCTGAGCGAAGGCGATGCCTTCAATTCGTACCAGATCAAGCGGTCGTCGAACCGCATCAAGTCGCTAGGCTATTTCCAGGAAAAGTTCGAAATCGAGCAGAAGCCCGGTTCGACGCCCGATCGCGTTGCGCTCGAAGCCAATCTGGAAGAAAAGCCCACCGGCCAGTTGCAGCTTTCGGCCGGGTATTCCAGCCTCGAAAGCTTTATCTTCCAGGCCTCGATCCAGCAGAACAATTTCCGCGGGCGTGGTGAAACGATCGGTACGACGTTCAACTATTCGGCTTATTCAAAGGCCGTGGTGCTGAACTTTACCGAGCCTTACGTGTCGGATCGCAACGTCTCGCTGGGCTTTGACATCTATCGCCGCGACCAGTCGAGCTTCAACTTCTACGATTCCAACCGCAACACCACCTACGAGAACAACACAACCGGTTTTCAGGTGCGTGCCGGTTTCCCGTTGACCGAACACAGCTCGCTGATCGGGCGCTACACGCTCAATTACGAGCAGGTGACGCTGGATCAGGCGACGTATTACATCAACGGCGTCTGTTCGGTGTACCTGGCGGGGCAATACTTGTGCGACGCGATCGGCGACCGTACCAGCTCGATCGTGGGCTCGTCCTATGTCTATGACACGCTCGACAACCGGCTGCATCCGTCGAGCGGTTCGACCTTCATCACCGGCATCGACATTGCCGGGCTGGGCGGTTCGGTCAAATACGCCCGCCTGACGGCCAATGCGGCGCATTACATTCCGCTGGGCCATGGGTTCATCTTTGCGCTGCGCGGCGAAGCCGGGGCGATCCACGCGCTGGAGAACAACGCACCCAACCAGTATGAAGACCCGGTCCGCCTGACCGACCGCTTCTTCCTGGGTGAACCGCAGATCCGCGGTTTCGACATTCGCGGTGTCGGCCCGCGCGTGCTGCGCGAATTCTACACCGGTTACAACTCGTCGAGTGGCAACGGCGGCACGCTCAACACCAACCAGAACAGCGAAGTCAACGACGCGCTGGGCGGCAAATACTACTATCTCGGCCATGCCGAGCTGGAAATTCCGCTGGGTTCGGGCGCACGCGAACTGGGCCTGCGGCCATCCATCTTCATGGATGCGGGTGCGGTGTGGGGCGTGACCGCGCCGGCCACGGTGGGCACGACGATCCTGTACACCGACGCGGTGACGGGGAAATACACCACCAATGCCACGGCTTCGAACGGCACGCAGAACGCGATCGCCCAGAAGTTTCTTGAATCATACGTGGGTGACAGCCCGGCACCGCGTATTTCGTTTGGTTTCGGGGTCAACTGGAACTCGCCATTTGGTCCCTTCCGCATCGATATCGCCAAGGCGTTGACATACGTCTATGGCGATACTCGCAAGACTTTCAGCTTCAACGTGGGAACCCAGTTCTGATGAAACTCCGTCATATCTCTGCCGCGCTTGTCGCGGGTGTTTCGCTTGCCGTCGCTCCGGCCGCTTTTGCCCAGACCGCTGGCGGGATCGTGGCCAGCGGGATTGGCGTCGCCAATTCGCAGGCCGTGGTGTTCAGCTCGAACGCCTACAAGGCGGCGATGGTGCAGATGCAGACCACCTACAAGCCGCAGCTTGACCAGGTGAAGGCGCGTCGCGCGGCGCTGAAGGCGCAGCTTGGCCCGCTGATCGACAAGTTCAAGGCTGACCGCAGCGCGCCCAAGCCCGATAACACCCTGCTGCAGCAGGAATATACCCAGATCCAGCAGATCCAGCAGGGTGGCGAACAGGAACTGCAGCAGATCGTCGAGCCGGTGAACACCGCACGCCAGTTCGTGATCGAACAGATCGCCGAAAAGCTGGGCGACGCGACGCAGGCCGCGATGACCAAGCGCAAGATCACGCTGGTGCTCGACGAGCAGTCGGTGGTCAAGCACGACACTGCCTACAACCTGAACCAGGACATTCTCGATCAGCTCAACCTGATCCTTCCTTCGGTTGGCGTGACGCCGCCGGCCGGCTGGCTGCCGCGCGAACAGCGTGAACGTCAGGCGCAGGAACAGGCTGCTGCGGCTGCCGAAGCCGCCGAAGCCGGTGCCGCTGCACCTGCCGCCAAGAAGCAGCCGCAGGGCCGCTGATACCGGCGATGAGCGAAACGGGCGATGTGCCGGCGGCGGCGCCGCTGGCATTCGACATCAAGGGGGTGATGGCGGCGCTGCCGCACCGCTATCCCCTGTTGCTGGTCGATCGGGTGGTCGAACTCGTGGTGGGCGAGCGCATTCACGCGATCAAGGCCGTCAGCATGAACGAGCAGTTTTTCCAGGGGCATTTCCCCGGACGCCCGATCATGCCCGGCGTGCTGCAGATCGAGGCGCTGGCGCAAGCCGCCGGGGTGCTGGCGGTCGAAACGCTCGGCCTGGCCGGGACGGGCAAGCTGGTCTATTTCATGGCCATCGAAGAAGCCAAGTTCCGTACCCCGGTCGAACCTGGCTGTCTGCTCGATCTGCACGTGTCGTTTACGCAAAAGCGCGCGCGGGTGTGCAAATTTGCGGGCAAGGCCATGCTGGGCGACAAGATTGCCACCGAAGTCAGCTTTACCGCGATGATCGCAGATGGCTGAATTTGGGCCGCGCTGACGCGCGGCGCAGACGCCCCGCCCCGCCTCCTCACCCGACCACCATGCCATAATGGTAATCTTGGTGGTTGGGTGGGGAGGCGGGCGGGGGGGGCTGCCGTTCACGCCAGTGAACGCAAAATGCAAAGACTCATCTCGACATCCCTGCGCCTTTCCGTTAGGGGCGCGCTTCGCAATTCCTGCGGCCGGTCGGTACCGGGCGCATCCAGGAGCAATTCGATGAAAGACAAGATCCACCCCGACTATCACTTCATCAACGTTCAGATGACCGATGGCACCGTGTTCCGCACCCGTTCGACCTGGGGCAAGGAAGGCGACACGCTGGCGCTGGATATCGATCCGACGTCGCATCCGGCCTGGACCGGTGGCAACTCGCGTCTGCTCGATCAGGGTGGTCGTGTGGCCCAGTTCAACAAGCGTTTCGGCGGTCTGAGCCTGAAAAAGGCCTGATCTTGGCGCGCCGGATGGAAATCCGGCGCGGCCTGCCATTTTTTCCTTTCCATTGCGGCGCCTTTTTGCAAAGGGGCGCCTCTCGTGGCGATCATAGCTCAGTTGGTTAGAGCGCCGGTTTGTGGTACCGGAGGTCGTGGGTTCGAACCCCATTGGTCGCCCCATTTCTCCACTTTGCTGATGTCCCAATTCCCGCTAGGCACGTAACGTGTCTGTGCGTGGCTGCTCGATTTGGCGGCCTTGCGTTTCGATCCGTCCGGCCCTTGTGCCGATGCCGGATCGCCAATTGGGAAGTTTTGCGTTTCGCATGCACGGTTTTGCCAATCCCGCCCGGTTTCTGCGCATCGCGCGCTGGCTGATGCCTGCATTGCTGGTGCCGGGGTTGGTCATGGCACTGGGCGCGCTGGCCTGGGGTGTGGCCTATGCGCCGCCCGATCATCTGATGGGCGTGACGGTCAAGATCCTGTTCATTCATGTGCCTTGCGTCTGGCTGGGCATGGCGGGCTGGTCGACGATCGCGGTGTCGAGCGTGGTCGAACTGGTCTGGCGCCATCCGCTGGCCGGAATTGCGGCGCGCGCGGCGGCGGTGCCTGGGGCGGTGTTCACCGCGCTGGGGCTGATCACCGGATCGATCTGGGGACGTCCGACCTGGGGCACCTGGTGGGTGTGGGACGGACGATTGACCAGCTTTCTGATCCTGCTGTTTCTCTATTTCGGCTATATTGCGCTGGCTGATGCGGCGCAGCGCGATGCCGCGGGCGGGGGTGGCGCAGGGCGCATCCCGGCGATTTTCGGGCTGGTCGGCGCAATCAACATTCCGATCATCAACCGGTCGGTGGTGTGGTGGAACAGCTTGCACCAGCCGCCTTCGATCACGATGGGGCGCTCATCGATCGACGGCACGTATCTGTGGCCGCTGCTGATCGGGGCGCTGGGCTTTTCGTTGATTTTCGGCGGGGTGGTGCTGGCGCGGATGCGCATGCTGCTGGCACAGATCCAGACCGAGGCGCGCCTGCGTCGCAAGGCGCTGGGTTGAGAAGGGCGCAAGAACCGGACCGATGCACGAACGGCTTGATCAGTGGGAATTCGTCTGGGCGGCGCTGGCGATCGGCGTGGTCGGCATGCTGACCATGGTCGGCTGGTCGCTGTTCGCGATGATTCGCGCCGAACGGCGCCGTGATGCGGTGCGCCGCAAATGACCACGCCCTCGACCACGTTGCTCAAACCCAAGCACCAGCGGCTGGTGCTGGTGCTGTTCGCATTGGCGGCGTTGATCGGCGCGGGGCTGCTGGCGGCCTTCGCGCTCAGCCGACAGGCAAGCTATTTCTATATCCCCAGTGACATTGCCGCCCATCCGCCCGAACCGGGCCGCGCGGTGCGGCTGGGCGGGATGGTGCAAAAGGGCACCTTGAAAACGATGCCCGACGGGGTGACCATTCATTTCATCGTGACCGATGGCAAGGCCCGCGTGCCGGTGCGTTTTTCCGGGATTACCCCCGATCTGTTTGTTGAAGGATCGGGTGTGGTGGCCGAAGGTCGCATGGAAGACGGCACATTCGTGGCCGACAACCTGCTGGCCAAGCACGACGAGAAATATGTGCCGCGCGAAATGAAAAACATGACCGAGAGCGACGCAAAACAGGTGGTGGCACAAACCCAATGAGCGACTTGATCCGATGATCGCGGAAGTGGGCCTGGCCCTGTTGTGGCTGGCGGCGGCGCTGGCGGCGTTGCAACTGGTGGTCGGCGCGCTGGCGCTGCGGCCCGAAGGGCGCGCGCTGGCCGGGCTGGTGCGTCCGGTGGCGGTGATGCAGGGGCTGCTGGTGATGGGCGCGTTTGCCGCGCTGGTCATGCTGTTTGTCACCACCGACCTGTCGGTCAAGCTGGTGGTCGACAACAGCCATTCGGCCAAGCCGCTGATCTTCAAGATCGCCGGGACCTGGGGCAACCACGAAGGGTCGATGCTGCTGTGGGTGACCATCATGGCGGTGGCGGGCGCGTTCGTGGCGTTGATCGAGCGGCGGCTGGATGAGGCGACGCTCACCGCGACTCTGGCCGGGCAGGCGTTCATCAGCCTGGGTTTCTATGTCTTTCTGCTGATCGCCTCGAACCCGTTTGCGCGCCTGGCGCAACCCGCCGACGAAGGGCAGGGGCTCAACCCGCTGTTGCAGGATATCGGCCTCGCGTTCCATCCGCCCACGCTTTACGTGGGCTATGTCGGGCTATCGATCGCGTTTTCCTTCGCGATCGGCGCGCTGGTTACCCGCAATGTCGGCCCGGCGTTTGCCCGCGCGATGCGGCCCTGGGTGCTGGGCGCGTGGATTTTCCTGACGCTGGGGATCACCGCCGGTTCGTACTGGGCCTATTACACGCTGGGCTGGGGGGGCTGGTGGTTCTGGGACCCGGTCGAGAACGCCTCGCTGATGCCATGGCTGGCGGCCACCGCGCTGCTCCATTCGGTGTCGGTGTTGCAAAGCCGCGATGCCTTGCGCGCATGGACTGTCATGCTGGGGGTGGTGGCGTTTTCGATGTCGATGGTCGGCACGTTCCTGGTGCGATCGGGCATTTTGACGTCGGTGCACGCCTTTGCGGTCGATCCGCAGCGCGGCGCGTTCATCCTGGCGCTGCTGGCGATCGATATCGGCGGCGCGCTGGCGCTGTTCACCTTGCGCGCGGGCACCGTGACCGAGGGCAAGCGGTTTGGCCTGGTCAGCCGCGAGGCGGCGCTGGTGTTCAACAACGTCATGCTCAGCGGTATTCTGGGCATCGTGCTGATCGGCACGCTCTATCCGTTGCTGACCGAGGCCTATGGCGTGAAAGTGTCGGTCGGTGCGCCCTATTTCAACCCGGCTGCAGGGATGTTTGCCTTTCCGATGTTCGTGGTCATGGCGGTCGGGCCGCTGTTGCGCTGGCGTCAGGACCGGTTGAGCGGTGCGCGGTCGGGCCGCCGCCTGTGGCCATTGGCGGTGTGCCTGGCGCTGGTGCTGGCGGTACTGGTCGGCGTGGAACTGACCGCGCATGGCATCGCGCTGTTGCCCGCGCTTGGCCTGTCGGTGGCGCCGGGTCTGCTGCTGGCGAGCCTGTTGCCGTTGCGTGGACGCAATCTGCGCCGCACGCCCCTGCCGGTGTGGGGCATGGTGGTGGCGCATGCCGGCATCGCGGTGGCGCTGTTCGGGATGGCCAGCGAGAGCGCTTTTTCGGTCGAGCGGCTGGCCGCGCTGTCGATCGGCGAAGCACGCGAAGTCGGGCCGTGGCGTGTCAGTCTGGATGGCATGATGCCGGTTGCCGGGCCGAACTGGACCGCACTCGAAGCCAATGTGACCACACGTTATGCCGGTGGCACGCCGGTGCAATTGCACCCCCGCGCCGAAACGTTCACCAATCCGCCGGGCACGCGCAACGAATCCGCGCTGGAAACGCGCTGGAACGGGCAGCTCTATGTGGTGCTGGGCGAACAGGCCGAAGATGGCCGCTGGCAGATGCGGTTCTGGTGGAAACCGTTCGTGCCGCTGATCTGGCTGGGCGGGGCGCTGGTCGGGCTTGGCGGCGCGCTGGCACTGCTGGGCCGGGTGATGAGCGATATCCGCCGGCTGGTGGCCAAGGACAAGATCGCATGGCGGCGTATGAGGCAGGGACGATGAGCCAGGCCGACCCCAAACCGCGGCTGCGGCTGGCGCTGTGGCTGCCGCTGATCCTGTTCGCCGCGCTGTTTGCGCTGTTTGTCCATGGGTTGACCAACCCGGCGGACACCAACGTGGCCAGCGCCTTTGTGGGCAATCCGCTGCCGCAATTCGATCTGCCGCCCGCCGCCGCAGATCGGCCGGGGCTGGCCACGCGCGCGTTTCAGACGGGCAAGCCCAAACTGCTGAACGTCTTTGCCAGTTGGTGTGTGCCATGCGCCGCCGAGGCACCGCAACTGGCCGCGCTGGCGCAGGCCGGGGTGGAAGTCGATGGCGTGGCCATCCACGACCAGCGTGCCGATCTGACGCGGTTTCTGGCCGCCAACGGCAATCCCTATGCCGCGATCGGCCGCGATGACCAGCGTGCGGTGCAACTGGCGATTGGATCGTCGGGCGTGCCGGAGACCTATGTGATCGATGGCCGCGGCGTGATCCGCTATCAACACATTGGCGACATTCGCCCCGAAGACGTGCCAAAGCTGCTGGCCCGCGTGAAGGACGCCGGCAAAGGGGCCGGATCATGAAAATCGCCCATCTGGCCGCGCTGTTGCTGATCGTGTCCGCGCCGGTGCTGGCGCAGGAGCATGTGCCGCCCGCGCCTTATGCCTATCGCCAGCTCGACAATCCCGAGCAGGAGGCCAGGGCCAAGGCGTTGATGGTCACCTTGCGCTGCGTGATGTGCCAAAGCCAGTCGATCGCCGATTCGGACGCGCCGATCGCGGGCGACATGCGCAGCGAAGTGCGCACGCGGATTGCTGCGGGCGAAGATCCCGAACATATCCGGCAATGGCTGATCGCGCGCTATGGCGATTATGTGACCTATGCGCCGCAAGTCAAACCGATCACCTGGCCGCTGTTTGCCGCGCCGGTGGTTATCCTGGCGCTGGCCGCGCTGTTGTTGCGTGGGCGCTTCGGGCGGCCCCGGCAGACCAATGACGAGGGCTCGGCATGACCTGGGTGGTGATTCTGGCGATTGCCGTGCTGGTGTTCGCAGGTCTGGTGTGGGTGTTCAAGGTGCCGCGCGTGGCCTGGGAACTGACGGCTGCGGCGCTGCTGTTCGGGTTGGCCGGTTATGCCCTGCAGGGCCATCCGGGTCTTGCCGGTGCGCCCAAGGCCCCGGTCGAGAACCAGCATATCGCCGATGCCGAACTGCTGCGCCAGCGCCAGGCGATGGGCGACAAGTTTGGCCAGGGCCAGTCGTGGCTGGTGGTCGCGGATGCGTTGTCGCGGCAGGGGCAGTTTCGCGCCGCCGCCGATCTGCTGGGCCATGCGGTGCGCGAACATCCCGATGATGCCGATCTGTGGGTCGCGCTGGGCAATGCGCTGACCGGGCACAGCGACGGCATGATCAGCCCGGCGGCGCAATTCGCGTTTCGGCGGGCTGCTGCGATAGACCCCAATCATCCCGGTCCGCCGTTCTTTTTCGGGCTGGCGCTGGCGCAATCGGGGCATCTGGTCGAAGCGCGCGCGCTGTGGGCCGGTTTGTTGCAACGCACCCCGCCCGATGCGCCCTATCGCCGCGATCTGGTCGGACGGCTGGCGCGACTCGATGAACTGATCGCGATCAGCGAGGGCAAACCCCCGCCATCTGCGCACCAGGACCCGGCCCAGCCACCGGTGGCACCACCAGATCGCTGATAAAAAAGCGTTTCAGGCCAGGTTCAGGGTTGCGTGAAGCGCCCATTGCCCGCGTATCGGGGCAGTGCTAATGCGCCTCGCCGCCGGTCGCAGGATATCTGTGTGCCGTGTGCAAGAGGCCGGGGTAGCATGACCACGAATGCAGGCGCTGCAGTGCAGAACGGCGAAGTCCGGGGGCTGCACAGGCCGATCGGTACGCGTGGCGGCTTTGCGGGAGCGCGGCTGGCGATAGGCGCGATGGGCGTGGTGTTCGGTGATATCGGCACCAGCCCGCTCTATGCCTTGCGCGACACGTTTGCCGGGCGGCACCGCTTGCCGCTCGATTCGTTGCATATTCACGGCATCGTCAGCCTGATGTTCTGGTCTATGCTGATCATGGTCACGCTGAAATACGTGATCATCCTGATGCGGGCCGACAATCGCGGCGAAGGCGGCAGCCTGGCACTGCTGGCGCTGATCAACCGCGAAACCGCCGAACGGCGTTGGGGCCGCGGCGTGATCCTGCTGGGCGTGGCGGCCACCGCGTTGTTCTTTGGCGATGCGATGATCACCCCGGCGGTGTCGGTGATGGGCGCGATCGAGGGCGTGGCGATCTATCGCCCCGAGTTGCATTATGCCGTCGTGCCGATGGTGGTGTTGATCCTGATTGCGCTGTTCTTGCTGCAATCGCGCGGGACTGCCCGGCTGGCGTCGTTTTTCGGGCCGATCATGCTGGTCTATTTCGCGACGATCGCGGTGCTCGGGCTGGGCAGCATTGCCACCCATCCGCAAGTGATCACGGCCTTGTCGCCGCATTACGCCCTGGTGATGTTCGCGGGCGATCCGTGGCGCGGGTTTCTGGCGATGGGCGCGGCGGTGCTGGCGGTGACCGGCGCCGAGGCGCTCTATGCCGACATGGGCCATTTCGGGCGCATCCCGATCCGCCTGTCATGGCTGGCCGTGGTGCTGCCCGCGCTGGTGCTCAATTATCTGGGCCAGGCGGCGCTGCTGCTGCGCCAGCCTGACGCGCTGGAAAGCCCGTTCTTTCTGCTCGCGCCGCACTGGTTCCAGTGGCCTTTGCTGATCCTGGCCAGCCTGGCCGCGATCATCGCGTCGCAGGCGGTGATTTCAGGGGTGTTCTCGGTCACCCAGCAGGCGATCCAGTTGGGTTTCATCCCGCGCATGACGATCCGCCACACCAGTCTGGCCGCCGGCCAGATCTATATCCCGGCAATCAACCAGGCGCTGTTGGTGGCGGTGGTCGTGCTGGTGCTGGTGTTCCAGCGTTCGACCAACCTGACCGCGACGTATGGCGTGGCGGTGACCGGCGCGATGCTGATCGACAACGTGTTGCTGGCGGTCGTGCTGTTCCGGCTGTGGCACTGGAAACCGCTGTTTGCGGTACCCTTGCTGGCGCTGTTCTTTGCGGTCGACGGGCTCTATCTGGCCGCCAACCTGACCAAAGTGCCCGACGGCGGCTGGGTGCCGTTGCTGATGGGCACGGTGGTGTTCATCCTGTTGACGACGTGGTCGCGCGGGCGTGCGCTGTTGCGCAAGAACATGGCGGCGGCGGGCATCCCGCTGGAGGTGTTTACCAAGTCGGCGCATTCCAGCGCGATCCGCGTGCCCGGCACGGCGGTGTTCATGGCCTCGGCCTCGGCCGGGGTGCCCTCCGCGCTGTTGCACAACATGAAGCACAACAAAGTGCTGCACGAACGCGTGGTGTTGATGACCGTGCAGATCGAGGATACGCCGTTTGTCGATCCCGCCACCCGCGCGGCGGTGCGCGATTTCGGCAACGGGTTCTACCGGTTGAAACTGCGCTTCGGCTTTCTGGAAGAAACCGACGTGCCTGCCGCGCTCAAGCTGCTGACGCTGGGCGGCGAACCGTTCGACATGATGCGCACCAGCTTTTTCCTGTCGCGCCAGACGCTGTTGCCGTCTGATACGCCGGGCATGGCGCTGTGGCGTGAAAAGCTGTTTTCATGGATGCTGCGCAACGCCGCCAGCGCCATGGAATTCTTCCGCCTGCCGACCAATCGAGTCGTCGAACTGGGTAGCCAGATCAAGATCTGAATCGTGGTCCTGTGGCCCTTGGCCGGGGTCTGACCAGGCTTGACCGCTGTGCGGAAATGGGGATGCTGTATTCCGAAGAATATAGTACCCCTCCGATCGCGGATCAGGCACCCTCACGATGTCCCAAACCACCATGCAGGCGCCGTGCCCGCCCTTTGGACGTGGCATTGACAGGTTCCTTGCCCGTCAGATCGGGCGTTAGGGGCTGGTCGTGGCGCGCAGGGTTCGCATCGACATGGTCGGGCTTCGCTATGGGCGGCTGGTCGGGCTGGCTTTCGTGGAAACCGGACGCCCGCACGCGCATTGGCTGTTCCAGTGCGATTGCGGGGAAACCACCATTGCCGACGGGGCGGCGGTGCGGTTCGGCAAAACGGCCAGTTGCGGGTGCCTTCATCGCGAAATCTGCGCCGCACGGCTGACCCGGCATGGCCATCGTGCGGCCCGGCGGCACGGCCCGACGTATCGCGCGTGGCAACAGATCAACACCTATTGCACCAACCCGCGATCGCCCCGCTATCGCGATTTCGGGGGGCGGGGTATCGTGGTCGATCCGCGCTGGGCCGCCGATTACCAGGCCTTTCTGGCCGACATGGGGGAACGTCCCGACGGCACGGTGCTCGACCGGCGCGACCGGGCGGGGCCTTTTGACGCCGACAATTGTCGCTGGGTCCCGCTGCGTCCGCGCGCGATCCGCGCCGCACGATCGCGCCGGGCGCTTCGCGGCGATGGCGATGCAGCGCCGGGCATGGCACTGTGATGCCCGCAACTGCCACGAGAGACCTGATGACCGCGACCCAGACCCCCGACCAGCAAGCCGTTGGTACGCACTTTAGCCGCGACGCGATGATCCATGCCCGCGACAAGACATTCGATGCGGTCAACCGGATCGCCGCCAGGATCAGCCCCGGCGTGACCGAGGGACAGGCGCAGACGATCGCAGGCGACGTGCTCGACGCCATGGCCATGGAACGGCTGTGGCACCCCAATGTCATCCGCTTTGGTCCGGGCACGCTCCAGACCTTTCGCGGGCCGTTTCAGCCCGACTATGTGCTGCAGGACGATGACATCTTCTTCATCGATCTGGGCGTGGTGTGGCGGGGCCACGAGGGCGATTCGGGGGATACTTTCGTGGTTGGCACCGACCCGGAGATGCATGCCTGTGCAAAGGCGGCCCGCGAGCTTTGGGCGGATGTGGCAAGGCGCTGGCGCGAAGAGGCCCTGAGCGGCGATGCGCTCTATCGCCATGCGCAGGATGAGGCACAGGCGCGCGGCTGGCGGCTCAACTGGGATGTCAAAGGCCATCGCGTCAGCGACTTTCCCCACGCGATCTACCAGGCGGGCAAACTTGGTGATTTCGACCAGCCGCCAGCGTCGGGCCTGTGGATCCTGGAAATCCAGATCGCGCATCCCACGCGGCCGTTCGGCGCCTTTTTCGAGGATCTGCTGATCGCGCCCGAAATCGCCCCGGCATAGCGGGTCCGGCCGACCAGGGCAGCAATTGCTGTCGGTCCGATCGACTATCGCCTATCGTCGCGCTGCCCCCTTGATTGCGGAGACTTCCGATGACGCTGCCGTTCGTTCGCTTGTCCGCCCTTGCCGCGCTGTCGACTGGCGCGATCGGTCTGGCGCTGGTGGGCGGGCATGCCCGGTTGGCCGCCGCGCCCCCGGCTCTGCCGGCCGATTGCGCGGCGGACAACGGCGGGCTGACTTTGCCGCCGGGGTTTTGTGCCACGGTCTATGCCGATCATCTGGGCCATACGCGGCACCTGACCGTCGGAGCCGACGGCACGGTCTATGTCAACACGTGGGATTCAGAGGATTATTTTCCGCACAATCCGGCACCGGCAGGGGGCTTTGTGGTGGCGCTGAAGGATCGCGATGGCGATGGCGTGGCCGATGTGATCGAACGGTTCGGCTCGACGCCCCGGCGCGGGGGGCAGGGCGGCACCGGCATCGCGCTGTGGCATGGCGCGGTCTATGCCGAAGAGGGCGGCACGATCGTGCGCTATGCGCTGACGCCGGGACAGATGGCGCCGGGCGAACCGGGAGAACTGGTGCTGTCGGGGCTGGTATTGGGCGGCGACCATCCGATGCATCCCTTCGTGATCGCAGCGGACGGCACTTTGCTGGTCAATTCGGGATCGGCCACCAACACCTGCGAACATCCCAACCGCCAGCCGGGCGCAAAGGGCGCCGACCCGTGCATCGAACAGCAGACGCGGGGCGGCCTGTGGGCCTATCGCGCCGATCGACTGCGCCAGGTGTTTGCGCCCGCCGACCGCTGGGCCACCGGTATCCGCAACACCGGGGGGCTGACGTTCGATTCGGCCGGGCGGCTGTTTGCGGTGCAGCACGGGCGCGACCAGTTGTCGCAGAACTGGCCCGCGCTCTATACCGGCGAACAGGGCGCCGAATTGCCCAACGAGATCCTGTTTTCGCCATTCCGGGGCGCCGATTACGGCTGGCCCACCTGTTATTACGATGCCGGGCAGGGGCGCCATGTGCTCGCGCCCGAATATGGCGGCGATGGTGGCAAGTCGCAGGGGCGTTGCGCGGGCAAGACGCTGCCGGTGGCGGCTTATCCTGCGCACTGGGCGCCCAACGACGTGGCGATCTATACCGGGCAGCGTTTCCCCGGTGCTTATGCCCAAGGCGCCTTCATCGCCTTTCACGGATCATGGAACCGCGCGCCTGCGCCGCAGGATGGCTATTTGGTGGCGTTTCAGCCGCTCAGCGACGGCAGGCCGTCGGGGCGCTGGATTCGCTTTGCCGACGGGTTTGCCGGCGAATATCGCGAACCGGGCCGCGCCACACACCGCCCGGCCGGGCTGGCGGTGGGGCCCGATGGCGCGCTCTATATCGCCGACGATGTGCGCGGCACGATCTGGCGCGTGACCTATCACGGCGCGCCCGATGCCGCGCTGACCGAGGCGCCGCGCGCCGTGGTCAAAAGCGCGCTGACATCGGGCGATGCGTTCAGCGGCGCGCCGCCAGTGCCCCCACCGGGATCGAGCGCGGACGAGGTTGCGCTTGGTCAGCGGATCTATTTCGGCGAGATCAAGGGCGGCACATGCGTCGGCTGCCACGGTTCCGACGGGCGCGGCAGCGCGGCGGGCGGATCGCTGGTCGGCCCGGCCTATCAGTGGAGCGACGGATCGGTGGCCGGTCTGGCCGCGACGATCACCGCCGGGGTGGCGCATCCCAAAAAGACCAGCGGTGGCATGCCCGCGCTGGGTGGCGCCCCGCTCGATGCCGGCGATGTGCATGCCGTCGCGGCCTATGTCTGGACACTGGGCCACCATCCGGGCTGATCATGCCGATCGTCATTGAACTGCACTGACGTGCAGTGATACCGCCCGCCCCGCCTCCCCGCCCGACCACCATAGCCTGATGGTATCGTTGGTGGTCGGGCGGGGAGGCGGGGCGGGCGGTATGTGTCGCGCTTTGCGCGACCTGGTATCAGTCGTGCGGGGTGGTGCTTTCGGCTTCGCCCTCGGCGCTTTCGCCCATGCCGTGACGCAGCAGCATCGGCAACTGGGCAAAAGTGAACGCGAACGACAGCGCGGTGACGCCCCACACCTTGATCGTCAGCCAGGTTTCAAACCCGCCGTTGTCCTTGTTGAACCAGTGCCGCAGCAGTTCGTTGAGCACGGCCAGAAACACGAAAAACCACGCCCAGTTGCGCGACAGTTTCAGCCAGCCTTCCTCGTTCAGCCCGTCGAACGCCGATTGCAGCAGGTCGCGCAGCATCGGGCGGCGAAAGTACAGCCCGATGAACAGGATCGCGGCGAACAGCACATAGATCACCGTCGGCTTGATCTGGATCCAGGTCGGATCGCCCAGCAGGACGGTCAGCGTGCCGAACGCGATGATCAGCGTGGATGACAGCCACAGCATCGGCGAAATCTTGCCCAGCCGCCATTTCGAGATCAGCAGCGCGGCCACCGTGGCGACCATGAAGGCCACCGTGCTCTTGGTCACGCCGACCACGGCGTTGAGCCCGGCGTCGGTGCCCTTCGGCGTGAAATGGCGATAGGCCAGGAAAAATACCAGCAGTGGTCCATAATCGACCAGCAGGTTGATCCAGGCCGATCCGGCGGTTTTCTTGGCGGTCACTGCACGTCTCCGGCAATCACCCGGGCGACCAGCGCGGGGTCGAACGGGCGCAAATCATCGATCTTTTCGCCCACGCCAATGGCATGAATCGGCAATCCGACTTGTTCGGCGGCGGCCACCAGCACCCCGCCACGCGCGGTGCCATCCAGCTTGGTCATCACCAGCCCGGTCACGCCCGCCACTTCGCGGAACACGTCGATCTGTTGCAGCGCGTTCTGGCCGTTGGTGGCATCGAGCACCAGGACCACATCATGCGGCGCCTCGGGGTTCAGGCGGCCCAGCACGCGGCGGATCTTGGCCAGTTCGTCCATCAGCTCGCGCTTGTTCTGCAAACGCCCGGCGGTATCGACGATCAGCACGTCGGTGCCTGCGGCGGTCGCCTGTTTCACCGCGTCGAACACGATCGAGGCGGGATCGCCACCTTCGGCCCCGCTGACGATCGGCACGCCCAGCCGATCGGCCCAGACGCGCAATTGACCGATCGCGGCAGCGCGAAAGGTATCGCCCGCGGCCAGCATCACGCTGTAATCCTGTTCCTGGAACATGTGCGCCAGCTTGGCGATGGTAGTGGTCTTGCCCGAACCGTTGACCCCGATCACCAGGATCACTTGCGGGCGCGGAAAGGCCACGATCTCAAGCGGACGCGCCACACCGCGCAGGATTGCCTCGATCTCGGCGGCCACCGCGCCGCGCAAGGCGGCGGCATCGAGCCCGGTTTCGAACCGCCCGGCGGCCAGCCGCTCGCGGATGCGCGCGGCGGCGCGCGGGCCCAGATCGGATGCGATCAGCGCATCCTCGATATCGTCGAGCTGTTCACCGGTCAGCCGCGTGCCGCCGGTCAGCCCGGCCAGATTGTCGGCCAGCCGCTCCTGTGTCTTGCGCAGGCCGCCCAGCAGGCGGTCGCTCCAGGTCTCGCTGCTCATGCCAACAGTCCTTCGGTAAGCGTGGTCGGGGTGACCGTCATCAGGCGGCCCGCCACGCTTCCCGGCGGCAGGCGATAAGGGGCGAATTCGCCCGAATGGCCGGTGCCGTCACGTTCGGCCAGCACCACGCGCGGCTGTCCGATCAGGCCCTGCAACCAGGCCGCGCGGTGCACCGCGACTTCGGCGCGCAAGGCGGCGGCGCGTTCGCGCACGCGCACCGGATCGACTTGCGGCATGCGCGCCGCCGGGGTGCCGGGGCGCGGCGAATAGGGGAAAATGTGCCCGTGGACGATCCGCGCCGCACCGATCAGGCTCAGGTTGTTGGCGTGCATTGCCTCGGTCTCGGTCGGGAAACCGGCGATCAGGTCGGCGCCGATGGCGATCTCGGGACGGCGCGCCAGCAGGTGTTCGACCAGCGTGATGGCCTGGGCACGGCTGTGGCGGCGCTTCATGCGTTTGAGCACCATGTCGTCGCCCGATTGCAGCGACAGATGGATATGCGGCATCACGCGTGGTTCGCCAGTGATGATCTCGAACAAGTGCGGGTCGATTTCCACCCCGTCGAGCGATGACAGCCGCAGCCGGGGCAGCGCGGGAAACGCGCGCAGGATGGCCGCAACCAGATCGCCCAATCGCAACGGCTGGTCCAGATCGGCGCCCCAGCCGGTGACATCGACACCGGTCAGCACCACTTCGTTGACGCCATGGTCGAGATGCGCCCCGACCCGGTGCAGCACGTCGGCGATCGGGCTCGACACGCTGGGCCCACGCCCGGCGGGAATGATGCAGAACGTGCAGGCGTGGTCGCAACCGTTCTGCACCGGCACAAAGGCGCGGGTGTGGTGGGCCGATGCCGTCGAAGGCGCGGCAGGCGCGCGCCAGCTTTGCGGGGCCAGCTTGGCCGGGTTGGGCACCACCGCATCGACTTCGTCCATCGCGGCAAAGGTATCGGGCTCGATCGTCGCGGCGCAGCCGGTTACCACCAGCCGCGCATCGGGGTGGTCGCGGCGCGCGCGGCGCACCGCGCGGCGCGACTGGCGCACAGCCTCGGCGGTGACCGCGCAGGAATTGATCACCACCGTCGACCCCGGCGCGCCGGTCAGCATGGCGCGGATCGCCTCGCTTTCGGCCAGGTTGAGACGGCAGCCGAGCGTGATGACCGGATCTGTCGCGCTCATGCCGGGTAATCGTTGGCGGCGAACGTGCCGGTAAAGCTGGTTGCGGCGGGCCCGGTCATGATCACGTTGTCATGGGCATCCCACGCGATCGTCAGCGGCCCGCCCGGCAGGGTGACCGTAACGCGCCGCCCGGTCAGCCGCCGTCGCATCGCCGCCACGGCCGTGGCGCAGGCCCCTGTGCCGCAGGCGCGCGTCAGCCCGGCGCCGCGTTCCCACACGTGCAGCGTGATCGCATCGGGGCCGGTCAGCGTGGCCACATTGACATTGACGCGCGCGGGAAACAGCGGATCGTGCTCGATCAGCGGGCCCAGCCGCGCCAGATCGACGGCATCGGCATCGGGCACAAAGAACACCACATGCGGATTGCCCACGTTGACCGCGACCGGATCGGCCAGATCCTCCCACGCCACCGGCATTGCCAGCGTGTCCATCGCATAGGCCAGCGGGATCGCGTCCCAGCCGAACCGGGGCACCCCCATTGCCACGCTGATACCGTGATCATCGACGCGGGCGACCAGATCGCCGCCCAGCGTTTCAATACGCGTTTCGCCGCCGTGCTCGGGGCCCAGCAGCATGCCGACCGCGCGGCTGGCATTGCCGCAGGCTTCGACTTCGCCGCCATCGGGGTTGAAGATGCGCATGCGCACATCGGCATGGGTGGCGGGCTCGAGCACGATCAGTTGATCGCAGCCGATCCCGGTCTTGCGGTCGGCCAGCGCGGCGGCGCGGCGCGCGGTCACGGGGACCGGATGCGCGCGCGCGTCGATCACCACGAAATCGTTGCCAAGGCCATGCATCTTGCGAAACGGGATGTGCATGGTCGCGGCTACTAGAACAATGGGAGCGGTTTGGAAATCGCCCTGATCAGGCCCTGATCAGGCGGTGCGCGAGTCCGGCACTGTTGCGGCTGGCCGTGGCGAAACCGCCAGCAGGCTTTGCGCGGCAAGCTCGTCGCGCAGATCTTCGGCGCTCAACGGGTGGCCATAGATATAGCCCTGGCCCAGAAATGTGCCCAGCTTGCGCAATTCGTCAAGAATCTGGGGGCTTTCGATCCCTTCGGCGGTGATCGGCAGGTCCATCCCCCGGCCCAGCGAGCTGATCGCCTCGACCATCGCATTGCTGTCGCGGTTGCGCCCCAGCCCGGCGATGAAATTGCGGTCGATCTTGATCCGGTCGAACGGCAGCGCGCGCAAATGCGCCAAACTTGATGCGCAATGGCCAAAATCGTCCAGGCTGATCCGCACCCCCTGGTTGCGCAACGATGTGACCAGTGACCGCACCATCGGCAGGTTTTCGACCAGACTGTCTTCGGTGATTTCGATATCGAGCCGGTGGGGCGGGATGCGCGCTTCGACCATCAGTTTGAGCAGCCTTTGCGCAAACCACGGATCGCGCAACTGCACTGGCGAGATGTTGATCGCCAGCGTCAGGTGCGGCGCCCATTCGCCGGCATCGACCAGCGCCTGGCGAATCAGCGATTCCGACAGGGCCGGCATCACGCCGATCTCTTCGGCCACCGGCACGAACACGTCGGGGCCGACTATGCCGCGTTCGGGCGAATGCCAGCGGGCCAGCATTTCCAGTCCGGTGATCGCGCCGCTGGCCAGATCGATCTGCTTTTCATAATAGGGGCGGAATTCGCCATTGTGCACGCCCTGGCGGATCGCCTGCTCCAGACGGTTGCGCGCCAGCATGTCGTCCTCGATCGCCGGTTCGAACCAGCAATGCCGGCTGCGCCCGCCTTTCTTGGCCTGGTACATCGCGACATCGGCCTGATGGGTCAGCGTGGCGACCACGTCTGCGGTGGCGCTGGCGGGCGTGATCGCCAGGCAAGCCAGCCCGATCGACGCGGTGACCACGACCGTGTGATCATCGCAATGCACCGGCAGCGCAATCGCTTCGCCGATCCCGGTGGCCAGGCGATCGCCATGGCCGGTGCAATCGGTTCCGCGTGCAAACGGGACCAGTGCGGCAAATTCATCCCCGCCCAGCCGCGCGAGCACGGCATCGGCGGGCAGCATGGCGCGGGCCCGCCGCGCCGCCTCGATCAGCACGGCGTCGCCGACATGGTGGCCATGCGCGTCGTTGGCCTGTTTGAACCGGTCAAGATCGATCAGCATCAGCGTCAGATTGCCATCGCGCTGCCCGGTTGCGGCGGCCAGCCGGGCCAGCGCTACATCGAAACTGCGCCGGTTGAGCAACCCGGTCAGCGCATCGGTATCGGCCAGCCGCAGCGCCGCCGTTTCGGCATCGCGCCGCGCGGCCACTTCGCGCATCAGGTCGACATAGCGGCGCCAGCCAAAGATGATCAGCGCGATGTTGAGCAGCAGCGCATTGGTCAGCAGCGCATCGACGCTGCCTTCGCCCGAAATGAGATGATGCACGACATGCGGCAGCACTGACGAGCCGGTGCCGACGAACAGGAGGATGGCCGCAAAGATGATGCCCAGCGCCACCACATCGCGCTCGGTCCGGGCCGCGCCAGGCGCAGGCAGGCGCACGGGGCCGGGATTGAGCCCAGCCGCATTCGCAGCGGACACCTGGCCGCCGGTCTGCCGATGCTGGAAATCCTGCGATGGCATCGTCCCTGCCGTGCTCCTCACAAATCCGGAATTGCAAATGCGAAATCCCTGTATGCCTGCATAAACCGCCATGTTGAAATTTGGGTTAAGCCTCCGGACAGACGGCCCGCTTGCCAAATCGTGGCCATGCGCCTAAGGGGACCACGTGAATCGGCCAATTCGGGCCGGATCGCACCAATGGCTTTCGGCTTTGAAGCGGAGATGCTGGACGCTGGTCGGCGAGGTTTCGCCCACCGGCGTTTTTGGCGTTCTGGCTCAATAGCCGGGAATTGGGCAGGAGTGACACGGATTGTTCGATAGTCTGTCAGACCGGCTGAGCGGCGTTTTCGACCGCCTGCGTGGTCGCGGCGCGCTGTCCGAAGAGGACGTGCGCGGTGCGATGCGCGAAGTGCGCATTGCCCTGCTGGAAGCCGACGTGGCGCTGCCGGTGGTGCGCCGGTTTGTCGATGGGGTTACCGAAACCGCGATCGGCCAGCAGGTCTTGCGCTCGGTCACGCCGGGCCAGCAAGTGGTCAAGATCGTCCACGACGCGCTGACCGAAATGCTGGGCAGCGGCACGGCCGAGCTGGATCTGGCGGCGACCCCGCCGGTGGTGATCATGATGGTCGGCCTGCAAGGGTCGGGCAAGACCACCAGCACCGCCAAGATCGCCAAGCTGCTGAAGGACAAGCAGGGCAAGAAAGTCCTGATGGCCTCGCTCGACGTCAATCGTCCGGCGGCGCAGGAACAGTTGGCCGTGCTGGGTGGCCAGGTCGACGTGGCGACATTGCCGATCGTGCCGGGCCAGACCCCGGTCGAGATCGCCACGCGTGCGCTCCATGCGGCGCGGTTGCAGGCGGTCGACGTGCTGATGCTCGACACCGCCGGGCGACTGCATGTCGATCAGGCGCTGATGGACGAAATGAAGGCCGTCAGCGCGATCGCGACACCACGCGAGACGCTGCTGGTGGTCGATTCGCTGACCGGGCAGGACGCGGTCAACGTTGCGCAGAATTTCGCGGGGCAAGTGCCGCTGACCGGCGTGGTGCTGACGCGCATGGACGGCGATGCGCGCGGCGGTGCGGCGCTGTCGATGCGCGCGGTCACCGGTCAGCCGATCAAGTTTGCCGGGACCGGCGAAAAGCTCGACGCGATCGAGGCGTTTGATCCGCAACGGGTTGCCGGTCGCATCCTGGGCATGGGCGATATTGTCTCGATCGTCGAAAAGGCCGCCGCTGCGGTCAACGCCGACGAAGCCGACAAGCTGGCCCAGCGCATGGCCAAGGGCGAGTTCGACATGAACGATCTGCGCACCCAGTTGCGCCAGATGCAGCGCATGGGCGGACTGGGCGCGCTGGCCGGGCTGATGCCGGGGATGAAGAAGGCCAAGGCGGCGATGGCCAATTCGGGCATGGATGACAAAGTGCTGGTGCACATGGATGCGATCATCGGCTCGATGACGCCCAAGGAACGCGCCAAGCCCGAACTGCTCAACGCCAAGCGCAAGATCCGCGTGGCCAAAGGGTCCGGCACGCAAGTGCAGGACGTCAACAAGATCATCAAGATGCACCAGGAAATGGCGCGCGCGATGAAGCAGATCCGCAAGATGGGCGGGCTCAAGGGCCTGGCCGCGATGTTCGGCAAGGGCGGTATGGGCGCGGCGATGCCGGGTCTCGATCAGCCGATGGGGCCGGGCGGCCTGGGCGGCGGCATGAAGATGCCCGGCCTTGGCGGCATGCCGGCCAATCTGGGCGATTTGCTCAAACGGAAATGACTGTTTTGAATTCCACCTGTTTTACAAATCTGATGAAAGGGTAATCCATGTCTGTTTCTTTGCGTCTGTCGCGTGGCGGCTCCAAAAAGCGCCCCTATTACAAGGTCGTCGTGTCCAACAGCCGCGCCCCGCGCGACGGCAAGTATCTGGAACAGGTCGGCACCTACAACCCGCTGCTGGCCAAGGACGATGAAAACCGCGTGCGTGTGGTCGAAGACCGCGTGCGCTATTGGCTGAGCGTCGGCGCGCAGCCGACCGAACGCGTTGCCCGTCTGCTCGACAAGCTGGGCATCAAGGAACGCAAGGTCACGCTGAACCCCAACGCGGGCGTTCCGGGCAAGAAGGCCACTGAACGCGCTGCCGACAAGGCCAAGAAAGCGGCCGAGGCTGCTGAAGCCGCTGCGGAATCGGCGGAAGCCTGATCTTGGCGACCGACAAGCCGGTCACGCTGGCGGCCATTGCGGGCGCGCATGGCGTGGCCGGTGAAGTGCGGCTGAAACTGTTCAGCGAAGGGGTGGCGACCTTGAAGCGCCACCTCAATCGCGAAAACGGCTTCAACGGCGGCACCCTGACGCTGACCGCGTTGCGCGACGACGGCAAGGGCGGCGCGATCGCGCGCTTTGCCCAATGCATCGATCGCAACGCGGCAGAGGCGTTGCGCGGCACCCTGCTGACCGTGCCGCGCAGCACGTTGCCGCCGCTGGGCGCTGGCGAATATTACCATGCCGACCTGATCGGCCTGCCGGCGGTGTCGGACGACGGCACGGCGCTGGGCACATGCATCGCGGTCGACAATTTCGGCGCAGGCGATGTGCTAGAAGTGCGGCGGCCCGATGGCAAAAGCTTCATGGTGCCGATGCGCGCCGAAGCAGTGCCGGAATGGGATGCCGATCGGCTGGTGATCACCGCCGCGTGGGCGCAGGACTGAGCCGTCCGAAATTTTCGCCATTGGCCAACCAGGAGTGCCGACCGGCATTGCTCGCTACAGGATGGCCGGGCCCCGCACGATTCGACAAGTCCGCGATTTTGTATATACTGACCGGATATACGGGAGTTGGTGATGGCCAGGGAATATACGGTCAAAAGCTTCAAGTCGGGCAATTCGGTCGCCTTGCGCCTGCCAAAGGCGCTCGGGATTGCCGAGGGCGAAGATATCGTGATCGTCCCGCATGATGCTGACAGCTTCAGCATCTGGAAGAAGAGCGATGCCAAGAAGGTCTTCATGGGCCTGTACGGCAGCATGTCGCCCGGTTTCATGGATGAAGACCGGCAGGACGTGGAACAGGACGATTATGACTGGCCGGGCTCCGGCGACCAACCGGCGGCGGCGTGATGTATTTGCTCGATACCAATGCCTGCATCGATTTTCTCAACGGGCGCAGCGCGGCGCTGGCGCAGCGCATGGCCGAAAATTTCGGTTCGTTGTGGGTGTCTTCGATCAGCGTGGCCGAACTGATGGTTGGCAGCCGTCAGTCAGCCGATTCGCGACGGGACGCTGAGCGGATCAACGTCTTTGTGGCCAACCTCGACATTGCCGATTTCGACGAGGCTTGCGCACGGCGCTATGGCGCGGTGATCCGGGCGATCGGCGTGCGCCGCAAGAGTTTTGACCGGCTGATCGGCGTGCAGGCGCTTGAGCGGGGGCTTGTGCTGGTCACCCGCAATGGCCGGGATTTCGATGACGTGCCCGGTCTGGTGATCGAGGATTGGACACGCTGATCGGTGCTCGACAGGGCATCGTTGAGGCGCCAGGGGATCGCACCATGACATTCGCCGCCACTATCCTCACGCTCTATCCCGACATGTTCCCGGGGCCTCTTGGCCACAGCCTGGCAGGCCGTGCGCTGGCCGAGGGCACCTGGTCGCTCGATGCCGTGCAGATTCGCGATTTTGCCGCCGACAAGCACCGCACCGTCGATGACACGCCTGCGGGCGGCGGGGCGGGGATGGTGCTGCGGGTCGATGTGCTGGCGCGCGCGGTCGATCACGCCCGCGCGCTGCACCCCGCTGTGCCCGTGGTGGCGATGACCCCGCGTGGCAAGCCGCTGACCCAGGACCGCGTGCGCACACTGGCGGCGGGTCCTGGGGTTACCGTGCTGTGCGGGCGGTTCGAAGGGTTTGACGAGCGGATCTTTGCCGGGCGCGATGTGGAAGAGATCGCGGTGGGCGATGTCGTGCTGTCGGGCGGGGAATGTGCCGCGCTGATGCTGCTCGATGCTTGCATTCGGCTGCTTCCCGGCGTAATGGGCGCGGCTTCCAGTGGGCACGAGGAATCGTTTGAAAACGGTCTTCTCGAATACCCGCACTACACCCGACCCACCGAGTGGGAAGGGCGCACGATCCCTGAAGTGCTGCGATCGGGGGATCATGCGAAGATCGCTGCCTGGCGTAAATCCATGGCAGAAGATCATACCCGGCTACGCAGGCCGGACCTTTGGGAACGCCACACTGGCGTTCGGGTCCAGTCTGCCTCTGGTGCGCAGCGTGGAACGACGGACGAAAAAAATGAACCTGATTCAGCAGCTTGAAGCTGAAGCCATTGCCGAATTCAAGGCAAAGAAGGAAATCCCGGCTTTCCGTGCGGGTGACACCGTGCGCGTTGGCGTGCGCGTCGTCGAAGGCGAACGCACCCGTGTCCAGGCCTATGAAGGCGTGGTGATCGCGCGGTCGAACCGTGGCCTCGGCTCGAACTTCACCGTTCGCAAGATTTCGTTCGGCGAAGGTGTGGAACGCGTGTTCCCGCTCTATTCGCCCAACATCGATTCGATCACCGTCGTGCGTCGCGGCGTCGTGCGTCGTGCAAAGCTGTATTATCTGCGCGGTCGTCGCGGCAAGTCGGCGCGTATCGCCGAACGTCGCGATGTGCGTCCGGGCAACGAAGGCTGACACCTTTGCCTTGACCCGGTTGCGCCTATCCGCAACACAGTCCATTCGCCAAAAGGCGTCCCGGTCAACCACCGGGGCGCCTTTTTGCTGTCAGACCCATATGAGTGCCAGTCCCATGCGTCCCAATCCGATCCCACCGTGTGCGTCTCCCCTCCCCTTCAGGGGAGGGGCCGGGGGTGGGGGCTATCCTCTTGGTTCGGCGTGTGGGGCCAGGCCCCACCCCAACCCCTCCCCTGAAGGGGAGGGGCTCAGGAAATGGCGCTCGATTGGCCTGCTGTTCATCGCTGCCATGATCGGCAGCATCGTATCCACCCCGCTTGCCGCCCGGGAGACCGCCGTGACCCAGCCTGCCACCTCCGCCACGCTGACGATCGAACGGGTCTATGCCAGCCCCGGGGTGGCCGGGCCCAACCCGCGCGGGGTGCGCCTTTCGCCCGACGGGCGGTTCCTGACGATGCTGCGCAGCCGCGCCGATGATCGCGATCGCTATGATCTGTGGGGGTTTGATCGCAAGACCGGGCAATGGCGCATGCTGGTCGATTCGGCCCGGCTCGCCTCTGGCCGCGAGCTGTCGCAGACCGAAAAGATGAACCGTGAACGGCAACGCATCGGCGCGCTGAAAGGCATCGTCAGCTATGACTGGGCGTCGGATTCGCAAAGCGTGCTGGCGCCGGTCGACGGGCAACTGTTCCTGGCCCATGTCGCCGGGCCCGATGCCGGCAAAGTGGCGCCGATCGCCGCCGCGGAGGGCGCCGAAGTGCTCAACCCCACGCTCGGCCCCAGGGGCACCCAGATCGCCTTTGTGCGCGACCGGCGGCTGTGGGTTGCGCCGCTGACCGGTGCGGCCAGGGCGGTGACCCCCGCCGAAGCCAATGCCGACGTGCACTGGGGCGAGGCGGAGTTCATCGCGCAGGAAGAACTGCACCGCTTTGCCGGATACTGGTGGTCGCCCGATCAAGGCCGGCTGGCAGTCGAACGGTTCGATGAAAGCGGGGTCGGGCTGGTCACCCGCGCGGCGATCGGCGCCGGGGCGACTTCGGTTACGCAACAGCGCTATCCGGGCGCGGGCACTGCCAATGCGGTGGTGTCGCTGGCGATCGTGGGGATCGATGGCGAAACCCGCGTCGATGTCGATCTGGGCCCCGACAAGGACATCTATCTGGCGCGCGTCGACTGGGCGCCCGATGGCAAGACGCTCTATGTGCAGCGGCTCAACCGCGTGCAGGACCGACTCGACATGCTGGCGGTCGATCCCGACACCGGGGCATCGCGCGTGGTGTTCAGCGAAGTCGCGCGCGACAAGAGCTGGATCAACTTGTCGGATGCCTATCGCTTTCTGGCCGATGGCAGCCTGATCTGGTGGTCCGAACGCGATGGCCACGGGCACCTTTACCATTACAAGCAAGGCGCCTGGACGCAGCTTACGCGCGGCAACTGGGAAGTGTCGAGCCTGGTCGCGGTCGACCAGAAGGCCGGGCGGGTGATCCTGACCGGCAATCGCGACGATGTGCTGGCCGGGCAGGTCTATGCGCTCGATCTGGCGCATCCCGACACGCTGACCCCGCTGGGCGATCCCGCGTTTGACAACCATGCCACTGCCGACGGCAAAGGCCAGACGCTGATCGTGACGCGCAGCGCCGATGCGCAGCCGCCGCAATCCTATCTGGCCGACAGCGCGGGCAAGCGGCTGGCCTTGATCGAGGAAAACCGCGTGGCAGGCGATCATCCCTATGCGCCCTATCTGGCCGCGCATCGTCCGGCGCAGTTCGGCACGATCAAGGCCGCCGACGGGTCGGACCTGCACTGGCTGATGATCACGCCGAAGATGGAGCCGGGCAAGCGCTATCCGGTGTTCACCTATCACTATGGCGGCCCTAGCGCCCAAGTCGTGCGGCGCGGCTGGCAGGGCGCACTGGCGCAGGCCGTCGTGGCCAAGGGCTATATCTGGTTTGCCATCGACAACCGCGGTTCGGCCAATCGCGGGGTCGATTTCGAAAGCCAGATCTGGCACGCGATGGGCTCGGTCGAGGTGGAAGACCAGCTTGCCGGAACGCGCTGGCTGAAGACGCAAGGCTATGTCGATCCGGCGCGCATCGCCACGTTCGGCTGGTCCTATGGCGGCTATATGACCCTCAAGATGCTCGAAGAGCACCCGCACGAATGGACGGCGGGCATCGCAGTGGCGCCGGTGACCAGGTGGGAACTGTACGATACCGCCTATACCGAACGCTATCTGGGCGATCCCAAGGCGCCCGGCGGCGTCTATGACCGCGCCGGCGCGCTGGTCGATGCAACGAAAATTGCCGACCCGCTGCTAGTGATTCACGGCATGGCCGACGACAATGTCGTGCTCGACAACACCACCGCGCTGGTCGCGAAGTTGCAGGCGAATGCCGTGCCGTTCGAGATGATGCTTTACCCCGGCCAGACGCATGGTATCGGCGGGCCGAAGATCAGCGTGCACCTCTATGATGCGGTGTTCGATTTCCTGGCCCGCCACGGTGTCGGCGCAGGCGGAAAATAGGAGCAGACCAATGGGTTATCGGGTAGCAGTGGTGGGCGCCACCGGCAATGTCGGCCGCGAAATGCTCAATATCCTGGCCGAGCGCGCCTTTCCGATCGATGAGATTGCCGCGCTCGCCTCGTCGCGATCGCAGGGCAGCGAGATCGAATTCGGCGAAACCGGGCAAATGCTCAAAGTGCAGAACGTCGATCATTTCGATTTCACCGGCTGGGACATGGCGCTGTTTGCGGCGGGGTCTGGCCCGACCAAAGTCCATGCGCCGCGCGCTGCGGCGGCGGGCTGTGTGGTGATCGACAATTCGTCGCTGTACCGCATGGACCCCGACGTGCCGCTGGTCGTGCCCGAAGTGAACCCCGAGGCGATCGACGGCTATAAAAAGCGCAATATCATCGCCAACCCCAACTGTTCGACCGCGCAACTGGTGGTCGCGTTGAAGCCGCTGCATGACCGCGCAAAGATCAAGCGTGTGGTGGTCGCGACCTACCAGTCGGTGTCGGGCGCGGGCAAGGAAGGCATGGACGAACTGTTCGAACAGAGCCGGGGCATTTTTGTCGGCGACCAGGTCGATCCCAAAAAGTTCACCAAGCAGATCGCGTTCAACGTGATCCCGCATATCGATGTCTTCCTCGACGACGGATCGACCAAGGAAGAATGGAAGATGGTGGTCGAGACCAAGAAGATCCTCGATCCGAAGATCAAGGTTGTGGCGACCTGCGTGCGGGTGCCGGTGTTTGTCGGCCATTCCGAAGCGGTCAACATCGAATTTGAAGAGGAAATCAGCGCCGAGGAAGCGCAGGATATCCTGCGCGAAAGCCCCGGCGTGATGCTGATCGACAAGCGCGAGGACGGCGGATACGTCACCCCCGTCGAATGCGTGGGCGATTACGCCACGTTCGTCAGCCGCGTGCGCGAGGATTCGACCGTGGACAACGGCCTGAGCCTGTGGTGCGTGTCGGACAACTTGCGCAAGGGCGCCGCGCTCAACGCGGTGCAGATCGCCGAACTGCTGGGGCGGCGTCACCTCAAGAAAGGGTGAAGACCGCCCCTGGTTCGTCATGGCGAAACCGGCCTGGCGCGATGCCGTGTTCGGCCAGGGCATGGGCCAGGTCGCGCAAGGGTTCGTCGCGGCCTTCGTCGCTGAGCGGGAACACGCCCCAGTGGATGCCGACCGCCTGCGGGGCGTCGAGGTGTTGCAGGATGCGCACCGCCTCGGCTGGGTCGGTGTGCTGGTCGGCCATGAACCAGCGCGGGGCATAGGCACCGATTGGCAGCAGTGCCGTGTCGGGTGATCCCAGCCGGGCGCGGATCGTGTCGAACAGGCTGCCGTCGCCATAGCCGGTGTCGCCCGCGAAATAGACCGACCGGTCGCCCGCACGCACGTGAAAGCCGCACCACAGCGCCATGCGGCGATCGTATAGCCCGCGCGCGGACCAGTGTTGTGCGGGCACGAACGTCACGGTGACACCGGGCAACTGCTGTTCATCCCACCAGTCGCCGGTGACGATCCGGGCCCGGGGCGCGATGCGGCGCACCAGTGTGTCGTTGCCGAGCGGGGTGACGATCAGCGGATCGTGGCGCGCAACCAGCCGCCGCATCGTCGCCACGTCGAGATGGTCGTAATGGTTGTGGCTGAGCAGCACCGCATCGATCGGCGGCAAATCTTCAAACCGCACGCCGGGCGCGCAGACGCGCTTGGGCCCGGCAAACTGCACCGGGCTGCACCGCTGCGACCACACCGGATCGGTCAGCAGATTGAGTCCCCCGGTCTGGATCAGCACCGTGGCATGCCCGACCAGCGTGATGCGGGTGCCATCGACCCGCGTGTCGGGCCGGGCGGGGTGCACCGGCACGTGGGTCGGCCAGGGCGCACGTTTCGAGGTTTTGCGCCAGCGGCGGATATCGGCAAACGTCTTGTCGTGCGTGACAGGGGCGATGTTGAAAAAGCGGCCATTAAAATGGTCGCTGGTCGGCCCGTCGTAATAGCGGTTTTTGGGCATGGGGTGTCCGATAGAGGATGCACCCCTCATATCGGGACGAGGCGGGGACGATTACAAGCCCAGCGCGGCGCGTTCGCGTAGAAGGATATCGACGCCGCGCCCGATCAGCCGCGCAATCGCTTCGGGGCTTTGCCAGCCGGTGTGCGGGGTCAGCACGGCGCGCGGGGCGCGGCGCAAGGGGTGATCGGCGGGCAATGGCTCGGTTGCATAGACATCGAGCCCCGCGCCGCCCAGATGACCGTCGTGGAGCATGGCCAGCACTTCGGCCTCGTCGGTCAATTCGGCGCGCGCAGTGTTGATCAGCACCGCGCCGCGCTTCATCTTGCGCAGCCGCGCGGCATCGAGGAACCCGGCGGTTTCGCTGGTATAGGCCAGATGGGGCGAGACCACGTCGGCGCGCGCCAGCAGCGTGTCGAGATCGACTTGCTCCACGCCCGTAATATCGACCGGGCGGCGCGCCCAGACCAGCACGGTCATGCCCAGCGCCTGCGCCAGCCGGGCCACTTCGCCGCCGATCGCCCCCACCCCGACCAAACCGATGGTTTTGCCGAACAGTTCGCCCAGCGGCGCCCCGGCCCAGCCGCCGCTGCGCACGCTGGCATCCTGTGCGGCGATATCGCGCCACACCGCGAACAGCAGCGCGATGGTGTGTTCGGCCACCGCGCGGTCGCCATAGCCCTTGATGGTGTGCACCGGAATGCCGCGTTCCGCCGCGGCGGGCAGATCGACGAAATTGGCAGCGCCGGTGCCAAGGAACAGGATCTGTTTGAGCGCGGGGTTGGCGTCCATCGCCGCCGCGCTCAACCGGCTTTCATTGACGACGACCATCGCATAGCCGGCCGTGCGTGCGATCATCGTCGCCTCGTCGGGGGCCCCGAGAAAGTGCGTGATCAGGCTGTCGTCGGCGCCTGCGCGGGCGAACGCTTCGACCAGCAGGTCGGTCGAATCCGCCACCACGGCAAAACTGTTGGTCATCGCGCGAAACTCAATCGGCAAAATCGGGATCGGTGCGTGTCAGATCGCGTACCAGCGCGATCCATTCGGGCAGGCCGGTGTCCTGGCCGCCAAAATTCTCGCACTGGCTGGCGGTCAGTTCGCGCACCGGTTCGGCCACCGGATAGAGCCGCGCGCCGCCGCTCATCGCCGCAATCTGGATCTGGCAGGCGCGTTCCAGATTGATCATCGCCGAAAACGTCTCTGCAATCGTGGCATAGGCGGTCAACAGGCCGTGGTTGCGCAGGACCAGCGCGCCGTGGTTGCCAAGATCGCGCACCAGCCGGGGCTTTTCTTCATCGAGCAGCGCGATGCCTTCGTAATCGTGATAGCCGATGCGATTGTAGAATTGCAGCGCGTGCTGGCTGATCGGCAGCAGGCCATCGGCCTGGCACGCCACTGCGATCCCCGCGACGGTGTGTGTGTGCATCACGCAGCCGACATCGTGCCGCGCGGCATGGATGGCGGTGTGGATCACGGTTCCGGCGGGATTGACCTCGCGCGCAGAGGGCGTCGCATGGATCGGAAAGCGCACCAGCCGGCTCGCGGTCACTTCGTGGAACTGATCGCCGAACCGGTTGATCAGGATATCTTCGGTGCCGGGAATGCGCGCCGAAATATGCGTGTAGATCGTATCGGTCATGCCGAATTTCGCCGCCAGTCGATAACACGCCGCCAGATCGTGGCGGGTCTGATGTTCGGCCTGATCGGTACTGGTTGCGTCGAAGCGGGCGGCGGTCGCCATTAGCACGGTTCCCCTAGTTCGCGGCTCAGCACGCGCCAGCGCGAATTGATTTCGTCGCGATCGACATAGGCCCCCTGCAAATGCCGTTCCCCGGTCTGGGGATCGAATTCGCGGCGGGCATGCAGCACGCGGCGGTTGTCGAATGCCCACATATCACCGGGCGCCAGCCGACGCTCGATGAAATACTTCGGATCACGGCACATCGCCTGAAAAAGGCGGAGCGCGGCATAGATCGCATCCATCTGCCCGGCCGGGGCGTCGATCGGCCCGCGCAGGAAATTGGCAAAGCGCACTTCTTCAAGATCGCCGTCGCTGTTCAGCGCGATCAGCGGCGCGGTCCAGCGGTAGTCGGTGCGATCATCGCGGTTCCAGAATGCCATCTGCGTGGTGGTGATCGTGGCGAATTCCGCCGGATGGTGCGCGCGCATGGCCTCGCCGATGGCAAAGCCGTCGACAAACACCGATTCGCCACCCACCGCATCGTTGATCAGGCAATGCAGGAATTGCAGCCCCGGCTGCAATTCACGCGTCGGCAAATCGGTGTGCGCGGGCAAGTTGACGCTGGTATAGGCGGCGCTGTCGGCGCGCGGCTTGGATTTGACATCGAACACGCGGCCGAAATTGGTTTCGCGCAGATGCGAAATGCGCGCGATCGGCGCCAGCAGCGCCTCATGTTCCACCGGCACGTTCTTCACCAGCGTCATGCCGGCCGAACGCAGCGCGCTCAGCCACGCCCACAGCGTGCTGTCGTCGGCCATGATGTCGGCATAGTCGAAGCTTTTGAGCGCATCGGCATATTCGCTGCCCCAGATGAACGGACGGGGCCGCGCGGCACGGCGTTCGGCGCGGCTGGCGTCGTCGGGGGCATGGCTGCGCAGCCAGCCTGGCGCATAACGGCTGACATGGCCATCGGACCAGCGCACCACCAGATCGCCCGCCGCATCGATCGCGGCCTCCGCAAAAGTCAGATCGGCCGCGGCGTCGGTGATCTCGAACAGTTGTTCGCGGGTCAGCGGCAGATAGCATTGCGAACAGGTGCAATTGTCGCGCAGGAAATAGCGGTGCAGCGGCGTTTCGCGCCCGTCGCTCCAGATGACCACCGCCGTATCGGCGGTCAGCGTCACACGGACCAGCGTGTGGTCGGTGGCGAACACGCGCCAGTCCTGAACAATGTCCAATTCAGTCGTCATCTCAGGCCTCTTCTGTCCTGGTGTGCGCACCCCAGGGTTCGCGGGCAAAAATGCGTTCCATCGCGGGCAGGAACGTCTCGATCGGCAGGGTGTCGTAATCGCGATCGAACGCTTTCTGGTCCCACAAGTCGGTGAACCGCGCGGTGCGCGCAAAGGCGGGGTGATCGCGGTATTGGTCGCGCGCGTGCTTGTCGCCGCCGAAATATTCGGCGTAGAAAAAACCCTGGAACTCCTCGTGGTGTTCGATCATCCAGGCGTTGAGCGGGGAAATATAGGGCGCCAGCATCGCCGCCGCCATCGGCCCGTGGTTGACCGGCGCCAGCGTGTCGCCAATGTCGTGCAGCAGCGCGCAGACGACCATTTCATCGTCGGCCCCGTCGCGCAGCGCGCGCGTCGCGGTCTGCAGCGAATGGACATAGCGATCGATCGGATAGCCCAGATCATGCCCGGCCAGCAGTTGCAGGTGCGCGATCATATGCCCCGCGATGCCCTTTTGAAACGCGACGAACTTTTCGTCGATCGGTTTCCAGTCTGCGGCGGTCGCTTCGTCGAAATGGCGGAACATCGTCACCGGGCTCCTTCAGGCGGGTTGCAACAGACGGCGCTTGCTGCCGACCATGTCGCGATCGAGATAGCATTGGCGCATGTGGCGCGATCCGGTGGCCAGTGTATAGCCGGTGCGGCCGTGCAACAGGCGGTAATTGTCCATCACCAGCAATTCCCCCGGTTGCAGCCGGAACTGCAGCGTCAGTGGCGAAACAGGCGCGATCAGTTTCCAGAACGCCGCGCGCGCGGCGTAATAGGCATCGAGCTGATCGACGGGCAGCCGCCCGACCATCTCCGTGCGGTTGTTGTAGCGTATCTGTACCACATCGCCCGCCGCATTGCGCTCGATCAACGGCGCCTGATGTTCGAGGAACGCGCTATCGTCGTGATAGCGAAAAGTGACGTCGGTACGGGTCAGCGTGTCGAATGCGGCCGGATCGATGCTGCGCAACATGGCGGCGGCGTGAAATCCGTCGACCAGCGTTGAATCCCCGCCATCGGCATCGTTTTGCAGGCAATGCAGCAGGATATAGCCCGGCACCGGGTCACGATAGGGATTGTCGCTGTGCGGTTCGAGATGGCGCGGGGTCATCGTCAGGTCATAGGCGTTGGGGATCGCCTTGACATCGGCCATCCCGCCCCAGTTGGTCATGCGGATCGGTCCGATCAGGTCGGCAAACGCCAGCCCGCCATCGGGTTCGATCGGCACGCCGCGCACGATTGCAAAGCCATAGGCATCGAGCCCCGCCAGCAAGGCGCCCAGCGCCGCCGGTCGCGCACGCAGATCGGCCAGATCGGCGCAGGGAAACCGCGCGGCATCGAGCGTGCCGTCCCAATGCACGTGTTGCGCCTGATGCGGCTGGACGGCGATCGCACCAGCCAGCCAACCGGCGGGCAGGCGCGTGGCAAAACCGTCGGAAAAGGCGATCGTGCCATCGTGGGCGGCGGCGGTGACGCGCAGATCGGTCGGCGTTTCGGCAGCCTCTTCCAGACGTTGTCCAGTTTGCGGATCGAGCACGGCGGCATCGGGCAGGCGTTCGCGCAGCCAGATCGGGTGCAGCAGCACGGGCGCATCCCCGGCGCCGGCCACCTGCAACAGCCCTTGTGCGGTGATGGTCAGATCCATGTGCGCAAAACCCTCTCCGATTCGAGCCACCAGTCTAACCGTGAACGCCACCGGCATTCACGCCTTTGCGACATCGCTGACTCATTTTGCGACAGGGGCCCGGTTCGCCTGCCATAAGTGAAAACGGGTTTTGCACTTGTGCGAATCTGTGTTTGTCTGTGCGGATCATGAACGCAGCATTTGGTCCGCTGGATCAGGAAACTTATTGCTTCTACCTTGTGCCGGGGTTTTCCGCGATGGGCTTTGTCGCGGCCATGGAACCCTTGCGCGTGGCGAACCGGCTGGCCCAGCGTCCGGTGTTTGCCTGGCGGCTGTTTTCGTCAGACGGGGCACCTGTCGAAGCTTCGTGCGGGTTGAAAGTCGCGGTCGACGGCCCGCTCGATGAAAGCGCCGCCTCGCTGATCGTGTGCGCGGGGTTTGAACCGCGCCGGGGCATAACCCGCCCGCTGATCGCAGCGCTGCGCCGCATGGCGCGCAAGGGCACCACGCTGGGCGCGCTCGACACCGGGGTCTATCTGCTGGCCGAGGCCGGGTTGATCGGCGATCATGCCGTCACGCTGCATTGGGAGGCGGTGCCAGCGTTTCGCGAAGACTGGCCCGATATTGTCGTGACCGAGGAATTGTTCGTGCTGGGCGAGCGGCTGTTCACGTGCGCCGGGGGCACCGCGGCGATCGACATGATGCTGGAACGCATCGCCCAGCGCCAAAGCCCTGCGCTGGCGCGCGCGGTGTCGGACCAGTTCATCCACAACCGCATCCGTCCGCACGAGGAACGCCAGCGGCTGGATCTGGGCGCGCGCATCGGCACGCGCGATCCGCGCCTGGTCACGGTGATCGCGCGGATGGAACGTTCGATCGAAAACCCCGCCCGGCTGGAAGACCTGGCCGATGCGGCAGGCGTCACCCGGCGTCAGCTCGAACGCCTGTTCATGGCCCATTTCGGGATCGGCCCGGCCTCGTATTACCGCAATATCCGGCTCGATCGTGCGCGCAGCTTTCTGGCCGAAACCAGCCTGCCGCTGATCGAGGTGGCGGTGGCCACCGGGTTTTCGTCGAAAAGCGCAATGGCGCGCGCCTATGTGCAGAAATTCGGCCGTCCACCGGGGGCGGAACGGGGGCGCTGGAAGGCCCCGCCGGTCCATTGCCTGCAAACCGCCTGAAACAACCAAAGACGAGGATCCGCTTGGCCATTGCATCCCCCGCCGCGCAAGGCACCATCCCCACCGACGCACGCATTCCGCTGGTGTTGTGCCTGGGCATCGCCGCGGTCAGCGGGGCCGCGCATATCGGCATCAATTATACCCAGTATCTGGTTGGCGGGCTGATCGACCGGTACGGGTTCGGCCAGTTCCTGATGGGGTGCTTTGCCTCGATCGAATCGTTCGCGTTTGCAGGCGCGATGTTCCTCTATGCGCCGCGCGCGCACAAGTTCAGGCCGCGCCGCATGGCGATCACCGCCAGCGTGTTGATCGCGGTGTCGCAGATCGCCTGTGCGTGGACCGCGGTCTGGCCGCTGCTGCTGCTCAGCCGGGTGGTCACCGGGTTCGGGTTCGGCACGCTGAACACCGCGGTCAATGTCGCCGCCGGACGCACCAGCCAGCCCTCGCGTGCGATCTCGGTGGGCATATCGCTGCAAGTCGTACTGTTTGCGGTGATGAACTGGACCATCCCGACGATAGGCAAGGATGGCGGGGTTGGCGCCATGTTCATCGCGCTGGGGCTGATATCGGGCACGCTGGCGCTGGGCATGCTGCCGCTGCCCGATACGGTCGAGGCTGGCACGACCGGTGAGGTGCAGCACGATGTGCCGCCGATCGCGCCCGGCGGCTGGCCGGTGCTGGCGGCGATGGCGCTGTTTGCCTTTGGCACGATGGCGATCTGGCCGTTCATGGAACGCGCCGCGCACGCCATCCATCTGCCGGCGACGACTTATGGCCTCTATCAGGGGCTGGCGATGGCGCTCAGTTGTCTGAGCACTTTTGCGCTGACGATCGCGCTGGCCAGGGGGCCCCGGCCGTGGTTGCTGGAACTCGCGTTGATGACCTGTGGCACGATGTGCGCGGTGCTGACCACGGTGAACAGCCAGGCGGTGTTCGCGGTGGCGCTGCAATTGTACAATATCTCGTGGTATATCACGTATCCGCTGCTGCTCGGCCTGGCCTATGTGCACGATCCGCATGGGCGGTTGGCCGTGCGCACCACCGGCACCTGGCTGGTCGCGCAATCGCTGGGGTCGCTGGCGGCGGGCTATGTCGCGCAGGAAACCGCCGGCTACGGGGTGATCGGGTGCCTGGGCATGGGCACCTGTGCGGTGGCGGTGGGCATCGTGATCTGGTTTCAGGCGGGCCTGAAGCGCGTGACCGAGCGTGCCCCGCTTACGGCTGCGGTTGCCACAGGCACAATCCACTAGGCAGTCCGGCGGCGCGTTCGGGCGCCAGCAATTGCGCATGGCCGTGGCGGCACACCAGCGCGCGCGCCTTTGGCCCGGTTCCGGCCAGCCCCGACAGGTCGATCATGATCTGGTCCCAGTGGCGATATTGCACATCGTGGCCTTCGCCGGCGTATTCGCGCGCGGTGACCGGGCCGGCCATCCGGGTCTGCCAGAACTTGGCATTGGCGGGTGAAACGGTGTGGTCGTCCAGGCCATAGTACGTGAACACCGGCGCGGTCACTTTGGTCAGTGCGGGCGCCAGCGTGGCCAGATTGGCATGGCAATAGCGTTGCATTTCCGCCGCTTCGGGTGCGGCATTGCCCATTTGCCCGCGAATGAAGAACGCGCGCGCGCCTTCGTCATAGGCGCGGTCGGCAAAGCCGGGGATGGCATGGGTCGGGCTGGTATCGGGATAGCCCCACCAGATCTGCGGATTGTCGATCGTGGGGGCCAGCGCCTTGGCCACTTGCGGCGGGGACAAGTCGCAATTCACCGAATCGCCGACCATCCGATCGGCCAGTGCGGCGGCGAAATGCAGCGAGATGATCCGGTCGGGCATCGTCGCGGCGACATGCGCGGCATAGGGCCCGCCGCCCGAAATCGCCACCAGCGCAAAGCGCTGGATACCCAGGTGGTCGAGCACCGTGCGCACATCGCCGGCATAGTCGGCCAGCGACCAGCCGGGATCGAACGCGGTGTCGCCAAAGCCGTTGCGCTCCACGCTGATCAGCCGCAGATGCAACTGGCGGCGCATGGTTTCCAGATAGCCGGTCATCAGCATCGCGCGCGCGCTGGTGCCGGTGCCGCCCAGATAGAGCACGGGCCGCCAGCCTGCCTCGCCGGTGTCCGTATAGTGGAGCACGCGGCCGCCGGTGCCGGGCAATGCGACTACCGCCGGGCCCATCGCATCGAACTGGTCCTGCAATGCGGGCAGATGCCCCACGCTGGGCGGCTCGGCCAGCACGGGGGTGGCCATCAGCAACAGCGACAGGCAAGCGGTGCGACCGATCATGCAACAACTCCATCTTCCAGCCCGGCATCGGCCACGGCAATATGCGCGCGTTCGGCGACCAGATCGATCGAACGGCACGCCAGATAATAGACCAGCGCCGACACCGGCAACCCCACGAGCATCGACAGATCGGCCCCGCCCAGCGCACGCGCCACCGGGCCGACATAGACCGGCGTCGAAAAGCACGGCACCATCGCGACAAAGCCGATGGCATAGGCGCCGATCCCGCGCCAGTTCCAACGGCCATAGATGCCGTCGGGGTTGAAGATTTCACGCACCGAATAGTGCCCGTGGCGCACAAAGAAAAAGTCGACCAGGTTGATCGCGGTCCACGGCGTGAACAGGTAGATCAGCACCGACAGCAGGTTTTCGATCAGTTCGCGCACGTTGTCGCCCGCAATCGCCGACAGCCAGGTCGACACTACGCCCAGCAGGACAATCGCGATCAGCCGCGCCTGTCCCGGCTTTTTGATATGGTGAAAGCTGTCGACGATCGACAAGAGGGTCAGCGACCCGCCATAGAGATTGAGCGTGGTGATCGTTACCAGCGACAGCGACGACAGCACGATCAGCACCGGGCCGAACCCGGGCCAGACCAGATCGCCCGCAGCCAGCACCGCGCTGACGATTTCGCGCCCCGGAAACAGCGCGATCGCCACATCGCCGACCAGCATCATCCACGCCCCGCCGACAAACGCGCCGATGAACGTCCACCAGAACGAGGCCTTTACCCCCACGTCGCGCGGCAAATAGCGCGAATAGTCCGACACATAGATCGACCACGACAACTGATACCCGGCGACCGCAAAGAACTGCACCAGAAACGGGATCGTCGCCCAATGGCCCAGCCCGAGCTGCGCCCGCCCGTGCCCGGCCAGCGCCACCCCGACCGTATAGATCAGCAACGCCACGATCACCACCGCCGCCAGCGTACGCTGCGCCAGATGGATCATGTCATACCCGGCAATCGCAAACGCCAGCGCGGCCAGGCTGAACGCGGCAAACACGCCGACCAGTGCCCCTTGCGACAGATGCGTGCCGGTCAGATCCTGCACCGCGACGCCGAACACCACTTCGTTGAACACGGTATAGCCGACATAGGTGACCAGCGCGAAGCACCACACCAGCAGCGCCCCGCGATAACCGAATTGCGGCCGCGACTGGATCATCTGCGGCAGGCCCAATTCGGGCCCCTGGCTCGAATGGCTGGCCATGAACAAAGTGCCCAGCGCACACCCGGTCAGGATCGAAAGTACCGACCAGCCGAACCCCAGCCCCATCGCCATGCCGATCGCGCCGGTTGCCAGCGTGGCCAGATGCGCGTCGCCGCTGAACCAGATCGGCCAGAGATGCCAGACTTTGCCATGGCGTTCCTTCAGCGGAACATAATCGATCGAATGGCTTTCAACGAGCTGCATCGGCGCCCCTTTGGCGGGTGGGATCGAACGGGTTCATGCCCGACTGCGATCGCAGGGGGAAGGGGGCGGGCTAAAAAGCCCTGCCTGCCCCCGGGTCCGCGACCGCCATGCCGAACCGCGACCTGGGTATCGCGGCGGCGAGGCCCTGCACATGCAATGCGCGTCATGGCGCGAACGATTTGCGACAAACCGTGCCCATTGCGAAGGCGTGGCCAACGGCGCGGCGTGCGCTATGGTGTCCACAGACACAATGGGGGGCGGAAATGGCTTTGACGGTGATCGGGTTGGTCGTGCTGGCGCTGGTGCTGGTCACGCAAGGGGCGGTGCGGCGGGCCGAGCGGCTGGCGCCGCCGCTGGGGCGGTTTCACGATGGTCCGGGCGGGCGGCTGCACTATACCGACCACGGCAGCGGCCATGCCATTGTGCTGATCCACGGACTGGGCGGAAACTTGCGCAATTTCGCGCCAGATCTGGTCGCACATCTGGCCGCGCGCTATCGGGTGATCGCGATCGACCGGCCGGGCGCGGGCTATTCCACCGTGATCGGCCCGATGCCCGATCTGCCCGCGCAGGCTGCGCTGATTGCCGCGCTGATCGAGGCGCTGGAGCTTGGCCCGGTGACGCTGGCGGGCCATTCGCTGGGCGGGGCGCTGTCGCTGGCGCTGGTCGAGGCGCGGCCCGATCTGGTCGCGCGGCTGGCGCTGATCGCCCCGTTGACGCAGGAAATCGGTGAAATACCGCCGCAGTTTCGCACGCTGATGATCCCCTCGCGGCTGTTGCGGCTGGTGTTCGCCTGGCTGGTGGTCTGCCCGCTGGGGGTGCTGGCCGGGCGCGCGCGGCGCTTGCCCGCGTTCGATCCCGATCCGGTGCCCGCCAGCTTTGCAAGCGTGGGCGGCGGCGCACTGCTGTTTCGTCCGGGCACGTTCGATGCGGCCTCGTGCGATGCGCAATCGGTGCGCGGCGTGCTGGGCGCGATCATCGCGGGCTATGGCGCGATCGACCGCCCGGTCGCGGTGCTGTTTGGTCGTGACGATGGCATTCTTGCCCCCGCGCTGCACGGCGAAGCGTTCGTGACGCAAGTCGCGGGGGCGCAGTGCACGCTGGTCGATGGCGGGCACATGCTGCCCTATGTCCACCCGCTGATCACCGCGCGCTGGATCGAGGGCGTGATCGCGGGAGCAGCGGCATGATCAGGCGCCTCTTGCTGATCGTGGCGATGCTGTTCGCGGCCCAGGTCGCCAGCGCGGCTCCTGTCGCCATGCGCGTGTTGCGGATCAACGATCACCTGTTGTGCTTTTACGACGGGCGCCCGCCGCAGGCTGCGGTGGCATCGGTCGACACCAACTGGGCCGATTTTGGCGCGAACAACGTGGGCGTTGCGACATATGTGATCTATCGCGGCGATCGTGCGCTGGTTTATGATGCGTTTCCCGGCGTGGCCCAGGCGCAATGGGTGCGCGATTATCTGGCCAGGGCGGGCATCCGCCATTTCGTGCTGGTCAACAGCCATTGGCATCTCGACCATGTCGGCGGCAACGCGGTCTATGCCGACAGCGATGTGATCGCCACCGCCCGCACGCGGCAATTGCTGATCGAAAACCGCGCCGGGATCGAGGCTGGCACGACCTGGGGCCCGCCCGCGATCAGCCCGCTGGTGATCCCGACGATGACGATCACCGCCGATACCACGGTCTATGTTGGCGACATCCGGGTCGTGCTGCGCCCGGTCAATATCCATTCTGCCGATGGCCTGGTGATCTGGTTGCCCGATGACCGCCTGTTGCTGGCGGGCGACACGCTGGAAGACACCGTCACGTTCATCACCGAGCCCGACCAGATCCCCGCGCAAGTGACCAATCTGGCGGCGATGCGGCAATGGGGGTTCACGCGCATCCTGCCCAACCACGGCAACCCCGATGTGATCGCCAAAGGCGGCTATGGTCTTGCGCTGATCGATTTTACCCGCGCCTATCTGATCGCCATGGTCGACCATTCCCACGACGCCGATTTTCTGACGCAGCCGATCGAACGCTATATTGCCGATGGCGTGCGCGACGGCACGGTCAGCCTGTGGTGGGCCTATCGCGATGCGCACCGGCAAAATCTGGAACGCGTGGCCAAGGCATGGAAAGGCCGACCGCTGCCCGCCCTACATGGAAGCGAGCGGTGACACGCCGATCAGCCACAGATGCAACCAGTGCGCGAACACCGCGGCGAGCACCGCTCCGGTGATCACCACCAGCACGGTGTTGATCGCGCGGGGCGCGGCGCCGGGTGATGATCCGCGCCGCCGCAGCGACAGGAAATCGACCACAGCCCAGACCAGAAAGCTGCCGAACAGCGCGAGCGCGGCGGGGGTGGCATTGACCAGCAGATGGCCCACCGCCCACAGGCCCACGCCCGCCACCATCGGATCGCGCACCGCATGCTTGATGTGGTTGGCGGGCCAATAGGCCGCAACGATCAGGATAAACGCCAGAAAGACCAGTCCGAACGTCGCATGGACCAGCCCGGGCGGCGCGGCATAGAGCGGGGCGCCACCGCGCGCGATGCCATAGCCATGGATGATCAGCGCAAACCCGGCGAGCGAGGCCAGCGTATAGAGCCCTTTCCAGGCGCCGTCGCCCAGCCGCGCGATCACGCCGGCGCGCCAGTTCGGCGCAAAGATCCGCACCGAATGGGCGCCAAGAAACAGTACGAGACCTGCGATGAGCCAATTCATGTGACGTGATCCCCCCGATCGATGCCCACCATCATCCGCCTGCATCGCGCCGGGGTCAAGCGTACTCGCCCCGGTTGACAAATCGCCGATTGCGCCCGAACGCCCGCAGCAACAGGTGTCTGGCCAGGGTCTGATGAATTCACGCGAACCTCTCGATACGTATGGCACCCTGCACCCTGTGCTGCATGGCTTTCTGGCGCGATCGGTGGCACGCGATCCGGCGGCGCTGGCGATCGATGTGCCGCCGGGGCGCGACCGGCCCACGCGGCAGACGATGGCCTATGGCGAACTTGATGCGCTGTCGACGCGGCTGGCGCACCATCTGGCCGGGCGGGTCGCTGGCGAGGCGGTGGTCGCGCTGCTGATCGGCCGGACATCGCCCTTGCTCTATGTCGCGCAGATCGCGGTGCTGAAGGCGGGCGCGGCGTTCACCTGCCTCGATCCGGCGTTTCCCGACACGCGCATGGGCGAAATCATCGACGATGCCGCGCCGGTCGCGGTGCTGGCCGATGCAGCCGGGCTCGACCGGCTGGACCGGCTGGGGCTGGCCGCCGGGCTCGTGTGCGATGTGGCGGCCCTGGCGCGCAGCGCGCCGCCCGCGACCGACTTGCCCCTCGCGATCGATCCGGCGCGGTTGGCCTATGTGATCTATACCTCGGGCACCACCGGGCGGCCAAAGGGGGTGGAGGTCGAACACCGCAACATCGCCAATCTGGTCGCTTCGGATCTGGCCGAATTCGCGCTTCGTCCCGGCGACCGCGTGGTGCAGGGCTCGTCCAGCGCCTATGACAGCTCGCTTGAGGAAATCTGGCTGGCGCTGGCGAGCGGGGCCACGCTGGTGGTGATGGACGATGCCGCGGCGCGCGCGGGGCCCGATGTGGTCGGCTGGTTGCAGGCCGAACGCGCGACGGTGTTCTGCCCGCCGCCCACGCTGCTGCGCGCATCGGGCTGTGCCGATCCGCGCGCGGCGCTGCCCGACCTGCGGCTGCTCTATGTTGGCGGCGAGGCGTTGCCGCAGGATCTGGCTGATCTGTGGGCCGCCGGGCGGCGCATGGTCAACGGCTATGGTCCGACAGAATGCGCGGTCACCTGCATGCGGTGTGATGTGCTGCCGGGGCACGCGGTGGGCATCGGGCGCGCGGTGCCGGGGATGACCGCGCATGTGCTCGACGATGCATTGGCCGAAGTGCCTGCAGGTGAACGCGGCGAACTGTGCATGGGGGGTGCCGGGGTGGCGCGCGGCTATCGCCACAGGCCCGATCTGACGGTGGAAAAGTTCACCGATCACCCGCGCCTCGGGCGGCTCTATCGCACCGGCGATCTGGTCGATTGCGACAGCGAGGGGGTGTTTTTCTACCACGGGCGGATCGACGCGCAGGTCAAGATCAGGGGCTATCGCGTCGAGCTGGGCGAAATCGAGGCGCGGCTGGCGGCCCATGACGGGGTGCGCGCGGCGGCCTGCCGGGTGCAGGATGGCAACCATCTGGTGGCCTTTATCGTGCCGGCCGATGCCGCCTGCCCGCCCGATGTGGAGCCTATGCGTGCGGCACTGGCGCGGCAGGTGCCCGCCTATATGGTGCCGGTACAGATCGGCGTGATCGACGCGCTGCCGACCAGCGTGGGGGGCAAGCTCGATCGTGCGCGGCTGCCCATGTTGGTGCTGGCGCCCACGGCGGGCGATCGCCCGGTGATCGCGCCGGTGGGCGAAATGGAAACGCTGATCGCGCGCGCCATGGCCGACGTGTTGCGACGCGATCATGCGGTGTCGGTGGAGGATGATTTCTTTGCCGATCTCGGCGGCGATTCGCTCAGCGCCGCGCTGCTGGTCACGCTGTTGCGCGATGATGTGCGCACGCAATGGGTCACTGTCAGCGATATCTACGAAACGCGCACCGTGCGCGACCTGGCGCGCCAGGCGCATGCGCTGTGCGAGGGCGATCTGCCGCCCCCGGCCGAGCTCGACCAGCCGCGTGTCGGCACGGTGCGGCCGGGGCTGGCCACGGTCGTGCAGGTGGGCTGGTTGCTGGGCGAACTGTGCGTCGGCGGCTGGATCGGCTGGCTGGTGGCATTTCGCCTGTTGCCGGTGGTCTATGGCGGATTGGGCCCGCTGGGGTTCGTGCTGGCGGTGCCCTTGCTCGGGCTGGCCGGGCTGGCGCTCTATCTGCCGCTGGCGGTGCTGTTTGCGGTCGTGGTCAAATGGGCGCTGGTCGGGCGCTATCGCCCGATCCGCGCGCGGGTGTGGAGCGGGTGGTATCTGCGCCACTGGATGGTCGTTGCGGCGGCGCGGATGATCCCCTGGCCGCTGTTGCAGGGCTCGGGCTTGCAAAAGGCCATCCTGCGCGCGCTGGGTGCGCGGATCGGGCGCGGGGTGCATATCCACCGCGGGGTCGATCTGGCGCGCGGCGGGTGGGACATGCTCGATATCGGTGATCACGTGGCGATCGGGCAGGATGCCATGATCGGCCTGGCCGATCTCGATCGCGGCGATGTGGTGATCGGGCCGATCGTGCTGGAACCGGGTGCCACGCTGATGACCCGCGCCGGGATTGGTGGATGGTGCCGGATGGGCGCGGGCAGCGTGCTGACCGCGCTGTCGGTGCTCAATCCGGGCATGGCGGTGCCGCCCGGCGAACTGTGGGATGGCGTGCCCGCGCGCAACGCCGGCCACGCCCCGGCCTTGCCTGCGCCGGTTGCCGATGGCTTGCCCGAGGCGCTGTGGGACATGCTGGCGATGGGGGCCGAGGCCGTGCTGGGCTTTGCCGCCACGCTGCCGACGCAGGCGCTCGCGCTGATACTGTGTATGCTTACCGGCACGCCACTGGCCGATCTGTGGGGCTGGGCCTGGCACCCGACGTTTGCCACCCGCGCCGGGCTGGTGGTGCTGGCGCTGACGGTGCTGTCGCTGCCGCTGACGCTGGTGTGGAGCGCGGTGCTGTTGCGCCTGATGGGCCGCGTACGGCCCGGCGTCGTCTCGCGCTGGAGCCTGGCTTATTTGCGCGCCTGGCTCAAGGCGGGGATGCTGGCGCTGGCGGGCGAATGGTTGACCGGCACGCTGTTCTGGCCGCGCTGGCTGCGGCTGGCGGGGATGGATATCGGCGCCCGCTGCGAAATCAGCACGATTACCGATGTCGTGCCCGAACTGGTGACGATCGGCGCCGAAACGTTCTTTGCCGACGGCATCTATCTGGGCGGCGGCACGGTCAGCCACGGCACCGTGCGGCTGGGTCATACGCACCTGGGGCGCAACACGTTTCTGGGCAACCATGTGGTGATTGCACCGGGCGAGACTTTGCCCGACGACATCCTGATCGGCATCGCCACGCCCGCGCACGGAATCGATATCGCTGGCGGCGAGGCGCGGTTCGGCCATCCCGCGTTCGATCTGCCGCGCCGCGAAGTGGTTGCCGTCGATCGCAGCCTGACGTTCGAACCCTCGGCCTTGCGCTTTGCCAACCGGCTGTTCTGGGAAGCGCTGCGGTTTGTCCTGCCGGTGCTGCCGGTGGTGCTGGCGGCGGTGTGGTACCGGCTGCTGACCGATGCGGCGGGGGCGGTTTCGCCGCTGGCTTATGCGCTGCTGGTGATCCCGGCGGTCACGCTGATGCCGTTGGCGGTGTTGTGCCTGACGGTGCTGGCGCTCAAATGGGGGCTGATCGGGCGGGTCAGGCCGGGGCAGCACGCGCTGTGGTCGTGCTGGTGCAGCCGCTGGGACTATGTTTATGTTGCCTGGGCGCGCTATGCCACGCGCATACTGCGGCGGCTCGACGGGACGCTGCTGCTGGCGGTCTATCTGCGCGCGATGGGGCTGACCATCGGGCGGCGCGCGGTGCTGGGGCCGATGTTCGCCCAGGTGGTCGATCCCGACATGATTGCCATCGGCGATGGCGCGACTGTGGTGGCGTTCTTTCAGGCGCATACGTTCGAGGATCGCGTGCTGAAGGTCGATTGTGTGCGGATCGGCGCGGGCGCGACATTGGCACGCGGAACGGTGCCACTTTACGGCGCGGTGATCGACGATCGCACCCATGTCGGCGCGGGCAGCGTGGTGATGAAACGCGAACATCTGTTGCCAGGCCTGCGCTATCAGGGCGTACCTTCGCGCGCGCTGGGTGAGGAGCCTGGCTGAATCGGGCGATGTCGCAAAATGTGCGCGCCCATTCGCAAATTGGTGTTGCCGGGCCCCGCCGACGGCTATCGTGGCGGCAAGCTGGATGAGGACAAGTCCCCATGAATTTCGAGACGTTCATCACGTGCGCGGTCACCGGTTCGGGCGAGACCGCCGACAAGCATCCCGATCTGCCGATCACCCCCAAACAGATCGCCGCGGCTGCGATCGAGGCGGCCAACGCGGGCGCGGCGATCGCGCATATCCATGTGCGTGATCCCGAAACCGGCAAAGGATCGCGCGATCCCAAGCTCTATCGCGAAGTGGTCGAACGCATCCGCGATTCGGGCACCGACGTGGTGATCAACCTGACCGCCGGGATGGGCGGCGATATCGTGTTCGGCCCCGGCGAAAACCCGCTGCCGCTCAATCCCGAAGGCACCGACATGGTCGGCCCGATCGAGCGGCTGGTGCATGTCGAGGAATTGCTGCCCGAAATCTGCACGATCGATTGCGGCACGATGAACTTTGCCGCGGGCGACTATGTGATGACCAACACGCCCGGCATGCTGCGCGCGATGGCCGCGCATGTGCAAAGCCTGGGCGTGCGGCCCGAACTCGAAGTGTTCGACACCGGGCATCTGGTGTTCGTCAAGCAGTTGATCAAGGAAGGGCTGCTGGACGAACCGGTGATGATCCAGTTGTGCATGGGCATCCCTTATGGCGCGCCCGATGATCCGCTGACGACGATGGCGATGGTCCACCAGTTGCCTGCGGGCGCGATTTTCAGCGGCTTCTCGATCGGCCGCTACCAGCTTCCCTATGTTGCCATGGCGGCGCTGGCGGGCGGCAATGTGCGCGTCGGTCTGGAAGACAACCTCTATCTCGGACGCGGCCAACTGGCCAGCAACGGCGATTTGGTGACGCGCGCGAAAACCATTCTCGAGGCGATGGGCGCCCGTATCCTCGGCCCCGCCGAAGTGCGCCAGAAGCTTCAGTTGACCAAGCGCTGGGGCTGATTATGACCGATATTTCGCACATTCGCCGCATCGGCCTGGTCGGTGGCGGGGTGATCGGCGCGGGCTGGGCAGCGCGCTTTGCGCTGGCCGGATACGATGTCTGCCTGTTCGACCCCGATCCTGCGGCCGATCGCAAGGTCGCGGCAGTGCTGGGCAATGCGCGCCGTGCGCAGCAACGCCTGCTGGGCGCGCTGCTGCCGCGCGAAGGCACGGTGACGATCGCCGCGACGCTGGCCGAAGCGGTCGCCGATGCCGATTTCATCCAGGAAAGCCTGCCCGAAGTCGAAACGCTGAAGCAGCGCGTGCTGCGCGAAATCGAGGCGGCGGCGCGGCCCGGGGTGGTGATCGGATCGTCCACATCGGGGCTGTTGCCGACCCAGTTGCAATCGGTACTGGCCGATCCGGCGCGCTTTGTCGTGGGGCACCCGTTCAACCCGGTCTATCTGTTGCCGCTGGTCGAAGTGTGCGGCGGTGCCGCGACCACGCAGGCGACCAAGGATATCGCCACCGCACTCTATACCGCGTGCGGGATGCAGGCGCTGCAAGTGCGGGTGGAAATCGACGGCTTCATCGCCGACCGCCTGCTGGAGGCGCTGTGGCGCGAGGCGCTGTGGCTGGTCAACGACGGTGTCGCGACGACCGCCGAAATCGACGATGCGATCCGGTACGGCGCCGGGCTGCGCTGGTCGTTCATGGGCACGTTCCTGACCTATCGGCTGGCCGGGGGCGAGGCCGGAATGCGGCATTTTCTGGCGCAGTTCGGCCCCGCGCTGAAACTGCCCTGGACCAAGCTGGTGGCGTGCGAGCTGACCGATGAATTGACCGACCGGGTTGCTGCGCAATCGGACGAACAGGCCGGCGGCATCGGCTTGCGCGAATACGAACAGAAACGCGACGATTGCCTGGTCGACGTGATGACCGCGCTGAAGGCCAACGACTTTGCCGCCGGTGCCACGTTGAAGGCGCATGGCGAGCGGCTGGCGGCGCGGCAGGCGACCCCGCAGGACGGTGCGGCGCTGGTCACCCATGTCGATGCGGCGTGGATCGATTACAACGGCCACATGACCGAATGGGCCTATCTGAAGCTGTTTGGCGACACCACTGATGTGCTGTTGGCGCAAATCGGCGCGGGGGCCGACTACGTCGCGGCCGGGCACTCGTTCTATACCGTCGAAAGCCATCTGCGCCATCTGGGGCAGGCGCGGCTGGGCGAACGTGTGGCGGTGGCCACCCAAGTGTTGTCCGCCGATGCCAAGCGGTTGCACATTTTTCACACGATGACCGGCGCCGATGGCAGCGTGATTGCCACTGCCGAACACATGCTGGTGCATGTCGATGCCGCCGCCGAACGCAGCATCGCGATGCTGCCGGCCGTGGCCGCAGCGGTTGCCGCGCGCGTGTCCGCTGATGCGGGCCGGGCCAGGCCCGACGCGGCAGGGCGGAGCATCGGCCTGCCGCAACGCTGATCGCCGTGGCCCATTGACTTGGGCCATCGATCGCGGCCAACCTGATCGCACCGGACCAGAGCCGGGCGGGAGAGGCTGGCATGATCGACGACACCGACTTTACCGCGCGCCGCGTGCTGGTGGTCGGCGGGTCGAGCGGGATCGGCAATGGCATTGCCCAGGCATTTCGGGCGCGCGGCGCGCGCGTGCACGTTTGGGGCACGCGGGCGCAGGCATCGGACTATGACCCGGCAGACGGCAGCGATCTGGCCGGGCTGGGCTATGACCGGGTCGATGTCGGCGATCCCGATGCCATCGCGGCCGCGCCGGTGCCGTTTGCCGACGGGCTGGATGTGCTGGTGCTGTGCCAGGGCGCGGTCGTCTACAAGCGCGGCGAATTTGCGCGGCCCGGCTGGGATGCGGTGATGGCGGTCAATCTCGACAGCGTGATGCATTGCGCGATGCGGTTCCGCGCCGTTCTTTCTGCCGCCAAGGGCACGGTGATCGTGGTCAGCTCGGTTTCGGGGCTCGGTGCCAATATCGGCAACCCGGCCTATGCCGCCTCGAAAGCGGGCGCGATCAGCCTGACCAAATCGCTGGGGCAGGCACTTGCCGCCGAGGGGATCCGAGTCAACGGATTGGCCCCTGGCTTGGTCGATACCAAGCTGACCAAAGTCACCACGCAGCACCCCGATCGGTTGAACGGCGCGATTGCGCGCATTCCCCAGGGGCGCATCGGCACGCCTGCCGACATGGCCGGGGCGGCGATCTTTCTGGCCTCTCCCCTCGCGGCCTATGTCACCGGTCATACGCTGGTGGTCGATGGCGGCCTGTCGCTTTAGGAATCGATGATGAAAGCCTTGCGATATTACGGTCCGCGCGACATCCGGCATGACAGCATGGACGATCCGGTGCTGGAAAACGGCGGCGATGCGATCGTGCGGATGACTGGTTGTTCTATCTGCGGCAGCGATCTGCACATCTGGCACGGGCACGGCTTTTCCGACGATATCGGGTTTTGCGTCGGGCACGAGGCGGTCGGCGAAGTGGTCGAAACCGGGCGCGATGTGCGCCGCATCAAAGTGGGGGACCGCGTCATGCTGCCCGCTGCGGTTGGCTGTGGCCAGTGCCGGCCCTGCCTTCGCGGGCAAGTCTTTGCCTGCGAAAACAATGCCATGGCCTGTTATGGACTGTCCAGCCGTCTGCAAGGCGTGCAGGCCGAGGCGTTTCGCGTGCCCGCTGCCGACATGAATGCGGTGCCGATCCCCGATGGCATCAGCGAGGATCAGGCGCTGATGCTGACCGATGCCATGGCCACTGCCTGGTTCGGCGCGCGGCAGGCCGACATCGTGCCGGGATCGAGCGTGGCGGTGATCGGGCTGGGGCCGATCGGGTTGATGGCGGTCGATGCCGCCTGGGTGATGGGCGCGAATGTGGTCTATGCCATCGATCCGGTGGCCGAACGTCGCGCGCTGGCCGCGCAGACCGGCGCGATCGCGCTCGACCCGGCGCTGGCGCTCGACACCATTCGCGAAGACACGCGCGGGCGAAAGCTCGACTGCGTGGTCGAGGCGGTCGGATCGGACGCGACTGTCGATCTGGCGCTGCGGCTGGTCACCCGGCGCGGCACGGTTTCGGTGATCGGCGTGCAGCAATCGCGCCGGTTTGCCTTTCCGCTCGAACGCGCGTTTACCGCCGGGCTGACCTTTCGCACGGGCACCTGTTCGGTGCCCGAGGAATTGCCCGCGCTGTTTGCGCTGGTGCAATCGGGCCGGTTGCGTCCCGAACGCTTTGTCACCCATCGCCTGCCGCTCAGCCAGGGCGAAGCGGCCTACCGCCGGTTCGAGGCGCGTGAGGCAGGCGCGCTGAAAGTCATCCTGACGCCCGATTGAGTGCGCGGGGCTACTGGCGCGCGCCGCGCCGATGGGCCAGAATGGTGCCATGTCCGACCCTGCCGCCCGTATCGACCGCAACTTTGCCGCGCGCGTCGACTGGAACCTGTTGCGCACGTTTGTCGAGATCGTCCGCGCGGGCGGCATCGGCGCCGCCGCGCGCAAGCTCAATCGCCAGCAACCGACGATCAGCGTCGCGCTCAAACGGCTGGAGGATCATGTCGGCACGCAATTGCTGCGCCGTTCGGCCAGCGGGGTGGAACTTACCGTCGCGGGCCGGGCGCTGCTGCTGATCTGTGAAGAGATGTTCGAGGCGGCGCGGATGGTGCCGCATCAGGTTGCCGCTGCGATGAAACAGGTCGAAGGTCTGGTGCGCATCCAGATGATCTCGTCGATCGTCTCGCCCGAATTCGACGAGGCGATCGCGACCTTTCGCCGCCGCCACCCGGCCATCCAGATCGAGCTGCGCGTATCGCCCTGGCGCCAGGTGCTCGATGCGCTGGAACGCGGCGAAGTGGAAATTGGCGTCGGCTATGACAGCGGGGTGCGCGCCGGGCTGAATTACGAACCGCTGTTTGTCGAAGTGCAGCAACTCTATTGCGACCGCAACCACCCGCTCTATGGCCAGCGGGTAACGCGGTTGGGCGATCTGCGCGATCAGGGGTTTGTGCTGACCGGCGAGGATGAACTCGATTCGGTTACCCGCCTGCGCCAGCGCTATGGGCTGGGCACGGTGGTCAACGGCATGGCCGAGGACGTGCACGAGGCCAAACGCCTGATCAGTCTGGGTGTCGGCATCGGCTTTTTGCCGGTGATGGCGGCGGGCGATCTGGCCGCGCGCGACCGGCTGTGGGGCCTGCTGCCGGGCGATGTCGAACCCTCCTACGACATCTATCTGCTGTCGCGCCAGACCGCCGCGCGCGACACCGCCACCCAGTTGTTCCTCGACGAGATCCAGCGCCGCCTGCGCGCGCGACCCGTGGGGTAACGCCTGCCCGAAAAGCCCTCCCCCTGAAGGGGGAGGGTTGGGTGGGGGTGTGCCAAGGTTACGAAATTGCACAACAATTCGGCGGCAGCACGCCCCTCCCCAACCCCTCCCCGCACGGGGAGGGGCCATGCGGGCGCCTGTGCGCCCGTTCCCGGCAAACAGCGTGTGATGGCTGCCGTGCCAGGGCATAGACGGTTTCTATGCCCTGCATCACGAAACAGGCTCTAGCATGATGGCCTGAGCATGGGCACGAAGGGTGTGCATGCCACACGAGGAAACTTTGCCGTGATCCGAACCGCCCGTCCCCCGCGTTCGCTTGCTCTTGCCCTGCTGTTGGCGCTGGGCGGCTGCGGCCATTCGGTCCGGACGGCGGGCGCAGACGGCATCGCCACCGAGGCGCCCAAAAAAGACTTCACCATCGGCTGGTCGATCTATGCCGGATGGATGCCCTGGCCTTATGCGCAGGAAACCGGGATCGTGAAGAAATGGGCCGACAAATACGGCATCACGATCAAGCTGGTACAAGTCAACGACTACGTCGAATCGGTCAACCAGTATACCGCGGGCAAGCTGGACGGAGTGGTCGCCACATCGATGGACACGCTGACCATTCCGGCGGCGGGCGGCAAGGACACCTCGGTGGTGATCCTGGGCGACTATTCCGACGGCAACGATGGCGTGGTGCTGAAAAACGCCCGTTCGATCGGCGATATCAAGGGCCGCTCGGTCAATCTGGTCGAGCTGTCGGTGTCGCAATACCTGCTGGCGCGCGGGCTGGAAAAGGCCGGGCTGAAACTGTCGGATGTCAAGCTGGTCAACACCGGCGATGCCGATATCGTCGGCGCCTTTGCCTCGCCGCAAGTCAACGCGGTGGTCACCTGGAACCCGCAACTGTCCGAAGTGAAAAAGGCCCCCGGCGCCACATTGGTGTTCGACAGCCACCAGATTCCCAACGAAATTCTCGACGTGATGGCGGTCAGCAGCGCCACGCTGAAGGCCAATCCCGCGCTGGGCAAGGCGCTTGCCGGAATCTGGTATGAAACGATGGCGCGGATGCACAGCGACGATGCCGGGGGCAAGGCCGCGCGCGCGCAGATGGCGCACGATGCCGGGACAACACCGGCCGGATACGACGCGCAACTGGCGACCACACACCTCTATTATCAGGCCGCCGATGCGACCCGGCTGGCCAGGAGCCCCGAACTGATCACGGTGACCGACCGGGTGCGCCAATTCTCGTTTGCCAAAGGGCTGTTCGGCCCGGCGGCAACGTCGGTCGATGCCATCGGGATTTCCTTTCCCGGCGGCAAGACGCTGGGCGATCCGGCCAATGTCAAACTGCGCTACGATCCCCGGTTCATGCAGATGGCCGCCGACGGCAAGCTTTGAGTGACGCCGCGATGACCCGCCTGATCAATCTGCGGCCCGGTCGGCGTGGGCGCATCGTGGCCGGCGCCGTGCCGATCCTGATCCTGTGCCTGGTCTATGCCGTGGCCGCCGCGCTGCGTCATGCCGACAACCCGGCCGACAAAGTGCTGCCGACGCTGGGCGCGATGGGCACCGCGCTGTGGAACATGGGGGCGACGGTCGATCCGGTCAGCGGGCAGGTGACGTTGCTCGCCGATACGCTGGCCAGCCTGTCGCGGCTGGGCGCGGGGCTCGCGCTGGCGACCGTAACGGCGCTGGTGCTCGGGCTGTTGCTCGGCGTGATGCCACTGGCGCGCGCGATCCTGGGCCCGGTGATCACGGTGGTCGCGGTGATCCCGCCGATTGCCGTCCTGCCGATCCTGTTCATCGCGCTGGGCCTTGGCGAAACCGCCAAGATCGCGCTGATCGCGATCGGGATCGCGCCCTATATGACACGCGATCTGGCCGCGCATGTCGCCGCGCTGCCTGCCGAGCAGTTTATCAAGGCCGAAACGCTGGGCGCCAATTCGTGGGTGGTGGCGATCCGCGTGGCGCTGCCGCAGATGATGCCGCGCCTGATCGAAACGCTGCGGCTGTCGATGGGCCCGGCCTGGGTGTTCCTGATCGCGGCAGAGGCGATCGCATCTGATGTCGGGCTGGGCTATCGCATCTTTCTGGTCCGCCGCTATCTCGCGATGGATATCATCCTGCCTTATGTGGCGTGGATTTCGCTGCTGGCGATTGCTGCCGATGCGCTGTTGCAGGCGCTGTCGCGGCGCGCGTTTCCCTGGGCGAAGGGGGATGCACGATGAGCGCGGGGCCCTTGCTCGAACTGCGCAATGTGTGGGTCGAATATGGCGAAAAGGTCGTGCTCGAACGCGTCGATCTGGCCATCGAGGCGGGCGCGTTCGTGTCGGTGGTCGGGCCCTCGGGTGCGGGCAAGAGCACGTTTCTGCGACTGCTGCTGGGGCAGGAAGCGCCCAGCCGGGGGCGCATCGTGTTCGATGGCGCGCCGATGCGCGCCGAATGCGGCCCCGACCGGGGCGTGGTGTTTCAGCGCTATTCGGTGTTTCCCCATCTGACGGTGATCGGCAATGTGCTGTTCGGCCTGGAATGTGCGGCCGCGCCGGTGCTGGGGCGATTGTTCGGCGCGCGGCGGCGTGTCGCGCTGGCCGAGGCGGACGCGATGCTCGACGCGGTTGGCCTGACCCACGCGCGCGATCAATATCCCGCGCAACTGTCGGGTGGAATGCAGCAACGGCTGGCGCTGGCGCAGGCGCTGGTCAGGCATCCGCGCCTGCTGCTGCTGGATGAACCGTTCGGCGCGCTCGATCCGGGCATCCGCGTCGACATGCACGATCTGGTCACCCGCCTGTGGCGCGAACATGGCCTGACCGTGGTGATGGTAACCCACGACATTGGCGAAGCGTTCAAGCTGGGCACCCGCGTGCTGGCATTCGACAAGCGCCGCCACGATCCCCACGCACCGCACCGGTTCGGTGCGACCGCGACTTATGATGTGCCGCTGCTGCGCAAAAACGGCGCGCGGCCCGATGCAAAGACCGCCGCATGACCAAGCCCCCCTTTCGCAAAGTCCTGATCGCCAATCGCGGGGCAATCGCCTGCCGCATCATCCGCACCTTGCGCGCGATGGGCATTGCTTCGGTCGCGGTGTTCAGCGAGGCCGACGCCGGATCGCTGCACGTGGCCCAGGCCGACGAGGCCGTGCCGATCGGCCCGGCGCCTGCCGGCGAAAGCTATCTGAACATCGCCGCGATCCTGGCCGCCGCGCGCGCGACCGGAGCTGAAGCGATCCATCCCGGATACGGTTTTCTGTCGGAAAACACCGCCTTTGCGCAGGCGTGCGAGGCGGCGGGAATCGCCTTCATCGGGCCTACGGTCGACAATATCCGCGCCTTCGGGCTGAAACACACCGCGCGTGATCTGGCGCAGGCGCATGGCGTGCCGCTGGCGCCGGGATCGGGGCTGTTGCGCGATGCGGCGGCGGCGGAGGAGGCGGCGGCGCGGATCGGCTATCCAGTGATCCTCAAGGCCACGGCCGGCGGCGGCGGGATCGGCATGAAAGTTTGCACCGATGCCAGCGAACTGGGCGAGGCCTTTGCCATGGTGGCGCGGCTGGGCGCAGGCAATTTCGGCGATGCAGGGGTGTTTCTCGAACGCTATGTTGCACGCGCGCGCCATATCGAGGTGCAAGTGTTTGGCGATGGTGCCGGGCATGTCGTGGCGCTGGGCGAACGCGACTGTTCGCTGCAGCGGCGCAACCAGAAAGTGGTCGAGGAAACCCCCGCGCCGCTGTTGCCGCCCGCCACGCGCGCGGCGCTGATCGAGGCGGCGGTGCGGCTGACCGCGGGGGCGAACTATCGCTCGGCGGGCACGGTCGAATTTCTCTATGATGCTGACCGTGACGATTTCTTCTTTCTGGAAGTGAACACCCGGCTGCAAGTCGAACATGGCGTGACCGAACAAGTCACCGGGGTCGATCTGGTCGAATGGATGATCCGGGGCGCGGCTGGCGATTTTGCCTTTCTCGACGGATTTGTCGCACAGCCCAGGGGGCATTCGATCCAGGTGCGGCTCTATGCCGAAGATCCCTCGCGCGATTTTCAGCCGAGTTCGGGCCGTCTGATCGAGGTCGGCTTTCCGGCAGGCGATCGCGCCACTGTGCGTGTCGATGGCTGGGTCGAAAGCGGCAGCGAGGTGCCCGCCTGGTATGATCCGATGCTGGCCAAGCTGATCGTCACCGCGCCGACGCGCGCGGCGGCGATTGCCGCGATGCAGGCCGCGCTCGATGCCACGCGGCTGGCGGGGATCGAAACCAATTTGCGTTGGCTGCGCACGGTGGTGCGCAGCGCGGCATTTGTCAGCGGGCAGGTTTCCACCCGCGCGCTGGGCGAACTGGTGTGGCAACCCGCCGCCGTGCGCGTGCTGGCGGCGGGCGCGGCGACCACGGTGCAGGACTATCCGGGGCGCACCGGGCTGTGGGATGTCGGCGTGCCGCCATCCGGGCCGATGGATGCGCTGTCGTTCCGGTTGGGCAACCGCCTGCTGGGCAATCCGGACGGCGCGGCGGGGCTTGAAGTGACCGCCTCGGGCCCCAGCCTGCAGTTTCTCGGCGCGGCGCGGATCTGTCTGACCGGGGCGGAGTGCGAGGCTACGCTCGATGGCGTGCCGGTGCCGCGCTGGACCCCGCTGTCGGTCGTGGCGGGGCAGGTGTTGCGGGTGGGGCGGGTGCAGGGCGGGGGCCTGCGCGCCTGTCTGCTGTTTGCCGGCGGGCTCGACGTGCCGGTCTATCTCGGCAGCCGCAGCGCGTTTACGCTGGGCGAATTCGGCGGGCATGCGGGCCGCGCGGTGATGACCGGCGACACGCTGCATCTGGCGGGCGCGCCCGTTGCGGACGAAGGGGTTCTGGCGCCCGGACTGGTGCCCCACATCGACCATGCCTGGACCGTGCGCGTGCTCTACGGGCCGCACGGCGCGCCCGATTTCTTCACCCCCGGCGATATCGCGATGATCTGCGCGGCGTCCTGGCAGGTGCATTACAATTCCAATCGCACCGGGGTGCGGTTGGTCGGGCCAAAGCCCGAATGGGCGCGGCGTGACGGGGGCGAGGCGGGGCTGCATCCATCGAACATCCACGACAACGCCTATGCCATTGGCGCGGTTGATTTCACTGGCGACATGCCGATCATCCTGGGCCCCGATGGCCCGTCGCTGGGCGGGTTCGTCTGCCCGTTCGTGGTGATCCAGGCCGACTTGTGGAAAGTGGGTCAATTGTCGCCCGGCGACACGGTGCGATTCCTGCCGGTGTCAGAGGCCGAGGCACGCGCGGCCGAACAGGCGCAGGACGCGCTGATCGCCACGCTGGCGGCCCCGGCACCGTTTGCCGGCGACACCGCGTCGCCCGCATCGCCGGTTCTGCACATGATCCCCGCCGAGGGCGCACGCCCGGCAGCGACCTATCGGCGGCAGGGCGACCGGCACTTGCTGGTCGAATATGGGCCGATCGTGCTCGATCTGGAATTGCGGCTGCGTGTCCATGCGCTGATGCTGGAACTCGAGTCCGTGGCCCTGCCCGGGGTGATCGACGTGACCCCCGGCGTGCGTTCGGTGCAAATCCATTACGATGCGCGCGTGCTGACCCAGGCCTCGCTGCTCGACGCGCTGATCGCCGCCGAGGAACGGCTGGGCGGGCTCGATGATTTCGCGATCCCCAGTCGTACCGTGCATCTGCCGCTGTCATGGGCCGATCCGGCGATTTACCAGACCATCGACAAATATATCGCCGCCGTACGCGATGATGCGCCGTGGTGTCCCGACAACATCGAATTCATCCGCCGCGTCAACGGGCTGGACAGTGTCGAGGATGTGCGGCGGATCGTGTTCGATGCCGATTATCTGGTGCTCGGGCTGGGCGATGTCTATCTGGGCGCGCCGGTTGCCACCCCGGTCGATCCGCGCCACCGGCTGGTGACCACCAAGTACAATCCGGCCCGCACCTGGACCCCGCCCAATGTGGTGGGCATCGGCGGCGCCTATATGTGCATCTATGGCATGGAAGGGCCGGGCGGATACCAGTTGTTTGGACGCACCATCCAGGTGTGGAACACTTGGGCCGGCGCGGGGAAACAGAGCGAGGCGTTTGCCGAGGGCAAGCCCTGGCTGCTGCGGTTTTTCGACCGGATAAAGTTCTTTCCGGTCAGCCATGACGAACTGACCGCATGGCGCCGCGACTTTCCGCTCGGGCGCCGGGCGATCCGCATCGACGAGGGCGAATTCCGCCTGTCCGACTATCGCGCGTTTCGCGCCGCCAATGCGGCCAGTATCGCCGCGTTCGAAAGCACCCGGCAGGCCGCGTTCGACGCCGAACGTGCGGCATGGCAGGCCAGCGGCGAATTCGACCGCGTGGCCGCGCTCGTCGATGCGGGCAGCGGGGGCGACGATGCCACTGGCGTGGTCGATCTGCCAGTCGGGTCCGAACTGGTCGAGGCGCCGTTCGGCGGCAGCGTGTGGAAACTGCTGGCCAGCGAGGGGCTGACCGTCGCGCTGGGCGATCCGATTGCGGTGATCGAGGCGATGAAGATGGAATGTCCGGTGCCCAGCCCGGCGGCGGGCGTGGTGCGGCGCGTCTATGTCAGCGAGGGGCAGGTGATCCAGCCCGGTTCGGCGATGCTGGCGATCGAACCGGCATGACCAGCGCCGCATCGATCGCCGCAGCGGTATCCGGCGGCAGCACCACGGCACTGGCGGTGGCCCGCGACACGCTGGCACGGATCGCCGCCTATGCGCCGGTTCAGCCCGCAGTGTGGATCCACCGCGTACCAGAGTTCGAGGTGCTGGCCATGGCCCGCGCTGTCGACGCGCGCGTGGCGGCGGGCGAAACGCTGCCGCTGGCCGGGGTGCCCTTTGCGATCAAGGACAATATCGATCTGGCAGGCAGCCCGACCAGTGCCGGGTGCCCCGATTTCACCTATCGCCCGGCGCAATCGGCGACGGTGGTGGCGCGCCTGATTGCGGCGGGCGCGGTGCCGGTGGGCAAGACCAATCTCGACCAGTTCGCCACCGGGCTGAATGGCACGCGCAGCCCTTATGGCGCGCCCGCCTGTGCGTTCAACCGCGCCTGGATCAGCGGCGGATCAAGCTCGGGCTCGGCGATTGCGGTGGCGGCCGGGCTGGTGCCGATCGCGCTGGGCACCGATACGGCGGGATCGGGCCGCGTTCCGGCGGCCTTCAACGGCCTGATCGGGTTCAAGCCGACCAAGGGTCGGTGGAGCACTGCGGGACTGGTGCCCGCGTGCCGATCGATCGATTGCATCACCGTGTTTGCGCGCGATGCCTGCGATGCGGCGCTGATCGATGTGGTGGTGGCAGGCCGCGACGGCGCCGATCCGTGGTCGCGCGATCTGGCCGATCACGATCTGACGCTGGCGCGCGTCGGCGTGCCCCTGCTGCACCAGCGTCAGTTTCTGGGCGATCTGGCCGCCGAGCGGTTCTATGCGCAGGCGCTCGACCGGTTGGCGGCGCAGGGCTGCGATCTGGTCGAGATCGATCTTGCGCCGCTCAGCGAGGCGGCGCGGCTGTTGTATGACGGGCCGTGGGTGGCAGAGCGCACGGCGGCGCTGGCCGACTTTCTGCGCAGCCATCCGGGCAGCATCGATCCCACCGTGCGCACGATTGTCGAGGGCGGGCTGGGGCGCAGCGCGGTCGAGGCGTTTCAGGGTATCTATCGCCTGGCCGAACTGAAGGTTGAGGCCGATGCGCTGTGGGGGCGGATCGATGCGCTGTGCCTGCCGACCGCGCCGACGATCTATCGCCTGGCGGAAATGCGCGCGGCCCCGATCGCGCTCAACAGCAATCTGGGGCTCTATACCAATTTCGTGAACTTGCTCGACATGGCGGCGATTGCGGTTCCGGCGGGCTGGCGGCGCAATGGCACCGGGTTCGGCGTGACGCTGATCGGCCCGGCGTGGACCGACCGCGCGCTGATCGCCCAGGCCGCGCGCTGGTGCGCCGACGATCCCTATCCCCATCCCCCGCTCGATCTGGAGACTGTCGTGGAAACCGTGCACCTCGCCGTTGTCGGCGCCCATCTCGAAGGCATGCCGCTGCACTGGCAATTGACCTCGCGCGGGGCCCGCCACGTCGCCACCACCACCACCGCGCCGCACTATCGCCTCTATGCCATGGCCGACAGCGTGCCGCCAAAGCCGGCATTGATCCACGATGCCACCGGCGGCGCGATCGCGGTCGAAGTCTATGAACTCGACATGGCCGCGTTCGGCAGCTTCGTTGCCGAAGTGCCGCCGCCGCTGGCAATCGGTACGGTTACATTGGTCGATGGCAGCACGGTCAAAGGCTTCGTTGCCGAACCGCGCGCGATCGCGGGCGCTACCGACATCACCGACCTCGGCGGCTGGCGCGCCTTTATCGCCGACCAGACCGGGTCCTGAACAAAGCCCCTGCGCCGCCTAGCGGTTGCTACGCAGCGCGGGGCACAGGATTTGTTGGCCGACACCGTCGCACAGTGCACTTGAACGGTTTGACCCGGCGGGACGCGCATGGATGGCAATTCGATACCCGGATTGATGAAACGTCTGGCGCTGGTCCAGTTTGGTCTGGTCGTGCTGGTGCTGGTCGGCTGCGTGGCGATGCCGCGTCCGGGTGGCGCGGTGTTGCTGATACCGGTGTTTGCAGGGGGCGGCGGCGCGATTCCCCCTGGACGGATTGCGGTGCTGCGGGCGGGATCGATCGGCGGCAGCCTGCTCGTGCGGATCGATCCCGGCGTGCCGTTCACGATGATCCTGCGCGGTGGTTTCCTGCCGCTGGCGGCGCCCGGCTGGCTGTGCGCCGATGCACCGCCGTCAACGCGCATTTTGGAAAAGGCCGTGTTGCCATGAATGAACTTGTTGCCTTGCGCCTTCAGGGCGTGCGCATGCTGGCAGGCCTGGCCTGGCTGGCGTGCCTGGTGGTGATTGCCGGGACTTTGTTCGCAGGGTCGGGGCCGGTTCCCGCCATCCTGGCGCTGGGCTTGACCGCGTTCCCCACACTGGCCGTCTTGCGCGGCGCCACCGATCCCATGACGCGCACGGCGCTGGGCGCGACCATGCCGTTGTATTGCGCGGTGCTGCTGTACCAGTGGAGCGGGTCGACCTGGATGATCGATCTGCACATGACCTTTTTTGCAGCGATTGCGGTCACTGCGGTGCTGGCCGATTGGCGGCCCTTGCTGGCAGGCGCGGCGGTGACGGCGGTGCATCATCTCCTGCTCAACTTTGTGGCGCCCGCGCTGGTGTTCGGCGCGGCCGGAGAACTGGGGCGGGTGGTCCTGCATGCCGTGGTGGTGGTCGTCGAAACCGGAGCGCTGATCCAGGTTGCGGTGTTGCTCGAAGCCATGTTGATCACCCGCGAGGCGACCCAGGCCGAAGCGGCGCGGATCGAGGCGGCTGCGACGCGCGAACGCGAACAGACCGCCGCCGAACAGCAGGCGGTGGTGTCCGCGCTGGCCGATGCGCTGGGCAAACTGGCCGAAGGCGATCTCAGCCGCCGCATCGTTACCGCGTTTCCACCCACGTTCGAGCCGCTGCGGGTCAATTACAACCGGGCCCTGGGCGATCTGGAGGAACTGTTGGGCCACGTTGTCCAGGCAACCGATCGCATCAAGTCGGGCACCGGCGAAATCCGCATCGCATCGCAGGATCTGGCGCAACGGACCGAATCGCAGGCGAGCGTGGTGGAACAGGCAATGACCACCATTTCGCAACTGGTCACGATGGCTGGCGAAACGCTGGCCGGGGCGCAATCGGCCAGCTCTGCCATCGCCCATTCGGGCGAACGGGTACGTGCCGGGCACGAAGTCGTCGCCAGCGCGATTGCGACAATGGAACGCATCCAGAATTCATCGGGCGAGATCGGCCAGATCGTCAGCCTGATCGATGGCATCGCGTTTCAGACCAACCTGCTCGCGCTCAACGCCGGGGTCGAAGCCGCCCGGGCGGGCGAATCGGGGCGCGGCTTTGCGGTGGTTGCCAACGAAGTGCGCGCACTGGCCCAGCGCAGCGCCGATGCCGCGCGCGATATCCGGACGCTGATCACCGCATCGACCGCGCTTGTCGGCGAAGGCGTCGATCTGGTCGGGCAGACCGGCGTGGTGCTGCGCGAAGTGGTGGGCGATGTCACCCAATTTGCCGAAACCGTGGGTGCGATCACGCTGGCAGTGGGTGAAACCGCACGCGACCTTGGCGATATGCGCGACAAGTTTGCCTCGATCGATCGCGCCACCCAGAGAAATGCCGCGATGGTCGAGGAAAGTCACGCCGCGCTAAGCTCGCTCTCTGACGAAGCGGCAGGCCTGGCCAATGCGGCGCACCGGTTTTCCACCGGGCACGGTGATATGCGCCGCGCGGCGTAACGCCGCGCATGGAGGACCCGACGCAATCGAATGTTTAGCGCCGATCCGCTTCACAGCGGGGCCAACCGCCTGCACAAGCGTGCACAGATCGGGAGGTGGGCATGGCATTGGTGCGGTCGGTGGTGCTGGCGGTGGTGGCCCTGTGCGCCCATCCGGCCATGGCAGACGAGGCGCATGGGCTCGAACCCACCGGCACCTGGGATATGCAGCCGGTTGGTACCGCGCCGACTCCGCCGATGGGATGGAATAGCTGGAACGCGTTTCACCTCGATCTGACCGAGGCTGGCCTGATCGCTTCGGCGCACGTGCTGGTCGATGGCGGGTTTGCCGCGCTGGGCTATCGCACCGTCAATATCGACGATGGCTGGTGGCTGAAACGGCGGCAGGGCGATGGCCGTCTGCAAGTGCGCACCAATGTGTTTCCCGATGCGGCGCTGGCGGGCGGCGAAACCTCGCTGCGGCCGTGGACCGACCGGCTGCACGCGATGGGTCTGAAGGCGGGCATCTATACCGATGTCGGGCGCAATGCCTGTTCGCAGGCGTGGTCGTCCGATCCCGCAACGCTGCCGCAGGGCACCCGCGATGAGCGTGAGGTCGGGCTGGCGGGCCATGTCGATCAGGACATCGCGCTCTATTTCGCGACGTGGAATTTCGATTACATCAAGGTCGATGGTTGCGGCATTGCCCATTATGGCGCGGACCGGCACCATGTGGCCAATGGCACGTTTCGCGCGCTGGCACCGCTGATCAACGACACCGATCCGGGGCAGGACGACATTCCGGCCACCCGTGCGCGCTATGCCGAAGTCCGCGATGCCTTGTGGCGGGTGCGGCCGCGCGGCGATTTTGTGCTGTCGCTGTGCAACTGGGGCACCGCCAACGTGCGCGACTGGGGGCGGCAGGTCGGCACGATGTGGCGCACCAGTGGCGATATCGACCCGACGTGGGGCCGCATGCTGCACAATTTCGACAGCGTCGCCACGCGTGAATTCTATGCCGGGCCGGGGCACTGGAACGATCCCGACATGCTCGAGGTGGGCAATGGCGCCTTCGACGGCGCACACCTGACCGAGGCGCGCGCGCACATGGCGCTGTGGGCGATCGAGGCCGCGCCGCTGATCATCGGCACCGATCTGGCCGCCGCACCGCCTGCGATCCGCGCCATTCTCGCCAATCCAGAGGTCATCGCCGTCGATCAGGACCCGGCGGGCCATCAGGGGGTGATCGCCTATGCCGATGACGAGCGCGAGATCGTGGTCAAGACGCTGTCGGTGCGCGGCACCAAGGCCGTACTGTTGTTCAATCGCCTGGACGAGCCGACCACGATCACCCTGACCGCACAGCACCTGAAGATGGCCGACTCCACGCCGATCGCACTGCGCGACCTGACCATGCGGCGCGATATGGGCACGATGACCGGCATGCGCCGGTTTGCGCTGGCCCCGCATGAGGCACTGTTGTTGCGTGCGGTCGGCACTCCGCGCCTGACGCATGGGTGGTATCTGGCCGAATTGCCGGGGCGCATCGCAGTGGCTGCCGACGGGATCGTGGTGCCGCAGCCCGATCCGACCATCCATCGCATGATCGATTCGCACACCGGCGACACCACCGGCTTTGGCCCCAGGCCGACGTATTATGGTTGGGGGGCGCCGCGCGCCGATGCCACGGTGTTTTCCGAAACGCTGACCCTGGCCGGGCAGCCGCTGCGCGACGGGATCGGGGTTGAGGCCAATTCGCGGTTGCAATTGCACGCCGAAGGCGCCTTTGCGCACTTTGCCGCGCACGCCGGGGTCGATGATTCCACGCGGGGGCGCAAGGCGGGCGTGCGGTTTGAGGTCTGGGGCGACGGACATTTGCTGGCAAAGTCTGCCGAACAGCACTTCGGCGTACCGCCGGCAGATATCAGCGCCGATATCACCGGGGTGAAAGTGGTCGAACTGGTGGCGCGACAAGTGGGCGCCGATGACGGCCCGGTGCTGGCGACCTGGGGCGAGGCGCGGGTGGAATAGCTGCCGAGGCATAGATCAGATCTATGTCCATCATCGAAAATTGGCGTCTACCGTGATGGGGGGCTGATCGGCAATTCTTGCGCTGCACAACGAAACCAGCGCAGGGAATCACCACCATGACGTCACGCCGTATCGGGCTTTGCACCGCGACTTCCGCGATCGCGCTGGTGCTGTGTCCCGGTCTTGCCCTGGCGCAGGCGACCCCCGCAGCCGAGGCCTCGGCGGGCGATGCGGGGGGCGAAATCATCGTTACCGCGCAAAAACGCAGCGAAGACATCCGCACCGTGCCGATCAGCGTGTCGGTGCTGTCGGGTGCGGCGCTCAAGGACCAGCAGATCGCCAATTACGACGATCTGTCGCGCGCAGTGCCGGGGGTCGCGTTCAACGCCGTCGCGGGCGAGGAAGGACGCACCAATATCGTCATTCGCGGGGTCAGTTCGGTGTCGGGCGCCTCGACCGTCGGGGTCTATCTCGATGACGTGTCGATCACCGTGCCCAATCTCTATCGCGACGGTTCGATCGAAGTGCGCCTGCCCGATATCGAACGCGTCGAAGTGCTGCGCGGGCCGCAGGGCACGCTCTATGGCGACAGTTCCGAAGGCGGCACGATCCGCTATATTGCCACCCCCGCCAATCCCGATGCGTTTGGCATGACGTTGACCACCGATGCCTCGGGCACGAAACACGGCGGGGCCAATTTCGCGGATTCGGCCACGTTCAATCTGCCGGTGGTACCCGACAAGCTGTCGCTGCATGCCGCCGTCAATTACGAGAACGACAGCGGCTGGGTCGACAATTACAACCAGCAGGGCGTGCTGCAGAAAAAGGGCGTCAATTCGGCCAACAGCCTGACCGCGCATGTCAGCGCGACCTGGACCCCAGATTCGACGCTGACGATCACCCCGGCGGTGTTTTACCAGCGCGCGACCAATGCGGACAACGCCGCGTTCTATCCCAATCTTGGCTTGTGGCAGCAGGACAAGGAAGTGGCCGAACCCAGCCGTGATACCGTTGTGCTGGGCAGCCTGTCGATCAAGAAGACGCTGGGCTTTGCCGACCTGACCTCGGTCACCGGGTTTTTCGACCGGATCGCCTCGCGCCAGGAAGACGGGACCTATTTCAACAGCACCGCCTTTGCCGAATTTTTCCTCGATCCGATCTATCCCCAGTATCAGCCGCAAAACGACAGCGTCATCGCCAATCTGCCCTCTGCGGTGGAAATCCGCACGCATTACCGCAATTTCAGCCAGGAATTGCGGCTGTCGTCCAACGATACCAGTGCGGGCGCGTCCTGGCTGAAATGGGTGATCGGCGCCTATTATTCGACGCAGAGCGTGCACAACACCGATTACCAGACGATCAACGGGATCAATTCAACGTTCCAGTCGATCTATGGCGTGCCGATGGAACAGTCGCTGGTCGAAACCAGTTACGGCAATCCCACTTATGGGCAGCCCGGCGGCGGCGCGGCGATCACGCTGTTTCCGGGCGATGTCGATGAAAGCGACAACCGCACCTATCGCCAGCAGCAAGTGGCGGTGTTCGGGCAAGTTGGCATTACGTTTGCCAAAGGGTGGAAACTCGATCTGGGCGGGCGTTTTTCCGCCGCGCACGAAGATTTCGTGTCGGTCGAAACCGGGTTCTACCAGATTGGCAACCTGGGCTATCAGACGCCGGGCCAACCCGCCTCGGCACCCTATACCCAGGATGGCACCAGCACTGCGTTCCTGCCCAAGGCCACGCTCTATCATGATGTGGCGGCCACCAGTTCGGTCTATGCTTCGGTCGCCAAAGGCTTTCGCCTGCCCGGGCCGACCGGCCCGATCGTCTATGGCCCGACCTCTGTTTGCAACGGCGATTTCCAGGCGATCGGCCAGACCACCCAGCCGACCCAGTTCAAATCGGACAGCCTGTGGACGTATGAAGTCGGCACCAAGAACGAATTTGCCGGGCGCCGCATCCGCCTCAACGCCTCGGGCTATCTGACCAACTGGAACGACATTCAGCAGCAGATCTATCTGCCCACTTGCGGCTATTATTTTACCAGCAACATCGGCAATGCGCGGATCTGGGGCGCCGAGGCCGAATTCTCGTTCAAGCTGACCCCCAGCCTGTCGGTCAGCGCGACGGGCAGCGTCAACGATGCCAAAGTCATCCAGTCGAACAACCCGATCGATGTCGCGGTGGGGCAGCACCTGATCGACGTGCCCGACTTCACCGCGACCGCCGGGGCGAACTATCTCCATCCGGTCGGTCCCTCGGGGGCGGTGATCGCGCTGGTCAACTATGCCTATACCGGGCACAGTTACGGCAGCTATCTGGTCACCGATACCAATTACTACAACCCGTCCTATGGCGTGGTGAATGCCAGCGTGGGCTATCGCTTTGGCGCCAACCAGCTGACCTTGTACGTCAAGAACCTGCTCAACAACGAAACCATCATCCAGCGCCCGGAAATCAACACCGTGACCGAAGGCTATACCGTGCACCCGCGCACGATCGGCCTGACGCTCAAACTGGTCGAATAATTCCAACCGAGGAGCCGACGCCCATGACTGCGTCAAGCACCACCGCCGACCCGGCCGGAGCTCGCGCCCATGCGCGCGCCATGGGCGGTACGCGGGTCGAAGCCATGCCGACCATTCCCGCCACCGATGCCACCGGCCTGCCGCCTGGCGTGGCTGCGCCCGACGTGGTGTGGGACGAAACGATCGCCGCCGGGGGCTATGCCTCGCGCACATTGGCGCGCGGCAGCCGGTTGCGGCTGACCGATCTTTATGGTGATGGCTGTGTTGCCATGCTGGTGTTCAATGCCGAGCGTACGGTCGAACGGCTGAACGTGGCCGACACCGTCAAAGTGCAGTGGAACGCCTATCTCGGGGCCGGGCGGCTGTTGCTGTCGGACATGGGCCGGGTGCTGTTCTCGGTGCTCGATGATGACACGGCGGGCCACGATGCCTTTTGCGGCGCGTCGAACCAGGCGTCGAACGCGCGCAGATATGGCGACGGGTGCAACCACGGCGCACATCCCAACGCGCGCGACCGGTTTGTCATCGCGTTGGCCAAATATGGCATGAACCGGCGCGATATCCACCCGTGCCTGACCTGGTTCAAACCGGTGACGATTGCCGCCGATGGCGCGATCGCGCTCGACCACGGGCCGCACCGCGCCGGACAGGCGATCACCTTGCGCGCCGAGATGGACGTGATCGTGGTCCTGGCCAATTGCCCCCACGTGCGCGACCCGCGCCACGCCTATAGCGTGACCCCGGTGCGCGCGACTGCCTGGCGCGGGCCGGTCACCCCGTCCGACGATCCGATCCGCCTGGCCACGCCCGAGGGCCTGCGCGCGTTCGAAAACGTCGAAGACTATTACCGGAGGTAGGGTATCATGATCGCCAACACGCCCATCCCCGATCTGCCCGGCCGGATTGTCCACGATGAAGTGGTGCCCGCGCGGGCGCCCTGGCATCACCTGGTCAGGCGGGGCGAGACGCTGCGGATTGTCGATCTCGAAGGCAATCAGGCAGTCGATTTCCTGATCTATGCCGCCGCCGATGATGCCGAACGCTACAGCGCGCAAGATACCATCGCCGCGCAGGGCAATGTCTATCTCGACACCGGCACGGCCCTGCTGTCGAACGAGGGGCGCCCGATGATGACCATCGGATCGACCAGCGTGGCGCGCCACGACACCATCGGCGGGGCCTGTAGCTGCGAATCCAACACCTTGCGTTATGGCCACCACACCAAGGCGCAGCACGCCTGTGTCGACAATTTCCTGCTGGCCAATGCCGACCATGGCCGCACCAAGCGCGACATGGTGTCGAACATCAATTTCTTCATGAACGTGCCGGTCGAAGCCGACGGATCGCTGGGGATTGTCGACGGGATTTCCGCGCCGGGGCTGCATGTCGACCTGGTGGCCGAGATGGATGTGGTGGTGGTGGTGTCGAACTGTCCGCAGATCAACAACCCCTGCAACGGGTTCAACCCCACCCCGGTGCGGATGATCGTGGCCGCGCCCGCTTAATCGGGCGCGGCATGTTCGCCGAGCGTGATCCGCATGAACACCAGATCGAGCCACCGCCCGAACTTGGTGCCGACTTCGGGCAAGTGGCCGACGCTGGCAAAACCCAGTTTGCGGTGGAGCGCGATCGAGGGCAGATTGCCCGCCTCGATGCCGCCGACCATCGCGTGCAGGCCTTGGGCGCGGGCATGGTCGATCAGCGCCTGCAACAGCGCGGCGCCGATCCCTGCGCCGCGCCGGTCTTCGCGCACATGCACCGAATGTTCGACGGTGTGGCGATATCCGCTGCGTGCGCGCCACACGCCATAGCTGGCATAGCCCACCAGCGCGCCGCCCGCATCGATCGCCACCAGCACCGGAAACCCGTCGCCATGACGCGCCGCCACCCATTGTGCGCGGTCGGCCTCGTCCACTTCCACGTCGTCCCACACCGCGGTCGAGTGGCGCACCAGGTGGTTGTAGATCGCGGTGATCGCGGCGATGTCGCCATCCCCCGCGGCGCGGATCGTCAGCCGCACGGGAACCACGCTCATGCGGCGCGATTCGCGGCAAAATGCGTCATTGTCCTGCCCCTTGGTGCGGTTTTCGGTGCAACGGTTCGTGCTATCAGACGCGTTGTGTGACAAGCGCAAAATCCCTGCCGGCAGGGGTGCGGCAGTCGGATATTGCTTGCGCCCCACACTTGGTTAACAAGGATGGCAAGGGCCGGGTCAAGGCCGGAAGCGCCGGCAAAAAAGGGTCGCAAGGAGAGATCACCATGAATACCCCAACCGATCGCGGATCGGTCAAACCCGGTTGGCTCGACCGGGACAACACCATTGCATCACCACGTTTCAACCGCTGGATGGTGCCGCCTGCGGCACTGGCCATCCATCTGTGCATCGGCATGGCCTATGGCTTTTCGGTGTTCTGGCTGCCGATCACCAAACTGTTGACCGGGGCCGACGCTGCGACATGTGCAAAGATCGGCTTTGTTGCCGAATTGACCACGACGGCGTGCAACTGGACCGTGCCGTCGATCACCCATGTGTTTGAAATCTTCATCGCGTTCCTGGGCATTTCGGCGGCGATCTGGGGCGGCTGGCTGGAACATGCCGGGCCGCGCCGGGCAGGGTTCTATGCGGCGATCTGCTGGGGCGGCGGGCTGGTTCTGCTGGGGCTGGCGGTGGCGGTGCACCAGTTGTGGCTGGTCTATGCGGTCGCGGTGCTGTGCGGGGTGGGCCAGGGACTTGGCTATATCGCGCCGGTTTCGACATTGATCAAATGGTTCCCCGACCGGCGGGGGCTGGCGACCGGGATGGCCATCATGGGCTATGGCGGGGGCGCCATGATCGGCGCGCCGCTGGCCGTGTGGCTGATGGCAAAGACCGCCAGCAACGGCGTTCCCGGCGTAACGTCGACGCTGATCGCGCTTGGCGTGATCTATTTCGGGGTGATGACGCTGGGGGCAATGGCGTTCCGCGTGTCACCCAACGGGTGGAAACCGCTCGGCTGGGTGCCGGGCGCGGGGGCTGCGTCCAATGCGATGATCACCGACAGCCATGTGCACGTCAACACCGCGTGGAAAACGCCGCAGTTCTGGCTGATCTGGGGGGTGCTGTGCCTGAACGTCACCGCCGGGATCGCGGTGATATCGATGGCCAGCCCGATGTTGCAGGACGTGTTCGGGGCAAAGCTGGTAGGGGTCGACAGCACCGCCGCGCTGACACCGGTGCAAAAGGCGTCGATCGCGGCGGCGGCGGCGGGGCTGGTCGGTCTGATCAGCCTGTTCAATTCGCTCGGCCGTATTTTCTGGGCGTCGCTGTCGGACAAGCTGGGGCGCAAGCGGATCTATGTCCTGCTGTTTGTCATCGGCATCGTGGTCTATGGCCTGTTGCCGACCTGGGGCCATCTGGGCCTGCCCCTGCTGTTCGTGCTGTCGATCTGCGTGATCCTTAGCCTGTATGGCGGCGGTTTTGCCACGGTGCCCGCCTATCTGGCCGACATTTTCGGCACGCAGATGGTCGGCGCGATCCACGGACGGCTGATCACCGCCTGGTCAGTGGCGGGCGTGGTTGGGCCGGTGCTGATCGCCAGCCTGCGCCAGTTCCAGATCGATCACGGGGTGGCGCACAACCTGGTCTATGACATCACGCTCTATGTCATGGCCGTGCTGCTGTTGTGCGGGCTGGTGTGCAACGCGTTTGTCGGGCCGGTGGCCGACAAGTACAAGATGACCGTGCAGCAACTGGCCGCCGAACGCGCGCTGCAACGCGAAGACCGCGTGGCCAGCGGGGCGCAGGATGCCGCGCGTGGGCCGTTTGGGTTGGTCGGGGTGCTCGCCTGGCTGGCGGTCGGCATTCCGTTCCTGATCGGGCTGATTATCGCGCTGACCAAAGTCGTGGCGATGTTCGGATAAAGGCGCGCGCGCCATGCCCCGGTCGGGGCATGGCGCGCGCCCTGTCGATCAGCCCTGCTTTTCGAAGGCGGCGGTGATCGTCAGTTTGACTTCGTCGCTGATCAGCGGGACATATTTGGTCACCCCGAAATCCGACCGCTTGATCACGCCGGTGGCGCCAAAGCCGATGGTGAACGCCTTGCTCAGCGGATTGACCCCGGCACCGCCGAACGTGGCCTCAAGCGCGATCGGCCGGGTGACGCCGTGCAGCGTCAGATTGCCGTCGATATGCGCGGTATGCGCGCCGGTCTGCGTGACTTTGGTCGCGGTGAAGTGGATTTCGGGATATTTCGCCGCGTCGAGCCAGGTCGGGTCTTTCAGTTCGCCATCGAGCACGCTGTTGGTGGTCGAGATCGCGGCGACCGGCAGGCTGATATCGAGCGCATCGGCGGCGGGATTGGCGGGATCGAGCGTCAAAGTGCCGGTTGCACTGGGGATGACGCCAAAAAAGTCGTTGAACCCCATGTGGTTGATCGAAAATGCCGCCAGCGTGTGATGGCTTTCGACTTTGTAGGTGCCGGCGGGAACGGGGGTGTTCGGGCTGCCGCCCATCTGGGCGAGCGCGATGGTCGGGACAAGCGCTGCGGCAAACAGCGGTGCAAACATGAGTTTTGTGGGATGCATCGGTCGAGATCCTGTCATCTGAACGTGGCCGGAGGGTCGGCACGCCACCAGATGTAGACATTTCTGGGCCGGATGGTAGGCGCTTGGATGATATTCGGGGGGTGGGATGAACCGCAAGTCTGGCGACGCGCCGATCACGCTGTCGCCGCTGACCCTGGCGCTGGTGCTGATCGTGCTGGCCTTTGTCGTGGCCGGGATGTGGCTGGCGCTGCATCGGCGGCCAGTGGCACCGGTCGCACTGCCCGCCGCGACCTGGCCCGATCGCCGCCTGACGCCCGGCGCAGTCGATCCGGCGGTCACCGATGCCGATATCTGCACGCATGACTGGGCGCCGGGCGATCCGCCGCAACGTGGCGGGGACGAGACGTATTCCAGAGCGGCGCGGCACACTTCGGCCCAGATGAAAGATGCGGTGTTCGCCGCCTATCACCTGACCAATCCGCATGATGGCGGGCATGCGTGGGAAATCGATCATCTGGTTCCGCTGGGGCTGGGCGGGCGCGATGTGCGCGAAAACCTGTGGCCCGAAAACCGCCGTGGCGATGGCATGAACGCCTGGGCCAAGGACCGGCTGGAATATCGGCTCTATCGGCTGGTGTGCCATCCGCCGCCGGGTGAGCCGCCCGTTCCGCTGGCGCAGGCGCAAGCGGCGTTTCGCACCGACTGGGTCGCCGCCTATCGCCGCTATTGCGCCGATGATGCGGATTGCCCGGCGTTTGGCGGGGATTAGGCGATTCCGGCCCAACCGGGCAGATATTTCGCCTCGGCGCTGCGGGCCAGCGGTACGGCTCGCTCGACCGCCTTGTTGAAATGGTCCTTCAGATGGTCGGCATCGATGCGGTCGCGAAAGAAATCGGCCCACAGGAATTCGGTATAGGGCACGGGTGACTTGGCATAACCGCCCGCGCAGCGCACTTCGCCCGCCAGCGAGCGATAGGGATCGTCGGCCATATCGGTCAGCTTTTTCGGCAGATCCTCGAATTCGCAGCGCTTTCCCTTTTCGTCATAGGGGTGCAGCCAGTTGTGCGCGTCCATGAACGCCATGAAGCGTTTCTTGGGCAGCGTGTCGAGCCGGGCGATGAACGAGACCATGACTTCGGTCACGCCCTCCAGATGCATCGCCAGCGCCAGGTGATGGTGATCGACCACCCACGGACGGGCGTCGGGGCCAAGCACGGCGGGGATCATGTGCGAACCGAGGTACTTGCCCGCCGAGTCGCGCGGGCGGTTGCGCCATTCCTCGCGCTTGGCCGATACCTCGCGCATGCCGACGGTCATCTGCGTCGGGCGCAAATCCTTGATCAGCACGGGGTGGAGCACGGGCTGGATGCGATGCGTCATGGCCATGGTTCAGGAATTCCCGGTTAAGGCGGTTTCGGCCAGCATGATCAGCCCCCGTCATACAGATTGCGTGCCGGGGCCAGCATAGGCCGGGCAGGGACGGGCGCAAGGCTTCCCGGTGGCGGCAAACGCACTCGGGCACGATTGCTGCGGCGGCATGCTTGTGCAAGACTGCCGCAAAACAAACAATGGAGAGAGCGATGACCTTGGACATTCGCCCGCATGGGCGTGTCGGTGCGGAAATCCTGGGGGTCGATCTGGCCCGGATCGACAGTGCGGCGCTGGCGCAGATCCGCGCCGCCTTTGCCGAATATGGCGTGGTGTTCTTTCGCGACCAGACCATCGACGAGGATGACCATATCGCCTTTGCGCGCGCGCTGGGCCCGATCAACATCAACCGCTTTTTCGCGGCGCACCCGCGTTATCCTGAAATTGCGCTGGTGCTCAAGGAACCCGATCAGCGCGAAAACATTGGCGGCGGCTGGCATACCGATCATTCCTATGATGCCATTCCCGCGCTGGGGTCGGTGCTGGTGGCGCGCGAATTGCCGCCGCAGGGCGGATCGACCGGGTTCGCATCGATGTATGCCGCCTATGACGCGCTGCCCGATGGCTTGCGCGCGCGAATCGACGGCGCGCGGGCGGTGCATTCGGCACGCCATGTGTTCGGCAGCCGGTCGCGCGTCTATGAGACAGTGCGCGAAGCCGCCGATGATGGTCGCATCGGCAATGCCGGGGCCGCCGATGTGCTGGTCGATGTAACCCACCCGGTGGTGATCACCCACCCGCTTAGCGGCAAGCGCGCGCTCTATGTCAATCCGGCCTTTACCACCGCGATTGTCGGGCTGGAACCCGACGCATCGCAGGCTCTGCTGGCCGACCTGTTTGCCCATGGCCAGGACTCGCGCTTCAACGAAACCTTCCATTGGCAACCCGGTTCGGTCGCATTGTGGGACAACCGCGCCACCTGGCACTATGCGCACAACGATTATCACGGCCATCGCCGCGAAATGCACCGCATCACGATCGAAGGCGAACCCTTGCACTGACCGGCCCGTGCGTTAGGAACGCGGACATGACGCAGAATTTCCGGGTTTCCTTCCAGGCGGACGGCGCGCCTGCGCCGATCCGGCTCAGCCGGCACGAGCTGTTTCCCACGGTGATCTGGCAGGCGCGGCTGACGCAGCACGATGGCCACCTGGCCGCGTGGTGCGACGCGGTCGAGGCGATGCGCGCGGCCAGCCCGGAACCGGCCGGGCGCACCAACCGCGCAGGCTGGAACAGCCAGGACAATGCCGTGCTCGATCATGGCCTGTTCGCGATGCTGGGCGATGATGTGCGGCGTGTGGCGGGCGGGCTGATCCGCGAAATGGGTGGCGACGATCGCCCGTTCGCGCTGCAATCGTGGATCAACATGCACGATCGCGGCGGGTTCAATTTTCTCCACATGCACGACAATGTGCTGTTGAGTGGGTGTTTCTATCTGCGCGTGCCGCCCGGATCGGGCGCGCTGGTGTTTCGCGATCCGCGCCCCGGCGTGCTGCATTCACCGTTCAAGGGCAATGGGCCCAATGCGTCGAAAGATGTGCGGCTGGCCCCGTCGGCGGGCCTGCTGGTGTGTTTTCCACATTGGCTGGAGCACTATGTCGAACCGCACGAGAACGACCAAACCCGCATCGCCATCGCGTTCAACGCGCTGGTTATGTAGGGGTCGCGGCCAGTTGCCGGCGCCGCAGCAACCGCACGCCCAGCGCCAGCACCGCGATCGGCACGACCATGCATCCGAACGCGGTCGCGCCGTCCAGCCCGGCGAACAGCATCGCCGTCAGGCGCGATCCGGTGGTGCCGCCCAGTGCCGAAAAGATCACCACCAGCCCCATCAGTTCGGGGTGGCGCGCGCGCGGGCTCGATGACAGCAGCACCGAGACCAGCGTCGGATAGATCGGCGCCATGAACAGCCCGATGCCCAGAAACAGCCACGCTGCCAGCGGCGCGTGCAGCCAGTCGGTGATCGGCACGGTACCGGCATGGCGGCTGAGCGGCACGATCAGCGCAATCGCCAGCGCCACCGCGACCAGCCCGACATTGACCACGGCGTACCAGCCAAAGCGCCGGATCAGCACGCCGCCGCCCAGCCGCCCGAGCGCGATCGATCCGGCAAAGAAGCTGCCCGCCAGCACGCTCATCGATTGGGGCAGACGCAGCACTTCGTTGTTGAACGTGGGCAACCACGTGCCGATGCCCTGTTCGACAAAGACATAGGAAAACGCGCAGAGAATGAACACCAGCACCAGCGGCAATCGCGCCAGTGCCAGCATCGCCAGGATCGAGGGCGCCTGGGTTGCGGGGGCTTCACGCGTGCCGTTGGCTGTCAGCAACAGTGCCAGACACACCGCGCACAGGCCCGCCAGGATCCAGTAGACATCCAGCCATTCGCGCCCGGTATCGACCAGCCCCGCACCGACAAAGCGGCTGAACAGCACGGTCACCGACAGGACGCCGACCATGAAGCCGCCCTCGATCATCGAGGTCAGGCTGGCATGCGCGCGGGGGCTGTCGGTCACTTGCCCGATCAGCGTGTAGATCCCCACCTTGATGAACGCGAACGCCGTGCCGATCAGCACGAAGTGGACGCAGATCGCCCAATAGGCGCTGGCCAGCGGCATCAGCACACAGGCCGCCACCGACAGCGCCAGCGCACCCGCCATCGCGCGGCGAATGCCGATCCGCGTCAGATAGCTGGCGGTCAGGAACGAGACGGCGGCGATGGAAACATCCTTGCACCCGTCAAACCAGCCCGCCCCGGCCTTGGTCACGCCCAGGCTGGCGATCGAGCGCAGGATCACCGTGCCCACCGTGTTGAGCAGCATGCCATAGGCAAGGTAGGTCAGCACCATGGCAAGGATAAGCCGGGAACGCTGGGACATGGGCAACAGTCCTGCAAGAAAACAAGGCAGGAAAGCCTCTACCCGTGTGGAGCGAAGTTGGGGAGGGGCCTGCGGCACCCGATCCGTCGTGTGACCAATCGGCCTGGTATACCCCCACCCAACCTTCCCCCCCATGGGAAGGCTCAATCAAGCCTTTGCGAAAAAAAGGGGGCGACGGGCGCAAGGTCCGCCGCCCCCAAGGGTGGAACGTGTCAAATAGGCTTAGAACTTGTAGCCGACGGTGAACTTGAACGACCGGCCAAAGATCGGACGGTTGTCAGGCAGTGCCGCGCCGGGGGTGTTCAGGAAGCGCGGGTTGCCTTCGGTCAGGCCGTGCGAGTTGGTCAGGTTGTCGGCAGCGACCTGGAACGACAGGCCGGCCCGTTCGACCAGCACGCCCGCACCGAGCGTCTGATAGGCGGGCAGCGACTGGATATTTTCCAGGTCGCCATAGCGATTGCCGATGGCTTCGAACGTGCCGTAGACCGTGGCGCGGGTCTGGCCAAAGCTGGCCTTGTAGGCAGGCGTGAGGCGCAACTGGTACTTGGGGATGCGTTCGGCCTGATTGTGGTCATAGCTGTCGCCAGGTGCCCAGGTCTTGGGGTTTTCGACCACGGCATCGGTCTGCACCGACAAGCCGAAATCGCTGGTCCAGCTACCGGACAGTTCCGCACCCCAGGTCTTTGACCCGGCAACCACCGGCGCCACGCCGACGTCGTTGTACACCGCGCCCTTCACTTTGTCATAGAACCCGCTCAACGCCACATCGAGGCCGTGGCCGCGATATTTGACGCCGGTTTCGAACGACAGCACCGACCAGGTGTTGTCGAGCGCAGGCCCGGTGTTGCCGATCTGCGAACGCAGATCGTCAAAGCTGGGCATGTGATAGCCTTCGCTGGCGCGGGCATAGAGGTTGAGGTTGGACAGCAGCTTGTAGTCCAGCCCGACCGACCACGGCGTGGCATAGTTCGTCTTGCGGATGAACTGCCCGGCGCTGCCGGTGTTTTCCAGATCGAAGTTGGTCTTGAGGATTTCGTGGCGCACGCCCGCATCCAACCGCAACAGATCGGTGATCTGCCAGCTGTCGGACAAGTAGAACGCGTTTTCGTCGGAAGTGCCGAAATCTGCGATGCAATAGCAACCTGCAGTCGCGTTCGAGTTGTTCAAGTTGACGACGTCACCCGAACCACCGACCTGCATCCAGTAGTCGTTACCCAGGCTCCACACGTCGTTCGACGTGAAGTGCGAGAAGAAGTACCCGGCGGTGATCTTGTGCCCGGCAATCTTGTAGGTCAGCGCCAATTCGTTGCTGATCGAGTTGAGCGCCTTTTCGACCACCCACGCACCGAACTGCTGCACATAGTCGTTGCCGGCCAGTGCTTGTGCGGTGTGAACGCCAGACACCACCGTCTGCCCAGGCGTGCCGTCGCCGTCGGCCAGGGCCGTTGCCACGGTGATCGCGCCTGCACCCGCCGGAACCAGCCCGGTCGTCTGCAAGGTGCCGTTGGTAAAGCCGAAGTGATCGGCCAGATCGAGGTTGTCGTTCAGGCTGAACGACAGGTTGCCGCCGCCGACAACGCCCTTCCAGCCGCGACCAGAACCGATATCGAACTGTTCGGTCGACCCGCTGCTGCCCGAACCCGGCGTGGCGATCGTCAGATAGCGGGTGTAGTTGTTGAGCTGGTTGTACGTGCCCAGATTGATGCCCGGCACGTTGGTGGCAAACGGCAGGAACCATTCACCGTGATCATCGGTGTAACGCGCGAACACGTTGATCTTGCCGCTGTCGAACTTGTGCGACAGGTTGAGCGTGATCTGGCCACCCTTTTCGGTGTCGAACCCGGCCGAACGGATGGTGTCGCCAGCCTGGTAATAGCCGCCGACCATGTAATAGGTGTCATCGGCCAGCTTGCCCGACATATAACCATCGATGCGCCGCGCGCCATAGTCGGTGGCCGAAACCTTGATGTCGCCCTGGGTTTCTTCGTGCCCTTCGCGCAGGATCAGGTTGGTGGTCAGACCCGGCTGGCCATCGGCGAACAATGCCGCAGGGCCACCGTTGACCGCTTCGACATTCTGGATGGTTTCGTCGATGCGCACCAGTGCGGTCTGGTCAAAGAACGACGGGCCGCTGCTGCCGTAGACCGGCACGCCGTCGAATTCCATCGTCACGAACGGCGCGTCGCCGGTGGTCGGGATACCGCGCACAAACACGTTCGACGTGCCGACACCGCCCGAGCTTTCGACCCACACGCCGGGAACCGACTTGAGCAGGTCGCCCGTGCTCTTGGGGTTTTCGATGGCGATCTGGTCGGGCGAGATCGTGGTGATCGAGTAGCCGGCTTCCAGCTTCTTGATGCCGCTGCCTGCTGCGCGACCAGTCACGATGATATCGGGTGCCGATGCGTCGGTGGCGGCGGCGGGGGCCGGGGCCTGCGCGGGGGCGGTCTGTGCATGGACCGCGATCGGGGCCGTTACGGCGGCGATCGTGGACAGCAGCATGTGCCGGTATGTCATGGTTGATCCTCTCTTTGTCATCTTACGTCCTCCCTCGAAAATGGCGCTACGCCTGATGCGTCGCTGCCAAAGCTGTGCGATGTGTGGTGATGATTGCATCGAGCGACAGTTCGCCGATGCGCGGTACGGTCAGCGCGGGTCCGTCGAGCGTACCTGCCGGGCCGATGCCGATGGCAACCATGCCGGCGGCGCGGATCGCATCGACCCCGGCCTGCGCATCCTCGATGCCAACGCAGGCCGAAGGATCGACGCCCATGGCATGGGCACAGGCCAGAAAGATGTCGGGCGCTGGCTTTGGTGCTGCAACCGCACCGGCATCGGCGATGAAATCGAACTGGTCGGCAATCCCCAGTCGCGCGATCACGTCGGGCGCATTGCGGCTGGCCGAGGCGAGCGCGATTTTCAGTCCGGCGCTACGCGCGGCGGCAAACAGATTGGCCACCCCGGCAAACAGGTTGGCCGGGGTATAGGCATCCAGCCGGTCGCGATACATCGCGTTCTTTTCGGCCAGGCACGCGGTGAACACGTCATCCGCCAGCGTCACGCCCGAATTTTCGCAGATCAGCCGCAACGAATTGGCGCGGTCGACGCCCTTCAGCCGCTCGTTGAACGCGCGGTCGAATGCCAGCCCATGGCGGCGGGCGAGTTCGGCCCAGGCCTCGTAATGGTCTTCTGCGGTGTCGGTCAGCACCCCGTCGAGGTCGAAGATCAGCGCCTTGACGGTGGGCGCGGGGGCAAACACCGGCGCATCGCCGACATGCAGCGCGCGGCCATGGTCGAACAGCGCAACCGGTGCGCCATCGACCAGTGTATACGTCGTGCCTTGCGCAGTGACATCGAGCGCGATCGTGCTGCCGCGCCAGTTCAGCCGCAGGCCATAACGAGCCATGTCGGGCGTGGTCTGCGGGCGCAGATGCAGCGCCCCTTCGCGCAGCGTCAGCCCGGCATAGCCGAACGCGAGCACGTTCCAGCTTCCCGCCAGGGCGGCCATGTGCAGCCCGTGGTCGGTGTTGTGGTGGCGGTTTTCCAGATCGACAAAGGCCGCTTCGTCAAAGAAGTGGTGCGCCGCCTCGGCCAGCCCGAGCCGCGCGGCGACAACCGCGAAGGCGGGCGCCGACAGCGTCGAATCGTGCGACGTGATCGGCTCGTAAAACGCATAGTTCGCCGCCTGGCGCGTGATCGGCATATCGACCAGACCCATCGCCAGTGCCTGGATCACATCGCCCTGTTTGCACACCTGATGGCGGAACAGCGTCATCGGGTGATGGTCGAGCAGCAGCGGCCGGCCCGGCACGCGCAGCGCGAACGGGAATGCGGGGCGCGCCAGAAAGCTGTCATCCTGCGCGCTGACGCCGTCGGGGCCATCGGTGGGCAGCCACATCGCGGCGGCGGCCCGGGCCCACAGGCGCGGTTCGTCGTCGTCGAGCCCGATCCGCTGCGCCAGTGCGGCAAACCGCGCCGGATCGTCGGCCTGCAACCGCGCGGCGGTATCGGCGGCAAATGCCAGATGCTGGCGCGCAGCGGCGTTGGTGTAGAAATCGTTGTCGATCAGCGCGGTGTATTCATCGGGCCCGGTCACGCCATAGATGCAGAAGGCGCCGCCGCGCGCCGGGTCAAAGCGGCCGATGCGCGGCCAGATGCGCGCGGTTTCAAACAGCATTTCCGCCGCATCGGCCAGCAGCGCGGTATCGCCAGTGGCTTCGACGCACAGCTTTACCGCATGGGCAATATCGGCGTTGATATGCACTTGTGCCGCGCCGGTGGGATAGTGCGACGAACATTCGCGTCCGCCGATCGTGCGCCAGGCATAGAGCGCGCCGCTGGCATGGCCGAGCAGCCGCGCATTGGCGCGCGCCACATCGAGCGTGCCGATGCGATATTCGATCAAGGTGCGCGCGCGGTCTGGCGCGGTGAACGCCAGCACGGGCAGCAGGAACGCCTCGGCGTCCCAGAACGTGTGTCCTTCATAGCCGTCACCGGTCAGGCCCTTGGCCGCGGTGCCAAAGGCTGGGTCGCGTGATGCCGATTGCAGCACCTGAAACTGGTTGAACGCCAGTGCACGCGCCAGCGCCGGATTGCCGTCGATGGCGCAGGCCGCACCGGCCCAGAAATGGCGCAGCGTGGTCGCCTGTTCCCCCGCCAGCGTGTCGAAACCGGGGAGGGGATCGGTCTGCAACGCGCTGGCAGGAGTGGCGGCGACCACGCGGTCGAATGTCAGCGTTTCACCCGGGGCAAGCCGGGCAACAATCCCGCCGCCGTGGCGATGTTCGGCAGGTGCGGTGATCGTCTGGCGATAGACCAGCGACAATTCGCCGCTGGTGAACCGGGTGCTCTGCGCATCAATCGCATCGCTGTGCCAGCGGCGCACCAGCCGGGCCGAAATACGCGGGTCGTCGGCATCGCCGGTGGCGCTGTCGTGGCCCAGCCCGAACACCGGTTCGAGCGCGACCTGCCCGGTAAAATCGATCGCCGTGAACACGATCCGGCTGGCGATCAGCGGGCCGCCATCCAGCGGCACCAGCCGCAGGGCGTGGATTTCGAACGTGCGACCATCGGCCAGTTGCCAGCGCGTGGTGCGATCGAGCACCCCGCTGGCAAGATCGAGCGCGCGGGTGAAATGATCGATCCGCGCGGTGGCAAGATCGACCGGCAGGCCATCAATGGCGATGCGCAAGGCCACCGGGCTGGGGCACAGCACGCGCGTTTCGGTCGCGCTGGCATAACCTGGAAAGGCCTCGTGATAAGTGATCGGCCGGGTCACATAGGCCGAGGGCAGGATCAGGTCGGGGGCCAGGGCCAGTTCATCGACCGAGCCCTTGATGCCGACCAGACCGTTGGCGAGTGCGAACAGCGAGGCATAGCTGTCGGCCAGCGGATCCTGCGAGGCAGGTTGTTCGATAGGCTGGGCGCACGTCGGCGACATGGCGGTTGGCACTTCGCATCCTCTTTCGGTTCGTGCCCTGAAACGGGCATCGACTCCCTGAAAGCGTTGGATACGGAAAGAATGGTATCGTTGTCAAGTTATCGATAACATTATTGCAAGTGCGAAAAAACCACTTTGTAAAGCGCCTTTTTAAGCTAAAAAAAGTCTATGATTCCCGTGCTTTGATCTCAACGGGCATGGACTCTGACAAGGGCTTTGCGCCTTTGGTCAGGGCAAGAATTTTTTGCGCCAACAGCTTGCCGCCACGGTCCCAGTCTTGACGGATCGAACTGACCGACGGGGTGAACAGCGCGGCGCCGGGGGCATCGTCAAAGCCGATTACGGCGACATCGTCGGGCACTGTGTGCCCCGCATCGCGCAGGCAGGTGATCACCCCCATGGCGATCGCATCGCTGGACGCAAACACGCCGTCGAACACCGCACCGCCCGCCAGCAGCGTGCGCGCGGCATCATAACCGCCTTCGCGGGTAAACCGGCTCGATGCCTGGCCGACCAGCGTGGCCCCGGCCTCGTCGATGCGCGCGGCAAAGCCGCGCAGGCGGTCGGCGATTTCGAGGTGCTTGTCATCGCCGATGAACGCCAGCGCGCGTCGGCCCTGGCCCAGCAGATGGTCGGCGGCGATCCGCCCCCCCGCAACATTGTCCGATCCGATCGTGATATGGTCTTCATTGCCGTCGACCGAGCCCCAGATGACATAGGGCAGCCCGGTACGCTGGACCATGTCGACCGCATCCTCGTGCACGCCCTGGCCCAGCAGGATCAGCCCGTCGACCGCAGGGGGCGAGGCGACGAACAGCGGCAGCGTGGTCAGCACCATGTTGTAGGCGTGGCTGGTCAATTCCTGCATGATCCCGCCCAGCAGCGACAGCGGATAGGGTTCGCTCATCGAACGGTCGTGCGACGGGGTCATCTCGATCACCACGCCGATCGTGCGCGTGCTGCGCTGGCGCAAGTTGCGCGCCGCGATGTTGAGCCGGAAACCATGCTGTTCGGCCAGGTGCAGCACGCGTTCGCGGGTGCTGGTCTTGACCAGCGGATGGCCCGACAGCGCGCGCGAGACGGTCATTTTCGACACCCCGGCGGCCTTTGCCAGATCGTCCATCGTGACTCGCGGGGACTCTGGCTTGTCGCGGCTCATCTGCGGTGTGGTTCCGGTCAAATCGTGGTGCACCGGTTCCTAACCGCATCGTCCCCGAATTCCAATCGCTTCTGTCACCAGTACGGTGCTGGCCCAGGGGCGTTCGGCAAACGTTCGCCTAAAACAGACCGTCCTCGTCCTGATCGACCGCAGGGGAGGGTGGCGCGCTGTCGACCGCGACATCGTTCACCAATCGCGCCAGTGCATAGCGCGCATGGACCAGACGTTCAGCGGCCATCGTATAGCGGGCCTCGATCCGGGGCAGCGCGCGACGCAGCCATGCCTCATCAGCCTCATCGAGCGAGGGCCGCGCGCGGGCAAATGCTGCGGTTGCGGGTTGCAGAGTCTGCACCAGCCGATCATCGCCGCCGACGACGGCGCTGGCATCGTCGAGCTGGGTCATCAGGCGGCGCACGGTGGATTCGCCATCGGTCAGCGCGGCATCGCTTTGGCGACACGCACTGCCGATCACATCTTGCGCCTGATCGAGCATAGCGCCGACATCGGCCTGTTCCGCACCACCGCGCAGAACCTGGTTGAGCCCCGAAAGGCGGTCGATCGCGGTGGCGATCCTGGCTGCGGTCTCCTTCAACTGGGTGGCCTGTGCGGCGACTTCGACCGCGATCACCGCTACCGCGACGCCGGTCTGGCCCTGGCGCAGGCACAACAGCCGGGTGTTGATCGCGATCGCTTTCACATCGCGCACGATCTGGTCGATACTGTCGAGCCGCCGGGTCAGATCGTCGGCGGCGTCGGCGATGCAGCCGGTCATCGCATCGGCGCGCGTGGCGGTTTCGGCCAGGCGTCCGGTCATTTGCCCGATCGCGGCGATCCCGGTTTCCAGTTCGTGCAGCGAGCTGGCCCCATCGTCCGCCACGCGCTGGCTGACCAGCCCGGCCAGATCGCCGCTGGCCGCCGCCAGCAGCCCCAGCGATCGAGTCAACGCTGTGGTCTGGCGCGCATGGTCGGCGCCCGCGCTTTCGATCAGATCGCCGATCAGTCCGGCCAGATGGTCGCATGCGCCCGGCGGCATCGGTGCCTCGCGCGCTTCGGCGGCGATGATATCGATCGCTTCGGCGGCATGTTCGATGCGTTGTCTGGTGCTGTCGGCCACCTGGATCGCGGCGAGCACCCCGCCCACGCTGTCCTGCACCCGCATCGCCAGTGTTTCGATCTGTCCGGCAAGCGCCGCGCCCCCGGCAAGATGGCGTTCGAGCCGCGCGCTGCAATCGGTGATGTGCTGGTGGACCTGGTGCGACATGCCCGATTGGGCCGACAGCACCGTGGTATAGGCGCTGCGGACCGGGGCGATGCTTTGCAGCACCCCGGCCAGGCGCTCGGCAAAAATGCCGATTTCGGCCTCTCCGGTGGTCAATCGGCCGGCCATGTCATCGACAAAGATGCGAAAATCGCCGCCGGCGCCGGCAATCTTGATGTTCATCCCGTAGATGCCGATCACCTGCAACTGGCGTCGGATATCGGCGATATGGCTTTCAACTTCGCGTACCAGCCGAGCGACATCGACCAGATCGCCGTCGCGCTTGCCGATCTGATCGGGCAATTGCGCGATTTGCGAGGCGGCTTCGCGCAATTGCCCCAGCGCCGCGCCCGCCCGATCGGCGTCGAGCGCCTGGCTCATGCCCGCCAGGCCGTCGAGCAAAGTGCGGATGGTGTCGATCGCTTCGGACAGCAGATTGCCGCCACGCACAAACCGCTCGTCAAGCCCGGCGGCCAGTTCGGCAAGCTGCGGGCGCAGCACGTCGCCCGGCCAGGTGCCATCGGGGGCGGTGTCGAGAACGGCTGCGCGTGTTGCCATTACCGGGTCGCCGCCTGCAGCAGCGCCCGCGCGATCCCGTCCAGCGCGACCACTTTTTCAGCCGCGCCACAGGCAATCGCTTCCTTGGGCATGCCGAACACCACCGAACTTGCTTCATCCTGCGCCAGCGTGCGTGCCCCGGCGCTGCGCATTTCGAGCAGACCTTTGGCCCCGTCGTCACCCATCCCGGTCATGATCACCCCGACGGCGTTGGCGCCCGCACTGCGTGCCGCAGACCGGAACAGCACATCGACCGAGGGCCGGTGGCGCGACACCAGCGGACCTTCCTTGACCGACACGACATAGCGCGCGCCCTGCCGTTCAAGCATCGTGTGGCGCAAGCCGCCCGGTGCGATCAGGACATGGCCACGCATCACCGTATCGCCGTCTTCGGCCTCTTTCACGCTGACTTCGCACAGGCCGTCGAGCCGCTGGGCAAAGGCGCGAGTAAAGCTTTCGGGCATGTGCTGGACCACGACGATGCCGGGGGAATTGGCGGGCAGCGCGGTCAGGACCGTGCGCAAGGCCTCGGTCCCGCCGGTCGAGGCGCCGATGCACACGACCATTTCGGTCGTCCGCGCCATCGCCCGCGTGTTCGGCGGTGGCAGCATCGCATCGGCGGTCAGTTTGGGCGCGGGGGACACGCGTTGCGCAGCGCTGCGCGCCGAAACGCGCGCCCGCGCCGCCGATTTGACCGTGTCGCGGATATGCTGGTGCTGTTCGGCCAGATGATCGGCCACGCCCATGCGCGGTTTCAGGATGACATCGACAGCGCCTGCCTCCAGCGCCTGAAACAGCGTTTCGCTGCCATTTTCGACCAGCGAAGACACCATCACCACCGGCAGGGGGCACTGGCTCATCAATTTGCGCAAAAAGGTGATGCCATCCATGCGCGGCATTTCGACATCGAGCGTGATCACATCGGGCACGCGCCGCGCGATATGGCCGGCCGCGGCAAATGGGTCCGAGGCGACTTCCACTTCGAATACCGGATCGGCCGACAGGATGGTGACCAGCGCCTGGCGCACACTGGCACTGTCATCGACCACCAGAACCTTGATTTTGGCCATATCACCTCCGCCGGTAAATGGTGTTGGTGACCAGTTCGAGGCGTGGATCACTACCCGCCGCGCCCTCGGAATGGCCAAGGAACAGGAACCCGCCCGGGTTCAGATTGTCGACCAGGCGCGACACCACCTGGCGCTGGACGGTCTTGTTGAAATAGATCAGCACGTTGCGGCAAAAGATCAGATCCATCGGTTTGCCCACCGGATAGGCGCTGTCCATCAGATTGAGCTGGGCAAAGCCGATCGTGGCGCGCAAGGGCGCGCTGATGCGCACATCGCCGCGCTGCTTGTCGCGCGATTCCATCACATAGGCGTTGCGCAGCGCGGGCGGCACGGGATCGATCAGTTCGCTGGGATAGATGCCGCGCCGTGCGGTTTCCAGCACATCGGTGTCGATATCGGTGGCCAGGATGCCATAGCCCGGCCCGCCGTGCTGTGTGGCAAAGGCATCGAGCACCATGGCCAGCGTATAAGGTTCTGCCCCGGTCGAACAGGCCGCACTCCACGCGCGAATGGAACTGCCCGATCGCGCCGCATAAGTGGGCAGGATCTGCTGGCTCAACACCGTAAAATGGATCGGTTCGCGGAAAAAATCGGTCTTGTTGGTGGTGACTGCATTGATCAGGTGCGACATTTCCGCCGCCAGGTTGCCATCGACGAACAGATGGCGGCAATAATCGTCGAGCAGCAGATTGCCCAGCGCGCGCGCGCGCCGTCGCAACCGGCCTTCGAGCATCACGCGTTTGGACGAGGGCATCTGGATGCCGCAACGATCGTTGATCAGCTTGGCCAGCCGGTCGAAATTGGCCTGGCTGAGCGTGTCCTCCGACAGGTCGTTCAGCGATAGCCGGGTGTGGGCGTTCAAGGCATGGATCCTTTTCTGGCCGGTTCAGGCCGCAGCGTCGAGCGGCAGCATCGGCGCCAGTTCGCTCCCGGTCAGCACCCCGGCAATATCGAGCAACAGCACGAAGCCGTCGCTGCGCCGCATCACCGAACGGATATATTCGGCCTGCCACTGGCCGCCGAAATCGGGGATGGATTCGATCGCGGTCCCGGAAAAACCTGTGACATCCAGCACTTTGTCGACCACCAGGCCCAGTACAAGGGTGCCTCCGTCGCGCCCGCTGCCGGGCAGGTCGACCACCAGGATGCGGGTGGTCTCATCGGCGGCGATTTCCGCCATGCCCAGCCGCAATCGCAGATCGATGATCGGAACCGACTGGCCGCGCACGTCGGTCAGGCCTTTGAGCCATTCGGGTGCGCCAGGCATGTGAAACGCCTCGCGGTGGTCGAGGATTTCGCGGACCATGTTGACCGGCAGGGCAAAGAATTCGGCGCCAAGCCGAAACACCACGGCCTGGATTTCGAGCGGCAGTGCATCGGACATGGTCAGGCCACCTTGCTGAAGGCGGCGTCCTCGGCATCTGGGCCGCCGCTGCTGAGATCGAGTGCAAAGCCGGTCAGGCGCGCCTTCTGGTCGCCGATCGATCCGCTGCGCGGTGCCTTTGGCGAGGCGGCCTTGCGCGGTGCCTTGGTGCGGGCTGCTGTGGCACGCGGCGCCGGTGCCTGGATGCGGGGTGCCTGGGGCGGCGTGGTGGCACCAAGCCGGAAATAGGATATCCCCTGTTGCAGTTCCTCGGCCTTGGTCGACAACTCGGACGAGGTGGCGGCGATCTGCTCGGATGCGGCGGAATTCTGCTGGGTAACGCTGTCGAGCTGCTGGATCGCCTGGTTGATCTGCGAGGTGCCGACATCCTGTTCGCGACACGCCGCGCTGATTTCCGACACCAGTTCGGCGGTGCGGCGGATATCGGGCACCAGCCGGGTCAACATGTCGCCAGCTTCCGCGGCGGCGGTTACCGTGCTGGACGAGACCGAGCTGATTTCGGCGGCGGCGGACTGGCTGCGTTCGGCCAGTTTGCGCACTTCGCTGGCGACCACCGCAAAGCCTTTGCCATGTTCGCCCGCGCGGGCCGCCTCGACTGCGGCGTTGAGCGCCAGCAGGTCGGTCTGGCGCGCGATTTCCTGCACGATGCCGATCTTTTCGGCGATCGTGCGCATCGCGACGACGGCCTTTTGCACGGCCACGCCGCTGGTTTCGGCATCCTTGGCCGACTGGCGCGCGATCTTTTCGGTCTGCGCCGCGTTGTCGGCGTTCTGCTTCACGTTGGCGGCCATTTCCTCGATCGAGGCAGAGGCCTCCTCGGTGCTCGCGGCCTGTTCGCTGGCGCCTTGCGACACTTGTTCGGAGGTCGACGACAACTGCTGGCTGCCGGCCGCGACATCCTGCGCGACCAGCGTGGTGGTGCCGAGCACCTCGCGCAGGCGGGCGATCATGGTGTTGAGCTCGCCGATCAGGTCGGAAATCTCGTCATTGCCGGCATAGCTGGCATCGCGGGTCAGATCGCCGCTGGCAACGGCCTCGACGGCGGTGGTGGCCGCTGACAGGCCCTTTGACACCGTGCTGCGGACCCACAGCGCCCCGCCTGCGGCGATCACCAGCGCCAGCGCCGAAACCGCGATCAGCATCGAGCGCGCACTGGCGAATTCGTCACCCGATTCGGTGACCGCCTGCTTCATCGCCTGATCCTGCAGCTTGACCAGTTGGTCGATCGATCCGGCAATACCGTTGACCAGATCGCGCGACCGGGTGGTGGTCAGCTTGGCGGCATCGGCGGTGCGGTGTGCGGCGACCAGTTGGCGAACCTGGTCGTTGACCTGGGTATAGTCGTTCCATTTCTGCTGCACTTCCAGCCACAGCGGTTTGCCCTGTTCGCTGGCCAGCGTGATCCCTTTGGTCAGGGTCGCCTGCACTTCTTCGCGCGCCGCCATCATGCGGGTTTCATTGGCCTGGACTTCTGCATCGGTGGTGTCGAGCACCGCGTTCTTTTCCATGCGCACCACGGTCGCGACCTGGCCATCGACGGTCTGCGCCAGCGCGAGCCGCTGGACCGGACCATCGATCACCGCCGACAGGTTGGCGTTGAGGCTGCTCATCCGGCTGACCCCGGTGATCGCCACCGCCAGCAGCAGGACGATGATGATGGAAAACGACGCAACTATCTTGAGACTGATCGTGGGGCGCATGGATCGGTTCCTTGAATGAACGGTGTCAGGCTGCGGCGGCGGTTTCGCCCGCGCGCCCGGCAATCTGGTCGAAAATCATCACGAGATCGGGGATCAGCACGACATCGCCGCCGCGCCGCACCAGCGCGCGCAGCAACCCGCGCGGCCAGCGCACGCCGAGCGCGGGCGGCGGTTCGGCGTCGGCCTGGCGCAAGGTGGTCACTTCGTTGACCCGGTCGGTGCCGATCGCCAGGTGCAGCGTTTCGCCACCCAGTTCGAGTTCGAGCACGACCACTCGCGCATCGGCCGACAGCGTGTCACGCTGTAGACCGAAGGCGACGTGCAGATTGGCGAGCGGGATCACCGCGCCGCGAAAATTGATCACCGATGCGACCAGCGGATGCGCGCCATGAACCATGGTTTCGGGCAGGGGGTCTAGGATTTCGCGGACCAGCCCGGCTTCGATCGCCAGCGTTTCGCCGTGCACGTCGAACGTCAGCACTTCGAGCGTGCCATCCTCGGCCCAGCCGATTGTCGTGTTGTCTGCCATGGTCAAGCCACCTTGCCAAATTCGGAGTCCTCGGAATCGGGACCGCCTGTCGAAAGATCGAGGGCAAACCCGCTCAACCGCGCACGCTGATCGCCGATCGATCCGGCCGTCCGCGCCGGGGTCACCTTGCGCGCGGGTTTGCCCCGGGGCGGAGCCTTGGCGGTCGGCACGGCTCTGGCCTCCGGCGCCTGTGTGCGTGCGGCGACGCGTATGCCGTGATCGAGCCGGAAATAGGCGATCCCTTGTTGCAGTTCCTCGGCCTTGGCCGACAACTCGGCTGAAGTGGCTGCGATCTGTTCGGATGCGGCGGAATTCTGCTGGGTCACGCTGTCAAGCTGCTGGATCGCCTGGTTGATCTGCGAGGTGCCGACATCCTGTTCGCGACACGCCGCGCTGATTTCCGACACCAGTTCAGCGGTGCGGCGGATATCGGGCACCAGCCGGGTCAACATGTCGCCAGCTTCCGCGGCGGCGGTTACCGTGCTGGATGACACGGCGCTGATTTCGGCAGCGGCGGACTGGCTGCGTTCGGCCAGTTTGCGCACTTCGCTGGCGACCACTGCAAAGCCTTTGCCATGTTCGCCCGCGCGGGCCGCTTCGACTGCGGCATTGAGCGCCAGCAGGTCGGTCTGGCGCGCGATTTCCTGCACGATACCGATCTTTTCGGCGATCGTGCGCATCGCGACGACGGCCTTTTGCACGGCCACGCCGCTGGTTTCGGCATCCTTGGCCGACTGGCGCGCGATCTTTTCGGTCTGCGCCGCGTTGTCGGCGTTCTGCTTCACGTTGGCAGCCATCTGCTCGATCGCGGCAGAGGCTTCCTCGGTGCTCGCGGCCTGTTCGCTGGCGCCTTGCGACACTTGTTCGGAAGTCGACGACAATTGCTGGCTGCCGGCCGCGACATCCTGCGCAACTTGCGAAGTGGTGCCCAGCACGTTGCGCAGACGACCGATCATCGCGGCCATGGCATGGCCCAGCTTGTCCTGCGCCGACAATGGCGTGCTGGTCACGGTCAGATCGCCTTCGGCAATCGCCACCGCCACGCCAGCCGATTGCGACAGGTTTTCGGCCATCGCGTTGACCTGACCGATCAGGTCGGCAATCTCGTCGTTGGTGCTGACCGCGATACGGGTGTCGACATCGCCCAGCGCCATTGACCCGATGGCCTCGCCGACACGGGCGATCCCGCGCGAAACCTGCCTGGAAATCCATACCGCGCCGCTGATTGCCGCCACAATCGCTGCCGCGGCAATCGCCAGCAGCAGCATGCGGGCATCGACATATGTCTGATTGGCCAGCGCGGCGGCGTCCTTCAACCGCTGTTCCTGCAGCACGACAAGCTGATCGAGCGTACTGTCGATTGCGTTGGCCAGATCCCGCGAGCGTGTCCGGCTCACTTCGGCTGCTTCATCCGACCGGTCGGCCATGGCCAGCTTGCGCACTTCGTCGCTGGTCTGGATATAATCATTCCACTTTTGCAGCGCCTGCTGCCACATCGGGCGACCTTCTTCGGACGTGCGGGCAAGTCCCTGGTTAAGCAAATTCTGCATCGTGTCGCGCGCGGCCAACAGCTTGGTATCGACATCCTTTCGATCTGCCGGACTGGTCGCGAGCACCTCGTTTTTTTCAAGACGCACGACGGCGGACAGCCGTTCTTCCAACTTTTCGTCGTAGTTGAGGCGGCGGACGGGACCATCGATGAGGTTGTTGATAGTGTCGTCCAGTATGCCCATGCGGCTGACGGCGAACCCTGCAACCACGAGCAACAGGACAATGATGGCCGCAAATGTCCCGGCGAGCTTCAGCCTGATGGTCGGCCGCATGATCAAACTCCTAGAAAGATGGTTCAGCCGACCGCGCGCAGCCGGTCTTCCCGACCGCCCGCAGCGGCGAGCAGATGTCCGATGTCGAGGATAAGCGCGACTGTGCCGTCGCCCAGGATGGTGGCGCCGGCAAAGGCGGCGGCGCCTTTCTGCAAGGGCGACATCGATTTGATCACGGTCTGGTGGCTGCCGATGATCTGGTCGACCACCAGCCCTACGCGCGACGAACCGCTGGCCACCACCACGATTTTCTGGAACGGGTCGGCCGGTTCGCTGACCGCGAACAAGTCGCGCAGCCGCACAAACGGCACCAGCCGCTCGCGCAGCGTGATCAGGCTGCGGCCCTGCGACCGGGTATCGTCGGCGGTGCTCAGTTCAAGGCATTCCTCGACCGCCGCCAGGGGCAGCACGTACCGGCCCGAACCGACGCGCACCAGCAGCCCCTCGATGATCGCCAGCGTCAGCGGAATGCGCAGCGAGATCGTGCTGCCGTGTCCCGGCTGGCTGGCAATCTCGATCGTGCCGCGCAGGGCTTCGATGGTGCGCTTGACCACGTCCATGCCGACGCCCCGGCCCGACAGGCTGGTAACTTTGGTGGCGGTTGAAAAACCGGGGTGAAAGATGAACTGGATCAGGTCGTGATCGGGGATCGGCGCGCCGGGTTCGATCAAGCCGTTGGCCTCGGCACGGGCGCGCACGCGGTCGATATCGATGCCCCGGCCATCGTCGGTGATGGTGATCACCACCTGGCCGCCCGACTGGCACGCGGCCAGACGCACCGTGCCGGTGGGCGATTTGCCCGCCGCGCGCCGCGCCTCGGCATCTTCCAGCCCGTGGTCGCAACTGTTGCGCACCAGATGGACCAGCGGATCGAACAGGCGTTCGACCACTGTCTTGTCAACTTCGGTGCCTTCGCCTTCGATTTCCAGATTGATGTCCTTGCCCGTCTCGCCCGCCAGATCGTGGACCAGGCGGCGGAACCGGCCGAACAGTTGCGCCACCGGCACCATGCGCAAGACCATCATGGTCGTGCGCAATTCGCCCGACAGGCGTTCGATTTCCTCGGATACCGAGCGCAGCGCGATGTTTTCGTTGCTGCTGGCGATCTGCGACAGGCGGCTTTGCGCGATCACCAGTTCGCCCACCCGGTTCATCACCGCGTCGAGCCGGTCGGCCGGGACGCGCACGGTTTCCACAGGCGCAGTGCGGGTCTGTTCGGTGCGCGGATCGGGATCGGGCTCGCCGTGGTCGGCGCTGGCCTGCGGGGCCGCGTCGGCAGGTTCCAGCGCGGTCAGTTCCAGTTCCATGTCGTCGAGCACGAACAGGAACACATCCTCGATCGCTTCCCTGCTGACCGCGCCGGTCAGCGTGATATCCCAGCCGATATGGCAATGGGCGGGATCGAGATCGGGCAGCGGCGGGATCGCATCGAGCAGCGCGGTAACCTGGCAGGGGCCCAACTCGGCAAGTTCGGCCAGCAGCGCCAGCGGATTGATCCCGCGCGCCATGGCATCGGGGGCAATGCGGAACCGCAGATGCCAGCCACCGCCGGCAGGCTGGGGCACCGGCGCCGTCTCGCCTTTGGGCGCACCGGTGGCCTTGGCCATTTCGGTTTCGAGCTGGGCCAGGAGTGTTGCCCCGGCGTCGTCCTTCGCCTCGCCATGCAACAGGCGACGCATATGGTCGCACGCCGCCAGAATCACCGACACCAGAGGGCCGGTCGCGGGCACCTGACCCTTGCGCACCTGATCGAACGCGGTTTCGCAATGGTGGGTAAAATTGGCCAGCGCATCAAAGCCGAACATCGCGCCCGACCCCTTGACGGTGTGCAGCCCGCGAAACACCGCGTTGATCACCGCCATGTCGTCGAGCCGCTCGTTCAGATCGAGCAGCGCGCTTTCCACCGCATCGAGCACATCGGAAGCTTCGACCAGAAAGGCGGCAATCGGATCATCACTGCTCATCGACCCAGCACCTTCTTGGCTACGCGCACGATCTGGTCGGGCTGAAATGGCTTGACCAGCCAGCCGGTCGCCCCGGCGGCCTTGGCCTGCGCCTTGACCCCGTCATCGCTTTCGGTGGTGACAAAGATCACCGGAATACCTGCGCAGCCGGGCAGGCGGCGCAATTCGCGGATCATCGTCAGCCCGTCCATGCGCGGCATGTTGAGATCGGTGACGACCATGTCGAACCGTCCGGCGCCCAGCTTGGCCAGTCCTTCGGCGCCATCTCCGGCCTCGGTCACGGTGTAGCCCGCGCCCGACAGGGCGATGCGGATCGCCATGCGCACGCTGGCGCTGTCGTCGACGGTCAAAATCGATGCAGTCATGGTTGATCGGCTCCATGGGTCCAGAATGGAATCGAGGTGTCGTCGCCAATGCCGGCCCGCGCGAGCACGTCGCGCACCGCTACGGGGGCGGGCGCAGCCAGGCGAAGCTGTGCGCCAACCGCGTCCGCGTGGCGCCGGGCGGATTCGATGATCTGGACAAAGCCGAGATCGGCGGACGTGATCCCGCCGATATCGAGCACGGTGGTTGTGCCGGGTGTAATTGAATCGAGCAATTCGCGCTGTAAATCGCCGCCGTTACGCAGATCCTGGTCGCCGCAGAGTGTCAGTGTCATGCCCGGATACCTCGTGTGTCCGGACATTCCTTAAGGCGGCACGACTTAATTCAGACCATGCCCATAGTTCTGGAATGCTACGTATCGGGCGCAAGTGTGCGGCGGCGCGGCGCCAGTGTTTCACGCTGTGTCAGCCAGATCAGCGCGGCGAGCGAAAAGGCCACGGCCGCGCTCGACATGGCGGTGGCCATGCCGGCGCTTTCGGCGATGCGCGCGGTAATCAGCGGCGCGAAAAAGCTGATCAGGCGGCCCCAGTTGAAAATCGACGCGGCGGTCGATTGCAGATGTGGGGGATAGAGTTCGGCCATCCACGCGCCCCAGATCACACTGGAACACAATGTCGCGCCATAGACCAGGCCCAGCAGTTTCAGCACCAGCACATCCGATGGCACCAGCAGATATCCGGCGATGGCGAGGGCGGCGATGAAAAACCCGATCGCGTTGAACCGGCGGCCAAACCGGTCTGCCGCCCAGCCCCAGAAAAACCCGCCCGCGATATTGCCGGTGAATTGCCAGGCGACCAGTTGCCCGGCCAGCGCCGCCGACAAGTGGCGTTCGCCGGTCAGATACGTGGTCAGCCAGCCGCTGAAGGCGGCATAGCCAAAGAAATTGAGCCCGGTCATCGCCGCCAGCGCCAGCGTCTGGCGGCGCACGGCGGGGGCAAACAGTTCGCTGATCGGCAGCGCGGCGCCCTTGCGCCGCACCAGATCGATCGCCGACCCGGCCGGGATCAGCGCATAGCCCGCCATCGCCAGCACCAGCGGCGGAATGCCGCCGCCCCACAGCAGCACGCGCCAGTTGCCCGGCCCGACCTGGCCCATGGCAAAGCCCAGCGCGACGATCGCCAGGCTGAAACAGGCGTTGAGCAGGCTGGCCAGCCGCCCGCGCACGCCGGGCCCGAACAAGTTGACATAGATGCCCACCCCGACCGGAAAGCTGGCGCCGGTAAACAGCCCCAGCGCAAACCGTTGTGCCAGCAATTCGGGATAGGAGGCGACCCAGGCCCCGGCGATCAGCATCGCGCCATAGCCCGCCACCAGCAACGGAAACATCCGCCGCCGCCCGAACCGGTCGGCCAGTTGCCCGATCACCACTGCGCCGATCAGCGCGCCCGCGCCTTGCGCCGAATAGGCCGATCCCGCCGCCACCAGCGACAGATCGAGCGAGGCGCGGATGAACGGACGCAGCACGTCGACCGTGTTCCACGCCCAGCCATAGAGAAATTCGCACACCATCAGCAGTGCAAAGATTGCCACCTGCCGCACCAGCCCCGGCCGGGGCGGGGCAGATGCGACGGCGTGGCGGGGCAGGGGTTCGCTGATGGCGGTGGTCATCGCGATCAGGCCGCGGCCTGGATCGCGGCGAGCTTCAACTGCACCAGCATCGAAAATTCGTCATAGACCGCCCATTCGTCGATGATCTTGCCATCGCGCACGTGGAAATGGGTGACGCCCATCACCGACAGATGGTGCCCGGTCGGCACGCCGAGCGAGCCATAGCCCAGGTGATGGCCATCGATCAGCCAGCGCACGGCATATTTCACGCCGCCTTCTTCGCTGTCGACCGAACAGATGTGTTGCGGCACGAACGCGGCATCGGGGATCATCGCCACCAGCTTGATGGTCTGCTGCAACACGGCGGCCACGCCATAGAGTTCGCGCATAAGCGGCCCGTGCCACTGGCAATTGGCGGCATAGATATCGCTGATCGTGCCGAACATGCGCTGGTTATAGATGCGGTGCAGCCAGCGCAGCAGCTCTGCCTCGCCCTCGGTATGGGCGATCGACAGGTCGGCGGCGCTTTCGGGCGGATATTGGCCGAGCAGGCGGCGGTTTTCCGACAAATCGAGCACGGTTTCACCCGAATCGAATTTCCGTTGCGCCAACGCCTGCGCAAAGACGTGCGGATCGAGGCCGACCTGGACCAGCGGTCCCATGTTGTCGCGCACGATCCATTCCTTGTAGATGCGGTTTTCCAGGATCATGCAATCGGCCACGGTGCGCGTGCAGAACGTGCGCCCGGTCGGTTTGCCCCAACTGCCAAATTCGGTGTGGCGCCCCAGACCATGCGTCATGTGGCTGGTGTAGAACCCGTTTACGTCATCGCCGTTCCAGATCACCTGTTGCGCCATGCCGCGCCGGTCGGGAAATTCGGCCAGTCGCTGGATGGTGTCGCGAATGTGGGTTTCGCGATCATACATCGTGCCCAGTGTGGTGTAGGCCACGCAATTGTGCGTGTAATGGGTATAGATCAGCCCGACATCGCGTTCGTCCCAGATACGGTGGGTGCAACGGATGATGTAATCGACGATATCGGTGTAGCAATCGTCAAACCCGCGCATCGATTGCACGCGCGCGCGGTTTTCGGGCACCAATTGGGTGAAATCGCGGCGCTCGACTTGCAGGACGCGGCCATTGTCGACCGCCACGGGAGCAGCGGCGGGTTTTTTGGGGGAAGGGCTGTCAGTCACGAAACCTCCATGGGTGAAGAGCGCTCAATCGGGGTGTGGCCGGTGGTAAGCCAGTCGCCAAGCGCAGTCGCGCAGGCGTCGGGTGCTTCCAGCGGCAGAAAATGTCCGGCCTCGGCGATCATCCGCAAGGTTGCGCAAGGCAAGCCCCCGGCCAGTTCCTGTTGCAACAAGGGCGGCGCGATCGCATCGCGCGCGCCGCCCAGCACGAGCGCAGGCATCGCCATCGACGCCAGCCGCGCGCGTTTGTCGTTGCGGGTCAGCGCCAGTTCGGTCTGTTGGCGCAGTGTGTCGGGCGGCGCGGCGCGGGCCATGGCGATGATCGATGCGCGCAAGGCCGCATCGTTGAGCCGCGACGGGGCAACCGAACGCGGCCACAGCACATTGCCGACCAGATCTTCGGGCGCCAGATCGGCGATCGCGCGGCGCATCGGGCAATCCGCCGCCGGGACAGCACGCGCATTGCCCGCAATCAGCACCAAGGCGGCAACCCGCTCCGGCGCGCGGGCGGCGATATGCAGCGCAACGATCGCACCGAGCGAAAATCCCACCGCGATGAACCGGGGCGGCGCCTCGGCCAGAATGGCGCCGGCCTGGCTGTGGACATTGTCATACCCGGTCATCGTGCCATGGTGCACGGTGCGCCCGGCCATCGCCGGGCCGCCGTTGAGCGCGGCCAGCATTGGTGCAAACACCCGTGCATCGCACAAAGTGCCGGGCAGCATCAGCAGGGGTGCGGCGCGATCGATCGCCACGGGCGCAGGCATGCAGTCTCCCCACAGGCCCTGGTGCGGCCTGCATCTTGAAAATTTTGTAGCACGGCACGCGCCTTGCGGCTTGCGCTGCGACGGGCAATGGCTTAGCACAATTGCATTCGAATGCAAGAGGCGCGCTGGCCCTGTCTCGACACAGCCGGGCGGTGTTGCCCCCCAACCATGGAGCAAAGTGTGACCGAATGGACCAACGAGGCCATGGCTGCGCGGCTTGTCCGCTATGCCGATCTCGTGCCCTGCCGCACCGCCTTTATCGACACCCGCACGCCGGGTTCGACCGAGAAGGAAAATTTCACGATCATCGGCGCCGGGGTGTCGGAAAGCGCGGACCAGTTCGTGCACATCACCCAGCCGCACGGCTTCAACATCGGCGCCGCGCGTCAGCCGGGGGGCTGCGTCAATTCGCAGCACAGCCATGAAACCGCCGAAGTGTTCGTGGTACATTCGGGCCAGTGGCGGCTGCTGTTCGGACCCAATCGCGAAGACGGCACGCTCGACATCGGGCCCGGCGATGTCGTCTCGGTGCCGACGCGGATGTTTCGCGGGTTCGAAAACATCGGCGATCACACGGGATTTCTGTGGGTCGTGCTGGGCGAGGATGATCCGGGCCGGGTGACCTGGGCCCCGGCGGTGTTCGAGGCGGCGGCCGATCACGGGCTGCGGCTGAGCAAGAGCGGCATGCTGATCGACACCAGCAGCGGCGAAGCAGTCTTGCGCGAAGCGGAAATGGCCGAGGCGATCGATCCGCAGGCGACGGCGGACCTCGCCACGCCGTCGCTCGACCGGCTGATGCAATGCGTGGCGCGTGCCGATGCGCGACCGGGCAATCCGGATTCGCCGCTCGCCGCCGAGGGCGTTGCCGAAGCCGGGGTGATCGTGCCGCAGGCGACGTCTGACGGCTTTGCCGCCGGGCCGATCGTCGGCTGGTGGCGCCACGGCTTCAACTTGCGCCAGTTGACTCTGCAATCGGGCGCCTATGTGCCGCATCACAGCCGCGCCGAGGCCGAAGTGCTGTTCATCCAGAGCGGCACACTCGAAGTGAGCTGGCCCGAAGGCAGCCTGATCATGGGGGCGGGCGATACGCTGACTGTGCCGATCGGTCTGCCCCGCGCGTTCCGCAACACCGCCTCGGTGCCATGTGTGGCCTTCGTGGTGCGCGGCACCGACGATCCGGCGCGGCCGGTGTTCGCCTGATCGCACAAGCCCGAATGGTCGACGGCGGCGCGGGCCCACCCGCGCCGCCGTTTTCGTATCAGACCGTCAGGCCAAGCCGCTGATAGCGGATCGCGGCGGCCTTCTGGTGGCCTTCAAGTCCCTCGCTGCCGCTCTGCCGGATGGCGGGCAGGGCAACGGTCGGGATGGCGCGGTCCTCGATCCACTGATGCGTGGCGATCTTGACGTACGAGCCGACCCACAGCCCGCCGGTATAGCGGCCCGCGCCCATCGTCGGCAGCGTGTGGTTGGTGCCGACATTCTTGTCCGAATAGACCACGCTGGCGTTTTCGCCGATGAACAGCGATCCGTAATTGCGCAGTTTGGCCGCGAAATCATGCGGATCGCGGGTGTGCACTTGCAAATGTTCGGCGGCGACATGGTCGGAATAGGCGATCATCGCGGCTTCATCATCGCACAGCACGATCTCGCCGTAATTGGCCCAGCTTTCCCCCGCGACGGCTGCGGTCGCCAGCGTCTGCAACTGGCGTTCGACTTCGCGCACGGTGGCCTCGGCGAGCGCGCGGTCGGTGGTGATCAGCCCGACGCGGGTGCGCAGATCATGCTCGGCCTGACCCAGCAAATCGCAGGCGATCAGTTCGGGATCGCCGGTCGCATCCGCAACCACAAAGATTTCCGAGGGGCCCGCCAACTGGTCGATGCCGACCGGACCGAACACCTGGCGCTTGGCCTCGTTCACAAATGCGTTGCCGGGGCCCATTATCTTGTGGACTTGCGGTACGGTCTGCGTGCCATAGGCCATTGCCGCGATCGCCTGCGCGCCGCCGATGCGGAAAATGCGGTCGGCGCCCGATAGATGGCAACCGGCGATCATCGCGCGGTGGGCGTTGGGCGGCAGGCATGCGACGACTTCGCTGCATCCGGCCACTTTGCCGGGCACGATGGTCATGATCGGCGCCGACAACAGCGGAAACCGTCCGCCCGGCACATAGGCACCGATGCGCTCGATCGGGATGACGCGGTGGCCAAGGTGGATGCCCGGCAGCGGTTCGATCTCCAGCGGCAGGATGGTCGACAGTTGCGCCTCGGCAAAGCGGCGCACGTTGTCGATGGCGAATTCGGTGTCGGCGCGGGTCTGCGGGGCCAGTTCGTCGAGCGCGGCCTGACGGTCTGCGGCGGTGACCTCGAACTGGTCGAGATCGATCTTGTCGAATTGCGCGCCGTATTGCCGCACGGCTTCATCGCCGCGTGCCCGCACATCGGCGAGCACGTTGGCAACGATGCCGGTCACATCGCCGGCATCGACGAACTGGTCGCGCGCGGGCGCCTTGATATAGCGGGTGGTCTGGGCAAAGCCCGCGGGTGCGGATGTCATCGGTTTCTCCGTGGCATGGCAGGAAGGATCGGGTCGAGAGCGGCGGGTCATAATGAATTCGAATGCAAAAGTCACAGGAAATGTCACGTGGATTGCAGGGCAGGGTGGATGCGACAGCGTTTGCCCGAACGGGTCAAGGCGACTAGACGTTGATATGTCCCTTTTTCGACGGTGATCATGCCCAAACCGCAAACCAACAAGAAGACCACCGCAACGGGAATGGAAAAGGGGCGCCGACCCACTTCTTACGATGTGGCACGGATCGCCGGGGTGTCGCAATCGGCGGTTTCGCGCTGTTTTGCGCCCAATGCATCGATTGCCCCGGCCAAGCGCGCGCTGATCCTGAAAGTCGCCTCCGAAATCGGCTATCGCCCCAATGCGCTGGCGCAGGCGCTGATTTCCAAGCGCACCAACATTGTCGCGCTGATCATTTCGGCACGCACCAATCTCTATTATCCCGAAGTCCTGGCCGAATTGGGCGCGCGGCTGAGCGATCGCGACATTCGTGTGCTGCTGTTCACGCTGTCGGCGGAAAGCGATGTCGATGGCGTGCTCGACCAGATCTGGCGCCATTCGGTCGACGGGGTGATTTCGGCGGCGCGGATGAGCCCGGCGCAAATCGCGCTGTTTGCCGAACATCGCGTGCCGCTGGTGCTGTACAACCGCGTCGGCAGCGGCGCCCCGTCGGTGCGATGCGATTCGGTGGCGGGCGAGCGCGATCTGGTTGATCGGCTGCTGGCGGCGGGGCACACCCGCTTTGCCATCCTGTCGGGACCGGCCGACAATGTCGTCGCCGAAGAGCGGCGGCTGGCTGCGCTCTCTGCGCTGGCCGCTGCTGGAATCGGCGAAGTACCTGAAGAACGTGGTGATTTTTCCTATGCCAGCGGGCATCAGGCGCTGATCCGGCTGTACGAACGGTGCGGGACGATCGACACCGTGATCGCGGTGAGCGACCATATGGCGATCGGCGCAATCGATGCGGCGCGGATCACGCTGGGCCTGGCCGTGCCCGACGATCTGTCGGTGGTCGGGTTCGATGGCGCAGAACCCGCGCGCTGGGGTAGCTATGATGTGACCACGGTGCGCCAGCCGGTGCGGCGCATGACCGAAGCCGCCGTCGCCATGCTGATGGAACGGATCGAGGACCCGACCGCATTGTCCGAACAGCGCCTGTTCACCGGAGAACTGCTGCGCGGCAGCAGCGCACGACTCGCCGACAGCGATTTGTGAATTCGAATACGGCATTTCGCCGTTATTTCGGCGTGGCGTGGCGTGGAAAATTCGTCAGAAATCGATGCATGGCAGCCTGACATGAATTTTAATGTATTAATTTCAATATTTTAACACTTTATTTTGGTCTCCGCATTCCTTGCGCAAAGTCAATGACTTCGAATGCAAAAAGTCATGGACAACGCGCCGCCCCACCGATAGGCTCGCGTCATCAAGGGGCAATAAAAGGACAATGCTCATGCGAAGCATGTTTCGGGGAGTTTCGATTCTGGCGCTGATGGCCGCTTCGGCGCCAGCGATGGCTGCAGACAATGCCGGCCAACCCGCCGCCACCAGCGATACCGGCACCACCGACATCATCGTGACCGCCCAGCGCCGCGATGAAAAATTGCGCGACGTGCCGATTTCGATGACCGCGCTGTCGGCCGATGCGCTGCAAAAGCTGCATGCCGACAACATCGGTCGGCTCGAATTCGCCACCCCCGGTTTTACCTGGGGTTCGCAAGGGTCGGACTCGTTCCCCGCCATCCGCGGTGTGCGCACCAGCCTGGTGTCGGCGCAGAACGACCCGGTGATCGGTTTCTACATCGATGGCATCTATCAAAGCCGCACCCAGCAGCAGAGCATTCCGCTGTTCGACGTGGCGCGCGTCGAAGTGCTGCGCGGGCCGCAGGGCACGCTCTATGGCCGCAACACGTTTGGTGGTAATATCAGCGTGGTAACCCAGGATCCGACCAAGGATCCGGGTGTCGATATCAACCTCGATCGCGGCAACTGGAACGAAACGCGCATCGATGGCGCGATCAACATCCCGGTTACCGACAACCTGCAGGTCCGCTTTGCCGGGGTGTTCCAGCGCCACGACGGCTATGTCCATTCGACGTATCCGGGCGTCGTGCTCGATGACCTCAACGAAAATGCCCAGCGCGTCAGCGTGAAATGGACCCCCGCTTCGAATGTCGAGGTGTCGTTGCATGCCGGGATCTGGCGGCGCGACGATGCGGGGGCCGGGTCATACGGGTATAAAGTGGCGGGCACGCTGATCAATCCGGTCACCGGCTATCAATCGATCTATGGCCAGGCCTATGCGGTCAATCCGTCGGTTCCGGGCGGGCTGGTGGTCGGCGGCCAATCGATCGGCGTGCCGGTTACGGCGGGGCCGTGGACCAATGACTGGGATTACCAGCCGTTCGAACATATCGCCGAGGATTATGTGTCAGGCCAGATTGCGATCAATCTGGGCGCGGCCACGCTGAAAGCGATCACCGGCTATACCCATTTCCGCGCCGACCGCAGCGCCGACAACGACCAGTCGAGCGAGCATTTCCAGGCGTTCGGTTATGGCAACGGCATCCAGAACCCCGATACCAAGTCCGATGCATTCACCCAGGAAGTGCAGCTTGCCTCGAACGGCAACACCCGGCTGCAATGGATCGCCGGTCTCTATTATCTGCACGATTCGATCTTCGAGATCTATCAGCAGCAACTGACCGATCCGGGCGCGACCACCGACGGCTACAAGGAGACATCTGCGCTCCATACCGATGCTTTCGCGGTCTATGGCCAGGCCAGCTATGCGCTGATCCCCGATCAGCTCAAGGTTATCGGCGGTGCCCGCTATAGCTATGAAAAGAAGGCGTTTGCCTTTGCCGACTATGCCGACGCCCCGCCGGGAACCTATAATTTCACCACGCCTTACAGCCAGACTTCGGGCAGCCCCAGCTTCAACAGCGGAACCTGGCGCGCGGGCCTGCAATATACCCCCGATCGCAACACGATGCTTTATGCCACCGCGTCGACCGGGTTTGAATCGGGCGGGGTGAACGATACCGGCGGCGACAGCCAGATCCCGTCATCCTATTCGCCGCAGAAAGTCTGGGCTTATGAAGTCGGCGCAAAATCGCGCATTCTGAACGGCCTGGCGGATGTCGAACTGTCGGGATTCTACAACAAGTTCTCGAACCTGCAGATCAACGTCTATACCCCGCTGGTGTCGTACTTTGGCTCGGCGGGCAAGGCGCGCAGCTATGGCGGCGAACTGGCTTTGCGCACGCATCCGCTGCCCAATCTGCATATCGATGCCACCGCGGCGCTGATGAATGCCAAGTATACCTATTACATCAGCGGCAACAATTTCTATGGGGCGTCGGGCGGCACCGATCCGATCTCGCTCAATCTGGCGGGCAAGCAGATCCCGCAGTCGCCCGATTTCAAGGCAACCGTGCTGGTCGCCTATGACATCAGCCTGGGCGATGCGGGCATGATCACCCCGTCGGGCAGCGTGCTGCATTCGGCCAGCTATTACACTACCGATTACAACACCGTGCTCGACTGGCAGAAAAGCTATGAAAAGTTCGACGCCTCGCTGCGGTGGACCGCTGCCAATGGCAAGACCTATGTCGAAGCCTATGGCGACAACCTCAGCAATCAGGCCACGCTGCTGAGCGGCGTGATCGGCCGTCTGGAACGCATCCAGGTGTCCTATGCCGCGCCGCGCACTTATGGTGTGCGGGTCGGCACCAAGTTCTGACGCAAGCGACCGGCGGCGGGCCCGTCCCTTCAGGGGCCCGCCGCTGGTCACCTCTCCCACCTTGCGTTAACGCATGGGGCGGTTTGTCCGAACGGGGCAGGCCGCCCCTTTTTTGGCACTGCTATCGATTGTAAACAAACGCCGCGCCGACGGGCGCCTGCGCCCACTTGCGGACCACCGATCGAAAGACCATTGTAGCACTGAGGAGGCGACAATGACGGTATGGCGACGCTCGCTTGCAGCGATCACTTTCGTTACAGGAGGCGTTTGGTTCGCCTCATCCTTCAAGTTAATCGCGGTTCCGCCCAGGATATCTCGGGGATTCCTGCTAACCTATATGGTGCTGTGGGGCGTTTCCAGCATTTTAGACTGGCGGTCGCGTAAAGAGCAGCCACAAAAAGATCCATCGCCATCACAAAGTGCCGTAGGCGTAATCGTCGCTACCGGAATCGTTGCGGTAGTAGCAACTGCCCATGACCCGGCCTATGCTTCCAGCTATGTTGTTCCGGCGATAATTTTGATCGCTACGGCTTTTCTGGCAATCGCGGCCTCCCGCTTTGCATCGAAGAACCAAGGCAACATTGGTGAAGCTCGGTTTGATACAACTTCAAACGGCAGTTAACCTCCGCATCCGGTTATGCCCGCAGTCTATGCAATTGTCCCGTTTCAGGCGGCTTCGAGCTTGTGCGCCAGGGCGAACAGGCGCGCTTCCTCGCCATCGGGCAGCAGCAACTCCACGCCGATCGGGCGCGCGTCGGGCGTGCTGCGCACCGGCACGCTGATCGCGGGCCAGCCGGTGCGCGCTGCCAGTTCGGCGGCCCAGCCTCCGGCGGGATTGTCCAGGCTGTCGGGCACCACGCGCAGTGTGGGATAGATCAGGCCATCGACGCGCGCATCGGCCATCGCCCGCACCAGCGCCAGTTTCAGCCCGGCATGACGCGCCAGAATGCCCGCCGCCTGTGCCGGATCGGCGGCCATGCGGCGGTGCAAGGCCTCGGCATGGTCGGGCAGAAAGTCCCCGCCGGCGACCAGTTCGGCCAGCGAGCGTGGCGCAGTACCGGTCGCGAAATGATGCGCCAGATAGCGATCGAACGCGGCGGCAAACTCCACATCGACAATATGCGCGCCATCGAGCCATTCGGGCAGCGCGTCGCACACAAACGGATCGACCAGCGTCACCCCGGTGCGATCGAGCCGGGCACAGGCCACATCGAGCGCCTGCACGATACGCGGATCTTCGCCCTGCGCCATGCGCAACACGCCGACCCGCACGGGGCTTGTGCGATCGGCCAACGGGGCGACCGTGCCGCCCATCGCGCGATAGACCATCAGCGCATCGGCTACCGATGCCGCCAGCGGGCCAACGGTGTCTGTACTCGGCGCCAGCGGGGCGATCCCATGCATCGGCAGCGCGCCGTGTGCCGGGCGAAACCCGACCACCCCGCAGACGGCTGCGGGAATGCGGATCGATCCCCCGGTATCGGTGCCCAGCGCCACGCGGGCATAGCCGCAGGCCACCGCGACGGCCGATCCGCCGCTCGATCCGCCCGCCGTTGTCGCCGGATCGAACGGACACAGCACATCACCGCCCAGCGAGCTGCGCGAACGGATCTCGAACGAGAATTCCGACAAATTGGTCTTGCCAATCGGCACGGCCCCGGCGGCGCGCAGCCGCGCCACCACCGTCGCATCGCCCGGCGCCAGGGCCTGCGCCAGCGCGCGGCAACCCGATGTCGTGGCCATGCCTGCCAGATCGATATTGTCCTTGATCGCGATCGTCACGCCATGCAGCGCGCCGCGCGGGCCAATTGCGGCATCGATCGCCTCGGCCCGCGCCGCGGCCGTGGGATCGAGCGCGAGCATGGCGTGCCAGTGCTGGTCTTCGGCGGCGATCCGCGCCAGACCGGCGTCGAGCGCGGCGCGCGCGGTCATTGGCAGGCGGCAATCAGGCGCGCCGCGCCATCGAGCAGAAAACCGTGATCGGACCCGAGCAAAAACAGGCTGGCCCCCTTGTCGGCCCAGTATGGCACATCGCCGGGGCGCGCCAGGAACATGCCGATACGGCGATCATGGCGCAATCCGGCGGCGCAGATCCGTTCGACCGCCGCGACCACGCGCGGATCGTCCTGGGTCTGCGCGCCATAGGCCACAGTCAGGTCGGCGCGCCCGACAAACAGCGCATCGATCCCGTCGATGGCCGCAATCGCGTCGATCGCCTCGACCGCATCGGGGTCTTCGATCTGGGCGATCGCCACGGTTTGCGCGGCGCTGGCGGCCAGATGGTCGGCCATGGCGCGCGTGGTATAGCCGGCCGCGCGCGATGATCCGGCATAGCCGCGCCCGTTTTCGCCATAGTGGCAGGCGCGTGCGAACGCCGCCGCCTCGTCGGCGGTGCGGATATGCGGCGCAACCACGCCGGTTGCGCCGCAATCCAGCGCATTGAGGATATGTTCGGGGCTGGCCACCGGCACACGCACCAAGATCGGCATCTGACAGGCGCGGGCCATCGCCACGCAGCCGTCGATCGCCAGCCGGTCAAACGGGGCGTGTTCGGCATCGAGGCACAGGCAGTCGAGCGCAGACAGCGCCAGCACTTCGCTGACAATTGGCGAAGGCGTCTTGACGAAACAGCCGATCAGCCGTTCGGCGGAAAGCAGGCGTTGGCGAAAATCGCGGGCAGGGGGCATCGGCAAATCCTTCAATCCGCGGTCCAGCCGCCATCGACAACCAGGCTGGTGCCGGTGATCAGCGACGCTGCATCGCCCGCCAGGAACACAATCGCGCCCATCAGGTCTTCGACCTGGCCCAGCCGGCCCAGCTTGATTTTCGCCAACACGTGTTTGCGAAAGACGGTGTCTTCGAAAAACGGCCTGGTCATCGCGGTTTCGATGAAGGTGGGCGCGATCGTGTTCGAACGGATGCCGTGGGGCGCCAGATCGAGCGCCAGCGCCTTGTTCAATCCCTCGATCGCCCATTTCGACGCGCAATAGAGGCTGCGGTTCGGCCCGCCGACATGGCCCATCTGGCTGCCCATATGGATCAGGCTGCCTTTGACGCCATCGCGCAGCATAGCCCTGATCGCGCCCTGTGCGACGAAAAACGCAGCCTTTACATTCAGATCGAGCACGGCGTCGCAATCCGCCCCGGTCACATCCCACACCGGATTCGGGCGGTTGGTGCCCGCATTGTTGATCAGCACATGATAGGCCGGGCGGCTGTTGAAGAAGGCCGCCACCGCGTCGGTATCCGCCACATCGAGCACCGCCGCCTCGGCCCTGGCCCCGATCAGCCCGGCAGCCGCCTCGATCTCGCTGGCGGTGCGTGCCGCCAGCGTGACGTGCGCACCCGCCTCGGCCAGCGCGGCCGCTGCCGCCAGCCCGATCCCGCGCCCCGCCCCGGTGACCAGCGCGCGGCGGCCATCGAGGCGGAACGAAGGCGTTTTGGGCAATGTCACGCGCGGGTCAGTTCGCTAGGGGTCGCCTGCCCAGCATAGGGCACATTGCGGTGGCCATAACGGCGCACGCGCAGATTGGCCTGTTCGCCATGCCCGGCAAACCCTTCCAGTGCGCACAGGCGGCTGCAATATTCGCCCACCAGTGCGCTCGCCTCATCGGTCAGCACTTTCTGATAGGTGCAGGTTTTCAGGAACTTGCCCACCCACAGCCCGCCGGTATAGCGCGCCGCCTTTTTGGTGGGCAGCGTGTGGTTGGTGCCGATCACTTTGTCGCCAAAGCTGACATTGGTGCGCGCGCCCAGGAACAGCGCGCCGTAATTGGTCATGCTGTTCAGGAAATAATCGGGATCGGCGGTCATCACCTGAACATGCTCGCTGGCGATCTGGTCGGCAATGGTGACCATTTCTTCGTAGCTGTCGGCCACGATCACCTCGCCATAGGCCTCCCACGCCTTGCGCGCGATCTCTGCAGTGGGCAGGATGGCCAGCAGGCGGTCGATTTCCGCCATCGTCGCGCGGGCAAACTGTTCGCTGTTGGTCAGCAGCACGCCGGGGCTGTCGGGGCCGTGTTCAACCTGGCCCAGAATGTCGGTCGCGGCCATTTCCGGGTCGCAGCCCGCTTCGTCGGCGATGATCAGCGTTTCGGTAGGGCCTGCGAACAAATCGATGCCGACCCGGCCAAACAGTTGCCGCTTGGCCTCGGCCACAAAGGCATTGCCGGGGCCGACCAGAATATCGACCGGATCGATGCTCTGCGTGCCGATCGCCATCGCGCCGATCGCCTGAATGCCGCCCAGCGCATAGATCGCGTCGGCCCCGGCCATCGCCTGCGCGGCCACGATCGCGCGCGCCGGCTTGCCCTGAAACGGCGGGGCGCAAGTGACCACGCGCGAAACGCCGGCGACTTTGGCAGTGATCACGCTCATATGCGCCGAGGCGAGCAGCGGGTACTTGCCGCCGGGCACATAGCAGCCCGCCGCGTTGATCGGCACATGCTTGTGGCCCAGGATCACGCCGGGCATGGTTTCCACTTCGACATCGTGCATGCTGGCGCGCTGGATCGTCGCGAAATTGCGCACCTGGGTCTGCGCGAATTCGATGTCCTTGCGCTCTTGCGGGCTCAGACTGTCGACTGCCGCATCGATTTCGGCCTGGCTCAGGCGATAGTCATCGCGGTCCCAGCCGTCGAACTTGATGCTCATCTCGCGCAGCGCCGCGTCGCCGCGCTGTTCGATGTCCGCCAGTGCCGCCTCGACAATGTCGCGCACCTTGCGATCCGCCGCCGCCTTCACATCGGCATTCGCGCCGCGTTTGAGGTAATACACACGATGTCTCCCTGATTTGCATTCGAATGCAAGATACGATCGCGCGCGCCGCTGTCAAGCCCGATGGCGTGTTGGCAAGGCGTTGGCGCGCCGACCAATGTCGGCAATTGGAGCGCGCCAAACTTTGTGTACAAGCGGCGCATCGGGTTGGTACCGAACAGGAGGCAGGTTTGCGCAAAGCGGTGGTCTGGGGCGCGATTGCGGTGCTGGGAACATGGGCGCTGGCCATGGTGGCGCTGGCGCGGGGCGAAACGGTCAATGCGGTGTGGGTGGTGATCGCGGCGGTCTGCACCTACCTGATCGCCTATCGCTGCTATGGGCGGTTCATCGCGCAACGGGTGGTCGGGCTCGATCCGGCACGGCCGACCCCGGCGCATACGCGCGCCGACGGGCTCGATTTCGTGGCCACCGACAGGCGGGTGCTGTTTGGCCACCATTTCGCCGCGATCGCCGGGGCAGGGCCGCTGGTCGGGCCGGTGCTGGCCGCGCAGATGGGCTATCTACCGGGCATGCTGTGGATTCTGGCGGGCGTGGTGTTTGCCGGCGCGGTGCAGGATTTTGTCATCCTGTTCGTGTCGATGCGCCGCGAAGGGCGCTCGCTGGGCGAACTTGTCCGGCTGGAAATGGGTACCGCCGCCGGCGTGATCGCGTTGTTCGGCACGTTCCTGATCATGGTGATCATCCTGGCGGTGCTCGCGCTGATCGTGGTCAAGGCGCTGGCCAACAGCCCGTGGGGCCTGTTCACCGTTGCCGCCACGGTGCCGCTGGCGTTGCTGATGGGCGGCTACAGCCGGTGGGTGCGCCCGGGACGGATCGGCGAAGTGTCGCTGCTGGGCATGGTCGGGCTGTTGCTGGCGATCATGTTCGGGCGCACGGTGGCCGACAGCGCCGCGCTGGCGCCGTGGTTCACGGTATCGGCGGTGCAACTGTGCTGGATTCTGGTGGGGTATGGCGCGATCGCGTCATTGTTGCCGGTGTGGCTGTTGCTGGCACCGCGCGATTATCTGTCCACGTTCCTCAAGATCGGCGCGATCCTGGCGCTGGCAGTCGGCATCGTGATCGTCGCGCCGCCGCTGCGGATGCCTGCGGTGACACAATTTGTGCATGGTGGCGGGCCGGTCTGGTCGGGTTCGTTGTTTCCGTTCCTGTTCATCACCATCGCCTGCGGCGCGGTGTCTGGGTTTCACGCGCTGATCGCCAGCGGCACCACGCCCAAGCTGATCGCCAATGAACGCGATGCGCTGTTTATCGGCTATGGCGCGATGCTGGCCGAAAGCATGGTGGCGATCATGGCGCTGATCGGTGCGTCGGTGATCGATCCGGGCGTCTATTTCGCGATGAACAGCCCGGCAGCGGTGGTCGGTACCGATCCGGCCAGCGCGGCGCGGGCGGTTTCGGCAATGGGCTTTGCGGTGACCCCGGCAACGATTGCGGCGGTGGCGCACGATGTCGGCGAACAGACAGTGATTTCGCGCGCGGGCGGGGCACCGACGCTGGCGGTGGGCATGGCGCAGATTTTCAGCCAGGTGATCGGCGGCAAGGCGCTGATGGCGTTCTGGTACCATTTCGCCATCCTGTTCGAGGCCTTGTTCATCCTGACCGCCGTCGATGCGGGAACGCGCGCGTGCCGGTTCATGCTGCAGGATCTGATCGGGCTGGCGGTGCCCTCGTTCCGCAATGCCACCGGGATCGTGCCTGCGCTGGTCGGCACTGCCTCGTGCGTTTCGGCCTGGGGGTTCATCCTCTATCAGGGGGTGACCGATCCGCTGGGCGGGGTGAACACACTGTGGCCGCTGTTCGGCATTTCCAACCAGATGCTCGCTGCGATCGCGCTGACGCTGGCGACGGTCGTGCTGCTGCGCATGAAACGGCAACGCTATGCCTGGGTGACGATACTGCCGACCGCGTGGCTGCTGGTGTGCACGCTGACGGCGGGCTTGCTCAAACTGGTCAGCAGCGATCCCAAAGTGGGCTTTCTGGCGCACGCGGCCAGGATAGGTGCAGCCATCGCGCGCGGCGAAGTGCTGGCCCCGGCCAGGTCGATGGCCGACATGCGCGCCATTGTGTGGAACGATCGCGTCGATGCCGGGTTGACCGTGCTGTTCGTGGCGGTGGTGGTGGCCATGGTGCTGTTCGGCCTGCGCGCGGGCCTGGGCGCGCTGCGCGCCGATCGCCCGACGGTGCACGAACTGCCCGGCCAAGCGGTGGGGGCATAGGCGATGCTGCGCGATATGCTTGCCATCGTCACCGCTGCGAGCCGGCTGATGGTGGGCCAAAGCTCGTACCGGGCCTATTGCGACCACATGGCGGCGCATCACCCCGATGCGCCGGTGATGGATGAACGCGCCTTTTTCCGTAGCCGCCAGGAAGCGCGCTATGGCGGCAGGGGCGGCGGCCGCTGTTGTTGAGTGCGGGGGCGGTGCCGGTTGGTGCCTGCACCGCCCGCCTGGTTATCCGCCCTTAGCCTGGTTCCACCCTCCGCCAAGCGCGCGGAACAGGTCGACCTGGGCAAACGCCGCATCGCGGCGCGCCGCCACCAGATCGCTGTCGGCCGAGGCCAGCGTGCGTTCCGCATCGAGCACGGTCAGGAAATCGATCCGGCCTTCGCGCTGGCGTGCCAGCGTGATGCGCGCGGCGCGGGCGGCTTCGTCGCGGGCGCGTTCGAGCGTGGCAATGCGGTCGTGCATCTGCGCATAAGTCGACAAAGCGCGTTCGGTTTCTTCCAGCGCGGTCAGCACGGTGCCGTCGAACTGCGCCAGCGAGGCCGCGCTGTCGGCGCGCGCGGCGGCGATCTGCGCGCGTACCGCGCCGGTGTTGGGGAACGTCCAACTGATCAGCGGTCCCACCGACCAGCGCGAGGCGTCGCTGCCGAACAGGCTCATCCCGCCCAGCGCGGTCGATCCGCCCGACGCGCCCAGCGTGATATGCGGGTATAGGTCCGCCGTGGCGACGCCGATCCGCGCGGTGTCGGCGGCCAGCCGCCGTTCGGCCGCGCGCACATCGGGGCGCCGCGCGATCAGCGCCGCACCATCGCCGACCGGGACGGCCTGCGCCGGATGCGGGGTGACCGTGCGCGTGGCCACATCGGCGGGCAGGTCCTGCGGGGTGCGTCCCGTCAGCGTGGCCAGGCGCAGCAGGGCCGACTGGCGATCGGCGGCGATTTGCGGAATGGCCGCCGCCTGCTGATCGCGCAGCGCGGTCACGCGGATCAGGTCGAGCCGGTCCGACCGCCCGACATCGACGCGCGCGCCGGTGATGTGCACCGATCGGTCGAGCAGGGCGACGGTGTCCTGCGCCACCTGCAACCGTTCGGCGCTGGTGGTGACATCGAGGTACGCGCGCACAGTGTCGGCAATCACCGCCACGCGCACCGCGTCGGCATCGGCCTGCGCCGCCGCGCTGTCGCCGCGCGCGGCCTCGATGCCCCGGCTGACGCGCCCGAACAGATCGACTTCGTACGACAGCGTCAGGCCGCCGTCATAGACCCAGGCCTCACGCGGTTCGCCCTGCGTCAACTGTGCGGACGAAATGCGTTCGCGCTGTCCCGACACCGCGATGCCGGTGGTCGGCAGGCGGTCGGACCGGGCACTGCGCAACAGCGCGCGGGCATGATCGACGCGCGCGGCGGCCACGCGGATGTCGGTGTTGGCCGCCAGCGCGTCATCGACCAGACGGTTGAGCACCGGATCGTTGTAAAGCGTCCACCAGCGATCGACCGTCGCTTCGCGGCTGACCACCGGCGCACTGGCGCCGATGAACGGAGCCGCCGCCGACACCGGCGCCTTCACCGGATGATAGTCGGGCCCCACCGCGCAGCCGCTGAGCAGGCTGAACGCCAGCAACAGATAGTTGAAGTGCCGGGCCACCAGATGATTGATAAGTCGGTTCATGATCGGCCTTTCTATTCGGCAGGCTGCAGCGCGACGCGGCGCGCAGGGCTGCGCAACCGGTCGGCCATGCGCCGGCACAAGACGTAGAACGTGGGGGTGAACAGCAGGCCAAAGCCGGTGACGCCGGTCATCCCGTAGAACACCGCCGTGCCCAGCGCCTGGCGCAATTCGGCGCCTGCACCGCTGGCCATGACCAGCGGCAGGGCGCCCAGGATGAACGCCAGACTGGTCATCAGGATCGGGCGCAGACGGGTGCGTGCGGCATGGATCGCGGCCTCGACCGGGCTCATGCCCTGTTCGTCTTCGGCGGCGCGGGCGAATTCGACCACCAGAATGGCGTTCTTGGCCGCCAGCGCGATCAGCACGACCAGGCCGATCTGCGTCAGGACATTGTTGTCCATCCCGCGCAAGTTCACCCCGACCATCGCGGCAAACAGGCACATCGGCACGATCAGGATGATCGCCAGCGGCAGAGCGAGGCTTTCATACTGGGCCGCCAGCACCAGGAACACGAACAGCACTGCCATCCCGAACACCACGCCCGCGGTGTTGCCCGCGTGCTTCTGCTGATAGGCGATATCGGTCCATTCGCCGCCGTAGCCGGGAGCCAGCGTGGCATCGGCCAGCTTTTCGATGGTCGTCAGCGACTGCCCGGTCGAATAGCCGGGCGCGGTGTCGCCATCGATTTCGACTGCCGGTTGCAGGTTGTAGCGCACCACGCGATAGGGCCCGGTCTTGTCGCGGAACGTCGCCACCGATCCCAGGGGGACCATCTCGCCGGTGTTCGACCGGGTTTTCAGATTGGCAATATCGGCAACGGTTTCGCGAGAGCCTTGATCGGCCTGCGCGGTCACGTGATAGGTGCGTCCCAGCAGGTTGAAATCGTTGACGAAGGCCGAACCCAGATAGACCTGCATCGCCTCGAACACGCGTTCGGGCGGCACGCCGAGCAAGTCGGCCTTGCGCCGGTCGACATCGGCATAGACACGCGGCGTGCCGACATCGAACAGGGTATAGACCTGATGCAGCCCGGCCTCGGCATTGGCTTTGGCAATCAGCGCGCCTGCCTGCTGGTTCAAGGCATCATAACCGCGCCCTTCGTGATCCTGCAGCATGAAGCGATAGCCACCGCCTGCGCCGATGCCCTGGATGACCGGGGGCGGCACGATCAGGATGCGCGCCTTGTCATAGCCGGCGACCGCCTGCTTGGCCTGATCCATGATGCCCTGATAGGTCGCGCCCAGCGCGTGGCGTTCGTCAAAGGTCTTGAACGGGAAATAGATCGCCGCCGAATTGGGCGCCGCGGTCTGCGACGGCCCGTGGAACCCGGCAAACATCACCGCCCCGCGCAGGCCCTTGATCGGCAGGATGCGCGCGGCAACGTCGCGCGTGACCGCATCGGTGCGTTCGAGCGAGGCGCCCGACGGCAATTGCACGACCGCCAGGAAATACCCCTGGTCCTGCGCCGGGATAAAGCCCGAAGGCGTCACCCAGAACAGCGCCACCGTCGCCGCGATCAGCGCGGCATAGACCGCCAGCATGCGGCGCGGCGCCCCCAGCAGGCGCCGGGTCAGATCGGCATAGCCATCGCTCAAGGTGTCGAACCAGGCGTTGAAGCGGTTGCCCGCGCGCGCCAGCAGGCCGGGGTGTTCGGCGTGTTGATGCGGGCGCAGCAACAGCGCCGCAGCGGCGGGCGACAGCGTCAGGCTGAGCACCAGCGACACCACGGTGGCGCTGGCGATGGTCACGGCGAACTGGCGGTAGAACGCGCCCGACAATCCGCCGATGAACAGCGTGGGCACAAACACCGCACACAGCACCAGCACGATGGCCACCAGCGCCCCGGCCACTTCGTCCATCGACGTGCGCGCGGCCTGCAAGGGGCTCTGGCCGAGGCCGATGTTGCGTTCGACGTTTTCGACCACCACGATCGCGTCATCGACGACGATGCCGATCGCCAGCACCATGCCGAACAGCGACAGCGCGTTGAGCGAATAACCCAGCGCCAGCAGCGTGACCGCCGCACCCAGCAGCGAGACCGGAATGGCCAGGATCGGGATCAGCGCCGCGCGCCAGTTCTGCAGGAACAGCAGAATGACTAGCACCACCAGCACCATCGCTTCGAACAGGGTATGATAGACCGCGTCGATCGACTGGCCGATGAATTCGGTGGGGTTGTAGATCACCGAATATTCCATCCCGCGCGGAAAGGTCTTCGAGATCGTGTCCATCTCTGCCTTGACGCGCGCGGCCGCAGCCAGCGCGTTCGAACCGGGGCGTTGCATCACCGCGATCACCACGGTGGGCTTGTTCGACAGATACGTGTTGGTGCCATAGTCCTGCGCGCCGAGTTCGACCCGCGCGACATCGCGCACGCGCACCTGGTGGCCCGCCGCGTCGGTGCGGATGACCACATCGGCAAACTGATCGGGGGTGGTCAGGCGGCCCTGCATTTCCACGCCAAGCTGGAACGCATCGCCCTTGGCCACCGGCGGCGCGCCGAGCGCGCCCGATGACACTTGCACGTTTTGCGCGCGCAAGGCGGCGACGATTTCGCCCGCCGTCAGGTTCAGCGCGGCGGCGCGGCCCGGATCGATCCAGATGCGCATGGCATAGTCGCGCGAACCGAACAGTTGCACATCACCCACCCCGTCAAGCCGGGCGAGTCGGTCGCGGACCTGGGTGAGCGCATAGTTCGACAGATAGTCGCGGTTCAGGCTGCCGTTGGGCGACTGCAGGTTGACCACCATCAGAAAATCGGGCGAGGTCTTGCGCGTCACCACGCCCAGCCGCTGTACTTCGTCGGGCAGGCGCGGCACGGCCACAGCCACGCGGTTCTGCACCAGCACCTGGGCGGTATCGAGATTGGTGCCGATCTTGAACGTGGCGGTGATCTTGACATTGCCGTCACCGGTCGACTGGCTGCTCATATAGAGCATGTTGTCGACACCGTTGATTTCCTGTTCGATCGGGGCGGCCACCGTGTTGGCCACGGTTTCGGCCGATGCGCCGGGATATTGCGCGCTGACGGTAACCGTGGGCGGCACGATATCGGGATATTGCGAGACCGGCAGGGCGAAAAAGGCCAGCGCACCGATCACCGCGATGATCACGGCGATCACCCCGGCAAAGATCGGACGGTCGATGAAAAAGCGCGACAGACGCATGATAGTGTGTCCCGTTAAAAGGGCGAAACCGGGCGATCCGGGTGCGGTTGCACCCGGTCAAACAATGTGACGCGGAACGCCGGGGGTCAGTGTGCGAACGTGACCTGGGCGGCGGCAGGCGTGGTATCGACGGGCGCCGCCGCCTCGGGCTGGGCAACGATCGGGGCCGAACGGATCTGTGCCTTGGCACCGGGCATGGCCGCCTGGACATTGGTCACCACCACCCGGTCGGTGGGCAGCAAGCCGCCCCGGATCACGCGCAGCCCGCGCACCACCGGGCCAAGCTCGACCGGTTTGGCGCCGACCGTGCCATCGGCGCCGACCACCAGCACGGTCTTGCGCGCCTGGTCGGACTGGATCGCCTCGTCAGGCACCAGCAGCGCCTTGACCATGCCACCGCCCGACAGCCGCATATTGCCGAACAGGCCGGGGGTGAGGAACAGTTTGGGATTGGCGATCACCGCGCGGCCGCGGATCGTGCCCGAATGGGGATCGAGCCCGTTGTCGGTGAAATCGAGCCGCCCGTGCCATTGATAGCCCGGTTCGTCCTGCAATTTGATCTCGACTTCCGGCGCGGTGCCATGGGCGGCCTTGTCGCGCTGCGCCTTGAGGAACAGCGCTTCGGAGCTGTCGAAGTTGAAATAGATTGGATCGAGCGCGTTGATGGTGGTCAACAGGGTCGCGTTGGCACCGTCGCCGGCTGCGACCAGATTGCCGATATCGACGCGGCGGTCGGAAATCCGTCCGGTGATCGGTGCGCGCACCTCGGTGAATTCCATGTCGAGCGCGCGCTGGCGGGCACGCGCCTCGGCGGCGGCCAGGCTGGCCTGCGCCGATTGCAGCCGGGCGCGCAAGCCATCGACTTCACCTGCCGAAACCGCTTCGTCGCCCGACAGCCGCGCGGCGCGGGTATAGTCGGATTGTGCCAGCGTCAGCGCGCTGCGCGCGGCGGCGACATTGGCCTGTGCCTCGGCCAGCGCGGCGCGATAGGGCCGCTGGTCGATGGTGAACAGCACCTGGCCCTTGTGCACCAGATCGCCGTCGCGGAAATGCAGTGCGGTAACCTGACCCGCGACGCGGGGGCGCACTTCGACCATCTGGCTGGGGGCGAACCGGCCGACATAGTCGTCCCATTCGACCACCGGGGCGACCAGCGGCGTGGCCACGCCCAGCGTGGGTGCTGGCGGGGTGACCGCCTTCACCGCCTGGTGCGCCACCAGCGACCAGCCCAGCGCAACGGCCAGCGCCAGCGCGATCGCGCCGATCGCGACCTGGCGCGAAGACACCAGGCCGGTGGACGTGATGGTGCCGTTGGGCGCCGTATAGCCCAGGCCCGCCTGGGGTTCGGCATTTTCGATGGTCGATGGCATATCCATGGGATCAACTCCGGCATTCGGGATCGGGTTCGCGGCTTGGCAATCACGATCGGCAGGATGCGGGGGCGCAGCGCCGATCACGCCCGATGGCGGATCAACCTGCATCCGCACCGGCGCGACCGGTCGGGTATCTTTGAACATCCTCTTTGGTCAGGACGGACCGGTCCCGTGCGGCGGCGCCCCGGGTGGGGGGGAGGGCGCACAACCGAACGGGAACCGGCGTCAGCCTGACCCCAGGCGCCATGCCCGGATGGGCCACGGCGAGGGACAGACCGGTTGCGGCGCAGGTTATGCCTGTCGCCGAACTGTTGAATGCGCCGACGCGAAGCCCAACGCCGGGATTGGGTACGTTGGGTTCGTCTGACCAGGGGTGGGAGTGGTGGCCCCGACACATTCAATACCAATCGGTATAGAATGCTCGGGCGGGTCCGTCAACCGATTTGTGTACCGGGCGGTAATTTATGTATCGAATTGTACGTCGGTCAGCGTCCGGGCCACAGCATCAGCGTGGTCTGCACCAGTTGTTCAAGCTCTTCGGGACTGGCACCGGTGCTGGCCTGCACGCTGAGGCCCTGCATCACTGCGCACAGATAGCTGGTCAGGGCTTCGGCGGTGACGTGGTCGGGCAAATCGCCCTCGGCCTTGGCGCGTTCGAACCGGGCGACGATGGCCCGGTCCGACGAGGCACGCCGTGCCATCACCTCTTCGCGAATCGAATCGGCAAAGTTGGTGCAGGCGACTGCGCTGATCACGCCCATGCAGCCGCGCGGATCGTCGCCACCGATTTGCATGGTCAGCGCGCCATGCAGGAACCGTTCGGCCACACCGCGTGCGGTCGGGGCTTCGAGTGCGGTATGGACATAGGCCAGCTTGTCGCGCTCATAGAGATCAAGCGCCTTGCAAAACAACGCTTCCTTGTTGCCGAAACAGGCATAGAGGCTGGGCTTGGTGATGCCCATCGCCTCGGTCAGTTCGGCCATCGAGGCGCCTTCATAGCCGCGTGTCCAGAACACCCGCAGCGCCGCCGTCAACGCGGTTTCGACACAGAACTGGCGCGGGCGGCCACGCGCGGCGGCGGGCGTCCCGGCAATGTCTAGCTGGTCATCGATGGTTTCCATACCGATCGGTATATAGATTATCCGTGCCGCCGCGTCCAGTTGCGACGTGCAGCCCCGCGTGCCGGCCGCAATCGGGGTTCAGGCGGCCACGGCCAGCCGGTTTCGGCCGTCGCTCTTCGCGTGATAGAGCGCGGTGTCTGCGGCGGTCATCACGGCCTCGGGGCTCGATCCCGGATCGAACCGGGCCAGGCCTGCGCTGACCGTGGCGTGCAGCACGGGCGCGCCTGCCGGAAAATCCCGCGTGGCGGCAAAGCGCGCGACGATCCGTTCGCAAATCTGCCGCGCGTCCTCTATCCTCGCGCCGAACAGCACCACGGCAAATTCCTCGCCATCCAGCCGCACCGCGTTGTCCCCCGATCGCACCGATTCGCGCAGGACTTGCGCAAACGTGCGGATCACCTGATCGCCGATGGCACGCCCGTGCAGATCATTGATCTGCTTGAAATGGTCGAGATCAAACAGCGCCAGACAGCCCGATTGTCCCGAGGCAAGGCCTTTGGCCAGGTCCAGATCGAACACCCGCCGGTTGGCAAGGCCGGTCAGGGGATCGGTCATCGCCAGATGGGGCAGGTTGTCGATCATCTCGCGCCGCCCGCTGATGTCGCGGATCAATGTCAACGTGCCGTTCACCCGGCCCTGGTGATCGAGCACCGCGCGCGTGCTGCCTTCGACCCACAGTTCGCTGCGATTCTTGCGCAAGATGCGGAATTCTGCCGCGATCATGGCATCTTTGGTGTCCATCAGGCTGCGGCGACTGGCGCGTACGCGGGGCGCATCGCGCGGGTGGACCAGTTCGAACACCGATCGCCCGACCACTTCCTCGGGCAGATAGCCCCACAGCCGCACCAGCGATGGCGAGGCGAAGCTGACCGTGCCGTCATATTTGACGCGGATGATCACGTCGCTCGATCGTTCGATGATCAGGCGGTGCAACGCTTCGGCGGCCTGCACGCGCTCAAGCAGGCGTTGGCGGGCCACAAGTTCCGCCGACAGCGGCAACACAACCAGCACGACCGAGGCGAAATAGCCCTGCAGCACTTCATAGCGCAGCCACGTGCTGACATGCAGCAACATGGTCGGACCGAAACCCGCGCTTGTCCCGATCAGCCCGACGGTCATCAGAATGATGACTGAGGCCATCGCCCCGAACCGCCCGAGCCGCAGCGTCGTCGCCACCATCACGATCAGCGGCAACAGCACGAGCGGAACGACATTCTGCCCGAACGTCAGCAACGATGCCAGGGCGACCAGACCCAGCAACAGCATCGCCTCGCGCTTCAACCGGGCCGAGGCCGATTGCAGCCAGTGGCGCGCCTCGCCTTGCCGGGCCAGCAGCAGCGGCGGGGAAAAGGCAATGAAACCCAGGGCATGCGCACCGAACCAGTCGCCCCAGGCGCGCATCACGGGCAGACCCGCGACCCAGTGGATGACCCACGCCGCCGGCGCTGCGCACAGCGCGGGCACCAGCAGGCCGGCAACGAGCAGAAACCGCACCACTTCGTCGATCGACTGCAAACGGCCAAAGCGCGGGTAGATCCGCTTGACCACCCAGGCCGCGGCCCAGGCCTCGCCAACGCTGATCAGCGCCAGCGGCAGCGCTGCCAGCGGGCCAAATCCGAACCACCAGATTGCCGCCGCGGCGCAGGCCACGGCGGTCATCCCCACGTCCGGCCAGCGTCGGCGCGGCGTGACCACCAGTTGCACGAACAGCACCGCGCCCGCAATCCACACCACGGCCACCCCGCGATCAAAGCGCGAGAGCAACAGCCCGAATGTCAGGCTGGCGAAATAGACCAGCGCAAAGCGGGCGGCCGAAAACAGACGTGCAAGGCGATGTGGCACCATTGTGGCCGATATGTCCATGGTTTGCCCCGCACTGCCCTAGGGCGTAAACGCATAAATGGCATCAACGAGGCGGCAAAATGGCGAACATATCGCGCCGAAAGGCGCGCGGCTAAGGCTGGTTGCCTTTGCAAGCGCATTTCGGTTCGAGATGGAAGCCATTTTGCCGTCCCTTCGGGATTTGACCCAAGAGGCCAATCGCTACGTTGGACAGGCTTGAAATAGCACCACTATTCCTGCGCCTATCCGCCGTGGGCCGGGCCTCTTGGTCTCATACCGCTTTGATGCCATTTATGCACTTACGCCCTAGCCCGCATAAGGCGCGCGGGCAAGCAAAGAGCCGGAATTCTGCGGTTCAGCCGGTGCGGCCGTGCCGGAACAGCCGATGCAGCACGATCAGGCCGATCACGCTCAACACCCCCATCGCCAGCGGCGCGCGCTGGTCGGGGATAAAGGCCATGGCCACCAGGATTGCCAGCATCGCCACGATCGCCGCGCGCGTCAGCCAGGGAAAACCCCACATGCGGATGGTCAGCCGCGCGGGCGTTTCGGTTTCGAACCGGGCGCGCAGGCGCAATTGCGAAAACGCGATCGCCAGATAGACGAACAACGCCACCGTACCATAGGATTCGACCAGAAAGGCGAACACCCGGTCGGGCGAAAGATAGGACATGATCACCGCCAGAAACCCAAAGCCGGACCCGCACAGGATCGCCGCAACCGGCACGCCGCGCGGGCTGAGCCGGGCCAGAAAGCGCGGGGCATCGCCGTGGCGGGTCAGCGCAAAGGCGATCCGAGACGAGGCATAGAGCCCTGAATTGAGCGCCGAAAGCACCGCAGTGAGCACCACCGCATTCATGATCTGCGCCGCCGCCGGGATGTTCATCGCCACCAGCGCACTGACATAGGGGGTCGCCACTTGCGGCGAATTCCACGGCATGATCATGACCACCAGCAGGATCGAGCCGACATAGAACACCAGCACGCGGCTGATCACCGAATGGGTCGCGCGGGCCACTGCGCGCGCGGGCTGTTCGGATTCGGCGGCGGCAATGGTGACGATTTCGGCGCCGAAGTAGAACCCCGTGGCGGCCACCGCGCCAGTCAGCACCGGCAGCCAGCCATTAGGCGCAAACCCGCCATGCGCGGTCAGGTGCTTCAGCCCCGGGCCGCCGCCGGGCCACAGCCCCAGCACATAGCTGGTGCCCAGCACCAGAAAGACGATGATCGCCGCCACCTTGATCGAGGAAAACCAGAACTCGAATTCGCCATAGGATCGCACCGATCCCAGATTGGTCGCGGTCAGTGCCAGCATCAGCCCCAGTGCGAGCAGCCATTGCGGCGCTTCTGGCAACCAGAACCGGATCAGGTCGGCCCCGGCAATCGCCTCGATCGCCACCACGATGACCCAGAAATACCAGTACATCCACCCGGTCAGAAACCCCGCCAGATCGCCCAGGGCTAGCCGCGCATAGGCATAGAACGATCCGACCGCGGGCAGCGCAGTGGCCATTTCACCGAGCATGCGCATGACCAGCACCACCAGCGTGCCGGTCAGCAGGAACGACAGGCAGGCAGCCGGACCGGCAGACTGGATCACCACCCGGCTGCCGACAAACAGACCCGCGCCGATCACCCCGCCCAGCGCGATCATCGTCATGTGGCGTTGTTTCAGGCCCTGGGCGAGCTGGGGTGGCGGCACTGCATCGGGGTCGGTCACGCAAGGCGGCTTTCAAACAGGAGCGGCGAATTTCAAACAGGATCTACGCGCGAATCGGATCGATGCGGCACCGACAACCGCACGTGCATGCGCCAAGATCAAGCCGATCGCGGTGGCGGTCACGCCGGTGCAATCCGTCATGGCGCGCGGACCGATCCGCGCACCAGATCGAGCCAGGCGCGCGCCGCATCAGACAGATAGGCGCCGCGCCGCCACAGCATGGCCAGATGCCAATCGGTGGCGGGCTCGTCCAGAACGACTGCCCGGACGCGCTCGTGCGGTCGTTGTGCGGCGATCATGCGCGGCAGAAAGGCAATGCCCATCCCGGCCGCCACCAGTTCGACGACAAAGTCGACTTGCGCACTGCGCGCGACGATCCGGGGGGCAAATCCGTGGCGCGCGCAGCCCTCGATGATGATCCGGTTGATTGCGAACCCGGCCTCGAACAGGATCAGCGGCTGGTCGCGCAGTGCGGTCAGGTCGATCGTGTCCCGCCCGGCCAATGGGTGTCCGGCGCGGATCAGCGCGACCAGCGGTTCGCAGCGGATCGACTGGATATGAAAGGCATCGGCTGCCGGCAGCAGCGAGGCCGCCAGTTCGATATCACCCGCCAGCAGCAAGTCTTCGAGGTGGCTGGCGCCATGTTCGACCAACTGGATTTCCACCCCCGGATAGCGTTCGCGAAAATCGGCAAACAGCGGGGCAAACAGCACCGCGCTGCCGACCGGCGGCAACCCCAGCCGCAAGGTGCCGCGTTTCAGCCCGCGCAATTCATCGAGTTCGGCCAGCAGGTCTGTGCTCTCTGCCAGCAGGCGCACAGCACGGGCATAGACCGCTTCGCCGATCGTGGTCAGCGTGGTGCGATGTCCGATGCGATCGAGCAGGGGGGCGCCGATTTCATCTTCCAGTTGCCTGACTGCCTTGCTGACGGTCGACTGGGTGGAAAACAACGTCTTTGCGGCCGCCGAAAAGCCACCCTGGCGCACAACCTCGACAAAGGCGCGAAGCGTTCTGAATTCCATCAGCATTCCATATCGGAATAGAATTCAGTCAATCAAGTCGTTTTGATCGCGAAAGGTCCGCGTTTATGGCGGGGGCCCGATCCCACGGACCCCGCACGCCATGACCCACGCCACTTGCCCCGCCGGTGTGACCCCGGCGTTGACCATGCCCCGGTTTGCCGACCACTGGCGCCTGGTGTCGCGACGGCTGCGCGCGGGCGCCATCGCCTATGTGCCCGAACGGTTCGGCCTGGTCGAAGGGCTGCGCGCAGCCACGGCGGTGGCGATCATGGTCGGCGCCAGCCTGCTTGTGCACCAGCCGACGCTGAGTTGGGGCGCGTTCGCCGCATTCTGGACCTGCCTTGCCGATCCCGACGGACCGGACCGTACACGCCTTGTGACGATGGGCGGTTTCGTGGTGCTGGGCACGGTGCTGGCGCCGCTGATGGTGCTGTTGGCCGGTTGCGGGCCCACGACGGCGACGCTCGCGCTGTTTGCAATCGTCGCGTCGAATGCGCTGCTGTCGCGGTTTGGCGCGGTGGCTGCACAAGTCGGCATGCTGGCCAATGTCGTGGTGGTGGTGGCGATCGACCAGCCGCTGGCGACCACCGACCCGGCCATGCTGGGCGGTGCCTTTCTGACCGGCGGCGTGTTTGCGCTGCTGTTGTGTCTGGTGATCTGGCGCACCCATCCGCGCGACAGTGCCGCGCAGAACGCGGCGGCGATCGTGCGTGATCTGCGCGACATGACCGGGGACCTGCATGCGCTGGCGCTGCACGGTGTCAGGCCGGACAGGCAACACCGGCGGGCGTTGCGCGCCACGCTCGAACGCGCGCGTGTCGACATGGCCATGGCGGACCCGGATCTGGCCGCGCTCGCCGATGCGGCAGAGCACATCCTGGCCGGGCTGATCGCGCTGGACCACGCCATGGTTGAGCGCGCACGCGATTGGCCCGGTGCATCGGTCTGCGCGATGCTGGAAACGCTCGATGACGCGCTGTCGACCATGGGCCGGGGTTTGACCCGGCACAACTGGGCCCATGCCGAGGTAGGCGCGCACGTGCAGACCTTGCGCGACCTTGGCCGCGCTACCCCGGGCCTGCCGTCGCGTGTGGCCGCGCTGTGGGCCGACGCGTTGTGCGTGGCGTCGCCCCGGCCACACCGTCGATCATCGCCGGCGGCGATGGCGGCACCGATCCGGGGCATCGCCGTGCCGGGCCATGCGCTGCGCCTGGCAGTGATGGTCACCATCACCCAGATCGTGACGCAAGGCCTGCATCTGGGCTTTGCCTATTGGGCGACGATGGCAATCGTGGTGGTCATGCAACCCGATGTCATGGCGACCTGGCCACGCATGATCGAACGCGTCGTCGGCTCGATGGTCGGCGGTGGCGCGGCCGGCTTGCTGACCACGGTATGCACCGACGCGTGGCAACTGGTGGCGATGGTCTTTCCACTGGCGGCGGCCACCATTGCGCTGCGCCGCGTCAATTACACGCTCTATGTCGTGTTCCTGACGCCGCTGTTTGTCACGGTCGCCGATCTGACTGCTGCGCACGCGGCCACCGGCTATGGCATCGCGCTGGCACGCACCGGCACCAATGTGCTGGGCAGCGTGCTCGGGCTGGCGGGTTCGCTGTGCCTGTCATCGCAACGTCCGGGCGGAATGCTGGCAAGGGCGCTGTCCGCCGCCGTGGCCGCCAATCTGCACTATGCGCGCCTGACGCTTGATGCGACCGTGGCCTTCGACCAACGCGAACACGCCCGGCGCGAGGCCGAACGCGCCAGCGCGGTGGCCGAGGCGCGGTGCCTGTCGATCATCGGCGCAGCCTGCCTTCCGCGCCCCGCCTACCGCCAGGCAGAGGCGTTGCTGCGGCATCTGCGCTACCTTGCAGGCGCGACCACGATCGCCAGCGTCGAACGCGGGCATCAGGCATGTTGACCAAAATGTCTGGTCGTGTAGAGGACGGCGCGTCGCGATGGTCTGCGGGCCAACGTCAGACCACGCCAATCGATCGACAGCCGATAGCACGTCCTATGCGAAGTGTTTATCCCTTGCTGTTCAGATAGTTCGGCAAGAGCGGGCGGTTAGCTCAGTTGGTAGAGCATCTCGTTTACACCGAGAGGGTCAGCGGTTCGAGCCCGTTACCGCCCACCATTGCCACGACTCAAGGCGTGTTGCGGAATCCTTGAAGCCCTGGGAAAACCGGGATTGATATGGGGTCAACAGGCTCGTTGGGTCAACGCAAGTCCGCAATCGGGCCAATCCACGCAGTTCGCAGATGCGGTATTTAACCCCGCTTCCGACGGATTGATTTGGCAAGCGTGCGTCCGGGCAGCGGCGCTACCTTCGGAGCCTGCACCACGTGCCGGGACACGATCGTCAGGCATCGCACAGTCCGCGTATGACCATGTTGATGTCTGTTTGGCCGCGCACCACATTGTCGTGGTCTTCGAATGCAATCCAGCCTTCGTTGAAACCGTCAAGCATCTGGGCACGCGGGACGGGATTGTGCATGCCCTGTGCGGTGAAAAGCGTCTCCCACTGATCGCGCGCGATCGGCTCTGCGCGCACGGGCCGCCCCAGTGCGTTTGCAAATGCGGCCGCAATATCATTGGGGCTCGTTCGAGCCGGGCCTTCAAGCTCGACGATACGCGGACCGGTCCAGGTCTCTTGCAGCAATTGCGCCGCGATCCGGCCGACGTCGGCGGTTGCCACCATGGGCACCGCCTGGTCGAGCGGCTGAAGAAAACTGCCGATCACGCCTTCACGCGCGGCCGGTACATCCCACAGCGCATTTTCCATGAACCATGCCGCGCGCAAAAAGCAGACCGGCATGTCCAGCGCACCCAGCGCCCGTTCGACCTCGCCCAACTGGCCGAGCAGATTGGGCTGGCTGGCTTGCGCGCCGATGGTCGAAAGGCACACGATCCGTTGCGGACGCGCGGCGGTGATCGCCTTGGTCAAGGCGGCAATGATGACCTTGATTTCAGGGAAGCCTGGCTGCGGATCGAAATTCGGCGGAATCAGGATGAATACCGCCTCTGCACCGGTCAGCGCCGTGGTCAGCGCGGCGGCATCGGCAATATCGGCATATGCAATCGCACATCCCCGTGACGACCAGTCTGCTGCCTTGGCGCGATCGCGCAGCACAGCCCGGACCTTTTGCCCGGCATCAAGCAAGGTCTGCGCAACCACGCCACCGACTTTGCCGGTTACACCCAGTATTGCGTACATGTCCGATCTCCTTTTCGGATAGAAACTGTTATTTCGTCCAGGGGCTCGCGCCCTGGTCCCACATTGACTGCTGGCCGCGTTCGAATGCGGCGCGATCTGCGGCAAGCGCGTCATGAATTTCAATTGCGCTGCTGTCGGCCAGGACGTGGTCTTCGCCGACGCGCAGGCCATGCAGCGCCTGATCGGCGACGTCTTGAGCCCTGCTTTTCGGTCCGGCAACGTGTCGCGCCATGTCGGTGTCGATGAACCCGGCATGGACGCCCAGGACCCGCGTTCCCTGGCCGCAAAGCTCGATCCGAAGCGCATTGGTCACCGCCAGTGCCGCATGTTTCGACGTACAGTAGGTGGCGTTGAACGGGTTGACGAACCAGCTCGCGACAGACAGCACGTTGATGATCGCGCCGCCGCCGTTGCGCGCCAGCAAGGGCGCAAAACTGCGCGCCATCGCCAGCACGCCAAACACGTTGACCTCGATTTCGCGTCGCAGGGCATCGTCCGAACCGGGCGCCAGGATCGGCGTGGTCAGCATGATGCCGGCATTGTTGACCAGGATTGTAACATCGGGGCAGTTTTTCGCTGCGGCTGTGATGTCCGTTGGTGACATCACATCAAGGCGCAGTGGCACCACGCGCTCGTCCAGATGGCTCGCAGGCTGGCGACATGCGGCATAGACCTTGCCCGCTCCACCGGCCAGCAGTGCGTCGACAAAGGCTTTGCCCAAGCCCCGGTTGGCGCCTGTTACGAGTGCGACAGCTCCTTCGATGTCCATCTTTGCGGCTCCTGACTGCTTGGCTTGCAATTGATGCTATGCCGCAGCAGAACCATTGATTAAAGTGCGCCTTCATCACTATACTGATGACTCAAAATCAGGAATGACATGGCATTCGATGGTCGATTGCTGTCAGGCGTCAGCGTTCTTGCCGCCGTTATCGAAGGTGGCAGTTTTGTCGCCGCCGCAGAGGCGTTGGGCCTGTCGGCATCGGGCGTCAGTCGATCGATTGCTCGCCTCGAAGAACGCCTGGCCATTCGCTTGCTCGATCGCACCACGCGTTCGCTCCGTCTGACCGACGAAGGCCGCAGCTTTTACGAACGGGTTGCACCATTGCTCGATGGGATCGGGGAAGCGGCAGAGTTGGCCTCGGGCAACACAGTGGCCGTCCGCGGAAAATTGCGCGTGAATGTCGATCCCTATTTCTCGCGTCTGGTGCTGGCGCCGCATTTGCCCAAATTTCTGTCCAGCCATCCCGATCTGACGCTGGAATTGATTACCAGTGACGATATCGGCGATCTGGTGGCCGATGGCGCGGATCTTGCGGTGCGTTTTGGCCCCCAGCCGGTATCGTCACAGATCGCGGTGCGTCTGCTGGCTACGCGCATTCTGACGGTCGCAGCGCCAAGCTATATCGCCCGCTGCGGCAGACCGGTTGTGCCACAGGATCTGGCTGATCATGAATGCATCCAGTTCCGCGATCCGGTCACAAAGCGGCCGTTCGAATGGGAGCTTCATCAAGGCAGGACGATCGTGCCCGTGACAACCCGGGGCAGGCTGGTCGTGCGCGATGTCGGCACGATGCTGGGCGCGTGCCTGGCCGGTGCGGGCATCGCCCAGGTGCTGGCCCTGGGCGTGCAGGATCTGCTTGCCCAAGGGCGACTGGTCGATCTGTTTCCTGACTGGCCGGGCGAAACCTTCCCGCTTTATGTCGTGCACACATCGCGTCGGCACCAATCGGCCAAGGTACGGGCGTTCATTGCATTTTGCACCGACATCACCGGGTGAACTGCCAACCCGACAAAGGGATCAGTGCATTTCACGAGCATCGTGCAAACATGATGCGATACCAATCAGGGCTTGTGGTCGTGCCCGTCGGTGGCGTCGGGCGCAGGCCGAAGGCGGGAGATATACCCTGCGACCGCTTCGCGCTCCGGAAGGGTCAGGGCAGTCGCGACCGCTTTCATAAGGGCGTTGTGACCATCCGGACCAGCGTAATGGGCCAGCCGTGCAAGGATGTAACTGGCTGGCTTGCCCGCGAGCGGTGGTGCCTTGAGGGCCGGGTTGCCGGCAAGTGTTGCGCCATGGCAAGTGACGCAGGCCGTCGCACCGCCTGCCGATCCTGAGCTGACGATCCGCTGTGGATCGATATCCTGGGACCATGCGGGCGAAGCGCCAACGACCAACGCCAGCCAAGCTGCGCACATGAAGCGCAGGTCCCTGCGTGCTTGCATCGTTTTTTGCAAAAAACCCGAGCCCACTTTTTTGCACGATGCTGCCGCGCCAGAGACCGCGCCAAACCCGGTGATCGTCTCGACGACGGCCGGGCGGTCGATGGATGAGGCGCTGGCCGGCATCGAACGGCGGCAATGGGGGTTGGTCTTGGTCATGGCATTGTCCTTCCGTTCAAACAGCAGGGGAACTATCAATGCGAGCCGCCCGACGCAGGGATGCTCGTACACAACCGGCGATAGACTTCGCTTGCGACGCCAACATCCTGCGCTGCAAGCCCGGTCAGATCTACCACGGTCAGTCCTGTATTGGCGATTTCCGGAGCCGCCAGCAAATCGCCGAGCTGCATCAGGCGCGTGTGGTGCAGGCGGCGCCCCTGGATTTCGCCATGATCCAGGCACAATGCGATATCGTCACAGACAATCCGGTCGGCACGGTCGATCACATCGGGGTCCAGTTCACGTTTGCCGGGCATATCCGCGCCGACAGCCACGATCAGGCGCACGTGATCGAGATCGACAGCCTTCAACAAAGGCACGCGCGACGGGGTGCATGTCACGATGGCCCTGGCCTGCGCGGCCACCTCGGACGGACTGTCGCACGGCATGGCTTCAAGTCCTGCGGCCCGAAGTTCGTGCACAAGACGCTGTACCGACGATGCCGTCCGCGACCATACTGCAACGCGAGCAATGCGGTTGTGCGCGCAAATCCGGCGTGCCTGGAACAGCGCCTGGGTCCCCGCACCGAGCACACCGAGCATGTCCGTAGCCGGTGGGGCACAGGCTTCGACCGCCAGCGCGCCGGCCGCCGCCGTGCGCGCGTCGGTCAGCCAGCCATCGTCGGCCAGCAAGGCAAGCGGCGCGCCGGTTTCTGCCGACAGAACCAGCATCAGGCCATTGCCCGAAGCCAGCCCCGTGTCGGAATTCCCGTGAAAGCTGGTCGCGACCTTGATGACGAACACGCGAGAGCCCGCAGCATGACCTGATTTTATGTGGCAGTCACCCTGCGGTTCGGCGAAATGCAGGTGAACAGGTGGTGGCGAGGCGATGTTTCCGTGCGCATGATCGATCAGCGCACGGCGCACAGAGGCAATCACCAGATCGGGCGTGGCAATCGACCGTATGGCAGCGGCGCTGAAGATGCGCATGGTCTTACGGATAATTGCGCATCACATGGGCGCGCATGGCGGCCAGTCCTTCATCGATCCCGTTGCGGCCATAGCCCATACGGAACCGATCCGGAGGTGTGGGTGTCAGCGCCGATGCATAGACGGACGGTGGCAACACCACGGCGCCAGCCTCTTCGACCAGCCGTCGTGCAAATGCCTCGACACCATCTGCACCTTTGTATCGCGGATAGATCACGATGCCGCCGTCGGGCGTGTAGCTTTCGAACAAGTGGGGAAATTCACCGAGAAAGGCCTGGACTTTGGCCAACCCGTCGCGCGCGAGCGCACGCTTGCGTTCCAGGATGGCCTCGGCGCCGTGCAGCGCCACCACGGCCAACCGTTCGCTGGGGGCGCTGTTGCAGATCGACAGATAGTGCTTGTAGCGGACCATCCGTTCCAGCAACTCGCGATCGCGGCAGGCAATCCAGCCCACGCGCAGGCCCGGCAGGCCATAGGCCTTTGACATCACGTTGAGCGACACGCCGCGTTCATAGGCATCGACGGCATGGGGCAGGCGCAGCGCCGGGTCGCGTTCGATCAGGCGATAGACTTCGTCGGAAAACAGCCAGATGCCGTGATGGCGGCACAGCTCGACCAGCGCGTCGAAGCGGTCTCGTTCGAGGATCTTGCCGGTCGGGTTGTGCGGAAAATTGATATAGACCACGCGGGTGTTGGGGCGAATGGCGGCGGCCACCCGATCGATATCCAAAGTCCAGTTCTGATCGGGCTCAAGCGGCACTCCGCTGACTTCGCATATCGACAGCGGCACGCTTTCTGCCGACTGATAGTTGGGGGTGACCACGATGGCATGCGCGCTGCGATCAAGCAGCACGCGATAGAACGCATAGAGTCCTTCCTCTGCGCCTGCGAAACACAGCACATCCTCGGGCGCGCAAAGGTCATACGTCGCGGCGATCGCCGCCCGCAGGTCGGGCGCGCCATATGGTTCTGTATAGCCCAAAGGCTGTTCCAGAAAACGATCGAGCGCATCCGGGCCGGTCAGCGCCAGCAGATCCCTGATCGACATCGTCTGGGCGTCCGACGCCGTCATGTGGTGTCTGGCGGCAAATTCCCAACGCCCGAGGTACGTTTCAAGGCGGAATTCAGGCAATGTGGTCATCGGTTGCTACTCCGTGCGGCCGCCAGGCGTTTGTAAAGCGTGGCGCGTGAAACGCCCAGGGCCGTTGCGATATGGTCGGCGGCCTTGCGAATGGAAAAGAAGCCACGCGAATCGAGTACGGCCGTCAGCGCAATCAGATCGGCGGTGGTCAGCCCTGCCAGCGACGCACTGCGCTGCGACAGGAATTCGGCGATCTGGGCGTTGATCTGCTCGCGCCAATCGGCGGGAAACAAGTGCTCTGCGCGCGGGGCCGTTGCCGCTGGCATCAGCATCAGCCGTTCAAGCATGGCGTGCGCCTGCGCCAGCGCCGACACATCTAGATTGATGCACAGCAGCCCCGCCGGGCTGCCGTCGTGCCCCGCAATCGACACCGACACCGATTTCAGGGCGCGCCCGTCATAGTTGGTCTTGGCATATGGGCCGATCACCGGTCCTGCAAACGGCTTCAGATCGGCAGTTTCGTTCAATGCGGGATCGCCCGCCCGCCGCTTTGAAAAAGCCCCGGCGATATGGAGGATCACATCCTGATCCAGATCGTGCACCACGACCTCCGCCTGCGGCTGCAACAACACGGCGACCGCATCGGCAATGGCAAAATAAGGTTCCGGGTTCCAGCGCATGTCGCATCCATAAGTCTCAATTTACAAATTGTCAATATAAGACAATTTGTCTAAAAGAGATGGACGCACCACCAGGTTTGCCGCTGGCGCGCGCTCGGTCATCAGCGATTGCGCGCATTGTCGAAGCAAGTGTGTGCCAGGATTGATTTTGCACACGGTGTCGCGATCTCTCTTTGCGGATGCCGGCGCCACACGCTTGCAAAGGTGACGCAGCGCTTCGCTTTGGGGTAGGACATCGTTGCGCAAGGGAGCGTTCGATTCATGGATTATTTTGCAGCGCTCAGGTTTTTTACGCGCTCGGCCGCGCTCGGAAGTTTTTCGAGGGCGGCGGAAGAGGAAGCCGTGAAAGTCTCGACAGTCTCCCGCCATATCCGCGCACTGGAAGCCGATGTCGGGGCAGCCCTGTTCAATCGATCGACCCGGCGTCTGCATCTGACAGAAGCCGGGCGCACGCTTCACACCCGGGCGCATGGCATCCTGGCCGACCTTGACGATGCGCGCAGCGCGACGCGCGAACTGAATTCGCGACCGCAGGGCCTTTTGCGGGTAACCGTGCCGGGCACCTTTGGCAGGCGCCATGTCATGCCGCATCTTTCGGATTTCCTTGGGCTTTATCCCGATATCAGGCTGGATTTGACGATCGAAAACCGGACGATCGATCTGATCGAGGCGGGTATCGACGTCGCGATACGCACCGGGACACTGCGCGATTCATCGCTGATTGCCAGGCGTCTTGGCGCGCACCAACGCATTCCCGTGGCGAGCCCGGCGTACCTTGCCAATCATGGCCCGGTTGCCCAGCCAGAGGATCTGCAGGCGCTTGACGCCATGAACTTTGCATCGACCTCCGATCTTACCTGGTATTGCCGCCCGTCCGGTTCCACGCCGGCCGACTTGCGCGGGGTGACGATGGCCGGATGGATCAGGATCAACGACTACGACGCGCTGTTGCAGGCGACCATCGACGGGTTGGGCGTGGCGCTGTTGCCGCGATGGCTGGTTGCGGGCGCGATCGAAGCCGGAACGCTGGTGGCGCTGCTGCCCGGTTACACATGGTCGGTTGATACGACCTGGGGAGAAACGGCGATCTGGGCGGTTTACCCGCCCAAGCGGATCGTCTCTCCCAAAGTGCGCGTTTTTATCGATTTTGTGGCGCAGCGGGTCCGGGACCAGCATGATTGGCAGTAAGCTGCTACCCACACTCGGGAGCACATCGATCCAGTTGATATCACGATCGACTGCTTGACTGACCGGCAGCGGTGCCGCGGCATTTGCGGATGTGTTCACGATTGATCCCCGATGCGCATGCGGGACTTGCCGTCCGTCAGTGGGGGTTTGTCTGCACGGCTCGACAGGGGTCGGTCCATACCCCGATGCGCAACAATCATTTGCCGATCGGGTACTTCATTCGAACCGCGGCGAGGCAGACAGTCGGGACAAACGCCACCCTGACCTGACGCTTCACAATCGGAGAACCACGATGACCATGCTCGATTTGCCTTCCGCCGACATTGACGCGGACGATGATGCGATCGTTGTTGCACAAGATAGCCAAGGGCTGTTTTATGAATACAGCAAGGCTGCAGACCCGATCCGGCCCAGCCTGACCCCGCGCGTGCCTTTTCGCTTTTTTCCGGCTTCGCTGCATGCCGATGGTCCAACCGGCATCCGGCCGCTTGATCTCAGCACCGAACTGAAAACCGAAGGCCCGGCGACGAGTCCAGGTCTCAGCGCAAACTTCGTCCGCGTGCTCAAGGGGGAACACCTCGCACTCGCGTCAGTCGCCACATCGATGGTGTTCTATGTTCTGAAGGGAGAGGGTGCGGCCCACCAGTTGTCGGACCGGTTTGCGTTCGCGCAAGGTGACTTCTTCACGTTTCCGGGCACCGCCGATGTCATGCTGATCGCAACCGAAGACACCACGCTCTATTACGTCGATGATGCGCCGTTGCTGCGCTATCTCGGCGTGCGCCCGGTTTGCGCCCGCTTTCAGCCGACCATCTACAAAGCTGATCGTGCGAATGCCGAACTTGCCAGGGTCGCGAGCGATCCGGCGGCCTTGCATCGCAGTCGGGTGAGCCTCCTGCTGGGCAACACCGCGTTCCCGCTGACCCGCACCGTCACCCACACGCTGTGGGCGATGTACGGCCTGATCGGTGCCGGCTCTATCCAGCGGCCCCACCGGCACCAGTCGATCGCGCTCGACCTGATCGTCGACTGCGCGCCGGGGGTCTATACGCTGGTTGGTCGCGACATCGATGCAGACGGCACCATCGTCAATCCTGTCCGGGTCGACTGGAAACCGGGCTGTGCCTTCGTGACGCCTCCCGGCTACTGGCATGCCCATTATAACACTTCGGGCAGCGAGGCGCGGTTGATCCCGATTCAGGATGCGGGTTTGCAGACATATTTGCGTTCGTTGGATATCCGTTTCGCCTGATCCGGACGTCGCACAGCGCGTCGCCACGGGCCGGTGCCGACTTCGAAACGCGCCCTTTCGCGCGTTTCGAAGTTGACACTGAGGTGTGGGGCGACGCGATTGGCGGCGTCATCATCGCGTGGCAGCAAACGAACGCAATCCGGATGAGATCCCCTCGGCGACGCTGAACGCCTTCACGCGTGTGCAGCGTATTGCCTTGGCCGCTGTATTCCTGCTGAGCCTGGCCGCACCGGACGTGAGTCTGGCGGCTGCCCCATGCGAGGCGACAGAAACGGTTGTTCCTGCCGAACAACCTGCCCCCGCCGACACCGGGGACGCGGCAACCGCGTCAGCACAGCCGGTCGATCCCACGACGGCAATCGTGGTTACGGGGGCGCAGCGGCGATCGAGTGCGGACCCTTTGGAAACGGTCAATGAAAAATCCTATGCGGCCGTTCAGGCGGCAGACCGCCTGGTCGTCGCGCCGATTTCCCTTGCATATGAAAAGACTGTTCCCAGCCCGTTGCGCGACGGCATTCACAACGTGCTCTACAATTTGCGCGAACCGGTGGTGATTGCCAATTTTCTGCTGCAACACCGGATCGGCAAGGCGGGGCGATCGCTGGCGCGCCTGGCGATCAATTCCACGATCGGTGTCGGCGGACTGTTCGATTTTGCCAAGCGCAAACCGTTCAAAATTCCTTTTCGCCGGAATGGTTTTGCCAATACGCTGGGATTTTACGGGATCAAGCCCGGCCCATACATGTATCTGCCCATAGTCGGTTCGACGACACTGCGCGATCTTGTCGGAACGGTTGCCGATCGCATGTTTCTCTCGTTGGCTGTTGGCCCGCCCTTCACGAGGCCCGCCTATCGCATACCGGTCATCGTGCTTGGCACAATGGACGACCGCCTGGTCAACGATGTGCAGATCAAGCAGATGAGGGAACAAGCCAACGCCTACGTCGCCACGCGAAATGCCTATCTGACGATCCGCGCCGAAGAGATCGCGGCATTGCATCACCCGGATTGAATCGCGCGTCGCCTGATCCCGTTCTCGAAGGGAAAGGTCGACCGCGCGGCGGCGCAATCAACAGGACAATTGGCACGCTCTGGCGGGAACCGATCGTGCCGCTCATATCCGGGGCGCTGACCGTCGGTGTCGAGACTTGCAACGGCGCGGGACCATTGCGATCGTTGGGCCAATTTTCGGCCTATGACCAATCGACTTTTCTGACCGCGGATACGCATCTTGCTGGCAGGTGGTGTCGCCCGGCACCGGTGGGGCCAGTGCCGGGCGATCTCACACCTGCCGGGCGGTGGAACAGACCCGAACCGCCCTGCAGATCACGCCTTGATGCTGAACGTCGATCCGGACATCAGCGATTCAACTGCACTGGCGATCTGTTGGCCCGGACTCGATGCCGCAGGGCTGGCGGCAGCCGGCGGCGGACTCGATTGGCTGACGGTATTCTGCTGTTGGGTCGCCCATGCTGCCGAAGCAGCGCTGGAACCCGAACCACCTACACGCATTCCCATATCAATTCTCCCGAATGGGATGTTGATGACGCACCGAAGCACAAGAACGACCGGCAGATGAGATGGTTAAGCCGACAAGGCTGGCACGTCGCTGTCGGCGACGAAAAGCGGGTTCAATCGCAGGGTGAAAGTCTGGGTCGCCCGAGGCTGGAATCGCTTCCAGCATCCGGCGACCCAGTACGTTCGGCAGCAATACTGGTCAGCCTGGTGCCTGGCCATTGCCGACGAACGCAATTCCCAGCGGACTGGTGCGTCTGAAAGTCGCTGGAAATAGAATTGCGTGTTTGCGAACGAGCCACGCAGGACCGTTTGGCCTGGCGGCGATCCGGGCGAAGATTTGGATATCGGTTCCGTTCACCTGCCTGAGACGCCGCGCCCGAACAGTGTCCGCAGTGCGTCCCTGGAAAGATTCCCGCACATATTAGGCCAAACTGCACTGACGTGCAGTCATACCTCCCGCCCCGCCATCCCGCCCGACCACCATAGCCTGATAGTATCGTTGGTGGTCGGGCGGGGAGGTATGAACAGCGCTTTTTACGG
>NZ_KQ954252.1:331559-514101 GCF_001519065.1 Novosphingobium sp. FSW06-99
GCGGCGTGGTGGAACGAAACGGGTTGCCATAGGCGAACACATTGCCGGCCCGATCGAGTGGATTGTTAACGGCAAAACCGAGGTGCGTTTTCCCCCAATCCGCATCAATGTGCAGATCGCTGTCGAGAATGTTGCCCATGCGGCGATCCAGCGCCGGTTCAAAACTGAGCCGTGCGGGCCCGGTATAGCGCATGCCCCAGCGCAGGGCCCACTGCGCGCCGGCAAGTCCGAATTGGCGCGAAAGCGCACCTCGCAACGTATAGTCGGGCACCGCGGGCAAGCGTGCGTCATCCAGCGCAATGCCGAGCGCGTCATGCACCAGTCGGGCCGATTGCACGGTGGCGCCCAGTTCCAGCCTTGCATTGCGCCCAAGGTTGCGTTGCACGCTCGCCTCCAGCCCAGCGATGGCCGCATCGCCGGCATCGCGGGTTTCAATCAGGCCATTGGGCAACAGCAGGTCCGACTGCATGTTGTGCCACCACGTATAGAAACCGCCGACGTCGATCTGGCCATCACGCCATTCCTGGCGCCAGCCTGCCTCGATCGTGGTCAGTCTGTCACCGGGATAGGGATGGATGGCGCCATCGGTGTCATAATCCAGCCCACCTTGCCGATTGGCCATGCCGAACCGCACGAACAGCAACCGTCCGGTTTGCGGCCGCCACGCCAGGGCCGCCGTCGGGGCAACACCCAACTGATGGACTTCATCGGAGCCCGACGCGGTCAACCCCTGCCGGTGTTCGTTGAGCACATTCTGGAACAGTCTGCCCCCGCCCTCGATATCGAATTGCGGGGTCACCGGCAGTGTGACGTCCGCATAGATACCGGTGTCGGAATCGGCATGGTGCGAGGTGTCGATCTGCAACGTTGTACCGGCCCCGTTCGAGCCAAGCGAGCGAGTCTCGGTTTCCCACGCCTCGACGTGCGACAAGCCGGCCAACCAGCGCAGCGACCCCAGTTCACCGTTTACCCGAACTTCGTTGTCCCACACGGCGTATTGGCGCAAGTCGTTGAACAGGGCAGGGTTCGCAAGGCCGAAATCACTGGCGCCTTGTGTCGCATCAAGCGTGTCACCCACCTGGTGGGCCGTATAACCCATCACGAGAACGACATTGCTGGCGCCAAGCGGCCCGGCGGCGCGCAAGGCCACGTGGGTAAGATCGTTGTCGTGTGGCTCGGCCAGTTGCGCGGGGCGCGCCAACGCACCCGATGCATATGTGTATTGGCTGTCGGCAGTATTCAGTTCCTGCACCAGAGCCGTCAGATCAATCCGCCAATCGGCGCCAAGGCGCCAGCCCAGCGCCCCGCGTGCGCCAAATACCCTGGCCCGGTTGCTGTCATCCCGCGCACCGGTCTTGATCCAGCCCGGTTCATCCGACGCGTAAACCACCAGGCGCACGGCCACCATGTCGTTCACCACCGGCATATTGAGAATGGCCGAGCCGGAGGCGCCAACTCCGCCATGATCGACGGCCTCCGCCCCGGCCGTGATGCTCGCCGTGGCCCGAGCGAGGTCTGCCTGGTTGGTCACCACATGGTAGATGCCGCCCAGCGCACCGGTTCCGTATAGAGAACCCTGCGGACCCTTCAGCAGTTCCACGCGATCGACATCAACGAGCCTGAGATCGGGATCGGGCGCCGAATACGTCAGGCGGGAATCATCGACGATAACCGCGACAGTGGATTGGCTGGTCCCATCGAACGGGCTGTCGGCAACACCGCGCAGGAACATGCGGTTCCGTCCCGGCCCAAGATCGGTCAGCGTCAATCCGTCCAGTTCGGCGGCAACCAGTTCCGTGCTGGCATTGGCCCCGCCGCGCACATCTTCCATTCGAAAGACCGAGATCGCCATTGGCAGCGTAGAGCGGGTCTGCTGACGTTTTGCCGCCGTGATGACGATATCCTCGCCGGGCGGCAGGGGCGGCTGGACGCCCTGACGAAGTCCCGCTTTGGGCATCGGTGCCGGCTCGATCCGCCAGGCAGTGGGCCCGATCCGCCGCGCGATGTATCCTGTTCCCGCCAGCATATGCGCAAGCGCGGTTGCAAGGCGGGTTTCGTTATGGACGGGTCGCGTCACGACTGCGGGCAACGGGCCGACAGTTCCGATGGCTACGCCGGATGCTTCGGCGACACGCTGCAAGGCGGCCGCCAGTGGCAAGCCGGGCAAGGTAAACCGTCGATGGAGCGCTTCAGCCTCTGTGCGGGCGCAGGCTGCCGGGGGCGACCAACCGGTCGCCATGAGGACCGCGGACAATATCCAGCCCCATGAGCTGGGCAAGATCACGCACCGCCCTGTTCCCATCGACCGTTACCAGCGACCCCGAAAAACGAAGGTGCTCCAGATCGCCGGGCACCGTAACACGCGCCCCTGCATAACGGTTAAGATCACCAACGACCAGAGCGAGCGGGACGCTGTTATAATTGAGCTGATGATGGCGCCACCCGCCCATGGGTGAAATTCCGACAGTTTCGATCAGGACTTGTCCTGCCTGTCCATCAAACCTGAGCGATTGTCCTGCCTGCAACGGAGCGGGCGTGTCCATGGACCGGGCATCGACACGGACATGTCCCTCGGCAACCTCGACCCTGGCATTTTCCGGATCGGACTGGATGTCAAAGCTGGTGCCGATGTCATGCACCGTCACGGGGCCGGCGGTGATTGCAAGCGGCCGGGCCGGATCATGACGAATGGTAAAATAAGCACCGCCTTCCAGGGCAAGGTCACGCTCATCATGCCCGGAAATGGTCAGGCGACTGCGAGGCGCCAGATCGATTGTCGAGCCATCCGTCAGTTTGACGGGCATCGCGTTGGCGGCGGTGGCATAGACCCGCGCCTGAGGCACCTCGCGCCCCGGAAACCACACGAAGCCGATAGCAACAGCCGCCGCCGCCACCAAGGCCCAGGCCGACAACCTTGCACGCCGGCCCGGAAATGAACGGGTCGGCGCCTGGTGTTCAGCCAGGGCGGCGCGGATTGCGTCACGGTGATCGAGCAGGGTGGCATCCATGCGCGCGATGTCCTGATAGCACGCACGATGGCGCGGATCGGCCTCCAGCCAGAATGTGAACACATCCCAGTCCATCGCATCGTCTGCGCTGGCCACATGCCAAATGATGGCTTCATCGATGATCCGGCCGAGATCCGTCCTGTCGTCGCGATCCATCATGTCAAAGGCTCCGCTGGAGGCGTTCCCTCGCTCCGTGTCCCCAGACCAGACGCCATTGCGTCGCGATATCCGCAGTTGATCAAGGCCTGCCGCAAATGTTTCATGGCCACCGCAAGATGTTTTTCGACCCCGCTGCGACTGATACCCATCGTTCCGGCAACATCGGCCTGCGACATGTCGTCAAAGCGATAGAGCAGCAGCGCACGGCGCGCGCCCGCTGGCAGACCGGCGATGGCCCGGGCCAGAATTTCGGCTTCCTGACGCTGCTCGACCATGGCGTCGGCCAATGGCGCGGGATCGGGCCGGTCTTCCGGCATGGCGGTGGACGCACCATCCGCCTCCAGCCAGCCCCGATCCCGCGCCATGGCCCGCCGCGCGCCCCGCGCATGGTCCAACGCCAGATTGTTGGCCATGCGAAACAGATAGGCACGCGGATTGTTGACCGGCCCCGTCGCGCCGACCGCAAGTTTGATCCACAGGTCCTGCGCCAGATCATGTGCCAATTGCGGATCGCCCGTCCGTGCCGCCAGAAACCGCACCAGGGCGGGTCGGCAATCGGCAAAGACCGCCGCCAATCCGCCAACAGGACCATTCGCATCGGAACCGGTTTCGGCAAGGGGCATCTTCACACCGGTCATCGATACCCTTTGGCAAGGCGCATGCCGCGTTCCCGCGAATCGTCGTGACGAGATTCCAGCGAGATCGCCGTGAACATGACGCCCAATAGACCGAAAGCTGTCCGGGCCATGGACAAAACCGCCGTCTGATCCTCTGGATCGGTTATATCGTTCACAAGCGCCTCGAACAGATGGATGGATTTGCGATCGCGCGCGTGGATGGCGGCAAGACACAGCAGGGCGTCAGGCGGCGGGTCGCGATTGGTGGCCAACGCGCTGGCCCCATGCTGCACCAATCCCATGCCGACGCATTCCATGGCATAAGCCATGCCTGCTATCGCAAGGGGATTGCGTTCACCTGTTTCGCGCAAGGCATGCTCGATCATCAGACCGGCCGCGGAATGGTGCTCCGGCTCGAAAGCAAGCGCGGCATGGCCTCCGGCCCCGACCACCGCATTGAAAATGGCTGCCTTGCACGAGGCCTGGTTGGCTTCATAGGCGTCAAGGGCTGCAACCAGCCCCGGTCGATGCGCAAGCCGCGCACGGATCATCCGGACCGCGGCCATGACATGGCGCAAATGGTGATGCGCCTGCCCGAGATAGGCCAGATATGTCGCGCGACTGATGGTGCCCGACAGACCGGCATGCATGTGCGCCAATGCCAGAAAGGCAAGCCGCTGGCGAACGGTCGCCGCCTCCAGCCGGGTAAAAAAGGATGGTTCTGCGTCGAGCCACTGCGCACTGATCGCGTGCCGGTCCAGCCGGTCACCATCCGCAGTCCGGGCGCTTGTCCGCGCAAATGGCGAAACCTCCTGCCAGATATCGATGCGTGCATAGGCGGGCAGTTCGGCATTGACACTGGCCACCGCAGCATCGAGGTCGGCCAAGGGACTGGCCGGCACCAGCAGCGCGCGCGGCAGGGGCATACCATCCCCATAGACCATGGCCTGCGCCACACCTGGTTGCGCGAGCAGCCGCTCTTCCAGCCAGCGTGTTGCAACGGTGTGGCCATGGCTCGTTGCGATCACGCCGGGTTTGCGCCCGTCGACCCACAGCCGACCGGCCTGATCGATATGGCCAAGATCGCCGGTGTGCAGCGGCCACGACGCGTGGGAGGAAATCCCCTGCTGGCTGTCCAGCAGGATCTCCCCGTCAGGAGCCAGTCTTGCCCGCAGATGCGGCAAGACCCGCCCAACTGCGCCAAGCGGGTCGCCTTCGGCTGCCTCAAGCGCGACGATCGATCCTGCCTTGGGCACGCCATAGCCCTGCCGGACCGGCAATCCCAACTGCCTCGCGCGCGCGAACACGGCGGGCGGAACCCGTCCGCCGACCACCGCGACAATCGACAGATCAGGGCAATCAACCCCCGTCGTTTCGATCGCCGCAACCAGTTGCATCAGCAGTTCGGGTACCAGGATCAGGGTCGTAATACGGTGTTGGGCGACAAACGCCGCCAGCACCTGGCATTCGGGATGGAGCGGATCAGCCATGCCGATCAGCGCCTGTGGCGGACAAACATAGGTGCCGCCCGCAAGCAAAGTCGCAAACATGCCGCAGACCGCTTCCAGCAGGGTCCCCGGAGGCAGGACCGCCAGATGCCGCCCCGCCGCGTGATCGCCCAGGGCCGCGACCACATTGCGGGCCACCATCACCAGATGGTCGCCATCAAAAGCCATCACCTCCGGCGTGCCGGACGCGCCGGAGGCATAAGTGATCCAGGCTGTTCCGGCGGGAAAGCGACAGGTTGAACCGTGCCGCGGGACGTGTGTGCGGTGCCCGATCTGTCTGGCACGACAGTCGCTGATGACGTTCTGACGTTCGTTTTCAGAGAACGCGGCGGAAAGCGACAGGACGGGAATCCCGGCGGCAAGCAATGCCAGTTCCATCACCACCATGTCCGCGCAATAGTCGCCTTCCAGCACGACAGGATCAGGCAGAGCGGCAAGATCGGCATCAACCAGCGCCTGGGCGCGTGCCTCGACGGTGTCTGCCAGATTGCCGTACGTCATCGTCGGACCGACGATCGGCTCGATGGCAACGGCATCCGGGCGGAACGCGGCATGGGCCAGAAGTTGGGCTGAAACCGTCATGCGGCCTGACCAAACCACCCGGATCCGCCCGCAGATGATGCAACAGACCATGGCTTGCCGGCCCGACAGCGGCGAGCCATGGAGCGATCGGATGCGCGCGTTGGCGTTATGCGGATGGGCATATGACCACCCCGAGACGCCGCGCGCAGTGGGGCGCCTCAGTCGGTCGCGCAAAAAAGTTCGCACCGCGCGATCTTATCGAGCAGCCGGTATCCGCAATTTCCCTGAATCGGGAGCATCGATAGTCTTTACCATGCCGATTTACGTTTGCGATTGAAGGTGTCGATCGGGGCTTGGTGCACCGCCGATCGATCCCGCCGGAAGCACATTATGCATCATTCAGGTCCGATCGCGGGCGTCGCCGCCCAAGGCCCCTGGGTCGCCACTGCAGGCTATGACAATCGGCTGATCCTGTGGGATGCCGTCACGCGCTTGCCGGTCGCACGGTCCACGCACGATCATCTGGTCAACGCCTGCGATTTCAGCCACGATGGTCGCTATCTCGTCAGCGCCAGCAGCGACTATTCGGCGCGCATCTGGTCGCTGCCCGATCTTCGCCTGATCGCGGTTCTGACCGGTCATGACGATGATGTCGACATGGCACGCTTTTCGCCCGACGACAGCCTGGTTGCGACATGCGCGCTGGACCGGGTCGTGCGGGTGTTCGGTGCCGACGGCGTTCTGCGCCACGCCATGCAAGGCCATACCGGCAATATCCTCTCGCTGGCATGGCTCGATGACCACCGTTTCGTAACCAGCAGCGTCGATGGAACGTTGCGCACCTGGCATGCCGACAAGGGCATGTGCCTTGGCGTTGACGATCTGGGCATGCGCAGCGATTGCGTCGAGATCACCCGCGATGGCCGGATCATGGCAGGCGATGATCTGGGGCGCATCGCGGTCGTGCAGGGCGGCACACCGATCTTTGTTGCAGGCCACCAGGCCGGGATCAAGAAGCTGGTCATTGCCCGCGATGGCCAGCGCATGGTGACACTGGGCTATGACCGGATGCTGGCCGTGTGGGATGTGACAGCCGCCATTCCCCGCATGGTCGCCCGCTCCGAAATTCCGCCGCAAGTCTGGGCACGGGCCGCTGCGGTCTGCCCCGATGGACGCATCGCAGTGGGCAGTTTTGGAACGACGTTTGGCCTGTTCGACCCGCAGACCGCGCTGTGGGATATGGAAGGCGTTTCAGCAGGTCCGGCCATCAACGCGATCATCGAACAGGCCGGAACCATCCTGACAATCGGCGACGCCGGCGCATTGCAGGCCGATGGCGCCTTTGCGGGGAACGTCGGATCGTTGTGCAATTTCCTGTGCGCAGCACAAGGACGTGTGTTGACCGGTGGCCATCTGGGCGAAATCTGCGATGCGGCAAGCGGGGCCGTTCTCTACCGCCATCACGCGCCGCTCAACTGCGCGACATCGTTTGCCATGGGCGGCACGCCGCATGTCGCGATCGGCGCCTATACCGGCGAGATCCTGCTGTTCGAGGTCGGGTCGGACCTGACCCTGGTTCGCGTTATCCACCCTTATGCCCATGCCGTCAAAAGCCTGGCTTCGGCCGGTGGGCTGTTGTTTTCCGTCTGTGCCAACACCGATATCGCATGGCACGACCCCGCGACCGGCACTGAAATCCGCCGCTTGGCCCATGCCCACACCCGTATCGCCAACGCGGCATGCGCGCTGGCCGACGAAGGCTTTGCCAGCGTGGGGCGTGACCGGATGCTGCGGCTGTGGCTGAACGATTGCGCACCGGCGTTCCGGACACCCCATCCCAATTCGGTCAAATGCATGGCGGCAAGCCCGTGCGGCCGCTGGATCGCCAGCGGCAGTTATGGCGGCACGGTCGCACTGTTCGATCGCGCCACGCGCAGCTTTCTGCCGATGCGACGGATCAGCAAGGCGGGCATTTCGGCGTTGTGCTGGAGCGAAACCGGCGGATGTTTTCTGGCGGCCAGCTATGCCGGCGAGGTGATGCCTCTGCCGATACCCGAGACCCTTCTTGCGCAGCGGGCCGCGGCCTGATGCGCATCCTTTTCCTGTGCGGCAGCGCCAGGGCGGCCTCGCACAGCGCCCGTCTGCTGGATCTGTGTGTGGCACACCTGCCGTCGGGCACGATAATCGACCGGCTGTGTCCTGCCGAGATCAGCCTGCCGCTCGTCAATCCCGATCTCGAAACCGATCCGACGCTGCTGGTCGCATTGCGCGCCTTGCACGACCGGTTTGCCAGGGCCGATGCGATCATCCTCGCCGCCCCGGAATACAACGCCGGGATCGCGCCGTTTGTGAAAAACACCATCGACTGGATCTCGCGCCTGCCATGGATCGAGCGCGGAACCGACAATGCCTTTGCCGACAAGCCGGTGCTGATGCTGGCGGTTTCGGGTGGCACGGGCGGCGCCTTGATCCCGGCGCTTCGCGCGGTGCTGGGCTATGTCGGGGCGATCGGCTTTGGAGAGAGTTTTGTGCTGCCCTTTGCCGATGCCCAATGGGATGCGGGCGGCACGCTGACAGAGCCCGCGCTGGACGAGCGGCTGGCCCGGCTGACAGTCCGATTTTGTCACTGGGCCCGGCAAAAGGACGCCGCATGACCGCACATGCCCGCCTGTTCCAGGCACCGGTCTGGCACCAACCGAGGCTCGATGCCGCGCATTGCGCCAGTGGCACGATGACGGATCGCGAGCGCCTGTCCTTGCCCGACAGGCTGGTGGTCACCGACCTGCAAACCCGGGTCGGCGATGCCATGGCCAGCTTGCACGCGACACCTGTCGCAACTTTGCTGGCCATCGTCGGTGCAAAGCCACAATCGCTGGCGCGTCGCATCGCCGCCGGCCATCATCTGGCACTGTTGGGCGATCCGCGCATCGACACCATGGCACCCGACATGCTGGACCTCGCCGGCGGCCATGTCGAAATCGGGATTGACCCGGCCGATATCGAAGGCACCGTGGCAACGCTCGCACATTTGGGCATCGCGCGCGATTGGATCGCGAAAGAGGCGCCGCGTCATCGCGTGACGCTCGTGCCATATCGCATCGCCCGCTTTCCGGTGACCAATCGCGAATACCGTGATTTCCTGCTCGACACCGGCCATTGCGAAATGCCGAGCAGTTGGACGTCGCGTCGCTATCCCGTCGAGCGCGCCAATCATCCGGTCTACACCGTTTCGCCCGCATCGGCCGATGCCTATGCGGCATGGCTGGCCGCGCACACCGGGCGGGCATTTCGCCTGCCGACCGAGGCCGAATGGGAACATGCTGCGGCTGGACCGCAGGGGCGCGAATATCCGTGGGGCGCACATTTCGACCCGGCGCTGGCCAATACCGGCGAATGCGGCTTGTTCGACACGTCTCCTGTGGGTGTTTTCGTTGGCGGCGAGGCGCCATGCGGAGCGGCCGACATGGGCGGCAATGTCGAGGAGTTTACCGCAGACACATATGCAGCCTATCCCGGCGGCGATTTCGTGGCGGACCATCTGGTGCAGATACACGGCGCCTACCGAGTGGCACGCGGCGGTTGCTTCTCGCGGTTTGGCGACCTGGCGCGCACGCGGCGGCGTCACGGCCACAATCCGCGCTCGGCGGCCTATGCGATGGGCTTTCGTCTGGCAGAAACACCATGAGTCATCTGCTGATCGTCGAGCTGCCCGGCGGCAATGACACCGACATTTTTGCAGCGGCGCTGCACGCAGGACACCGGTTCACCTTGCTGACGGCCGATGCCCGGCATTATCGGGCGCAGGCCGAAGTGGCGCCATGGCTGGCCCGCGCCGAGGCGGTGATCGAGGTGCCCGGCTTTGCAATCGGGGATGCTATGGCAAGTATCGCATCCTGCAAATTTGACGCCATCGTGTGTTTGCAGGATTTGCGCATCGTCGAGACGGCCCTCATCGCACAGGCGCTTGGCCTGCGTCATCTCAATCCCGCGACGGCATCCTTGGCGCGCAACAAGGCAGCCGTACGGTCCCGCCTTGCCGATGCAGGCATCGCCCAGCCCCCCTATGCCGTCACGACAGGCCGCGAAGACCTGATCGCAACCGTCGACAGGCTGGGTCTGCCGCTGATCGTCAAGCCGGTCGACGGCTTTGGCTCCCAGCATATTTTCGCCCTGCGTGATGCGGCTGATCTGGTGTTGCTGCGGGCCTTGGCCGGCCCCGTTGCCGCCGGGCCAGGCGATTACGGGCTGGGTGTGGCAGCGCAAGGGCAATTGCTGGTCGAACGGCTGTTCGATGGCACGCTCATCGGCTGCGACACGATGAGCGCCGATGGCCATCATGTGCTGTTGGGCGTCAACGAGAAGCTGTTCTATCCGCCGCCCTCGTTCGCCATTTGCGGTGGTTGTCTGACCACCAACGCCGGGCAGTTCGGCGCTCTGGAAAGCTGGCTGTTTGCCGTGCTCGACGCGATCGGGTTCGATCATGGCGCGGCGCATGTTGAAGTGATGCTGACCGCCGACGGCCCGCAACTGGTCGAAGTCAATCCCCGGTTGGTCGGCGCGCGCATTCCCCGCCTGATCAGTGCGGCGCGCGCGCGATCGGCGCATGCCGATCTGATCGATCTGCACCTGCACGGCCGATTGCCGAAGCTGACCCCGCCAATGCATGCGGTCACGCGTTGGCTGACGGCACCGCGCGCCGGCCGACTGGCCGCCGTGACCGTGCAGCAGCAATCCGACCCCGCGCTGGTCGAGGTGATGCTGCTCGCCCGGCCCGGCGACACGGTGCGGCCACCACTCGACAATGCGGACAGGCTCGGCTTCGTCATGACCTGCGGCACGGACCGCGCCGCCATCGAAGCCCTTGCAGAGCGCATCGTCGAGGCGACCCACATAAGCGTGGTGCCGGACGGCATTGACCTTAGCGGTAGCGGTTGATCGGGATTGGACCGTCCGACCTCATATTATGTCGCCACATCGACAACGGTGATGCGGCTGCCATGTCCAAACGCTGGCTATGAAAGGCCCGAAATTGGGATACCTTGCCGACACCATCGCCGACCTTCAGCGCGGATCGACAACCGATGCGGGGCGTTCGCTTGTCGATCTGTGGCGCGAAGACGCCAAGATTGAATGGCTCTTGCAGGCACCTGCAGATGCCCGTCAGCGACGCACCCTGATGATCGATGCCATCCGCAGCAGAATGCAGGCACTGGCGGATCGGATCGATCCTTCGGCAATCGCCCGCGCACTCGGCGCCATGGCGCTGGTTCCCCGTGAACGCTTTGTCTGCCCGCTCATCGATGATTTTGCCTATCTGCCCATGCCGCTGGCAATCGGCCTGGAGCAGACCATTTCCCATCCCGAACTTGTTGCGGTATTGGCCGGCGCGGCTGATCCGCGTGGCGGACATGTGCTCGATGTCGGAACGGGGTCGGGGTATCAGGCCGCTGTACTTGGCCAGATGGCCGCGCGCGTCACGTCGGTCGAAATCCTGGAACCGCACGCACGACTGGCCCAACGGCGTCTTGCCAGCCTCGGCTATGGCAACATCGACGTGCGGGTCGGTGACGCGGTTGCCATGGGGGTCTGCACACCCGATACTTATGATGCCATCGTTGTCGCCGCAGGCAGCAGCGAAATTCCCCTGGAGTTCCTCTCGGCCCTAAAGCCGGGAGGGCGTCTGGTTATGCCCGTCGGCCCGAGCCAGGACGACGAGCAACTGGTTTTGGCGGAAAGGTTGAACGCCACCCAATGGCGCCAATCCACGCTGCGCCCGGCCCGGTTTGTGCCGTTGACGGGCAAGGGCCAGCGCCAGACAGCGCAGTGAGCAACCACCCCGGGTCAGCCCCGTGTTGCGCTTGCACGCAGCAACCACCTGAAATCCTGTGTCGGGTGGCCATTTGAGCGGCATTCCAGGCTTTGTCACATGATTGACACAGCCCAGACCTAGCCCCGCTCCCGGGCGTCTAAACGGGAGTATGATCATGAGAAACCTCCACTTGCTGCTATGCAGTTCTGCCGCGGCATTGTTGTCTTCGTTGCCCGCCATGGCCGATGCCGCTCCGCCCGCAGGCGCCCCTCCTGTGACGTCGGCCACCACCACCGCAACCGGGACCGAAGGGACCGATGTTTCGCAGATCGTGGTCACGGCCGAAAAGAACGACGCCGCCACCAACGCCCCCTCGAAAGCCTCGATCTACGAGACCCAGCCGGAATCGCTGATCACGCACAAGTTCATCGAACAATCGACGCCTGAAAGCGGTGACTACACCACCACCGTGGCGATCGCCCCGTCGGTCAACAGCTTTGGTGCGAATGGCGGCGGCGTTGGCGATGTCGGCAGCGCGACCATGCGCGGCTTTCAGGACGGCCAGTTCAACATCACCTATGACGGCATCGCCTTTGGCGACGCCAACGACACCACGCACCACCCGGCAGCGTTCTTCCCCAGTTCGACCATCGGCACCTCGGTGGTCGATCGCGGACCGGGTGCGGCGGGCGACATGGGGCAGGCCAACTTCGGCGGCGCGCTCCACTTGTTCTCGCCCCAGGTCAGCGACACCATGGGCGCCAGCCAGAAAGCGACGTATGGCAGCTTCAACACGCAGTCCTATGTCACCACGATCCAGACCGGCGCGATCAAGGAGCTGGGCGGAGCCAAGCTGCTGCTGAGCGCCGATATCCGATCATCGGATGGCCAGTTGACCGACATGGGCGGGGTCAGCCGCAATTTCCTGGCCAAGCTGGTGGTGCCGATCGGCAGTGATGCAACATTGACCGCGTTCAGCTCGATCAACCACATCCGCTATAACCAGACCGACAACACTTCGGGTACGATCGTCGGCTTTGGCATCAGCGGGCCGCAACAGGCGGCCTATGGCATCAACTTTGGACTGAACAACGATCCCACCGACGAACATTGCACCTGCTATAACTATGTTATCAAAAATACCAGTTTCAACTATCTGAATCTCAAGTGGAATGTTGCACGCGGCATCACCGTCGAAGACCACCTCTACTATTATTACTACGACAACCAGACCGTCTCGGCGCAAAGCGCGGGCGATCTGCTCAATCCGCCGACGACGGGACCGGATGCCGGAACCAGCTATTTCGTCAATGCCGCCGGGGTCACCACCACCGACATCGCCGGATACAAAAAGCAGAACAAATACGACACCTACGGCAACATTCTGCGCGTCAATGCCGATCTCGGCTTTGGCACGTTGCGCGCCGGGGGCTTGTACGAACATTCGAACGCCACGCGCTTTATCGCCAATTATGACCTGACCAACAACACCCCCGATACCACCGCAACGTATGGTTCGGCCGCCGCGGTGGCTGGCCCCAACACGTCGGTTCCCGCGTCGCTGGCCAATTATCAGTATTACGAGCCGTCGAGCTGGAACCAGGTCCAGGTGTTTGCCGATTTCGAATGGCGGCCGCTGGAAAACCTGACCATAACGCCGGGGATCAAGCAACTGCACTACGTCCGCAGCGTCGACAACGCGCTCGAAACCGGCACCGCGCTCGATGGCACCGGTGTGTTCTATTCCAACGGCAGCCGCACTTATAACAAGACGATGTGGTTCATCACCGCCAATTACCGGGTCCGGCCCAACTGGTCGTTCTATGCGCAGGCCGCGACCGGTTTCCTGGTGCCGCCGGTCAAGACCGTGTCGGCGGTGGCGGGCGGCACGGTTTCGCCGACAGCGCCGCAGACCACCACGACCTATCAGATCGGTTCGGTCTACACTGCGGGCAAGCTGACGCTGGATGGCGATTATTACTATATCGATGCCAACAACGTGCTCGTGGCAGACAAACACAGTGGCTGCTTTTGCTACCTCAATGACGGCAAGGGCCGCTATTACGGTTTTGAAGCGCAGGGCGCCTATCACATCGGCTATGGCTTCACCGGTTTTGCCAACGGATCGATCAACGTCGCGCGCAATACCAACGATGGCAACCCGGCCGACGGCGTGACCTATTTCACCAACTCCCCCAAGCGCACCGCCGCGTTCGGCCTGATCTACGACTATCACAAGCTGCAGGCGAGTGTGTCGGACAAGATCATCGGTCCGCAACTCGCGAGCGATGGCACGACCTGGCTCAATTCCTATGCGACGGTCGATGCCTCGGTGGCTTACGATCTTGGCCATGTGAAGCTGAAACTGGCCGTGTTCAACTTGTCCAATGGTCGCCCCCGGTTCGACTATGATGGCACCTACTCGGTCTATCAGGTCGGCCGTCAGGTGCAGGGAACCGTGCAAGTCAAGTTCTGACAGCGACGCCCATCAAAATCCTGACCGTTGTCTGCCATCCGAGCGCAAGATACTATCCCGGTTGCGGGAGTGTCTTGCGCTTTGATGTTCAGGCAAACCGGGGGTACCAATCGTGATGATGACCGCCTGGTGCCGGCCAGAGCAAACGGGTCATTGAAACCGAAAGGACAGATTTTTGCGCAAATGGCATCGCTGGCTGGCAGTTTTCGCCGGCGTCTTTATCGTATGGATCGCCGCCACCGGCATGGTCGGACAAATCATCTCGCTGGCAGGCGGCGAAGGTCACGATGCGCCCCCGGCTGCGGTTGCCGCTCCGGTGGCCAGTGGTACCCCTGGTATCTCTTATCCCATACCGAACGGGACTGATGGTTCGCCGGTTCCGGCCAAACCACATCGCAAACAGCAGGATCTGTACCATTTCATCATCGATCTTCATTCGGGCGCCTATTTCGGCATGTTCGGCAAGGTGATTTCGGCCATCATCGGCGCCGCATTGCTGTTCTTTGCGATTTCCGGAATGTGGATGTACCTCAACATGTTCCGCAAACGGAAAACCATCGGCCGCGCGGGCGTGTTCTGGAAATAGGCACCCGATGACCTGGGCGGAGCCAGCAGCGATGATAAAGGTCTGTGGCATCCGACTTGGGGTCAGTTCGCTGGTCCCGTTGCTGCTGGTGTCAGCCCTGGCGGTTTTGCCTGATCGGGCCTGCGCGGGCCCGCCATTCGAGACCGATGACCCGGAACCCGTCGAATTGGGCCATTGGGAGGTCTATACTTTTGCTGCCGGCGCCGTTGGCAACCACGATGCAACCGGGCTCGGTCCGTCGCTTGAGGTCAATTACGGCGCGGCCCCCAATCTTCAGCTCCACGTCATCGCGACAACCGCCTATGATGCGCCCTCGGGAAGTCCGGCGGCTTTTGGCATCGGCGATACCGAACTCGGCATGAAATATCGTCTTATCAGCCCCGGCGAGCACGACTGGTATCCCGAAGTCGGGGTGTTCCCCCTGATCGAACTGCCCTCTGGCAAAGCCGGTCGCAATCTTGGGGCCGGGCAGGTGCAAGTATTTCTGCCGCTGTGGCTGCAGAAAAATCTTGGCAAGTGGACGACTTATGGCGGCGGTGGGTATTGGCTCAACCCCGGTCCCGGAAACCGCGACTACTGGTTCACCGGTTGGCTGGTGCAAAGACAGATAACCGCGAAACTGGCCCTGGGTGGCGAGCTTTTCCACCAGACCGCTAGCATGGTGGGGCGCGGCGGCTCGACCGGCTTCAACTTCGGTGGCCAATATGATGTTTCGGACCACCACCACCTGTTGTTCTCGGCCGGCCACGGCGGACTGTCCTATGCGGTGGACGGGGCGGCCGTGAGCCATCCGGGGACATATTATCTGGCCTACCAATGGACGTTCTGAGCACCCATATCGACGATGCCCCGCCACGATCGCCGGCGTTGGCGCTGGAAGTGTTTGCGGTGGCACTGGGCCTGGGTCTTACCTCGTTTGGCGGTCCGGTCGCGCACATCGGCTATTTTGAGCGGACGTATGTCCGTCGGCGAAAATGGCTGACTTCGGACGAGTTTGCAGGGTTGGTGGCGCTGTGCCAGCTCATACCGGGCCCGGCCTCCAGCCAGTTGGGCTATCTGATCGGGTTGCGCCGGGCGGGCTGGGCAGGAGCCTTTGCCGCCTGGGTGGGCTTCACACTGCCATCGGCGGTGCTGATGTTCACGTTTGCGCTGTTCGTGCCGCAATTTTCGGGTCGGTCTGCCGATGCCTGCATGCACGGGCTCAAACTGGTGGCGGTCGTGATTGTCGCGCAGGCAATCCTGAGCATGACCAGGGCACTGTGTCCCGACGTGGCAAGGAAAAGTATCGCCGTGCTGGCGGCAGCCGTCCTGCTGCTGATCGGTTTGCCGGGATTGCAGGTGCCGGTTCTGACTGGCGGCGCGCTGCTTGGCGTGATGCTGTGCAGGAACGCACCTGCACGGCGCCATGCTCCGCCGTTGCCGATCGGCCCCGTACTGGGCGTGTTCTCGCTTGCCCTGATGCTGGCGCTGATGGCCGTCACCGGCCGCGATCATTCCTTGCTGGCGCTGGCGGCGATTTTCTATCGTTCGGGCGCGCTGGTGTTCGGCGGGGGCCATGTCGTGCTGCCACTGCTGCGCGCCGGTCTGGTGCCCGCAGGCTGGCTGAACGACACCACGTTCCTGTCCGGCTATGGTGCGGCGCAGGCGATGCCCGGGCCCTTGTTCACTTTTGCAGCCTACCTCGGCGCGGCGGTGGCCCCCCAGCATGCCAGCGTGTCAACCATGGCCCTGTGGTCGGCAGCGGCATTGGGGGCGATTTTCCTGCCCGGAATGCTGATTGCCGTGGCGGGCCTGTCGGTCTGGAACTGGGTGAATAGGCATGCGCAAGCGCGCGCGGCCCTGGCCGGTGCCAACGCGGCGGTCGTGGGGATCCTGGGGGTGGCGTTTTGCACGCCAGTCTGTTCAAGTGCGATCTTGCGCCCCACCGATCTCGCGATCGCCGCGTTGGCCTTTGTCTTGCTGATACGGTTTCGCCTGCCACCTGTTGCGATCGTCGCCATGTGCATCGCCGCGTCCACTATAGTATCGGCCCATGGGGCGGTTTGAGCCATCCTGCCGTTTTTTGAGCGTGTTCGAGGGCGCTGCTCCGGTGGTCCGATTCCGGCATTTGCGACCGTGCCATCCGGTTGGCGGGACGCCACTGTCAAAAACAATCCCCGTCGAATTGGCCTGAGAGCCCGGCGCAACCGAATAAGTCCCCGACGCCCGGCTGTTGTACGATCTCGGCATGGTGGCAGCGGCCCGCGCACGTCTGGGTGATGTGCCACAAGGCTATGATTCGCCCGATTATCGCTATGCGTTGAATGAATTTTGCGATGAAACCGGGGCGGCTGCCCTGCTGAAGGCAGATCTGGCTGCGGCGCCCGCCGACACGCTGTTGCATGACGACACCGGCGCCCGTGCTTGTCCAAGCCAAAGATGAAAATCGGAGGCTGATGCTGGCACGATGAACCACGGTCGGCCAGGTTTTCTCAAATCTCCGGCACATAAGTATTAACAATATTTATGAAACTTTTGATCGATATCCGCTTTATCTGTGGCATGGATGACAGAAATGGCTTTGCATACCCTGCAAAAACTGTCGACCCTTCCATCGAAAACGAGATGAACAGGGAAAGATCGTCGCAGTCCTTCTGCTGAAGATCGGGTCGCATCAGGGCGACGATATCATTGATAGGGGCCCTGGCCCTGGCATAGAGTTCGTGCATGCGATCATGGACAAACTGGTCATGATTTGACAGGGCCCATAGCTCGGGAAACAGGCGCGTGGTCTTTTTGCTCTGGATATCCTCCAGAACCAGGCTGCAATATCGTTCCAGCCGCTGTTCCGGTGTCAGACCGCTTTGATAGACGGTGGTTTCGAATTCGCGTTCATAAGCGGAAATCACGGCTTCCAGCAATTCGCGCACGAGTTCCTCCCGCGTGCGATAATGGTAGGTAAGGTTGCCGAACTTGATCCCGCAAGAGGCTGCGATGCGTCGCATCGACATTGCCTGCCAGCCTTCTTCGATCAGTATCCCCAGCGCAGAACGCAAGATCATCTCGCGCGTTTCATGGCCCTTTGTATAGCCGACTGTGCGACTGGGCACGATCAGGTCAGGGACCAGCACATCATCGACAGGGTCTTGCGACATCAGCAAACGCTCCATGGCATCGCCGGGAAGGGGGTCTCCCGCAAATTAGGTCACTAGACAAATTTAGGTCAATTGACAACTTTTGAAATGTGGCGGCATTGTCGCGCTCTGGTCACACCTGCCGTCGGCGGGCGTTTTCATGGGGAGGACACGGGCAATGCGGTGGTTTGTCGGCTTGCTATCATCTGCGCTGGCCGTGGCGAGCGCGCAGCCAGCGCTGGCCCAGGCCGCATCGGTGTCCGCCGCGTTGCCGGTCGAACCGATCCCCACGGTCACCGCGCTGCCCGCCCAATGGCCCAGGAGCTGGGTGCTGATCAACGATTTCAATTTCAATTCGATCGTCGATGGCCGGGTGGTAGTGGTCGATACCGCCTCGGCCAATCAACCGCTCAAAGGGATCGTGCGGTCGGCGCAATTCGGCAATTCCTTGATCTCCACCCGGCGTGGCGAACTGTTGACCGCCGAAACGTTCTATTCACGGCTGACGCGCGGCACGCGCACCGATGCGATCACGTTCTGGAAACTGGGCGATCTGCAACCCGGCGGCGAAGTGGTGCTGCCTGGCGGCAAGCGCCAGTTGTCGGTGACGTATCCGCAGTTGTTCCAGTTCACCAATGCCGAAAAATGGGCGCTGGTGGCCAATTTTACCCCCGCACAGACTGTCAGCGTGGTCGATCTCGATGGCCGCAAGGTGCTGGGCGAGGTCGATTTGCCTGGCTGTTCGCAGATCTACCCCACCGGCGCGCGCGGCTTTTCCAGTTTCTGCGCCGACGGTTCGCTCTATTCGGTCACGCTCGATGCGGCGGGCAAAGTGTCGGGCACCGCGACGATCAAGGCCGTGCAGGATATCGACAACCAGGCCTTGTTCAGCACGCCGGCGTGGATCGGCCAGACCGCCTGGTTTGTCGGCCAGCGCGGGCTGATCCAGGGGTTCGATTTTTCGGGCCCCTTCGCCAAAGTGATCCCCGGTGCATTCAGCGTCGGCACTGCCGATGGCGCCGCGCCCGAATGGCGCCCGGGCGGCTGGCAGGTGATCAACGCCGATACTGCCGGGCATCTCTATGTGCTGATGAACCCCGCCGGACACGAAGGCGGCCACAAGGATGGCGGCACCGAAGTCTGGGTGTTCGACCCCGCCCACAAGACACGCATCGCGCGTATACCGCTAAAGGCGCAGTCGCTGGCGCTTGCCGTGACGCATGAGGATGTCCCGCATCTGGTACTCGCCCGCGCCGACGGGGTGATCGACATCTATGACGCCGCCAGCGGTGCGTTTGTGCGCACGCTGGGCGCCACGGTCGCGTTCAACCCCATCGTCATCACCCCGGTGCCCTGATGCGTGCGCTGGCCTTGTTCCTCGCGCTCGTGCTGGCGCTGTCGGCGGCCCACAAGGCGCATAGCAGCGACCGGCTGAGCACGGCCACCGGGCGGCTGGCGGGGGTGTCGGGCCCGCTCGCCACCGTGCTGATGGTCATGATCGGCGCGATCGAGGCGGTTGCCGCGCTGTGCCTGGTGCTGCCGGGCGGGCTGTTCGCCGGGGCACTGATCGCCGCGCTGGTATGGTCGGCCTATGGCCTGGCCCTGTGGCGGCACCGTGGCGCGACGCTCGATTGCGGGTGCGATCTGGTGGCGCGGCCCCATCGCATCGGCCGCCCGCAAATCCTGCGCCCCGTGGTGCTGGCGCTGCTGGCGCTGGTGCTGGCCATGCTGCCACAGCAGTCACCCGACCCGCTGGCCGTCGATGTGATGGCCGCGTTCGGGGCGCTGGCGCTTTATCTTGCCGCGCTGGAAATCATGGCGATTCCGCGCCCTCGCTGGAGGACTTCGTGATGGTGATTTCGCAATTGCTGCTGTGGGCGGCGGTGATCGTCGAGGCGCTGCTGATCGCCGCGCTGGCCCGCCAGATCGGCGTGCTGCACGAACGGATCGCGCCGGCGGGCGCGCTGTCTTTGCCGCAAAGCGTGAAAGTCGGTGAGACGGCCACGCCGCTGACGCTGACCACGGTGGACGGCGCCGCGCTTGTGGTGGGCGGTCGGCGCGACGGGCGCAGCCAGTTACTGTTCTTTGCCTCGCCCGATTGCCCGGTGTGCAAATCGCTGTTGCCGGTCGTCCGCTCGGCCGCGCGCGCCGAAGCGGGCTGGCTCGACATCGTGATTGCAGGGGACGGCGCGCTGGCCGGCTATCGCCAATTGGCCAGGGCGCACGGGTTGGAGGACATGCCGATGGTGCTGTCCGAAGCGCTGGGCCGCGCCTTCGGCGTGTCGAAACTGCCCTATGCGGTGCTGATCGACGAAGCGGGACGGGTCGCCTCGACCGGGCTCGTCAACAGCCGCGAACATCTCGAAAGCCTGTTTGTCGCCAAGGAACATGGGGTCGCCTCGATCCAGGAATTCCTGGCCAAGCGAAACGGAGAAGCCTGAGCCATGGCCGGTCTGGACAAATTTGCCGAACATCTGACGCGCACGATCGCGCGCGGCACCTCGCGCCGCAGCCTGCTGGCCAAGCTGGGCCTCGGGATGACCGGCGCCGCCGCCTTTCCGGTGTTGCCGGTGGCGCGCGCCGCCACCCATCCGCAGGGCCCGGCGCATCTGCCGGTCACCTCGGGCAACATTCAGGACCCGGGTGACCGCACCAGTTGCGATTACTGGCGCTATTGCGCGATCGACGGGTTTTTGTGCACGTGCTGCGGCGGCGCGGTCAACGCCTGCCCGCCGGGCACCGAAATGAGCCCGATCACCTGGATCGGCACTTGTACCAATCCCGCCGACAACCGCGCCTATATCATCAGCTATAACGACTGTTGCGGTACGACATCGTGCGGGCAATGCCTGTGCAACCGCAACGAGGGCGACCGCCCGCAAGTGCGCGCGCAGTCGAACAACGATTACGACTGGTGCCTTGGTCTCGGCAGCAGCGTCTATTCCTGTTCGACGGCGGTGATCGTCGGTGTCGCGCTGGATCATCCCAAATGAAGTGGGCGCTGGCGCTGATCCCGGCGATCCTGATCACCACCGGCGCGCAGGCGCAGGACGGCGCGGCAGTGTTTGAACGCTGCGCCGCGTGCCACACCGCCACGGGCGCAGGCGTGCCGGGCGCGTTTCCCCCGCTCAACCGCGATGTGCGCACGCTGGCGGCGCGGCCCGAGGGCCGGCGCTATCTGGCGCTGGTGGTGATGGTCGGGCTGATCGGCCCGCTACAGGTCGAAGGACAGACATTTCGCAATGTCATGCCTGCGCAAAGTGGGCTCGATGCCGCCGCCGTGGCCGCCGTGCTCAACCATGTCGGCACACGCATCAGCCATGATGGCCCCCCGTTCCGCGCGTTCTCGGCCGCTGAAGTGGCGGGCTATGCCGCCGATCCTGGCAAAATGGGCCCGGCCGACCTCGCCGCGCTTCACGCACGGCTGGCGCCATGATGCGCCGCGCGGTGCCGGCGCTGATGGCGGGGCTGGCGCTGGCCGGGGCTGCGCCGGGCGGGCGTGATGCCGATCAGGCGCATGTCGATTATATGCTCAAATGCCAGGGCTGCCATCGCCCCGATGGCAGTGGCGATGACCGGTCGGCCCCGCCGTTGCGCGGCATGGTCGCCCGGTTTCTGGGCGCACCGGGTGGCCGCGAATTTCTGGGCCGGGTGCCCGGCGTGGCAACCGCCAATCTCGACGATGCGCGGCTGGCCAACTTGCTGAACTGGACGCTGTACCGGTTTGACCCTGACCATGTGCCGGGCAATTTCCGACCTTACACGGCGGCGGAACTCGGCCTGTTACGCCAGCAACCCCTGCGGCTCGACCGCGTCGCGACAAGAACGCGGCTGGTCGCAGGTTTCACAACCGCAGGAAAACCATGAAAATTTAGCCATTCCGGGAGGGGATAGAGATGAACAAGGACCTGCTGCGGCACGCATCGCGTGCCGCAATGATGATCTGCGGCCTGGGCACGGCGATGCCCGCACTGGCGCAGACCGCACCGGCGCCCGCCGCCGATACGGCAACCGGGCCGGAAATCCTGGTGGTCGCGCAAAAGCGCAAGGAACGCGCGCAGGACATTCCCGGCACGATCGTCGCGATCAGCGCCGAGACGCTGGCGCGGGCGCATGTCACACAGGCGGGCGATATTGTCAGCCTGGTGCCCAACCTGCATTCGTCGAACACCACCGGGGATTCGACGCCGCTGTTTTCGCTGCGCGGCATTTCGATGTCGGACTATTCGCTCAACCAGGACGGCCCGATCGCGACGTATTACAACGAAGTCTACAAGGGCAATCCGGCGCTGCTCGGGCTCGGTTTCTTCGATGTCGATCACCTTGAAGTGCTGTCCGGCCCGCAAGGCACGCTCTATGGCAAGAACACCACCGGCGGCGCGGTCAACCTGATCGACCGCGCGCCGACGTTCGACACCAACGGCTATGCCACGGTTGGCTTTGGCAATTACAACGCCTTCACCGGATCGGCGGCGTTCAACACCGCGCTCAGCCCGACACTGGCGCTGCGCGTGGCGGTGACCGGCGACGTGGCCGACGGCTGGTTCAAGGACGTGACCCCCGGCCAGCCCGCGTTCGATTCAAAGCGCGACTGGGGTGCGCGCGTGTCGCTGCTGTACAAGCCCAACAGCCAGTTCAGCGCCCTGCTGCGGCTCGAGCAGACATTTCAGGACCCCTATAACTACGGCATCTATGCCCAGCCCGGACCGGGCGGCGAAGGGGCCAGCGTCTATGCGCCGGGCAGCCCGCTGATCTATGCGCGCCCCGCCTCGCTCGGCAATTGGCAAACCCAGTCGTACAACGATGGCCGTCGCCGTAATCTGACGCAATCGGCGTCGCTGACGATGAACTATGACTTCGACAACGGCCTCGCGCTGACATCGATCACATCATACGATTATGGCGATCTGGTCATCCCCGAACACACGTCGGGCGCGCCCAACGATTCGATCGCGATCTGGTATTATGACACCGCCCGCCAATTCACCCAGGATCTGCGGCTGACAACCAAGTGGTCCAGGCCCTGGAATTTCATCCTCGGCGCCTATTACAACCGCGAAATGGTGTGGAATGCCAACCGGTTCCAACTGTTCACCGATCTGCCCCCGGTCAGCGATGCCAGTTGCGCCGCCAACGCCTATTCGGCCGATTGCATTGTGCAGAACCAGTTTAACCAGTTGAAGCACAGCTATGCGCTCTATTTCGACGGCAACTGGCGGCTCGGCAATGTCGTGCTCCGCGCGGGGCTACGCTATAACTGGGACGACGGGCGCCAGTACAATTTCAATTCGATCGTCTATGGCCCGACTGGCGATCCGCTGTACAACAACATTCCCGGCACTGGCACGTCCAATCTGGGCGCCACCGCCGCGCAAAGCTTTTCGACCAGCCGACTGACCGGGAAGCTGGGGATCGATTACATCGTCGATCGCAATGTGCATTTTTATGGCACGTGGAGCACAGGCTATCGCGGCAACAGCTTCAACGCGCAGGCATTTTTCCTGCCGCAGGAATTCAACCAGGCGCTGCCCGAAACCATTTCGGCGTTTGAAGCGGGCGAAAAGGGGCAGTTCTTCAACCGTCATCTGACGGTCAACCTGGCCGGGTTCTACTACCGCTATCACGATCAGCAATTCATCAGCGTCGATCCGACCACCGCCGCGCAAACATTGGTCAATCTCGACCGGTCGCATATCTATGGCGCGGAAAGCCAGATCGCGCTGTGGATCAATGACAAACTGTCGCTGCACAGCAACCTCGGCTGGCTGAGCGCCAAAGTCGACCAGGGCGTGGTCGATGGCCTGAACGTATCGGGCAACCAGTTGATCAACGCGCCGCATTTCTCGATCGACGGCGGTATCGACTGGACCGTGGCTGAGGGCAATTTCGGCGCGATCTCGTTGCATCCTTTGCTCAGCCATGTGTCGAGCCAATTTTTCGACATCCACAACAAGGCATTCCTGACGCAGAACGGCTATGAACTGTTCGATGGCCACATCGACTGGGTCTCACCCGACAAGCAGTGGACGCTGACGGTGTGGGGCAAGAACATTGCCAACCGGTTCTATTTCACCTCGCGCTATGATCTTGAAACCGGATCGGCGTTCAATTTCATCTACAACCACATCGGCGCGCCCCGCACCTTCGGCTTCACGCTCAGTCGCAAGTTCTGATAAACCGGATACAAAAAACTGGAGAGGTTCATGGCTGACTATCGTATGCTCATCGGCGGGCAACTGGTCGATGCTGCGCAGCATCTCGATGTGATCAATCCGGCCACCGGCGCGGCGTTTGCGCGCGTGCCGCGCGCCAGTGTCGCCGATGCCGATGCGGCGATTGCCGCCGCCAAGGCGGCGCAACCTGCGTGGGGTGCCACGCCGATCGCCGATCGCCGCCTCGCCCTGACCGCGCTGGCCGACGCGATTGCCGCCAGGGCTGCCGAACTGGCGCGGCTGGTGACCCTTGAACAAGGCAAACCGCTGCCCGAGGCGCAAGGCGAACTGGCGTGGACCGAGGGCTATCTGCGCCACTATGCCACGCTGGATTTGCCCGACCGGATCATTCAGGACGACGACACCGGCTATATCGCCGTGCGCCATCAGCCGCTCGGCGTGGTGGTGGGGATCATCGCGTGGAATTTCCCGCTGCTGGTCGCATGCTGGAAAATCGGGCCCGCCGTGCTGGCGGGCAACGCCATCGTGCTCAAGCCCGCACCGACCACCCCGGTCACCGCGCTGGTGCTGGGTGAAATCTGCAAGGAGGTGTTTCCGGCGGGCGTGGTCAACGTGATCACCGATGCCAACGATCTGGGGCCGCACCTGACCGCGCATCGCGATGTGGCCAAAGTGGGCTTCACCGGATCGACCCCCACGGGCAAGGCCATCCTGGCCAACAGCGCTGACACGCTGAAACGCATCACGCTCGAACTGGGCGGCAACGATGCGGCGATCGTGCTGAACGATGTCGATGTGCGCGCCGCCGCCGCCGGGATCTTTGCCAGTGCCTTCCTCAATTGCGGGCAGGTCTGCCTGGCCATCAAGCGCGCCTATGTCCACGCCGATATCCATGACGCGATGTGCGCCGAACTGGCGCGTCTGGCGCAAGCGGCGGTGGTCGGCGACGGGCTGGAACAGGGCACCACGATCGGCCCGATCCAGAACGCCGCGCAGTACGAAAAGGTCAAGGCCTTCCTCGACAGCGCCCGGCGCGATGGCACGGTGATCGCAGGGGGCCAGGCGATCGGCCGCGCGGGCTATTTCATCGAGCCGACGATCGTGCGCGACGTGACCGACGGGGCGAACATCGTCGATGAGGAACAGTTCGGCCCGATCCTGCCGGTGATCCGCTTTGACGACATCGACGATGTGATCGCCCGCGCCAACAGTGGCGATTATGGCCTGGGCGCATCGGTGTGGAGCGGCGATGTCACCCGCGCCGCAGACCTTGCCGCGCGGCTGCAGGCGGGGCAAGTGTGGGTCAACCAGCATATCGCCATCGGACCGCACATCCCGATGGCCGGGTTCAAGCAATCGGGGCTGGGCGTCGAACAATCGGTCGAGGGGCTGGCCGAATATACCCAGCTTCAGGTCATCAACATCGCGCGGTAGGGATCATGACCGAGCAACTTTCCATTTCGCGGGGCCCGACCGACACACCCCTGCTCGATGTCACCATCGGTGCGGCGCTGCGCGATGCGGCGGCGCGCTGGGGCGATCGTCTGGCGCTGGTGTCGCGCCATCAGGGCATTGCCTGGACCTGGGGGCAATTCGATGCGCACGTTGACCGTATTGCCACGGGCCTGATCGCGCGCGGCGTGCGCGCGGGCGACCGGGTGGGGATATGGGCGCCCAATTGCGCCGAATGGGCGGTGATCCAGTTTGCCACTGCGCGGATCGGCGCGATCCTGGTCACGATCAACCCTGCCTATCGCACCAGCGAAGTCGAATATGCGTTGAACAAAGTCGGCGCCTCGGTGCTGGTGACGGCGGCGCGGTTCAAGTCGAGCGATTATATTGCCATGCTCGCCGAAATCTGGCCCGCCCGCACGCCCGGCCTGCGACTGGTGGTCACGCTGGGCGACACCGAACACCCGGCATGCCTGCGCTGGGCCGATCTCGGCGCGCCGGTCGATCGTGCGCAACTCGATGCCGCCGGTGCCGCGCTTGGCCCGGATGATGCGATCAATATCCAGTTCACCAGCGGCACCACCGGCCTGCCAAAAGGCGCCACGCTGACCCATCGCAACATCCTCAACAACGGCTATTTCACCGGCCGCACGCTGCATCTGACCCCGGATGACCGGATCTGCGTGCCAGTGCCGCTCTATCACTGTTTCGGCATGGTGCTGGGCAATCTGGCGGCCGTCACCAGCGGCGCGGCGGTGGTCTACCCTTCCGACAGTTTCGACCCGCAGGCGGTGCTCGATGCGGTCGGGGCCGAAGGGTGCACCGCGCTCTATGGCGTGCCGACGATGTTCATCGCCCTGATCAACCATCCGGCGCTGGCCATGGCGCGCACCGATACCTTGCGCACCGGGATCATGGCCGGATCGCCCTGTCCGTTGGCGACGATGCGCGAAGTCATGACGCGGCTGCAGATGGATCAGGTGACTATCGGCTATGGCATGACCGAGACCAGCCCGCTGACCACCCAGACCGCGACCGACGATCCCATCGCATACCGTGTCGGATCGGTCGGCCGCGTGCATCCCCATGCCGAGGCGCGGATCATCGGCCTCGACGGGCAGACCCTGCCGCGTGGCCAGCAGGGCGAATATTGCGCGCGCGGCTATGCCGTGATGCAGGGATACTGGGACGAACCGGCGCGCACGGCCGATGCGATCGATGCCGAGGGCTGGATGCATTCGGGCGATCTGGCGACGATGGACGAACAGGGCTATGTGCGGATTACCGGGCGGATCAAGGACACGATCATTCGCGGGGGCGAAAACATCTCGCCGCGCGAAATAGAGGAATTCCTGCTCGACCACCCCCACATTGCCGATGCACAAGTGTTCGGCGTAGCCGACGCGCGGTTTGGCGAGGAAGTCTGCGCCTGGGTGATCGCGCGGCCCGGCGCCAGCCTGACTGCCGAGGATGTGGTGGCGCACTGTCGCGGGCGCATTGCGCATTACAAAGTCCCGCGCCACGTCCGCGTGGTCAGCGCCTTTACGATGACGGTCACCGGCAAGGCCCAGAAATTCGAGATGCGGCGGGCGATGGAGGCCGAACTGGCCGCTGCCGAACGGGCGTAGGCGCCCACCTGCCTCAGGCGCTGGCCGGTTCGGCGATCAAGCGTTTGGCCACGGTCAGCTTGAACAGGCTGAAGGCAACCAGACCCACGGCAGCGCTGGCGACGTGCAACAGCCAGAACTGCGGGGTGGGCATCGACGAATACCAGCCGCCGACCACGCCCACCACTTTGTTGGCGGCAAAGAACGCCAGATAGTAGATCCCGGTAATCGTCGCGCTGAGCGCACGCGGGGCCAGCCTGGTAAACAGCGCCAGGCTGACCGGCAGGATGTGCGCAAAGCCGATCGAATTGAACAGGTGAAACATCGCCGGCCAGAACAACCCGATCTTGCCGCCACCGGCCTGCGTCGCCGCCAGCCACAGGCACAGGCCCGCCGCCATCGAAAACACGCTGCCGATGATAATCTTGCCCAGTTCGTCGGGTTCGGTGCCGGTGCGCGCCACGCGCCATTTCCAGAATGCGGCAACCGCCACCAGCATCGAAAAGCTGAGCGTGGCATCGAGCGTGATCATCCAACTGGTCGGCAAAGTATGGCCCATGAATGTCAGTGCGAACGCCGCGTCGGCCCACACGAGATAGGCGTTGAAAATCTCCTGATTGGTCAACAATGCCACCGCCAGCACCGGCACCAGCAGGCAGATCGCCAGAATGCGCCCGCCATCGCCGCGCACCAGCGTTGCGCGCGGCGACCCGCCGCCGGTCTGGCGCGCCACGGCGCCTGGATCGGCGGGCAGCCAGGGCTTTGCCGCAAGATAGATCAGCAACCCGGCGACCATCACCACGCCCGCGCAGCCAAAACCCCAATGCCAGCCAAGGTCTTCGCCCAGCGTGCCCGAAATCAGCGGCGCGGCGATCACGCTGACATTGATCGCCACGTAGAAAATCTGGAACGCCATCGCCCGGCGCAGATCGCCGGGGCGATAGAGTTCGCCGACCTGGCAGGCGATATTGCCCTTGAACAGGCCGACACCGACCACCAGCGCGATCAGGGCAAACAGAAATGCGCTTTCGATCGCCATCAGAAAATGGCCGATCGCCATCACTGTCGCCCCGGCAATCAGCGTGGCGCGACGCCCCAGCCAGCGGTCCGCGATAAAGCCGCCCGCGATCGGGGTTAGATAGACGAGCGCGGTATAATCGCCGAACAGCGCCGATGCGAGTGGCTGACCCGATTTGCCGTACCAATGCTGCGACAGCCAGCCAAGGCCCTGCACATGGCCGACATGCGCGGGCAGCAACAAGTATTTGACCATATAGAGCGTCAGCAGTGTCTGCATCGAATAGTACGAAAACCGTTCGCACCCTTCGACCACGGCCAGAAACCCCAGCCCTTTGGGATGGCCCAGAAATGCACGATCGCTGGCATCGGTTTCCGGTTCGAGCGAAGCGTCTTCAAGGATCATTGCGTCATTTCACTCGGCATTTCCCGTTTGCAGGCAAGATTGCGGTGCGTGTCGCGATTGCGCAACCGAATTCTGGCGCGGCAGCGATCACTGATAATGCAGGGTATTCTCGAACCCGGTGTTGTCTTTGCCCATCCTGGCCAGTTTTCTCAGGTTGGCGCGCAGATGCCGTTCAAAGCGGCGGTCATCATAGATACCCGTCGCCCGATAGTCGTCCTGACCGAGCAATTGTTTGATTCGAGAAGCAAAAGCGGCCTGATCAGCGGTGTACGCGGGGGCCTTCACAGCACGGCAGACCCATTCCTCGGCGGCCGCCTTGTCATAGTCGTCCCGGGCTTCATATCCCTGCATCTCGGCCGCGACCTGATCGCGCCCCGCAGCGACGATACGGTTTTCCAGCCATTGGCGAACCAGATCACCGTCCCACGCCTTTGACGAAACGCCCATCATGCCCTCCTTCATGGCCTAGTTACCGTCGGCGTCGACCGTAAAGACCACCGGCTTGCCGCGCGATGCGGGCTCCCACCCGGCCAGCAGGGCTGCGCGGATGCCGCGCGCCACAATGGCGTCGCCAATTTGCAGACGGCCGCGCTGCAAACCTTTCAGCAGGCGTTTGGGCGGGGGAAATTCCAGCAAGGCGCCGCGCTGCGTTCCTTGCCGGAGCAGCGCAACAACTGTGCCCTGCCAGCCCTCGGACTCGCTCCATTGCGGTTCGCGCTGGACCTCCCAGTCATAGGGGTGCCCCTCAACTTCAACGGTTCCGGCTAGCCTGTGGGTCTTTGACATGTCGATGCGACTAGCACGTTTCCGGCGGCAAACCACCGGAATGCCGTCGTCTGGTCGGTTCGCTTCCCAATTGCGACGCGGGGCCGCTCAGATCAGGATCTCGAACCCGAAATCGGGGCCCTGCCTGATCATCGTGATCGCGCCGCGATGGAGCAGCACCACCTGCCGCGCAAAGCTGAGGCCTACACCGGTCCCGGCGGGCTTGGTGGTAAAGAAGGGCAGGAAGATATCTTCCGCCAGTGCAGGCGACACACCCGGACCGTTGTCGAGGATGGTTATGCGGGTCCGGCCGGTAGAGGTTTCGGCAAAGGTGATCGCAATGCGTGGCTCGGCCGCGTGGCCGACGGCTGCTTCGCCGCCGTTCTTGAGCAGGTTCAGAATCACTTGCCCCAGCAGATCCGCGTCGGCCTTCATCTGCTGCGAAGGCCGGGCCAGTTTGCGCGACACCGTCACGCCCTGGCCTTGTGGCGAGGCGCCGAAGATCTGCACGAACTGCGCTATCCAGGTTTCGATATCGAAAGTGGTGATCGCGAGCGAGGGCGTGCGGCTGAATTCGCGATAGCTTTCGACAAAGTGCAGGATACCGGCGGCGCGGCGCGCCAGCGCTTCGACCGCCACCCGCGCATCGGCGATGCCCGGATCTGCGCCGGTATCGGCCTGCGCGACCAGCGCGGCGGCGGTTTCGGCCAGCGATGTCACCGGCGTCATCGAATTCATGATTTCGTGCGTCAGCACGCGCACCAGATCGGTCTGCGCGGCGACTTCTGCGGCGTCGAGTTCGCCCTGTATCACTTCGATCGAGACGATCCGCCAGGTTTCGCCGTGTTGCTCAACCTCCGCGGCGGCCACCATGGCGCGCTGGTCCAGCCCGTCGAGATGCACCCGGCAATGCCTGCGCTGGCCCGGCCCGATTGTTTCGAGCGCCTTGACCAGCCCTTCGCCATAGCGCGCAAAAGCGGCGATATCGCGTTCGTGCCCACTGCCGAACAGGCGCCGCGCGGCCTTGTTTGCCGGGCGCACTGTGCCGGTGGGGCTGATCGTCAGCAGCGCGCCTGGCGTTTCATCGACCAGGGCTGAGGCAAAATGGTTTTGCGATGCCAGATTGGCGCGTTCCTGGCGCAGCCATGAGATCACGCCGTCAAACGCCATGCCCAGTTCGTCGAACCCGGCGCCTTGCTGACGTTGCGCAAAACCTTGCGTCAGGTCGCGATGGTCGAGCGCTGCAACAAACCGGGCAATCGCCATATTGGTGCGTTGCGTGCGTTGCCACAACAGCGCCGCGATGCCCGCAGCACCGATCAGCAGTGCCAGCTTGGTGGCCTGCAATTCGGGCAGGGGCCAGATTGCGATCAGCACGGCCAGGGTCGCTGCCAGCGCAAGGATCAGCGCGGCCAGGCTTGCCGCATGGCGGGCCCTAAAGGCCATGTTTTTCCATCCGGCGATAGAGCGTGCCTCTGGTCAGGCCCAGTTCGGCGGCGGCGTTCGAGATATTGTAGCCATGCTTTCTGAGCGCGCGTTCGACCAGCGCGCGTTCGGCGCGGTCGAGATTGAGATCGTCGGGCGCGGGTGTGGCAAAGGGTGCGCTGCCGACGCCAGCCGCCGGTGCCGGGCGGGTGCTGGGCAGGGGAAAATCCTCGGGCATAAACCGGTCGTTTTCGCACAGGATCACCGCGCGTTCGGCCGCATGCCGCAGCGCCCGCACGTTCCCCGGCCAGTCATAGGCGACCAGCATCGCCAGGGTCTCGTCGGTCAGCGCGCGCAAGGGCCTGGCATAACGGCGGGCATAGATCGCCAGAAAATGGTCCAGCAACAGCGGGATGTCTTCGCGGCGATCACGCAGCGGCGGCAATTCGATTTCGACAGTGTTGAGGCGGAACAGCAGATCCTGCCGAAACCGGGTTTCGTCGGCAAGCTGGGGCAAGGGCAGGTTGGTGGCCGAAATGACGCGCACGTCAAAGGGCACCGGCCGCGTCGCGCCGACCGGTGTGACCTGGCGCTGTTCCAGCGCGGTCAGCAACTTTGGTTGCAGATGCAGCGGCAGATTGCCGACTTCGTCGAGGAACAGGGTGCCGCCGTCGGCCGCCTGAAACCGTCCTGCCCGGTCGGCCCGCGCGTCGGTAAACGCGCCCTTGACGTGGCCGAACAGTTCGGAATCGAACAGGCTTTCGGCCACGGCCCCCAGATCGACAGTCAGCAGGATATCGTCCTTGCGCCGCGAATGGCGGTGCAGTTCGCGCGCGACGAGTTCCTTGCCGGTGCCGTTTTCGCCCAGGATCAGCACGTTGGCATCGGTCGGCCCGGCCTTTTCGATCAGCGAATGGACCCGCGCCATGGCGGGCGAGGTGCCCAGCAGCGACGAGGCGCCGACCGGCGCGGCGATCGTGCGCGCCTTGGCCTTTTCGGTCCGGGCGCTGCGGCGCGACACACGCAATTCGGCCGCATTGCGCACGGTCGCGGTCAGGCGTTCGTTCGACCAGGGTTTCGACACAAAGTCGGTCGCGCCGCGTTTCATCGCCTCGACCGCGATTTGCACACCGCCGTGCGCAGTGATCAGCACGATCGCTGCATCGGGATCTTCGTGGCGGATGCGGTCGAGCCAGCGAAAGCCCTCGGCCCCGTCGGTGGCGCCGCGCGAGAAATTGGCATCGAGCAATATGGCGTCGGGCTGACGCGCGCGCATCCGTTCGAATGCCGCTTCGGGCGTGCGGAACAGTTCGACGTCGCGAAACAGGTGGCGAACCACGAGTTGCGCCGCCAGCAGGATATCTTCGTCATCATCGATGACAAAGCAAAGGTCGAAGCGTGGGGTCGGCATCGGCGTCTCCGGGGAAGCGGCTAATCTGGCACCTATCAACAATCGTGCCAATGTCCGATTCCGGGCGCCGGATTGTCCACGACCGGACACTGCCTTTGCGGCCGGCTTCGGTCAAATCCATGGAAAAGCGCGATTGTTGCCCCTCGGGCCGATTTGGCACGCATTCTGCGTAGCGATGCAAATCGGCACCCCGCCGATCGTCTGCAAGGATCGAACCAATGGCCCGTTTTCGCTATTTCGCCCTGCCTGCCCTGGGCAGCATCACCCTTACCTTCGGCCTGTTTGCGCTCGCTGCCCCCTCGATCACGCAGCTCGTCACCGGGTTTGCCGTCTGACGTGACGGGTCGCCGCCACTGTCCGGAACCGGACAGTGCGTGTCCGGTTCCGGACATCGTGGCGCCGCCGTTCCGGCCCTTTCGTTTTTCGCACATCTTTCACGAGGCAATCATGGCATCGTCCAGCCCCGATGGGCCAACGTCGATTTCCGGCGCGACCATGGATCGGGTTATCGCCAGACCCGCATGGCGCTGGCGCAGCCGCCGTATGCTGGCGTACACCCTGCCGCCGCTGGCGATTGCCGCTGCCGCGTTCGGCTGGCAGCAGATGCCCGCCAGTGGATCAACCGACATTGCCGCTGCCGACATCACCATCAGCCCGGTCGAACGCGCGCCGTTTGCCGACGTCCTGCCGGTGCGGGCGACCGTTGCACCGGCGGTGACCACCTTCATCGGCGCCGTGGCCGGGGGGCAGGTCGAAAAGCTGCTGGTGCAGGATGGGGCGCGGGTGGTTGCGGGCCAACCGCTTGCGACGCTCGACAATCCCACGCTCAAGCTCGATATCCTGACCCGCGAGGCCGCCATCGCCAGCCAGCTTGGCAGCGTATCGGGCGAAGATCTGTCGCTCGAACGCAACCGGCTGGACCGCACCAACCAGATTTCGACCGCCGATTATGATCTGTTGAAGGCCCAGCGCGACTTGTCGATCCGGCGCCAGTTGCACGATCAGGGCTTTGTGTCCGACGAAGGCGTCAAAAGCTATCAGCAGGAAGCGGACTATCAGACCAAACGGCTGAGCCAGTTGCGTCAGGGGCAGACGCGCGAGGATGGCATTGCCTCGGTCCAGGCGGCGCGGCTGGCCCAGACACGCAACCGGTTGGCCAACAATCTGACCGCAGTCGAGGCGCAATTCGGCGCGCTCGTGCTCAAGGCACCGGTGGCCGGGCGGCTGAGCAATTTCACCATCGAACCGGGCCAGACGCTCAAGGCCAATGACCAGGTCGGGCAGATCGACAGCGAGGGCAACTGGAAACTGGTGGCCGATGTCGACGAATATTACCTGGGCCGGGTCAGGGCCGGACAACTGGCGAGCGGCGACAACAACGTTCAACTGGTGGTCACCAAAGTGTTGCCGACGGTGACCGCCGGGCGTTTCCATATCGAACTGGGGTTCCGCAACGCGCCGCCCGCCGGGCTCGGTCGCGGGCAGGCCTTTGATGTCAGGGTGATCCTCGGCGCGACCCGCGCCGCGCTGGTTGCCCCGGTCGGCGGCTGGCTCGACGCGGGCGGCGGGTCATCGGCGTTCGTCGTCGATGCCGATGGCCGCCATGCACGCCGGGTGCCGGTCCGCGTCGGCCGCCGCAATCCCGAACGCGTCGAAATCGAAACCGGTCTGAAGGCCGGCGACCACATCGTCACATCCACCACAGCGTCCATCAAGGGCGACATTCTCAACATTCGCTGACGGAGTATCGCATGATCCGCCTACAGAATATCCAGCGTCGCTATATCTCTGACTCGGTTGAGACGACCGCGCTGGCCGACATCGATCTTGACGTCGAGGCAGGGGAATTCCTGGCCATCATGGGCCCGTCGGGTTGCGGCAAGTCCACCCTGCTCAACACGCTGGGCACGGTCGATCGGCCGACCAGCGGGCATTACTGGTTTGCCGGCCAGGATCTGGCCCGTCGCGATGAAGCGGCGCTGGCCCGGTTTCGCGCCGAAACGCTCGGCTTTGTCTTTCAGAGTTTCAACCTGATCGACGAATTGACCATTCAGGAAAACATCGAACTGGGCCTGACTTATCGCAAGGATGCGCCCGGCGACCGGCGCGAGCGGGTGGCCGCAGCGATGGACCGGGTCGGCGTATCCCACCGCGCCCGCCATTTTCCGCACCAACTGTCGGGTGGTCAGCAGCAACGCGCCGCGATTGCGCGTGCGATCATCGGCGAACCGAAACTGATCCTGGCGGACGAGCCGACCGGCAACCTGGATTCGGAAAATGGCGCGCAAGTCATGGATATCCTGACCAGCCTGAATGCCGAAGGGGCGACGATCGTCATGGTCACGCACTCGCCCGCGCATGCCGACATGGCACGGCGCCGGATCGACATGCTCGACGGGCGCATTGTCTCGTCGGTTGCGCGCGCGATCTGAGGAGCACGCCCCATGACCCGCTTTGCACTGATCGCCTTCTATCGTTCGCTCGCCCGGCACAAACTCCACGCCGTGCTCAATATCGGCGGGCTGGCCGTGGGCCTGGCCGTGTTCATCGTCCTGTCGCTCTATGTGCGGTTCGAAACGAGTTTCGAAACCTGGTTGCCGCACCATGACCAGATCTATGTGGTCCAATCGCAGTTCGTATCCGATGCGACGGACCACCCGACGCCGTATTCGCTCGGGACTTTGGCCGATTATATCAGACAGGATTTTCCGGGGGTACGGGTCGTGCGTGACCGGCAGACTTCGGCAACGATCCTGCGCGGGGGGACGTCTGCCAGGGAACAGATCGATCAGGTCGATCCCGATTTCTTCGCCATGTTCGATCTGCCCGTGGTCCGGGGCGATGCCCGCTCGGCGCTGGCCGATCCGTCGAACCTGATCATGACGACGACCATGGCACAGCGCTATTTCGGCGCGGCCAATCCGATCGGTCAAACGCTGACGGTGTCATTTCTGGGGCAGCAACATCTTTACCGGGTGGCGGCGATTATTGCCGATCTGCCGAAAAATTCGGATTTGCGGTTCGACCTGCTGGTGCGGCTGGTGCCGCCGCCAGTGCCGCCGACCGGCCAGTATGATTTCTTTCGCGAATGGTCGTCCGCCACGGTCAGCACTTACCTGCAATTTGCCGACGCTGCCGCTGCCCGGCAACTGGGCAGTCAGCTTGACGGTCTGGTCGATCGCCACGGCCATTTCCGCGATTCGCAGGTCAAGCCGAGCGATACCCTGAAGCTTTCGCTCAAGCCGCTTGATGACCTCCATTTCGACCATCCAGGGTCACGGCTGACCGTCGTGACGCTGGGCGTGGTCGGCGCGCTGACCCTGCTGATCGCGATCGTCAACTATATCAACCTGGCCACTGCCCGCGCCGGTCTGCGCGCGCGGGAAGTCGCCATGCGCAAAGTGCTTGGCGCCGATCAGCCCGCGCTGGTGCGCCATTTCATCGGTGAAGCGATCCTCACGTGCGCTATCGGGGCCTTTTTGGGCCTGGTTCTGGCCGAGATCGGGCTGCCGCTGGTCAATGCGGCGGGCGGGCTCGATCTGCGCATCGCCTATTTTGCGCATGACGGCGTGGTGGCTCCGCTGGCGCTGCTGGTGATCGTGGTCGGCTGCCTGTCGGGCATCTATCCGGCGCTGGTGCTGGCGCGCTTTCCTGCCGCTGCAGTGCTGGCCTCGGCGCGTTCGCCGGGCGGGGGTCGCGCGGGCAACCGCGTGCGCGAGGCATTGGTGGTGTTCCAGTTTGCGATAGCCATCGCCTTGATGATCGGAACCAGCATTCTGGTCGCTCAGACACGCCACGTGCGCACCGCCGATCTCGGCTTTCCGCGCGATGGCCTGCTCGTTATCCCGTCGCTGGCCAGCGCCGATCTCGATGACGGCACGCGCAGTACGCTGCTTCATGCGCTCGCCGCGCTGCCCGGTGTCAGCGGGACGACGATCGGCAACGGGGCCCCAGGCTACACCGACTGGGATGCCGAAACCAATGTCGCCATCCCCGGCCAGCCCGGGCGCACGCTCGGCTTTCGCCAGGTCACTGTCGGTCCCGACTATTTTCGGGTGCTTGGCGCGCACTTGCTGGCAGGGCGGGTATTTGACGGCGCGCATCCCGGCGACGACAGCGCCACCGCCGGACCGTCTGACGCGACTGCGGTGGTGATCAACCGCACCGCGGTGCAAGGTCTGGGCTTTGCCTCGCCTCAGGATGTAATCGGCAGGACGATCGGCGGAAAGGCCCCCATGGTCGTGGTCGGCGTGGTCGATGACTTGCGCTTTCTCTCGCCGCGCCTTGCGCTTCAGCCGACGCGCTATGAATTGCAGACCCGCCAGATCAGCGAACCTATCGCGCTGGTGCGCTTTTCCGGCGATCCGCGGGCGACTTTGCAGGGGGCGCAGGATGCCTGGCGCAGGATCGCCCCGCATGTGCCGTTCGAAGGCCGAACCGCGGTGCAGAACCTCGACCGTTTTTACAGCGCCGACGATCATGCCGCGCGGCTGTTCGGGTTTGGCGCGGGGCTGGCGGTGCTGATCGGCTGCGTCGGTCTGTGGGGGCTGGCCAGCTTCAACACCGCGCGGCGGGTCAAGGAAATCGGCATCCGCAAGACCCTCGGCGCGTCGGCGACGGACATTATCGCGCTGTTGATCGGCCAGTTCCTGCGCCCCGTGCTGATTGCCAATGTGGTGGCCTGGCCGTTGGCCTATGTCGCCATGCGCACCTGGCTGAGCGGATTTTCCGATCCGATCGGGTTGTCGCCGGTCTATTTCGTGGGTGCCAGTGGGTTGGCGACGCTGATCGCGGTGCTGACCGTGCTGGGCCAGTCGCTGCGCGCGTCACGCGCGGCGCCGGCCTGGGCGCTGCGTCATGAATAGGGCCGGTCGTATGGGGATGCTGGTTGCGGTGCTCGCAACCGGCACGCCGGCCCTTGCCGACACGCTGCAGCAGGCCGTCGATGCAGCCATTTCCACCAATCCGACCCTGGCGTCGGCCCATGCCCGGCAACGGTCGCTGGCCGAAACGCCCGAACAGGCGCGCGCGGCAGGTCGGCTGACGGCGGCGGCGGATGCCTCTGCCGGGTATGACATCACCGACTATGACAAAGGCGGCGGCGCGACGATTTCGGCCAATCTGCCGATCTGGACCGGCGGCCGGGTGTCGTCATCGGTGCGCGCCGCGACCAGCGATGTGTCTGCCGGTGAAGAAGGGGTGCGCGATGCCGAGGCGCAACTGATCGACACGGTCGTTTCGGTCTATGCCCAGATGCTGTACGATCAGCAGGCCCTCGACATCGCCTTGGACGACAACACGCTGCTCGATCGCCAGGTGGCCGAGGCCAGGGCACGGCTTCGCCTGGGCCAGGCCACGCGTACCGACGTGGCGCAGCTCGAAGCGCAACGCGCATCGGGCGATGCCACGCTGGCCGCTGCGCGCGCGGCGCTGGCCACCGATCAGGCGGATTATCGCGCGGTGGTCGGGCATGATCCGGGCGCGCTGGCACCCCCTCAGGAAAAGCTGGCGGTCCTGCCGGGCACGCTCGATCAGGCGCGCAGCCGCGCGCTGGCCGAAAACCCGGTCTATCAGCAGCACTTGCGCGCCGCCGATGCGTCGGGCGCGCGCATAGCGGTTGCGCGCGCAAACGGGGCGCCCACGTTGTCGGTGGGTACGGGCTATGGCTATGGCTCCAACCTGGCCGAGCCGAGGGGCGGTTTTTACGTGCGCGCCGCGATGGCCGCGCTGGTGCTGCACGTGCCGATCCTGACCGGCGGTCTGGTCGCGTCACAAGTGCGCCAGGCCGGGGCCGACCATCGCGCCGACGAGTTCGACGCCGATGCGGCGGGGCGCGAAGCGGTGCGCCTGACCGAAGCGGCCTGGATTGCGCTGAACAATGCACAGGCCCAGGTGGGCGCCAACACCGACCGGGTGGCCGCCGCCGATCTGGCGCTCAAGGGCGTGCGGGCGGAATATGGCTTCAGCCTGCGCACCACGCTCGACATCCTGGTGGCGGATGAAAGCTTGCGCGCAGCCCAGCTCGCGCTGGCGCGCAGCCGCAGCGATGCGCTGGTGGCACAGGCCGAACTGTTGCGCGCGACAGGCCGGTTGACCGCCGACTCGTTTGCCGAGTGACCGGCCATTTCCGCTATGACGGTGCGATGATCAGCAGACTTGATGTCGCGGTCTTGCGCGGGGGCCGTCACTGCACGGCGCCCACGTGCACCGTGGCGGTGACCGACAGGCCCGGACGCAGCGCCGGATTGTTGGCCTGACCGGGGTCAAGCCGGATGCGGACCGGGACACGCTGGACGATCTTGGTGAAATTGCCGGTGCCCGGTTCGAACGGCAACAGCGCGAACGTGGAGGCAGAGCCGGGCGCGAGGCTGTCGACCGTGCCCGCCAGGGCCGGGCCGCCCAGCGCATCGACGTGGATCGTGGCGCGCTGGCCGGGACGCATGTGGCGGGTCTGGGTTTCCTTGAAATTGGCGGTCACATAGATTTGCGCGGTCGGCACCAGCGTCAGGGCGCGTGTGCCGGGCTGAACAAAATCGCCGACGCGGACTTGCCGATTGCCGACCACGCCGTCGATGGGCGCGAAAATGACGGTATGGCGCAGATCCTGTTCGGCCAGATCGAGCGCGGCCCGCGCGTGCGCCTGCGCCGCCTCGGCGGCGGCCAGCGCCGCTTCCAGATCGGCGCGATGCGCCCTGGTCACCGCGGCCTGATGGCGCGCCACACCGAGTTCGGCAACCGCCCTGGCCTGGGCCTGATGCGCGCCTATGGCACTGGTGCGATAGCTTTCGGCATCGCGCGCAGCGACGGCGCCTGACCCGACCAGCGCGGCATAGCGCTGGTCATCGGCGGCGGCATGCGCGGCATTGGCTTCGCTCGCGCGGATGACCGTGGCCGCAGCGACGGTCTGGGCGGCGGCCAGCCGTTCCTCGGCGGTCTGGCGCGTCAACGCGGCGCGCGCTGCGGCGACGGCAGCGGTGGCATCGGCCAGATCGGCGGCGGCGCTGGCGCGGCGGGCGGTAAATTCTTCGGCATCGATGCGCAGCAGTGGTTGGCCCGCGTGCACCGGCTGGTTTTCACGCACCAGCACCGCGCTGACAAAGCCCCGGATGCGCGGCGCGATGGTGGTCGAATCGGCGGCGACATAGGCATCGTCGGTCGACTGGCGGGCCGGTTCCATCTCGATCCACGCCGCGCCCAACGCGGCGGCGATCACGGCGATTGTTGCGGCAATCGCCCCGCGCCCCACTTTTGGACGGGTGGCGACAGGGGCGGTCTGGACAGTGGATGCATTCACCGTGGGATCAACTCTTGTTCAAATTACGAATATCATATATATTACGATCATCATATGTCCAGAAAGATATCGTGCCCATGACCCCTCCCCGGATTTTCGCGTCAGGGCAGGATTGGTCGGCCAATCCGCAAGCCATGCCCACGCGGCGCAAGTTCCTGATCTTCGGGTTGATGGCGTTCGGCCAGTTTCTCGCGCTGTTCGATATCCAGATCGTGTCCGCTTCGCAGCGCGAAGTGGCGGCGGGGCTGTCGGCGGGCCCCGATGAAGTCAGTTGGGTGCAGACCGCCTATCTGATGGCCGAACTGGTGATGATCCCGCTGTCGGGCTATCTCGCACGCGCACTGTCGACGCGGTGGCTGTTTGTCGGATCGGCGATGATGTTCACGCTCAGCAGCCTGTTGTGCGGGTTGTCGTGGTCGATCGGGTCGATCGTGGCGTTTCGGGCGCTGCAGGGTTTTACCGGCGGAGCGATGGTGCCGCTGGTGTTCGCGGTCGGCTATACGCTGTTCGAGGGCAAGCAACGCGCGATGATCCCGGCCATTCTGGGCACGGTCGGGGTGCTGGCGCCCGCGCTTGGTCCGGCCGCCGGGGGCCTGATCACCGATGCGCTGAACTGGCGCTGGTTGTTCTTTGTCAATGTGCTGCCCGGCCTGGCGGTGGCGGGATCGTGCGCGGTTCTGTTGCGCGTGGATCGTGCCAATCCCGCCATGCTGCGGCGGATCGACTGGGCCCATCTGGCGGCGATGGCGGTGTTTCTGGCGGGGCTTGAATATGTCCTCGAAGAAGGGCCGCGTCATGACTGGCTCGGTGACGACACGATCGCGATTGCCGCCTGGGCCGCGCTGGTCGGATTTGGGCTGTTCATCGAACGCGCGGTGTTCTCGCCGGTGCCGATCGTCAGCTTGCGGCCGTTTCGCCGCCCGACCTTTGCCTTTGCCTGTCTGTTCAATCTGGTGATCGGGTTCGGGCTCTATTCCTCGATCTATCTGATCCCGATCTATCTGGCGCAAGTGCGCGGGTACAATGCGCTGCAGATCGGCGAGACGATCTTTGTGGTGGGCTTTGCGCAATTGTGTTCGACGATGGTGGCGGCAACGCTGTCGCAGCGGATCGATCTGCGCTGGATGATCGCGGTGGGGCTGTCGCTGTTTGCCACCAGCTTGTGGATGACCTCGGGCATGACCAGCCAGTGGGGCTTTGCGCAATTGCTGGTGCCGCAACTGGTGCGCGGGTTTGCGCTGATGCTGTGCATCGTTCCGGCGGTCAGCATGGCGCTGTCGGGCGTGCCGCCGCAGGATCTGGGCGCGGCATCGGGGCTGTTCAACGTGATGCGCAATCTGGGCGGCGCGATCGGCATCGCGGTGGTCAACAGTTGGTTGCAGGATGACACCCGCATCGCCGCCGCCCGCCTGTCAGAGGCGCTGGGCCATTCGGGCCGCGCCGCCGGCGATGCGCTGGCCGTGCTGGGCGCGCGGATGGGCACTTTCACCCCCGATCCGACCCATGCCAACGAACTGGCCGGGGCCACGCTGGCGCGGTTGATCGGGCGCGAGGCGCTGGCGATGGGGTTTGACGATGTGTTCCGGGTGATGGCATGGATGTTCATCCTGGCGCTGGTTCTGGTGCCATTCTGCCGGATCGATCCCGGCGCCCCGCCGCCCGCCGATGCCGCGCACTGACCGAACCCAAGGAGCAAGCTGAGGCAGGCCATGGCTGACAAGAGCGCACACAAGGCCCGGGTTCGCGCCCGGATCATCGACGAGGCGGCAATCGCGCTGCGCACGTGCGGCACCGACAGCCTGAGCGTGGCCAACCTGATGAAGCGGGCCGGGCTGACCCACGGCGGCTTTTACGCGCATTTTGAAAGCCGCGAAGATCTGGTGGTCCACGCCATCGACCGGATGTTTGACGACAGCATCAGGTTGATCGATCGCCATCTGGCGGCCGGGGCCGGGCTGCCCGAGCTGGGCGCGCTGGTCGATGCCTATCTGTCGCCGGCTGCGATGCTGCGGCACGATCGCGGCTGCCCGCTGCCCTGGCTGGCGGGCGAAGTGCCACGCTTGCCGGCCGCCGCACAGACGCGCTTTCGTGTCGGCATCGACAGGATGCGCTCGGCCATTGCCGGTGTGCTGCGCGCCAATGGCGAGGATGAGGGCAAGGCCGAGGCACTGGCCGCCTCGGCTGCGGCCGAAATGGTCGGCGCGATGGCGCTCGCCCGCGCCCTTGGCGAAACCGATGCGGCGCTGGCCATGCTGGCGGCCGCGCGCCAGGCGATCAGGCACCGGCTGCACGTACCAGCCTGACAGGGTATATTCCGAGGCTATGCCGCCGCGGCGAAAGTTCTAGTGCACGGCTACGGCGCAGTCGCAGACGCGCCGGGAATTTTTCCGCCATTTTCCGAATTTGCGACCGAGCCCGTTGGGCCTTCGGTTTGAAAATTCGCACTGGAGCTTTATATCATGACAAAATTCAACACATTGACGCCCAATCTGGGCCTTGCCGCGTTGCTTGCGGCGGCGATGCTGCCGGTCGCGGCCCATGCCGGCGAACAGACCCGCGCCGAAGCCGCGATTGCCGCCGCGCAAGGCAAGATCGACGCAGGCGACAAGATCGGTGTTGCCCAGCAGGCGCCCGAACTTCAGGGCCAGGCGCGCCAGGCCCTGCTGTCTGCCCAGGACTTGCTGTCGCACCACCAGAAGCGCGATGCGATCGCCGCCGCACAGCATGCCGGTGAACTGGCCGATCAGGCACTGGTCAGCGCCAACAGCCGCAAGGCGCAGGCCGACCGCGACCGTCGCAGCGATCTGAAGGATGTCGCCGTCTCGGCGCAGACCTCCGCCGCCGACGCCAACGCACGCGCCAGCTCTGCCGAAGCGGCCACCGCGACCGCCAACAACCGGGCCGATGCCGCCCAGCAGGCGACAATGTCGGCCAACAATCGCGCCGAAGTGGCCGAACAGTCGAGTGCGACCGCCAATGCCCAGGCCGACGCCTTGCGCAATCCGCCCGCACCGACGGTCACCTCGGTCGCCGTCACAGAGCATGAAACCCGAACGGCGACGTCCGCGCCGATGCACCATCGCGTGCATCATGTCGTTCGCCGGCACACCACCCACCCGGTGCTGGCCAAGTCGACCACCACGGTCGTCACCACCAGCCATCCCTGACTTTCAACGCCGGTGGGCCAGGCCCACCGGCGTTGTGCCGGTTGAAGGCGCGGTCGATTGCGGGAGCAAAGCGATGCTGTGTCATGCCCTTGCCGCATCTGGCAGCGCCCTTGCCCTGGTGGCGCTGGTCGCCACGACCGCACCGCAATGCGTGTGGGCCGCGACCGAGCGATCCTCTGCGCTGGCCCAGGTCGCGGGAAATTCGGCGGTCGAAGTGCGATGTGCCACAGGGGGCGCCGGTGCCGGATATCGGTGTCTGGAGGGTCAGCCTTTGCCGCCGCTGGCGACGATGATCTGGATCTACCCGGTCTGCACCGACGCGCTGACCGACGGTTGCCTCGATCGTGTCGAGGCCGTAATTTTGTCGGCGCGGGGGCACCGTGCCACCCGACGCCAACGCCCCGATTGACGGGCGCGCTCGCGACCTGCGGGCGGCAACGCCGTTCTTTTGGCGCAAATCTGCTGCAACCCAAGGAGACTATCCATGCTCTATACAATCGCAATTGTCCTGTTGGTGCTGTGGCTGCTCGGCTTTTCTATCTTTCCAGCCGCAGGCGCACTGATCCACCTGCTGTTGATCGTCGCACTGGTCGTGTTCGTACTGGGCGTGGTTCAGCAGCGCAGGATCTGACCGGTCGATCGCAAGGCCAGGCGCGTGCAGCCGACTATGCCGACGACTGCGCCCGAGGTGATCGAGATCGGTGCCACCACGGCGCATCTGCACGCCGCGCACCATCTCGAATCCGGTCTGTTGCAACAGACGATCGACCGGGTGACCCGGGTAATGGGCTGGCCGGGATGTGTGGTGTTGCTGACCCTGACAATCGTGGTGTGGGTCCTCGCCAATCTGGCGGCCGCCCGGCTGGGATTGCGCCCGCCCGACCCGCCGCCGTTCGATGGATTGCAGGCGGTGACTTCCAGCGGCGCGCTGGTGGTCGCGGGTCTGATCCTGACGACCCAGCGGCGCGAAGACCGGCTGGCCGAACATCGCAGCCAACTGATTCTTGAACTCTCGATCTCCAACGATCAGAAGATCGCCAAGATTGTCGGCCTGCTCGAAGAGAGCCGGCGGGACAATCCGGCGATCACCAACCGGATCGACGATGTCGCGGCGGCAATGTCCATGCCGTCGGATGCCGCCGCCGTGCTGGAGGTGATCAAGGAACTCGGCGAGGGATGACAGGCGACCCCGCCAGTTGTCCTGCCCGCCATCATGCCCCCCGTGACGAAGGATGCCGATCATGCCGGAATTGACGATCACCCCCGATACCGTCCTGGCGATCGCGCAGATGGCACGGCAATTCGATGTCAAAGTTGCTGAATCCGATCCCGACAGCGGATCGAACCCCAGCGATGACATGGGCGTCGATGCGCTCGAATTCGGGCCCGACGACGATCTGCAGCGCGAACTGGTGTCGGTGATCAGCGACCTCAACGATGATGAACAGCAGGATCTGGTCGCGCTGATCCTGCTGGGCCGGGGCGATTTGACGCTCGACGAATGGTCGGCGGCGCGGCTGACGTGGAACGATATCGGCCGTGCGCACACCCCGCGCTTTGTCACCGGCATCCCGCTGGTAAGCGATTACCTGGAAGACGGCCTGTCGTTGCTGGCAGACTGACGCATCGTGCGGGGGCTTCCCCGCACGATGCTTTGGCATCTGGCGAAGGGTCAGGCCTCGATGATCACCTTGAGCGCACCGGTCCTGGCCGCGTGCGCAAACGTGTCATAGGCTTCCAGGATTGCATCAAGCTTGAAACGGTGGGTGATCAGCCGTTTGGCATCGATCCGGCCCGACTTGACCACTTTGAGCAGCATCGGCGTGCTCGATGTGTCGACCAGCCGGGTGGTGATGGCGATGTTGCGATCCCACAACCGTTCGAGATGCAGCGCAACCGGCACGCCATGCACGCCGATATTGGCAATGATCCCGCCGGCCGCGACGATCTGTTCGCACAGTTCGAATGTCGCCGGGATGCCGACCGCCTCGATCGCGGTATCGACGCCCTTGCCTTCGGTCAGCGCCATCAGCGCGGCCACCGCATGACCGTCGCCGCTGTTGATGGTGTGTGTCGCACCAAACCGTTTGGCCACGTCCAGCCGCTTGTCATCGAGATCGATCATGATGATCGCGCCCGGCGAATAGAATTGCGCGGTCAGCAGCGCGGCCAGCCCGATCGGTCCGGCACCGACAATCGCCAGCGTTGCGCCCGGCGCCACTTTGCCGTTGAGCACGCCGCATTCAAAGCCGGTCGGTAGGATGTCGCTCAACAGCACTAGCGCTTCGTCATCGGCGCCCTCGGGGATCGGATAGAGGCTGGTATCGGCATGCGGAATGCGCACGAATTCGGCCTGGGTGCCATCGATCGTGTTGCCCAGGATCCAGCCGCCGGTGGTGCAATGCGAATACATGCCACGGCGGCAATATTCGCATTTTCCGCAAGCGCTGACGCAGGAAATCAGCACGTGATCGCCCGGCTTGAAGGCGGTGACCGCCGGGCCGACGCTGTCGACCACGCCGACGCCTTCATGGCCAAGGATGCGCCCCGGCTGGCAACTGGGCAGATCACCCTTGAGAATGTGCAGGTCGGTGCCGCAGATGGTGGTCCGGGTGATGCGGATGATGGCATCGCCGGGCGCGTCGATCTGCGGCCTGGCATGGCGTTCGAACGATGGCTTGCCCGGTCCGTGGTAGACCAGCGCCTGCATCGTCGATTGCGTCGGGGTGTCGTTCATCGTGGCTGCCTTTGTGCGGGGCGCTGGGTGGGGTGCGCCAGGCGCGAAAAATAGCCCCGGCGGATCGGGCGGGCAGCCTCGGAAATTACCCAATGGCACGCGATCGGATCCGCGCGGGCGGCCTTGCGTAGATTCCGCTGGCTGACAGCGCGGGATGCAGGGGCCACCGTGCAGTCTGCCCCACCGGCCGCCCGGCGCGCCGGTGCGAGGGGCCAGCCATACCCGCAAAGGATCACTCGATGTTCAACAGATCAAACCCGTTCGCCCTGTTGCCGACCCGCCGTAGCCATGGCCCGGTCATGCTCGCCGGTCTGGTGGGCGCCGCCATGGCCTTTGCGCCCGCGCTTGCATCGGCCCAGGACGCATCGCATTATCACCACCACGTGTGGGGCAAGACCGCGCACGAAAGCGAAGAAACGATCGACCTGCGCATCAGCGATCTGCACACGCGGCTGCATATCACGCCCGACGAGGAAACCGCCTGGAGCGGTGTCGCGCAGACCATGCGCGACAACGAAGCGCATATGCAGGAACTGATTGCCGCTCGCGAGGCCGAGCCCGAACACCATGTCTCCGCGCCCGAAGACCTGCGGGTCTATGAACACTTCACCCAGGCGCATGTCGAGGGTCTGAAGCTGCTGCGGTCGTCGTTCGAAACGCTCTATACCGCGATGCCCGACGCGCAGAAGCTGGTCGCCGACGATGTGTTCGACAAGTTCGGCAACGGCCACGATTGACCGCGGCGGCGGTGCTGCGCGCCGCACGCCGACCGGCTTCACCCCACCTTTTTTCGAGGATATTTCGCCATGAACAGTGTTACCCGGATTGATCGATCCGCCCATCATCGCGGCCTGCGCCTCGGCGCCCGGCTTGCCACGGCGGCGGTGCTCGCGCTGGCGCTGTGCACCAGCCCGGCCATGGCCGGGCCGCGCGGCGGCGGTGGCGGCGGCGGCGCACGTGGCGGCGGTGGCGGTCATGGTGGCGGCGGGCACGGCGGCGGCGGGCACGGCGATGGTCGCGGCGGTCGCGGCTATGGCGGATGGGGCGGCGGCTATTATCCCGGCCCTGCGATTGTCTATGGCGGGCCTTACTATTGCACGCCGCCGTTGATCTACTTCCCCGCCTATCAGTACAACACCTGCGAATAAGCGATGCGCGATGGGCCGTGCAGACGACCCATCGCCACGCCAGCGTGTCTTGGCGCGCGCTGTTACACGCTGCACCGATTCAAACCGGAAGAACACCCATGACCGTCGCGCAACACAGGCCGATCAACCGGCACCCTGCGGCGCTGGCAAGCTGGCTGTCGATCCAGACCAATTGGTATGCGCACAAGATATGCGGCAACCAATGGTGGCAATTTTTTCAGCAATGACCTGATCGCGCATGGCGGGCACGGCGCGCAAACTGCACCTTGCGGTTCCCCTTGGCGTGCCGTTTTCAGACCTGGCAGCAGCCTCCTTCGACCGGCATCCGACGATGCCGGTCGAGCGCTGTTCGATCAGGACACGTCCGGCTTGTTCGCCGCCGTTTCCAGCAACGACAGGAACGGTTTGACGATATCGATCGGCATCGGGAACACCACGGTCGAATTCTGTTCCGCGCCGATTTCGGTCAGCGTCTGCAAATACCGCAACTGCATTGCCGCCGGGATGCTCGACAGGATGGTGGCCGCATCGACCAGCGTCTGCGAGGCTTGGAATTCGGCCTGGGCATGGATCACCTTGGCGCGACGATCGCGCTCTGCCTCGGCCTGCTTGGCGATCGCGCGAACCATGTTTTCGGTCAGTTCGACCGTGCGGATTTCGACATTCGACACCTTGATGCCCCATGTCTCGGTCTGCGCATCGAGGATCGCCTGAACATCGGTGGACAGTTTCTTGCGCTCCGACAGCATCTCGTCGAGGTCGTGCTGGCCCAGCACCGCGCGCAAGGTGGTCTGCGCCAGCATGTTGGTGGCGGGCAGATAGTCCTGCACCTGGATGATCGCGTGTTCGGGATTGATCACATTGAAATAGAGCACCGCATCGACCTTCATCGAGACATTGTCGCGGCTGATCACATCCTGGCTGGGGATCTCGATCACCTGGATGCGCAGATCGACCCGCACCATCTGCTGGATCAGCGGGATCAGCAGGACCAGGCCGGGCCCTTTGACATGGTCGAACCGGCCCAGCGTGAACACCACCGCGCGTTCGTATTCGCGCAAGATCCGCACGCTCAACGCGGCCACGAACAACACGCCAAAGATCACGATCGGCGTAACCGATTGCCACAAGGGGATCATCGCTGGTTCCTTTTTCCGGTAAAAAAAGGGCCGCGAAAGTGCGGCCCTTTTTCAGTCAATCAGGGGTGCGCGATCAGTTGCCCGCGCCGGTCCCATAGGTGATTTCAACGCGGCGGTTCTGCAGTTCGCGCACACCGTCGGCGGTGGGCACGCGCTGGTTGGCCTTGCCATAGGCGTGGCTGCTGATGCTGGTGGCAGCAATGCCATGGCCGGTCAGATAGGCCTGCACCGCTTCATCGCGCCGGGCCGCCAGGCCAAGGTTGTAGCGCACCGAACCCGAACTGTCGGTATAGCCCGCCAGCGTGATCGGCACGGTGCCGCAATTGCCATAGGCCTGGATCGCGCTGTCCAGAATGTTGGCGGCTTCGGGAGAGATTGCCGACTTGTCCCAATCGAAGAACACGATGTACGGGCCGTTGTTGCAGACCGGTGCAACCGGCGGCGGAGGAGGAGGGGGCGGCGGAGGCGGCGGGGGCGGCGGCGGGGGCGGCGGAGCGGCTGCGACCTCGGGTGCCGGGGCCGCGTGCGAGCCGAAGTTGAACGTCAGCGTGGCGAGCAGCGAATGCGACCGCAACGTGCCTTCGCGGGTGGTGCCGTCGGAATAGCCGAACTGGTTGGCGCCGCTCGGGTCGAAATAGCGATATTTGACACCCAGGTCGACCGAATGGCTGACCGGTACGGTCAATCCGGCAATGCCCTGCCACGCAAAGCCGTGATCATGGCCGCTGATGATCCCGGAACTGGCCAGATTGTCGAACAGGAACGTGTCGGCATAGCCTGCGCCGCCACCGGCATAGACCTTGACGCCGCCCCAATGGCCCAGACCGAGCAGGACGTTGCCCATGATCGCATTGGTCCGGGTGCGTCCGTAAAGGCCCGAGGACTGGTCGTAATAGCCGTTGGGCGGGGTGGTTCCGGTCGGCCGGTTCTGCGATTTCAGCACCGAATTGTCATGGAACGCTTCGGCTTCAAGGCGGAAATGGCCAAAGTCATAGCCCACCGCGCCACCGGCTTCCCAGCCGTGCTTGAAGGCGTCGGTCTGTTCATAGCCCGCGCCGTCGCTGATGGAAACATGCCGCTGGGCGACCGCGCCGCCTTCGATGGTGATATAGGGACCGGTGTCATCGGCATAGGCCGATCCGGCCAGTGCGCTCGACGCAAGCGCCGTCGCGATTAGGATTTTCCTCATGATTTTTCCATTGGTTGGGCGAGCCGGAGAGCGGCCCGCCGGGAGTAAGTCAGGATGGTTCAGCGCGGGTGGATCGCCGAAATCTTGGTGCCCTGCAGCGTCAGGTCGGCCATCAGGCCCTTTTCGTTGAACGGAAAGGCATAGACGTCCTTGGTCATGGTCGTCGAATTGGCTTCTGCGCCTGCGCCGGTGGTGATGATCGCGACGCTGGGGCCGGTGCCGGCGTCAAAGTTGCCGCTGCGGCGCAGATGGCGCAGCGCGGCATTGTTCATCAGGAACAGGGCATAGCTGAATTTCTCGCCACCGATCTGCAGGCCCCAGGACCCGCCAGACAAGTTGTAGAAGCCCGCCGGACGACCGTCGATCAACAGCACGCCGTTGCCGCTTTCGCCGCCGAACACCAGGCCCGCCTTGAAGATCGAGGGGAACACCAGCACGGCGCGGGCATGGCGGGCAAAGAGGCGCGAACGCGGTTCGCGCGCTTCGAGCGATTGCAGCGCCTGTTGGCCCTGTGCGGTGATTTCGGCGGCGGATCGGGCGCTTGCAGACGTTGCGGTCAGCGGAACGGCCACGACGGCCATGGCCACGGCGGCAACGGCAAACAGGCGATGGGAAATTTGCATGGCGGCGTACTCCAGATAGTGATGTGAAATATTATGCTTCACGGGGCGAACGGAGTGTCCAAATGCCCGCGCATGATTGACCAGTTCGCAAAACGGTCCGAAAAAATACCAGATATTGTGGAGATTGTTTCGGACCATCCGTGATTTCATCTGGATGCAGTGCTCCAATGGCTGATTTTATTGTGCTGATGAACCCTCGGAATGTACGCATGGCTTGGCCAATTCCGGGCTGTTGGTGCGGGATTTTTGGCGATCCTGTTGCCACCACGGCGGGGCCTGAGGGCGGTGTGCCCGGTCGTGCAGGCTCTGGGTAGTTTCCGAGGCTGCGCCACGGCGCGCGGGGCGCCTACCGGTACATCAGGCGGCCTGACAGTCCGCCATATCCAAAGATCCCCATCCCGCATGTCAGCGGTACCCAGCCTACAGGAACGAGGCCATCATGCACGAACCCGCCGTCTTGCCCCCCGAAGCCATCCCGGCTGCCGCTGTCGGCACTTTTGCCAGCCACGCCACAGCGGAGACCGCCGTCAAGGAGCTCGGCCTGGCCGGGTTCGACATCAGCCATCTCAGCGTTGTCGGCAAAGGCTACCACACCGACGAACACGTTATCGGCTTTTTCAACAAGGGCGACCGGGTCCGTTTCTGGGGCACGCGCGGGCTGTTCTGGGGCGGGTTGTGGGGCCTGTTCTTCGGCGGCATCTTCGTAACGGTGCCGGTGGTCGGCCCGGTGGTGGCGCTTGGTCATCTGGGCGCGATGATCGTCGCCGGGATGGAAGGCGCGCTGATCATCGGCGGCGCCAGTGCGCTGTCGGCTGCGCTCTACGGGATCGGTATCCCCCACGACAGCGTCATCCAGTACGAAACCGCGATCGCGGCGGACAGCTTTCTGGTGCTGGCGCACGATACGCCCGCGCGCATCGAAGTGGCCCGCACCATTCTCGAAGCCGCCGGAGCGACGCGCGTCGATGTTCACGTCGGGCTTGGCCAGCGCAAGGCCGTGCCCGAAGTCGCGTGATTTTGGTCCTGAAGCACGATGCGTTTCAGATTGAACGCATTGTGTTTCAGGTGGCGGTGGCCACCAGCACCTTGCGCGCGAGTTCGGGAATGGATTTCGCGCCCATGCGGTGCATGATTTCGGCGCGATGGTTTTCGACCGTGCGCTGGCTGATACCCAGATCGGCGGCGATGTTCTTGCTGGGCTCTCCGGCCAGCACCATGGCCATGACCTGTCTTTGTCGCGCGGTCAGGCCCTGGGTCCGTCGCGCGGCGTCGGCGTGGGCTTCGTCATCGATGCGGATGCCGTGCGATTGTGCCGTGGCCCGGCTGATGCTGGCCAGCAGATCGGCACTGCCGACCGGCTTTTCGATGAATTCACAGGCGCCCGCCCGCATGGCGTGAACGGCCAGGCCGATATCCCCGTCGCCCGTGATCAGGATCACCGGCACATGATCGCCGCGCGCGCGCAAAGTATCGAGCAGGCCGATCCCGCTCATGCCCGGCAGACGCACGTCGACCAGCAGGCAACCGGCCGTGCCCGGACGATAGGCCTCCAGAAACGCCTCGGCGGTGGCAAAATCCTCTACCTGGCAGCCATGGCCAACCAGCAGTTCGCATAGCGCGGCGCGGATTTCCGGCTCGTCGTCGATAACATAGGTCACGCCTGGCGAGGCGCCGTCTTCGCCGGCCAACGGCGATCCTGCGGGCACCAGCAAGCTGGTGATGGTTTCCATCAGCACGCGCGATTCGACCGGCTTGCTCATGTGAACGCACTTGCCGCGCGTCGTGTCGACACCGGCGATCCGCGCCACCGCTTCGGTAGAGATGTCGCCGGTCAGAATGATCGCGGGCAGATCCTGCGGCACCATCGCGCGCAGCCGCACCAGCAAGTCGACCCCGGTGTGCCCGGCGGGCAAGTTGTAATCGGTCAGCAGGATGTCGGGCCTGATCGCGCTGTGCGTGATCAAGGCGATCGCCGCGGCAAAATCGGCCGCGCTGGTGACGCTGTGGCCTGCCGAACGCAACAATTGCGACAGCAGGTCGCGCAAGTCCGGATCGTCTTCGACCACCATGATCGCCGTGCCCTGGTGCGCCGCGCGCGTCGGCAGGACGAGCGCGGATGGTTCGGGCGCGACCGACGGTGGCCGGATATCGCGACACGGTACGGTGACCGTGAAGACAGACCCTTTGCCCGGTGCCGATCGCACATCGATGGGGTGGCCGAGCAGTTTGCCAAGCCGCCGCACGATCGCCAGCCCCAGCCCGAGGCCGCGATTGCGATCGCCCGATGGGTCGTCGATCTGGTGAAACTCTTCGAAAATCGCGTGAAGCTGCCCTGCCTCGATGCCGATGCCGCTGTCGCGCACTTCGATGCACAGATTGTCGCCGCGGCGGCGGCAGGCAAGCATCACGCGGCCGCGCGGGGTGCACTTGATCGCGTTGCCCAGCAGATTGCGCAAGATCTGCTTGATCAGCATTGGATCGCTGTCGACCATGGCCGCACAGGGCCGTACCACCAGGGTCAGGTTGTGCGCCTGCGCCAGCGGGGTGAATTCCTCGCGCAGGCGATCGAGCGTCTGGGTGATGGCAAACTGCGCGCGTTGCGGATTGATTGCGCCGACTTCGATCTGGTTGATGTTGAGCAAGGTGTCGAGCATGCCCGACAAACCGCGCAGCGTCTTGTCAAACCGCATGAACAGCGCGTTTGCGGCGTCGCCCGTGACCATCTGCGCCAGTTGTTCCTTGAGCAGCGTCAGCACTTGCAGCGGTTGGCGCAAGTCATGGCTGGCGGCGGCGAGAAACCGCGATTTTGCCATGTTGGCGCGTTCGGATTCGAGCTTGGCGGACTCCAGCGCGCCCATGATCTGCTTGCGGTCGGTAATATCGGCAAACGTGATGACCACACCATCGACCCGGCTGTCGTGCGCCCGATAGGGGAAAATCCGCCGCATGAACCACACCGTGTCCGGCGCTTCGGCACCCGGCACGGTGATTTCGCGTTCGATCGTCGTGCCGTCTTTCAGCACATGCCGGGCATCGTCGAGCAAAGCGGGATCATCGGCAACCGGCCGCAAATCTGCCAGTGACCGGCCAAGATCACCGGGAATGACATTGAACAGCGGCTTGATCGCGGGAGTGAAAAAGCGGATCCGCAAACCGGTGTCGAGAAACATCGTGCCGATATTGGTGCTGGTCATCACGTTGCGCAAATCGTCCGAAGCCAGCCGCTGGCGATCGAGCGTTTCCTGAAGCTGACCGTTGAGCGCGGTCAGCTCTTCGTTGAGCGACTGCAGCTCTTCCTTGGATGTCAGCAGTTCCTCGTTGGCGGACTGGAATTCCTCGTTGACCGACAGCGCTTCTTCGTTGATCGCCTTGTGTTCCTGGCTGATGATCTCGCGCTGTTGCAGCGCGGCCTGGAATTCGGCCTGGGTTTCCAGCAATTCGCGTTCAAGTTCGGCAATGCGCACGCTGTCGGCGGGCGTGCGATCGGCCGCCGCCTCGGCGTCGTCGGTCGGCTCATCGATGAAACAGACCATCATGAGCTCTTCACCCGCCTCGGTCAGGCATTCGATTTCAAAGCGAAAGCGGCTTTGCGGGTCATCATGTCCGCCGCGCACGATCCCGCCATCGACGTGCCGTTCGCCGGCCGCCGCACGGCTGAGCGCCCGTCGCAGGCGTGTGCGCAACGATGGCGATGCCATGGCCAGCAGGTCGAGCGTCGCATAGCCGGGCGCCACGCGCAGATAGCGCGCCGTGGGTCCGGTCGAAAACAGGCATTCATGCTGTTTGTTGATCAGCACCGCCGCCGGGGCATGGCGTGCCAGGACCGCGCGATGGCAGATCTCGGCAAGGCTGGCCTGGCGCCCGGTCGTGATCTGGCCATCGGTGGTTTCCAGGCGGGGGGGCTTTCCTTCCAGGGTGAACGAAATCCCCGCATCGCCGGGACGGCTGTGCGCCACCGCACGGTAACAGCAATCGGCACCGGGAATCGGCGCAAACCGGTCCTCGGCCTTGCCCACCGTTTCGGATGTGCCGAGCACTAGCGTGCCGCCTTCGCGCAAGGCGAAATGGAACAGCGCGAGCACTTTGGCCTGCGCCTGAAGGTTGAGATAGATCAGCAGGTTGCGGCAGGAGATCAGGTTGATCCGCGAAAACGGGGGATCGGTCAGCACGTCCTGGACCGAAAACACCACTTGCCCGCGCAAACCCGGCACAACACGATACCCCGATGGCTCGGCAATGAAATGGCGTTGCAGCCGGTCCGCCGAAACCTGGTTCGCGATCTCCGGCGGATAGAACCCCTCGCGCGCGGTGGCGATCGCATCGGGATCGAGGTCAGAAGCGAACACCTGCAGCTTGATGTCGCGCCGCGTGGCGGCGATCGCATCCTGGCAGATGATCGCCATCGAATAGGCTTCTTCACCGGTGCTGCATCCGGCCACCCAGATCCGCAGCGTCTGCCCGGGGAGCAAGTTGCTGATCGCTTCGGGCAGGATCGCGCTTTCCAGCACATCGAACATGCGCGGATCGCGAAAGAACGACGTCACGTTGATCAGCAGATCGCTGACCAGCAGCGCGCATTCGCCCGGCTCGTCGCGCAACCGGTCGAGATAGGCGGCGGTGTCGTTGCCCGGGATGCCCAGCAGCCCCATGCGCCGCGCGATCCGACGCGCCATCGTACCGGGCTTATAGGGGTGAAAATCGTGTCCGGTGCGTACATGCAAATGGTCGAGGATGGCGGCGATGTCGGCCGCTTCGTCGCGCTGGAACGCAATGTCCGCATCGCCGGGCGCGCTGGCCACGCGCAGTGCAAAGGTCGCCAGCGCTGCGGGTATCCGGGCCAGCGCAAGCACATGATCGACCACGCCGGTGGCGATGGCACCGTCGGGCATGCCGGGATATTCGGCCTCTTCGAGCGCCTGGGCGATAATGCAGCCGCCCGCCTGGCGCAGCGCGGGCAGGGCGGCGCTGCCATCCTGGCCGGTGCCCGACAGGATCACGGCGGCCGTCTGCGGGCCGCATGACCGCGCCAGGGATTTGAGCAGGCGATCAAACGGCAGCCGCGCGCCCTGGCGCGTATCGGGCACCGTCAGATGGAGCAGGCCCGAACGCACCGAAAGATAGCAGCCGGGCGGAATGACATAGACATGGTTGACCGCCAAGGGGCACCCGTCGCTCGCCTCGACCACCGTCATCGCCGTGTGTTGGCCGAGCAATTCGACCATCAGGCTTTTGTGGGTCGGGTCAAGATGCTGGACGACGATGAACGCCATGCCGGGCGCTTCGGGCAGGGCATCGAACAGCCGCGACATTGCCTCCAGCCCGCCTGACGAGGCCCCGATTGCGACAATCGGCAGTGTCTCGCCAAGCGTGGCCGTGGCGGGCCCCTCGTACGTTGTCAAAATGTCGTCGATCGGGCGGCGATGCCGGACGTGATGGTGTTGCGTGTCATGGGTGTTCCCCTCGGCGCGGCCCGTACCACAGGATCGACCCGGACTAGCTATCAATATTGGCGCCGATCACTTTCCGACGTGGATCGCAGTCAGCAGATCAATGATGCCGAACACCTTGAGCAGCCACAGCACCACGGCGATCACCACCACGCCGTTGAGGATCTGCTTGATCCGGGCATCCATTGGAATCATGGAGTTGATGAGCCCGAGAATGACCCCGACAACGATCAGGGCGACGATAATACTTATGAACGGCATCGCGACGGGCTCCTGGCAAGAACAATGGGCGCCCGACTGCGGGGCGGGGAGCCGTGCTGCCGGGCGCCGCCCCGGGGGAGGGGCATATCCTCCATAGGTCGTCGCGGTTTCATCGCCAGACTCGGAATCTACCCAGCGCGCCGCGTTCGCTGCTTCAGCGGACGATGGAAAGGCCGCCGCCCGAACCGAGCGCACGCAGCCGCCGACTGGTATCCTCATCGAACAGGAACGGGATGAACATATAGCGCAGGCCGCGCGTGACCGGCGTCACCTCGTGCACCAGCGAACAGGAAAACACCGCCGCGCCGCCCGGCGGTGGGCGATAACCCTGGGTGCCGAATTGCGGGAAACGCAAGTCGCCCCCCTCGTAATCATCGTTCAACGCCACGCTGACCGCGAAACGGCGGTGCGCGGTGCCGACCTGATTGTTGTCGATATGCGCGCGGAAATGGCCAAATCCCGCCTCGTACCGCCCGATCTGGCAGCGTTCCATGCGGGTCGCGCAAAAACCGAAAAAGCGTTCCACTTCGGGGACAAGGCGGCTGCCGATGCGCAGGGCCAGTTCGTTGCACAAGGCGCGATCCTCGATCAGCAGATCGCGGCGCGCCTTGTTTTCGGTGACCAGTTCCAGCACCGTGCGCCCGTCGCGCTCGACCGCAACCAGCCCCGGCTGGCCGCCGTCCTGGTCGAACCGGCGGATCAGATCGGCGCAGAATTCGGGTTCGAACACGCGCGGCACGATCAGCACCGGGGGGGGATAATTCTCGGCGGCGGGCATCCGGGCCAGTGCCGCCGCGACGGCCTTGCCATGCGCGGCGGGCGCGCTTTCCTGCACGGCGACATTGTCCCACACGCGCTGGCGGCGATCGAGAATGACCGAAAACTGGCGATAGGCGGGGTGTCCCTGTGCATCGCGCGCCAGCGCGCCGTGCATGCGGCTGATCAGGCGGCGCTCGTCCTCCACCACCAGCGTCATGGCGTTGCGATCGCCCTGCCAGTGCGGTGCGCGCGCGGCGTCGCGCGGGTCGACCGAAATCACGAACACCGCGGCGCCTTGCAGATCGGCCTCCATCAGACCGGCTAGCAGACGCGCCGAGGTCGAGGCGGTGGTCGATCCGACGAAGGCCAGCACGACCGGGCGCCCGGCATGTTGCGACAAGTCGACGCCGCTGCCCGGCGTGACCACCGCAGGTGCATATTCGCCCGTCGCCAGCATGAAATTCGTCTCCGTGGGGTCACCGCTGTGTGCGTGACGCCACACATAGAGGCGTTGTCCGGGAAAACCAGAGCTCTACGCCGGGCCGCCGATCGTTCTGAATACCACCACGATCATCAGCGCGGTGTCGCCTTGGGCAGGCGGCGGTTGCAACAGCGCAAAGCCGGCCGGGTCGGGACAATGCCACAAGTGTTCGGTCAGCGCGGTGATGCGATCGAACTGCGGCACGATCGGGCATGCGCGCAGATGGCTGTCATGGCGGTTGTCCAGATATTCGTCGGCGGGCATCGCGGTGATCGACAGCACTTCGACATAAGGCGCCAGCGTGCCGAACGGCACGGCCGCGACAAACCGGCCGGCGCCGACCGGAATGCACAGCGCGCAAAATCCATCATGGGTGGGCCGGATCGGCAGCGAGACCGGAGTGGCATCGCGCGTATCGCTCAGGATCACGCTGATCTGGCCAACGTCCCCGGCGAGGTCGGCGGCGGCCAGCGGCATGTGGAATCGCATCGTGGCCAGATGGGTCAGGCGCGTGGCAAAGCCTTCTTCGGCCAGTTCGGCGGGCAGGAACATGCGCCGCACGCCCTTTTGATAGAACAGCCCCTGTTGCAACAGGCCTTGGCGGGCAATCTCGGGGTCAAACAGGGCCAGCGTTTCGCCGGTGCCCAGATTGACGTCGTGTTCGAACGCGCGAACCACCGCCAGTTCCTCGCGCAAGGGCAGAAACATCAGCCGCATCAGCGTCGCGGCATTGGCCTTGCGCCACAATTCCACGCCAATCCCCGCCACGGCATCGCCACTGACGACCCGCACGATCGAGCCGTGCGCGGCCCCGGCAAAGGCCAGGCAGCCGGTCTGCACCGCCTCGCGCACGTCGCTCTGGCGTTTGGCAATGTCGTTGGCGCCGCGAACGGGTGTGCCGTCTTCGGCATAGTCGATCACAGAGCCTTGCGCGGCGGTGGCCAATTGTTCGATCAGCGCGACATTGGCGGTCATCGCGTTGAGCAGCGCGTAATCGTAGTGCTCGCTCGACAGATAGCCGCGCTTGTCGAGCCCCGAAATCTGCATCTCGCGCAAGATCAGATAGCGTCCGGCGACATGCACGCCCAGCGATCGCGCCAGCAACGGGTCGATCAGCGACTGAACCGATCCGTTATAGCCCAGATCGACCAGCATCAGCGTATCGCCCGGCGCCGGGCGCACACGCTGGCGAACATGATTGACCAGCCGTTCGCCCAGAGCCTGCGCGGCCAGGATGATCGGGCGCCGGTTGGTGGGCACGCGGCACCAGTCGGCCAGCGCGCGCCAGCCTTCGTCCCAACTGCGCCCGTCGCACAATCGGGCAATGGTTGCATCGGGCAGGCGCAATTGACGCGCCAGCAACACGGGATCGATGCCGCGATTTTCATCGAGATGACGCATGATCGCGGTGTCTTGCGCAAAGGTCGCGAATGTCGCGGTCAGGCGGCTGATCTCGACCGGATGGATCGAACCGTCTGTCCCCACGGCCTCGTGCATGCGCATCGGCAGATGCCCATCGCGCATCAGGAACAGCCAGTGTACCGCGCCGCCGTATTGCGCCTGCAAGCCTTTGGCTTCGTGCCGCAGCCATTGGTCATAGCCGAGCAGCACCGGGCCCAGCGTGGCAAAGCCGAACTGGTGCGCCGCATTGTCGAGGCGTGGCATGCCATGGGCCAGCGCCGGGCGGTGCGGTTGCGGCGCCTGCAGGCCGTCGCGGTCATGCCCATGCATCAGCGCGGCAACCGCGCTTTCCAGCCGCAATTGCTGCGCGGTGCGCTCGGTAAACTGGCGCAGATGCAGCGTGTGCACCCCGAACGGTTCTACCCCGCCGACATCGGCGGCCTGGTTGTCACCGATGTGCAAAATCTCGCCGGGCTTTGCCTTCATGCGCGCCAGCACATCGCCATAGAGCCCGGCGGCCTTGGGCTTGCCATGGGTCGAGGAACAGAACACCCGGTCGATCAGCGCGGCGACATCGGCCCCGGCGGCGCGCGCGACCAGATCGTGCAACTGGCGCGGGCTCAGATACGTGTCGGACACCAGGATCACCTGCATGCCGCGTCGCCGTGCCTCGTGCATCAGCGCGATGGTCGGCGCAAAGCCATAACACGATTGCGCCTCCGCCTCGATTTCGGCGGCAATCGCACGGGCACGATCGGCATCGCGCGCGCGCGGCATGATCGACCGGTAGATCTCGTCGATAGAAATGTCGTGCACGCCGCGCGCAGACCGCGCGATCTGGCGCGCGCGGCGTTCGCCATGCATGCGCTGATACGGGTTGCAATCGGGCAACAGCGCAAACAGGTCGGTCGGCGCGTGGCAATCGCGCCATAGCAGCGTGTCGAAACAGTCGAGACTGAGCACTTTGAGGCCGGCAAACCAGTCGAGCACCTCGGGCAATTCGTGGGGCAGGCAATGCGTGCGGAGTTCGGGTCGCACGGCCAGGCTGGACGCACCGTTGCGCTTGTGCGGCTGGGGCACGAAGGGGGCGTTCATGGTCTGGCTTTCGGCTGGATGCTGGTTCGCGGGCCAGACTAGCGCCGCCATGGTAAACGGGGCGCAGCCGTTCGCTTAGGGTATTGCCCCTAGGCAGCCTGTGATGCGCCGCCCTTGGCGGCCGGGGCCACGCGCTCGACCGCGGCGGTCAGCGCGGTGGCGGCCTTGGCGCGGCAGGCCTCGGGCAAAGTGTCGATCGATCCCGCACCGGTGATCGCATCGGCACCGAAACAGGTGTTGAGGTCGATCCACACGGTATCGATCGGCCGGGCATTGGCCGGATCATAGAACACCGCGACCAGCGGCCGATCGGGCGAGTCCCGGTTCTGGTCGAGCACCACTGCCAGCCGGCCGCTGCGCAAGGCCACCACCGATCCGGTCGGCCAGACGCCCACGGTCGCCTCGAACACCGCCAGCAGCTCGCTGTCGAATGCGCCGACATCCGCCTTCATCGTGCGCAGCGCTTCGGCCGGGTTGCTTCCGCCCGCGGCAAGCGTGTCATAGCTATCGCAGATTGCTGCCATCCGGCCCAATTTGCTCAAGCCATTGCCGCCGATGGCGTTGGGCCAGCCGGTGCCGTCGATACGTTCGTGGTGTTCAAGGCAGGCGCGCGCAACCGTATCCGACAGGCGGCAGCGCACGATGAAATCGTGGCCAAGCTGGACGTGGCTGTGCCAGATCTCGGCGGGCAATGTCCGCGCATCGACGCCTTCGGGTGCCACCTCGACCGGCAACAGGCAGATCCCGGCATCGAGCAACAGCCCGGCCAGACCCGCTGCGTGCAGATCGATCGGGTCCAGCCGCAGATTGCGGCCCAGCGCTATCATCAGCGCGCTGGTCGCCAGGGCATGGCGAAAAACATCCTCGCGGTCGCGGCGAAACCGCATCAACCCGTTGAAGGCAAACGGATTGGTCTGCACAGAGGTGATGATCGAATTGATCACCGGGCTGATCGTGGCAGGCGTGATCGCCTTGCCCAGCCGCATTTCCAGAAACGCCCCGCTCACTGCCTTTACCCCGCGTTCGGCAAGCGCGCTGGCGCGGCCAAAGCCGCGCGCCACTTCGCCGGGCGGTGCCGACAGCACGCGGGCCACGCCCGCCTGCGCCGGTGCCGGCGGGCTGACCAAGACGTCCCGGGGCAAAGGGGCGGGCCGTGCGGGGAGAAGGCGGCGGGCCGGTGCGGGGGGCGGGGCTGGCGATGCCGCGCGCGCGGGCGCCGCATCGGGATCGATCCCGCGTTCGGTGTCGATGATTACGGCGGGCACATAGCTGGCGTGCAGCCGGTCGAGCATGTCGGGGTCGGTCAACAGGAACCGCGCCCGCCAGAAGGGATGGCTGAACCAGTTGCCTTCGAGCTTGTGGATGTACATGCCGAGCATGACATCACCTGGGTCGATCCGCTTGAGCATGGTTCCTCGTGCCGAAATTCCTGAAGATAGGGTCCCTCGCTCGGGCAGGATCAGGATGGCAGCACGGGGTGAATTCGGCTTGTTAAGAGCCTAAGGATAATTACCGATACGCGCGGCGAAGGTGCGGCAATCCGGTTGTCGCGATGACGATGCCGATCAGGATCATGCACGCCCCGATGGCAAAGCCGCCGTCGATCCGATCGCCCATCAGGATGATCCCGGCGGCGACGCCAAACACCGGGGTCAGGAAACTGAGCACGCCCAACCGCGTCGCGCTGTATCGGCGCAGCAGCGCAAACCATGTCAGATAGCTGCCGAATGCCACCACCGCGACTTGCCAGACCAGCGACAGGGCCAACGCCGCATCGGCGTGCACCGCGGTTTCACCCAGCGTCAGCGCGGTCGTGGTGGCCAGCAGGCCCGCCCCGACCAGTTGATAGAACAAGGTGATCGTTGCGGGCGCATCGGCCAGTCGCGATCCGCGCAACACGATCGCGGTAATCGCCCACGATGCCGCCCCGGCCAGCGCCAGCGCATCGCCCAGCCGCATCGCCGGATAGAGGCCCGGATCGCCGCGCCCCAGAAAAGTCAGCGCCACGCCTGCAAAGGCCAGTGCCACGCCCAGCCATTGCGCGGGACGCAGGCGTTCGTCGCGGTGCACCAGCCCCAGCCCGAATGCGATCATCAGCGGCGCGCAATAGAGATAGACGGTGACATGCGATGCGCTGGTGCGCCGCAGCGCTTCGCCGGCAAACACGAATTCCAGCCCGAAGAACACGCCCACCGCCAGCCCCGGCAACACCGTCGCGCGGGTCATTGCACGCAATTCGCCGCGTGCTGCGGCCAGGCCGAGCGTCGCCATCGCCGCCAGCGCCGATCGCACGCCCAATTGCAGGATCGGGCTCATCTGGGCGGCGGCCGCCTTGATCGTGACTTGCTGGGTGCCCCAGATCAGGCACAACACCGCCATCACGGCGGCGGCGCGCATATCGATCGGTCGGCGATCGACCGGCTGGCGTTGCGACATGGGTCCCGATCCATACAAGATGATCATAAGGCGCCGAATCGGGCGCGCGCAGGGGGTCACTGCCTGTTTTTGCGCGATAAAGCACCACTCATCGGATTTTATGGTGTAGTGCGAGCAGCGCGCCTTATGACGCATGGGGTGCATGGTCGGATTGCACGGGACACACGACGCGATGCTGCCACTTTTTCCGGTCGGCCTGATGCTGGCGACCACGTTGACCGTCGACAAGTCCATCGCGGACGAGGTGGGGCCCGACCCGCTGGCGCCGGCGCGTTCGGGCCTGGTGCAATGCTATGATCCCGATCCCGCCAGCCACACCTGCCGCTTGATCGCGGCCTATCGCCGCGCGTCCGACGGCGCGTGGACCAAGATTGCCACGGTGATGCCCGACCCGGTCCAGCCGCTGACGGTGGATATCGAAACCCCGGTCGCGGTGCGCGCGGGCGAAGTGTGCGGCACGTTCGACCGCGATCAGGTGATGGCGGCCAAGCTGTCGTTCTACGAGCGGCAGGTGCCCGCCGATCACGCGCTGCCACTGCTGGCGCAGATTGCCGATGCCATGGCCGGCGCGTTCGGGCATGAGATCTGCACGCGCTTTGTGGCGCAGAACGGCGCGCTGGTGGCGCGCCCGCACATGACAGGCCTCGCCACCCATTTCCCCGACCAGCGTGTGATCTGGGTGCGACCCGATGGCGGCTATCGGGTCGCGCCGCGCAACGGCTGATCAGCGCACGCGGGGGAACCGCGCGGCGGCCTCCAGTTCTTCAAGATCCATGTGGTTGCGCACATATTCCGATGACGCATCGCGCGGCGGGGACCAGTCCCACGCCGTCAGGTGCCCGGTGGCATTGGCCTGCGCCACCAAAGTGCGGCGGCGCTGGCTGGCCAGCACTTGCGCGGTGATCGTATCGAAATCCCAGCGTTCGGCAACTTCGGCCCGAAACGCGGCGACCAGCGTGGCATGGGCCGGATCGGCGGCCAGATTGACCAGTTCGTCGCGATCGGCAGACAGGTCATACAACTGGTCGGGATCGACCGGGCAATGGATGAATTTCCACGGCCCGCGCCGGATCATCACGATCGGCGCCACCGCGCCTTCGCCCAGATATTCGCCGATCACTTCGTCGGCGCCCTGTTCGCCGATCAGCCACGGCACCAGGCTATGGCCATCGACCGGTGCGGCAAAGGTGGGCGCCAGCCCGGCCAGATCGACGCATGTGGGCAACAGATCGAGCAGCGATACGTTCTGATCGACCACGCGCGGGGCAAACCGGCCCGGCGCGCTGACCATGACCGGGATATGCGCGGCGCCTTCGAAAAAGGTCATCTTGTACCACAGCCCGCGTTCGCCCAGCATGTCGCCATGGTCGGTGCACACGATCACCACGGTGTTCTCGGCCAGCCCGGTTTCGTCGAGCGTATCGAGCACCTGGCCGATCTGTTCGTCGACAAAGCTGATCGCGCCGAAATAGGCGCGCCGGGCGGCCAGGATCTGCGCCGTGCTGACCGGGGTGTCGTCCATCGCCGAAACCGCGCGCAGCCGCGCCGAATGCGGATCGCGCGCGTCGGGCGCAATCTCGACACGGGGCAGGGGAATGTCGATCCCTTCGTACATGTCCCAATATTTGCGCGGGATGGCATAGGGATCGTGCGGATGGGTCATCGAGGCGATCATGAAGAACGGACGATCGTCCTTGTCGCGCACGATATCGTAGAGCTTGCGCCGGGTGGTGAAGATCACCTCTTCGTCATAATCGATCTGGTTGGTGCGCACCGCAGGTCCGGCGGTCAGCACCGAATCCATCGAATGGTACCAGTGCGGACGATGGTCGGGGCGGGTCCAGTCGGGGGTCCAACTGAAATCGGCGGGATAGATATCGGTGGTCAGCCGTTCCTCGAAACCATGCAACTGATCGGGGCCGACAAAATGCATCTTGCCGGTCAGGATTGTGCGATAGCCGCCCGCGCGCAGATAGTGCGCCACGGTGGGCGTGTCGGCGGTCAATTCGCAGGCATTGTCATAGCCGCCGATGCGCGACGGCAATTGCCCCGACAGCATCGAAAACCGCGACGGCCCGCACAACGGGCTGTTGCAATAGGCCGATTTGAACACCACCCCGTGTTCGGCCAGGCGGCGCAGATTGGGCGCAATCACCGGCGAATGGTCGAGCGTCGGCCCATTGGTCAGAAACGGCAAGGCCTGCGCCGTCATCTGATCTGCCATCAGCACAAGGATATTGGGACGGGTCGTCATGGCCGCACGCGCTCTCATCACAAAGTTGACTTGGAATGCACAACTTAGCGGCGCGGCGTGTGGGGGGAAGAATTTTCCCGCTTAATTTTGGCTAATGGCCCGCCTGCGCCAGCAAGGTCAGGATATCCGGCTCGCCCACCACTTCGGCATATTTGGCCTGCAAATCGAACAAGTTGGCCTCGTGCGGGGCGGCATGACGGTCGCCGCAGGCCTCGCGCACGACAAACGGGATAAAGCCGTGCTGGCAGGCATCGAGCGCGGTGGCGCGGATGCAGCCCGATGTCGAGGTGCCGCAGATGATCAGCGTGTCGATCCGCAGCGCGGTCAGCGTGGCGGCCAGATGGGTTGCGAAAAACGCGCTGGCATAGCGTTTGGTGATCACCAGTTCACCGTCGCGCGGGGCCAGCCGGGCGGGAAAGGCGCCCAGCGGGTTGCCGCGTTCAAAACAGCGCAACGCGGGCACTTTGCGAAAGAACACCCCGCCATCGGCGCCGCCCGGCGCATATTCGACATTGGTGAAGATCACCGGATGGCCGCATGCGCGCACCGCCTGCGTGACGCGGATGGCGGATTCCAGCGCGCTTTCGATCCCGGCATAGAGCGGCGATTGCGGCACCAGATAGGCATCGACCATGTCGACCACGATCAGCGCCGGTCGCTGGCCGAACGCCAGATGCCCGTCGAACGCGCCGGCATAGTTGGCCGCCAGGTCGGATGCCGGTGCCATCAGATCACCCCTTGCGCCGCAAACGCTGCCAGGTCTTCTCCGGTCAGGCCCAGCAGGTCGCCATAGATTTCGGCATTGTGCTGCCCCACGATCGACGGCGCCGCGCGGCGCACGCTGCCAGGCGTTGCCGACAGGCGCGGAAACACGCTTTGCATCTTCAGCGGGCCAAACCGTTCGGTGTCCACCTCGATGATCGCCTCGCGCGCCTGAAAATGCGGATCGGCCAGCATGTCGGGCGCACGATAGACCCGGCCTGCGGGGATCGAATACTGCGTCATCAGCGCATCGACCTGATCGACCGTCAGCGTGCGGGTCCACGCATCGATCAGGCGATCCAGCTCGTCCTGATTGGCGCCGCGCGCCAGATGCGTGGCAAAGCGCGGGTCGTGGCCCAGTTCGGGCTGCCCCATCGCCTCGGCCAGCCGTTGCCACAGCGAATCCTTGTTGGCGCCGATCATGAATTCGCCGTCGCGGCAGGTATAGACATTGGACGGGGCAATGCCTTTCAGCACCGAGCCCGACCGTTCGCGGATCAGCCCCGAACGGTCATATTCGGGCACCAGCCCTTCCATCACCTGCAGCACGCTTTCATAGAGCGCGGCGTCGATCACCTGGCCCTGGCCGGTGCGGCTGCGCGCGTGGAGCGCGGCGAGCACGCCCATGCAGCCGTACGTCGCGGTCAGCGTGTCGCCGATCGAGATGCCCATCCGGCTGGGCGGGCGATCGGGTTCGCCGACGATATAGCGCCAGCCGCCCATCGCCTCGCCAATCCCGCCAAACCCCGCGCGCGTGGCATAAGGGCCGGTCTGGCCATAGCCTGACATGCGCGCGATGATCAGCCCGGGCTGTTCGGCCAGCAGCACATCGGGGCCCAGGCCCCACTTTTCCATCGTACCGGGCTTGAAGTTTTCGATCAGCACGTCGGCATGCGTGATCAGCCGGCGCACCAGCGCTTGCCCTGCGGGCACGCGCAAGTTGGCGCTGACCGAACGCTTGTTGCGCGCGATCACTTCCCATTGCACTTTGTCGTCGCCCTGGCCCCATTCGCGCATTGGGTCGCCCGTCACCGGGGGTTCGACCTTGATCACCTCGGCGCCCATGTCGCCCAGCAATTGTCCGCAGAATGGCCCGGCCAGCAACTGGCCCAGTTCGACGACGCGAATGCCGTCCAATGCTCCCTTGGTCACGACTTACTCCGCTGCCGCAAGATGGGGCCATTGCGGCTGAACCGGGGCAGGCAGGCCGGTTTCATCCAGGCACGCCGCGCGCAACGCGGCAATATCGGGGCCAAAGTCAAACAGCGCCAGCGGCCCGCGATCGGTGCGGATCTGTGCGCGCAAGGTTTCGGTCGCGGCCGCATCGACGGTGCCCGTGGCATCGGCGACCACGCCATAGGCCAGCGCGCCGCCGCTTGTCACCAGACCTTCGCGGATTTCGCGGCCCACCAGCGCCGGATCGCGGTCGAGCGGATCGCCCCAGCCACCGCCGCCCCAGGTGATGAAGTGCAACTGGTCGTCGGCCTCGACCGCCAGATCCTCGACTTTGTTGCCGACGATCTGCATCGTGCCATCGGCCTTTTCCAGGATCTTGCGCGCCCGTCCGCCCGGTTTGCCGCCATTGACCCCCCAGGGCGGCACGAACCAGCGATCGTCGTGGATGGCGATGACCCCGGCGCTGAGAAAGCGATAAGTCATGTGGATGCCGTCGCCGCCACGATGCAGGCCCGCGCCGCCGCTGTCGGGCGCGCATTCATAGCGTTCGATGCGCAAGGGGAAATAGCGTTCGAGGAATTCGTTGGGCACGTTGGTAAAGCCCGGCCACAGCGAATGCCCGTCGGGCCCGTCGCCCATCGGCCGCCCGGGAATCCCGCCAAAGCCGATCTGGAACAGTTGGAACCATTCGCCCCCGCGATCGGCGCGGGTGTCGTTGCCCGCATAGAACAGGTGCGGGCTCGACGAAAATCCGGCGGCGTTGAGGAATTCGGGGGTCTTTTGCCCCAGCAACCCGCCCAGAATGTCGAAGATGCGGCCCAGTGCATGGGTGCGCCCCGACAGCGCTGCCGGAAACTTCGGCTTCAGCAGCGATCCTGCCGGAATGCGCACGTCGATCAGATCGTAGAACCCGTCGTTGAACAGGATCTGTGGGTCGAACACCATGATCATGTAGATGCCGAAGAACATCTTGAACATGTTTTCGTTGAGATAAAAATTGATCGAGGCGGCCGATTGCGGATCGGTACCATCGAAATCGAGCACCACCTGTTCGCCTTCGCGGTGCATCGTGCAGCGGATGCGATAGGGCCCGGCGCCCATGCCATCGTCGCAGATATAGTCTTCAAAGCTGACCGGTTGTTCGGCGATGGCCATGCCGATCAGCGCCTTCATCGCGCGGTGGTTGCGCGCCAGTAATTCCTGGGTGGCGGAAAAATAGACATCGTCGCCAAACCGTTCGGCCATTTCGATCACCCGCCGCGCGGCCACCCGGCAACTGGCGATCAGCGCATTGAGGTCGGCCAGGCACCAGTCGGGCTTGCGCGTCTGGTGTAGCACCAGTTTCAGCAGGTCGGCGTTGAACGCGCCCTGTTTCCACAGCTTGACCGGGGGAATGCGCACGCCTTCCTCAAAGATCGCATGCGCGTTGATCGGCATCGATCCGACCACTTTGCCGCCGATGTCGCTCTGATGTCCGAACATCGAGGTATAGCCGATCAGGCGCCCGTCCTTGAACACCGGCAACAGCACCAGCCAGTCGTTCGAATGGCTGATCGCGCCATCGACCGAATAAGGGTCGGACAGGAAAATCAGGTCGCCATCTTCCAGCGTGCCATCGAAATTGCGCAGGAACCCGTCGATGAAACTGCCGAACTGGCCAACGATCATCTTGCCGGTGTGATCGGCGATCAGCGGAAAGGCATCGCCCTGTTCGCGGATGCCCGGCGACATCGCGGTGCGCACCAGTGTGGCGTCCATTTCGATGCGCGCGTTGCGCAGCGCGTTTTCGATGATGTCGAGCGTGACCGGATCGATCGCCACGCGGTTGAACGGAACGGGGTTGGTCTGGACTATCGTTGCAGGCATCGTCGGGTGTCCTTCAGGCCAGCGTGATCAGGATATTGCCGCAAGCATCGACCGTGCCGACGCAGCCGGTTTCAATCAGGGTGGTGGAATCCATTTCGCACACGATGGCAGGTCCCTGGATCACATCGCCCGCGCGCAGCCGCGCCCGGTCATAGATTGCGCCGGTCTGTTCGCGCCCGTCCATCCACATCACGTGTTCGCGCATGAATGCCGCGCGGGGATTGCCGTCGCCGCGCGCGATCTGCGGCGCGGGCAGATCGGGCACCTGGCCCTGTGCCACCGCGCGCAGATTGACGATTTCGTGCGGGGTTTCCATGTTGAAGGTAAACAGCCGCAGATGTTCGGCGTCAAACCGCGCCAGGATGCCGCCCATGCCGTCGCGGCGCAGATCGTCGGCGGTGATCGTCAGCGGCACTTCGAATGCTTGCCCGGCATAGCGCACATCGACTTCGAACAGGCTCGACACTTCGGCCTCGGGCACGCCATCGGCGATCAGTTCGGCGCGGGTCTGCGCGGCCATCTCGTCGAGCACCGCGATCAGGTCTTCGGCGCTGGTCTGCGCCGCCAGCCGGGAAAAACTGCGCGCGGTTTCGGTGCGCATGCGCGTGGTGGCATCGCCCAGCGCACACAACACGCCGGGCGAAACCGGCGAAATCGCGGGCCAGCTTCCCATCAGGCGGGCCACCGCGTTGACATGCAGCGGACCCGCGCCGCCAAACCCCATCAGCGCGAAATCGCGCGGATCATATCCCTGTTGCACCGAAATCATGCGCAGCGCGCCGAACATGTTTTCATTGACGATATCGATGATCCCGCGCGCCGCCTCCATCAGGCCGATGCCCAGCCGGTCGGCAATCGTCTGCACCGCCGCGCGCGCGCCCGCGCGGTCGAGCCGGAACGTGCCGCCCAGCAGGTTTTCAGGCAGATAGCCCAGCACGACATTGGCATCGGTAACGGTCGGCGCGGTGCCGCCCTTGGCATAGGCGACCGGCCCCGGCACTGCGCCCGCCGATTGCGGCCCCACGCGCAAGGCGCCGGTCAGGTCGGGGACATAGGCGATCGACCCGCCGCCCGCGCCCACCGTCTTTACATCGAGCGCAGAGGCGCGCACCGACAAGTGGCCGACTTCGGTGGTGCGCTGGCGCCGGGGTTCGAGGTTTTCGATCAGCGCCACGTCGGTCGACGTGCCCCCGACATCGAGCGTCATGATATTGCGGATGCCGGCGTTGCGTCCCACCCAAATCGCGCCGGTCACCCCGCCCGCCGGGCCCGACATCAGGATGTTGACCGGCTGCGTCTCGGCCTTGTGCGCGCTCATCAGGCCGCCGTCCGACCGCAACAGCGACAGATTGCCCGCCATGCCCGCTTCGGCCAGCCGCGTGCGCAGATTGGCGACATATTTGCCGACGATCGGCCGCACCGCGGCATTGGCCACGGTGGTCAGCGTGCGTTCGTATTCCTGCATTTCGGGCAGGACTTCGTGGCTGAGCGAAACCGGCGCATCGGGCATGATCTCGCGCGCGATGGCGCCGATCCGCGCCTCGTGCGCGCCGTTGACATAGGCGTTGATCAGGCTGACCGTCACCGCCTCGACCCCCGCCGCCTTCAGCAGGCCAAGCTGGGTGCGCACATCGTCTTCATCGAGCGGGCGCACTTCGCGGCCATCGGCGCCGATCCGGCCCTTGACGGTGACGGTGTGTTCCAGCGCGGCGAGCGGTTGCGGTTTTGGCCAGATGATCCAGCCCGCCAGCCCGCCGGGGACAAAGCTGCGCGCGATCTGCATGATATGGCGATAGCCTTCGGTGGTCACCAGCCCGACTTTGGCGCCTTTGCCTTCCAGCACCGCGTTGGTCGCCACCGTCGTTCCGTGCAGGAAATAGGCGATCGCATCAGGCGCGATGCCCGCCGCCGCACAGATCGCGGTGACGCCGTTCAGGATGCCGACCGAACTGTCGTGCGGGGTCGACGGTGTCTTGTGGCGCCAGAAGGCACCCGTGCCGGTTTCGAGCAACAGCAGGTCGGTGAACGTGCCGCCCACATCGACACCCAATCGGTAACCCATGCAAAAACCCCCGCAAGATGTTGGATCGTGCCCCGGTCGGGGCCCTTTAGCTGCTATGACAGTTTCGGAAAGCGTGGCGCGCGGGCCACCATGCCCGGTAAAGTGCGATCCATCAGCGCGCCCAGCCAGTGGTTGGTATCGATCAGCGCGCCAAGGTCGAGCCCGGTGGCAATCCCTGCGCGTTCGAGCATGTAGACGACATCTTCGGTCGACACATTGCCCGAGGCACCGGGTGCAAACGGACACCCGCCCAGGCCGCCGATCGCGGCATCGACGGTAGTTGCCCCGGCCGCGATCGCCGCCCAGACATTGGCCAGCCCGGTGCCGCGCGTGTTGTGAAAATGCACCCGCACCGGGATCGGCGCGATCAGGTCTCGCACCTGAGCGACCAGCCGGCCGACATGCGCGGGATTGGCCACGCCGATGGTGTCGGCCAGCGCGATCTCGACCGGCCCGGCCTGCGCCAGCGCCGCCGCCATTGCCAGCACGCGCGCCTCGGCCACTTCGCCCTCGAACGGGCAGCCGAACGCGGCGGCGATGGTCACCTGGCCAGTGCGCCCGGCGCCCTGCGCCGCCGCGATGATCGCACGGGCGGCGTAGACCGATCCGTCGCTGGTCTGGTTCTGGTTGGCCATGGCAAATGTGTCGGTGGCCACCGCCACCGCGCCCAACTGATCGATCCTCCCGGTGGCGAGCGCGCGCTCGGCGCCGCGCTGGTTCATCACCAGCCCGATATAGGTCACATCGTCGCGGTCGGGCAAACCGGCGGCCACCGCGTCGGCATCGGCCATCTGCGGCACCGCGCGCGGGTTGACGAAACTGGTCACTTCGATCCGCCGTGCTCCGGCGGCAATGGCGCGGTCGATCAGCGCCAACTTGTCCGGCGTGCCGATCGCGGTTTTTTCGTTCTGTAGCCCGTCGCGGGGGGCGACTTCCAGAACTTCGATCGAATTTGTATACATTATGCCCTTGCTCCCAGCGACGGGATCATGCTTGCGGCGCCCTTGGCCTGGCCTGTGGTGCCGGTCATGCCGCGATGCGCATCGGCATAGGCGTGATAGGCGCGCAGGATATGGCTCGACATGATGGCATGGGCCCAGGCGCCATCGCGCCGGTCGAACGCGGCGATCAGTTCTTCGTGTTCGGACCATGACCGGCGCAGCTCGTCGGGGCCATAGTGGTGGGCGGTGCGCCACACCACCGGCTGTTCGACCAGCGAGCCGAGCTGGGCGACCAGGCGGCGCGATCCGGCCGCCTCCAGAATGCCTGCGTGGAACAGCCGGTTGCCTTCAAGAAAGGCGGTCACATCGGGGCGCGGCTGCGCGATGGCCTGTGCAATCCGGGCGTTTGCGGCGCGCAGACGGGCCAGCGAATCGGGGGTCATCCGTTCTGCCGCGCGGTGTGCGGCATAGGCTTCGAGCATGGCGCGCAGGTCGAACGCCTCGCGCACGTCATCGAGCGACCATTCGGGCACATAGCTGCGCTGCGTGTCGGTGCGCGCGACCAGCATGTCGGCCTCAAGCCGACGCAGCGCCTCGCGCACGGGGGTGCGCGAAACGCTGCATTTTTCGGCCAGGGCCTCTTCGCCCAGTTGTGTCCCGGCCGGCAGTTCGCCGGACAGGATCATGTTTCGGATCGCCGTATAGGCTCGGTCAGACGCGCGTGACATGCATTCTCCCAAGGAGCTTGACCTTTGGTATTTGTATACAATACTCTGCTCTCACGGCAAGCCCCGATCGTCCCGCCCCAAAACCGAACCGGGGCGGTGTGATCGCCACAGGGGGTGGCGGCGCCGTGCGTGCGGTCGCGCAGTACAGGGGCAATACAGGGAGGCAAGCAATGCGATTCTCACCGTGGCTTCAGACATCATGCCTATCACTCACCGCCGGGCTGACGCTTGCGGCGACGCCGGTGCTGGCGCAGCAGACGCCTTCGCCCAATCCGGCCGAGGATATCATCGTTACCGCGCGGCGCCAGAAAGAGCGTCTGCAGGATGTGCCCGCATCGGTTACCGTGCTGACCGCAAGCGAACTGGCCAACACCGGGGCCAAGCGGGCCGAGGATTTCACCCAGTTGACGCCGGGGGTGACGATCGTCACCGGCACGGCCGAGGCGGGCGACACCCAGATCAACATTCGCGGCATGAACGGTGCGCGCGATGCCGAAAGCTCGGTCGCGCTGGTGATCGACGGCATTCTCAAGACCAATGTCGCCGATCTCAACCAGGATCAGGGCACGCTGAGCCAGGTGGAAATTCTCAAAGGTCCGCAAGGCGCGCTCTATGGTCGCAACGCGGCGGCAGGTGCGATCGTGGTGCAGACGATCATGCCGACCGAGGTGACCACCGCGGCGTTCGATGCGTCTTATGGCATGTACAACACCACCGATGCCAAGGCGCATGTGGCAGGCCCGCTGACCGACCGGATCGGCTATGTCGTCTCGGCCTCGTTCTTCAACACCGATGGCTTCTATCACAATGAATACACGGGCAATTCAAAGACCGTGGATGAAAAGCGCAACTGGTCGGTCGACGGACGGCTGGTCTATGGCAAGGGCACTGACACCCAGCTCGATTTCAAGATGCGCTATGCCGAATTCCACGGCGCCTCGCTGCCGTTCAACGCCGCCTTCGCGCTGCCCGGTTTTGCCGCCTTCAACCCCACATTCGACGAGGATGTGAACCAGCATCCGTTCCATTTCTACAGCAATATCAAACCGACCAACGACCAGTACAGCTTTGACACCTCGCTCAAGCTTGATCAGCGGCTGACCGACACGATGAAACTGGTCGGCTGGGTGATGTTTTCCAACGTCGATCAAAGCCTGGAGGCCGACGGCACTTCGGCCGATTTCGGCCGATTCCTCAGCGCGGCGAACCCGGCGGCGCAACCGGCAGTAACGGCGTGCTTCACCTCGACTGCCGCACTGACCGGCTATCCGGTCAATTCGCCGGGCTTTGTCGGACCGACCCCGGTTCCGTTCCTGTTCGCCCCGACCACCGGATCGACGTTTGGCCCCTATAGCCCGACGACATGCGACGGCACGCAGTACCAGATCCGCCGCCAGCACGACATCAGCACCGAATGGCGGCTGGAATCGACCGGCAACGGACCGCTGAGCTGGCAGGTCGGCGCCTATTACCTGCATATCGCGCGCACCGTCGGGGTCAGCCTGGGCGGAGATGAAGGGCAGGGCATCCTGCCCAATCTGTACAACGCGCCCGATACCACCAACCCGACCACGCTGCTGCTGGCCGATCAGTTCGGCACCAATGTCTATGCCGGGTTCGCCTCGCTGGAATACAAGCCCACGCCGCAATTCACCGGCGGGCTGGCGCTGCGTTATGACAGCGAAAGCCGCAGCGCCGATCCGATCGTGCCGAACGTGGCCGATCCGTTCACTGGCGGGCCGATCAATCCGGGGCAGGCCTATGGCCCGCTGACCCCCGAACACGCGACATTCGGCCAGTGGGAGCCCAAAGTCACGCTGAGCTGGAAACCGACCGAGACGGTCAACGTCTATGGCGACTGGGGCATCGGGTTCAAATCGGGCGGGTTCAACAACCAGGGCTCGGCGGCGCTGATCCAGACCAATTTCGTCGACACGATCGGCGCCGACGTGCACATTTCGGATGAATACAACAAAGAATGGTCGAGCGCGTTCGAGGCGGGGATCAAGGGGCAGTTGCTCGACAATCTGGTCTCGTTCGATCTGGCGGGCTTTTACACCCAGGTCCACAACATGCAGTTCTTCGAATTTTTCGTCGGCAGTTTCGGCCTGCTGCGGGTGGTGTCGAACATCGATCTGGTCGATCTGGGCGGCGCGGAATTCAACCTCAACGTCAAACCGGCCAAGGGGATCAAGCTGTTCGGTTCGTTCAACTATACCGACAGCTCGATCAAGCGGAACAGCGCGCGACCTGAAACGGTGGGCAACGAATCGCCCTATACCGCCAAATACACGCTCAATCTGGGGGCCGAGGGCGAACATGCGGTGGCCGCATCGACCAGCGTCTATGCCCGGCTCGACTATCGCCTGACCGGGCCGACCTGGTTCAGCACGGTACAGAACAACACCGTTCCCACGCTGTTTTCAGGGTTGCTGCCCATTTCGGCGCTCGCGCTGCCGGCATCGGTGGGCAATGCCAATTTCAGCAAGGCGCGGCGCGATGCGTTCGGCATCGTCAACTTGCGCGCAGGCGTCCATGCCGGGGCCTATACCGTGTCGGTGTTTGCCAACAACCTGCTCGACAAACAGTACCTGAGCGAGGTGATCCCGGCGGTCGAATTCGGCGGCTCGTTCGTCTCGCCCGGCAGTCGCCGGCTGGTCGGCGTGGAATTGGGGGCAAAATTCTGATCGCGGCTATGCCCGCCGGGTTGCCAGGGCCCGGCTGGCGACGGCGGCGATCCACCGGGCGGTCGCCAGCGGCTGGGTGAACGGCAGCATATGGCCGCCGTCGACCAGCGTCAGGTCGGCCCCCGGAACCTGCTCGACGAACTGCTGCCCATGCAGGGCGGGGGGAAGAATGCGGTCGCCACGGCCAAACAGCACGTGGACGGGGCGCTCGATCGCGGCATAGCCCGCCTCGATCGCGGCCATCGCGGCGGGCACGGCCTGGATGTCGCGCGAGGCGCGATCGAATGTCTGCGGGCGATAGAGCAGCGCGCCGCCGCCCAGCGTGGCATAGTCATCGGGCATCGGGTCGGGATCGAACACCACCGATCGCGATGACTTGCCCATCAGGCGCCCGGCCGGGCCGACCACCAGCCAGCCGATCAGCGCACGCGCCACGGCCGAGCGGATCGTCAGGATGCGCAATGCCGATGGCGCATCGCGCCGCTGGCGGGTGAGCGGGGCAACCAGCGCCAGCCCGGCCACCAGATCGGGCCGCGCCTCGACCAGCGCCAGCGACAGGGCCCCGCCGAGCGAATGGCCAACCAGCATGACCGGTCCGGTTTCCAGCCGGACGAGCAGCGCCGCGACCATCGCCGCCTGGGCGTGCAGATCGGGATGTTGTCCACGCACGGTCGAATAGCCGCAGCCCGGACGATCGATCGCAATCACACGGAAGGTTCGCGCCAGATGCTCGACCAGCGCCGGGGCGAAATTGCGCAATTGTCCGCCTAGCCCATGGATCAGCACGATCGCCGACCCACTGCCCTGATCGGTATAGTGCAGTCGTGCGCCGGGGACATCGCAGAACCGCCCGATCGGCGGTGCCAGCCGCTCGGCGCGACGGGTGGCCATGAGCGTGACCAGCGCCGACGCGCCGGCGAGGCCGGACAAGGCCGCAGCGATATCGCCAAGAATTTCCGGGGTCCCGGGCATTACCGCGCCTGGCGTTCAACGGGCATTGATCGGTCCCATCTGCAGTTCGATGGCGGTGGCTGCGGCCCGCATACCGGCTGCGGTGGGATGAAACGGCGCGGCTAGGGCGCCGGTCGGCGACGCGCCATTGACCCAGGGATCGGACGAACAGGCATCATGGCCGTGTCCCAGGCGATCGAGATCAACAAACGTTGCACCTGCCGCGTGGGCCGCATCGCGCGTGATCTGGCCCAGCCGCGCCGCCAGATGGCGCGCGCGATCGGCCGCGCCAGCATCCATGCCGAGCGCAGGGCAGGTGCCGCTGTCGGGCAACAGGCGGAAATAGCCCACGAACACCAGCCGGGCCTGCGGCGCGCGACGATGCACGTCCGCCGCGATCAGCCGCAAATTGGTCCGCGCCGCGTCAAGCCCGGTGGATACTTGCGCCTCGGGCCAGACCCTGCACCCGACAACCATGCGAAACAGCAGGCCGCGCCGCGTGCAGGCGGCGCTGACCAGATTTTCGGCAAAGTGGGCGTCGTTGCCACCGATCGTGACCGTCACCAGCCGGGTTTGCGGGCCGATCGCTTCGATCTGCGCGGGTTGGAAATATTGCCCGCCATAGAGCACGTGGCGCGTGGTTGCGCCCGAACACGTGCGGTCGACCAGCGACAGAGCGCGATCGCGCGCGATCAGGTGGGCATAGTTTCGCTGCGATTGCGCGCACAGCAGCGGGCTGCGCGCCTCGCGCGGAAAAATGCCCGGCCCGGCGCCAAACGAGCTGCCCAGCGCGACATAGTCGGCTCGCCCGCGCCAGGGATGGGTGCCTTCAAACCACACCACGGCGAACAGGCCGATCGCCGCCAACGCGATCAGCCCGCCGAGGCCCGCCAGCACTCTGGCCCACCATCTAGACACGATTGGCGTGGGCCCGTGCCCCCAGAAACTGCGCGCTGGGCTTGGGCTGTCGGGCAAAGCTGGCGCGATCGACCGCGACCAGCCCGAAATGCTGGCCATAGCCGCTGGTCCATTCAAAATTGTCGAGCAACGACCAGTGGATATAGCTGCGCACGTCGATCCCCTCATCCAGACAGGCGCGCACGTCATCGAGCGCGGCGGCGATGAAGGCGACGCGGCGGCTGTCATCATTGGTGGCAATGCCGTTTTCGGTGACATAGATCGGCTTGCCGGTCATGCGCGCCATGAACCGGATCGTCTCGCCCAGCGCCTGCGGATAGAATTCATAGCCTGCGGCGGTCATTTCCGCCCCTTCGGGCGGGGGCAGCGCTCCGCTCGCACCGACCCGGATGCGCGTATAAGTCTGCACACCGACGAAATCGGCGGTTTTGGCCACATCGAGCCACGGGCCGTACAGCGCATGCGTTACCAGATCGGCCAGATTGGGTGTGCCCACCCCCTGCACCGATTGTGTCGTCAGCGTCAGGCCGACCGGCAGATCGCTGCGCACCGCCTTGATCGCCTGCACCGCCCTGGTGTGTGCATCGACCAGCACCGGCAGCGTGCGATCGGGATCGGCAAACAGCAGGCTGGAAAAACGCGCCGAGCCGGTGGCGCGGGCCGCCGCCGCGATCATCGCCGCCACCGCTTCGTGCCGCCCCGGCGGATGCGGCATCATGCGCAACAGCAGCGGAATGTTGGCTTCGTTGAACGTGGTGGCATAGGCCATCAGGGCGCCCAGATGGCGCGCCACCGTGTCGGCAAAACGCGCAAACAGGTCGGCCGCGTCGGGCATCTCGAACCCGCCCCGCGCGGCAAACCAGCGCGGCACACTGAAATGGTTGAAGGTGACCATCGGCGCCAGGCCATGGGCGTGGCAGCATTCGAGCACGCGGGCATAGTGATCGAGTTCGGCGCGCGAAAAGCGGCCCGGTTCGGGTTCGATCCGCGCCCATTCGATGCCGATGCGATGGGTGTTGAAACCCAACCCGGCGGCCAGCGCGATGTCCTCCTTATAGCGGTGATAGCTGTCGCAGGCATCGGCAGAGGGTTGCGCAAACACTGTTTCGGGCAGGTTTTCCAGCAGCCAGGCGTCGGAATTGACATTGTTGCCTTCGCTCTGGTGCGCCGAAATGGCGGTGCCCCACAAAAACCCCGGCGGGCCGGAGCGCGCGCGCGCAAGGGCCGCATCGGCGGCGACGGGGATGGTCGCGCCCAGCGCCGCCGCTCCGCTCAGAGCAATTGCATCGCGTCGAGACATTCGGGTGCTCCGTGGTGGTGTGTCAGGCATGGCGGTGGTCATCAGAAGTGCCAGTCGAGCGTGGCGCCGAACCGGCGAAACGCGGCGTCGGGCAGGACTTGCGAATAGCCCCCGGTGTCGAAAAAGCTGGAGAAGATCTGCGCGGCAAAGCGCTTGTCGAACAGGTTGCGGACAAACAGGCCAAGGCGGAGGTGGTCTGCCGTGTCGCCGATGCCGATGCTGGCATTGACCAGGCTGTATCCGGCCTGGATCGTGCCGGGATCGCCCACGCCGAATTGCACGCTGCTGCGCGCGGACCAGTCGATACCGGCATGGGCGGCCAGGTCGTGGCCGATCTCGGTGCGATAGCCCAGCGATCCGGTTTCCGACCAGCGCGGCGCATTGGTCAATCGGTCGCCCGCGGCATTGAAGGTCGGGCCGGGCAAGTTGCACCCTTGCGCCAGGGTCTGGCCGGCATAGCAGGGCGGATCATAATTGGTGTAGTGCGCGTCGTTATAGGTCACCCCGCCGGTCAGCGTCAGGCCGGGCAGCGGCCGCGCGGTGGCCTGTGCCTCCACCCCTTGCGCGCGCAATCCGCCGGCGTTGCCGGTGCGGAACGCGCCGGTCGGGCCGAGCGAAGGATCGAACACTTCGGTCTGGAAATCGCTGAACTTGCTGTGGAACAGCGCCAGATCGAGCGTAAGCCTGCGATCGAACAACGCGGCCTTGATACCCAGTTCGACCGAAACCACGGTTTCGGGATTGATCTGGAAGACATAGCCGCTGACGGTGGAAACCGCCGCGCCCTTGTACCCGCGCGATGCCGTGGCATAGGCCATCGTGTGCGGCGCCAGATCATATTCGACGCCGGTGCGCCCCGACCAGTCGCCATGATCGCGGCTGCCACCGCTGACCAAGGACGGCGGCACATAGGCCAGACACCCCGGCACGCCGCCGGTCAGCAGCGCGGCGGGAGAGCAGACCCCGGCCAGCGGCGAGACAAAGAACGACGACGTCAGGTCATCGACGGTATAGCGCGCCCCGGCGATCACGCGGAACCGGTCGGCCAGATGGACCGTGGTCTGACCGAAGGCGGCATAGCTGCGGCTGGTCACCGCATAGTTGGACAAGCCGCCGACCGTAGACAGCCGCAGCGCAAACCCGTTGGGCAGATAGCCCAAACCGCCCGACTGATCCTGCTGCGCGGTGGTGCCCTGTTCGAAGTAATAGAGCCCGAACACCGGATCGAACACGTGCCCGGTCGGCAGGCTGAGCCGCAACTCCTGCGAAAACTGGTGTGCCTCAAGGTCAGAGGTGTTGTGGTTGAGCACGGTCAGCGGGGTTTCGTCCGCTTCGAGATTGCTGTCGCGTTCGAGATGGCGATACGCGGTTACCGAGGTCATCGTTGCCTCGCCCAGCCGGTAATCGACCGTGATCTGGCCGCCCCATGATCGCGTGTGGAGATAGTTGTCGGTGCCGATCGCGGCGACATCGTTGTCGGGGCCGGGCACCACGCCCAGCGCGGTCAGTGTCGTGCGCACGAACTGGTTGCCGACGGCGGGCGCGTAAGTGCCCTGGCCAAAGCTGCGCACGGTCCACACGCCCGGATCGCCTTCGCCATATTGCATGTCGGCGATGGCATAGATCGTCAGGCGATCGTTGGGTTCCCACAAGGCCTTGGCCTTGAACGCCTGATCGTTGGTCGCGGCGACGGTGCCGGGGCCGAGTGTGCGCAGCGGCGAATTCTGCATGTGGTATCCCGCCGACAGGCGTAGCGCAAAGCGGTCGCCGACGGGAATGTTGATGATGTCATAGACTTCGACCTGATCGCGGCTGCCGACTTGCAGATGCGCCTCGTCGGACAGCACGTTCAATTCCGGGCGATGCGTGGTGATCGAGATCAGCCCTGCCGTGGTGTTCTTGCCGAACAGCGTGCCTTGCGGCCCGTGCAGCACTTCGACACGATCGACATCCGACAGGATCGACAGGACATTGACGCGGGGCAGGGTGATGTTGACATCATCGAGCGCCAGGCCAACCGCCTGTTCCACCGAATAATCGAACGAATTGGTGCCGATGCCACGGATCGAAAAGGTCGGCTCGGCGGGTGTTTCGGTAAATTGCACGCTCGATGCGAACTGGCGGATGTCCGACAATTGGGTCGCCGCGCTGTTGCGCAGGGTCTTGCCCGATACGACGTCGATCGCGATCGGCACTTTCTGCACGGATTCGCTGCGCCGCTGTGCGGTCACGATGATGTCGCCGACCGGCGCGGATGCGTCGGTGCTCTGGGCTGGCGCGGCGGGGGTGGTCTGGGCCGACACGGCGGTCGCCAGGCCGAGCGCGCTTCCTGTGGCGAGCAGGATTTTGACGATTGTCCTCATGGCAAACTGAACTCCTCTCCGCGTCGTTCGTTTATAAACGAATCGAACGTTCTGTTTGTTTATGATGATTGCAGCGGCGGGCGCAACCGGAAATTCGCGTGGGGGCTGGACGGACAGAACGATCGTTCCGTATATGCAGGGTCGGGCACCGGCAAAAGGCAGCGCATGACACCCATTTCGCAAGGTTCGGCCAATCCGGGAAAACGTCTGCGGCGGTCACAGGCGGAACGACGCGCCGAAACGCGCGATCGGGTGATCCAGGCGGCGATCGCCAGCCTGTTCCGCAACGGCTACAGTGCCACCTCGATCTCGGTGGTTGCCGCCGATGCCGGGGTCAGCCGGGGCGCCATGACGCACCAGTTTCCGGCCAAGACCGACCTGATGCTGGCGGTCGTGCGCGCGGTGTTCGACGATGACGGCGCCCTCTACAACGACAGCATCGCCACTTTGTCACCCTATGACTGGCTGCTGGCGCTGCCCGAAACGATGTGGCGGGTGATCAGCCGCCCCTCGGGCATCGCGGTGATCGAAATCATGCTGGCCTCGCGTTCGGACCCGGACCTTGCCGAAAAGCTGCGCGCGCTGCAGGCGCAGATCGACACCCAGGCCCATGCGTGGAGCGCACAGCGGGTGCGCGATGCGGGCTTTGAGCCGCATCCCGATGCCGAGGCGATCCATGATCTGTTTGTCGCCGCGGTGCGCGGGATGGCGCTTAACGCGGTGGTGATGGACAACACCCAAAGCGTGAAGCGTCAGTTGGAGATCCTGTCGGGGATTATGCGCAGCGTCTATCTGGTCGCATGATTGCGCAAACAGGACGCCCAACTGATCGATATCAATGATCGCCAGCGATACCGCGGCCACTGTGCCTGCGCGATGACCCGACGGCGTGGCCGATCCGGGCACTCGGGTACAGGAGGTTGCGGCCATGGTGATGTTTTCGCGATTGGGAATGATCGGCGCATGCGCGCTGTTGCTGGCCTCGCCTGCCCAGGCGGCGGGTCATGCCACCTCGCACCAGGCGCAGGACTTGCTGGCGACTGCGGTGGCCGAGCTTCAGTCCGCCGGCTCGCACAAGGCCTTCGCCGAATTCGACGCGGGCAAGGCACCCTACAAGGCGGGCGAACTCTATGTCTTCGTGTTCACGTTGGATGGCGTCTATGAAGCGTCGGGCGCCAATCCAAAGCTGGTCGGCACGCGCGCGATCGACATGACCGATGCCGAAGGCAAACCCCTGGTGCGCGAAATGATCAAAGTCGCCACCACCACCGGCCAGGGCCGGGTCGACTATGTCTGGCTCAACCGCGCGGACAACCATGTCGAACACAAACGTTCGCTGGTTCAGCGCGTCGGCGATCATATCGTCGGGGTCGGCTATTACGCCGGCTGACCGGCACGCGCGCTTCGGGTCGCAAAATACAACCCCAATGCAAGGGACAAGGGGCAGACTTTAGTGCGATAGACAGCCCACCGTTCCGGCATAAGTTTGCCCCCGATAACGGGAGGGGGCCATATGATCGGGGTCTGGCATGATCATGCCGGATTGGCGGTAGAGGTGTTTGCGATTGCATCCACGCTGATCTTTGCAGTGCCGTTTATCGTCGCGCCCGCGCGCTGGGGGCGGGCGATGGGTTGGACCGTGCCGCATGACACGGCACTGATGGCCTATTACGCGCGGTGCCTGGGGTGCCTGGCCCTGTCATTCAATATCATGGGGCTGTGGGCAGCGCTCGGTCACCCGTTCTATCTTGTTGCCTATATTGCGCCGGTCGCCTGTTTTGCCGCGACGATGGTGCTGCTGCATGTCTATGGTTGGTGGCGCGGCGAACAGCCCTGGACCGAGACCGCGGAAATTCCGTTGTGGGCTGGTCTGGTCGTGCTGTGGCTGGCAGTGATGCCCGCTGTCTGATTGCAACCGGGTCACCGGTAAAACCTTACAATGTGAAAGCTGATCCTGATGCCTGTCCTGCTGATCCTTTCTGCCGCGCTGGCCAATGCGCCGGCACCCGATACCGCCGACGCGCCGCCGATCGTGGTGACGGGGCAGCCGCTGGGCGATCTGCCCACCGCTTCGGCCTATGAAGTGTCGACCATCGATGCCGCGCGGATCGAGCAAGTGCCGTCGGGGCGGATCGAGGATGCGCTGGGCGATGTGGCGGGGGTGCAGCTCTATCGCCGGTCGGACAGCCGCGCGTCGAACCCTTCGGCCGACGGGTTTACCTTGCGCGGGCTGGGCGGCAACGCGGCCAGCCGCACGCTGGTGCTGCTCGATGGCATTCCGCAGGCCGATCCGTTCTTTGGCTCGGTGCCGCTGACCGCGCTCAACCCCGGCGATATTGCCGATATCCGGGTGATCCACGGCGGCGGCAGCGGCGCCTTCGGGTCGGGCGCGGTGGCGGGCACGATCGACATGACCAGCGCGGGCCCCGATCAGCGCGGGCTGGTTTCGGGCGAATCGCTGGTCGACAATCGCGGCGACACCACGGTGTCGGCGGGGGTGGCGCCGCATCTGGGCGACGGGTTTGTGGTGGTGTCGGGGCGGTGGGATCGCGGGCCCGGTTTCTGGACCACGCCGGTCAACGAACGCGTCGCCGCCAGCGCCAAGGCGCGGTATGAAAGCTGGGACCTGGCCTTGCGCGCGGTGACCCAGGTTGCGCCCGATATCGAATTGCAAAGCCGCCTGGCCGCGTTTGGCGATGACCAGACACTGCGCTTTGTCGGCGCCAACACGGGGATGAGCGGTGAAGATGCCAGCTTGCGGCTGGTCGGGCGCGGGGCGTGGCAATTCGATGCGCTGGTCTATGGGCAGGTGCGCAATTTCAACAGCCTGACGCTCAGTTCGACGACTTATCTGCCGGTCGATAACCAGCGCGACACGCCATCGACCGGGGTGGGCGGCAAGATCGAGGTGCGCCCGCCGGTGGGGCATGGGCAGGTGCTGCGGCTGGGTGCCGATCTGCGCGACGTGACCGGGTATGAAGACGAAGACAGCTACACCAAAGGCGTGATCAGCGGGCACCACCGCGAAGGCGGCAGCAACGACGATCTGGGGATCTATGGCGAAGATGCCTGGACGCTGGGCGCGCTGCAACTGACCGCAGGCGCGCGCGCCGACCACTGGGTGATCCGCGACGGGCAATACCAGTCATGGACGCTGGGCTGGTCGCCGATCCTCGACACGCACTATGCCGACCGGTCGGGCTGGAACGGCTCGTTCCGGGGTGGGGCGCTACTCCATGCGACCGGCGCGCTCGATCTGCGTGGATCTGCCTATTCGGGGATGCGCCAGCCCACGCTCAACGAACTGTACCGCACTTATACGGTCTTTCCGGTGACCACCGCGGCCAACCCCAATCTGGTCAACGAACAAGTGCGCGGGTTTGAAGGCGGGGTCGACTGGCGCCCGGTCAAGGGGCTGAAACTGACGGTGACCGGGTTTGACAACAAGGTTGACCACGCGATCGCCAACATCACGCTGACCGCCACCACCCAGGTGCGCGAAAACGTCCCCGCGATCCATGCGCGGGGTGTCGAGGCCGGCGCGCAGGCGCAGCTCGGCACACTGGCACTGGGCGGGTCGCTGGAATGGGTGCACTCGCGGATGGAGGCGCCGGGGCAGAATTTCGACGGACTGGTGCCGCCACAGACCCCGCGCCTGTCGCTCAGCGCCAATGCCGCGTGGACCCCGCGCGCCGGCACCACGCTGGGGGTCACGCTGCGCCATGTCGGCACGGCCTATGAAGACAGCCTGGAAACCGCGCCGCTGCCGGGTGCGACAACGTTTGGCGCCTATGCCACCACGCCGCTGGTCGGGCGGTTCAGCCTGGTGCTGCGCGGCGAAAATCTGGGCAATGCCACCGTCGTCACGCGCAATTCGGGCGGCACGATCGATATCGGCACCCCCCGCACGGTGTGGGCCGGGGTGCGCGTCGGGTTGTGATACCGATCCCTTACCAAAGTCCAATGTCGCACGGGCCGGTGTCATGCCACCGGTTTTGCCAGTGCATTCACATCTGACCTTTGGGGAGAATTGGCATGTCTGTTATGAAGTCGCTGGCCCTTGTCGGCAGTGTGTTGGCCTGTGGCGCGGTGGCGCATGCAGAGCCTGCGCCTGCCACGTTTGCGCGCTGCGCGGTCTGCCACAATGCCGCAAAAGGCGCCCCGGCCAAGATCGGCCCGAACTTGTGGGGGGTCTATGGCAAAAAGGCCGCCAGCGGGCCTTATGCCTATTCCGCTGCGCTCAAGGCCGCCAAATTGACCTGGAACGAGGAAACGCTCGACAAGTGGCTGACCGGCCCGATGCAGATGGTGCCCGGCACGATGATGTCGTTCCCCGGCCTGAAAGACCCCGCCAAGCGCGCCGAATTGATCGCCTGGCTTAAAACCCAGCGCTGATCGGTTGGCCACGCAAAAAGAGACCGCGCCGGACAATCCGGCGCGGTCTTTTTTGTGCCTGCCGCCTACAAAAAGGCCCGGCAGTGGTGCACTGCCGGGGCCTTGTTGTGGTCTGACGATCCGGATCAGAAGAACAGGATGCCGCCGAGCGAGATCGCGTCGCTGGAATTGGTGTTGCCGTTGTCGGCTACGGCTTTGGTGTGGGTATATTCGCCGATCAGCGTGACCCAGCTGGTCAGGCCATAGCGCACCTGGCCCACGCCGCTGGAATTCTTGTGCACCAGTGTCGGATTGGCCAGCGCATCGGCGGTGCCGGTGGTGTCGAGCAGGCTGGCGCCATAGCTGCCGCCGATGCCGAACTTGCCGAAAGTGGCCATTGCCTGCACGTAATAGCCATCGCTCTTGCGCGCGAGGCCGTCGGCATCGACATCGAACAGGCCGAATGCCTCGGTGCCCAGACCCTTGGCGGTGTACCAATAGCCGGTCAACGCGATCGGCCCGACAGTGACTTTGCCGCCCAGATCGACACCGTCGCCGGTGTACGAGGTGCCGACCACGGTATCGTGCTTTTGCGAAATGCCCGATACCCACAGATGCAGCGCCGCGCCCGACAGCTTCGCATCATAAGTCACTTTGCCCTGGAAACCGGGGGTGGAATTCTGCTGGCCCGGGCTGGTCAGCGAATCGAGCGGCTGGAACACCCCGGCGGAAAGCTGCAAGCCCTTGAAATTGGGCGAGGTATAGGTGATCTGCGGCTGGAAATCGGTGTAGATATAGCCAAGCCCGATGCGCCCGAGCGAGGTGTTGCCCGGCGCCGTGTTGCCGCCGGTCGAGCCCACCGCGAGCAGCGTGATATCGTTGAGAATGGCGTCTGATCCGAACAGGCCGATATCGCGGCCGATCTTGAATTCGCCGATGTCCTTCTTGCCGAAGGTCATGTAAACTTGGCGGAAATCGATCCCCGGCGTGGAAAAGGCGGTGGCGTGGCCGCCGTTGTTTGCGCCAAGCGCCCCCCAGGCCGTGCTGTTGATGCCCGGATACATGCCGAAATGCGCGCCGACGTCCCAACCGCCCTCGGTGGTGGTGACATCGATTTTGAGAAAGCCGGGCAGCAGGCCGTTGCGTACCGAACTGGTGCCGTTTGCGCCCGTGCTGGCCAGACCGCCGACCACCGCGGCCGCGTTCTTCTGCGGGCTGTCATAGACGTAAAAGCCGTTGATCGAGCCTGAGAACTTGATCGTGGCGGGGCCGACCACCATGCCGATGCCGGAATCTGTCATCTTGACCACATGGCTCATGTCGAGCGCGGTCTGGGCTTCGGCGGTCGGGGTCGCGGGGGCGGCCGGCGGCGGGGTTGCGGCCTTGGCCTGTTCGGCCTGTTCTTCCTTCAGCAATTCGGCATATTCATCGTCGGACAGGATGCCTTTGTCATGCAGACGCTTGAGCAGCGCCTCGCTGGTTCCGGCCTGGGCTGCGGTGGACACCAGGCACAGCGCAAGCACGGCGGTGCTACCGCCCAAAAGACGTGTTACAGACATCGCAATCCCCCTCAATTTTCCGCACGGTCTGTGCAGAATTGGGGTGCACCATGCGGCGCACGGGCAAGGGTCGGAATTGGACTTTGGGTCCTGATACTTTGGGACAATACTGCGAAAGTCAGGACATTTTCAGCGGGCGCGGCTTCGCAATGCGCAACAGGCGCGGTGGATATTGACGATTCTCCTGAAAATCAGGGCGCGATTGCCACGCCCCATGGCGACTGACCGGCGGGCACGGTCGCGCGCACGCTGCGACTGGCCAGATCGACCACGCTGACATCGTCGGTCATGCCGTTGGCAACAATCGCGCTCTTGCCATCGGGGCTGATCGCCAGATGCCAGGGGCGCCCGCCGACACGGACATAGCCGATCACGCCATGGGTGGCGACATCGACCAGCGCAATATGGTTGGCCCGGCCCAGCGCGATCACCGCCAGGCGCCCGCCGTCAGTAAAGCGGATGCCGCAAGGCATGACTTTGTAGGCGGGGGTGCCGGGCGGAGTGAACGCCAGCGTGCGCACCACTTTGTGCGTGGCCGGATCGATCACCTGGACGACTTGGCCGGTTTCGGCGGCGACCCACAGTTCGTGGCCATCGGGGGTGAATTCGACATGGCGCGGGCGTTGTGCGGTGGGCGTCTGGTCGATTGCCTTGTGCGTGGCCAGATCGACCCAGGTGATCAAATGCTGGTCTTCGCTGGTCACCACCAGCCATTTGCCATCGGGGCTTTCGGTCACGCCTTCGGGTTCGCGGCCGACCGGGACCTGCCAGGCGACTTGACCTTTGGCGAGGTCGATCGCGGTGGTCGCCGCGTCATCCTCGTTGGCGACATAGAGCAGGCGGCCATCGCGCGAGGGCCAGAACTGTTCGGGGTCCTGCCCCGATGGCAGGGCGGTCATCAGCTTGCCCGTGGTTCTGTCGCGCACTTCGACCGCGTTGTCGGTGCCGACGGCCACAAACAGTTTCGTCCCGTCGCGTGACACTGCGATCCCGCGCGGGCGCTGGCCGACGTCCCACGTCGCGGTCACCGTGTCGGTGGCAAGGTCGATAACGGTCACGCTGTTGCCCCGCTCGTTCGAGACATAGGCGGTGCCGCTGTCGGCCAGGGCGATGCCCCCCGGCGCAAGAACAAGCATGCCGCCCAGCAACATGCTGCGGCAAAGTCGAACGGGTGTGGTGCGCAATCCGGGCATGCTGCGTTCTATCCCGCGCCCGGCCCGAAGGGCAAACGGTACTAAGGTACTATGGGTCTGCGCAGCACGGGTGCGGTATCCCGCGCACAGAGCCGAACACGGTTTGGCGCATGACATTCGGACGACCGCACGATGCCCATCCCGGCAGCGTGATTGCGCCCAAGGAGGAACCTGAGATGAACCGCATGTTGAAGCCCAGGGCGTTGGGACGCCTGGCACTGGCTGGCGCAGTGGCGCTGTCCGGTCTTGCCATCAGCACGCAGTTGCTGGCCCATGGCAATGTCACGCCGCAACCGGTCGACACCAGCGCGCTGCCCGATATCAAGCCCGACAACGACACCTGGCTGACCCACAATCCCTATCGCGGCAATGCCAAGGCGATTGAAATCGGCGAATCCGCCTATGGCCAGAATTGCGCACGGTGCCATGGCCTGCAGGCGATATCGGGCGGGATCGCACCCGATCTGCGTCTGCTCGAACTGGGCGACAGCGGCGATGAGTGGTTTGTGCAACGCTATCACCACGGGTCGAGCCATGACGGCAAAGTCTATATGCCGCCGATGGGCGAAATCCTGGGGCAAAAGGCCGGTTGGGCGATCCGCGCCTGGCTTGAAACCAAACACACCGATGATTGACCGGATCACCCGCCGCGCGCTGCTGGGCGGCGCACTGGCCGCAGGGTGCGCGGGCCTGCTGCCGGCTGAAGTCGCCGCCGCGCCGCTGGCCAAAGTGCGCCAGACCGGGGTGCTGCGCGTGGCCGTCTATGGCGACAACCGGCCCTGGTCGTGGGACGATCATGGCGCGGTGCGCGGGATCGATGCCGATCTGGGCCGCGCGCTGGCTGCGAAGCTGGGCGTGCGCGCCGACGTGGTCGCCTTTATGCCCGGCGACGATCTGGCGGCGGATTTTCGCAACACCGTGTGGCGCGGCGGGTTGCTGGGGTTTCAGGTGTGCGATGTCATGCTGCACGTGCCGTTCGACCACGATCTGATGCTCAAGAACGACCAGGTGGCGATCATCGCGCCCTATTACCGCGAAGGTTTTGCGATGGTCTGCGGCAACGAACAGAGCGATTGCGAAGTTCTGCCGCCGCAATTGCACGGGCGACGGCTGGCGGCGGAAACCGCCTCGGTGTCCGACGCCTATCTGGTCGGCGGGTTTGGCGGTCTGCTGCGCAGCAATGTACACCATTATCAGGGCGGGTACGAAGCGGCGCAGGCCGTCGCCGACGGCAATGCCGATGCCGCCCTGGCCACCCGCGCGCAAGTCGAGGCCGTGCTGCACGACTATCCCGGCAAGACGCTGCACCGCCGCAAGGGGCCGATCCCGGCGATGGCTTCGCCCGGCTGGGACATTGCCATGGCGGTCAAGGACAACAGCCGGACATTGGGCGATGCGCTGGAAACGATTGTGGCCGAGATGATCGCCAGCGGCCAGATGGCCGCGCTGTTTGCGACCCACGGCGTCGAATGGCACGCCGCCATCGCGGGTTGAACGCACTCGATGGGTCCAAGGTCCAATTGCTGCATCCGGCCCAACCGATAGGGTCCACCATGGGAGCGGGGGAGGGCCGAACAACCGGCCACGCTTCACGACATCTTTGGCCGCAACAGACAAGGGGGCGGCAAAGTCAAAGGAGAGCTTGCATGAAATCGAGATTGAAGCGCGGCCTTGGCAGTCTGGCGATGACGGTCGCCATCGCATTCGCGGCACCGGTGATGGCGGCCGATGGCCCGACCAGCCAGGACATCCTCAACGACGCCCAATCGACCGGCGACGTGCTCAGCTATGGCCTTGGACCCTGGGCGCAACGGTTCAGCCCGATGACGCAAGTCAATTCGGACAATGTGGCGGGCCTGGTGCCGGTGTTCGCTTCGTCGCTGGGCGGCGAAAAGCAGCGCGGGCAGGAATCGCAGCCGCTGGTCTATGACGGCACGATCTATGTCACCGGGTCCTATTCGCGCGTGTTCGCGTTTGATTCGCACACCGGCGAAAAGAAATGGGAATATGACGCGCGCTTGCCTGACGGGATCATGCCGTGCTGCGACGTGGTCAACCGGGGCGCCGCGATCCATGGCGACAAGATCATCTTTGCAACGCTCGATGCGCACCTGATCGCGCTCAACCGGCTGACCGGCAAAGTGATCTGGAACAAGACGATTGCCGATTATCAGGCCGGCTATTCGGCGACGGCCGCGCCGCTGATCGTCAACGACAAAGTGATCTACGGCAATTCGGGCGGCGAATTCGGCATTGTCGGCCGGGTCGAGGCGCGCGATGTCAACACTGGCGAGCTGATCTGGTCGCGCCCCACGGTCGAAGGCAATATCGGCATGCTCAACGGCAAGCCCAACGGCATGACCGGCACGCTCAACGCAAGCTGGCCCGGCGATATGTGGAAGACCGGCGGCGGTGCCACCTGGCTGGGCGGTACATATGATCCGGGCACCAACCTGATCTACATCGGCACCGGCAACCCCGGCCCGTGGAACAGCAACATGCGTCCGGGCGACAATCTCTACACCGCCTCGACTCTGGCGATCGATCCCGACACCGGCGTGATCAAGTGGCATTACCAGACCACCCCGCACGACGGGTGGGACTTTGACGGGGTCAACGAATTCATCCCGTTTGACGCGACGATCGGCGGCAAGCCGATGAAGCTGGGCGCCAAGGCCGACCGCAACGGCTATTTCTTTGTGCTCGACCGCACCAATGGCAAGTTCATCAGCGCCAACAAGTTCGTCATGGAAACGACCTGGGCCAATGGCTACAACCCCAAGACCGGCCGGCCCAACTTCATCGACGAGGACCGCCCCGGCGCGCCCAACGGCGCGGAAAAGGGCAAGACCGTGTTTGCAAGCCCAAGCTTTCTGGGCGGCAAGAACTGGATGCCGATGGCCTATTCGCAGGCAACCGGCCTGTTCTATATCCCGTCGAACGACTGGGGCATGGACATCTGGAACGAACCGATCGCCTACAAGAAGGGCGCGGCCTACCTCGGCGCCGAATTCACCATCAAGCCGATTGCGCCCGACCACATCGGCGTGCTGCGCGCAATGGACCCGACCACCGGCAAGATCGTGTGGGAATACAAGAACAAGGCCCCGCTGTGGGGTGGCGTGCTGACAACTGCGGGCAATCTGGTGTTCACCGGTACGCCCGAAGGCTATCTGAAGGCGTTCGATGCCAAGACGGGCAAGGAACTGTGGAAGTTCCAGACCGGGTCGGGCGTGGTCGGATCGCCGATCACCTGGGAACAGGACGGCGAACAGTACATCGCGGTGATGTCGGGCTGGGGCGGCGCGGTGCCGCTGTGGGGCGGCGAAGTCGCCAAGACGTTCAAGGACATCAGCCAGGGCGGATCGCTCTGGGTGTTCAAACTGCCCAAGCACTGAAGTCAGGTCGTGCCTGCTCTCCCACTTGGGCAGAGCGGGCACGACAAATCGGGACAAGCGGACTATGCTGCATTCGAACAACGACGGGATGATGGTCGTGCCGATGGAGCGGGTACTGATAGTCGATGATCATTCGCTGGTGCGCGATGGCTTGCGCAGCCTGCTCGAGATCAGCTTTCCCGACTGCGACATTCTGGAGGCGGCCGCGCTGAGCGAGGCGGTCGCCGCGTTGCAGGGGGCGGGCGAGGTCGACATGATCCTGCTCGACCTCAACATTCCCGACGTGTCCCGGTTTTCCGGGCTCAGCACCTTGCGCGACGGGTTTCCCAGCATTCCGGTGGTGATGGTGTCGGGCGCGCTCGACCGCGCCACCGTGCGCGAGGCCCTGGCCGCAGGTGCCGCAGGGTTCATTCCCAAATCGCTCAAACGCAGCGAAATCATCGACGCGCTCAAGCAAGTGCTCGAAGGCGAGATCTATATCCCCGGCATACTGGAACAGGACAGCGACACCGCGCGCGAAGAAGCCTCGATCCTGGGCCGGATCGAGACGCTGACGCCGCAGCAGAAAGTCGTGCTGCGCCATCTCGTCAATGGCAAGCTCAACAAGCAGATCGCCTTTGAACTCGATGTGTCGATGACCACGGTCAAGGCCCACGTGTCGGCGATCCTGTCGAAATTCAGCGCCTATTCGCGCACCCAGGTGGTGATCCTGGCCAACCGCGTGGGATTTCACTGAGAAACAGCGGGCTCAGTTCAGCAGAGTCCGCATCAGCGCGCGCAATTGTGCCGGTTTGACCGGTTTGTGCAGCATGGTCAGACCGGCGCGCTGGATGCGCAGTTTGACCTCTTCGCTGCGGTCGGCCGACACGATCAGCGCGGGGATCTGCGCGCCCAGCCTGGCGCGCAAGGCGGCAATTACGTCATCGCCCAATTGGCCATCGTCGAGATGGTAGTCGGCGATGATCAGTGCAGGCGGCCATGACCGGGGCGTGCCTTGGGCCATGCGGTCGGCCAGCGCAGCGATCGAGGGTGCGGTGATCACGCGATAGGACCAACGTTCGAGCAGCGCCTCCATCCCCTGCAGAATGGCCGGATCGTTGTCGATGATCAGCACGCTGCCATCCTGGCTGATCTCGCCGGGGCGGTCGCGTCCGCGCGGCACCGGCAGCGCTTCGCGCAAGGGTTCGGCCAGTGGCACCAGCACCGAAAACCGCGATCCCTCGCCCAACACGGAGGCCACTTCGACGCGGTGGCCCAATGCCTCGCTGGCGCGCTTGACGATCGCCAGTCCCAGCCCGTTGCCCGCAGGCCCGCGGGTCTGCGACAGGCGGTGGAATTCATCGAAGATCGCCACGAAATGTTCGGGCGCGATGCCGCGCCCGGTGTCGCTGACGGCGATCCGCACCAGATCGCCCTCGGCGGTGACGGTGACCGCGACTTCGCCCTGGCGGGTATAGCGCAGCGCGTTCGACAGGAAATTCTGCAGGATGCGGCGCAACATGCGCACATCGGAACGCACCCACAGCCCGCTGTCGGGGATGACCAGATTGAGCCCAGCCTGTTTGGCCGGGGTGGCGAATTCGATGCGCAAGGCGCCAAGCATACGGTCGATTTCGATCGCGCCGAGTTCGGGTTTGACCGCACCTGCATCGAGGCGCGAAATCTCGAACAGCGCTTCGAGCAGGCCTTCGACCGAATCGAGCGCAACCCCGGTCTGGCGAACCAGCGCGCGCGTCGGCAGGGCAAGACGCCGCTCGCTCAAGGCCGCGACAAACAGCCGCGCCGCGTTCAGCGGTTGCAACAAGTCGTGGCTGGCCGCCGCGAGAAAGCTGGTCTTGGACCGGTTGGCGACTTCGGCGGCAGTCTTGGCGGTCAGCAGTTCGCGTTCGACCGCGCGGCGTTCTTCCACTTCGGCTTCGAGCGCGCGGGTGCGTTCGGTTACCCGCTGTTCCAGCGTCTCGGCCGCCTCGCGCAAAGTGCGTTCATAGAGCGCGCGGTCGGTGACATCGTCAAAGCTGTAGGCCATGCCGCCCGACTGGATCGGGGTCGAGCGCACTTCGACCACGCGGTCGCCCAGCCGGCAGGTCGCGGCATGGCGATCGCCCGGTCCCTCGCGCCACGCCAGGATGGTGTCATCGTTCAGCCCGATCGCCCGGCAATGCGCCAGCAGGCCATTGTGCGTGGCAATTGCGCCGTGATCCTGCACCGGCAGTGCCAGCAGGCGGGCCAGCCCGCCGTTATAGACCTGCAACGCCCGGTCGCCGTCATACAGGCACACCCCTTCGGACAACGTGTCGAGCGTCGCCTGCAGCGCCAGGTTGTGTTCGGCCAGTTGCCGCGCATGCTGGCGCGCGTCTTCGACTTTGACCCCGGTGATATCGGTATAGATCCCGACGATGCCGCCTTGCGAGGTACGCATCTCGTTGATCTGCAACCAGCGGCCATCGGCCAGCGCCTGGATATGGATGCCCCGCGCCATCGTGTGGCGCGCCATGCGTTCGGCCACCCAGCGATCGGGCGACACCATCGATCCGATCGTGCGACGGTTCTGCGCGACCGCCTGTGCCAGATCGGCAAACCGCGCATCTGCGCCAAGGTGGGCGGTTTCCGGCCAGAGCCGCGAAAACGCCGTGTTGGCGATGACCATGCGATCTTCGGCATCATAGAGCGCAAAGCCGTCCGACAGTGATTCGATGGCGTCGCGCAACAAGGCGCGCATCGCATCGGCGGTGCGGTGCGCCTTGGCAATGTCGGCATTGGCGCGCGACAACTGTTCGAGCGCGGCCTCGAGCGCGGAGGTGCGGTCGCGCACCAGCGCTTCGAGCGTGATCGCGGTCTCGAACATCGAAAAGGCGCTGCCTTCGAACGAACTGGCGCGTTCGACCCGATCGATCAGCGCGGCATTGATCACCTCAAGCTGTTGGACCCGCGCGCGCAGCGCAGTCACCTCATCCGGTTCGGACAGCAGGGCGGTCGGCGTGGTCATCGCCCGATGGCAAGCCCGCTCAGGGTCTGGTTGATATGCGCGGCGCGGAACTGTTCGCCATACGTGTTGAAACCCACCACCCCGCGCCGGCTGTAAAGCTGCGAAACGGCGCCCGACAACTGGCGGCTTTCGGCGTCGATGCGGTTGAGCACGCAGTCAAACGCGATGATATGATCGATACCGCCCAGATCGCTGTCGATCTGATCAAACAGCGTTTCAAGCTGGTTCAACCGGTCGAGCGGTTGCCCCACGGTCAGCACCACGCCGCTGTCGATCGCGCAATAGAATGTCAAGCTGTTGTCGGCATTGACCGACTGGATCGCGCGCACGTGATAGGCGCCGCCCGCGCGCACCATGGGCGGGTGCGCGGCAAAGAATGCCGCATCCAGCAAGTCCGGGCTGCCGCCTGCGACACGGCGATATTCCTCGGCCGCCGGGCGCGCGTTGATCTGGTAGACCACGCGGGCGTTGGGATCGGCCGACGTCACCACCATCTTTTCCGCGCCGGGTGTGTAATGCTGGGCGCTGAACACGCGCAACGGACGGCGGCTGGCGAGCAGCACGACCACCGCCGCATCGGTCAGGAACCGGTCGCCGACCAGAATGCCGGTTTCATGAAACAGCATGCCATCGCCCGATGATCCGCCCACCAGCAACGTGGTGCCCAGCGCTTCCTGCACGGTCATCGCCAGCAATTCCTCGCGATGCGACAGGCCGTCGACCAGAAACAGCGCGGCATGATTGGCAAAACCGTCGATCGCCAGTGCGTCGCGATCGAGCACGCCCGCCATCGTGCGAATGGCCTGGCCGCCACTGGCCGGATCGAAATGATCGAGATCGTCAAAACAATGGACCGCCATGCGAAAGCTTTCCGCCGGAAAGCCGATGAACACGACGCAATCTTCGTCATACCCGCGTTCGCTCAGTTCGCCCGCGCTAGTGCATCCGACCAGCGGCACATTGCCGACCGCGCGGGCAATCGCGCTGGCCAGGGGTTGGCGAACGAAGCGATGCGAACAGAACACGATGGCGCCTGCAATCCGGCGACCGTCCAGCCCGCGCGCTAGGTCGCGGGCGACCGACTGCGCATCGCCACAATGCGACGTTATGACGATCAGATCATCGTCCACACAGGCGTTTGCCACCCATCCATCTCCCCAAAGCGCGGTTTCTTCGCCGCCTGCTGCGTGCGGGGTCTTAGCCCTCGTCCGGCCCCCGCGCAATCACGGGGCACGCGACACTGATGGTGCAGCGACCGTACGGATAGCGCGACTTTGGTCGTATCATCAATCCGACCCATGCGGCGGATCGCCGATCAGGGCCAGTGCCGCGACCTCGGCATCGTCAAACACCCGGACTTGCCCGATGAAGCGCATGGCCTCGCTTGCCTCCAGGCTCATCCCGGCGGCGCGCCCCGGTGCCGCATCGAGCACCATCTGGCTGTACCGCCAATATTCGAATTGGGTGGCGCCGATCCACACCGGCGTATCGCCTGCGACCACGCCCAGCAGCAGATCGCCCGCACCGATGCGAAATTCGCCGCGCAGGAAACACATCGGTGCCGATCCGTCGCAGCACCCGCTCGACTGGTGCAACATGATCGGACCATGGCGATCAACCAGCGCGCCGATCAGCGCTTCGGCCGCCGGTGTGGCGACAACCCGGGGCGGCGCGTCAGCCCGGGGCGGCGCGTCAGCCGACGACACCGGTCAGCACCGTCACGCCGCCATCGGCAAAATTGGCGATATCGCCCACGGCGGCCTGACCTTCGGGCGACCCGAGCGAGGCCGCCATGGCCTGGGCATTGGCAAAGAACAGGTGCGCCATCCGGTAATAGGCGGGCTTGGCCCCATCCGGGTCGGGCAGGCCCTTGATCAGCACGGTCCGGTCGATGCCGCCAATCCGGTCGACCAGCGGCAGGTGCGTTGCCGCGTAATAAGCCTCGAACGCGGCAGGATCTGCGGGCTGGTTGTACAGCACCGTCACCACCACCGCGTCTTGTGCATCAGACATCGTTCTCTCCCCGGTCGTCCAGTGCGGAACCGGCCAGGTGGCCCGTCCCGCACTGTGCAGTATCAGAAAAATCCAAGCTTTTTTGGGCTGTAGCTGACCAGCAGGTTCTTGGTCTGCTGATAGTGATCGAGCATCATCTTGTGCGTTTCGCGGCCGATGCCCGACTGCTTGTACCCGCCGAACGCGGCATGCGCGGGATAGGCGTGATAGCAATTGGTCCACACGCGCCCGGCCTCGATCGCGCGGCCAAAGCGATAGCAGGTGTTGGCATCGCGGCTCCACACCCCGGCGCCCAGGCCGAACGCGCTGTCGTTGGCGATCGCCAGGGCTTCTTCCTCGTTGCGGAATGTCGTCACCGACAGCACCGGACCGAAGATTTCTTCCTGGAAAATGCGCATCTTGTTGTGGCCCTTTAGCACGGTCGGGGTCACATAATAGCCATCGGCCAATTCGCCGCCATGCACCGCGCGGCCACCGCCGGTCAGCACTTCGGCGCCTTCGCCGCGCCCGATATCGATATAGGACAGGATCTTTTCGAGCTGTTCGTTCGAAGCCTGCGCGCCGATCATCGTCGAAGGGTCGAGCGGGTTGCCCATCTTGATCGCCTCGACCCGCGCGATGGCGCGTTCCATGAACCGGTCATAGATCGATTCGTGCACCAGCGCGCGGCTGGGGCAGGTGCACACTTCGCCCTGGTTGAGCGCGAACATTGCAAACCCTTCGAGCGCCTTGTCGAAGAAATCGTCATCGTGCGCGGCCACGTCGGCAAAGAAGATGTTGGGGCTCTTGCCGCCGAGCTCCAGCGTGACCGGGATCAGGTTTTCGCTGGCATATTGCATGATCAGCCGCCCGGTCGAGGTTTCGCCGGTGAACGCGATCTTGGCAATGCGCTTGCTGGTGGCCAGCGGCTTGCCCGCTTCGAGGCCAAAGCCGTTGACGATGTTGAGCACGCCTTCGGGCAGGATGTCGGCGATCAGTTCGGCCAGCACAAGGATCGACATCGGCGTCTGTTCGGCCGGCTTGAGCACGATGCAGTTGCCGGCCGCCAGCGCGGGCGCGACTTTCCACGCCGCCATCAGGATCGGAAAGTTCCACGGGATGATCTGGCCCACGACGCCCAGCGGTTCGTGAAAGTGATAGCCGATGGTGTCGGCATCGATTTCCGAAATCGAGCCTTCCTGTGCGCGGATGCAGCCCGCGAAATAGCGGAAATGGTCGATCGCCAGCGGGATGTCGGCGGCCATCGTCTCGCGGATCGGCTTGCCATTGTCGATCGTTTCGACCAGCGCCAGCAGATCGAGATTGGCTTCAAGCCGGTCGGCGATGCGCAGCAGGATGTTCGAACGCTCGCCGGGGGCGGTGCTGCCCCAGCGCACCCGCGCGGCATGCGCGGCATCGAGCGCGGCTTCGATATCTTCGGCGGTGCCGCGCGCGATCTGGCACACCGGCTTGCCGGTGACCGGCGAGATGTTGTCAAAATACTGGCCGCGCACCGGGGCAACCCAGCGCCCGCCGATGAAATGCTCAAATCGTTCCTTGATCACCGATTTGCCAGCAAATTTGCTGATGGCTTCCTGCAGCATTGCACTCTCCCGTCACACCATACCATGAACCATGCGAGTTCCGGCCACTTTGCGACCGGGACCCCTTGCGGCCTGTCTGCGCGCGCGCGAGGGTGGCGCCAATTGTACCTTGGAACTAGGGTGTGTGGGGATTTGGCTCAGGGCGGGCTGCGAACGGCCGCTTTTTGCGCTTCCGGTGCTCACGTACTGAAGTACGCTGCGCGCCGGTTCTCAAAATCAGCCATTCTCGTTCCACCCTGAGCCAAATCCCCACACACCCTAGGCGGCTTCAGGAACCAGTTCGGCCAGCGCGCGTCCGGCATCGTGCCACCCGTCGATCCCTTCGGCCAGCCAGAAAACGCCGGGCAATCCGGCGCGCGCCAGACGGCGCGCGGCGTTCCAGCTCATCCAGCAATCGGCGCGGCAGAACACCGCGATCGGCCACGCGGGATGATCCTGGCGCCAACGCGCGGTATGGCGCAGCAAGGGCTGCCACAACGCCGGATCGACCGGCGCGCGCCCGGTTTCGGGAAACCACAGCGCGCCGGGGATCGACTGGTGCGCCTCGGCCAGCCGCCATTGCCCGCTGTGCGCATCGCGCAAGGCGCCCTCGGCGGGCAGGACATCGATAAACAGCCCCTGCGACCCGAGCATCAGCGCCTCGGCCAGCGCGATGCGGCGCGCCGGGTCGGGCAAGCGGTCGACCACGCTGCGATAGCGCGCACAGCGATAGCCCTCGGCATCGAACAGCGCTTCGTCGGCGCAGGCGGTCGTCGCACCGGCGAGAGACAGCCCGGCATGGAGCAGCATCGTCCGCCGGGTCAGCCGATGGGTGCGCAACGCGGTCATATGTCCTCCCTTTGGCCAATGTCGCACGCCCGGCGGTCGCGATATATTGGCTGTTGGTATGAGAGGATTGATGGCAGGCACCGCGCTGATCGCGCTGATGACGGGCGCGGCCCATGCTGCCCCTGCGCCCGACCCCCTGCAATCGCCAATGTGGGACATGCAGGCAGAACGGCTGTTCGGCCACGATCGGGTGGTGTTCGATCCGCGCGTGCATATTGCCGTGCCGATGCTGGCGGAAAACCAGCATGTCTTTCCGGTGACGCTCGATGCGCGTGCCTTGCCCGATGTGCGGCGGATCGTCGTGCTGGTCGATCTCGATCCGATCCCGGTCCCGGTTGATTTCGTGCCCGGCAAGGCCGCGCCCTGGCTTGGCTTGCGTATCAAGCTCGATCAGCGCACCCCGGTGCGGGTGGCGGCGCAGACTGCCGATGGCACCTGGCATGTGGCCGGGCTGTGGGTCGATGCCGCAGGCGGCGGCTGTTCGGCCCCTCCGGCCAGCCGGGCCCATGGCGACTGGGCGGTGCATCTGGGCGAAGTGCGCGGCGCGGTCTGGCACGGCACCGACGGCGGCGGAGCGGCAGTCACCCGGCTGCGCTTTTCGGTTCGCCACCCGATGGATACCGGGCTGGTCGACACGATCCCCGCCTACAATCTGGAAACCGTGCGGGTGACGGCCGGCGGCGAGACGATGGCGCAGATGACGGTATCGGGGTCGATGTCGGAAGATCCGGCGTTTACCCTGCTGTTGCCCGCAGGCGAAACGCGGCCGATCACGATTGCCATGCGCGACAGCAACGGGCGCGAATTTACCGGGCGCCTGCCATGAACCGGCTGACCCGGCGCGGCGCGCTTGCCATGCTGGGGGCCTCTGCGCTGGCGGTGCCGGTGCACGCCGAACGCTTTGCCGGGCACTATCGGCCTCAGGCCGAACCCCTGGCCGAGGGCGTGTGGCTGGTGCGCGGCAGCGACGCGCCGATTGCCTTTGAAAACGGCGGGGCGATCGCCAACAGCGTGATCCTGGCGACCGCCGACGGGCCGATCCTGTTCGATTGCGGCCCGTCGCAAGCCTATGCCCAGGCGCTGTCTGCGCTGGCGCAAGGCCTGACCGGCAAGCCGCCGGTGCTGGTGCTGATCAGCCACTTGCACCCCGATCATGCGCTCGGCGCCTCGGCGTTCGATCCGGCGATCGTGGCCGCGCTGCCCGGCACGATTGCCGAGATCGAACGCGATGGCCCCGGCATGTCCGACGCAATGTTCCGCATTCTGGCCGACTGGATGCGCGAGACCCAACTGGTCATCCCGGCGCGGCGGCTGGCGCCCGGCGAGCTGTCGGTCGGTGGGCGCGCGCTGACGCTGCTGGCGATGAACGGGCACAGCGGCTGTGATCTGGTGGTGCGCGACCATGCCAGCGGTATCGTGCTGGCGGGCGATCTGGTGTTTCACGATCGCGCCCCGGCCACGCCCGATGCCGACCTGGCGGCCTGGCGCGGGGCGCTCGACCGGCTGGCGGCGATCCCGCGCACGCTGCTGGTGCCGGGCCATGGCCCGGTCGATCGCGACGGCAGCGCGATTGCCCAGACGCGCGACTGGCTGGCCTGGCTCGATGCTGCGTTGCGCGATGCGGCCGGGCGGGGCCTGGACATGACCGAGGCGGGTGACATGCCCATCCCGCCGCGTTTTGCCCGCATGGCCGCCGCGCGATACGAACTGCAACGCAGTGTCAGCCATTTCTATCCGGCGATCGAGGCCAGCGTGCTGCCGCGCATTGATCAGCCCGAGGGCGGATCACAGCCAAACGGCGGCCGAACCGGCAATCGGCCGATCACAAAGTGATCGACCGCCGCAATCCGGCCAGCGCGGCGCGATCATCAAACATGATGTGCCCCTCGCCATCGTCGGCAATGCCCAGGTCGGCAAACACCGATGCCAGATCGACCGTCATCCGCGATGTCGCAAAGCGGTGATAGAGCCTGCCAAGCGTGTCTGATCCCAGCGCGGCATCGCCGGTTGCCATCAGCAATTCGGGATCCCAGTTCGCCACGTTCCCGCCACTTGCCCGGTTGATGTGCCGCAGTGCGTCACGCAGCGAGCGCGTGCCAGCGCTGTCGCGGTAGATCGCGATTTCCGCCTGGAGCCAGAAAATGGCGCCACCCCAATAGAGCCGACCCCAGGCATTCGTGCCATCCATGCCGGCGTCGGTCGCCTGCGGCAGGCCCCTTGGCAAGCCGTCAATTGCCTCGCGCCAGACGTCGGCTGCCGGCAATTGCCCGGCCAGCGCCCGCGCAATCGGCTCGACATAGGTGGCATTGCCTTCCTGCAGCCACAGCGCGCGACGCGGCAGGTCGGGCATCGCCGTATGCACCATCTCGTGCACCAAGACCCAATCGCGGTCGAATGCGTCGCTGCCGGCATCCAGACCCACGCCGATGCGCGTTGCCGCGCCGTCATAGCCGAATGTCGTGGCGTGCCCGACGCGGCTGCCCGGTTCCGCCACGATCAGGATCGCGTAATTGCGCACCGGAAAGCGGCCATAATAGGCGGTGACAGCCAATGCCGCGCGGCGAACCCAGCGCAAGATCGCCAATCGGGCGGACTCTGTAAAACGATCGGCAAAGACCACCGCGATCGATCCGCCGCCGATGGTGATCGTCTGCCGCTGCCTGTTGCGCAGCGCCGCGTACATCGTGTCTGGATCGCTGTAATCCATCGCCTGGCTGGTTCCCAGAGTACCGGCCGTCACGGCGGTCGCGCACAGGCCAAACAGCACGGCGCGTCGGTTCGCTGCACGCATTGCGTACCCCTGTAAGTCAGAACACGGCGTGTTCCCGATCAATAGCGTGTGGTGAGTGCGGTTAGCGAATCCGAGCTGACATCCTCGATTTTCGTCTCAAGCCAGTGATCTCCGCCAGTGATCACCAGCACGCCGATCGCGATCATGACCATGCCGAGCGCAGCCTTGGCGGTCCGCCCTGCGCGCAGCAGGTCGGTGCGCCACCTGGCCAGCGCCGCCCGCGCGCCATAGGCCAGGATCGTCAGCACGCTGGCCACGCCCAGCGCAAACGCGAACATCACCCCGGCCGCCGAAACCAGGCTGCGTCCCTCGGTCGCGAGCACCACAGCCGCCCCCAGGGTCGGTCCGACGCATGGGCTCCAGACCAGGCCCAGCAGCAGGCCGGTGCCGAATTGCCCGGCAACCCCTCTGGTCTGCAAGGCGCCCTGGCGTTGTCCGGCCCAGGCCACGAGCGGGGCGGCCAGGTGCGCCAGCACCGCCTGCAGGCGGGCAATTGCCAGGACCGCCCCGGCGCAGATCAGCAGAACGGCGCCAAGCAGCGCAAAGCTGCGATTGTCGATGCCCAGGCTTGCCCCCACCGTCGCCGCAAACATGCCGACAGCGGTAAAGCCCGACACCAGTCCGGCAGCCAGCACCAGCGGACCGAAACGCCCTCGCTGCGCCGCGCTGCCCATCACGATCGGAACCAGCGGAAGCACGCAAGGCGACAGGATCGTCAACGCTCCGGCCACAAAGGCCAGTAGGGGATTGAGCACCATGGCCGATCAGCGCACGGCTGCGGCGAGCGCATGATGGATCACGCCTTCGTCGGTGTTGAAGTTGACCCGGTCGACTTCGGTGCCGCCCTTGAATGCGATCAGCGTGCCCTGCTTGATGACATGGAGCGCCTGCCAATCGGCCTTCTGGGTGTCGTAATCGATGCGGAAAATATGCAGGTGGTCATAGGCCCGGTCGGCGGTCAGCTTCTTCAGGGTGCCTTGCTGAGAGCGGCAGATCGGGCACCACGATGCAAAGACATCGACCAGTATGGCTTCATGGTTGGCCTGCGCGGTGTGGAACGCGGCGGGGGTGAACGGGGTCTCCTGCGCGGCAAGTGCGGGTGAGGCGAGCAGGCTGAGCGAAACGGCCAGAATGGAGAGTGGGCGGCGCATGGCGTGTCCTTTGGCAGCGGTGTGTGCTCTCCAAGTTCGGCCAGGCGGCGCGGTTGGTTACACGTCGCGGCGGCCTTTTCAAAAAATCGTCCGGCCGCTGTAACTTTTGGCGCCCCTCGCACGAAACACGATCAGAGGGCGCATGCGGGCGAGCGAAGTTCAATTGAGGGCATGGATGATTGCCGGGCTTGCCGGCGATGCGCATGCGCATGCCCGTTTGCTGCGCGACTTGCTTCCTGTGCTGAGGCGTTTTTTTCGCCGGCGCATGGCTGGCCGCGACGATGAAATCGAGGATCTCGTGCAGGAAGTGCTGATTGCCGTCCATTCCCGTCGCGCCACCTGGGATCCCGCGCGCCCGTTCACCGCGTGGCTGTTTGCCATCGCGCGCTACAAGATGATCGATCATTTTCGCCAGCATCGCAGCCACTGTTCGATCGAGGATGTTCAGGACATTCTCGCGGTCGAAGGCTATGTCGAGGCCTTGAGCGCGCGCGCCGACATGGGCCGGTTGCTGGCGATGATCCCGGCCAAGCAGGCACAGGCCATTCGCGCCACCCGGATCGAAGGCCTGACTACCGCCGAAGCCGCCGCACGCGCGGGGATCGGCGAAGCCGATGTCAAAGTGTCGGTCCATCGCGGGCTGAAGGCACTGGCCCGGCGCGTGAAGGACAGCATCCAGTGAAGGCCGAAGAGCTGATCATCGCGCTGGCGCAGGATGTGCCGCCCGTTGCGCCCAACTGGTTGGGCAGGCGGCTGGTCGCGGGCCTCATGCTGGGCGGCGGCGGAACGCTGGCGCTGGTGGGGATGGGCCTTGGCGTCCGGCCCGATCTGATGATCGCCATGCATGGTCCGGCATTCTGGATAAAGGGGATATACACCGCCTCGCTCGGGGTGGGCGCGCTGGCCGTGACGGCACGGCTGGCACGGCCCGATCCGGGGCGCATGGGGCGGGTGTGGATGCTGGCGTTGCCGGTGCTGGGGCTGGCGACGATCGGCCTTGGCCAGATGATCATGGCCCCGCGTGCGCAATGGCTGTCGATGTGGCTGGGGCACAGCGCGCGGGTTTGCTCGGCCCTGGTGGTCCTGCTGGCGGTGCCGATCTTTGGCGGGCTGCTGTGGTCCTTTCGGTGGCTGGCGCCGACGCGGTTGCGTGCGGCAGGCGCGATGGCAGGTTTTTGCGCCGGCGCATGGAGCGCGACGCTTTATTGCCTGCACTGTCCCGAAGTTTCAGCCATCTTCGTGCTTGCCTGGTACACGCTGGGCATCGTTGTGGCGGCGGGTCTTGGCGCCCTTGTCGGCCCCCGTCTGTTGCGGTGGTAGGAAAATTTCTGCGCCGGTGTGTAACCGGTACGGGTCTCAAATCGAATGGGTAAATGCCGCTTGGGCACATTATCCAGGAGATTTCCATGACCACCACCACCACCCAGATGGGCGCGCGTTTTGGCTTTGCCGCTGCTGCTGCCCTCGTTGCGATGGCCGCCGTCGGCGCCAGCGCCCCGGCCTATGCCAAGAGCCACGAAGCCAAAGTCGCCCCCTGCTATGGCGTCAACGCGTGCAAGGGCCAGTCCGACTGCAAGAGCGGCAACCATGACTGCAAGGGCCAGAACAGCTGCAAGGGCCAGGGTTTCAAAGCGGAATCCAAGGGCGCCTGCAAGGCGGATGGCGGCAGCCTGACCCCTCCGGCCTGATCGTCCCGCTTTCCCGGCCAGACGCCCCCTAGTCTGTCTCACGGCCGGGACACCTGGCGGACCGCCCCCGTTTCCCCTCATGCCCGCATGGGGGCGGTCCGCTCTTTCCAAACTATCGGGATAGCCCACGATCATGGCACACCGTCAATTTCCGGCCCCCTGCGCAGAGGCGCGCTTTGGCCTTGGCCTGCGCAAACCGCACTATGCCGAGGTGTTGGCAGGCGGCGCGCCGCTCGATTTCGTCGAGGTGATCTCGGAAAACTTCATGGTTCCGGGCGGACGTCCGCGCGATACCTTGCGCCGGGTCCGGGCGCTGCATCCAGTGGCGCTGCATGGCGTATCGATGTCGCTGGGATCGGCCGACGGGCTCGATCGCGATTACCTCGGGCGCCTGAAATCGCTGGTCGACGAAATCGAACCCGCGTTCGTTTCCGATCATCTGTCGTGGACGCGCGCGGGATTGGGGCATGACGGCATGCAGAGCCACGACCTGTTGCCCCTGCCATACACGCAGGAAGCGCTGGACGTGGTGTGCGCCAACATCAGCCATGCGCAGGACGTGCTTGGCCGCACCATGCTGGTCGAAAATCCGTCGAGCTATGTCGGGTTTGCCGCGAGCGACATGACCGAGTGGGAATTTCTGGACGCGATCACCCGCCGCACCGGTTGCGACCTGCTGCTCGACGTGAACAACATCTTTGTCAGCGCAACCAACCACGGTTGGGACGCGCAAGCCTATCTCGAAGGCCTGCCGCTGCATCGTGTGCGCCAGATCCATCTGGCCGGTCACACACAGCGCACGATCGACGGGCGCGGACTGCTGGTCGATACCCATGATCAACCCGTGCCCGATGGCGTCTGGGCGCTCTATGTGGCGACGATGGACCGGCTGGCGGCCGCCGGGGCAAAGCCCTGGGTGATGATCGAGCGCGACGACAATATCCCGCCGCTTGGCGAATTGCTGGATGAACTGGCACTGGCGCGCAGCCTGGCCGACGCAAGGATCATGGCATGAGCCTTTCCACCCTGCAGAAGGATTTTTGCGCCTGGCTGCGCGAGGACGACACCGTCGTTGCCGCGCGCCTTGGCCTGGCGGATTCGCGCGGCCTGCCAGTCTATCAGAACAATTACCGTGGCGCGCTGATGGCGTGCCTGTCCGAAGTTCTGTCCCACACTGGGCTGTGGCTGGGGGACCAGGAATTCGCCGCCGCCGCCGCGCATTATATCGACGCGCACCCGCCAGTCAGTTGGACGCTGGATGCCTATCCCGAAGGGTTCCCGGCCTTTCTGGGCGAATTCTATCCCAATGATCCCGAAGTGCGGGAATTGGCCTCGCTCGAATGGCACTTGTCGGAATGTTTTGTGGCGCCAGATGCCGAGGCGCTCGACCTTGCCGGTGCTGGTGCGATCGATTGGGAATCCGCCGTGCTGCAAGTGGTGCCTTCGGCCAAGGTCATGACGCTGATCAGCAATGCGGCAGAAATCTGGTCGGCACTGGCAGCGGGCGAAACCCCGCCTGCCGCGATCACCGCCACCCGGCCCAGATCGCTGGTGCTATGGCGCCGGGCGTTCACATGCCACTATCGCTATCTGGACGACCAGGAAGTCGATGTGTTTGCGCAAATGGCTGCGGGCCTGGGATTTTCCGAATTGTGTCAACACCTGGTGGACCAGCATGGGTTTGACGCAGGGATCGCCGCCGCTGGCGGTTTTCTGGCGCGTTGGGCCGGTGAAGGGCTGCTCGTCGTGCCGTCCCCATGACAGTGTCGAAGATGCGATAGACGCCGATCCGGTCGTTGCCGGCGTCTGCCGGAAGACGAGCTTGTCGACAAAAAATATATCACTTACCGTTATAATATGGACATCGCCGACGTTGACCTGTTTCGCGCCATTGTATCGGCTGGCAGCCTGTCGGCCGCTGCCCGGCATTTGCACACGACACCGATGCTGGTCAGTCGCAGGCTGGCGGGCCTCGAAGCGGAACTGGGCGCGCGCCTGTTCCACCGCACGACGCGCTCGCTGTCGCTTACGCCCGAGGGAGAGGCCTTTCTGCCGCATGCCGCCGCTTTGATCGAGGCGCGCGACTGCGCGTTGGACTCGGTCGCGTCGGGTGCGTCGGGCCTTGCGGGCGTGTTGAAGATCACGGCGCCCAACGTTATCGGCCATTCGGTGGTGGTCCCGGTCGTGGCCGAACTGATCGCCGGCAATCCGGCGCTGCGCGTCGATCTGACGCTGAGCGACGGTTTTCTGGACATTGCGACGGCAGGTATCGATGTGGCGGTCCGCGTGGCGGTGATGAAGCCGTCGGACATGATCGCCACGCGGGTGGCCGACAATCCGTTTACACTATGCGCGTCGCCCGCCTACATCGCACGCTCTGGCGTGCCTGCCACCTCCCAAGATCTGGCCGGTCATCCGTGCATCAGACTTCACGCCCTGGACACCTGGTCCTTCCTGCGCGACGGAGAGGCGCACCGCGTCCGGATTGCCGGGCCACTGGCGGCCAACACCGTCGATGCGGTTCGCGCGGCCTGCATGGCGGGCGTCGGCATCGCCATGTTGACGTATTGGGACGTGCACGATCAATTCGAAAGCGGGGAACTGACGCGGATCGTGCTGGCCGACGTCGAACCGGTCGAAGTCGGGATATGGGCGGTGTTCCTGGCGCGTACGCACATGCCCGCGCGGGTGAGAGCGTTTATTGATGCCTTGCGCGACAAGTTGCAGACCAGAGCACCGCCTGCGCCCGAGGCATAGCCCCGCTCGGCGCTCATATTATAACGAAATTCGATATATTGCTTATCGGCGAGCCTGTCTTCTGCATCGCCACCCTGACCGCTAGATCCGGATCAGCAAGTCAGCAATCGCGCAACTGTCAGGCGATTGGCTGAATTTCACGCTTGTTGGAGGTCAGGACAATGAATATCGACACATCCGCGCTTTTTTCGCCGATCGTTATAAACGGCTGTACCGTAAAAAACCGCATCGCCGTTGCGCCGATGACTCGCATTTCAGCAACCGAAGACGGCCGTGCTACACAAACCATGGCCCGCTATTACGAACGTTTTTCGCGCGGCGGTTTCGGCGCGGTGATTACCGAAGGTATTTACACCGATCAGGCCTATGCCCAGGGCTATGTTCATCAGTCGGGGGTGACCGATGCGGTGCAAGCCAGTGCCTGGCAACCGGCGGTCAACGGGATCAGGGCCCATGGTGCCCTGGCCATTGCCCAAATGATGCACGCCGGTGCGATCAGCCAGGGCAATCGCTTTCGCGATGGTGCGGTGGGCCCGTCTGCCGTTCAGCCAAAGGGCGAACAGATGGCGTTCTATCACGGCAAGGACCGTTATGCCTTGCCCGCCGCGATGACCGAAACGCAGATCGCCGATGCCATCGAAGGCATTGCCGCATCGGCCGGACGTGCGATCGAGGTGGCCGGGTTTGATGCCATCGAAATCCATGGCGCCAATGGCTATCTCCTCGACCAGTTTCTGACCGATTATACCAACAGGCGGTCGGATCGGTGGGGCGGCTCCACGACGAACCGCATGCGCATGATCCTTGAAACGCTTAAAGCGGTGCGCGCGCGCGTCGGCGCCGGGGTGCCGGTTGGCGTGCGTATTTCGCAAGGCAAAGTGAACGACTACTACCACAAGTGGGCGGATGCCGAGCGCGATGCGGAAGTGGTATTCGGCAGCCTGGCGCAGGGCGGTGCGGACTTTATCCATGTAACCGAATTCGAAGCGTGGCAGCCGGCCTTTGCAGCGGGTGGCCCATCTTTGATGCGCCTTGCCAGGCGCCATGCCCCCGGTACGGCGATCCTGGCCAATGGCGGTCTGCATTCGATCGCACAGGCCGTTGCGGCACTTGATGATGGCGCCGACATCATCACCATCGCACGCGGGGCGCTGGCCAATCCCGATTTGCCGCAACGCCTGCACGATGGCCGTCCTCTCGCCGACTTCGATCCGTCAATCCTGGGGCCGATTGCCGACATCAAGCCATCCGAACTGGTCGGCCAGGCCGCGTGATCGCATGTCTTGCGCGGCATCCGATGGTTGCCTATTGCTGGTGGCGCAAAGGGTGCCCGCAAGGGCTTAATCGGGAAGTTTGCTGGCCGTCGCGATGAATCGGCATCGATTCGCGCGGCGCGCCCGACCAACACTGCTCCCGCAACTGTGACCGGGGATGCGCCTCGCCATTATGCCATTGGGGATTTTTCCCCGAGAAGGCGGCGATCAGCGTGATGATCCGGGAAGTCAGGAAACCGGCCTTTTGCGGTCGTTCCTTCGTCCGGGCGGGATGTACCGGATGAACGAGGTCTGCCTGTGCCACGGCGCCCCTTGGGGGTGATGTGCAACAGGTGCCCCTTGGCGGACGACATCAAGCATGTCGGTGACGCAAAGGAGAGCAGCGATGGTCGGTATCAGGTAAATTGTGCGGCGTGGCGGTTGCCACCAGTTACACCTGTGCCCTTCGCATTTCCGGGCGCCAACATGGTTGCATCGTTCTGTTTCGAAACAGACTCTAACCAACCTTGAAGGATCGTTCGATGACCAGACAAGACCGAATTGATGGTGCCGTTCTTGCCGCGCTGGCGACCGTGATGGTGGTTACCCGCAGCCATTCGCTGAGCCAGGCCGTGCATGTGCCCGATACCAGTTGGGCGAGCTTTTTCGTGGCGGGCTATTACGTGCGTTCGCGGCTGGCGTTCCCGGCGCTGTTCCTGCTGGGGTTTGGCATCGATCTCGTCATGATCAACCACTTCGGCACGTCGAATTTCTGCTTTACACCGGCCTATGCGATGCTGATCCCCGCCTATGGGACGATGTGGCTGGCGGGACGGTTTGCCCATGCGCGACTGGCCCCTGCGCCATCGTCGATCCCGGCGCTGTTCGCGCTGGTCTGTGGCGCCACGCTGGGGGCCGAAGTCCTGTCGAGCGGGGGCTTCTATTTCCTCGGCGGACGGTTTCCCGACCCGACATTGGCGGGTTTCCTGCCCCGTCTGGCCCGCTATTTTCCGTTCACCCTGATGGCGACGCTGATCTGGACCGGGGTGGCCGCCGCCATGCATGGCCTCGTCGTGGCAACGCGTGCGGCACAGCGTAACCGGGCACGCGGATGAGCGAAACGGCAAACCCGCCCGCCAGCGGCACCGCGGACGAGGCGGAGCGTCATCGCACCCGCACCCGCAAGCACAAGGCGGTGGTCGATGCCAAGATCGCGGCCGCAACGATCGACAAGGGGCTGCTGCTGGTGATCACCGGCAACGGCAAGGGCAAATCGTCGAGCGCGTTCGGCATGGTCGCGCGCATGCTCGGCTATGGTCGGCGCGCGGCGGTGTTCCAGTTCATCAAAGGCAGCGACGATATCGGCGAGCGGGCGTTCTTTGCGCGCCAGGACGGGTGCAGTTGGAACATCTGCGGCGAAGGCTTCACCTGGGAAACGCAGAACCGCGAACGCGACATCGCGGCCGCACGCGCGGGCTGGGCAAAGGCCAGGGCGGCGCTGGCCGATCCAGCGATCGCGCTGGTGGTGCTCGATGAACTGACCTACCTCGTGACGTATCGCTATCTGGACCTCGACGAGATCATGCCCGCAATCCTCGCCCGTCCGCCAATGCAGCACGTGGTCATCACCGGACGGTCGGCGCATCAGGCGCTGATCGATGCGGCAGACACCGTCAGCAGCGTGCAGGACGTCAAACACGCCTTTCGCGCCGGTGTTCGCGCGCAGGAAGGCATCGATCGCTGAAGGCCAGCCCCGCTGCCGGTCGGCCCACCGGCCGCGGGGCTGGACCGTCCGGCAAGTCGCGCTACGGCGAGGGACTGATCGGGAGATGGGTCGTGCGGCCATGGCTGCGACGCCAGGCTGCCGGTGTTTCGCCCGTCGCCTGCGAGAAAGCGCGGGAAAAGTGGCTGGGGTCCGAAAAGCCGCAGGCCTTCGAAATCTCTGCCAACGGCCCGTCGGATAGCCTGAGCGCCGCTTTTGCGGCCTCGATCCGGCGTTCAAGCAGCCAGCGATGGGGTGGTCGACCGGTCGCCGCACGAAAGGCGCGCGCAAAATGGCTGGGTGAAATGCCACACAGCCCGGCGACTTCCGCCAGCGAGACCGCCTCGCCCAGGTTCGCCTCAAAGAACGCCTTGGCGCGCTTTTCCTGCCACGGCGCAAGGCCGCCTACGCTTGCCTGGCGCGGGTCCCGAGGCGGCCCGGCATAGGCATGGGTCAGATGGGCATGAATCGCGAGCGCCAGTTGATCGAGCAAGAGCTGATCAACTGGCGATTGACGCCTGACCAGTTCGGCGCCGACCGATGCCAGGGAATGGAGCACCGGATCACCGGCACCATGGTCGGGTCGACGCAGCCCTTCCGGTGTCCTGCCGAATGCGCTGTCCGACAATTCATCGATGGTCGCTTTGGCGATGTACAGCCGCAGAAAATCGCAGGCAGACCGGTAACGCGCGATCGGCCCGTTTTCCAGATGGCCGATGACCACGCCGCCAGCGGGCATCGGCGGAACATGGTGCTCACGGCCATTGAGCCACAACTGCATTTCGGTGACCGGCTGCAGCATGACATGGATGGTATAGGCATCCTCTGCGCGCGGCGCCTTGGTCGGCTCGCGCTGGGGGCGATCGCTCTTCAGGCGGCTGAAGGTGATCGGGGGGGACTTGCCGAGCGTTGAAACCAGGGTCGGTGCGGACAGGCCAAATCGCTCGCTGATCTCTTGTTCGAGGGACGCTTTGGGTTTCATCGGGGGATCCTGGCACAGGCGCCTTGCGCCCGGTCTGCAGGCGAAGCGCGTTGGCGAGGATGGTAAGGGAATTGCCGCACGGTAAATTGGAGAATCCGATCACAATGTGATGCGCTGGTACACGCCGTTTGCGCGCCTCGGCGGTGGGGCGTACGCATGCCGCATCATGCCCGTGCCGGCGATCAGGGCGTCTGCAACTGGTCGAGCAGGGCCGATGCACGCCGCAGCTCGCCGGTCTGGAACCCTTCGGAAAAGCGGTCGAGCGTCGCCTGCAGCATTGCGCCTGCCGCAGCGACGCGATCCTGGCGGCGCCACAGACCGGCCAGACTCGTCGCCGCGCGCAATTCCCACGAAAGCGCACCCTGCTGGCGCGCCACGGCTCTTGCGCGTTCGAAGTACCGTTCGGCTTTTGCGTCGGCGTCATGCCCGCCCGCCTGCCCATAGTGTTCGCCGCGCAGACGCAGGATTTCGGCGTTGCACCACCCGCACAAGTCCTGATCGGCCTTCGCGGCAAGTGGTTCGGTCACGTGGCGCGGATCGATCGTTGCCAGCAGCATCCGCTGCATCTCGCTGACCGGCTCGACGATGGTGAAAGTGCGCGCATGGCCGGTTTGCGGTGTCGCCCGGCGGTGTTCAAGCGCCGATGCGAACCCGTCGCCCAGCCGTTCCCACCGCCCGAGCGTGTAGCGGCGACCATAAGTCAGCAGTTGGTCGGTGTAGCGGCCGGCCAGATCCTCGTCTCCCGACCAGAACGCGATCGGGCATGCCCCCATCGCCAGGGTAAACGTCATCGACAAAGGCCCGTCCCGACCGGCCATGGTCATTGCCTCGGCACTCAACGCGATCGCCTGGTCGACCCATCCTTCGATCCACAGCGACCGCGCCATGAATATCCGCATGGTAACCTGGCGATCGATCGTGGCGGGAATATAGATCAGCGGGATGGTCTTGGCCGGATGACGGATCACCCGCTCTGCAATCGATCGCGACCTGGGGAAATCGCCCGTGAAATGATTCACTTGTGCTTCGGTGCGGTCGATCGCCAGGCGGCCAAGCGGATGGATCGACTGGCGCATGCTGTGGCCCAGTCGAACCACGTCGTTCAGCGCGGCACCATGGTCACCGCGTTCGATGTTGTAGACGGCGCGGGCGAGGAGCGGTTCGATCTTGAACTTGCTCTCGCCGACGATCGGGCACAGCGCATCAACCCGGTCGAACAGTGCCTGCAACGCGGCCTGATCGGACGAGGAGTTGAGTGAAAATTGCACCAGTGCGGTGACCAGCCGGAGCTGGGCAACCGGCGATTGATCACCCGTGAAGAAAGCGAGCGCCGTTTCGGCCCTGATCTTGAATTCGTCGATGAGCGAAAGCTGAAACGTGAACGGCAGCGAACCGGTAATCAGTTGCGCGCCCATCTCCACATCGCCATCGGCGCCGAACGACCAGTCGAGCGCGGCGCGCACGTCATCGATCGCATAGCCATGCACATCGAGCCATTGCTGGCGGTTCATCGTCTCCCACTGCGCTTCGGCGCCAATCAGGAGATCGCGAAAATGGCCCGCATGACGACGGTGCATGCAAGCGGATTCGCCGCTTTCGGCCAGTTTCTCGGCGGCATAGATGCGCGTGATGTGCAGCAACCGGTACAACACCCGGGTGCCGCCGGTGTCGGTGTTGACCATAGATTTGGCGGTCAACAAGGCGATCGCGTCGAGCACATCGTCAGTCGGCAGCGCATTGTCGGCGATCACTGCGACAGCGGATTCCAGCGAAAACCAGCCGCGAAAGACCGAAAAGCGCCGAAACACCATCTGTTCCGGGAGCGAAAGCAGATCATGGCTCCAGTCGAGCGCGCCGCGGATCGATTGCTGGCGCGGTTGCGCGCTGCGACTTCCGCGCGCGCCCAGCATCTGCCGTTCGCCAAGCGAGGTGGCCAGGGCATTGATGCCGAACAGATCGACCCGGGCGGCAATGAGTTCGATCGCCAGCGGCAGCCCGTCCAGCCGTCGGCAGATGTCGGTGACTGCAGGCACTTCATTGTCGCCGAACTGGAAACTGTCGGCGCTTTTTGCCGCCCGATCGACGAACAACCTGACGGCCGGATAGTCAAGTGCCGTCGCGGCATCGAGGATCGCGTCGGCGGCCGGTGTCTCCAGCGGCTGCAGGCGAACGACCGATTCCATGCTGATCCGCAACGGTTCACGGCTGGTCGCCAGGACTTGTACGCCGGTCGCGCGCTCGATCAGTTCGGTCACCAGCGAAGCGACCGCATCGATGACGTGTTCGCAATTGTCGAGCACGAGGAGCACATCCTGGTCCGCCAGGAATGCGACCAGATTGCGCACCGGATCGCGCGAGAGGACCGCGACATCGAGCGCAGAGGCAACCGCCGCAGGCAGCAGATCGGCGCTGCCGATCGTGGTGAGATCGACGAAACACAGGCGCCGTGGACGGTCTGCGACGGCATCGCCCACGGCCCGCGCCAACGCGCTTTTCCCCACACCGCCAGGGCCAACGATGGTGATCAGCCGGTGGCGGTCCAGCTCTGCAACGACCGTTGCCATGATCGGCGCCCGTCCCACCAGCGGGTTGGCGGATTCGGGCGGCGCGCGTGATAATGCCTGCTGTGGAGCCGGGACGTGGGCCGAACCGCCGGATACGACCGGGGCAGTAAAAATATAGCCGCGCCCCGCAACGTTCACCAGAAAGCCGGCACCGCCCAGACCATCGCTCAACAGCTTGCGCAGCGCTGCGATGTGGACACGCAGATTGCTCTCGTCAACGAAAGTGTAGGGCCACGCCGCCGCCAACAACTCGTTCTTGGTGAGGACTTCGCCAGATCGCCCGGCAAGCGCGATCAGGATGTCGAGTGCCCGTCCTCCGATCCGAACCCTGCGCCCATCCCTGAACAGGGTTTTGGCCCCGCATGACAGCTCGAACGGCCCAAAGCGCAGTGTATCCTGTGCATTCGAGGTTTTCTGGTCGGACACTTCACCCCTCAGCGTCGCCAATCAGCGGGCAACTTCCCCCATGCCCGGCCAATCGAAAGTCGTGGATGAGACTCAGATTTTCGGTAGCTATTGATATCGATAACGTATCGCATCAGCCGCGTTGTCGGCAACCGATTTGTGCGGTGCCTGCGTCAGGTTCTTAACAAGATTTACAGCGTACGAAAACCTTGTGGCCACGCGCCCTGGCCATGAACCCTATTGCCGCAAGCGTGTTGGCGCCAATCTCGCGTCGCGATATTGGCAGGCGCGGCGCGGGTGCCACCGGTCACGAAGATGCCGGAACAGGCGGGGCCCGGTGCGGCAGGGGTCTCCGGCAAAGGTATGCCTGGACCACTGGGCGCGATTCTGGCGTCCGATCTCACGCCATCGGCGCTGTTGGCCGGACGATCCAGGCACGGTCTGAAATACCGGGTCCCGGGATCGCGGCACGAAAATGTCGCGTTGGAACGGGGGATTGCCTCGCGCGGGGTCAGTTCGTGCGGATAAACGAGTTTTACAACGCTTAACTTACGCTTCGCCTGGCGTTGACCTAGAGTTGGTTGCGACGGGGGCCCATGGTTGCGGTGGAAATTCACGCGGCCAGTGCCTGATGCAAGGAGGGCAAAGATGAGCCGCGGCTATGCACAGACCCGATCATACCGGGATTTCTTCCGCATTCATGCGCCTCTGGCCGCGGTCGATCGCGCGGTTGACAGTGCCCCGCCGTTTGCCCGGTCAAATCGTGGTCTGGTGCTCAACATCGATACGGGTGCCGAGACACCCGGTGAAATGCGCATCGAGCTGGACACGCTGCCGGTGATCCCGTTCGCGGCGGCGACCAGGGGTCTGGTGAGTCTGGCCATGGATCCGGCAGCCTATGGAGACGATCAGGGCGTCGACCTGTTTCTTCCGCGCTCTGCGTTTGATCGCGTCGCCGACCACTATGGCGCGGCCCGGATCGCATCGCTTTCACTGCCCGTCGGGGCCGCTCGGGAAGATGTCGTGCTGGCGCATCTGGCGTCTTGCCTTGAACGGGCGCTCGAGCCGTCATCGGCATCCAGCACGGCGACGATCGATCAGGTCTCGCTCGCGCTCAACCTGCACCTTGCACAGCGCTATGGCGGCCTGAAGCCGCCACGGACGCCCGATCGTGGCGGGCTGGCGCCATGGCAGTTGCGGCTGGCCAGGAACGCCCTCGACCGGAACCTTGATGGCGGTGTGTCGCTGGATACCGTCGCCGATGCCTGCGGGCTGTCGGCAAGCCATTTTTCGCGCGCGTTCAGCCGCAGCACCGGCGTGGCCCCGCACCGCTGGTTGATGCAGCGACGGATCGAAATCGCCAAGGACATGATCATGGAGCGCGGCATGCCGCTGGCGCAGATTGCGCTTGCGTGCGGTTTTTCCGACCAGAGCCATTTTACACGCACGTTCGCGATGATGACCGGGTTTACGCCCAGACGTTGGCGGACGGCGCAGGACACATCGCCGGTTTGCCAGGCGATACCGGCGCAAGTCTACGCCTGATAGCAGGCCGCGCAAAGCGCTGTTCATACCGCCCGCCCCTCATCCCCGCCCGACCAACAATCATATCACCAGGTTATGGTGGCCGGTCAGAAATGATATGACGCACCGGCGGCCACGACCAGGGGATCGAGGCGGACCGCCGCACCGATCGGCACCGGCCCCAGATTGGCCGTGGCGTTGGTCCTGAGCGCAGCCTTTTTCGCGTCGATGGTCAGCGCGAAGTGCCGCGAAATCCGATATTCCGCGCCGATCTGGCCGACGACGCCGAAATGATCGTGCACATTCAACCGGGTTACCGCATCATCGTGATTGGCGAACACCAGCAACAGCGCCGGACCACCGCCAATATAGGGGCGGAACCGGCCGAGACCTGATAGATGGTAATGCGCGCTCGCGACCACCGGACCATAACGGATTTGCCCCAGCGTGCCGAGTGGTGCCAGCGTTCCGGCCGCCTGGACGCGCGCCAGCGGCGGAACCCCACCGGTCAGTGAAATGCCCAGGTTTCGCCACCGATACCCCAATTCGACAATCAGCGTGGTATCGGCAGCGATCGCAACCGTGCCGCCCGGTACAACCGTGCCCGCTTCCCTGACAGTGGCGCCCGCGCTGAATGACAGGTTTCCGGGGCCGAATTCGAGGGTGACGCCTGACGCCGCGTCCGGTTCGGTTGGCACCGGACCGCTCGCGTGCGCCGGCAATGGATCGGCCATCGCCGGAACGCCTGGCGCTGCCCCCGACAGGCATAGCGCCGGGGCGATCATGCGCCTGATCTGCCTCATCGCGGCGCCCCGACATGGCAACACCGTCATGCCGCGAGAATGGCTATGCCAGTCAGCGGCCCGTGCCCGGAGAAGATGACGGTCGCCTCGGCCGGGCGATCGAGATCGAGGGCATGCACATACCCGCCCAGATCGCTGACATAGGCGCGCCGGTTCCGCCGATCGATCGCCAGCCCGATACCTTCATGCAGGCCGCTGAACAGAATTTCGCGGGCGGGCGGAATGCCGGGCTGGATACGCGCCCGGTTGAGCGTGTTGCCTTCGGGCGGTGTGCCGCGGTCGGTCCAGTAAAGATGTCCGGTTTCGCCCACCCATTCCAGATCGATCGGTTCGGGCAGAGCGTCGAACAGCACGTCGATATCCTGCCGCGCGCCAGGCAGGACGCCCGGCGGCAGGTCGAGCGGCGCGCGCAGGATCCTGCCTTCGCCACCATCGGGGCGGCCCTTTTGCGTCCAGTACAGGTGTCCCGCCGCGGTATCGACGGCGACGCCGACGCAATGACGCCGCCGATCCTGTCGGTCCTGATCGCTTGCGCCGGTCTCGACGAGCACGGTCAGGTCTGACCCGTCGGGACGCGCGCGCATGACGCGCAACCCCTCGCGATCGCACCAGTAGAGCATGCGCAGCGACGGCACGTACTGGATCTGCTTTGGCGTGAAGGTTTGCCCGACCGGCACGATCGTGACGGGATTGCTGCCATCGAGATCCATGCGCCCGACCGAGCCATCGTTTGCAAAAAAATCCTCGCCCTCGTGCGATGTTCCCATCGAGGTCCAGAAAATGTACCGGTTGGCGGCGTCGATTGCGATGCCGTCGGGCACCAGCCCCAGGCCAGAGGCGAGCACCTGGATGTCATCGCCCTGCAGCGAGGTTGACAGCAGGCGTGACGGGGAACCGATGTTGAGCAGCAAGAGCCGGCCGGCAGCCTGAGCCATGGTGTTTTTCCCTTGTGATGGATTGCGGCCATTTTGCAGCACTGCGCGCGGCAAAGTCGAAAGGGCGCCAAACCGTCAGCTCTGCGAGGTGACTCCGCCAAGCCCGTTGATAACGGCAATCTCTTTCGCATCGCGCGTTTCCGCCAACGCCGAAAAGGCCTCGGTCCCGTAGGATCTGGCGACTTGCTCTGCCAGCAGTGCTTTGGTCGGCGCATCGAATGCGGCCTTGCCCAGCGTCGCCCAGGATTGTTCCAGCGGCGGGCCGAGATGGTCGATGAAATGGGTCAGCCCGCCCGGACCACCGCCAAGGTGAAAGCTGAGAAACGGCCCCGATGTCGCCCAGCGAATGCCAAGCGAACTGGTCACCACGTCATCGAGTTCATCAAGCGTCACGACGCCTTGTGCGACAAGATAGACAGACTCCTGAAATATCGCCGCCTGCAGGCGATTGGCGACAAAGCCGGAAATTTCCTTGCGCAGCACCAGCGCGACTTTGCCAATGTCCCGGTAAAAGGCGCGTGCACGGGCCGTGACGGTGTCGCTGGTCTGCGGTGAGGGGACCACTTCGAGCAATGGCATGAGATGGGGCGGATTGAACGGATGCCCGATCACCAGGCGCCCCGGATCGGCCATTTTCGCGGCCTGCACCGATGCCGGAATGGATGAGCTCGACGACAGCAAGAGCGCGTGGGCTGGTGCCGCCGCTTCGATCGCTTGCCAAAGTGCCTGCTTGAATTCAACGCGTTCGGGCGCGCATTCCTGCACGAAATCGGCCGCCGCAACGGCCAGGCGGTTGTCCTGTTCGAAGGACAGCCGCGTGCCGTATTCCTGGGCGGCATACCCAAGCGCCACCAGCGAATGCAGCGCCGCGTCGATTGTGGCGCCTGCCTTTGCGGCAATATCCGGATCAGGATCGCTGATGATGACCTTGAGCCCGTTCACCAGAAACAGGGCTGCCCAGGATGCGCCGATTACACCGCCACCGATGATTGCGACGGTTTTACCTGCGGGCGTATTATTTGATGTCACGCCAGTCATGTCAATCGCTCCATATAATATTACTTAAAAGGTGGGCGAATTTGTCGGAATTGTTTAAAGTAATACATGCTTATAGCGATATCTGATATGGGCGATCTTTTATTTTTGAGCCATCTTTGTGAAAAATATGCATATTTCACCCTCCGCGCGCCGGTCACGGGCGTCAAATCACAGTGGCCCGATCGGGGGCTGACGCCGGGATGGCGGCGTGGTGACCGGCCGTTCGGTCTGATCGGGATCGTGCAGGCGTGCTGATCAGCGCGCATTAGGATAACGATTCCGCAAGTTTCACCTGGCGGATCGGCGCGATTGTAGTTGCGTGATTTGGCGTGACAGCGGCGCGACCGATATGCTTGGCCGTGAATTCCATAAATATCTAAATATAAATGATAAAAAATCATATCTTGCGATTGGGCCGGGTGCGTCCCGGTCGCAGTCGCCATCGCTTTACCTGCCGACGACAGGTCGCCGCTTGACGCGCAATCGATTACGCATTAATTCATCCCCTGCGTCCCGGCAGCGGGAGGCTGTGTCGGGACCTGGCCTGCCTGGCACCGACGGAACGCTTTGTCGTGCCGTCGAACCAAGAGCCGTAAATGCCATGGAGGGGATCCAATCATGTTTCAGTCTGCAGCCCGCCTGTTTACAGGTGTTACGCTCGGCGCGGTCGCCTTGTCGCTTTTGCCGGGTGCGGCCCAGGCCGCGGCCGATCCATCGTCGCCGGTGCAGGCCGGGGCGGACGATGCGGCCCAGCCAGCGGAAATCGTCGTCACCGCCACCAAGCAGGGCAGCCAGACACTGATTTCCACGCCGCTGTCGATCCAGGCCTTTTCAGGCAAGGAGCTGGAATCCAGGCAGGTCAACACGATCACCGATCTGATCAACCTGATCCCCGGCGCGTCGCAGACCGGTACCACCGGCGGCGGCGAACAGGTCTATGCGTTCCGGGGCTCGGGCGCGGGCGGCACCGTCGGCGATGGCATGATCGGCTATTACCTCGACGATGCCGCCTATGGCATTCCCAACTTCCAGTTCGCGCCGCCGCTGCGCTATTTCGATCTCGATCGGGTCGAAGTGCTGCTGGGGCCGCAAGGCACGTTGTACGGATCGGGTTCGATGGGCGGGGTGATGATCTTTCACACCAAGGACCCCGATCTGCACAAGCTGACAATCGATGCGGAGGCCGGCATTTCGGGCACGCGCGGCGCCAGCGATCCCAACTATACGGTTTCGGGTGCGGTTTCCGTGCCGCTGATCCAGGACAAAGTCGCGCTGCGGGTCAGCGGCGGCTATGACTATCAGGCGGGCTTTGCCAACGTGTACAGCGGCGCGCCTGTCGGCACGCCCTACAAGTCCGATGCCAACGACATCAAGAACCGCGATATCCGCGCCACTTTGCTGATCGCGCCGGATGACCGGCTGACCATCAAGGTGGGCGTGTGGTATTTCCACATGACGCAGGACTATCTGTCAGTAATGGCCTCGCTCGATCCGGCCTATCTGGCCTATCAGGGCACCACGCCGGGGTATGACCGCACGCGGACGACCGACTGGTTCGGCACGATCAAATATGATTTCGGCCATGTCGAGATGACCAACGCGTCATCCTATCAGATTTCCGCGCTGGGCTGGTTGACCAATCTCGTCCTGCCGGGGCTGGGCAATGGCGGATTGTCGAATGCCGAGGCGGCGCATAATTTCACCAACGAATTGCGCTTCACGCTGAAAGACACCGGCAACTATCACCAGATTTTCGGGGCCTATTACCAGAACGCCTCATCGCCCTATGTCTACAACATCGCCTTTCCCACCCTGCAGATCGCGGGTGGCACCACGACGAAAACCCGCAACTATTCGTTCTTCAGCGAAGCAAGCTATGACTTGTTCGATGGCAAGCTAGTGCCGCTGGCGGGGATCCGCTATTTCCACGATGACCGATCGGCGTTTGATCCGACCGGCGCCTTTGTCAGCTCGGAAAGCCCCAGCGTGGTCACCTGGCGGGCCAATCTTGCCTATTATCCGATCAAGCACGTCACCGTGTTCGTCAATGTCGGCACCGGTTTCCGCAGCGGCATCCTGCAATCGGAGGCGCAGGCGCAGGCGGTCGTCAACGACGGCATTCCCTCGTCGACTGCACTCAAACCCGACCGCCTGCGCAATATCGAAGGCGGGGTGAAAGGATCGCTTGCGGATGGCTCGCTGCGCTTTGGCGCCAGCGTCTACAACATCCGCTATTCCGATCTGCAAAGCGCCTACAACACGTCGATCGGGCTGGCCGCCTTTGCCAATCTTGGCGACACCAGGACCACCGGGGTGGATGTCGAACTCGATTGGAAGACGCCGCTGCCCGGTCTGCATCTGGCCGCGGTGGGCAATGCCAACTCGTCGAAATTCACCGATGTCGTGCCTGCCTTTGCCGCAGCCAATCCGCTTGCCGCAGATGGCCAGCGGCTGTTCAGCACCCCGGCCTACAATTGGCGCCTCGATGCGTCCTATACCACCCGGCTGGGTGCGTCGGGGTGGAACCTGATTGCCGCCGGTTCGGGGTCGAAGACCGGCTCTACCCCGGTCCAGGCGACCGGGATCAGCGAACTGGGCAGTTATGGACTGGTCAATGCCAGTCTGACGCTGAGCAAGGGCGCCTATGAGGTGTCGGTGTTCGGGCAGAACATCGGGGATGAACGGGGCCCGACCGAAGCCAATGCCTCGACCCTGCTGGCCGGGCCCCACCCGCGCACGTTCGGCGCCAGGGTCCGGGTCCATTATTGAATGGGGTGGCGGAACGAGGCGGAGTGATGGACGATGACGCACGACAGGCACCCCGCAGCGGCCCCAGCCGGCGCCAGTTCGTGGCCGGTTCGGCAGCGGCGCTCGCGCTGCGGGCATCGTCTGCACTTGCCGATGCGGGCGGCGGCATGACCGATCCCCTGGCACTGGTCGCCCCCGAACTGCGCGATGCGGCACGCATCGTGCTGGATCAGGCGCGTGCGTTCGGTCCGCTCGATGCCACCAGCCTGCCGCGTCTGCGCACGCTGGCGGCGGGCAAGATGGTCGAACCGGAACCCGACGTGCCAATCGCCGAGCATCGCATTGCGGTTCGGGCGATCGGCGGCGAAGTTGTGGTCTATGTCGTCAACGCCAGGCCGGGACTGGCAAGGCCGGGCATCCTGCACACGCACGGCGGTGGCTTTGTGGTCGATTCGGCCCGCGCCGAGCGCCGCCTCCTGCAAGGCATTGCCCGCGACCTCGACTGCACGATCGTCTCGGTCGAATACAGTCTGGCGCCGGAAGCGCGCTATACCCGCTCGATCGAGGAAAACCACGCCGGGCTGGTGTGGCTCTATGACAATGCTGCCGCTTTGGGCGTCGATCGGGCGCGTATCGCGGTGATGGGCGAAAGCGCGGGCGGGGGCCATGCCGCGCTGCTGGCGATTGCCGCGCGCGATCGCGGCACGGTGCCGCTGGTGTTTCAGGCGCTGGTCTATCCCATGCTGGATGATCGCACCGGCAGCGGGCGCGATCCCGCACCGGGGCTTGGGCGGATTGGCTGGGACGGACCGTCGAACCGGTTTGGCTGGGCCGCGTTCCTGGGTACCGCGCCGGGATCGGCCGATGTTCCGCGCGCGGCGGTTCCTGCCCGCACGGCCAGTCTGGCAGGGCTTGCCCCGGCGTTCATCGCGGTCGGCGGGCTCGACCTGTTCCTGCACGAAGATGTCGACTATGCCCTGCGCCTGACCGATGCGGGCGTGCCTGTGCAACTGCTGGTGACCCCCGGCGCGTTCCACGGGTTTGACCGTGCCGCGCCCGATGCCACGCTTTCGCGCCAGTTCATCGCGGCAAAGCTGGATGCGTTGCGCCGCGCGTTTGCAACGGGTGTTGGCCCGGCGTCATGATTGATATTTGGTGCAAAGTGCCTATCAGAAGGGCTGCATGACAACAGATTACACCAAGGTTCGCAATCTCAAGGAAATCGCGGAGCTTGCGGGTGTATCGACCGCGACCGTGTCACGCGCGCTGACCGGAACCGGGCGGGTCAACGATGAAACGCGCGCGCGCATTGCCGCGCTGGCGCAAAAGCTGGGCTATCATCCCAACATCGTCGCGCGCAACTTGCGCAAGCAAAAGACCTCGACCGTTGGCGTGCTGGTGCCGTTGGGGCACGAAGATATCCAGCACCTGTCCGACCCGTTCTTCAATGCCATGACCGGTTTTCTGGCCGACGCCCTGGCAGAACTGGGCTATGACCTGTTGTTGTCGCGTGTCATCCCGCGCGATGAATTGTGGGTCGAACGGCTTGCCAATTCGGGCCGGGTCGACGGCGTGCTGGTGATTGGCCAGTCGAACCAGTTCGGCGCGCTCGAAGCGATTGCCCGCCGCTATCGACCCCTGGTGGTCTGGGGCGGGCACTACCCGGGGCAGATCCATTGCGCGGTGGGTTCGCAAAACCGCAAGGGCGGCCGCATGGCGGCACGCCATCTGATCGAGCGCGGATGCCGCCGGATCGCGTTTGCCGGGCCCACCGAAGGCCCCGAATTCGGTGAACGATTTGCCGGTGTGTGCGAAGTGGTGGCCGAGGCCGGGCTGGGCGATGGCCTGATCCGGTTGCCCACCCACTTTGAGCTCAACGCCGCCTATTCCGACATCCTCGACTTGTTGCGCGCAACCCCGTTGATGCCCGACGGGATCGTGGCCGGTGCCGACGTTTCGGCGATCGGGGTGATCCGCGCGCTTGGCGCACTGGGCTATCGTGTGCCCGACGATGTGCGCGTGGTGGGCTATGACGGTTTGCCCATCGGTGAATTGCTGACCCCTCCGTTGACTACGGTCGATCAGCAATTGCGGCACGGCGCCGGGCTGATGGTCGATCTGCTGATGCGGCGCATCGCGGGGGAGGATGCGCCGGGCATCCTCATCGATCCGGTGCTGATCGTGCGCGGGTCGACCTGACTGCCATCAGGCGCCGGGGGCTACCCTGGCGCGATCGCCATCCACCAAGAGTGTGAAGAACGGTGCGACATGCCCCTGAAACGCAGCCCGGTGCGCCGTCGGTTGCGCCAGATCGGCCAGGGCGCGCGCAGCGGGGCAATCGACAAAGCTGTTGACCGACAGATCGGGCAGAACCCACCAGCTATAACCCTGCAACGGCTGGGCGCCGGGGTTTCCGGCGACCAGCCCGGTGCCGTTCAGTGGTGCGAACGGGCCCAGCGGGGTGGGCGCCACCGCGCCATAGAGCCCGGTCGGGGCGGCCGGAGTGCCGGGCGCAAAGACTTTGCCATGGGTCGACCAGAACAGATAATAGTGCGCGCCAATCTTGCGCATGTGCGGCCGTTCAAGCTCTGCATTCAGGCCGTCGGCACAGACCACCGGGTCCATCAGCCGCCACGGCCCAATGGTATCGGCCGGCGCACACGCGACGCCGATCCGCCCGTTCCAGGGCGATGCGCTCTGTGCCGAGGATGCCGTGAAAAACACATAGCGGGCGCCGTCGCGGGGGTCTTCGAAGAAACCCGGATCGCGAAACGCCTTGATCATGCCGCCAGCGTCGCGCTGCGCGGTTTCGCGCAGATAGGCCTGCCCGTCGGGGCGGAAGGATTCCTGCGGGCCCGACCAGTTGGTGACGGTGATGGTGCCATCGGCCTGCGCGAGATCGCCGGTGGCCTGGAAGATGCGCTGTTCGAACGTGGTGGCGTCATCGTCCCGGCGACCGGTCGCGGTGAAGAACACGGTAAGCCGTGCTGTGCCGGGATCGAACAGCGCAGAGCCAGACCATTCGCGGCTGCCGGGGGTAAAGCGATCGGGAAAGACCGGGTCCAGGATCGACCACGCGCCCGCCGATCCTGGCGTTTCGCGATGGAGAAAATGGATGCGCGCAAGACCGTGCCGGGCGTCGGGATCGGACATGCGCGGTGCTACCAGGCCCATCCATAACGTACCCGTGCCAAACGGTACGGCCGTGCCATCGGCCTGTTCGACCGGCCACATGTCCCACAAGTCCATGGCATGCCGCTGGTCCGCGGGCAGGCTGCGATGGCCCGGGGCGATCACCGGGATCACATGGTCGGCCTGTGCCGCGATGGCGGCGGTGTGCCGTGCGGTCCATTGCAGATGGGTGGGGGTGCAAATTGCGCTCATTGGCCGTGCGTCGTCATAAGAAATCCCGATCGTCTGCGCCGTGTCGCCATGGCCTGGCACCCGTCGTCGCAGCACCATATGCGCAATCGATTACGACTGGCAATGGGCAGGTGCACAGACCGTTGAACAGGCTTGGTCGATCGGTGTGCAGGTATTGCTTGCAATCGATTGTGCAGTGATGTCTGATTGGCCCGGCGCCGTGCCAGGACTCGCGCAGCGGACAGGGGAGGAACAAGGTGTACAACCGGTTTTTGACACAGGCCCGCGATGTGCTGATCGCAGCGCTGGCGATGTTTTCGATCGCCCCCGGCCAGGTGCTGATGGCGCAGGCTGCACCACCGGTCGTCGTCGATGGCGATGGTACGGTGCATGTTCCGGCGATGACCGTGCCGGTGTCCGGCATGCTCAGTCCCGCGGCGAAGGCCTATGTCGCCGACCACCTGCGCCAGATGCAGCAACCGGCGATGCTGGTGCAGAACAACGGCGTGCCGGTGTTCATGGAGCCCTATCTGCAGCGCCAGAATGCGCTGTTTGCCCACCGGCGGGTGGCGACCACGCTGGGGGGCGTGCCTGTCTACGACTATGCCCCGCAGTCCGGGATTGCAAAGCAGAACCGCCAGCGGGTGCTGATCAACCTGCACGGCGGCGGCTTTTCCGGCTGTTTCCCCGGTTGTGCAGAGCTTGAATCAATTCCGATTGCCACGCTGGGGCGCATCCGGGTGGTCTCGGTCGATTATCGCGAGGCGCCGGGCCATCGCTTTCCTGCGGCCAGCGAGGATGTCGCCAAAGTCTACCAGGCGCTGTTGCGCCGCTATCCGGCCCGCAATATCGGCATCTACGGGTGCTCTGCGGGCGGCATGTTGACCGGCATGGCCACCGCGTGGTTTCAGGCGCACGGTTTGCCCCGGCCGGGGGCGATTGGCATCTTCTGCGCGGGCCTGACGATGTCGGGCTTTGGGTTTGGCGGCGATGCCGATTTTGTGGCCGCTCCGCTGGGCGAAGGCCGTGCCGCCCCGGCCTGGCCACCCGCCGATCCGGGCACGGCATCGAAACTGGCCTATTTTGCGGGAACAGACCCTAACGACCCGCTGGTTTCGCCGGGATCGTCCGATGCCGTCGTGCGCCGCTTTCCGCCAACGCTGATCATCACTGCTTCACGCGGGTTTGAGGTCAGTTCGGCGATCCACGCGCACACACAACTGGTTCGGCTGGGCGTGGAGAGCGATCTGCACGTCTGGGAAGGACTGTTCCACGGCTTTTTCTACAACGCCGACGTACCCGAATCGCGTCAGGCCTATGACGTGATCGTCCGCTTCTTCGATCGGCATCTCGGTCACAGGGGCGGTTGAGGGCACACCCGCTGCGCTTTGGGCGGGGTGGGCAAATTCGACCACGGACTGGTGCCCAGTCGTATGGCCGGAGACGCCGCAGTTGCTGCCGTTGACTAGGATCGAAAAATCCTGATACTTACCCTTGTGAGAGACGTGATTGTCCAGCTTTTGGCGCTCTTGATCGGTGCTGCATTTGGAGTCATTCTCGTGCTAATGCACATCACTCACAACCATGATGCCAATCTCTTCATTGGCGTGATTTCAACCCTGGCGATAAAGGACTGCCTCATCTTCGTTTGGAAGCGAGTGGAATAACATCCGCTTCCCTCCCGAACCAACCATTACAGCCAATCGGGAGCTTTTCCACGCCACCTAGGCGGCGCCATGGCGACCAAGCCAGGCGTCGAACAGGGCGGGCCATAGGGCATTGGATGTGCCGGGGGTTCCCAGCCCAAAGCCATGGCCGCCGTGTTCAAAGAAGTGCGCTTCGGCGGGCACTTTGGCCTTGCGCAGCGCCGCCAGCATCTGAAGGCTGTTTTCGGGTGGCACGGCGGTATCATCCAGCGCATGGGCAAGAAATGTCGGCGGTGTGGCCGCATCGACGTGCCGGTCGGGCGAACGCCGGTCGATCAGCGCCGCATCGGGCGCATCGCCCAGCAGCGATCGTGCTGTCTGGGCGTTGGTCAGCGGCGGCATCAGGGTGATGACCGGATAGATCAGACCGGCGGCGCACGGCCGCGCATCCAGACTGTCTGCGCTGTCGCGCGGCGCATACGTCGGTTCGGCATAGGCCGTCGCCAGCGATGCCGCCAGATGGCCACCCGCCGAATAGCCCAGCACCGCGACATGTGCGGGCTCGATCGCATAGCGGCTGGCCCTGGCGCGGATGATGCGCATCGCGCGTTGCGCATCCTGCAAGGGAACGATCGAGCGATGGTGCCATCCTTCGCCTGGCAGGCGGTGGATCAGCACGAACACAGTATAACCGCGCAGCGCCAGCGCCTCGGCAGTGTCGCCGCCTTCATGCGTGCCGACGATGAACGTATAGGCGCCGCCGGGGATCAGCAGCACGGCGCAGCCATTGCCACGGCGCGGCCGGAACACATGCAGCAGCGGGGTCGCCACGTTGCGAAAGAACCCCGGTGGTGCATCGGCCGGCACCGGCGTTGGCGCAAACCCGCCCTCTGGCGGTGCCTCGTCCCACAGCGGGATGGTTTCCGCCGCGCGCCATGCGGGCGACAGCGGCCCGAGCGGATTTGGCGCCGCTGTTGCGGATTGCGCCGCCGCATCGCCGGCCGCCGATGCCAGGATCAGGCCCGCACCGGCCGCCGTCAGCAGGGTCCGTCGATCCACTGCCGGTTCAACTTTGCGCATCAGCCGTGCACCGCGAACGCGGCCCGCAGCGCACTTTGCCACGCCGCCGTGAATTCGCGCGAAACGCGCGCCTGGGGCACGACAAAATCAAAGGCGTGATAGGCGCCCGGCGTCACGTGCAACTGCACCGGCACATCGGCGACGATCAGGCGCCGCGCATAGTCGATGTCTTCCTGCGCAAAGAGATCGATTGCACCGACGCCGATGAAGCACGGCGCCAGACCGGCCAGATCGGCCACACGCGCCGGAACCGCCTGTCGCGGCACACGGTCAGACCCCGCCGGAACCCCCAGAAAGCATGACCAGCCAAACACGTTGGCCTCTGCCGACCAGCCGATCGGCCTGACCGCCGGCTGCATCGGCACGGTGCCGGTGCGATCGTCGAGCATCGGATAGAGCAACGCCTGATAGCACAGCGGCACTTCGCCACGGTCGCGCGCGGCAATCGCCACCAGCGCGGCCAGTCCGCCGCCCGCGCTCTCGCCCATCACCGCAATCCGGGCAGGATCGACACCCAGCGTGGCCGCGTTGCGGAACAGCCAGACGAGCGCGGCATAGGCGTCATTGACCGGGCCGGGGAACGGCGTTTCGGGCGACAGGCGATAGTCGACATTGACGACAACACAGCCAAGATCGGCGGCCAGCGTCTGGCAAAAGGCGGTCATGTTCTGCGCGCGGCCCGAAATCATGCCGCCACCATGGATATGCAGGATCGCCGGGCGAAGGGGCGAAGCGCCCGGTGCCGCGCCAATCAGTTGCACGGCGACAGCGGGATCGCCAGCCAGACCGGGCACGGTTCGCAGCTCGACCGCCGGGGCAGGGGGCGGCAGCGTGGACGGCGCAACCCAGGATGCGCGCATTGCGGGCAAACCGGCCCGGGTCAGCGGCGGGAATTGCTGCGCCAGCATCGCCTGCGCCGCGGGTCTCAGTTCAGGATCGACGCGTTCGAGCGCGTGGGCAGAAGGCCCGCTGTCGGCCAGCGCCCGCACGCCCGGTGCCATCATCAGCGCCGCGGCGGTCGCCGCCACGCCCCGGTGCAGATCGCGTCGTGTCAGGTCCATTTTCCCTCTCCTTCGATGCCAAATCCGATCCATCAGTGCAATCGATTGTGCATGCGGTCTTCTAGTCGTGGCGAGCCCGAACTGCAATCGCTGTCAGGCACTGCGCCGCGGTGGCATGCATGCAGTCTCCGGCCGGTTGATGATCTTGAGGATGCGAAAGTCATAGGCGGATATTTGTTTTTTCGATATGCTGATCGCGGCTTCAATCCTGTCGCGCGGAGCATGTCACAACCGCAATGATCTCGATCCGCTCCTTGCAGTATTTCATTGCGGTTGCAAAGGAAGCATCGATCACCGGTGCGACGCAGCGAGTCAATATCTCACAATCCGCAGTGACCGCCGCCATCCGTAACATAGAGGTAGAAGTCGGCGTCAAGTTGTTTCAGCGTCATGCGCGCGGGATGACCCTGACCCATGAAGGTCATATTTTCCTGCGTCACGCTGAAAACTTGATGTCGGCGTATGACCGTACTTGCAACGCCGTACGCAAAAGGCTGGACAGTCCTTTGGCTGGCAGCCTGGCGCTGGGCATTACGCCCCTGCTGATCGGGTATTTCCTGGCGCCGATTCTTGATCGCTATGGGCGCTCGTATCCCGATGTTTCGGTCAATGTGGTGGAACATCGCACCGAATTCCTGCGCCACCATCTGCTGGGCGGGGAAATCGATGCGGCGGTGGTGTTGCTGTCGGGCCTGGAGGGGTCGCGTGCCTTTCACACCCAGTTGATGGTCGAATCGCCCTGGCATGTGTGGGTTTCGCCCAGCCACCCGCTGGCCTGTGCCGAATGCCTCGACTGGGCGGACCTGGCGCGGCACCGGCTGGTCTATCTGCAGCACGAGGCGTTGGGCGACTTTCTCCACTTGCGCGAGGTTTCGCGCCATGTGCCAGACGACATGCTGATCCGCACCACCTCGATCGAGGCGGTGCGCAATCTGGTCGCGCGCGGCGTGGGTTGTGCGATCCTGCCCGATTTCATCTTCCGCAATTGGTCGCTCGACGGCGATCGTCTGGAAACGCGGGATTTTTCTGCCCCGATCGAACCGGTCTCGATCGGTCTTGCCTGGCGCCGTGGATATCCGGTCGGCGCCAACACGCTGGGGCTGATAGAAATCGCGGGCGAGGTCTACAGAACCAAGGCGGGTTTTGAGGTATAGATAAATGCGATAGATCGTCGCCAATATTCCGATTTGTCGCGCTTCGATGACCGTGCCTAATCTGCTGTCATGCATCGATAGACTGTGCATCGATAAATGGGTGACCGGGCCGTGGCGCAGGCAATGCTCAACGACAAGTTGCTGATCAATGGCGCGTTTGTGGTCGGCACCGGTCCGGCCGAACCGATCTTCAACGCGGCGACCGGCGCGGTGATCGCCCACATTCCCGAAGCGTCCGAAGACCAGATCATGGCGGCGGTGGCGGCGGCATCGGCGGCCTTCCCCGCCTGGTCGGCCACCACGCCACGCGCCCGTGCCGAGATGCTGATGGAACTGGCCGCGCGTATCGAAAGCCATGGCGCGGCCCTGGCGGCGCTCGAGTGCCTGAATTGCGGCAAACCCCATGCGACCATGGTGGCGGACGAGATTCCGGGCGTCGCCGATGTGTTCCGCTATTTCGCGGGCGCCATCCGCTGCATGATGGCGATCTCGGCGGGTGAATATCTGGAGGGGTGCACCAGCTATGTCCGGCGCGATCCGATCGGGGTGGTCGCCTCGATCGTGCCCTGGAACTATCCCTTGTGGATGGCCTCGTGGAAATTGGCGCCCGCGCTCGCTGCGGGCAATTGCGTGGTGCTCAAACCATCCGAACAGACCCCGCTGACGGCACTGGCGCTGGCAGGTCTGGCAGCGGATATCTTTCCCAAGGGCGTGATCAATGTCATCACCGGGCGCGGGGAAAGTGTCGGTGCACCGCTGGCTAGCCAGCCGGCCATCAGCATGATTGCGGTAACGGGCGATGTGCTTACCGGCCAGCGCGTGATCGAAAGCGCGGCCCGCACGATCAAGCGCACGCATCTCGAACTGGGCGGCAAGGCCCCGGTCATCCTGTTCGACGATTGCGACATTGCCGCCGCGATCGAAGGGCTGCGGGTGTTCAGCTTTTACAACGCCGGGCAGGATTGCACGGCGGCCTGCCGGATCTATGCCGAGAGCGGGATCTACGAGCGTTTTGTCGCGGAATTTTCCGCCGCGGTCAGCACGATCAAGGTCGGCGCACCCTATGACGAGGGTGTCGAGATGGGCCCGATCATCAACGCCAAACAGCGCGCGCGCGTCGCCAGCTTTGTCGAACGCGCCGCCGAACTGCCGCATACCGAGATCGTCTGCGGGGGCAGGGCGCTCGATCGCGAAGGGTTTTTCTATGCACCCACGATCGTCGCCAATGCGGCGCAGGATGATGAGATCGTCCGCAGCGAAGTGTTCGGGCCGGTGGTGTCGGTTACCCGTTTCGAAGGCGCGGAGCAGGCGCTTAGCTTTGCCAATGATAGCCCTTACGGCCTGTCATCCTCGGTATGGACGCGCGACATCGGCAGGGCGATGGCGATCACCAAGCGTCTGCAATACGGCGTTTCCTGGGTGAACACCCATTTCCTGTCGACCAGCGAGATGCCGCACGGCGGCATGAAGAATTCGGGCTATGGCAAGGACCTGTCGGTCTACAGCCTGGAGGATTACTCTGTCGCCCGGCATGTCATGATAAAGCATTAGTCCGGACCGCCGTGAATCCGTAATCATCATCCGCAGGGCGCAAGAAACCGCAAGTCGAGGTGGCAATATGACCAATGCAGCGACACAAGATCTGCCCAAGCATGATCGGGCCAATCACGACTGGGATCGTCGTGGCCTGCCCGGCTGGGCCTATCACAACGAAGCCTTGCTGGCGCTGGAGATGGAGGAGCTGTTCAAGACCCATTGGCAGATCGTCGGTCATGTCAGCGATGTGCCAAAACCGGGCGATTTCATCACGTTCGATGTCGGGCCGGAACGGGCGATGGTGATGCGCGGCGATGATGGTCAATGCCGCGCCTTCCACAATCTGTGCCGCCACCGGGGATCGCGTGTCGTGGCGAACCAGACCGGCCATTGCACGAATGCGATTGTCTGCCCGTTTCACGGCTGGGTCTACAATTTCGACGGCACCTTGCGCGGACCGGCGCGGCCGGATTCCTATCCCGGCATGGACAAATCCAAGTTCGGTCTTGCCCCGATCGAACTGGAAGTATGGATGGGTTTCCTGTTCATCCGGTTCAGTCCCGGGCCGCAAAAATCGGTGAAGGAGCACCTTCAGCCCTACCAGGCCGAATTTGCCATGCACCAGACCGAAAGCCTGGTCCCGACCGGCGTTCCGCAATTTTCAGAGCTGGCGGTCAACTGGAAATCGGTGCGCGATGTCGACAACGAAGGCTATCACGTGCCCATCGCCCACCCCGCGCTTCAGGATCTTTACGGTTTTAATTACAAGGACTTGCAGTACGGCCCGGGGCTGTCGGTGGCCAAAGGCACGTTTTCGCCGAACAGCGGCCGCCGCTGGAGCGTGCGCAATTATACCAGGCTGACGCAGCCCCAGGCGGGCCTGCCGGCAGAGCGTCATCATTTGTGGTCCTATTTCGGCCTGTTTCCCAACAATGTCTTTTTCCTGGGACCCGAAGCGGCCTATTTCTATCAGGAGCTGCCGGTCGACGTGAACCGGTCGATCGTCCGCACCTCGGTTTACCGCTATCCGACGGAAACCCGGCAGCAGAAACTGGCCCGATACCTGATGGCCCGGATCGATCGCGATACGTTCGAAGAGGATCGGCAACTGTCGATCTGGTCGAATGAATCGATGAAATCGTCGGCCTTCGAAGACTTCCACTTGTCCGATCTGGAAATCGGCGTGCGCAGGCACCACGATCAGTTGCGCCAGGTCCTGCCGGTCGTGCGGATGGCCACCCCGCCTGCCGCTGGCGAAATGGCGCAGCGCAATGCCGCCATGCGGCAAGAGTCGAACCTGCGCGGCACCGATGGTTGATCGGCAGATATTCGTGCAGATCGGGCCGGGGGCATCATGACCATCACGCGCCGCGAAGCGCTGAAGGTGTCTGCGCCATTGCTCGCGATACCCTGGTGCATGAGCTGCGCGAAAATCGAAGATGGTCTGAATATCTACAGTTGGGCCGACTATATCGGCGAAACCACCATTGCCGATTTTTCAAAAATTTCCGGCATAAAGGTCAATTACGATACCTATAATTCCACCCCGGAAATGGAAGCCAAGATGCTCGCGGGCAGCACCGGCTATGATGTGGTCATCCACTCCGGTGTCACACTGCGGGATTTCGTTAAGGCGGGTGTCTACGACCGGCTCGACAAACGCAGATTGCCGAACTGGAAAAATCTCGACCCGGCGGTGCTGTCGATTGCTTCGGGCTATAATCAGGACAATGCCTATGGCGTGCCCTATATGTGGGGCTCGACGGGCATGACCTACAATCTGGACATGGTCCGCCAGCGTCTTCCCGGTGCCGACCTGGAATCTCTGGATACCATCCTTGACCCGGCCAATGCGTCCAGACTGGCCGATTGCGGAATTTCCCTGCTCGATGACCAGTCGCTGATCTGGGAAGTGATGTCCTATTTGGGCAAGCCCCAGGATGTCTACACCAAGGCGGTGATGGATGACGTCGTAAAGACCGTCAAGCGCATCAGGCCCTATGTGCGAACCTTCGACAGTTCGAATTTTCTGGTGTCATTGCCCAATAAAGAGATGTGCGCCGTCAACAATTGGTCCGGGGACTATGCCACGGCCCGTCGGCGCGCCAAAGAGGCAGGTGTCGACATCAATCTCGGATATTTCGTGCCGAAAACCAAATCGCCGGCATGGGTGGATATGTATTGCATCGTCTCTGACGGACTTAACAAAAATAATGCCTATAAATTCCTCAATTACATGATGATTCCCGAAGTGATTGCCCAGTGTACCAATCACATCAAATACGCCAACGCCAATCTCGCCTCGCGCAAATTCGTCGATCGCAGCGTGTTGGATGATCCCACCATTTACCCGACCAGGGATGTGCTGGCGCGGCTCTATGCCCCCAAATCCCTGTCGGCGGCGGACAGCCGCCTGATCAACGATGCCCTCAACGCGATCAAGGCAGGCTAGGCGGTGGAAACAATGGGGGACCCGGATCGCCAATCACCCACGCCACCCGGCCGTGCGTCCGACCGGTTTATATCGGTCCGCAATGTCGCAAAGCGCTTTGGCAGTTTCACCGCCGTGGACGGCGTGTCGCTCGATATCGGCAAAGGGGAACTGTTTGCGCTGCTGGGCTCGTCCGGCTGCGGCAAGACGACGCTTCTGCGCATGCTGGCGGGGTTCGAGCAGCCCAGTTCCGGCCAGATTTTCATCGATGGGGAGGATATGGCCGGGATTGCGCCGTACCATCGCCCGGTCAACATGATGTTCCAATCCTATGCGCTGTTTCCGCATATGACCGTTGAAAAGAACATCGGCTATGGCCTGAAGCACGAGCGGATGGCCAAATCAGAGCGCGACGACCGCGTGGCGGCAATGCTCGATCTGGTGCAACTGCGCGATTTTGCGCGGCGCCATCCGCACCAGCTCTCCGGCGGCCAGCGCCAGCGCGTGGCGCTGGCCCGTGCCCTGGCCAAACAGCCCAAGCTGCTGCTGCTGGATGAACCGCTGGGCGCGCTGGACAAGAAATTGCGCGAACAGACCCAATTTGAAATTGCCAATATTCAGTACGAAACCGGCATAACCTTTGTGGTGGTCACCCATGACCAGGAAGAGGCGATGACCCTGGCTTCGCGGATCGCCATCATGGATCGTGGCGCGATCCGGCAACTCGATACGCCAAAGAATGTCTATGAATTTCCCGGCAGCCGGTTTGTTGCCTCGTTCATCGGATCGGTCAATCTGTTCGATGGCGAACTCGTTCGGATCGACGGCGATTTTGCAGACGTTGCCGTTCCCGACCTCGGCATCACCTTGCGCGCGCTCAGGCGCGGCGATCTGCGCGGCAAGGGCAGGCTGACGTGCGCATTCAGGCCGGAAAAAGTGCACATGTCGCGCCAAAAGCCCGACGGTATGGGCAACACGATACAAGGCGTGGTGCTGGATTTCGGCTATTTCGGCAAGGATTCGCTTTATCGCATAAAAATGGCAACACAGGCGCTGGTTCGCGTGAATGCCACCAACGATCTGCGCGCCGGCGATGATGAAATCGTCGCCACGTGGGAAGACGAAGTCTATCTGTCGATCGATCCCAAGGCGATCATGATCTTCGAGGACGAGGCGTGAAGCCGGGGGGGTGGTTCGATCGCAGGGGATGGTCCGATATCATCGTCGGCGTGCCCTATGCATGGGCCATCGTGTTCATTCTCGCGCCGATCTGTATCGTGACGGCGCTCAGTTTTGCCGTGCCGGTGCTCAATTCGCCGCCGTACCAGTTTGTGCACACCTGGCCGTTTGTCTCGATCGCCAGTTTCCAGAGGCTTTTTACCGACAGCATTTATATCCGCTCGTTCAGCGTGTCGCTGTTCAATGCGTCGATTGCAACGGTGCTTTGCCTGCTGATCGGCTATCCCATGGCGCTGGGTCTGACGCGGGTTTCAAAGGCGGCCAATCGTGTCCTGCTGATGTTGATAGTCCTGCCGTTCTGGACCTCGTTTCTGTTGCGGGTCTACGCGTGGATCGGTCTGATGGGCAACAACAGTTGGTTCAATCGCCTGCTGACAGTGCTCTATAATATCCTGGTTCCGCAGGCCTGGCATCTTGCCAATATCCAGATCATGTACACCAATTTTGCCGTCATATTCGTGGTGGTCTATTCTTATCTGCCGTTCATGATCCTGCCGCTCTATGCCAATCTCGAAAAACTCGATCGGACGCTTGATGAGGCCGCGATGGATCTTGGTTCGCGCCCCTACCAGGTGTTTCTCGATGTGACCCTGCCGCTGTCGATGCCCGGCATCATCGCGGGCGGACTGCTGGTGTTCATCCCCTCGGCCGGTGAACTGGTCATCCCGAGCCTGGTCGGCAACATGTCCGACCCGATGATCGGGGCAATCATTTCCCAGGAATTCGGGCTCAATCACGATTGGCCAATGGCGGCGGCAATCTCGGTGGCGCTGCTGTTCGTGCTGGTTGTGCCATTGATGGCCTATACCCGCTATCAGTCGCGCGCCGAAGCCGGAGGCGCGCCATGAAGCGGCTTTCGACGTTCCTGCTGACGATGATGGCCCTGGGCTATGTCTATTTGTATGCGCCGATCATCTCGCTGATCGTCTTTTCGTTCAACAAATCGCGGCTGGTCACGGTGTGGGGCGGGTTTTCCACGGTGTGGTACGCCAGACTGTTCGAAAACACGCAAATCCTCGACGCGGCTTGGTTGAGCCTGCGGCTCGCGCTGATCAGCGCCACGGTCGCCACGATCCTGGGCACGATGGCGGGCATTGCGCTGGTGCGGTTCGGGCCGTTCAGGGGGCGGACGATGCTGTCCGGGCTGATCAGCACGCCGCTGGTCATGCCCGAAGTGCTGACCGGGGTTTCCACGCTGATGCTGTTCCTGCTGATGGCGAAGTGGATCGGATGGCCCGCCCGACGCGGATTTTCCACCCTGCTGATCGCACACATCACGTTCAGCATGACCTATGTCACCACGGTCATCACCTCGCGATTGTCGGCGATCGACATTTCGATTGAAGAGGCTGCGCTGGATCTGGGGTCGACGCCCTGGCAGGTTTTGCGCGATATCACTTTGCCGGTCATATCGCCGGCGATCCTGTCGGGCTGGCTGCTCGCTTTCACGATCTCGCTCGATGATGTCGTGATCACCAGTTTCACCAATGGCCCCGGCTACAACACTTTGCCGATGCTGGTCTGGGCCAAGGTCCGGCTCGGCGTCACGCCCGATATCAACGCCCTGGGCAGCCTGATCGTCGCCGTGGTGGCGATCGGGGTAACCGTTTCGTCGGTCGTCCTCACCCGGAATGAACGACGGCGCGAACGCGATATCCAGGCAGCCCTGTTGGGGGACCATTGATCGACAAGGCCCGGCGCCCTTGCCGGGTGCCGTGCAACCAGAACGGAAAGGCCATGACAATGTCCAAGCGCAATATTCGGTTTGCCGTGTCCGCTCTGGCGGTGGCCTTGATGCTGGCAGGGGCGCCGCACGGGTTTGCGCAGACACGCCCGGACAACACGGCGACGGCCAGCGTTGCCCCGGTCAATGCCGATGACATTGTCGTGACTGCCACGCGCAAGTCCGAAATCCTATCCAGGGTGCCGATCAGCATCAGCGCGTTCGATACAAAAAAGCTTGATATCGTGGGTATCAAGAACGCGCAGGATCTGGCGAAATTCACCCCCGGCATTGCCATAGACCCCACCAACAACAACATTTCCATCCGGGGGATCAGTTCGACCGCAGGTTCGGGCACGACCGGGATTTATATCGACGATACCCCGGTCCAGATCCGCAACATCGATGTCGAAGCCACCAATTCCCTGCCCAATGTGTTCGATCTTGCGCGGGTCGAGGTTTTGCGCGGCCCGCAGGGCACCTTGTTCGGTACGGGCGCAGAGGGCGGGGCGATCCGCTATATCACCAACCAGCCCAGCCTCACCACCTTCACCGCCACCGCGCATGCCGAACTGGCTGCGACGCAGGGCGGCGCGCCAAGCTATGAACTGGGCGCGGCAGTGGGCGGCCCGATCATCAAGGACACGCTGGGGTTCCGCATCAGCGCCTGGTACCGTCAGGATGGCGGCTGGATCGATCAGGCCGATTATCAGACCGGGGCGACCCTGAAGACCAACATCAACCAGTCGGGAACGTATGTCCTGCGCGGCGCGCTGACATATTCGCCGGGCGGAGACTGGACGATCACCCCGGCATTCAATTTCGAAAACCGGCGCAAGAACGATTGGGACATGTATTATGTCGCCTCGTCCAACCCGGCGACGGATCAATTCGTTACCCAGTCACCGGACCCGCAATACGATCACGACCGGTTTTATATCGCATCGCTGAAAATCGATCACAGCGGCGATCATGTCCACTTTGTTTCGAACACGTCGTATTACAATCGCAAGGAAGACCTTAGCCTGTTTTCCGGCACGCTCTACAACCTGTCGTATTATGAACACTTTACCGAGGCGGGAGAGGACCCCCAGACCAATCCTTGTTCCAGTTGCGTAACCGGGCCGCTGCTGTCGACCACCGGGCCGAACCTGGGGTCGTTCGGCCGCTATGATGCGCTGGGCCTGACCACCAACACGCAGAAGAATTTCACCCAGGAAATCAGGCTCGAATCGGTCGACAAGACGGCCCGGTTCGGCTGGTTGATCGGCGCGTTCTATGGCCGCAACACGCAGTTCAACAACGATTACGATGTCGATCCGCAACTGCCGGCGCTCACCCAGTATCTGTGGGGTGAAACCATGCAGCAGGCCTGGGGAGAGGACTTGCTGCCCGGCAATCTGGATTACACCAGCAAGATTACCGCGCATGATGAACAAGGGGCGATTTTCGGCAACGTCAGCTACCAGATTACCCAAAAGCTGAAGATCGATGCCGGGCTGCGCGTCGCGATCACCCATTTCGATTATACGGCCTATTCGGATGGACCAACTTATATCTATGACAATGGCGGCGTTCCGGTCACTGCGGGCAGCAGCAAGAACGAACATCCGCTGACCCCCAAGGTCAACATTTCCTATCAGGCCGATCCCGGAAATCTGTTCTATGCCACGTATGCCAAAGGCTATCGGGTCGGCGGGGCCACCCCGCCGCTGCCCGAACTGCTGTGCGGGGGCACATTTCCCACCGCCTACAATTCGGATTCGGTCAACAGCTATGAAATCGGAGCCAAGAACAAGCTGTTCGGCGGGCATTTGTCGGTCGCTTCCAGCGCATTCTACGTCAAATGGAACAATATCCAGACATCGAATTACGTGCCGACCTGTGGGCTGAACTTTACCACCAATTCCGGCACCGCAACCAGCAAGGGCTTTGACCTGCAGGCGCGCATCCTGGTGGACAGCCATCTGAGCATCGAGGCCACCACCGGCTATACCTCCGCAACCTTCGACGGTGACGCAACGGTTCCCGGCACGGGCTTCATCGTTGCCGCCAAGGGCGATGCCATCGATGTTGCGCCGTGGACCGCCACGTTCGCCACGCAGTACGATTTCCAGATCGGCGAGAGGAAGGGGTTTGTGCGCGCAGACGGCGAATTTGCCTCGCACCGCACCCGGCCGTCGGTGGTGGAGGACCCCCAGACCGAATTCTACGACCCCAGCCTCTATCCCAACCCGTCGACCTTTCAGGCCTCGGTGCGCGCCGGCATGACCTTCGGGCCGCTGGATGTCGCGCTGTTCGTCAACAATCTGCTCAACGCCCACCCGATGCTCTATCGCAACCACGAGGATGCGCAGACCCCGCTTTACGAGGCAACGACCTTTCGGCCGCGTACGTTCGGCCTGAGCCTCAACTGGCAATATTGATGGGCTGATCCGCGCGTAGTGGCAGGCCGATACTGAAAAGGTCGCACACCCAAGTGCGTCGGTATTGGATCCGGGCGGTCGACCAACCTAAAAGACGCATGCTCAAGGGCGCGGCCAGTGGTCCGTGCGCTACGTCGGGTCGGTCGGACCCAAAACCTGCCCATCATGGAAAAACGCTCGAGGCCAATCGTGTCATGAACAGCGCACTGATCGTCATCAAACCCGATTGCCGGACAATCACGAAAACAGAGACGACCATCGCCCGTGGTCGTGTCCAGAGGCGCCAACGGTCTGGTTTCAGCTCCAGCGCGGTTCGTACCACCACCCGTCGATCGGCGAGCGAAGTCGTTGCCCGGTTCTCTGCGCCGACGATGGTTGCTCCGCGACCGATGGCGTCAGCCGAGCGCCGGTCCCGTCGTGGCGCGCCTGCGACACTGCTTGCGGTTGGCGTTGGGGTGTCGGTGTGGTTGGGGGCGATCGCTTGGGTCGGCGGGCGTTTGGCTGACCCGACGATCGCAACGGCGGTGGTCAGTTATGTCAGCCTGCCGTTCCTGGTGTTGTTCAAGCCGAGTGTTGAGCGCAGGCGTTATCGCCGTTGATCGCATGGGGCCGGGTCGCCGATTGCGCGAAGGTCGCGCGTCCTGGTCAGAAGGCCAGGCGCACACCCCCGTTCAGCGCATTGACACTGCCCCCGCTGCCGTGTTCGCCATCGTAAGTGGCATAGAATGTCACGGCCGCCGACAGGGCATAGGCAAAACCCGCCTTGTAGGTGACATCGGTGCCCGCGCGCACCACGCCGGACGCGTCGAACGCGGTGTCGGCACCGGGCAGCAAGGCGGCGGCCTGTGTCGTGTCGCTGTTCAACCGGGTGCGCAGACCCACGCTGGCCCAGGGCGTAAAGTGCCCGGTGGCGGGGGCGGCGATCCGCCACGAGGCATCGGCAAAATCAAGCTTGCGGCGTTCGCCCGCGATCGTCAGGCCGAATGCGGTGCTGCCAAGTTCGGTGGCGGCATCGCGGTGGATGGTGATGTCGGTCAGCCCGATCTGCGGGCGCATCGTCCAGCCGGGGCCAAAGCCGATGGTATAACCGAGCGCGACATCGGCGACCCGGGCGCGCAACCCATACCCGCTCCATGTCGTGGTGCCATCGGGCAGCACGCGCGTGGTGTCGGCCGTGCCATTGTCAAAGGTCAGCGTGGCGGCGACATCGAAGGCACCGCGCCGCACCGCGGCATTGGCACCGAACAGCGTCGATCGCGCGGTGGTCGACGCGCCCAGCGCGCCGATCGACTGCTGATCGTGCAGGCCACCTGCAAACACGCCGACCATCGCATCGGCATTGCGCCAGCCCAACCCGCCGAGGATGCCGCCTGCGGAATTGGTTGCGGTTGCCGCGCCGCTGGCCGCGCTGCCGCTGGCATGGGTCCAGTTGCCCAGCCCCTGGGCAAACGTGAACAGATGGCGCGCGCCGCTGCCGGGGCCGAACGCTGCAGCGTGATCGAAATCGCGCAGCGCCTCGCTGATCTGCAGGGCGTTGTCGAGCCCGATCTGCGTTGCCGTGGCATAAGGTTCGGGCGTCAGCCGCGCGAATTTTCCGGCATCGGCCGTGCCCTGGGCATTGTCGAGCACGGCCAGATCGGTCAGCAAGGCGGCATTTGCCTGCTGCGCCACGACCAGGCTGTTGATCATCGTCACAGCCGCCGTGGCATTGCCGCCGAACCCGGCGCCGGCCACGAACGGGCGATAGGCCTCGAGCACGTCGCCGGTGTTGATCAGGTCATACGCCGAGGCCAGCCCGGTGGTCGCAAACGTGCCCGAAATGCCGTCGCTGGCGGTGATCAGTTGCACCAGCGCGCCCTGCCGGACGGGCAGGGCGCTGGTCAGCGTCAGGCTTGCCCCGCTGGCGATCACCACTTTGCCTTCCACGGTCAATTGCGGCGACTGGATGGCCGTGCCCGACAGCACCGTGGTCGATCCCGCGCCGAGCGCGACATTGCCGTTGACGGTCATCGTGCCGATCGGCGCGAGGGTGCCGTTGACGGTGACATTGGCGTTGACCGTTCCGGCAGACCCGAACGCCGCGCCGCTGGCGACGGTGATCGTGCCGGCATTGATGATCGACCCGGCATTGCCGATCAGATGCCCGCCCAGCACGGCAAAGCTGCCGGTGGTATAGCTGCCCGACAGGGCGACCGAACCCGACAGCAATTCGCTCTGCTGAAAGCCGGTGATGTTGGCGAGGGTATATTGGTCGGGCGCGGTATCGGTGGCGCTCGACACGATCGCCAGCAGATTGCTGCCCGATCCGCCGGTGACTGCGCCGGTGATCTGGCTGCCGGTTTCGATCACCAGCGTATTCGACCCGGCGCCAAACGCGACGGTGCCGGAAATCGTGCCCTGGTTGACCAGGTCTGTGCCGCCGGGGGTGTTGAAGGTGACCGTACCGGCCAGCACGCCGCCGGTCTGGTTGGTGAACAGCGGGGTGCTGACAGTCGATCCGTTCACCGTGAACGTCCCGGCGTTGGCGATCGCATCCGGGGCGGTGACCGTGCCGGTGGTGGTGAACGTGCCGCCCGCCTGGTTGACGATATCGGCATTGTAGGCGCCGTTGTTGACCACGCTGCCCGCGTTGACCAGCGTGTCGTTGACGACCGCGCCCGCAGCGACCTGGATCAGGCTGCCCTGCGTATTGGCAATGCCGCCGATGGCGTCGAACGTGGCACCGCTGGCCACCGTGATCGTGCCGCCGTTGGTCAGCAGCGCGTCGATGGTGAACGTCCCGGCGGTCAGATTGAGCGCGGCGCCGGCCTCGTTGATGAACGGGGCATCGGAGGTCGCGGTGGTGGCGATATTGATCACCCCGCCCGCGCCGTTGGTCGTGGCAATGTCGACGATCGCGCCGTTGACCGTGCCATAGTTGGTAAAGCTGTTGGTGCCGATCCCGCCAACGAGCACGATCGGGCCGGTGCCTTGCAGCACCTGGCCTGCCGCCAGCGTCAGCGCGGCATTGTCGAGCAGCAGCGTTGACATTGCGCCGCTGAACGACACCGTGCCGTCGCCCGTCAGGTGCGGCGCGGCGAACCCGACGAAGGGCGCCAGCGTGGCCTGGCCGAGCAGGCCGCCGCCGGTGATGTCGATGGTCAGCGTGTCGGTCGCGGCGGCGCCGGTGACCGTGCCGTTGATCGTGGCATTGATGCCTTCGACCACGCTGGCGGTGCCGGTGCCCGCCCCTGTGCCGAGCGTGACGTTGCCGTTGATCGTGCCATAGTTGGCCAGCGTCGCGGCCGGGGCATAGACAAGGGTGTTGCCGTTGATCGTGCCGGTGTTGGTCAGGCTGGCGCTGGTGGCGATCAGGTCGATCGCCCCGGCCAGCGTCGTCATTGTCGATGGCAGGGACAGGCCGTTGATCTGCACATAGACGCCGTTGCCGGTCAGCGGGGTGTCGCCCCCGCCGGTGATCGTGCCCGCGTTGGACACGGTCACGGTGGACGCGCTGGCGATCAGCGCAACCGATCCGGAATTGATCAGCGCGGGCGGCACCTCGCCCGGGCCATATTCCCCATAACCGGCGGTGTTTGCGCCATTGGCGGTGATCGTGCCGCCGGCCTGGTTGGTGATCGCAACCGTGGCCGTTCCACCCGGGGCCGTGGCGCTGACCGCGAGGGCCGATGCGACGAACTGATCGATGAAGAACGGCTCGTACTGCCCACCGCCGCTGGCGGTGATGCTGCCGGAGTTGGTCACGCTGACGGCGGCTGCGGCCGGGGCGCTGGTGCTGCCGGCGTTGACGATGATCGTCGCCGCGCTTTGTGAAGGCGTCGCGTTGGCGATCGTGCCGGTGTTGGTCAGGGCCACGCTGCCGTTGCCGGCCGTGGTGTTATCAACCGTCAGGCCGCCGTAATCGGCACCATAGATCTGGGCCGATGTGATCGTGCCGCTGTTGGCCACGGTCACCGCGCTCGACGCCAGGCTCATGTTGACATACCCGGCAATCGTACCGGCGTTGGTGAACGTGGCACTGGCCTGATCGGTCGGATTGCCGGTTTCCTGCGACAGATTGACGCCCTGGGTGACTGTGCCGGCGTTGGTGAAGGCAATCTGGTTGGCCCCGGCGTAGATCGAGATGCCATAGGCGATGGCGCCGCTGGCGGTGTTGGTTGCCGAGACGAGGCCGCCACCGGTCACCCCCGGGGTGGCGTTGAGATCGACATAGACCGCGTTGACCGAACCGCTGTTGGTCAGCGTCAGATTGGCTGCGGCCAGATCGACATCGAGGACGTAGGCAATCGTGCCCGAATTGTCGATCGTCACCTGGTTGGGGATCTGCACCGCAGGCGGGGGTGAGGCCTGGCTGATCATCACCGAGCCCCAGATCTGCCCGGTGTTGTCGAACGTGAACGTGGGGGCACTGGCCGCAGTCAGTGTGGTCTGCGCCTCGAACCCGGCGGTTCCGATCGTGCCGTTGTTGGTGAACGACAGGGCCGTGCCCTGGACCCCGTCGCCCAGATTGCCCGCATTGACGAATGTCAGCCCGCCGGATTCGTTCAGCAGCGCGGTCAGCGCGGCGTCAAGCGTGACGATGTTCTGGCCATAGTTGCTGTTGATCGTGGCGGTGTTGATCACCGTGCCGTTGCCGAACAGATTGAGCGGCGCGTTCAGCCCGCCCGCCGGGCCAGAAATCGTCAGCGTCGTGCCGGTGCCGATCGCGCCAAAGCCATATGTCTGAAAACCGGCAGGAATTGTCGCGGTGGTCGGATCGATGGTGGCCGACGCGGTGAACCCTTGCGCATAGAGGTTGCCTGTTCCGCCGCCGGTGCTGATCGTGCCGGTCACGCCGGTCGAGTCGCCGATCACCACCATCGTGTTGTTGTTGCCGCCGAACGTCAGATTGCCGTTCAGTGTGCCGCCATTGGCAACATAGGTCGATCCGATGCCGTAGGGACTGCCTGTCGCGCCCAGTTGCACGTCGCCGTTGATCGTGCCCGCGTTGACGACCGAACTGCCACTGCCGAGCGCGATCGCCGCCTGGCCGGTGCCGCCGCTGATGGTGCCCCCGGCTGCATTGGTGACTTGTGCGGCGGCGACGAAATAGTTCAACCCGTCCGAACCGACGGCAACGCTGTCGGTGCTGGTGATCGTGCCGCTGTTGGTCAGCGTGTTGACAAAACCGGAGTCGAAGTCGACCGCCGTGCCGCCCGTGGCAATCGTACCGGTGTTGGTGACATTACCGATCTGGTACAGGCCGATCGCATCGGTTGCACCGGCGATCTGCACGATGGAGCCGCTGTTGACCACCGAAATGGGCGAATCGGTGAATGGTGCTGCCGCCACCGCCACGCCGCCGCCGACAGCGATCGTACCGGTGTTGGTAACGGCGCCCGCATTGGTGATCGCGGCCCCCGTGGCAAAGTAATAGGCATATTGCGGCTGCTGGACCGCATCGGCGTAATTGATCGTACCGGCGTTGGTAAAGGTGTCCGCCGCGCCGACGAGCACCGCGCTGACAGGCGCCGCGCCCGTCCCGCTGGCCGTCACGCTCAGCGTGCCGTTGCTGGTGAACGCGAGCGCGGTGGGTACGGTGTTGCCCGCAGCATCGGTCTGTATCGACGCCCGTGTCAGATTGAGCAGGCTGGACGCGCCGGTCCCGCTGATGTCGGCAGTCAGGTTGACGGTGCCCGTGCCCGCAAAGGCATAAGACCCGGTGACCGGTGTGGCCGAGGTCAGCGTCAGCGTTGCCTTGTTGGCCAGATCATAGCCGAACACGCTGAACACGGCATTCGGCTGGGCGAGCGTAGCGGTGGCATCGGCGGTGACCAGCGACAGCAGCGTCTCGGTTCCCGTGCCGGTCACTGTCCCGGTGATGCCGGGATAGAGCCCGGACCCGGCACGGCCCAGCGTAACCACCAGCGTGTCGCCGCCATTGCCCAGATTGAGGTTGCCGTTGAGCACGCCCCCCGCCGCCGCGACAAAGGTGTTGTTGGTGGGACCTGCCTGGATCGTGCTCAGGTTGACATTGCCATTGATCGTGCCGGCATTGGTGACCGAGTTGTCGAGCAGGCCCGCTATCCCGCCGTTGATCACGCCGCCCTGCTGGTTGATCAGTGTGCTGTAGGCACTGATCGCTGCGCCCGGGCCGGCCGTGCCGGTGATGGTTCCGCTGTTGGTCAGGGTCGTGCTGGACAGGCTGGCGCCGATCTGGCCGCCGGTGATCGTGCCGGTGTTGGTGCCCGAGCCGCCGAGCAGATAAAGCCCGGTGTTGCCGCCGGTGATTGTGCCGCTGTTGGTCAGCGTGCCGTCAAAGACCGCCAGCGCGATGCCGTCGGCGGTGATCGTGCCGGTGTTGGTGGCCGATCCGTAGGTATAGGCGCCATTGCCGCCGGTCCCGGTGATCGTGCCGCTGTTGGACAGCGCCATGACGCCATAGCCCACTTGCGCCGTCACGGCATAAGTGCCCGATGGTGCTGCGGCCAGATTGGCGGTGATCGTGCCCGAATTGACGATGGCGACCTGGCTGTACGGATTGAGTTCGATCAGCGCGGCGCCGGTCGTGGCCAGGGTGGTGGTGTTCACCAGGGTGGCCGCGCTGCCGTAATAGGGCGAAGCGATGCTGAGCGTCAGACCGAGCGGCGTGGTGAACCCCGAACCCAGCGTGACCGTCGAACTGGAGGCCAATTGCAGCACCAGCGTGGAGAATTCGTCGGGCACGCTGACCGGTGCGCTCAGGGTCGTGCTGGCGGGCAGGTTGAGGATCAGTGCGTTGTTGGTGCCGCCGATACTGACGGTTCCGGAGATAGCGGCCAGCGGATTGGCGCCGCTGGCATAATCGACGACCAGCACGTTGGCGATAGCGGTGTAACCGTTCGACCAGGCGCCGAGGATCAGCGACCCATTGATGGTGCCGCCGCCGCCCAGGTTGATCGTGCTGCCGCCATAGCCGTTCACGTTGTCCGCCTCGACCGACCCGTTGATCGTGCCGGTGCTGTTGAGCGTCAGCGCGCCGCTCGTCTGGATGGCAAATGTGCTGCCGCTGATCGTGCCGGAATTGGTGACTGTCAGGTTTCCGCTGCCGCCGATGGCGCTGCCGGTGCCGGTGTTGGTGATCGAGCCGCTGTTGGTCAGATTGATTGCACCGAGGCCGGAGACGGCATTGATCGTCGGTGCCGCGCCGCTGGCGGTGATGCTGCCGCTGTTCTGCCACGTCAGCTGGCCGAAATAGTTGCTGTTGGTGACCGTGGTGTCGATCGCGCTGCCCGATCCGCCGGCGATCGCACCGCTGTTCGACAGATTTTCGATCACCGCCTGGATGGCGCCGATCGAGGCCCCGGTGGCATTGGTCAGGCTTGTCACCACGGCATTGGCATTGCCGTTGCCGGTGATCGCGGGGCCGCTGTTCGACTGGATCGAACCCTGATTGATCAGGCTGAGCGTGGCCGCGCCGGTCTGGGTGCCGTTGGTTTCGGCGATCAGATTGATCGCGGTGGAGCCACCGATCGAGGCATTGGCGCCGACCGTCAGCGTGACGCTTTCGGTCGGAACGTAATACGTGTTTGCGGGCACCGGGCCCGAATCGATCGTCAGGCCGCCGATGATCTGGCCATTGTCGGTGATGCTGATCGCATTGCCTGGCTGATACGACGATCCGATGACCGGAACGGCGGTGGCAAGGATCGCGGCAACCGAGGCACCGGCCTGGATCGACACCGACGAACCGGTGGTGTTGGCCACCAGCGTGTTCGGATCGGTGCCGGTGCAGGTGGTCGTGGCATAGGCCTGCGTGGGATTGATATCGCACTGCGCCAGTGCGATATCGGGTGCAAGACAGCATACCCCCAGCGCCGTTGTCGTCCCAAGTGCCGCAACAATTCCGCGCAAAGGCCGTCGACCGCCCGAAGTCACCATGAAAATTCTGCCCCCAACAGTCCAGTGATCGCCGCCAGAATCCGGCAAGATATGCGCCGGACAATCAGCCCCTGCCGAAATGATCGATCCAATTGGGGGTGTTGGACGGGCGTTAGGATCAAGGCAATGAAAAAAATTGCGATTTTCGTGCAATGTGGTCGCAGAATGGACGAGATTTATTGATTAACGGCGGTTTCCGGCGGCTTTTGATAGATTTTATATTTTCCTTTAAGAGTCTGTTTCGAAGGTGCCACCCACCACCCCGCACCCCCGGCCCAACCACCCGCAGGGTACCTTAAATGGGCGGCCCGCGCCGGGGGTGCGGGGTGATGGGTGGCGCAAAGTCGCCGCAAGGCGACTTTTGAAACAGACGCTAGATCATTCCCCGCGCCCGATCGCAGCGGGCGGTACTCATCGGCCTGGTCTTCGTGCCTACGGCGCCCGCGTAAAAGCCCGGATGATCGCCCTAGTCAAATCTTCGGCATAATCCTTCACCCTTTCTGCATCGGGCGGACGGCCGTGACATGGAGGGCACGAGGGCATGGCACAGAGACTTGTGGGTCTGGATTTTCAGCCCGAGGCGGGCGTTCCAACGTTTGGCGAACAATTGGCGGCCGGTCGCAGGCAGGGCGGCATCATCGACCGCCTGGGCTATCTCGCGCGCCTGAACTACGCGCACACTTATATCAACCGCGTGCGCAAACGCTCCAATGATCCTGCATGGATTGCGCGGGCCGGGGCGATCGAGCGGCGGATCCTGCAGCCGCTGGCCGGGCCATCGGCCACCACCGAACGCGCCGAGAAATTTCGGACCCGGGACTTTCACATCGAGCGGGCCATCGTGTCGCCCGATTTGGTGGGCGCCATGCGCGCGGAATTGTTCGCCGGTCAAACCTACAATGATCCCTATGTTTCCGGATGGAGCTGGACCGGATCACCCGATCAGGCCCATTGCCCGATGCTGTACATGGACCCGCAAAAGCTGCTTTCCTCGCCGCAATTCCTGGCCATTTGCGCCAATCCCGGCATCATCGGCTTCTGCCGCGAAGTGCTGGGCCCGGCGGCTGCAATAAGCTGGGCCTGGAGCTGGATCAGCAACCCGGGGGTTGGCAATTATCAAAACCAGAACTGGCACCGCGATAGTTCCGAACCGCTCAATTTCGTGCGTATTTTCGTGCCGCTTGAAAATATCGCGGCGATGGAAGACGGCCCGACCGCCTTGATTCCCGGCACATCGACATTGCGCGAATTTTACGATGTCCGCCGTTTTTCAGAGGCCGAATTGCTCCCCCTGCAATTGGAAAGAGGTGCCGGTGTGGTGTTGGCGGACGTCGGCGATGTCTATTTCGTCAACACGTTCTGCCTGCATCGCGGGGTAGCCCCGGTCAGGCGCCGCGCCATGCTTACCCTGCTGGCCTCGATCAGCCCATCGCACCGTACACCTGCGATCTGCCGCATGCCACTGCGCCAGGTTCCCGATACCATCCGCGAGACAGTGTCGGCCAACCGCCGCTTTTTCCGCTACCTGGTCAAATGATCGTGCCGGCGCTGGTCAAACTGGTCATCTGGGATCTCGATGACACGCTATGGCGCGGAACCCTGGCCGATGGTGATGATGTGTCGCTGTTTGCCGATCGTGCGCGGTTGATCCGCGACTTGAACGATCGCGGGGTGGTCAACAGCATCTGTTCAAAAAACGACCATGCAAGCGCCGAGGCGCAATTGCGCCAGCTCGGTCTGTGGGATGCCTTCGTGTTCCCGCATATCGCCTTCACCCCAAAACCCGAAGCGATCCGCCAGATCATCGCCGACATGCAATTGCGCGCGGCCAACGTGCTGTTCATCGACGACAATATCCACAATCTCGAAGGCGCGCGCGCCGCTTTGCCCGAGATTCAAATTCTCGACGCCACCGCCCCCGATGCCGATCGCGTGCTGGCCAGGATCCTTGCCTTACAACCCGTGGGCGCAAGCAGCCGGCTGGCCAAATATCGCCAACTGGAAGCCAGGGCCCGGGACCGAGCCGCAATTGGCGGTTCTGACGAGGCGTTTTTGCGCGGATGTGCAATCCAGGCCTGCGCGCCGTTTTTGATGGATAACCTGGACTTTGCACCGCGCATTGCAGAGCTCATCAACCGGTCCAACCAGTTGAACTACACCGCATCGCGCGTTGACGAGACCGAACTGGCCGCCGCGATCATCGATGTGGTGCGTTACGACAGTTGGTCAATCTTCGCCTGGGACAAATATGGCGATCATGGTCTGGTCGGCTTTGCGATGGTCGATCGCCAAAACCGACGGTTGATCCACTTCACCTTTTCCTGCCGTGTGATGCATATGGGGTTGGAGCGCTATGCCGTGGCAAAAATCCTGGAGAAACAGCCTGCCTGCGATTTCTCGAGCCTGCACGGCAAAGTCGAACTGGCAGGGGCCGACTGGGTTGCCGATGTCTCCTTTCATCACCCCGCCACGCGCGAAAGGCTGATCGCCATGCTCCGGCCCGAGGCCGCTGGCGAGCACAGCATACGGGTTATGTTTGACTGCCAATCGGGGGGTATCGCCCATTTCAGCCGCCATCGCGCGAAGATGGATTTTGACAACGCGCCGCGCCTGTTTGCCTTGCGCCACCTCATTCCGGAATGTCTGGAAAGAGAAGGCCTGACCACACCACAATTTGCGCCCTTTCTGGTCTATGGCGCCGGAGTGGATTATTCCGATCCCCGCTGGCCTGATATGGTCGAATTCATCGCCGATGGCCGCCTTTTCGCCCATTGCGTCCAATTGCTATGCCAAAGGATCAGCGCCGAACAGCGCCGCATGATGGTCATCCTGCCGCCCGAAGACGCGCCCGACACGCATTATCGGCCGCATTTGGGTCACACGCGTGCGCGCACTGCTTTGTTCAACGCGATCTGGCGGCGCGCCGTTATAGCGCATGCCGGGATCGACATTTTTGAACTGACCGGTTTTGCCTCGCCCAACGATATGCCCGATGTCAGCCATTATTACGCCGGCTTTCTCGGAAGGCTGGCAGGTGTGGTCGATGGCTGGATTGAACAAGAAATTGCGGCTGACCGACACCTTGAGAATCCGCCGATCAATTGATTTTGCTGTTTTGGCGCACGGACTGTTGCAACGTTACACGTTGGACAAGGGATTGACGCCCTGAACGCCCAGGATCGCGTTCATCGGTGTGCGGATTTCATGACTCATATTGGCTAGGAACAGGCTCTTTGCCCGATTTGCCTCCTCCGCCTCTTGTGTCCTTTCCCGGAGCGCTTCGTTGTTAAGCGCGACGCTTTCGACCAGCGTCTTGCTCAGCCAGACCAGAACCGCGGTCTGAAGGGCGACGATCCCGGCATGCAGCCCGACGCGCGTGAGGTCTGCGCCACCGCCGGCCGCCCTGACCAGCGCGATCGTCCGGCTCAGTTTATAGGACGGGGGCGCCACGACAGCATATTGGTGCCGATCGCCCGATGGCCAGAGCGTGGCAGCAATGATGCCCAGCGTGACGATGATCATGAGGACGGTCGCCGGAATGAAATCGAGCCAAGGCGGTGCGGCCAAGGCCCGGGTCGCGGAAAGCATCGATGCCCGCTATGTCCTCGCGGTAAGCGTGACCGTGTCGTCTGGGACGAGGCGAACCGGCGGGTGTGTCCCGAAACGCCATTGCGTTGCGTTGAGCTTGCGCGTGAAGGATTGTGATATCGGTAAAGAGCGTAAACGCCCATCGATGGATGCGGCCGCCCTTGGCAGTTATCCCCCGCTGAGCGCCTGAAGAATGACGACGTCATCGTGTGGTGACAAGATCGCACCCAGGTCGAACGTCTGTATGCCATTGACGAAACAGCGCATATGGCGCCGAAATCGGTCCTGCTCATCGATCACGCGAAAGCGAATGCCGGGGTAATGTTCGTCCAGCCATTCGAAAAGTTCGCCAACGGTGCCCGCTTCCGCCACCACTTGGGCAGTGCCGGTATAGGATTTGAGCACATCAGGAATGAGCACGTTCACGCCAGCACCCCGATTTCCAGGGCATAGATCGACGGCAGGTGCTCGGCCAGCATCGACCAGTTCGCACCCTCGTCGACGCTCGACCAGATGCTGCCGCTGGTGGTGCCGAGGTACAGCCCGGGTTGGTCGCAAGTGTCGCCGGTCATGGCCTGACGCAGCACTGTCCACCAGGCATGGCTTTTGGGTAAACCGGCATCCTGCCGTTGCCAGCTTTCCCCTCCGTTACGGGTCCGATAGACCGCAGGCATGCCTCCCGGACTCGTGCGCGGCCAGACATCGGTCCCGTCCATCGGAAACACCCAGGCGGTGTCGGCATCGGTCGGGTGGACCACGATCGGAAAGCCGATGTCGCCAACCGCCGCGGGCATGGCACGGCCGACGCGGTGCCACTGGTCCGACGGGCGATCGATACGGTAGATGCCGCAATGGTTCTGCTGATAGAGCCGATCGGGGTTCGCGGGGCAGATCGCCAGGCAGTGTGGGTCGTGGAACTGGATCTGGCCGGGATCCATGCCAGCCACGATTTCGAGACCCTCGACCAGCGGTGCCCAGCTTTTCCCCGCATCGCGCGATTCATGCACACCACCGCTCGACATGCCAATGTAAAGGTGACCGGCGTCGCGCGGATCAACCAGCACCGAATGCAGCTTTGGGCCGTCAGGCGTACCGTCCTGCGGCCCGCCCATCCAATCGCGATACTGCGGATTGTCGTTAAGCCCGCTGACTTCTTCCCAGTTAACTCCGCCATCCTCGCTACGGAACAGCCCGTGCGGCGAGGTGCCAGCGTACCAGACGCCGGGCTCACTGGGGTGGCCCGGGGTGAGCCAAAATGTATGATCGACGCTGCGCCCGATTGTGCCCACCGGCGCCTTGGCAAAGGCGGGCGGACGCTTCGCCTCGCTCCAGGTCTTGCCGAGGTCGGTTGAGCGGAAGATCGTCGGCCCAAGGTGGCCGGTCTTTGCCGCGGCCAGTAAAGTCACGCGATCGCGGGGATCGAGCACAAGGTGGTGAATGACGTGGCCGAGGAAATGCGGGCCATCGACCTGCCATTGGCGACGCGCATCGTCGCCATGATAGATCCAGGCGCCCTTCTTGGTGGCAACCAGCAAGGCCAAAGCACCCATCCAGCGTTCCCCCAACGGCTAGGCGCGGACCAATGGCGATATCGCAAAGGGCGGCGCGGTGTGGTCGTCGCCGAAGTAAATACTCGATCAGCCAGCCGCACGGAACAGCAGATTTGCGTGACCGGCGGTAGAGCACATTCGCCGAAATGGCGTGGCATCTCAGATCCACGCGCGGCGGCGGCAGCGACGGCGCTGTTGTGATCGATGACAAGGTCTTTGCCCCGAGGGTCCCGTCGCATGGGGCACAAAAGGAGTTACCTGATGGGCTGGTCGCACGGGATGAGTTTGCCGGAATGATTGGGGAAGATGCCATCAATGAAATGAAGCTGTCCGCATGCGTGCCGAGATTTCTCTCCCTGCACGTGGCAAGCATGATGGTCGAAAACCGATCCGATAACATTTGTCCCCGGCCAGGGTCACAGACAATCCTCGAAGGCGTCTGGGACAGGAAAGCGACGAGGAGGCTCTGGTGATCAAGCACAGTTGAGCGATGGCTGAGGGCCAAGCCGGGCGGTGTTCGATCCAGCGGCGGTGCTGCCTGGCATGGCGCTTTGCCTCGATCTGTGCGGTAACGCGCGCCCACAGCGGAGATACGTTGGCGTTCGTGCGACGGCCACGGCTGAGCCGGGCGAGACCGACGGGCGCACCGCGCGGACGACGTCGAATTGCAGCCGGGTGCGGTTCTCGCGGTTTTCACTCCGATCGTCGGTTCGGTGGTTGGTGAGCGACGCCCGAAAGCACCTCGGGTGCTAAACTTGGCAGGGGCCCTGCCGACAGGCACACGACATGTGATCTCGGCGCATCCAGGCCAATCGCCGCGATCGTGCCAGGTAGAACGCTGGCGATTGGCTGCACTATAACGTGGGCAAGAAACGGGCCGTCAGTCTGCGTTGCCTGTCGTCTCGGGATCGTGCTTGCGCGGAAGCGCTCTGGACCAACGGGCATCCAGCAGGGCTTGAGCATTGTCACCCTTTACGCGTGAGACAAGCGAGACACCGTGCAGAATGACGCTGTGGCTGCCGAACCAGCCCGCCGACATACTATAGCCGATGTCGTAGAGCGCGACATCCGTGTGCTCGTCGCCATCCAACACAAAGCGCGTGGTGATCGCGACAGGAAGTTGGGCATCGCCGTGGCTGTTGTCCGGCAAGTGGGCGGCCCCGCGTGCCCTGATCAGAGCGTGTTCGAACCAGGCAGCGTCGATCCGCGGCTCGCCCGTGGTGTCCGCCGGGGGCACTCCGAGCGCGCTGGGAAATGCGATGTGCTGATCCTGCACCGACTGCTCGCTTGAGGCCGGTTTGAGGATCAGTTCACGTCTGCTGGCACTCGTGGCGGCGAGCACCAACGTCCCGGAATGCGCGGCGGCCTTGTTCGCCTCGGCAGCCTTCTGGGCCTGATCGGCGTTGCGCTGGCTCCAGTTGCTCCAAAACGTCAGCGCGGAAATAAGCACTGCGATCACTGTCAGCACTTCGCCGAACGTAATCCAGCGCCGGCGGGTCGCCGCAGCCTCCGCCTTGGCGGCGGCGCTCGATTCGGGGCGGGGAGAGCTGTCGGTCACGGCGGCGTTTCCACCACCTGTGGCAGGGGCCGTCAAGCCGGGGCCTTATCAACAGTGACGCATCACCCATAGCGGCATGCGCAACACGGCGATACCCCGCTGAAGCTGCTACATGAAACGCGCGCAATGTGCGGCGAATGGCCCGGGACGAAGACGGTGCAGCGCCGTTGAAATCCAACAAAGTCAGGCGGGGATGTCTGTACCTTGCGGATGGAACCGGTGGCGACCGAAGAAGCGGTCGATTTCCCGCTGTTCCGGGGTCTTGCCGGTGAAGATCTCAACGTAATTTGCAATGCGCGGCATGCGGACCTCGGGGGCTTCGACGGTCTGCATGCTGATATAGCCGATCTGCGTAAGATAGACCGTGCGGGCGCGCACGTCGGCCTCGATCGGCGGGTAGCCAAAGCGTTTGTACATCGCGGCGATGGCCTCGATCCTTAGCTGGTCGGCGACCTTGATCTCGGCGGCGACTGCCTCGCTCTGCAGCGCCCAACTGCGCACCGCGAATTCGAACTTGGTGTCGAAAAGGCCTGAATTGAGCCAGCAGTCGAACAAGTTCAGCGTCGCTTCGACCACGCTTTCGGCATAAGCCTCGGCCTGGCGCAAGATCGCCCCGGTGTTGCGGTCGCGCCAGCGTTCGAGCAGCGCGTCGAGCAGTTCCTCGCGATCGGTAAAGAACCAGTAGAAACTGGTGCGCGACAGCTTCAGCCGTTTTGACAGCGGCTGGATCATCACCGCCGCCACGCCTTGTTGCAGGAACAGGTCACAGGCCGCGTCGAGCCACAAATCGCGCGAACCGCGCCCGTTGGCATCAGGTTCTGCCTTGCCGTTGGCGCGGCGCGCTTTGACGGCGCGCTTTTGCGTCGCCTCGTTTTCCGCGTGTACAGACATGACCATTCCCTTGACGCTACTGAACAGATGTGGTGTTTCTGGCAAAACTCATGAAGGCCCCACCATGTCGCGTGACCCCCTGCTGCAGCCCTATACGATCAAACATCTGACATTGCGCAACCGCATAATTACCACCGCGCACGAACCTGCCTATTCGCAGGACGGTATCCCGACCGAACTCTATCGCGCCTATCATGTGGAACGTGCGCGCGCCGGGATTGCCCTGACGATGACCGCAGGGTCTGCCTCGACATCGCTCGACAGTCCGCCGGTGTTCAGCAATCTTCTGATGTGGAAAGACGAAATCGTGCCCTGGCTGCGCCAGATGGCCGATGCCGTGCACGACGAAGGCGCGGCGATCATGATCCAGTTGTCGCATCTGGGCCGTCGTACGCGCTGGGACAAAGCCGACTGGCTGCCCGTCGTATCGCCCTCGCTGGCGCGCGAACCGGCGCACCGCGCTTTCCCCAAACGGATCGAGGACTGGGACATGGACCGCATCATTGCGGACTATGTCGCGGCCGCGCAGCGGGTCAAGGCTGCCGGGCTCGACGGCATCGAGTTCGAAGCCTATGGCCATTTGCTCGATCAGTTCTGGTCGCCGCTGACCAACGATCTTCCCGCGCCATGGGGCGGCGATCTCGACAATCGCATGCGCTTCGGGTTCGCCATGCTGGCCGCCGTGCGCGAAGCGGTCGGGCCCGACATGTTGCTCGGCGTGCGCTATTCGGTCGATGAAACGGTCGCTGGCGGTTATGACGAAACCGACGGCATGGCGATGTCGCGGCGACTGGCGGATTCCGGGCTGGTCGATTTTCTCAATGTCGTGCGCGGCAACATCGCCCATGACGCCGGACTGACCGACATGATCCCGATCCAGGGCATGCGCAGCGCGCCGCATCTCGATGTCGCGCGGCGCGTGCGCGAAGCGACCGGACTGCCGGTGTTCCATGCCGCCAAGATCCAGGATGTCGCCTCGGCCCGCTATGCGGTCGAAAGCGGTGCGGTCGATATGATCGGGATGACCCGCGCGCACATGGCCGACCCCCATATCGTGCGCAAGATCGTGGCCGGGCGCGAACACGAGATCCGGCCCTGCGTTGGCGCCAATTATTGCCTCGACCGGATATATCAGGGCGGCGCGGCCTATTGCATCCACAACCCCGCGACCGGGCGCGAATTGACCATGCCGCACGACGTTGCGCGCGCCGACGTGGCGCGCAAAGTGGTGGTGATCGGCGCCGGTCCCGCCGGGCTTGAGGCCGCGCGCGTCGCGTCGGCGCGCGGGCACGACGTCGTGGTGTTCGAAGCGGCGAGCCAGGCCGGCGGGCAAGTCCGCCTGACCGCGCAGAGCCCGCGCCGCAAGGAGATGATCCAGATCATCGACTGGCGGCTGGACCGTTGCGTCAGCCAGGGCGTGCGCTTTGCCTTCAACACCTGGGCCGATGCGCAGACTGTCCTGGCCGAAGCGCCCGACGTGGTGATCGTCGCCACCGGCGGTATCGCCGACACCGTCCCGCTCGAACGCGGGGGCGATCTGGTGGTTACCGCGTGGGATATCCTGTCGGGCGATGCCCGGCCCGGCGCCGAAGTGCTGGTCTATGACGATGCCGGCGATCATGCCGGGCTCCAGGCCGCCGAACTGGCCGCCGCAGCGGGCGCGAAAGTCGAGATCATGACGCCCGATCGCAGCTTTGCCCCCGAAGTCATGGCGATGAATCTGGTGCCCTATATGCGCGCGCTGCAACCGCGCGACACCACGTTTACCGTGACGTACACGCTGACCGCGGTCGAGCGCGTCGGCAATCGGCTGAAAGCGACGATCGGCAGCGATTACGGCAGGATCGAACAGCATCGCATGTTCGATCAGATCGTGGTCAATCATGGCACGGTGCCGCTCGACGAACTCTATTTCGAGCTCAAGCCGTTGTCGAGCAACCTCGGTGCGGTCGACTATGCGGCGCTGGTTGCGGGCCAGCCGCAAGGCCGCGCGCGTGAGGCGGGGCGCAATCCCGCCGGGCAGTTCGAGCTGTACCGTATCGGCGATGCCGTTTCGTCGCGCAACACGCATGCGGCGATCTATGACGCGCTGCGACTGGTCAAGGATCTGTGATCAGCCGGTCGGCGCGGCGAGCTGGTCTGCCAGCCACCGCGCCACCAGTTCGCCCATCGGATCGGGCCGGCGGTGTGCGGGTAGCAGCACGTTGTAGGTGCCGTGTGGCAGGACCTCGCGCGTGCCCAGCCGCACCAGGCTGCCATCGGCCAGGAACCGGTCGCACAGGGCCTGCCAGCCGAGCGCGACCCCCTGACCGGCGCGCGCAGCCTCGATCGCATCGGTGTAATGGTTGAAGCGCATTGCGGGCGCGGGCATCGAACCGCGCAGGCCCGCATGCGCGAACCAGTCGGCCCACGAATACCATTGCCGGTCGGAAACATCGTTTTCGATCAGGTCGCGCGGTGCGGCAATGTACCGGTCGGCATCGCCTGCGTATTCCGCTGCGATCCGTGCGGCAAAGGCGGGGGCGCAAACCGGAAACAGCACGTCGCTGCGCTGCGCGATGACGCGACCATCGGCAAACGGCGGAATGCCGAACCGCACCACCACATCGACTTCGCGGGCTTCGAGCCCGATGCGGTCGTCGCGCGCGACCATGCGCAGTTGCGCCATCGGCACGGCATCGCGAAACGCGCGTAACCGGGGCATCAGCCACAGCGTCGAAAAGGCCAGCGTGGTGCCGATCGTCACGACCGTGTCGCGCACCCGCGCCCGCGCCTGTTCGACGCTGGTGCGAATGCCGGTGAAGCTGACGCCGAGCGCGGCGGTGAGCGCAAGGCATGTCTCGGTCGGCTCGATGGCGCGGTGACGGCGGTGGAACAGCAATTGGCCCAGTTCGGTTTCCAGCGCACTGATCTGTCGGCTGACGGCGGCCTGTGTCACGCCAAGCTCGACCGCGGCCAGCGTGATCGAGCGATGGCGCGCGGCTGCCTCCAGCGCCAGCAGCGCGCTCATCGACGGAATGCTTTTGCGGAAATGGGCCATTGCAGGGGTTTGCCTGCCATTCGCATTACTTTTACTCAAGTGAAATGCGAATCTTTCTGCCGTTGAAGCGTGGTGCGTCCTGACGGACATTCACGGTTCCCCGCATCGATGGAGGCACCATGGCCCCGGCATCTTCCCCGCATCAGGCACCCCCCGCGATTTCGGCGCTGTTGGCCGAGCGCCTGCCTGGCCATTCGTTGCCGGCCGGGCTCTATACCCGCGACGATGTGTTCGCCGCGGACATGGACGTGTTTTTTTACCGTCACTGGATCGCGGTCGGGCTCGAATGCGAAGTGCCCGAGCCGGGCGATGCGCATGTGGTTGAATTGGGCAAAAGCAGCGTGATCCTGCTGCGCGACGATGACAATATCGTGCGCGTCTATCACAATGTGTGCCGTCACCGGGGCTCGCGGCTGCTCGGTCCGGGATCGAGCATCGTGTCGCGGCTGGTCTGCCCCTATCACCAGTGGACATACGAGTTGACGGGCGAACTGATGCACGCCCCGCATATGGGGCAGGATTTCGACCGTAGCTGCCGCTCGCTCAAACCGGTGAACTTCGTTTCGGTTGGCGGGCTGATCTATGTCTGCCTGTCGGACGATCCCCCGGCGGACGTGTCGCGGCTGATCGAAACGATGGAGCCCCGGCTGGCGCCTTATGACATCCGCAATGCCAAAGTCGCGCACAGTTGCGACATCGTCGAACGCGGCAACTGGAAGCTGACGATCGAGAACAACCGCGAATGCTATCACTGCCTCGGCAACCACCCCGAACTGTGCGTGTCGTTCATCGATCTCGATTTCGGCTATGATCCGGCGACGTTGAGCCCGGACGACCGCGAACGCGCCGCCGCGCACCACGCCCGGTTCGCACGCGCCACCGCCGATTGGGAAGCGGCGGGCTATCCATCGGCGGCGGTCTTGCCGCGCGTCGATGGGGATACCAATTTTCGCACCCAGCGCCTGTTGATGGACGGTGTCGGCGAAAGCCAGTCGCCCGATACGCGCGCGGCCTGCGCCCGGCTGCTCGGCACGATCGACGACAAACTGTTGGGCGACGTGCATTTGTGGGGGCACAACACCTGGAACCATTTCATGGGCGATCATGCGGTGGTCGCGACCGTGATCCCGCTCGGGCCCGACGAGACACTGGTGCGCACCAAGTGGCTGGTGCACAAGGACGCGGTCGAGGGCGTCGATTACGATCTCGATCGGCTGACCAGCGTGTGGACCGCGACCACCAGGCAGGATGCCGCGCTGGTCGAACACTCGCATGCCGGAATCAGCGATCCGGCCTATGAACCGGGGCCTTATTCGACGTTTGCCGAAGCCGAACTGGACAGTTTTGCTGCCTGGTACGTTCGCCAGTTGCAGGTGCACGGCTATTGAGCGCGCCCGCGATGCTCCATTGCGACGGCGCGGGACGCTATTGGGATCGCGAAAGCGATGCCGAACTGGTGTGCCTGGCCGTGCGCGACGAAACGCACGACATGCGCACGTTTACCTTTGGTGGACGCGACGGGCAGTATTTCGATGTCCTGCCGGGGCAGTACTTCACGTTTGACGTGGGCATCGATGGCGTGGTCGAACAGCGCTGCTATTCGGTGTCATCCTCGCCGCTGCGGCCACGCACGATTTCGGTCACGGTCAAGCGAGTCGCGGGCGGGCGCGTGTCGAACTGGCTGCATGCGGGGCTGAAGCCTGGCGATGTCGTGCGCGCGCTGGGGCCGCTGGGGCGGTTCACCCTGCCACCGGTGCTGCCCGGCAAACTGCTGTTGCTGTCGGGCGGATCGGGCATCACGCCGGTCATGGCGATGGCGCGCGCGTTTGCCGACGGTGTCTGCGCCCCCGACACGGTGTTCCTGCATGCCGCGCGCACCCCGGCGGACTTTGCCTTTGCCGATGAATTGCGCCTCTTGGCAAAGACGATGCCCGGCTTCCGGCTGATCCTGCTGCCCGAAACGGCGGATGACGGGTTTGCCGGGGTGACCGGGCGCATTTCGCAGGCGTTGATGGACTGTGCGGTGCCTGATCTGGCCGAGCGGCTGGTGATGTGTTGCGGCCCCGCGCCGTTCATGGCCGCCGCGCGCGCGATCTGCCGCGACCGGGGCGTGCCCGCCGACCGCTATATCGAGGAAAGCTTCGACGCGGTGGACGAGGCGCCGGTCGATGCGCCACCGGCAACCACCACTTTCAGCGTAACGTTCAGCCGACAGGGCAAGACGATCACCGTCGGCGTTGGCCAGACGATCCTGTCGGCGGCGCGCGCGCAAGGCGTGGTGCTGCCTTCGTCATGCGCCAACGGCTTGTGCGGGACGTGCAAGTCAAAGCTGGTCAGCGGCAAAGTCGATATGCAACACAATGGCGGCATCCGTCAGCGCGAGATCGACGCAGGGCAGATCCTGCCGTGTTGCGCCAAGCCGCTGGGCGATGTGGTGATCGACCGTTGAGCGGCACCGGGCGCGACACCAGAACAGGCGGATGGGCGTGAACGAGGGCGCAATTTCGATCCATCCTGCCGCACCTGGCGACGTGTTCGGCCACCCGCGCGGGTTGTCGGTGCTGTTCGTGGTCGAATTGTGGGAACGGTTTTCGTTCTACGGCATGCGCGCGCTGCTGATCATCTATCTGACCAGCGTGGTCCTGGTGCAACGACCGCAGGACATGATCGGCTTTGGCGCGATGGCGGCGCTGCTGGGGTTTGATGCGCACCGCGCGACGCCCGCCGACTGGCAGGCGCTGGCCTCGCACATCTACGGACTGTACAGCGGGTTCGTCTATTTCACGCCGCTGATCGGCGGCTGGCTGGCCGATCGCTGGTTCGGCAAAAAGGCGGTGATCATCGCAGGCGGCCTGCTGGTCGCCGCCGGGCACCTGATCCTGACCACGCACGCCGCGTTCCTGCTGGCGCTGTTGCTGGTGATCCTGGGCACGGGCGGGTTGAAGGGCAATATCGGCGCGCAAGTCGCCGATCTCTACGATCCCGCCGACGGACGGCGCGAGCGCGGCTTTTCGCTGTTCTATGTCGGGATCAATATCGGCGCGACGATTGCGCCGCTGCTGTGCGCCTGGCTGGCGCAGCACTATGGCTGGGCCACCGCGTTCGATGCCACGTCGATCGGGATGGTCATCGGGCTTGGCATCTATATCGGCGCGGCGCGCTGGTTGCCGCGCGAGGCAGTGGCCCGGTCGGTGGCGGCGCCGGTGGCCGGACCAGAGGGGGTGGGCGCGCGCGCGGCCACCGGGCACTGGACCGTGCTGGCGATCATTTCGGTCGCGGCGACGTTTTTGTGGCTCAGCTATGAACAACAGGCCAACAGCCTGATGCGCTGGCTGGTGAGCGCACCCGATGACATCATGATGGGCTGGGTCCAGGCGATCCCGCCGGCCGTCGTGCTGCTCGGCACGCCGCTGCTGAACCGCTGGTGGTCGATGCAGGCGCGGCGCGGGCGCGAACCCGGTCCGGTGACCAAGCTGCTGATCGGGGCGGGGATCGTGGTGATCGCACAATTGCTGTTGCCGGTGCTGGCGCTGGTTTCGGGCACGCACGGCCCGTCGATCGCGCCGCTGCTGGTCTATTTCATGCTGTGGGAACTGGGTGACCTGTTCTTCAGCCCGGCGGCGATGGGGCTCTATTCGCGCCTGGCGCCCGCCGGAAAGGGCGCGATCACGATGGCCATCTGGTATCTGACGGTGTTTGTCGGCAACATTGCCAGCGGCTGGATCGGCGGGCTGTGGGGCCTGTTGTCGCCAACGGCCTATTGGCTGATGATCGCGCTGTTGACCGGTCTGTGCCTTGCGATCCTGCTGCTTGCCCGACCGCTGTTGCGCCGCGCCGTCGGCACCACGGCGCAATCTGCATGACAAAGGGCACCCCAGGGAGTTTCGCCATGATCCGTCTGACAGTCTCCGCCGCCGTGCTTGCGCTGATCGGCGCGTCCGCCCCGGCGCGCGCGGAGGATGCGCCCGCCTTGCCATCCACCCTGTCGTCGTCGGCCACCCCCGGCGTCGATCCCCGCTCGCCTTGTGCCGGGGCGGCCAACCACCAGTTCGATTTCTGGATCGGCGACTGGCAGGTGATCGATGGCAAGACCGGGCTGCCGATCGCGGTCGATCATGTCGATGCGCTCTATGGCCATTGCGTGATCCGCCAGCGCATGCGGTTTACCGGCATGACCTATCGCAGGCCGGGCACGCCGTTTCCGCTTGCGGGCATCAGCATCAGCCGGTTCGACGGGCAGCAATGGTTGCAGATCTGGGCCGATAATCAGTGGGGTGCGATCGTGTTGCGGGGCAATCGCCGCGACGATGGCGCGATCGAGCTCAACAGCGCGCTGCCGTCGCGCGGGCGCGACGTGCGGCTGGTCTGGCGCCCCGTTGCCGATGGCGTGCGGATCGAACAGTTCGGTGCCAAGGCGGGCAGCGGGGTGTGGGAACGCTACGAAGACCTTGTCTATCGCCGCCTGCCGCGATCGCGCCGCCATCCCTGACGTACAGAACCTCTCACAGATACGGAAAAGATCCCCATGGCCGTGATCGTCGAAGAACATCTCTGGATCACGCTGCGCGACGGGTGCCGTCTGGGCGCGCGGTTGTGGTTGCCCGATGACGCAATGGCCAATCCGGTCCCGGCGATCCTGGAATATATCCCCTATCGCAAACGCGACGGCACGCGCGGGCGCGATGAGCCGATGCATGGCTATTACGCGGCGCACGGCTATGCCGCGATCCGCGTCGACATGCGCGGATCGGGCGACTCCGATGGCCATCTGGCCGACGAATATCTGCCGCTGGAACAGGACGATGCGCTCGAAGTGATCGAATGGATCGTCGCGCAGCCATGGTGCGACGGCAATGTCGGGATGCAGGGCAAATCGTGGAGCGGGTTCAACGCGCTGCAAGTCGCCGCGCGTCGCCCGGCCGCGCTCAAGGCGGTGGTGACGACCTTTTTTACCGACAACCGCTATACCGACGATATCCATTACATGGGCGGATGCCTGCTCAACGACAACTTGTGGTGGGGCGGGATCATGCTGGCCTATCAGTCGCGCCCGCTCGATCCGGCGATCGTCGGCGATGGCTGGCGCCAGGCGTGGCTCGACCGCATTGCGGCCATGCCGTTCTTCGCCGCGTTGTGGCTCGCGCATCAGCGCGACGATGCCTATTGGCAGCATGGGTCGATCGGCACCGACTATGACGCGATCGCCTGTCCGGTGCTCGCAGTCGGCGGCTGGGCCGACAGCTATACCAATGCGGTGCCGCGCGTCCTGGCCAATCTGCGCGTGCCGACACGCGGCATCATCGGCCCCTGGGGCCATATCTATCCGCACGACGGCGTGCCCGGACCGGCCATCGGCTTTTTGCAGGAAGCGGTGCGCTGGTGGGACCACTGGCTGAAAGGGCGCGATACCGGCGTGATGGCCGAGCCGCAGTTGCGCGCCTATGTCGAGGATCCGGTACCGCCCGAGGGCACGCGGACACAGGCTCCCGGGCGCTGGATCGGCCTGGCCGAATGGCCGTCGCCCACGATCGCGCCGCTGGCGTTGCACGTGTCGGCGGATGGCGCCTTGGCGCAAACGCCAGGCGCGGCGGGCGAAGTGTCGATCTGTTCGCCGCAAAGCCACGGGCGTGCGGGCGGCGAATGGATGGGTGCGGGCTGTCCCGGCGAACACGCGACCGATCAGCGGCTCGATGATGGCGGGGCGCTGGTGTTCGAAACCGCGCCGCTCGATGCGGATCTGTCGGTGCTGGGTGTTGTCCGGGTGGCGCTTGCGGTCGCCGCCGACGCGCCGGTTGCCCATGCCGTGCTGCGCCTGTCGGATGTCGCTCCCGATGGCCGCGTCACGCGGGTCAGCTATCAGGTGTTCAACCTGACCCACCGCGACAGCCATGCGCATCCCGAACCGCTGGTGCCGGGGCGGTTCTATGACGTAGCGATCGATCTCAACGCCTGCGGGCACCGGTTCCGCGCGGGCCACCGCATCCGGCTGGCCGTCGCGACGACATATTGGCCGCTGATCTGGCCTGCGCCGACGCAGACGACGCTGACATTGCGCAGCGCCGATTGCCGCGTGATCCTGCCGGTGCTGCCTGCCGACGCGCCCGAAATCGCCATGCCGCCTCCGGCGCACGGCCCGCTGACCCCTGTTACCCGCCTCGATCAGGGCATGGTGCTGCGTTACAGCCAGGTCGATCACGTTACCGGCGCCACGACGTATGTGACAGAGGCGGCGGGCGGCGTGTTCGGCGAAGGGGTGCTGCGGTTCGACGACATCGGCACCGAAGTTTCGCACGATCTCAGGCGCGAGCTGACCATCCGCGACGATGACCCGCTGTCGGCGCACTATGTGCTGACCCAAAGCATCGCACTGGGTCGCGAAGGCTGGCGCACGCGCAGCGATATTCGCACCGAGATGCGCAGCGATGCCACCTATTTCCACATCAGCGCCGAATTGCAGGCCTATGAAAACGGCACCTGCGTCGCCACCCGTCAATGGGCCGAGACGATTGCGCGCGATCTGATGTAAAATGGCGGGCATGACCAGTCGCGCATCCCCGGCGCAGATCCGCGCCCATGACCTGATGCGTGTCGGCCGCAACGCCGATGCGCTGGTCCTCGCGCGCCAGGCGGTCGTCGGGCTGACCCGTTGCACCGCCGCGCACAGCTTGCTGGCGACCATCCTGATCAATCTGCATCGGCTGGACGAGGCGACGCAGGTGATCGACGCCGCCGCGCTGCTGGTCGAAACCGACGCGGTGGCCTGCGACGGTCTGGCGTTTGCGTGCCTGCGGCTGGGGCGGCACGACGCGGCCAACGCGCTCTATGCCCGCGCCACCAAGCTTGCCCCGCACGATGCCGCGACATGGTACAACTATGCCGCGAGCGAACGGGCATTGGGCCGGCTGGGCCCGGCGGAACAGGCGTGCAACCGCGCCATCGCCTGCGACCCGGCGCATTTCGCCAGCTATCTGCTACGGTCGGAATTGCGCGTGCAGACCGCTGTGACCAACCATGTCGATGCCTTGCGCACGGCGCTGGGTCGTCTGGCTCCCGATGCGCCGGGACGCGTGCCGCTGGGCTATGCCATGGCCAAGGAACTGGACGATCTGGGTGACTACGACGCGGCGTTTGCCGCCTTTGCCGCCGCCGCCGCGGTGCGCCGCCGCCACATGGCCTATGACGTGGCGACCGACGAGCGCAAGCTGCGGCGGATTGCCGAAGTGTTCGACCACCCGGTCGCGCCCGTGCCGCGATCGGGCGGGTCTGCGGCGCGGTTCGTGTTCATCGTCGGCCTGCCGCGATCGGGCACGACTTTGCTCGAACGCGTCCTGTCGAACTTGCCTGGCGTCGTTTCCAATGGCGAGACCGATCACTTTGCACAGGCCCTGCTCGGCGCCGCACCGCCACAGGGCGGGCCAGACGTGTTTGCGCGCGCCGCGCTGGCGGATCCGGACAGGGTGGGTGCGGCCTATGCCGCGATGGCCGCGCGCGCCGATGGCGCGACGGTGATCGAAAAGCTGCCGATGAATTACCTCTATCTCGGTGCGATCCGCCGCGCCTTGCCCGATGCCGCGCTGCTGGTCATGCGCCGCCCGCCGCTTGAAAGCTGTTTTGCGATGTACCGCACGCTGTTCGGCGATGCCTATCCGTTCAGCTATGCGATCGACGATCTGGCGCGATACCATGCCGCCTATGCCCGGCTGATGACGCATTGGCGCGACCGGTTGGGCGATAGGCTCCACACGATCGACTATGCCGCGCTGGTGACTGATCCCGCCGCGACCGGTGCGGGGGCTGCCAACCATTGCGGGCTGGCGTGGCACGATCGCGCGATCGCGATCGAAGCCAACCCGGCCGCGTCGTTCACCGCCAGCGCGTCGCAGATCCGCCGCCCGATCTACCGGTCGTCGCTGGACCGCCTCGACCACTACCGGCGCCACCTCGGCCCTCTGGCCGACGCGCTGGCGGCGCACGGTATCCCCGACCCAGGTGCCTGACGGACAAAAAAGGGCCCGTGCGCGTGGCAGCGCCCGGGCCCCCAGGGTGGACTTGTTCGTGCGGGTATCCTGCCCCGCCGACCGTTGAGGCCTGACGGGGCAGGGGACCGCACAGGGGGCGCCTGGATGGGGTAGCAGGGGGTCAGGCGCCCGCGGTCAGAACGTATAGCCCAGGCGCAGACCCACTTCGCGCGGGCGGTTGACGGTATATTCGTTGGTCAGGTTGTTCAGCTCGTTCATCTGGGTTGGCGGCACGAGCACCCACTGGCTGTTGATCAGGTTCTTGGCATAGAGCGTTGCGCGCCATGCGCCGTGGCGGATTTCTGCCGAAGCGTTGACCACCGCATAGTCGGTCGACCGCTGGACACTCGTGGTTCCCAGACTGCTGGCCAGCCCCATGGCGACCGTACTGCGATAATTGCCGTTGAGGATCAGCGTCATGCGATAGCCTTGCGCGATCGGCGCGGAATATTGCAGGTTGGCCCCGGCGCTGAATTTCGGGCTGCCCGGCAATTGCTGGCCCGACGTACCCGAGACGAGCCCCGGGACGATCACGCCCGAACCGTTGTTGGCGGGATATGAAAAATCGCTGGTCAGGCGCGCGTCGGCAAAGGCCGTGCTCAACGAATAGGTCAGCCCGCGCAGTGGCAAGGGGCCGCTAATTTCGGCCTCGAAGCCTTTGGAAGTTGCGCTGTTGGCGTTGTAGACCGCAAGGTTCCCCGATGGCAGACTTGATGCGATCTGCGGGTTTTTCCATTTGATGTAAAATCCGTCGATCGAATAGTTCACGCCGTTGCCGAAGTGGCCCTTGAACCCGCCTTCGAAGTTGTTGGTCTCGTCGGGCTTGTAGCTGGCCAGCAGCGGGCTTTCCTGGAAAATCCCCGTCAGCGGCACCGAATTGGCGCCGCCCCGGCGAAACCCTTGCGACCACAGCGCATAGACGAATTGCGATGGCGCATATTCATAGGAAAGGTCCGCCTTGCCCACGAACTTGCCCGCGGTCGAACGGTGCGGAGAGGCGGGAATGTCGGTACCGAACGTATAGTCTTCGTAGGACTGGGCGTCGGTGAACCATTGCGAAAAGTGGCGCACGCCGCCGGTCGCCTGCACGTGCGGTGCGATGTGCCAGGTCAGTTCGCCATAGACCGAAAAGTCGGTGAAGCGCTGGGTATCGATCTGCTGGAAATTGATGTCCTGCGGATTGGCAATGACCTGGCACGCCGGGGCCGTCGCGCCGGTATAGGCCTGGCTGGTGCAGCCTTGCGCGGCGGACCGTTCGGGCGAACCGGGAACAGCAATCGTCCAGGCGCCGGTGCGCGTCTGGTTTTCATAGAAGGCACCGATCGAGAAATCGAATGGCTTGTCGGGGCCGCCTTTCGACACCAGCCGCACTTCCTGGGTAAAGGTATGCGCGTGGTCATCGAATTCCTGGTCGTAGATGAACCGCGGATTGGTCGGCACGCCGGCGTAATAGGCAAGATAGCCGCCGTTGGCGATCCCGGCGAGCGCATACGTGTCGTCTTCCAGCGTCTCGCCGGTGGTGGTCTGGATCGAACTGGTCGACGACAGCGTGGCAAAGCCCGCGTCATAGCTGAGGTCGAGGCTGGCAAGGTTGGTGTTGCGCGAAAACGGCTCGTCGATGCGCGTATAGTCGCTGTATTTGCCACCCGCAGGCAGCGTTTCGTTGGCATCGAAGGGCGATGCACCGCCTGCGAAATCGGTGTTCACATTCGGCCCGCCGTCGCCTTTGACATAAGCGTGGAGGAACGCGAACTCGGCCTTGAACGTATCGATCGGCTGCCACAGCAGCGCGGCGCGCGTGGTCAGCGAATCCTGATAGTTCCAGTCCTTCTTGTTGTAATAGACGCCGGGGCTGTTCACCGGATCGGACGGATCGGCCAGCACCGGGCTGGCGGTGACGCCGGTGCCATTGGTCTTGAGCAGGCCATAGGCGGTGACGAAACCCGGATCGCGCGCATATTTGCCCGTGACGCGCAGCGCCAGCGTCTTGCCCAGCGGAATGTTGAGCACGCCCGACACCGTGTAGCTGGGGTCGTCGGCGTGCGAGACCGCGCCAACGCTCGCCTCGATGCTGCCGGTCAGGGCTCCCAGTTGCGGTGCATTGGGCAAGATCCGCAGCGCGCCGCCAAGCGATCCAGCGCCATAGAGCGTTCCCTGCGGCCCGCGCAGCACTTCGACCTGCTTGATGTCGTCGAGCTGGATATAGCCCTCGACCGGCGAATTGCCGATATAGACGCCGACCGGGCTCTGTTCGAAATTGCGGAACCCGCGCGTCGGTTCGCCGGTTGCGTTGATGCCGCGAATGATCGGCACAGTCGCACCGGCCAGCCGGGCACCGGCATCGTACATGCTGAGCCCGGGCAGGCTTTGCGTCAACGAGGCGAGATCGGTCACGCCGGCGCCTGCCAGCTTGCTCGCGTCGACTACCGAGATCGAATAGGGGACGCTTTCCAGGCGCTGTTCGCGCCGGCTTGCCGTGACGACGATCTCATGGGTTTCGGACGGGGGCGCGGCCGCCTCGGTGGCGGGGGCCGTCTGCGCGCTGGCCGCGGCCGGAGCCATGGCGGCGCTCGCCAGGATTGCCGCGGCGAGCAGCGATCCGATCGAGAGCGGCGTGGTTGAGCAAAGTCCGGCGTGGATCGACTTGTTCATACGTTCCCCGTTGCTTGATTGCGATTTTCGCGGATGACCGGCCAAAAGCCGCGACATGTGTTCCGCTTCGCAATGCCCCTGAATATTATTGTTACGCAAAATCAGACAATTCGTTCGGTTTCACACCCCGGCAAAGCGCAGCCGCCGATCAGACCGGTGCACGCCACAACGGCGTGCCAATCCAACCTGTCGGACGAGTGCCGGAACTGCCGGCGAGGTGTCTCCGAGGGGCAAGCGTATGGATCATGTACATCAATGTCAAGAATGACGACGATAAAGTACGGAACAAGGGTTTTTTGAAAAAATAGCCGAAATAAAATATTGATATATAACACTAAAAATAGACTATGGTTCGATCGCGTGCCTATCTATGGCAGCGATGCAGGCGCTTCGAGGTGCAATCTTTTTAAAATCGGCCGGACGTACGGACCGGCCTGCCGGTTATGGATCGCCAGTCCGGATGGCGGTACAGCAAGGTCCGTTGCGCAAGCGAAAGTCGATATTGCCACATTCGCGTGGCCCCACGATGGTTCGGCACTGATCTATGGCACATGTGAAAGCGTTAGCGTCGCGCGAGCCGCGATCGCTCACGAGGGGCTATCGGGTTATCTCTATGATTGGCGGACGCGGCCGTACAACGGCACCGCACCTGACGTCTCCGAGCCGCTGCCCTATCGTGCCGCAGCTTCCCCACAGCACCAGCAAAGCGCCAAGCACCAGCGCATTGCCGCCGATCGCACGGTCGAAAATCACCGCGAAATAGGTATAAAGCGCAAAGTTTCCGGTCTGCACCAACAGGGTCGTGAGAAGCGTCAGGCCGATCCGATGGTCCCGGAAAGGCGCAAGACGCTGCCGCAGCGTGACCGCGGGCGGGATTGGAATGTTCCTGAGAAGGAGCAGGATCCCCAGCGCAGCGACCAGCCCGATGGCGGAGACGAAGACCATCGTCCAGCGCCAGTCACCGAAGCCACCGATGACCGTCCCGATGGGCTAACCCACCGCCGTCGCGAAGGTCAATGCCATCGGCAAGTGCGAGCTTGGCTTGCGACCGCTTTTCGCGAGCCGCGGCAATGCTGATGTCCGGGTACGCGCCGAACGACAACAGGCGCTCTTTGCCCTGGTGGTGGTACTTCATGCGCCAAAGCTTTTTGCCGGTTGGCTGGACGAGCAGATACATTCCGCCGCCGTCGAACAGCTTGTAGGCCCGCTCAGCGGGTTTGGCGTTTTTGATCTCGAGATCCTTGAGCGGCATGGGGTATTGCCTCGTGGGGGTATCGCCCTTTTGGGGTGCCCCCGGAAAATACCCCCAAAATACCCCAATGCCAAATCTGGCTGCACGCGGAACGGACCGGAGGCACATGGACCCGAATCGGGCCGATTTCTTTGAAAATCATGGGCTTGGTGGATTTATGCGGACCCATGCGGACGTCGCTGGATGGGGTCCTGGTAGCGGAGGAGGGACTCGAACCCCCGACACGCGGATTATGATTCCGCTGCTCTAACCGGCTGAGCTACTCCGCCCCGAAGGGTTGCTGGTACGGCCACCGCTAGGGCGGGCGTTGGGCAGGCCGCGCTCATAAGCGGGTGGGGCGGCGGGGTCAACCGGGTTTTTGGCGGTTGACCCCAGCCGCCTGGGTCAGAACTTGTTCGAGAATTTCAGGCCGAGGAAGCGGGGCTTGATCGGCAATGCGCGGGTCGAGGCAGAGCAGACCTCGATTGCGCAGAACGTGTTGCGAGACAACTGGCCGCGCTCGTCGAACAGGTTTTCGATGAAAAATTCGACGTTCCATTTGTCATGGCTGACACCGGCCGAAAAGTCGAAACTGGTGAACGGGGGGGCGTCGCCGAGCAACGCGTCCTTGACCGGGTCGAGGTTCGACGTGGACGAGGATTGGTGATCCGCTGCAATCTGGGCAAAGGAACCAAGCTCGCCCAGTTGGGTTTCATAGCGCAACTGCATCTGGCCCTTCAGCTTGGGCTGGCGCGGCAACTGCGTACCCTTGGGCGCCGCCACATCGGCCGGATTGGTGTTGCAGTCGGTAGTCAGGGTCGTCGAACGGAAACCCGGTTCCAGCGCGCAGAAGTTGGTCGACAATTTGCCGTCGTTATAAGCGCCTGAACCGGACAGCGAGAACTTGCCGATTTTCCAGTCAAAATCACCTTCGATACCATAGATATGCGCGTTGCCGGCGTTCACGATCATGTTGTTGCCGTTGAACCCTTGGGGCACGAAAATATATTGCACCCCGGTCCAGTTTTCGAAATAGCCCGCCATGTTCAACCGGAACACATGGTTCCAGGTGGTTTTAAAGCCCACTTCGTAGTTGGCCAGCCGATCGGCCTTGAACGGTTGCGTAGGGGCAATGGTATTGCTGCCACCCGGTCGGAACCCGGTCGAATATGTTGCATAGAGCATCTTGTCGGGCCTGACTTGATAACTCAGACTGGCCTTGTGGGTTTCACCGGCCTGGTTGTAGCGTGGTACCGGCAACAGTTCAGTGGTGCCTGCCGGTGTATAGAACGAGACGTTGTTGCACGCCTGCAGGCGTGGCGCGGTAAATGGCGTGGCACATCCGGAACCGATTTCCTGCGCAGCGGCCAAAGCGGTACCGTCGAACCCGACAGACTGGTTGATGGCGCGGAACAGGCGGATCCCGCCGGTCAGTTTCAATTCCGGTGTGATCGGATAGGTGCCTTCGGAAAACAGGGCATAGTCCTTGTAGGTCCGATCCACCTCGGTCAGATAGAAGGCATCGCCCCTTAACAGCTCGCTGACGGTATTGCCTGCCGTCGCGCCACCTGCGCTGGTGCCATAGGCGTCCACCGCGCTGCTGAGGCCCGGGATCGCATATTGCTCGTTGATGTTCTTTTTCTGGAACTGATAAAAACCACCTACAGTCAACGAGAATGGCCAGGATTTTGGCACCGACAAGCGCACTTCCTGGGTGAACTTATTGTAGGTGTTATTGCCCAAGTATACCTGGGTAGGATTGAGCGTATTGCCATTTTTGTCATGGAACCACTGATATTGGGCGTATTGTGGTTTATTGTAGGCGACAGAGTAATAAGTATAATCGTTTGAATTCTTGATCCGGCGATGCATATAACCCGTCGACGACACCAGGTCGAAATCGCCAACTTTACCATTGATCGTCAGTGCCGCCTGATACCAACCGTCCCTGTCTTCGGACTGGTTGAAATCGTGCACGGTCAGGTCACCAAAGCGGGGGTCGAAATTGAACGAACCCTTGGCGTCGAGATACTGATAGATCAATTGGGGCGTGACCGTCCAGTCGCCGAATTCCGCCAGGGCGGCAATGCGGCCGCCATATTCGTCGACCGGATTGGCGTTGCGCTTGGCAATGTTGTTGACCGAATTGCCGGGCAGCGAATTGCTGTTGCTGATTGTATAAGTGCCGATCGCAGCCTGCGTGTTGCGATCATATTCGGTATATGTGTACGTCGCCGGGGCATTGTCGATATAGCCGCCGGTATGGTCATAATAGGCCATCATGCGGACTGCGACGTTCTTGGCCACGGGGATGTTGATGAAACCTTCATCAACCGTGCCAAAATTGTTGCCTGCCCTGGAGAATTTGTTCAATTCGACGTCATAACCGCCTTCCAGCACACCCAGTTTGGGCTTGTTGGTGATCAGGCGCAGCGTGCCCGACAGCGACGATGATCCGAACAACGTGCCTTGCGGGCCCGACAGCGCCTCGACCCGTTGCATATCATAGACATGCACTTCGGGCATGCGGCCCGCCGTGGTCATCGGGATTTCGTCGAGATAGACCCCTGCGGTCGAAAGCGCCGAGCTGTCACCCGTGCCGGTGTCATAGGCGACGCCGCGGAAAAACAGATCGGAACGGCCGGGCCCGAGCGAGGCAAAGCTGACCGAAGGCAGCAGCGCGACATAGTCGTTGAAATTGACCACCTGGCGTTGTTCCAGCTTTTCGGTGGTCAGCGCCTGCAGGCTGATCGGAACTTTCTGCACGCTTTCCGAACGGCGGGTCGCGGTCACCACGATTTCGCCCAGCCCGGTGCCCTTGGTGTCGGTGCTGGCAGCCTGGTCGGCGGGCGCGGCGGTTTGCGCAAAGGCGATCGCAGGCATCAGTACGGTCATGCCGGTGGCTGCACCCAACAGCCATTTGCGAGTCGATTTGCAGGTGTCATGACGCATCAGCGGTCCCCCCTCAGGTCCATTGCAATGGGATCCCTTGCTGGGCGGCGGCAACGTATTGGTAATTTCGTTGCTTGCCGGCAGGGATCACAGATCGATCCACGCGAATTCACTCCGCTTACCCGCAATTGTCAAATACCTTCTCCGTCCGCGCACATCGCGGCGCCTTGTGTGTTGAAAAAGCAACGCGGCACTTGGGGTAATCGTGCGCGGCAGGGCGCCCGCGAAAGTGCGGCGGGCTGTCGGACAGACCGCCGCCGGCGGTGTTCGCGCAGCAATCGGGGCGCATCGACTGTGATCTGTGGTGAATATCCGCGGTGGGGATCAGCCCGCGCGCACCCGCGTCATCGCGGTTTCATAGGCGGACTGGATCGCCTGACCCTGATAGTGCGAATATTCACACTTTGCCAGTGCCGCCGCCGGGGGAAAGATCACCGGATTGTCGCGATATTCCGCCGGCATCAGCGCCAGCGCTGCGCGATTGGGAGTGGGATAGCGGATCGTTTCGAAAATATCGCGGCTGTTGTGCGCATCGAGCACGAAATTGATGAATTCCAGCGCGAGTGCGGGATTGGGCGCGCCCTTGGGGATGCACAAGCTGTCACTGGCCAGAATGCCGCCTTCACGCGGCACCACGAAATCGAGATCCTTGTCCTCGCGCATCACTTGCGCGATGTCGCCATTGTATTCGATCACCAGATCGATATCGCCCGCCAGCAGCAGATCCTGCCCGTTGTCATCGTGAAACACCGCGACGTTGGGCTTTTGCTTCAGCAACATCGCCTGAACCCGCTCGATCGTGGCGGGATCGGCGGTGTTGGCGGGCAGGCCAAGGTATTTGGCGCCGATCTCGAACAGTTCGCTCGCTTCGGCCAGCAGGCCGATGCGGCCCTTGTACCGATCGGAATCGAGCACCCATTTCCAACTGTCGGGCACGCCGTCGACTTTTGACTTGCGATAGCCGATGCCGGTGACAATCCAGGTATAGGGCACCGAAACCTTGCGCCCCGGATCGAACGGCGGATTGAGAAAGCGCGGGTCGATATTGGCCAGATTGGGGATTTTGGCATGGTCGAGTTCAACCAGCGCGCCGGTCTGGTGCAGCCGTTCGACAAAATCGTTTGACGGGACAATGATGTCATAGCCGGGATTGCCGTCGCGCAGTTTGGCAAACAGTTCGTCGTTGTTGGCAAACAGGCTGATGTTGACTTTGCTGCCGCTGGCCTTTTCGAAATCGGCCAGCGTGTGTTTGCCGATATAGGTGTCCCAGGTATAGAGATTGAGCACCCCATGCTGCGGATGACGCGCACAGGCGCCCAGCGCGCCGGTAAAGCTCAGCCCGATCCCGGCCAGGCCGATGTCACCGAGGAAATTGCGCCGCGATCGCTGCATCGAATGGGGTCCGCCTGTTGCAAACTGGGTTGGGCGCAGCAAAGCGCAAAATCACGCTTTCAGCAACAAGTGGTCGCGTTCCCACGAACTGATCACTTCGTCATAGGCCGACAGCTCGTTCATCTTGATCTCGTAGAACGCGCGGATGAAGCCTTCGCCCAGCAGCTCGGTCACCGGGTCGCAGGCGATCATCTGTTTGAGCGCGCCATCGAGGTTGCGCGGCAAAGTGCGCTCTTCGAGATAGGCGTTGTGCGTCATCAGCGGCATCGGGTCGATCCGATCGCGCAGGCCCAGAAAACCGGCGGCCAGACTGGCGGCGATGGCGATATAGGGATTGGCGTCGGCGCCGGGCAGGCGGTTTTCGATGCGGGTGTTCTGCGGCGCCGAGGTCGGGATGCGCAGGCCGCAACTGCGGTTGTCATGCCCCCATTGCACGTTGATCGGCGCGCTGTGGGCCGGGCGCATGCGCCGGAACGAATTGACGTTGGGGGCAAACAGCGGCGCGATTTCGGGCAGATAGCGCTGCAATCCGCCAACGAAATGGCGGAATTCCTGGGTGATCCCGGTCTCGGTGCCGAACAGGTTGCGCCCCGTGGCGTCTTCGGCGGAAATGTGCAGGTGCATCGCGCTGCCCGGCTGGGTTTCCATCGGTTTGGCCATGAACGTGGCATAGACGCCGTGCTTCAGCGCGACCTGGCGCACGATGCGTTTGAAGATGGTAACCTGGTCGCACAGCGCCACCGGCTCGCCATGGTTGAAATTGATCTCCAACTGCGCCGTGCCGCTTTCGTGGATCATGGTGTCGAGTTGCAACGAGGCGATTTCCGAATTGTCGTAGATTTCCTCGATGATGTCTTCGAATTCGGTCACCGATTCCAGGCCATAGGGCTGCGGCGAGCTTTCCGCCCGGCCCGAACGCCCGCGCGGCGGCACGATCGGCAGATCGGGGTCCGAATTGATTTCGGTGAGGTAGAATTCAAGCTCGGGCGCGACCACGATGGTCCAGCCGATTTCGGCAAATTTGTCGAGCACGCGTTGCAGCACATAGCGCGGGGCAATCTCGAACGGCGAACCGTCGCGGTGCAGCGCATCGGCCACGACAAACGCAGTGGGGGTGCGAAACCCCGGCGCGACGCAGATCGAGCGGATATCGGGGCGCAACGACACATCGGGGTCGCGAAACAGAAAATCGTCGGCATCGGTATCGGCATAGTTGCCGGTGATGGTCACCGAAAACACGCTCGACGGCAGGCGCAGGCTCATCGATCCGACCGACGAGATGAACTTGTCGGCGGGGAATACCTTGCCGCGCACCACCCCGTTGATGTCGGGCACCAGGCATTCGACTTCACTGATCCCTCTGCTGCGGATCCAGTCGGCAAAATCTTCGGTCATCTGTGCGGCTCTTTTCCGTGATTATCAAAATCGGTCGCGCAACGCCATGAAGCGCATGGCCAGGGCCTGGGTCGGCCATCGCATCCATCGCCCCCCGGGAAAGCGCGGGGCGGGCAGGCGTTGCACCAGGTCATAGCCCATATTCGCCTCGCCCGCCATGGCGCGCCCGACTGCATCGCCCAGCCACGGCGCCAGCACCACGCCGACCCCGGAAAAGCCGTTGGCGGCATAGAGGCCGGGGCGCGGTTCGATCACAAACGGCAGCCGGTTGGGCGATATTGCCAACGTGCCGCCCCAGGCATGGTCGATCGGCACATCGGCCAGTTGTGGAAACACGCGCAGCATATGCGGGCGTACAAACGCGCCGATGTCGCGCGGCATGCGATAGCCATAGCTTTCGCCCCCGCCGAACAGCAGGCGATGGTCGGGCGTCACGCGGAAATAATAGACCACGAAGCGACCATCCGAAACCGCCGCGCCGTTGCGGATCAGTTCGTGCGCCAGGTCCGCGCCGAGCGGGGCGGTGGTGGCGATATAGTTGTTGATCGGCAGGACATGGGCATCGGTTTCGCCGACCAGCGCACGGGCATAGGCGCCCGTGGCATCAAGCACTTTGCCCGCGCGGATCACGCCATGCGGGGTGACCACGCGCCAGCCATCGGTATCCGGGGCCAGCGCCGTGCAGGGGGTGTTGGCGTGGAGCCGTGCGCCGGCATGTTGCGCGGCGCGCGCCATCGCCAGCGCCAGTTTCAGCGGGTGCAGATGCCCGCCCAGGTGGTCGAAACTGCCGCCGTGATAGGCCTCGCTGGCCAGCACCGCGCGCAAGGCCTCGTTGTTCAGCGGGATCAGGCTGTCATAGCCCCATTCGTCGCGCATCATCGCGACATGGGCATGGGTATGGGCGACCATGCCGGGGCGATGATCGGCATGGATCAGGCCGGGGCGATAGTCGCAGGCATCCTCGTCCAGCGCGATCAGCGTGTCGAGATGCGCGCGTGCGGCGAGCGCGGCCTGCCACAGCGCCGCCGCCGTGGTCCGGCCGAGCCGCGCCTCCAGCCAGGGCAGATCCTGTTGCCAGCCGACATGCACTTGCCCGCCGTTGCGGCCCGATGCGCCCCACCCGATCGGGCCTGCCTCGACCAGATGCACGCGGTGCCCGCCGCGGGCCAGCGCCAGCGCGGCGCCCAGGCCGGTGAACCCGCCGCCGATGATACAGTAATCGGTGATCGCATCGCCAGCCAGCGCCGGGGCATCGATCGGTTCAGCGATCGTCGCGGCATAGAATGAGCCTGGAAAAGCGCGGATATCCTCGCCGCTTGGACCTGCCCGCTCGAATGATCGAGAGCCTAACATTGCTGACAGGTCTATCGGACCTGCCCGATGCGGTCAATCGATGGCGTGGGCGGGGCCGGGTGGTTCGGCCCCCATTGCCTCGCCCAGCGCGGTGAAGAACCAGCGCGATTGCGGATTGCGATCGGCATCCCATTCGGGGTGCCATTGCACGCCGAGCACGCGTGCGCGGCCGACTTGCGCCGAAAACGCCTCGACCAGTCCGTCGGGCGCGTGCGCCTCGGCCACCAGATCCTTGCCCAGGATCTGCACCGCCTGGAAATGCACCGAATTGACCGTGACCGGGGCAGGACCCAGCGCATTGGCCACCACGCCGCCGCGCACCGGGGTGATCGGGTGGGTGTGGTCGAACATCGCTTCGACCGGCACCCCGGCGGGCGCATGGTGCACGGCCTGTGCGGCGGGCGGCAGATGTTGCAGCGTGCCGCCGAACACCACGTTCAATTCCTGAAACCCCCGGCAGATGCCGAACACCGGTTTGCCCGCATCGAGCATCGCGCCGGTGAGGGTCAGTGCGGTGGAATCGCGATCGGGATCAAACGGGCCCTGCTGCCCCTTGCCGCCATAGCGCCAGCTTTCCAGGTTCGACGTGCTGCCGGTCAGCAGCAGGCCATCGATGCGCGCGGCCAGGTTGCGCTGATCGGCCAGCAGGCCCAGTGCGGGGATCAGCACCACATCGACCCCCGACCATTGCGCGGGTGCGCGCAGATAGCGATCGATCACGCGGTGGATCACTTCGTCTTCGAAATGGCGGGTGCAGGCGATGATCCCGAGCAGGGGGCGGCTCATGGCAAATGGCTCTCGATGGGCATGCTGTGATCTTAGGCGTTGGGGTATTACCCCGTGCTGCCGATGGTGCAACCATCTTGATGAACAGGCGCTTGGCAGAACCGGACTTTTGTGGGCTATCTTTTGTGGCCCGCTGTGCGCAAGGGCGCTTGACAGAGCCGGTCCCCTGCGGCCTTGCTGGTGGTGACAATTTCGACCCAGCGGAGAGCATTCATGGCCGTCACCCTGACCATCAACGGGCAAAGGCGCGATTTTGACGCCTCGCCCGAAATGCCGTTGTTGTGGTTCCTGCGCGATGTCGCGGGCCTGACCGGCACCAAGTTCGGTTGTGCCGCCGGGCTGTGCGGCGCGTGCAGCGTGCTGATGGACGGGGTGCGCGTGTTCGGTTGCCAGACGCCGGTGGGCGATGCGGTGGGCAAATCGATCACCACTATCGAGGGGCTGACGCAGCAACCGCTGGGCAAGGCGCTGGTCGAGGCATGGAACGAAGTTGATGTGGTGCAGTGCGGCTATTGCCAGCCGGGCCAGATCGTCGCCGCCGCCTCGCTGATCGCGACCAATCCAAAGCCCGACGATGCCGCGATCGATGCGGGGATGAGCGGCAATATCTGCCGCTGCGGAACATATCCGCGCATTCGTGCGGCGATCCACCGCGCGGCGCAGATCCATGCGGGAGAACCGGCATGACCGGCACCACCCGCCGCGATGTGCTGATCGGCAGCGGCCTGTTCAGCGCGGCACTGATGGTGCCGGTGGCATTCGGATCAAGCCGCAGCCGCGCGGCGGGCGCGCCGTCGCTGGCCGGCAACACCTGGCTGGGGGTCGATGCGCAAGGCCGCGTCACGCTGGCGCTGCCCAAGACCGAAATGGGGCAGGGCATCCTGACCACGATCACCATGATCGCCGCCGAAGAGCTGGCGGTGCGCCCGGTCGATGTCGTGGTGTCGATTCCCGACGGCGATTCGGTGCGGTTCGCGCCGATCGATCAGGGCACCGGCGGATCGACCTCGGTGCGCGAGGTTTGGCAACCCCTGCGCGAGGCGGGGGCCAGGGCGCGCATTGCGCTGGTCAACGCAGGCGCGCGGCAATGGGGCGTGCCCGCTGCCGAATGTGATGCGCATGACGGGGCGGTGGTGCACCGGCCCAGCGGCAAAGTGCTGGCCTATGCGGCGCTGGTCGCTGCGGCGGCCGCCGCGCCCTTGCCCACCGAGGCACCGGTGCGTCCGGCATCGGCCTATGCGGTGATCGGCAAGTCGCACCGGCGGCTCGATGGCGATGCCAAGGCGCGCGGCGTGGCCGAATATGGCATCGACGTGGTCGTGCCCGGCATGAAATATGCCGCGATCAGCGTATCGCCGATCTTTGGCGGCAAACTGGCCGGGGTCGATGAAGCCGCCGCGCGCGCGGTGCAGGGCGTGACCGGGGTGATCCGGGGCGCCGATGTGGTCTATGTGGTCGGCGACAACACCTGGGCGGTGCGCCAGGGGATTACCGCGGCCAAGGCGCAATGGACCGCCGATGCGGCGAGCACGGGCACCCAGCAGGCCGGGGTGATTGCCGCCGTCGCCGCCGCATTGGACAAGCCGGGCTTCGTCGCGGCGACATCGGGCGATCTGGAGGCGGCGCGGGTGGGCGCGGCGCATCGTTTCAGCGCGACTTATACCCAGCCGTTCCTGGCCCACGCCACGATGGAACCCGCCAATTGCGTGGCGCATGTGCACGACGGGCAATGCGAAATCTGGACCGGGTCGCAGATTCCCGGTGACGCGCGCAAGGCCGCGGCCAAGCGGCTGGGCCTGCCGCTCGACAAAGTCACGCTGCACAACCGGCTGATGGGCGGCGGGTTCGGCCGGCGGCTGGAGGCGGACATGGTCGAACGCTGTGTCGATCTGGCCAAACAGGTGCCGTTTCCGGTCAAGCTGATCTGGTCGCGCGAAGAAGATATGAGCCATGACTGGTATCGGCCAGCCTATGCCGATCATATCGACATCGCGATCGGCGCCGACGGCAAGATCGCCGCTTGGGAGCACAAGATTGCCGGGTCGTCGATCATGGCGCGGCTGCTGGGTCCGGCGTTCAAGGGCGTGGATGACGATGCGGTCGAAGGCGCGATCACCCCGATCTATCCGGCCAGGGCGCGCAAAGTGACGTTTCAGCAACAGGAAAGCCTGGTGCCGACCAGTTGGTGGCGCGGCGTAGGCCCCTTGCGCAGCGCGTTCGTGATGGAAAGCGCGATCGACGAAGTGGCGCACCAGGTGGGTGCCGATCCGATCGCGTTTCGCCTGGCGCATATTGAAGACCCGCGCGCGCGCGCCGTGCTCGAACAGGCGCGCGACAAGGCCGGCTGGGGCACAGCGGTCGCACCCGGCGTCGGGCGCGGCGTTGCGGTGATCCACTTGTGGGATACTTATATGGCGGCAGTCGCCGAAGTGACCGTGGACAAGGATCACCAGATCGCGGTCAAAACCGTCACCGTGGTGGTCGACTGCGGGCAGGCGGTCAATCCGTCGGGCGTCGCCGCGCAGATCGACAGCGGGATCATCTTTGGCACCGCAGGCGCGCTCTATGGCGAAGTGACGATCGCCAATGGCCGCGTCGAACAGTCGAATTTCCACGACTATCGCGTGCTGCGCATGAACGAGGCACCGGTGATCCACACCACCCTGATCGACAACCACGAAAAGCCCGGCGGCATGGGCGAACCCCCCAATGCGGTGATCTTCCCGGCCCTGGCCAACGCGGTGTTCGCCGCCACGGGCAAGCGCCTGCGCAACCTGCCGTTGCAAAAGGGGCTTGAGGCGGGGTGAAAGAGACCGCGTTCGTGTGTGGACAGGGATGGCGCGAGGGGCGAACCTCGCGCGCGTCCTTCGACAGGCTCAGGACGAGCGGGGGTTTGCCAGAATAAATGTCAGCCTCGTCGAGACTCGCCACTTTGTTTGTAAATACGGCTTAAGGTGGATTGAGAGAGCGAAAATATTCCTGGCAATAAGTTCGCTCATCCTGAGCCTGTCGAAGGATGCGCGCGACGCCAGATGTTGTCGCTATTATTTCTGGCGATTGCGAGCTAGTTGCTGAAGACTTGCCCAATCGCCCATGATGAGTGCCTGTTTTTTTGCCCGGCTCCAGCCTTTTATCCTGCGTTCGGCTGCAAACGCTTCGTCCCGGGTTGGGAAAGCTTCTGACCAGACGAGTTCAACCGGCAAGCGCGCGGCTGTGTAGCCTGCCAAGGCCCCGGTCTGGTGTTGGGCCAGCCGCGCTTCGAGGCTGTCGGTGTGTCCGGCGTAATAAGACCCGTCGTTGCAACGCAGGAGGTAAGCGCAAAAGACCTCGGATTCTACCATCAACGCGCATCCGTCGCGGGATGAACGGGGAAATACGAACCGCTCGCGCACAAGGCCGGTTACAACGCCGCCAACGCCTCCGCCGAGGCATCCAGCGCGGCGGTGATCGTATCGACGATCTGGTCGATTTCGGCGTGGGTGATTACCAGCGGGGGGCTCATCACGATCGAATCGCGGATGGCGCGTACCATCAGCCCGCGCGCGATGCAGGCGTCGCGCACGATCGGGCCGGCTAGGCCGCCGCTGCCGTGGCGGCGGTTGGTGCCCTTTTCCGCGACGATTTCGACCGCGCCGATCAGGCCGAGCGAGCGTGCTTCGCCGACCAGCGGATGGGGGGCGAGCCGTTCGGCCAGTGCGCGCGCCAGATAGGGCCCGGTGTCGGTGCGGGTGCGTTCGATCAGGGCTTCGTCTTCCAGGATCTGGATGTTGCGCAGTGCGACGGCGGCGCAGACCGGGTGGCCCGAATATGTATAGCCATGGACGAATTCCTCGCCCGAGGCGCGCAAGGTGCCGACAATCGCGCGCGACACGCCGGTGGCCGAAATCGGCAGATAGCCAGACGACAGGCCCTTGGCCATCGACACGATATCGGGGCGGATGCCGAAATGCTGAAACCCGAACCATTCGCCCAGGCGGCCAAAGCCGCAGATCACTTCATCGCTGACCAGCAGGATGCCATATTTGCGGCAGATCGCCTCGACCGCCTGCCAATATCCGGGGGGCGGGATGATCACGCCGCCCGCGCCCTGCACCGGTTCGCCAATGAACGCGGCAACGTTTTCGGGGCCGATCGCCAGGATGCGGTCCTCGATCGCCTGCGCCGCGCGCGCGCCGAAGGCCACCGGGTCTTCGCCAAAGCCGTCGCCGAACGGGTAGGGTTGCATCACATGCTCGATGCCCGGGATCGGCAAGCCGCCCTGAACATGCATGTATTCCATCCCGCCCAGGCTCGCCGCCGCGACGGTCGATCCGTGATAGGCGTTGTGGCGGCTGATGAACACCGTGCGCTTGGGCTCACCCTTTAGCGCCCAGTATGTGCGCACCAGGCGGAACACGGTGTCGTTGGATTCAGAACCACTGTTGTTGAAGAACACGTGCGCCAGATCACCGCCCAGCAGCGTGGCGATCCTGGCCGCCAGTTCGATCGGCGGGACGGTCGCGGTGCGGAAAAACGTGTTGTAGAACGGCAGCTCTTCCATCTGCCGCGCGGCGACTTCGACCAGTTCGGGGCGGCCATAGCCGACATTGACGCACCACAGCCCGGCCATGCCATCGAGGATGGCGTGCCCTTCGCCGTCGACAATCGTCGATCCTTTGGCATGGGTGATGATCCGGCTGCCGCCCAGTTCGACTTGCAGCGCATAGCTCGATTGCGCGGGCAGGTGATGGGCCACATCGAGCTGACGCAGCGCGGGAATGTCGTAGTTGCGGACGGTGACCATCGTTGTCTTTCGTCTGGGAATCCTGGTGCCGTCCTTGCCGAATTCCGGCCAGGCCGAAAGCCGCAATCGAGCACTAAGATCACAGATACGGGCTCGACTTGGTCGCGTCAATGCAGGGACGGGCATTTGCCAGCACCCTTGTTGCGTCAAAAAGGGTAACAAGGGCTCTTGGCAAGCGCCATCGCCTCGCGTGACATTGCATCCGGACCGGGTTGTCGTCACAGTGGTCCGCACCGATGCGGCGGCCGGGCATTGCATGGAGGGTGATCGAACGGATGAAAGCAGGTGTCAGCGCAGATCCCCATGGCGACGAGGATGGCGACGCGGCAGAAATCGGCGATGCCCCGGCGTCCTTGCGCGAAAAGGTCTATGAAGACTTGCGCTATCGCCTGATTACCGGGCGGATCGCGCCGGGGGTGGGCATTTCGACACGCGGGCTGGCACAGGAAATCGGGGTCAGCCAGATGCCGGTGCGCGACGCGCTGAGCCGGATTGCCGCCGAGGGCGCGGTCGAGATCCGGTCAAAGCGCGCGGTGATGGTGCCGCGCATGACTTCGGCCCGGTTTGAAGAGATCATGCGTTTGCGCAAGCTGCTCGAACCGATGGTGGCGACCGCGGCGCTGCCCCACATCACGGCTGACCTGCTGCGCCAGATCCATGCCGCCGACGAAGCGACCGATGCGGCGCTCGACGGGGGCGATGTGCGCGCCTACATGGAATCCAACCACCGGTTTCATTCGCTGATCTATGGCGCGGCGCCGTTGCCGCTGGCATTGCGCATGATCGAAAGCCTGTGGATGCAGTTCGGCCCCTTCATGCGCGTGGTCTATGGCCGTTACGGCACGGCAAACATGGTCGACCAACACAGGGTGGCAATTGCCGCAATTGCGTCGGGTGATGCCCCGGCGCTGGCTGCGGCGATCGCTGCCGATATCGGGGATTGTGCCGACCTGATGCAGGATTGGGAGCGGTTGAACACGTAATTGCCTGGCGCCTCCGGCAAACGGGCGGGCGTCGGTGTGATCACATGGTCAACGAAAAAGAGGATAAGGATGCACAATCTGCAATCGCGGCGGGGTATTCTCGCAGGGCTGGGTGCCGCCGCCGTGGGCCTGAGTTTTTCAACGCTGTCTGGGTGCCACCGCCCGCACAAGCAGCAGATCAATTTCTACAACTGGGACACCTACGTCGGCAAGCACACGCTGACCGGCTTTGAGACGGCCAGCGGCACGCATGTCAACATGAGCCTGTTTTCCAGCAATGACGAGCTGTTTGCCAAACTGCGCGGGGGCAATCCCGGCTATGACGTGATCGTGCCCAGCCATGATTTTCTGGCGCGGATGAGCAAGGCCGACATGCTGATGCCGCTCGACCATGCCAGAATCCCCAACATGGCCAATATCGCGCCGCAGTTCCAGCATCCGACTTATGATCCTGATCGCAAGTACGGCATGCCCTATACCTGGCTGGTGCTGGGCATCGGCTATCGCAAATCGAAAGTCGACGGCGTCCCCGACAGTTGGAAATGGCTGTTCGATTCCGATCGGTACAAGGGCCGCATCGGGCTGTTGTCCGACGCGCCCGATCTGTGCCGGCTGGTCGAAATCTATCAGGGCAGGAACCCCAACGTGTTCGACCGGGCCGCGCTCGACGCGGCCCAGCAATTGCTGATCCGGCAGAAACACAATGTCGCGGTGTTTCATGACGACAACGGGCAGGATTTGTTGCTGGCGGGCGATATCGACATCGTGATCGAATACAACGGCGACATCGCGCAAGTAATGCGCGAGGACAAGGATCTGGCCTTTGTGCTGCCGCGCGAAGGCAGTCTGATCCAGTCGGACCAGTTGGCCATCCCCAAGGGCGCACCCAACCCCGACGCCGCGCATGCCTTCATCAACTATCTGCTCAGTGCCGAGGCGGGGGCCGATATTTCGCGCACGATCGCCTATCCCACGCCCAATGCCGCCGCGCTGAAACTGATGGATGCGGCATATCGCAACAACCCGGCGATCTTTCCACCCGAGGCGGCGCTGGCCAAATGCGTCTATGCGCAATATCTGGGCGAAGCGCCCTATCGCGCGTTTCAGGATGTGATCACGCGCGTACGCGCCGCCTAAAGCACAATGCGTTTAATCTGAGACGCATCATGCTTTAGGAGTCTTTGTTTTCGCATCGTTTATTGCAAAAAACCGGTACCCACTTTTTTGCACGATGCTCT
>NZ_KQ954253.1:0-110132 GCF_001519065.1 Novosphingobium sp. FSW06-99
AGAGCGTGCCTTTGCCCAGCATGTCCGCGCCCACGCCCATCAGGGCCAGATTGACGAACGATAGCAGGATCAGGTTGAAACCCAGGTCGGTCTCCATCACGGCCACCGGCGCTCCAGAATGGTTCACCCGCCCGAGCTATTTGGGGAGCCGGCCATCGGTAGACGGTTGATAGAACGTATGCGAAGCCCCGGCCATCGACATGATGATTGCCAGCAGCAGCGCCAGAATCATCATCAGCACAATCACGTTGCCAACCACCAGCCCGGCATGGATCATCCCGGCCATTGCTTTGCACACACCCATGTTGTCGGCAATGTTGGGCGCCAGCATGCCGTTCAGCCCCAGCACACCCTGAAAACTGATCGGCACCAGCGTGAACACCACGACGCACAACAGCCATGCCGCGACAAACAGCCCGCCCATGAAGATCGAGATGCCCATCGCATCCCAATGCCCATTGACCGGGTGCCCGGCGGCATCGTGCGTCAGCAGCAGGATCGGCCAGATGACAACAGACCCGACGTTTACCAAATGCCGCAATGGGCCGGCGTCTGGAGGCCATGGATGGCAAAACCCACAAAGTGGGCTCCAACCGATAGCATAGCAGCGCACTCTGGCAGAAGCCGAACGGGGCGGTTGGGCGATATGCTTCTTCAAATAGAGGAATTGCGAGAGAGATCGCTCCCAGGCACCGAGTCTCCGATGCGCCGCCAGACCACACTTACGATAGGCGGACTCGACGGTCGATAGATTACCAGGGCAACGCGCCGTAGGTTGCATGGGTGAACGTGCCGCTCGTACCTTCAGTGATTATCGTGGCAAGACGAACAGCCTCCGCCGCCCCCTCTTCAACGGTATCCGTCCCGCCCGGATTCATCTTCGTTTTGGTGGAGCCGGGGGTCATTGCGTTCACCCTGATCCCGTCAGCCTCAAGCTCGATCGCCATCGCGACCGTCAAGGCATTCAAGGCGGTCTTGGATGCGGCGTATGTTACCTCGAAACCTAGTCGCACGGGAGAGTTTGGGTCCGACGCCATCGTAAGTGAACCGGAAGCGCTCGATACATTCACAATCCGAGAATTCGGTGTGCTCCTCAGGATCGGGACCATTGCCTGATACACAGCAAGCACGCCGAAGACGTTCGTGTTCCAGACGGCTCGCATCTCGTCGAGAGAGACGACGCTGGGACGACTTGCAGCAATAAATTCTTGCGCCGATTGCACGTTTTCGCTCGTCGTGGCGATCGCTGCGTTTTGAACCAGCACGTCCAGCCGACCAAACTCCGTGCGAATCCGGGCGGCCGCCGCTGCTATCGATGGCAGGTCCGTGACATCCAACTGAAGTGCGACAGCGTCAGGTCCCACCTCTTTCGCAGCAGCTTCACCACGTTCGAAATTCCGCGAGCCCAAAAGGACGGTGAAACCCTTTGCGGTCAGATCCTTGACTATCTGGAGGCCGATACCCTGGCTTGCGCCGGTGACCAGCGCTACGGGCCTGTCATGCATGCTATTCTCCTGGAGTGATATTGTCAGCGCCGTCGCATACCGGTAGCAGAGGAGATGCGGAGCAACGCTCCGATTTAATACGGAGCACTGCTCCATTTAACAAGAGGTATTTGTGTCGACCACCGCATTGAATGATGTGCAAACCGAGACAGCCGCCGAGGCGCGCGGCAAGCGCCGCCTGCGCTCCGATGCGCAGCGGAGCACCGCCGCGTTGATCGCGGCCGCGCGCGAGCTGTTTGCCACGACCGGAGTCGATGCCACGACGCGCGAGATAGCTGAGCGAGCAGGCGTGGGTATGGGAACTCTGTTCCGCCGATTTCCCCGGCGCGCGGATCTCATCGAGGCCGTGTTCCATGGCGAGATGGACGCCTGCGCCCAAGCAGCGACAACCCTTTCTGCCGAGCAGCCGCCTTTTGAAGCATTTGCACGGTGGATACAGGCCTATGCTGAATTTATCGGCACGAAACGAGGTCTGGCCAAGGCGCTCAGCTCGGGCGATCCGGTCTTTACCGGCTTGTTCCTGCGATTTGATCGCAGCCTTCGTCCGGTGGCTTGCAGCCTTTACGAAGCTGCTGATCGTGCGGGAGAGATACAGCCTGGCATGGACCCGGCGGAAATACTTTGCGCGGTCACCACGCTGTGCATGTCGACATACGACGGCAATCCGAACCACGCACGGCACATGGTTGGCCTCCTCGTCGAAGGCCTGCGACTGCAGCCCTGATGCGACCGGTTGAGCTGGTACCGGTTTGACCGACACCGGGATACGGTGTTTTGACTGTGGATCGGCACCGAAGCGCGCGCCCGCCTCTCTGCGGCACACCTATCTGAAACGGGTCCACAAGGAGGGAGATCAGCGGGGCCCCAATCGGTGCCGAACGCAATCTCGGCACATTATTTTCGCCACAATTACAGTGCTTTGCACGAAATCCGCCAGAGTTCTGCCTGGGCGCCGATCCACACTCAAACGTTCGCCGGCAACACCTTTTTGGCCTCAAGATAGTGGCGCGGTTCCGGTATGTTTAGCCGCCTGCGCGCATCGACGAGCGGTTCAGCCAAGAGTTCGAGATAATCCTCGCCCGAAAGCCATTTGGCTTCCTTTCCGTTCCGATATCCTTCCCAGACCGCCCTGCACCAGGCCTTTCGATAGGGGTACTGAAGCGAATCCAGTGCCGAGCCGGCTGCAATGACAGCCCAACCCAGCCCTTTCGTCTGCGCATAAGAGAAGGCAACCAAACAGGCCTCGCCGAGATCGTCGGTCTTATAGCCGGTCAGGATGTGCCATATATCATGAATGTCGCGCTCGCGTCGCCCAAACCAGGCGTACGGGTGCTGGAGTTCGGGCACGACGGCCTCGAGGTTGCTGATGTCTGCCAGACCCTTGGCGGAATATCCGCTCTGCTCGACGAATTCCCTATAGGCAGCCCCCACCGTCCCGGAGGCGAACGCGCGAAGCAGGGATGGATCGCCAAAGCTGCCCGAAAGTTCGACACGCCCATAGGCGATCCGGCCGCCCTCGCGGGTTTCGATCAAGCGCATGTAGTTGCGCCGGCTATTGCCGGCGTTCAACGCGCGCATGATGCGAAAAACCTGCACGGTATCGCTGCCGTCTCGAAGAAGGTTCTTCAAAGCGCGCCAGGCAGCGGGCCAGTCACGGCGATTGTCGAGCTCGGGTATGGCTTGGATCGAGGTCATGATTGCGCGCCCAGAAAGTGACATTGCGTGATGTCACATTTGCACTGAGGGTGACTGCGTGTCAAGGAAGCCGCATGGAAAAAGCCGCACGTCGTTCCTATCGGGGAGTCAGTTTCGAGGATCGCCTGCTGGATCGGCGTGAACGCCTTATTGATGCAGGGATCGCGATCTATGCCCGCAAGGGTACCGAGCGGGCGTCCGTTGCCGCGATATGCCGAGAGGCAAAGCTCACGGGACGGCACTTTTACGAAATATTCGGGGATCGTGACGCCTTTTTTGCCGAGGCATTCCGATCAGTCACAGACAGTCTGCTGGAATTGGTCAAGGCAGCTATTGATCCGGCATCCCCGGTCGTGTCGGCGCTCGGCGGATTTTTCAACGCGCTGCTTGATCATCCCGACGAAGCGCGTGTCTTTCTGCTCGAACTGCACAATAACGACCCCCTTGTACTTGCAATCGGCAAGGACTTTTCGGCAAGACTCACAGAACTCATTGCGCCCGAGGTCACACAGGAACTCATGAAGGTGGGTGCCGAGGGCGCGATCATGCAGATCGCGCGGCGCTGGGTTTCCGGCGGCTATACCGAGTCTGTCGGCGACGTCGCCAACATGGCGGCCCGGTTTTCATTCGTTGGCCAGGATCGCCGCCCGACCTCGCGCCATCCTGCGAAAGCAATATAGCTTCGACTATATATTAATATTATCAGAGACTATCACTGTTGCCTGCCCTTGAGTTCGGAGCAGGCTTCACTCTCGCTATCGCCAATCATACGTCACCGGAATCGTCCGAAAAATAATATAGCTATTGCTATATAATCTCGGCAAAGGCATAGCAATGGCGCAGGCGAGACACCGGCACGCATCCTGCCGCGAAAATTGGGTGCACGGGAGACAAGCGGCTCTCATCCCTGCGGTGAACGGACATACGGGGAAGTACCAGATGGCGAAGACGAAGAAGAAGACTTTGCTGATTACCGGTGGCGCAAGCGGGATCGGCGCGGCGATGGCCGCTCTCGCGGTGGAACACGGGCACAAAGTGCTGATCGCTGACATCGACGAAAAAGGGGCGGCGGCCCAGGCCGCGGCACTCGGCCAATCCGCTGCGTCGATCGCATTGGACATCACCTCTTCGACCCAATGGGAACGTGCACTCGATGCCTGCTGGCAGCGGTTCGGAGGTCTCGATGTCCTGATCAACAATGCGGCGATCGTCCATACCGGATACGCCCGCAATGTCTCCGTCGAGGCCCATCAGCAGACCTTCGACGTCAATGCAATGGGACCGATCCGCGGCATGATGGCGACTTTGCCGCGGTTTCTCGCGCAGGGCTCCGGCCATTTCGTGACCGTGTGCAGCATGACGGCCTTTCTGCCGTTTGCCGGATTGGCAAGCTATGCCGCCGCGAAACACGCGCTGCGCGCCTTTCATCACGCACTCTGCATCGAGCAGCGAACCTCACCGATCGACTTCAGCATCATTCATCCGACATCGACCGAAACCCCGATGCTGGTGAAGGAAGCCGAAAGCGACGAGGTGCCGATGGCCTTTCTGTCGTCGTCCGTCACGGCCGAGTTCGTCGCAGAGGTCGTTTTGAAGGCCATGACGAAGAAGACGCTGGAGGTGTTCATGCCGCCCGAGCGCGCCAGGAGCATTCGGCTTCTGGGAACCGACCCCAAGGCGCTGCTCAAGCTCGCCGATGATGCCGAGCGCGCCGGCCAACGGAATTTGCTGGCGCGGCGTGCGGCGCATACCTGAAGCACGCTGGCTTCGAGGAGCGGCTTTCCGGCCGGACAATGACCGGGCTCACCGTTGAATCTCGCCGATAAACCGGCCCGTGCCTGGGCCGACGTTGGGATGGTTGGATGCGGGGTGGCATTGGGCTTGGTTGATTTGACAAGGAATGGTGGCCATTGTCACCGGCTCTTCGCGCGGTATCGGCCGTGCCATTTCCGAAGCCGTCGCAGCCGTGGGCGCAGCCGGGCGCTTCGAAGTGGTGTGCGGTGAGCTCAGCGCGCAGGGTTGGAAACCGGGATACTGGCGCCATTGATAGCGCTCGACAATGGATCGAGCAGGAAACAGACCACATTTGCGATAGCCCCGGGACTGGTCCAGTTGGCCGGGTCAGTATCGGGCATATCCAGCCGGTTTTGCGGAGTGTCGATGATCGCCGGCAGAACCAGATTGGCGCGGATCCCGCGCGTTCTGTTTTCCGCGCAAGTCGCCTCGATCAGCTTCGCCAGGGCCGACTTCGACGCAGCGTAAGCGGACATTCCTTTGCCCGCATACTGCGCCGCCAATGCCCCGACAGCGACGATCGTTGCGCCGTTTTTCAATCGGGGCAGGCACGATCGGATCGTCACGACCGCGCTCATCAGGTTGATTGTCAGCATTTCGGACCATTGCTCGGGCGAAGCATCGTCGAGCGTTGCGAAGGCAAAGGCGCCCACACAATGCGCGACGGCGTCGATGTCGCCAAGCTGCTCAACCGCTTGCTCTATCGCCCTGTCGCAGGCGCCCGGCTCCGCCAAGTTCGGGCATATGATCCAGTTGCCCGAGTTCGCTCCCGCCGGATCTTCGACCCGATCGATCCCCACGACCGCGTGACCAAGCTCGACCGCTCTGGCTGCGACTGCCCGGCCAAGCGCACCGGCTGCACCCGTCACGATGATCTTCATGCAAACTGACCTTTCATCAACGGTTCTCAATGACATACCGTCACAATCTCGAACCTGTTCGGGGGCGCCGATTATGGCTTTGGTTTCCGGGAAATCGGCGATGCCGTTTTTGCCGCCTTCTTGTCCGTTGCCCGACTTTTTACGGCCCCCGACCGGTGTGCCGAGACCGCCCGGGATATGCGCGCGCGCGCTTGCTACAATGCTCCAGGTTCCGCCCCCTTCTTCTCGCCAGGTCGAGAAAAACATTGTGGCCGCGCATCGGCCGGGATCAGGCTTGCGGTCGCGCACCCCGGATCAGGCGGCCCGGCAACGCGCCGGTGTGCACGCCGTTGCGGTAGGTCATCTGGCCATTCACGAACGTTGCCAGATACCCGTCTGCGTTCTGTCGCAGGCGGCGGCCACCACCCGGCAAATCATAGGCAACTGTTGGCGCATAAAGCCGCAAGCGCGCCAGATCGATGACGTTGAGGTCTGCCCTGCCCCCCACCCTCAACGTCCCGCGATCCCGGAGCCCGACGCTCCAGGCCGGCTCGAGGCTAAGCGCACGGATCGCAGCCGGCAGCGCCACCGCCTGGTCTGGCCGGGCGTCACGAACCCAGGATTGAAGATAGGAGGTCGGGAAACTGCCGTCGCAGATGAGCCCATAATGGGCTCCTCCATCGCCCAGCCCCAGGACGGTGTTCGGATGGGCTGCCATTGCCCGGGCGGCATCGAGATTTCCGTCGCGATAATTCGCGCCGGGCACGAAATAGATCGCCTTGCCATCGTCGGCCAGCAGCAGGTCCAGTGCATGCTCAGCCAGCGTCTGGCCGCGTTTCTTCGCCTCCTGAGAAACCCGATAACGCATATCGGGTTCGTAATTCGGCGGATCGGTCATCGGAAGGGCCCTTGCGAAGCCCTTGACGATGGCGAGCGCGAATTCATTGGCGCTGACCGGCTCTTCGACCAGAAGCCTGGCGCGAACTTCGGGGTCTCGCAGGGCGATGACCTTCTCCGCCAGGCTCAGGTCCGCAAGCGCGCGATAGCTGGGATGAAGCGAGAAATAGTGAAACGACAAGTCGAGGCCGTAGAGAAAACCGACTGGCCTCGGAAAGACCTGGGCCCGCATCTCGAGCCCGTCCTCATTCGCCGCTGAAAGCAGCGAAAGCGTGTGCGACCAGGCATCTTCGTCACCACTGTGCGACTGAAGCAGCGAAAAGGCGAGCGGACGGCCCGATGCAACCGCGATGCGACGCATCAACGCGAATTCATGCTGGGCGTCACCGGTGACGCTGGGGATCATCTGAAAGACGCCGTCCCCGGCATCGCGCAGCCCACCAGCAAGCGCCAGCAGTTCCGCTTCCTCCGAGAAGACGCTTGGCGCCAGCTCGCCCGCCCTGGTCCGGTGCAGCAAATTCCGGGATGTCGATACGCCGATAGCACCGGATCGCACGGCCTCGGTCGTCAACGCCCGCATCTGCGCCAGATCGGCCTCAGTCGGCGCTTCCTGCCGGGCGCCGCGAGGCCCCATCACAAACACTCGCAATGCAGAATGCGGAAGCTGCGCCGCAAAATCGACGTCCATGTGGCGTTGTTCGAGGGCGTCGAGATACTCCGGAAATGTCTCCCAGTTCCACGGAAGACCGGCTGCCATGACGACCTCCGGCACATCTTCCACACCCTCCATGAGTTCGATGAGCATGTCGTGCTGGTCGCGATGGCAAGGCGCGAAACCAACCCCGCAATTTCCCATCACCACAGTGGTGACGCCGTGGTTGGAGGAAGGGGCAAGCGTTGTCTCCCAGGTCACCTGGCCGTCATAATGGGTGTGGACATCGATGAAGCCAGGCGTGACGATCGCGCCTGCGGCGTCGATTTCGTGCGCGCCGGTCCCGCTGACCGATCCGATCGCCGCGATCACGCCGCCGCGGATCGCCACATCGCCAATCCGGCCGGGGGTGCCCAATCCGTCATGGATCTCGCCACCACGGATCACGAAATCATAGCGTTCCATGATCGTGCTCCTGCGCGAATGTCCTGGTCATGCCCCCGCCGTTTCGTTGGTCAGCTCACGGCCCGCCTTGACGGCCTGGTGTGCGGCAAAGCCCATCAGATTGACGTCGGTGGCTATCGTCAGGATTTGAAAGCCCATCCTGCCCATGCGTGCGGCATAGGCAGGCGCGTTGTTCTGAATCCCCGCGATCAGGCCGCGCTTGCGCGTGGCGGCAATGATCCGCTCATAGATTTCGAGGATCTGGGGTTCCTCCCGGTCGAGGATTGGCGGTAGCCCCATGCACAGGCCCAGATCACTGGGGCCGACATAGGCGCCGCTGATGCCCGGCGTATCCAGGATCGCCTCAAGGTTTTCGACTGCCTCGGGCGTCTCGATCTGCGGAAGGACCAGAATGTTTGCGTTGGCGATCGTCTGATAGGGACTGGCCGTCCCGTAGAAGCCGGCGCGAATGGGACCGTTCGAGCGCGCGCCCTGCGGCGCGTAGAGGCATGCATCGGCCAGCGCCTTCGCATCCGCTGCCGTATTCACCATCGGGCAGACGATACCCCATGCCCCGGCGTCGAGCACTTTGCCGATGATGCCGGGCTCGTTCCACGGCACGCGTGCGAGCGGCGTGACGGGACGCCCGTGGAGAGCCTGCAACGCAGCCACAGCCGAGCGATAGTCGTGAAGCCCGTGCTGGAGGTCGATCGTCAGGCTATCCCAGCCTGTCTGCGCCATGACTTCGGCGACGAAGGCATCCGGAATCGTGAGCCATCCGTTCAGACAGACGTCTCCGTTCTTGAGCTTTTGAAGAAGTGGGTTGGACATTATCGCCTCCGATCAAATAATTAGAAGTAAGTGCGCAGCGATCCGGTCACGTCGTAGTGCTCGTTCACCATGTGGATGACGCGCCATTTGTCGAATGTCAGACATGGGTGCGAAATGCCGAAGCCAACCATGTCGCCGACGGCGAGGGGCGACCCATCGGGCACGATCACGTAACAGTGCTGATCGTCGAGATGATCGACCCTGTGTCCATCGCCGAGCGACGCTGGAGCGCTATCGCCTTGCGCGGGACGATACCAATATCGCGGCACCGGGGGCTGGTCGTAGGAGATGTCCCTCTTTCCCACCGCCACGATCGCAAGGTTCGGCTCCGGCCTCGATTGGACGTAACCCCAGATTTCCAGCGCGGGTCTTGGCGCGCCACGATCGAACAGATGGGGAGCGCGCTCTTGCAGGAACTTGAACGCGTAAGCGTACATGCCCGCGTCGTGGGTGATGTAGCAGCCACTGCGCAGCAGCACGGTGGTCGGTTTCGACAGATCGGCTGCCTTGAGCCGTTCAGCCACGAGGTCGAAGAAGGCCGACCCGCCTGCGCTGAGCAGTACCGAGCCTTCACCAAACAGATCTTCGTCGTCGCAACACCGCGCCACAGCGACGACCTCATCCAGAAACTGCCTGATCTTGTCGAGCGTCGCCGCCAGGCTTTCGCCGCGGATCAGGCCCTCGAAACCCTCCACGCCGACGAGATCGAGATGGGGGGAACGCGCGATCCTGCGCGCCACGGCCACCGTTTCGGCGACTGTGCGGCATCCCGTCCGGCCGCCCACGAAGCCTTTTTCGACGAGCACCTGCAGCCGCCGGGTCGTCCCGGCTTGCGCAGCAATCGCCTCGATCTGCTCGATGAGCGCGATGGAGTCGATCAGGCAGAACAGCTCTAGCTTCGGGTTGTTTTCGATCGCATCGAACAGATAGCGGATCGCCGAGCGGCCGATGACCTGGTTGGCTATGAAAATTCGGTCGTAGCCAAGCGTGATCGCCGTCGCGACCTGATGCGGTGTCGACAGCGTAATGCCCCAGGCACCATCCATAAGCTGCCGATCAAAGAGCGCAGGCGCCATCGTCGTCTTGCCGTGGGGTGCGAGAGCCACGCCCTGATCCTCCACGAAAGCGCGCATCCATTGGATATTGATGTCGAGCGCATCCTCCCGGATGACTGCCGCAGGCAAAGGCAAGTCGCCGCGCAGGACGTTCCAACCCTGCGCGGCGACATCCGCCAGGGGAACAGGCGAGATCCCTTGCGGCACCCCCTTGTCGAAAGGACCGAGCGAAGCCGCATGATCCCTACCGGCCGCCAGGCCGCTGCCAAAACCATCTACCGCCGCTCGCTGCGAAGACGACATCAGGCGCTCTCCTCGACGACCAGGATCGCCTCGATCTCGACGCTGATATTGCCCGGCAGCGATCCGACCCCGACGGCGGACCGCGCATGCTTGCCGATGTCGGGCCCGAAGACCTCCACGAACAGATCGGAGCAACCGTTGATGACCGCCGGATGGGCCGCGAAGTCTGGCGTCGCGTTGACCATTCCGAGCAGCTTGACCACGCGAACAACCCGGGAGAGCGACCCCAATTCGTGATGGAGCACGCTCAGGAGATTCAGGCCCACGATCCGGGCATGGTCATAGCCTTCCTCGGCCGTGTAATCGCGCCCTACTTTGCCCAGCCTATAGCCGTGGATCGGGCTGACCGGCCCCTGTCCGGACAGGAATACAAGCTTGTCGACCTGGACGAGCCCGACGAAATTGGCGACGGGCGCCAGCGGGGGCGACAGCGTCAGTCCCAGCGCCAACAGGCGGTCATACGGGTCAGGCTTGTCCGTCATGGTGCGTCTCCGGGATTTCGCGTCTCGCCGGCGACGAGAAGTTGACCGAGTGCGATCGCGCCGTGCGGAAATTCTATCAGTTCGATCGCGTTGCCGTCGGGGTCGCGAACCGTGAAGAAGGTCGCCCCCGACATCTCCGACAGGGCGCCAGGTTCGCCCAGCCCTGCGTCTTGAAAGCGGCGCAAGCACGCTTTCGCGTCCTCGACACCAAACGACAGGCACAAGCCCGGGCGCGCCGTTTCCACCCCTCCACAGCACCCGGCGACAGCCGCAATCTCGAAGGCGAAATCGCCAATCAGCCCCTTGATCGACGCCTGGGTCGGACTGGATCGATCATCGACGACAATGCGCAAGCCAAGGGCGCGCTGATAGAAGGCAATGGATTTGTCGAGGTCGGCAACCTCTATGGCGACATGGCTCACCGTCCTGACGACCGCCAGCGGGGAGCCTGTAAATTGATCGGCGGCCATGCCTAGCACCCGCCCAAGCGCGCCGGAGACGCCTTCGAAAAGCAGGAGCCCAAGGCACCGCCATTACGCCGCCTCTGCGAGGCGGGAGGTATGTTCGTCAATCCGGGATGCACCACACCTCTCCATCTGTCTGGACATTTAATATAGTTATTACTATATAATGTCAACAGCGATTGTGCAGTGGCGACGGCTGTGCAGAAGCGTCATGCCGCGTCGCGACGAAACGGCGGGATCACAACACTCATAGTATAAGCTATTTAATGCGGGGGCCGTGTGCTAGAGCATTGCCAACCTCGCCCCGCGCCAGGGCGACCATCCCGCACCCCCAACGAAAGGACACCTCACAATGGTTTCGGCATCGCCAGTCTCCGCATTCCCCGACAACGCGGCAGAGTGGGACATCCGCGTCGAGCTCGCAGCGCTCTACCGGCTGGTCGCACTCTACGGGTGGGACGATGCGATCTTTACGCACATCTCGGCACGCATCCCCGGCCCGGAGCATCACTTCCTGATCAATCCATACGGCCAGTTCTTCGAGGAGATCACAGCCTCATCGCTCGTCAAAGTCGGGATGGACGGCAAGGTCATCGGCGAGTCGCCGTATCAGGTCAATCCCGCCGGGTTCACAATCCATTCGGCAATCCATATGGCGCGGTCGGACGCGCGCTTCGTGATCCACCTGCACGCCAACGCCGGCGTCGCCGTGGCCGCGCAAGTCGAGGGACTGCTGCCACTGACCCAACATGCGCTCATCGTCATGCCGCATCTTGCCTATCACGACTATGAAGGCATCGCGCTGAACCACGACGAACGCGAGCGGATCGTGTCCGACCTTGGCAGTCGCAACCTGATGATCCTGCGAAACCACGGGACGCTGGCAGTGGGGGAAACCGCCGCGCAAGCATGGCTCAATATCTATTACCTGGAAAAGGCGTGCCAACAACAAGTCGCTGCCCTGAGCGCCGGAACCTCGGGCATATTGCTCGCCCCGGACAGCGCACAGGAAGAAGTTCGGCGGCAGGTTTCGGGAGCAGGCCGCGGAAGCGTTTCCGCCCTCGTCTGGCCAGGTCTTCGTCGACAGCTCGACCGCCATCTTCCGGGGTACGACTGCTAGTCCGTAAACTCATAGACCGCACCATCGAGATACGGAAAGCTAGGTTGCATGTCGTGCGCGCATCGATTGCTGCATGGCTGTCAGGCAGCCCGGCTTGCAGGAATCGATAGCCATCCGCCATAATTTGATCGCTCGACGGTGGCGCATCGAACGCGCTATAGCGCTTAGGAAATGCTATTGCGCGCGGTCGCTCCGCACATGACGAGATAACGATAATGAACCAGCCTGCCGAACAGAAATCCACGGCCCGCAAACGCACGGTCGCGCGATCGTCGGGGAAATCCGCTTCGCCGGCGATTGCTTCCCCCAAGGCACGCCGCGAGCCTCCACAAAGCGCCAAAGCCATCGCAACTTATGAAAAACTTATAACAGCCGCTGGTGAGCTGCTCGGCGAAGTCGGGTTCGAAAAACTCACGACCAACGGAATTTGTGCGCGCGCCAATCTGACGCCGCCGGCGCTCTATCGATATTTCGATGACAAGTACGAAATTCTCGAAGAACTCGCTCGCCGTTTGCTCAAGCGCCAATATGACGCATATGCGGTGTGGCTGTTCGACGGTGGGGCATGGGCAAGCCTCGACTCTCAGGTCGACAAGCTCGAGGAATGGTTCAGGACTGCGGCATCCATCGTCGCCAGCGAACCGGGCGGGGTGTGGACGATGAGGGCACTGCGCGCCTTGCCGAACCTGGCGCATGTTCGCATCGAGTCGCAGAGAATGTTCACGGACCAGATGTTCGAATTCTACAAACGCGCTCTGCCCGACCTACCAGAGAATACGTTGTGGTATCGCCTTCGCATCAGAGCGGAATTCGGATTTGTTGTCGACGAATTGGCGATCGAAGAGAACGAAATTCCACACTCCATCCTGTTCAGAGAAGCAGCCAGACTAATTGCAAGGTCATTATATGATTGATGCTGATAGATATCTATATCAGCCTTCTATCCCCAGTCATGTTCTGTCTGGTGGATCTGCCTCAAATGCAGGACATGTCGCACGGCTTTGAGAACGCGAGACAGGCCCCGAGTCTACACGATGCTCTGATGGTCCAAAAAGATTCTGACATTTGCACACCACCCAACAGATAGCGGTAGCAAATGTCAGAATCGGACCACTAGAATTTGTAGTCGAGCGATCCGCCGAACGTCCGCGGAGCCCCCGGTACCCCGCTGACCACGCCGAAGGGCGAGATCAGATCGGATGCGTTGACCACATACTTTGTCCCGGTCACGTTGCGCACATAGGCACCAAGCTTCCAACCCTTGGCGAATTCCAGCCCGATGTTGAGATTGTGGAGCCAGTAGCCGTTCTGGACCAGATAGGGATCGTCCGTCGGCGAAAAGAACACATGACTGCGGTAGGTCGATGTCCAACTGAGCGTCAGACGCTTGTCGTCGCCCAGGCGCATCGCATAGTCGACCCGGCCCAGGGCAGAGAAATGCGGTGCATTCGACGCCTGGTCTCCGTCAAGGCTTGTCGAGCCGGTGAACGCCGGCAGACCGGCCCGATCAATCTTGGCGTTCAGCCATGCGGGTTGCGCGGTCACGGTCAGCCCCGTCACCGGACGGGCGGTCAATTCGACCTCGACGCCTTCTGTATGGGATTTTTCAGCATTCGCGAGAATATTGGTCAGATCCTCGATTTGCTGGCCATTGCCTTGGTTGATCTCCTGCGGAACTTGCGCAAAAATCTGCTGGTCACGGTAATTGTTGTAGAAAATAGCCAGGTTGAAGGTCAGCCGCCGATCAAGAAGACTGGTCTTGGCGCCGATCTCGTAGCTGGTCACATGCTCTGGCTTGACCGGCTGTAGTTGGAACAGCGCTTGTTGCGCATCGCTGCTGAGGAAACTTCCGTTGAAATCGCCACTCTTGATGCCGGTCGCGACACTGCCATAGGCCATGATCGCCGGTGTGAAAGCATAGCTCAGGCCCGCCTTCCACGTAAAGCTGGTGTCGCTTTGCGCCTCATCGGCGGTAATGACATCGGTCGACGGGCTATAGTTGCCCAGGCCGCCCTCCTGATATTGGGTCGATTGAAAATAGGCGAACGTCTTCTTCTCGTAAGTCAGGCGTCCGCCCAACGTGAGGGTGAAATTGCGCCAGGTATAATCGCCCTGCCCATAAAGAGCGGGCGCATTGGTGATCTGATGGCTACGATCCTGCAGGATCTGGGCCACATAGTCGAAATTGCCCGATCCTGCGGGAATTCCAAAGCCGCCATACAAATCGCCGTTGTAGAACAGCGATAGCGGCTGGTCCTGATAGAGGCTTTCGTGAATGTAATAGAGCCCGGCCACCCAATGGAATGCCGCAGCATTCTGCGACAGGCGGATTTCCTGGCTGAACGTGTTCGATCGATCACGATAAACCACCTGCAGAGTATTGAGTGGGCCGCCGTCGGAATCTTCGGGAAAATAGTGATTGTTACCGATAAATGCCGAAATCGACGTAAGCTCGACCGGACCAAGGTCGTAATCTTCTCGCAACTGATAGATCTGGCTGAAATTGTGTCCCTTGTCATGGCGTGACCACTCGCCATCGTAAAAACCTGTCGGGGCCTTGTAGCCGAACAGATTGACGCATTCCTGGGCAGATACTTGTGCCGGTGAACATGTTACCGGGCTGGGACTGCCTTGCGTACCGGGCTGGAAAGCCCCGTGCGCGATATATTCCAGCGGAACGACATGCGAATAGCCCAGCGTCGCGCTCAGCAGGACCTTGAGCTTTTCGGTTGGATGCCACTGAAGCTGCAACCGCACAGCTTCGTTGTTGGTGCCGCCCGCCGATGAATTGGTCAGCAGGTTCCTTTCAAATCCGTCGGACTGGTTGTGAATGGCCGCTACCCGGAAATCGAGCGTGTCGGTGATCGGGCCGGAGATCGCACCGTTCACGCTGACGGTGTTGTAGTTGCCGTATTCGACGTGGCCATCGGCCTGGAATGTATCGGTCGGGCGGGCAGAGGTGAAGACCACCGCTCCCCCGCTGGTGTTGCGCCCGTACAGAGTGCCCTGGGGACCCTTCAGCACCTGGATCTGGTCTATGTCGAAAAGGCCGAATGCCTGGGCCGACGGCGCGCTGATGAAGACATCGTCGACGTAGATCCCGTTGGGGCCGGGATTGTTGGTGTCGAAGTCATTGACCCCGATCCCGCGGATGACAATGGCCGGCTGCTGGCCGGATCCGTTTGGACTGAAGATCGTCACGTTGGGAACGGAGCTGCCGATGTCGTCGGTCGACCGGATTCCCAGATTCCTGATCTGCTCCGACGAGATCGAGTTCACACTTACGGGGACACGCTGGACGTCTTCCCGCCGCCGTTGCGCGGAGACGATAATTGCCGGCGGTTCATCCTCACCCGGAGCGGTTTCGGCACCGGCCGTTGCAGCGGGCGTGGCGGAAGCAGCCGCGGCCAAAGCCGGATCGGACAGAGCCGCCACAGGCGCAAGTCCGGCCAGCGAGAGAAGCGCGATATCCCGTGCGGTCGCAGGCGCAAATGTGAATCTCATAGCGTGTCTTGCCCCTCTATGGCCCTGAGTAGCCGGCATGCCGACGATGCCCAGCGTCACTTTATGATGTAGTAAATACTATGTTTGATGATTCACAAGATTGCAATACAAGAATGCACCCTTTTTTGGCTCTAATATGCCTCAGTTTGGAGATCATTCCTGGCCATCTGCCCCCTGCCCGCAAAGGACGGCAGATCGGTCAAAGCCGAACCTCGCTATAGAAATATAGCAAAAAGTAGATTTACCGACGGGCCGGAGCGCGTACAGATCGTGCATGAAAGCGCAAGGCACCGCGTCACGCGCCCGACCCTATCGGGGCCCGTCGCTGCACGGCCTTGCTGATGGAACATTCGAGGATACACCAGACCATGACGACCGAGCCACGCCTGCGCATTCCCCGCCTTAACACCGACGCGATGCCAATCACCGGCTACGTCGATCGACTGTCTGCGCGTGGCGGCGAAAGCCTGACCGCCTATGTCGGTCTGGCCGAATCGGGCGACTATACCGCCTCACTCGTCCGGGTGATCAGTGGCGATTGCAATCCGCAAGGACCTGGAATGCGGTTCGAACAACTCGATCATCTGTTTGCCGGCACGTTCCCGGGGGTGCGACAGCCACTCGACAGCGGTTCCTTCGGCGAAGTCGCAGCGGGACCAGCGCTGCCGTCGGGGGCAGCGACTACCTGGAGCGCGCTCGTGTGGTTCCGGCTGCAGCCCGAAACGGCTACGGTCCTGGCTCAGGAAGACGGCACAACCTCGGTTGCGCTACAAATGACCGCCACGGGTCTGCGCGCCGTGATCGGATCGCACACCGTGGATCTGGCGGCCAGGCTGGACCCGTTACGCTGGACGCGCGTATGGATCAGCCTCGACCCCATATCACGCACGCTGACCCTGGGCGCGCGCCAGCACCGGCGGGCCGGCGTCGCGATCACCGCCAAAGTGCCGGGCGATTTCGCGCTGCCGGATGGCGGCATGATCGGCATTGCGGCGTCTGGCACGCCCCGGCGCCACCATTTCACCGGCAAGATCGAGCGGCCCGGCGTCTATCTGGGCGTGCTGCTGCATGTTGCCGACGATCTGGACATCGCGCTGACCCCGCTGGCCGAATGGGATTTTACCCTGGGCATCGGTACCCAGACCATCTGCGGTGTCGGCCCCGAGGCGCGCGACGGCGTATTGCACAACCTGCCGACGCGCGCGGTGACCGGGCAGCGCTGGACGGGCGACGAACCGGCCTGGCGCCATGCGCCCGATCACTATGGCGCGATCCATTTCCATGAAGACGATTTCGGATCGTGCCGGTGGTCAGCTTCGTTCACGCTTGCCGTTCCCGAAACGTTGCCGAGCGGCAGCTATGCCATCCACCTGGTCTGCGCGGGTGGCGAAGACTGGATTCCCTTTTACGTCCTGCCGCCACGCGGACGGCGCACGGCCGATGTCGTCTTTGTCGCGCCCACGTACACTTATCTCGCTTATGCCAATTGCTATTTCGCCAACCGCAGCGAAGCCAGCCAGGCCCGGGCGCGCGCATGGGGCGGCAGCGCCTATACCGGCAGCCGCTACGGTTCCTATGGCCGATCGACCTACAACTGGCACGCGGACGGCTCGGGCGTGTGTCTCAGTTCGCGTCATCGGCCAATCCTGACGATGCGTCCGGGCATGGTCTGGGAGGACGATCCCCACGGGTCCGGCGTGCGCCATTATCCAGCCGACACGCACCTGCTGGCCTGGCTGGAGGCGAAGGGAATCGCCTTCGACGTCGTCACCGACGAAGACCTCGATGACGAGGGCGCCGATCTGATCCGCAGCTATCCTTGCGTGCTGACCGGGACCCATCCCGAATATCACACGCCCGGATCGCTCGATGCCTTCCAGGACTATGTCGATGGCGGCGGCCACCTTGCCTATCTGGGCGGCAATGGCTTTTATTGGCGGATCGCCCGCGATCGCGCGCAACCCGAACTGATCGAATGTCGCCGGGCCGAGGGCGGTATCCGGCTATGGGCTGCAGAACCCGGCGAATATTATCACCAGCTCGACGGCTGTCTGGGCGGAATGTGGCGGCGCAGCGGCCGCCATCCCCAAAGCCTGACCGGGATCGGCTTTTCCGCGCAAGGTCCTTTCGTCGCCACGCATTACCGCCGGACGGCGGACGCGGGTTCGGCCGCATGGATCTTTGCGGGCGTGGACGGCGACGTGATCGGGGATTACGGTCTGTCGGGCGGCGGCGCAGCCGGGTTTGAACTCGATCGGGCCGAACCGCTCTACGGCGCGCCCGGCCAGGTCCATATCCTGGCCACATCCGAGAACGTGCCGCCCACGATTACCCTGGTCAACGAAGAAATGCTGACTGAAAGCCTGACCGTAACCGGCGAAGCGGCCGAACGCCTGGCCCGCGCAGACATGGTCTATGTCGAAACGCCGGCCGGTGGCGGGGTATTTGCCACCGGCTCGATCACTTTTTGCGGCAGCTTGTGGAACGGAGACGGATTCGACGGCCCGGTTTCAACCATCCTGGGCAATGTCATCCGGCGTTTCACAGCCGGTTGAGTTGCCGTCGCTTGCGGTGGACGGTCAGGGCCGCCGCAAGCAGGAAGGCCGCAGCCAGGCAAAACCCGGCCGCCAGCAACGCCCCCCGACTTTCCGTATCGGTTACGAAGAACGACCCCAGCAGCGGACCGGTGGAGGCGCCAAACGACTGCGCCCCGGGAACCAGCAGGGCGGCCCGACGCGATGGATCGATCTCGATCGTGAACGGCAACTGATACGGCATCAGAAAGCCCCAGAACGAACCCCACAGCGCGGCCAGCGCCATGAACAGCCCTGGCCCGGGAAGTTGTGCCACTCCTATGATCGCGACGACATTGGCGATTGCCGCCGCCGCCAGCACGGGAAATGCGGCCAGCCGCTGCGCGACGAACACCGCGACCAGTGACCCGGCGATGGAGCACCCCACCGCGGTCGCCAGGATGGCGCCGACCGCTTGCTCGTTGGCCCCTGCCTGCTGCGCGATCTGACCAATATAAGCGAAAAAGGCGAACAGGAAGGCATAGACCAGCACGACCACGACCAGGCTAAGCAGCGCCGGTACCGACAGCCTCCCCGATCCGGCGTTTTCAGGCGAGACGCTCTCCAGCGGGGGCAGCCGTCCGGGCACCAGCAGACAGAACGCCATGGTTACGCAGGCCGTTCCGGCCAGCGCCAGAAAGCCGCCGTTTGCGCCCAGCCGGCCCATCAACGTCTGCGGCAGAACCGCCGCAAAGAGCAATTGCGCCAGCCCCTGCATCACCAGCAGCACTGCCCCCCATCGCCCGGCGTTACGCGAGCGCGTCAGGATCACCGTCGGGATCGACAGCAGTACCCCGGCGGAAAATCCGGCCAGCGCGCGATCGGCCAGGATCAGCAGACCCGCATGCCGCATGCAGAGCACGTTGGCGAGCAGCAGCAGCACAGCGGCGAGCAGCCCTCGCGCACGCAAACCCGTCGGGGGCAGCGCCGCGCTCGCCACACCGACGCCCAGGGCCAGCGCCAGGAACTCCGCGGTCATCGCCCAGCCCAACCCCGCAGCAGTCAGCCGATGCTCGGTGACCAGGGCGCCGAACACCAGCGGCTGCACCCCGGCCGCAACCAGAGATAACGTGCCGATACCCAGAAAACCGACAACGGCCTGCCCGCTAGGCGCCGGCCCGATCCATTTCGATATGGTCGGCTCAAAACGAGCCTGACCTGCCTGTGCGTCCATGTTTTGAGATCCCGCCCGCGAAACTGCAGCCACAGAAATGTAGTTTATACTATTTTATTGTCAATCGCTCAGCCACATGAGACCCTTGGCACATCGCTGGAGAGCCGGCCCCGAGTCGGATTTTCAAGCCATGAAGCAAGCATGGTAGGCCCTTTCCACGGCACACTAGCGAGCGCTGGCGGATCAGCAGATGTCCATAATTATAGTAATCCCTATATTTCAGAACAGGGCAAATCCATGACCAGACCGCTTGTTACACTTATCGACGGCATCGCCTTCGGTGAAGCCCCGCGCTGGCACGATGGCGCGCTCTATCTTTCCGACATTCATGCCGATCGCGTCCTGCGCGTGAAGGAAACCGGCGAGATGGACATCGTGGCAACGTTCGACGGCCCGGTTTCGGGGCTTGGCTGGCTTCCGGACGGGGCAATGCTGGTTGTATCCATGCATGACCGCAAGGTCTTGCGCCAGACTGCACCTGGCATGTTCGTCGAGCACGCCGATCTTGGCGCAATTGCCACCTGGCATGCCAACGACATGCTCGTTTCGGCGCAAGGCATGGCCTATGTCGGCAACTTCGGCTTCGATCTGGCCGCCACGCCGGTCGCGCCGTGCACCGCCAGCATTGCCCGGATCGCGCCCGATGGCACCGTCGCGGTGGCGGCGGAAGGGCTGTGGTTTCCCAACGGCATGGTCATCACTCCGGATGGCACAACGCTTATCGTTGCCCAAAGCGGGACGCGCGTTCTGACCGCGTTCACGATCGCGCCCAACGGCGATCTGGTCGAACCACGCCACTGGGCGGATCTGCCCGGCGAAGTGCTGCCCGACGGCATCTGCCTGGATGCGCAAGGCCATGTCTGGGTCGCCTCGCCCACCTCGCACGAAGTCTTGCGGGTCGGCGAAGGCGGCATCATTACCGAGCGCATCGCGACCGACCAGGAGGCGATTGCCTGCACACTGGGCGGCGCCGACCGACGCACGCTGTTCATCCTGACGGCAGAGCGGCACGATCCCGACTGGTGCCGTGCCCACCACACCGCACGCATCCTGATGACGCGGGTGGATGTGGCCGGCGCGGGAATCCCCTGAACGATCGGGTGTCACGGGCGCTGGCCGGGATCGATCCGGTCGAGCCTGCGCAACAGCGCGGGCCCCAAGTCGGCGCGTTCCACAACGTCCCGACCGATTTCAAAAATCGCCGAAAACCGAGATTTCCTGCTTTCAGGCAGTTTCGTACAAGGTGCCCTCTCGCCGCAATCGGTCGCTATCCCGAAGGATCTGCGTGCCATTGTCGGCGACGACCAACCGCCGTTTCCTGGCGTACCGTGATCTGTCATGCTTCAATCGTGCGGCCGGTCGACTCTCCGCAACGGCCTGCACACCCAAGCAACCACTATGGTCGCCAGGATGGTTGCCATCCCCCCGGCCACGACGGCCGGCACCAACCCGAACCAACTGGCGGTAAGGCCGGATTCAAACGCACCGATCTGGTTGGAACTGCTAATGAAAATGCCGTTCACAGCCCCGACCCGACCACGCAATTCCGACGGGGTGCGCAATTGCACGAGCGCGCTGCGAATATGAATGCTCACCATGTCGGCCGCGCCGATCCCGGCCAGCAGCAACAGGCTGAGCGCAAAGTTGTGCGACATCCCGAACAAGCCGGTCAGCACGCCGAACAGCAAAGTTGTACCGACCAGAACAGCCCCTGCATGACGCGCCACCGGATGGCGCGCCAGCCAGATGCCGAGCAACACAGCACCGGCGCCCGGTGCCGCCCGCAAGAGCCCAAGCTCGACCGGGCCCGCATGCAACACGTCCAGCGCATAGGCGGGCAGCAGGGCCGTGGCCCCACCCAGCAGCACCGCCAGCAAGTCAAGCAACATCGCACCACTTAACACACGGTCGCGCCAGATGACCGAAAATCCCGTAAAGGCCGACCGAAAGCCGATGGCATGTCCAACGGTACGCGTTGCGGGCCTTGGCAAGGCGAATGCGATCGCTGCCGCTGCCCCGCATAACACCACGGCGGCAGTGTAACTGGACTTGGGTTCCAGCGCGAACAGTGCCCCGGCCAGGATCGGCCCGCCCAGTGTGGCCATCTTCGCCACCGATGCGGTCCAGCCGACAGCAGCGGCAACATGCCACCGTTCCACAACCAATGGCAGCAACGCGGTATTGACCGGATGGTCGAATGACCGCGTAGCCCCCGTCATCACCGCGGCGGCGAACAGAACAGTGACGGGCGGTGCCCCGGCCAGGTTGGCGATCAACAGCATCGCCGCAGTTGCTGCATTGAACAATTGCGCAACACAGGCGATGCGCCCCGGCGCAAACCGGTCGGTCAATTGCCCCGCCGGCAAGGAAAACGCGATGGTGGGGACGAACTGGACCAGGCCCAACAAGCCAAGATCGAGCAACGAGCCACTGGTCTGATAGAGCTGCAGCGACAAGGCAAAGGCGATGATCTGGCTGCCCAGCACTGCTGCAGCACGCAACAACCAAACATGCAGGAACGGTCGCCGGGACAACGCCAAACCCGGCCGCGCCCCCTCGCGGGGCGCGGCCGGGTTTGTTTCTGCAGATGAATTGAGCGAAATGGTCACCCCGCAACTGCAGGGCTCAACCGTTCCTTGATCGTGCGATTGGATAGCGCCACAGCCGCACGTTCAACCGCCAGACCGGGGTTGGTACGGGCCATCGAAATGTCGCGGAAATACCGCTGCAACCGGGTACCATCCTTGGCGGCCGCGCTCGTCCCGACCGACGTGTAGAGCAAGTCCACCGCCTCACAGGCGAGGCGCGCAGCGTGTTGCAACCCGGCCTGAATGCGCATGTCATCCAACGCAGTGTAGGCTTCGGGATCGTGGATACCGGCAGCGCAATAGTCGAGGTAGGACTGCGCGCCCGAAATGACCGCATTGCGCGCCGCTTCGAGCATGCCCAGCGCCAGACCATGGGGACGAACCAGATCGCCCACACCACCCATCGGCATCGGCCCTGCAGGTGCAGCAGACTTCTGCTGAACAATCCGTTCGAACTCATCGAGCGCTGCGAAGCCGGCGCCGACGAGGATTGACGAGATTTCAGTCTGAAAGAAACCGAACATCCGGCCCGAATACATGGAATTACCATGCAGATGATAGCCGACGGTGCCGCCCAGCACATTGATGTCGAACAGGTTCTGGTTGACCACGAACGACTTGGGCACCAGCGCATTGTCGACTTTCATGCTGTTCGATCCGCTGGCCTTCAGGCCGATATATCCGCGCCAGTTGTCAAGCAGTTCACACTGCGCGCGCGGCACAACCACCGTGCCGATCTGCGGCGGCCCGGCGGGATCGCCACCGACGATCCGCACACCAAAGATTGCATAATTGCTGTGCGGTGATCCCGAGCAATAGTCCCAGGTCCCGTCGATAATCCAGCCATCGGCGGTTTCCGTCGCTGTCCCGCTGGGGACGGCCCGCGCCGGGGCGCAGAAATCCCCGCTTTTGCCAAAAATCAGGTCTTGCGCCTCTTTGGGAAACACCGCTGCAACATTCAGCGAATGGCCCGCAGCAAGGCTCAGGCCCCAGGCCGTTCCAGGGCAGCCGCGGCCAATTTCCATGATGACGCGGGCAAACACGGTCAGATCGAATTCATAGCCGCCGTACCTTTTGGGCTGAAGAATACGATAGAAACCGGCCTTCTGGAAACGCTGGTGCATCTCCACGGCACAATGCCCGCGCTCTTCGCTGGCGGCCTGATCGGCAACCAGCAAAGGACGCAACTCCACCGCGCGCCGGATGATCATCTCCGGAGTCAAGTCAGGCTCAGGCTGCGGCAGATATGTCTGCTTTTCGATCACGGACTTCATCACGGTCGCCACAGCTATGCTCCTTCGAATAGGCTGGCGCTGTCATGCCGTGGCCGGGCCGAACGAAGCAAGTTGCGCTCGCCGCGCGTCCGCCACACGTACATCAGCCGGTCGTTCGAGATGCACGGGCTTGATCCCTGCAGGTGTGTCAGGGATGAGCGTGCGAGACCAGATCGAAGGGAAGATCGCCCGATGCCCAACAGGCCCGAACCGCGCATTGCAGCCGTTGCCCAGGATGCCATGACGGCCCAACAAAGGGCGGCTGCGGACGCGCTGGCATCGGGCCCACGGGGATCGGTGCGCGGCCCGTTTGCAGTGCTGCTCAACAGCCCTGGCGTATTTGGTCCGGCGCAGGCGCTGGGCGCCTATCTGCGGTTCGACAATGCCCTTCCTGCCAATCTGCGCGAGCTGGCAATTCTGGTGACGGCCAGGCATTGGCGGCAGGATTATGAATGGACAGTACATTCCAGACTTGCGCTCGATTCAGGCGTTGACGCCCAGGCAATCCTGGCGATTGCGGCCGACACTGAGCCGGTGGGGCTGTCAAGATCAGAGACAATCGTCCATGCATTTTGTCGGCAACTGCATCGCTCTACCACAGTCGATGATGCCGCCTATGCCGATGCCGAGCAGTTGCTCGGCCAGGCCGGCGTCGTCGATCTATGTGCCATATGCGGATATTATGCCATGTTGGCCATGGTGATGAACGTGGCGCGCAACCCGCTGCCGGGGGAGCAATCCCCGTTCACATGAAACATCAGGATTGGCGCCACCCGCAAACCGCAAGGGTGTGCGAGTGGCTCCTGATCCGGGTCAGAACTTGCGTTCGGCCGTAAGGACAAACTGCCGAGGACGCGCAGGCGTTGCCCGTACCGTGCCTTTGCCTTGAAGTGTGTCATCAATATTCAGAAAATAGTATTTGTCGGTAAGATTGCTGATATCCAACGCCACGCGCCATTGCTTGTCGAGCGACTTCCACGTCAGGTGCGCGTTCAAAATTGTGCGTCCAGCAAGCCGATTGACTGCGGCATTGATGGTGTTGGTGTATAGAGATGACTGATAATTGGCGTCGATGCGAGGGGACAACGTTCCGATCGAACCAAGGTCGAAGTTGTATTGTGTACCAACATTGGCACGCCACCTCGGCATGTAGATGGGGTCCATCGAATACGTGATCCCCGAAGCGAGCGCGTCCGCGCTCAAACTGGTCGTCTTGAAGCGCGTATAGCTGGTCGATCCATCCACCGACCATGCAACAGTGGGATGCGCGGTCAGCTCGAGTTCTGCGCCGTACAGGTCTCCGTTGCCTGAATTGAGCGGAACTGCCGAGGCCGGGAAACCGGCATAGCCATTGGTAATGGTCCGCTGAAAGGCGTCATATATGTCGTAGAAAACCGCACCATCCAGCACAAGCTTACGATCGAACAACGATGACTTTGTACCAAGCTCGAAATTGTAGAGCTTTTCCGGACCGAACGTGGTGATTTGGGCAGGAACGAATGGCCGCGGGTTGACACCGCCGCCGCGAAAGCCGGTCGAGAACGTGGCATAGGTCATCACGTCGGGCGTCCAGCGCTGATCAAGGCTGACGCGATAGTCAACGATATCCTTGGAATAAAATCCCGTATCGCCATTCACCGATGCGTTGAGAATACTTTCTGGAATGGTCACCGCCGCGCGAACAAATTGATAGTATTTTTGCTCATGCGTATAGCGAACGCCAACGGTCAACGTCGTCTTGTCAGCCAGATGCCAGTCCGTGTGTGCAAACAGAGCCCTGCTCTTGGACGTGACTTTGTCGCCCTGCGTGAAATCCGTATATTGCGTGGCCGACGTGACGGTCGGCACCGGCCCGGTCAGACCGAGATTGAATCGCCCCCCTTGATAGCCGTCTCCGTCAAAATAATATCCGCCAAGGGTCCAGTCGAAGGCCGCTATTTTCCCACCCAGGCGAAGCTCCTGGCTATACGCATCATAAATCAGATTGTTATATTCGACCGATGCGTCGAGTGGTCCGCCGCTGGCATCATCGGTGAACTGCGCGTGATAGCCGTTATAAGCCGATATCGAAGTCAACGTGACATTGTCTGAAACCTTGTATTCGATTTTCAGCGATGCAGCGTGACCATTGGATCGATTGACCGCCCCAGGATACCAGTTTTCTTCAGGAACGGCATAAGTTGCGTAGTTTACAAATCCACCCCCCGTTACGAATAGCGGGAAATTCGTTTTTCCGGTGGCCGGATAGGGATTGGTCGCCGCGATCAAGACCGTGGCTGCGGGGTCATCCCGGGTATAGTTCAAATCCCCAACGAGATTGACGTCCAATCGATCCGATGGCGTCCAACGCAGATCGACATGCGTCCCGAAATGCTTGGTGCCGCCTTCTGTTCCGAGTTTACAACCGGGCGCACTTGTCAGGGCCGTGTAGCCCGAGCCGGGGTTGAGGCACGCGTAGTCGTAGCGATCGACATAGCCATCTTGCCGCGAAAAATAGCTCGAAACCCGCACGGCAAGATTGCTTGTGAGCGGGACATTGAGGATTCCGCGCACCACCGCCTTGTTCGCGCTGCCATAAGCCGCGGTCAAGTCGCCTTCCAGCCTGTCATCAGCGGGATGAGTTACCAGCTTGATGGTACCGCCAATCGAGTTGCGGCCGGCAAGTGTCCCTTGTGGACCGCGCAGAATTTCAACGCGATCGAGATCCATCAGATCAAACTGGGAACCGAACAGAGTAGGCTGGTAGACATCGTCGATATAAATACCGACCGCCGGTTCCAACGCGAAATTGAAGTCGTTTTGCCCGATACCGCGGATAGCGACCGAAGGCGTGGCGCCGTAGCCGGAATTGCCCTGCTGGATGGTGACACTGGGCGCCGAAGCAGCAAGGTCGACGAGGCTAAGCTGGTTCTTCTGCTTCAACTGCTCGGCCGAAATCGCGGTGACTGCGAGCGGGATGGTCTGCAGACTTTGCGAACGGTATTGCGCGGTGACAATGATTTCCGGTGTTTCTGTAGCAGTGGCCTTGTCCGCAGGCCTGGCTGGCGCGGGACTGGATTGCGCCTGCGCGCTTCCGGCAAAGGACAACAGCGCAATCATGCTCACACCGAGACCCGCGCTCGCACGATATTGACCAACTGACCGTTTCATATGCCTCCCCTTATACCTACTGGACTTTTGCTTTCCGCGTAAGTCACGCCCAACCTCGACCTTTGCAACGGTTGGAACCGGAGCGTCCGCTTGGTGTCGCCAGAGCGTGTCTGACTGCAGCAAAAGTGCAGCATAAGGTTGCCGCACGCCCGTCAATTTGACACCCGCGTATCAGTGTAGCGCTTTGTAAATAAAATATTTCAGGCGCGACAATGCGCTCGTCACCGGCGGTGATCCGGGGCGTGAATGCCTGATAACTGCAGTGGGCAGGATGCCGCCACGCCTGCCCGAATCAATATCCGGTCAGGCGCGCAGCATCAGCTATTGGTTCACAGCGGCGATGGCCGCCAGGGCATCGGCCTTGGTGAACAGCTTGAACTTGTTGGTCAGCGGCCCGCCCATGGCGATCAGCATACCCCCTTGGTCAATCGGACCAAGATCGATCGGTTCCGCACCCAGATCGCGGATCAATTGCGCAACCAGCGCGTTGGCCTGGCCATCGGACCCGGCCAGGAACAGCACATTGGCTTCGTCCTGTGGCGGCAGCGACTGTCCAAACACCGGGATCGGTTCATGGTTGAACGCCTTGACCAGCCGTGCCCCTGCGACATGTCCGGCAACAATATCGCTCGACCGCGCCCCGCCGATATCAATCAGATCCTCGGGCTTTGGTCCCAAACGGTTGTTGGTGGCATCGACAACCACTTTACCCGACCATTCGATACCGGCCGTCGCATCGGCGATCTGCGGCCAGCGGATCGCCAGGATGACCACATCGGAAGCAGCCACCATATCGGCCGGGGTCGCGGCGATCACGTCGCCATCAATACTGGCGACAAGTTCCGACAGTGTGTCGGGTCCGCGTGAGTTGGACAGAATGACCTTCCATCCAGCCTTTGCCGCTTTGGGCGCCAGCATCTGGGCAAGGCGCCCGGCTCCAAGAAATCCGATCGTGCTCAAGGCATTACTCCATTTCAGCAAGTTGTGAACAAAACGTCGGTCAGGCCGCGCGCGACGTGCCCGCGCCCGCATCAGGACCGAGCGCGCCATCGAATGCCGTCGATGGCGCTTCAGGCCCTGCAGCCTGCGGTTGCAGATCAATTTCGACCAGACGCCGCTCGATCTGGTCACGTGCGGCGAGCAAGGGAACACCAAGCTGCGTCCCGGCATCGGCAAAGGTCAGTTCCTTGATGTTCCACACCATGTTCATGGTGGCGACCACATGACCGCGCACGCGGATCGGCACCGCAATGCTGGCACAGCGCGTGTGCGGCAATTCCGGGCACATGCTGAAGCCATCGTTGCGTCCCTGTTCAATCATCCGGTCGATGGCCTCGCGCTGACGCAACAACCCGTCGTTTTCGCTTGTCTGCAAAGCGAGCGCGGTGAAAATCGCTTCGCGCTGCGCATCATCACAGTGGCTGAGGAAGGCGCGCCCCAGCGGACTGGACGTCATCGATCGCGACAGCCCGACCATACCGATATCGGACGAAAGCGGGCTCGACCGATGCGTGGATTCGACGATCAGCATCGCGTTGTCATGAAACACTGCCAGATCGCACGGCCAGACGTGCCGTGCGGTCAATTCGTGCATAATTGGCCATGCCGCCTGGCGCAGGTCTTCATACACGCCCTTCGCCCTGGCAAGCCGCTTGACACCATCGGTCAGGCGGAACTCGCGCGAATAATATCCCCGGTGGACCAGTTTCATCTCTTCCAGCGTGTCGAGAATCCGGTGAACCGTCGGACGCGGCAGCCTCAACTCCTTGCAAATGTCGGTCGGTTGCGCGCCCTGGACCGTGTTGAGATAGCGCAGCACGTCGATACCGCGCGTCAGTGATCGGATGCGCCTATAGGTCAACGATCATCTCCCGTGCACCTTTTCCCATATGGCTTTTTTGATCTTTATCAAAAGCGGGATACCACAGCGCCGTGTGCGCGCAATGCCGATGGCCATGCATCAAGGCCGCGCTCGGTCGCCACGAGCGGTCGAGTAATAAATCTAAAATATTGAAAAATAATATTTTATTTTGATATCTGGTGCTTAATATCGATGTACACCTGGCGGACAAGCGCCGCAAACTGATCCCTGCCCGATCTGCTGGCGCTGGCCGAAAACAAGTCGAGCCGCATCGCATTGCGCGATGCGGCTCGACTGATCGCACTTGCCGCGTTCAGGCGGCGCCGAATTTCGCAGAAAGGCCTTCAAGAGCGCCGGCGATATCCCCGCCCATGCCCTTTTCCGCCATCGGGCGGATGGCTTCGGGCACTTCGACCACAATACTGTAGTCCACGCTGGACTTGTCGCCGTGCGCAGTCACGGCGAATGTCGCCAGAAAGCCCTCCAGTTTCGGCACCCCCGGCGGCAGAACCTGATCGGGAACCATTTCGTAAGCGAGCAGCATCTTGTCGTCATCCAGCGTGGCAATGCGATCGAGCACGGTGTTGCCGCGTTTCATCAGCACCACGCGTTCTCCCGGATTGGCGCCACGTTCGGCCGACGTGATATGCGGCTGCCATTCGGCCACATTGTAAAAATCGCGAACGTAGGCCCACACCTGCTCCGCTGGTGCATTGAGTGTAACTGTCTGGGAAACCTTCATATCAATTCCTCCTGTAGCAACTGGGCAGTGTCATTGGGAATCCACCGGAATGCTGCGGATGTGATCCGCGAACCCCACGTCCATCGGCGTAATCGACCGGATTTCCTCCTGCGAAAAACCTTCAACCATCGCCGTGACGGTAAACCGGCCGTCGACGCGTTCCAGCACCGCCAGATCGGTCACCACCACATCAACGCACGCGGGCGCGGTCAGCGGGTAGTTGCATTGCGCGACCAGTTTGGGCCGGCCCTTGCTGTCGCTGTGTTCCATCAGCACGATCAGCCGGCTGCCTGATGCAGCCAGATCCATCGCCCCGCCAATGCCACCGCCAACTTGTCCGGGCAGCGCCCAGTTGGCGAGATCGCCACGCTCGCTAACCTGATAGGCGCCCAGCACGATCGCCGACAGCTTGCCCGAGCGCGCCACTTCGAACGACACGACGCTGTCGAACACTGCGCCGCCGGGCCGCAATTTGATGAAATTGCCCGCAGCATCGAAAAAATCGACGTCTATCATGGCAGGGTCGTCGACCAGATCGTACCCCAGCGCGCCATTTTCGGCGTGCAGGATAATCGTTTTGCCCCGCGCATGTCCGGCCACCAGCGTGGGCAAGCCAGAGCCAAGATTGACATAGGCGTCGTCCGGCAACATCTCGGCAACCTGCCGCGCCATGGCCGATCGGCTGAGCGCGGGCTTGCCGAAATATTCGCGGTTACTCTCGGCCGCGCGACGCCCCATCGATCCCTTGGGGGGTGGGTACTTGGCTGTCGTCTTGACCACGCGCGACACAAAAATGCCGGGCAGACCAACACGTTCGGGTGGGATCGCACCTGCCTCGACGATTTCTTCGACTTCCACGATCGCCAGCCGTGCTGCCTTGGCAAAGCTCGCATGGAAATGTGCGCTGCTGCCGCGAAATTCGACATTGCCGAAAGGATCGGCGCGGTAGCCGCGGATCAGCGCGACATCGACCGGCAGCGCATGTTCGAGCACGAAATCGCGCCCACCGAAATTGCGCACTTCTTTGCCGTGCTGCAACGGGGTGCCGACGGTGACCGGGCTATAGAAAGCGGCAAAACCGGCACCGGCCGCGCGCAACCGGTCCACCAGAATGCCCTGCGGCACGATTTCGAGGCCGATTTCGCCAGCCTCGATCTTGATCTGTTCGGGCGACGGCAAACCAGGCCGTGCAGAAAATGACAACACGAGGCTGGACACCTGGTCGTTCTGCACCAAAATCTGGGGGCGAAAATCACCACCCGCCCCCATCGAATTGGCCACGATCCGAAGATTGCGGGCCCCCTGGTCGCGCAGGCCGAGCACCAGGCTGTTGGGGTAGGAATGGCCGACGCCAAAGCCGGCAATCGCCACCGATGATCCGTCGGCAATATCGGCCAGCGCCTCGGCGCAAGTTGCAAATGTCTTATCCATGAAAATTACAAGCTCTGTTGTGAAAGGGGAGTGAAACGCACCAGTGCGGCCGCATCACCGGCATCGTCGAACACCACGCGCAGGCGCTGCCCGACGATCAATTGCGCCGGATCGGCATCGACAATGTTGGTCAGGATCCGCGCGCCTTCATCCAGATCGACCAGCGCCAGAACAAAACTCGACAGGTCGCGGTAGGGCCCCTCGCCACGGTGCACTTGGGTATAGCTGTAAAGCGTACCCTCGCCGCTCGCCTGGCGCCATTCGACATCCAGCGATCCGCATTCGCCACAAAACGCCTTGGGGTACCAGATCGTATGATCGCACACCGTGCAATGCGGCAGGATCAGCCTTCCGGCCTTTGCCCCCGACCAGAACGGTTCGGTTTCACCCGATACATAGGGTACCGGCGTCGGCAGTTGCGGTGCTGTCATCACGCGTCTCCCCGGCCCAGAACCAGCGTGACGCTGGCCTGTCGCGACATGCCGCCGCCGGTTCCGTGTGCCACGGCAATCGCGCAGTCGCGTACTTGCGTTTCCGGATGAGCCTCGCCACGCAACTGGCGCACGGCCTCGACAATCTTGACAAGGCCGCCCTGGTATCCGGGATGATTGCTGCACAAGCCGCCGCCGTCGGTGTTGATCGGGATCACCCCGTCGCGCGCCAGTGCACCATCGGCGACAAACGCCCCGCCCTGGCCCTTCTTGCAGAACCCGAAGTCCTCGAGCGTCATGATCACCGTGATCGTGAAGGAATCATAGATCGATGCGTAATCGACATCGCCGAGGCCGACCCCGGCTTCGGCCAATGCACGAGGCGCCGATACGGCCGCCCCGGTGCTGGTGAAATCGTTGGGGCCGTTGCCGCTGTGCTTGATATGTTCGGCATGGCCAAGGATGCGGACTGACGGTCGTTTCAATTGGCGCGCGATTTCAGGCGCGACCACAACAAGGGCGCCCCCCCCATCGGTCACCACACAGCAATCGAGCCGATGCAGCGGATTGGCGATCATCGGCGAATTCACCACATCCTCAACCGTCACCAGTTTTCGCAGCAGCGCGGCGGGGTTGTGCCTGGCATAGTGCGATGCCGCCACTTTGACTGCGGCAAGCTGCTCGGCCGTGGTGCCGTATTCGTGCATGTGACGCCGCGCGGCCAACGCATAAATTCCTGCATTGGTTTCGCCATAAACGGTTTCGAACGGAAATTCGGGCGTGTCACCGCTGTGCTTGGGACCGCGCAGCACGCCGCGCACTTTGGCGCCCTGGGTGATCAGCGCAACTTTGCATTTGCCGGCTGCAATCGCTGCAGCGGCATGGCCGACATGCGCCAGATAGGACGAGCCCCCGGTAAACGTGGCATCGACATAACTGGGTCGAAGACCGAGATATTCGGTCATCGAAACCCCGCCGAAACCCAATTGACCAGTCGAGAAATAGCCATCGACGTCGCGGATCGAAAGTCCGGCATCGGCCAGTGCGCCCACCGCACATTCTGCATGAATCTGTTGTACCGAATGGTCTGGCAGATCGCGCAACGGGTGCTCGAACGCCCCGGCAATATGCGCCTTGCCCCGGATGGTCATGCCCACAATTCCATAGAAGTTATGCCCCAAAATACGGATGATCGAGGTGCCATGCCTAGGCGAGCAATCCGCCCAGCGCCGGGATGCGATCCTGCAGACCGGCGCCACGCAGGCACCACCACAGCATGGCCTGATTGCTGGTCAAAACCGGCAGCCCCAGATCACGTTCCAGACCGGCGATCACATCGAACACGCGAATGGCGGTGCAACTGAGGAAAACGAGATCCGCGCCCGTGCCGGCGCATGCCATACCTTCGCGATACCACTGGCCCGGCTCGACCGATGCCATTGCCTTGCCCTCGGCCAACCCCAGCCCGACCTTGTGAACAACCTCGTATCCAAAGTGTTCGAGGAAGCCGGTTTCTCGTTCAACCACAGCATCGATATAAGGTGTCACCAGTGCAACCTTGCGCGGAGCGAGCGCCGCAAGTGCCGCGACGATTGCATCCGATGTGCTGGTTGCCGGCTTTCCACCGGTGAACTCCATGCGTTCGCGCAACGCCTCGCCCATGGCAGGATCGAACGTCGAGACCGCCGTGCAGTTGAACACCAGCCGGTCCACACCTGCATCGGTCAGCAGTTTGACGGCTTGCTCGACCCCTTCGGTCATGCCCAGCAGGTCTTCGCGCGTGCTGCCCGCCAGCTTCAGTCGTGTGGTGTGCAAGGAGACGCCGTCGGGCAGAAACCGGATCAGTTCGGGTTCGGCAACCGGATTGCTGGATGGCAGCAGCATACCGAGCCGCATGCGCCACCCATACCCCTTGCCCTGTGCCGGATCGTATTGCGACATCATCCCCTGCCCCACTTGGCGCATACCCCAAAGCACTGAGGCGGCTTGAGGCACCTTTGCTCTGTCTGGAATTTGGTGACCAATCGTTGTGGCAAACCGTCCGCCTGGTGTCCGGTGTCTGCGGGTAGTTTTGCCCGGGCGGTTAAGCTACGATTGGCCGGGACTAAAAGAGCAAGCCTGTCAGGAACACCATGACCGACACCATCCGCGCCCTGTCTCGGGGGTTGAACGCGCTGCGAATCATCAGCGAAAGCGGCGGCAGTTCATGCCAGGCGATTGCGGATCAGCTCAACCTGTCACGCCCGACAGTCTACCGCATCCTCGGCACCTTGCTCGACAGCGGGCTGGTGTCGGTCGATGAGGGAAAGATTTACCACCCGACGCTGGAAACACGCACGCTGGAAAACGGCCTGACTGAAAAAGCATGGGCGCACTGGGCCGCCATGCCCACCCTGGTGAAGCTGCAAAAAGAGGTGGTGTGGACTTGCGAGATCGCGTCGTTTGAAGACTATGCGATGGTCCAGCGAGATTCGACCCACTTGCAGAACCCCTACCGGATCGATGTCCAGGAATTCAACGATCGCCAGCGATCCATGCTGAGCAGCGCGGTAGGCCGCACTTATCTTGCGTTCTGCCCCTCGCAGGAAGCAGAACAGATCCTGTCGCATTTGCAGCAATTCGGTGATGCGGTCGATCCCGAAGCGCAAGTGGGCGAACACACACGGCCCATGCTGCAGACGGTGCGCGAAAAGGGCTATGCGCTGGAACAGCGATATACCTACCCGCATGTCACATCGATCGCGGTGCCGATCCGCCATGGCGAGGCGGTGTTGGCTTGCATTGATATTGCCTGGATTTCGAGGGCGGTGCGCTTGCCCGATGCGCTGGAGAAATTCGTTCCTGCCCTGATCAAAGCCCAGGCCGAAATCGAAACCCGGCTCGCCAGCTTTGTGCTCGATTCGCAATCCTCGCACTGAAGTTCGCACAGCGGACGCCGGGCCCATAGCGGTGGCCGGGCCTCTGCGACCGCTCTACCGAACCTTCCGAACGGACGCCGGGTAAAAGCGTCGCGCCTGGCGTTGGGAAAGGGACAGCACCGTGGAAATTGGCCATGTCGGTTTGTATGTGCGCGATTTTGACCGCATGCTGGCCTTTTATCAAAGCGTATTCGGGTTTGCCGTGACCGACATTGCGCGCAACGACAAGCGGTCGATCGTGTTTCTGACTGGCGACCCCACATCGCATCACCAATTGGTGCTTGCCACTGGCCGGCCCAACAGCGAGCAGCATCTGATCAACCAGCTATCGTTCCGCCTCAAGACGCTGGCCGAATTGCGCCGGGTGTATGGACATCTCGTCGAAGCAGGGATCGACAATCTTGAACCGTTGACCCACGGCATTGCGTGGTCGGTCTATTTTCCCGACCCCGAAGGGAACCGTATCGAAGCTTACGTCGATACACCATGGTACATCACCCAACCGCACCGCACCACGATCGACCTCGCAGCGAGCGAAGAAGACATTTTTGCGTTTACCGAAAACTTGTGCCGCAATGCGCCGGGATTCCTGCCGGTGGACCAGTGGAGTATTGAAACCGCACACAACATCCGCGCGCTGTGATCATGACGCCCGACAATCCAGGTCACACGGCCGTGGACGAACCATTCGATGTTGCCATCATCGGCTATGGCCCTGTCGGCGCAACATTGGCCAACTTGCTCGAACGCGAGGGGCGGCGCGTACTGGTCCTGGAACAGTTTCCGCAATCCTATCCCTTGCCCCGCGCCACCCACATCGACGGGGAAGCGATGCGCGTGCTGCAGTCGGCGGGCATTGGCGAAGATCTGGAGCCATTGCTGGGCGTTTACGCGCGGATGCGGTTCGAAGATGCGCAAGGCCGGATGCTGATCGACTGGCCGCGTCCGATTACGCCTGGAATCCACGGTTGGCGCGACAGCAACCGGTTTCACCAGCCCGATCTGGAACACGCGTTGCAGGCGCGGATTGCCAGATCATCGCTGGTGACGGTTCGGCGGGGGCTGCGGTTGACCGGGCTGGACCAGAACGAGCTTGGTGTCACGCTGGTCGCCCGGGACGAGAGAGGCGAGCCCTGGTCGGCACAGGCTCGCTATGTGGTCGGCTGCGACGGCGCGAATTCCACTGTGCGTGCACTCATCGGTGCGGAGCTGACCGTCCTTGCCCCTTCGCAACAATGGCTGGTCGCTGACTTCATCCTGAACCCGGGCGCGCCGGAACTGCCCGAAGGCACGGTGCAATACTGCGACCCGGCCCGCCCGTTTACTTATATCGAGGGTGCGGGGCGGCGTCGGCGGTGGGAGGTCATGCTCCTGCCCGGCGATGACCCCGCGACCTTTGCGCGGCCCGATCAGGTATATCCGCTGTTGCAACGCTGGGTGTCGCCGGACCACGTCGTGCTGGAACGCGCGGTGGTCTATGTCTTTCGGTCGGCCATCGCCTCGCGCTGGCGCAACGGGCGTGTGATGATCGCCGGCGATGCGGCGCACCAGACCCCACCGTTTCTTGGCCAGGGCCTGTGTGCGGGCCTGCGCGATGTCATAAATCTGGCGTGGAAGATCGATCTCGCGCTCACCGGGACAGCCGATCCCGACTTGCTCGACAGCTACCAACAGGAACTGGCACCGCACGTCACGCAATATATTGCCGAGGCCAACCGGATTGGCGGATTTATTGCCGAGACCGATCCGGACAAGGCACGCGAACGTGACGCCATGTTGCTGTCCAGTCCGCATGTGATGACCCCGATCCGGCCAAGGCTCGGCGGTGGTCTAAGGGGACAAAACGCAAATCCGCTGGCGGGAACGCTGGCGGCACAACCCCGCTTGCGCGCAGACCGGCGCCTGGATGATCTGGTGGGGTTGCATTTTGCAGTGCTCGTCACCGCCCGTTTGGCGGCGCGGTTCACCCCGGCAATGCACGACCGGTTGCGCGCGGCAGGCGCGGTCGTGCTGGAGGGCGATGGCGACGAATATTTGGCGACAATCGGCGCAGAAGCGGTGATCATTCGCCCCGATCACTACATTTTCGGCACCGCCGGGACATTTGCCGAAGCCGAAGCCCTGATCGCCGCATTGCCGGTGGTCACAGTGACACGGCATGACGGTTGATCTGGTCCCCTGCGGCCGGATCGGCACAGCCCTGCAACGGCCGGAATGCGTGCTGGTCACCCTGGATGGCGATCTGGCGGTCTCCGACAGCCGGGGCGGTATAACACGGATCAGCACCGATGGCTGTTGCCGCCACGTCCCTGCCCCGGGCGGCACCACCAATGGAATTGCGCAAGACCGCGACGGCACGTTCTATCTGGCCGGGATTGACAGCGGAACCGTCCATACGCTTGCCCCGGACGGATCTGGCCGACTGGAATTCGGGCAATTCGATGGCCATGATCTGGGCGCTGCCAACTTTGTCCATTTCGATCCGGCGGGCGATCTGTGGCTGACCGTATCCACCCGCACCGTTCCGCGATCGCGCGCAATCGACCATCCGATACCCGATGGATATGTCGTGAAGCGGACGGCCGCCGGTCCCAGGCTGATGGCGTCCGGCCTGTGCTTCGCCAACGAACTGCGCTTTGATTCAGCCATGCAGCATGTCTATCTCGCCGAAAGCCGACGAGGCAGGGTGTTACGGATGCGCCTTTCGGACAGCGGCGAGCCAGGGCCAGCCGAAGCGTTCGGCCCCGATCCGCTCTTTGAAGGCGCAATCGTCGATGGCCTGGCCTTCGACGTGGACGGGGGCCTGTGGGTCACCGAGGTGACACGCAACGGCATCCATCGCATCGCCCCCAGTGGACAGGCCCGGTGCCTGTTTGAAGACCCTGAGGCATCGGTGTTGAACTTTCCCGCCAGCATTGCCTTTGGCGGAGACGACCGCAAGACGGTGTTCGTCGGGTCAATCCGCCTCGACCATCTGGTGACCATGCGCAGCTCTGTTGCTGGCGCACCCATGTGGCACCAGAGTTAGCGCGAGCGCAGGAGTTCCAGTGTGCGCCGGAAGGGCAGATTGCGCGATGCTGCGTCGAAATTCTCGCCGCCGGGTGACGCTTCACATCGGCCCTACGCGGGCTCAGGCCAAACACCGGCTGCCAGACGCACCCCGCGCCGGGACTCGGGCGGCGCGCGGCACACTGCCACGCGCTCACCCGGAAACCGTCACGGTCTGACGTCGGGGTGCCCCGGTTGATCAGACGCGTTCGGCCTGGATCGGGTTTTTGAGCACGCCGACCTCAGTGATTTCGACTTCGACCAGGTCACCTTCCTTCATGAACAACTTGGGTTCGCGACGAACGCCAACCCCGCCCGGAGTGCCCGTGACGATTACGTCGCCGGGTTCAAGCGGGATGAAGGTTGAGCAATATTCGATCAAATAAGGGATCGAAAAGATCATTTCATCGCTGGTGGCATTCTGCAATTCCATGCCGTTCAGCCGGGTTTTCAGATGCAGCGTCTGGTTGTCGGCGATTTCACCACGCGTCGTCATCCACGGACCAAAACCACCAGTCTTGTAGAAGTTCTTGCCAGGACCCCACTGGGCGGTATGGCGCTGCCATTCGCGAATGCTGCCATCGTTGTATGGCGCATAGCCGGCAATGTAGTCCCAGCAATCGGCCTCGGCGATACGGCGCCCCGCCTTGCCAATGATGACGGCAATTTCGCCTTCGTAGTCAAACGTTTCGGATTCGGGGGGCAGCAGCAACGGTTCCTGATGCGCGGCCTGGCTGGCCGCAAAACGCGCAAACACCATCGGTCGCGCGCTGGGATCACGACCGATCTCGGTGCGGTGGGAATCATAATTCACGCCGATGCAGATGATTTTGGGCGGATTGGGAATAACCGGCAGAAACGTGATATCTGCCAGATCATAGTCGCCCGTGGCCCCCGCAATAGCGGCCTCGACTTCGTCAAGTGCGCCAGCCTTGAGCACGGCAACGATATCGGCATAGACTCCAGCAAATTTCAGCCCGAGGTCAACAACGCGTGTACCGACCACCGCGCCAAAGCTGTCGCGTCCTTCGTGGGTAAAGCTAAGCAGTTTCATGAGGAAAAATCCTTTATTGTGCGAAAATAAAATTCATGCCGGTAGTGGAAACTGCACGAGATATTCCAGGTATTCGGGTTCAAGATCGATCTCGATCGCGGCCATTACGCGCACCAGGCCATTGTATTCACCGATGGCTACCAGCAGATCGACAAGTTGCGCGGTGTTCATCGCTTTTGCCAGCACATCGAAAATGGGCTGCGGCAAGGCTATCGCATCGGTCAACGAACGCGCCGCCGCCAACACAGCCGACGCCACCGGATCAAGGTGCGTTCCAATCCCCTGGGTTTCCGGCCCAATTGCGCGGATATCTTGCACGCTGACCCCGAACGACAACGCGATATCGACGTGATGCGCCCATTCATAGGCTGACCGCGTGGAATACCCGACTTGCAGAATTGCCAGTTCGCGCAGGCGCACATCCAGCGTGCTGTCATGCCGAAAATACATCCCGCGCCCGGCGACATTTCGCGCGAGTTTCGGGCTGTGCGCGACAGCACGCGTGATATTGGACTTCATCCGCGGAATGTCCTGGTACTCAGGCGCCAGGTCGCTGTTATCGAGGTATGTCAGCCTTCCCATCGCGCTCTCCCCTGCCCTCGTTGTTGAAGGTCAGACAGCTTCTGCCTCGGCCGCGCGTACGATTGAGCGCGGATCGAAATTCGCCCGGGCAAAATTGATCAGGTCGGGCAGATAGCCGTCCTGCGAACAGATCAGATAATCGCCCCGCGCCAGGCCGTCGATCAACACGCCGGCGGCATGTTCGGCGCTGACCCGGATGGTACGACGATGCGGCACGCCGATGGCAAAATCCGCTGGCCCCGGCGCGCCGGGGATCGGCGGCAGATCGCCGCCGGGTTCGTCCGACGTGGCGGTAATTCCAGGACAAAACACCGAAACCGCGACACCGGTGCCAGCCAGGGCATGGGCAAAGGCGTGGCTCATCGACAGTTGCGCACCCTTTGATGCGATATAAGGCCCCATGAAACGGATCGGCGGATCGGGGAGCAGCGCCAGACCCGAAGACGTGTTGATGATATGCCCGCTGCCGCGCGCCAGCATCTCGGGCAGAAACGCGTTGATCATCCGCACATAGCCCAGAACATTGACATCCAATGCATCGCGCCATTGGTCGATGCCGACCAGCGCAATCGAACCGGTGATGGGTGGCTTGGCGGCGTTGTTGATCAGCATGTCGATCCCGCCACTGGCCGCCGCCAACACGGCTTCGCGCAGAGCCTGCACATCGCTGTCTTTGCTGACATCGCAGCCAAATCCCAGCACCGTGCCACCGGCCAATCCGGCCGCCGCAGCTTCTGCCCCGGCACGATCAAGGTCGGCAATGAACACGCGCGCGCCAAGTTCGGTCAACCGGCGAGCGGTGCCAAGCCCGATCCCGCGCGCCGCCCCGGTGATAAGGACGACTTTGCCATCGTATCGCGTCATGATTATTTCCTCTACGCCGCCCGCCCGGGGTCGGCACTATGCTCTGCAAGCTGAAAGACGAACGACTGCCATGCCCGCCGGTCGGCCCTGCCATCATAGCCAAACCCCGGCAAATCGGGCACATCCCGGTCGGTAAAGCCATGGCCGACCCCGCCATAGAGGCACAGTTGAAAGTCGATTTTCGCTGCCGCCATTTCCGCAGTGAACCCGGCAATCTGTTCCGCCGGAACAAATGGATCGGCATCGCCGGTACACACCAGCACCGACCCTGCGATCTGGCTTGCGCCGCGCGTGCTGGCCAGCGCGCCATGGAATACGCTGACGCTGCGCAGTGGTGCCCCGGCCCGCGCCAGTTCCAGCGCGCACCAACCGCCAAAGCAATATCCTGCCGCCGCCAGATTGCCCGCCGCACCGCCGCTTTGCTGTACCAGCGCATCAAGCCCACTTTGCAAACGGACCATCAGTTCAGCAGGATCAGCCTTGAGAGCCTCGACCAACTGGCGCGCTTCGGGCGGGTGGGCGGCAAACCGCCCGCCACCATGCAGATCGACCGCCAAAGCGGCATAGCCAAGCGCCGCCAGTGCGTCTGCGCGTCGCCGCAAATGCGCACCCAGGCCAGGCGCTTCATGCACCAGCAGAACGCCGCCCCGGACCGCACCTGACTGAGGCTGGGCATAATAGCCGCACGCTTCGACCGAACCGGCGGTGTAATGCAAATCATGCCCGACGGTCATACGGTGCCCCCTGTCAGTTCGTTGATTACCGGCAGTGCAAACACCATTGCGTGGATCCCCATGCTCGACACCAGCCGAGCGACATCCAGCACTTCGTCGACCGACGCGCCCTGCGACAGTGCCGCCTGCGCATGCGCTCGCGCTCCAGCCGCGTTCAATTGCGTGCACTGGACATGGACGGCCAACGAAATCAGATGCGCGTCTTTCGCGCTCAAAACGGCAGTGGGCCCGCGCAACGGCGCGCTGGCAAAATCGAGCCACCTGGCGTGAAACACGGGATCCAGTGCGATCCCCACGCCAAAGGCCGCATCAACATCACCAAACAGGGCGGCATGGTCGGCACGCACCGCATCGGCATCGGCGGTGCGGGGCAGTGCGGGCACTGCATCCGCCACCGCGCCTGCGGCAGTGACATAGGAATGAAACCCCATCGCGCTGACCGTGGCGACAACCGCCATCAGTTCATCGCGCGTCGCACCCAAAGCCAGTGCCTGGCGGGCGTGATTGCGCAGGCCCTTGTCAAACATGTGCGTTGGGGTGCAATTGGTCGCGACATAAAGCAGTTCCCGAAATTTCGGGCTCAATGTTCCCCGATCGGCAACATAGGCCGAGAATTCCAGATATGCCGCGACATAGGCCGGTGAATAGCCAAGCATGGCTTCCCAGTCGTCGTTCCAGTGGCCGCGACGGCGCTTGAACGCTTCGCGCACCGATGCCGGATCAGGGCCACCTTCCGGCGTTTGCAACGGGCCCATCTTTCAGAACGGCGTCAGCGGTGGCATGCCAAAGTGCAACCGCGCCGCATTCACCGCGGTGCGTGACTTTTGCTGCACAAAATGGGTCTTTTGCACGCTGGCGTCCCGATAGAGCCGCGCGAGCATCGAATCCCTGGCGCCGATACTGGTCCCTGCAGTGGTGAAGATAATTTCCAGCGCATCCCACGCCAGCCGGCATGCCTCTTGCGCCGCGACGAACAGCCGCCGGTCGGTTTCCTCGCTGAATTCCCCACCGGTGATCGGATCGACGGAACACGCCTCGACATAGCGCTCGGTGATCTTGAGCAGCAGTGCTTCGGCCGCGTCCACCTTGCCCTGCGCGTCGCCGAAATACTGCTGAAATTCGTGACTTTCAAACAGCGGAATGCGGGGTGGAAAACGCATCGTCTTGGTGCGGCAGATTTCTTCATAGAGATCCAGCGCACCTTTGACGGTTCCGATCACGACCGCGCCCAGTTCGATCAGGAAATAGGATCCCTTGCGCCCACTGTACATCGGGTTGGCATGCGCCGCATTGGTGCTCTTTGCCTGCCACATCGCCATCGGCGCGGTGCGATATTCAGGAATGTACAGGTCCTTGACTACGACCTGGCGCGAGCCGGTGCCCTGCATGCCGATCATTCGCCAATTGTTGACGATCGTGCAATCGTCACGATCGACCAGCATCAGCCGGGCAGTCATCGACCCATCTTCGTCCGGGGCAACCCCGCTGACCATCACATGGGTGGAGACATCGCAACCCGATGCGTAATCCCAACTGCCGCTGACGCGAAAGCCGCTGCCTTCGCGCTTTACCGGCACGGGAGACCCGACCGACGGACAGCGATAATCGCCAGATTTGCCATAGGCCTCGATCTGCGCGCGGATGTCGAAATCGGCCAGCATGACCGGATGACCCGATACCAGCGCCAGCACCCACGCGCTTGACGGACAACCGCGTGCGATCTCCATCATGACCCGCACATAAGTCGGCAAAGTGAATTCATAACCGCCGAAACTGCGCGGCTGAACAATGCGGTAAAATCCGGCGTCGAGGAATTCCTGATTGGTCACCTCAAGCAACCGCCCCGCGTCTTCGGTCTGCGCCTGACGCGACCGCAACGTCGGGATCATCGCCCTGGCGCGCGCAATCATTTCATCCGGGGTCAAACCCGGTTCAGGAGGAAGGAGGGTTGCCTTGGTACGCACCTCTGCCATGGACATGGAATGCCTCATTTGTTGTAAACGGCTTGCATAACCCAAGCGAACGCCGTGGTGGTTGCGCCATCCGCACGATGAACCGCAACCCGCGACCCCGGCGCGTCCGGTTGGCGTACATGGTGGCCGTACACCACCCGGACGGATTGGCGTGCAGGGCTGTTGAATGATCGGCCTTGGCCTAACCGGTCAGGGTGCACGCCGGGCGATAGACCTCGCAATCGACACGGGAGAACGCGATGAATGTTGCAGCTTTGGCAGGCCGCGAAGTCCGCAATGCCAATCAGAAATGGCGGATCCTTGCCGCCTGCGCAGGTATCCTGTGCATCAACGCTGCGTTCCCGATCTATGGCGCCAGCGTGGTGAACACTGCAATGGTGACCGCGATGAAGCTGGACCGCAGCATGCTGGGCCTGCTGGTCACGGCCAACATGCTGATCACCGGCACCACCGCACCGCTGATGGGGGCCGCCGTCAGCCGGTTTGGATCGCAGCGCACACTGATCGGTGGCAGCGCCGCGCTGATCATCGGATCGCTGGTCATGGCGTTTCTCGTCCACGGGCCGTTGCAGGCGGTCGCCGCATTTGGCCTGTTTATCGGGCTGGCGATGAGCGCGGGCGGGTTCATTGCCAATCAGGCCTGTGTCGCGGGCTGGTTTGTCGATGATCAGGCGCGGCCGTTTGCCATTTTGTATGCCACGATGGGCGCGGGCGGATTTGTTGCAGCGCCATTGATCGGCGAAGTGATCAGCCGGTCGCATGACTGGAGCGCGGGTTGGCTGGTATTTACGGTGATGGGAGCGATTGCGCTGGCCCTGTCACTTTTTGTGGTGCGCGATCCGCCCAAGACCGGCACCCCGGTTGAATTCGGCCCTCCCGGGGGAGGGACCGGCGATGGCAGCCTGAAATCGCCCGACATCTGGTTGGTGATCTTCTGCATCATGGTCGCGGGCGCCGGCAGCGCGCTGTATATCGCGCATGGCCTGGCGATGTTGCAGGACTATGGCCATACGCCGCTCGCCGCAGCGCGCTCGATGTCCCTGATGGCCGCCTCGACCCTGATCGGCAATTTCCTGATCGGCGCATTTGGTCAACGCGCAGGCTTGCGCCGCAGTCTGGCGGCGGGCAGCATCACTTTTGCAATCGGTCTTCTGCTGCTGGCGAACGCACGCAATACCGGACTGTTCTATGCCTATCCGGTCGTGCTGGGTGCGGGGTTTGGTGCGGTGCAGGTCGGCGCGATGGCCCTGCTGAGCAAATGCACTGCCGCCAACCGGTTCGCCGCCATATCGGGCGTGGCGATTTCGCTGCAGACCGTCGCGAGCGCAGCCACACCGTTCATTGGTGGCTGGCTGTTTGACCACAGCCACACCTACACGCCGCTGACCGGCACGATGGTTGCGCTCAACGTGGCCGCGGCCGGCCTGTTGCTGTTCGGCAAGCGCCTGTTTCCAAAGGGCGCGTGATCGCAAGGCGGGCCTTCAACAAAGATCCAATCGGGGGACAGGACATGGCGGCGCACTTGCACACAATGGCACCCGGCATGATCGCCGGAAGCCGGTGAGGATGACGCCAGAGATGTCCGCGCGTCGCGACTGGCCAGCGTGTGCGATGCCTTCGAAACCGTGATGAGCAAGAGATTTCCATGAGCCATGATGTTGAAACCGAGCTGACCGCAGCAGTCAGTGCGCAGTTTGCAAGAACGCCGGATCCGCGTCTGCGCAAAATTCTTCTGGCCCTCACCAGCCACTTGCATGCCTTTGCGCGTGAAACCGCGCTGACTTTCAAGGAATGGCGGCAAGGCGTCGAATTCCTCACACGCGTGGGGCATATGTCCAGGGATGGGCGCCAGGAATTCATCTTGTTGTCCGACGTGCTGGGCCTGTCGATGCTGGTCGATGCGATTGAGCATCGGACGCAGGAAAGTGCGACCGAATCCACGGTGCTAGGACCGTTTTTTGTCGACGACGCGCTAACCCGGCCGAACGGGGCGGATATCGGCGCGGGGCACCCGGGGGATCTGCTGCTGGTCAACGCCGTGGTCGCGGGGGCCGATGGGCACCCCCTGGCCGATGCCGATGTGGTTGTCTGGCAAAGCGACGAAGACGGCCGCTATGACATCCAGTATCCGGAACGCGACGGCTATTTTCTGCGTGGACGGTTTCGCGCCGATGCGCAGGGCCATGTGCAGTTCTGGACGATCGTACCGCCGGCGTACCCGATCCCCGACGATGGCCCGGTTGGCGATCTGTTGAACGCGTCGGACCGCCATCCGTGGCGGCCCGCCCATGTGCATTTTCACATTTCCGCCGCCGGTCACCGCACGCTGGTCACGCATCTGTTTGTCGCCGGCGGGGCTTATCTTGATTCCGACGTTGTATTCGGCGTGAAACAGTCGCTGGTGGTCGATCTGGCGCAGCACGCACCCGGCACCGCGCCGGACGGGCGCGCTTGTCCCGCCGGCTGGAAGACGCTCGACCACCGTTTTCAACTGTCCGCGCTCTGACCAACGCCGCCCCCTCGGCCCTCGTCCGGGGGAAACGTCATGCCCTGGTCCCGCAAAGAGATGGCAGCCCCAAGGTCCCCGACACTTGCGATCTGCCGCTCACCGGCGGCGTATTTGCGGCAGCCATCGCCGATCGGGGCTGAACCAGCACCACAGGAGCAACGCCTTGACCCCATTTGTCTATCAATCCCATCCATCGCGCGTGCTGTTCGGCCCCGGTCGTCTGGACAGTCTGGCCGACGAAATTGTCCGGCTGGGGGCCAGGCGTGCGTTCGTCGTGGCGACGCCCGAACAGGCGCCCGACGCCGACCGGATTGTCCGACAAATCGGTGATCTGGCGTGCGGGGCGTTTTGCGGTGCGCGCATGCACACTCCGGTCGATGTGACAGAGGCCGCCATGGCCGCCTTGGCAGACGCGGACTGCCTGATCGCGATCGGCGGAGGATCGACCATCGGCCTGGCCAAGGCGATCGCCTTGCGCACCAACTTGCCCCAGATCGCCATACCGACGACTTATGCAGGGTCCGAAGCAACCGCGATCATCGGCCAGACCGAGAACGGCATCAAGACCACGCAGACCAGCCCGCGTGTTCTGCCGGAAGTCATCCTGTATGACGTCAATCTGACTATGGGCTTGCCAGTGGCGATCTCGGTCGTTTCGGGCATGAACGCCATCGCCCATGCGGTCGAAGGGCTCTATTCCGAGCAGGCCAACCCGATAATCTCGCTGATCGCACAGGAAGGCATCCGCGCGCTGGCGAGTGCATTGCCGCGCATCAGCGCCGCACCGACAGACGTACCCGCACGGTCCGACGCGCAGTATGGCGCCTGGCTGTGCGGCACGACGCTAGGCGCGGTGGGCATGGCCCTGCACCACAAGCTGTGTCATGCGCTGGGCGGAACGTTCGACTTGCCCCATGCGCAGACCCATGCCGTCATTCTACCACACGCACTGGCCTATAACGCTCCCTATGCGGCCGATGCCGTAGCACGCATCGGTACGGCGCTTGGTCGTCCGGACGCGGCCATGGCGCTGTATGATCTGAACCGGTCGCTGGGTGCGCCGACATCGCTGCGTGAACTCGGCATGCCGCACGGCGGTCTGGACCGGGTGATCGAGCTGACATTTGCCAAGCCGTACTGGAATCCCGCACCATTGGACAAAGTGCGGCTGCGCATGTTGCTGGAACGCGCGTGGGATGGTTTGCCGCCGGCCTCGTAAGCCCCGCGTGCGCACAGACGCCAGACGGACGGACGTGCCATACCCGTTTACACCAGGCGCCAATCATTGCGTTATGCGCCCGGCATGGCAGCGCCATCAGGGCCGTCCAAGGATCTCATTTTATGGAATACACCACCAGACTTGGGTCGCTTGCCGACTATGACAAAGGCAAGGTCATTCCGATCGACGATGATCCGAAAAACTATGTCTTTTCGAATATCTTTGAAGTCGCGAGCCAGTCGGCACCCTATGAACGCGTCGCCGTTGCCAAGAATTTTGAATATGTCATCGAAGTCGCACGCGCCGAAGGCAGTTCGGACTGGTACAGCGCCACGCACGACGAATTCGTGCTGTCGATGGACGGTGTGGTGGAAGTGCAATTCGTCAAGCTCGACGATCCAGCCGCTGTCGCTCCACCCGAAAGCCAGGGCGCCGTCAAGCTGGCCGGTGAACCCGCCGGTCGCAAGATGGGCCGTGTGGTCCTGTCACGCGGCCATCAGGGCTTGCTGCCGCGCGGCGCGGCCTATCGTTTCATCGCCCACGCCCCTGCCTGCCTGATGATCCAGACCGTCGAAGGTCCGGAAACGGTGCAGAAGTGGGCGGAAATCTGCCAGAACTCCTGAATATTTGATCGGATCCACACCATGGCAATGTCAGAAACCGCACATCAGGCGGCTGCTTCAAACCTGCCGCTTGTCATGCGCACCGAAATCGGCGCGATCGACAACGTGACAGGCTATCGCACGTTCAGCGCAGGCAGCTTTTCCTTTGCGCGTGATGAATATTTTGCGCGGATTACCTGGCCTGAAGGCACCCACACGATGCCGGTCGACGCGTTCCTGCGCGCGATGATGCGCGATGTCGCGTGGGGCTTCTTTTATGGCACCGTCAATTTTGACGACGTCATCGGCACGGTCAATCACTATGGCGAAGTCACGCTGTTCGCCGGCCGCTACAACGATGCCTATCACAACGCGGGCCGCGACCGCGAAGAACGCTTTCCCAGCGAAGTGCTGATGCCGCTGTTCAAGGCGATCATGAGCGACTGGACCAACCAGGGGTTTGATCCGTTTGCCGCGCCCATGGAAACCGGCGCGCCGTGGGGATCGAAGAACGGCCACAATGAGTCTGCGATTACACGCACGCGCGTTTCGGCCAAGCGCATCGTCGGTCTGCCCGGCGATACCCCGCTGCGCACCGACGCCAATGGCTTTCCGGTCAACCGGATGTTTCCCGATCTTGACCAGTCCACCCCCATCGTCGAGCCGGAACCAGGCTTTGAGGGCGAAGTCTGGGCGTATAATCTGTTCGACTACCTGTCGCGATCCGACGTGACGTGGAATCCCTCGGTCTGTTCGGTGGTGGGGGAAAGCCTGTTTTGCCCGACCACCGAAGAATTCGCCCTTCCCATCGATCATGGCAATGATCGCTGCGAATGGTTCATTACACTGTCGGACGAAATCGACTGGGATATCAAGGACAAGGAGACCGGCAAGCCGCGCGCCAAGGTTATCACGCGGGCCGGCGATGTGTCATGCATGCCCGCGGACATCCGCCACAAGGGTTACGCGAAAAAGCGCGCGATGCTGCTGGTGTGGGAGAACGGTTCCCCGATCATCCCCGAATTGATCCTGAAGGGTGAGGCCCCGATTGTTTCGGTGACCTGGTAATTCCGCAAGCCACACCCTGCATACCAACGGGCAAGATCGTTTTCACAAAGATCCTGCCCCTGTTGAAGTTCGCCAATCAGAAAGCACGCCTGTGCCAAAACTCGCACCCATCGATCCCGCTGCGCTCAAGACCCGCCTGTTCATCGATGGTGCATGGGTCGACGGCGCGGCTGGCGGTGAAATCGACGTCATCAATCCGTTCGATGGCTCGGTCATCACGCGCATCGCCGAGGCCCGTGAAGCGGATGTCGATCGTGCGGTTGCGGCAGCACAAGCCGCCGCCCCGGGTTGGGCGCGACTGCCCGCGCACGAACGCGGCCGTCTGTTGTTGAAGCTGGCGGATGCGATCGAGGCCGACGCCGACTATCTTGCGCGACTGGAAGCAACCAACACCGGCCATCCGGTACGCGATTGTCTGGGGCTTGATGTACCGCGCACAGTGCTGTGCTTTCGCTATTTCGGGGGGATGGCCGACAAGCTGGAAGGGGCGGTCATTCCGGTCGATGCCGGATTCCTGAACTACGTCAAACGCGAACCGATCGGTGTCGTCGGGCAGATCGTACCGTGGAATTTCCCGCTGATGTTCGTCAGTTGGAAACTGGGTCCGGCCTTGGCGGCGGGCAATACCGTGGTGATGAAACCGTCGGAGATCACCCCGCTATCCACGTTGCGCGTGGCGGAACTGATACAACAGGTCGGATTTCCCGACGGGGTCGTCAATATCGTGACCGGCTATGGCAACACCGCCGGCCAGCGCATTGCAGACCATCCCGACATCGGCAAAGTCTCGTTCACCGGATCGACCAACGTGGGCCGGGAAATCGTGCGCGCATCGGCAGGCAACCTGAAAAAGTTGCAGTTGGAACTGGGCGGCAAAGGGCCGAATATCGTATTTGATGACGCTGTCATTCCTGCGGCTGTCGGTGGCGCGGCATTTGGCATTTTCCACAACCAGGGGCAGGCCTGCATCGCCGGATCCCGGCTCATCCTGCACGAGGCGATTGCCGACCAGTTTCTGGAACGGTTTATTGGTCTTGCGCGTTCGATCCGGCTGGGTGACCCGCTCGACACCGACACCGAGATGGGTCCCTTGACATCGCGAGTGCACCACGAGCGCGTGCTGGCCTATGTGCAGATGGCGCGCGAACAGGGCGGAGAAATCCTGTCGGGTGGCAAAGTGCCCGGCGCACCGGACCTGCAAGGCGGATATTTTATCGAACCCACAATCGTCCGCGCCCGATCCGGCGATCGCGTCAGCCGCGAAGAAGTGTTCGGACCTTTTGTGACCGTGACAACCTTCAACACCGATGAAGAGGCGATGGCGATCGCCAATTCGACCGAGTACGGGCTCGGATCAGGATTATGGACGCAAAATCTGACACGCGCGCATCGCTTTGCCGACGGCATCCACGCAGGCATGGTATGGATCAATTGCTACAAGCGCGTGCATCCGGCCTCTCCCTTTGGCGGGGTTGGCGTATCAGGTTATGGCCGCGAAATGGGGTTTGAGGCGATGCGCGAATACACCCAGCCCAAATCGGTGTGGGTCAACGTCGATGCGCAGATCCCCCCATTTTACACGCGGTAATGGCAGCGAGGCAGCGCCAGACTATGGCGCTTCCTCCGCCGGCGCACCCAGGCCCCAGGTCCAGCGATCGAGCTCATAGCGCGCAAACAGCCCCGCCGCCCAGTACGGGTCACCACCAAGATAGCGCATGACCGCCGCCCGATCAGGCCCGTGCAGAATCAGCAGTGTGCCCGTCACATGGTCATCGGCATCAGTTACCACCATGCCGCCTGCCGCCACGCGAACGCCGTGCCGGGCCTCACGGATATAGGCGCGGTGCTCTGGCCGTATGCGCGTGCGGATCGCCGCCGAAGTTTCCGGCACGTCGTAACCGCGGAAAATGAAATAGGCCCCGCTCATCCGATCACCACTTGCCCTTCCGGGTCGATCTGTAACGGCACGCAATCCAGCGCGGCGCCAATGCAGGCGCCATCGATGCACATGCCGTCCTCAACTGTGAAGATCGCCAAATGGCGGCGGCACATGATCCGTGCCCCATCGCGCGACAGAAACTCGTCGGCGCGCACGTTCAGCGGCAGCGAATAATGCGGGCACAGATTGACATAGCCGAACACGCGTGAGCCTTTGCGGACGACCAGCATGCGAAACGCGTTGAGCCCGGCACCAAACACGAATTCGCGCGCTGCTCCATCTGCCCATTGCCCGATTGGCCCTAGCACCGTACCGATCGACGGCGCCTGTGGGCGAAGCGTCCAGCCCTTCTCAGCACCTGTCATCAAATCGCCGCGGTGGCGAAATATCCGCCCTTGAGAAACACCAGCGGCGATGCGGTACCCTGCCCCATCGCTTCTACCGCGCCGACTACGAGCAGATGGTCACCAATTTGCTGCACGGACTCGATCCGGCAATCCACCCACGCAACAATGTCGTCGATCAGCGGCAATCCCGCAGGGCTGAGCCCGTGCATCACGTCGGCAAATTTGTCGTCCGACTTCGACGTGAATGTCTTGCAGATATGCGCCTGTTCGGATGACAGGATATTCGCACAAAAGCGTCCGCCTGACGCAATTCGTGGCCAGGTTGATGACCCTATGCCGGGAAAAAAACCGACCAGCGGCGGATCGAGCGAGATCGATGTGAAAGTGCCGACCACAAGTCCAACGCGATCATCGCCATGGTGTGCGGTGATAACAGCCACACTGGTCGGGCAACAGCCTAGAACATCGCGAAAATCTCGCGGATCGATGGTGATCGTTGTGGCGGACATGCACTGGAACTCTTTTGACTTGGCTGGCTCAAAACTATGCCGCTGGCGGTCGCCATGCGTCCAGTCTGAATGCGGCCACTATGCGGACGGACACCGATCAGTTGGATGGGCCGGGCCCGCGCAGCAATGCGCGCCCAGGATGCATGATGCGTTTCAGATTAAACCCGCCGTGCCCTGGCGCTTTACGCACCCCGCCGGGCAACGTGCATGACGGACGTTATCCGGCCGATGAGAGCCTATTCATGCCGCAAGGCTTCGATCGGATTGAGGCTGGCCGCGCGGCGGGCCGGAAAATAGCCAAATATGACACCGATCAAACCTGAAAAAGCAAACGCCGTCAGATTTGTCAGCGGGTCGAACACGAACGGCAGGTCAAGCAAACGCGACAGCCCGATCGAGGCACCCAGCGCGAGCACCAGCCCGATCAGGCCTCCGACGCACGACAGTACGACCGCTTCGACCAAAAACTGCAGCATAACCTCGTGACCCAGCGCGCCGATCGCCAGACGAATGCCGATCTCGCGCGTGCGCTCGGTGACCGAGACCAGCATGATGTTCATGATACCGATACCACCTACCAACAACGAAATCGCCGCAACGGCACTGACAATGGCGGTCAGCGTGCCGGTGATGCTGGCCAGCGTGTCGGCAATCTGCTTGCTGTCAAAAATCGTGAAATCATCGAGTTTGCCACTGCGAATGTTGCGCCGTTCGCGCAACAGGGCCGCAATCGACTGCTGGATATCCTTGCTGTCATAGGCGGGATCGGCACCCACAATGATCGCGCGGATTTCGCGATTGCCGGTCAGGCGGCGCTGCACCGCCTTGATCGGCATGATCACGGCGTCATCATTGTCCTGCCCGAAACCGCCCTGCCCACGCGTAGCCAGGGCCCCCACCACCGTGCAACTGATCGATCCGAGGCGCAGGGTCGTTCCCAGCGGCGACTGATTGGCATAAAGGTTCTTGGCGACCGTAGAGCCGACCAGACAGATCGATTTTCCGGCTTTTTCCTCATCACCCGTGAAGCGCCGTCCTGCGGTCACAGCCCAGTTCTGCGCATCGAGATAGGCGTTGTCGGCGCCGTTGACCGTGGTCTGCCAGTTCGCCGCATTGAACACCGCCGTCGCCGAAACCTGGGCTTGCGCCGCAACCGCAGTCACGCCGCCGATCTGGTCGCGAATGGCATCGACATCCTCAAGCTTGAAGGGTGGCGGCGCCTCGCCTCCGCCGCCGCGCCCCGGAGCGGTTCCCGGCAGCACGGTAAGCACATTGGCCCCCAGCCCGGAGACCTCGTCATGCACCGATCGGGACGCGCCCTTGCCCAGCGTGACCATCGTCACCACCGCGAACACGCCGATGACAATGCCGAGCACCGTAAGGAACGAACGCAGGACGTGACGCCGGATCGCGCGCACCGCCAACAACGCACTGGTGGCGATCAACCGGGTAGAGGCAGATGTGCCGGTCATGCTGCTTTCCGTTCGATGCGATCCACCATCCCGTCACGAAAATGGACAATGGTGCGAGCATACGAGGCCATTTCAGGCTCGTGCGTCACCATCAGCACGGTAATGCCGCTGTTGCGGTTGAGATCGGTCAGCAATTCCATGATTTCGATCGATCGTTCGCTATCCAGATTGCCGGTCGGTTCGTCGGCCAGCAAGACGGCCGGTTCAGTCACGATGGCGCGGGCAATGGCAACGCGCTGCTGCTGCCCGCCCGATAGCTCGGCCGGGGTATGTCTGGCCCACGGCGCCAGGCCAACTTTGTCAAGCGCGGCCATCGCCATGGTGTGCCGTGCCCGCTTGTCTTCGCCGCGATAGAGCAATGGCAGCTCGACGTTTTCCAACGCACTCGTGCGCGCGAGCAGATTAAAGCCCTGGAACACAAAGCCGAGATGACGACGGCGCAGCAACGCGCGCTGATCGCGCCCGAGATTTTCGATATGATGGCCCTGAAACACGAACGAACCGCTGCTCGGCACATCGAGGCAACCGAGGATATTCATCGTGGTTGACTTGCCCGAGCCTGACGGCCCCATCACCGCCATGAAATCACCGCGCAGGATATCGAGATTGACCCCCTTGAGTGCCTGAAATGCCGCTTCACCCGTGCCGAAACGCTTGGTCACGCCCACGAGGCTGATAAGCGGTACTTGGCCTGGCCCGATCATGTCGCGGTCGCCGCCAGAAGGCCTGTGACGATCTGCATACCCGGTCTCAAGCCGGGGCCGGAAACAGCGGTCAACGCACCATTGGTGCTGCCGATGGTGACCTCGATCGGACGCAGCGCACCATCGGCCGCCAGCACATAAACGGTCTGATGGCTGCCACGTCCGATTGTGGCGGTCTTGTTCTGTCCGGCCACACCGAATCCGCCGCTGCCAGGTTTGGGGCCGATCTGGACCCCGCCGGATTCCATGCCGCTTTCGGGGGTAAAGCGCAGTGCGGCATTGGGCACCAGCAATTGGTTGCGTTCCAACTTGGCCAGAATGGCGGCTGTCGCGGTCATTCCGGGGCGCAACAGCAATTGCGGGTTCCTGACCGCCAGCACCGCGGTATAGGCCACCACCGTGCTGGTCGAACTGGTGGTGGTGCCGGCACTGTTGACCGTTGGTGTGGCATTGGCGCCCAGATCGATTCGCGTGACCGCACCCGCAAAGGCCCGGCCGGGATAGGCATCGACCGCGAATGTTGCACTGTTGCCGACCGCTACCTCGCCAATATCGGCTTCGTCGACTTTGACGTCCAGCTTCATCGCGGTGAGGTCTTCGGCGATCGTGAACAACGTTGCCACGTTGAACGCCGCCGCAACGGTCTGCCCCGGCTCGACCTGACGCGACAGCACCACGCCATCAACCGGGGCATAGATGGTCGCTTTGGCCAGATTGGTGCGGCTGGTCGACAGTGTTGCCTCGGCTTGTGCAACTTGCGCTTTGGCCGCTTTCAAATTGGCCACTGCGCGGGCATGATCGCCGAGTGCGGTATCGAGTTCGGTCTGCGAAGGCACTTTGCCCCCTGACAGCCGAGCCACTTCCTGATACCGACGCAGCGTCACGGACGACTGGTCGAGCGTCGCCTGGTTCTGTGCAACACTCGCGCGTGCCGACAGCAATTGCGCCTCATTCTGCATCAGCGCGGCACGGAACAGCGTCGGGTCAAGCTGTGCCAAAGGCTGGCCCTTTTTCACATGGTCGTTGTTCTGAACAAACACGTTCACCACAATGCCCGATTCCTCGGACCCGACATTGACCTGGTTTGTCGGAGCAAGGTTGCCCGTCGCCGAGACGGTCACCGCCAGGTCGCCCCGCTTGACGGCAGCCGTCGCATATTTCGGTGCCACACGGCCGCCAAACAGCGCGTAAGCCAACGCTGCCAGCCCAACCAGGCCAAGCGCGATCAAACCCCATTTGCGCCAGCGCCGCCGGGGAGGCGCCAGGCTTTCTCCCAGAAATTCCGCGATTGTGGCGTCGGTCATAAGGGCTTTCCATTGTGCAATGGTGGATCAGGCTGCCATCCGCCGCCCAGGGCGAGGTAAAGCTGGACCAATGCGCTGGCCTGCGCGGCTTGCGCGGCTGCAAGCTGGTCGCGCGCCGACAGCAAAGTCTGCTCGCTTTGGGTCAGTGTGACAAAATCGGTCAGCCCGGAGCGATACTGGCTGCGCGCGATGATTGCGGCATTGTTGGATGCATCGCGCGCAACGGCCAGCGCGGTCTGCTCGCGTTTGGCAGATTCCAGCGCCTGGACGCCGTTTTCGACATCCTCCAACCCGGACAGGATTGTGTGCTTGTAGGTTGCAAAGGCAGCATCGGCATTGGCCCGGGCCGCCCGAACCTGCGAACGCAGCCGACCACCATCGAAAATCGTTTGTGCCAGACCGGCAAACAGTGTGCTGGTGACAAGATCCGTCAGCCCGGTGAAATGGCTGCCCTGGCTGGTGAGATTGGCGGTCAGCGTCAGCGCCGGGTAAAGTTGCGCTTGCGCCACCCCGATCTGCGCGGTCGCGGTGGCAAGATCACGTTCGGCAGCGCGAACGTCAGGTCGCTGACGCAGCGTATCGGCGGGAATGCCAACCGCCACACCGTCAGGCCCAACAGGGATCGGTCCGGGCACCTCAAGCGCAGCGCGCAACGCTCCCGGCGCTTGCCCGGTCAGGACCCCGATCCGATTCACCGCGGTGGTAAAGGCAGTTTCGTAGGGCGGGATGGTCGCCGCTGTCTGCGCGCGCTGGGCACGGGCCTGTTCCTGGTCGAGCGAAGACGCCAACCCCGCCTGCAACCGCCAGGTGGCAATGTCGAGATTGTCGTCCTGGGTGCGCAAGGTATCGCGTGCGATGGCAAGCCGCGCCTGCGCCAGCCGGGCGTCGATATAATTTGTCGCCACTTCGCCCGCAACCGAGGTGCGCACCGCAACAAGGTTGAACAGGGACGAAGCCATACTGGCCCGCGCTGCTTCGGCAGAGCGCCGATTGCCACCAAACACATCGGCCTGCCACGAAGCGGCCAAACCCGCAGAAAGGCTATCAAACGCCTGGTTTTCAGCCAGTTGCGGGATACCACCAACGACTGCCGCCTTGGCATATTCTGCGGTGTGGGTTTCGCCAGCCGATCCGGTCAGCGTGGGCAATTGCGCCGCGTGCGCCTGGATCAAGGATTCGTGCGCCTGACGCAGGCGCGCCGCAGACACGGCGATGTCGAGATTGGCTGCGGTCGCGCGTGCAATCAGGTCGGTCAGCAGCGGGTCGTTGAACTGACTCCACCATACCGCAAGATCAACCGGAGCGCCCGGCGCGAGATGGAGCGTGTATTGCGCCGGCACCGCCAATGCAGTGCCCTGCGGCGGAGCGTAATTGGGCCCCGCCGCGCATCCGCACAGCAGCAAGGTCATGCCAAGCAGGATGCGCCTCTGCCCGCAACGGGTCATCATGACGTTTCACCTGCATAGCCAAGCAAGTCACCTGGCTGGCACCTGAGTTCACGACAAATCGCTTCCAGCGTCGAGAACCGGATGGCCTTGGCCTTGCCGGTCTTGAGGATCGACAGATTGGCAAGCGTGATGTCGACGCGTTCCGCCAGTTCGGTCAGCGTCATCCGCTGGGCATGGAGCAAGTCATCGAGCTTGACCACGATGCGAGAGGGCTCGTCGACCATCACACCGTGCCCTCGACGTCTTCGCTCAACCGAGTGCCATGCTCGAAAACCCGGGCCAGGATGAATAGCAAGAGCGCGGTGACCAGCCCTGCGAGCGAAAACGGCACGAAAATGTGCTTGTTGGCCAGGGCGTGCCGCAGCCATGCGCCCAACGGCAAACCAACCAGCCCCATCGCCTGCGTGGCCAGCGCCAGCCAGCCCATGACCCGCAAATGGTCCACATTCTGTGGGATGAAGGGAGAACCTTGCCCCACTGAATCGATGATCGCGATCAGCTTGCGCAGGAACTGGGCGCTCAGGCCATTGATGACCGCGATCCCGATCAGCGTGAAACCGATCGAAAACAGTGCTTCGCCAGCCACCTGCGGCCCATCGGAGTGCGCCGACAGCCAGACCAGCACACGAGCCTCGAACAGCCATAACGGCAACAGGGCGACCAAAGCGGCAACACCCGACACACCAAAGATGATCAAGGCGATCACCAGCAGCAATCGCGTCCAGCGCAACAGCGGATCACTCGCTTTGCTCAACATGGGGCCATCTGCCCGGCAGCCGGCACACAGCCGATCGCGATGACGCATGTTTCACGCCGGAGGCGATCCATACAACGGCGCAGATTCGCGATCATTTTATCGATCTCCGATATGTACAATATCGGGGATCGATAATTTTAAGCGAGGGCCAGGTCAATCCCTGATATTGAAATTCGATATGACAGGCGCGCCACAATCAGCCCGGCGCGCGCCCGGCAGCCTGCGACCGATCACTCCACCGGCCGTAGAATGCGTTGTGGGCTTCGGAGCTGGAGAGAGGTATATTTGGCATATCTGAAACAAATTGGAGATCAATTTACCAAACTGGACTCAAAATCGCTCAGTTTCCAAGAATTTTTACCTACAGATCCAGGCCAAACCACCGCTCGGCATTGGTCTGGAAGAATTTCTTTTTCACGTCTGCGGAAATTGCCATGGCATCAAGCGCGCGAACTTCGTCGGGTTCGAATTGATAGGGGTAGTCCATGGCATAAAGCACCCTGTCTTCACCCACGACCTGCTGGCAAAAGCGGATGGCCGGTTCCCACGCCATCCCCGAACACGTGATCAGCACGTTGGAACGCATATATTCGGCGATGGTTTTGTGCAGCGGCTTCATGCGTTCATAGCGTTGCGATCGCACCCCGGCCTGATGCATGTAATCGAGCCGGTACAGCCAATAAGGCAGCGCCTCGCCCATATGGCCCACCATGATCTGAAGATCGGGATAGCGATCGAACACCCCGCTGGTGATGATACGCAGCAGATGCATCCCCGTCTCCACGCCAAATCCGAAGATCGCCCCGTCCAGCCCGGCTTCCAGCATCGGTTCGATCATCGCGTCGGGCGGGGTGGCGGGATGGATATACAGCACTTGCCCTTCCTCGACGAGTGCGCGCAGGATCGGGTCAAAGCGGTCTTCGTCGAGATAGTGGCCTTGCGTATGGCTGTTGATCTGAACACCCTTGAAACCCAGTTCGCGCGCGCCGCGACGGATCTCGTTGGCGGACCAGTCGGCGTCCTGCGGGGCAAGCGCGGTCATGCCGATGAAACGGTCGGGATATCTGGCGCAGGCATCGGCAAGATGGTCGTTGGCGCGGGTGATCAGGCCCTTTGCTTCGCCAAGGTCGGTCAGCGGCTGCGCGCCGGGCGACGTGAGCGCAAGCACGGCCTTGTCGATGCCGGTGGCATCCATGTGGGCAATCCGTTGTGCGCCAAGATCCAGCAGCCGATCGACAATCTCGGTGGTGCGCTGCGAGGGACTGGTGGCGTAAAACCCCCATAGGCTGACCATGCCCTTGTCGGCCACGCCGTCACGGATCATGCGCAGATAGATGTCGATCTGTTCGCGCGTGGCAAACGCTTCCTCGGTGGCAATCCGCAGATAGCCCTGTCCACCGCCGGTCTTGAGGTCATCAGTCATGGTTCAATCCCTTATCCTTCGTGCACGGCCTTGGTCACCATGCAGGCGAGCACACCTTCGATCCCGTCTTCGGAGCCGTGGCCCGACCACTTGACCCCGCCAAAGGGCGAGTCCGCTGCCGCGATCATCGTCGTGTTGATCCCGACCATGCCGGCCTCAAGCGCGCGGGCCAGACGATGTTGGCGCCTGGCATCGGCGGTCCAGGCATAGGCGGCAAGGCCATAGGGCAGCCGATTGGCCTCGGCGATCATGGCATCCTCATCGGCAAAGCGGTTGAGGATCGCGATCGGGCCAAAGGGCTCTTCCTGCATGATCGCCGCGTCGATCGGGACGTCGGCCAGCACCGAGGGGGCATAGTAAAAGCCGGCGTTTGCGCCCATCTCCGCAGGTCGCCTTCCGCCGGTCAGCAACCGGCCGCCCCGCGCCACTGCGTCGCCGATCAACCGGTCCATCGCTTCGGGACGGCGCGCATTGGCCATCGGGCCCATCTGGGTCGTATGGTCCAGCCCGTCACCGACCCGCAGCGCCCGGGCGCGCGCGACAAAGCCGTCGCAAAATGCGGCAAAAATCCCGTCCTGGACGATGAAGCGCGTCGGACTGACACAGACCTGTCCGGCGTTGCGAAACTTGTGCGGCACAACCGTGTCGAGCGCGCGTGCGAGATCGGCATCGTCGAACACCAGAACCGGCCCATGTCCGCCCAGTTCCATGGTCGTGCGCTGCATGTTGTCGGTGGCCAGGCGCGCCAGATGCCGCCCCACTGCGGTCGATCCGGTGAACGACAGCTTGCGCACGATCGGGCTGGCCAGGAGGTGCCTGCTGACTTCGTCAGGAACGCCGAACACGATCTGCGCGACATCGGTGGGCAAGCCTGCGTCGAGCAGCGCCTGCACCACCGCCAAGGCCGAAGCAGGGGTTTCCTCGGCCGGTTTCATGATCACCGCACAGCCCGCCGCGATTGGCGCGCCCAGCTTGCGCCCGGGATTGGCGAGCGGAAAATTCCACGGTGCAAATGCGGCCACCACACCCACCGGTTCATGCACGACAGTCGAGCGGGTGCCCGTCGGGCGCACCAGCGCGCGCCCATAGAGCCTTTGACATTCGCCGGCATAGAACGCGAACAGATTGGCGACCATCCCGACCTCGATCCGGGTTTCGGCGAGCGGCTTGCCCTGTTCGAGCGTCGCAATGCGCGCAATCGCGTCCTTGCGCTCTTCAAGCAGGCGGGCGGCGCCGTGCAACACGGCGGCGCGGGTGGCGGCCGGGGCCTCGCGCCAGGTGCGAAAGCCGCGCTGGGCAGCGGCCAGCGCCGTGTCCAGATCGGCGGGATCGGCCAGCGGCAATTCGCCGAGCGTGGCACCGTCAGCCGGATTGATCACGGCATGGGTGCGCCGCCCGTTGGCACCAACGCGATTGCCGTCGATCAGCATGTACAAGGAAGGATAAGCGCTCATGACAGGCCTTTTCGCGACAGCGGAATGGTCAGATGCGGAACTCGATCAGCGTCGGGCCGGTGGTTGCAAAGGCCCAGGCCAACGCCGGATCGATCCCGTCCACATCGGCAACGCAGCGCGACGCCACACCCAGGCCCGCGGCGATGGCCGCAAAATCGATGCCTTCGATGGCGGTGCCCGGCAGGTCGCCCAACCCGAAGCGGTCCGCAAAATTGTCGAGCGCGGCATAACGCCGGTTGTTGAGCACGACATAGGCGATATCGGCACCGGCCTGTGCGGCGCTCCACAGGCCCTGGATGGTGTACATTGCCGATCCGTCGCCGAGCAGCGCGATGATCTTGGTCTTGGGACAGGCGCGTGCCACCCCGACTGCGGCCGGCAAGGCATAGCCAAGACCGCCCGCTGCCGTCGTGTAAAAGCCTGCCTGCCGGATCACCGGCAGGACCGCCTGCAGGGCCTGGCGCGCGGTCGGTGCCTCTTCGACCAGAATTGCATCGGGCGGTCGGTTCCGCGCAATCCGCGCCAGGATATGGGCTGGCGTCATCCCCGGTTCGGGCACCGGGCGGGCCCGCAAGGCGCGGCGACTGTATGCCGCCCGCGCGGTGGTCACCTCGGCCAGCGCAAACAACCCATAGGCGACATCGCCGAGTACCCCCGTCCCGCCCGGCAGTGCCGACAGATGCGCCGGATCGTCGCTCAGCAGGCCCAGCCGCGCATGGTCTGGCCATGGTGGCCCCCCGCCTTCGGCGTGCCAGGTAAAGACGGGCGCCCCGGCGACGAGAATGCCGTCATATGGGGCCAGGCAGTCCACGATCCGTTCACGAAAGCCGGGCAGAAATCCGGCAAAGCGCGGGTGATCTTCGGGAAAACACTCGCGCCCGCACAAGGGTGCAGTCCACACATCGGCACCGATGCGTTCGGCAAGCCTGATCGCATCATCCCACCCGCCACAGCGCGCCACCCCGGCGCCCAGCACCAGCGCTGGTCGCCCTGACCCATCCAGCATGGCGGCCAGCCCGGAGATGCCGTCAGCTTGCGGCGCGGTCCTGAGCGTCAGCGCGGGAAGCGTTGGCATGACACAAGGCCGATCCCAGTCATCCACCGGCACCGACACGAACACCGGACCGGTGGGCGGTGTCATTGCCATGTGAAAAGCCCGGACAAGGGCTGCCGGAACATCCTCGGGCCGGGCCGGTTCGAGCGCCCATTTGACATAAGGGCGCGGAAACTCGCTGGCCCGCTCGGCCCCCAGGAATGGATCGAACGGCAAGAGCGCGCGCGCCTGTTGTCCCGCGGTGATCACCAGCGGGGTGCCATTGCGAAAACTGGTGAACAAGTTGCCCAGCGCGTTGCCGGTCCCGGCGGCGGAATGCAGGTTGACCAGCGCGGGGCGTCGGCTGGCCTGCGCATAGCCATCGGCCATGGCGATCACCACAGCCTCGTTCAGGCCAAGCACATAAGCGATATCGTCGGGCATCGCCTGAAGCATCGGCAATTCGGTCGAGCCCGGATTGCCGAACAGCGCGTCGACACCGAAATGGCGGAACACCGCGAAAGCCGCTTCGTGAACCGTTATGGTACGTACGGCGGTCATGCCCGGCCCCCTTGCGATGCCTTGGGCGAGGGGCGGCCCCTTGCCAGCGCGAGCGAAGCCACCAGGGCAATTGCCAGCGGCAGCACCGGCAGAAAGAAAAAGCGATGGTCGCGGTCGATCCCGGCGGTGGCCGCAACCGAACCAACCAACGGCCCCATGATCGACCCCACCCGCGCAATGCCAAGCGACCAGCCAAGGCCCGTGGCGCGTGACGCCATCGGATAGAGCCCGCCCGCCGCACCGTTGATGGCATTGAGCGTGCCCGCCACGAAAAAGCCCGCCACGATAAACAGCGCCAGACTGACGGATGGCCCGGCCGGAAATGCCCCCAGCAGCAGCATGGTCACGCAAGCCCCGGACATGAACAGTGCAGCGGTTTGCCAGTGCCCGCGTGTCAACAGCAGGCTGGCGACGATCCCCCCGCTTACGCCGCCTGCGTGAAAGGCGGTCGTGGTCCAGGCTGCCGATGCCGGCGATTGCCCGACGCGCGCCACCATCAGCGGGATCCAGCTTGAAAGCAGGTGGAATGCCAGCGACATGCTGGCGAACACCACCCAGACCGTCAGCGTCGAAGCGCGCAGCGAAGGCACCAGAATGGCCCGCACGCTGCCGCGTTTGTGCCGCACATCATCGGCTGCAAGCGGTGGCTCGCGCAAGCACAGCGCCAGCAACAGGGCGATTGCCACAGGCAGCACACCGCCAACCACAAAGACCCCGCGCCAATGCCAATGCGGCAGGATTTCGGCGGAAGTGACCCCGGCCAACACGCCGCCCATCGTGATGCCGATGCCGACCAGCCCGGTCATGCTGGCCTGGCGGTGTTCTTCGAACATCTCTCCGGCAAGGGTCAGCCCGTTGGGCATCACCGCGCCCAGACCGATCCCGATCAGGAACCGCAGCACGGCGAGCTGGGTGATCGACGTGGCGCTGGCCGCACCCAGCGACAACAGCCCATAGGCAAGGCTCGCCACGATCAGCACCGGTTTGCGTCCGTACCTGTCGCCCAGCGGGGCCACCTGGGTGGAACCCAGCAGGATGCCGACCAGACTGGCGCTCAGCAACGGGCCCAATTGTGAACGGCTGATCCCGAAATCGGCGACGATCGAGGGGCCGACCAGATTGGCTGCCTGCAGATCGAAACCTTCGACCATCAGCGTCAGCATGACCAGCGCCACGCCAACCAGCCGCCCGGCCTGTGTGGCGCCATGGCCCACGCGCACGGAATTCGTCATGTCATCATCCCCTTCGATCATGATTCGGTGCGCAAGCGGCAATGGAAGCTGGCGCTTTTTTCCGGATTTCCATGACCATCATAGATCGCCGCCGCTGGCCAGACGCACAGCGGTCGCTCGCGTCCGGGCCAGGGGCTGGCCGCACCGGCGCGCGCAATGATCCGGCGCGGGGCCCGATGATGTTCGACCCAATCGACCAGGGCCGCAAAGGCCGGAATCTCGTCGGTTGCGGGGCCACCGGCACAGTGGTTCATGCCCGGCACGGCAAATGTGCGCAGCACGCCTTGCGACCCGCCAGGCATGCGCGCATCCACCGCCTTGACCCAGTTCAGCGTGTCGGCAAGCGAAAACGCCGGGTCCGAGGCGCCGTGCAGCACGATCATCCTGCCGCCGCGCGCCCTGAAAGCGGACAGATCGGTGGACTGCGCGCCGATATCGCGCCAACTCGATCGCACAAACGGCGGGGCCACGGCGGTAATCTGTGCATCGGCGCGGGCGATGTCGAAATTCAGCACGAAGGCGAGCGAAGCGTCGAGGCCGGTCGACGTGTCGATCGCGGTGGGCGGCGTGGTGAAGATCGCGCCCAGCGAAGGCGCGCCCATCTTCAGGCCGACCGATATGCCATGCACCCGATCACCCAGCAGCCATGCCCGCCAGCCCGGCGTTCCCCAGCCCGCATCCCACGGCAATCCGGCATAAAAGACCTGGCCCCGGCCATCGGCCGGACCGTCGTGAAGCCGCACCAGCGCCTTGACCTGGGCACTGGCCAAACAGGTGTCCTGTTTGGCCGCCGAACAGGTCACGCGCGCAAGTTCGGGCAAGACGCGTGCCGATGTGCAGGCTCGGGTATCGGCGATGATGCCGTCTGCCAGTCCATCGAGCCCGTCGCAGGCACCCAGCACCGCCTTTTGCAGCAGCGCCAGATCGCCGTCCGAAAAGGCATTGGCGAGGGTCACCGGCGTCACGCTGTGGCCGGACTGGCGCACCACATCGGCCAGCACTTGCGTACCCCATGCCTTTGCCGCCGCCGCACGCGGCAGGGCAAAGCCCGGCGCTGCCGCAACGATGCCGTCAAACAGCGCCGGATAGCGCTGTGCCAGCATCATCCCTTCCTGGCCGCCCTTTGAACAGCCGACGAAATAGCTGAACGCGGGCTTGCGGCCGTAATAGCGCCGGATCGTCGCCAGCGCCGCCCCCGTTGCCGCAGGCAACGACGTTCCACCATAGTCGGCGCGGGCCTGGGGGTCGAAACCGAACGCCGACGCGCCACCGCGGTCGGGCACCGTATTGGTGGCGTTGTCGTGCCCCGAATCCTGCGACAACACTGCATAGCCCTGCTTCAGGGCCGAAGGCGCACCTGGGACCAGGCGCCCCAGTGCATCGCCGAGTTCACCGTTGCTGCCCCCGCCGCCCTGAAAGAAGAAGCGCCCGTTCCAGCGGTCGGGCAGGCGCAAGTGGATGCGGATCGCGTAATGCTGACCATCCACCCCGACCCGTTCGTGCATCACGCCGATGATCTCGCAATGCGCCGGGATCGTGCCATCCGGTCCGGCCGCAAGCCAGCGCGCCTGGACAATCCGCACGGCATCGCCCCGCCAGGGGATGATGCCGCCCCCGGCCAGTGCGCCACAGGTGGCCGAGGGCACAGCACTCGCGCTGGCCGTTGCAGACAGGGCAAGTGCGGCAAACACCGCCCCTGCCCCGCCGTGACCCTTGTGCAGCATCAGAAATGCACCGTCGCCCGCACACCATAAGTGCGCGGCGCCGACCAGAATTCATCGTTTCCGTTGCTGGCCCATTGCCCGGTGACATAGCGGTTGTTGGTCAGGTTGTTGACGTAGCCTTCGACCGACCAGCGATCGAGATCATAAGTCAGCAGGGCGGACCATACCCCATGCGCGCGCAGATAGTCGGTGGTGGTGACATAGAAGTAATTCGCCCACTGCGAACCGACATAGGCATAGTTTACGCGCGGCGTCAGGACCGAGTCGTGCGGCAACCTGAAACGGTAATCGGCACCGAAATTGAAGGTCCAGGTCGGGCTGTAGAGGTTCGGCCCCCCGCCTGCCGTGCCGATATAGGGCGTATAGTTGAAACAGGTGGGTGTGGCCGGGCACTGCGGACCCAGCGCCGAGGACCCGCCACCGGGCAAGTAGCGTTCATTGACAATGGTCACCGGCGCCAGGTGCGAATGAACGTAGGCAAAGCCACTGTCGAAATCGAACCTGTCGATTTTTGCCTGAACCTGCCCTTCAACGCCATAAATGGTCGAATGCGTAACGTTGTAAACGCCCGAGATGCCATCTGACGGATCGACGGAGTCGAACTGGAAATTGCTGTAATTCATGTAGAAACCACCCACCTGCGTACGCAGGTGGTTATCCAGCAGGGTGGATTTCCAGCCAGCTTCATAATCCCACACGGTTTCGGGCGCGAAGGTCAGCACCGCCGAACTGACGCCACCGGGCTTGTAGCCGCGCGCGGCAAAGGCATAGACCAGATTGTCGTGATCGATCTGATAGTTGAGATCGACTTTCCCGGTCATTCTGGAATCGTGTTCAGACCCGGTGAGATTGCTGACTTCGCGACCATTGGGACCAAACAGCCCGCCATAGCCGATCGCGACTTCGCCCGTTTGATAGACGGTATAGTGCGACCAGCGCAGGCCGCTCTGCAGCTCAAGCTTGTCGGTCAGCTTGACATTGAGCTGACCGAACACCCCGGTGGTGAACTTGTCGTTGTAGTCGTAGATATAAGTCGGACTCGTGGGCGCCGAGGTGTAATTCAGAATTCTGGGAGAGATCTTGTTATGCGCATAGTATCCGCCCAAGATCCAGTTCACGTTTCCACCGGTCGGCGAAATAATATTGAATTCTTCGGTGTATTGCAGTGAATTGAGTTTCTGGTTCTGGGTGTCTGTTATCACATCGCTGCCGGTAATGTCGTACTGGTTGCCGAAGCGTTTGTTATAATAGCCGGTCAGCGAGCGCAGAACGATGCCATCGGGCAATGTATAGCGCACTTCCGTGTCGGCCAGGAAACCCTTCTCGTGATTGAACACCGGGGTATTGTAATCCACCGTATCGGGGTTGCTGTTTGATCCGGTTGCATAAGTCGTGCCCGGAACCGGGGTATAGGCATACCCGCCGGTGTTGCGCGTGATCCATTCCAGGTGAGTCAGAACCTGCAGGTCACCGGGCTTCCACAGCGCCGAGATGCGACCTTCCTGTTCGTCGAGCTGATCAACCTGATTGTGATAGGGCCCCAGATCGGTCTGATAGGGGTCGTGGCGGGCGTAGCTTCCCGCGAAACGCAGGGCCAGCGTGCTGGTGAGCGGGACATTGAGCGCGCCCTGATCGGTGGTGGCGTTGTAATTGCCGTAGCTGCCTTGCAGATAGCCGCCCAGCTTGCCCAGTTCGGGCTTGACCGAAGTTACGAACACCGCGCCGCCGGTGGAATTCGAACCCACGAGCGTGCCCTGCGGCCCGCGCAGCACTTCGACATTGGCAATGTCGTAGAACGTTCCCTGCGTCAGCACCGGCGGCTGGAACACGCCATTGATGTAATAGCCGACACCGTTGGCAACCGAAGGGTCGCCACTGGCGATGCCGATGCCGCGAATGTTGATCGATTGGGAAAGCCCGGCGTCGCTGACCGTGAGCGATGGCGAGGCAAATTGCAGATCGGCCATCCGCAGCACCGCCTTCTTTTCCAGCGCGGCGCCCGACAGCGCCGTGGCGGCGATCGGCACGGTCTGGAGATTCTGGGTCCTTCGCTCGGCAGTGACGACGATTTCAGCCAGCCCCTTGCCCGGTTCATCGGATGCGGCGGACGCCGCCGAAGGAGATGCGGCGGACGCCGCCGACTGGCTTGCGGCGGACGCCGCCGACTGGCTTGCGGCGGACGCCGCCGACAAGGGCACGGCGGGGGATGCGGTCTGGGCCCAGGCCAACGGAGCACCGGCGACGCCAACCGCCAGCGCAGCGACATGGGCCACAAGCCTCAGGCGACCACGTGCGTCAGCGCCGAACAATTCACCAGCGATGCGGCCAGTCGGCGTTGCCGGTGCAAATGCCGGTTCGGGCACCGATTCGCGGTGGGCGGATGTTTTCATTTCCCTCTCCATTTAGTCTGTTTTTTTAAATTAGATCACCGGGTCCAATTTTGCGCAAGCGGCTTTTTCAGCGCTCGTGAAACAGGGCCGATCTGGCGCCAACCGATCAGGTGCGACCTTGACGGTGCGCGCAGATGCTGGCCTAAAAACGCGATGACCAGCATCCCCAGCCCGGCGCCGCGTAAACATCCGCTTCAGAATCGCAGTGCCGAAAGTCAGCGCAAGATGATCGAGGCGACCCTGCGATTGCTTGACGAACGCGACATCGAACTCATTTCGGTGCGCGATATCTGCAGGGAAGGCGGCACGTCCAACGGCACATTCTATCACCGCTTTGGCACCAAGGAGCGGTTCTTTGCCTTTCTGGTCGAAGACATGCTGGCCCGGCGCGAGGAAACCGCCATGCGCGATCTGCGCGATTCCGAGCTGTCGATGACCGATCTGGCCAAAGTTCTGGCGCGCAGTGCCATCCGCAATTTTCGCGAACATTCCGGCCTGCTGCGTTCGGCGATGCGCCGCCATATCATTGGCGATCCATGCTGGACGCCGATCAATCACATGGCGGCACGGATCGTCGAACACTTCATAGAACGCACCACACGCGTCTGCGGGCGAAAGCTGGATAGCCACGACCAGCAGGCCATCCACTTCGCCTTCACCTGGCTCTATGGCCTGCTGTCATACCGCACGCTGCGGTTGAACCGGCTGGAACAGTTCTACCCGCCCGACGATCGTTTTGAGGAAGAGACGATCCGGACTTTCACGGTGATCATCGAGAGCGCTCTGCCGCACGACGCCATAGCCGGCAAGCCCTGACTGCCACGCGCGTCATCCGTCTCTGCGTGATTTATTTTTCCATCCACGCGGCATTAATGCGGCTTGCTTCACCAATCGCCTGTTGCAGGCCGATCTGAAAGGCTTGCGGAACCAGGGTCGGGTCGAGCATCCTTGCTCCGCCGCCCGTGAGCGCCAGCAAATCCGGACCCGGCGCGATCACGTCAACGTTGGCGCCTGCTGCGCGAAGCGCCTCGATTTCAGAAATCGGGCCCGAATTCACAGGTTGCGGACTTTCGCTGCCGAGGCCTTCGGGCGGAGCAAGCGGAAAGCATGACACGACGATCACGGCACAATGGCCTGGCACCAGATCGGCATTCACCATGCTCCTGATGCCGCCGTCCATGAAGCGTTGGCCGCCGATCGTAATCGGCGGCCAGACGCCTGGAAGGGCACAACTTGCGGCGATCGCGAGATCCAGAGCGATGCCGGAACCTTGTTGCCAAAAGACGCTCGCCCCGGTCTGCGCGTTGACGGCTGTCACGCAAAGGCCGGCTGGCCAGGCCCGACCGGAAAAGATCGCCACCCGGGCCATGGATTGCTCTTCGCTTGGCGTCGCCGCGGTCAGAGCCAATTGCCCGATCGCCTGCCGCCGGGACTCCGGGTCCGCTGCACGCCAAGCCGCAGAGGTCATTTTGGCCAGCTCTGCCAATGCGTTCGATGCGGCGGGGGGCAACGGCGGAGGCGGCGCCGCCGGTGCGACAACGGTCAGGTCGAGCCTGAGTGCGAGCTGCGCGCCGACGATGGCACCAGCGGACGTACCGACGATGGTATCGGCGGAATTCAGCGCAACGCCCTGGGCCATGAGCCCACTGACAAGACCTGCCTCCCAAGCCCTTCCAACCGGCCCACCACCGCCGAGCACGAGAGCTTTGTCGCGGTGGATTGCACCATCGATCGCGTTCGCCATCGCAATACTCCCAAAAAATATCTTTATAATTTCATAAAATAGCAGGCGTGCCGCGGCCCATCGCAGACGAGAGCGCACAAGCTCACAGGGTATCGGCGCACAACAATGCCCCCAGGCAACGGCGCCTTGACCTCTCTGGCCGTTGGTCCGATTGCTGTCGGGCGCGCGAGAGGCAAAGCCATGGTGTTGGACCAGCTCAAGATCGAAGCTCTGTTTACGGGTGATCCGTGGCTGGGTTCACTCCCGGCCGAGCGACGGCGCGCGCTGCTCGGTGCGTCCCACCTCAGGCATTTCCATGATGGCGAGAGCATATATCGGCTGGGTGACGATCCCGATGGAATTTACGGTATCATTTCGGGCGCGGTCCGGATGTTGAACTATCCCGTGGACGGTGGCCAATTGATGAACGGGATCATCCGAACGGGGCGCTGGTTTGGCGAGATATCGGTGCTCGATGGCGGCCCTCGTCCCCATGATGCCCTTGCGATGGGTCCAACCGCGCTGGCCTGTGTTCCCTTGTCGGCGTGGCGCCGATTGGCCAGTGCAAGTCCTTCGTTCACCGAGGATCTGGCGCGCCTGAGCTGCCAGAGAATTCGCGCGGTGCTCGTCAATATCAACGACTTCATGACGCGCTCGGCCGAAAGTCGGCTGGCCCGGATTTTGCTGGACCTTACCAGCCATCGCCCGGATCGGGGCGATGGACCGCCCGGGGTCAGACTGTGCCAGGAGGATGTCGCTGATCTCGTGGGTGTTTCGCGCCAGAGCGTAAACCGGATCCTGCGGCAATTCGAAACGAAAGGCCTGGTCTCGATTGGCTATGCCCGCGTGAGCGTGCTCCAGCGCGAAGGACTTTCCGCCTATCTCGACTGACCGACTGGTGGTCAGGATTATTTTAGCAATTGTCGGCAATCTGACAGTCTAGCACCACGGCCCGGGCGATGGCTCTTCCACCGACAATGGAGGATCTCCGGGTGCTGCTGGCACGTCCACTCTGCACTGATACATTCGCACTGCCTGGCAAGGCCCGCGCAGAGGCGGAATTGTAATGGGCATCGAATTGCGCGAAACCCGGCCGGTGCCTGCCCGACCGGGGCGACGGCAGATGACGATCATCGCCATTATCCTGATGATCCTGATGATCGACGGGGTTGACCTGCAGTTCCTGTCGATCGTCTCACCGCTCGTCATCAAGCAGTGGAACATCGACACAGCTTCGTTTGGCATCGCCCTGTCGGCGGCTTTGGCAGGAATGGCGCTGGGTTCCGGGGCAGGCGGCCGGCTGGGGGACGGAATTGGCCGCAAACCCGCCTTGCTGGCCAGCCTGGCCCTGTTCGGGGTGGCGACCGGCCTGTCGGCGCTGGTGTCGAATGTGCCCGAACTCGCGTGCTTGCGCCTCGCCAGCGGGATCGGCTTTGGCGCCGCAACGCCCAACGCCCTTGCGCTCGGCACGGAATGGTTGCCGCCACGTCGCGGTGCGAATGTCGCGGCTCTGATGTCCATCGGCACACCGCTGGGCAGCGTCCTTGCCAGCGTCCTCGTGGCGGCGATGCTTCCGTTGCTGGGCTGGAGGGGCTGCTTTGCGGCATTCGGGGTGCTGACTTTGCTGGTTGGCATGGTTGCGCTTGCCGGCCTTCCCGAATCCGCGCGTTTTCTGGTGCGCCGTGAGCGGCCAGACCGCGCGGAAAAGCTGGCCAATGCCGTCCTGGGGGCCAATGGCTTCAGCCTGATGGCTGTCGCAGATATAGACCCGACGCCGTCTCGGGGAGGGCTTGGCGGACCCGCGATGCGACGTTTCAATATCGCGGTCGGAATTTGTTTCGGAACCGCGTCGTTCGTCACCTATGGCCTGGCCAACTGGCTGCCGATGATCCTCACCGGGTTGGGTTTCTCGTTCACAGAGGCGTCGAGCGGGCTGCTGGTCTATATGACTTTGGCATTGTTCGGCGCCCTTGCGTCGGGGCGGCTGGTCACCCAATTCGGTTCGCGGCGGCTGACTTTGGCCGCTCTTGCCCTTGCACTGCTCGCCTCGGGCCTGTTCGTGGCGATTACTCTGACCCAGGCCGCTGTGCTGCCGAGATCGTTTCGGCCAGGTCTGTATGCCTTGGTTGCGGGCTTTGGCATCGCCCAGGGGCTTGTGACCGGATCGCTCTATGCGCTTGTCGCCTTGCGCTATCCGGTGGAGATCCGCGCCACCGGAATTGGTGTCGCGTTGACGATCGCCAAGCTGGGCGGGGTGGCTGCAATTCTGAGCAGCGGCGCGCTGCTTGCCCATGCCGACCATCCCGCAGCAGCGCTGTTTTCAGTCATTATGGTCGTTCTTGGCGGCCTTGGGGCCGGCATTCTGTTGATCGATCGCCACCTTCCCGCCGCGCAAACCACACTCGCCACGGAGTATCTGCCATGACCCTCAAATCGACGCTGCTGGCCGGCGAACGGATAATCGGGTGCTTTGCATCCATCCCCCACCCGGTCGCGATCGAGGTATGCGCCGCCCAGCACCTCGATGTGCTGTGTATCGATGCCGAACACAGCCAGATCGACCGCGAACGCATCGAAGATCTGGTACGCGCCTGCGATGCCGGCCGTGTGGCCGCAATGGTGCGCGTGCCCGGCAATCAACCCGAATGGATCGCGACCGCGCTCGACGCCGGGGCCGAGGCCATTCTCGTTCCGCGCGTTTCCAGCGCCCGGGAAGCGCGTGCGGCCGCGAGCTATGGCCGGTATCCACCGGCCGGCATCCGGGGCGCGGGTCCGGGGCGGGCCAGTCGCTATGGCTATGCGATCGGGCCCTATCTTGCGGCGGCCAACGACCGCCTGCTGATGGCCGTGCAGATCGAAACCGCAGAAGGGCTGGCATGCGTCGACGAGATTGCTGCGGTCGACGGGATCGACATGCTGTTCGTCGGCCCATTCGATCTTGCACTGTCGATTGGCGCGGTCGGTCCGGCCGGTGCAGCAAAACTCGACCAGGCCATCGAACGGGTCGCCGAGGCGGCAAAACGGTCGGGCAAGGCGCTCGGCATCTTTCGCCAGAACGCAGACGATGTTGGTCGCTGGGCGCATGCCGGCTATCGTTTTTTCCTGGTCGGCAGCGACACGCTGTTCATCGGCGGCGCAGCCGCAACCATGCTGGCAGCAGCGCGCGTGTCGGGAGATGCAGCATGATCGTTGTCAAAACCGATGGCATAATCCCGACCGGTCCGGCTCATATCGCCGCATTGGCGGCCAGCGGCGCCAGGCTCGTCGAACCGACCTGCCTTACCGAAGAGGCCATGATCGAACATTGTGCGGGTGCAGATGCACTGTTGGTGTTGCGCGAACCCGTCACGGCGCGCGTGATCGCCGCAATGCCGAATTGCCGGGTGATCACCCGCTTTGGCATCGGCGTGGACACCGTCGATGTGGCCGCCGCAGCGGCAGCGGGCATCATCGTCACCAACGTTCCCGATGCCAACATCGAGGAAGTCAGCATCCACGCGATTGCCATGGCGCTGTCGCTCTCGCGCCGCCTGCCCGGGTATGACGCCGGGGTCAGAGCGGGGCAATGGGATACCCTGGCGCGCGGGCGCGGCATTCAACGTCCTGCGGCACAATGCTTCGGCGTTATCGGGCTGGGGCGGATCGGATCGCTGGTCGCGCGCCGCGCCCGGGCGCTGGGCTTCAAGGTGCTGGCCCATGAACCGTCGTCCGTCACGGTGGAGGGGGTGGAGCGCCTCGATCTCGCGACTTTGATCGAACGCTCCGACATACTCTCGCTTCACATCCCCCTGACTTCGGCAACGCGCAACCTCATCGATGCACGGGCCATCGCCCGGATGAAACCGGGCGCGATCCTGATCAACGTCGCGCGCGGGGGCCTCGTCGATGAGACGGCGCTGGCGCAAGCGTTGACTGATGGGCACCTGGCCGGGGCAGGTCTGGACACGTTCGATCAAGAGCCGTTGCCGGCGGACAGCCCGTTACGGCATGCGCCAAACCTGATCATGTCGCCCCACGCCGCGCATTTTTCGGCACAATCGTTCGCAGAGCTGGTCGGCAAGGCCTTTGACGACGTTGCTCGCGTGCTGGCAGGAAGGCCGCCTGTCTATCCGGTTACCAGCCCCCTGCCCGGCTGACAGCCTGCGCAGATTGGCGATTGGGCCACGTCATGCCGACGCTCACGCATCCCAATCTGTCTCGAGTGCAAGCGCGACAAAGGCCTGTGCGGCCGCCGTCCTGTATGCCTCCCTTCGCTGCAACAACGCCGCAGTTCGCGTTGGCGTGGCAAAATCGAGCGGGACGGTAAGCAGCCCGATCTGCGCACGCGCAATCGCGGCCGGCAATATCGTTGCCAGGCCACCACGGCGCACGATCTCGACAATCGCGCCGACCGAGTTCACTTCGATCGCAATGCGCGGCGCAACGCCCAGGTTGCGGCAGTGGCGATCGATCTGCATGCGGGTCGCAAACCCGGTATTCAGCAGCACCAGCACTACTTCGCCAAAGTCCCCAAGCGTAATTGGGTCGCGGCGTTTTGCGAGGTGATGCGACTTACCCACCATGAGCGCGAACGTTTCGCAAAGCAGCGGCTGTCCTTCGATGTCCGCAGAGCGCACGTCGTCAAACGCTATGCCCACATCGAGCGCATCGTCGTTCAGCAGCATCTCCATGCGTTCCTGCGTCACTTCGTCGACCGTCAGGGCAATGCCGGGAAAACGACTGTTGAACGCCCCGATCAGCCTGCCGACCAGGTAGGGTGTAAACGTTGGCGTAACCGCAACGCGCAGACTGCCGCGGGACAGGTCCTGCACGTCGTGGATCGCGCGGCGACCAGCCTCAATGTCCTGCAGACCACGACGGGCATAGCCCAGATACGCAACGCCCGCATCGGTGAGCACAATCGTGCGGCCAGAGCGGTCAAACAGCGTCGCACCCAGCGTGTCTTCCAACTGCCTGATCTGTTGCGACAGTGTGGGTTGCGAGACATGCAGCGTCTCAGCCGCCCGCGTAAAGTTGCCGTGCTCGGCTACCGCGAGAAAATAGCGAATGTGGCGTAGCAGCATGAAACCCCAACCATTGGCAATACCAATGGACCTTATAGCCAATCGGTCTTGGACGCTATGGCTTGGACCGGCCATACATCATCCATCGAGTGCATATCGCAGATGGAGCGAGGCCATGCAGGCAATCATTGACGGATTTTTCAAGTTTCGCCGCGAGGCTTTTCCGCAGCGCTCCGGCCTCTACAAACAGCTTGCCATGAGCCAGCACCCCGGCACGCTGTTCATCTCGTGTTCCGATAGCCGGCTGGTCCCTGAACTGGTTACCCAGCAGGAACCGGGTGACCTGTTCGTCATCCGCAACGCGGGTAACATCGTGCCGTCCTACGGCCCCGAACCGGGCGGCGTTTCAGCCTCAATCGAGTATGCTGTCGCAGCACTGGGTGTAACCGATATCGTGATCTGCGGCCATTCCGACTGCGGCGCGATGACGGCGATCGCAACTTGCAAGTGCCTTGATCGTATGCCGGCTGTCGCAAGCTGGCTGCGCCACGCGGATTCCGCAAAAGTCATCAACGAGGCCCGCGAACACCGCAGCTTGCATGACAAGATCGAATCGATGGTCCGCGAAAATGTGGTCGCACAGATCGCCAATCTCAAGACACACCCAAGCGTACGCCTTGCGCTCGAAACCGGCCGACTGTCTCTACACGGCTGGGTCTATGATATCGCAAGTGGTTCGATCGATGTTCTGGGTGATACTGGCAGCCAGTTCATTCCACTGGCCGACCGCTACCACGCCTGCCCAACATCGTCCCCGACGCACGCGTTCGTCTGAGTGTTTGACCCGAAACTCGCACTTTCGCGAGTTTCGGGTCAAACTCTGAACCAGTTCTCTCGCCTCTCAAACCCTGAAGGAACACTCATGACTCAATCCCAGCACAGCCAGGTTGCGCGCGAAGCGCTCACCGACCGCATAATCGACACGAAAATCCGCAAAGACCTTACGTTCGAGGCCCTTGCCGAAGGCACAGGCCTTTCGCTCGCTTTCGTTACTGCGGCACTGCTCGGCCAGCATCCGCTGCCGGCCAGCGCCGCGAAAGTGGTCGCGGACAAGCTTGAACTCGATGAAGATGGCGTGCGCCAGTTGCAGACGGTCCCAGTGCGCGGCAGCATTCCGGGCGGCGTGCCGACCGATCCGACCATTTACCGATTTTACGAAATGATCCTGGTCTACGGTACAACGCTGAAAGCGCTGGTTCACGAAAAGCTCGGTGACGGCATCATCAGCGCGATCAATTTCAAACTGGATTTTCAGGTCGTCGATGATCCCGAAGGCGGGCAACGTGCGATCATAACGCTCGATGGCAAATACCTGCCGACCAAACCGTTTTGAGGCGACGGCGCAGATCGTTAGACACCAAGCCCGGCCCCCACACAAAAACAAACGTCCCGGCGAATAGGCCGGGACGTCGATGGGTAAGACAACCGGGATTAGAACACGACCCGAACCTGGAATGCCACCGTTCGCGGCTTGTCCAGGAATTTGTAATAGCTGCCCGCAGATAGCGGCAAATCGTTGGCGCTATGCGACGTAAGCTTGTTGGTCAGGTTTTGGCCGATGACCGACAGTTCGATATTCCTGGCCGGTGTGAAAACGTGGACCGACGCATCCAGCTTTGCATAGCCGGCGTTCAGCAAATACGGGTCGTCATCGGGCGTATCGTAATAACTCGTTTCGAAATGCGTCCCGACCGTGGTGCCGACCTTCCACCCGGATTGCGTTTCCAGGGTATGCGTAAGCGAAATATTCCCACTGAATTTCGGAGAGAAATTCAGCGGATGCCCCGACAGATTTTGGACAAAGATGCCGTTTTGTTCAGAACAGCCCGCAGCGGGATGCGTGATTGGCGAACCCGTCAACGTTGCGAACTGTGCGGTCGTGCACTGGGCATTCGGGAAGTAGGTGTAGTACGCATCGAGATAGGACCCGTTGAAATCGAGACGCAGGGAATGGGTCAATTCCCAGATCCATTCCGCCTCGAAACCGCGCGAGGTGGCCTTGCCGGTGTTCTCTACCAGAAAATTGAGCGTACCGTCGAACGACTGGCCCTGGATGTCGTGCAACGAGCTCAAAAATCCGGAAATGTTCAAACGCATCGTGCGATCGAACAGGTCCATCTTCACCCCGGCCTCATAGCTGTCAACATGTTCGGGCGCGAAGGAGAACGTTGCGGGATTGAGTTGGCCATTTTCGGCATCAAATCCGCCCGCCTTGAAACCTTTTGAATATGTCGCATAGAGCATCACGCCCTTTGCAAGATTGTATTGTGCATTGACTGAAGGAAGCCAGGCGCCATCATCGCGATGATCGATGATTGTCCCATTTTTCCACCCGAACACTTGCGTGAACAAGCCATAGAACGGATTGCTCGTCGTCATCGGGATAGCCTGGGCAAGATCGAGGTTGCCCTGATTGGCCGCCAGGATCTGATCGCGCTCCACCCCCTTTGACACATTGGTATAGCGCAACCCGCTGGTGAACGTCAGACGGTCGGTGGCATGCCATGTCACCGACGCAAACCCGGAGATGGTGTCGTCTTTCTGAAGCTGATCTGAAAGCCGGGTGGCAAACAGCGCGGCACCAAAATCGTCCACGATGTCAAGGCGGTCGTGCTGGTAGTAGGCGCCGGCAATATATTCCACCGGCCGCCCGGATGGCGACGTGATCCGTATTTCCTGGCTGAACTGATCATAGGTTTCGTGCACGTTTTCGGCATTGTCGAATGGCACGCCCGGCGCGGGATAAGGCCCGGCAAGCAGCATCCCCGACACCGAGCGGCGATCCTTGTATCCGCTGTAAGCGCTCAGCAGCGTGATTTGCTGGCCGCCCGGCAAGTCCTTCTTGACCGTGATATTCGCGCTGAGGCTATGCAGATAGTCGAAATCATCCTGATCCGACGGGATCGGCCCAATACCGTTGCCGCCGTTGTGCGTTGTTCCGAAATTGAAGTTTGCACCAGGCGTGTTGAGATAGGCGAGGCAGTATCCGGCAGGCGGTTGACCATCCGGCGGCGGGCATCCCACAGCTTGCGCCGCCAGCCCCGTCGTATGCGACGCCTCGTATTGGACCCGCGTGAGCACCGACAACGTGGAATCCGGTTCCCACAGCAGACTGACACGCCCGGCGCCCTGGACACCGCGCGGTTCGTGTTCGCCCAGACTGGTGTTCAACTGCCAACCGCGCTGATCCGCGATGGTTCCGGCGACACGCAGTGCCAGATCGGTGCTGACCGGAACGTTGATGGCCCCTTCGCTGCTGACCTTGCGCGTGCCGAATTCATAGGCGGTCAGGTCATAACCGCTAAGTTCGCCCAGCTTTGGTTTGGCCGTTGCAATGTTGATCGCCCCGGCATCGGTATTCTGGCCGAAATAGATGCTCTGCGGGCCGCGCAGGACTTCAACACGTTCGATATCCAGGAACGAATTGCGCGACTGCAGACCACGGCCAAAATACACACCATCGATGAAAGTGCCCACCGACTGTTCGAACCCGCTGTTGGCGCCCGAACCGACGCCACGGATGAAAATCTCGTCACCAAGCGCACCTTCCGTCACACGAATGCTCGGAAGTTTGCTGGTGACATCCTCGAGATGGCCCGCACCGGCGTCGCGCAGCGCCGTACCCGTAGCCAGAAGCACCGATATCGGCGTCTTCTGGGCCGACTCCTCGCGTTTGCGCGCGGTGACCACAATATCGCTTATGCCTGTCGTCGTGGGAGCATCCGCGCTGGTCTGGGGCCCGTCGCTGTCGGCCTGCGCCATCTCGGGCAAGACCAGGCTGGTCCCGGCAAGCAGGAGAGCCGCAAATCCCAGGTCTTTGCATCGTGCCATAAATCATCCCCCAACAGTCTTTTTGTTTCGTACACGGCAACCATCGGCACTTTACTTGCGGCGCGCGCCCAAGATGTGCAGAACAACAGGTCCGTGTGCATGAAGGCACTGGACATCCGGTTCGCTACATTCGGAAATGGCAAGACGAGTGCCTGCATTCACGAAGCCGACAACTTCAGCGATGGCTGTCGCAGCCATAAGCCCAGATGCCGAGGTTGGGTGCGATAGCGAATGTTCGATAATCACTATTTGCGCTTTTCAAACAGTGCCAAATCGAGCCCTGATGAAACAATTTTATATTTTACTTTCAATGCTATAATTGCCCGCGACCGAAGCATTCCGGAGGCTGGACCTGATCCGCACCGCGCAGTGCCCCAGCCCGATATGCCGGACACACCCGGCGCACGGCACCTTGACCGCGATTGACCAGGACAAGCCGGGCCTGGTTGCACGTCAATTGCGGGCGAAGCGTCGGCTTGACACTGTGACAGACTTGGCGAACCGTGATCGCGACGGGATGTCCAGCCTCGCCATGGGCAAGGAATTACCCGCGAACGCAGGCGGTGGTGGGAAAATTTGGCCTGCACCATACTACTGGAGCGACCGGCAGATGACGGCGACGGGTGTACAGATTGTTCGCGATGCGGCCTTCGTCCTGCGCTGCGCCGGTGCAGCGGCCTTGTCCTATTTGCTGGCCCAGGCAATCGACCTGCCGCATCCGGTCTGGGCGACCATGTCCGGCATCATCGTCGGGCAGGAACACCTGGGTGAAACCGGCCAGGCAACCCTTGGCCGCCTGCTCGGCACCATCATCGGTGTCGCCATGGCGGTATCTGTGGGAGAGTTGGCCGGCCCGCTTGGAGCAGGCCTTGCCGTGCAGATCGCAGTGTCGGTTGCGCTATGCGCGATTGTCGCACGACGGTTTCCTGCACTACGCGTCTGCATGTGGACGTGCCCGATTGTCTTTCTGACGGCAGTCCCGGCTACACCGTTGTACGTGGCAGGCTATTACCGCGGCGCGGAAGTCCTGCTTGGCGGCGTTGTCGGCGCCTTGCTCCACGTCGTGGCCGAACTGGCGATCAGAAAGATCGTTGTGGACGAGGCCCCGGCCTGATCCACACCTGCGCCCGGGCATGAGGCGTTTAATCAGCAACGCAACTTGCTATAGAAGTCTTTGTTATTGCACGATGCCCTGTGCTTGCAGGCCATGATCGGCCCGTGGAGAACGACCAAACGCCATCTTGTAGGCCCGGCTGAATGCCGCCTCTGACTCATAACCGATTGCAAAGCCGATTTCGCCGACCCGCGCACCACCCTTGGCCAGCAGGTCTCGTGCCATGCCCAGCCGCAATTCATTGTGGTACCGCAGCGGTGATCGACCAACCAGAGCGGTGAATCGATCGCAAAAACTCGAACGCGACATGCCGGCAACTGTCGCCATGGCCTCGATGCTCCACCGTTGTGCTGGCCGTTCATGGATGGCCTTCAACGCATTGGCGATGCGGACATCGCCGAGTCCACCCAGCCATCCCGACACCGGCCCTTGCTGGATCCAGCTCCGCAACGTGCGGATGACCACCAGGTCGATCAGCCGGGACACCATCAGGGCGGCGCCGGGCTGGACATCGCCTGCCTCGATCATCATGAAATGCACGATCCCATCAAGCCAATCGGCGCCCTCATCCCGGCGAATGTGGATATATCCGGGAAGGGCGAATACCATGCCTCTCAGGCTGTCGGCATCAAACCGGAAACGGCACAGAGCCATGCCCGCAGGCGCGTCCGATGAGGCCGATCGCAAGATGCAGGCGCCGTGGGGCAGCATCACCAGGTCACCCGTGGCAATTGCAACGGGCGCGGCATCGACGCCTTCGATGTGCAGGTCACCTTCGGTCACAATGCACACATGCGCGGCTTCGGCCTCTACCACCATGTGATCGTCTGGCGCGATGCGGCGCGACGAAACACCATCCCCCGTCAACCGGATGCGCGCCAGAACATGCGACAGCAGGTCATCCGCCGTCGCGGTGACTGATTCCGATTCCGGCAGAATGGTCAAATTTTCCGGTCGGTCGATCATGGCCGAATGCCCCCTCCACGCGTATCAGCGCTTTGCACGGTGCAGAACATTACCTCGTTATTTCAAAGCATATAATCCAATCACAATCATATTTTCGCGATCTGTTCGCCTAGATCGAAATTTGCCGATCTTCCGAGCTTTCGCGCCACAAAAAGGAAACTCTGATGAAACTGCAATCCATCGCCGCCGCCTTCGCCGCCACGCTTGCGCTGGGTACGCCCCTCGCAGCCTCCGCCGCCACCGCCCGCAACGTGGTGCTCGTGCCCGGTGCATTCACCGATAAGTCCAGTTGGGACCAGGTGGCGCACCTGCTGCGCAAAAAGGGCTTCAAGGTCACCGAAGTCGACATCCCGTTGACCTCGCTGGACGCCGACATCAAAGCGACCCGGCAGGTCCTCGATGCCCAGAAAGGCGCCACGGTTCTGGTCGGCCATTCCTGGGGCGGCGTGGTGATCGGCGAAGCCGGCGACGCCCCCAAGGTCAAGGCGCTGGTCTATGTGGCGGCTTTCGCACCGAACAAGGGTGAAAGCGTTCAGGCGCTGTCATCCAGCGGACCTGCAACCGAAGGCCTGAAGGCAGTCCATCCGGACGCCAATGGTTTCCTGTCGGTTGACCCCGCCGCGTTCCCGCATGTGTTCGTCGGCGACATCCCGGCCGCGCAGGGCGAGGCATTGGCCGCCAGACAGCGCCCGATCAGTGCCGCGGCGTTTGGCGCGGTAGCCACTGTCGCGGCCTGGACCGTGAAGCCGACCTACTATGCGATTTCGGCCAATGACCTGATGGTTCCACCGCAAGCGGAAGCCTTTTTCGCCAAACGCATGAACGCCACGACCGTCACGCTGCAATCAAGCCATGCGTCGCCTGTGTCGCACCCCAAAGAAGTTGCCAAACTCATCGAAGAGGCGGCCAAAGGGCACTGATCCAAAGCGCTGTCACAGCTTGCCCGCGCTGCAATCCCACGCCGCCTGGCGGGGGATTGCAACGCGCGGCAAACGATGGCTGGCAATCTCCCGATTGCGCACAAAAAGCCTTGGGCATACATATCGTTACCGCGAGCGGCGGCACACCGTTGAGGAGCGCAGGAAATGGCCGAATGGTGTGAGCAGAGGGACGCGCTGAACCAGCGTCTGGCGGCTGGCCAGTCGCATGCCGCGGGCAAGCGGGTACCTCTCGATCGCCTGCCCGCCTTGCTCGAATCCGTGCTGAGGCCGGGTGACCGCGTCTGCCTGGAAGGTGACAACCAAAAGCAGGCCGAGGCGCTGGCACGCGCGCTTGCGCAAGTCGATCCGGCCAGGGTTCACGATCTTCACATGGTCCAGTCCGGCGTCGTGCTGCCGGAACACCTCGATGTGTTCGAAAAGGGCATCGCGCGGCGACTGGACTATTCATATTCCGGCCCGCAGGCCGCCCGCATTGCCCGGATGCTGTTTGGCGGCAAGATCGCCTTGGGCGCGGTACATACCTACCTCGAACTGTTCGCGCGCTATTTCATCGACCTGACGCCGCACGTGGCGCTGATCGCTGCGGTCAGCGCCGATCGCGACGGCAACCTCTATACCGGGCCCAACACCGAAGACACGCCCACGGTGGTTGAAGCCACAAGCTATAAAAGCGGGCTGGTGATCGCCCAGGTGGCCAAGATTGTCGACAAAGTTCCGCGTGTCGATATCCCCGGCGACCTGGTCCATTTCGTGGTCGAGACCGGGACCCCCTTTTATGTCGAGCCGCTGTTCACACGCGACCCGGCGGCGATTACCGAAACACAGATTCTTACCGCCATGCTCGCGATCAAGGGCATCTATGCGCCTTATGGTGTGCGTCGGCTGAACCATGGCATCGGCTTCAGCACGGCCGCAATCGAACTGCTGTTGCCGACGCTGGGTGAACGGCTTGGCCTCAAGGGCAAGATCTGTACGCATTTTGCGCTGAATCCCCACCCTACGCTGATCCCCGCGATCGAGGCTGGCTGGGTCGAGCAAATCCACTGTTTCGGGTCGGAAGTGGGCATGGAGGACTATGTCGCCGCGCGCCCGGATGTCTTCTTCACCGGCCCGGACGGATCGCTGCGATCAAACCGCGCGATGTGCCAGACCGCAGGGCTCTATGCCTGCGACATGTTCATCGGCTCTACGCTGCAGATCGATCTGGAAGGCCACAGTTCCACGGTGACCACCAGCCGCATCGCCGGCTTTGGCGGTGCGCCCAACATGGGTTCCGACGCGCGTGGACGGCGCCATCCCAGCGATCCCTGGGTCAAGGCGGGGGTAGAGGCGGATCCGCTGGGCAGTCCGGCATTGCGTCGCGGTCGCAAACTGGTCGTGCAGATCGGCGAGACGTTTGGCGAGGGCAATGCCCCGCTGTTCGTCGAGCGGCTCGATGCGCTCGACCTGGCGCACAAGCTCGATCTCGAACTGGCGCCAGTGATGGTCTATGGCGACGATGTCACCCATATCGTCACCGAAGAGGGCATCGCCAACTTGTTGCTCTGCCGTGACAAGGACGAGCGGGAACAGGCGATCCGGGGCGTGGCCGGCTATACCGAAGTCGGCCGTGGCCGCGATCCCGCCATGGTCGCGCGCCTGCGTGAACGTGGCGTCATCCGTCGCCCCGAAGATCTCGCGATCGACCCCCTCGATGCCGACCGGAGCATGCTCGCGGCGCGTTCGATCAAGGATCTCATGCTCGCCTCGGGCGGGCTCTACCGGCCGCCCAGCCGGTTCCGCAACTGGTAGGCGAGGCAGGCCATGGAACACCTGAGTTATACGGTCACAGCGCCAAGGGCCGCCGGTGGAACCCGCCGTCAGGCCATCATCGGGGTCGTCGCATCGGGCAATCTGGAGGTGCTGGCCGAACGGGTGCTGGCGACAGACACGTGCACCGTGGACATCGCCACCGCTGCGCGGGGGTTCGCCCCGGTCTGGCAGGCGGTCATCGCCGACTTCGTCGCCCTGCGCGCCGCCGGAGGGCTGCGCCTGTCGATCAACGACGGCGGCGCGCGCCCCGACACCGTCGCGCTGCGGCTTGCCCAAGTGGTCCGCCTGATCGAGGAGCCCGAAGCATGACCGCCCTGCCATCCGGCCTGAGCTGGCTGGAAGCCAGCGCGCGCCAGCGCCTGGCCGCCCTGCTCGATCCCGGCAGCTTTGCCGAGTTCATCGGGCCCGAACAAAGAGAGCGCAGCCCCCACTTGCGCCTGTTCGATCTTCCCGAACAATTCGATGACGGGATGATCGTCGGCCGCGCAACCTTGTGCCGAACCCCGGTGCTGGTCGCAGCGCAGGAGGGGCGTTTCATGGGCGGCGCATTCGGCGAAGTCCACGGTGCAAAGCTGACCGGACTGCTGCGCGCCGCCGCGCTGCTGGGCCGTGACGTCCTGATTCTGTTCGACACCGGCGGCGTGCGCCTGCAAGAGGCCAATGCCGGCGAACTGGCGATCAGCGAAATCATGCGCGCCATCGTGGATTTGCGCCGGGCCGGAAACCGGGTGATCGGCCTGATCGGTGGCCGGGCTGGCTGTTATGGCGGCGGCGGCCTGATCGCCGGTTGCTGCTCGGCGCTGATCGTTTCGGAACAGGGCCGCATCAGCGTCAGCGGGCCCGAGGTGATCGAGACCAACAAGGGGGTCGAGGAATTCGATTCGCGCGATCGGGCGCTGGTCTGGCGGACGATGGGCGGCAAACACCGCTATCTGATCGGCGGGGCCGATGGCTACGTCGCAGACGACCCGGCCGCCTTTCGCGCGGCCACGCAAAGCGCGTTGGGCCGGTCCCCCGGCCTGGACCTGTCGATGCTCCATGCAGAACACCAGCGACTGACCAGGCGCCTTGCGCGTTTTGGCAACGCGCGGGACGGCACGGATGTCTGGTCGACGCTTGGCATCGCTGACCCGGATGCGATCCCCGGTCTTGCCGATGACGATTTTCGCCATCTGGCGGACGCCTGCAGAGAGGTGGCCGATGACGCTCGCTGATATCCTGATCTCGCTGTTCCCTATGGGCCATGTGGCCGAGGAGCGCGACGGGCTGATCTTTGGCCGGGGCACGCTGCCGGGCGGTGATCCCATCCATATCCTGGGTGTCGTCGACCAGACGGCGCTCGGCGTCGAGGGCGCACTTGCCCTGGCTGGCCGCGTGCTTGAAATCGCCGCCAGCGCAAACAGCGATCCGATCCTGGTGGTGATCGATTCCGCCAGCCAGCGGATGAGCCGACGGGACGAGTTGCTGGGCCTCAGCGAATATCTGGCCCACCTCGCCAAGGCGCTGCTGCTGGCGGAAACATCGGGTCATCGCACCATCGGCCTGCTCTATGGTGGCAGCGCCGCCGGGGCCTTCATCGCGACGGCGCTTTCGACCGGCATGCTGGCGGCGCTGCCCGGCGCGCACCCGGCGGTCATGGACCTGGCGTCGATGGCACGGGTGACCAAGCTGCCCATCGAGGTGTTGACGGCGAAAGCCGAAACCACCCCGGTGTTCGCGCCGGGTCTGGACAATCTGGCCAAGACCGGGGCGATCCATGCGATCTGGGACCCTGCGCGACCGCTGTCGGACCAACTGGCAGAGCTGCTGACAAGCCCCGCCGGTGACGATTGCCGCGCGCAGCTTGGTCTGGATCGCGGCGGACGGCCAAAGGCCGCGGCGATCGCTGCACGGGTGATCGCAGAGGCGCGCCGTGGCTGAACGACTGCCCAGACACACGATGGTGACCGTCGCGCCGCAAGCGTGGCAGGCGCTGATGACGTCGCACCCGAATCTTGCCGTCGAACCGCTGATATCCGGCTGGGCCGATGCGGCCCAGCCGCTGGTGGTGCGCCGCCCCGCTGCGAATGATCCGCCCGGTGCCGTGCCACTCGGCCTGCCGCTGCCGCCAGCCTTTGGCAAACGCCGCATCGCGATTTGCCTGCCCCCATCTGCGATTGTCGAGGCTGCACTGCCACCCCTGCTGCAAGACGTGGCCCGTGTCGTTCCGGACGACTGGCGCCCCACCGTCACGGCGCTGATCACGCTTGATCCCGGCGTGCGGGTGTTCGGCAGCCTGGCCTGGGAACATCTGACCGGTCTCGCCTACCTGACCACGGCATCGGACCTCGACCTGCTATGGGATTTGCCCGCGCCCGACCAGGTGGATCACCTGCTGGCAGGCATCGCCGCCATTGCCCGGTGCGCGCCCATGCGCATCGACGGGGAAATCAGGGCGCATGGCGGCGACGTCAACTGGGCAGAGCTGACCGCCAACGGCGAGGTGCTGGTCAAGGACACCACCGGCGTCAGCCTGATCGCGCGCAACGCATTCCTTGCGCTGGTGCGGCCATGACCGCACTGCCCACCACATCGCTGGCGCAACCCGACACCGATCTGTCGTGGATCGGCGAAGTGGCATCGGCCTGCCTTGAGCAGGAAGCCATGACATACCCAAAGCCGGGCCTCGTCAGCCATGTCGATTCAGGCGCCCACCGCGACATGGATTGCGCACTCCTGTTTCGCAGCGCGCGCACACTGGCGCCCTATTTCGGCACACTGGCAGTGGCTGGCAGTCGCGGTGCCGCGATGGATCGTCTGCGCATCATTGGCCTGGCCGCCGAAGCCGCCATGCTGAACGCCACAAGCGGCACCAACACCCATCGCGGGGCCATCTTCGGACTGGGCCTGCTCTGCGCGGCGGCAGGCACCCGTGCCGCGTTCGGGCTGAAGCGGTCGCTGGGCGAACTGGTGGCCGAACGCTGGGGCGCGGCGATCCTGGCTGGACCGATCCCGCTTCACAGCCACGGCACAATGGCGGGGCGCCGATACGGGGCGGGCGGCGCACGGCTGGAGGCCAGCCTGGGACTGCCGTCTGTCTATACCATCGCCTTGCCCGCGCTGCGCACGGGCCGGTGTCTGGCGCCGAACGACGAGGAGGCCGCCCGCGTGCAGGCCTGCATGACCCTGATCGCCCACGTCACCGATACCAACCTGTTGCATCGCGGCGGGCACGACGGCCTGGCGTTCGCCCAGGCACAGGCGCAGACCTTTCTGGCCACGGGCGGCGTTGGCCATCGCGACTGGCGCGCGCATGCCACGAGCATTCATCTGGCCTTTGTCGAACGCAATCTCAGCCCAGGCGGCTGTGCCGATCTTTTGGCGATGGCGCTGTTCGTTGACCGGATGGAGCGGTGACATGCTGGCACTGCTGTGCGGCGGCCAGGGCTTGCTGTCGGAAACCATGTTCGACCTGGCCGACGGGCAGCCCGGAACCGAGACAATTTTCGCCAGGGCCGCAGACCTGCTGGGCCAGGACCCGCGTGATCTGGTTCGTGGCGGCAACCATGCTGGCCTGTTGACGAACCGCACCAACCAGATCCTTGCCGTCTGCGCGACGCTGGCCACCCACGCCTGCATCGTGTCGGCGCTGCCCGATCACCTGGCCGTCGCCGGCTACAGCGTTGGCGAAATGGCGGCCTGGGCAATCGCCGGGGTATGGACCAGCCAAGACGCGCTTCGCCTGACCGATTGCCGGGCCAGAGCGATGGATGCAGCGGGTGGAAGCGAGGGCCAACTCGGCTATATTCGGGGCCTGGCGCGCGCCGCCGTCGAAAATCTGGTTCGGCGCAACGGCTGTGCGATCGCCATCATCAATCCCGGCAAGCTGTTTGTGATCGGCGGTGACCGGACGGCGGTTGCGCAGGCCTGCGAGGAAGCGGCGGCATCGGGGGCCACCAGGGCAGGTCTGCTCGACGTCCGCATAGCCTCCCACACCTCAACCCTGTCCAACGCGGTCGAGCCGTTTCGGCAGGCGCTTGTGGCCACCACCTGGCATGATCCCGACCCGCGCCGCAAACTGGTTTCCGGTGGCGACGGAGGCTGGATCCATCAGACATCCCCGGCCATCGGCGAGCTGGCCGCACACATTGCGCAACCGCTTGACTGGGCCGCCACGCTGCAATCGTTGGGCGAGCTTGGCACGACACGCGTACTCGACCTCGGCCCTGGCCACGCCCTGGCAGACATGGCGCGCGAGGCTCTGCCCCAGGCCCGCTGCCATGCGGCGAGCGCCTTCCGCAGTATCGATGGCCTGCGCGAATGGATCGGTTCGTCATGATCACCGCAAACCGAACCATTCGCGCAGACAATCGCACAACAACCTTGGAACAAGGACCAGCATCATGATCGACAGACGAACCTTCGTTTCGGGCGCCACTGCCAGCGCCATGGTGATCGCGGCCAGCCGCGCCACCGCGGCCACGCCAGCCACCATTCGGGCGCGCAACATTGTGCTGGCACACGGTCTGTTTGCAGACGGCTCATGCTGGCTCGACGTGATCTCGCGCCTGCAATCGCAGGGCTACCATTGCACGGCGGTCCAAAACCCGCTGACCACCCTCCCCGATGCGGTGGCTTCGGTGCGGCGGGTGCTTGACCGTCAGGACGGACCGACGGTGCTGGTCGGCCATTCGTTCTCGGGCATGCTGGTGACCGAGGCGGGGGTGCACCCCCGTGTTTCGGCGTTGGTCTATGTTGCGGCCCGGGCGCCTGACGCAGACGAGGACTATGCCGCGCTGGCAAAGCAATACCCCACGCCACCGGCGAGCGCGGGCATCGTGTTCGACGGTGACGAGGGCCGTTTGAGCGAAGCGGCCTTTGTGCACGATTTTGCCGGGGATCTTCCCGAGGCCAGGGCCAGACTGCTCTATTCGGTTCAGTCGCCTTTCCAGAAGGCCTTGCTGACAGGCCGGACAACCCAGGCGGCCTGGCGCATCAAGCCAAGCTTTTACGCGGTGTCCACCCAAGACCGCACCATCAACCCCGATCTGGAACGCTTCATGGCCAAGCGCATGGGGGCAAAAACCATCGAAGTGCAGGCAAGCCACTTGTCGCTGATCTCGAAACCCGACGTTATTGCGGGATTGATTGTCGAAGCCGCAGGCGGGACGGCTTGACGCGCCACACTGCGGCCGTTCACAAGGCTTCGAGATAGAGCAGCCGCTGCGCCAATCGTCGCAAAGCGGGCAGGCACCGGGTGCGCAGATCGGCGGTGGCAATGCGCGCGGCTTGCGTGCCGACGTTGAGCGCGGCCACGCTTCCGGATCGCCCCACGACGGGGATTGCGATCGAACGCAATCCCGGCTCCAGTTCCTGATCGACCACTGCAAAGCCCTGTTCGGCAACTTGCGCGAATATGTCGAGCAATGCCGCGCGGTCGCATGTGGTTTTCGGGGTCAGCGGCCGGAGCTCGGTTCGATCAAGATAGGCCTCCTGATCGTGGCGCGGCTGTGCGGCGAGCAGCACCCGGCCCATCGACGTCGCATAGAGCGGCAGACGGCTTCCGACGCGCAGGGAAATCGCCATGATCCGCCGCGATTCGGCCCGTGCGACGTAATAGACCTCGTCTTCCTCTATGACGCCCAGCGAGCAGGATTCGCCGAGTTCATCGCGCAATTGGTCCAGCAGGGGCTGCGCGCGCATCGACAGCGTGCTGGACGACAAATAGGCGTACCCCAGCGAAAGCACCTTTGGCCGCAGGACATAGGCCTGGCCGGATTGGGCCGCATAGCCGAGCTGTACAAGGGTATGCAGGCAGCGGCGCACCGCCGCCCGGCTCAGTCCGGCAGACCGGCTGGCCTGCGCAATGGTCATCGGCCCTTCGTGTTCGGCAAAGCAGCGAAGCACCGTGAGCCCGCGCGCCAGCGACATCATGAATTCAGGATCACCCTGGGTCGGCGCACCTTCCTGATCACTCGCCATAAAGCCTCATTCGTTCGATTACCGAACAATATATCGATTATCGGTTGACTCGCAATACCGCCGACCGACATGTCTGATGAAATTCCGACGAGAGGACCCGTCATGATCGACAAGACTTTCGCGACAGCGCTGGAGGCCGTGGCCGACATCGGAAATGGCGCATCGGTGATGATCGGTGGTTTCGGGACGGCGGGCATGCCGGATCAGCTTATCGATGCCCTGATCGCGCGCGGCGTCGGCGACCTGACCATCATCAACAACAACGCCGGCAACGGCGAGGCGGGGGTTGCCGCGCTGATCAAGGCCGGGCGAGTGCGCAAGATCATCTGCTCGTTCCCGCGCCAGTCCGATTCCCACCATTTCGATGCGGCCTACCGCGCCGGTACAATCGAGCTGGAACTGGTCCCCCAGGGCAATCTGGCCGCGCGCATCCATGCGGGCGGTGCGGGTCTGGGCGCGATCTTCACGCCAACCGGATTTGGCACGCTGTTGGCGCAGGGCAAGGAAACCCGCCACATAGACGGTCGCGACTATGTTCTGGAATATCCGATCAAGGCCGATTTCGCGCTGATCAAGGCACAGCGTGGCGATCGCTGGGGCAATCTGGTCTATCGCAAGACGGCCCGCAATTTCGGCCCGATCATGGCCATGGCGGCCCGCTGCACGATTGCGCAAGTGGCGCAGATCGTCGATCTGGGCGTGCTCGACCCCGAAGCTGTGGTGACGCCAGGCATCTTTGTACAGCGCGTCGTGCAGGTCGAACGCGCCCAGTCACCGGCCGTGGCGGCCTGATCGGGAGACCATCCATGAACCGACTGACCCGCGACCAGATGGCCGAGCGCGTCGCCCGCGACATCCCGGAGGGCGCCTATGTCAATCTCGGCATCGGCTTGCCCACCAAAGTCGCAGACTATCTGCCGATCGATCGGGACGTGTTCCTGCAAAGCGAGAACGGATTGCTGGGCATGGGCCCGGCGCCCACGCCCGGCGACGAGGACTGGGAACTGATCAACGCCGGCAAACAGGCGGTGACCTTGCTCAGCGGCGGCTGTTTCTTCCACCATGCCGACAGCTTTGCGATGATGCGCGGGGGCCATCTCGACATCTGCGTACTCGGCGCTTTTCAGGTCTCGGTGAACGGCGATCTCGCCAATTGGCACACCGGCGAGCCGGGTGCGATCCCCGCGGTCGGCGGCGCCATGGATCTTGCCATCGGGGCCAGGCAGACGTTGGTTATGATGGAACTGCTTACCAGGCAGGGCGACAGCAAACTCGTCGAAACATGCACCTATCCGCTCACCGGGCTCGGCTGCGTGTCGCGTGTCTATACCGATCTCGCCGTCTTTGACGTCGGCCCGGCGGGCGCTGCGGTCGTTGAAATGACGCCTGGTCTGTCGATCGACGAATTGCGCAGGCTGACCGGTCTCCCGCTCGACGCCGCCGTCTGAGCCCCCCAATCAGGAAGGATGCCATCGATGACCGAAGCCTACATCTGCGATGCCGTGCGCACGCCGATCGGCCGCTATGGCGGAATGCTTGCCCGTATCCGTGCAGATGACCTGGGCGCGGTGCCGATGAAGGCCCTGCTGGCACGCAATGCCGGTCTCGACCCTGCGGCGATCGACGAAGTCTTCTATGGTTGCGCCAACCAGTCGGGCGAGGACAACCGCAATGTCGCGCGCATGAGCCTGCTGCTCGCCGGGCTGCCACACACGGTGGCAGGCGTCACGCTCAACCGGCTTTGCGCATCGGGCCTGGAAGCGGTCGGCAGCGCCGCGCGCGCCATCCGCACCGGCGAAATGGACCTGGCCGTCGCCGGCGGCGTCGAAAGCATGACGCGCGCGCCCTTCGTCATGGGCAAGGCAGACACACCATTCGGGCGCAACCAGCAGATCGAAGACACCACCATGGGCTGGCGCTTTGTCAATCCGGCGCTCGACGCGCTTTACGGAACAGAGACGATGCCGCGTACCGGTGAAAATGTCGCCGCCGACCATCGTATCAGCCGTGCCGACCAGGATGCCTTTGCGCTGCGCAGCCAGCAGCGCACCAGCGCCGCACAAGCCGGTGGCTTTCACGCGCGCGAGATCGTTCCGGTCGATGTGCCCGGCAAAAAACGCGGGGAAACGCTTTGCGTTGCGATCGACGAACATCCGCGCGCCGACACGACGATCGACATGCTGCAAAAGCTCAAGGCCCTGTTCGGACCGGATGGCACCGTGACGGCCGGCAACGCGTCGGGCATCAACGACGGCGCTGCGGCCATGATTGTCGCCAGTGAAACTGCTGTGCGTGCGCATGGCCTGACGCCGCGCGCACGCGTTCTCGGGATGGCATCGGCGGGCGTCGCGCCTCGCGTGATGGGCATGGGCCCGGTCCCTGCGACCCGCAAGCTGATGGCGCGGCTGGGCCTTTCGATCACCGACTTCGACGCGATCGAGCTCAACGAGGCGTTTGCCAGCCAGAGCCTGGCGGTCCTGCGTGAGCTTGGCCTGGCCGACGATGCACCGCACGTCAACGCCAATGGCGGGGCCATTGCACTCGGCCATCCGCTGGGCATGTCGGGGGCGCGGCTTGCCATGACGCTGGTGCACCAACTCGAACAGACCGGAGGTCGCCTGGGCCTGGCGACGCTGTGCATCGGTGTCGGCATGGGCCTCGCCCTGGCGGTCGAGCGGGTCTGAGCGAATGGCTGTCGAGCATCCGCGATCATCGTCGAGAGCCAATTCCATCGTATTGCGCCTCGACAATCCGATGCAGACGAACGCACCCCAGGTCGTTTACCTGCACGGTCGTGGCAGCTCGGAACGCGAGGTCACGCGGATCGTCCAGGCGTTTTCCGGCGCAAGCGTCAGAGCCTATCGGGCACCGTTGCGCGAAGGTGCGGGCTACGCCTGGTTCGAAAATCAAGGCATCGGCATTGCCCGCACCGACAGTCTGGCAGCAGAGCTTCCCAAGGTCAGCGACTGGATAAAGACCGATAACGGCGCGCAACGGCCATGGCTGTGCGGGTTCAGCAACGGCGCCGCGATGGCGGCAAGCCTCGCGCTGGCCGAACCGGACGCCTATGCAGGCCTGGTGATGATCGGGGGCTGCTTTGCGACCGACCAGCTTCCGACCGCCAGACTGCGCGCGATGCCGGTGCTGTTTTGCCGGGGGGACCACGACACCGTCATCCCGCCGACAAAATTCCGTCAGGCGCTGACCTACCTGTCAGACCATAGCCGGGCCGCGCTCGATGCGATCACTTATCCCGGCGGGCACGATGTCACGATCGATGTCGTCACCGCAGTGTCGCGCTGGTTTCGGGCCAGGGCGGTCTGATCATGTGAATGCGCCAGAGCGATATTCGCTTGGCGTGCGACCCTGCAAGGTGCGAAACCGCCGGGTGAAATGCGCCGGATCAAGAAATCCGCACTTCATCGCGATCTCGTTCACGGCGGTGAAGCGGTACCGTTCGTCTTCAAGCATCGATCGCGCGCGTTCGATCCGGGCGTGCAGCAATTCGCGGCCGAATGTCGTGCCGGCAGTCGCCAGCAAGGCGTGTAGATAGCGCTTGGATATGCGGTGTTGCGACGCAATCATCGCCGGTGTGATTTCGGGGTCGTAGTGATTGGCCTGGATCGAACGCACCAGCGATCGGATCAGTTTCTGCTTGTAACTGGTGGTTTGAACCTCGAATCCCTGAAACATCAGCATCATAAATCCGGCAAGCTGTTCGGCGATCACTTCGGCTGGCAAGGCATGGTCGCCGGGAGGAAGATCGGCCAGCTCGCTCAACATCAGCCCAAGCGCCCGCGCCCAGGCCGATTTCCGGTCCACGGGCTGCAGCACGCACGCCGCCGGATCGAGCAGTTTGGTGCGCAGCCAGGTCTCGTCGACCGACACACAGATGCAATCGATCTTTGACGAGGTTTCAAACCGGAAGTCGCTGTTGTTGTCGACGAGCACGAAGCCGCCACGACCAGCCTCCACAACCTGCCCGTTCTGTTCAATGCGCAACGTGCCCTCGCGGATATATTTGAGGTCATAGCGCATCGCGGCCGGCCGCTTGCCCGATACCCGGCGCTCGGCCCGGGACTGGCTGGCGTGGATTGCGGTCAGTTCGACCGGACCGATCCGGCGCTGAACAAAGCGGGCATGGAAATCGGCTTCATCGACAGGACCAAATTCGAGATCGCCGATGTGCGCCCTCGCCTCCTCGACCCAATCCGAAAATGCCCGGGGTATCAGGCTGGATCCGCTCGACCAGCGATGGTGCTCGGCTATCATGGCTCTCTTCCCCCGTGGGACCGTCGATCGATGCGCCAGACCCACGCAATGTTATGCACTCAGGTGCAACTGCACTTGGCGGCAACGTGATATTGGCAGGTCTATACTGTGCCGCGACCAGCCTCCACCAGGCAGACCGGTCGGCAACAGCAAGAAGCCAAATAGTCATTATCAGGATTTTTTGCCGCCCATCATTGCCGCACAGCGCACGCATTGCGCGCATCATTCCATCACTACCCGAACCCTTGGTTCACCCTTGTCGGGGAAAGCTGCCTGCTTTCCCCCTTAATCCAGAGGTATCTGCATGACCGATCGATCCCGGGACGTGATCGCGGATCTTGGCGCCACCTTGCGGGGCGGTTTTTACATAGACGGGGACTGGGCCCGGCCGTTGGGCAATGACCGGACCGAACTGGTCTGTCCGGTCGACGCCAAGGCCTGGATCGATGCGCCCCTGGCCAGCCACGCCGACATCGATCGCGCAACCGCGGCGGCCCGCAAGGCCTTCGATACAGGACCATGGCCGACATTGTCTGCAAGTGATCGCGCGCATCTGTTGCGGCGGTTTGCCGTTGAAATCGAACACCGCGAACCCTTGCTGGCGCGCCTGTGGACTGCGCAAGTCGGCGCCCCGATCAGCTTTGCCGGCATGTTTGTGCCGACGGCACGCGCCATGCTCGGGTATTATGCGGATCTGCTCGAAACCTATCAATTTGAAGACCGGCGTCCAACCTGGAGCGGCGAGGCGCGAGTCATGCGCGAGCCCATTGGTCCGGCCGCGCTCATCACGCCATGGAATGCGACCCTTCCCATCCTGTTCTACAAGCTTGCCGCCGCGCTTGCCGCCGGATGCACGGTGGTGATCAAATCTTCCCCCGAAACCCCCTTTGATGCGCTCGTGGTCGCCGAATGCGCCCATGCCGCAGGTTTCCCGCCCGGCGTCATCAATGTGATAACCGCCGATCGTACTGGCGGGGCCCATCTGGTGGCCTCTCCCGACATCGACAAAGTCAGCTTCACCGGCAGCACCGCTGGCGGCAAGGCGGTCGGACGCGCCTGCCTCGATCGCATGGCGCGCTTCACCCTGGAACTCGGCGGCAAATCGGCGGCGATCTTCCTCGATGACGCTGATCTTGGTCAGACATTGCCTGCGATCGCACCGTTCACCATGCCATTCTCCGGGCAGATCTGCTTTGCCCAGACCCGCATCATCGCACCCCGGTCGCGCGTCGAAGAGATCATTGCGGCCTATGGCGCGGCCATCGCGACACTGGTGGTCGGCGATCCCTGGGAACCGACCACCCAGTTGGGACCGGTATCGAGCGCAACCCAGATGACGCGGGCGCTGGCCCATATCGCCAAGGCAAAAGTCGATGGTGCGCGTCTGGTGACGGGTGGCACGCGTCTGGACAATTTCGGCGCGGGCTATTTCATCGCGCCAACCGTCTTTGCCGATGTCACACCCGACATGGCCATCGCGCGCGAAGAAGTGTTCGGCCCGGTGGTGGTTGTGCAGGCCTATGACAGCGAAGACGAGGCCGTGGCGCTCGCCAATCATTCCGATTTCGGCCTCAGCGGCAGTATCCTGACTGCCGATCCCGAACGCGGCTACCGACTGGCCCGGCGCATCCGAACCGGGAATATCGGGGTCAACGCACTCCAAATGGCCCCGAACGTGCCCTTTGGCGGCTACAAGCAATCGGGGCTTGGCCGAGAAGGCGGCCCCGAAGGTCTGGCCGCATTTCTCGAAACCAAAGCCATCTACATGCCTGGTGCGAACGCCGTATGACCGACATCCAATACTTCGACTATATCGTGATCGGCGGCGGCAGTTCCGGTTGCGTCGCCGCGGCTCGCCTGGTCCAGGATCTCGGTGCGAAAGTCCTCCTGCTCGAAGCCGGTCCGCCCGACAACAGTCCCTTGATCCGCATGCCGGCCGGCAGCTTCAAGATCCTGTTCAGCAAAAGCCCGTTCATCAAACGCTATGCATCGATTGATCAGCCCGCACTCGGCGGCCGCTCGATCGACGTTCCGCAAGGCACGGTGATCGGCGGTGGCAGTTCGGTCAATGTGATGGCCTATACCCGTGGCGCCCGGTCGGACTACGATGGCTGGGACAGGACGATGGGTGGCGGCAGCGGTTGGGACTGGAACTCGCTGCTGCCCTATTTCAGACGCCAGGAAGGCAACCAGCGGCTCGACAACGCGGCGCACGGCGGTGACGGTCCGCTCAAGGTTCGCGATCCGGGCTATATCGTACCGGCCGCGCATCTGTTCCTGCGCACGATGCAGCGCCTTGGCCTGCCGTTCCGCGACGATTTCAACGCGGGCGAACTGGCCGGGGCCGGTTTTATCCAGACCACGATCAACGGCAAAGTTCGTTGCAGCGCGGCCGATGCTTTCCTGCGTCCGGTAGCAAAGGACCTGCGTCTTACAATCGCAACCGGCGCAACCGCCCAGCGGATCCGCTTTGCAGGCAACCGAGCGATCGGCGTCGACTATCTGGTGGCCGGAAAACTGTGCCGCGCCAACGCCAACGCCGAAGTCATCGTGGCCGCAGGGACGTTCGCCACGCCAAAGCTGCTGATGCTGTCCGGCGTCGGGCCCCGCGAAGATCTGCGCAAGTTCGACATTCCGGTCATCGCCGACCTGGCAGGCGTCGGCCAAAATCTGCAAGACCACAACATCACCTTCCTCACTGCGCCGACGCGCGGGTCGTTCGGCTATTTCGGTGAAGACAAGGGTGCAAAAATGCTGCGCAACATAATGCGCTACGTTCTTTTCGGCGATGGCCCGATCGCCTCCAACGGCGCGGAAACAATGGCGTTTGTCAACCTTGCCGACCCGCACGCGGATCCCGATATTCAGCTCTATTGTCTCGGCGTAATGTGGCCTGCACTCGACATCAGGGAACAGCGCGCCGGGATCACGCTCATGGCCAACCTGGTGCGGCCGCGGTCGCGCGGATCGGTGCGGTTGCGATCGGCCGATCCTGCCGATGATCCGCTGGTCGACCTCAACTGGCTGAGCCATCCCGACGATGGAGCACGCCTGTTGCGTGCCTTGCGCTATCTGCGCGAAATCGCCGCCACCCGTCCGCTGAGCGCCATTGTCGCGCAGGAACGCCTGCCCGGTGCCCAACTGCAATCCGATGAAGACCTGCTCGATTACATCCGGCGTACGACGGAGAGCAATTATCATCCTGTCGGCACCTGCCGGATGGGACCCGATGGCGATCCGGGTGCCGTGCTCGATGCCAGGCTCAGAGTGCGCGGCGTTGACGGCCTGCGGGTCATCGATGCGTCGATGATGCCGACGATCATCTCTTCGAACACCAACGCGACCGTCATGGCCGTAGCGGACCGTGCAGTGGATCTGATCGCAGCAGGCTGACCATGCGTTGTGCCGACGCGTCAGCGGCAGGTTCGGCGATCATCCATAGTGCTGCCAGCTATCCCGCGGGCCACCTCGTCGGGTCAGGCCCCCTGGTCGGTTCGGTGGGCCCGACCATGGGGTGCGTCGAATGCCAGCAGCGGCCCGACCGGCACGATGCGCGTCGGATTTATGCTTTCATGGCTTTGGTAATAGTGTCGTTTGATGTGATCAAAATTGACCGTCTCGCGTACGCCGGGCCACTGAAAAAGCTCGCGCGTATAGGCCCACAGGTTCGGATAGTCCGATAGGCACCTGAGGTTGCACTTGAAGTGGCCGACATATACCGGGTCAAACCGTACGAGCGTTGTAAACAGCCGCCAATCCGCCTCGGTGATGCGATCGCCGCACAGATAGCGTTGCGCCCCCAGAAGGCTTTCGAGACGATCGAGCGTGGCGAACAGGGGCGCAACCGCCTCCTCATAGGCTGCCTGACTCGTGGCGAACCCCGCCTTGTAGACGCCGTTGTTGACGCTGTCGTACACCTCTGCGTTGATCCGATCGATGTCCGCCCTGAGCGGAACCGGATAATAGTCGCCGTCCTTTGTGCCCAACGCGTCGAAAGCTGCGTTCATCATCCGGATTATGTCCGCAGATTCGTTCGAAACGATGGCGGCGGTGTGCGTGTCCCACAACACCGGCACCGTCACGCGCCCGGTATAGTCGGCGACGGCTGCCTTGTAGATCTGGTGCAGGCGTCGGGCACCGTTGACGGGATCGGCCACGACGCCGGGGCCGTCTTCGAATGTCCAGCCTTCCGACCCCATGTACCAATGCACGACCGAAACTGGGATGATCTCGGTCAGGCCTTTCAGCGCGCGAAAAATCAGCGTTCGGTGCGCCCAGGGACAGGCCAGCGAAACATATAGGTGATAGCGGCCAGGTTCTGCCCTGAAGCCGCCGACACCGGTCGGGCCCGCCTCCCCGTCTGGTGTCACCCAGTTGCGGAATTGACTTTCGGACCGGACAAAACGGCCACCGGACGCCGTGGTATCGTACCAGCGATCGTGCCACTGGCCCTCAATCATCACGCCCAAAACCGGTTCCTTCCTTGTCGCGCATGGCCAAACAGCCAGAAAACCCGTTATAGGGCCTGGTGCGACCCATCGCAAAGCGGCGCGTTCTTGCTGTGCTTGCACGCGCAGAGATAGGCGGTTGCGCTGACCGTCGGCGTGTAGGGCTTCGGGCCGAAAGTCGAACCCGCATGGCTGCCGTCGCAAAATGGCTGATTGGCGCTTTGGCCACAGGCACACCAGTAGATCGTCTTGCCCGCTTCAAGGGCGACGGGAACAGGTGCCTTTTGTGCGATTTTCGGTTCCATAGATTTGCTCCATCGGGTGTTTTCCGCGGCCTGCGGAGGGTTTTTTGCCAAACGAGCGATAGTCCGCGAACGCGCCAGGGCACTCAGGATGGTGCAGCGGCAACCGCTTCGACAAGCGACAGTGGCGGCAGCCCCGCATAGGCGCGTTGCAAAAGGTGCTTGATGCCGTCGACAGTGATCGGCCGGGGGTTTGGGTAGGGATTGCGGGTCGCCAGCTCCGCCGCCCTGGCGATGCCTTCAAATGGCAGCCCGAGGTTTGCCAGCGCCATTTCCGCACCAAGCCCCTTGGCAAGGGTGAAAATGGCGGTGGCAGGATCGGCACCGCCAAGCGCCCGACGGGCACGCTCCATCGCTTCAGGCGCAGCCGGCGCGTTATAGGCGATTGCGTGCGGCAACACAGCGGTATGGGTTTGCGCGTGCGGCATGTCGAACGTGCCGCCAAGGGTGTGACAAAGCTTGTGATGGAGTGCGATGCTGGCCGCACCGAGCACGGTTCCGGCCAGCCAAGAGCCATAGAGCGCATCGGATCGGGCGGCTGCATCGTCGGGTGTCGACTTGATGATCGGCAGGCTTCGGGCAAGCACCCGGATCCCTTCTTCCGCCATCAGCGAGATGATCGGATTGCCGTCAAATGCATAGAGAGCCTCCACGCAATGCGCGATCGCGTTGAGCCCGCTTGCCACCGACAGCGCCGGAGGCAGCGAAAGCGTAAGATCGGGATCATAGATAACGGTGCGCGGCAGCACACGATTGTCACGGCCGGTCGTCTTGATGCCGTCCTCGGTCAGCCCCCAGATCGGGGTAACTTCCGATCCTGCATAGGTCGTCGGGATAACCACGGACGGCAGCCCGTTGCGCAACGACAGGGCCTTGGCGAGCCCGATCGTCGAGCCGCCCCCGATTGCGACGGTACAGTCCGCATCGCATTGGCTGGCGAACGCAGCCGCCGCCTCTGCGGTCGCCACCGGGACATGCATGACGGCCCTGTCAAACAGACCGGCGGCCCCCGCCCCGAGTGCCGCCAGCAGCCGTTCCCCCTCGCCGCGCTGTTCGGGCGTGGTAAGGACCAGCGCCCGCGCGCCAACTTTGCCTGCTTCTTCGGCGATTTTCGCGATCGAACCTGCGCCAAAGATGATCCGATAGGGATGTGGCGCGTACAGAAAATGCATGTCAGGGGATCCTCATTGGCCGCTTGTCGATCGGCTGTCGGTCGAAGGGGGCGCCGATGCCGACGCCCCGCATCGGACGATCAGACCGCGATCGGGTCGTCTTCCATCGCCTGCTGAATGAGGTCCTTCCTGTCGTCGAACTGCGGAGAAACCTTGAGGTCGGTGCCTAGCGTGGCTTCCGGTTCGTCATGCGTGAAACCGAGGCTGTGCGTCGCCTCGAACATCACCCCGCCAGGCGTGCGGACATAGATCGATTCGAAATAACCACGATTTTTGCGATCGGAAAAATCGGTGAACCCCATGCCTTCGGTCTCGAATTTGAGCTCGGCCTGCACATCCATATCGGGCACCGCAAAAGCCCCGTGGTGAATGATGCCTTCGGAGATGGTCCAGCTACCCTGGCGCTTGCCTGGCTCATGGAGAATGTCGATCAGCTTTCCCGCGCCGTCATCGCCTTGTACCGCATAGCGGTACATGTCGCCTTCCTGGCCGATCTTCTCGAAATTCCAGGCGTTGTTCATGAACCAGTCCATGTCCTCGATCTCGTTGACCGAGGCGGTCCAACTGTGAAAGCCGCGCACGGCATGCTCGGCCGGGACATAGTCCGAAACCCACGGCACCCGCGTGTCACGGCCATCCTCGACCACCTCGAAAGCGATACCGCAATCGGGATGTTCGAAACCGACAAAAGCCTGGCCAAATCGCTCGCGCGGCTCGGTGGTCGCGATGCCATGGGCCGCCAGATGCCTGACCCACCATCCGACCGAACCTTTGGGGATCGAATAGGAAACGGTGGTAAACTGGTTCGCGCCCCGGCGACCCTTTATGCCGGTACGCCGGGTCGGGAACGTCGTCATCACGGTTCCCGGCGTTCCAAGCTGGTCTGCAAAATAGAGATGATAGATCGGGATGCTGCCGTCATAGAACAGCGTTCGCTTCACGAAGCGTTGTCCCATCACTTTCACGAAAAAATCGATATCACCTTGTGCGGTACCTGTACAAAGCGTGATGTGATGAAGGCCGGTAATGCGCTTATGGCTCATTTTATCTCTCCCTATTCGTATAAATCGAATGGATAAATTGACGGCAATGGCGAAAAATGTCTGGATACCGCTTGACGTATGCAAACTGACTATTTTTCAACAAGTGGCCTTCAATCTATCATCGGCAGAGATTTTGACGATCCAACAAGGCGAATATTGAGTATTCGGAATCCGGATGATGCCCGAGGCATTCAACCTTGGGCGATGGTGATGGACAAACCCTCGGCCGCCATCGCGCTGGAGATCGCGGGGCGCTCCGCCAGGCGCGCCAGCATCGCGTCGAGATTGGGCCTCGCGTCGAGTTTCCCGGCGAGCATCGGCCGTCGCATCCACAGCAGAAACACAAACAGGTAGACATCGACCAGGCTGAAGGTTTCACCCAAAGCGTAAGGCCCCCGGCCGATCCGGGCGTCGAGCAGTCCCAGCGTCCGGTTCAGTGAAGTGAGCCCGATTGCCGCGACATCCGCCTGCCCGGCCGCGCTGGACGCCAGCCGTCCGGGCCGGAACAGGGGCCGAAATGCGACGTGAACGGTGCTGGACAACAGCGCCATCCATTCGAGCGCCCTGATCCGCGCAAAGCTGCCCGGCGGTGGCAGCAACCCGCGTTCGGGCGCCAGATCCGCAACAAAGCTCAAGATGGCGATATTCTCGGTCAGGATCTGGTCGTCGATCACCAAGGCCGGCACGCGGCCCCAACGATTTTTGGCAAGATAGGCCTCGCTTTCATTCGCTGCACTGGCGAGGTCTATTTTTTCAATCTCGAAAGCCAGTCCAGCTTCAAGCAGCGCCGCATGGGCCGCCAACGAGCATGAACCCGGGTTGTAATAGAGCTTGAGCACCATGTTTCCTCCAAGTGGCTGGTTCAGCCTTCGATCTGGCGCAGACGGGCGATCGTCGAACGAAGCCAGATATTTCCGGGCTCGCGGTCATACCGCTCGTGCCAATATTGCTTTACCGTGAAACCGGGCAGTTGGACGGGGGGCTTGACGGTCCGCGCCGCATCGGCATTGACGATGCTGGCAACCCGCGACGGCACGGTCAGGATAAGGTCCGCGCGTTCGGCAATGTGCGCACTCAACAGGAAATTTTCCGATACGACACGAACCTGGCTCTCGCCGATGATCCCGAGGATCGTCTTTTCGACGACTTCGTGGATGTGTCCCAATCTACGTCCGTCAACGAGGATATGCTGCGCGCGCTTGTACGCGTCGAGCGTGAGTTCGCCGTCCGCGATAAGGGCATGCGGCACGACACAGACATAGCTTTCGGTAAACAGGGCCTGCTCGCGAATCCCCGTGAAGAGCGTGGGAAAGCTGCCGATCGCAATATCCACCTCACCGGCTTCAAGCTGCGCAACAAGCCGGTTGCCCCCTAGCGAGACGGCGGTGAACCGCACTTTGGGTGCAGTCCGCGCCGCCCATTGTTCCAGCCGCGGCATCGTCAGCAAATGACCGACATCCGACGCGGCGATGAGGAAATTCCGCCGCGATTCCGCGGGATCGAAAGTCGGGTTGGCAACCAGCCGGGTGCGATAAATTTCAAGAGTCGCCGAAACACCCGAAGCGGCAGACAGCGCAACCGACGTTGGCTCCAGACCGTGGCGCGTGCGCACAAACAGCGGATTGTCGAAATGCCGTCTAAGATGTTGCAGGTGTCGACTTATCGTCGGCTGCGGCATGTCCAGCGCCTCACCGGCCTGCGTCACACTTTTGAGACGCATGATCGCCTCGAACACGGTGAGGTGCAAAAACGACAGAGACAGCCCTTTCACGGTCATTCCTGATTTCCCCGCGAAACGCCAGACAAACTGCGACGGCCCGTCCGTCTGCCCGCCAGCAACGGCTATTCGATCGCCGCCACCGACCGCGCCGAATTGATCATCGAGGATTCGAGCAAGTGGCCCAAGGCCCGAACCGGATCGCGCGCAATGGCACCGAGTTCCGCCTGGGATTTTTGCCGGACCTCGGGATCGCGCTCTTCGACCATTTTCTTGTTGCGGATGCTGGCCTTCTGCACGAATTCGATATTGCTGGTACGGCGCTGGCGATCATAGCGGTCAAGCAGGCCGTCATCGGCACGGCCATGCCAGACTTCCGCCAGTTTCTCGGCAAGATTGGCAGCATCCTGAACGCCGCTGTTCAGACCAAAACCACCCAGCGGATTGTTGATATGCGCGGCATCGCCGACCAGCATCACCCGCCCTTTGCGGAACTGTGCCGCAACGCGCTGGTGCACGCGGTAGATCCCGCAATAGCGAACGTGCAGCGTTTCGGCACCCGAAATGACATCCACGAGCCGTTCCTGAACGCTGGCCGGATCGAGCACTTGTTCGTCGGTCAGGCCCGGATCCGTGGGATAGGTCACGCGCCAGTTGGGCGCACCCTGTTCGTCCTCAAGGCGAAGGACCACCGCCCAGCGATCGGGATCGGTCACGTAATTGGTGAACGCAAATCCGTATGCCCCCAGATCATCGGCCAGATTGGTCACGACGAAGCGCTCGGGCCAGGTGAAGCCCTCGAATTCGATCTCCGCCGCCTTGCGAACGGCGCTCCTCGCGCCATCGGCGCCGACCAGCCAGCGTCCGCTGAATTCCCCGGCGGCGCCGGCATCGTCCTCGCACGTCACCACGACGCCGTCCTGATGCTCTGCATATCCGGTAACCCGCACGCCGAACCGCACTTGCGCCAAGGGTTCACGCGCAAGCGCCGCCAGCAGGATCGGCACGACTTTCTGCTGACCCAGGTGAAAGCGGTACGGATAGGCGGTATGATCCTTGAGTATGCCCAGATCGAATTCGGCAATTATGCCACCATCGCGATTGCGGATCTGCCAGACCGGAATTTTGAGGCCGATCGCCATAAGGTCATCCAGCACGCCGAGCCCTTCAAGCACTTCCAGCGTCGGCGGATGGAACGCCGCGCCGCGCGGATCCTGAATGGGCTTTGTTTCGGCTTCAAGCACGAGCACCGGCACACCTTTGCGGACAAGGGCAAGCGCGGTGATCAGTCCGACCGGCCCGCCGCCGACGACAATGGTGCGGTTTTCAATCTGCAGTCCCAACTGGCCTCTCCAATTCATTTTGGCGATGACTTGACGCCCGTAGCGCCGCCAGATTCGAGATTTGCCCAGAGTTTCTGCGAATGCCACACCGCAAAACAGATGGCCTCAATTCGAATTCCGGATTACGCTTGCTTGCGGTCCATACGTCGACCGGGCAGGAGGCACCCTTGATCAAATTGGCCGACATAAGCCTGGCCGAGCTTCAGGTGTTCGATGCCGTCTACCGATTCCGCAGCGTCATCGAGGCCAGCCGCGCCCTGGATATCCCCCAGCCAACCGTGAGCCGCTGGCTCGCCAAGCTGCGCGCGCACTTTGGCGATCCGCTGTTCGTGCGCACCTCCTCGGGGATGGAACCAACCACAGCCGCAGACGCGATGGTTGGATCGGTCCGCGACATTCTGCAGATCTATCGCGACCGCCTGATCGGGGAACGCGCCTTCGAACCATCGACGACCCAACGCAACTTTACCATCGCGGCATCGGATTTTGGCCAATTGACGGTGCTGCCAGCCCTTGACACCTGGGCCGAGCACACGGCCCCGTCGGCACGGTTTACGGGCGTCCCGCTCGGGCGGGACAGCCTGCCCGAAGGCCTTGAAACCGGCGAGATCGACGTGGCGGTCGGTGGTTTTCCAGGCCTGTCCGCAGGCATTATCGAACAGACACTCTATGACGACGAATATGTCTGCACGATGCGCCAGGGGCATCCCCTGGTGGCCACCCCCACCTCGATCGAGCGGTTTCAGCAGGCGCGCCATGTGGTCATCAGCGCACGCAACGCAGGCCATGTCCACCAACAGGTGGAGGAAAAGATCCTGGCCATCGTTCCGCCGGGCAATGTCCGCCTGATGTCCTACAGCTTTTCGCTCGCCCCAATGCTGATTGGAGACAGTGATCACGTCCTCACCGTGCCGCGCCGCGTCGCGGAATTGTTCAAGGTCCAATTGAACCTCGTGACGATGCCTCCGCCAATCGATCTGCCGCGTTTCCAGGTCAAGCAATACTGGCACGAACGGTGCCAGCACGACCCCGGACACCGCTGGCTGCGGCAAGGCATTGCAAAGCTGCTGGCCAGCGGCGCGCGCGCCTGATTACACGAGGCGCTGTTTCGAAACAGACTCTCAGTGTCTTAATTGGGAACGGCCCGACCCCCAACCTGTCCACCCATAAGCACGATGGTCGGGTGGGGCGAGCGGCCGGGGTCGACTTCGAAATGCGCTCTTTCGCGCGTTTCGGGTCAGACTCTTACAAATTCGGGCGGTTCTGGCTCATCGATGCAACCAGAGACCGCAACCACACCAGCCGTTCGCCGTTGTCAAAACGGCGATGCCAAAGCTGTTTGATCTGCCGCGGCGGAATGTCAAACGGCACCGGCAACAGGCACAGCGGGTAGTGTTCGGCAAAACGCCGGGCCAGCGGCTTGGCGATGGTTGCAACAAAGTCCGACTGGGCGACCAGTGCGGGAACATTCACATAATGAGAAACGGTCAGCACAACATTGCGTTCGATCTCCTGCCGGGCGAGCGCTGATTCGACAATGTCGTGATGGCGGCTCTGCTGCTCGACCGCGATGTGCCGGGCGCCGCGATATTGGTCGAGCGTGATCCCGTCGGCGAATTGTGGATGACCGGCACGAACGACCACGCTGGTTTCGTGTGCGAACAGCACCTGCTGCTTGAACCCCGATGTCGTCAGATCGGGAAAATACCCCACTGCGAGGTCGATTTCACCCGCATCCATCGCGTCGGCCAGGATCTCCGGATTGCACGAGACCGCTTTCACGCGTGCGTAAGGGGCAAGTTCGGCAAAGCGTTGCATAAGGCTTGGCAGGAATTCGAGTTCGCCGATATCGGACAAACCGATCGTAAAGGTATCGCGGCTGGTTGCCGCATCGAACCCCGATCGCGCCAGGATATCATGCCGGATCAACCGCAACACGTTGCTGACAGGCTCGCGCAGCGACATTGCCAGCGGCGTCGCATTCATGGTTCCATGCGATCGAACGAACAATTCGTCACTGAACACATCGCGAAGCTTCGCCAGAGAGGCGCTGACAGTTGGCTGGCTCAGTTGCAGCCGTTGCGCAGCACGGGTGATCGTCGGCTCGTCCAGCAAAGCATCCAGCACGAACAACAGATTCAGATCGAGACGACGCAACTCCACGCTATTTCCTTTCGCCTCCCGGCAGCCGATCTTGTTGTCAGCCTTGCGTCTTATTGAGCCTTTGGGCGCATCCCCAAGGGCTCTGAATTATATAACCCCTGATAGTCACTATTCCCAAAGCTTTGTGGAGCGCGGGTCACCCCCGGTCTATCCCTGCGATGCATGATCGATGCCGTTGGCCGAACGCCCCACGAGAGTGAGCAGGATGAGGACATACGCAGATCCTGGTGAGTTTTGACAGCGACATTCTGGAAGCAGTCGCGGCCCAAAGCCATCGGATTGTCCCCACACCGCGACGATCGCCGCGCTGGACGAGATCAGAAAAAATTTGGGTAACAGGAGAGTCGAATGAGCGTGCGGAGCCTGGAAGACAAGATCGTTGCAGCAGGCGGCGATCCGTTGGAAATGATGCGGCAATCCCAAATCGGAGCCTACGTCTTCCCCTTGCCCGGAGAATTCACCAACTGGCGCGACGAACAGCACTCCTGGCGCGAAACCGCCGTTCTGTTCGACCAATCGCACCACATGACAGATCTCTATGTCGAAGGCCCCGATGCGCTTCGGCTGTTGTCGGACATTGGTGTTAACAGCTTCAAGAATTTTGTACCCAATCGCGCAAAGCAATATGTCGCCTGCAATTATGACGGGCAGATGATCGGCGATTGCATCTGTTTCTACCTTGCCGAAAACAAGGTCCTGCTGATCGGCCGCCCGACGGTACAGAACTGGGTCGAATTTCACGCCAAGACCGGCAAATATGACGTGACGACGCTCAAAGATGTTCGCAATGTCGAAAACAACGGTCGTCGCCTGACCTTTCGCTATCAGGTCCAGGGGCCAAACGCCGCCGAAATCCTCGAGCGTGTGCATGGTGGCCCCCTGCCGTTGATCAAATTCTTCCACATGGGCGAGATTACCATTGCCGGTCACCCTGTCCGCGCGCTCAAGCACGGCATGTCGGGTGAGCCGGGGCTGGAGCTCTGGGGGCCTGCCGAATTCGGCCCGGAAGTCCACGCGGCGCTGATGGAGGCCGGCAAGGATCTGGGCCTGAAGGCTGCCGGCGGACGGGCCTATGCCACCAGCATGCTGGAAAACGGCTGGATCCCCTCACCCATGCCGGCGATCTACTCGGGCGAGGCAATGAAGCCCTATCGCGAATACCTTCCGGCGAAGGGCTTTGAGGCGATGGCTTCGCTCGGCGGCAGCTTTGTCTCGTCCCGCATCGAGGATTATTACCTAACGCCCTGGGACATCGGCTATGGCAATTTCGTCAAGTTCGATCATGACTTCATCGGTCGCGATGCGCTCGAGCGCCTTTCCGGGCAGCCGCACCGCAAGAAGGTGACCCTCGTGTGGAAAAACGAGGATGTCATCGCGGTGCTCGCGTCGCAGTTCAACCGGGACAAGCGGGGCAAATATCTGGAATGGCCGGCCTCGAACTATGCGACCCTGCCCTACGACAAGGTGCTCGATGCAAAGGGCGATATGGTCGGGCTGTCGACCTATTCCGGCTATAATGCGAACCTTGCCGAATGGGTTTCGCTGGCGATGGTGGACGACGCGCACGCAGCGCTGGGCACTGAAGTCACGCTCATTTGGGGCGAGGAAGACGGCGGATCATCAAAGCCCGTGGTCGAACGCCACGTCCAGATGCCCATCCGCGCCACTGTCGCGCCAGCACCGTACAACGCCACCGCGATGGGCGCGTATCGCGAGGCGATCGGCCACGCCGTGCCGGCATGAGGCCACGCCCCTGAGATGAAGGCGCCGCGCGGCTGCGGCGCCTTCCCCCTCGATGACCTTCAACCCCGGCGGTTCGACACGACGGCCGGCAGGGCGGGCGCGTGCCTGCCGCACAGATTGGACGATGCCGATGACGACTGCCACCGCAACCGCCCTGAACGCGATCTTGCCCACCCGTCGGCTGGCCGACCAGTACTCGCTCGAGATGACCGCGAAGGATACCGCCAGCCTTGCGGAAGCGGCCCCGCTCATCGCGCCTGGTACACGCATCTCGGTCACTTTTCTGCCGGGCGAAGAACCGGACGCGCGCATCGCGGCAGCGGCGATGGTGCGTCGGCTGGGCTTCGTTCCAGTGCCGCACATCTCGGCAAGGCGCCTTGGCAGTTCCGCCGAACTCGAAGCCTATCTCGAAGCCCTGATCGCACAGGCACAGGTCAACGAAGTGTTTGTCGTCGCGGGCGATCCGCCCACTCCGCTCGGCCCGTTCGAGGACGCACTGGCGGTGATCCGCAGCGGACTGCTGGCCCGGTACGGGATCGGTCATGTCGGCATTTCGGGCTACCCCGAGGGCCATCCCGAAATCGGCCATGACAAGCTGCGCAAGGCGATGCTCGACAAGCAGGCCGAACTGCATGCCCAATCGATCGACTATGCGATCATGACCCAGTTCGGCTTTGACCCGCAACCGGTGCTGCACTGGTTGGCGCAGATCCGCGCGGACGGGGTGCATGGCCAGGTTCGCGTCGGCGTGCCCGGCCCGACCTCGATCAAGACGCTGCTGCGGTTTGCCACCCGCTGTGGCGTGGGGGCATCGGCCAGCGTGCTCAAGAAATACGGGATTTCGGTGACCAGGCTGCTTGGCACGGCGGGGCCCGATCGCTTTGTCAACGCACTGGCGAACGGCCTTCAGCCCGACCTGCATGGTGATGTTGCGCTTCACTTCTATCCGTTCGGCGGCCTTACCCGTACCGCCCAGTGGGTCGCAGAGTTCGCGCAGACCGCACGTGGCGCCACCCGATGATCCACACCACCAGACCAACGCCGCAAAAACAGGCGTTCAGCCAAGCACAAGTGGAGCCGAATTCCGTGTCTGAAAGCCATGTCCTGACGTTGTCCTGCCACGATCAACCCGGCCTGGTTGCCAAAGTCAGCGGCACCTTGTTCGCGGCTGGCGGGAACATTCGCGAAGCGCAGCAGTTCGATGACCCCGAAACCGGGTATTTCTTCATGCGGACGGTTGTCGATCTGACCCGCGAACAAGCGCAAGGCTTTGCCCGGGATTTTGATGCAAGCGCGCGCGAACTGGGCATCGAATGGTCGATCCGACCGCTGTACCAGCGGCGGAAAGTGCTGATCCTGGTTTCGAAATTCGACCACTGCCTGGGCGATCTGCTCTATCGTTCGCGTATTGGCGAACTTGATATGGAGGTGGTGGGCATCGTATCCAACCATCCCAGCGACGCGCTGAACATCTCGCTGATCGGCGACATCCCCTTCCACCACCTGCCGATCACCAGGGACACCAAGCCGCATCAGGAAGCCAGGATCAAACAGATCGTAAACGAAACAGGCGCCGAACTCGTCGTGCTTGCACGCTATATGCAGATTCTGTCGGACGATCTTGCCCGTTTTCTGAGCGGGCGCTGCATCAATATCCACCACAGTTTCCTGCCGGGATTCAAGGGCGCCAAACCGTACCACCAGGCGCATGCGCGCGGTGTCAAGATGATCGGCGCGACGGCCCATTACGTGACCGCCGATCTCGATGAAGGGCCAATCATCGTGCAGGATGTCGAAGCGATCACCCATGCCGACACGCCCGATGATCTTGTGCGCAAAGGTCGCAACATCGAACAGCGCGTACTGGCGCGGGCAGTGCTCTACCACCTTCAGGACCGCATCCTGGTCAATGCAGGCAAGACTATCGTGTTCAGGGACTGAGTTTGTGGCCGATATCATGTCAGGCGCGGCGATGGCGGCCACTCTGGTCGCCTCGCTTGAAGCCGAGGTCGCACACTTCAGCGCGCGCCAGGGTTTTGCTCCGACGCTGGCGGTCGTTCTCGTCGGGTCCGACCCGGCCAGTGCAATATATGTCAGACGCAAGATCGCGCAGTGCGCAAAAGTCGGCATCCGCTCGATCGAGCACCGGTTTGACGCGACATGCACCGAACGCGTGCTGCTCGACATCATTGCCGACCTGAATGCCGATCCCCAGGTGCACGGCATTCTGGTACAACTGCCGTTGCCCGCACAGATCGACAGTCACAAAGTTCTAGACGCAATCGATCCCGCGAAAGATGTCGATGGCTTTCACCCGGTCAATGTCGGCCGTCTTTCAAGCGGGACGGGCGGCTTGCTGCCCTGCACGCCAATGGGCTGCATGATGCTGCTGGAAAGCGTGGTTGCCGATTTCAAAGGGCTGCAGGCTGTCGTTATCGGCAAATCCAATATCGTGGGCAAACCGGTTGCGCTCCTGCTGCTGGAACGCGAATGCACTGTCACCGTTACGCATATCCATACACGCGGCCTGCCGGACATTGCCCGGACCGCCGATATTCTAGTGGTGGCGGCCGGATCGCCCGGTCTGGTTCGTGGCGACTGGGTCAAACCCGGGGCCATCGTGATCGACGTCGGCATCAACCGGCAGGTTCATGACGATGGAACGGTCGCGATCCTTGGCGATGTCGCGTTTGAACAGGTTCATCATGCCGGGGCAATCACCCCGGTTCCCGGCGGTGTCGGCCCGATGACAATAGCCTGCCTACTGCTGAACACGGTCAAGGCGGCAAAGCAACAGTCGCCGGTTTGACATGGAACAGCGACGAGCGCTGGCGCACAAATCATCACCAGGCCATCAGCGCCGCATGTCGATCTGCCACATTGGGGTAAATCGCTATGAAGTCGACGCCGCTATCGGTGTGCATGACCATGAGCACGGGCGCGTTCAGCGTCTGGTTGTCGATGTGGCGATCGAGACCGATCCACCGCAGGCGGACACGTTGGCCGCCACCTTCGACTATGCCGAGATCGCGTCGATCATCGAACGGGTTGCACGCAGCCACTGCGATTTGATCGAGACCTTTGCGGCACGCGTGGCACAGGCGTGCCTGCGCGAACCGCGCAATCGCTATGTCGAAGTCAGAGTCGAAAAGCCACCTGCACTTCCCAAAGGGATGGCCTGGACATCGATCGCGGTGGCACGCGACCGATGTGGATCAGGCAACAGCGGGAAACCATGAAGCCCTGACTTGCACAGCAGCGGGTTGGAAGCGCTGCTTTGCCCGCCGATCGCCAACGGAATACCGATCAGACGAGTTGATACAGGATCAAGGCCGTACCGACGAGCCCGCCCAGATAGGCAAGCGTGCGAATTCCGATTATTCCAAGCAAGTAAGAGACTGCATGAACCAGTCTTGCCACGAAGAAGACCAGGGCACCTGCTGCGGTCATGCCGTTCGAGATACCGACAGCGTGCGCAACCAGCACCGCGATTGCGAACGGCACGAGGTTTTCAACCAGGTTGCGATGGGCCCTGAGGCCGCGACCGGCCGCACCGGTGGGCTCAGCGACCGCGTCGCGATTGCTCGACAAGCCAGCGGTGCCGACCTGTTTCTGGTAAAGCGGAAGGTAGATAAGCGGCAAGGCCAGGCAAAGTGCACCGCTTGCGGCAAGGCATGCCAATTCCGTGTTCATGATCAATTCCATCTATTGGTTGTTGGATTTGAAGGAAATTCATACTTCACGATCGGCTCGGTGGGGCTCCGGGAATTGACCGGTGGCGGCCCTGTCCATGGGCCGGGCTGTGGCTTCAAAGGCACCGGATAGACTGGCTCTGAAGGTATCAGCGCCGTGGCATCGGCTTTCCGCGCCCCTCGGGGCCAGCATCGGACCAAAGCAGGCCTGACCCCGCGAGGACCGCCATCCCCCTCGATGGCGTCGATGCGCTTTGTGGCAAGCGAAGCATGGCAGAAGACCACCTCCACCCCTTCGCCGTCAGAGCCCGAGGTCGCTGAGACCGGGATGGTCGTCGGGCCTGCGGCCAAGCGGCCAATGGAACAGACGCTCGGCGGCATCGATCGGCAGGTCATTGATTGACGCGTGGCGATGGGTCATCAAACCGTTCTCGTCGAATTGCCAGTTTTCATTGCCATAGGACCGAAACCACGATCCGGCCTCATCATGCCATTCGTAGGCAAACCGCACGGCGATGCGGTTGCCGGAAAATGCCCAGACTTCCTTGATCAGCCGGTACTCCTGTTCCCTGCGCCATTTTTCGGCGAGGAACGCGACAATCTGATCGCGTCCTTCAAGGAACGTCGCGCGATTGCGCCAGCGGCTGTCGACGCTGTATGCCAACGATACGCGACCTGGATCGCGCGAATTCCAGCCGTCTTCGGCGCCGCGCGCCTTTTGCGCGGCGCTGGCGGCATCGAACGGCGGGAAAGGGGGGCGTGCATCGGTCATTGTGCTATCTCGCGCGTGGTTTGTTCGGCCAGTCCGGGAGAGACTGTCGTTGCCGGTATCGGTTTGGTTCGATTGGCCGACCGTGCCTTTTGGTCTCAAGACGAACGACAACCGGCTTTTGCGCCAACCGCTGTTTGCAACTCCGCATTACCATACCCGTGAACGGGGCCCTTGGATACGAGTGCACAACCTTGGGTGCGATTGGCGCATTGGTGCCGGCGAGTCCTGGTTGGAATGGAGTCTAGGCGGCGTGGACAAATTCCGCAGCGCCACGGCTGGAGGCCAAAGCCGCCAGTGCGAGGAGGCGAGGTGAAGGAATATCGGCTATATTTACCTGCGGTGGCCTTCGGCTCAAG
>NZ_KQ954253.1:110157-258061 GCF_001519065.1 Novosphingobium sp. FSW06-99
GCAGCAGGACGATCTTACCCGGCGCATGCGCACCGCTCGCAAGAAGGTGTTGCGCCGCAACCGCCTCTTCGAGCGGGAAGGTTGCCGCGACCGGAACCTGCAAGGCGCCCTGCGCGGCAAGGTCTGCAAGTTCCTGGAGAATGCGCGTATCCTGACGGGCATAGACCATGCGGACTGTCCCGCCATAAGCCGCGATCGAGGCCAGCCTTGCCGTTGGCTTCATGGCGCTGGCGGCCGTGGCAAGAGCGTCCTTGCCCGCGCAATCCAATCCGACATCGACACCGCCAGGCGCCAATCCGGCCAAGGCTTCGGCAAGGCCGGAACCATAGGCGAGCGGCGTGATGCCAAGCGAGCGGAGGAAGCCATGTTTGGCGTGCGAAGCCGTGCCGAACACTGTCGCACCGCGCAGCTTTGCCAACTGCGCGGCAAGCGCACCGACACCACCGGATGCGCCATGCACCAGCACGGTATCACCGGCGCCGATGCCGAGCGCAAAAACCACTGCGCGATGCGCCGTCAGGCCGGCCAGCGGCAAGGCCGCGGCGGCGGTCCAGGGCAGCGTGGCGGGCTTGCGCACCAAGGCCTCGACAGGCACCGCCATGAATTCGGCATAAGTCCCGTGATGAAGGATTTCCTGCCGGACATAACCGAGCACTGCATCGCCCGGGGCAAACTCCTGCACCCCGTCGCCAACCGTTTCGACCACCCCCGCCATGTCCCAGCCGGGGGTGACCGGAAACCAGGCATCCATGATCGTATCGCCGTGACCCGCCTGCAGCGCGAGATCGGCCGGGTTCAGCGCGGCCGCCCGGATCCGCACCAGCACGCTGTTCTGGCCGACCCTGGGCATCGGCAATGTGCGCGGTTCAAGCACTTGCGGGCCGCCATAGCGGCTGTAGACCATCGCCCGCATCAGTCGGCCCCTGCAACCGGCAAATCGAGATCGATGCGGTGTTCGACAATGCGCCAGACGCCATCGACCCGGATCAGCCTTGACCGGTAGTACCCTGCCTCGATCGGGGTCACGGTTCCCTGGGCGCCGCGCGCCTGCGCTGGCCAACCTGCCGCGGGGCGATCCGCGCCGAGTGTGTTGTAGACAATGAACTGGGCGTCGATCACGGCTTCGTCACCATCGATCGTGACGATATGATCCATCGTTGTGTGATGGCTGAACCCTCGCGCCGGATGTGGCGCCATCATGTTGGCGACTGCCCAGGCAATTTGCTCGCGACCGACCAACCGCCCCAGTGGCTGCGGATCACCGCTGTTGAACCAGGCCATTTCGACCGTGCCCTGCTCGACAAACAAGGCACTCATCGCCTCTGCGTCCCGCCGGTCGGTCGCGCGGACATAACGTGCCAGCACCTGGCTTACGGCTGCTTCATCTGACATCGACGGCTCCTTTAATGTATCAATGATTCGCACATTAAACGATGGCTGGAAAAATGCAACCATCATCGATACATTATGGCGATGGAGATGACAGATGATTGATTTGCGGTTCCCGACCACCCTGCAGATGATGCTGAGCCTGGCCCTGGCCCAGCGTGAGGGCGATCTTGTGCTCAGTTCGGCGCAGCTTGCCGAAGGGGCCGGTACCAACGCGAGCCTCGTGCGCCGTCTGCTGCCGCAACTGGCAAAGGCAGGACTTGTCACGGGCACCAAGGGGCGTGAAGGCGGAGTCAGGCTGGCACGGCCTGCATGCGAGATATCGCTCGACGCGGTCTACCTCGCCGTCATGGGCGAAGATCCGCTATGGGCAGCCAGGCACAATGTTCCCCACCGTTGCCTGGTCAGCAACAACATGGCTGACTTTTTCGAAGGGCTGACACGTGATGCCCAAGCCGCACTGGTGGCTTCGCTCGCGCGACGAAATCTCGCCGACAGTCTCGAAGAGCTTCGGGTTATCGAAGCGAGCGCGGAGGCGGCATTGCGGACTGCGGCCCGATCGGGGTAATCGCGCAGGCGCCGACCGCGAACAATCAGTCTGCACCAATGTCGGGCGCGACAAGGCCATCGGGTGCCATGTCGGCAAGGACACGCGCGGCGGTCCAGGCGGCCGGAAAGCCCGCGTACGGAGCGGTCTGCACGATGGCTTCCCCGATCTCGGCCAAAGACAGGCCGTTGGTCAGCGCAATACGAAAATGGTTTTGCAACTCGGTGGTCTGACGCAGGGCGATCAGCGCGGCGATCGTAACCAGACTGCGCTGCTTGCGATCCAGGCCGTCTCTGCTCCAGACTTTGCCGAACACGAATTCGAGTGAAAGATCCGCGATGGCGGCTTCGGCGCCAACGCCCTGAGCCCGATCCAGCATTTGCGCGGCTCTGTCCGCCCCTCTCAGTTCGGCGTAGACCCGCATGCCTTGCGCATGGTGCGGGTTCACGCCGACTGCGCGCCCAGCAGGGCCTTTGGCTCAAGGTAGGCCTGGAGTCCGAAGACGCCATAGTCGCGGCCGATCCCCGATTGCTTGAACCCGCCGAATGGCGCGGCAGGGTCGTGCGGTGCGCCGTTTATGACAACACGTCCGGCCTCGATCCGTTTCGCCACCGCAGCAGCCCGATCCACGCTGGCGGATATGACATAGGCTTGCAGGCCATAGGGCGTATCGTTGGCTATCGAAATCGCCTCGGCCTCATCTTCATAGGTCAGCAGGCACAACACCGGGCCGAAGATCTCTTCCCTTGAAATCCTCATGTCATTGGTGACATTCGCAAAGATGGTCGGCTTGACGAAATACCCGCCAAGACCGTCGGGGTGCCCCTCCCCCCCGGCGACAAGCGTGGCACCGGCCTCGATGCCCAGCCGGATATAGCGCTGAACGCGATCATACTGGGCCTGGCTGACCATCGGCCCGATGGTCGTCGCGGGATCGCGCGGGTTGCCGGCCACGATTGTTTTCAGCGCATTCCTCACGGCGGCGATCGCCTCGTCAAAGCGCGACGCCGGGATGAGAATTCGGGTACCGGCCACGCAGGCCTGCCCGCTGTTGGCAAATCCGGCCTCCAGCGCGATGGGCATGGCCTTGGCAAAGTCGGCATCATCCAGGATTATCGTCGGCGACTTGCCGCCAAGTTCCAGGGTCACACGCTTCAGCGTATCGGCGGCAGCGCGAACAATCGCTTTGCCAACCGCCGTGGAGCCGGTGAACGAGATTTTCGCAATGTCCGGATTTTCGGTGATTTCTGCGCCGACGACATCCCCTCGGCCGTTGACGATATTGAAGAGGCCCGCGGGCGCGCCCGCTGCATGCAGCGCTTCAAGCACGACGTGTGTCTGTGCTGCGCTCATCTCGCTGGGCTTTATGACGGCGGTGCACCCGGCGGCCAGCGCATAGGCGAGTTTGTTGCAAATGAAGCCCGCATTGCTGTTCCACGGCGTGATCAACCCGACCACACCGACCGGTTCCATGATCACCTCTGCGGTGCCGATCGGTTGCGTCAGATCGAAACCTTGCAGGGCGTGGGCCGCATCGAGGAAGCTGCTTGCCGCATGACCTGCCATCCACGTCGCGCGCGCGATCGGGGCGCCATATTCCAGGATGATCGCATCACGCAGGGCGTCTTTCCTGGCGTCCATTGCCTGGTGCAATCGGCGCAGCAGGTCAATGCGATCCGCCTTGCTGCTGCGCGACCAGGCCGGAAAGGCCCGTTTCGCTGCGGCGATGGCCGCCCTCGCATCGTGGACATCCCCCAACCTGACCTGCCCGAAAACGTCTCCGGTTGTCGGATCATGCAAATCGAACAGTTCGGTTCCGTGCGGTGCGACGAAACGGCCGTCGATATAGATGTGGGCGATCTGTTGCATCTGTCGCTGTCCAGGTGGTTGCGTTGGCGCCACATGTAGGACTGACAAATGATCATGATAATCTATATAGTGCGCCATGAGATGATGCAGGAATTTGGATAATGCGAAAAATAGGCATCGTGGAGCTGGAAGCTGCCATCGCAATCGCCAGGCGCCGCAGCTTCCGCGCCGCGTCTGCCGACCTCGGCATTTCCCCGACAGCGCTTAGCCAGATGATCGCAGGTTTCGAGGCCGGACTGGGCGTTCGGCTGTTCAACCGAACCACCCGCAGCGTCTCTCCCACAAGCGCAGGAGACCAGTTCCTTGCTGCTGTCGAACCGGCCGTGGACGCAATCAATCATGCATTGGACACAGTCAAAAGCCATCGGGACGAACCCGCCGGCACGTTGCGGATCAACAGTTCGGTTGGCGCGGCCCGGCGCATTCTGTCACCGATCATCCTGGAATTTGTTCGCAATTATCCGCGAATGCAGGTGGACTTCGTGACGGAGGATCGCCCGATCGATATCGTCGCAGAAGGGTTTGATGCGGGCATACGGCCCGGCGATCTTGTGCCCGGAGACATGATCGCCGTCCATCTTGAGCCGATGCAACGATTTGCGGTGGTCGGATCGCCCGCCTATTTCGCGAGCAAGCCGGTGCCCGAAACGCCGCGGGATCTGGCGCAGCACACCTGTATCCGAGCCAGGATGCCAAGTGGCAAAATGTACCGCTGGGAATTCGAACAGGACGGCCGGGCTTTTGCGCTCGATGTGCCGGGGCAGCTCACTCTCGATGATGCCGGCCTGATGCTGGAAGCCGTGCTGGCAGGATCAGGCCTGGCCTATCTGGCCGAATGGTGGGTCCGCGACAGCATCCGCGATGGCGGGCTTGTGCGTGTGCTGGACAGCTTCACACCCTCGTCGGCTGGGCTTTGCCTCTATTATCCAAGCCGTCGCTATCAACCCGCCGGCTTGCGCGCCTTGATCTCGTTCATTGGCGAGATACGTCGCAAAAGCCAACCGATCGCCTGATGTACGCGGCCCCGTGTCCATCCGGGATGTGTTGCCCGGTCACGCTTTCTCGTGCGCCGCGACCAGCCGATCGAGTTCGTCCCTGGTCTGTTGCAGGATCGGGGAGTTCCAGTCCTTTGCCGTTGCAAGGTAAATGTCGGTAAATGCCCCTTCTTCGTTGAGCGGAACATACCGGACATCGTCGCTGCGCATGCGCCGCACCGTCGCCGGCACAATGCAAACGCCCGCTTCTGCGGCAACCAGACCCAGCGCACCGAACACATCCCCCAGCGCGGTCTCGCGTATCGGCACAAAACCTGCCCGTTCCATCATCCGTACGATCGGATCGGATCGGCGGCCCACGGCGGGATCATGATAGCGAACAATGGTTTCCTGGGCGAGGTCAGCGAAGCGCAAGCCCAGGCGATCGGCGCTTGCCAGCGGGTGGTCCCGCGCCAGCGCCACGACATAGGGTTCACGGCGAATGACAATCTGGTCGATCTGTTCGTCCTGCACCGGTTCACGGCCCAGACCGACATCAACGGCGCCATTGCGGATGCCGAGGATCTGCTCTTCCGACGACATCACTTTCAGATCGATGTCGAGTTGCGGATTGAGATCGCGCAGATGCTTGATGACCGGCGGCAGATGGCCGTAGAGCGCGTAGACCTCGAACCCGATCCGCAGGGTCTGGCGCCCGCCGCGACCAAATCGCACGGTGTCGCTCTTCAACCGATCGATCCGGCCAACAATTTCCTGCGCGCGTTCCTGAAAAAACACGCCCGAAGCGGTCAATCGCATCGGGCGCGCGTCCCGATCGATCAGGCGCACGCCCAGTTCATCCTCCAGATTGCTGATCTGGCGACTGAATGGCGGCTGGGCGATATGCACTTCTTCGGCCGCACGCGTAAAATTCAACGTGCGGCACAGCGCCAGGAAATAGCGCAGTTGTCTGATTTCCATGTCCCGCCAAATCCCCGGTGCTGGGTACCCAATGGCCATGATCCTGGACCTTGCCTCCTTGCAAATCCACAAGGATTTCAGCAGCGCCAGTCCCGGCATCGCGCCCTTTTCGCCAGCCCCGATCCGTCAGGCCGGGGTGCCCGAGGATCGTCGGCTCACCTGCAGGATAAGCTCGGCAAGCCACACATGCGCAGCCTGGCCAGAATGCCGTTGATGCCAACTGAGCACGCTCGCAACCGAACGATTGGGCAAGGGCAGCGGGCGGATCACGATTTCGCCTGAATAAGCAAGAACTTGTGCGATCTGCTGACGGACGATTGCGATATGGTCGGTATCGCGAAGCAAGGCAGGCAATGCGAGATATGGCACCGCACCGACCGTCCGGTTGGGCAGCCCTGCATTGGCCAGGGCCTGCCCGACAAACGCCATGTCCTCTCCGCTCGATGAGATATCGACCCGGCTCAGACCGGCAAAATCCCGCAGGGTCAACGGTGTCTGCACAGCCGCGAGCTGGTGGTCGCGGCGCATGACGATCCGGTAATCGTCCTCGTTCAGGATGCAGGAGGCAAACCGCTGGCGGTCAAGCGATCGAGCCATGATGACGAAGTCAAGCTCACCGCGATCGAGCAGGTCATCCACCGCCAGATTGCCGCTGGGCCGAATATCCAGCCGGATGCCTGGCGCCTGCGTTGCGCAAGCGAGCAGGATGGGAGTCGCGAGCACCAGCGCGGCGTGATTGTTGAGCGCAAGGCGGAAATCACGTTCGTCGGTCGCGGCCGAAAACGTCTCCGGCTCGAGCGCGGTGGCAAAGCCTTCGAGCGCGCGGCGGATTGGCAGCGCAAGCTGGTGCGCGCGGGCGGTGGGTTCCATGCCAGATGCGGTGCGGATGAACAGGGGATCGTCCACCAATGCCCGCAGGCGACTGAGCGCGTGGCTGGCCGCCGGTTGGCTGAGCGCCAGTCTGCTGGCGGCGCGACTAACGCTGCGCTCTTCCATCAGCGCTTCGAAAACGACAAGCAGATTGAGGTCGAAGCGGCTCAGACGCATAGTCTCTATTCGGGCCATTCCGGTCAGTTTGGCAAGGACCATCCACCACCCATCGCTTTATAGAGGTCTACCAACCCCTGGGCGCGTGCCAGGTTGGCCGCAATCAGGCTGGCCTGCGCCTTCGCCAGCGCCTGTTGCGCGGCCAGGGGTGCCAGGGTGTCGACCGTGCCGGCGGCATATCCGGCGCGGGTCGATTCCAGCGTCTGTTGCGCGCTGGCGACAGCCTCGGCTTGCCGGACAACCTGCTCACGCGCGCCTTGTTCGGTTGCCAGGGCATCCTCGACGTCGCGGAAGGCGAGATGGATCGTCTTGAGATAATCGGCGGCAAGTTCCTGGTAGCGGCCATTCGCTTGCTGGAGTTGTCCCTTCAGCCGCCCGCCGTCGAAAATCGGCTGGAGGAGATTGAGCTGGATGTCGAAGATCGATGCCGGACCGGCCAGCGCCGAACTCAGCGCGACGCTCCCCACACCACCACTGCCGGTCAGTCCGAAGGAGGGCAGAAAGCTTTTGCGGGCGACCGCGATATTGGCATCGGCGGCTGCAAGGTTGCGTTCGGCCTCCTGCACGTCCGGGCGGTGGACAAGCAGACCGGACGGGATGCCGGCGCAGACCGGTGGCAATGTCAGGTCCGACAACGATCCGCCGTCGACGCTGAAGCGCTCGGGATTGCGCCCGGTCAGCAGTGCGAGCGCATCGATCCAGTGCGTACGCTGCGCTTCGAGCGGCGACACCGCCGCCGCTAGCTGGTTGGCGAGCGTGCGTTGTTGGGCAACCTGCACGCCGGTCACCAGGCCCTGGTGTTGCTGAATCGACAGCCCGTCGAGAATCTTGCGGGCGTCGGCAGCCTGGGTTTTGGCCGCGACAATCTGATCACGCGTGGCGAGCAGGTTGAGATAGGCGGAAACCGTGCCGGTGACGACGCCGACACGCGTGACAGCAAGGTCGTAGCCGACCGCCTCGGCCCCCAGACTGGCCGCATGGGCGGTGTCGTGGTTCTTTCCCCAGATATCGAGCTCATAGGACGCACTGAACACACCGCTGAGCGTGCCGTATTGGCGCACCTGCCCGGTCGGGCTGTACTTGCGCGTGTCTTCGACCAGGGGCGCGGCAGACAGCGTCGGCAGCAGCGCCGCGCCGGCAATCCGCGCCTGCGCGTCGGCTTCGCGCAAACGCGCCTGTGCCGCGGCGAGATCGTCGTTGTGCGCCTCTGCATCGGCGATCAGACCGTCGAGTTCGGTTGAGCCGAAAGCCTTCCACCAGGTGGCTGCAGGCCAGGCGGCGCTATCGGCCTGCCCGTTCCACGCGGCTGCCGGTATTGGCGCCTGCGGCACGGCGGGATGAGGGCCAAGCGCGCAGCCGGCAAGCGCCGAGGCGGCAAGCAGCGGGGCGACAAGTGGGACGGCGCGATACCATTTCATGATGCATGTTCCATCGCGGCCGCCACTTGCGCGGCGATGGTGGCATCCTGATCCTTGTTCAGCCCGGCAATGCCAACCGCACCCACGCATGCGCCGTTGATCACGATTGGCACACCACCGCGCAATGCGGTCAGGCCGGCAGTGGCCAGCGCGGTGCGGCCTTTGGCGACATTCTCTTCCAGTTCGCTGGTGGGGCGTCGCATCAGGGCCGCCGACCGCGCTTTGCCGATCGCGAGATCAACGCTGCCCGGTCGCACCGCGTCCATGCGAACAAACGCGAGCAGCATCCCCGATCCGTCGACGATGGCGATGGCGGAAGGGGCATCGGCGGCGATCGCACGGGTCTCCGCTTCGTTCAGGGCGCGGATGGCGCCGGCCCTGGTCAGGATCGGGGAATTGGCGACGAGTGGCGCGGCCTGCGCCGTACTGGCGATGAGGCCGGAGGCGATCAGAAACGGAATACGCATGGAATATCCTTTGTTCAGGCGGGGATCGGGGACGAGATTGGGCCGGACCGGGTGAAACGCCTGCGCAACCGGTCCAGATAGAGATAGACGACGGGCGTGGTGTACAGCGTGAGCACTTGCGAGACGGCAAGCCCGCCGACGATGGCATAGCCCAGCGGCTGGCGGATCTCGGCCCCGGCGCCGGTGCCGAGCATCAGCGGCACCCCGCCCAGCATTGCACACAGCGTCGTCATGAGGATCGGCCGGAAACGGGTGAGGCACGCCGCGCGGATGGCGTCGAGCGGGCTGGCGCCAGCCCGTTCCTGCTCGATGGCGAAATCGACCAGCATGATCCCGTTCTTCTTCACGATGCCGATGAGCAACAGGATGCCGATGATCCCGATCACGTCGAGGGGCATGCCAACCATTTCCAGCGTCAGCAGCGCACCCAATCCCGCCGACGGCAGTGTCGAGAGGATGGTGAGCGGGTGGATCGCGCTTTCGTAGAGCATGCCCAGGATCAGATAGATCGTTACCAGGGCGGCCAGGATCAACAGGCCCTGCCCCGCGAGCGCCGTCTGAAACGCAGCCGCGTTGCCCTGAAACGAGGTCTGGACGGTGGTCGGCATGTGCAATTGCGCCCGCACCTTGTTCACCGCGTCCACGGCGGTGCCGATCGACGCGCCGGGCTTGAGGTTGAAGCTGATGGTGGTCGAGGGAAACCCGCCCTGGTGGTTGATGACGAGCGGTGCCTTGGCGTTCGACACCGTGGCGACTTGCGACAGAGACACCGCCGTGCCGCCGGACGAGCGGAGATAGACGCTGTCGAGCGCGCCGGGATCGGCGCGAAACTGCGGCGCCACTTCAAGGATCACGTCATACTGGTTGAGGGCCGTAAACACTTTGGCGGCGGGGCGTTCGCCGAAGGCGTCGTAAAGACTGGTGTCGATGTCGGCAGCGGAAATGCCGAGCCGGGCTGCGGCATCGCGATCGATATGGACCATCAGTTGCGGACCACCGGCACCGGCATCGCTGGTCACGCTGTCGAGTTCGGGAATCTGCCTGAACGCATCGGTGGCGCGGGTGGCCCACTGCCCAAGTTCGGCCGGATCCACATCGACCAGCGTGAACTGATACTGGCTCTTGGAGACGCGTGCACCGATCGTGATGTCCTGAGAGGCCTGGAGGTACAGCCGGATGCCCGAAATTCCCGCGACCGCCTTGTCGAGCCGTTCGATCACTTCGGGACCGGAACCATGCGGCCCCCGGCGATCGACGGGTTTCAGGGCGATGAACATGCGCCCTTCGCTGGGAGAGGGACTGCTCGGTCCTGGCCCGATATAGCTGGCGACACTGGCAACAGCCGGATCATGGAGGATCACATCGACCAGCCGTTGTTGTCGCTGCGCCAGCCCGTCGGTCGAGATGTCCGGGCTCGCTTCGGTAATACCGGCGACGAGCCCAGTGTCCTGCGTCGGGAAAAAGCCCTTGGGAATCATGACATAGAGCGTCATCGTCAAAGCGATCGTACCGACCAGGACGGCAAGCGTGGTGCGCTGGTGGCGCAGCACGATTGCGAGGCCGCGGTCATACAACGCGGTGAGCCGGTCGAGAGCCTTTTCCAGCGCCAGGTCGAGGCGTCCGTGTGCGGTATGCGTGTCATGCTGTTTGAGCAATTTGGCGCACATCATCGGCGTCAACGTCAGCGATACGACGACCGACAGCAGGATCGCGACCACCACCGTGATGGCAAATTCCTGGAACATCCGGCCAACCAGTCCGCCCATTGCCAGCAACGGGATGAACACCGCGACCAGCGAAATCGAAATGGCCAGGATGGTGAATCCGATCTCGCCTGCACCCTTGAGCGCGGCGCGCAGCGGCGTCATGCCTTCTTCCAGATGGCGCATGATATTTTCGATCATGACCACCGCGTCGTCGACGACGAAACCGACTGCGATCGACAAGGCCATCAACGACAGGTTGTCCAGGCTATAGTTGCACACCAGCATCACCGCGAACGTACCGATAATCGATAGCGCGACGGCAACGCCCGGGATCAGCGTGGCGCGCGGCTCACGCAGGAACAGGAATATGGTGCCGACCACCAGCAAGATGGTCAGGATCAGCGTGAACAACACGTCATTGATCGATGCGCGAATGGTCGTGGTGCGGTCAGACACGACCGCCACGTGCACCGAGTGCGGCAGCGCAGCCTCCAGTTGCGGCAGTTCGGCTTTGATGCGGTCCACCGTGTCGACCACATTTGCCCCGGCGGAGGGGATGACGTTGAGGATGATCGCGGGGTCACGGTTGAACCAGCCGGCAAGCTGGGTGCTCGCAGGGCCGATCGCCACCGCCCCGACGTCCGACAAACGGATCGGCGCGCCGTTGCGATAGGCGACGACAATGTTGGCAAAATCGCTTTTGCTCTGAAGCTGGCCGTTGGTCGTGATCCCGTAAGTCTGCCGCGATCCGCGCAGTTCGCCGGTGGCGGCATCGATGGTCGAGGTGCTCAGAGCGGTGCGCATATCCTCCAGCGTCAGGCCATGGGCGCTGAGCTGCGCAGGATCGACTTCGATCCGCATCGCCGGCTGCTGCTGTCCGCCGATCGTGATAAGACCAACGCCCGGCAGGTGCGAGAGGCGCTCGAACAGGATGCTTTCCGCATAGTCATCGACAGTCGTCAGGGGCAAGGTCTTTGACGTGAGACCCAGGATCAACACCGGCGTCTGGGCAGGATTGATCACCCGGAATGTCGGGGGCGACGGCAAAGTCGCGGGAAGATTGCCCTGGGCAGCGGCAATCGCGGCCTGCACTTGCAGCGAAGCCTGCTGCACCGACACCGATGGCCCGAACTGGAGCGCGATCTGCACAAAGCTTGGCGCGCTCGACGAGGTCATCTGGGTAAGGCCGGGAATCTGGCCGAACTGTCGTTCGAGCGGTGTTGCCACGGCCGAAGCGTTGGTCTGGGCATCGGCTCCGGGCAATTGTGCCGTCACCTGGATGGTCGCCACGCTTACGTTCGGCAACGATGCGACCGGAAGCTGGAAATAGGCGACGATACCGATGATCGTCAGGCCGATGGCCAGCATCAGCGTCGCCAGCGGCCTGCGGATGAACAGGCCGGACATGCCGCCAGCGGGTTCAGCAGCACCCTGGTCGATTGTGGACGGGTTCATGGTTGCAGTCCCAACTGGTCTGGATTGTCCGATCTGAGCGAAGTCTTCGCCGCACCCTTGTCGGCAATCGTCACCGAGGCGCCGGGCGACAGCGCGAACTGGCCGTCAGTCACCACGCGGTCACGACCCGACAGGCCATGCACGATTTCGATCCGATCGCCGAAGCGTCGACCGGACGTGACCGGCCGCATCGCAACGGTATCGTTTGCGCCGACCACCCAGACGTACGTGCCCTGCGGATTGGACTGCAGGGCGCTTGCCGGCACGGTGACGGCGTTGACATCATCACCGAGCGCGATCCGGAAGTTGATCTGCTCGCCCGGCCAAAGCTGCTTGTGCTCGTTGGGGAAAACCGCCTTGAGGCTTATCATGCCGTTCGTGGCATCGATGCGATTGTCGATTACGGTGAGGTGCCCCTGGGCAAGCACTTGCCCGGAACCTTGCGCCAGCGCGGTAACGCCAAGTCCCGCCGGCCCCGCCGCCGCCATTGCCGCGCGGATCTGCGCGATCGCGCCTTGCGGCAGTGTGAAAGTTGCAGCGATCGGCTGAATCTGCGCGATGGTCACGATGCCGGTCGGATCGGTTGGGCTGACCAGGTTGCCGGGATCGACCAGACGCACCCCGGTCACCCCGGTGATCGGGGCGCGGATGGTCGCATAGGCCAGCGTCAGACGATCGCGCACGATGGTGGCGCGATCACCTGCCACCACGGCGGAGAGCTGGGCCGATTGCGATCGATAAGCCATGACCTGCTGCGCGGACACAAGACCCTTGTCGACCAGAGGAGCGTTGCGCGTGACCAGGTCGTTGGCATTGGCCAGCGCCGCGCGGTCACGCGCCAGGGCCGCTTCATCCTGCGCAATTGTCGCTTGCAGCGGGCGAGGATCGATCTGAGCCAGGGGTTGCCCGGCCCGAACGGTCTGGCCTTCGGTAAAACTGATCGACAGGACGACGCCGCTCGTCTGCGCGCGGGCAGCGGCGGTATCGCGCCCCTCGACATGGCCAAGACCATTCATCGCGAGCGCCTGGGGGCCCTGTTCGGCTGACGCGATCGTAACCGGAACGGGGGCTTTGGCCGCGTCGGGCGTGGACGATGTGCCACATCCGGCCAGCATGGCAAACATGCCCAGGGCAAGCATGCCCGGGGTGGGACGAATGCCCTCGATCGGTCGTAAGTGCCTTGATTCTGGCATGGCGGGTCTCCGGTTGCTGCCGGATGCCGATAAGGCCACGATGACGTATCAACCAATCGAATGACAGAATTCAAACATGCACACGATGCATATTGCAACCGTGCTATCCTGACGGCGGGATGCAGATGTCAAATACATGCCACTGCCAAACCGGCAGCACGCCCGATGGCAAGCGCAGGCAATCATCGCAAAATACGGTCTGCCCGGAAAAATAATCGTCCCCAACCGCATCTTTCGCCCGCGCCGCAGCGAAAGACATGATGGGAGCCGGTTTGACGCATCCCGTGCGTCCGGCCCCATCCGGTTGATGGGAGCATCTTATGAACGTTTTCAAGCGTGCAACTTTGGCAGGCACACTGGCCATTCTGGCGGGCGGTGCGCCAGCATTTGCGGCGTTGCCCGTGGGTGACACCGCACCCGATTTCACACTTGATGCAGCCAAGGCCGGCAAGCCCATGGTCTTTTCGCTCAAGCAGCAATTGCGCAAGGGGCCGGTGGTCCTGTATTTTTTCCCTGCAGCCTTCACCAGCGGCTGCACCATCGAAGCGCACAAGTTTGCCGAAGCCACTGACGCCTTCAACAAACTGCATGCGACGGTCATCGGCGTGACGGCGGGCAACATCGACAGAGTCGCCGAATTCTCCAAGGTCGAATGCCGCGACAAATTCGCAGTCGCCGCCGATCCGGGTGCAAAGATCGCGGGCGAATACAAGAACCAGATGACGTACAACGGCAACACCATCTCGGACCGCACCTCGTATGTGATCGCGCCGGACGGCAAGATCCTGCTCAGCTATTCCGATCGCAATCCCGAGGCCCACATCGAAAAGGCGATGGAGGCGGTCAAGGCCTGGCGCGCAAAGCATTCCTGAACGCCCGCTTCCGGTTGATGCCCCTGCAAGGTAGCCCTCAATGCTGATTGCTCTGTTGTCCGCGTTTCTGGGCGGATTGATTCTGAATCTGATGCCCTGTGTGTTTCCGGTCATCTCGCTCAAGATCATGGGGCTGGTTCGTCACAGCGACCAGCCCCACCGCCTGCGCGCGGAAGGGTTGGCGTTCTTTGCAGGGGTCATGGGCGCGATGCTTGCCCTGTCGGGGGCGCTGATCGCCGCGCGGGCAAGTGGCGCGGCAGTGGGCTGGGGGTTCCAGTTGCAATCGCCACTGGTGATTGCGGTTCTGGCCCTGGTCGTGCTGGGCGCGGGGCTGAACCTTGCCGGATTGTTCGAGGTGGGCCTGTCGGTCCAGCGCCTGGGAGCGGGAACCGCTGGGCGCGGCGGTGCGTTGGGCGCGGCGTTGACGGGGGTGCTTGCGATTGTCGTGGCCACGCCCTGTTCCGGACCGTTCATGGCCGGGGCGCTCGGCTATGCCCTCGTTCAGCCGCCGCTGACAGGCCTCGGCGTCTTTGCAGCGCTGGGCGCCGGATTTGCCGCGCCGTTCACACTGCTGGCGTTCCTACCCGCACTGGCCCGCCGCCTGCCCCGCCCTGGCGCGTGGATGCAGACGGTCAAGTCGGCGATGGCCTTTCCGATGTTTGGCGCGGCGGCATGGTTGACCTGGGTTTTGGCGCAGCAGGCCGGCGCGGCGGGCCTGGCCCTGTTGCTGGGATGCATTGTCGCGCTGGGCCTTGCCGGATGGATCTATGGCATGGGGCAACGCCGCCGCATGGCGGGGCAGGCCTTCCTCGTCCACTATGGGATGGCGGGCACGGTCGCCGCGCTGATGGCGGTGGCGATCCTGCGTCCCGAAGGGGGCATACCTGCGCATCCACGGGTCGGCACACCGGCGGTGAGTGCCGAGGCCGCGGCACCGGTCGACTGGTCTGTGCAACGGCTGGCGGCGCTGCGCGCGCAGGGCAAGCCGGTGTTCGTCGATTTTACCGCATCCTGGTGCATCACATGCCAGGTGAACGAAAAAACGACCCTTTCCACCAAGGATGTAAAAGACGCCCTCACCCGGACCGGCACAATCTTCATGATTGGCGATTCAACCAATTTCAACGCGCAGATCGAGGATGCCATGGCCGCCTTCGGTCGCGATGGCCTGCCGCTCTATGTGGTCTATCCGGCCGATGGAGGGGCGCCGGTCATATTGCCCCAGATCCTGACCAAAGGGCTGGTCATTCAGGCCTTGAACCACGCTGCCGGCAAAGCGTGAACACAGATGGAGCTTGCCTGGCGCGCCGACATCGCCGAACATGGCGCGCCCCTGGGCACATTCATCTGGCCTGACAGGAACGTGCCGGTGTCGACGCAGAGTGACAGCGCCCTGAGGCCGGACCGCCAGACGACGCCGGACCCGTCCGACTGGCCCGCGCTGATGGAACGGTCGCAGGCCGGCGATCAGCATGCCTATCGCCAGTTGCTGGGCGCCCTGGTCCCGGCCATCCGCAATCTGGTCCGTCGGCGGGTGTTTGACGATGCGCTGGCCGATGATGTCGTGCAGGAGACATTGCTGACCATGCATCGCGTGCGACACACTTATGATCCGGCCCGCCCGCTGCTGCCCTGGATTGCCGCCATTGCCGCTGCGCGCGCCATCGACGCCCTGCGCCGCCAAGGTCGCATCCAGCGTCGCGAAGTGTGGAATGAGGCGACGCTGGCGATGGAACTGGACCCGGACGGTGCCCGTCCGATGGAACAGCTTGCCAACAGACATGAGGTAGAGCGCTTGCTGGACGTGTTGCCCACCCGCCAGCGTCAGGCCGTCGAAATGGTCAAGCTGCAACAGATGAGCGTGGACCACGCCGCGCAGGCCAGTCATTTGTCGGTCCCGGCGATCAAGGCTTTGCTGCATCGTGCGTTGGCCCGGATGCGTCAGCACGGGATCGGTGACCATGGCTGATCATCGCATGCTGATCGACAGCTTGAGCCAATCCCTGGCGCCAATCCGGCGGACGCGTCCACCCGTGATGCGCGCGCTGTGCTGGGTTGCCTTGGCACTGCCCAGCGGCTTTCTGGCGACAAAGCTGATCCCCACCTTTTACCCGGACTGGACGGCCCCCGGCATGGGATGGGCAATCGCCCAGGTCGGGTTGGCGCTGGTGCTGGGCATGGCCGCCGTGATGCTTGCCTTCGACACCAGCATTCCCGGTCGACCGCTGCGCGCCCGCAGCGGAGCCGTGCTATTCGTGGCGGGACTGGCGCTGGTCTGGCTGGCGGTATGCGCGGGCAATATGCTGGCATCACCCCAGTTGGACTTCAACAGGCTGGGGGCCGGGGTCTATTGCTATACTTTCATGATGCTGGCTGGTGCCCCCATGATCGTCATGGTGATCCTGGCCCTGCGCCAGACGCGCGCACTTCATCCGCGTCGGACTTTGCTTGTCGCAGGCGTGGGCGTTGCGTTCGCTGCGGCAGGCTTGCTCGGCTTTTGCCACCCGGGCACGCTGCATGTGGCCGATTTCTGCATGCATCTGACTGCCGGTGCCACCATAGTCGGCCTGACGACGCTGATCGGCAGGCGCTTTGTTGCTGCATAGTGCGGCGGGGTATCGCACGCGGGAGCCGCACGCCGGTCATCGTGATTGCGCCGCAGCGGACATGGCGGCGCGCGCGGCAAGAATATAGGCGGCGGTCGTACTGACCGTGTATTCATTTTCGAACCACAGGAATGGCCAGTCGGCCTTGGCCTCTGGCAAGTCGGGTTTTATGACCAGTACGCCCGGCACCAGGCCACCGGGAATGAAGCTGTAATCTGCACGATTATGGCCATAGCCGATGAGTTTGGACGCGGTCCCCACCGTCGAAACCAGCGACAGATTGTTGGCAGGGTGCCGTCCGAGCACAAAATCCAGTGCGTCGAGCGTATATCCGCTTCCGACAAGATCAGGAAAAGCCTGATGCAGCAAATACATGGTCGTGCCAAAGCTGACGATCTGGTTCGAACCGGCCCACGACCCCAGGCTGATTGGCACGCCAAAAGGATTGTGCGCCAGATCGCGATCGACGCCCAGCCTGAAATCCCTGACCAGCGGCAAAAGCTGCTGGCGATAATCCGCCGGCATGTAGGGAATGGCGCGAACGGCCGCATCGGCGGTGGCAGGAAAGTTCCTGGCGATCAGCGGAAACAACTGGGCCAGACGATCGGCGTAGACTTTGCCGCCGTGGCTGGTGATCAGGAGTTCGATCGTGGCGCGAACATTGGCAAGGTCTGCAGAGCGCAGATATGGAGGAGCATCACGCCCGTCGCCCGCCTGCAGGACCCCGCTCTGCTGGCGTGCCCACATCGCCTGCGCCGCAGCAAGTGCCTCTCGCGACAGGGCCGGATCGATCGTCGAAAGCGCGCGCGCAGCGGCGGCCAACCCGCCAGCGACCGCCAGATCGTTGGCAGGAAAATCGGTGGTGAACGCCCAGCGATCATCGGGCGTGCCGGACCGGTCGCCAACGCGCTCGTCCGGTTGCAATGCGGGGTCATAAATCCGCCCGTCGGTTTGCGAGCCTGAATCCCCCAGATGCGCATATTGCCGCAATTGCGGATCGACGATTCCGATAATCGCATGACCGAACACCTTGTACTGGGCAAGCAACTGCAAAGTACCGTGGCGGATCTGCTGGAGCGCATCCTCGACCCCGTCGGGCTTGCGGATTTCCACTTTGCGGGCTGCCTCGTCGACACTGGTTTCATCCCAGTCGAGGCCGAACAGTTCACGCGCCCAGACCAGATCACGCACCACCGAGGCGTTTTCAGGTGTCTGAATGTCATAGTCCCCGGCATCCTGCCATCCGCCAATCGCCAGGCCTGAAATGTGTTCGCCAGCCTTGAACGGCGAATCGAGCCGATCCCCCATCCGGTAGCCATCAAAATGCGTGATGTCGGGTGGCGCCTGGCGCGCATCGTCGAGGTGCGCGGGCGCCGACCAGACCCGATACTGCTCGCGCACGCCGATGTGGTCCATCTGTTCGGGCAGGAACGTGTCGAGGGAGGGCTGCCAGATATGATCATAGGCATCGGCGGCAATGCGAAAGGGATTGGTGGCCGTTCCGGCATACGTGATCGCGTAAATGCCGGGTTCGCGTACGGCGGAAAAATCGAAGGCCGCGTAAGTGTAGCGCGTCCAGCGACCACGCGGCTCGATCCTGGCCTTGAACACCGGTGCCCGGGTGCCGTCGGCTGTCAGTTTGACCAGTTCCGCCTCGGTCGGAGCCTTGAAATTGGGATCAAGCTCGATCAGCGCGACTTTGGAACGCCCCGGCGTGTACCCGGCCTGGTTGAACGAGACGACGGGCGCACGAACCCAGCCCTTCACCACATTGGGCCGCACATGCCAGACGATGGCATCCTTGGCGGCACCCGCCGCGATCAGGGACCGCACGACAAACCAGCCGTTCTGCGCGCGGGCGCGCGCATCAAACAGCATCAACGGCGCCTGATCAGAGGTGATGGTGACGCGCGTAAACGGATCTTCCGGCGCCAGCGTGATCGACTTGCCGCCAGAAGCCAGCGGAAGCGGGTCGCCAGAGCCATCCCTGGCCATCGGTCCGGTGGGATGCCTTGGGAACAGACCAGGAGCACTGTCCATCAGATACGTCTTGCCAAAATAGCTGGTCGGCAGGAAATCGAGGTTGAAACCGGCCTTGCCCGCCAGCGCCGCGGGCAACGGCTGATCGAGATCGACGGCAATTCGAAATCCATCGCCCTCGGGCGTGACCTTGACGGTATAGGACAGGTTCACATCCTTGTAGGCCGAACGCACCTGAATCTGATCGGGCCCGGGGCCGACCGAGCGGCCAACAAAGGCCGGGACGCGTGCCCATTGTTCGGGGGTGTTGTCCAGCCGCACCGCGCCGTCTGTCGCAATGCGCTCGCCGTGCAACACAATCTGGATGCCGGCATTCTTTTCATCAAAGAAGATCGGGCTGAACTGGTTTTGATCGATGATGACGGTCAACCCTTGCGTTTCCAGGGTTTGGTCCGGGGTGGCATGGAGGGCCTGGGCCCGCGCATCCATCGGCACTCCGGCCAGGCTGGCCGACACCAGCAGGGCGTTTACGACTCTTTTCAGCACAGGCCTCTCCGTCTGTTTTTCTGGTTCGGATCGATCAAATTGGTATAGATAGCGCTATCACAACACAACAAGGGCGCGTCGCCACCTTTATGGCGCGCCGCCGTGGCCGACCGACCAGACATAGGCCGTCAGCGCATCCAGTTGGGCCGCATCCAGCCGAACGCCGCCAAAGGCAGGCATCGGCGCGGCAAAGTTTTTGGGCCGCGGCACGCCGCTGACAATCACCGCCCTGATCCCGGCGAGATCCCCCTTGCTCCACAGCCAATCGCGATTGGCCAGTCGGGGCCCGACCGGCGTTCCTTGCGCACGTGCGCCATGGCACCCCGCGCAGGGCGCGCCTGCGACCTCACCGTTGTAGAGGCGCCGACCCTGGGCGACCATTGCGGAGGTGACGCCGGCGGGCAGCGCAACCGGATGCCCGGTCGGCTCGGGCGCGGGCACACGCAAGGATTCAGGAGCAGGTCCTTGCGCTGCGGCAATGGCAGCGTCGGCATTGCCGCGATAGGTGATTTTCCAAATACGCCCCTGCTTGTCATCGCTGATATAAAGCGCACCATCCGGCCCTGTCGCCAGACCGGTCGGACGATAGCGCGCATCGCCCGACGCCTTGTTCGGCCCGGCAAAACCATCGGCAAAGACGACGAACGGACCCGATGCGAGTCCTTGCGTCAGCGGCTGGAAGACAACATTGAATCCATCCTGTGGGCCGGGTGCGCGGTTCCACGAACCATGAAACGCGATGAACGCGCCGCCACGATAGGCCGAAGGGAATTGCCGCCCGTCATAGAGTGCCAAGGCGTTGGGCGCCCAATGCGCCGGAAACGCCGCCACCGGGGCCTTGCGCCGAGCACAGACGCCGATCGCGCGTCCGCCGTCACCGTTGTATTCGGGTGCCAGCACGAGCCGATGCCGGCCCGGATCAAAATAGCACTCGGGCCAGCCGAAATCGTCGCCGCCTTGCACATCCAGCAATTCTTCGGCGGGCAGATTCTGCCCCTGGTCCGGCGTATAAAGCGTACCCCAGTTTTCAAACAACTGATCGCGACCGTGCTGGGTTGCAAACACATGGTCCTGCGGATCAAGCGCCAGCCCAACGGCGTTGCGGATACCACTGGCATAACGGGCGCCGGGTGCAAACACCTGCCCCATCCGATCGGCGCGATACCGCCAGATGCCGGCACGCAGCGCCTTTTCCGCGCAGGGCACTTGCCCCGGCGATCCGGCCTGCCGGTTGTCGCGCTGGCAGGCATTTGTTGCGCTGCCCGAATTTACAAACAAGGTGCCGTCGCGCGTGATCACGATCGAATGCGAGTGATGGTCGCCATGGGTCGGCAGGCCGGACAACACCACATCGCCGCGCACGCGCCGCGACGCCAGCACGTCGGCAAGACGATAGCGCAGGATCCGGCTGCCATCTTCGAGAAAGACGTGCTGTTTGTACAGCGCGATGCCGGTTCCGCCCAAGCCGCCCGCCAACGGCCGCGTAATCCGGTCAGCGACGCCGTCGCCATCGACATCGCGCATGACGATCAGCCCGGCCGGTGATCGGTCCTGCGCTTCATTGCCCTTTTGGCTGTTGGCATAGACCGTGCCGTCGGCATCCACCACAAGATGCCGCGCATGCCCCAGATGATCGGCAAACACCGTCGCGCAAAATCCCGGCGGCAAGGCCAGTCCTGCTGCATTGCCCGAGGGACATCGGGCACCAGACTTCGCGCGGAGCTGTTGGTGCGGACCAGCAGCGGCGTGACCGGCAACCAATGCAACCGCGCCAGCCAACACGACAAGGACAGGGCGTACCATGAAAGAGACTCCGCGCGGCCCCTGGGACCTTTGACGGGTCTGTGTAATCTAGTATGACAAATAAGGTCAAGCCGACTATTGCCGGGCTAGACAATGCCCGCATCGCGTGACGCGTTCAGGATCAACGCATGCATCGCGTCGCGCGCGCGGTCACCGTCTTGCTGCACAATGGCCTCGAACACGCAGTCATGATCGGGCATGGGGTCGCGATCGACCCCACGCTCTTCACGCGACAGTTGCGTCGTCCAATCGATCACCGCCGCAATCGACGCGCTGATCGATATCAGCGTGGCATTGCGCGTCGACACCAGAATCAGGTTGTGAAATGCCCGGTCTTCGGCGCGGCCATCGGCATTGCGCAACCCCAGCTTGCGCATTTCCTGCAACGCGTGGCCCATCGCGGCAACATCGGATGCCGAACGCCGCATCGCGGCAAGGGATGCGGCGTAAGGTTCGACAGCCATACGCAATTCAAAAAAATCCTGAATGAATTTCCGCGAAACGCCGGTCTCGAAGATCCATGCAATCACGTCGAGATCAAGCATGCTCCAATAGGCCTGGGCATTGACCCGCGTCCCGCTCTTGGTGCGACTGTACACCAGACCTTTGCCCGCCAACAATCGGATCGCTTCACGATAGGCAGTGCGGGAAACCCCGGTTTCAGCGCTGTAGCGTTCTTCCGCGACGAGCGGTTCGCCGGGCAGCAACTGGCCTGAAACAATCGTCTTGCCAATTTCGCGGGCAAGCGTTTCGTGCACGGCATTCGATCGTCGAAGGCCGGGAAAGATCGGGGGCGATGCCATGAATTCGTGTGGCGCGGCTGGCCAGTGGCGTCAAGACCCGCGGCCCTCGTACCACTGGCCGGCGCCTCCGAATGGCGGTTTACAAAAGCGTGCGGCGCGCTAAATTGGTACGAGTAATTATTCGAAAAGGCACAGCAGCGCACCCATGGCGACCGCGTTTCAGCAGGTGCGACACTGTCCGAACATCCGGGCGCGATGGGTGGTGGCGCTGGCCGTTTCGGGGGCCATGGCGATCAGCTATTGCGACCGGCAGGCCTTTCCCTGGGCGGTCAGGCTGATCGCGGCCGACATTCCTTTCGGCAACGAGACCAAGGCCACGCTCGATACGGCCTTCCTTGCCACTTACGGCCTGATGTATCTCGGCGGCGGATGGCTGCTCGACAGACTGGGCACGCAACGCGGCTTTCTGGTGATCATGACGTTCTGGTCGCTCGCCTGCGCCAGCCAGGGACTGGCACTGGGCCTGGTCACCCTGGGTATCAGCAGGCTGCTGCTGGGCGCGGGTGAAGGCGGCGGTTTTCCGGCGGCGACGCGGGTCGTGGCAGAATGGTTCGACCAGCATGACCGCTCCACCGCGATGGGACTGGTCAATGCCGGAACTGCGATCGGCGCGGTATTGGCCCCCGCGCTGATCGGCGCGATTGTCAGCAACGGCAACGCCTGGGGCTTGGCCGCATGGCGGTGGGTGTTTTTTGCGACAGGGGCCATGGGTCTGGCCTGGGCGCTGTGCTGGCTGGTTGGATATCATGCCCCGGCGCTGGCCACGGCATGCGATGACAATGCTGTCGGGCCAGTCGTCACGCTTGGCGATCTGGTCCGCCATCGTGCCGTGCGCGGGATATTCCTGGCCAAGTTTCTGAGCGACGGGGCCTGGTATTTCTATCTGTTCTGGTTGCCCAAATATCTGTTTGAAATGCATGGACTCGATCTTGGCCATGCAGTTGCCCTGGGATGGATTCCTTATGCGGCCGCCGGGCTGGGCAGCGTCGGCGGCGGCTGGCTGTCGGCACGGCTGCTACGCCGTGGCCGGTCACTGGGATTTGCCCGCAAATTCGCACTGGGATTGAGCGCCGCCTGCATGCCCTGGGTCATGTTCGCGCCGGCCTGTCATGCGGTCTGGCCGGTGATTGCGTTGTTCAGCCTTGCTTTTTTTGGCCAGCAAAGCTGGTCGACGCTGCTCATGACCCTGCCCGCCGACCTGGTGCCGGTTTCCGGACTTGGGCGGCTTGCCGGGCTGGTTGGGCTGGGGGGCGCCTTTGGCGGCATTGTCGTCGGGCAGATCGCCGGGCGCGCGCTGGATACCGGGCTTGGTTACACGCCCGTGCTGGCGGTTGCCGCGCTGCTTCACCCCCTCGCCTTCGTCCTTGTCTGTCGGGAAATTCCCGACCTTCGCAAACTTGATTTCAACACAAGAGCCTTGTCATGAAAATAACCGGGATACGCACGCGTGTGGTGCAATGGCGTGGCAAAACGGTGCCACTGCCACCGCATTTCTGCACCAATCCGATGGACCTGATCGCCCCGCTGCTAAAGCCCGACACGATGGGCACATTCACCTTTCACGGCTGGCTGATCATCGAGATCTTCACCGATCAGGGTCTGGTCGGGATCGGCAACGCGGCGCTTGCACCGCTGGTCACCAAGCACTTGATCGACCAGTATCTCGCCCCGCTGCTGATCGGGCAGAACCCGTGGGATACCGAATTCCTGTGGCAAACCATGTACCGGCAGACCATGGCGTTTGGCCGCAAGGGCGTGGCCATGGTCGCGATTTCGGCCATCGACATCGCCCTGTGGGATCTGATGGGCAAGGCTGCACGGCAACCGTGCTATCGGTTGATGGGCGGGCGCACCAAAGTCCGCATCCCGGTCTATGCCAGCCGCCTTTACGCCACCCCGCTCGACGAACTGGCCGCAGAGGCGGCGCGGTACAAGGCGCAAGGCTATCAGGCGATGAAACTGCGGTTCGGCTGGGGCCCGAACGACGGCGCAGCGGGCATGGAACGCAATATCGCGCTGGTGCGGACGGTACGCGAAACGGTGGGCGATGCGATCGACATCATGGCCGATGCCTATATGGGCTGGAATCTCGACTATGCGAAACGGATGATGCGCCTGATCGAGCCGTTCAACCTGCGCTGGCTGGAAGAGGCGATTATCCCCGACGACATCCACGGCTATAACGAGCTGCGCCGGTTTGGCAGCACGCCGATTGCGGCGGGTGAGCACGAATTCACCAGCTACGGATTTCGCCAGTTGATCGAGGCACGCGCGCTCGACTACTTTCAGTTCGATACCAACCGCGTCGGCGGCCTGACCGCGGCACGCAAGATCCAGGCGGTGGCCGAGGCATTTTCCATTCCGGTCGTGCCGCACGCCGGGCAGATGCACAATTATCACGTGGTGATGGCCAGCCTCAATTCCCCGATCGCGGAGTTCTTTCCGCCGGTCGAAGTAGAAGTCGGCAACGAACTGTTCTGGTACATTTTCAAGGGCGAGCCCAAACCCGTCGACGGCTATATCGAGCTGGACGATGCCATCCCCGGCCTGGGGCTGGAAATTGACGAAACCGCCCTTCAACAATTCGAGGTGATCGGCTGATGACCATGAAGATCGCATTGCTCGGCACGGGGACCATGGGCGCCGGCATGGCGCGCAGGCTGCTGGGCGCCGGGTTCGCGCTGACCGTGTGGAACCGCTCACCCGCACGCGCCGCGCCGCTTGGCGAAATCGGCGCAACGCTGGCCTCCAGCCCGGCCGACGCGGCCACCGGCGCCGATTGCGTGATTGCCATGCTGGCCGACAACACCGCATCGAAGGATGCCTGGTTGGGGCCGCAGGGCGCGCTGGGGGCCATGGCGCCCGGCACTGTCGCGATCGAATGCAGCACGCTTGATTGTGACTGGGTCGGCACGCTGGCGCACGCGATGGCCGATGCCGCGATCAATTTCGTCGAGGCCCCCGTTACCGGCAGCAAGGTCCAGGCTGAAAGTGGCACGCTGCGGTTTCTGGTCGGCAGCGATCAAACCAGCCTCGATCTTGCGCGACCGGTGCTCGATGGCATGGGCAACGCCATTATCCACCTCGGCCCGGTGGGCAGCGGCGCCGTGCTCAAGCTGGCCAACAATTTCCTGGCCGGGCTACAGGCCGCAGCCTTCGCCGAAGCGCTTGCCCTGATCGAGGCGAAGGGGCTGGACCGGGAACGCGCCACCGGGGTTCTGCGCGCCGGGGCACCGGGCAGCCCGATGGTCGGCCTGATGGCCGACCGGATGCTGGCAGACGACTTTGAACCCAATTTTCTGGTTCCGCTGATGATCAAGGATCTGGGCTATGCCGAACACTTGCTGGCGTCTGCGGGCATCAATTCGGCGCTCGTGCGGGCGGCGCGCGCACGTTTTGATGATGCGGTGGCGGCAGGTCTGGGTGATCGCGACATTTCGGCGGTGATCGTGCCGCTGCGCGCGGGCTAAAGCCGATCGTTCCGCGCTGCGGCGCGCTTTACCGTGAAATGCTGTTCGGGAGTGGATCACCATGCTGACGTTCCATGGCTGGCTGGGCAGACCGTGATGCTGCTGCCCCTGCTCGCCGCCGCGCTTACGGTGCCCGCGCCCATCGCCACCGGCGACCAAAACCCGCGCACCGATACCCACGGCCAGGCCCCGGCCTCGATCGCGGTGCATATCGCGGTCGATGCCGCGCAGGATCAGGGACCGGTTGTGCCGATATGGCGATTTTTCGGGGCTGACGAGCCCAATTACGCGACGATGAAAGACGGGCGCCAGACGCTTGCCGCGCTGGGCGCGCTGGCACCCGATCAGGTCTATTTCCGGGCGCACAACCTGCTGACATCCGGCGATGGCACGCCTGCGCTGAAATGGGGATCGACCAACGCCTATACCGAAGATGCGCAGGGCCATCCGGTCTATGACTGGACCATCGTCGATCGCATTTTCGACACCTATCGCGCCCGTGGTGTGAAGCCCTACGTCGAAGTCGGGTTCATGCCGGAGGCGCTGTCGCGCCAACCGCAACCCTATCAGCACGATTTTCGCCCCGGCAGTGGAGCGTTGCGGACCGGATGGGCCTTCCCGCCCAAAGACTATGCCAAATGGAGCGAACTGGTGTTCCGGTGGGTATCGCATCTGGTCCAGCGCTATGGCGCGGACGACGTGCGAAGCTGGTATTTCGAGACCTGGAACGAGGCCAATCTGCCGCAATACTATTGGGGCGGGACCGAGCGCGAATTTTATGCCCTGCATGATGCGACCGTTGCCGCGGTGCGCCGGGCATTGCCCGACGCGCGTGTGGGTGGTCCCGATTTTGCCGGCACCGGTGACGACAGTCTTGGCCGATTTCTGGAACACGTCCGGTTGACCCATACGCCCGACGATTTCATTTCGTTTCACGCCAAGGGCGCCCCTGCGTTCATTCCCGACGACGGTGATCCGGCGCGCGGCCATGTCCGTATGGGCATTGCCACCCACCTTGCAGTCGCCGACCATGCATTCGCCCAGATCGCGGCCGACCCTGCGTTGCACGGGCTGCCGGTCGTCATCGGCGAATCCGATCCCGAAGGCTGTGCCGCATGCCAGGGCCCGGCCAATGCCTATCGCAACGGCACTGTCTATTCCAGCTATACGGCGGCGGTGTTCCCCCGGTTGCAGGCGCTCGCCCGTCAGCGCGGGGTCAATCTGGATGGCGTGCTGACCTGGGCCTTCGAATACGAGGACCAGCCCTATTTTGCAGGGTTCCGCCAGTTGACCTCGGCCGGGATCGACTTGCCGGTGCTCAATGTCTTTCGCCTGTTTTCCAGAATGAGCGGCCGGCAGATTGCCGCCCGATCCGATCACCAGATCGCGCTGGGTGACATAGTGGCGCACGGGGTGCGCGGCCCGGCCGACATCGGAAGTGTCGCAACACTCGACAAGGGCAAACTGGCGATCCTGGTGTGGCATTATCACGATGATGATCTGCCCGGCCCCGGTGCCACGGTGCAAATCGACATCGCGGGCCTGCCCGCCGCATTCGCCCACGCGGGACGGATGACGCATTATCAGATCGATGGCGATCATGCGAACAGCTATGCCGCGTGGCTGGCGATGGGATCGCCCCTGGCCCCCAGCGACGCACAACGGGCAAGCATCATGGAGCATGCGCGCCTGGTACCCCTGCCGGATCGGGACGCCGAGATCGCCGAACATGACGGCGCCCGCCGGATTTCCTTTGTGTTGCCGCGTCAGGGCGTTGCGCTGTTCATCCTGCAGCCCTGAGCGGGCGACGGCATGTGCGGACAGCCGGTCACGGTCGTTTGAGATACCCCATCATTCATCAGACTTTTTTGTATCGGACCCGGTCGAGAGACAAAATTCCCCCTTGCGTCGGCAGGCGCAATCGTCGATTGCTGTCAGGTGAAGTTAGCGCTATCACCGGCATGGCCTGGACGGCGAAGCGACACGACAGGCAAGTGATAAGACGAACACGTGATAAGACGAGGGTGTCGAGGATGAAGGCGGGATTGCTCTTTGTGTGCGCGGCGGGCGCGCTTTGCGGCGATGTGGCCGTGGCCCAGAACACGGCCGGCGCACCGCCCAGCGCATTTCGCGATCAGCCGCTGGTCACCAGCATCTATACCGCCGATCCTTCGGCGCATGTGTTCGGTGGCAAGATCTATGTCTATCCCTCGCACGACGTGCCCACCGCCACGCCCGACGATGATCTGGGCAACGAATATGCCATGCATGATTACCGCGTACTGCGCATTGACCGGATCGGCGGCAAAGTTACGGTTGGCGGTGTTGCGCTCGATGTAAAGGATGTGCCCTGGGCGTCAAAGCAGGTGTGGGCACCCGATGCGGCCTATCGCAACGGCACCTATTACCTCTATTTCCCGGCGCGCGACAAACACCTCGACAAGAACGGCTTGGGCACGTTCCGCATTGGTGTTGCCACCTCGAAAAATCCGATGGGGCCGTTCAAGGCCGAGCCCAAACCGATTGCCGGCAGTTTCTCGATGGACCCGGCGGTGTTCACCGACACCGATGGTCAGACTTATATGTATTTCGGCGGCATCTGGGGCGGTCAGTTGCAACGCTGGGCCACAGGCCATTTCGACCCCAACGGATCGGATACCGATTTGTTGCAGGACAACCAGCCCGCACTGTCGGGCAAAGTTGTCCGCATGGGCGCCGACATGAAGAGCTTTGCCGAAAAGCCGCGCGACGCAATCATTCTGGATGAAAACGGCAAGCCGGTGCTTGGCGGGGATCATGAACGACGTTTCTTTGAAGCATCGTGGATGTTCAAGCGCAAGGGAACGTATTATTATACCTATTCGACCGGTGACACGCATTTCCTGAATTATGCCACCGGTACCAGCCCCTATGGCCCGTTCACCTATCGTGGCCACATCCTGAAGCCCGTGCAGGGCTGGACCACGCACCAGTCGATCGTGCGCGCCCAGGGCAAGTGGTGGCTGTTCTATGCCGACACCCAGCTTTCCAACCGCAATCACTTGCGCAACGTCAAGATGACCGAGCTGACCTTCAACGCCGATGGCACGATCCAGACCATCGATCCGATGAAGGCGCATTGAGGCGATGTTCCTGGGAATCGATGTAGGCACAAGCGGTGTCAAGGCGGTCATCACCTCGAACGATGGCCATGTCGTGGCGCAATGCAGCGCCGCGCTGTCGGTGTCGCGACCGCATGATCTGTGGTCCGAACAGGCGGCGGATGATTGGGTAGAGGCCACCCACCACGCGGTTCTGGGGCTGGATGCCCACCTTCGCCGTGCGGTTTCCGGCGTGGGCCTGGCCGGGCAGATGCATGGCGCAACTTTGTTGGGCGACGATGATCGTCCACTGCGCCCGGCGATCCTGTGGAACGACGGACGCAGCCATGCGCAATGCGCCGCGCTCGAAACGGCCGAGCCAGCCACCCGTGCGATCACCGGCAATATCGCGATGCCCGGCTTTACCGCGCCCAAATTGCTGTGGGTGCGCGACAACGAGCCAGAGGTGTTTGCCGCGATCCGCACGGTGCTGTTGCCAAAGGATTATGTGCGCCTGGCGCTGACCGGCGACAAGGCCTCCGACATGTCGGACAGCGCGGGCACGCTGTGGCTCGATGTTGCGGCGCGCGCCTGGTCACCGGCGATGCTGGCGGCCACCGGGCTGGACGTCGCGCAGATGCCCCGGCTTTACGAAGGCCCCGAAGTGACGGGCACTCTGCTGCCCGCGATCGCCAGCCGCTGGGGCATGGAACGCGTGCCGGTGGTGGCGGGCGCGGGCGACAACGCCGCCGGTGCGTTGGGGGTTGGCGTGACCGGCGAAGGCCAGGGCATGTTGTCGCTGGGCACCTCTGGCGTGATCTTTGTGGCGGGCAATGCGTTCCGCCCCAATCCGGCACGTGCGGTGCATGCGTTCTGCCACGCCCTGCCGGGGATGTGGCACCAGATGAGCGTCCACTTGTCGGCCGCATCGTGCATCGATTGGGCCGCCGCGGTGTGCCAGGTGCCGGGCCCGGCCGAATTCTTCGCGCTGGCCGAAAGCGCCGGGCCGGTGGCCGGGCCGGAACTGTTCCTGCCCTATCTGTCGGGCGAGCGCACGCCGCACAACGATCCCCATGTGCGCGCCGCGTTCCTGGGCATGAGCAACGAGACAACCACGCGCCAGCTTGCCGCGGCGGTTCTGGAAGGCGTGGCATTCGCCCATGCCGACGGCATCGCGGCGCTGCGCGAAGCCGGCACGCAGATCGACGAACTGGCAGTAATCGGTGGCGGATCGCGCTCGCTGCACTGGGGGCACATCCTGTCGAGCGCGCTTGGCGTACGCCTGCTCTATCTCGAAGGCGGGGAAATCGGGCCCGCGCTTGGCGCGGCGCATCTGGCCCGCATGGGCGTGACCGGCGGCAATGCGCGCGACGTGTGCATCAGACCGGCGGTGCGCGCCACGCTCGAACCCGACCCCGTACTGGCCGCCAGACTTGCCCCCAAACAGGAACGGTTCCGGCGTGCCTATCAGGCATTGCAACACACCCAGGAGATCCATTGATCATGTCTGCTGATTATTTCGCCGAATTCGAAACCGTCCGCTATCAGGGTCCGGAGGCGACCAGCGACCTGGCCTATCGCTGGTACGACAAGGACCGCGTGGTGTTCGGCAAGCGCATGGAAGATTACCTGCGCTTTGCGGTGTGTTTCTGGCACACGTTCTGCTGGCCCGGCAGCGATGTGTTCGGCGCCGGTACGTTTGAGCGCCCGTGGCTGTTGATTCCGCAGGACGAAACCGCCGCGCGTGCCAAGCGCGAGGCCGCGCTGTCGTTTGTCGAAAAGCTCGATCTGCCGTTCTATTGTTTTCACGATGTCGACGTGATGGCGCCGGCCGACAGCATCGGCGATTTCCGCAAGAGCTTTGCCCGCGCCGTCGATCATCTGGAGGAATTGCAGGCCCGCCACAAGCGCAAGCTGCTGTGGGGCACCGCCAACCTGTTTGGCCACCCGCGCTATATGGCAGGCGCCGCCACCAGCCCGTTCCCCGAAGTCTATGCCTGGGCCGCCAGCCAGGTACGCGATGCGCTGGAGGCAACGCACCGTCTGGGTGGTGAAAACTATGTGTTGTGGGGCGGCCGCGAAGGCTATGACACCATTCTCAACACCGATCTGGCGGTCGAACAGGAAAATTTCGGACGGTTCCTGTCGCTGGTGGTCGAACACAAGCACAAGATCGGCTTTACCGGCACGATCCTGATCGAACCCAAGCCGCACGAACCGACCAAGCACCAGTATGATTTCGACACCCAGTCGGTCTATGCCTTTCTCAAGCGGTTCGGGCTTGAAGGCGAAGTGCGCGTCAATATCGAGGCCAACCACGCCACTCTGTCGGGCCACACGTTCGAACACGAGATTGCCATGGCGCGTGCGCTGGGCATTTTCGGGTCGATCGACGCCAACCGGGGCGATCCGCAGAACGGCTGGGACACCGACCAGTTCCCCAATTCAGTGGAAGAACTGACCCTGGCGTTGATCGAAATCGAACGCGCGGGCGGGTTCACCACCGGCGGCTTCAATTTCGATGCAAAAGTGCGCCGTCAGTCGACCGATGCGGCCGACTTGTTCCACGGCCATATCGGCGGGGTCGATGTGGTCGCCCATGCGCTGCTGCGCGCCGAAGCGATCATCAAGGATGGTCAACTCGATGCGTTTCGCAGCCAGCGCTATGCCGGTTGGCAGGCCGACCTCGGCCAGAAAATCCGCACCAGCGATCTTGCCGCGATCGCCGATCTGGCGGTGGCCGAAGACCTGGCTCCAAAAGCGGCGTCCGGGCGCCAGGAATGGCTGGAAAATCTGATCAACCGGTTCTGATCATGCCGATCGGCGGCAGGCCACGGATCGCGTCGCCTGCCGCCGAAGCGGGAAGGCGGAGTTGTGTTTCCTGGAGGGGATCTATCGTGACAATCCTGCCATCACGGCTGGCCGGCGCACTTGCCGCCACCACATTTGCGATCGGGATCGCGCAAGGCGCACATGCCCAGCCGATCGCAGACCTGTCGCCCTATTTCACGCCTGCGACCAACGCTGTCGCCACGCCCGACGAGGATGGCTTCATTCGCCGCTGGCTGGTGCTGGAGCCGATCGCCAAGCCCAACCGCACAAACCAGGGTTTCACCCGGGACTATGTGCGCAATGCCTTGGCCACCGCCCTGCCCGACGGGCTGGACAGGACATTGCCGCGCGATGGCCAGACCATCCATCAAAACGGCGCCGCGTTACAGTGGCATGCGCTCGATGCCAGCCTGTTCGATGTCAAACTGTTCAACGTTGCCCAGAGCCTGGGCAAGCCGACATATGGCGTCATCTTCTGGGTGACCACGGTGATCAATGCCGACCACGACATTGCCGATGCCCATCTGGCGGTCGGGTCGAATTCGGCGTCGATCTGGTGGTTCAACGGGGTCGAGACCTCCGGTCTGTATGGCGACCGGCGCATGGTGATGGACGATGTCGTCTCGCCGCGCGTGACCTTGCGCAAAGGCCGCAATGTGCTGCGCGGGGCAGTGATCAATGGTCCCGGGCTCAGCGATTTCTGCGTCAGGTTTGTCGATGATGCCGGTGTTCCGATCAAGGCACTGACAATTACGGCGCGCTGACCTGCCCCCTTTTTCTGCCAGCATCGATTTCATTGAGAGGCGTGATCATGAAGGCATTCCTGCCCGCACTCGGCCTTGCCGCAGCCCTGATGTCCGGTCCCGCCCGTGCGGGTGATCAACTGGCGGGCGAACCCTATATCCACGACCCGTCGACAATCACGTTCTCGGATGGCGCCTATTACACGTTCGGCACCGGCAAGGGCGGGCTGGTATCGAAGGACGGCTGGACCTGGCATCGCGGCGGCGAGCGTCCGGGCGGCGGTGTGGCGCCAGACGTGATCAAGATCGGCGATCGTTATTATGTTGCCTATGCGGTGGGCGGCGGCGGCATGAACGGCGGCCATGCCAGCAATGTGCGGATCATGTGGACCCATTCGCTGGACCCGGCCTCACCCGATTTCGGCTATCACGATGTGGGCACCGTAGCATCGAGCGACGGGACCGAGGATTGCGACGCGATCGACCCGGCCTTTCTCTATGTCAAAGGCCACTGGTGGCTGAGCTATGGCACCTATTTCGGCTATATCCGCATGGTCGAGCTTGATCCGGCGACGGGGCAGCGACTGGCCGGCAACACACCGGTCAACATCGCCATCGATCTGGAAGCCACCGCGCTGATGTACCGCGACGGATGGTATTATCTGCTGGGCACGCAAGGCACCTGCTGCGACGGGCCGAATTCGACCTACAACATCCGCGTCGGCCGTTCGCGCGATCCGCTCGGCCCCTATGTCGACAATTTCGGGGTTCCCATGCTCAAGGGCGGGGGCAAACTGGTGTGGGGCGCCCATGGCCGGGGCTATGGCGCCGGGCATTTCGGCCTGGTCGATCTGGGCGACGGGGTGCAGAAATTCTCGTTCCACTATGAATCCGACATGGACCGTTCGGGTCGCAGCGTGCTGGCGATCCAGCCGCTGCTGTGGAACGATGGATGGCCGGTGGGCAGCGAAAACCTGCGCCCCGGCACCTACGAGATCCAGTCCGAACGCGGCGGTGCGCTGGAACTGGCGGTCGATGCGCCCCGTTTGCCGTTCGATTGGCGTCGGAGCGGCTTCATGGCGCCCGATGGCCCGGTTGCCCACCTGCCCGACCAGACGCTGGCGGAAAACCAGGCAAGCTGGCCCGCCGGGCCGATCGCAGTCGACATGGGCGCCTATATGGTGCGGCCGCACCAGCATTGGACGATCACCCCGGTCGATGGCGCGGGCGGCTATTTCGGCACGCCCTATGTCAAGATCACCGTGGCCGGGACCGACCGCGCGCTGGCCACCACCGCGCAGGGCGAAATCACCACGGTACCGGCATTTACCGGCGCGCCCGACCAATTGTGGCGGCTCGACCAGTTGACCGATGGCACTTATCGCATCGTGCCGCGCGCGATGCCTGCCGAGGTTACGCCCCTCGCCCTGACCGCGGTTGGCCGCAGCACGGTACGGCTGGCGCGCTTCAATCCCGACAGCGCCGCCGCACGCTGGACCGTCCATCTGCCATGATCGGCGCGCACCGGCGGCAGGTGTTGCAGGGCGGTTGCTCGCTGCTGGCACTGGCCGCCGGTCGCTTCGCGCTGGCGCGGCCGACGCCTGTGCCGGTGGTTTCCCTTCCCGTCCGCGAAGGCGTCCTGTCGGTCACCACCCTGGGGGATCGCGCCTTTCGCATCCGCATTGCACCGCCTGGACCGCCCGAGCCGGTCAGCCCGCTGCTGGGGCCTGCCCCCCCGCACGTCGAAGCGCGCGTAATCCGCGAGGCGGCGACCACCCGCGTGGTGTTACCCCATGGCGCCTGCGTGATCGACGATCGGCACGGCGCCGTGACATTTGTCGACGCGACAGGGCGGCAGGTGCTGCACGAAACGCCCGGCAGCCGTGCGTTGCAGCCAGGCGATCTGCATGGTTGGCGCACGTTGCGGGCGGAACAGGGCTTTGATCTTGGCCCCGGGGAACACCTGCTGGGCACCGGCTGCTTTCAGGATGGCTATCTGGATATTGCCGGGTTGCCGCGCCGCCTATGCCAGGTCAACACCCAGATCAGCCTGCCGTTCGTCGTGTCGACCAAGGGCTATGGCCTGTTGTGGCACAACACCGGGCTGACCGACATCAATCGCCCCGCAGGCACGATCGACCTGGTGCGGCGCGAAACCGGCGCGGCCCATACCGACGATGTGACCACCGCGCATGGCAACGCGCGGATCGAACGGCGCGAGGCGGTCTGGGCCGGCGCCTTTACCACCGTCGAAGACACCGATCATGCGTTCCAGCTTGATCTGGGGCGCAAGATGACCTCGCGCTATCACGTCACAATTGACGGCAACGTGCTGGTTGATCATGCCAATCAATGGCTGCCGGCAAGCACCGGGTTTATCGCCAGACTTTCGCCCGGATCGCATCGGGTTGAAATCCGCTGCGAAGATCTCGATCAACCGCGCTTGCGGTTCGGCCCCAAAGGCAGCTCTACCACCTGGGCCTCACCGGTCGCCGACGGCATCGACTATATTGTCATCCTGGGCGATCGGCCCGCCGCGATCATGGCGGGACTGCGCCAGTTGCTGGGCGGATATGCGATGATGCCGGTCTGGTCGCTGGGCTATATCCATTGCCGGGAGCGGTTCCATTCCGCCCAGGAAATCCTGGAAACCGCCCGCGAATTCCGCCGCCGGCGATTGCCCTGCGACATGATCGTGCAGGACTGGCAATACTGGGGGCACCACGGCTGGAACGCCATGCGCTTCGATGAAGCGGCTTATCCCGACCCCGCCGCGATGATCGGTGCGCTGCACGCGATGGACATGCGCTTCATGCTGTCGGTCTGGGCCAAAGTGTCGCGCGACAGCGAATTGGGACAGGCCATCGCCACGCACGATTTTTTCATTCCCGACACCGACTGGGTCGATTTTTTCAACCCCGCCGCTGCCCGGTTCTATGGCCAGGCCCAGGCCGCGCGCCTGGGATCGCTGGGGGTGGACGCCTGGTGGCAGGATGCGACCGAGCCGGAAAACGACGATCTTGAAGGGCGCCAGGTCCATGCCGCGCAGGGCGGGCGGGAACCGGGGGAGATCCGGCGCAACATCTTTCCGCTGGCCGTGACGCAGGCCGTCTACACCGCGCAACGCCAGGCGCGTGCCGACGTTCGCACCATGATCCTGACCCGCAGCGCGGCGCCGGGCCAACAGCGCTATCCCGCCGCGACATGGTCGGGCGACATCGGCCATGACTGGGAAACGCTGCGCCGCCAGATCCCGGCCGGGCTCAACATGGCGGCGGCGGGCTATCCGTGGTGGACGGTCGATGCGGGCGGTTTTTTTCGCCCCGGCGCCAGCCAGTATACCGATCCAGCCTATCGCGAACGGTTCCTGCGCTGGTTCCAGTTTGCCACGTTCCTGCCGTTGCTGCGCGTGCATGGGTATCAGACCGACACCGAATTCTGGCGCTTTGGCGAAGAAGTCGAACAGATCGCCCGCCAGTATCTCGACCTGCGCTATCGCCTGCTGCCCTATATCTACACCCTTGCGACCGATGCCAGCCTTGACGGCATGCCCCTGATCCGGCCCCTCGCCTTCGACTTTGGCGACGATGCGCAGGCGCTGCGGCAAAGCCACGCCTATATGTTCGGCCCGGCGCTGCATGTTGCCCCGGTTGTGGCGCCCGACGTGCGCCAATGGCCGGTCTATCTGCCGCACAATCCGGGCGGATGGTACGATTTCTGGACAGGCCAGCGGCGCGACGGCGGGCAATCGCATATGGTCGACACGCCGCTCGACCGGATCGCCCTGCATGTGCGGGCGGGCGCGATCGTGCCGATGGGACCAGCCCGGCAATCGACCGTCGGGGCCCTGGGCGGCGATCTCGACATCCTTGTCTGGCCGGGCCGTGATGGCACCGCCCATGTCTGGGAAGATGATGGCCTGTCATATGGTTACGAGCACGGAGAGCGTTCGCGTATCGATCTGGCGTGGGACGATGCGCGCGGCGAACTGACCATTGCGGCGCGCCAGGGCGCCTGGACGACGATGCCTGCCGCGCGCCGTCTGACGGTGAACTGGGGCCATACAGGGACGCAACACCCCGTTACGCGACAGTCCTCGGGTCATGCCATGACCATCCGCCTGGAACCGGTGGGTCCGCCAACAAGGGAATAGTCTGATCAATTCCCGCGTGCGGACCCGTCTGGACAAGGTCCGAAAAACCGCCTTAGGCTGCATCAGGCGATGCAGGGGATTTATCGGGTGAGTCAAAAGCCGGTCCAAGACTATCATTCGTCAGAGCTATTCGACAAGGCGCTGCGCCTGCACGGGTCGATCGCGCGCGACCTGGGCATTGCCATCGTCACCGGACGACACCCGCCCGGATCGGTGCTGTCGAGCGAGGTTGACTTCGCCGAACGCCATCACGTGTCGCGTACCGCCTATCGCGAGGCGGTGCGCATTCTGGCCGCCAAAGGCCTGGTGGAAAGCCGCCCCAAGGCGGGCACCCGCATCAACGACCCATCACGCTGGCATATTCTCGATCCCGATGTGCTGGCCTGGACGTTCGAGGGCGAGCCGAGCCACGCCTTCATCAACGACTTGTTCGAACTGCGTCTCGTGCTCGAACCTGCCGCCGCGGAACTCGCCGCCAAACGCCGCACGGGTGAACATCTGGCGCAGATGGGCCATGCGCTTGAGGAAATGGCCCGTCATGGCCTGGCCACGCACGAAGGCCAGTCGGCCGACCAGGCCTTTCATGCAACCCTGCTCAAGGCCACCCACAACGCGTCGCTGAATTCGCTGGCGAGCACCATTTCGGCGGCGGTGCGCTGGACCACCATCTACAAACAGCGCAAGCGCAAGCTGCCGCGCGATCCGGTGCCCGATCACCGCGTGCTGTTCGATGCCGTCGCCAATGGTGACGGCCCGGCTGCGCGGGCGGCGATGAGCAATCTGATCGAACTGGCACTGGCCGATATCGGGTCCCCGCTGGAAAACGAATGAGCCCCACGCCGGCGCGAATTTGACTGCTTTTTGAATCAAATTCTCAAGGCATCAGCGTGGATTTTCGGCAGATACGCCTGAAAAGCCGGGCTTGACCGACGACCATCGTCCGATTAACTCGTACTTATAATCTACGAGAGGACTTGTTGTGGCCGCGCCGACTTTCACTTCCGCCACCGGCGGGTCACCGGCACCCGTGCGAACCCACACCGGTTCGCTGGCGCTGCTGGCCAGCCTGTTCTTCATGTGGGGGTTCATTACCGTCATCAACAACACGTTGCTGCCGCATCTGCGCAACGTGTTCCAGCTTGACTATACGCGCACCACGCTGATCGAATCAGTGTGGTTCGTTGCCTATTTCGTAGCCTCGATCCCGGCCGCCCTGCTGATCGAACGGATCGGCTATCGGCGCTCGATCGTGGTCGGATTGCTGATCATGGCGGCGGGATCGCTGGGCATGATTGTCGCGGCGCGCCTGCCCAGTTATCCGGTAACGCTGGCATCGCTGTTTGTCGTGGCGTGCGGCATCGCGCTGTTGCAAGTCGCGGCCAATCCTTTCGTCACCGCGCTTGGACCGCCGGAAACCGCCGAAAGCCGCCTGACCCTGGTACAGGCGTTCAACTCCACCGGCACCTGGCTGGCGCCCTTGTTCGGCGGCGTGCTGATCCTGTCGCGGACCCGGGGCGGCACCGCCGCAGCCGGGGCGCAGGCGCTGTCGCAGGCCGATCGCTATCGCGACGCGCTGGCGACCCAGTTGCCCTATGCGCTGGTGGCGGGCGTGCTGATCGCGCTGGCGGTGGTGTTTGCGCGCGCCCGTCTGGCCGAACCTGCGCCGATGCGTGCGGCCAATGGCCAGCGCGCCCGGCGTCGGGATCTGTTGCGCCACCGCAATCTGGTGTTCGGCGTACCGGCGATCTTCATTTATCTGATTGCCGAAATCGGCGTGGCCAACTTGTTCATCAATTTCGTGTCCCAGCCGGACATCGGCAATGTCAACCAGTCGACCGCGTCGCATTATCTGATGCTGCTGTGGGGCGGCATGGCGGTCGGGCGCTTTGCGGGCAGTTACCTGATGCGCCATGCCAGGGGCGATCACGTGCTGGCCGGATTTGCGCTGGCGGCGTTCGCGGTGATGGTCGGCGCGGCGGTGCTGCATGGTCCGGCGGCGATGTGGGCGCTGATCCTGGTCGGATTGTGCCATTCGATCATGTTCCCGACGATCTTCACTTTGGGTATCAAGGGCCTCGGCCCGCTGACCGAAGAAGGCGCGGGGCTGTTGATCATGGCCATTTCGGGTGGCGCGCTGGTGGTGGTTCAGGGGCGGCTGGCCGATGTTTATGGTTTGCAGACAAGCTTCTGGCTGACCGCGGCGTGCGAGCTTTATGTGCTGTTCTATGCCGTGTGGGGATGCCGGGTTCAGCCGCGCTGAAGCGTCAGAAGTGGAACGCCGCCTCGCGCGTTGTGTGCCCCACCATCATCGCGTCGGCCACCAGCATCAGCGGGCCGATATCGAAATCGCTTCGCCCGGTATCGACCAGTTCGGCAAAGCGCCGGTAGAGGCGCGGGTATTCCTGCCCCTGTTCGACCGGCATCACCTCGCCATCGACCGACCAGCGATGCCCGCCCCGGCCAAGCTCGATCGTGCCGCGATCGGTGGCGATGATGATATCCCAGCGCGCCGTGCCGGCATGACGCATGTTGAGGTCAAGCCGCACCGGCACCGAGCCGTCGAAATGCATCATGACATCTGCGCGGATCGGCGCGCCGCGGTTTTCCGGCACGCCCAGCGCCGCCGATTGTACAGCCAGATGGCCCGGCAGAACCTTGGTCAGGATCGACAGCGCGTTGATTGCAGGATCGAACACCCCGAAACCGCCCGCTGCCAGCAACCAGTCCTGGCCCGGATGCCATTCGCGCACGTCTTCGTGCCAGATCACCTCGATCGCCTCGATGCGCCGGTCGGTCAGCATCGCGCGCACGGCATCGACGGGTGCGGTTTCGCGCGAATGCCACGCTGAAAATAGCGTCTGCCCACCGCTTGCCGCCAGCCTGGCCAGATGTTCGGCCTGTGACAGGGTGGCCGTTGGCGGCTTTTCGACCATCACTGCCAGCCCCGCCCGCAGCGCGACTATGGCGATCGGCGCGCGCACGCCCGGCGGGGTGCAGATGCTGACGGCATCGAGCGTCTCGTGCGCCAGCATGGCCTCGATCGAACTATAGGCCGCCGCGCCCTCGACATGGCCTTCAGGTGCGGCCGTGGCGACCAGATCGAACTGGCCCGATTGCGCGATGGCCGCCAAATGCTGATCGCGCACGATCTTGCCGATGCCGACAAGGCCCAGCCGCAAACGCCGTTGATCCATCGTTCAAAGCGCCTCGACTTGCACCAGCCCCGCGTCGGCGGCGCGCACCAGCGCGTTGGCCAGCGGCAGGACAAAGGCGTCTGCCGAGATCTCGAAAACATCGCCCGGGCGGGTGGCGATCCCGTCGGCGCATGACAGCGTGCTGGTGCCCAGAAAGTGCACATGGACCGCGCCGGGCCGTCGAAACAGCGCGTTCTTGAAGTGGTGGTGTTCGAGGTTGGCCAACGAATGGCTCATGTTGTCCTCGCCCGACAGGAACGGCTTTTCCCAGATCACCGATCCCTCGCGCCGGATGCGGCTGGTTCCGGCAACGCTGCGCGGCAAATCGCCCAGCAAAAGCTCGGGCGCCAGCGAAGCCTGGCGCAATTTGGAATGCGCCAGCCAAAGATAGTTTTCCCGCTCGGTCACGTGGTCGGAAAACTCGTTCCCCAGCGACCAGCCCAGGCGGTGGACCCGTGCATCGGGGCCGACCAGATATATTCCGGCGACTTCGGGTTCCTCTCCACCGTCTTGCGCAAAGGCGGGCATGTCGAACGGTTCGCCGCTGGCGCGCAGGATCGAACCATCGCCCTTGTAGAACCATTCCGGCTGAGCCCCGATCGCGCCCGGCACCGGCTTGCCGCCTTGCAACCCCGACAGGAACATCCGCATCGAATCGGTGGCCTGCCCGGCGGCGGCAGCCTTGTGCATCTTGTCGCGCCCTTCGGCACTGCCGAGATGGGTCAAGCCGGTTCCAGCCACCAGCACATGCGCGGGATCGGGATGGTCGATCGGCACGAGCAGCCGCACCGCAGCGGGATCGATCTGCGCCCCGGCCAGTTCGCCTGCCAGATCGGCCAGCGTGCAGCCGCGCGCGATGGCCTGGTGGGCCAGATCGAGCGTGGTGGAAACCCCGGTCAGCCGCCGGGCCCGACCCGATCGGTCAAGCGCGGCAACCCCGCGCCCGTCGGCATCGATGAACTGGATCAGCGAACGCACGGTCATGCCACGCTCCATGCGCCATCGACCCGGCGCGGCAGATTCCACGGATTGGCCCGCTGCAACGCCGCGGGCAACAGACCATCGGGCATCGCCTGATAACAGACCGGGCGCAGGAACCGGGCCATGGCCAGCGTGCCGACCGACGTGCTGCGCGCGTCGCTGGTGGCCGGGAACGGGCCGCCGTGCACCATCGCGTGGCACACTTCCACGCCGGTTGGCCAGCCATTGGCCAGCACGCGGCCAACGCGGTCGCGCAGGATCGGCAACAAAGTGGCCGCGATCGGCGCGTCTGGGTCGGCCATATGCAAGGTTGCGGTCAACTGGCCTTCAAGGTTTGCCAACAAGGCCGCCAGTTCCTCCCTGTCGCGCACGGCAACCACCACCGCACTGGCGCCGAACACTTCATGCGACAGCGCGGGGTTGGCGATGAAGTCGGCACCGGACACGCGGAACAGCGCGGCGGTGCAACTGGTCTGGCCGCCGGTCGGCCCGCTGCCCGCACGCGCCACAGCGGCGTGGCCGTCGAGGGCCGCGACGCCGCGCGCATAAGCCGCCGCGATGCCGGGCGTCAGCATGACTTGCGGCGCGACACCGGCCAGCGCCACGCTCGCCGCCTCGACAAAGCGGTCGAGATCGGGGCCATCAAAGCCGATCACCAGCCCGGGATTGGTGCACAACTGCCCTGCCCCCATCGTCAGCGACCCGACAAAGGCTTTGCCCAGATCCTGCGCCCGTTCGGCCAGCGCGGCGGGCAGCAGCACCACCGGATTGACCGCCGACAGCTCGGCATAGACCGGGATCGGCTCGGCACGCGCCTGGGCAATGGCCACCAGCGCAAGCCCGCCGGCGCGGCTGCCGGTAAAGCCCACAGCCTTGATCAGCGGATGCGCCACCAGTGCGGCGCCCAGCGCATTCGACAGTCCGGGCAGAAACGAGAACACGCCTTCGGGCATGTTGGTTGCCAGCCCCGCTGCCACGATCGCCCGCGCCACCAGTTCACCGGTGCCGGGGTGTGCCGGGTGCCCCTTGACGATCACCGGGCATCCCGCTGCCAGGGCAGAGGCAGTGTCACCACCGGCCACGCTGAACGCCAGCGGAAAATTCGAGGCGCCGAACACCGCAACCGGGCCCAGTGCGACATTCATCCGCCGGATATCCGCACGCGGCAAAGGCTGGCGATCGGGCAGAGCCGGATCGATGGTCACATCCAGCCAGTGGCCCGCGCGCAGTTCGGCGGCAAACAGTCGCAATTGTCCGACCGTGCGGCCACGTTCACCCTCCAGCCTGGCGCGCGGCAGGCCGGTTTCGGCCATCGCCGTTTCGATCAGCAGATCGCCGATAGCCAGAATATGGTCGGCCACGCTTTCCAGAAACGCGGCGCGCACAGCCGGAGCCAGATCGGCGAACGGTCCCGCTGCAGCGGCAGCAAGGCGCGCGGCATGATCGACATGGTCGGGCCCGGCTTCGCTGATCGGTGGGCCGAAACTGGCCCCGGTCGCCGGATTGACCGCCGTGAAAGTCGGCGCCTGCGCCTGCTCTGTCCTGCCGATGAGAATGGAACCGGTGATCGTCATAAGGGCTTCCTGATGGTGGGTTGGCACGCGTCGATCGCAGATCGCCGGATCATGCCAGTATCTCAGTGGTTGTCGCGCGGCAGCCCGCGGGTCTGTGCAATGCGTTGATATTTCTCGGCGCCTTCCAGAATCATGCCGGTGCTCATGTCGCCGACCACCGCGCGCTGGATTTCCTGCCAGGGGGTCTGGCTGGCCGGATAGGCATAGCCGCCATCGGCGATCAACGCGGCCTTGCGCCGGGCCAGTTCGTCGGCATCGATCAGCACATCGGCGGTGCCCTTGCGCAGATCGATGCGCACCCGGTCCCCCGTACGCAGCAGCGCAAGGCCACCGTTCGCGGCGGCTTCGGGGCTGGCGTTGAGGATCGAGGGCGAACCGCTGGTGCCAGACTGGCGGCCATCGCCAAGGCAGGGCAAGGCATGCACCCCTTCGCGCAGAAGATAGACGGGCGCGCGCATGTTGACCACTTCGGCCGCGCCCGGATAGCCGATCGGACCGGCGCCGCGCATCACCATCAAAGTGCGATCGGTGATCCCCGTGGCGGGATCGTCGATCCGGGCATGATAGTCCTCGGGCCCGTCAAACACCACCACCGGGCCTTCGAAAGCATCCGGATCGGCCGGGTCCGACAGATAGCGCTGGCGAAATTCATCGCTGATCACGCTGGTTTTCATCACCGCGCTGTCGAACAGATTGCCCGTCAGCACGATGAAACCGGCATCCTTGACCAGCGGGTCGGCAAACGGGCGGATCACCTCTCCATCGGCGATCTGGGCGCCGCGACAGTTGTCGCCCAGCGTCCGGCCGTTGGCGGTCATCGCGTGTTCGGCGATCAGGCCCTGTTCCATCAACTGGTTGATCACCGCGGGCACCCCGCCAGCCCGATAGTAGTCTTCGCCCAGGTATTTCCCGGCCGGTTGCAGGTTGACCAGCAACGGCACGTGATAGCCATGCGTCTGCCAGTCTGTCACATCCAGATCGACGCCCATGTGGCGCGCGATCGCCACCAGATGGATCGGCGCATTGGTGCTGCCGCCGATCGCGGAATTGACCTTGATCGCATTCAGGAATGCATCGCGGGTCATGATGTCCGACGGTTTGAGATCTTCGCGCACCATGTCGACGATGCGTTTGCCGGTGTGATAGGCCACTTCCTGCCGGTCGCGATAGGGCGCCGGGATCGCCGCGCTGCCGGGCAGGCTCATGCCCAGCGCCTCGGTCAGGCTGTTCATCGTGGTGGCCGTGCCCATCGTGTTGCAATAGCCGGTCGAAGGCGCCGACGAGGCCACCAACTGGATGAACTGGGCATCGTCGATTTCGCCCCGGCTCAGCATCTCGCGGGCTTTCCACACGATCGTGCCGCTGCCGGTGCGTTCGCCCTTGTGCCAGCCGTTGAGCATCGGGCCGACCGACAGGGCGATCGCCGGAATGTTGACCGTCGCCGCCGCCATCAGCGCGGCCGGCGTGGTCTTGTCGCATCCGATGGTCAGCACCACACCGTCGAGCGGATAGCCATAGAGCACCTCGACCAGCCCGAGATAGGACAGATTGCGATCGAGCCCGGCGGTCGGGCGCTTGCCGGTTTCCTGGATCGGGTGCACCGGAAATTCCAGCACGATCCCGCCCGCCTCGCGAATACCCTCGCGCACGCGCTCGGCCAGCACCAGATGATGCCGGTTGCAGGGGCTGAGATCGCTGCCGGTCTGGGCAATGCCGATGATCGGACGGCCCGACCGCAGCTCTTCAAGGCTCAGCCCGAAGTTCAGATAACGCTCGAGATAGAGCGCCGTCATGTCGATGTTGTCGGGGTTGTCGAACCAGGCAGAAGAACGCAGCTTGCGGGTCATTTGGTCACCGATACGCGATAGATCATGATGTGCCGATAGGGGTGTTCGCTATCCACCCGCGCCGAACCGAACGATGGCTGGTTGGGCGTATCGGGAAACTTCTGCGGCTCCAGCGCGACGCCATCGCCCATGCGGTACAAGTGCCGATGCTTGCCCTGCACGGTCGCGTCGAGGAAATTGCCAGTGTAGAACTGCACCCCGGGCTCGGTCGACAACACGTCGAGCGTGCGCCCGGAAACCGGGTCCTCCAGCCGCGCCAACGGCTTTGGCGTGGCGGTCAGCCCCTGATCGACAACGAAATTGTGGTCATAGCCATGAGCAATGACCAATTGCGCATCGCCGCCATCGCGCAACGAAGCGCCAATGATGCGGGGCGCGCGAAAATCGAACGGCGTTCCGGCCACCGGGCGCAATTCGCCGGTCGGGATCAGCGCCTTGTTGACCGGGGTGTAGCGGCTGGCGGGTATCGTCAGCACTTGCCCCATGGCATCGCGTGCGCCGCCTTCGCCCGCCAGGTTGAACAGCGCGTGGTTGGTCATGTTGACGATGGTGGGGCGGTCGGTGGTGGCGCTGTAGGCGATCTGCAGATCCCCGTCCTCGTCAAGCGAATAGGCGACTTTGACATGCAGTTCGCCGGGATAGCCGCTGTCCCCGTCGGGGCTGACATGGGTGAACACCACCGAGGCCACTTTGCCCGAAGTCACGCTTTCCACCGTCCACAACTGACGGTCAAAGCCATGCGTGCCGCCATGCAGGCTGTTCGCGCGGTCATTGAGCGGCAGCCGATAGACTTTGCCGTCGAGCGTGAACGTGCCCCCGGCAATGCGGTTGGCAAAGCGGCCGACCGTCACACCGAAATAGGTTTCATGCGCCTCATAGGCCCCGGCATCGGGCAGGCCGAGCACGATATCGGCCGGATGACCGTCACGGTCGGGCGCGATGAATTGCTGCAGGGTGGCGCCATAGGCCAGGATCCGCGCCGACACCCCATGCGCATTGCTGAGCACGATGGCATCGACAGTGCGACCATCGGCCAGACGGCCGCCATCTTCGCGGTGAGCCTCTGCCGCCTGCGCCCCGTCCGCCAGCAACGCCAGCGCGCATGCCGCCACCAACCATCCACTCCGATTCATCACAGGCTCCCACTTTTGCGGTCCGGGTGCATTTATACTCATACCTTATCGATCACAACACCCCAATCGCAGGCACCGCAGTTCCGCCTCACCTTATTGAAATTGATAATTTATCCCATATTTTTCGAGAAAATTGTTGCATTTGCTCGCCGATTTTCCAACATCATATACTCGTACCTAATAAAAGAGAGAGGCCGATTATGCGTTTGACCCGGCGGCACTGTCTGGCGGCTGGGGCCGCAACGCTAAGCGCCCCGACATTGGCGCGAACCAGGCCTGAAACGCCCGCCGATCCGGCGACCTCGGCAGCGCTGCACCGGCTGTGGTACGACCGCCCTGCCGGGCTCTGGACCGAAGCGCTGGCGGTGGGCAACGGCAGGATCGGCGCCATGGTGTTTGGCGGCACCACCAGCGAACGGCTGCAACTCAACGAAGACACGCTGTGGAGCGGCGGCCCGTACGATCCGGTCAATCCGCGCGCCAGGGCAGCCTTGCCACGCGTCCGTGACCTGCTTGCCCACGGCGCCTATGCCGAGGCCGAAGCGCTCGCCAATGCGGATGTCATGGCGCAACCGCTGCACCAGATGTCGTACCAGACGCTCGGCGATCTGATCCTGACCATGCCCGGCATCGCGGCAGTAACGGGATACCGGCGCTCGCTCGATCTGGACCAGGCCGTCGCCAGAACCGATTTTCGCTGCGGCGGCATTGTCTGTACCCGCGAAGTGATCGCCTCGCACGCACAGCAGGTCATCGTGATGCGGATCACCGCCAAAGGCGGCATGCTGCCCGATTTCCAACTGGCCCTGACCAGCCCGCATCAGAGCAAGTGCACTGCCGGGGACAGCGGATTGCTGCTGACCGGTCGCGCCGGAGGCGAACAGGGGATTGCAGGCGCGCTGCGCCTTGCCGCGCGGGTGCGCGTGCGCACCGAGGGCGGCGCGATCCGCCCGCACGGCGCCACGATTACCGTTGCCGGTGCGCGCGCGGCCACCGTAATCGTGGCGATGGCCACCAGCTATCGCGGACCCGATGATGTCACCGGCGATCCCGAGGCCATCACGGCGCGGCAGATCGACGCCGCGCTGTCGCTGCCCTTTGCCGCGTTGCGGCGCCGCCACGTGGCCGACCATCGCCGGTTGTATCGCGCGGCATCGCTCGACCTGCCCGCCGGGCCCGACGCCGCCTTGCCGACCGACCAGCGCATTGTGGCCAACGAAGGGCGCGACGATCCGTCGCTGGCCGCGCTCTATTTCCATTACGCCCGCTATCTGCTGATCAGCGCGTCGCGGATCGGCACCCAGCCGGCCAATCTCCAGGGCATCTGGAACGACAGCACGACCCCGCCGTGGGGGTCGAAATACACCATCAACATCAACACCGAGATGAACTATTGGCCGGCCGACCCGACCGGTCTGGGCGAATGCTTTGAACCCATGCTGCGGCTGGTGCGCGAACTCGCGGTGTCCGGCGCGCGCACCGCGCGCACGATGTATGGCGCACGCGGCTGGGTTGCCCATCACAACACCGACCTGTGGCGGGCCAGCGCGCCGATCGACGGCGCCACCTGGGGCCTGTGGCCAATGGGTGGGGCGTGGCTATGCGTGATGTTGTGGGATCGCTGGGACTATGGTCGCGATCCCGCCTATCTGGCGGCGATCTATCCCTTGTTGCGCGATGCCTGCCTGTTCTTTGTCGACACGCTGCAGACATCGCCGCGGGGGCTGGTGACGTCGCCCTCGCTGTCGCCTGAAAACACCCATCCCCATGGCGCCTCGATCTGTGCGGGCCCGGCGATGGATCGCCAGATCCTGCGCGATCTGTTTGCCCGCACCGCCGCAGCGGCAACGCTGCTGAACCGCGACCCGGATCTGGTGCAGCAATTCCACACGCTGCGCGGCCAACTGGCACCCGATCGCATCGGCCAAAGCGGGCAATTGCAGGAATGGCTGGAAGACTGGGACGATGCCGCACCCGAACCCCACCACCGCCATGTGTCGCACCTCTATGCGCTATACCCCAGCCACCAGATCGCCCCCGATACCACGCCCGAACTGGCGCAGGCGTGCCGTGTCTCGCTCGATCGGCGGGGCGATGAATCGACCGGTTGGGCAACCGCCTGGCGCATCGCCTTGTGGGCCAGGCTGCGCGATGGCGAGCGCGCCCACCGTATCCTGCGCTTTCTGCTGGGGCACGAACGGACTTATCCCAACTTGTTCGACGCGCATCCGCCGTTCCAGATCGATGGCAATTTTGGCGGCTGTGCCGCGATGGTGGAAATGCTGATGCAAAGCCGCGAAGGACAGATCGTGCTGCTGCCGGCGTTGCCCACGGCCTGGCCTGCGGGATCGGTGCGCGGGCTGGTGGCGCGCGGCGGCATCCAGGTCGATCTGCGCTGGGCGCAAAACCGGATGGTCAGCGTCCGGCTGGTCGCCGCGCGCGATCAGCCATGCCGGATCAGTCTGGGCACAACCGATCGCGCAATCGCGCTGCGCGCCGACCGCCCGGTGGTGCTGACCGGTCCGGAACTTGCCACGTCGTGAAATCAGCGCGCGCCGGTCGGGGGAATGATGCGGAACTCTCCAGCCAGGTGCATCGTGCTCATGAAATAGAGCATGCCATCGAAATAGCGCTGCTCGCCCGCCGGTGGCGGCATATCCCACAAAGTCTGCACGAATGTGCGCGCCAGATCGGCGGGGGTTCCGGCCAGCGCGCCCACCGCCGTGGCCGCGACCATGCCCGGCGAATGGCGTTGCGACAGCGGCCTGCCATCGAGGGTATAGCGATCGGCAAAGTGATCGATCCCCTGCCCGGTCAGAAACGTCTGGATTGCGGTGGCCAGCACTTTCTGGCGCGGGTCCTTGTTCCACCATGCCGCATCGACCGACCAGTTGCTGACCGTGCGCCAACTGTCATAGCCGAACGGATAGGGCTGAGCGTCGTAGGATTTCATCGCGCTGCCATCGAAATAGCTGCGATCGGGGGCAAGCCCGGTGCGCGGATTGGTGACCCGCACGAAATAGTCGCGGCTGACATCGGCAGCTTCGGCCCAGAACGCGCGATCCTCGACCGGGCCCCAGCGTGACCACAATTCGTAGAACGCGGGCAGATGGTACGACGCATCCGATCCCGGCGTGTCGATTTCCGCCACGAAGCGCACCATCGGGTGCGCTTCATCGACCATCGGGCCGACCGCCTGTGGCCGGGGCGCGCGCTTTGGCCAGACCCGTGGCCACGGCTGGCCCGCCGCCCTGGCCGCCGCCGCTTCGGCGCGATTGTTGATGCTGGGCCACGGGGTCGCCGGTTCGACAAATGGTGCGTCGGCGGGATGGACGCGAAACGGCGGGGTTGCGGTTTCGACCGCATGGTGGCGCATCCGGTGCAGGATCGCATCGGCTTCGGCGCGGTAATCATAGATGCCGGTGCCATTGCCCCAGCGGTTCGCCGCGAAATAGAGCGCCATGGCATAGTATTCTTCGCCATCCGGCGCAGCGCCGGTGCTGCGCGGGCTGCCATCGGTGCTCATCGACCAGGCAAAATACCCGTGCGAGGGGTTGGCCGGGTCGGTGATCTGCATATAAGTCTTTGACCAGTTCCACAGCGCGTCGAATTCGCGCTTGTGGTCCAGTTGCACGGCAATCATCATGCCGTAGCTCATGCCCTCGGTGCGGGCATCGTTGTTGGCCCAATCGGTAATATAGGCCAGCGGGCCATTGGCATTGGCGCCGACTTCGAAATAGAGCCGCTGTTCCTGGCCGTCGCCATGGAAATAGGTCTGCCATAACTGTTCGATGCGGGCATGCGTCTGTTGCGGCGAGACCCCCAGCAATTGCGCAAACATGTTGCGATAGTGCCCGCTGGCATAGGCCCCCGCGCCATCGCCGGGCCGCCGGTCAAGCGGCCACAGCGGAGCCTCGGCATGGGGCTCGATGCGGATCGCCGGTGGCGGGGTCGATGCCTCGCTCACCTGTTTGGCCTGTTGCGCCAGCGCCGGGACAGCAGCCACGCCAAGCATCGCCGCCGCCAGATTTGCCGCATGGATCGCCCAAAGCCGGGGCATCACTTGGGCAGGTCCACGCTGTGCGCCACGTCAAACTGGGTCGACACGGTCGGCAAGCCGCTGTCGGGCTGGCCACCGCCGATCGTGGCGATGTAGTGCCCGGCAAACACCCGGCGCTGGCCATCGGGGGTAACCGCCGACAGATCGCGCGGGCCGAGGTTCAGCGTGACCGTGCGCTGTTCGCCCGCCTTGAGCGGCACGCGCTGAAACCCGCGCAGGGCGATGCGTGGCGCGCCAGGGTCTTGCGGCACCCGCAAATAGAGCTGAACCACTTCATCGCCATCGCGCGGCCCGGTGTTGCGCACATCGACGCTGACCCGCAGACCGTTGGCGGGATCGCCCGCGATCGCGCTGACCACCGGATTGGCATAGGCAAACCGGGTATAGCTCAAGCCATAGCCGAACCCATAGACCGGCTTGCCGGTGAAATAGCGATAAGTCCGCCCGTCCATGCGGTAATCGTCGAACGCGGGAAGATCGGCCACATCGCGATAGAACGTGAGCGGCAGGCGCCCGGCCGGATTGGCCTGCCCCGACAGCACCTGCCCCACCGCAAGCCCCCCGCTTTGCCCAGGATACCAGGCTTCGACGATGGCGGCGGCATTGTCGCGTTCCCACGACAGATTGACCGCGCTGCCATTCATCGTCACCACCACCAGCGGCTTGCCCGAGGCTTTGGCCCGTTCCAGCAGCGCGCGCTGATCGGCCGGCAATTCGAGCGAGGTCTTGTCCCCGCCCGCAAAGCCATCGACTTTGACCGGCATTTCCTCGCCCTCGAGGTCCGAAGTCAGCCCGACCGCCGCGACGATCACGTCGGCATCGGCAATGCCTGTCGCCAACGCGGCATTGGCGTCGCGCGCAATGCGTTTCCAGATCAGCCCCGGTCCGGTCGCCAGCTTGCTTTGCGCTTCGAAATGCAGGGGATAGCGCTCACCCTTGCGCAGGTCGACCTCGACCAGTTTGGCCGGTTCTGCCCATTGCGAAAAGTGATCGGACTGGACGATCGGTTTGCCGTTCTCTTCGATCGCCCCGGTCAGGCCGGTGAGACCGATCCGATAAGTCCCGGTTTCGGGCGCGACGAAATAGCCCGCCCACACCACTTTGTGTACTTCACCGACCTGGCTCAACCCGGCGGCACGGATATCGAGGCCGGGTTCGATGCGGGTGGCTGCGGCTTGCGTGGCAAACGTGCGTTGCGCCAGCGGTGCAGCGGGGTCCACCGCGTTGAAATAGGTGGCGCGCAGACCGGGTTTGCCGTCGGGCGTGCGAAACACGCTGTCGGGCGCCGGGTCGCCGTCGGTGATCGATGCGCCGAACGGCACGAGCGTGATGCGCGCCTGCGGCATGGCCTGACGCAGGCCATCCACCACCGAGATCGGTTTGGCCGACAACGCCGACGAATAGTTCCCGCGCAGCACCCGCGTGGCATCGCCCAACGGCCCGATCACGGCGATCCGCGCATTGGCCCGCAGCGGCAGCGTTCCGTCGTTTTTCAACAGGACCAGACTTTCCACCGCCGCGCGCAGTGCCTGGGCCTGGTTTTGCGGCGTGCCGATCGCGCCGACCGGAACCGGCGCGTCATGGCGTTCGGCAAGACCGGGCAGATCGCCATTGCGATAGCGCGCGGAAAACAGCCGGACCAGCGCCTGGTCAAGATCGGTCGTGGTCAGCAGTCCGCGTTGCAACGCCTCGGCATACCGCGCGCCCAGTCCGGTTGCGCCGCTGATCGTCTGGGTGTTGCATTCGTTGTCCACCCCGGCCTTCATCGCCACGGCCACGGCCGAAGCGGCATCGGGCGCATATTTGTGGTGATCGGCAATATCGACCACCGCATCGCAATCCGACACGACATAGCCGGTAAAGCCCCAGGCACCGCGCAAATGGTCCTTCAGCAGCAAGTCGCTGCCGCAGGCAGGTTGCCCGTCCAGCCGGTTGTAGGCACACATCACCGAGCCCGCCTTGCCCTCGACAATCGCGGCACGGAACGCAGGCAGATAGGTGTCTTCGATATCATGCGGCGTGGCGAACACGTTGGCGACATGGCGGGTCGATTCAGGACCGGAATGCACCGCAAAATGCTTGGGCGTGGAAATGACCAGCGGCAGGTCGGGATCGGGCCCCTGCATGCCGGTGACGAAGGCCACCCCTAGCCGCGCGGTCAGAAAGGGATCTTCGCCATAGGTTTCCTGCCCGCGCCCCCAGCGCGGATCGCGAAAGATGTTGATGTTGGGCGACCAGGTGTCGAGCCCCGTGCCGATCGTGCCGAGATGGCCGGTCTGGCGTCCGAGGGTGTGCAGCGCGCGGTTTTCGACACTGACGGTGCCGGCAACGGCGTGAACAAGATCGGTATCAAAGCTGGCAGCCAGCCCGATCGGTTCGGGGAAATTGGTGGTCGGCACAGCACCGATCGCGCCATGGAGCGATTCCGTCCACCAGTTGTAGGCGGGAATGCCCAGCCGGGGGATCGCCGGGGCCACGTTGACCAGTTGGGCGATCTTCTCCTCGGTGGTCAGCTTTGCGACAAGTGCCGTGGCCATACTGTCGGCGCGTTCGCGCACCGCACTTTGCGCCAGCGCGGCATTGGCAGGCATGGCCAGTGCCAGGGCAAGACCGGAAACCAGGGCGCGCGAACGCAAGCCGGAAAGCACCGGCCGAGACAGGGACATACAGTTTCTCCATTCCAGGTTTGATGCGCGCTAAACCGGCTGCATCCCGTATTCGACAATCTTGCGGATCAGGTCGCGATGGCGCGGCAGGCGTTGGCGCAGCTTTTCGGTCTGCGCCCGGTTTTCGCGGAAGGCGCGCTCTGCCACTTGCGCGTCGCCGGCCAGCAGGGCGGGTTCGACCTCGGTCTTGTAGCCCATGCCATAGAGCACGTATTGATAGCTGGCCGCAGGGAACACTTCTTCCAGCCGGTCGAATTCCTCGTAGAGCCAGGGCGACTGGTAACGCCACAGATAGAGCAATTCCTGCAGCCGGTCCGGGATCGTTTCGGCCCGGCGGTTGTCGCGCCAGAATGCCGTGTCTTCGCGCTGTGACACGGCATAGTGCAGCTTCAGGAAATCGATGATCCGGCCCCAGCGATAGCGGGTGGTGTCGTTGAACCGCCGCGCGACGATCTGCATCACCTCACGCGTCTGCGGCATCTGTTCGGCGATCAGCTTTGCCGACATTTCGATCAGCACGATCGCGGAGGCTTCCAGCGGTTCGAGAAAGCCCGCCGCCAGACCGACCCCCACGACATTGTGCGACCAGAAGGTTTCCCGATGTCCGGAACGGATCGGGATCTTGCGGACCGACAGATCGCGCGCGGCCGGACCGATATAGGCGCGCAATTCGCGTTCCGCGTGCTCTTCGCTGGTGTATCGGCTGGAATAGACGTGGCCGACGCCGCGCCGTGTCGGCAGGCCGATGTCCCAGATCCAGCCTGCGGTCTGCGCGGTGGAAATGGTGTGGCTGGCGATCTGGCTGGTGTCGTCTGCATAAGGCACCTGCACGGCCAGTGCGGTGTCGCAAAACAGCACATCGGAACAATCGCGAAAGGCGACGCCAAGCGTCTGCCCCAGCAAGAGCGAGCGGAAACCGCTGCAATCGACGAACAGATCGCCCTCGATCCGGCCCGCCCGATCGGTGTCGAGGCTGGTTACATCGCCATTGTCTGCCTGGTTGACCCGCGTGACATTGGCCAGGATGTGCGCCACGCCCAATTTCTGCGTGCAGTGGCGCTGCATGAAATCGGCGAACTTGCCTGCATCCAGGTGATAGGCGTAGTTGGCCGCGCCCTCGTATTCGGGCGTGGTGATCGCCTTTGGCGCCAAGCCTTCTTCGCAGATCACGCCCTGCGCGCAGACGGCGTCGCAAAAGCTTGCGCCGGCATCATCCGCCAGCCAGTGCGGCGCCAGGTTCACCTGGCTGAACGCCTGCGGCAGCATCAGCGGATGGTAATAGAAATCGTCGTCCCGGCCGGTGGCCCAGCGGGCAAATTTGGCGCCCTGTTTGAAGGCGACATCGCATTCGCGAAAGAAATCGGTTTCCGACACCTGCATACGCTGCAAGGTCGATCGCAAGGTTGGCCAGGTGCCCTCGCCGACGCCGATGATCGGCGTATCGGGCGATTCCACCAGGGTTATCCGAAAGCCTTCGGCCATCCGGTTGCGGTGGCGCGCCGCAATGATCCCCGCCGCCAGCCAGCCTGCCGTTCCGCCACCCAAAATGACGACATGCCTTATCCTGTGCGACATCGGACACCTCAGTTAGCGGGCGGAAATGCGGGGATACCCTAGTGAAAGGATATCCCCGGCGGTACTGGATTGAAACCTAGAAGTGGTAGCGTACCCCGAAGGTGAAGCGCCGACCATATGCATAGGCATCGAGCAACTGGTTGCTGAAGCGACCATGCGTGCTGTAGACCGAATTGTTGAGATTGGTGATCCCGCCAAACACGGTGGCCTGGCGCGTGACGTCATAGCTCGACGAAAGGTCGACCTGGATCTGACTGTTCACGAACGTCGGTTCGGCACCGAACTGACCGGTGTTCTGGTTCTGGCCGAATTGCAGCAGATAGCTGTCGCGCCAGTTGACGGCGACACGGGCCTGGAAGCCGTGCTTGTCATAGAACGCCACCAGGTTTGCCGAATTGGCCAGCCCCGTGACGGCAAAGCCGCTGGTGCTGATATCCTGCGGGTTATACGGCTTGTTCGTACCCACGAACGTGCCGTTCAGCGTGAAGCCGAAACCGCTGTGGCCAATCACTTCCTGCAGCGCGATTTCGACCCCGTGAACCGTGGCATCGGGCCCGTTCACTTCCTGCGAAACGGCGAACTGCGCCGGCTGTCCGGTGGTGGGATCGATCACCCCGTTGATCGTCTGGCGCTGCACGCCGTTGACGATGAAGTTGCTGACATGCTTGAGGAACCCGTCGATCGACAAGTACGAGTTCGGTGCGAAGTACCATTCTGCCGCAAGGTCGTAGTTGTCGGACAGATAAGGTTGCAGGTTGGGGTTGCCACCGGTCGCGGTCAACGCCCCGACACGCTGGCCCGAACCGACGCTCAGCACCGGGTTCAAAGCCGTAAGGGCCGGGCGCGTCAGCGTGCGCGAAGCATCGAACCGCAGATGCAATTGCCCGGTCACATCCAGCTTCATGTCGAGGCTGGGCAACAGGTAGTTGTAGCTGTGGCTGGCGATGATCGTCTGGGTGGCACCGTTGTTGGCATATTGCGTGGTCAACAACGTCGGGTCGGCCGAGCTGGTTTCCAGCGCGACCGGGCTCTGCCCCAGCGCGACCGTATTCAGATCGGTGTTTTCAAACCGCAGGCCCGACGAGAAGTGGAACGGCATCGAGGCGATTTCGTTTTCGAAGCTGCCGCGAACATAGGCCGCCCAGGTCTTTTCAGTGATCAGCGCAACGCTTGACGGGCTAAGCGCCAGGTCGAGCGTGCCGGTATAGGCCGTACCGCAACACCCGTAGTTATAGCCCGGGATGTTGGTGGTCTGCGGATTGCCCAAACCTTGCAGATAGTTGTACACTGCAATCGGGTTATAGGACAGGATGCCCGGCGCAAGCGTGCCGCTGTATCCGGGAATGAAGTTTGCCGTGCTGATAGTGTTGCCGTAAATGCTCGACGGCAACAGCACGCCCGTGGATCGACCCGACGGCGAGCCATATCCCGCATAGGCCTGCCAGAAGTTGTTGGTGAACGTGTCGCGTTCCTGCAGGTGGAAAGTATCTTCCTTGTAGCTGGCGCCGAACTGCAGCTTCATGCCGTCCTGTTCCCAGCTACCCTTGAAGCGGAACTGGCGCACGCGGTCGGTGTTCTGCTGCGCCTGACGCACCATCACGTGCGAACCGATCAGCGACGTATCGAGGAACTGCGATTCATTGCCGTTCGGCCCGATATCGTGGAGCGTGGGCAGCGAGCTGCTGCTTGGGCCATTGACGGCCAGACCGGTGTTCGCACCCAGAGTGCCACCATAGCCGATGTCCGAGCTGTTGTTGCCGATTTCGCCATTGGGGTTCAGCCAGCTCTTCGAGGTGGCCGCATCGAAATCGAACTTCAGATGATCGGTGGCTTCATATTTCAGGTTCACACCCAACTGGTTCACGTCGATCAGTGAATGCGCGATCCCGGCATTCATATCCATCGGCGTACCGGGCTGGTTGAAATCGATCGTTGTACCGTTGGCGTCCTGCTTCACATTGGTAAGCTGGCTCATGTTGAACCATGCCGCATAGCCATATGTATCGGTTTCGACGATCTGGCTGCTGAAATTGTCATCGACAGTCAACAGGATCTTGTCGCTCGGCCGCCATTGATAGGCCAGCCGGGCATCGATGCGTTCATCGCGGGTGCGCGCCTGTTCGGCACCGGCCTGCTGCGGAAACCAGCCGAGCACGGTTTCGGCGTTTGACGCCGCCACGCCTGCACCGGCGGTGGCCGGGCTGCAGTTTGTTGCGGTGCTGCCGGCCAACTGGCACGGCGCGTAATAGCCGCCTTCCCAACCGTTGACGTAGACATGGTTGGTGGTGGTTTCATGCCGGGAATAGGCCACGTCGGCGAGGATGCCCATCGTGCCGTTGGCAAACGTATCGCTGACCAGCAGGGCCGCGCTGGGCTCTGCCTTGCCCGAACGATCCTGCAGCGTACCCGACAGGCTGGTCGCCATGTGGAAACCCGGGTGATCGAACGGCTTGGGGAACGCGATGTCAATCGTGGCGCCGATCGCGCTCGACGACACCGACACGTCGGGAGTCTTGTAGACGCTGATCTGCCCGACGAAATCGGACCCCACAGTCGAAAAATCTACCGCGCGGTTGCCGGTGGCGGTCGAGATATGGCGCCCATCATACAGCGTTTCGTTGAAATCGCCGCTGAAACCGCGCACGGTCACGCCGGTCGCTTCACCGCGCACACCCGAAAGCTGCACCGTGACACCCGGCAGACGCTGCAGCGATGCCGCCACGTTGGGGTCCGGGAACTTGCCGATGTCTTCGGCGGAAATGGCATCGAGAACGCCAAGCGCGTTCTTCTTGAGATCAAGATTGCGCTGCAACGAACCGCGCAACCCGGTGACGACGATCGCGGCTTCCTTGTCGGCTTGCGGATCGCTTGCCACAGTTGCCGGAGCCGCCGTCGAAGCAGCCGCCTGACCCGCCCCCGCATCCGCGGCGAACGCCGGTGCATGCAGGACAAGTGAAAACGCACCCGTCGCGCAGGAAACCAGGAGCCGCTTAGTATATCTGCCTGTCATACCCCATCCCAACATTGACTTTTTACTGACGAACCCCCTTCGCCCGGGCAATGACGCCACATTCCGTCCATACTGACGAACCATGCCCAAGCATGTTCGCCAGCCCATCGGATGCCCGCGTGTCGTGTCGATCTGAATCGCCTCAATGCGCAGCATTTGCGCAACATCTCTCCACGACAACACCTGTATCGGCGTCTTGTGAGTGGTTCGCTAACCCACTTCGGTAGCGCTATCAAGAGAATATTGTAGGAGTATATGGCTGACCGTCAAAATCTGTTGCACAGATCACACGGTCGCTATGATTACGCAGGGCCGCGCAGCCAACCGCCCCCACGGGCCGACCGCGCATTGGTCAATCACAACAGGAATGACAGGACGAGGCATGTCGGAAAAAACACTGGAATTGCTCAACGACACTCACCACCGCGATCTGCGGATGCATGGCGTGGCGGCGGGGCACCCGCATTGCGTGCAACTGGTGATCGGCGAATTCGCGCGCGCCGCAGCGTGTTGTCCGTTGTTTTTCGTGAAAGATCCCGAAACCGGCCGCTTCAACGTGGTCGCGCTGTTCGGCTTTGAATCCGGGGAACTATTGGTCGAAGGTGCGGATCGCGGCAACGCGCCGTTCGTGCCGCTCGAACTTGTCAGACAAGGGTTCTACACCCATGGCGAACACATCGCGATCGATCGTGATCATCCGCGCTTTGCCGCCGATGGCAGGATCAGGCTGTTTGATGATCTGGGCAACCCGACCGACGAAACTCAACTGATTCAGCGCTCGATCGGCCTGCTGGTCCAGGGCCGACCGGCAACCGATTCGTTCATCGAGGCAATGGTGCGCCTGCGCCTTGTCGAGCAGTTCAACATCTCGCTGAGCTTCGATGACGGCAAAACGCTGACACTCGATGGCCTCTATACGATCAGCCTCGATTCGCTCCACGCGCTACCCGACGCGGATATCATCAGACTTTTTCGCAACGGCTATCTGGATGCCGCAATGACCATCCAGAGCTCGCGGCAACAAATCGCGCTGCTGGCTCATCGGCGCAACGAACGGCTGGTCGACGCGTGAACCGCAAGGCGCCCTTGCGGACCACGCCGGAAGAGATCAGGCACGACGCCATTGCCGACCCGGCCGCCTTTCGTGCGGCGGTGGCCGCGCGAGGACAGCCCGCAATCCTGCGCGGGCTGGTGTCGCAATGGCCGGTCTGTGCGGCAGCGCGCGAATCGAATGCGGCCTTGCGCGACTATCTTGCGCGTTTTGCCACCGACCAGCCCGCCCATCTGTTCCAGAGTGAGCCATCGGTCGGTGGGCGTTATTCCTATGGCGACGGCCCCGATGGCTTCAACTTCACCCGCACCGCAATGCCGTTCGGCCCGGCGCTGGACCGCATTGCCGCCTGCGCGTCCGATGCAACGCTCGGTTCGGCCTATCTCGGTTCGCTGATCGCGTCGATCTACCTGCCGGGCTTTGCAAAGGACAATCCCCTGGCGCTGATCGATCCGTCGGTCACACCACGCCTGTGGATCGGCACCGCCTCGGTCGCGCAGTGCCATTACGATGCGGTCGACAATCTGGCCTGCGTCATCGCCGGGCATCGCCGGTTCACCCTCTATCCGCCCGACGCGATCGGCGATCTCTATGTCGGGCCGATCGACCACACCATGGCCGGACAACCGGTCAGCCTGGCCAGCGCAGACCCCGATCCCGACAGGCACTATCCCCGGTTTGCCCGCGCGCGCGAGCGCGCGCTGGTGGCCGAACTCGGGCCTGGCGACGCGCTTTATCTGCCAAAGCTGTGGTGGCATCAGGTCGAGGCGGGCGACCCGTTCAATGCGATGATCAACTTCTGGTGGGATGCCTTTGCAGCCGGCCCGGATGCCCCGATGCTGTCGATGCTGATGGCGATGATCGCCATCGCGGAACGGCCGGCGTTTGAACGCGAGGCGTTTCGTGCCTTTTTCGACCACTATGTGTTTCGGCCCGAAGGCCACCCGCTGGCGCACTTGCCCGAAGAACGGCGCGGCATCCTGAGACAGATCGACAGCGCCGCCTATGGGCGGATTCGTGCCACCATCATGCGCGAGCTGCGTGGAAGCTGACGATTTTTGCCGGGTAGCCGATTGCCCCGGCAGACCGCTTCGCTTATGCATCTACACTGAGTTATTATTGATCGAGTCTGCAATTTTGGCAGATTCTGGCCATTCCCCGCTGCCGTCACCATTCATATCTATGTTTAACATGATAAATTTTTGAATCCTGAGATTGCTTTGCGGCAAAACGAAATTCAATAAGACTGATTTTTAAAATCATCGGGAGATCATGTGATGCGCGCCCATTGCCTAGCGCCAAGCCTTGTGCTGTTGCTGTCCCAGTTTCTGCTGACCCCCGCCACCGTCCATGCGCAAGTCACGACGGCGGTTCCGGAACCGGTTGCCAATGCCGCGCCGACCAGAATCGAACATATCCATGTTCATTCCCCGGCATTGGAAGGGGCGCTGGAAGGTGATTCGCCCGACCGCGAGGTGATCGTCGTGCTGCCCCCCAGCTATGACCGGTCAAAGGCCACCCGCTATCCGGTGGTCTATGCGCTGCACGGCTATTCGATCGGCGCGACGCAATGGACAGGCGAAATTCACGTACCCCAGGTGATCGAGAGCGCGTTTGCCAAAGGCGCGCGTCCGATGATCTTTGTGTTTCCCGACAGCAAGACCGTTCACAACGGATCGATGTATTCAAGCTCTGTCACCACGGGCGATTACGAAACCTTCATATCGCGCGATCTGGTGGCCTATATCGACGCCCATTACCGCACGCTGCCCGATCGGCGCAGTCGCGGGCTGGTGGGCCATTCGATGGGCGGATACGGGGCCAGCCGCATCGGCATGAAACATGCCGACGTGTTCGGTGCCTTGTACCTGATGAGCCCGTGCTGCCTTTCGGCGCGCGGCACCATGGGGCTCAATCCCGACGCGATGGCCGCTTATGCCAAGATGACCTCGCCCGCCGATTCGGCCAAACTCGACTGGGCGCAACGTGGAACCCTGGCCGCAGCCGCGGCATGGTCGCCCGATCCGGCAAACCCGCCGCTCTATCTCGATCTGCCGATCCGCAATGGCGAAGTGCAGCACGACGTGCTCAACAAGTGGGCGGCCAACGCTCCGCTGTCGTTCGTCGATCAGTATATCGGCAATCTGCGCCGCTATGCCGCCATATCGATCGACGTCGGCGACCAGGACATGCTCAAGATCGATGCGGGCAAGCTGCACGACATGCTCGATCGCTATCAGGTGGCCAATCACTTCGAAATCTATTCGGGCACCCACACCAGCCGCGTGGCCTTCCGGTTCCAGGATGAGGTCGTGCCCTTTTTCAGCCGTAACCTGGCATTTGCGGTGACCAAATGACACGGCGCTCCGCGATTGCCGGGATCATCGCCGTCGCCTTGGCCGGCGTGACGGGCGCGGTGCACGCGCAGACCGATGCGCTGACCCCGACCGGACGATGGAGCGTCGATGCGCGCGGCAGCGCGCCTGTGCCACCGATGGGCTGGAACAGTTGGAACGCCTTCAACAGCGATATCGACGAGGAAAAGCTGATGGCATCGGCCAATGCGCTGGTGCGCACCGGGCTGGCCGCCAAGGGCTATCGTTATGTCGATATCGACGACGGCTGGTGGCTGAAACGGCGGATGCCCGATGGACGACTGATCATCCGCACCGACAGTTTCCCGTCGGCGATCACCGCCGATGGTGCAACCAGCTTTCGCCCGCTGACCGATCGCCTGCATGCGATGGGGTTCAAGGCCGGGATCTATTCCGACATCGGTCGCAACTCGTGCGGCCAGGCCTATACCTCGAACTTTGCCCATCAGCCGGTCGGCACCCGCGATGAACGTGAAGTCGGGCTCTATGGCCATGTCCGTCAGGACATCGGCCTGTTCATGGGGGAGTGGGGCTTTGACCTGATCAAGGTCGACGGATGCGGGATCCGCGCGATGAGCCCTGACAATCCGCTGGTGAAATCGGGCGCATACCGTGTGCTCGGCCCGCTGGTCGATTACGATACCCTGCCGCGCACCGATATCGCCGCCGTGCGGGGGCTTTACGAATCGGTTGCCACAGCGCTTGGCGAAACCCGGCCGAGGCACGACTATGTCCTGTCGATCTGCCTGTGGGGCGCGGCCGATGTGCGAAGCTGGTCGCGCTTTGTCGGCCAGATGTCGCGCACCAGCGAGGATCTGTCCCCCACCTGGGAGCGCATGCTGCACAATTTCGATTCGGCGGTGCGCCGCGAACTCTATGCCCACCCCGGATCGTGGAACGACCCCGACATGCTCTATGTCGGCACCGGCCCGTTCGCAGCGGACCACCCGGTCGAGGCGCGGTCGCACATGGCCCTGTGGGCCATGCTGGATGCGCCGTTGATGATCGGGTTCGACATGCGCAAGGCCACCCCTGCGCTTGTCGATATCCTGGGCAACCCGGCGATCATCGCGCTGGATCAGGACCCGGCGGGCAATCAGGCGGTGCTGGCCTATGACGACGACACCGTGCAGATCCTGGTCAAGACACTGGCCGACGGGGACAAGGCGGTGGCGGTGTTCAACCGCACGGCGGCGCCTGCCGATGCGGTACTGACCGCCGAACAGATCAAGCTGCGTGCCGATGCCGACATCACCCTGACCGATCTGTGGACCGGCGAAGTCAGCCATTTCACAGGCGAAGACGCGCTGCATCTGGCCCCGCACCAGACCATGATCTTACGCATCAAGGGCGCGCGCGAACACGCCGCGGGCCTGTACTTGTCCGAACAGCCGGGACGCGTGAATCCCGCGATTGACGGCGTGGTGGAACCTGAGGCCGACCCCCTGATCCATCGCGGCACTTTGACCTGGCGCAGCACGCGGGGCGATGGCGAGCACCCGCACTATGGCGGCTGGGGCGGCGCGCGTGCCGACGCCACGCCCTATGGCCAAACGCTGAAAGTGGGCGGGGTGGTGTTTCACAGCGGCATCGGCGTGCTCGCCAATTCACGGCTGGAAGTGCGCAACGCGGGGTTTCGCCAATTTTCCGCGCGCGTCGGCATCGATGATTCCGCGCGCGACCGGCACGCGCCGGTGCAGTTCCTGGTCTATGGCGATGGCCGCCTGCTGGCGCAGACCAGCCCGCTGCCATTTGGTGGGGCGCCCACGACGATTGCTGCCGATATTGCCGGTGTCAGGATCATCGAACTGGTGGCGCGCGGAGAGGCTGGTACGCGGTTTCCCGATCCGGTGACCTGGGGCGCGGCGGTGCTCGATCGCTAAACCAGAACGAAGCGGCGGCCATCATCGAGGGAGGGCGATGGCCGCCGCCGAGCACGCCACCGGCGCGCTCTATGCCAAAAAGACGCAATAGCTACATTTCGACCTGAACCACTGCGACCGAATGTGGCGGCAGGTCCAGCACCAGGCCATGCGGGCCTGCCTTTGCGCTGATCGCGTGCGGGGCAACTGCCGACTGTTCGGTGAACGTGTTGACGGTATCGACCCGGGCCGCGGTCAGCACTTCACCGCTGGCCGCCCTGGCCTGCCCCAGATGCACGCTCGTGCCCTGTTCGGGATCGATATTCACAAGTGACAGCCACAAGTGCCCGGCCTGGTCGCGTGCCGCAATCGCGTCGATCCGGGGCAGCGTCAGTTTGCCATGGACAATCTGGCCGCGATCGAACGCCACCGGCACGACCGTCGCGCCCTGAAACGGCACATACATGCGATAGACGTGGTATGTGGGGGTCAGCACCATGCGCGGGCCATCGGTCAGGATCATCGCCTGCAGGACATTGATCATCTGCGCAATGTTGGCGACTTTCACCCGGTCGGCATGGCGCACAAAGATATTCAGGTTGACCGCAGCCAGAATGGCATCGCGCAGCGAATTCTGCTGGGCGAGAAAGCCGGGGTTGGACCCTGGCGTAGGCGCGAGCCAGGCGCCCCATTCATCGACCGCCAGAAACACCTTCCTGGCGGGATCGTATTTGTCCATCACCGCGCTCTGACGCGTGATTAGATTGTCCATATTCAGCGTTTCGCCGATCACATCGTCGTATTGGTCGATGCCGAAACCGGTGGCGGCAAGATGCGGCGGCCATCCGCCAACGGTATAGTTGTGCAGCGAGACACCGTCGATGTCCCAGCTATAGACCTTGTCCGACCAGGCCTTCATGACCGCCTCGGTATAGTCGCTCTTGCCCGAATCCCAACCGACGGCGATCCGCTTCATCGCGCCCTGGTCATGCTGGGCCGGGTTGAAATTGTGCGCATAGTGCGCAAAGCGCTTCATTTCCTCGACATAGTGGTCGGCCGACATGGCGCCGCCGCAGCCCCAGTTTTCGTTACCCAGCCCCAGCAGGGCCACACGATAGGGCGCGGGATGGCCGTTGGCGGCGCGTTCGCGCGCCAGCGTGGTGTCGGCACTGGCAGTCATGTATTCCATCCACGCCGCAGCCTCTTCCGGGCTGCCCGAACCGACATTGACCGAAACATAGGCGTCGGCGCCGATCTGATTGATGAAATCCATGAATTCCTCGGTGCCGAAAGCATTGCTTTCCGGCACCCCGCCCCAGTTGGAATTGACCCGCACGCGGCGTTTGTCGGCCGGTCCGATACCGTCGCGCCAATGGTATTCGTCGGCATAGCAACCGCCGGGCCAGCGTACGTTGGGCACCTTGAGCGCGCGCAGTGCAGTGACCACGTCCGAACGTATCCCGCGCACATTGGCGATCGGCGAATCCTTGCCGACCCAGATACCGCCATAGATGCCCGCGCCCAGATGTTCGGCAAACTGGCCGAATATGTTGCGATCGATGGCGGGGCCCGACACATCGGTGGCGATCGTCACGTCGACCGTGGGCGTTTGGGCATGCGCCGGCGGCGCCGGGCACAAGAGCAGGGCACAGGCGCCTGACAGCGCGCTGGCGACCCGTGATTTCAGCTTGACGGTCATGCTAGTCTCCCGGACTTCGGGTGCAGAGGCAGGGTGGGAACGACAGCGCCGGTCAATGACCGCCGCCGCTCCACCCATCCATGTCTTCCAGTTCCTTGCCCACCGTTTCGGGCATGAACGCCCGCACGAGGAAAAAGCTGACAAAAGCGCTGAGTGTGTAGAGCGCATAAGTCGGGGTCAGGCCCAGAGTGCTGGCCATGCCGGGAAAGCTTTGCACCACGGCATAGTTGGCGATCCATTGCGCCAGACCGCAGACGGCCAGCGCCGAACCGCGCAACTGGTTGGGAAACATTTCGCCCAGCATGACCCACATCACCGGGCCCCAACTGATGTTGAAGAACACCACATAGATATTGGCCGCAATCACTGCGACCAGCCCATAGCCTTGGGCGAGCGACAGCGCGCCATGGGCATCGAGCGTGCCTTTTGAAAAAGCCCAGGTCATCGTGCCCAGCGCCAGCGTCATGCCCACCGAACCGACCAGCAGCAGCGGCTTGCGCCCCACTTTGTCGATCACCCCCATGGCCAGGAAACAGGCCGCCACCGACACCAGGCCCGAGATGACATTGCGCTCCAGCGCGGCCTTTTCGGACACGCCGGCCAGTTGCCACAGCGTCTCTCCGTAATAGAAAATTACATTGATGCCGACAAATTGCTGAAACAGGGCCAGCACCAGTCCCGCCCAGACGACCGGGCGCAGCACCGTGCCCGGCGCCAGCACATCGGCCAGACGCGGGTGATGATCCTTTGCAAACGAGGCGCGGATGTCGTCCACCTTGCGATCGGCCTCGACTGTGCCGAACAGGCGGGTCAGCACCGCGCGCGCTTCAACCACGCGGTTGCTGCTGATCAGATAGCGCGGGCTTTCGGGAATGAATTGCAGCGCCACCAGAAAGACCACCGCAGGCACCGATTGCGCCAGATACATCCAGCGCCACGCGGGATGCCCCGCCACGATGCCCAGCGAACTTCCCGCCGCCTGCGCCAGAAAATAATTGACCACAAATGCCAGCGTGAGGCCGGAGATGATCATCACTTGCTGCACACTGGTCAGACGGCCGCGAATGTTGGCCGGTGCCACCTCTGAAATATACGCTGGCGACAACACGCTGGCCGCGCCCACCGCCATGCCGCCGCAGAACCGCGCGACGACAAAGACAGCGTGAATGTCGGTCGTGCCCTGCACCAGCGCGCCAACCAGAAACAGCAGCGCGGCGGCGATCAGAATGCGCTTGCGGCCAAACCGGTCGGCCAGTCGCCCCGCCAGAAACGCACCCAGCGCACAGCCCATCAGCAACGAGCCGACCGTGAACCCCAGCCAGGCATCATCCAGCGCAAAGGCATCCTTAAGGCCTGCCTGCGTGCCGTTGACGGCGCCGCTGTCATACCCGAACAACAGTCCGCCAATTGTCGCCACCCCGACGATCGCGCTGATCAATGCCAGATTGGTACGCGCCGGTTCCATGTGAGCCGGTGGTGCAGCAGCCATATATCACTCTCCCCAGACCGATCGAAAACTCGCCGGCCGAATTATGGTAGCGCTATCTTTATCGTCTGCGCGATCGAGCGCAAGTGCTATTCAACCCATTGTGCATTTTGCCGGAAATGTCATGCCCCCTTGCAAAGAACCGGATGCAGGCAATAGACCGGCAAGGAAGAACGGAAACAATCGGCATGGCGGATAAAAAAACCAATGGGCGGCAACTGGGTCGGCCGACAGTCAGCGACGTGGCCCGGCTGGCCAATTGTTCGCTGATGACCGTCAGCCGGGTTGTCAATGGCGGGACCGGGGTGCGGGCCGAAACGCGCGAGGCGGTCGAAGCGGCCATCAAGGCGCTCAACTATGCCCCCAACCGGGCCGCACGCAGCCTGGCCAGCGCGGGCGAAACACGCGTCGCGCTGCTCTATACCAACCCGTCCGCCGCCTATTTGAGCGAATTGCTGATCGGGTGCATGGACGAAGCCAGCCAGATCGATGCGCATATCATGGTCGAACGCTGCGCCACCCCGGAAGAGCAGGCGCGGGTGATCCAGCGGCTGGTCTCGATCGGGATCGAGGGCTTTCTGCTGCCCCCGCCGCTGTGCGACGAGGACCACTTGCTCGATCTGCTCCGCCGCCAGCGCATTCCCTCGGTGCTGATCGGCCCCGGTCGGGCCGAAGCCCATCACCATGCCGTGATGATCGACGATTATCAGGCCGCGCATGACATGACCCGCCACATCATCGCGCTGGGCCACAAACGGATCGGATTCGTGATCGGCAATCCGGTGCAGTCAGCCAGCGGGTTGCGCCTTGCCGGATTTCGCGATGCGATGAGCGAAGCGGGGTTGCCGGTGGTCGATGCGCTGGTGCGTCAGGGCCTGTTCACGTATCGATCGGGCATGGACGCAGCGCTCGAAATGCTGACGCTGCCCGAACGGCCCACCGCGATCTTTGCCTCGAACGACGACATGGCGGCCGGGTGCATTGCCGCCGCGCAGCGCAGCCGGCTCGACGTGCCGGGCGATCTGACCGTGTGCGGGTTCGACGATACCGCCAATGCATCGACGATCTGGCCCGAACTGACCACAATCCGGCAACCGATCAGCGACATGGCGCGACGCGGTCTGTCGATGCTGAATGCCGGCATTGTCGAGGCGCGGTCCGGGCAGCCTGTGCGGCCACAGCATGTCACGCTCGACTATGCGCTGATCGAGCGGTCATCGGACGGTCCGCCGCCCCGCACACGGGGCAGCAAGACCACCTGAAGCGCATCATCGCCGCAAGGGGAACAGCGTCAATTGCCAACGACATCGAGCGCAAAGCCAGGAACGGGCAGCGATCGACCGTCGAACAGGTTGACCACCGGGCTGTCGGCCCAGGCATAGCGCACGCGGGTGACCGGGCGGCCGTCCCCCGGCACTATCAGCGTGTCACCGTCGATCGCGGCACGGGCATAACGGCAATCGGTATCACCTGGCCCGCACAGTTCGATACCCAGCGGATCGGGGCCGCTCCAGGCATGCAGACCGCCGTCGATCCCGGTGAAACGCACCCGGATCGAGGCCCCTTCGCGCACGGCCGACACCGGCATCGGCATGGCGATGCCGCGCGCGGCCATCGCCAGCCGCAGACCCAGCGCCTGTTTGTTGGCGGGGTGGATGTCGGAGCGTTCACCGATATCGATCGCCGACACCAGCGAGACATGGGGCTCTTGCGCCGCAACCAGCCGTTGTTCGTTGCGCAAGGCGGCCCAACTCGACGGCCCCGGCGCCAGCCCGACCGGCCCGTAATTGGCCAATTGCACGATCTCCACCGACAGATCCTGGCCGAACAGGCCGCGCCATCCGCCGATCAGCGCCTTGAGCCGCCCGGCATAGCCCGGCGTATCGACATCGCTTTCGCCCTGATACCAGGCGACACCCTTGAGCGACAGCGAGCCCAGTGGCGCGATCATGTGGTTGTGCATCACCCCGATGCCGCCATTGGCATCCCACGCCGGGCGCGGCGGATAAGTCTGCGCCGGTGAAATGCTGAAACGCCAGCCGTCTGCCAGTGGCAGCGTCTCGCCGGTTCCGATCCGCAGGGCAAGCTTGTCGGGCGTGCTGACAAACCCGCCATTGGCATAGCTGTTGGTCACCGCAACCATGATTTCGTTGACGCCTTCGTGCAGATAGGCGGGCGGCAGGCGGTATTCCCGTTCGGTATCCCAGCCAAAGGTGTTGCCCACCGGCTTGCCGTTGACCCAGGTCATATCCAGATCATCGAGCACACCCAGGCCCAGCACGGCCCCGGCCGCCGCCTGGGCCTGCGTCAGGCGGACCTGCCGACGCAGCCACACCGTGCCGGTGGCTTTGGTGGCCAGCGGCGTGCCGGTCCACGCCAGCCAACCCGAAATCTGCGGAACCGGCTGCCACGGCAGGATATCGGGGTGCAGCCAGGGGTCTGTGCCACCGGCTGCACCGTGATACCATTCAACCCAGCGCGGAGCAAAGCCGGTAACCGCGGCCAGGGGATCGCCGGCATATTGCGCAAGCTGGCGCATGTCGGCCTGACCATAGAGCGCAAGCCCGGCTTCGGGGCTGAGCCAGGGGCGCAGTTGCGATCCGCCCCAACTGGCATGGATGGCGCCGACCGGAACCTTGAGCGCGGTGCGAAGATTGCGGGCCATCAGATAACAGGCCGCCGAAAAGCCGATCGTGGATTCGCGCGCACTGGCCTGCCAGGCAGCCGGTCGGCCAAAATCGCGCTGGGGTTCATAGGCGATGGTTTTCGGCACTTCGAGCAGGCGCAGCATGGGATCGGCCGAATGCGCCGCCTCCATTTCGCCATTCAGCGCCCGCGCCAGGGGAAATTCCATGTTCGACTGGCCGGAACAGAGCCAGACATCGCCCACCAGTAGATCATGGCGCGCAACCGACTGGCCATTGGCCGAAACCACCAGATCGACCGCGGTGGTCGACGCGGCACGGGCCGGAAAGACCAGTTCAAACCGGCCCCGCGCGTCGGCCTGCGTTTGCGCGGTGGCCTCGCCAAGCCGACCCGAAACGGCGGCGCGCGGGGCCGCGTCGCCGTCCACTTTGACCGGCGCGTCGCGCTGGATCACGGCGTGATCGCCCCATACTGGCAGCAGCGTCAGCGATGCAGGCGTTTGCGCCTGCACTGCCGACGTGCCCAGCCAGGCGACAACCAGCGCGGAAGCGGAAACCCAGTTTGCATGCCTCATCAGCCCAACTCCACCCATGTCTGTCCAATTCCCGGTACCGCGCTGTCAAAGGCAAACACATCGCCCGCCATCGGTTGCGTAGCCAGATCCCGCGGATCGAGACCCTTTCTGGCTGTCGTGATGTAGACCCGGCGCAAATCGGCACCGCCAAACGCGACTTTCGTCACATTGGCGACAGGCAAGTCCACTTTGTCCAGCAACGTTCCGTCGGGTGCATAGCGGGCCACCCCCCAGCCGTTCCACAGGCCGGTCCAGATACCCCCTTGCGCATCGCAGACCGGACCATCGGGCCAGGCATCGGGAAAATCGCGGGCAGTATCGACCCACAGTCGGGCCGGCCCGGGGCGACCGTCGGCATCGAGTGGCGCCTTCAGGATGCGTTTGCCCAGGGTATCGGTATAATAGATCGCGGTGCCATCGGGCGCGATCGCGGGGCCGTTGGTGATGCAGATATCGGCGGGGCCAGCCGCTTCGATCCGACCCCGCGAAAAGCGATAGAATCGGCCGGTCGGTGCCGCCTCGTCATCATCCATCGACCCGAAGCAGACCGTGCCATCTGGCCCGATACAGGCATCGTTGAGCCGATTGCCGGGCCGCTCGTCCGCGATCGGGCCGAGGTGGTGCCACGACGCCTGATCGGCGTCGGGGTCGACCACGTGCAGGCCGGTCTTCAACCCTGCCAGCAGCCGACCATCGGCGGCGGGCAAAACCCAGCCCACCTGATCCGGCGCGGGCAATATGGTATGTCTGGCGCTGGCGGGATCGAAACGGTGTACGTGTTGCAGCTTGATATCGACGAACCACAGGCAGGCACGGCGTTCATCCCAAACCGGGCCTTCGCCCAGCATGCAGCCCGATGACAAGACCCGGTCAACGCGCACCATCAGCCCCATCCCCCGTCAACCCAATAGGAATGCGCCGTGCAGCAACGCGCATCGTCCGAGGCGAGGAACAGCGCCATTGCCGCAATATCGAATGGCTGCAGACGGTGCTTGATGCACTGTGCCGCGACAATTTCGCTTTCGGCACCAGGCGTATAGAGCTGCATCTGGCGGGGCGTCTGCACGTTGCCGGGGATGATCGTGTTGACACGTATACCCGTCGGACCAAGTTCACGGGCCAGACTGCGCGTCAACCCTTCGGCGCCGGCTTTCGCGGTCTGATAGACCGACAGGTCTTCCAGCCCCAGATGCCATGAAATCGACCCAAGGTTGAGCACGACCCCGCCGCCGGCCGCCGTCATGGCCGGTGCAACCGCCTGCGCCGCAAAGAACATGTGCTTCAGATTGATCGCGATACGCTCGTCCCAATAGTCCGGGGTCACGGCCTCGATACGATGGCGCTGGTCACTGGCCGCATTGCTGATCAACACGTCGCATCCGCCCAGTTCGGCGATCAGTGCATGCAGGCAGGCGATCAAGCCTGCGCTGTCGGCAATGTCCTGCAGGCGGAACAGGGGCGTATGCGGCGCATGGCCAAGCATCTCGACCAGCCGCTGAGCCGCATCTGCCTGGATGTCGACAAAGCCCACGTGCGCGCCCTGATCGGCAAACCGTTCGACCAGACATGCGCCAATCCCCGTGGCCCCACCGGTGACGATGACGCGTTTGTCGCGCAGACTGGGATAGATGGCCGAAAACGGCCGGATCGCGGTGGTGGTGGGCACGGGGCTACCTCGGTCGATGGTCTGGAGCGAGCGCACGGATGGTACCTCGACGGTCAGATACGATCGATCAGGCCGCGCCCGGCCAGATTGCGCATGAAGGCGGCAATTCCCGTGGTCCACGGCGGCGCATCGCGAGACGTGGTGACGGTGTTGGTCAGCACACCCAGGCGACTGGACCGGATGGTCACCACATCGCCGACTTTGTGGGAAAACCCGGCGCCCGCAGTGTCGCGATCCTGCGTCGGGGCGAACAAGGTGCCGCAAAACAGCACGAAACCATCGGGATAATGGTGCTCGCTTAGCGCTTGATCGACCAGATCGAGCGGATCGCGGCTGATCTGGTCCATCAGGTTGAGGCCTTGCAGACGGAAATTGTCGCGCCCTTCGATGGTCAGTTCGACTTCCGCCTGGCGCACATCATCGATGCCGAACGCTTCGTCAAACAGCCGGATCAGCGGACCAATCGCGCAAGACGCGGTGTTGTCCTTGGCCTTTGACAGCAACAGCGCCGAACGGCCTTCGAAATCGCGCAAATTGACGTCATTTCCCAGCGTCGCGCCGACCACGCGGCCGTGCCCATCGACCACCAGCACCACTTCGGGTTCGGGGTTGTTCCACAGCGAATCCGATCGCACGCCCACCGGCGCGTCCGTGCCGACCGTCGACAGCACCGGCGATTTGGAAAAGATCTCGGCATCGGGACCGATCGCGACTTCGAGATATTGCGACCACATGCCCTGCGCAATCAGCGCCTGTTTCAGCACGGCGGCCTGGTCGCTGCCGGGCACGACCGAGCGGATGCCCGCGCCGATGTGCATCTCCAGTTCGTCGCGCAGTTGCGCCGCAGCACCGGCATCACCGCGCGCGCGCTCTTCGATCACGCGTTCGATCGCGCTGACCGCAAATGTCACCCCGGATGCCTTCACGCATTGCAGGTCGATCGGCGAGACCAGCCGCCAGCCCTGCGGCAACCCGACCTCGACCGGGCCGATCGGCACTCCGCCCCTGAAGGTCCGACGCGCGATCGCGCCCGAAACGGTGGATGCCACCGTGGTGATATCGTGGATCACACCCTGGCGCACGACGATTACATGCGGTCCATCGGGCGCTTCGGCCCGCCCTACAAACAGCCCGGCGCGAAAATCGCCCGGCAGACACGCCAAAAGACTGTCAGTCATCCCCGTCACCTGGTTGCGCGCGTTTTGTGGTAGCGCTATCTTAAGGCGATGCTTACGCAAGATTGCAGCCGGAAACAAACGAAAAGCGCGCGGGGATAGTCAATGCTGCGGCGGGCCGCCCTTGCCATCCAGCCACCCGCCGTCGGCCAGCCAGTCGGCGAGGCGATCGGGCCAGTGGACAATCGAAAGAAGGCTGGACCGCTCACCCAGATTGAACGCGTGATCTGCCTCGGCATAGAGATGGAGTTCGGCCGGAACGCGCAAGCCCTGCAACTGTTCGTAAAGGTGCAAGGCGGGCAACGCGCAACAGGGGTCGACCGAACCCGCCGCGATGAACGCCGGTGGCGCGGTGTCGGCGGCGCGGCCAGGAATGCCCAGGGGGCCGGGAAAGATCTGGACCTGAAAATCGGGCCGCGCACTCTGCGCATCGACGCTGTCGAGTGGCCACGCGCGGGGCGGTTCGGGATTGTCGGCGACCAGCGAGACGAGTTCACCCCCGGCGGAAAAGCCCATTACACCCAGCCGGTGCGGATCGATACCATAGCGCGCGGCGTTGGCGCGCACATGGCGAATGGCGCGCCGCGCATCGGCGGCGGCATCGCCTTCGATCGAATAGCCAGACCCCTCTTCGCGGGCCAGCCGGTATTTGAGCACAAACACGTTCACGCCCATCTGGTTCAGCCGCGGCGCCACATCGATGCCCTCGGTCGTCCACACCAGCAGACGATGCCCACCACCGGGAATGACAATGATCGCCGCACCGGAATTGTGGCGCGGATCAGCGGGATAGTACGTCAGCGACGGCTCGTTGACATTTTTCAGCCAATAGTCGTGCGCCTGTTCGGGTTCACCCCGCCGCGCGGCGGGCGTGCCGGGGGCGCCGTTGGGCCACAGCACGATCCGTTCTGGCGTTGGCACGACTTGTGGCCACGGCGCGCGCGACGGCAAAGCCGGCGTGCCGGACTGCGCACAGACCGGTTCAGGCCGACCAGCCAGAGACAGGCACGCCAGTGCCACGAGAATTGCATGCCGCATCGGTCACTCCCATGCTGAACAGGGCGCATTTCAACCGTGCACGCCCCTTAGAACACCCTCACTTTAATCAGACAAAATATCGCAGGCAACCGCCGACTTGGCGTGGGCCGCTCGTTTTTGCCACCAACCTCGAATGGCTTGGTCGGCGCATAACCCATACATCGTTGATTCCGCATGGTATCGCGGTCGACAAAATCCCGTTTACAAGTTGGCTGTCGTGGATATTTAGTACGAGGAATGATGGGTGGCCGGGAATCGCTGGCAGAACATCCGCCATGCTTCGGGAGAATCGACATGTCGCGCATCAAGCCAACGGCGCCCCTTGCGCAGCCAACCGGTCTGCCCGATGGGCATCCGGCGCGGCCGCATGTCTGGATGGTTTGAGGGACCTGCCATGAAAGATACTGAATTGTCGCGCCGCGATCTGCTCAATGCCGCGCGGGTCGGCGCGCTGGGCGCCGCCACGATCGGATCGCTTGGCGCACAAGTTGCGGCGGCCGCGACCGGCCCGCAGCCCCATGGCGCGGGCCTGTTCGGGATCGAGGCGCTGCCCGATCCCCTGGCGCGTCGCGTGCGCTGGGCGGTTGTCGGGCTCGGCAATTTCGCGGTCGGCCAGATGATTCCCGCCTTTCTACAGGCGCAACATGCCCGGATCACCGCTTTCGTGTCTGGCAATCCGGGCAAGGCGGCCGACCTTGCCGCGCGGTATGGCGTAACACGGCTGTACAGCTATGACACGTTTGACCAGATCGCCCACGACCCCGAAGTCGATTGTGTCTACATTGCGCTGCCGGTCGGTCTGCACGCAGAATTCACCATTCGCGCGCTCAAGGCCGGCAAGCACGTGCTCTGCGAAAAGCCGATGGCATCGACCAGCGCCGAATGCCGCGCGATGATCGCCGCCGCGCAAAGCGCGGGCAGGCAACTGGGGGTCGCCTACCGCGTGCATTTCGACCCGTTCAACATCGCTGCGGCGGACATGATCAAGGCTGGCGACTTCGGCACGGTGCGACATCTGATCGCCGAGAACTGCCTTGAAATCGATCCCGCTTATCCTCCGCATGTCTGGCGGTTGACGCGGGCGCTTGGCGGGGGCGGATCGATGTTCGATTACGGCATCTATGGTCTCAACGGTTGCCTGATGATGGCCCCTGACACCACGCCGATCGATGTCAGCGCGATTTACACCACCCCCCGGGGCGACACGCGCTTTGCGCAAGTTGAGGGCGGGGTGCAGTGGCGCATGCGTTTTGCCGGCGGGATGACCGCACAAGGCACGTCATCTTATGCCGGCGCCCATGTCAACCGGTTGCTGGTGGCAGGCACCGGGGGCAGCCTGGCGATGGACCCGGCCAATGTCTATGATCGCAACCGCGCGCTGCGCCGACGCCCGAAAGAGCCCGACCTGGTGATCGACACAGTGGCATCCCAGCCGCAATTCGCCGGACAGATCGACGGATTTTCGCTGGCCGCACGCGACAATGTGCCCCACCGCACGCCCGGCGAGATGGGCCTGCGCGATATCACCCTGATCGAGGCGATCTATCGCAGCGCCGACGCCGGTGGCGCACCAGTGAAAGTCTGACCACGCCATGGCCCATCCGATCCTGTCCGCGATTGCGGCGCTGCTTGCCCAGGCCGCCACGGTGGCGCCGCAAGCGGTGCCTTATGACCCGCCGCCTGTCGCCGATCGCACTGGTGTGGCGAGCGCCGCCGATATGGCCGCGCTGATTGCATCCACCAAGGCGGCCATCGCGCACAACGGCAAGACGTTTGTCTGGCAGCCGCTGCTGGGGGACGGCACCAACACGGTCGCGCTCGAATATTGGACCGCGGCGGCAAGGCCCGCGATCCATACCGCCGAGGCCGAATACACCACCGTGATCGAAGGCAATGGCACATTGCTGACCGGCGGAACGCTGGTCGGGGCGCAAATGGTTCGTCCCGGCTTTGTCGATGGTGATCGCATCGTCGGGGGCACGCTGCGCCATCTGCACAAGGGTGACACGGTGCTGATCCCCGCCGGTGTGCCGCACTGGTTCGGCATTCCAACCGGCGAAACCCTGGTCCTGCTGGGGATCAAGGTGCCAACGCCGTCCCCTGCCAAACCTGTCGGCAGCACCACGACGCCCGTGCCCCGGCATGGCCAAACCGAGACATCACCGGACAACACATGACCACTACAGACCTGATTGAATTGCACGCAGGCGATTACCGCCTGGTGCTGGAACCAACGCGCGGCGGCTCGATCGCCCGGTTCGACTGGCACGATATCCCGCTGCTTCGCCCGACCTGCGGGCCCGCCATTTTCGATACCGGGTGTTTTCCGCTGGTTCCGTTTTCCAACCGTATTGCCGATGGCGTGTTCCGTGTTGGCCAGCGCACGGTGCATCTGAAACCCAATTTCCCGGGCAGCGATCACCCCCACCCCTTGCACGGATTCGGCTGGCTGTGTGCCTGGACACTGGTCGAACACACCACCAGTGCGGCAGTTGTGCGCCACCAGCAGGCCCCGGGCGCATGGCCATGGGCCTATGTCGCAGAGCAGCACTTTCAGCTTGGCGCCGGGGGACTTTGTCATGAAATCCGTCTGCGCAACCTGGCTGATGAGCCGATGCCCGCCGGGCTTGGCTTTCACCCCTATTTCCCAAGGTCGCAAGACACCCGTTATACGGGCCTGCACCGCGGGGAATGGCAACTGGGCGAAGACGGGCTGCCCTCGTCGCTGCACCAGGCCGAGGGCGCGATTGACTGGTGGCACGGCGAACCGGTGGGTGCGCGCGCGGTCGACACGGTCTATACCGGCCGTATTGGCGCGCTTCGCATCGTCTGGCCCGAAACCGGCCTTGCGCTGACCATCGAGCCGTCGGCCAATCTGCCCTGCACCGTGGTCTATACCCCGCAGGGTGAAGACTATTTCTGCGTCGAACCGGTCAGCCATGCCACCGATGCCATCAATCACCCCGAACGCGGCGACGGCATGACCTGGCTGGCTCCGGGCGAAACCATGACGGTCAGCGCGCGATATGCCGCGTCAGCGTGGCCGACGGGTTAGCCACCGACAGGGGCCGGAGCAGGCTCGTGTCATGCCGCGATGCCGACATTCCAGTTCCACGCGACATTGCCTGCGGCGCGGCGGCGCGACACCATCGCCTCATGCAAGTCGAACATGCCGGGCTGACCGTCTGAAACGACCATCGGGGCACCGGCAAACCGCATCGCGGCGCGCGTTTCACCAAACGCGGGCCAGGCGGGCCGGTTTGCGGCGCGCGGATGCCCGTCGCGCGCAAACGCCGTCCAATAGGCCATCATGGCCTGCGACAAGGCCGTTTCGCGCGGCGTTACCGGAACGCGCGGCCAATTGGGCGGGGTGCCGTCGAAAGTGCCCATCACATAGGGGATTTCACTGGCATGAAAAGCGTGCAGCCCCTGCGCGATGGCCGGTTCATAGCCATGGTCGAAGTGGTAGAGATACGCCGCGCAGCCCATGGCGTGCTGGTGGCGCACCAGCCGTTCGGCGGTCCACCCGTAAAGCCCGTCGCGCGTGGCGGCCAGGACGGCTTCGGCCATGTCGGTTGCGGGGTACAGTCGCAGAAATGCATCTGCCAGATCGCCATAGGCGGCACGAATGGCATGGTCATAGGCTGTGGCATCGCCCGGCACCGCCGGTGCGAGCATGCGCAGCGACCGGATCTCGCCGCTGTTGTACCCGGCCAGGATCGGCACCGGCGCCTGTTCGCCGCGATCGAACAGCGCCACCAGTTGATCGGGCAGGATATGCCCGTCGATCACGCCGAATGGGGCATAGTGTGCCGCCGATGCCGCCCGGGTCAGCACATCGGCCGGCATCGACCGCAGCGCCGCAATATCCGCCGCGCCCAGCGCGCGTGCCAGATCGACCCCGCTCGCCTCGCCAGAGCGCAGCCCGTGCCGGTCTTCATGCAGCGCAGGTGTGGTGATCATGTAAGCGCTTTGGACAATGGCACGCGCAAACAGCCCGCGCGCCAGCGGTGATGCCATCAGATACACGACACTCAGCGCCCCTGCGGATTCCCCGGCGATGGTGACCTTGGCGGGATCACCGCCAAATGCGCCAATGTTGTCGCGCACCCAGCGCAACGCGGCAATCTGGTCTAGCAATCCGTAGTTGCCCGACAGGCCTTCCCCGGTTTCCGCGCCCAGTTCGGGATGCGCGAGCCAGCCCAGCACACCCAGCCGGTAATTGATCGACACCACCACCAGACCCTGTTCGGCAAGATGGCTGCCATCATACATCGCCTCGCGGCTCGATCCGTTCCACAGCGCGCCGCCATGGATCCACACGAACACCGGCGCATCCACGGCGTCGCGCGGGGCCCATATATTGAGCGACAGGCAATCCTCGCTCATCGGCATCGGCGGCGTGGCATAGACCGAAGACAGCGTTGCCCCCGGCTGAAACGCGGCGGGCCCGAACTGTGTCGCATCGCGCAGGCCCGCCCAGCGCGGCAGCGCGACCGGTGCCTGCCAGCGCAGAGCCCCAACCGGAGGCTGCGCATAGGGAACGCCGCGAAACACCCGCAGATTGCCCTGCGCAAAGCCGCGCAGCGCGCCTGCAGGCGCATCGACCCGCACGGTCATGGCGCGGGCACCAGGTGGGCCGCGATGGCGCTGGCCTCTTCGCGCTCGGCCTGGGTGAAGCCATAGGCAGGCACGATTGCGCCGGCTTGGTCGGTCACCCGGTCCCAGGCGTCGATCAGCGCCGTCCCCGCATCGGGGCCCAGATAACACCCTTGGGTCAGGGTGACATGGGCCGCGGCAAAGTGCCCTGCCCCGGCGCACAGGATCGCGCGGGTCGGCGCATCGTCACCCACCAGGGCAAGCAGACCGGGGCTGACCAGCGCGGGATCGAGCAGCGCCAGGCTGGCCTCGGACAAGACTCCCCGGGTCATCCCGGTGGCCGCCGTCGGCGCCAGGCAATTGACCCGGATGCCGTATTTTTCGCCCTCGATCGCCAAAGTCTGCATCAGCCCGACCAGCGCCATTTTCGCCGCGCCGTAATTGGCCTGGCCAAAATTCCCATAGAGCCCGGAGGACGAGGTCGTCATCACGATCCGTCCGTACTGCTGGTTGCGCATGGTGTCCCACACCGCCTTTGCACAGATCGCCGCACCCATCAGATGCACATCCACCACCAGACGGAAATCGTCGATGGTCATCTTGGCAAAGCTCTTGTCACGCAGGATTCCGGCATTGTTGACCAGAATGTCGATACGCCCCCAGCGCCCGATCACCTGATCAACCAGCGCGACAACCGCTGCCTCATCATTGACCGAGCCCGCCACCGCCATGGCCCGGCCACCCTGGGCAATGATCTCGTCGGCCACCCGTGCCGCGCCATCGGCGGCCAGATCGTTGACGATCACGACCGCGCCCTGGCGTGCGAGGTAAAGCGCGTGGTTGCGGCCCAATCCGCCGCCAGCGCCGGTTACGATGGCAATCCGCCCAGCCAAATTCATCCGAATCTCCCTTATCGTCGTGGCCCCGACGATAAGCGCTCATTTATTCACTCGCAATAGAGTGAACATTATTTCGGCGGCACGGTGCCCTGACAGATGGCGAGGAAACCGCCTGCCATGAATTTGGCCATATGGGCCTTGGCCGCCCCGAAATCCTCGGAATGGCACAGACCGCCCGACAGCTTGTCGATGCGGCCGGTCGTGGCCAGTGTCATCATCAGCCCGCCCGAGACGAACTGATAGCCCCAGAAAATCCGTTCGCGCGGACAATCGGGCATCGCCTGGCCGAGCAGATCGATCAGCCGCAGCACCACCGGATCGAAATGGCTGTCCATCAATTCGGCCCCCCATTCGGGGGTGTTGGCAACTTGCGCGGTCAACTGCGCATAGTTTTTCCAGCCTTCGCCGCCTTCGATATAGAGATCGAGATCGGTATCGAGAAAGACGTGCAGCGCGCCTTCGACCGTCGGCTTGCCCCCGCATTGCGCCTCGTAAGCGTCGAGCGCATCCATCCGGCGGGCGGTGGTGACCGCCGCGCGCCGGGCAAATACCGCGTCGAACAGCGTCTTCTTGTCGTCAAAATAGTAATTGAGCAGGGTGTGGTGAACACCCACGCGCTTGGCCACTTCCTTCAACGTCACGCCATAGAGGCCGTGGCGCGCAAACAGCTCTTCGGCAACATCGAGGATCTGCTCCATCGTCTCGGCGCGTTGCTCGGCCTTGCGGGGGCGACGTTGGGGTACTGGCTGACTGGTCACATCTCTTCCTGCCATTACCAAAGTCGCACCGTCAAGCATCGGGCCACTCGGTGAAAAATATTCACACGCACGTGAGTGTGTGTTGACATGCCCCCGTCATGCCAGCATTGTCCTCCAAACAAAAGCCGTCACGGCGCGGGAGAGCAAGGTTTTGGGACATAAGTCCGGCAGCGCCGATAGTGCAGGCGTCGCGCCATCATGGCGTTCCTGGGTGGTGCTTGGCGCGCTCACCTTCGTCTATGTGCTGAACTTTCTCGATCGGCAATTGCTGGGCATTCTGGCCAAGCCGATCGAGGACACGCTGCACATCTCCGATGGTCAGCTCGGGCTGATCGGCGGGCTCTATTTCGCGCTGTTCTATTGTCTGATCGCGATCCCGGTCGGGTGGCTGGCCGACAAAGGCAGCCGCGTGACGATCGTTGCGATCGCCTGCGCGATCTGGAGCGCGGCGACCATCGCGTGCGGGCTGGCACTGTCGTTTCCGCAACTGGCAGCGGCGCGCATGGCGGTCGGCTTTGGCGAAGCGGGCGGCGTGCCACCGTCCTATGCGATCATCGCCGACAGCTTCCCCCCCGGACGGCGCGGCACGGCCTATGGCCTCTACAACCTTGGCCCGCCGGTGGGCGCCGCGCTGGGCATTGCGTTTGGCGCATCGATCGCCGCCGCGTTCAACTGGCGCTATGCCTTTGTCGGGATCGGGCTGGTCGGGATCGTCACCGCCGCGCTGCTCAAGGCGGTGGTACGCGAACCTGTCCGCGGGGCGATGGACCCCGATCGCGTCGACGAGCCCGGTGCCAAACCGGCGTTCCGGGGCACCGTGCGCCTGTTCTTTGCCAACCCGGTGCTGTTGCTGGCATCGATCGCCAGCGGCGTGACCCAGCTTGTCACGTATGGGCTGGGGAATTTTGCCGTGCTGTTCCTGATCCGCGAAAAGGGCATGACCTTGCACCAGATCGCGGTGTGGTATGCGCTGGTGGTGGCCATCGGCATGAGCGGCGGGATGATCCTGTCGGGCCGGGTGATCGACCGCCTAAGCCGCCGGTCGCGCCAGATCTATGCCACTGCCCCGGCGTGGTCGCTGGCGCTGGCCATGCCGTTTTACCTTTATTTCGTGTGGGTGCCCGGCTGGCCGCTGGCGCTGATCGCGCTGACCGTGGCGATGGTGTTCAACTATTTCTACCTCGCCGCGTCGGTCGCGCTGGTGCAGGAAGAAGTGCGGCCCGATCAGCGGGTGCTGGCGGGCGCGCTGCTGCTGCTGGTGATGAACCTGACCGGGCTTGGCCTTGGCCCGACCTTTGTCGGCGCGGCGAGCGACTTTTTCGCACACCGCCATATGCCCCATCCGCTGCAGATCGCGCTCTATTGCCTGACCCCCGCCTATGGGCTGGCGATCGCGCTGTTCGCGTGGCTGGCCCACGTGCTCAAATCCCGCCAACCCAACAAGGGAATTGCCCGATGAACCTGATGCGTGCCCTGATCGCCGCGCTGTGCCTGACCACCGCCGGCGGCGCACTGGCCCAGACCGCCGTCACCATCGATGCCCCCGCCGGGGCCCTACGCGGCGAAGACACCGACGGGGTGCGCAGTTTCAAGGGCATTCCTTATGCCTTGCCCCCGGTCGGGGCGCTGCGTTGGGTGCCGCCGATGGCGATGCCGCGCTGGACCGGCCCGCGCGATGCCAGCCAGTTCGGCCCCGCCTGTGTCCAGCCGCACAGCACCGTGGCGAGCGTCTATTCGGCGGACCCCCTGCCCACCAGCGAAGACTGCCTGACGCTCAATATCTGGACCCCTGCCAAGGCTGACCACGCGCCGGTGCTGGTGTGGATCCACGGCGGTGCGCTGGTCACCGGATCGAGCCGCGAAGCATTGTACGATGGGCGGAACATGGCGACACGCGGGGTGATCGTGGTGTCGATCAACTATCGCCTGGGCGTGCTCGGCTGGCTGGCGCATCCCGAACTGAGTGCGCAATCGCCCGCGCATATTTCGGGCAATTATGGCCTGATGGACCAGATCGCCGCTTTGCAATGGGTGCGCGCCAATATCGCTGCGTTTGGCGGCGATCCGGCCAATGTCACCATCGCGGGGGAATCCGCTGGGGCGCTGAGCGTGATGTACCTGATGGAATCGCCCGCCACGCGCGGACTATTTACCAGGGCGATTTCCGAAAGCGGCTATATGATTTCGATGCCTGAACTCAGGCGTGCGGTCTATGGTGCGCCATCGGGCGAAGCGGCGGGCCAGATGCTCGGCGCCGCGCTGCAGGCCCCCGATATCGCCAGTTTGCGCGCGATGAAGGCGCAGGACCTGACCGATGCCGCCGCGCGCATGTTTGCGCCCTTTGGCGTGATCGATGGCAAGCTGTTGCCGCAGCAGATGACCACCGCCTTTGACCAGGGCGAGGTTGCGCCGGTGCCTATGCTGGTCGGCTTCAACCAGGGCGAAATCCGTTCCTTGATGGCACTGGCGCCCAAGCCCCCGGCCAGCGCCGCAGCCTATGAAGCGACGATCCGCGAACGCTATGGCGATCTGGCCGATGCCTTTCTGCGGCTCTATCCCGCCGCCGATTACAAGGAGAGCATCATCGCCACAACGCGCGACGGGCTCTATGGCTGGACCGCCGAGCGCATGGCCCGGCGCCTGACGGCGCACGGGCAACCGGCCTATCTCTATCTGTTTGACCATGGCTATCCGGCGCAAGACGAGGCCGGGCTCCATGCGTTTCATGCCAGCGAGCTGCCGTTTGTGTTCGGCACGATGGCGCGCACCACCAAAAACTGGCCACGCATTCCCGACACCGACGGCGAACGGGCGCTGTCTGCCGCCATGCTCGATTACTGGACCAGTTTTGCCCGCGACGGGCACCCGGTGGCCGCCAATGCCCCCGCATGGCCCGCGTTTGGCGATAAGGGCGCGTTCCTGCATTTCACCGCTGTGCCGCATCCCGAAACCGGCCTGATGCCCGGCATGTTTGCGCTGAACGAAGCCGTGTTGTGCCGCAAGGTGCAGGCCAAACTTGGCTGGAACTGGAATGTCGGGCTGGCCTCACCCAAGCTGGGCCCCAAACCCGCCGCGTGCCCCTAGAGCAATCCTGCGGCGTAATCGGCGCGCAGCCGCGTCTTGTCGATCTTGCCCGACGCGGCCAGCGGCATCGTGTCGATATCGACCACCCGATCGGGCAGCCACCAGTCGGCTACCTGCCCGCGCAGCAGATCGACCAGTCCGTGGACGGCATCGGTGCGGTCGTGCCGTTCGACGATCAGCACCGGGCGTTCGCCCCATTTGTCGTCGGCGCGGCCGATCACCGCGACATGGCGGATGGCCGGATGGCGGCCGATGATCGTTTCCATCTCGGTCGGGTTGATCCATTCGCCGCCTGATTTGATCAGATCCTTGGCGCGGCCACAGATGGTCAGATTGCCGTCGGCGTCGATCATCGCCAGATCGCCAGTGTCGAACCAGCCCTGATCATCGAGCACGCGGGTATCGTCGTCGAAATAGCGGTCGATCACGCTGGCCCCGCGCACCTTGAGATGGCCCATCACTCCGCGCTGGACGGGCAGCGTGATGCCGGCCGCATCGGTCAGTTGCAGATCCACGCCGACCGGTGGCCGCCCCGATCCCGCACCGTGCAAGGCCCCTTTCGACGGTGGCGCGACGGTGCCCAGCGGCGACAGTTCGGTCATGCCCCAACTGGTCTGGACATAGGCGCCCAGCCGCGCCTCCATCCGCGCGATCAGCGCGTCGGGACACGTCGAACCGCCGATCAGCACGCGTTGCAGCGCGGGCAGGCTGTCGCCGGTGGATTCCAGATGATCGACCAACCCCAGCCAGATGGTCTGCACCCCGACCGCGACCGTGACGCCTTCATCGCGCATCAGCCGGGCCAGGCTGGCCCCATCCATCGCACGCCCCGGCAGCACCAGCCGGGCCCCCGCGGCCGGGGCCGAAAACGGCAATCCCCAGCCATTGGCATGAAACATCGGCACGCCCAGCAGCACGACATCGCGCGCGGTCAGCGCAAAGACATCCGCCTGCATGGTCTGCAAGGTGTGCAGGTAATTCGACCGATGGGTATAGACCACACCCTTGGGCCGCCCGGTCGTGCCCGACGTGAAGCACAGCCCGGCAGGCGCCTGTTCGTCGAATTGGCCCCACACCGTGTCAGCGCCATGCGCCTCGATCAGAGCGTCGAGCGCCCACACCGGCACCGGTTGCAACCCCGTGCATTCTTCGGCCCCCGGGCACCGGTCGAGCACGATGATCTGTGCGATGCATGGACACGACGGCAGCACAGCGCGCACGATCGGCAGCAGATCGGCGGCCACCGCCAGCACGCGGTCGCCAGCCGCGTTGATGATCGCCGCCAGATGCGCGTGCGTCAGACGCGGATTGAGCGTGTGGCACACCATGCCCACCCCCATCGTCGCATAATAGACCGCGACATGGTCCAGCGTGTTCCACGCCAATGTGCCGATCCGGTCGCCAAAGCCAAGACCCAGCGCCAGCAGCGCACCCGACAGGCGGTTGCTGCGTGCGCGCAACTGCGCATACGTCATGCGGCGATGCGACTGCCCGGCATCGGCCTCGATCACCAGGTTCTGGTCGAACCATTTGGCGGCGTGATCGAGGAATTTGTCTACCGTCAGCGCGTAGTGTTGCATGTCACCTTCTGAACGATCCGAACCGAATAAAACAAACACCCAGATGCCGTGATCGGCATCCGGGTGAACAAGAGCCTAGAACACTTCAAGCAGTTTCAGACCGTACTGGCGCGGCGGCCCGGCGAAATCGAGACCTGAATTGAGCGCGGCAACATAGTGTTCGTTGGTCAGGTTGGTCCCATAGACGGTGACTGTCCAACTGCCGTGTTTCAATCCCAGTTGCGCGCCCAGGATATTGCGCGCCTGCAACCGGTCGCCCAGGTTCACATTCTCGAACAGCGTCGCCCATTGCGGTGCGACATGGCCGAAATTGACGCTCGGCGTCAGCCGGTTGTCCTGGCCAAGATCCAGGTCATATTTGGCCGATGCGTTGAAAGTGAACGGCGGCGAATAGGCCTGTTGCACGCCCTTGAGGTTATAGCAGGTCGCACTGGCCGGTCCGACATTGGGATCGCACGGCGGCGGCACGGCGCTGACCCCGGAGATGTAATTGCGCGGATCGTTGGCGTAGAACTGCCCGAGCGCGCTGTGCACCACGCTGATCCCGCCATCGAGCGTCAGTCCGCCGATCTTGTAATCGGCCTCTGCCTCAAAGCCATAGATCCGGGTCGTATTGGCAACGTTCAACTCGTCGCCGAATGTCGGATACGTGGGGTAGCCGATGATGACCTGGAAATTTTTGTAATTGTTGTAGAAACCATCGATCGTCAGGTGCCCGTGGCCACCGCCGAAATTGGATTTCCAGCCGCCTTCGAAGGATTGGACCGTCTCTGGCGCAAAGGGCGCGGGATTGCCCAGCCCCACCGGCACATTGAGCCCGCCCGGCTTGAAGCCCGAAGCCGCAAAGGCATAGAGAAAATTGTCGGGATCGATTTTCCAGCCGAGCGACACTTTGTAGGAAAACGCATGCGACGATGCAATCTGGCTGTCGCTGATCAGCGTGCCATATTGCTGGACCGACACATAGTTGGTGGTGCGACTGTCGGTATAGCGCCCACCCAGATCGAGTTTCAGCGTAGAAGTAAGCGAAAACCCGATCTGGCCGAACGCCGCCAGTGAACGTTCCGGATTGCGGCCATAGAGCTGGTAATTGTAATAGGGCGCATAGACACCGGTCACGGTGGAATTGGCGTTGATGTCAAAGTTGCTGAACGGCGCCGGGAAGAAATAGGTGTCCCACAGGCCGAACGCACCCAACAGCCATGTCACCGGCTTGTTGTCGGGCGAGATCACGTTGAATTCCTGGCTGAACTGCGTCTCTGTCACCGTGTCATAGAACGTTTCGTTGGCAGGTACGGCCACAAATGGCCCCTGCGCCGGAATGCCGCTGGCGGTGCCGTCCAGATCGGCGGCATAAGCCGTGTTGCCGGTCGAAAACCCGCTGATCGATCGCAGTTTTATCCCGCTGTCAAAGGCATAGTCGATCTTGAGGATCGAACGCACGAACTTGTCGCGCGCCTGCTGCGGCCCGTTGGCGGTGATGTTGAACAGATCGGTGTGATTGGGATTGGGCGTGTTCGTGCCGGGGATCGTGGCAAACCGGTCTTCGAACGGATCGGCGGGATAGGCCCCCATGTCGAGGTAGTCGAAATCGGTTTTCGACAGGATGCTCAGGTTGCTGGTCGGTTTCCACAAAAAGCTGATCCGTCCCGCCGCTTCGCGCACATTGCCCGGATTGCCGGTGTACGCCGTGCCGCCCGGCCCGGTGATGGTGTAGAAACTGTCGCGCCGGTCGCCGAAAAATGCCACACGCGCCGCGAACGTGTCGCTGATCGGCACGTTGAGCGCGCCCTGCACCCCGGCATCGGTGTAATTGCCGAAGTTCGCGTTGAGATAGCCGTGATAGCCGCCACCGACGATCGGATCATTGGTATTGGCAAACACCGCACCGCCAGTCGAATTCTGCCCCACGATCGTCCCTTGCGGACCGCGCAGCACCTGGATGTCGGCAATGTCGAAATAGGGCTCTTCCTGGAAATAGCCCGGAAAGCTGGGCACGCCATCGCGATAGGTGATCACCCCGGTGGTGGTCTGACTGTTGTGTTCGGCCTTGCCGATGCCGCGAATGTTGAATTCCAGACCCTGCCCGAAATTGTTGATCACCACGCTGGGCATCGCAAACTGCAACTGGTCGACAGTGACCACGCCCTTCTGCGCCAGATCGGCACCCGACAGCACCGCCGCCGCGATTGGCGTCTGCAGCAGGTTTTCATGGCGCCGCTGCGCGGTCACGACGATTTCGCCCGCTGACTTGTCGCTCGTCCCGGTCGTGGCATCACTGCTTGCGGCGGGCTGCGCGGCCTGCTGTGCCAATGCCCCGGTGCCAAAGCCAAACCCCAGCGCGGATACGCCTGCCATGAATATGAACGCTTTCATGAACCCACCCTCCTCTCACTCCAAGTCCGCGCTCTGCGACGCGATGGCTCCTGATGCCGCAGGCGGTGTGCCTTTGCAACATTAATTCACACGAGCGTGAATGTTTGTTGTCGCAGTCTGCCGGCTGCAATATGCTGCGCCCTTGCGCTGTGCGGCAAACTGCGCACAACGGTCCGGGCGACTCGAATGGTGCACAATCAGGGGGTTCGATCATGCGTAACACCGCAGGTCTGGCAAAGTTTGCACTGATCTGTTCAGCCGTGATCGGCGCCGGGGCCGGATCGTCCGCCAGCGCGCAAGACGTGGTGGGCGACTGGGGTGGATTGCTGGCCGCATCGTTGCGCATTGTCATCCACGTGACCACCGGTTCCGATGGCAAGCTGGTGGGAAAACTGGAAAGCGTTGACCAGGGCGACACCACAGTGCCGATCGAGGCGATCACCACCGGCGACAATGGTTTCAGCTTTGCCGCACCCACCATCAATGGCCACTACACCGGGAAATGGGATGCCGACAAACAGGCCTGGATCGGCACCTGGTCGCAAGGACAGGGCCTGCCGCTGGTGCTGACGCGCGTGGCGGACAAGGCCGCTGTCGCCGCACTTAAGCCCGCGCGGCCACAGGAAGAGGCCATCGCGCGAGGCCCGCGCCCCTATACCGACCAGCCGGTGACATTCCCCTCGACCGCGCCCGGCGTCACTTTGGCAGGAACGCTCAGCCGGCCGCCCGGCCCAGGGCCGTTTCCGGCGGTCGTGCTGATCGCCGGTTCGGGGCCCAACAATCGCGACGAGGATGTTCTGGGGCACAAGGTCTTTCTGGTGCTGGGCGATGCTCTGGCGCGGCGCGGGATTGCCGTGCTGCGCTATGACAAACGCGGCATCGGACAGTCGACTGGCGATTACACGCGGGCAACGGTCAGCGATTTTGCCGACGATGCCGATGCGGCGGCCTCGTATCTTGCCCGGCAACCCCGGATCGATGCGAAGCGGCTGGGTCTGTTGGGCCATTCGGAGGGCGGCCTGATCGCCCCGATGGTGGCCAACCGGCACAGCGACATCGCCTTTGTCGTGTTGCTGGCCGCACCCGCCTTGCGCGGCGATCGCCTGCTCGAACGCCAGGGTACGCTGATCGGCAAGGCCATGGGCAAGACCGACGCGCAGATCGACAAACAGATGGCGTTCAACCGCGCGCATTACCCGGCGCTGATCGAAGCCCGGGACGATGCCGCAGCACAAGGCGCGGTGCAGGCCTATATCGACGACGCCGTCGCCCGGCAGATTATCCCCGCCACCACGGCAGGGCAGATGGCCAAAGTGTTGTCGAGCCCATGGTTTCGCAGTTTTCTGGCCTATGATCCGGCCCCGGCGCTGTCCCGCCTGACGGTGCCGACACTGGCGCTCAACGGATCGCTCGACCTGCAAGTGCCCGCCGCCGACGATCTGCCGGTTATGCGCGCACTGCTGAAAGACAACCACCAGGCCCGGATCGTCGAGCTAGCGGGATTGAATCACTTGTTCCAGCGCGCGCAAACCGGATCGCCCGCAGAATATGGCAGGATCACCCAGACATTCGACCCGGATGCGCTGGATACCGTGGCAACCTGGATCGTGCAGACCAAGTAGCTTCAACGCTTCAACGCCCCATCCGACGATGCGGTCGATCTGCGGGTCATGGATCGACCATTCCGTCGCGCAGGATCGCAACCAGCCGGTCGGTCGAGATCGTGGCAAACGTCGAAACGGTGTCGCAGATCGCATAAGGCAGGATCACGCGTTCGCCAAACCGCAGCGCGCCACAGGAATAGACCACGTTGGGCACATAGCCTTCGCGTTCGGTCTTTTCGGGTTCCACCAATGGCACACGCGACCGGCCGATCACGATCGATGGATCATGCTTGTCGAGCAGCACGGCGCCGATCGCATAGTGTCGTACCGGGCCTACCCCATGGGTGAACATCAGCCAGCCCTCGTCGAGTTCGACCGGAGAACCGCAATTGCCGATCTGGACGAATTCCCAGGGATATTTGGGGCCAAGCAACGGCGTGCCCGCGTTCCAGTCATAGATGTTGTCGGAAAACGCCAAATGCAGGTTCTCGTTATCTTCGCGCGTGATCATCGCATAGCGACCGTCGATCTTGCGGGGAAACAGCGCCATACCCTTGTTGTGCGAGGCCGTGCCTGTCAGCGGGACCATGCGGAACGACACGAAATCGCGCGTTTCGATCAGTTCGGAACGGATCGCCCGGCCGTTGTACGCCGTATAGGTGGCATAGTACGTGGTCAGGCCCGCTTCGGTAAACGCCACAAAGCGCGCATCCTCGATCCCATTCGATTGCGCCCTGGTGACGGGAAAGATCACCCGTTCGGCCATGGCGCTTTCCGGTTCGAAAGTCAGATCGACCCAGTCGCCTTCGTGCGCAAGTATCCTGGGCAGGGTCGACAGACGCGCCGGAGGATCGATCGTTATCGTGCCCTCGGCGGCGATCGTGCCCGACCGGAACGTCAGCGACGACACGTGCCCCTCGCCCACGGCGCGCAATGACAGGATGAAGCGCAGCGCACCGGGCGCGACCCCGCTCTGGTCGGGATGCTGCACAATGCTGGGGTTGAACAGCGCCGCTGCCTCAAAGCTGTATTCATGCAGAAAATAGGCGCCGATCAATCGCCGCTGCACCGGGGTGAGCGGGGGATGCCTGAACAGCGCCTGTTCCATTTCATCGGCGCGAGCATCGAAAATCTGGGGCAGATTGCGATGGCGATCGTCGAAGTTGTCGACTGTTGCGGCCAGCACCGCGGCCGCTTCGGTCTCGCTCAGCGCGAGCACGCGATCGACCACGTGGTTGGCGCGCGTCTTGTCGAGCGGCGACAGGTCGCGCGGTTCGACCGCCGGTCGGAACGGTCGTACCACCACGCGCGAAGGGTCTGGCCGCAAGTGCAATGCCTGGCGGTTGAAAAGCGGAACGCTGGCCATCTTGATCTCTATTCGGCTGGAAGGGTCTGAAAGAAGGCCGGGGTCGCCGGTGACGCGGCGTGGATGATCGGTCCGGGGACCTTGGGACTGGCGATCCGGCGTGTGATCCGACGCATGTCCGACAGCGCAAGCAGATAGGCGAGCAGCGATTCCGCCCCGCGATTTTCGTTGGCGCGGTCGGGGTGCAACCCGTCGCGGCAACTGCCGGTGGCGGTATCGACCAACGGTACACCCAGATCGTTGGTCCCCGTGAACCAGGCAAAGGCACGTTGCGCCTCGACCACCCACGACGGCGCGGGATCGACCGCGTGTGCGGCCATGCAGGCGGCGATCGTGGCACAGGCTTCGACCGGTTGCTGGTCAAACGGCAGCGGCGCCTGGCGCGTGCCCAACAGAAAGCCATCCGAACCGACCGGACGAAAATGCCCGCTTGGCGCGGTCTGTGCGGCCAGCAACCAGCGCAGTGCGCGTAGGCCCTCGGCCACCATGTTCTGATCGCCAAGTGCCCGACCGGTTACGATCAGGGCTTCGCACAGGCGGGCGTTATCGTAACTCAGGCGGTCTTCGAACCACACCCAGTCGGCCGACGCGCACGTATGCAGGCAGCGTTGCAGCCGTTCGGCAAGGTCCCGGCGCAAGTACTCCGCGGCCGTATCGCGCGGGTGTGTCGGGCAATAGGCGTTGAACCCCAGCAAGGCAAACGCCCAGGCGCGTGGCGATCCGAACCCGGCAACCGACGTCATCGCCAGCCTGAACAGCGGCGCCGCCCAGCGGGCCAGCGCCGGATGATCCTGCGACTGGGCACATACACCCAGCGCCCACAGTGTCCGGCCATGGCTGTCCTGCGACCCCGAAGGTTCGAGCCAGCGCCGGTCGTAGCCCATGAAATTGCGGAACATCCCGTTGTCCGGGTTCCAGCCGTGCTGAATAAATGCGGCAAAACGCGGCGCCATGGCCTGCGCAAACGCGCCGTGCCCATCGGCGCCGATGCGGCAGCAAGCGATCAGCGCACGGGCATTGTCATCGATGCAATAGCCGTGATGACGGTCGGGAATGCCGTGAACGGCATGTTGAAACAGGCCGGTATCATCGCACATTGCCTGAAAATGCGCCAATTCCATCCGTGGCAGCGCGGGTGCCGGACGATCGCAGGCAAAGCGAAAGCAATCGCGATAGCGCACCGCGACATTGGCCCAGGTCATCGCGCGACTGGCCACATAGGCCTTGCGCCCGATGGCAAGGCGCGCGCGATCATCGACCAGCAGATCGGCCACGGCCTTGCCCAAGCTTTCGGGTTCGTTGAACGGGACCAGCACGCCCGACCCGTCCATCAACAATTCGACCGCATGCCAATAGGGCGTCGAGACCACGGGACGGCCCATTCCATGCGAATAGGCCAGCGTGCCCGAGGTCATTTGCGCCTCACCGAGATAGGGGGTCACATAGACATCGCACATCGCGATATGGTCGAGCAGTTCGGGCCGTTCGACGAACCGGTTGAGGAACACAACATGGTCATCGAGGCCCAAGGCATGAACCCGCGTGATCAGACTGTTGCGATAGGCTTCACCGGCAGACCGCAACAGCGCGGGATGGGTCGCGCCCATCACCACATAGATTGCGTCGGGTACTTTTGCGAGCACGACCGGCATCGCCGCGATCATCGTCTCGATGCCCTTGTTGGGACTGAGCAGGCCAAAAGTCAGGATCACCTGGCGATCGGCAAAGCCCAGTGCAGCCTTGGCGCGGTGCGAGGTGACCAGGGGCATATCGGGGATGCCGTGCGCGATCACCACGATCGTGTCGGGATCGGCGCCATAGGTATCGACCAGGATCGCCCGCCCCTTGCGCGCCATGACCACGATCTGCGCCGAGGCCGCCAGGATCGCGTCAACCACCCGGCGCTGGGCCGGGGTGGGACGATCGAGCACGGTGTGCAGCGTGGTGACCAATGGCACCCGCAGCGCGGCGATCAGGTCGAGCACCCATTCGCCCGCTTCACCACCGAAGATGCCGAATTCGTGTTGCAGGCAGACGACGTCGAAGGCCTGCGCATTGATATAGTCCGCCGCCGCGCGATAGCCTTGCCGTTCGTCCTGGTCGATCGTCCAGCGCACGTGCGAGCCGAATACATAGTGCTCGCCGGGGTCGCACATCGCGACGATCGCGGTCTGTGCCACGGTGTCGAGATGGCGCACGGCAAGTTCAAGGTCGGTGGTAAACGTGGCGATACCGCAACGCCGGGGCAAGGCATTGCCGACAAAGGCAACTCTTAGCTGACCCCACGAAGCATCGTCTCAAAGCGTGCCTTTCGACTGACGGTTGCAACCTGCCCGGTCGAAAAATATCGGCGAGAGTATTGGATTGAGGCACATTGTGCGCTCTCCTGCGTCAAGCGGGGGCGCATCGCATCCCTCAGTCGCGAACGGCTCGGGTCCGAATAGTCGCGATGCGTTGGCGTCTAGCATGGCCGGGCGGTTTCCCGGCATCAATTCGGCGGCATTTCGCACGGCCACGGGCGCCGACGGGATTGTTTGCGGGGCCTGGGGTATCACGCACACAACAGTATCGTGGTGATGACCAGCCGGGTGTCGACCTCGTCACGCACCGCGATGCAATCGATGCCGGCATCGGCAACCGCCCGATCATTGCCGCCTGGATAGAGCGCATCGCCGACATAGGCGATGTCGCTGGTCGCCAGACCTTGCAGGCGCGCCAGGCCGAGCAGCCCCCAGGCCTTGTCGACACCGGCGCGCGTCACATCGATCGACGTCGAACCGCCAATCCGCACGGCAAAGCCCGGCAAGATCGGGACCAGCAGCGCGCGCAAGGCTTCACGTCGGGTGCGGTCCGGGTCCCACGCCAGCTTGGCGGCGGGCGGGGCCTGTTGCCCCAGCGCCGACAGCGTGATCTGACTGCCCCGATCCTCGATCCGGTCACCCCAGCATTGTGCCTGCGCCAGGTCAGTGGTCGCAACAGCGGTTTGCAGCGCCGCGATGATGCGGGCGCGTTCATCCGCATGCAACAGGTCGGCATGAACGCATCGCCATTGACCTTCGAACCGATAGCGTTTTGCCCCCGATGTCGGCAGCAGCGAAAGACGCGAAAAGTTGATCGCGGGTGGCAGCCGATCGACCACTTGCACCATGAATTGGGGCCAATCCCCGCCCGAGATGATGGCCACAGGGACATGCTGCACCAATCGGGCCAGCAGCCCGGACGTGGCAGGATCGATCGGTTGCTTGCTGGCGGCAAGCGTTCCGTCGAGGTCAAAGGCGATCAGGCGTTTCATCGGTCTCAGGATGGTTGCCAGACTGGCCTCCGCGCCGACAGGATCGGAATGTACCAACGTAGATTCCGATCCTGCCGCCACCACCGGCCCGATGGCAGAGCCCCGCCATGGTGCCCGACATTGCAATAAGCCATCTGCCGATCGTGTTGCGCGCTGACCCTGCCCGTGTGGTGTTGCGGCCGTTCACACCGGCGGACGACCGGACCCCCTCGATCAGCCGGGCGCAATGCCTGGCCAATCGCGTCCTGGCGCTTGACGCGGCAGACCTCGCCACAGAGCTGGAGCGGGTCATTGCCAGTTTGTCCGACCGGCATTCACATGTTGAAGAGGTGTTGCTGCGCCGGTTTCACGAAGTCGACGGCACAATGATTGCCAGCCAGCCGATGTCGCATGGGCAGCGAGTGCTGATCGGTGCGTTCTTCTGCGAGGAATATTCGTTCGAAGCTGCCGCGCTGTTCAATCCAAGCATGGTCGCCCACCCCGATCAAAGCGATGTAGACCCTGGCGCCTTGCGCTTTGTGCTGTCGCTGCGCGGTGTGGGCGAAGGGCACATTTCCTCGATCACCTTTCGCACCGGCATGATCCTGGCCGATGGCACGATCAGCATCGACCCTGCCAACACAGAAGCCATATCGCCATCGATCGAAACGCTGCCAGGCGGGGCGCCCGAAGACGTCGGTGTGCGACTGTCGTGCCGCCAGGCGCGCGATCTGTCGGAAATCGTGATCTTTCCGATTACCGTGCGACAGAGCCACGGCATTGAAGACTTGCGGCTCGTGCGGTTTGTCGCCGAAGACGGTACGACCCACTATCTTGGCACGTATACCGCGTGCAGCAGCACCGATATCCGCGTCGAATTGCTGCGCACCGACGACTTTTCGACGTTCGAGCTGACCCCGCTGCACGGCGCCGCCGCCGCCGACAAAGGCATGGCACTGTTTCCCCGGCGCATCGACGGGCGCATGGCGATGCTGGCGCGGCTCGATCACGAAAGTCTGTGGCTGTTGCGATCCGACGATATCGATTGCTGGGATACCGGCACGAAGATCCTTTCCCCCAAGTGGGTTTGGGAATGGGTACAGATGGGCAATTGCGGCAGTCCGATCGAGATCGACGAAGGTTGGCTGGTGCTGGTCCACGGCGTAGGCCCGGTGCGCAATTACTGCATCGGCGCCTGCCTGCTCGACAAGGATGACCCGGCCATCGTGTTGCGGCGCCTGGCCGCCCCGCTGTTGCGCCCGGGCGTGCTCGAACGCGACGGCTATGTGCCAAACGTGCTCTACAGTTGCGGCGGACTGGTCAACGGACGCACGCTGATCCTGCCTTATGCGGTTGCCGACAGCTTCACCACGTTCGCCACGCTGTCGGTCGATCAGTTGCTGGCGGCGATGGAATGAAGAAAGGCCCGTCGATGAACAGCCCTGCCCCGTCCAGCCACGTGGTGATCTTGTGCCACCCCGCGCCCGACAGTTTCAACGCGGCGGTCGCGACGCGCTATTGCGAGACGGTACGGCAATGCGGACAGCAGGCCGTGCTTCGCGACTTATATGCCATGCACTTCGATCCGGTACTCCGGGCCGAGGAGCAGCCTGGCTCGGCCGATTTCGTGGTGCATCCCGACGTGCTTGCCGAGCGCGCGCTGATCGCCGATGCGAAGGTTGTGGTGCTGGTCTATCCGATCTGGCTCGGCTCTCCCCCGGCCATGCTCAAAGGCTATGTCGAGCGGGTGTTCTGCACCGGTCTGGCCGGCAAGGACCTGCTCAGCTTTTCTTCGTCGGGCAATTCGCAGGTCTGGCTGGAAGAACAGGGCGAATGGCAATCGCTGCTGCATCTGTTCGATCGTTATATCCGCCATGCCTTTGCCATGGGCTCGACCGAGCACGTCCATTTCCGCTCGGTGGTCAAGGGCATGAACGAGCGGTTCTTTTCGCAGAACATGGAAGATGTCCGCCAGGCCGCGACCAGGGCCTGCCGGGAATCCGCAGCGCCCTGAGAGTCTGAGTACATTCCGACGCTGACTGCGGGCCGCGCCGCGCCGCTATCCCCTGCGCGATCGTTCTGCACAAAGGGCCACGGCATGAATTCCCCCGTCGAATTGCACGAACCTGCCGGTGCCAAGACGCTGGCGCTGCGCTCGACCGGTCTGGCGACACTCGATCCGGTCGAGGCCGCGCTGATCGATGCGTGGTGGCGGGCGGCCAATTACCTGTCGGTCGGGCAGATCTATCTTTATGACAATCCGCTGCTGCGCGACCCCCTGACGCTCGACCATGTCAAACCGCTGGTCGTCGGACATTGGGGAACCACTCCGGGGCAAACCTTCATCTATGCGCACCTCAATCGGGTGATCGTGTCGCATGATCTGGACATGATCTATATCGCCGGACCCGGGCACGGTGGCCCGGCGCTGGTGGGCGCGACGTATCTCGAAGGCAGCTATAGCGAGGTCTATCCAGGCATCAGCCGCGACACCGCCGGATTGAAAAAGCTGTTCACCCAGTTTTCGTTCCCCGGCGGGATTTCCAGTCATGTTGCACCGACCACGCCGGGATCGATCCACGAGGGCGGCGAACTGGGCTATTCGTTGAGCCACGCCTTTGGCGCGGCCTTCGACAATCCCGACCTTATCGTCGCCTGTGTAATCGGCGATGGCGAGGCAGAGACCGGGCCGCTGGCGACAGCATGGCATTCAAACAAGTTTCTCAGCGCCAGAACCGATGGCGCCGTGCTGCCGATCCTGCACCTCAACGGCTACAAGATCAGCAATCCGACCGTGCTGGCGCGGATCGATCCGGCCGATCTGGAAAACCTGCTGACCGGCTATGGCTGGGCCCCCCTGTTTGTCGAAGGCGACGACCCGGCGGTGATGCACCAGACGATGGCGCGCGCCATGGATACTGCGATTGCGGCAATCCGGCGCATCCAGGACGATGCGCGCAAGAACCCGGCGCGGTGGGATGAACCGAGCCCGATGCCGCGCTGGCCCATGATCGTGCTGCGATCGCCCAAAGGCTGGACCGGGCCCAAAGCGGTCGACGGCGTAGCGATCGAAGGTACATTTCACGCGCACCAGGTGCCGTTGCAAGTCGATGCCGATCGTCCCGGCCATGTCGCGCTGCTCGAAGCCTGGATGCGCAGCTATCGCCCGGAAGCACTGTTTGACGATCTGGGGCGGCTATTGCCCGAAATCGCGGCGCTGGCGCCGCAGGGCGGGCGACGCATGGGGGCCAACCCCCATGCCAACGGCGGATTGCTGCTGCGCGACTTGCACCTGCCCGATGTCCACGACCATGCCTGCACCGTCCCTGCGCCAGGCGCGATCACGGCATCGGACATGGGCATCCTGGGCACATTCTTGCGCGATGTGGTGGAATTGAACCGCGCCTCGGCCAATTTCCGCCTGTTCGGCCCCGACGAGACGGTGTCGAACATGCTCGATGCGGTGTTCGATGTCACCAATCGGCAGTGGGAAGAAGCGATCATCACCCACGATGAATTCCTAGCCCCGGATGGGCGCGTGCTCGATGCCATGCTGTCCGAACACAATTGCGAAGGTTGGCTCGAAGGCTATCTGCTGACCGGCCGACACGGCATTTTCGCAAGCTACGAAGCGTTTGTGCGGATCATCGATTCGATGGCCAGCCAGCATGCCAAATGGCTGAAAGTCACCGCGCAATTGCCCTGGCGCAAGCCGATCGCATCGCTGAACCTGCTGCTCTCGTCGCACGTGTGGCAGCAGGATCACAACGGGTTTACCCATCAGGACCCGGGATTTCTCGACCATATCCTGACCAAGAAACCTGCCATCGTGCGCGCTTTTCTGCCGCCCGATGCCAATTGTCTGCTGGCGGTGATCGACCATTGCCTGCACAGCCGTCACCATATCAACGTGGTGGTCGCCGGCAAGCACGCGATGCCGCAATGGCTGACTATCGATGCGGCCATCGCCCATTGCGCACAAGGCATCGGCATCTGGAAATGGGCCAGCAACGACGGTGATGCGGACGCCGACCCCGATCTGGTCATGGCCGCTTGCGGTGATACGCCCACACTCGAAGTGCTGGCCGCGGTCACCATCTTGCGCACGCATCTGCCCGATCTGCGCGTACGGGTCATCAATGTGGTCGATCTGACCACGCTGCATTTGGCCAACGAACATCCCCACGGGCTGACCGATGCGGATTATGATGCGCTGTTTACCCGCACCCGGCCGGTAATATTTGCCTTTCACGGCTATCCCGGGCTGGTACAACGCTTGACCCACGCGCGCACAAACCGCACCCTGTCGGTGCACGGCTATCAAGAGGAAGGTACCATCACCACTGCGTTCGACATTCGCGTGCAAAACGGGATCGATCGGTTTCACCTCGTGCTCGATGCGATCGGCCATTTGCCCGATCTGGGCAGCCGGGGCGCCTGGCTGGCCCAGACGATGCGCGACAAGCTGGCCGCGCATACGCGCTACATCGATGTGCACGGCAGGGATATGCCCGAAATCCGCGATTGGGTCTGGCCGCAATGACGTCGATTTTGCCGACCGTCATGCTGATCCGGCATGGCGAGACTGCGTGGTCATTGTCGGGACAGCACACCGGACGCACCGACATAGCGTTGACCGCGAACGGCGAGGCGATGGCGCGTGAGCTGGCGCCGATGCTTGCCCCGTTCCGGTTTTCGCACGTGTTTACCAGTCCGCTGCAACGCGCGCGGCGCACCTGTCTGCTGGCCGTGAACGGACGCATGGCGGTAACCGATGCCGATCTCGCCGAATGGGATTATGGCCGGTACGAAGGGCTGGACACCCCCCAGGTGCACGCGCTGGACCCGGGCTGGAACGTGTTTACCGATGGCAGCCCGGGCGGCGAAAGCGTTGCCGATGTGGTTGCGCGCGCCGACCGCGTGATCGATCGGTTGCGCACGATGACCGGGCCGATTGCGGTGTTCAGCCACGCCCATTTTGGTCGTGTGCTGGCGGCGCGCTGGGTCGGACTGCCCGGTGCTGCGGGCGAACATCTGGTGCTCGATCCCGCTTCGTTGAGCGTGCTCGGCGCCAGGCCGGGATATCCCGCAGTCCCGGTGATCGTCCGCTGGAACGTGGTTGCGCCCGATCGGCTGATCTGAACCGCGCTGGGTAGATTCCGATCCTGCCCCCTTGCCGCCGCCACGCTTAGCCCCGGTCTTCGCATTCGCAATCGCAAAGGCCAGTCATGCCCGCCCCCGTGGCACCTCAAACATCGCCGCCAGCGATGGCGATATCGGCGCAGCACTTGTGCCGGGTGTTTGGCACGGGAGAAGCGCGCACCATCGCGGTCAACGATGTAACGATCGACATTCCGATGGGCCAGATGCTGTACATCGTCGGCCCCTCGGGCAGCGGCAAGACCACCCTGCTCAGCATGATTTCGGGTATCCTGCGGCCCAGCAGCGGGCGCGTGCTGGTCAAAGGGGTCGATGTCTGGGACCTGAGCGCCAGCGACGACGCCCGGTTCCGGTTGCACAACATAGGCTTTGTGTTTCAAGATTTTCACTTGTTTCCGCGCCTGACCACCGCCGAAAATGTCGCGATTCCGCTGGTGTTGCGCGGTGTTGCATGGGGCAAGGCGATGGCCACGGCGGTGCAGACGCTGGCGCTGGTCGGGCTCGATAAGCGCGCCGACCTGCAACCGGTCAAGTTGAGCGGGGGCGAACAGCAACGCGTGGCGATTGCCCGGGCCATCATCACCCAGCCCGATATCCTGATCCTCGACGAACCGACCGCCTCGCTCGATGGCGACACCGGGCGCAATATCGTCGGGTTCGTCAAGACCCACTTGCTGACCCCGACGCGGGCGATCGTCATCGTTACCCATGATGCCCGCATCTATGAGTTCGCCAGTTCGATCCTGCACATGGAAGACGGCAAGCTATCAAGCCAGGAAGACAACACCAATGGCTGATCCGTCTCCCACACCGGATGTGCCGGTCAACCCGCCTGAAGCGCCCCTGCCCGCCAAACCTGCGTTGCCGGGCCGCATGCTGATGTTGGTGGCGTTGGCCGGGGTGATTTTTGCGGTGATCATCGCGATCATCCTCAATCGCCCGGTCAAGCCGCAACCCCCCGCATTCCAACCCAGCGCCAACCCCTATCCGCACGCGATCTTTGCCAATGGCATCATCGAAAGCGATCAGACCAGCGGTGAAAACCTCAACGTGTTTCCCGAAGTATCTGGGCCGGTTGTCGCGACATATGTCACCGAAGGACAGACGGTTCACGCCGGCCAACCGCTGTTTGCGATCGACAATTCGGTGCAATTGGCCACCACCCGACAAGAGGGCCTGCAGGCAAAGGCCGCGCTGGCGCTGCTCAACGAGCTGAAGGCCGAACCGCGCCGCGAAACGCTGGCAGTGGTCGCATCGCAATTGGGTCAGGCGCAGGCCACCTTGCAAACCCTGGCGCGCACCCGCGACAAAGTGATCCGATCGGCCGCGCTCGACCCGCGCTCGGTCAGCAAGGAAGCGCTCGATTCCGCGATCGACGCCGCCAGTGCGGCCCAGGCGGGGGTCGTCGTGGCCCAGCGGCAATTGAGCCTGACCCGGGCCGGTGCGTGGATCTACGATGTTCAGAACCAGGCGGCGCAATATGACGCGCTGTCGCACACTTATGCCGCAGGGCAGGCGTTGTTGGGGAAATACCTCGTCAAGGCGCCCAGCGATGGGGTGGTCATGGCGCTCAACATCCCCAAGGGTGGCTATGTCTCGTCGCTGGGCGCGTTTGACAGCTATACCGAAATGAATCTGCCCGCCGTGGTGCTGGGGCCGAATGCAGGAACGCTGGCGGTCAGGGTCTATGTCGATGAAATCCTGCTGGCCGGGTTGCCGCATGGTGCAACGATCCAGGCGCAGATGTCCATTCGTGGCGCGAACCGGCAATTCGCGCTGCAGTTCGTGCGTATCCAGCCTTATGTCACGCCCAAGATCGAACTGTCGAACGAACGCCAGGAACAAGTCGATCTGCGGGTGCTGCCGGTGATCTTTCACTTCCGCACCGACCCCGCTTTCAAACTCTATCCGGGTGAGGAAGTTGATGTCTATATCCGCCAATAGGGGCATCACGCTGATCGCCGGATGTGCCGTGCTGGGCGGCTGTGTGCTGGGTCCGAATTTCACCCGGCCCGCGCCCCCCCTGCTCGATCGCTACAGCAACGTCGCGCCCTCGGTGATGACCGGCGATGGTATTACCCAGACCCCGGTTGTCGGCACTGGCCCCGCCCAGGCGTGGTGGCATGCCTTTGCCTCTCCCGCGCTCGATGCGCTGGTGGCAACCGGCCTGCAGGCAAGCCCGTCGCTGAGTTCGGCCCGCGCAGCGCTGACCCAGAGCCGCGATCTGGCACAGGCAGGCGCAGGCGTGTTCTGGCCGCAGATCAATGGCTCGGCCGATGCGACGCGCGAACACACCACCCCGACGCTGCTCGACGAAAATGGCCCCGGATCAACGTTCAGCCTCTACACCGCCGCAGGTTCCGTCAGCTATACGCTCGACCTGTTCGGCGGCGAACGGCGCGGCGTCGAAGCTTTGCGCGCGCAAGCCGAATACCAGCGTCAGGCGCTTGGTGCGGCATGGTTGTTGCTGACCGGCGGCATCGCCGACGCCGCGATCGCCCATGCCGGTTATGCCGAGGAAAGCACGAGTCTGGCCGCGATCGTGCGGATGGATGCCGCCCAGCGCGACATGCTGCACGCGCGCTTTGGCGCCGGATATGGCGCATGGGCCGATGTTTTGGTCGCCGAGCAGCAATTGGCGACCGATCGCGCCAGCCTGGCCCTGGTTCAGCAGCGACTGGCCGCCACGGTCACCCTGCTGGCCATGCTGATCGGGCGCGAACCGGCGGCGTGGGCGCCGCCCCTGCCCACGCTGGCCGATCTGGGCCTGCCCGCCGACTTGCCGGTCAGCCTGCCCTCGCAACTGGTGCACCAGCGGCCCGACATTCTTCAGGCCGAAGCGAGTGTCCACCAGGCCAATGCCCAGATCGGCGTGGCCACGGCGGCGATGTACCCCTCGATCAGCCTGACCGGCAGCTATGGCACGGCCAGCACTGCACTGTCGCAACTGGCTGGTCCGGCCGGACGGTTCTGGAGCGTGGGTCCGGGCATCGACATCCCGATCTTTCGCGGCGGCACGCTGCGCAACAACCGGCGCGCGGCACAGGCCGCGCATGCCAAGGCGCTGGCCGATTATCGCCAGACCGTGCTCGTCGCGCTTGAACAAGTGACCGACTGTCTGGCCGCGCTCGACACCGATGCGCGTGTTTCGGCCGCCGACCATGCCGCGTTCGCTGCCGCGCGCGGCAACCATGATCTGGCACAGGCCAATCTGGGGGCGGGGGTAATCGCCGAATTCGACGCGATGACGCTGACGCTGGCCGCCGAACGCGCGCGGCTGGTGGTGATCGGTGCCAAGGCGCAACGTTTGCAGGACGTGGTCGCGCTCGATCTGGCCTCGGGCGGAGGCTGGACCAGCACCCTGCCTGTCGGCGGCACGCGATAATGCCAGGCACCGAACCTGTGGCCCCCGGCACTTCGGGCGGGGTGTTCAATCCCGGCTTGTATGTGATCGCGCTCAAGCTGCTCGTCAACGACCGCACCAAATTCTATTCGGTGGTGATCGGGATCACGTTTGCAGTGTTCCTGATGGTGCAGATGACATCGATGTTTGCAGGCATCCTGCAGCGATCGAGTTCGACCGTGGCCAATGTCGGGGCCAGCATCTGGGTGATGGACCCGGCAGTCAATACGGTCGCCAACATCATCCCGTTACCCAACTATGTGCAGGATGCGGTGCGCAGCATGGACGGCGTGCGCTATGCGGTGCCGTTGTACATGGGCGGCGGGCTCGCCCGGTTGCACAATGGCGCCTATCAGAGCGTGACCGTAATCGGGTTGGACGACACCAGTCTCTATGGCCGACCCGACATGGAAAAGGGCGTAATCACCGACATCTATGGCGAGAACGGGTTCTTTGTCGTCAACGATTCCGAATATGCCAAGCTGAATTCGCCCGGCATCGGCGCGAGCTTTGAAATCAACGACCACCGGGCGGTGATCGTCGGCATTGCCAAAGTCGCCTCCAACGGCCTGTTCGGCGTGCCCACGCTGTACACAACGTACAATCGCGCGCTGCAATATCTGCCCCAGACACGATTTGCCGATGCCTATGTGCTGGTCGAACCCAAGACCCCCGCCGACATCCCGCGCATCCAGGCCGCGGTTGCGAAACTCGGCTATCTGGCGCTGACCAAGGACCAGTTCGATACCCGCATATCGCGCTTCTACACTTGGCAGACCGGTATCGGTGCCAACATCATGCTGATGTGCGTGATCAGCTTTATCGTCGGACTGTCGATCTCTGGCCAGACGTTCTATACGTTCGTGCTGGAAAACATCGACAAGTTCGGCGCGTTGAAGGCGATCGGCGCACAAGGGCGCGAACTGGTTTTCATCATCATGTTTCAGGCGCTGTTTTCGGGGCTGGTCGGTTATGGCCTGGGCGTCGGCCTGTGTTCGCTGGTGATCGAAGTGGCGCGCACGACGATGCCCAATTACGCCGCACTGATCACGCTGGGCGACTTGTTGCTGGCTTTTGCGATGATGTTGGTGATCGCCGCGGTGTCGAGCGTGATCGCCGCGCGCAAAGTGCTCAGCATCGATCCCTTCGAGATCTTCCGTGACTGACGGCGATACCGGCCTGACGTCTGGCGAAGCAGATCGCCGCCGCGCCAAGGAAGGCCCCAACCGCGTCGATGAGGGACGGCCCGATCCGATCCGCCGGGCGCTCGGCAAATTCTGGGCGCCGGTGCCGTGGATGCTCGAAGCGGCGATCGTGCTGCAAATAACCTTGCACGAATATCCCGAAGCGGCGGGCATCGCGGTGCTGCTGGTGTTCAACGCCGCGCTGGGTTTCTTTCAGGAAAGCCGGGCACAGGCCACGCTCGATGCGTTGACATCGCGGCTGGCGGTCAACGCCTCGGTACGGCGCGACGGGGCGTGGCGCAAAATCGCTGCGCCCGATCTGGTGCGCGGCGATGTGGTAAAGCTGTCGCTCGGCGCCGTGGTGCCCGCCGATGTACGCCTGATCGGCGGCGCGGTGCTGATCGATCAGTCGATGCTGACCGGCGAATCCGTGCCTGCGGAGGCCGGGCCGGGATTCGAAACGTTCGCCGGCGCATTGATCGAACGCGGCGAGGCAGTGGCGCTGGTGACGGCGATCGGCGGCAAAACCAAATTCGGACGCAGCGCAGACCTGATCCGCACCGCCTATGTCGAAAGCACCGAGCAAAAGGCGATTTTCCGCGTGGTGCGCAACCTTGCGCTGTTCAATGGCGGTGTCACCGCGTTGATGGTGGGCATCGGCGTGTTCGGGCTTGGTCTTTCGGCGCGGCAGATCGTGCCGCTGGTGCTGGTTGCCCTGCTTGCCTCGATCCCTGCCGCCTTGCCGTCGATGTTTACGCTGGCGGCCACCGTCGGCGCGCGTACGGTGGCCCGGCGCGGGGTCCTGCCCACCCGATTGTCGGCGCTCGACGAGGCAGCGGTGATGGATATTCTGTGCGCAGACAAGACCGGCACGCTGACACGCAATGCGTTGACGGTGGCCAAGTGCCAGCCGTTGCCAGGCTTCGATGCGGCCGATGTGCTTGCCATGGCTGCGCTGGCCAGTTCCGATGGCGGTGCCGATCCGCTGGACGCGGCCATTCGGGCAGCCGCCGGTACGGCAAACCCGCGCGGATGGCTGCGCACCGGTTTTTCTCCCTTCGATCCGGCGATCAAGATGTCGGCCGCAACCGCGAAGGACGCCGCAGGCGCCATCATCCGGATCACCAAGGGTGCGCTGGCTGCTGTCAGCGCGAAAGCCACCAGCGAGGTCACGGCAATGGTCGAGGATCTGCAAGCCAAAGGGTATCGCGTGCTGGTGGTGGCGTGCGGCACCAAGGCGCCGCTGACTGTCGCCGGAGCGATCGCGATGAGCGACCCGCCGCGCCCCGATACCGGACCATTGATCGCCCGGCTGCTTGCCCTGGGCGTGCGCGCAGTCATGGTTACCGGCGATGGCGCGGTCACCGCGCGGGTGGTTGCCGATGCCGTGGGAATTACCGGTCCGACTTGCCCCGCCGGCCCGATCGCACAAGTCTCTGGCATCGAGCATTATGGGGTGTTCGCCGGCGTTCTGCCCGAAGACAAGTTCGCGCTGGTCAAGGCGTTGCAACGCGCCGGGCACGTCGTCGGAATGTGTGGCGATGGTGCCAACGATGCGCCAGCCTTGCGCCAGGCGCAAATGGGCATTGCGGTATCGACCGCTACCGATGTCGCCAAATCGGCGGCGGGCATCGTGCTGACCGATGCGGGCCTTGGCGGGATTGTCGCCGTGGTTGAAGAAGGACGCGCAACGTTCCAACGCATCCTGACGTTCACGCTGCGATCGCTTGTCCACAAGGCGGCACAAGTGCTGATGCTGCTGGTCGGCCTGATCATGACCGGCGGGGCGGTGCTGACCCCGATGCTGATGGTCATGGTCATGGTCGGGGGCGATTTCATCGCGCTGACATCGGCCACCGACAACGTCCAACCCTCGGCCAGGCCCAATGTCTGGCGGCTGCGCAACCTTTCGATTGTGAGCGCAGTGCTGGGTCTGTGCGATCTGGTATTCTGCGCGGCAATTCTGGGCGTTGGCCACTATCATATGCAGCTTGGCCTTCGCGCGCTGCAAACGCTGACCATGATAACCATGGTCTACAGCGGTCAGGCAATCTTCTACGTCGTGCGCGAGAGGCACCGCCTGGGCAAGAGCCGACCGGGCAATCTGCTGCTGGCGGGATCGGCGCTGGAAATTGCCGTCTTTTCCACTTTGGCCGCGCAGGGTTGGTTGATGGCGCGATTACCCTTGGCGATCATGGCGGCGGTGTTCGGTGGGGCGATCGTCCTGGCGTTGGTGCTCGACACAATCAAACTGGCGCTGTTGCGCGTTCTGCCGATCGAATAATACCAAGGTGCACTGACGCGCAGTCATACCTCCCGCCCCTCTTCCCCGCACGACCACCATAACCTGATGGTATCGTTGGTGGTCGGGCGTGGAGGAGGAGCGGGAGGTATGAACAGCGCTTTGCGCGGCCTGGTAAAAGCCGATCAGTCGGCGGCGCGCACCAGGCCGCTGAGCTTGGCCAGATTGAGCCCCAGCGTCGTCGCAAATCCCGTCAGTTGCCGGTTGGTCGCCTTGTCCAGCCTGGCCATCTGTTCGTTGCTGGCTTCGAAGATCGCGGCGCGGTCGGCCTCTGGCGCGGCACGCACGGCGGCTTCGAGATTGGCGTAGACTTCCGCAGCCGTGGCAAGCGATGCCGGAAAGCGCGAGAATTGCACCATCGCCGCCGCCTCGGCCAGCGACTGGATCGGAAAGGCGGTCAACATCCGTTCGGTTGCCAGCAGCGCGTGGCTAGCCGAAACCCGCGTGACCCGCCCGCGCCAGGCTTCATCGACCAGCAGCACGTGCAGGTCGCGGATTTGCGTCGCGGCCAGGATTGCCAGGTTCAACGCGGCGGTTCTGGTCGCCAGTTCTGCGCGCGCATCCTTCTTTACGATGGCAGCCTCGGCGCGGTCTTCGCGGCGGCGCGCCGCGCGCCCGTCCCTGGCGGCAACCCATCCAGACCCGATTACCGCCGCTATCGCGCCAATTGCCTCGACCCATGCGGCTGCCTGGGACCAGGCAGATTCCCTATAAGGCATCGTCAGAACCGACGATCAGGCCACGATCGCGGGCGCGGGTTCATCGCGGCCCCCGCCGTGCAGCGCCATGAATGCCCGGACCAGCACACGCGTGTCGAACGTGCCCTTGTAGACGGCGGGCGGCTTGCGCGCGAGGCCCAGCAGTGCATAGACCGCCGTCGCCGCCGAACGGATCGAATATTCGACCGTGAACACGACATCATCGGGCAATTCGCAAAACTGCCCGAGCAGCGCAAGATTGCCATAGCCTGCAGGGATGACGTCGGGCCGGTCACCGTGGCGGCGCGGCATGAACTGGCTGGTGATGAACGGCATCATGCACGGGATGCAGATCGAACTGGCGAGAATCCCCGACGCCTCATCGACAATGCCGAGGTGGCCGAGGATTTCGGTCATGATCTCGCGCCCGCTGCAGGCCGACATCGGCTTGTCTACAAAATTGCCCGGGGTATCGACCGTCAGGCCATAGCCCCAGACCACCTCGACGCCCTTGGGTTGACCGATGAAATGCGGTTGATGCGGGATGACGATCGAGGCAAGCCAGTTCGACTGGGCAAAAGTGATCAATCCACCCTCACCCGGCACATTGCCGCTGAAATCGCGGACCAGCCGCAGAAATGTCGGATCATGCAACGTGATCGTGAAGGACGTCCACTTCGACTGTTCAACGTGGCTGTCAAACACCGCCGGGCGCCCGAACGCGGGCCGTCCCTGCGCCAGCATTTCCCACAAGCGCCATGCCCCGCCATCGTGCTTGGTGCCGAGTTCGGGCGCGGTTTCCATCGTGCCGAGGTGCGATCCTTCGGTCATCGACCCCAACGTGACCAGCACCAGGTCGTTTGGCCCCACCGCGATGTCCCATGTTCTGCCCTGATCACCGCACACGATCCGGTCAACCGTGATCCGGCCGATACGCTCGACCATCGACAAGTCGGTGACCGAGGTGTGAAACGCAAATTTGACGCCATGCGATTCCAGCCACGCCTGCAACGGGCGGACCAGCGAATCGTACTGGTTGTACACCGTGCGCATGATCCCCTTGAGCCGGCCAAAGCCGGATATCATGTGCGCGAACCGCAACAGATAGCGCCGGAATTCGACTGCGCTGTGCCACGGCTGAAACGCAAAGGTGGTGCGCCACATGATCCAGAAATTGGTGTTGAAGAACGAGGGACCGAACTGGTCGGCAATCGTGGTTTCGGCCAACAGCGCCTCCGGTTCGATCGCCAGCCGTTCGATCGTCAGGATGTGTCGTTCGGACAGGCCGAATTCGGGATCGGTTTCGCGCGACGCATCGCGCACCAGCCGCGCCTTTGAATTGGTTTGCAACAGCATGTTCCACTCCTGGATTTCCTGCGTCACAGTGGTCTTGCCGTCGAGCGTCGGGATCGAACCGTACAGATCGAACGTGCACAAGTATTTGCTTTCCAGCATGCGCCCGCCCCGCAGGACATAGCCAAGATCGGCGCTGCCCGCGCCATCCAGACTGCCGCCCAAGCGGTCGGTTTCTTCCAGAATGGTGATGTCGCACCCACGCATGTCACCATCGCGGATCAAGAAGGCGGCTGCCGCCAGCGAGGCGATGCCTCCACCGACCAGCCATGCCCGTTCGGGTCGTACGGCGCCTGAATGCAGGCTGGCAGATGATGCATGGGGCAAAGTCATCGGGGCGCTCCTGGCCTGGTGGTGATGGGCCAAAGATATCCTCGCGCCCGGTGAGCCACAGCGCCGGAATGTACGCAGAGGGGTACTTTCCGATCCTGCTGCGCGCGGCAAACACGCCTAGATTCGACCCGTTCGCGGTCAGCCGTGCCGCAACAGCCACGCCCCAACTCGCGGCAATCGGGAATATTCATGTCTGCAGATCGCCAGCTTCAGGAAGCCGTACTCGCCGAATTTCTGTGGGAACCCACTGTCAATGCCGCACATATCGGCGTGTCCGCCAGCGACGGCATCGTCACGCTGACCGGGCAAGTGCCCGACTATCTGGCCAAGCTGGCCGCCGAACATGCGGCGGCGCGGGTCCGCGGGGTCAAGGCCGTAGCGCAGGAGATCAAAGTGGTCCTGCCCGGCCAGCCCGACCACGGTGACGAAACGATCGCGCGCGCAGCGATCGACCGGTTGCGCTGGGAAGTGACGGTTCCCGGCGATGCGATCAAGGTCGAAGTCGAAGACGGCTGGATCAAGCTGACCGGACAAGTCGAATGGCATTTCCAGAAGGATGCCAGCGAAGCGGTGGTGCGTGGCCTGCGCGGGGTGGTCGGTGTCTCCAACCGGATCACGATCAAACCCCATGTCAACGTGGCCGACATCAGCCACGACATCGGCAAGGCGCTGCATCGGTCATGGTTTGACCCGTCGAACATCACGGTTAGTGCCGAAGGCAGCAAGGTCATCTTGAAAGGCACCGTGCACACCCCGGCCGACAAGTGGAAGGCATCGACTATCGCCTGGGCATCGCCCGGCATTACCGATATCGAAAACGACCTCGTCGTCGCCGGTTGAACGCCCGGGCGCGGTGAGGACTGGCCTCACCGCGCCCGGAATTGTCAGGCGGTGGCCAGCAGGGCTAGCCCCGCGGCCACCGCTTCGTTGTCCGAGGTCTGCGAAATGTCGATGCTTTCGCTGACAATGATGCGGGTGGCCAGTGCGTGGTCATGCCGCTTGACATAATCGACCAAATACTCGCCGGCACTGCTGCGGCCCTTGCCGTCGCTGAACACCACGATGCGCTGTGCTGCGGCCAGTTCGGCTGCGATGCGACGATAATAGCCTTCGTCCTCCGAAGACCGCCCGCCATCATGATCGTCGTTGTGCTGGGGATGCGCAAGCCGGCGGCGCGAACCGTAATCATCCTCTGGCCGGATGATATGCAGCGCGGCATGATTGCTGCCTTTGCTGCCCGGCGAAAACAGTCGTGCCTGGTGATGGTCGATCAACACGATGCCCCACGTGTCGGGCCGTTCGAGCGCGGCCTCCACTATGGCGCCATCGGGCGAAAACCCTGCCTTGGCCAGAAACGTGCGCAGATGGCGCAGTTCATCGTCAACCAGATCGTGCCCGTGGGGGCGCGGCAGCGTGATATGATCGGCGCCGATGGTCACGGTATAGCCGCCGCCATGACGCGGGGTTGCCGTACCGATGTGGTCGAGCAACGACACGACATCGTGCCATTCGATATTATGCGGCGCGGGATGGCTGAAGATGGCAGCGAGCGTCACGGTGTGATGCCCGTTGAGATGGGTTGTGGTCATGGCATTGCTCCGGGGTGGATGGTTGGTCGTGTGAACGAACACGGCGGCGCCTTCGAAGCGCCCCCGTGCGCAAATCCGAATGTGGCTGGTTGGCAACCGCCGCACCAAAGCGATAGAGGCGCCAGGCACCCTCGCTCACCAGCCAGCCCTGCACACACCAGTTGCGCGCACGGGTGTTTCAAGACCATCGCTTTCACTCAGCAGTTCCTTTGCCTTGCGCCGACAATCGCGGATGGGCCCGACAAACTGCTATCGCCCGTGCAGCAGAGCGGCAGGTTCGGAATATACCCAAAGTCGGTGAAACCGCATGACACGGTGGCCGACATGGCCCAGCCTCCGCCTTTGGCAAACGCGCGACGACCGTCGGGAGACCACACCATGTCCGGGGCCATCCTCACACTCAACGCCGGATCTTCCAGCCTGAAGTTCGCACTGTTCGATGCTTTGCTCGCACCGATCCTGCGTGGCGAAATCGAAGGCATCGACTGTACCCCGCACCTGACCGCGCACGATGCCATGGGAAGCACACTGCCCGATCTGCATTGGTCGCGCACGCCAGCGACGTTCGGTTCGATCCTTACGGATTTGCTGGTGATGGTCCGTGCCCGGGCCGGGCCGTGTGGGCTGGCCAGCGCGGGTCACCGGATTGTCCATGGCGGGATGGATCACATCGGGCCCGCACGGATCACGCCAGCCCTGATGACAGCCCTGGAGGCGCTGGTCCCGCTCGATCCGCTGCATTTGCCGCACAACCTTGCTCCGGCCCGCGCGCTTGCCGGATTGCTGCCCGACCTGCCGCAGGTCGCCTGTTTCGACACCGCATTCCACCACACCATTCCACCGCGCGCACAGACCGTGCCGGTGCCCCGCGCGATCCGCGACCTTGGTGTGCGCCGTTACGGTTTTCACGGCCTGTCCTATGAATATATTGCCGCACGGCTGAAGCTGGAGGCACCAATGCTGGCGCGCGGCCGGGTGATTGTGGCCCACCTTGGCGCGGGCGCCAGTCTGTGCGCGCTGCACGGCGGGATCAGTCTGGCGACCACGATGGGTTTCAGCACGCTGGATGGGCTGATCATGGCAACGCGCTGCGGTTCGATCGATCCGGGGGTGATCTTGTATCTGGCGCGCCAAGGACACGGCGTCGCCGAGATCGAGGACATGCTGTACCATCGGTCGGGCTTGCTCGGCCTGTCAGGCCTCAGTGGCGACATGCGCGTCCTGCTGGACAGCCAGGATGCCGATGCCGTTGCGGCGATCGACCAGTTTACCTATCGCATCGCAGTCGAGTTGGCGGGCATGGTCAGCGCGCTGGGCGGCATCGACGGCGTGGTGTTCACAGCCGGGATCGGGGAACGATCCGCGCCGATCCGGTCTGCCATCTGCGCCCGGCTGACATGGCTGGGATTGCAGATCGATGCCGGGGCCAATGCGGCGGGCAAATCCTGTATCGCCGCCCCCGGCAGCACAGTCGATATCCGCGTGATCGCCACCAACGAGGAAGCGATGATTGCCAGCCACACGCGTGATGTCGTGGCCCGTTCAAGCGCAGATCAGGGCAGCTCCGGCGCCTCATCCGGCACGCGCGGCGAGGCATGAGCGGGATTGAGCGGGCCTTGTTGTGATCCGACCCATTCGCGCCACAGCAGCATGAGCACGGCCATCAGCGATGGACCGACCACCAGACCAATCAGGCCAAGCGCTTCGATCCCCCCAAGGATCCCCAGCAGAACAACCAGAAAGGGCAACCGCGTGGCATCGCCAATCATCACCGGGCGCACGAAATGATCGGCGATAAAGATCACCACGGCGGAAATTACCGCGACCACCACCGCAAACAGCATCTTGTCGGCAGAGGCCAGCAGGCCGGCGGCAACGGCGGCCGCAACCACCGACCCCATCGGGACCACCGAGAGCAGGCCGGTCAGCAATCCCAGCAACGCGGCATGGGGAGCGCCGCACAGTTCGTAGACCAGTCCCAGCAGGACGCCTTCGCCAAACCCCACCACGACCAGGCCGTTGACCGTTCCGCGCACGGCGCGCAACGCCTGCATCGCGACATTGACACCAGCCGCCCCGAATGCGCGTTCGCATCCCACGCGCAAGCTGCTGGCAACGCGTTCGCCATCGCGTAGCAGGAAGAACAGGATCAGCAACAGGAACACCGCCAGCACCAGACGGTGCAGCACGAGGCCGAGCAAATGCTGCCCGGTGCCGAACGGCGAGTGCCCGTCCGCACCCGGCAATCCCAGATTGCCCAGCGCACCAGGCTTTGCCAGATGCGTATCCCACCATGCGGCAATCGCTGGGCCGGCGGGCAGATGGGCGACAAAATCGGGCATGGCCAGACCATGAGCCCGGACATCGAGCACCCATTGCAGAGCGAATCTGCCATCGGTGGTAACCGCATGTGCCACCATCACCAGCGGCAACACAAAAAACAGCGCGACTGTCAGCGTGAACAAGGCTGGCCAGGTGAAATCCGCCCCGCCCGGCCACAGCGACACAGCGCGTTGACGCCAGGGCCACAGCGATACCGCCAGGATGATCGCCCAGCCCACCGCTGGCAAAAACACCCGCAGGGTCCATAGGCCGAGCAAGGCAAACAGGCCAAGCGCGACCAGCCCGGTGCGTCGCTGCACGGGTGTCCAGGGATCATCGCTGTCTCGCGAAAAGGTTCCGGGCGGCTGGATCGGATCAGGTGCTTGGGCCATGTAATGCACGGTTACGCCAAACCTGCCGACATTGCCAGTTTGTCGCCGCACCGAATGACCGATTGAAATCCGCAATGCGCGAATCTCGCAATGGCTCATGCAATGGCCGGCAAAATCGGAATTTTCAATCAGCCCCTGAACGGCGCACTTTTCCAACTTAGGCTATTCCGTCTGCGCAATGTTAGCAAAGACTTAGCGGGCTTGCGTTAGGACCGTCTGCCAATGTGACCATATTGGGCCTGGCGAAAGGGACAAATCGCAAGGGTGCGCGTCAAGACCGTCATCATCGACAAATCGCGAAAACGGCAATTGCTGGTGCCGATCGTCGCGATGACACTGGGCGCCCTGGTGCTTCTGGTGCTGGTGGTGGTTTTCCTGGTCGACCGGTTCAACGACACCGCGATCAAGCGCGAACAGCGCATGGTTGAAAGTGGTTTTTCACAGCAGTTACATCAGTTTAATGACATCGTCGTGCCGCAGGTCGATTGGGATACGGCGGTTGCCAAAATCGACCGCAAGATGGATCTGACGTTCGCCGATCTCGATTTCGGCCATCAGCTTTATACATTCGATGGGTTCACCCATTCATTTTTCATCGATGGCGATGGCCGAGTTACGTACGCCTATGTGATGGGCAACCATCCACCGTTCACCAGCTTTGAACCATTTCGTCCGATTGTCCTGCAATTGCTCAAGCCCATTCGCGCCGCCGAGGCGCGGCGCGGCCCGATCCGGCCGCATGCGCAAGGCCAGGGACCGATTACCCGGCCGATCCAGGCCAACGGCTTCGTGCGGGCCGACGGCAAAGTCTATGTCGTGATGGCCAGTCTGGTGCAGCCCGATCTGGGCATGGTCCAACCCAAAGGACCACGCGCCAGCGTGTCCATCAACGCCATCCCGATCGACAGCACCATGCTGAGCAGCTTTGCCGCGCGCTATCTGCTCGACGATCTGAAGCTGGCACCGGCGCCCGACCTTGCCCGCAACCGTGCCACAGTGCCTTTGCGCACGCCCGACGGCACAGTGGTCGGCGCGCTGAGCTGGGCACCGCGTCAACCGGGATCGGTCCTGCTGCACCGTATGGTCACCCCGTTGCTGGCCGCGATGGCCATGCTGGCGTTGGTTGGCTGGACAATCGTGCGGCGCAGCGCCGTGGTGGTGGACGAACTGCTGGCGAGCGAAATGCGCGCCCGCCATCTGGCCTATCACGATCCGCTGACGATGCTGCCCAATCGTGCGCTGTTGTTCGAACGGTTGCGCACAATGCTGTCCACGGTGTCGAGCCGCCGTCCACTGCTGGCACTGATGTGCATCGATCTTGACCGTTTCAAGGAAGTCAACGACACGCTGGGCCATCAGGCTGGCGATGAGTTGCTCAAAGTCATGTCCGACCGGTTGCGTACGCTGGCACGGGTCGAACACGGCGCCTTCACCGCCCGTCTCGGCGGGGATGAATTCGTTCTGGTCGCATTGGCGGCCGACCGCGATGCGATTGCCAATCTGGCGCAGCGCTGTCTTGGCGCACTGCTGACGCCTGTCGACAGCGAATTCGGGCGTCTCGACGTCGGCTGTTCGATCGGGGTTGCGATGATCGATGCATCCGTGCGCGAACCGTCGCTGGCGCTGCGACAGGCCGACCTGGCGCTCTATCGTGCCAAAGCGCGCGGGCGTGGTTGTATCACCTTCTACGAACAGGAAATGGAAGCGGCCTTTCAGACCCGCCGCGTGCTCGAAACCAGACTGCGGCATGCGCTCGACCATGGGGCGTTTCACATGGTCTATCAGGCGCAAGTCGATGCGAACGGGACGATCCTCGCCTATGAAGCGCTGCTGCGGTGGAACGATCCCGAATTGGGCGCCGTTTCACCGGCAACCTTCATACCGTTGGCGGAAGAATGCGGCCTTATCCTGGGCATCGGCGAATTCGTGTTGCGCCGCGTGTTTGCCGAAACCCGCAACTGGACGGGCGTGCGGGTGGCAATCAACGTATCCGCGGTGCAGATGCGCGCGCCGGGTTTTGCAGCCAGGATGATCCAGATCGCGGCTGCGGCGCATATCAACCCGGTGCAATTCGATATCGAACTGACCGAGACCGCGCTGCTGACCGACAGCCCCGCGACGATGGAGAACTTCGCGGCGCTCAAACGGCTGGGATTTGCGATCGTGCTCGACGACTTTGGTACCGGCTATTCATCGCTGCGGCTGCTGCACCGGTTCCGGGTAGACAAGATCAAGATCGACCGCAGCTTTGTGGCTGACCTCGGACAGAGTGTCGAAGCCGAAACGCTGGTCGGCGCAATCGTCAAGCTGGCTCGCAGTTTCCACCTCGGCGTGATTGCCGAAGGTGTTGAGACCGAGGACCAGAAGGACTTGTTGATTGCCGCGGGATGTCACGAATTCCAGGGCTTTCTGATGGGTCGCCCGACCTCGCCGGCATCGGTCAATGCGCTGTTTGCCGAGACGACGGGCACGATGCTGCGGGCCTGAACGAGGCGATGCGATCGGATTTGGTGTGTTTTCCCTTGTATTGCCGGGCATATGCCGGTCAGCTCCAGTTCGCGCGGAAGCGGCGCGTGGCTTCGATCGGACCGAAGCCCAGCCAGCGCCCGGGATCACCGAAGCGCGCGGCAACCGACCCAGCGACAGTCGGCGCGCGCTGCGCAGCGGCAAGCGCGGCGCCGCGCGCCCAATCGTCGCACGCCATGGCAAAGGCCGGCCCCACCGCTTGTTGACGCAAATGCGCCAGTGCCGCGAATGTGGCCGCGCCGTGATCGCTGTCCGGATGCCAGTCCAGCCGATCAGGGCCGGGTGCGCCGCGCACAAGCGTCAGGCGGACGTCGCGCGGGCCAAGATCGGCCAACAGATCGTGCGCCGCGACGCTTTGGTGCCACAGGCCGGGTGGCCCGGGCGGACGGAAATGCGACATGGAAAGGCGTATCCTTCCTGCAGCAGTACAATCCGTCAATTATCCGATTTTAAGATGGTTACAATCGCAGCCCTTGGACCTGGGCACGATCAGATCACCGGCGCACTTTTCCAAACGACTTTGCCCAGCACCGAAAAGTCATCATCGCTGATCAGGAACGGGCGATGCGCCGGATTGCTCGAACATGGTTCAAACCGCGCGGGATCGCGGCGATATCGCTTGACGGTCGCTTCGCCGCTGCTGTTGGCAATAAGATAGACCCCGCCCGGAGCGAGTTCCTTTTGCCCGGCATCGACCAAAATAAGCCCGCCGTCATCGATCAGCAGGTCCATTGAATCACCGCTGACCTCGATACCGAACACGCCGCGCCCGGCCAGCCGGGCGGGCACCGGCATATGGCCGAGCGGCACTTCGACCGCTTCACGCCAGCGCCCGGCCCCGGCAATCCCGATCACCGGGACCACACCATAATCGGGAACGCTGTCGCCAGCACCGCCATCGCGCAGCCGTGCAGAGGCTGGTTCGGCCCGATCCGGCGCAGTCGTCGCGCCCGATCCCGCCCCGTCGAGCCCGAGCAGCGCATAGATCGCCGCCGCTTCGTCAACAGTAACCCGGCGATGCCCGGCGAGCAGCGCCGAGACCGCCGACTGGCTTGCAAAACCAAGATCGCGCGCGAGTTGCGCCTGGCTGATAGAGCGCGCTTTCATCGTCTGGCGCACGAGCATGGCATCGAAAGCACGCATGGCGCGTCCCTTTCCGGAGTGTGTCTCAACGCAATATCAGATTAACTGCAATTGGAAAAGCGAATTATATCCATTTTCGGATTGGTTGTTATATCCGATTATCAGATTTTCCGTTAATGCGTCTTTATGCAGCCCAAGTCACCGAGTCGCCCCCCCCTCCCCCGCTGGCGACGGTGCCGACCGGGAATGGTCCCGGTCCCTGCCGGTGACACAGCCACCGGCCCCGGCTGCAAGGCGCGCGACCGTTTCCCCTGACGGCGCGCGCAACCTCTGGCGGTGGGTGCGTCAAGCAGGCGCCCCACCGCCTTTTGCCCTGGATTGACCCGATCGGGAGATATCACCGCGATGCACACGGCCAGCCACTGCCTCGACGCGTTCTGGGATGACGACTGCGACAGCAATCGTCTGCCGATGCCCCTGCCCCCGCATGTGATGGCGGACCAGCTCGCCCCGGCCGAACGGATAGCCTATCGGTTGATCAACCATGCGGCCGAACATGGCCACCCCTGCCCGGTCAACATCGATCTGGAAGTCGCCACCGGGTTCAATTCGACCTCGATGGGGCCCAAACTGGTGCGCAAGTTGGAAAGCCACGGCCTGATCCGCGTCAGCAGGTTTCAGCGATTTCGCCTGGTCGAAATCGTCGCCACCGGGAAACAGACCGCGCGCCACCCGTCGATGCATGGCGACCGACCGCTGGTGCGCCGCGGCGCGCGCTCGGCCGCGGCGATGGGCTTGCCAGGTGATCGCAAGCCCTATGCCGCGCGCTGAACCCGCCAGACCGGCCCGTCCCCGCAAACCCCGCGGTGCCCCGGCCCCTGTGGCCACAGGCCGCGGTGATGCAGCCATGGCCAGGAACCACACAGGCGAAGCGCTGGCCACGCTGGTCGCGATCATGACCAATGGCGATGCCCCGGCAACGGCACGGGTCAGTGCGGCCAATGCCGTGCTCGATCGCGCGTGGGGCAAACCCCGCCAGGATTTCGAATTGTCGAGTGCCGGTGACCCCGTCGCCGCGATCCAACGCGCGCGTTTGCGGGTGCATCGGCAGCGCGACAGCAAGGATACGGCCACACCGGATGCATCAATCACCCCTTCCCGTGCATGACGCGCCAGCAATGGCCGATGCCGATCCGGTGCTGGCCCTGGCGAACGACATCGGCGCCTTCACCGCCGATCCGCTCGGCTATGCGACATATGCATTTACCTGGGGCGAAGGCGATCTGGCCGATATGGCCGGACCGCGCACCTGGCAACGCGCGGTGATGGCCGAAATCCGCGATCACCTGTCGGACCCGGCCCGGCGTTTTCAGCCGCTGCGGGTCGCGCGCGCATCGGGCCACGGCATCGGCAAATCGGCACTGATCGGCATGCTGGTCAAATGGGCGCTCGACACCTGCCCCGACACGCGGGTGATCGTGACCGCCAACACCGAGGCGCAATTGCGTACCAAGACCGCGCCAGAACTCGCCAAATGGGCTGGACTGGCGTTAACGAGCGCGTGGTTCCGGCATTCGGCAACCGCGATCACCTCGACTATGGCGGGCCGCGAAAAATCGTGGCGCTGCGATCTGGTGACCTGGAGCGAAAGCAACACCGAAGCCTTTGCCGGATTGCACAACCAGGGCAAACGCATCGTGCTGGTGTTCGACGAGGCCTCGGGGATTGCCGACAAAGTCTGGGAAGTGGCGCTGGGGGCGCTGACCGATGCGGATACCGAGATCATCTGGCTGGCGTTCGGCAATCCGACCCACGCGCGTGGCGCGTTTCGCGAATGTTTTGGCCGCCACCGCGCGCTGTGGCACGGCGCGCAAATTGATGCACGCGATGTCGAAGGCACCAACAAGGCCTATCTCGACGAATTGGTCCGCACATTCGGCGAAGATTCCGATATTGCGCGGGTGCGGGTACTTGGCCGGTTTCCCTCGGCGAATGCGATGCAATTCATCGGCCAGCGCGAGATCGAGGCAGCACAGATGCGCGAGATACCGGTGCTGGCCGGTGGCGAACCGATGATTTTCGGCGTCGATTGCGCGCGCTATGGTGATGATGAAAGTGTCCTGGCGATCCGCTGCGGCACCGATGCCCGGTCGCGGCCGTGGCAGGCCTGGCGCGGCGCGGATGCCATGAGCCTGGCCGGGGACATCGCGCTGGCCACCCAGAAATGGCAGCCTGACGCGATCATGGTCGATGCTGGCAACATCGGTGCGGCGATCGTCGACCGCCTGCGGCAACTGGTTGGCGATGTGCCGGTGATCGAAGTGTGGTTCGGCGGCGAAGGCCGCGACGCCGAACTGGAGCCCGGCGTCGCTGTACATACCGCCAACAAGCGCGCCGAAATCTGGACGCGGATGCGCGCCTGGTTGCGGCGCGGGGCGATCCCCGATGGCGCGCGCCTGCGCGATGATCTGGCCGGTCCGACTTATGGGTTTGCCGCCGACGACACCCGCGTGCGGCTGGAGCGCAAGGTTGACATGAAGAAGCGCGGGCTGCCCAGCCCCGACTGGGCCGACGCGCTGGCCTGCACGTTTGCCGAGCCCGTGCTGCCGCGCCGGATGCCCAACTGGCTCGATCCCAGCCGGGTCGCCGCAATGCGCGACGAGGACCGTTACACGGAGCTGGATTGAACCAAAGTGTCCCTCGCGATCCAAACCCGGTCACCGCCGGTTTAAGCCGTGATCATCAACCACAGGAGGCGAGCATGTGCACCACCCCGACGATCCCGACGGTCCCGGTTCGCCAGCCGACCCAATTGCCCGATCAGGGCGCGCTGCCAGGCTCGGTTGATCCCGAGGCATGGCAGCGCACCGTGCTGGCCGGGATGGTCATCGGGCCACAAGGCGTGCTCGGTTCGCCGACCGTTTCCAATCCGACGCTCGGTTAAGGAGCGCAGCGCGACATGAATGGCAACGAGACCCTTCGCAGCCACTGCGAACAGCGGCTGGCCCTGATGAAAAATGTGCGGGCCGATTACGAGTCCGAGGCAGAGCAGATCGCGCGGTTTGCCCAGCCGGCCCGGTCGCGATTTCTGCGTGGCAGCAAGGACCAGAACGGCGGACGGCGCCGGATGTGGAACCGCACGCTGTTCGATCCGCGCGGGATCGAGGCGTTCCGCACGCTGACCAACGGCATGACGAGCGGCCTGTCGAGCGCATCGCGCCCCTGGTTCACGCTGAAGCTGGCCAACGACACGCTGATGGAAGCCAACGGCGTGCGGCCCTGGCTGTCGGATGTCGAACGACGGCTCTATGCCTTTTTCGCGTCGACCAATTTCTATGCCGCGTCCAAATCCGGCTATGGCGAGATGGGGCTGTTCGGCACCGAGGGCTGCGTGATGGTCGAGCACCCGACAGCGGGCGCGGTGTGCCATGCGCTGACATTCGGCGAATACTGGATCGGGCTGTCCGACGCGCTGGTGCCCGATACGCTCTATCGGGTTTGCCCGATGAGCGTAAAACAGGCGGTCGACACGTTTGGCAATGCCTGTTCGCCGGTGATCCGCGCGCTCTATGACCGCAGCCAGTACGAGGCGGCGGTCGAGATCTATCACGCCATCGAGCCTGATCCGGATTACAACCCGCTGCAATTCGGCGCCAAGCCGTGGCGATCGATCTATTGGGACACGGCAGACCGGTCGGACAGCCTGTTGCGCCTGTCGGGTTACAACGAACAACCGTTCTGGGCGCCCCGCTGGGATGTCGTGGGCGGTGATACTTATGGTGTGTCGCCCGGCATGGAGGCCCTGCCCGCCTTGCGCGAATTGCAGATGCAGGCAAAGCGTCGCAACGAAGCGATCGACCAGATGGTCAAACCCGAGAAGATCGCGCCGCCCAACGTGCGCCTGACCGGTGAACCGGGGCGCGTGGTCGCCGCGGCCGGGGTCGATCGCGACCAGATCTTCATTCCCTACCAGATGCCGTATCAGGCGGTGGCGGCGATCGGCGAGGAAATGGACAAATGTCGCCAGCAGATCGATTCGCTGGCCTATGCCGACTTGTTCAACGCGATCACCAACATGGCCGGTATCCAGCCGCGCACGGTCGAGGAAATCGCGTCACGCAATGAGGAAAAGCTGACCCAGTTGGGCCCGGTGATCGAACGGGTGACCAACGAAAAACTGCAAATCGCGATCGAGCGTGCGTTCGGCATTCTGCAACGTGGCGGCATGTTGCCGCCGGTTCCGGCGGCCCTGTCCAACAAGCCGCTCAATGTCGAATTCGTGTCGATCCTGCAGCAGATGCAACGCATGGTCGGGCTAGGGCAAATCGAGCGCGTGGTCGGATTTGTCGGCAATCTGGCCGCCGTTCATCCCGAGGCGCTCGACATGATCGATTTCGACGAGGCAGTCGACGAATACGGCTATCGCGCCGGGGCGCCGGCCCGTCTGATCCGGCCCGAACGCGAAGTCGCCGCCTTGCGCAAGGCACGTGCGGCCCAGACCGCCACCGCGCAGGCGCTCGCCGCGATGCCGTCCATGAAGGCCGGTGCCGATGCGGCGCGACTGCTCGCAGCAACCAATGTCGGCAATGGCGACAGCCTGCTTGCGCGATTGTTGCCCCCGGCCTGACCGGCGCTTTTTCAAACTGGACATTGCCAATGGCGTTCGACCCAAAGGATGCCGAATTTCTGCTCGCCCGCGCCGAATTTCGCCGGTTTTTGTTTGCCGCGATCCAAAGTGCGGGAATCCTGGGCCATACCGTATCCGCCAGCACGGCACCGAGCCGCGATCTGGCCCATCTCGAAGGGCGCCGGGCCCTCGGATTTGATCTGCTGATGTTGGTGCACGCCGGACAAAGCGAAGCAGTGCGCAGTGCCGATCCCGATGGGATCACCACGCTTGGCCTCAGCCTGACCGAAGCGCTCAATTGCAAGGAAAACCAACGTGACACAAGACGTCCCCGCGACCGTGCCCGTTACGACGAGCTCCCCCGCGACGGTTGAGACAGCACCCACCGAACAGAGCCAGGCGCCCTTGGCGGTGGCTGGCGACCCAACCGGCGCAGCGCTGGTCACGCCGCCGCCTGCCACTCTGACCCCGGAACGGTATGAACTGGCGCTCGAAGACTATGCAATCGACCCGACGCTGGTCCAGCAGGCCGACCCGATCCTGCGCGATGTCGGGTTGAGCAACGATGCCGCCAACAAGCTGCTGCCGGTTGCGCGCGACATCATGGCACGCACCCAGGAAAGCGTGGTGCGGCAGATCGAGGGCGCCGCCGCCGCGCAGAAACAGGCGTGGCACCAGGCCTTCGTGTCCGATCCCGAAATCGGCGGTGCGCGGCGTACCGAAACCGAACATTTTGCAGCCAAGGGCCTCGATGCACTGGGCTATGCACAGGGTCACCCGTTTCGCCAGGCGCTGGACAACAGCGGATTCGGCAACCACCCCGACATGATCCGCGCATTTCGCCGGCTGGGCGAACTGGTCGGCGAAGACGGCAGCTTTGTGCGCCCGACCACTGCCACCAGCCGCAACCGCCCGGTGTGGGAACGCCTTTACCCCAACGAGTCCCGTTAGGACAACCAAGTCCAACCGTTCGAAGCTGCACGTCGGTACCAGATCGGTTCCGACGCCACGAGGAGCGCATGATGCCGGCCGCATCGCGCCCAGTACCCCACCGCCGGCATCGTCCGTGCCCGCAAATCTGGCGGGATTTTCCTAAGGAGACCACCCAATGGCCATTCTTGGCAGCTCATACTGGAATCTGATCGACGTTCTGAAGTCCAGCAGCGACGGCATCGGTGATGTGGTCGAAGCGCTGACCCAGCTCACGCCGTTCATGAAAGACGCCAACGTCATTTCATGCAACAGCGGGACCGAACACCGCTCGTCGATCCGTACCGGCCTGCCCTCGGTGTCGTGGGGCGCGTTGTATCAGGGCATTGCCCAGTCGAAAGGCAACTATACCGAAGTCAAGGACACCACCGGCTTTGTCGAGGGTCTGTCGAGCGTCGATGAGCGTCTGCTCAACCTCAAGCCGGCCGAATCCGCCAAGCTGCGGCTGGTGGAAGGCCAGGGCTTTCTTGAAGCGATTGCCCAGACGATCGAAAGCGCGATCTGGTATTCGGACGTCAAGATCAATGGCAAGCAGTTCCATGGTCTGGGGCCTCGCTTCAGCGCGCTGGCCAATCCCAATGTGATCAGCGGCGGAGCGACCGGATCGAACAACGCGTCGATATGGTTCGTCACCCACGGCGACATGCAGACTTCGGCCATCGTTCCCGACAACATTCCAGGCGGTATCCAGCGCGAGGACATGGGGCGCCAGCGGGTCATGGATCCCAACGGCAACCCGTTCTACGTCAAGGAAGAAAAATTCACCCAGCATGTCGGACTGTGCGTCAAGGACTGGCGCTACAACGCGCGGATCGCCAACATCGACGTGCCCAGCGTGATTTCCGGGACGGTCGCGCTCAACCCACTGATGCGCCATGCCTATTACAAGCTGCAAGGTCGTCGTTCGTACCGCCTTGAAGCAGAAGGCCAGATCAGTCCCGGTCGCACGGTGATCTACATGAACCGAACGCTGCTCGAAGCGCTTGATGCCGAAGGCACCAACAGCCGTTCGGGGGTCGACAACTTTGTCCGCCTGACGCCGATGGAAATCCAGGGCGAGGAAGTAATGACCTGGCGCGGCATGCCGATCCGCGAAACCGATGCCCTGCTGAGCACCGAAACGCTGGTGTCGTAAGCGCAGACATACAAACCGATCTGGTTTTCAATGGGATCGGGTCCCTTCGCGTCATTGGAGGACCCAGCCATCCCGTAGACGGGGATATTCTTTCATGATCATCGACACTTCGCTTGTCTTCAGCAACCAGCAGGCGGTGACCACTTCGGCACCGTCGACCAATGCCATCGACCTTGGCGCGACCGGCACGCCGTACGGCGCGACGGTTCCGCTGGTGCGCAACATCGGTAAGGGCCAACCGGTCGACCTGGCCGTCTCGGTGGCGCAGACATTCACCGGACTTACTTCGTTGCAGGTGTCGGTCGAAACCTCGCCCGACGGAGTCAACTGGACCCAGGTGGACAGCGGGGCCATCGTTCCCGCCGCGTCGCTGGTAGCCGGTTATCTTTTCGCGGTCCCCAAGCTCGTGGAAGAAGCAAATGCGCGCTATCTGCAGCTTTTCTACACCGTCGTGGGCACCGCGACGACCGGCGCCATCAATGCCTCGATCGTTGCCAGCCGCCAGAACAACAACAACTGCGGGGGCCTTTGATGCCCAGCTTTCGTGCACGCGAACCGATCTATCTGTGCACCGCAGGACGCCTGATCGACACGGGCGAGGTGTTTTCCAGCGACGAAACGCCCGGACTGGCATGGATTCCGCTCGAAACGCCGCCGCCCCTGGCAACCGCGCCGCGCAAGTCGGCCCCGATCGGCAAGTGATCGCGGCCTGACGGTGATGCAGGGCGCCTGGTCAATCGCGGCGCCCTGCATCGACGGCAGCCCGCCGGAACGGCGTGGCAGCAGCAACCGGCAATGTTTTCACAGGATTTTCCGGCATGGCAACGCTCGACGACATCTGCAACATGGCTCTGGCGGAAATCGCCTCCGGTCCGATCACCGATGTGACGGACAACTCGATCGAAGCGCGCGAAGTCAGCCGCTTTGCGGCACCGCTGTTGGCCGAAGTGTCGTTGTGGTCGGACTGGAGTTGGGCGGTCACGCGCGCGACGCTGACCGCCGCCACCAACGACCGGCTCGCGGAGTGGACGCAGGCCTATACCGTACCCGCCAATTGCGCGCGGCCGCTGGCGATCCGCCAGATGCAACAGCCGGCCTGGCTGCTGCCGCTGGGGGGCCCTTATCCGTTTCCAGTGCAGGATGCGGTTCCGCTCGCCTTTTTGCATGAAGGCGGCCTGATCTACACCAAGGTGTGGAACGCCACGCTGGTCTATGTTGCGGTGCTAACCGATCCGACCGTTCTGCCACCGCTGGTGCAGCGCGCATTCACCCTGGAACTGGCCGCACGGGTTGCGGTGCCAATCCGCAAGGACACCGGGCTGGCACGCGAACTGGGCGAAGCCGCCGAACTCGCGCGCGCACGCGCCATCGCCGAAGACTACAACCAGCGGGTCCGGCCTCCGGCACGTTTTGTGAGCGAGGCCGCATTTGCCCGGTCGGGGATCGGAGGCGGCCTGTGACCGAGCGCATCACGCAAGTCAATTTCGCCAAAGGCGAACTTGGCCCGCAGCTTTATGGCCGCTTTGACGTCGACACATGGCAATCCGCGCTGCGCAAGGCGCGCAACGTGATCGTGATGAAGTATGGAGGGGTGACCAAGCGCCCCGGGACCCGGTTGGTCGGCCAGGTGATCAATCCCACCGAGCCTACCCGGCTGATCCCGTTCCAGTTCTCGATGACACAGGCTTACGCGCTGGAAATGGGCCAGGGCTATATGGCGCCTTGTGCGCTGGGCGGACGCGTCCTGGCCAATGAGCAGCCGATTGCCGGGATCACCAACACCGTCCACGCACAATTGACCATCCCCTATCATGGTCTGTCGGTTGGCAGTCTCGTTTATATCGACGGGGTCATCGGGGGCATGGGAGCGGTCCTGAATTACCGCACCTGGACCGTGGTCTCGGTGATCGATGCAAACACCGTGACGATCAATGCCGACACATCCACATGCGCCGTTTTTGCGGGCTGTACCGGTGGAACGGCCAATACCGTACCGCCGGTGGTGGTCCCGCCGCCGACCGTCGCGCCCCCTGTCTCTGCCCCCGCAGCCCCAACCGTATCTTACGGTGGCGGAATTGGCGCCAACAGTCTGGAGGATTGATCCGATGGGAGCTTCGCTCGTTTACCACGCGGGATCGCCTTACAATGGTGTGGATCTGGCCGATCTCGATTACGAACAGACCGCCGACACGCTCTATCTGGCGCATCTGAACTATCCCCCCACTAAGCTGGTGCGTTCGGACAATGCGAGCTGGTCGTTTGCCACGGTGACATTTGTGCCGGGAATATCACCGCCATCCTCGACCACTGTGGCAGCGACGATCGCGGATGAGGATGCCGCCGACAGCGGCCTGAATTATTTCCCCGAAACCGCCGTCTATTGCGTGACCGCAGTGGACGACAACACAACCGAGGAAAGTATCGGATCGCCACCGGTCAGCGCCTACAACGATCTAACGCTGAAGCGCAATTACAATACCTTGAGTTGGCCAGCGGCATCCGGCGCAACGCGGTACAACGTCTACAAGGCCAACAATACGCAGTTCTATGGCTATATCGGCACGACGACGCAGCTATCCTTCATCGATGACAACATCGGGCCAGCCTATGATCAGGCACCGCCGGTGGCCAACAATCCCTTTGCCATCGCGGGCAATTATCCATCGACGGTGACGTTGTTTCAGCAGCGTTCGATCTGGGCCCGTTCGACCAACGTGCCGCATGGCATCTGGACATCGAAATCGGCGCTGATCGAAAACATGGACTATTCCAGGCCGTTGCGTGCCGACGACGCGATGAGCTTTGCGATCATGGCCGGGCAAGTCAACTCGGTGAACCAGTTGACATCGACCACCACGCTGCTCGCGCTGACCAGCAACAATGTGTTCAAGATCGATGGCGACGGCAATGGCGCACCGCTTGATGGCGCCAGTCCGCCGGTGATCCAGCGCGAAGTGGGCCGGGGCTCTTCGCGCTTGCCCCCGCTCGTGGTCGACAATGTGGTGTTTTATGTGCCCTCGCTCGGGTCATCGATCCGCAGCCTGGGCTATGATTTCACCATGGACGGGCTGCGCGCCAACGACATCACGATTTTTTCGCCGCACTTTTTCCTCGGCCACACGATCGTGTCGTGGTGTTACAGTCAGGAACCTTGCTCGCTGATCTGGGCGGCGCGCGATGATGGCGTGCTGCTGTGCTTTACCTGGGAGCAGGAACAGAATGTCTGGGGTTGGACCGAGTGCCAGACTGACGGCCTGGTGCAATCGGTCTGTTCGATCACAGAAGACGGCGAGGATCGCGTCTATCTGATCGTCCAGCGGACCATCAATGGGCAGACCTACCGCTTTGTCGAGCGAATGGTGTCGCACTTTTGGGATACGCTGGCAGAAAGCTGTTTTCTTGACTGCGCGGTTTCCGCCAGTTTTGCGACCCCGCAATCGACATTTACCGGCCTGTGGCATCTCGAAGGTGCGACCAACGTAGCTGGCTTGGTCGATGGCGTCCCGGTGACCGGGCTGACCGTGACCAATGGCAGCGTTACGTTGCCCGCGTCGATCGACAGCGGGTCGGTCGTATCATTTGGCCTGCCTTATAGCGTCGATATCGAGACGTTGCCGTTGCGCATCAATGTCCCTGGCGAAGGATCGAATATCGGCAAGATCCAGAACCCGACCAAATCGGTGTTTACCCTGAGCCAGACCGGCCCGATCAACGCCGGGATCGGCTATACCGACTTGTTCCCGGTGCCGCCGCGCATGACCGATCCGCCAAACGCGCTGTTTGACGGTGTCTATCTGATGTCGATGGACAACAAAGTGCGCGACGAATGCACCGTGTGGATCAACCAGACCGCACCGATGCCGTTCACCCTGCTGGGCGTTGCGGTCGATCCGGTGATAGGCGGATGACCGGTCGCCTGACCGCCCCGATCCGGCTGGTGCCCGGCGCCGCCGGCCACATCGACAGCCTGGCCGGGCGGATGCGGCGGATCGACCGGATCGAATGCGCAGCAATGGGGCAGACCCCGCAACAGGCGCTCTGCCACGGATTGTCGGCGGGCGCGCGGACATGGACCGCGCTGATCGGCGACGAACCACACGCCATGTTTGGCGTGGTGATCGAACCGGCCTGCGCCGACATGGCAATTCCGTGGTTTCTGGGCAGCGATCAGGTGGCGCGCAGCGGCCGACTGCTGCTTGCGTGCGGCCCTGGCATCATCGCCGCGATGCATCGGCACGGTCGCCGCCTTTGCAATTTCGTGTCCTCGGACAACCGACAGGCCATCCGCCTGCTCGAACACTGGGGATTTACTGTGGAACAGGATCCTGTCGTCACGCGCGATGTCGCGTTTCGGCGTTTCATCCGGGAGATCAAGTGATGTGCGCGCCCGTCGTTCCCCTTATCGCCACCGGGCTGAGTGCCATCGGCACCGGGGTCAGCATGGCCTCGTCGATCGGACAGGCGCGCGCTCAGGCCGCCGCGGCAGATGCCAATGCAGCCGCCGAAAGCAACGCGGCCCAGATCAGCCAGCAGAACATGCGCCAGGACGCCTTGCAACAATACCAGCAGATGGGCCAGGTCAGCGGGCAACAGAACATGATGGCCGCAGCCAGCGGCGATGCCACTGGCTATGGCACGGCTGCCAACGCGCTCAACGGCACGCAGATCATGGGCCAGCAAAATCTTTCGCGAATCTACGCGCAGGGCAACCAGAACCTGATGGGCGCCGATATCGGCGTCGCCAATGATCTGGCCCAGGCCAATGCTGCCAACAGCCGGGGCGACGCCGCACTGGCAGGTGGCCTGTTCAATCTGGGCGCAGGCCTGTTTGCGGGCGGATCAGGCAGCAGCTTGTCCACCGGACTGTCAGGGGGGCTGGCTTCGCTTGGCACAGGTTCGTCCGGGACCGCGCTGGGCGGTGCAAGCCAGTATGCGCCGTTCAGGGCGGGAATGGGGCTATGATGCGCGCGCCGACATTCACGCCGACCTATGTTCCGATCCACGCCTACAAGGCGCGGTTTTCCGCGCCGGAGGGCCCCAACCTGGCGGGCACCATTGGTCGCGTGCTGGCTGCCGGGGGTGCCGAACTTGCCCCCGTCGGAGGACTGCGGTCCGCGATCCAGGCGCTGAGCGACGACACGGCCGGGCGCGGACGCGCCTTGCAGGACCGTGTCGCGCTAGCCAACCTGGTCGATACCCATGCCGGGTTGCAAGGCGGTGCCGCAGTCACGGCGCAACCGCAGGCGCTGGACGAACTCGACCGGATAAAGGCCGATGGCCAGGCGACGCTGGCCAGTCCCGGCATGATCGCAGCCTATGACCAGCAGATGGCGCCCGCCATCGCCGATGCCGCAAATCGCATCACTGGCCATGCTGTGCAGCAAATGGCCGTCGAGCGACAGGCCGTCGCTGACCAGACCATGCAGGCCGCGCAACAATCGGCGGCAGCGGCCTGGCAGGACCCGACCCGCTTCGTCGACGGACTCGGCGCGGTGCATGCCCTTGCCGTGGGGCAAGCCGGTCCCGAAGCAAGCGTTGAAGATCGCGCCAACGCTGCGCGTGCCGCAGTCGGCGGCGCCGTGGCCAGCGCGGTCGGACAAGCGCTGGCCGCCGGTGAACCGGAATTTGCCGCCCACATCGTCGGTGGGTGGGGCGACACGCTGACCCCGGCGGCCTATCAACTGGCGGTAGCCCGTCTTGGCCACGCGGCGCAGAGCCAGCGTATGGACACGATCTTTGCCCAGGCAAGCGGCGGCGATGCTCCTGCAAGCGCACTTGATACCTCGCCTGGTGCCCGATCGCCCGACACCGTGGCGATCCCAGCTCCGGTTGGTGCCGCAGTCTATCCGCTTGCGGGCGGCAGAGTGGCCTCAATCGGCGACGGATCCGACAAGGCAACGGTGCGAATCGTGCACCCCGATGGCAGCAGCGCAACATATGGCGGGCTGGGCCTGGCCTCTGTTGCGCCGGGCGATCTTGTCACGCCTGCGCATGTGATCGGCAGCGCCGGGCCGGTGATGACGCTGGCTGCCGCGACGCCTGCAGGCGACACGGTCGATGCCAATGGCCTGTTGCGCAGCGCCGGTGGGGCCGGGACGATGATCGGCTCTGGGAATGCGCCGCGCGGCTGGGATATGCCAACCGTGCTCAACCGGATTGCCCAGCGTCAGGATATGTCGCCCGATGACAAGGCGCTTGCCGCAAATTTGGCCCAGCGGCGAATGGCGGGAGACCAGGCGCAACTGGCAAATGCCGATCTTGCAGCAGGCCGTTCGGTGGTTTCGATCGCTGCTGCGGCACCGGACAGCATCACGCAGGCCGCCGATCTGCCGCCGAATTTGACCGCACAGATGACGCCGACAACGCTTGCGCAAGTTGATGATGCACTGCGCGACAAGGCCGGGGCCCCTAGCCTGCCTTCGCCCGACAATCCGGTCGCGCTGCGACTGGAGCTTATGCAGCGGCAGTCACCGGGTCAGTTTGCGCAGATCAATCTAGCCCCGCTGATCGGCGCGTTGCACCCACAGGATCTGGCGCAGCTCGCTGCTGGCCAGGCGAACATTGCCGCAGGCCAAATGCCCGAACCTGCGCAGGATCCGCGTTCCGCAGTCCTTGATGCAATGGCTCTGCACGAATTCACCAACGGATCCAGCCTTCCGGATGAGACGTTGCCCGTGATCAAGGATCAGGCCGAAACGCAGCTTCGGCTCAACCGGATCGATCTGTCCGATCGCCCGTCGATTGCCAACACCGTAAGCGATGCGATCCAAAGCCAGGTCAATCCATCGTAGATCTGACCTGCAGGCGCGCTCTCGTGTTGCGTCTCCAATATACCCCCCCCGCCAGCCAGCGCCCCGATCCCCGGCGGATCGGGCGCAAGGAGTGACGCATGGCCGATATCATCACCCCTTACCTCCTCCCCGGTCTTAATGGCAGTGTCGTTGAAAAGCGTCTTGTCGACATGGGCGACGGAACATTTGCGGAAATGACCACAACGGTACTTGCCGCCAGCACCAACACCGTCGGTACAGTCAATCTGGGATCGCTGGGCGGTGCGGCCACCGCGGCGAACCAGGCCATTGGCAATGCAACGCTATCGACACTGACATCCCCCTTTGTCGGGGCAACATCGTCCCCGTTGACGGCGAACATCAACGACACGGCAAACCATGTCATCGGACCATTTGCGCCCCAGCTTTCACGCCAGATCTGGTTGACGCTCAACGCCACTGCCGCGGCGTCGGGCAGTGCACAATTGCTGCGGTCGAACGACGGCGGCGCCACCCAGATCGGCGTGACACAAGGTGGCGGGATCGCTGCATCATATCAGTTCACCAATGTGAGCGGCGCCATCGTCAACGAACCGATCCTGATCGAGACCGATACGACTGCAAGTTATTACTTGTCGATCACGCTTACCGCCGGAAGCTTGACCGTGCGCGTGGCGCAGTGAACGCACCATGGCAGACCCCACAACCTACAGCGATCTGCACCGCGACCTTGGTCGTGTGGAGGGGGGGCTTGAGGCGATGGAAAAGCGCTTCGACCGTGTTGAGGAAACGCTTGAACGGATCGACGATCGCCTGGCCCGCATCGAGGCCAGCGAAAATGAGCGCAAGGGCGCGTGGTGGGCGATCGTGACCATTGCGGCCGTGATCGGCGCGTTTGCCGGCACCCTCATCAGCCATTTCTGGAAATAGCAATGCTGCACACATTCACCGATGCGCTGCATATCGTGCTGCGCGAAGAAGGCGGTTTTGTCGATGACGCCCGTGATCCCGGCGGAGCGACCAATCTCGGCGTCACAGCGCGCACATGGCGTGCGTGGAGCGGGCAACCCGCGACCCTTGACGTCATGAAAGGGCTGACCGCCGCGAAAGTCGCCCCTCTCTACAAAGGGTGGTTCTGGGACAAGATTGCCGGCGACAAACTGCCGATCGGACTGGCGTTGGCGGTGTTCGACAGCGCGGTCAACGGCGGTCCGGGCTCTGCGGTCAAACTGTTGCAAGGCATCGTCGGCGCGCCTGGGGACGGACAACCGGGCCCGACCACGCTCAACGCGGTGGGAACCTATGCCAGCAAGATCGGCCTCACGAAATTGGTGTGCCGGTTCAGCGACGCCCGCCGGGATCACTATGGCGCGCTGCCCACCTTTGCGGTGTTCGGCAAAGGTTGGCTGGCACGGGTCGCGCGCATTGAAAAGGATGCGCTGGCATGGGCTGGCTGAAACAGGCGCTGACCGGTGCCGACAACCAGACGATCGCCATCGGACGATTGATCGGCTTTTCGATCGCGCTCGTCCTGCTGATCGGCTTACCGGTGACGGCCGCCGCCACGATCATCGCAGGGATCGTGAAGGTTGAGACCTGGGCGACCTTCATGACTGCCCTACAGGTCTATGTCCCGCTGGTGGTCGCGGCGATCGGCGGTCTGGTCTGGGGCACCAATTCGACGGAGCCCCGCCCGCATCGCGATTTTGATGATGGGCAGCGCCCAACTTCCTGACTCTTTTCCACCGGAGCATCCCGATGAAACTGACACGCATCCTTGCGCTGTACGCGCTTAGCTGGATCCCGCTGACGGCGGTTGCGCAGACGGCGCAGGCGCCGACCTATCAAAAGGGCAACCAGGTCACGACAGCCGACGGTATTTTCGTGGTCGACAAAAACGGCAATCCGTTTGGCACGAGCGGCAATCCGCTCAACACTTTCGATAGCAACACCGCGACCGTCGCCGCCGCGATCAACGCTCCGCTGAATGCCCAGGTAACCCACGCGGTCCTGGTCGGCGCGGTTGAAGGCGCGACGGCGGTGGGCACGTCGAGCGCCTATCCCTTGACCATTCAGGGAAATGCGAGCGGCGTGGCTGTACCGATCAGCGGCGCTCCCACTGTCGCAACCGGCACCAACGGGGCAGTCAGCCTGATTCAAGGCGCAAGCACTGTGGCGATTTCGGCCACCACCAGCGGTACCGTGCAGCTCGTGGCGCTGGCGTCGGGAAAATCGATCTATGTGACCCATGTCCATGTGATCACCGCGACGTCGGCGGGGTTTGCGCTGGTCTATGGCACCGGCACCAATTGCGGCAGCGGCACCACCTATCTCGATGGTGCCAACGGCAACACCATGGCCTTTACCGCCAACAGCGGATATTCAGCCGGCGTCGGGCTTGGGCCGGTCTATGTCGTGCCATCTGGCAATGCGCTGTGCGCGGTCTTTTCCACTGCCGCGAACTATGCCGGTTCGCTCACGTATTCGCAGTTCTGACGATGCGGCAGGTATTCGCCCTTCTAGCCCTGGCGATCGCGTGGATGTCCGCGCCCGATGCCAGCGCGCAGACTGTCACCAAAGTCGCCGATGTCACATGCACCACATCGGCCACGACGTGCACTGCGCCAATCACGGCGGCGGTGCCGGCCGGATCATTTCTCGTGGTGGTGGTGGTCGATCAGACGACACCGTCATCCAAACCGGCCATTGCCGACAATGCCGCCACCACAAATTGCAGCGGTGCCTATCCGACAAACGCCTTTCCCAATGTCTACAGCTACATCGCCGTCGCGGTGTGCGCTTCGACATCGGGCGCGATGACCAGCGGCACCACCTGCGGCAGCGGTGGCACCACGCAATGCGCAATCACTATTACCGACACCGGCAGTTATTATTGGGCGATCCAGGCATACATCGTGTCGGGCCTCGTCGGTTATGACAAAGCGGGTGCGCAAGTCACCGGCACCACTCTGACGAATGGATTGCCCACCACGTTCGCGGCCTCACCGGGCCTTGGCTACAGTTCGGAGTGGGCGCTTGGCATCATCGCCCTGGGCACCGGCGCCACCAGCGACAGCATGGCCAGTTACACCGGGGGGTTTTCCTCGATCGGCGCACGGGTTGCCGGAGCCACCAACCGGCCCGAATTCTTCCTGTCGGCGCGCACATTGACCAACGGCACCGCCACGCTTGGCGCCACGCCCACCGCCAATTCTACCCATAACTACAATTCCGTCGTCCTGCTTTTTCAGACCGCCGCCACGTTTCGCCTTGGCTGTTTCGGACTGCTTTTGGGAGCTGGTTGCTGATGCGCCTGATCATTGCCATTCTGGCCGCGCTGCTGTTCGCATCACCCGCGCATGCACGCCCGATTGTTTGGGGCGGGACGCCCTGCACCAACGCGTCGACCACTAACGACGGCTGCTTTAACGGCGGCTCGGTCCAGGTGCCGACATTCTTTCGCGGCTATGCCACGCAAGGGTCTGCCGGGGTCACCTATCCTGCGGGGACCACGACAAATCCCTGGTATTCAGCCTATGACAGCACCACAAGCGTGCAACCGGTCGTCTATCCCACGCGGCCTTCATGGAATGTGGCCGGGGTCGATTATGCGGTCGGCATGCCACGCTGGCAAATGCCTACGCTCGGCAATCTGCACCCCTCGTATCTAAAAGACCCGGCGCAAATCGCCACCGACCCCTTGATCAACCCAAAGCGGCAAGGCGAGAACTGCCAGTTCTATGCCGCGAACACGGCCGTTTCGGGCGGTGTGGCGGCGGGCACCACGGCCACGCCGTTCCCCTTTCCGCTGGGCGGTGCGGGCATCTATTGCAGCAACAGCACCGGATCGTCGAACCAGTTGATCTTTGACGGGTACAATTTCGCGTGGAACAGCAGCACCGGTTGGGGGTGCGTGCCAATCTCCTTCGCCAACAAAGGCTGGGGCACCAGCGCGGCGAATACCGGCCCGACCACAGCGAACGTAATCATGCGCAATTCCCTGTTTGTCGAAGGACCCAATTGCGACATCTGGGGCGGCATCAACCAGGGATCTGGCACGGCCCAGGCAGGCCCAGAAAATGCCGCAGCGGTCTATGCGGTGGCCTTTGCCAATAGCTCAACCACGCTCACCAGCTTCGCCTTTGTCAACAATACCGTCTATGGATGCGGTGGTGATGCGCTGGCCACTGCGTTGGAAACTGCGCTGTGCAGCGCCAGCTTCAATTCCACCACATATGCGGCCGGCTCCATCACGGGATGGGTGACGGGTGCTACGGTCGGCGTGGCACCGGTCAATGGTCAATTGCTGGGCATTTCCGGCGGGACTGCGTGGATCGAATTCAATGCCTTCATGCACATGCCGGGACGCTTGTTCGGGATGGGCAATGTCAACATCGGCAACCACAGCATTGTTTTCGCCAACAACTATATCGAAGGTATGCTCTACAAACCGGAACCCGGCGTCTTGTTCAGCGGCATTGTTTGTGCCGCCAATTGCAGCACCGCTTCGCCATCCACCCCCGCGCAAGAAGTCGTCACGACCGTTGTGCCTCACGGCATCCCGGTGGGCAGCTATTACAGCCTGGTCCTGACAGGCAGCGGCGCAGCGGGCGATTACTGGGGCGGCACTTATACCTTTCAGGCCACCGATGCCACGCACCTGACCTTCCGGAGCGTCGTCAACAACAGCGACTGGACCTATGGCGGATCGGGCAATTATGGCTGGGTCTACAGCAATTTTGGCCACGATGAGTTGTGGAATACCGCCGCCACCACCGGCGGCGCCACGTTCACCGGCACGATCAGCGGCAACACACTCACCGTGTCGGGTCTGTCGGGCACGCTGACGGCGGGGCAATATATCACCACCAATGGCGCCGCCGATGGCATGATCAATGGCACGATCAGTGGCAACACGCTGACCGTCAACAGCCTTACCTCGGGTGCCCTTGCTGCAGGCCAAATCATTTCAGCCGCGTCGGGCTCTGGCCTCAACATCCCAGCCGCAATGACCATTGTATCGGGCAGTGGATCGACCTGGACGCTCAGCCAGTCGATCGGAAACGTCGGGCCCGGTGCGATGAACACCTATGATACCATACCTTCGCCGACCTACATCGTCGGCGGCTCGGGCAGCACATGGACGCTCAACCACGCGCTGGGCAACATTGGTCCAACGCAGATGACCGCGCCTTATTACACCCCCGGCGTGCTAGGGGGCACCACGACCTATGTGGTCAGCTATAACGCCTATCTGCAAACGCCTTCGGCATGGGGATATGGCGGCACGGCGATCCTCTGGCCGCAGACCAACAGCAACCTGATGGGCGTGCCGCTGGGAACGCTGACCGGATCGATCGATCACAATGTGCTGGTGTCGGACTTGCAGAACAACGCGCGCCACTTGCAGAATTCCTATGGCGTGGCGTTTCAGGCGACCAGGCTGGCCGGCTTTACGCTCAACAACAACTATTTCGATCCGACCGGGCAATACTATTGCTGGATCGGCTACACACTCGATTCCGGCACCGGCCCGACGCTTAGCGGCAATGTCAACCTGCTGAACCCGTCCGACCCTTATGCCAACACGATGGATAGCTATGCCATCGTCCCCTATGTTTCGGGCGCAGGCACCAACACCCAGGGTGAAAACGGGCTGTCATACAACGCGGCGACCGGCGTGCTGACCATCACCCTGGCCGCACCCGCCACGTTCGCCGCCGGGCAGCAATTTTTCATCCGCAACGGCACGGTAAACAGCGGCACCAACTATCTGGCAGGCACCATGACCGCCGCCAGCGTGTCTGGCGCGACGGTCACCGTTAACCTTCAGCCCGGATATGCCGGCGTGCCAATCAGCTCCACCACAGACCTCACCCTGATCAACAGCGCTGGCCATACGCAGGCCTGCTACGGGCACAATTGAGGCCACCCCGATGATCGAGACGGCGCACACTCCCGCACATGAAGAAATCGAATCCCTGCGCGTCGATGTCGAATATCCCGAGCACACCGCCCGCGCCGCCAGAGACACGACGTAATTCGACCACAACAGGGCGCTGCTGCTAAAAAAACGCAAAAACCCGTGTTTCAAGTGCGGGAGCGTCGTTCACCTGGAAGTGCATCATTTCATCATCGAGTGGAGCGAATGGAACATCGCAGACCCGGCCAAAGTGCTGGGCCTGATGGACCATTTCGACATCTATGGGGACGCCGCGCTGCTCGGCGACAAGCCCGTCGCCAGCCCCGACGATTTGCGCAACCTGCTGGTGCTGTGCGTCGCATGCCATCGCGGTGCGGGTCTTGGCATCCTCCAAGTGCCAGTTCCCTTCTGGTTTGCCGATCTCGTCAAGCGTGACGGCGCGATCGTGCTGAAATCGGTTCACGCAAAGGAATTCTGATCATGTCTGAACCTGCCATCCTTGCTGCCGACATCAAGTCGGTAGAAAACGCCACCAAGGCGGCCGTCATCGACATAAAGGTCCTGGTGGCCAACCGTGTGGGCGATCTGATGATCGCGTTGATCGTGTTCGGTTCGATTTGGTTCGGCCACGCGCTCTAATCTACAGGACACGCTGGCTGTTGCCGGCGCACGCAACCACAGGAGCTGACGATGATCATCGCGATACTCGGCTTGTTCAAGGGCTGGTCGCTCCTATCGTCAATCGCGGGCTGGTTTACCGACGCTTGGATCTGGGCCATCAAAAATCCGCTCGCCGCCTTCCTTGCATTCGCCCTGATCCTGATCGTTACGCTTGGCTGGTATGCGCGCAACGAAGCCTCACTGGCCGCGAACGCAAAGGCCAACGAGGCACAGGCGGAAAAAGCGCTGACGACCGAACGAGCCAGCAATTCACGCCTGACCATGGCGATCGCCCAGCAGAACGCCGCGTTCGCGCAGTTGGGCAAGGACAGCGCCAGCGCAGTCGCGCAAGGTGACAGAGCCGATGCAGCCGCCATCACACGCTCCGACAAACGTGCCGCCCGAGCGCGAGCGATCACGATCGCGCCCGCTTCAACTGGAAAAACGGTTTGTGCGACGCCGTCCGACGTCATGGCAGCACAGGGAGATTTGTGATGCGGGCACTTTCCCTTGCTGTTTGCCTGGCGCTCACCGCCTGCGTCAGCGCTCAACCGCCAGCGATGGACGACAAAGTGGTGACCGTACGCGTCCCGGTGGCCATCCGCTGCATCGACCCGGCCAAGATCCCGGCCATCGTCTCGCCCGCTCTCCTGAACGGTGACGCGCAGCACGATGTCAGCACGCTGGCAAAAGCAGATTTGGCGTTGCGGTCCGAAACTGATCAACTCATGGCGATCATCGTTCCATGCACGGTCACGCCAGACCTTGCTCGTACGCCCTGACGCTTCGTGAAGAAACCTGCGACGGTTCCATGATTGACGGCCCGGACGCTCGCGATGTTTCAGGTGCCGCACGTTGCCTGTGTTGGCTAAGACGTGGTGCGGGCGGCCGGACTTGAACCGGCACGGGCAATGCCCAACGGATTTTCGTACCTCCTACGGCTTTCGCCGCCACTGGTGGCCAAATGGCTGCTCCAGTGTTTGTGGTCTGGACTATCCCTTCACCATGCCCCGGCGAGGGGTTTAGGTGCTGCCCGTCTAGTCTCTACACCTTCCTTCGAGGCGTTTGTCCCGAAGGCTTGGCTCGGGATTGCCATGTTAAAGGGTTCCCCGAATTTGAGCAGTTCTATCGTGCGGGTTTCCCCACACGCACCCAAGTGATCTTGAACTCAAGTCCGCTGCGTCTACCTGTTCCGCCACGCCCGCACACCCGGCTGCTATACATAGGCAGGCCGCCCAAGCCAAGTGCCGCCCTCTCCCGGTTTTTCACGTCGGCAGAATTACAGGCCGGCCTCGATTGCCATCCGAATCGCATCGGCGCTCGTTCGCACACCAAGCGCTTTCAAGACAGCCGCTCGATGCAGTTTGACCGTGCGTTCGCTCAGCTGCAATTCCCACGCGATCTGCTTGTTGAGTTTTCCAGCCGCAATACATTCCAGAATTTCCCGTTGCCGTCTGGGCAAAGCCTCGACCTTTTCCTTAGCAATCGCAGCTCGATCCTTGCGACTTGCATCCGCTCCGGCCGACAACTCCACTTGCGAGCCCAGAAAATACTCGAGCTCTCCCTCTGCGTCAAAAATCGGGGCAATCATCACGGCGTTACGAAACGGGGTGCCATCCTTTTTATAATTCAGGATTTCGACCATCACCGGCACTCTGCCAGCAATGCCCGCCCGCAATTGCTCGCTCAAATCCGCTTCGGTCTCTGGTCCTCGCAAAAACCGGCAATTGCGTCCAATAATCTCGGCCGGAGTATACCCGGTCAGATCGATGAATGCCTTGTTGCACGCAACGATGGGGTTGTCTGCCAAGCGCGGGTTGCTGACAACCGCAGCCACCAGGCTATTTTCGATCATTGTACCGATTGCCATGACACCTCTCAACGCTTTTGCTGCGCAGGTCACAACTGCCCTTAGGATCATGTTGCCGCAGCACAAGCGTAAGACGATCCTTAGCGCAAGTTCGGCTGAAAGTGACAGTGCTTTCGTTGCCGGAGAGCCGGCGGTCGGACAGATCCTTGTCGCTAGCCGGGGCGAAAGGAACGATTGCAATGAACTATGTTCCGTTGGACGTCGAACACGCCGATGCGGATTGCAGCACGTGCGACGGCGAGCTGACAGACAGCGGGTCAGAAACGAGCGCAAGCAAGCCCGACGTGCCTGCATATGTGCAGGAGGCGGTGCGCACGCTGTTGCGCTGGGCCGGTGATGACCCTGAAAGAGAGGGTCTGATCGACACTCCGACACGCGTGGGGCGTGCCTGGCGAGAATATTGCGCCGGTTACTGCGAAGAACCGGGCATCCATCTGCGTCGTACATTCAGCGAGGTCGCAGGGTACGACGAAGTCGTGCTATTGAAGGACATTCCGTTTCAATCGCATTGCGAACACCATTTGGCGCCGATTACGGGAACTGCATCGATCGCCTATCTCCCACGCAATCGGGTGGTCGGCATTTCAAAGCTAGCGCGGGTATTGGAGGGATATGCAAAACGCCTCCAAATTCAAGAGCGCCTGACCAGCGAAGTGGCCCAGTGCATCTGGGAAAACCTGCAACCGCACGGAGTTGCCGTGGTCATCGAAGCGCACCATGGATGCATGACTGGACGAGGTGTCCGGACACCCGGCGTAGGCATGATCACCAGCCGCATGCTCGGATGTTTTCTGACTGACGCCAGCAGCCGCAAGGAAGTGCTTTCCCTGATGCGTCGCGGTTGAAGTCGGTTGGCCATGCAACATGTTGCAATTGTCGGCGCAGGAATGGCCGGGCTATCCTGCGCAGAATCACTGCGTCGCGCCGGGATCCAAGTCAGCCTGTTCGACAAAAGTCGTGGCCCGGGTGGCCGAATGTCAAGCCGCCGTTTGGAAACACCCCAGGGACCAGCCATATTCGATTTCGGTGCCCAATATTTCTGTGTGCGCGACACCGCTTTTGGTGAACAAGTCCACGCATGGGAAGCGTGTGGCGTGGTTACGCGTTGGCCGGAAGCCCGGGCCGATGCATTTGTCGGAACGCCGACCATGAACGCGATCTTGCGCCATGTCTCCCAAGAGCACGACGTTTCGTTTTCAGCTCTGGTCAAAGGTCTGAAGCGACACGGGCGACAGTGGCAACTGATTTGCGAAGGTCATGGTACCACGTTGTACGATGGCGTAGTGCTTGCCCTTCCTGCAGAACAGACCGCGCCGATCCTGACTCTGCACGATTTCGAACTGGCCCAAGCGGCACTGTTTGCCCGTTCGCAACCATGCTGGACGGGCATGTTTGCCTTTGCCCAGCCGCTGGCGCTTCCCCAAAACATCGTGCGCAACAGCGGACTTTTTGCCTGGGCAGCGCGCGATAACGCAAAGCCAGGCAGATCGGGTCCGGAACGATGGGTGGTGCAAGCCGAGCCGCAGTGGACAGTAAGACACCTCGAACACACGCCCGATGAAGTTGGCCCCTTGCTCCTCGATGCGTTGTCAACACTATCAGGGAGTTCGCTTCCCGAAGTGATTGCGCAATCCATCCACCGCTGGCGTTATGGCCTTTCTGCTGGCACCGGGCTTGGCTGCCTATGGAACCCCGGACTTCAACTGGGCGCCTGCGGTGACTGGTTGCTTGGGCCCAACATCGAATGTGCATGGCTGTCCGGTCGCCGGCTCGCTGAACGCATGGTCACAGAGATTTCCATCGCGGCTGAATAGGCCCACCAAATCACAGCGCGCTCGGTCGCGTAGCGACGGTGCTTCGCACCCCCACCCCAGCAGCCATCTACGAACTTGAATAGCGGACCGCTCTCGGCGAGAATAGGGCTCTGGACTGCAGGCTGTGAAGGATGTGGCGATGCCCGAGCTGAAGCTTAAACTTCAACTGCTATGTGCAGACGCGATCGCCATGGGGCCTGGCAAAGCTGCGCTTCTTGACCAGATCACTGCGACCGGATCGATCGCCGGCGCGGCACGGCAACTGGGCATGAGTTATCGCCGCGCCTGGCAATTGGTCGATGTGATGAACCGCTGCTGGAATGGTCGCATTGTTGAAACCGTCCCTGGCAGAGCGAGCGGTGGCGCGCGGTTGACCGAGCTCGGGACGGCCGTACTTGCGCGTTACCGCGCCCTCCATGCCAGCATCGAAACGTGCGCGGCGGACAGTGGCTGGCAGGAACTGGCGCTGATGCTTCGCGAAGAACCGTTGGAAAGCCAGCCCCATTCCGGCTCTTCGCAATCTATTGAAATCGCCTGAACGAACGCTGCACCCCAATGGCGAGGCAGCGCGCGCCATTTTGATGGGATCAAACCAGACTGCTGGCGCTTGTCCCCAATTCCGCAAAATAGCGCGCCATCGCATCGGCAGCCTTGTCGGTGAGCGTAATGAAAGCGCGCCGCCGGTCGGTCTCATCGTCCACGCGCTGCAACAGGCCCGCATCGGTCATTTGCCCGATCCAGCGCAACGCTGTCGTGGGAGGTACGCCCGAAGCAATGCACAACGACGTAACCGAAACCCGGACATGCTCGACCCGCGCGGCGGTGAGATCAAGCAGCATGTCCCATGCCGGATCGGCAAACAGATCACCTTCAAAGAACCGCGCCCGCAATTGCCGTTGACGGATGATCTTGCGCACCAGACGCGGATCGGGGAGCGGTGGCCTTGATGCTCTGACCAACCGGTCGCTACCACCGTCGAACTGCGGATCAAGCTTGGCATCCGATTTGCCGGGATAGCCTGGCTGATTTTCAAACCGGAAAACGCCCGGTGTCTCGCTCGCACTGTGCGAAGAAAGTTGTTCGAGCTTGTGGGCAATCTGGCTGACTTGGTCGGTTAGACGCAGCAGGCTAAGCCGGTCCTCTTCCGAGAGTTCGCGGACCCGGTTGCCGGTCCTCGCCAGAACACGACCCAACGCGATCACCCGGTCGGCTCGGCTCGGCGTTACCAGAATCTGCGCGTCGGCATGATCAAGGCAGCCAAACACTTCATCGAGCGACCCCATCGAAGTCGACACCACCAGATGCGACCCCATTTGCGACGCACGCTGATCCAGCCGTGCCAGGGCGGCCAGTTCAGCCCCGTCAATCACCGGACAATCCACCAGTACGAGATCGGGCAACACGGGTGGATCGCCAGGCTCAAGCAAACAGGCGAGATCGGTCGTCTGCGCCACGCGCAGACCTGCCGCCGCGGCATCTTCGGCCATTTCCGCCCGAAGATAACCGCGATCGGCATAGATCGACACGGCCATCCCGGCGCGATTACCCGAACCAAAACCGTGGCCAGAACCCAATCCCTGCCCAGAGCCGGGATCGCCACAGCCGTAGTCGTATTGCGATGCAGCCTGTCCCATAATCCGTCTGATCCTTTCGCGCCGGAACGCGAACAAGAGTGGAACAAACGGACATAAGGTCAACTACGGATGCCTCGAAATTGGATCAAGGCCCGCAACGGCGTGTGCTCCGGGGCAAGCGCCTTCGCCGCCCCGGCTAGGTCAATCGACGAAAGGATCGCGCACGAGAATCGTGTCTTCCCGTTCGGGAGACGTCGATACCAACGCCACCGGCGTTTCGATCAGTTCCTGCACGCGCTGGATATATTTGATCGCCTGCGCAGGCAGATCCGCCCACGAACGCGCACCCGCCGTTGTGCCGTGCCACCCATCCATTTCTTCGTAGATCGGCTCTACCTCCGCCTGGTCGGCGGCGTGGCTTGGCAGATAATCAAGCACTTTGCCGCGCAGGCGATACCCGGTGCAGATCCGCACTTTGTCAAATCCGTCGAGCACGTCGAGCTTGGTCAACGCGATCCCGGTCACCCCGGAAATGGCGCAGGACTGCCGCACGAGCACGGCATCGAACCAGCCGCACCGCCGCTTGCGCCCGGTAACCGTGCCAAATTCGTGGCCGCGCTCGCCCAGTTTCTGACCGGTCGCATCGGTCAGTTCTGTCGGGAACGGACCCGATCCAACCCGCGTGGTATACGCTTTCACGATACCCAGCACGAAACCGGTTGCCGCCGGGCCAAGGCCGGAACCAGACGCCGCCGTACCGGATACAGTGTTGGACGACGTGACGAACGGATACGTGCCGTGATCGACGTCAAGCAGGACGCCCTGGGCGCCTTCAAACAGCACCCGTGCACCCGCCTTGCGCACGATCTGCAGACGTTTCCACACGACTTGCGCAAATTGCAGGACAAACGGTGCGATCTCGCGCAGTTCAGCCACCAGCGCGGCACGATCAACCGGTTGCTGGCCAAATCCCGCGCGCAGCGCATCGTGGTGCGCGCATAGCCGGTCGAGTTGCGATTCAAGTGCATCGAGATGCGCCAGATCACACACGCGGATCGCGCGCCGTCCCACTTTGTCTTCATAGGCCGGGCCGATCCCGCGCCCGGTCGTGCCGATCTTGCCGGTACCGGCCGCTGCCTCGCGCAATCCATCGAGATCGCGGTGCAAGGGCAGGATCAGCGGGCAATTGTCGGCGATCGCAAAATTCTCTGCATTGATCGTCACGCCTTGCGCGGTCAGCTTTTCCACTTCAGCCTTCAACGCCCAGGGATCGAGCACCACCCCGTTGCCGATGATCGACAGCGTGCCTGTCACGATTCCCGATGGCAACAGGCTCAGCTTGTAGACCTGTTCGCCCACCACCAGCGTGTGGCCGGCATTGTGCCCACCCTGAAACCGCACGACCGCATCCGCGCGGCTGGCCAGCCAGTCGACGATCTTGCCCTTGCCCTCATCGCCCCACTGGGCGCCGATTACGGTAACATTTGCCATGGATACAATTTTTCCCCTGCCGGGTGATCCGCGAAACGCCCTTCGACAGGACTCGGCGTTGCGGATAGAACGAACAAGCCGTGGTTGCCCGGCTCGTGACTGCGCGGGGGCGCACTAGGGGGAGATCAAGCCGCAAGTCAAGACCTGCCACCCGGCGGCCTGCCCTTTCTAACCGACACCGCCATCCGATCACGCTTCCCTTGCGCGTGTGGTTGCGCCAGATACTATGTATCCTGCCAGTGCCAAAGGATCACCTGCGTTGCGCAACCCGTTTGTCAGCATGTTGATCACGATTGGCCTGATCTTGGGCAAATGGTTCGAGACGCGCGCGCACCAGCGTGCGCTATTGCCGAGCGACAGCATTGCCTTTGGCCCGGACCTGGCGCAGTCGATCGAATTCTGGCCTGCGCACCATACGCTGGAAGAGACACGCCGCGCTGCCCCGTTGATTGTCTTCATCCACGGTGGCGGCTGGAGCATGGGCACAACGGAAAACGCCACCGGGCATGCAAAGATTGCGCATTTCACCGCGCGCGGGCTGGCTTTCGCCACGGTCGGCTATCGATTGGTGCCCGACGTCAGAGTGGAAGATCAGGCCGCCGATCTGGCCCAGGCCCTCGGCGCGCTGTTCGCAGAGGCTGATCGTCTGGGTGTTGATCGCACCCGGGTCCTGCTGATGGGGCACAGCGCGGGCGCGCATCTTGCCGCGCTGGTCGGTACCGATCCCCGTTGGCTGCAATCGGCAGGCCTGTCGTTCGACGCCATTGCCGGGATCATCGCCATCGACGGGGCCGCCTATGCAGTCGGGCAACAGATCCGCGAGGCCCCGCTGCTGCTGCGGTCGCTCTATCGTCAGGCGTTTGGCAACGAACCCGACCGCCAGCACATCTTGTCCCCCACCAGCCAGGCCACGGCACCCAATGTCGCCAACTGGATGCTGCTCTACGTCAACCGGCGCGACGGCATCCGCCAGACCGAAACGCTGACCGCTGCATTGCGCCGCGCAGGCAGCACCGTCGATCTTGTCGCACTGCCGGGCCGCGGCCTGCTGGGCCACATCGCCAGCAACCGTCGCCTTGGCGATCCGGCATGGCCCGGCACCACCGCTGTCGATCAATGGATTGATCGCATCCTGGCCAGTCGCATATCCGTGCCCCGCCTTGCGGCCACCGCGAAAATCTAGGGCACGATGCGTTTAGGCCGTAAACGCATCATGCCCTAGGTGCCCCGCTCAAACGCGGCGATGATCGGGCATGGTCCGGTCGGGCTGGCCTGGCACTCCACAGCCAGATGTTTCAGCGCGGTGCGTGCTGCCACCAGGTCTGCGATCTTCGCATCGAGCGCGGCAATCCGCTCACGGGCCAGGGCGCGCACGCGAAGGCGATCTTCGCTGGCATCAAGATCGAGCAATTCGGCAATCTGATCCAATGTGAAGCCCGCAGCCTGGGCCGATCTGATGAAGCGCAGCCGACGGATAGCGGTTTTGCCATAGCGCCGGATGCCACCGGACACCCCGCCTCCGCCCGGCTTGTCCGGCGTTTCGAGCAGGCCGCGCCGTTGATAATAGCGGACAGTTTCAACTCCGACACCGCCTGCTCGTGCCAGTCCCGCGATGGTCGTCATTTCGGCGCTTGACCCCGTACCATGGTACGGATGTTATAACGCCTCGGTCCGATCAGATCAAACTGTCAATCGGCCGAACCAACAAACAGGCAGAAACCCCTATCCATGACAAACCGCACCTTCAGCCGACGTGCAGTGCTTCGCTCCGGCCTGACGCTTGGCGGCGCAGCAGGGTTGACCGCGTGTCTGCCTGGCTGGGCACAGCCGGTTTCGCGGGGGTTCACCAGTCCCGATCGGGCCGCATCGGACGACGACATCGTGCTGCACATTGCCCGACAGACGATGATCATCGATGGTCGCGCCACGCACGCGATCGGCATGAACGGCAGCGTGCCCGGCCCGCTGGTCCGCCTGAAAGAGGGGCGTACCGCGCGCATGCATGTGGTCAACACGCTGAGCGAAGACAGTTCGATCCATTGGCACGGGCTGTTGGTCCCGGCGCTGATGGACGGGGTGCCCGGTCTGTCGTTTCCCGGCATCGCCCCAGGCCAGAGTTTCACCGCCGAATTTCCGGTGCGGCAGAACGGCACGTTCTGGTATCACAGCCATTCCGGCCTGCAGGAACAATCCGGTCTTTACGGGCCGATCGTCATCGACCCGGCCGAACCCGATCCCGTCGGGTATGACCGCGAACACGTCATCGTGCTGTCGGACCACAGCCCTGCCGATCCACACACGATATTTCGCCGACTGAAACTGGGTGATGGCTATTACGATTTCCAGAAGCAGACACTGGCCGGCCTGATCGCGGGACACGATCAAACCCTGGAGGAACGGATCAGGTGGGGCGGCATGCGCATGTCGCCGACCGACATCGCCGATGCCACCGCCGCCACTTACACCTATCTCGTCAACGGCCATGGCCCGCACGACAACTGGACGGCGCTGTTCGTGCCGGGCGAGCGGGTACGGCTGCGCATCATCAATGCCTCGTCGATGACCACGTTCAACGTGCGCCTGCCAGACCTGCCGGTGACGATTGTCCAGGCCGACGGGCAGAATGTCAGACCGGTCGAAACCGATGAGTTCCAGATCGGCATTGCCGAGACCTATGATCTGATCGTGACGCCCGCCGATCGCGCCTACACGCTGGTCGCCGAAAGCGTCGACCGTTCGGGCATGGCGCGCGCCACCCTGGCGCCGCGCGCCGGGATGGTCGCCCCTTTGCCACCGCTGCGCAGGCGCCCACTGGCGACAATGAAGGATATGGGCATGGATATGCCCGGCATGTCCGACGCCATGGGCAAGTCGGCCATGGTCATGACCATGCGCGATTTTTCGCACGCCGCCGGGGTCGCGCGAAATCCCGGTGTGCAAACGATCAACCCGATGCCGGTCGATCGCACCGACTATCCGGGACAAGGCCTCGACAATGTCGGCCATCGCGTGCTTACCTATCGCCAGTTGGTCGCGCTGCAGCCAAACCCGGATCGGCGCGCGCCGACACGCGCGCTGACCATCCATCTCACCGGCAACATGGCCCGCTTCATGTGGTCGTTCGACGGCGTGAAGATGTCGGATGCGATGGCTCCCTTCCCGTTTCGCCTGGGCGAGCGTGTGCGCGTGAAGCTCGTCAACGACACGATGATGGCGCATCCCATCCATCTTCACGGCCACTACTTCGAACTTGTCACCGGGCAGGGCGATCACGCCCCGCGAAAACACACCGTCATTGTCCAGCCGGGCGGGACGGTCACCTGGGATTTCACCGCCGACAATCCCGGAGATTGGGCGTTCCACTGCCACCTGCTGTACCACATGCATGCCGGCATGATGCGCACGTTCAGCGTTCGCGAGGGGGATCGCGCGTGAGGCACTTGCGCGCAACGATGCTTGGCGTGGCCCTGCTGGCGTCGGCGCCGGACATCGCCCAGGGACAGGCCATGCCCGGCATGACCATGGGCAATGCACCCTCGCCCGCGGGCGATGCAGCGCCCCCGCCGGTTCCGGATGACCACTACGCCGACCGGCAATACCCCGCTGCGGCGATCGATGCCGCCTATCGCCGGATGATGCAGGAACAGGGCGGGCAGACATTCTATCAGGTCTCTGCGAATCTCGCCGAATATCAGGCTAGCCGGGATCACGATGGCTATCGCTGGGACGCAGAGGCGTGGCTCGGCGGCGATATCAACCGTGCCGAACTGCGCAGCGAAGGCACCGGCACGATCGATCAGGGCACCGAGAATGCCGAAGTTCAGGCGCTCTACAGCCGGGCGATCGGTCCCTGGTTCAATCTCGAGGCAGGCGTGCGGCAGGATATCACGCCAAAGCCCGCCCGAACTTATGCCACCATCGGCATCGAGGGTCTGGCACCCTATATGGCCCAGACCGAAGCGCGGCTGTTCGTTTCGACCCGTGGCGAAGTGCTCGCCCGGCTGGAGGGATGGTATGATCAACGCGTGACACAGCGTATCGTGCTGCAACCGCGTGTCGAACTGAACTTTTCGGCGCAGGACACGCCCCGCCGCCGCATCGGCAGCGGGCTCTATGATGCCGAGCTGGGCCTGCGCCTGCGCTACGAGATCACCCGCCGGTTCGCGCCCTACGTGGGTATCTCTTACGAAGCGCAAACCGGGCGCACCGCCGACTATACCCGCGCCGCAGGCAAGGACCCGACCAGCACCAGCTTTGTCGCGGGTGCGCGGTTCTGGTTCTGAACCAGGAGGCGGCCAGAACTGCGCACCCAACGCCGTTGCGCAGCCAACGCCGCATCGCCTATCGCTGTCGATCGTGACCCTGCCCCAGCTCAGCCTGCCCGCGGCCCGCCGCATCGCCCTTGCCGCGCAGGGATTCGACCAGCCGCATCCCGCCAGCCCCAATCAGGGTCATCTGCGCCGCACCCTGGCCAGGACCCAGTTGTTCCAGATCGACAGCGTCAACGTGCTGGCCCGCGCGCACTATCTGCCCGCCTATGCACGGCTGGGCGGGTATTCGCGCACCTTGCTGGATCGGGCCGCCTGGGCGCGCAAGTCGGAACGACGGCTGTTCGAATATTGGGCGCACGAGGCTTCGCTGCTGCCGCTCGACCTGCAACCCCTGCTGCGATGGCGCATGGCCCGCGCCGATCGTGGCGAAGCCGGCTGGTCGGCCTTGCGTGTCTTTGCGGGCGAGCGCCGTGCCGAGGCAGAGGCGCTGCTCGGCCGCATTCGCGACAACGGCCCGCTGGCGGCGTCGGACTGCAACGATGGGCGCAGTCGTCCTGGCTGGTGGGAATGGGGCGACAGCAAGCAGATGCTGGAATGGCTGTTCTGGGCGGGGCACCTGACCACGCAGACGCGCCGCAACAGCTTTGAACGGGTCTATGACCTGCCCGAGCGGGTGATCCCCGCCGCCATTCTCGATCTGCCCAGACCGAGCGATGCCGATGCCTTTCGCGCGCTGGTGCTGCGTTCGGCCCAAGCCCTGGGCATCGCCACCGCGTCAGATCTGCGCGACTATTTCCGGCTGGGCGTCACCGAAACGCGCGTGGCCATCGACCGGCTGGTTGACGAAGGCGCGCTGGTGCCGGTGCAGGTCGAAGGCTGGAAACAGCCCGCCTATCTGGACCCTGCCGCGCGCCGTCCGCGCCGGATCGAGGCGCAGGCGCTGCTCGCGCCGTTCGACCCGCTGATCTGGGAACGCGACCGCACCGAGCGCCTGTTCGGATTTCGCTATCGCATCGAAATCTATGTCCCCGCCGAAAAGCGCGTACACGGCTATTACGTCCTGCCGCTGCTGGTCGGGGATCGGATCGTGGCCCGGGTCGACCTCAAGGCCGACCGGGCGAATCGCCGATTGCTGGTCCAGTCCCGTCATCTGGAACCCGGCGCGCCGCCCCACACCGACAGCCGGCTGGACCAGGAATTGCATCGCATGGCCGCTTGGCTGGATCTGGAAACCGTGGCCTGAACACGCATCGGCCGGGCCGTCAGCCTGTTTATGATAGCGCTACCTTTTTCAATCTGCTACGAGCCGCCGCGAATGACGGGCAAACGGCGCGCACCGCCGCGCCAACGGGGGAATCATGGATCGTCTGGAACTTGCGCCGATGGCCACGCTGTTGCGCGTGCTGTGCGCCGATATGGTCGAAGCGGCGGGATCGGGCCATCCCGGCATGCCGATGGGTATGGCCGATGTCGCCACCGTGCTATTTGCCAATCATCTCAAATTCGATCCGCGCCACCCCGAATGGATCGCGCGCGACCGCTTCGTGCTGTCCAGCGGGCACGGTTCCGCGCTGGCCTATGCCGTGTTGCATCTGATCGGCGTGCCGTCGATCACGCTTGACCAGTGCCAGGCCTTGCGCCGCAAGGGCAGCCTGACCCCCGGTCACCCGGAATTCGGCCATACGCCGGGGATCGAATGCACCACCGGCCCACTCGGCCAGGGGCTGGCCACGGCGGTCGGCATGGCGATCGCCGGGCGCAAGCTGGCGCACGAATTGGGCGAGCCGATCGCCGGGCACCGCGTGTTCGTGATGGCGGGCGATGGCTGCATGATGGAAGGCATCAGCCACGAGGCTGGTGCGCTGGCAGGCCATCTCGGGCTCGACAATCTGGTCGTGCTGTTCGACGACAACGGCATTTCGATCGACGGGCCGGTGTCGCTGTCCACATCGGAAGCGGTGCTCGACCGCTTTGCCGCCTATGGCTGGGACACCCTGGCGATCGATGGCCACGATATCGATGCCATCGACCGCGCGCTCGGCCAGGCACAGACCAACGCACGCCCGACGCTGATTGCCTGCCGCACGCAGATCGGGCGTGGCGCACCCGACAAGGCTGGTCAGGCGGGCATCCACGGCTCGCCGCTTGGCGCGGCCGAAATCGCAGGTATGCGCGCCGGGCTCGACTGGCCGCACACCCCGTTCGACTTGCCGCCCGCGATCCGCCAGCGCTGGCTGTCAGTCGGCCATCGCGGCGCCCTGGCGCGGGACGTGTGGCACGGCTTGCTTTTGCAAAGCGAGGCCGCCGTGGGTGACCGCGTGACGGCAATCGAACTGCGCCACCTGCCCCGCGTTCCGGCGGCCACCATCGACGCGGTGCGCGCCCGGGCCGTGGCAACCACCGCACCACAGGCAACACGCGTCAGTTCCAAGGCCGCGCTCGAACTGCTGGTCGCCGATTGCCCGTGGCTGCTGGGCGGATCGGCCGATCTCAGCGGTTCGAACGGTACGCGCGTCGGCACGCATCGCGACGTCACGCGGGCCGACCCCGGCGGCACGTATCTGCGCTATGGCATTCGCGAACATGCCATGGCCGCGGCGATGAACGGCATCGCGCTGTCCGGCGCCTATGTCCCCTATGGCGGCACGTTCCTGGTGTTCAGCGATTACAGCCGCCCGGCGATCCGGCTGGCCGCGCTGATGCGGCTGCGCGTCATTCATGTGTTGACGCATGATTCGATCGCGCTGGGTGAAGACGGGCCGACTCATCAGCCGATCGAACACCTTGCCAGTCTGCGGCTGATCCCCGGCTTGCGCGTGTTTCGCCCCGCCGATGCGGTCGAAGTGGCCGAATGCTGGGAACTGGCACTGCGCCACGATGGCCCCTCGGTGTTCGCGCTGTCGCGGCAGGACCTGCCGCTGCTGCGCCACGACACGGCCGAAAATCGCAGCGCCACCGGCGCCTATACGCTGACCGACCCGGCGCAGGAACGCGCCGTCACACTGATCGCAACCGGATCGGAAGTGCATCTGGCGCTGGCTGCGTGCGATGCCTTGCAGGATCTGGGGATCGTCGCCGGGGTCATTTCCGCGCCGTGCCTAGAACTGCTGGCCGAACAGGATGCCGCCGCGATCGACCGCCTGTTGCAACGCCGGACCAGCCTGTGCGTATCGATCGAGGCGGGATCGACCGGGCCCTGGCGCGCGATCACTGGGCTCGACGGTCTGACGTTGGGGATCGACAGCTTTGGCGAATCCGCCTCGGGCCCCGAACTGTTCGACCATTTCGGGCTCACCCCCCAAACCATCGCCCGGCGCATCGCCGATCATCTTGCCCGCTGAGGGAGCGTAG
>NZ_KQ954253.1:258086-442706 GCF_001519065.1 Novosphingobium sp. FSW06-99
TTTTGACGGCATGGCGCTGATTTCGGACATCCGCCTGATCTATGACAACTATCACTATCAGACGCAGATCCTGGTCGCCTCGATCCGCCATGGCATCCATGTGCTGGAATCCGCGCGCATCGGTGCCGATGTGATCACCGCGCCGCCCGCCGTGATCAAGGGGCTGTTCCGCCACGTGCTGACCGAAAAGGGCATCGAAGGGTTCCTTGCGGATTGGGCCAAGACGGGGCAGTCGATCTGAGCGTCGGAGCCAAAGCGGACCGGATGGCGCGCCCGGCACGTCGAAGACGGCTGCTGGCCGGATTCGTGCTGCTCCTGCTGGCGATGGCGCCGCATATGGCGGTGGCGTCACCGCCGGGCGGTCCGGCGGTGCAAACCGGCACCGAAGAAGATGGCCATGACCTGTGGCTGCGATACCGCCCGCTTGCCGCTGCGCGGGCACAGGCCGTGCGTCCCCAGGCGCAGGGCATTGTGGTCGAGGGCCCGCCAACCCCCGTCACCGACGCGGCGCGGCGCGAATTGCTGAACGGGCTTTCGTCGCTGCTGGGTGCCCCGGTCGCCACGCTGCAATCCGCCCGACCGGGGGCGATCATCCTGCGGCGCAACGACCAATCCGCAAGCCAGATTGCGGGGCTTGGCACACAAGGTTACGCGATCCAGCCCCTCGCCATGGCAGGTGGCATGGCGACGGTCATTACCGCCAACAGCGATACCGGCCTGCTGTACGGCAGTTTCGCCTTGCTGCGGCACGTCCAACTGGGCGGGACATTGCACGATTTCACCGAGACCGCGGCGCCAAAGCTGAAGATCCGCGTGCTCGACCATTGGGACAATCTCGATCGTTCGGTCGAGCGCGGCTATGCCGGGCAATCGATCTGGGACTGGTGGCGGCTGCCCGATCAACCGGACGCGCGGCTAACCGACTATGCCCGCGCCAATGCCTCGATCGGCATCAACGGCGCGGTACTCAACAATGTCAACGCGGTCGCGCAATCGCTGACCGCGCCCTATCTCGCCAAGGCGGCGGCCATTGCAGATGTGCTGCGGCCTTATGGCATGAAGGTCTATCTGTCCGCGCGTTTCAGCGCGCCGATCGAACTTGGCCATCTCAAGACCGCCGATCCGCTCGATCCGGCGGTACAGGCCTGGTGGAACGCCAAGGCCGACGAAATCTATGCGTTGATCCCCGACTTTGGCGGGTTCCTGGTCAAGGCCAATTCCGAAGGCCAGCCGGGCCCGGGCGATTATGGCCGCACCCATGCCGATGGCGCAAACATGCTGGCATCGGCGCTGCGGCCGCACGGCGGTATCGTCATGTGGCGCGCCTTTGTCTATTCAGAGCGGGACGCCAGCGATCGTGCAATGCAGGCCTATGCCCAGTTGCAACCGCTCGACGGGAAATTTGCCGCCAACGTGCTGCTCCAGGTCAAGAACGGCCCGATCGATTTCCAGCCGCGCGAACCGTTCCACCCGCTGTTCGGCGCGATGCCCAGGACGCAGGTGATGATGGAAGTGCAGATCACCAAGGAATATCTGGGGTTTGCCAACAGCGTCGCCTATCTGGGGACGATGTGGCAGGAAGTGCTGCAGGCCGACACGTGTCGGCCGCATTGCGGCACGACCGTGGCGCAAGGGCTTGAACAGCCGGATCAACCTACCGCGCTGACCGGGATCGCTGGCGTTGCCAATATCGGCACCGATCGCAACTGGACGGGATCGGATTTCGATCAGGCCAACTGGTACGCCTATGGGCGGCTGGCGTGGAACCCCGACCTCGGCGCCGACCGGATCGCCCGTGAATGGCTGGCGCAGACATTCTCCGCAGACCCCCACTTCATTGCGCCCGCGCAACGGCTGATGATGATGTCGCGGCAGGCGGTGGTCGAGTACATGACCCCGCTTGGGCTGGCCCACCAGATGGCAACCGGCCATCACTATGGCCCCGCGCCCTGGGTGTCGGATCTGGCGCGTCCGGAATGGAATCCGACGTATTATGCGCGCGCCGACCAGGCCGGGATCGGCTTTGACCGTACCGCCACCGGCAGCAACGCGCTGGCGCAATATGCCCCCGAACTTGCCCGCCAGTGGGGCAACAAGCAGACCGTGCCGCTCGACCTTCTACTGTGGTTCCACCGTTGCGGCTGGGACGAGAAACTGCGCGATGGACGAACGACCTGGCAGGACCTGATCGGGCGCTATGATCAGGGCATGGCCGATGTCGATACCATGCGGCACTTGTGGCTTTCGATCGAACCCTATGTCGACGATCGCCGGTTTGCCCGGATCGATGCCGTGCTGGCTGTCCAGCAGCATGATGCACGCTGGTGGCGTGACGCCAGCCTGGCCTACTATCTCGCCATCTCCGGCAAGGCACTGCCCGACGGCGTGCGCGCGCCCGACCGTTCGCTGTCGGACTACAAAGCCATTCAGCTCGAATTCGTGCCGGGCATCACGAAGTGATAGATCCCGTCAGTGCGCGCTTTCTGCGGCGACGGCAGCCACATCGACGCCAGCCGGGCGCTTGCCGGTCCTGACCAGCAGCAACAGGGGAATGACCGCCAGACACGCCAGGCTCATCACCAGAAAATCGTCGAGATAGGCGATCATCGCGGCTTGCTGGTTGATCAGCGCATCAGCATAGCCGAGCGCAACCCCGCTGATCGGGGCGAATGCCGAATTCATGTCGCCGGGAAACGGCATCAGCGCAGACGAGACATGGCTGCCGATCTCGGCATGGTTGATCTGCACGTTACGCGCCAGCAGCAGCGTGGCGCCCGCGATGCCAACCGACGATCCGACATTACGCATCAGCATGGTCAGCCCCGACGCATCCGTGCGGTAACGCGGGTTGAGCGTCGCAAACGCGATCATGTTGGCGGGTATGAACGCAAAGCTCAGCCCCACGCCCTGGATCACCCCGCTGACAATGATCGGTACACGCGGCATGGTGACCGACCAGTGCGCCATGAGCCACAGCGACAGCGCGAGCAGGGCAAACCCGGTCGCCAGTTGCACACGGGGATCGATCCGCGCTGTCCAGCGCCCGAACAGCACCATCGATAACAGCATGCCGATACCGCGCGGCACCAGCAACAGGCCCGATTGCAGTGGGCTATAGCCATAGATCTGCTGCAACAGGCCGGGCAGCAGCGCCATCACCGACATCATCACCAGCCCCATCAGGCCAAAGAACATCAGCCCGATGACAAAATTGCGATCGCGAAAGATCACCATCGGAAACAGCGGCGTGCGCGCGGTGGCCAGATGGACCACCGTCATCCACAGGCACGATGCCGCCAGCACCGCCTCGATGACGATTTCGGGCGAGGAAAACCAGTCGCGATCCTGCCCGCGATCGAGCACCAGTTGCAGCGCAGACACCGCGGTCGCAATCAGCAGCCAGCCCAGCAGATCGATCTTGCGCTCGCGACGCGGGGTGTGCGGCATGTTGAACAACAACAGCGCAAAACAGATGATCCCCACCGGCAGGTTGACATAGAACACCCAGCGCCAGTTGAGATTGTCGGTCAGATAGCCGCCGATGATCGGTCCCGATATCGGCCCCAGCATCACCCCCTGGGTATAGATCGACATCATCTTGGGCCGTTCGGCAAGCGTGCTGGTATCAAGCAGCACGGTCTGCGCCAGCGGACCCAGAAACGCGCCCGCCAGCCCCTGCAGGATGCGGAACATCACCATCTGATCGATCGATTGCGCCACCCCGCACAGCATCGAGGCCAGCGTGAACAGCGCCACCGACACCAGCATCATGGTGCGGATGCCAACCCGATCGACCAGCCAGCCCGACAGCGGCAGCATCACCGCCGAAGCCAGCACATAGCTGGTCAGGACCCAGGTAATCGTGTCGCGCGTCGCGCCAAGCGAGGCCGACATATGCGGCAGCGCGACATTGGCGATGGTCGAATCAAGCGTCTGCATGATCGTCGCCGCCATCACCCCGGTCAGCAGCAACGGGCGGTTCCTGACCACCAGTGCCGGAACGTCGATCGCCGGCATGGCGATCAGTCCTTGCCGGTGTAGATCGTGACGTCCGAGCTCAATCCGGCGATCAACGGCCGGTCGCTATGGCTGTCGATGGCAATCCGCACCGGTACGCGCTGTACCACTTTCACCCAGTTGCCGGTCGCGTTCTGCGCAGGCAGCACCGAAAACTCGGCGCCGGTGCCCGCCCCAATCGAATCGACATGGCCGCGCAGCACCAGCCCCGGATAGGCATCGAGCGTCAGTTCGGCGCGCTGACCGGGGCGGATATGGCCCAGATCGGTTTCCTTGAAATTGGCTTCGACCCGCGTGCCCTCGTCCTTGACCACCGAAACCATCGGCACACCCGGAAACACCATCTGCCCGATCTGCAGGCGCGTGACTTGCGTCGCCACGCCATCCGCCGGCGCGCGCACCACGGTCCGCGCCAGATCGAGCGCGGCGCGGGCGCGCGCGGCTTTCGCCGCTGCGACACCGGGGTTCTGGCCGGGCACCTGGGTACCGGTTGCCAGTTGCGCGCGCGACCGGGTGACCGCCGCTTCGAGCGAGGCGACCTTGTCACGCGCCGCCGCCACCGCATGCGATGCCTCATCCATATTGGCACGGGTGTTGAACCCACGGTCCATCAGTTGCTGGCCACGCTTGAAATTGGCCTCTGCCAGCGCAAGATCATCGCGCGCGCTGGCAATATCGACGGTGTTGGCGCGTACATCGGCCTGCAATGCGGTAATCCGCGCCTGCGCGCTGGCAATCTGCGCATCGGCCTGGTCGACCCCGGCCTCGAAATTGGCGGGATTGATCGTGAACAGGATATCGCCCTTGTGCACGTGCTGGTTTTCGCGAACCTGCACCGATGTCACTTGCCCGGTGATTTCCGCCGCGACCGACACGATGTCCTGTTTGACATAGGCGTTGTCGGTGTCGACTTCGCCCGGCCGCCCGAACCAGTACCACAGTGCGCCCCCGATCATCACCAACGGGCCAATGATCATCAGGATCGCTCGCCAGCGACGCGCGCGCGTGCGCTGTTGGTGATCGATCGCCGCCGCGCTGGCGGCATTGCCGGCCTGTTCGCCGCGAAACGGATCGGCTTCAGCCATGGACCTTGCTTTCCTGCACGTCGCTTGCAGCCACCGGCTGCCCCTCTTCCGGAATTTGCTCTGACAGATTGGCCCGCACGCGATCGAGCAGCGTCAGCAATGTCGCGTGGTCCTGGTCGCTGAACCCGGCCAGCGCCTCTTCGAATACCAGTTCGGCAAAGTCGGCCAGCCGGTCCATGTGGCCATCGGCCTCGGCAGTCAGGTACAGCCGCCAGGTCCGACGATCGACGGGATCATCGCGGCGTTCGACCAGACCGGCCTTTTCCAATCGATCAACCATGCGCCCGGCGGTGATCGCCTCGACCTCCAGCCAGGCGGCGATGGCGCCCTGGTTGATGCCCGGCGTGCGCCGAATTGCCGCAAGCATGCGCCATTGCGCGCCGGTCACGCCCAATTGGCGCGCGACGACATTGAACCGCTTGCGGAACAAGCGCCCCACATCGGTCGCCAGAAAGGCCACATTGCGCCCCATGCAGTGGCGATAATCGCAATGCTTATTATCGTCAAGCATGGCCATATGCGCGAATGGCCGATACGAAAACGGCGCGACCCGTTGGGGTCGCGCCGCTGAAATGGGTTATCCCCGGTGGCGGGGCGGGCCTTTGCCCGTTCGCATCGGGCCGCGTGGCCCGCGTGGCGGCTGGCCCGCGTTGTCGCGACCACCGCGCGGACGATCCTGCGGCGGTTCGGGCGAAAATTCGATGGTGATGCCGCTTTCGTCTTCGGCACCGGGGATTGCGGTGCGTTTCAGCGCGGCGCGAAACTTGGCCTCGACCCCGCGCGGCACCTGGAAATAGGTTTCGTTGGGCCCGATGCGGATCGCCCCGATCTCGTTGCGGGTGATATGCCCGCGCCGGCACAGCAGCGGCAGGATCCAGCGCGGATCGGCATTCTGGCGGCGCCCGATATCCATGCGGAACCAGGCAACGTCGTCAAACCCTTCGCGCCGTTCGGGCCGGGCCCCGGCATCGGGCTTTGACGCCTCGATCAGCTCTTCGGGTTCGGGGGTGCCACGCTTGCGCGCCACCACCAGGGCCAGCGCGATATCGACTGGCGCCATCGTTTCGAGAATGCGTTCGGCCACTGCGCGATCGGCGTCGCTGGCCTCGACCGGCTGGGTCAGCGCTTCGAGCAGGCGTTCGCGATCGCGATCGCGGATCGCTTCGGGGGATGGCACCGGCACCCAGGTTGCATTGACGCGCGCGTCGCGCAGCATCCCTTCGACCCGGCGACGGCGCGGATAGGGCACCACCAGCACGGCCGTGCCCTTGCGCCCGGCGCGCCCGGTACGGCCCGACCGGTGCTGCAACACTTCGGCATCGCGCGGCACCTCAACGTGAATGACCAGGCTGAGCGAGGGAATGTCGATCCCGCGCGCTGCCACATCGGTCGCCACACAAATCCGCGCACGCCCATCGCGCAATGCCTGCAGGGCATTGTTGCGCTCGTTCTGACTGTGCTCGCCCGACAGCGCCACGGCGGCAAACCCGCGCTCGATCAGCGAAGCGTGCAGATGGCGCACATTGTCGCGCGTGGCACAGAACAGGATCGCGGTTTCCGCCTCGTGAAAACGCAGCAGGTTGATCACCGCGTTTTCGATATCGGCGGGCGACACCGCGACCGCCTGATAATCGATGTCGCCATGGCCCGAGGTATCGCCCACGGTCGAAATGCGCAGCGCGTCCTGCTGATAGCGCTTGGCCAGCGCCACGATCGGGCGCGGCATCGTTGCTGAAAACAGCAAAGTGCGGCGTTCGCCCGGGGTGGCTTCGAGAATTTCCTCAAGATCTTCGCGAAAGCCCATATCGAGCATTTCGTCGGCTTCATCCAGCACGACATAGCGCAGCGCCGACAAGTCGAGCGCGCCGCGTTCGAGGTGATCGCGCAGGCGTCCCGGCGTGCCGACCACGATCTGCGTGCCATGGTTCAACGCGCGGCGTTCCTTGACCGCGTCCATCCCGCCGACACACGTGGTGATCCGCACATGCGCCTTGGCAAACAGCCACATCAGCTCGCGACTGACCTGCAGCGCCAGTTCACGCGTCGGTGCAATCACCAGCGCCAGCGGGCTGCGGCCATGCGATCCGGCTTCGGCGGCCAGGATCGCCTCGGCCATGGCAATGCCGAACGCAACGGTCTTGCCCGACCCGGTCTGCGCCGAAACGAGCAAATCGCGCCCTAGCGCGTCAGGGGCCAGCACCGCGGCCTGAACCGGAGTGGGTGCGGCATAGCCTTGTTCGGCCAGTGCCTCGGAAATCAGCGGGGGAAGTGTGGAAAATGGCATAGAATCTTGAACTTCGTGCTTTTTGGCTCAGGCGCGGTCGGACCGGTGGCACGCCTGCACGGGGATTGGATGGCGCGGGCCATGACATGGCCCGGCACCAGACGCTTAAACAGCGTCTTTAACGCGTTTCGCCACCGGATGCAGCCCCGAACAGCGCATTCGTGTCGGGACGCCCGGCGACCAGGTCCGGCTCGATCTGTCGAGCCACTTTTTCCGCGTCGCGCTTTTCGCGCGCGATGGTGATATCGATCTCGCGATCGGCAAGCGCCTGCCACGCTGCGCCGGCGCGGACATAAGTCTCGCGCTGGTTGGCAAGCGTGGCACGTTCGGCCGACTTGGCGCAGAGCGCAGCCTGATCGAGGTAGAATTGGCAAGATGCAGACATTTCGACCCTTTCGGCTAGGCCCGCGCGGCGGGAACGGCGCACAATGTGCACCAGAAGATCAGTCAACCATATCCCGGATCAATCGCTGCAATTCGCGGGCTGACAGCACGGATGACTTGCGGCGGGTTTCGACGGTGCCGACAGATGCGGCGATGGCTGGCTTGTGCGTGTACGAGAGATGACTGGTACTGAAAGCTGGGTAGATAGAACGATACATGAATTTCCTGGACGCTCTGACGGCGCCTGATGTGAGATAAAGTGCCCTAGCGCCGTTTGCGCTGGGGGCCGGGTCCGCTGCCGCCGCCGGGGCCTTTGTCCCGGAACACGATGCGACCCTTCTGGAGGTCATAGGGGGTCATTTCGACACGAACCCGGTCGCCCACGACCGACCTGATGCGGAATTTGCGCATCTTGCCAGCCGTGTAGGCGATGATCCGATGGTCGTTTTCAAGCATCACGCCAAAACGACCATCGGGCAGGATTTCGTCGATCTGGCCTTCGAGGGTCAAAAGCTCCTCTTTGGCCATGCGATCAAACCGCTTCGATGTTGACTGCTGCGGTCTTGCCCCGGCGATCGGTTTCGAGCTCGTACTTCAGACGCTGATCCTTGAGCAGCGTGCGAAGACCGGCGCGTTCGACCGCACTGATGTGGACAAAATTGTCAGGGGTGCCATCATCGGGTGCGATGAAGCCATAACCTTTGTCGGCATTGAAAAACTTTACGGTGCCTACTGGCATGATCCGGTTCCTTACACAGGGAGAATGGTCTGCGGGCAAAGGCGCCAGCAGAGCGAAGAGTCGTGATAAGGATCGGAAGGCGAAGGAGCCGAAAGTCCAGTCTCAGGCGACGTTAGCCCCGATGATATAGGCGATCACGTGCCGAAATGCAATGTCCGATCCCTTCATGGGGCTGGTGCCGCGTGGCGCCGGGCATGAAAACGGCGGTAAACCACGGTCCAGACGGTCAATCCGCCCATTGTCACATAGCCCACGATCGGCCCGACGACGAGGTATTGCGCAACGCTGAGCGTAAAGATCAGCATCACCGAAACCGCACAATCGGCCAGCAGGCCAAGACCCCAGACCCAGGTCATCACCATGATCATCCGGCGCATCGTTCCATCGTCGCGGCGGGCATCGAAGGCAGCCAGTGCCTCGGCAGACTCGCGCGCCACCGTCGCTCGTGCCAGCGGCCCGATCAGGGGCCGCCCGATCAGCGCCGAACCGACGAACGCCAGGCCGATCACCGCCGTCACCATCCGTTCGCGCAGTTGCAGAAACCGCACCGATCCGCCCCCGGCCAGTGCCACCAGCGACAGCACGATCCCCGCCAGTACGATCATCGACAGCGCATCGATGCGGCGATGGCGCGCCAGACCGACCAGCGACCACACCACCGGCGGAGCCGACGATGCCAGCAGTGCGGGCACATCGCCCCACCGCGGGCGCAACAGCGCATAGATCAGCGCCGGGGCGACCAGATTGGCCGCAACTTCGATCGCCACCACCGGGCCCTTGCGGCGCAACCACACCGACATGCTCATTGCCCGGCTCCTTGCGCAATCCAGTTGCCGTGAAATCCCGGCGGCACGCGATGCGGCACATGCACGACCGCGACGGGGGGCCCGGCAAACCGACGCGCATCGAGTATCACCAGATCGGTGGTGGCCTGTGCCATGTCGACCACCAGCCCGATCAACCAGCCGTGCCCTTCGGGTGCGTTGGCGGTTTCGGGCACAAACACGAATTCGCCGGGATAGCGTTCAGGTCCGAAATCATGGACTTGCCGCGTGCCGGCGACAAGATCGTGGGCATAGAGGTGGCTCGCCCCGATAAAGCGCTGTTCGGGCTCGGTCGGTGTCGCCATCGTCCAGACATATCGATAGGGCTGCCCGAACCAGCGTTCGTCGGGGCGCGGAAACTCCTGCGCGGCGGCATCGAGCGTGGTCACCGTCACGGCCTTGCGCTGTGGATCGATGGTCCAGCGTTCCAGCCCGCGTGCGTGGGCATCGGGGCCTTGCGCACCTTCACCGAACATCGTGGCATAGGCGCAGACGTCCATCACCACGGTGCCATCGGCGGCATCGTAGGCGTTGGCAACGTGGAACGCAAAACCGGGCTCGATCGCGCACCAGATCACATCGTCCTGTTTGCCGTGGCGCGGCATCAGCCCGATCCGCCCGACGTGCGCCGGGTTCCAGCGATAGGGAAAGCCATGCCCGGCCAGATGTGCCTTCATCGAGAAGGTTACCGGCAAGTCGAGGATCACCACGAAGCGGTCGGTGATCGCGCAATCATGGATCATCGGGCCATGGCGCACCGCGACCGGTTCCTCGCGGACCACCTGGCCTGCGGCATTGACCACGACATGGCGGATGGTGCCCGGGTCCTGTCCCTCGTAACAGATTGCATGGTATTCACCGGTTTTCGGATCACGATGCGGATGCGCCGAGTAACTGCCGCGCAAAGTTCCACCGAACGGGTCATAGGCCTGATCATCCAGCGTCTGGTCGAGCACGACCGGATAGCTGCCCGCCTCGACCAGCGCGAAAGTGCGCCCGCCGATATCCAGCACATTGGTGTTGACGGTGTCGAACACGTGGCGCGGCCCCGGCGCGGCGCCCACGCCCAGCGCCTGCGCCACCGCGTTCGAACGGATCCAGCGGTTGCGATACCACTGCGCCCGCCCGTCGGCGAGGGCCAGGCCATGCACCATGCCATCACCGGTGAACCAGTGATACGAGGCCGGATCGGCACTGGCCGGGTTGGGACCGATGCGCAGATAGCGACCGTTCAGCGCGGCGGGAATCGTGCCGGTGACGGCCAGATCGGTCAGCGTCAGTTCCTCGGTCAGCGGGGTGTGGATACCGGTCAGGAACGGATTTCCGCCCGGCGGTGGTGGCAGCCGTTTGCGGTTGAAATCCGCCAGTGCCGCAATGCCCCGGTTTACGGTGCCGCGAATCAGTGTCTCGATGGGACTTCCCATGATCGCCTCCGATGTTTACAGTGTTATCATGACCGAGAATGCTAACACTGTCAACATAGCGCAACGCGGCTATCACCATGGCGATCTGCGCGCGGCGCTGGTCGCCGAAGGACTGCGCCTGCTTGCGCTGCGCGATGCCGAATCGCTGTCGTTGCGCGAAATCGCGCGCAACGTCGGGGTCAGCGCCACGGCGGTCTATCGCCACTTTCCCGACAAGGGCGCGCTGATGGCCGCACTGGCGGTCGAAGGGCTGAAACAGCTTGGCACGGTACAGGCCGCCGCCAGCCAGGCGGCCGGCGGCGGCACGCCCGGCTTTGCGGCGACGGGCCGCGCCTATGTGCGCTTTGCGCTCGACAATCCGGCGCTGTTCCGATTGATCTTTGCCTCACCCGCGTTGGGGATTGACTGCGCGCGCGAACCGATCGACACGTCGCTGCCCGGCGAATTGCTGCTGGCCAACGCGGTGCGGCTGGCGGCCGAAGATGGCGGCCAAGCCGGGGTGCGGGCGGTGCGGGCCTGGGCGCTGGTGCATGGCCTGGCCATGCTGATGCTCGAGGGGCAGATCCCGGTCGATCTCGACCTGGTGGACCGGGCTATCGGCTAGCGGCGAGTTGCGCCTCGATCTGGGCCAGCCGTTCCTTGCCGAAATAGATCTCGCCATCGACAAACACGGTGGGGATACCGAATGCGCCGCGTGCTGCGGCAGCTTCGGTGGCGGCCAGCAATTCGGCCTTGATCCCCGCGTCCTGCGTCGCCGCCAGCAGGGCCGCGCCATCGAGCCCTGCCGCATCGAGCACCGCGACGAAGGTCGCCGGATCGTCCATCTTGCGCCCGTCTTCCCACATCCCGGCCAGCCCTGCGGCGACATAGGCGACATCTTCCCCGCGATGGCGTGCCGCGACAAGGCCGCGCATCAGCATCAGCGTGTTGATCGGAAAATGCGGGTTCATCGAAAACCGGGTCAGCCCGTGGCAGGCGATGAACCGCCGTGTTTCCAACGCTTCATATTCAAGCTTGCCCTTGATCCCGGCAAAGGCGTTCATCGGCGCCTGATTGCCGGTCAGCTTGAACAGACCGCCCAACAGGCATGGCACCAGCCGCAGATCGGCATCATGACGCTGTGCCAGATCGGGCAGCACCTGCCACAAGAGATAGGCGTTGGGGCTGGCGAAATCGAACACCAGCTCGATCAGCGGTCGGGTCATCCGGGTCACCATTGTTCGCGCCAGGGGCGCAAGTCGATTTCGTGGCTCCAGGTCGATCGAGGCTGCTGGTGCAGCCAGAGATAGGCCTGCGCGATGTCATCGGGTTTGAGAATCGCATCGTCGCGCAACAAGTCGGTGGTATCGCCCACCCGCTCGCGGATGAACACGCCGTCGATCGCCCCGTCGCAGATCACATGCGCAACGTGCACACCCTGGGGCCCCAGTTCGCGCGCCATCGACTGCGCCAGCGCGCGCAGGCCATGTTTGGCGGCGGCAAACGCGGCAAAGCCTTCGCGACCGCGCGTGCTGGCAGTGGCGCCGGTGAACAGGACCGTGCCCGCGCCGCGCGGCACCATCACCCGCGCCGCCTCGCGCCCGGCCAGAAACCCCGCGAAACACGCCATTTCCCACACTTTGGTGAACACCCGCGCGGTGGTTTCGCGAATGCCGAATTGCACATTGGCACCGATGTTGAACACCACCACCCCGATCGGGCCGATATCCTGCTCGATCCGGTCGAACAGCGCCACCGTTTCCACCTCGGACCGCGCATCGACGCCAAATGCATGCGCGGTTCCCCCGCTGGCGTGAATTTCGGTCACCAGCGCGTCGAGCTGATCGATGTTGCGTGCGCGACGGGTGACACAGACCGGGTGCCCGGCTGCGGCAAAGGCGCGTGCGATCGCCTGCCCCACCCCCGCACCCGCGCCGATCACCAGGCAGACCGGTTTTGTCGTTGGGGTGTCCATCGGGCTTGCTCTCCGCAAATTCTGTCAGTACATTTTCTGTACTGACATTAAGTATCAAAATTGTACCGAGTCAAGCTGGAGATTGCCGGACCATGAAATGGGATGAACTGGGCGCTCAGCCTTGCTCGGTCGCGCGCACGCTGGCGGTGTTCGGCGATCGCTGGACGCTGATGATCCTGCGCGACTGTTTCCTGGGTGTGCGGCGGTTCGATGCGTTCCAGGCGCGGCTGGGCCTGTCGCGCGCCTTGCTGGCCGACCGGCTGAAAGGGTTGACTGACGCAGGCGTGCTGGAACGGCGGACCTATCAGACCGGTCCCGAACGCTTCGAATATCGGCTGACCCCGGCGGGGATCGATTTCTATCCGGTGGTGCTGGGTCTGGCCAACTGGGGCAACCGCCATCTGGGCGACGGGCGCGGCGCACCGCTGATCCACCGGCACAAGACCTGCGACCATGATTTCGTGCCGGTGACGACATGTTCGCATTGCGGCGATGTGGTCGAGGCACGCGACGTCAGCGTGCGGCCCGGGCCAGGGTTTGCCGACCCGCGCGCGCCTCAGCCCAAATCGGCGCCTGCCAGCCCTTCATAGACGATCGCGCCCTGGTCGATTTCCAGCACGGTGCCGCGCGGCAGCGGCCGCCAGGCCTCGTCGGTCAGCGGCACGCTGGCCACCACGGTCACCACCATGTGCGATCCCTGGACGCCGATGATGCCATCGGATTGCGGGTCCGGCCCGGTGTGATCGAAATGCCGCTGCACCACCCACAGACCGGGTTCGGGCGCGGCAGCGGGGCCCATGCTGCGCAGATCGCTATGCACCAGCAACCGGTCGCCCGAGGCATAGAGCAGATTGGCATGACCCAGCGCCGACAGGCGATGCGCGGTGTCGGAAAACACCCGCCGCGCCGCCAGCACATCATCGCCCTCACCCGCGATCTGCGCCAGCATCCGGCAAAACCCGATTTCGGAATCGGTTTCCCCCAGCGGACGAAACCACGAGGTGGACGCTAGCGCGCCGATTTTGGCAAAACTGCCGTTGTGTGCAAAGACATGCACGCGCCCGAACAGTTCGCGCAGGAACGGTTGCGTGTTGGCCAGCGCAATTCCGCCCGCCGTGGCCCGCCGCACATGCGCGATCACGGTGTTGCTAGTCACCGGCTCGGTGGTCAGAAACCGCGCGAACGGACTGTCGGCAGCCGCATGGGGATCGCGCCAGATCTGCGCGTCATCACCCGCCAGATACGCAATGCCCCAGCCATCGGCGTTGGCACCCTTGCCGCCATGCGCGGCCAGCCGTCCGAACGACATCGTCACATCGACGGGCGCCGACGCGCTCAATCCCATGAGTTCACACATCGTCTATCCTCCCAGCGCTGCGGACAGCTTGTTGCGATCGAGCGTGCCTTCCCAACGCGCAATGACCAGCGTGGCGACCGCATTGCCCATGAAATTGGTCAGGCTGCGGCATTCCGACATGAACCGGTCGACCCCCAGGATCAGCGTCATCCCGGCGATCGGCACCGAAGGCACGATCGCCAGCGTGGCCGCCAGCGTGATGAACCCCGCGCCGGTCACCCCCGCCGCACCTTTTGATGACAGCATCGCGACGCCCAGCAGCAGCACTTGCTGCCCCATCGTCAGCTCCACCTTGCATGCCTGCGCGATGAACAGCGCAGCCAGTGTCATATAGATATTGGTGCCATCGAGGTTGAAGCTGTAGCCGGTGGGCACCACCACGCCGACAATCGCGCGCGGCACCCCGGCGGCTTCCATTTTCTGCATCAGACCGGGCAGCGCGCTTTCCGAGGACGAGGTGCCAAGCACCAGCAACAGTTCCTGCGTCAGATAGCGCGCCAGCCGCAGCACCGAAAACCCGCCCAGCCACCCCACCACCCCCAGCACGCCGAACACGAACAGCACCGACGTCAGATAAAACGTCGCGACCAGCAGCGCGAGTTGGGCCAGCGCGGCAACGCCGAACTTGCCCACCGTAAACGCCATCGCACCAAATGCGCCGATCGGCGCCGCGCGCATCAGGATCGCCACCAGGCGGAACAGCACCGCACCCAGATCCTCGAACAGGCCGAGCAGCCGCTCGCCGCCGCCCGGCACGGTGGCCAGCGCGATTCCGAACAGCACCGCAACCACCAGCACTTGCAGGATATTGCCCTCGGTCTGCGATGACAGCAGCGTGTCGGGGATCAGCCCAAGGAAAAACCCGTTCAGCGTCGCATCATGCGCCTTGGCCACATAATCGGCCACTTTGCCGCCATCGAGCGCGCCCGGTGCAATGGCAAACCCCGCGCCGGGGCGCACCACATTGGCCACCACCAGCCCGAGCGCGAGCGCAAAGCCCGACATCAGCGCAAAATAGCCCAGCGCGCGGGCCGCCACCCGGCCCAGCGCACCCAGATCGCGCATGCCGGCAATGCCCGTCACGATCGAAACGAAAATAACCGGCGCGATTACCATCCGCACCAGTTTGACGAACATGTCGCCCAATGGCCGCAACGATTCGCCGATGTGCGGGGCAAACGCGCCAACCAGCACACCGGCGATGATCGCAATCAGCACTTGCACCGGCAAACGGCCGAGCCAGCGAACGAAATGAGCAGTCACCGAAGGCCCCTTTTGCGCGATTGTCGCCTTGCCCTTAGCCGGGTGCGCGGCGGCGCGCAAAGGGGCCGATGGCGATCAGGCGACCGTCAGCGCCACATCGATATTGCCGCGCGTGGCGTTGCTGTAGGGGCAGATCTGGTGCGCGGCGGCGACCAGCGCCTCGGCAGCAGCAGCCTCGACACCCGGCAGGCTGACAGCCAGCCCGACAGTCAGGCCAAATCCGCCCTCGGCGCGCGGCCCGATGCCGACCGTCGAAGTTACCGAAACGTCGGACGGAACCCGGGCCAGCGTCTTGTCGCCCGCGGCGGCCGCCTTCAGCGCGCCGATGAAGCAGGCTGCATAGCCCGCCGCGAACAGTTGCTCGGGATTGTTGCCCGCACCGTTGCCGCCCATTTCCTTGGGCAGGGCCAGCGTAACCTTGAACGTGTCGTCGAGCGTACGGGCATGGCCGTCGCGACCGCCGGTGGCGATGGCAGACGTGGTATAGATGGGGTTGACCGACATGACGGGCTTCCTTCGTTTGCGGGGGGGCAAATTTTATCGAGCACGATTTTCTCGTGCACGATTGATATGCACCGATTCGGCACCCAGGTCAATCCCTTGCGATTTTATCGCGCACGATGTATATTGATGGTATGTCCAGTCCGTCCACCTCGCACCCCCAGCACAGCCGCGATGCGCCATTTGCGCCGTTCGTGTGCTTTTCGATCTATGCCGCAGGGCTTGCCTTCAACCGGCTGTACAAACAGGTGCTCGACCGCTGGGGGCTGACTTACCCGCAATATCTCGTGCTGGTGGCCCTGCGCGAAGGCGATGATCGCAGTGTGGGCGAATTGTGCGATCTGCTGTTCCTGGAATCGAACACGCTGACCCCGCTGCTCAAACGCATGGAGGCTGCAGGCCTGGTCGAACGACGTCGCGACAGCGCCGATGAGCGCGTGGTGCGTATCCGGCTTTCACCGCATGGACACACGGTTGCCGCAGACCTGGTCTGCGTGCCGCAAGACATGCTGGCTGCAACCGGTGATGATGCCGAAAGCTTGCGCCAATTGCCCGACCTGATCGCCCGGCTCGACAGCATCGCGGATCGGTTGCGGCAGGCCGCCGCATAGTCAGACAATGCGGGGGCGCACCAGCCCCCCCCGCATCGCGATCGATCAGAGAAAGCGTCCGTAGACGACCTGGATCACTTCACCGCTGTTGGTGTCGATCAACAGCGCGTCGGGGCCAAAGCGCACCCATTCAAACCCGACCGGCGGCACATCGAGGCCGAACAGCCAGTAATCGGATAGCCAGTATTGCTGCCCCCAATAGATGCGCGGCAGCACCTGGCCATAGCTCCAGCGGCGATAGGCAAAGCCGCGCGGGGCATGATAGGGCCCGATGTGATAGCCATGATCGGCATTGAAATTGTGGTTGTAGGCCTGCCGGTCAAACTGTTGCGGCCGCGCCGCGACCGCCGCCGGGCGTTCGATCCGCTGATAGCCCTGCGGACCGCGTTCAGGTTCGGCCGGGTGCATCGGGGCAGCGGCACGACCGCCACCGTGATTGCCGCCGTGATTGCCCTCAGGCCCCGGTTCTGCAAAGGCCGGGGCCGCAACCGCCAGCGCGGCGCCAAGCCCGACCGCAACAATGGAAAGGTGTCTACGCGTCATCGTCAAGCAACTCCCTGCCCTGTCAAACCGTGGCATTTGCATGCCAACGGTCTGTGACAGATGCAATCAGTGCATTGAACCGGGCGTGAACATCCGATCCGCCGCGCATCAATGCTCGCGCGGGGTCAACGAGCCGTTGCCTTTGGGGGTCTTGATCGTGGTGCATGTACCGGCCTTGACCAGTTTCCACGAATTGCCCTGAAAATCGGTCTTCTGCGTTCCGGCGCACGAGGTGCCAGGGCCGGCGGCGCAATCGTTCTGGCCGGCGTGGGCCACGCCATAGCACTTTTCCATGGCCGGTTTGGCATCGGCGGCGTGCGCGGCGCCAGCGGCGAGTCCCAGCGCAAGGCTGGCAGCGAAAGCGGCGGGGGCAAGTTTCATCGGGTATCTCCTGGTGATGGTCTGGATCAGAGAGGCCGGTGTGCCCTCCCTGCCAACCATTTCGCACGCATCGGCATATCGGTTACGCCCGGTGCGCAAAAGTGCTGCAAAAATCGCGCGCGGCAATTTTTCGGATCGGGTGTAACTTTGTCGTGCCCCGGGGCGAAATGCAGGGTGCCACGAGGGCACAATGAGGAGTTTTGTTCGATGACCAAGCCCGTTTCGCGTTTCGCACCCGCCGCTCTTGCACTTGCCAGCCAGGCCGCGCTGTTTGCCGCCGCGCTTGCTGCAATGCCCGCCCCCGCTATGGCCGACGAAGCAAAGCCGGTCGATGTCGTGCATTGTTACGGCGTCAACAGCTGCAAGGGCACGTCCGACTGTGCCACCGCCAAGAACAGCTGCAAGGGCCAGAACAGTTGCAAGGGCCAGGGCTTCAAGGCCGAAAGCAAGGGCCAGTGCGCCGCCGAAGGTGGCAGCCTGACCGAACCGAAGTAAGCGCCTGTCCGATGGCCGCGCCACCCCCGGGCGCGGCCATCGCCCTGTCTGCGATCTGGTGATCTGTCCATGACCACGCGCCTTTCCGGTTTTGGCCTCGGCATGCGCCGACCGCACTATGCCCATTATGTCGCGGGCGAGGCCCCGGTGGACTTTGTCGAAGTCATTTCAGAAAATTTCATGGTCGCGGGCGGTCGCCCGATCGATACCCTGATGCGCGCGCGGGCCCATTATCCGGTGGCGCTGCACGGCGTATCGTTGTCGGTGGGATCGGCGGAAACCCGCAGCGACGACTATCTCGACCGACTCAAGGCGCTGGTTGATCGGATCGAACCGGCAGTGGTGTCCGACCATCTGTGCTGGACCGGGATCGGCGGGTTCAATTCGCACGATCTGTTGCCCGTGCCACTGACCGAGCCGGCGCTCGATACCGTATGCCGCGCGATCGATCGCGCACAAAGCCATCTGCAACGCCCAATGCTGTTCGAGAACCCGTCGAGCTATATCGCCTTTGCCGGTACCATGCCCGAATGGGAATTCCTGAGCGAAATGGTCCGCCGCACCGGTTGCGGGCTGCTGCTTGATGTAAACAACATTTTCGTGAGCGCGACCAACCACGGGCTTGATCCGCACGGCTGGCTCGATGGCCTGCCGCTCGATGCGGTCGGCCAGATCCATCTGGCCGGGCACAGCCAGGGCGAACACGGCCTGATCGATACCCACGATGCACCGGTCGATCCGGCTGTCTGGGCACTCTATACCGAAGTTATCCGGCGCACCGGCCCATTGCCGACAATGATCGAGCGCGACGGCAATATCCCTGCGCTCGACGCATTGGCCGACGAACTGATGCTGGCGCGCCAGGCCGCCTGTGCGGTGTTGGCATGAGCGGGGATCTGCCGCTGGCCGCGCTGCAACAGCGTTTCTGCGACTGGCTGATCGAACCCGACGAAGACCGCGCGCGCATGATTGCAGCGCCGATGGGGGTCGGCCCCGGTCTGGTCGTCTACCAGAACAACTACCGCGTCGCGCTGGTCGAGGCTTTGCGCGAAATCCATCCGCGCGCGGCGGCTTGGCTGGGCGAGGACGCGTTCGAAATGGCCGCCGCGCGCCATATCGATGCGCATCCGCCGTCCAACTGGACCATCGACGCCTATGGCACGGGCTTTCCCGACGATCTGCGCGCCAGCGACGCCGTCGCCGCCGATCTGGCGGCCATCGACCGGGCGATCGGCGAAGCGTTCGTTGCTGCCGATGCCCTGCCCGTCACGGCCGCGGCGCTGGCCGATGTCGATTGGGACACCGCGGCCATCCGCCCGGTCCCCTCGCTGCTGCTGGTGCCGATTGCCACCAATGCCGATGCGCTGTGGCCGGCGCTGGCCAGGGATCAGGACGTGCCCCAGGCCACCGCCGCGCCCGGCACCGTACTGGTTTGGCGACAGGGCTTCGAGCCGGTGATGCGCCGTGCCGACCCGACCGAATTGCTGATACTGGAACGCTCGCTGGCAGGCGGCAGCTTTGCCGCGATTTGCGCCGAACTTGCCGCGCAAAGCGATGACGCCGAAGCGGTAACCCGCGCGGGCACCGTGCTGGGCCGCTGGCTGGGCGAAAGCCTGGTGGCCGAATTCGCCTGAGCGCCTAGAGTCTGTTTCGAAAGTCGCCCTTCCGCGACTTTGTGCCACCCACCGCCCCGCACCCCCGGCCCATCCGCCCATTCAAGGTACCCTGTGGATGGATGGGCCGGGGGTGCGGGGCGGTGGGTGGCACTTTCGAAACAGCCTTTTACCAGCGCAGCAGGCGCGGCCCCAGCACCCGCCCGACCAGCGCGGCGCCCAGCATGCCCAGCGTATACCATGTCAGCACGAACAGCGCCGAGGTTTCGGGGCAGTGCAGGCAATAGAGCGTTGCCCCCCAGGCCCCCGCAGCCATGCCCGCGGTCGCCCCGGCGAGCGCCAGTTGGGTCGGGGCCAGCCGCCGGTATGACCACAACAGCCCGACAAAGATCGGCAGTGCCAGCAGGAATACGTTGCGCGAACACACCCGCCAACTGGCGCCCAGCCACATCGCCAGCCACCCGGCGCTTGGCGTCGCGGCCATTTCCAGTCCGGCGATCACCGCCAGCCCCAGCACCGGAAGCACCATCAGCCACAGCCAGCCACCGACCCGCCCATCGGGCCGCGCCAGCCGCGACGCCGCTGCCGTGGCACAGATTGCCAGGCTGATCGTGTAAGTCCATTTCAGCCAGAACGTGAAGCCATGCATCGCGGGCATCAGATCGGGACGAACGCCAAGCCAGATGCCCACTACCGCCAGCGTGACCAGGCCGCCCGCCACCAGGCCCAGCCCCAGCCGACGGCGCAGCGCATGGCGCGGTACGGGCTGAATATCGAGCGAGAGCGAGGCAATCAGATCTTCGCTGTTCATCGCCAGCCGTCCTTGACCCGCGCCGCCAGCGCCTTCAACCCGCGATGCGCCGATACTTTCACATCGGATTCGCCGATGCCCAGGCGTTCGGCGGCCTCGGCGGTGCTCAACCCCTCCAGCCGCGTCGCGCGCAACACGGCGGCCTGCTTTTCGGGGATCGTGTCGAGCAGCCGATCGACATCGGATCGCGCATCGCTCGCTTCGTCAAAGGCGAATTCATCGGCCAGTTCGGGCAAGTCGTCGAGCGCGGTGGTGCGCCCCGACCGGCGATAGCGATCGATCAATTTATAGCGCGCAATCGCATAGACCCACGCGCCCAGCGGGCGGGCGGGATCATAAGTGGCACGACGTTGGTGCACGGCGATCAGCGTTTCCTGCACTAGGTCCTCGACATCATCGTCGCGCCCGCCAAGGCGGCGACGGAAAAAGCTGCGCAGCGGCGTCAGAAGGGCGCGCAACAGCGCTGCATGCGCAGTACCGTCACCCGCCAGACCTGCAAGCATCAAAGCCCGCAAGCGATCATCATCATGCCGCATCCGCATTCACCCCTGCGTATTCGTCGTACGCACCGGCATGGTTACAACAGCCCTCAACAAACGTCAGCGAAAATCATGCAGCGCCGCGGCGGCACGGGCATCAGCCTCGCGCGCAGGCATCAGCGGCGCCATCGCCGCCTGATAGCGCGCCAGCACTTCGGCAGGTGCGGTGTCGGGCGATCCCGCGTTGAACGGCGGCGCGGGCGCATATTCCAGCCCCAGTTGCACCGTCTGGGCCAGCTCTGCCCCGCCAATTTCCGCCAGCACGGTCAGCGCAAAATCAATGCCTGCCGTAACCCCGCCGCCAGTGATCAGATTGCCATCGCGGACCACCCGGCCCGTGTCGATCTGTGCGCCGAACAGTGGCAGCAGGTGCCGCCAGGCCCAGTGGCACGCCGCCCGGCGCCCGACCAGCAACCCCGCCGCGCCCAGTATCAACGACCCGGTGCACACCGACGTGACATAACGCGCACCCAGCGCCAGCCGCCGCACTTCGCCCACAAACGCCGGGTCGCGCGCGACGGACACGGCACTGACCCCGCCGGGCACGCAGATCAGATCGCAGGCGTCGATATCGGCCAGCCGCAGCGTGTCGGCAAACACCAGCCCTTCGGACGGTACCGCACCACCATCGCGGCTGGCAACCAGCGTTGCGCTATGCGGCACGCGCGACAGAAACTGGTGCGGGCCGGTAAAATCGAGCTGGGTCATGCCAGGAAACACGGCGAACACGATGCGAAACGGGGTCTGGGTCATGGCAATCCTCCTTTGGCCTGTGCCACCATGCTTGCCGCAAATCAGCATTGACGAAAGGACAATGATCCCTCATTTTTGGCCATGACCCGCACCATTGGCATTTTCGTCTTTCCCGAATTCCAGATCATGGATGCCGCAGGGCCGATTGCCTGTTTCGAAATTGCCGGACGGATGGCCGACAACGCCTGTCGACTGGTCGTGCTGTCGCAGCGCGGCGGCACGGTGGCGAGTTCATCGGGGATCGTGTTCGACACCGTGCCCGCCACGCAGGCCGGTCCGTTGGATACTTTGGTGGTGGTCGGCGGCAACGGCAGCCGCACCGCAATGGACGATGCCGCAACGATCACCTTTTTGCGCGAAGTGGCCCCACGCGTGCGCCGGATGTGCAGCGTCTGTTCGGGCGCCTTTCTGCTGGCGGCGGCGGGCCTGCTCGACGGGCGCCAGGCGACCACCCACTGGCGCCGCGCCGAACAGTTGGCGCGGCGGTTCCCGGCGATCACCGTCACGCCCGATCGCATCCATGTACGCGACGGTACGGTGTGGACATCGGCGGGAATCAGCGCGGGGATCGATCTGTCGCTGGCGCTGGTCGCCGAAGATCTGGGCGAAGACGTGGCGCGCGCGGTGGCGCGCGAAATGGTGGTCTATTATCGTCGCCCCGGTGGTCAGTCGCAATTCTCGGCGCTGGCCGAACTGGCTGCATCGGGCGATATCTTTGCCCCGCTGCTCGACTGGATCCGCGCCAATCTGACGCAACGGCTGACCATCGAAGTGTTGGCCGAACGCGCGGGGATGAGCCCGCGCACGTTTACCCGCGCGTTCACGCGCGCGATCGGGGTCAGCCCGGCCCGCGCGGTCGAACGATTGCGCCTTGAGGTTGCGCGCGAACGCGTGGAGAATTCCACCACTCCGATCGAGGCGATTGCCGGCGACACCGGATTTCATGACCCCGAACGCATGCGCCGCGCGTTTGTCCGCGCGTTTGGTCAGCCCGCGCAGGCGATGCGGCGGCTGGCCTGACCGTGCGGTTTACCCGCCAGCCGGCGGCGGTTCGACCCAGGGCAGCACCGACGGGCGCGCCCAGAGATAGCCCTGCCCCATGCGGCAGCCATTCTTGCGCAACAGATCGGCCTGCGTCGTGGTTTCGATCCCTTCGGCAATCACCGCGATATCGAGCAGGCGGGCCAGGTGGATGATCCCTTGTGTCAACCGCTGCGCACGCGGGTCGGTGGCCAACCCGGCGACGAATTTCTGATCGAGCTTGACCAGATCGATCGGATAGCGCTGCAGATAGGCAAGCGAGGCATAGCCGGTGCCGAAATCGTCAAGCGCCAGCTTTATGCCCAGCGCCTTGAGCTGGCGCATGTGTTCGAGCGCCTTGTCCTCGTTGCCGATCGCGGCGCTTTCGGTGATTTCCAGCACTAGCCGGCGGGGATCGAGCCCGCTGCGGTCGAGCGCCGAGCGTACCATCGGCACGACCAGCCCGCTGGTGATCGACAACGCCGACATGTTGACCGAAAGACGCTGTCCGGCAGGCGCGGTCGCGCCTTGTCGGCACGCGTTGAAGAGCACCCAGGCGTCGAGCCGACCGGACAGACCGCAGGCCTCGGCCAGTGGCACGAAATTGACCGGCGCGATCACGCCAGCCTGCGGATGGCGCCAGCGCACCAGCGCTTCATACCCGAGCACCCGGCCCGATGGCAGATCGTGGCACGATTGCCATTCCAGAAACAGCTCGTCGCGGTCGATGGCCTGTTCCAGTTCGCTTTCGCGAGCGGCGGCCCGGTCAACCGGGCCGACCACGCGCGGGCCTGCGATCGCCACGCGCCCGCGCCCACCACGTTTGGCGATATAGAGCGCACGATCGGCCTCTCGCAGCAGATCATCGGCCACCACCGCGTCACGCGGCGCCAGCGCGCCGCCGATCGACAGGCCTGGCTCGATGACCGTGCCATCGATCGTGATCGGCCGCCCGCAGACTGCCAGGACGCGCGACGCGACCTGGCCAAGCGCGCCATGATCGACCGGATGCGCCAGCAGGACCACGAATTCATCGCCGCCGATGCGTGCCACCAGATCGGTCTGGCGCACGACCGATTGCAACCGGCGGGCCACTTCCTTCAGCACCTGATCGCCCGCGTCATGGCCATGCGTGTCGTTGATATGTTTGAAGCGATCGAGATCGAGATAGAGCAGGCCGCACGTCTTGCCTGCCAGCGCGGCGGCCAGGACATGTTCGATGGCCTTTTCCAATCCCCGCCGGTTGAGCAGACCGGTCAGCGAATCCGATCGTGCCGCTTCGCGCAACAGGCTGTTGCGGCGGTGCAATTCCATCAGCGACCGGGCATTTTCGGCCAGCCGCTGCAACATCGCGCAATCCGCCCCGGTAAACTGGCGCGGCACGCGGTCGATCACACAGACCGTGCCCAGCGCCGCGCCATCCTCGGCCACAATCGGCGCGCCGGCATAGAACCGGATATGCGGCGCGCCGGTCACCAGCGGATTGGCGTCAAACCGGGGATCGCCATAGGCGTCTTCGACCACCATGACCTGGCCCGCATTGGCGATCGTGTGCGAACAAAAGGCAATCCGGCGCGGGGTCTGCCGGACATCGAGCCCGACCATCGCCTTGAACCACTGGCGATCGGCATCGATCAGCGAAACCAGCGCAATCGGCATGCCGAAATGGGCACTGGCAATTTCGGTCAGGTTGTTGAATTGCTGATCGAAATCGCTGTCGAGAATACGGTAATCATACAACGTCGCCAGGCGCTCGATTTCCCGGCCTGAATTGGAATGTGCCAACAAAGTTCTCCCACAGCACCAGCGACATGGTTCGGCTCGGCATCTTCTGATGCCAATTTTTGCAAGCTGGAGGTCCAGATAGCCCGATTTACGATTCTTTCCTGGCGGGAGATGATTTTCATTATTCACACGGTCGCGCGCCCGGCACGCAAACGTTTGACCGCATTCACCAAATCACCCCTCGCAAGGCACCGTCTTGCCACAGGGGGTCGAGCAATCCTTTACCAAATATGGTTAATTCATGCCCGGGCCGACAAGGCATGCGCCGACCTCGCCAAGGTGCTTAGCCGAGGCCCGGAACCGGCACCGGCGCCAGCACCGGCGCCTCGAAACTGGCGACCGGATAGGCGCAATAGTCGGCGGCATAATAGGCGCTGGGGCGATGGTTGCCGGATTCGCCCAACCCGCCAAACGGCGCAGCCGAGGCCGCGCCGGTGGTCGGCCTGTTCCAGTTGACCACGCCCGCGCGCACTTCACTCACAAACCGCTCCCACAACGCGGGATCGCCGGCCAGCAACCCGGCGCTCAGCCCGAACGCGGTCGCATTCGCCGCAGCAATCGCAGCGGTGAAATCGGGCACGCGCACGATCGACAGCACCGGGGCAAATATTTCGGCATCGGGCAGGGCAACGCCTGTTGCTTCGAGCAGCACCGGGCCAAAGAACGCTTCTGGCCGATCGGCCACGCTGCTGCGATCGAGCAACACCCGGGCCCCCGCCGCGACCAACCCGGCCAGCGCATGTCGCGCGCCGTCCGCCGCCCGCGGCGAGATCAGCGGGCCCATGAAGGCATTGTCGTCGCCCGCGCCGATCGGCAGGCGCGCCGACAGGTCGACCAGCGCCGCGATCAGCGCATCACCCGCCGTCCCTTCGGGAACGATCAGCCGGCGCGCGCACGAACAGCGCTGTCCCGTGGTGACAAACGCCGAATGGACCACCAGATTGGCCAATATCGCCGGATCGGTGGCATCGTCCCACGCCACCAGCGGATTGTTGCCGCCCAGTTCGAGCGCCAGGATCACCCCGGGCCGATCGACAAACGCGCGGCGAAAATGGCGCCCGGCATTGGCCGAACCGGTGAACAACAGGCCATCGATATCCTGTTCGATCAGTGCCGCGCCGGTATCGCGCCCGCCCTGCAGGATCTGCAGGACATCACCGGGCAATCCCGCCGCGTGCCAGGCATCGACCATCGCCGCGCCCACGCCAGGGGTCAGCTCGGACGGCTTGAACACCACCGTGTTGCCCGCGATCAGCGCCGGGACGATATGCCCGTTGGGCAGATGGCCGGGAAAATTGTATGGCCCCAGCACCGCCATCACGCCATGCGGATGGTGGCGCAGCACGGCGCGGCCAAACGGCTGCGCGCTGTCGCTGGTGCCGGTGCGTTCGGCCTGCGCACGGATCGAGATGTCGACTTTGCCGATCATCGCGGTCACTTCGGTGCGCGCTTCCCACAGCAATTTGCCGGTTTCGCGCGCGATCAGCCGGGCTAGGTCTTCGCGCCGCGCATCAAGCACTGCGCCATAGGCCTGCGCCAGGGCCACGCGTTCATCCAGCGGCCGCCGCGCCCAGCCGGGCGCTGCGGCCCGCGCACGCGCCACCGCCGCGGCGGCCATCGCCGCATCGGCGACGGGGCCCTGCCACACCGGATCACCGGTGGCCGGATCGAACGATTGCAGCAGGTGCGCCATCACGGGTTTCCTTCAGGCCGCCTGCGCCATGCGCCCGCGCGTCGTCGCGAATGCCATGGCCAGCCGGTCGATCGCCATATCGACTTCTTGCGCGGTGATCGTCAACGGGGGCAACAGGCGAATGCAGTTGTCGCCGCCGCCCGCCACCAGCAAGGCATGCTCGCGCGCGGTCGTCATCATCTCGCGGTTGTTGACCAGCAGCTTCACCCCGATCAGTAGCCCCTTGCCGCGCACATCGACGGCAATGTCGCGATAGGCGGCCACCAGCTTGTTCAGCCCGGCGGCAAAACGATCACCCATTGCCCCGGCATGCGCCAGCAGGGCCGGATCGGCCAGCAGATCGAACGCCGCGTTGCCCACCGCCATCGCCAGCGGATTGCCGCCAAACGTGGTGCCGTGGGTGCCGGTCACCATGCCCACCGCCGCGTCGTGCGTGGCAAGGCAGGCGCCCATCGGAAACCCGCCGCCCATCGCCTTGGCAATCGCCATGATATCGGGTTCAGCGCCGGGCGCCCACTGGTGCGCAAACAGCCGCCCGGTGCGGCCCATGCCGCACTGCACTTCGTCATGGATCACCAGCACGCCCGCGTCGCTGGCCATCCGCCGCACGTTCTGCAGCCATTCGACCGGCAGCGCGCGCGCACCGCCTTCGCCCTGCACCGGCTCGATCAGCACGGCTGCGGTGGTCGGCGCGGCGATCGCGGCGGCCAGTGCAGCGGGGTCATCGAGCGAAATCTGCACATATCCGGGCAGACGCGGACCAAACCCGTCGAGATACGTCGGATTGCCCGAGGCATTGACCGCCGCATACGTCCGGCCATGAAACGATCCGGCAAAACCGATGATATCGATCCGTTCGCCCTGCCCTTTGGCGGCATGATGGCGGCGCGCGGTCTTGATAGCGCATTCGATCGCCTCGGTGCCCGAATTGGCAAAGAACACCACATCGGCAAACGACGCGCCGGTCAGCTTTTCGGCCAACGCCTCTTGCCCCGGAATGCGAAAGATGTTCGACACGTGCCACAGCCGTTCGGCCTGATCGCGCAGCGCGGCCACCAGTTTGGGATGGCAATGGCCCAGCGCATTGGTGGCGATGCCGCTGACGCAATCGAGATACGTCTGCCCGTCGTGGGCGTGCAGCCACACGCCTTCGCCCCGGTCAACAGCCACCGGCGCCCGGTTATAGACGCCCATCAACGCATCGCTCATCGCCAACTCCTCGTCATCACGATGCTGTTGCAAATATCGCATGAAAAAGGCATCTCAAAACAAGAAACACGCATTGTTTGATGTGTTTATTGCATCAAGAGGGTTCGATGACCGACCGCAACCTGCTGCCATCGATGGGGGCGATCCAGGCCTTTGTCGAATCCGCCGCGACCGAGAACTTTTCCGCCGCCGGCGCGCGGCTGGGGTTGAGCCAGAGCGCGATCAGCCGACAGATCGCGGCGATCGAGGCAATGGCGGGCACCGCGCTGTTCGAACGGCGCGGGCGGCGGGTGGTGCTCAATGCCGCCGGACGCAACGTGCATGCCGCGCTGGTGCCCGCGCTCGACCAGATTGCCGGGGCAATGCGCGCGGTGCGGGCGCGGGGCAGCGAACTGACCGTGGCGACCCTGCCCGCCTTCGGCATGCGTTGGCTGGCGCCGCGCCTGCCGCAATTGAGCGCGCTGCACCCCGATCTGGTGGTCAACCTGCCGGTGCGGATCGATCCGTTCGACCTGACGCGCGAAGGGTTTGACGCGGCCATCCATTTCGGCGCGCCCGACTGGCCCGATGCCGAACACCATTTCCTGTTTGAAGAAGAACAAGTTGCCGTGGCCGCGCCGGGCTGGGCGCTGGCGCATGGCCTGACCCGCCCCGAACAGGTGATCGATGCGCCGCTGCTGTTGCAAAGCCTGCGCCCGACGGCGTGGAACGACTGGCTCAGCGGCCAGGGCATTGCCGCGCCGCGGCTGACCGGCGCGCGGTTCGACCAGTTCATGATCATGGCCCAGGCTGCCGCCGCAGGGGTCGGGCTGGCGCTGATCCCGCGCTTTCTGATCGAGCCCGAACTGGCCGCCGGGACGCTGGTCGAAGTGTTTGCGCAAACCTTGAAAAGCCGGTCGGCCTATTGGCTGGTGCACGCAAAAGGGCCGGTGTCACCGGCCCTTTCACGATTTCGCACCTGGCTGACGGCGCAAGCCGCCTGATCAGCCGCCGCGATCAGCGATGTCCGCCGCCGCCATGCGCGGCGCCACCGCCGTGATACCCGCCGCCGCCGTGATACCCGCCACCGGCATAGCCACCATGGTATCCGCCCGCGGCATAGCCGCCATGATACCCGCCGCCATAACCGCCGCGATAGCCACCGACGGCGAACGGGTGCGCATAACGAGCGCCGCCGTACCACCAGTATCCATCATGCCAGCCCCAGCCGAGATTGGTGTAATACGACACCGGATAGCAATACCCCGGATAGCCCGGATAAGCGCCGTAGCAAGGGGCCGGTGCATAGGCCACCGGCGCAGGCGCATAGTATCCGACCGGCGCCGGTGCCACATAGGGCCCCTGATTGCTGGCGATCGCCACACCCGCGGCCAGCCCGATCAGGCCCGCCGCAACGGGGAACCCGCCGCCGCGATAATACCCGCCGTGATAGCCATAGGGCCGCGCATCTGCCGGGGTTGCCACGGCCAGCATGCCCAATGCCGCCGTGGCGGCAAGTGCGGTGCCGAGCACGGCCTTCTTGAAGATGGTCTTCATGATATGCCTCCTTGTCGGCGTTGCCAGGGGGTGGTTCAAATGTCCCGGCAGCGATTCGTTTCCATGAGTGTTGAATTAGGCTTTCCAACCTGAACGCTGCTGGAAGCGCGAATGCAGCCAGGGTTAATCTGCGACCGATCGCCGCAGATTTGCGGGGGACCGTTTGCAGAGCGCCGCATTATGCTATAATGCATATCAATAATTGCCTGTCCGGGAGAGCGTTTGCCATGGAATTCACCCGTCTGAACCCGATCACCGGGGCTGTTGCCTCGTCTGCGCCCGCGATGCAGGCCGCCGACATGCCCGCGCTGGCTGCGCGCGCGGCGGCGGCGCAACCGGCCTGGGCGGCCATCGGCCCCAACGGTCGGCGCGCCGTGCTGATGCAGGCCGCCGCCGCGCTGGAAGCGCGCAAGGACGATTTCGTCGCCGCGATGCAGGGCGAAATCGGCGCCACCGCAGGCTGGGCGCTGTTCAACCTGGGCCTGGCCGCATCGATGGTGCGCGAAGCCGCCGCGCTGACCACGCAGATCGCGGGCGAAGTGATCCCGTCGGACAAGCCGGGGTGCCTGGCCATGGCGCTGCGCGAACCGGTCGGCGTGATCCTGGGCATCGCGCCGTGGAACGCGCCGATCATCCTTGGCGTGCGCGCGATCGCGGTGCCGCTGGCCTGCGGCAATGCGGTCATTTTCAAGGCAAGCGAGATCTGCCCCCGCACCCATGCCCTGATCGTCGAGGCCTTTGCCGAAGCGGGCTTTCCCGATGGCGTGGTGCAAGTCGTCACCAACGCGCCCGCCGATGCGGGCGCCGTGGTCGGCGCGCTGATCGACGCGCCCGAGGTCAAGCGGATCAATTTCACCGGATCGACCACGGTGGGCCGGATCATCGCGGTGCGCGCGGCGCAGAACCTCAAACCCTGCCTGCTCGAACTGGGCGGCAAGGCGCCGCTGATCGTGCTGGAAGACGCCGATCTGGACGAAGCGGTCAAGGCCGCCGCGTTCGGCGCGTTCATGAACCAGGGCCAGATCTGCATGTCGACCGAACGGATCATCGTGGTCGATGCCGTGGCCAAGGCCTTTGCCGAAAAATTCCGCGCCAAAGTCGCCACCATGACGGTGGGCGATCCGCGCGAGGGCAAGACCCCGCTGGGCGCGGTGGTCGATGCCAAGACCGTCACCCACTGCCACAGCCTGATCGACGACGCGCTGGCCCATGGCGCCACCCTGCTCAACGGCGGCGCAACCACCGACAACGTGCTGATGCCCGCACACGTGGTCGATGGCGTAACCCCCGCGATGAAGCTGTTCCGCGACGAAAGCTTCGGCCCGGTGGTCGGCGTGATCCACGCCCGCGACGAAGCCCACGCCATCGAACTGGCCAACGACAGCGAATACGGCCTGTCCGCCGCCGTGTTCACCCGCGACACCGCTCGCGGCCTGACCGTGGCACGCCAGATCAAATCCGGCATCTGCCACGTCAACGGCCCCACCGTCCACGACGAAGCCCAAATGCCCTTCGGCGGCGTCGGCGCCTCCGGCTATGGCCGCTTCGGCGGCAAAGCCGGCATCGACAGCTTCACCGAACTGCGCTGGATCACGGTGGAGACACAGGCAGGGCATTTCCCGATCTGATCGATGACGTGGGGGCAGCCTGCTGGTCCGATTCTGACCTTTGCGGCCATGCGATCCGGATGGCTGGATGCAGATGTCAAAAACAATCTACTAGCCCGGCACGCGCTCGTTCGGCGCGCCTTCAGTCGTCATGGACTGCCTCCCACACGAACCGCCCAAGGCATGATCAGATTCTGCACTTCGCCTCGATCGGATTTTATCATGACGCATTCTTTAAAAATTGGGATGCGTTTGCTTTGATGACCGCCATGTACTAGAGAAAAAACTCAACTTTTGGCGGGCTCGCCAAAATATCAAGCGCTTACGAAGAGCTGAAAAACTCATTTCATCGCTTGCTAATGAGTTCAATATATGCCCAAAAAATCACAGTATATCACCAAAAATCCTGATGAATCCCGCAAACAAGTTGTCATTGTCATCGATGATGACCCAATTGTTTCAGCAGGATTTGTGATCGTACTTGAAGATGCCGGATACCAGGCGATGGCGTTCGGCAGTGGCGAAGACCTGTTTGGTGCCGATTGCGGCAATCAGGCCATTTGCGTGCTGCTGGATGTAAGCTTGCCGGGGATTTCCGGCGTGGAGACACTTCACCGATTACGGGCCGCAGGAAATCTGGTTCCAGTGATAATGATCACCGGCTCGGGCAGCGTGGCCATTGCTGTCGAAGCCATGAAGGCTGGTGCGTGCGACTTTATTGAAAAGCCGGCCAGCGACAAAGATATACTGGAGGCGATCGCCAGGGCGCTTGCACCAAGTCCCGACAATCCGACGCTTGATCACCTTCGCGCCGACGCTGCAAAATTCCTTGGTCAGCTCACCAAACGGCAGAGGCAGATTCTTGACCTCATCATGGAGGGGTATCCGAACAAGAACATCGCGACCGACCTCAAGCTCAGCCAACGGACCGTCGAAAGCCACCGCGCCATCATTATGGACAAAGCCGGGGTAAAATCGCTGCCCGCCCTCACCCGCTTGATGTTTGCCGCAAGTTTGCCGCTGCAGCCCGCTTCGACCACGGCAATTTCCACGGTGCTCGGCCATCAGATTGAGGAAGTGGAAGTCCCGAACGAAGTGGACCGCGATCGTTTTGAACGCTTTTTCGAACAGATCCCGCTCGCGGTCGTCGTATCGACGCTGATCACGCACGAGCATGTCATATACGCCAACCCGGCGTTCGAAGCACTGTCAGGTCAAGTTCGGTCCGAGATCGAAGGTCAGCCATGGGGCCGCCTGCGCGGGTCATCGGTCGGCAGAGACCAGCCCGTCGCCCTTGGTGATGCGATAACCGCCGCGCCCGAAGTGATCGGCACTTTTCAGATCGACCGGCCCGACGGCAGTGCATCGCTGATAGACCTGTTTTCCAGCATCATTTCCGATGATGAAGGAAACCCGGAATTCCGGCTGGCCGCGCTGGTTGATGTGGCCCCCCGCGATTCCAGCCTGGTGCAGGAATTCGAAGTCCAGATGCGAGAAAAGGACATGCGCTTGCTGGAAATGCAGCACCGCGTGAAAAACAATCTCCAGATGATTACAGCGCTCGTCCGCGTCGAGGCGCGCAAGGCCCGCAATCAGGACGAAAGCGGCATGTTCGACAGGCTGGCGGGGCGGATCAATTCAATTCAGTTGGTCTACAAGCTGCTGTCGGAATCCGGTCAGCGCGAGGAAGTCGATCTGGGCGTCTATCTGAGCGATGTAGCCTCTTCCATCATGCATGCATCGGCGATGGAAGGGATCCGGCTTGAATTGAAGGTCGATTCCTATCCCGTATCGGTCAACGTCGCACTGCCGACCGGCATGGTGGTCAACGAATTGATGACCAATTCGCTGAAACACGCCTTCGTTGACAGGGATTCCGGCACGATCCTGATCCACAGCCTGTCTGACGAACGAGGCCGCCGCGTTGTCGTCGCCGATGATGGGGTCGGGCTGCCGCCCGATGTCTCGTGGCCGAAACACGGCAAACTTGGTGCATTGATCGTCCAGTCGCTGCGCCAGAATGCCAAGGCTGACCTTGCGGTCGACTCTCAGCCTGGCCGCGGCGTGCGCTTTACGATTACATTTGCCTAACCGCCCCGCTCCCCCACTCAAAACGGCCGGTCACCCATAATCGTCGCCCGGTTCATCACCCTGTGCGCATTGCCATAATCGTATGTCGCGTAATGCTGGGTTACCCGGTTGTCCCAGATCGCCACGTCGCCTGCGCGCCATTTCCAGCGGACGGTGAATTCGGGGCGGGTGATGTGGGTGTAGAGCATGGTCAGCAGGGGGTCGGCCATGGCGGGCTCCATGCCGACGATGCCGGTGGTAAAACCTTCGCTGACATAGATGGCTTTGCGGCCGGTGACCGGGTGCGTGCGGATAACGGGGTGGACCATGGGCGGGTTGTTGCGTTTGGCCGCCTCCAGGGCGGCCGCGTCAAAGCGATCGGGCGGGAACGATTTGGCCAGATCGTGGGTGGCCGACAGCGTGGCCAGCCAGGTTTTCATCGTGGCGGGCAGCGCGTCATAGGCGGCGGTGGCGCTGGCCCACAGCGTGTCACCGCCCAGCGGGGGCACTTTGCGCGCCAGCAGCACGGCGCCCAGCGCGGGGGTTTCCAGAAAGCTGACATCGCTGTGCCACAGCGCATTGTCGCGCAGATCGTTGAGCGCGGTGTCGAGCAGCATGATTTCGGGCACGGCCTTTGATCGCGGATAGATCGGGTGGACGTGCAGCGGGCCGAAACGCGCGGCAAAATCGCGCTGTTGCCGTTCGGTAATCGCCTGATCGCGCACAAAGATCACCTGGCGGTCGATCATCGCCGCCTCGATGTCGCGGTGGGTCTGCGCATCCAGCGGCTGCGCCAGATCCACGCCTGACACGATCGCCCCGATCGCCGGGGTCAGCGGTTCAATCGTGATACCCATCGCCTGCACTCCACGCCGCGCCGATCCTGCACGACCGGCGCCGTCTCGTCCGTGCCGCGCGCGCCGGAATCAAGTGTTATTTTGCCGCATCAGACAAATGTCGAACCGCATCAGGCCGGCACACGGTCGGCATCGAACACCAGATCGGCGGGATCGGCCTCGCGCGTCATCCGCCAGAACGCGTCATTGCGCCACGGGGTGATCGCCACCACCCGTCCGCGCGAATTGCGATACCAGTTGGTGGCGCCGGGGTGGGTCCACACCAGCCGGTCATGCGCCGCATCGATGCGCTGGCGATAGGCGTGATAGACGTCGTCGCGCACTTCGACCGTGGTCGCGCCGGTTTCGACCGTGCGCGCGATCAGCCGGGTGGCATAGTGCGCCTGGTTTTCGATATTGCGGATCATGCTGCCGCCATGCCCCGATCCGACATTCGGGCCCAGCAGGATGAAGAAATTGGGAAATCCGGGCACCAGCGTGCCCAGATAGGCGGCGGCATCGTCGCCATCCCAGAATTCGCGCAAGACCCGCCCGCCGCGCCCGATCACATCATAAGACCCGAGCACTTGCGCCGCCGCAAAGCCGGTGGCCAGGATGATCACATCCGCCTCGACCTGCGTGCCATCGCCTGCGGTCAGCACCGATCCCTCGATCTGTGCCAGCCGGTCGGGCACCAGCCGCACATGCGGTTTGCGCAAAGTGCGATACCACCCGTTGTCGAGCAGCATGCGTTTGGCAAACGGGGGATAATCGGGCAGCACCAGGGGCAGCAGATCCTGCCGGTCGCCCAGTTCCGCCTCGACATAACGGGTGAAGAACCGGCGATGGCCATCGTTGACAGCGTTGACCGCGCGCGCCGGTTCGGGCCAGTCGGGATCGCGCTGCAACGTACCGTGGACCCGGTCGTTGAACGTCCAGGCCAGCCGCTGTTCCACCCATGCGCGATAGAGCGGCACGCGCTGCGACAGATAGCGCACCGCCGCCGGAATGACCTTGCGAAACTGCGGAAAGGGCGCGGCCCATTGGCGCGACCGAGCAAACACGGTCAGGCTGGCGACACTGTCGGCAATCGCCGGCACGACTTGCATGGCCGATGCGCCGTTGCCCACCACCGCGACTCGCTTGCCGGTCAGATCGAGGTCTGTCGGCCAGTGCGAGGTGTGCACCACCTGCCCGGCAAAGCGGTCGAGCCCGGCAATATCGGGCACCACCGGGGTGTTGAGAATGCCGACGGCACTGAACACGAAATCGGCGCTATGCACCGTCTCGTGCCCTTCGGCATCGACCGCGACAACCTGCCAGCGCTGCGTATCAGCCTGCCATGTGGCCGACCGCACGCGCGTGTTGAACCGCACTTTGTCATACAGCCCGTGGGCGCGCGCGGTGTCGATCAGATAGCGTTCGATCTCGTCGCGACGCGGAAAATAATGTGCCCAGTCGTTGGGACGGAACGAAAAGGTATAAGTCAGATTGGGCGTGTCGACGCCGCACCCGGGATAGCTGTTTTCCCACCAAGTGCCGCCGAATTCGGCATTTTTTTCCAGGATGGTGGTGGCAATCCCCAGCTCTGCCAGGCGGATCGCCGCGCAGATTCCCGATATCCCCGCACCGATCACGATCGCACTGCGCCCCAGGCCCACCGGGGCAGGTTCCGGCGCGGGATCGAGTTGCATCGTCGCGGCGATGATGTCGCCATATTCGGCCGGCACCGGCTCGTCCATCGACACCGCCAACATGTGCGCCAGCGTGGCATTGTCGGGACGCGGCAGGGCGACGGGCGCGCCATCGAGCCAGCCGTAAATTGCGCCGCGCGCGGCGGCGCGGATTTCCCCCGCGATCGCATCGGGCAGGCCGCCATCGTCGTTGTCATCCAGCCCCTTGCCGCGCCGGGGGGCATAAGGCGGCTCCAGCCAGCGCAGATCGCCGGTCAATTGCACCAACGTCAACAGCAGCGCCGGCAGGTTGCACGCGGCGATCCCTGCATCGAGCAATGCACGATCGAGCGGCCCGGCATCGGCGGGCGGGATCAGCAGCGGGCAGTGCACGGCAGTGGCAGTCATGGCACATCCTCATGAGACACGCGCACCAGGACGCGATCCCGGCTGCACGGCAATATCATACTATTGGTATCAAATATCTACTGATCAGTATATGAAGTCAATCGAGGCTGCAGGGTGGCGCGCCTCAGTGCGAAAAAACCTCGCGCTTCAGGCGCATGCCCGCCGCCTCGCGATCCCAGGTGTCATCAGTCACGCCTTGCGCGCGCAGATCCGCCTTGCGCACTTTGGCCGAAGGTGTCTTGGGCAATTCGGGCAGGACGCGGATATAGCGCGGCACCATGAAATAGGGCATGCGATCGGCCAGAAACCCGATCAATTCCGCCGGATCGATCGAATGCCCCGGCACCGGCGCCACGATCACCATCACATCGTCTTCCGACAGCGGGCTGGGCACGCCGATCGCGGCGGCTTCGCGCACGGCAGGGTGCGCGCAGACTTCGACTTCCACCTCGAACGACGAGATGTTTTCGCCACGCCGCCGGATCGCGTCCTTGACCCGGTCGACGAAGTAGAAATAGCCGTCGGCATCGCGGCGAAAGGCATCACCGGTGTGGAACCAGCCGTTGGCCCAGGCCTGCGCCGTCGCCTCGGGATTGCGATGATAGCCGCTGTTCATCGCAAACGGCCGATCGGTGCGCACCAGCATTTCGCCGATGTCGCCCACCGGCACTTCGCCACCGTGGCGATCGACCAAGCGCACTTCAACCCCGGGGCGCACTTTGCCGCACGTCCCGCGCCGCACTGGATTGGCCTCCGACACGATCGGCGATGACACCTCGGTCATGTTGAAAATGGTATATATATCAATGCTAAATCGTTCGGTAAACGCCGGAGCATCGTCGGTCAGCGGTACCATAAAGGCCTTTTTGACGCCATGCGCGCGGTCCTGCGGCGATGGCGGCCGTTTCAGCAGGAATGTCGCCATCACCCCCAGCAGGAACACCACGGTCGCCCCGGTACGCGCGGCGATGTCCCAGAACCGGTCGGTGGCAAAGCTTTCGACCATCGCCACCGAAGCGCCGCGCGCCAGCATCACAAAGGGCGGCCCCATCCCGCCGATGTGAAAGATCGGCGCAACGCACAAATAGCGGTCGTCGCGCCCGACCATCGGCCAGGATTCCGGCCCGGCATTGGAAAACATGTGCAGATAGGACGACAGCACGCCTTTCGATGGCCCGGTGGTGCCCGAAGTATAGATCACCGACTGGATATCCCACGGATCGATCGGCCGTTCGAGCGGCGGCACCGTGCTGCCATCGATGGCATCGAAGCGCACCGTGGGCAGGCCGATATCGGGCGCGTCACCCGCCGTGGTCAGCACCGCCAGCCCCAGATCGGCCCGATCGATCTCGCCAAGGCGGCCGACCAGATCGGGGTGGGCGATGATCAGCCGCGCGCCCGAATTGGCCACCACATGCGCCAGCAGATTGCCGCGATAGGCGGTGTTGAACGGCACGAATACTGCGCCCAGATAGTTGATCGCATAGAACGCCACCAGCGCCTCGCGCCCATTGGGCAGCCACACCGCAACGAAATCGCCCTGCCCGACCCCCAACGCGGCCAGCCCGGCGGCCTTGGCCAGCGTGCGGCGGCGCACCTCGGCAAAGCTCCATTGCTCGCCGTCTTCCCACACCACATGCACCCGGTCGGGCGTCTGGTCGGCCCAGCGATCGATCAGATAGCGCAGCACGCAGTGATCGCGATCGGGAATGCGCGGATCGGCAAAATCGCGCGTGCGCACCGGCGTTTCGTTGGTCATTGGCATGTCTCCCCTGCCCGCCCGCAGGGATCGCGAGCGGGCCGATTGGGGCAGCGTATCAATCCAGCCCGACCAGCCGCAGACAGGCCTTTACCGCCTGTTCCACCACGGCCTCGCCGGACCGGGCGCTGCCCGGTCGATAGCAATAGGTCATCCAGCTCAGCAGCCCGCCGATCCACACCGACATGGTCGGCGCATCGGCCACGGTAATACTGCCATCGCGCATGCAGGCCTCGATCATCCGCCCGATGCGCAGATCGAATTCATGCCGCAGGCGCAGGATGCGTTGCGCATCGCCGCGTTCCAGGTTCATCATCTCGCGCTGATAAACCACCAGATATTCGATGCGGTCGATGATGATCCCGGCCACTTCGCGCAACGAGGTGCGCAACAGATCGACCGGCGCGGCACCGATTTCGGCAGAACTCGCCTCGATGCGGTCGAGCGCCGCCAGCGATTCGGTCACCCCCATCTCGCAGATCGCGCTCAGGATCGCCGCCTTGCCCTTGAAATAGGTATAGAGAAACGGCTTGGTCGCGCTAAGCCGGTCGGCCAGCATGTCGAGTGTCGCCGTCTCATAGCCTTTTTCATAGAACAGTGCGCTCGCCTCCTCCAGAATGCGCGAGCGTTTGAACGCCACCACGCCGGGGCGGATTTCGCGGCCGGTGGTCTGTCCGGCCCCATCGGCATGGCGTGCGGAACGGCGCGGGGCGGCGGGCAGCGCCTGGGTTGGGTTTCGCGTCATGCAGCCCTTCTGAGGATCTCGAGGATATCCTCCGGCGATGTCACGGGCCGGGGATTGGTCCTCCCCCATATATCAAGCAGGGTATATTCGGCTACTTGTTGGAAGCGATCTTCCCCCACGCCGACATCACGCAACCGGCGCGGCATGCCCAGCCCGGCGATAAACGCATCGAGCGCGTCGGCCGCACTGGCGCCCGCCCCGCCCAGCCCGGCCAGAATGCGGCCCTGGCGGCTGGCATCGTGCTGTGCATTCCATTCCAGCACATAGGGCGACATCACGCACGAGGTATAGCCATGCGGCACATTGCACGTGCCACCCAGGATATGTCCAATGGCATGGCTGGCCCCCATCGGCACCCCGCCGATGATCGAAATCATCGACTGCCACGCCCCGATCTGGCATTTCAGCCGCGCCTCCAGATCCGCGGGATCGGCCTTGACCCGGGGCAGGCCTTCAACCAGCAGGCGCAGCGCACTATCGGCCAGACCGTCGGCAAACGCGTTCGACTGGAACGACGCCAGCGTTTCGACCGCATGATCGACCGAACGCACCCCGGTCGACAGCCACAGCCATTCGGGCGAATGGACCGTCAGCGCGGGATCGAGCACCACCATCACCGGGGCCATCGCGCGGTGTTCATAGCCCTGCTTGTGCTGGGACACTTCGTCGGTGGCCCCCGACAGGGCGTTGAATTCGCCGCCGGACAGCGTGGTCGGCACACAGATCACCGGGATATCGGGCCCGACCGTGATCGGATTGATCACCTGACCTGCATCGTTGACATAAGTCCGCAAGGGCTCGAACGCCTCGACCGTCGACACCCCGTGGCGGATCAGCAGCGGCACGATCTTGGCCGCGTCGGTCACCGAACCACCGCCCACCGACACGATCAGGTCGGCCCGCGCCGCGCGCGCGGCATCGGCGGCGCGCAACACATCGGCGCGCGGCGCATGCGGGGCAATCCCGCTGAACGTGCCTGCATGGCGGTGCCCCAGGGCGACCTCGATCGCAGCTATCGCATCGGTCTGTTCGCGCAACGTGGTCGACGCGATCAGGAACACCCGCGAATGCCCCGCAGCCTCAGCATGGTCGGCAAGCGCGCGCGCAGCGGGCTGCCCCATGGTAACGAGTTCGGTTCTGGTAAAGCCCATGCGGCTGGGAATGATGGCGGCCACAGATCTCTCCTCTTGTCGCGCCGCGCTTGCTGCTCGCGCCAGGCGTCTTGACACGATGCTTGCCACAGCCGCGTTTTACCCGCTAGTATATTTTTGGACCCATGTTAAGATTTTGACCGAGCGCCGACGATCCCCGATCTGCCCCCGGCACAACAGCGGATAGCATACGACAATGGATGGCAAGCCGGGAATGTCCCGTCAGGATTGGTCGAGCAACACCGCCGCCAGCAACGCACCGTCGGACACCCCATCCCCCGGCCTGCCGGGCGGTGCCCTGCGGGCGATCCGGGTGCTCGAATTCACCGGGCTGGGCCCGACCCCGTTTGCCGCAATGATGCTGGCCGACCATGGCGCGCAGGTGCTGCGCGTGGAACGGATCGGGGCGGTGTCCGCGGCAGGCGGCGACGAACACTTCAACCACTTGCACCGCAACCGCCCGGCGGTCGCGATCGACCTCAAGGACAGCGCAGGCCTGGCCCTGGCGCGGCATCTGGCAGCGTGCGCCGATGTCCTGATCGAGGGCTATCGGCCCGGCACGATGGAGCGGCTGGGGCTGGGCCCCGACGATCTGTTGCCCGCAAATCCGCGGCTGATCTATGCGCGGATGACCGGTTGGGGGCAGGATGGCCCGCTGGCGCGCACTGCCGGGCACGACATCAATTATCTGGCGATGACCGGCGCGCTCTATGTGATGAATCCGGCGGGCGACGTGCCGGTGCCGCCGATCAATCTGGTCGCCAATTTCGGCGGCGGCGGCATGGCCATGGTCGCGGGCATTCTGGCCGCGCTGGTCGAACGTGCCACCAGCGGCCAGGGCCAGGTGATCGATGCGGCAATGGTCGATGGCGCCAGCCTGCTGATGACGCAAGTGTTCGCCTGGACGCAGATGGGCATCTGGCGCGAAGGCCGCGGGAACAACCTGCTCGATGGCAGTGCCTATTTCTATCGCTGTTACCGCGCGGCCTGCGGCGGCTGGATCGCGGTTGGTGCGCTGGAACCGCAGTTCCACGATCTGTTCATCGCCGGGCTCGGCCTCGACCCGACGCAGTTTCCCGACCATCTCGATCCCGCTCACTGGGCCGCCCGCGCCGAGCGGATTGCCGCCGTGATCGCACGCCGGTCGCGCGCGGAATGGGTGGCCCGCTTTGCCGACAGCGATGCTTGCGTGACCCCGGTGCTCAGCCCGGCCGAAGCCGCCGTCCACCCCGCCAATCGTGCCCGCGCGATGCATGGCGGCGGCCCCGCTGCGCCCCAGCCGATGCCCGCGCCGCGCCTGTCACGTACCCCCGGCAGCCTGCGCCGCCCGGCCGCACTGGCAGGCGAAGGCAGCGTGGCCACGCTCACCGACTGGGGCATCGACAGCGACCGCATGGCGCAATTGCGCGCCAAGGGGATCGTGCTCTAACGCGGCGCGCGCAGCACCGGGCGAAAGCCGGTGCCATCGCGCAGCACGCGCGCAACATGGCTGCCGCCGAAATGCGCGGGCACCAGCAGGGCCCCGCTGTCAGCGGCTTCATCCAGCACGCTGCGGCGCGTCTCGCGCGCTTGCCCGGCGTCTTCGCAGAACACGCTGTTCCAGTCGGGGCGATAGATCTGCATCGGATGGTGCACCACATCGCCGCAGAACAACGCCCGATCATCGCCACCATCGACCGCCATGACCATTTGCCCCGGTGTATGCCCAGGTCGCGCCCGCAGCACCACGCCCGGCGCCACCTCGAACCCGTCGGTCACCCATTCGGCGCGACCTGCGGCCATGATCGGGCGCACGCTGTCTTCGAACATCCCCGCATTGACTGCCGCGCCCAGCCCACCCGGCCCGATTCCCGTCACCAGCGGGTCCCAGTAATCGCGATCGGCCAGCGGCAGCAGATAGCGCGCATTGCGAAACGTCGGCTGCCAGGCGCCATCGATCAGCCGGGTGTTCCAGCCGACGTGATCGACATGGACATGCGAACAGACCACCACATCGATATCTTCGGGCGCAAACCCCGCCGCCGCCAGGCGCCCGAGAAAGTCGGTGGCGAGGTGGTCGAACACCGGCAGATCGGGGCGATGCTTGTCGTTGCCCGCACCGGTGTCGAACAGGATGCGCAAATGCCCGGTGTCGATCAGCCAGCTTTGCAGAAAGGCATAGACCCGGCCGCTGTCGGGATCGAAATAATCGGGCGTGAATTCTTCGGCATGGGGCGACCAGCCGGCCGCCTCGTACCCTGCAAACAGATGGTCTGGCGGGGCAAAACCGCCCCGCCATTCCTCGATGCGATGCACTCTGACGGTGCCCAGCCGAAAGCGGTCCATCGCCCGCCACCTAGAACTTGTAGCTGGCGGTCACCCCATAAGTACGCGGCGGCACCAGCGACCCCACGCGCACATAGGCAAACAGCGCCGCAGCGATGATGTTGTTGGCGATGGCATATTTGTTGGTCAGGTTGCGTACCCAGCCTTCGACCGAGAACTTGTCACCCGGGGCGTGCCAGGTCAGGCTGGCATTGGCCATGGCATAGCCGGTCTGTTCGGCATCGCTGTTGTTGAACTCGCTGAAATAGATCGTGTCCTGCCACTTGACGTCGCCCTGCGCGGTCAGCTTGCCCTGGTTGCCCAGGGCGATGTCGTATTGGAAACCCCCGCCAAAGGTATATTTGGGCGCATTGGGCAAAGTCTTGCCGGCCAGATCGACCAGCGAAGGGTCGGTGGGACAGGGCGCATAGGAAATTCCGGGTCGCGCGGGATAGCCGGAACCGTAATAGGCATTGCAGAAATTGGTGAATTTTGCATTCAAATATGTGCCGGAAAGGTTCACCGTCAGCGCATGACTGATCTTGCCGACCAGTTCCAGTTCTCCGCCGAAATTGCGCGCGCTGGCGGCATTGATCGTTTCGACCACCGACTGTGCGTTCACAAAGCTGACCTGCAGATTGCTGTACTTGTAATAGAACGCCGCGCCGTTCAATTGCAGGTGGTTGTCGAACAGCTTTTGCTTGAACCCGGCTTCATAGCTCCACACCGTTTCGGGATTGATCACCGGATTTTCACTGCCGACGTCGATCACCCCCGATTTGAAACCCTTGGTCACGCTGGCATAGAGCAAAGTCTGGTTGTTGGGGCGATATTCCAGCAGCGCCTTGGGCGTGACCGAACCCCACCCTTTGGCCTCATCGGTCGGCACATAAGTGCCCTCGGCATCAAAGCGGAAAAAGCCGATCCCCTGGCGGTGTTCATAGTTATAACGCCCGCCCAGCGTCAGCTTCAGCGTGGAAGTCAGATCGGCCGCGCCCTGCAGATAGACGCCGACCGCATCGATCATCACCCGCCCGTTCTGGTCATAGACGCCATTGTTGAACGTATCGGCGGGCAGGCCGAACAGCACGCCCAGGTTGGTGGTCGGCACACTCGTGTCGCCATAGAGCCGCTCGTGGAAATACATCGCGCCGCCCAGCAGGGTGAACCCCTGGCCGGTGTAATTGGCGGTCACTTCCTCGCTGAACGAACGGCTCTGTTCGGTGTAGTTGTTCTGCCCGGCCAGATCGACGTTGGATACCGACAGATCGTCGCGGTTGAACCGGTTGAACGAGCGATAGGCGGTGATCGACTTGATGGTGGTCGTGCCCAGATCCCAGTCGAACGTGCCGGTTACGCCAAACCCGCTGCGGCGGTTGATGGCATCCTGATCGGAATAGATGTCGCGCAAGTTGGGCGTCTGGCCATGCGCGGCGGCATAATCGAAAATCGACTGCCCGCCGAGCAAGTGGTAATAGATTTCGTTGCCTGGAATGACCGACGGCCCAAAGTAATGGAATGCGTAGTCGTCGTCGCCTTCATGAAATTGGTCAGCGACCAGCGTGAACTTGCCGGTTTCGCCCAGCTTCGCGATCACCGTCGCGCGCAGAGCATAGGAATCGCGGTTGTCGACCGGGTTTCCGGTATAGAGGTTCACGCCATAACCATCGTGCTTTTCGTATTTCCCGGCCAACCGCACCAGCAGCTTGTCGCCCGCGACCGGGCCGCCGAGCGCGCCTTCGAGCACTTCATCGTTGTAGTTGCCATAAGTCGCGCGAAAATAGCCATCGAACTGGTCGGTCGGCTTGGCCGTGACCATGTTGATCGCACCCGCCGTCGCCCCCCGGCCATAGAGGATCGATTGCGGCCCGCGCAGCACTTCGACTTGTTCCAGATCATAAAAGCCGCTCAACTGTTCGGCGGGGCGGGCAATGATCGCACCGTCCTGCAGGAACGACACCGCGCCTTCACCGCCGATGTCGAAATTGTTGAGCCCGACACCGCGAATGAACGTGCGGTTGACGCCGAACTGGTCGCCGATTGATACATTGGGCACCACGCCTTGCAGATCGCCGACGTTCTGCACCCCGCCCGGGCCGAGATCCTTTGCCGTCAGCGCGGTGACGGCGGCGGCCAGACGGCTGATCGCGGTATTCTGCTTGGTTGCCGTGACGATGATTTCGCGCGTGTCGGTGGTGCTGGCGGAATTGTCGTCAGCCTTGGCATTCGCGGCGGCAGGTTCGGTTGCCCCCGCCCCGGTGGCAACGGCATCGGCGGCATGGGCCGTTCCGGCAAGCAGCGGAAGCGCCATGAGCGCGGCAAGAGGCGCGTTGAACGCGGCGTGACGAAGGCTTTTCATGCATACTCCCCGTGATTGGCCGGTCATTGCCTTGCATGGCATTCACCTTGGCATACTGGTGAGTATATCTATCATGCCATTGGTAATCAAGCGCGCATGGCTATCGCCGCACAAACCGACGATCGATGCGCATGGTGATGATATTTGAGGGAATTTGGTTGATTTACGACAAGCGGCACAAAAGGATGGCAAGGCGCGCGCGCGTGCCGCGCTGCGAAAACTGCGCAGCCCGTTTCAACCGCTATGCCCTGTGCAAACCGTATCAGGGCGCCGGATTGGTGCGCACAAGGCCGCAATGCGATCCGCCTTGCGGAAACTGGTCAGGCTTCACGGTGATTGTCACCGCCTGGGTCGTCCCATCGGCCAACGGCACGTATTCAACCACGACAACCGGCACATTGGCGGCGATGTCTTCCTTGGCCGGGCTGCCCCCGATTGCACCGGTCCGGGGATCGATGGTCAGCCAGCAAGGCACCGGCAAGCCATTGGGCTGTTTCGCCAGCACGGCCTGCCCGGTCGCCACACGCGGTATGACGGGCAACACCGTGTGTGTCTGCGCGTTGTAGCGCACAGACACTGTGGTGGAACCGGCTTGCGGACCGGCAAGGCCGCCGGGTGTGCCACTGGAGGTTTGCGTCGTTACCGTGCCGCCCGTGGTGCCACCTGTGCCCTGCGTCGTCACCGTCCCGCCCGTCGTGCCACCTGCGCTCTGCGTCGTTACCGTGCCGCCCGTGGTGCCACCTGTGCCCTGCGTCGTCACCGTCCCGCCCGTCGTGCCACCTGCGCTCTGCGTCGTCACCGTCCCGCCCGTGGTGCCACCTGTGCCCTGCGTCGTCACCGTCCCGCCCGTCGTGCCACCTGCGCTCTGCGTCGTCACCGTCCCGCCCGTGGTGCCACCTGTGCCCTGCGTCGTCACCGTCCCGCCCGTCGTGCCGCCCGTGCCCTGCGTTGTCACCGTCGTCGTCCCGTTGCCGTGGTTGGTGACCGTCGTGCTGCCGTTGCCGTTTTTGGTAACGGTGATGGTATTGCCGCCGTTGCCGCCCGTGGTGACGTTCGTATTGCCGTTGCCTTGCGTGCTGACGGTGGTCGTGGTCGTGTCACCGTTGGTTTGCGTGGTGACGGTGGTGCTGGTCGTCTGGCCACCGGTCTGCCGCGCAATGGTCGTGCTGGTTGCGATCGTCGGGGTCTGGATTCCGGTCGGCACGGGTGCCGTTACCGCCGCTGCCTTGACAGATGCGGCGGGCACGGGCGTCGGTGTGGCTGGCGCCGGCAGGCCGGGCGTGCTCACCGCCAGGCCAGGCACGGGCGCGGGGGTGCCAGGCGCGACAGGTGAGGCAACCGATATCCGTGCTGCCGAGGAGACAGCGCTTGCCGATGTCGGCGACACGGTTACCGGGCCCACGGTCGATACGCCGGTTGCCGCCACCGTACCACCAGCCACGGTGGTCCCGGCAATCGCCGTGACCCCGGCCACCCGCGTAACCGACACGGTGGGGACGGCCGCTACGCTGTTCGTTGCGATCCCGTTGCCCACCGTGATCGGCTGTGCGCCACCCTGCATCGGCACGACCGGCTGGGTTGACCCCGCGCGCGCCACCGTTTGCGCGGGCTGGCCCGGCGCGATCGGTGCAAAGATGCCAGAACCGGCAGCGCTCTGCACGACAACCGGGTTCGCCGTGACAGCGATCGATGGCTGGGTCGGCACGGTACCTGTGGGCACGGCGCCGGTGTTGCCCAAGGCAACGATCCCCACTGGTATCCCCGTCGTTGCCACCGCTGCGGTGCCCACTCCGGCCACCGCACCGCCACCGTTCGAACCCAACGATCCATCCTGCGTGGTAGAGGATGTCGTGGTCTTGGGCAGGGTAACCTTGGCGCTGTCCTTCTTGCCACCATCCGGCGGGGCCTGGTTGCCCACAGTGACGTTGAACCCGGCCTTCGATGTCGTGGTGGTGTTGACGATCGCCTGGTCCTGCACCGTGCCGCCGGGGGCTGTCGTCACACTGGTGCCGTTTTGCCCGAACACGGTCGCGCCTTGTGAAACAATGCTGTTGCCCTGCACAGAGGCAGTGCCGTTGCCCGACATGATCGTGGTGGCCGTGCCCGTGTTCGAGGAACTGCTGTCGTTTTGATAGCTGGCCCCGACAGTGCCGCCATTGCCGCTCTTGCCCACGGTCAGTCCCGCATCGCCGCCGCCGCCGACCGTCTTGCTTGTCGAAGTGGATTGCGCGGCCAGCAGGTTCACGTTGCCGTTGGTCGCCGTCACGCTGGCACCTTGCGCGCCATAGACTTGCGTGCCGGTCAGGGTGGTATCGCCTTGTGTCGAAGTGATCGACACCGCGCCGCTGCCCGATTGCACACTGCCGGTCACCGCCGTGGTGGACGACGAACTGCTGGTGGTGTGGCTGCCGTTGCCGCTGGCCGACACGCTTTTGCCCACCACGTCGACCGACACCGCGCCGCCCGCATTGGTGCTGGAACCGGTCGAACTGGAAGTGTTCTGTGCCTGTTGAAAGGTGACCGAACCGCCGCTGATCGCAACGCCCTTCTGGCCGTTGAAATTGGTGCCGACAAATGTGTCGTTACCGCCACCGGTCGACGTGATCGTGCCGCCCGCGTTGTAACTGGTGACAACCGCATTCGATGACGTGCTGCCGCTGTTTGACGATGTATAGCTGGCCGATGCCTGGATCCCGCCGCCGACGGTGGGCTTCGACGCCCCACTCCCGGCGCTGGCGCCGACCGTGGCAAAGGCGCCCACTTGCACATCCAGACTGGAATTGCTGCTGGATTTGGCGGACGTGTTCTGCGCGGCCAGATCGGTCACCGTACCACTTTGCGTGATATTGCCGGCAGTGGTCAATTGCGTGCCCTGATCGACGATCGTGCCGCCGCTGCCCGCAATGCCCCGGATGATCCCGCTACCCGCGTTGATATTGGTGGTAACCGCCGTGGTCGATGCCTGCGACGAACCGGAATTGGTGGTGTCGGTCTGGAACCCGGCGGAAACCCCGGCCGTACCGCTGACACTGGCGCCGCCGCCAACGCCGCTGGTGCCCGCCTTTGCCTTGGCATCGGCGCTGACCTGGACATTGCCGCCAACAAAGATCCCGGCGGTGGTCTGGCTCGTGCCGGTGGACGAATAGCTTTGGTTGGTGGCCGCCAGGTTGTTCACGTTGACGGCGGCTTCATCGACCACGCCGTGCGTGGCGTTGAGGTTTGACCCCTGCGTGGTCAGATTCTGGGCATTGATCACCAGCGATCCGCCCGCGCCGACGGTGCTGCCGGTGTTGGTCAGCGATCCGTTGTTGCTGGTGGTGGTGGTGTGCTGCACGCCCAGCGTCAGGGTGGAACTGGCGCCTGCGGTGGCATCGGCCGATGCCGTGGCATTCGCACCCACGCCCTTTACCCCCAGCTTGGCGCCGGCATCGACACCGGCGCTGGCGCTCGCATTGGCATTGCTGTTGACAAAGGCACCGATCGCGGTGGTGTTGGTGGTGGTCGAACTGGTGCTGGTGTTCTGCGCGGCCAGAATGTTGACGTTGGTGCCGCTGATGAACAGGTTCGATCCGGCATTGGTGTTGGTGGTGCCCACTTGCGATCCCTGGATCGTCACGGAGTTGCCGCCGTCGATCACCGAATTGGCACCCAGCGTCACGTTGGATCCGACGCTGTTCGAACTGGCGCCATTGGTGGTCGTCACCGTCTTCTTGTAGATCGACAACGACGACGAATTCTGGGCCGAAGCCGATGCCTGGGCCGAAGCGTTGGCGTCGGCAGTCAATCCTGTGCCGGTCAGCGCCCCCGCCGATGCGCTGGTCCCAGCCGATGCGCCCGCCGAAGCCGTGGCAGAACCCGAACTGCCGACGCACAGCACGCAGATCGTCGTGGTCTTGCTGTTATAGGTGTTGGTGTTCTGGCCCGCCGTAATGTTCACGCCGTTGGTCGCCTGGATCTCGCTGGGCTGCTGCGCCGAAACGTTCGATCCGGTGATATTGACCTGGTTGTTGCCCGTCAGCGCCATGCCGCCGCCCACCGTCAGCCCGGAGGCGTCGTTGGTGGTCTGGGCATCGGTCGAGTTGGTGGTGGTTTTGCCATAAAGGCCCCCGCCGACCCCCAGCCCCGATTTCGTGGTCTGGGTGTTGGTGGTGGTGCTGTTGTTCCCGGCGATCACGTTGAATTGATTGCCGTTGGTGTTGGCCACCAGATTGCCGCCGACATTGACCTGGGTGCCGCCGGTGATGTTGACGTTGCCATTGGTGGTGATCGAGGCCGAACCGCCGATCTGAACCGACGAGGAATCATCGGTGGTGGTGTTGGTGTTCACCGTCTTGGACGAACTGGTGAACACCCCGTTGTGCTTGGTGGTGGTCGTGGTGCTGCTGGTGTTCTGCGCCGCGCCGATGGTCAAAGCCCCGCCCGAATTGAACGAGGCATCACCGGCGGCCTGGATCGCACTGCCGGTAATCGTGGTGCTGCCGCCGCTTTGCACCAGCAACGTGCCGCCCGATGTGATCGACGATCCGGTGTTGGTGGTCGCGGTCGTGCTGGTGGTGCCGCCTTTGACTTTGCCCGATGTGGTGGTGGTCTGGCTGGTGGTGCCGACATTGATATTCTGCCCGGCGATCAGCGCCACGCCTTGCCCGGCGCTGACATTGCCCGCGGTGATATTGATCGACTTTGCCGCATCGAGGGTGACCGTCTGCGCAGCCGTCACTTGCGCGGTGGGGCCGCCCGGCTTGCTGACCACGTTGATATTGCCGCCGGTCGAATCCAGCGTCAGGTTCCTGGTGGCCAGGTTGGGGTTGGCCTGCCCGGTGATGGTGATGTCGTTGTACTGGCTGACCGCCAGCGCATTGGTGCCCGCGATCGTGCCCCCGGTCAGATCGACGCTGCCGGTGGTCGATTTCAGGCCGACATTCTGCGCCGAAATCGTGCCGCCGCTATTGGTCAGATTGCCGTTCGACAGGACCGCCGCCGACTGCGCACCGGCAATCGTGCTGAACAGGTTGCTGACGCTGCCGGCCGTCGATTGCAGATAGACCTGCCCGCCGCCGATCGTGCCGCCATTGGTGTTGACGACATTGCCGCTGGCCACAATGCTGTTGGTCTGCGTGCCGATGATCGACCCGCCATTGTTGGTCAGCGTGCCGACCGTCAGATTAACGTTGTCGGCAATGATCCCGCTGCCCGTCACCAGCGCCGATTTGGTCGATGGCGACAGATAGACCACGGGCGCCAGGACCGTCTGCCCATCGACCACGGTGCTGACCATCCACACGATATCGCCAGGCAGGGCCGCGATCTGCTGCGACGTCAACGCCTGGCCATAGACCAGCCCGTCGGATTTCGCCGCGCTTGCCGCGTTGGTATAAAGCGAGGTCAGCTCTGTATTGAGACTGGCATAGCCCGCCAGCATCGCCTGCCCGGTTTCATCGGTCAATTGTTGCGAGATCAGATAGGATTCATAACCGGCATCGCCCAGCAGCTTGCCCTGGGTATCGGGATTGATGCCCAGCAACTGATCCAGCAGGCCGGAACTGACGCTGGTGACCGGCTGGGTATAGAGCGGATTGCTTTCGATCAGATATTGCGAGCCTGACGACGGGGCGATCACATAGCGACCACTGGGACTGGTCGGCACCGTGACCGTGGCGCCGTTGATGCTGACCGATGATTGGCCGTTGACCGTTGTGCTGACCAGCCCGGTGTTGACGGTCGCCGGGCCGGTTCCCGATACCGACGATGTCGGCGTTGGCGTCGTTATGCCGGTCCCGACCAGATTGCCATTGCCCGATCCGGCGCCATTGACCGAAGTCGCCGATGATCCGGTTGTGCCGACCCCGGAAACTCCGCCAACGGTGCCAACACCGATACCGCTTCCCACGCCCGCGACGGCAGTCCCGCTGGCCCCGCTGACCCCGCTTGTCCCGCTCGCCGTTACCGAGGCCGCGCTGCCTGAAACAAGCGATGTCCCCGTCCCGACTTGCGCTGCGCTGCCGCCCGCAGGCATGGTGGGCGCGGTGAAGGTGGTCGATTGCGGTGAACCGTTGTAAGTCAGGTTGCCAATCGCACCTGTCAAATAGCTTGCATAAATGCCGTTGGCGCTCTGCTGGGGATTGTTGGTCGTCACCTGGACCGTGGTGGTTACACCATTGCTGCACGACGACCCGGCAGCGGTGGTCCCGCACGCGGCAGCGCCGCCAATCAGATAGGTCGCGCCCGGCTGCGGCGTGTAAAATCCGCCGGACACCTGGAACACAGTGTACAAATTCGCATTGTCGACAGTTTTCACTGTCGTGACGTTTTTGGTCAGGCCAAGCGTGTCTTCGGTAAAGCCGCCATTGGGCGCGTTGATATTCACCGTCGGGGCGGACAGGATTGCGCCAATGTTCTGGCCGGTTGCCGACAGATTCAGCGTGATCGCGTTGGCTGGCGAAGCCGCCGATTGCACGACGATCTGCGGCACATAGCTGGCCTGCGTCAAACCGTTGGAAAAGGTCTGGGTGGATGTCGTGGTGGTGGTTTGGCTGTATTGTGCTGGTGTGGCACAAGTTTCATATCCGTGCGAAACGCTGCCGCAATTGGTGGGGGTGACCGGAGCCAGGTTTGTAAATGACCCCGTTCCGACATTGCTGCTTGTCGCAGTCGTCCGCGACCAGTCGCCCGCGACCGAATTGACAAAATTCGCCGCATTGACGGTTATATTGTTAACAGCATTGATATCGCTATAATTATCGACGTTCTGCGCTGTCATCGTGATCGATCCGCCCGAATCGATCGAACCGAGGGCGGCCGAACTGGATGATGCCGCGCAACTGACCGTGCCACCCGCATAGGCGCAAGTATTGGCAAGATTGGCGATCGTGCCACCGCTGCTGGCCATCAGGGTTATCGCGTTTGTACCGTAGATTTCGCCCATGTTGATGATGTTCGAATACGGGGTGCTGATGGTCAGGGTTCCACCCGATGCCACGCCTGCGTTGGCCGCATTGACGAAATCGCCCGCCTGCATCTGCAGGTACAAGTCGCCTCCCGCCGAAATGATGCCGTTGTTGACCAGGCCATAAGTCGTCAGGATCTGCGACGCGGCCGTGCCTTGCGACAGGATCATCGGCCCGGACAGCGACGAGCCGTTCGGAACCGCATCGAGTGACAGGGTTGTCGCCTCGATATTGAAGGCCGATGCGGCGGTAATGCTCGACCCCGCCATCAGTTCCAGGCCGTTGCCATAGAATTGGAACGTTCCGGCCACCGCCTTGCCAGTCGAACCGAACAGCACCGCCTGCGCCGCCGAAATCTCCAGGTTGTTGCCTGCACTCAACAGCCCGTCGTTGGTTATGGCGACAACGCTGTATTGCGTTGTCGGGGTACTTTGCTGGATTTGAACGAAATCATTGGCGGCAATCTGTGCCCCGGCAGCATTGGTAAGCTGGTTGACGATGATATTGACGCCGTCCTGCGCCTCGATCGCCCCGGTATTGATGAGCGCGTTGGCAGATATGTTCGCCGCCTGGCCATTGCCGTTCTGGAGGATCAGCAAAAGCCCGCTGTTGTTCAACTGGCCCGCGCCCATTTGCAATTCGGACCCGCCACCGGTCTGGAACGTACCGGCGTTGGTCAGGTTGAAGCGGTTGGGCGTGGACAAGGTGTTGCTGCTGTCGGTATCGAACAGCGTGGTCAGCAGGCTGGCATTGGCATCGTTGTTGATCGCAACGGTGCCTCCGACAATGCCGTTGACAGTCAGTGTGCCGCCGACTTGCCACACACCGTCGTATGCGCTGCTGCCGCCATTGGCATTGGTGACGGTGATCGCCGTGGTTGCGCAACAGGCGTTGATCGTCATCGCGCCGGAAACGTTGACAAAACCGTTGTTGGTCACGTCGTTGGCGACGTTGAGCGTGACGCTGGCCGGTTCGAACATGCCGCCGGGCTTATTTTCCACGCCATAGGCATCGATCGTGGCCGCGCCTTCGGTGTAGAACGTGCCCGAGTTCTGGACAGTGAACGGGGTGGTGATGAGGGTCGTGCCCGCCCCGCCGACCAACAGGCCCGCATTGGTCAACCCGCTGGCACCATCGAGTGTAAGGGCCATGGAATCGGCGGCAATCTGCCCACTGGCCTGGTTGATCAGGCTGGTCCCATTGCCGTTGATCGTCAGGCTGGCCGGGGTCTGCGCACCGCTGGGGGCTTGCGCCGCAATGATCCCGCTGTTGGTGACCAGCAGTGTCGATGCCGGGTTGGCATTGGTCCCCGAAATCAGCAGGGCGCCATCGGCAAAGATGGTGCCCGCATTGGTCAGCGACAGCCCTGACAGCGCCAGCGTCAGACCATTGCTGGACTGGATGATCCCGCCGGTACTGGTGAAATTCCCGGCGTCGATCACCAGGTTGCCCCTGCCGTCGGTCGATCCGATCACGTTGCCGGCGTTGGTAAAATCTCCCGACAGATTGAAGGAGGCACCGGTATCGCCTTGCACCGTCGCCCCGGCATCGTTGGTAAAGCCTGCACTGTTCAGCGTGAAAGCGCCACCTTGGGCATAGAGAATCCCGGCGTTTTCGACCGCGCCCGTCAGCGACAGCGTAAAATTGCCACGCGATTCGATGGTGCCCTGGTTGGTCAGACCCGCCAGCGTCCAATTGATGGCGCTGCCCAGGATAAGCCCCGCATAAGTGCCACCCGTGGCACCGTAGACCCCGGCCTGGTTGTCGAGCGTCACGGGCCCGCCGGCAAAGGCGATCGTGCCTGTGCCACTGCCGGTTTCGATCGTGCCGGTGTACTGGTTGGTCACGGTCAGCGGGCCCGACCCCGTAATGGTCAGATCGTTGAGCGCATAGAGCACGCCGGAATTGGTGAGCCCGTTGCCAGTCAGGTTGAGCGTCAGGTTGCCCTGCGAGGCGATCGTGCCCGCAAACGATCCGGCAAATCCGGGAACGTTGCCCGTGTTGGTAATTGTTCCGGCGTTGACGACACCATTGCCGGTCTGGTTGGCAAGGTAAATGCCGCCGAGGTTGGACAAGCCGCCCGCCACGGTGATCGTGCCGCCATTGTTCGACTGGATCACCGCAGAGGGCACGTCCTGGGTGCCACCCAAGTCGGGATAGGACCCGTTTTCAAGCGTTGCGGCATTGAGCGTCAGCGTGCCATTGGCGCCAAGTGTGCCGATCTGCGTGACATCGCCGCCGACTGCCAGTGTCAGATTGCCGCCCGAAACGAAACTGCCGCTGTTGAACAGGCTGTTCAGCGTGGCATTGACGGTGCCGCCGGACACAGTGCCCGCCTGCGTCCCAAAGCCTGTCTGCGCGCCGTTGATGGTCAGCAACCCGCCCGCCTGGATGATCGAGGCGTTGCCATTGTTCTGGATCGTGGCGGCGTTGCTGCCGAATTCCAGATCGAGCGCGCCGCTTGCCTGCAAGGTGCCGCTGTTGGTCAGCGCGGTGGTCAGCGTGACAGTCAGGTCGTGGTTGCCCGCGATCATGCCGCTGTTGACCAGACTGGCCGCCGTGATCGTGCCGGTGCCCAGCGGATCGGCGGTCAGCACCAGTTGGCCAGTGTTGGTCAACGTGCCCGCAATCGTCAGCGTGCTGTTGCCTATATTGCCGCCCAGCGCCCCGTCGTTTTCCAGAGCGGCGAGGGTCAGGCCCAGATGATCGGCAACGATCGTACCGCCGGTCTGGTTGGTCAGGCTGGTGGCAGGTCCACCGATGGTCAGCGTCACGCCGCTGCCTCCGGTCGGCCCTTGCGCCGCGATCACCCCGTTGTTGGTCAGCGCCAGCGCACTGCCGCTGCCGGTGATGCCCATGGCGCCGTTGCTCAGGATCGTCCCGGCATTGGTCATAGTCGCGCCCGACAGGCCGATCGTCAGCCCCTGATCGGACTGGATATAGGCGCCCGCAGCGTTGGCCAGCGTTCCGGCAGAGATCGCCAGTGCACCGCCGCCGCCGGTGGGGGTCAGGATCGTGCCAGTACCCCCGAGGCTCAACGTGCCGGCAGTGCCCGCCTGAAGATAGGCGCCTGCCGCATTGGTCAGCGTGACTGCGCTGCCGGTTCCGGTCAGCGCCAGATTGCCGCCCGCGACGACATTGCCGCTGTTGTCGATCCCCGACCCCGCCAGCGTCATCGCCAGATCGCCGGCAGACGCGATCAGCCCGCCGGTCTGGTTGGCGATCGAGGCCGCGCCGATCGTGCCCGCACCGGTGGTGTCGGCCAGATAGATCGTGCCGCTGTTGGTCACCCCCTGCCCGACCGTGATCGTGCCACCGTTGACCGACTGGATCGTCGCCGGATTGGCGGCGCCGACAGGCGTCAGGTTTTCCAGCGTCTGCGCGGTCAGCGTCAGCGTGCCATTGGCGGCCAGCGTGCCGCTGTTGGCCAGATCGCCCGCATCGTTCAACACCAGATTGCCCGACGCGACCAGCGTGCCCGCGTTGGTCAGGCTGCCCAGCGCCGCGTTGACCGTGGCACCCGACAGCGCGCCGCCGCTCTGGTTGGTCAAGACGCCGCCGCCATCGATGGACAGCGCCCCCGCCGCGAGGATCGTGCCGCTGTTGGTCAGGCTGGTCGTGTTATGCAGCGTCAGATCGTTTGCCGATTGCAGCGTGCCGCTGTTGGCAATCGTGCCCACCGTCAGCACGTCATGGGCGCTGGCCCCGGTCGAGGTGATGAACAGGCCGCTGTTAGTCAGGCTGCCCACTGTCGCGGTGGTGCCCGTCGCGCCCTGCACAGTGCCGCCGTTGTTGGCAAAGCTGGCCGCGCCCAACGCCAGATTGCCCCCGGCGATCAGGTTGCCGGTCGCGCCATTGGCAAAGCTTTCGGATGCACCGCCGGCCGCATCGGTCAGGACAAGGGAGGCCCCCGCCACGACCGTGCCGCTGTTGGTCGACGATCCGCCCAGCGCCAGCGTCAGGGCATTGCCGGCCGACACTTCACCGGCATTGGCCAGGCCGTTGGATCCGGCCAGCGTCATCGCCAGATCTCCGGCCGACGCGATCAGCCCGCCGGCCTGGTTGGCGATCGAGGCCGCGCCGATCGTGCCCGCACCGGTGGTGTCGGCCAGATAGATCGTGCCGCTGTTGGTCACCCCCTGCCCGACCATGATCGTGCCACCGTTGACCGACTGGATCGTCGCCGGATTGGCGGCGCCGACAGGCGTCAGGTTTTCCAGCGTCTGCGCGGTCAGCGTCAGCGTGCCATTGGCGGCCAGCGTGCCGCTGTTGGCCAGATCGCCCGCATCGTTCAACACCAGATTGCCCGACGCAACCAGCGTGCCCGCGTTGGTCAGGCTGCCCAGCGCCGCGTTGACCGTGGCACCCGACAGCGCGCCGCCGCTCTGGTTGGTCAAGACGCCGCCGCCATCGATGGACAGCGCCCCCGCCGCGAGGATCGTGCCGCTGTTGATCAGGCTGGTCGTGTTGTGCAGCGTCAGATCGTTTGCCGATTGCAGCGTGCCGCTGTTGGCAATCGTGCCCACCGTCAGCACGTCATGGGCGCTGGCCCCGGTCGAGGTGATGAACAGGCCGCTGTTGGTCAGGCTGCCCACTGTCGCGGTGGTGCCCGTCGCGCCCTGCACAGTGCCGCCGTTGTTGGCAAAGCTGGCCGCGCCCAACGCCAGATTGCCCCCGGCGATCAGGTTGCCGGTCGCGCCATTGGCAAGGCTTTCGGATGCACCACCGGTCGCATCGGTCAACGCGATCGCGCCGCTGGCGGTGATCGTGCCGCTGTTGGTCGACGATCCGCCCAGCGCCAGGTTCAGCGCACCGGTGTTGGCGGCAATCGTGCCCGCGTTGTTCAACCCGTTGGCCGCCGCCAGGCTGACCATACCGCCATTGCTGACCACGCCCTGGCCCGACCCGGCCAGCGTCGCAATCGCCCCATCGGTGGCAGTAAGCGACAGATTGCCCGCGCTGCTCAGCGCATAGGCGCCCAGCGCCAGATCGCCCGCCGTGGCGCCCAGCGTCAGCGCGCCGCCGGTTGCATAGACATAGCCCGATCCGGTCAGCGCCAGATTGCCGAACTGCCCGGTCAGATCGCCCGCCGCGCCGTACGAGGCGCCCGCAATGGTCGCCGCGCCGCCGATGGAAAGCGTCATCGCGCCACCGGCATAGCGCTGGTTGGCGTTGGTCAGCGCGGTGGTATCCGCCAGATCCGACAGCACCGCCGCATCGAGCGAAAAATTGCCGGTCGCGACCAGCGCGCCGCCGGTCAGCGAGGCCGTTCCGCCAACGGTGATCGCCAGATTGCGCCCGGCAGTAAGACTGGCATCGGTTTCGCTGAGCGCGGAAGCGTCGCTGGCCGTTGTCGTGATGGTCAGGTCGCGGGCCGCCGAGACATTGCTGTTGAGCACGATGTCGCCCGCTGCGGTTATCGCCAGGTCGGTGCCCGATGCCGCCGCATTGCCCAGAATGCGCACCCCGACGCCCGCATCGGTGGCAATCAGGCGGATCGCGTTGGCATACATCCCACCCAGCGCCGACACGTCGATCGCATAGTCTGGCGTCGTGCCGGTGCCCGCGATCGACGTTGCGGTATGCGCGACATAGTCCCAGGCATTGGCCCCGGCCACCACGTCGAGCGCATTGGCGAACACCCCGCCGCTCAACGCCACCTTGCGCCCCAGCAATGCGGCATAGTCGGTGGTCTGGGCATTGAGCCCCGCGCCGGTGATCGTGATCACCCCCGACTGGATGTTGAATCCGGTCAGGTTGCCAGCCGCACTGATCGTCGGCGTACCGGTCGTCAGCGTGAACGCGGCGGTGTTGATCACGCCGCACCCGCCGCACGTGATGCCATTGGGATTGGCGACAATCACATCGGCGCGTGTCCCGGCCACTTCGGTAAAGCCCGACAGCGTGGTGGGATTGGTCGAAACGACTTCATTGAGGATGATCGAGGCCGACTTGGTCAGATTGCCATTGGTCGCGACCAGCCCCGCGAGCTGGGTCGAAACCTGCCCCTGGGCATTGCCTTGCGCGGCAGTGGCGTTGTTGAGGATCAACCCGGAGGAGGTGACGCTGAACTGGGTATACTGGTTGACCGACAGCCCCTGCGCGTTGGGGTTGGCAATATTGACCACGGTCACGCCGTTGTTGGCGTTGTGGACCTGGGTGTTGGTCTGGGTGGCCACCACCTGCCCGTGCGCCGGGCTGCAAAAGCCGACCGACATCGAAGCCAGCGTCAGACCGATCGCCGTCACCGAAGCCGCATTGAGCCAGCGCGCGATTCCGTTGCTCTTCATGATACCGCCTCAGATCGACAAGGTGACGCGCACAAAACCCAGCATGCCTTCGTCGGGCAGTCGGGCGCGGGAAACTTCGTGGCCAACCCAGGCATCGACATTCAGCCGACGCCCGACCTGCAACCCCATCCCGGCAGTGGCTGCAGACAGGAAACCGGCGGGTGTGCCGGGAACCGCGCCACCAACATAGCCAAGGTCAAACCCCACATGCGGGCGCAATTGCGCGCTTTGCCCCAGCACGGTCTGCGCAATGGCCACCGACAGATCGTTCTGGGCATAGACGCCGCGATCGTTGACGAGGCTGCCGGCCAGGAACCCGCGCACGGTGAACGGCGAGCCGACGATGATCTGTTCGCTGCTGTAAACCGGGACAAAGGCATATTGGCCCTCGACACTGCTGGTCAGGCTGAAATGTTCGTGGCCGATCGCAAACGGCAGCGAAAGATAGGCGCTGGCATCGGCCTTGTTGAACTGCGCGTGCGGCGTGGCATCGCCCAACCCCGGCGCATCGACCAGCGCGCCCAGCGCATCGAGCCCGCGCGACCATCCCGCATCGAGCTTGAGCGTACCCGCGCCGATGATCGTGGTGAATTCGCTTCCAAGATCGAGCACCGTCAGGATGCGCGAACTGACCGCCAGATAGCTGTTGTCGATATAGTTGCGGTTGATCTTGTTGCTCAACCGCGCCGAAAAGCTCAACTTGCTGCGCCGGTTGCGCCAGACGGCGGCATCGATTTCGCCAAAAGTGGTATGGGTATCGCCGGTCAGCACGAACACGGTGCCATCGGTGGTGATCGATTGCGAGGTATAGGCGCTGTCGCTGTAGCCCACCGTCATCGTCAGCGCGCCGAACGGCACCACGATCAGCGCGCTGTCCGACAGCGAATTGGCATTGGGCTGGCCGGTGCGGATGGTCTGGCGCCGGGTATAGCTGATCTGTTCGTTCAGCCCGAGCAGATCATCGGTGATGATCGTACCCGAAGCCTGGTTGCGCCCGGTCGTCGGCTGACCGGTGTCATCGTACGAGGCCGACACATGCACGCGCGATGTCGGATGGTTGCGAATCTCGACAATGCTGTCGCCAGGCTGGTCGCCGGGCAGGATATCGAGCGTGGCGTGGTTGGAAGCCAGCCGGTTGATCTGGTCCAGACCTTGTTCGAACACCCGCAAGTTGAAATCGATGTTGCCGGTATAGCCGAATGCGCCGAGCAGATTGACGCTGTGCTTGCCGCCATCGTTCAGGATAACCTTTTCGACCCGGCCTTCGACCACATCGAGCACCAGCGTGCCCTGGGTCAGGCTTTGCGGCTGGATATAGACCCGTGTGGTGGGCCGGGCATGGTCGATATAGAACCGGGTGACATCGGATAGCAGGTTCTCGACATCGCCCAGCCCCAGGCAACGCCCCTCGAACGGCGCGACCAGGTGTTGGCGATCGCGGCCCGACATGCCCGGCGAATGGGTGAATTCGATCCGCGTGATCGTGCGGCAGGCGCCATTGGGCACAACGGCAGGCTTGTGCGTGGGCAGATCGATCACGCTTTGCCCGCGCGGGCTGGTCAGGATCTGGGTCTGGTCCTGATCGATCTGCTGTTGCTGCTGGCGCTGGATCGTCTCGCCGGTCTGCGGCGCAACCGGCGGCGCGGCCAGCGCCGCATCGGGCAACAGCGCGATGGCCAGCGCGCAACCGGCAACCCCGGCCAACGCCAGGCCATTCGCGACACGCCGTTTCCGGCCCGACCAATACCCCTGCGCGGGCCCCTGCTGTGCGATGCTCCCCATGCGCGACGGCATGGATAAAACTGCGTAGGGCGGCAACGCGACAGAGTGACCGGATCAGCCCAATACCAGTCAATATTGACTGTTTTCGTGGTTAATTTTCAGTGCGCACCGCAACACAGGTGGGCAACCCGTGCCAGGATCTGATCGGGCTCGACCGGTTTGTACAAGGTTTCCATACTGGCACCCGCAGCCATCGCCACGCGATCGGGATGGGTGTCACCGGTTACCAGCAACGCGGGGATCATGGCCCCGCTGCGCAGACGCACCGCCGCCACCACGTCGAGCCCGCTGCACCCCGCACGCAGCCGGAAATCGCAGATCACCAGATCGGGCTGCCGGTTGCGCGCATGCGCCAGCGCCTGATCGCGGTCTTCTGCCGCATCGACGCTGTGCCCGGCGGCGATCAGGACGGCCGACAGGCCCTTGCGCACTGCATCGTCATCATCGACGATCAGGATATGCCGCCGGGCGGTTTCGCCTGGCAGTGCGGGCACCGCCTGCTGCGGCGCGCCGGGCCGGGCCACCGGGGTCTGGTCCGACCGTGGCAGCGCGAACCGGAACACGCTCCCGCGTCCTTCGACCGAACGCACTTCGATCGCGCTACCGAGCAGCCGCGCCAGCCGCGTGGCAATCGCCAGCCCCAGTCCCAGCCCCTTGCGCCGGTCGCGCTCGGGATTGGCCAACTGGACGAATTCACCGAAAATGGCGCCCAACTGGTCTGCCGCGATGCCGACCCCGCTGTCCCACACTTCAACCACGATACGGTCGCCCCGGCGACGACACCCCACCAAGACTCCGCCCTGCCGGGTGTAACGGATGGCGTTGCTGACCAGATTGATCACGATCATCTTGACCAGCGCCGGGTCGGATTCGACCACGGCCTGGCAATCGTGGGTGCGATAGACGATGCGCTTTTCATCGGCCAGAATACCGATTTCCTGTTCGACCATGCCCAGCACGTCACCGATCACGAACGGTTCGACCTGCGGCTCGATCACCCCCGCCTCGGACCGCGAAAAATCGAGCAGGGTGTCGAGCATCGATGACGACGCGGTCAGCGCCGCCTTGCAATTGCGCACCGTTTCACGCTGTTCGCGATCGAGCGGCGTGCGTTCCAGCAGCGCGAGAAACAGCCCCAGTGCATGGATCGGCTGGCGAAGATCATGGCTGGCGGCGGCCAGCACGGTCGATTTCGACGCGTTGGCGGCATCCGCGTCACGCCTTGCGGCATCGACCGCGGCAATCTCGGTGTGCAATTGCCCGACCAGCCGCGCGTTGGCGATGCTCAGCATGATATGTTCGTGAAAGGTGCGACTGGTGACCCGCGAATTGTTATACATGCCAAGGCAATAGAGGATCAGCAGGATCGGGATGGCAAAGGCGGTGGAGTTGGTGGCGAACAGCCCGCGCTCCAGCACCAGGATCACCGCCTGGCATGCCGCAAAGGTCAGCAGATACGTGGCGTGAACCGGGGCATAGGGGCCATATGTGCTGGCCCCGCCCGCCACGATCCCGGCCAGGATCATCACCACGATGGCCAGTTGCGTGGGCGTGCCATGCTGGCTTGCCACCCAGACCAGACTGGCCCAGCCGATGGCATGGCAGGCCTGCGTGATCACCAGCCGGCGCGCCATCCAGCGCGGATGGGCCTCCAGCGCGGCTTCGCTGGTGAACCAGCGCAGTTCGATCTGGGTTTCCAGTTTGAGCGCGATCTGCACGCCCAGCCAGATCCACACTTGCGGCTGCTGATCGCGCAAGACCAGCGCGGCGAGCATCGAAATCGTCAGTGTCGACCATGCGGTGTGGCCGATCATGCCATAGACCGGCCGGATCTTCTCGATCAGCAGCGCAGTGTCGGACAGCGCCTGCCCCGGGGGCACGGACCCTGGCGAAAGGGCCCGCTTCGTCACAACAGGCCCAGGTTCTGCGCGTGAAACACCGCCTGGGCACGGCTGGCCGCCTGCAATGTCTTCAAAATCTGCTGCACATGGCCCCGCACCGTGAATTCCGAGATATCCAGCAGCTTGGCGATGGCCTTGTTCGAATGGCCCGACCCCAGCAAGTGCAGCACTTCGATCTGGCGTCGGCTGAGCGCCGGGGCCTGCTGATCGCCTACACTGTCGCTGCCCGGGCCCAGCACGGTGCGCAGTACCGCGCTGAACCGCTCGGGCGAATCCGATTTCATCACCACATCCGATGCACCCGCGTCGATCACGCGCCGAAGCGCCGTGCGGCTGCGCTCGGCAGTCACCACGATCACGGCAGTGCCCGGCCAGCGCAGCCTGATCAGCGGAATCGCATCGTGCCCGTCGATTCCGTCGAGATGCAGATCGAGCAACACGACATCGGGCGCGACCGGAGAATGATCGAACGCAGCCCCCAGCGAAGCAAACGAATGAAACCGCACGTGGGGCCACCCCTGCCTGACAATATGGGCGATTCCGGTCCGAAAAAGCTCGTGATCGTCAATTGCAACAACAGTTACTGGCCGCACGTGCTGGAGCCCCGCAGTTCAATCCGGTTTGCGACAGCCCTGCCCTGGTCCAGGGCAGAACTGCAAACGCGGATACACCATATCGCGGTGGCGTCACGCGGCAAGCTGGCATGTGTAAGGCATGCCCCCCAAACCAGGCCCCCTGGCCCGGGCCGGTGTGTCCGGCGTCAGGCCGCCGCCGTCCGGTTGGACACCGACGCCTCGCACGCCGCCTGGTCCAGCAATCCGGCCTGCAACGGCGAAAGGCGCAAGTGACCGCCCGACAGAAACCGGCCTTCGCCATAGCGGACCGTCACCGGCCCATCGGCCTCGACATGCGCAAAGGCCGCAGTCTGCGGATCGAGCGTGGCCACCCGGCACCCCTGCAGAGTCACCGGCCTGCCCAGATCGAGACCAATCAGATCGGTGATCGGCACCAGGGCGTGGAGGCAGAACACGAAGGCCGGCGAAGCGGTGTTGTCGATCAGGGCGCTCAACCGGTCCCACCCCACGATCGGGGCGCGGCGCAGCCGTGCGCCACGTTGCAGATATTCCTGCGCCGCGTTGACGTTGCGCGAAGCCTTGCGAAATTCGTTGACGCGATAGCCCAGGCTGCACAGCGCGAATTGCAGGGCGCGCGTGATCAGCAACCCGGGCGCGCCACGCAATATTCCGTTCGAATGGATCAGGCCATCGGTCAACGAAGGTTCCGCGCTGAAGCAGAACAGCACTTCGCAACGATCGTGGCTGGCAAACAGATCGGCAATCTGCCCGTCGAAACACCCCGTGCCCGCCCCGGCATAATGCGCATCGATGATACGCGCGGCAAAGGCATTGAGCTGCCCCAGCGACCAGCCCGGATTGCGCCCGCGCCACAGCGGCGCGGGCTGACCAGTCCCGGATATCCGCGCCGCCGTGGTCCGTCCGGCCAGCAGGGCATCGACATTGGCGAAATCGGCCTGGTCGAGAAATGCGCGGATCATCGACATGGCGGGGAACTCCTGTGGTCTTGCGACGATCGGCCTGACGGCACCTGGCGGGACATGGATGCCGGCGGACAGCCCTCGCTGCCGCTCGGCATGTCGTGACGAAGAACCCCACGCAGATCATCGAGCATCCGCTGACGGGCAAGCGCGTCCCGCTCGGCAGAGCGGCGCAGCCACCACGGCAATATGTAGAAGGCAATGACCAGCAATGCCGTCGCGGCGGCCACCGCGCCATAAGTCGATGCCAGCGCGCCCGACGTCATGGCGCGATGCCCTGGTCTGGCTCGGCACTGCCACACCGCCCGGCATCGGGCACCAGCTTTTCCGCACGTTCGATGCACTGGCACAGACAGGCCGCCACCAGATAACATTGATTCTTGTCGATATAGGCAAGGCAGGCGCGCAATGATTGCAGCAACTGCGCCTTGTCGGTGATGGGATATGTCATCTGCGCGCCCGCCCTCTTGGCTGTTCGATCGTCTGCACAGGCGGACGGCGTGACGCGGTCCGGCACCGTTGCAATCCGTGGCCGCCACTGCCCCTGACGGACGAAGCGTGGCCAGCCGCGTTGATTGAACGGGTATCGGAGCGGTCCGGTGAAGTCTTGTAAACAATTGTAAAGGTGGGCGCAGACCCCGCGACGCAGCACCGCCAGCCGCAAAGACGGCAGACTGTCACGGTTTGTGAACAATTGTAACTTGTGGGGGCGAACCCGCCGGGGCCTGCGGTTTGTACTGGCGCAGCGGGCAGCGGGGCCTATGTATGGTGGGGGCGTCGGGACAATGCGACAAACCCGTGTATGGAGACGATGACTGACAGGCGTAATGCCTGTTTTATCGAAGCGGCGATATATGGTGATGATTGCGTTCCTCGATGATGATCAGGACTTTCAGGCCATTGCCCGACGCTGGCTGTCGAACACCGAATTTTCGAGCATCGGTTTCAAGAACGGTCGCGAACTCATTCGGTCGCTCCACGATCACAGTGTCGACATGTTCGTGCTCGACTGGAACCTGCCCGATCTGTCAGGCATCCGCGTGCTGGAATGGATCCGCAACCAGTTGGGCGACAAAGTGCCGGTGCTGATGCTCACCAGCCGTACCGATGATGACGACATTATTGCTGCCTTGACTGCGGGTGCCGACGATTTCGTGTCAAAGCCCGTGGGCGAGCGCATCCTGCTGGCGCGTCTGCGCGCGCTGGCCCGGCGCCTGCATCGCACGGTTCCCAACCTCGCCACCGAGACCTATGGGCGGTACAGTTTCGAAAATGCCCAGCGCCAGTTGATGCTCGACGGGCAGGCGATCGATGTCACGCTCAAGGAGTTGCAACTGGCCCTGATGTTGTTCCGCAATCTCAACGTGGCGGTGTCGCGCGCCCATATCATGGAGGCGATCTGGGGCATGACCCCATCGCCCGACAGCCGCACCCTCGACATCCACATCTCGAAAATCAGACGCAAGCTGATGTTACGGCCAGAGAATGGCTTTTTGCTGCAACCGATCTACGGTTACGGCTATCGACTGGAAGAGGTAAGCGAAGCATGAGGCGATGGCCCGGCCTGGCAATCGCGCTTGTCGCGGGGGCCCATGGCGCCGCGAAAGCGGGCGAGACGACGATGGACCACTATACCGTGCGCGCGGGCGACACCCTGGCGATGCTGGAACGCACAGGCCTGGCCGGGCACGGCGCGCTGGCCCGTGTGGTTCGCATCAATCACATCCGCTCGCCGCGCCTGCTCCAGATCGGACAAGTGCTGCGCATTCCGCGCGACCTGTTGCGCGATGAAGGCACTTGGGCGACGGTAGAGACATTTTCGGGACCCGTGGCGCTGTCGCTTCGCGGGCAGCCGCTGCCGACCCGCACCGGCGTGACGATCGGCGAGGGCGCGCATATCCAGACCGGGCGCAACGGCTTTGTCACGCTGCGGCTGCGCGATGCCAGCGCGGTGTCGCTGCCATCGCAGAGCGATGTCACCATCGCCCGGTTGCGCCATGTGCTGCTGACCGGTGCAGTCGAACGCGAATTCACACTGGCCGATGGCCGCGCGCATATGACCGTAACGCCGATGACCCTGCCCGACAGCACGTTTCGCGTGGTCACGCCGCTGTCGGTTTCCGCTGTGCGGGGCACCGATTTCCGGGTGGACTATGCCGCAGCCGACCAGACCGCCGTCACTGCGGTCGAGGAAGGCCGCGTGGCTGTCGATGCGCTCCACACCGCGACACAGGCGCCCCTGGCCCAGCCTTCGCTGGTGTCGGCCGGGCTGGGCCTGGCGATATCACCACACGGGGTGGGGGAGCCGACCAAATTGCTGCCACCGCCGGTACTCGAAGACGTCGGGCGGGTGCAGACCGCTGCGCAGCTCGGTTTCCGGGTGACCACGACCTCGGCGGCGACTGCCTATCGCGCACAGATCTCGCGCGATGCGGGTGCGCTCGACGTGATTGCCGAAACCAGGCAGACCAGCCCAGATCTGGCATTTGCCTCGATCCCGCCGGGCACGTGGTTCCTGCGGCTGGCCAGCATCGATCCACAGGGCATCGAGGGCGCCGCCGAATCCTATACCTTCGACCGCTATCGCAACGAAGTGCACGGCACGATGGGCCAGGCCACCCAGCGCCGCCACCATATCTACCAGTTCAAGTGGAGCGGCGTCGCCGATGGCCCGGTGCGCTATCGCTTCCGGCTGTGGCGCGAAGGGCAGGACACCACCCCGACGGTCGATGAAATCGGCTTGCACGGCAACGCGCTGGACGTACGCGATCTGGCACCCGGCAAATATCACTGGCAGATCGCCTCGATCCTGCTGGTGGGCCACCGCGTGATCGAAAGCCGGTCACCCGAACAGAGTTTCCAAATCGCCCAACCGCGATGATCCGGCTGTCGAGCGGCGCCCGGCTGTGGATCGAATGGTGGCTGGTGCTGCTGGTTGCGGCCGCAGCGGTGGCCACCACGATTGCCATGGCCGGCACCGAACGGCTGGACAACGCGATCCACGATCTGATCGTGCGCGTGGAACCCCACCGCATCGATCCGCGCATCCTGATCGTCGCCATTGATGATCGCAGCCTGCTGACCGAGGGGCGCTGGCCATGGCCGCGTACGCGCGACGCAGCGCTGCTGCGCGCGATCGAGGCCGGGCATCCCCGCGCAATCGGGCTCGATATCCTGTTGCCGCCAGGCGACCCGGCGGAAGATCGCGTGCTCGCGGCTGCGTTTGGCGGGACCGCCCCGGTGTTCCTGCCGGTGCATTTTGTCGTGCCCGGCCAGAACGGCGCCGACTTTGACCTCGACCTGCCCGCCGACGTGCTGCGTCGCGCCGCTGCCGGGCTGGGTCAGGTCAATCTGACGTTCGATGCCGATGGCAATGTCCGCCATGTATTTCTGAATTACGCCGGTCGCGGGCGCGTCTGGCCGCACATGGCCTCGCTGCTGGCGGCCGATGCCACGCCCGCCACCGCCCCGCGCACGCCCCATCTGGAACCGCGCGACCCGGTGATGATCGCCTATGCCGGGCCGCAGGGCACTTTTCCCACGCTATCGGCCTCCAGCCTGCTGCGCGGCGACGTGCCGCCCGAACTGCTGCGCGACCGGGTGGTGATCGTCGGGGCCACCGCCGCCGGACTGGGCGATGCCTATGCCACGCCGTTCAGCACCGATGCCGCGCTGATGCCCGGTGTCGAGATCCAGGCGAACCTGATCAACATGCTGATGACCGGCGAACGCACCACAATCGCGCCGCCCGTGTTGATCGTGCTGGTCTCGCTGGTGCCGTTGCTGCTGCTCCATCTGGCCATGCGCGCATGGTCGCCACGACGCGGCCTGCCGCTGGCGCTGGTGCTGATCGGCGCGATGGGCGCGGCCAGCACCGGGCTGCTGGTGTTCGGCCATGTGTGGTTGCCGCCGGTCACCGCGATGGCCTGCACCGCCGCGATCTATCCGGTGTGGATGTGGCGCCGCCTGACCGTGGTCAGTGCCTATATGACCGTCGAACTGGAAAAGCTCGACAGCGAACGCGATCCGCTCGAACGGCCACGGCCCGATTTGTCGCGCGCCGATTTCGTCGATCACCAGATGGGCCTGCTGCGCTCTGCGATCGACCGCGAACGCGATCTGCGCCGCTTTCTCAAGGACCGCGTTGCCCAGATGCCCGATGCGGTGATCGTCGCCGACGCGGACGGCAAAGTCGTGCTGGCCAACCACCGGGCGGAACGTCTGGCGCACGACCTGATCGGCACGGCCACGCTCGATCGCGTCGGGCCGCTGTTGCTGGCGCTGGTGCCGCCCACCGGTCAACCGGGGCCGCCGCTGCCCGGCGTGTGGCAGGACACCGCGTTTCCCTGCGGCTGCCAGGGTGAAACCGCCGATGGCCGCATCTTCGACATCCATTTCGAACCGCAATATTCCGAAGCCGGAACGCGGCTGGGCCTGGTCATCCGCATGGCCGACATGACCGTCGCCACGCGCCTGCAACGCCAGCGCGAAGACGTGCTGCAATTGCTCAGCCACGATCTGCGCTCGCCGTCGGCCTCGATCATGGCGCTGATCGATATGGCGGAAAAGGGCGCGCCGGTCGGCACGACATTGCCCAAACTGCGCGCCCATGCCGAACGCACGCTGGCGATCGCCGACGATTTTGTCCATCTGGCCCGCGCCGAACTCAAACCGGTGGACCTGCAACCGGTCGATCTGGTCGACGTGGTGCACATCGCCGCCGACACGCTGTGGCCCCGCGCCGCGCAAGCGCACGTGGCGATCGCGGTCGATGCGCCTCACGAAGAGGTGTGGGTCAGCGGCGAAGCGGCAATGCTGGTACGCCTGTTCGTCAATCTGATCGACAATGCGCTGAAATTTTCCAAGGCGGGTCAGCGGATCGTGGTTACGGTGCGGGCACAGCCTGCCGATCTGGCGACCTGTCAGGTTATCGATCAAGGGCCCGGCATCGCGCCCGACCGATTGCGCACGCTGTTCGAAAAGTTCGGCAGCGCCCCGGCGGGACCATTCCGCAATCTGGGCGGAACCGGGCTGGGTCTGGCCTTTGTACACACCGTCGCAACCCGGCATCGCGGCCGCATCGCCTGCCACAGCGCGCCGGGCGAAGGCGCCACGTTCACCCTGGAACTGCCGCTGCTGCGCGATCCCGATCAGTGCAGCGCGGTGTGATCGGTGCGCACAAAGCCGCACAGCGTATCGCCGATCGCGGGCTGGCCATGCGCATTGGCGCGCGGCTTGCGCTCGATCAGCCGCGCGCGCAACCGGTCCTGGCCGCTGGCAAAGTCGGTGATCACCAGCGTCAGCGCTTCGCGGTCGGCTCGGCCCCTCGGCAATTTTCCTTCGACCACATAGGGTTGCGGTTCGTCATGGACCACGCCATCGACACCGACCCGCGCCGGAGCAAGCGTATAGGCCAGTTCGACCAGATAGCGCGGCCTGGCCGCCGGATGCAGGCCGATGTCGGCCAGGCAATGTTCGACTTGCGCGACAATCGCCGGATCGCCTGCCGATGGTGCCAGGGCATAAGTCTCGCCCACCGGCACAGGCGCGGCCCCCCAGGCGATTTCCTGCCGCACCGGCTTTGCCGCGCATCCGGTCAGCGCAACCAGCGCACAGCCAGCCATGGCTGTCTGCCATCGCCGTTTGGCCCGGTATTTGCGATATTCGGACATGCGCATGCTCCTGTTGCGGCCCATTTGCACGCAGTTGCCGCAATTTGCGAGTCAGGTTGTCACGGCGCCAACCGGTTCGGACTCATCCCTCGCTGGCGGAACCGGTTTGGGGCTTGCTCGCAATAACAAAATGGAATTGATTGCCGCACATCATTGATGAAAGTTCAACAATGCCGCTGCCCGATCTCGAAGCCTGGGCGATCTTCGCCAAAGTTGTTGCCACCGGATCGTTCGCGGCGGCGGCCGACGCGCTGGGCCTGTCAAAGCCCACCGTATCCAAGGCCGTGTCACGGCTGGAGGCGCGGCTGGGCGTGCCCCTGCTGCACCGCACCAGCCGCCGCCTGGCCCTGACCGAAAGCGGGCGCGGCGTGCTTGACCGCGCACAGCGGATTCTGGCCGATGGCGAAGCCGCCGAGGCGCAGGCCGGCGCCGAGGGCGACGTGCCGCGCGGACCGGTACGGCTGGCCGTGCCGATGAGCTTTGGCTTGCGCCATGTCGCACCGCTGCTGCCCGCATTCCTGGCGCTGTACCCGCAAGTCACGGTCGATCTCGATCTGTCCGATGCGCTGGTCGATGTGGTGGGCGGTGGGCATGATGTGGTCTTGCGGATCGCCAGTCTGGCCGACAGTTCGCTGCGCGCCCGGCGCCTGTGCGTGGTGCGCCGCCCGCTGGTGGCCAGCCCGGCCTATCTGGCGCGCCATGGCACGCCGCGCCACCCGCGCGATCTGGCCGACCATCAGGCGCTGATCTACACCAACCTCGACCACCCGAACTCGTGGCGTTTCACCCATCCCGCCGAGGGTGACTATGTGGTCGCGGTCAGGGGGTGCATCAGCGCCAACAACGCCGATGCGCTGGCTCCGGCCTTGCTGGCAGGGCACGGCCTGGCGCTGCAGCCCGATTTCATGGTGTGGGACGATCTGGGCAGCGGCGCGCTGGTCGAATTGCTGCCCGACTGGCGCAATCCCGACATTGCGCTGCATCTGGTAACCCCGCCCGGTGCGTTGCGTCCAGCCCGCGTGCGCGCGCTGATGGCGTTTCTGGCCGATCGGCTGACCAACCAGCCCTGGGCCCGACCGACCCCTGCCCCGGCCGATTGAACCGCGCGGCGTCATGTCGGTTGATGATGCGTCAAGACAATGCTGATGCGCTGGTTGGCAGCCCGTCCGCCGGCGATCGGTTGCGATCCGCCGCGACTGTCGACGGCAATGCGCGACGCGCCAATGCCCCCTGCTTCGAGATCATGCGCGACGGTCTGTGCGCGCGCCAGCCCGAGCGCAGTATCGGCGGCGGGGTCGTCGGTGGCATCGCAATGGCCGACAATCGTGATATCGACATCGCGGTACGAGCGCAGCATCGCCACCAGGCGTTGCAACCGGCCGATCGACAACGGCGTGGGTTCGGCGGACCGGCCGACGAATTGTTGTCCGCCCAGCTCAAACGTGCGCGTTTGCTCGCCCGACGCCAACCAGTCGACCAGTTGGCGCCCGATCGTCCCTTGATGTGCCAGCATCGTCGCGCCATCGGGCAGGGCAATCAGTCCGCTGTCGGTTGACGTATCGGACGGCACCGGCGCAGGAGCGGGCTGCTGCACCGCGCGCGAGATCAGCACCCCCCCACCGATCAGAATGAAAACGACAGCAAGAACATACACTATTCGTAAAATTCTCATTGCGATTTCCCCTGATAATTATATGATTTCAGGATCCAATCCCCAGATTTATGCCACGTAAATTGCGCCATCCAAATACATCTCGATCATAATTTCGCAAGCAACGTCCATTTACTGCGCCGATGCCAGAGAGATAATATCATGATCATACTCGATGTCATCCTGAGAATAATGACCACCGGCAGCGTATTTGTTGGCGCCTCTGCGGTATATGCCGCAGTCCACAATCACAATCGTCAACTGAATGCGCAGATATTCCTGAATTATTCCGACCGTCTGCAAGTGATCCGCCGCTCGATGCGCAGTGATCTGATGCTCACCCGTCAGACCGCCACCCCCGATGACCAGCCACAGGACATTCCGGTGGGGGCACTCGAGACCTTGCACCTGATTTTCGAACTGTTCGAACTGAAAGACCAGGGCTACGTCACGCAAAAGACCTGGACCGTCTGGTCGCGCGATATCAACCGGTTCCTGGCCTCTCCGATCATCCAACTCGGACGCGACCAGATCGCGCAGGAATTTGATGGTCATACCCATTTCATGGACTGGATAGACAGCAAAATCGGCGCCCTGTCGGCAACGGCCTAATCTCCGCCCGCCAGATTGCCCACCGCGAGCGCCAGCGTTGCGGCCGCCGACAGCGCCCGATACCGCGCATCAGTGGCAAGGTTGCGCGCCGAAATAAGCTGACGTTGTGCCAGTTGCACCTCGGACGTAGCGCCGACTCCGGCCCGATAGGCGGCCGTGGCGGCATCGAACGTGGTCTGCGCGGCGCGCAACAGGCTTTGTGCGGCGGTGCCGGCCTCAAGCGCGGTGGCCAGTTGGTTGTGCGCGGTGGCAATCTGTCGCGCCGCCTCCAGCTTGGTGCGTTCAAATGCGGCCTGCGCGGCATCGGCACGATCACGCGCGCCTTCCACCACCGACCGGCGCGCGCCGCCATCGTATAGCGGCACCGACACGCCTCCCAGGATCGTCCCGCCCCAGTGATGCCCGGTCAGATTGACCGTAGGGGATTCGCCGCCGACCGGAGGAATCGCATTGAGCGCCAGATCGCCCCCGGCATAGGACCCGGTTGCCGAAACGAACAATTTGGGCCGCTGCGCCGCGCTCGCGGCTTGCGCATCGGCCACGCTCGCCTGATGCGCGGCATAGGCCTGCTGCACATCGGGCCGCCGCGCCAGCGCGGCATTGACCACATCATCGACCGCGCCGAGCAGATGCGGGGCCAGCACGGTGTCGGGCAGATCGGCAATCGTGATCCGGTTCAGCGGCGACAGCCCCATCGCCGCCAGCAGCGTCATATAGCTGTCGCTGGCCGCGCCATTGGCCTCCACTTGCATCAGCGCGGCCTCGGCGCTGGCCTGATGGGCCTGATCGACCTCGATGACCGTGCCGATCCCGCGATGATAGCGCGCGTTCGCCGATGCCTCGATCGCCTGGGCATCGACCACTGCTTGCGCACATCCGGCCAGCCGCGCCCGTGCCGCCATATGCGCATAATAAGCCAGGCTTACCGCATGGATCAGCCGCTGATGCGCCTCGACCAGATGCAGATCACCGAACTGGCGGCGTGCATCGGACGCGCGCAGCGCCGCCGCGCGCTCGCCAAAATCGAACAGCAGCCATTGCAGATTGACCACCCCGATCGCGCCCGAGGTATCGGCATGCAGCGTGCCGCCGATGCCATACGCCGCCGTATAGGACGATCCATTGGCATAACCGCCCAGCACCGCGGCCGTCAGTTGCGGCAGAAAGGCACTCTTGGCCAACCCTTCGGCGCTGAGCGCCTCGCGCGCCTGATCCCAGGCGATGCGCGTTTCGGGATTGAGCCGCTCGGCCAGATCGATCAGGTCGGCCAGCGCATAGCGCTGCGCCGGGTCGATTGCCGGGCCATCAGGCAAAGGTCCGACCGACGGATCTGCCGCCAGAACCCAGCGATCGGCGGTCGCCGCCGCGCCGGGCACCGGCACCGCCGCCATCAATATGCCCGCCAACCAGCAATGCACGCGCAGATCAACCAAGGCATGCCTCCACCTGTTCGAGCGAATCCCCCGCGGCGCGCGCGTCACGCTGGTCCGCATCGACGATCAGCCTGTGTTCGATCGCGCACAGCCGGTCGAGCACGGCAGAACGCCGGGCCAGCCACCGCGCGCCCGGATGCAACCCCCGCGGTTCATAGGCCATCACCGCAATCTCGGCACGGGTCGCCGCCAGCCGCGCATCGAACGCGGCGGCCAGCGCCAGACGCGCACGCCCCGGCGTGGCGGCAATCGCGCGCAGATCGTCAAGCAGACCGCGCAGGCTGCGCTCCACCGTGCTGCGCAAACTGACCGGCGCAACGCAGGTGAACACCAGCCAGACGACCGCATTGCCAAACAGGATGCCGATCACCCGGTCGCGCGCCACCACCAGATCGGTGCCCGCCCCGTTGCCCTGGATGGCACAGAGATAAAAGGCAAAGGCGATCTGGAACCCCGCATAGGCGATGCGCGGACTGCCCGCCGCGATCCACGCGGTCGGCACTGTCACCGCAAACACCAGCAGCATGGGCCCGCCCAGCGAATCGAACCCGGGGATCACCCAGATGATCGCCGCCACCCCCATCGCGGCCCCCATCAGGCACCCGGTGATCCGCAAGGTCAGCTTTTCGATCGTTTCGGCGGTCGATCCCAGCGCGACCACGTAACAGGTGATCAGGCAAGTGTGGATACCCTGCCAATCCATCAGCGAATAGGCAAGATAGCACACTGTGGCCGCCAGCGTGACTTTCAGTGCGTGGAACACATGCACCGGGCTGGTAAACGCATCGGCGACGAAAAAGCCTGCCCTGGGCGCAGGTTGCGCAGGCTTGGGCACCGCTCGGTCGGCATCGGCCACCCCAAATTCGGCGAGCGTGGCGGCAATGTCGGCGATCTGGCGCGAATCATCGGGCCCAACGAGCGTGACGCGGCGGGGATATTGGCCGCGCTGGCACACCGCCGCCATCGCCTCGATCCGTTCGGCCAGCGCGCGCCGGCAGGCCGGGGGTACGTCCCGGTCCAAAGCCGCCACCTGGTGCATCAGCAACTGGCTCGACAGCGCCGCCGCGCGCAGACCGGCCAGATCGCGCGCCGGGGAGGTGCGCTCGATCGCGGCGAGGCGCAGCCAGGCCAGGATCGGCGCAACCCCTTCGGCAATGTCGCGCTCCAGCGCGGCGGCAGCGCCCGCCCGATCGCGCACCACCGCCGCAACGACGCGCAGGCGCCGCGCCAGCGCACGCTCGACCAGCGCGCGCGGCGCAGGCGCCGCGACCAGATTGACGAGCACCGACACCCCTGCCGGAATGCCCGCGATCAGCCAGGTATAGAGCAGCCCGCGCGTGGCGATTTCGCCAGCAGGCACCGATCCCAGCACCGCCAGCGCATAGACCACGCAAACTCCGATGACCGGCGCGAGCGGGCGCAGCTTGCTCGCCGAGCCCAGAAACATCAGCACGAACGACATCCCCGCCATCGTCGCCAGTTGCAAAACCGGATGATCCAGCACCACTTCGGCCAGCCCCAGCACGATCAGCAGAATGAGTGTGAACACCGCCAGCAGGACCAGATTGAGCACCACGCTGGTGACCCGGTCGGGCTTGTTGAGAAAAAACGCCAGATAGACCGTCAGCGCGGCTTCGGGTGTCCCATAAAGCTCGGTAACAGCCAATGTCAGCGCGGCAATCGCCGCCAGCCGCAGCGCAAACCCCGCGCGCCCGTCGGCGGGCACCACCAGATCGTGCCACAACGACCGCCATTGCCCGGCTATCCGCTTGGTCGCCACAACGCCGGTATCGGGCGCAGTGTCAGCGACAGGCGGCGCCACGGCGAATCTCCACCACCGCGCTCGCACCGATCCGCATCAGGTCGGATGGCGGATGGTCCAGCCGCACCCGCACCGGAAACCGCTGTTCGACCCGCACCCAGTTCAACGCCTTTTCGACATAGGGCACCGATCGCGGCAGATCGATCTTGCCCGCGTCGAGCACCCCGGCGCCGATACCGTCGACCACGCCATGGATCGCACGGGCCCGGTCGGTCAGCGCATAGACCGTCGCGCAATCGCCGACATGGATGCGCGCGAGCGCGGTCTCGCGAAAATTGGCGCTGGCAAACCAGCGCCCGGTGTCGATCAGCGTGAACAGCGCCTGCGACGGGGCAACCACTTCGCCGGGCGTAACCCCCAGCCCGACCACACGGCCATCGTGGGGCGCGCGCACTTCGGTATCGGCCAGCGCCTTGCGCGCCAGCGCCAGCGCGGCTTCGCGCGCGGCAATCGTCGCCTGTGATGCGGCGGGCGTGTCGATCGCCTTGCGGGTGGCGGTGCTCTGTTCGCGCGCCTGCGCCAGCGAGGTCTGCGCATCGTGCAGCGCGACTTGTGCCTGATCGAGTTGTTGCATCGGGACATAGCCCTGTTCGGCCAGCGGGCGCAGCCGATCGACCGTGCGCGCGGCCAGATCGCGGTTGGCCAGCGCGCGACCGATCTGGTCATCAGCGACGGTGGCGGTCGATCGCTGGGTGTTGATCGCACGTTGCTGCGTCGCCAGCGTGGCGCGCGCCAGCGCCAGATCGGCTTCGGCCTGGGCCACGGTCGCGCGATAGGTTTCGGGATCGATCGCCAGCAGCAGGTCGCCCGCCTTGACCGCGCCGTTTTCCTCTACCCCGATGCGCACGACACGCCCGCCCACGGTCGGCGCAACATGCACTACATCGGCATCAATGGTGGCATCATCGGTGGCCGGATCAGCCTGTGCCCGATCGAGCGCGATCACCGCCAGCCAGACCGCCAGCACCACGATCGCCACCGCGACCAGTTTGCCCCACACGGGTTTGCGCGCAACGCCCGCGGTTTCCATCTCAGTGTCCAAAGCCAACCAGCCAGATCAGGCAGGCAACAATCAGCCCGCACGCCGCACACACCGCCAATTGGCCGGGAATGGCGTCGGCCAGCCCGCTGCCAACCATCACGCCCCGCGCCACACAGGCCGCCAGCACCCCGATCACCGCGCATAACAGCCAGACCGGGAACCACGCACCAAACAGCCCGATGGTCGGCGCCGCACCCGCCGAACAGCCACCGAGCGGCGCCACCATCATCATCCCGATCGCTCGGCACGCGATCCGGGCCCCACCAGAAAGTCTGCGCATTGGCTCGATCCTTGTGCTTAGCCGCATGGCCCGATCCGGTCCTGGCGAGTGGGGCACTCGCGCCTGTTGTGGCACGCAGGACCAGACTTGTCCGGTTTTTCGCGCGCCGGTCAAGCGCCGCGCGAACGCCGGACCGGTGCGCTGCGCGCGCTATCACCGCCTTTGATCGGGGTTGCGCGGATTGGGGCGGCGGCGCCCGTTTATGAGCATATGTGGCGTTCAAATCTGCGCCGCAAATATTTGCAAAACCGGGTGCGCGCTATGAGTTTAATTCAATTAATTTGGTAGAGTATTCCGCCTATCTCCGCGCAGCAACCTGGCAAGACCGCACCGCACAACGGGCGCTTGCCGCACTCGCATGGGGGTACACTTACGATGAAACGTTCCATTAGCTTGCTGTTTGCAGGCAGCGCGCTGGCGCTGTTTGCGCCGATCGCCGCACATGCGGCCAATGCACCCGCTCCGACCAGCGATGCCCCGGCCACCGAGGCGCCTGCGACCAACACCGACATCATCGTGACCGGCACGCGCACCACCGGCACACGCGCCGCCGACAGCGCCGCGCCGATCCAGATCATCGGCACGTCCGCCTTCGCGTCGGTCGGTCAGCAGGATCTGACCCAGGTGCTGGCGCAGTCGCTGCCCTCGTTCAATTTCCAGGCATTCGGCGGCGACACCGCCAACCTGACGCTGTCGGCCGCCCTGCGCGGGCTCAGCCCCAACGACACGCTGGTGCTGGTCAACGGCAAGCGCCGCCACTTCACCTCGAACCTCGCGGTCGATTCGGGCAGCCCCTACAGCGGTTCGGCCACCACCGACTTCAGCTTCATCCCGACCGCCGAAATCGCCCGTATCGAAGTCTTGCAGGACGGCGCCTCGGCGCAATACGGGTCCGATGCGATCGGCGGCGTGATCAACGTGATCCTCAAGAACGCCGACCACGGCGGATCGTGGGACGTGACCGGCGGGCAATATTACCAGGGCGACGGCAAGACCGCCGCGACCGCGCTCAACTATGGCTTCAAGCTGGGCGATCGCGGGTTCCTGAACCTGACCGGCGAGTACAAGTTTCACGATTTCAGCCAGCGCGGTGGCGCCGACTATCGCGTCTATGGCAGCTTTGCCGCCAATCCGGTGGCGGCGGCGGGCATCCAGGCCAATCCCGACAACCCCGACGTGAACCATATTGTCGGCGACGCGAAATATTCGCTCTACAACGTCGATTTCAACGCCGGGTATGACCTGACCGACGCCATCCATGCCTATGCCTTTGGCGGCTATGGCAATCGCGCCGCCTACTCGTATGAAAACTACCGCGCTGCCAACAAGGTCGAAGGCACCACCAGCACCGGCGCAACGGTCATCCCGTTCCCCACCGGCTTCAATCCGCTGGAAAGCATCCGTGAAGAGGATTTCTCGTTCACGGCCGGTCTGAAAGGCGAAGTTTCCGGCTGGAACTGGGATCTGTCGCAGACCTACGGGCGTGATGCGAATGCGATCTACACGCTCAATTCCGCCAACATCACGGTCTACGACGACATCCAGTCGCAGAATTCCAGCCCGGTCCTGCCGCAGCGCAATTTCTATGTCGGATCGCTGGTCAACAGCGAATGGGCCACCGATCTCGGCGTAACCCGCGATTTCGACGTCGGTTTTGCCAAGCCGGTGACTTTGGCGTTCGGCGGACAGTACCGTTATGACCGCTACGAGATCGATGCCGGCGAAGCCAATTCCTATCTGGGCTCGGGCGCGCAGTCGAATCCTGGGATCGAGCCGAACGATGCCGGGGTCAACGGTCGCAAGGCCTATGCCGCCTATATCGATGTGGCGATCCAGCCGATCAATCCGTTCAAGATCGACCTGGCCGGGCGCTATGAACACTATTCCGAATTCGGCGACGTGTGGACCGGCAAGGCCACCGCGCGCTATGACATCAGCCCTGCCTTTGCGTTGCGCGGCACGGTTTCCAACGGGTTCCGCGCGCCGACGCTGGCCGAGGAATACTACACCTCGGTAAACGTTTCGCCGACCAGCGTGGCCGGCCAGATCCAGGCAGATTCGCCCACCGCGCAGGCGCTCGGCTTCAACAAGCTGCAGCCCGAAAAATCGACCAACTATTCGATCGGCTTTGTCGCGCACCCCGTCTCAAAGCTGCAGATCACCGCCGATGCCTATGAGATCCAGTTGCGCAACCGCATCGTTGGCACCTCTGTGCTGGGTATCAACGGGGGCGTGGTCTATTCGCAGAACGTGCTCAACGCGTTGCAAAATCTTGGCGTGACAGCGGGCGGAGCGACCAGCGAAGCGGTCGATCTGTTCACCAACGGCGCCAACACCAGCACCAAGGGTGTCGAAGCCACCGCCAGCTACGCCACCGATTTTGGCAGCGCGGGCAAAATCGACTGGACGCTGGGCTTCAACTACAACACCACCAAGGCAACCGCGCTGCCCAGCCTGCCCACCGCGGTGCAAAATGTCGCGCTCGGCCAGGTCCAGTTGTTGACGCCCAACGCGCTCAGCGCGCTGACCACCGCCACGCCCAAGGTCAAATCGATCCTCAACGCGCTTTACAGCAATGGTCGTTTCTCGCTCAATCTGCGTGAGACGCTCTATGGGAATGCCAGCGAATGGGTCAGCCCGACCGGAACCGGATCGGGCAACGGCGCCACGCTTGAACGCACCGGCACCGCCGCGATCACCGACATCGATGTGGGCTACAAAGTGACGCGGTCGATCCGCGTCGACTTTGGCGCCAACAACCTGTTCGACAAGAAGGCGCCGACCCGTCCCAACTACAACGGATCGCCCGCCGATGGCAGCGCGGTGCTCAACGCCCCGATCGGCTTTACGCCCTGGGGGATCGACGGCGGCTACTACTACGCCAAGGCCACGTTCACGTTCTGACGCGCGTCCGATGGTCGATTTCTCGCCTGTCGTATCGACGCGACACACCCCTGTGTGCCGCGCCCGCCCCACCCGGCCAATGTCCGTCAGGTCCTTTGCGGACAGCGAGCCGGGTGTGGGCCGCGCATTTTTTACCTCTCGTGGCGGAAAAAATGCGCAAGAATGGTGGTATCATCCTGCATTTTCCACTGCACGTCGCAAACCCGTGCTTTCCCGGCTTGGATTTTCGCGCGAATTGCCGCTAGCTGTGCCTCTTCAACAATTCAGGGATGTTTCCAGCAATGAACAACAGTGATCTTGCCGATACGATTGCGGCCGCGCACGGGCTGACCAAGGCCGATGCCCGCAAGCTGGTTGATGGCGTGTTCGCCGAGATTGCGGCTGCGGCGGCCAAGGGCGACGAAATTGCGTTGAACGGCTTCGGCAAGTTCAAGGTGAAGGAAACCCCGGCCCGCGAAGGTCGCAACCCCTCGACCGGGGCGACGATCCAGATCGCAGCCGCGAAAAAGCTGACTTTTGCGCCTGCCAAGGCGGTGAAGGACAAGCTGAACGGATAATCTGCCAGGGCGCCCTGCCAGTCTTGGCAGGGCGCTTTGTCATCCCCAGATAGCATCAGAGCGTTATGCGCTGCGATGCGATTCCGGGGAGACAAGCGATGAAATACCGCAAGCTGGGCCAGGGGCTCGAGGTTTCCGCGATCGGCATTGGCTGCATGCCGATGATTCGCGATGGCAACATCAATTACGGCCACGCCGATGACGACGTGTCGATTCGCACGATCCACGAAGCGATCGATCTCGGCATCACCTTTTTCGACACTGCCGAACTTTACGGCCCGTTCCGCAACGAGGAACTCGTCGGCGCCGCCATCAAGGGCCGTCGCGACGGGCTGGTGATCGCCACCAAGTTTGCCATGCGCTGGGATGGCGACACCCCGGTGGGGGTAGACGGCAGCCCCGCCAACGCGCGCCGCGCCTGCGAGGGATCGCTGCGCCGGCTCGGCATCGATACGATCGATCTGTTCTACCAACACCGCGTCGATCCCGATGTGCCGATCGAGGAAACCATCGGCGGCATGGCCGATCTGGTCCGCGAGGGCAAAGTGCGCCACATCGGCCTTTCCGAAGCGGCAGCCGACACCGTGCGCCGCGCTGCGCGCGTGCACCCGATCGCCGCGCTGCAAAGCGAATATTCGATCTGGGAGCGCGATGTCGAGGGCGATATCCTGACCGCGTGCCGCGAAAACGGCATCGGGTTTGTGCCCTATAGCCCGCTCGGGCGCGGCTTTCTGGCCGGTGGCATCCGCAGCCTGGCCGATTTGCCCGACGATGACTGGCGCCACAACGATCCGCGCTATTCGGCCGAAAACATGCCTGGCAATCTGGCCATCGTCGATGCCATCGCCGCCGTCGCGGCGCGCCATGGCGTCTCCAACGCGCAGATCGCGCTGGCGTGGCTGCTGGCGCAGGGCGATGACATCGTGCCGATCCCCGGCGTGAAGCGCAGCGCCACCATGCGCGACAGCGCAGGCGCGCCCGACGTTGTACTGAGCGACGATGATCTGGCCACGATTGCCGCAGCGGCCCCCGCCGGGCAAACCGCCGGGCCGCGCTACAACAAGGCCGGGATGGCGCGCGTCAAGCTATAGCCGCGCCGCGCGATCCGGCGTAGCATGTGCGCGCAATCAAGGGGGAGGCGTGTCGATGCTGGTGGTAACAACCGAAAACGTGGCAGGCTATCGCGTGACCGCAATCCAGGGCCAGTGCTTTGGCGTGGTCGTGCGCAGCCGGGGGCTGGCGGGGAACATCGCCGCCGGGTTGCGGTCGCTGTTCGGCGGCGAGATCAAGGAATATACCTCTCTGCTGGAACAGGCGCGCCGCCATGCGGTCGATCGCATGGTGCAGAACGCGCAAGCGATGGGCGCCAACGCGATCGTGATGATGCGATTTGATTCATCGGAGATTGGCCAGACGATGAGCGAAATCGTCGCCTATGGCACCGCCGCCACAATTGTTCCGGTCGAATAGGCGAATGTTGCGGATCCTCCTGATCGCGCTGGCGGGCACCGGGCTGGTCGCGCTGATCTTGGCCGATTGGCTGGAAGGCCGCAGCTATCTGCCCGCAACCGTCGGCGCCGGGATCGTGCTGGCGGGCCTGCTGTTTGAAAACCGCCGTTACAAACGGGTGCTGGACACCGCACCGGGCACCGGCTGGCAGGCGACCGGCGAACGCTTTGTCGATCCCGACAGCGGCAAGCTGGTCGCGGTGTTCTTCAATCCGGCCACCGGCGAACGCCGCTACGTCGACGCCGACGCCTGATCAGTCCCGCTGATCCCGGCGCGGCGGGCCGAGCAGCGCGGGTTCGAAGATCAGCGCGCAGATCAGCGTCCACACCAGCGACATCATCAGGATCTTGCCCATGCTGGCCGTGCCCGGATGGTGCGACAGCCACAGGCTGCCAAACGCGCTGCCGGTCGCCAGCGCGCTGAACAGCACCGCGCGCGCCAGGCTCGATTGCAGCAGGCCGGTCGCCCCGCCGCGCCAGGCCATCACGAAATAGATGTGAAACGCCGTGCCCACGCCCAGCAACAGCGGAAAGGCGATGATGTTGGCAAAGTTGATCGGCTGCCCGATCAGCACGCACGTGCCCAGCGTCAGGAAAATCGACAACACCACCGGGGCCAGCGTGAACAGCACTTCGCGTGCATCGCGCAACATCGCCAGCAACAGCGCACCGACCAGCACAAAGGCCAGGATGCCCGCCTCGACAAAGGCAAAGGCAACCGTGTTGGCCGCCGCCTGGGTGGCCACCGGCAGGCCGGAAATGGCCGGGGTGACCGCAGCAACTGCATCGCGGAACCGGCGAATCACGCGATTGTCACCGGCATCCCCGGCAGGAAACACCTCCAGCCGCGCCCGGCCATCGCTGGTGACCCAGTCGTGCACCAGTTCGGGCGGCAGATCGGTGCGTGTGACCGGTCCAGCCTGCAAGGCGGCGCGCAACTGGCCCAGCAGCGCATCGAGCGGGGTCGCCAGCAGCATGTTCAACTGCGCGCGCTGCGCGGGCGAACCTTGCGCCGCGCGCTCGAACGCGCCGGCCAGTTGCTCTGCGGCGCGCGCGCCTGCGCCCTGGCTGTGCGTCGCCGCCGTGCGCAATTTGGCCGCGCTTTGGCGCAGCGCCTCGACCATGGCGGCATCCGACGGCGGCGGCGCCACATCGAACGGGTTGAGCGTCACGTCCAGCAGCAGCGACGCGTCGGTGATCAGCGCCAGCTTGGGCGCCTGGTCGGCGGGCACAAAGCTGTCGAGATCGACCACCTGGGCGACTTGTGGCAGCGCCGAAAGTCTGGTCGCCAGCGTGCGCGCTTGCGCCGGATTGGCGGAGAGCACGTCGATGGTGTTGGGCGTGCGGTCGGGATCGCGCGTCAGATCGAGCAGCGCGCGCATCGCGGGCCCATGCGGATCGCGCAAGTGCAGCGGGTTGAAATCAAAGCTGACCAGCGGCAACAACGCGATGCTGGCCACCAGCGCGATCACGAACGACCACAGCACGCCGCGACGATGCCGGACCAGCCAACCATCGAGCGGAGCAAGCCCGGCCAGCCCGGTTTCGTGGCGCGCCTTACCCGCGCCAAGCACCAGCACGATCGCCGGAAGCACCGTCAGGCTGAGCGCGAGCGTGACGATCATGCCGATCCCCGCGATCACCCCCAGTTCGGCAATCCCGACATAGGCGGTGGGCAGGAACGCCGCAAAGCCCAGGAAAATCGCGCCCGCAGCCAGCACCAGCGGCCGTTCGAGTGCGTGCACCGCCTGCCCCAGCGCCGCCGCCGTGGCACTGCCCTGCCCGCGCTCGGCGTTAAACCGCACGCAGATCTGGATGCAGAAATCGACCCCCAGCCCGACAAACAGCGGGATGAAGGCCACTGAAATGAGATTGAAGCGCCCCACCGCCATCAGCCCCAGCGCCATCGTCACCACCAGTCCCAGCACAATCGTCAGCAGGATCGCCACGACCAGCCGCACCGAGCGCGTGGCGAACCAAAGGGTCAGCACCATCGCCGCCAGCATCACCGCCGCGACAAAGCCGATGTTGTCCTGGATGGTGGCGAATTCCTCGTCCGACAGCGGGACTTCACCGGTCAGTTGCACGTTGACGCCATGGGCCTCATCCAGACCCAGCCCTGCCGCAGCCGCGCGCACCGCAGCGCTGGCCGCTTCGCCGGGCATCAGCGCACCATGATCGAGTTCGGGCTGCACCAGCACCAGCCGTCGTTTGGGCGCGGTCAGCGCCCCGGCCTGCCCGCCGAACAGCGCGACCCATGAAAACGGTGTCGGGTGCCCGTCGAACACACCGTTGGTAGCATCGGTCAGTGCACGCACCGGCCGGGCGATCCGATCAATCGGCACGGTACCGCTGGCAACCCCGTCGGCCATCGTCGACAGGGCATTGGCCACCCCCCGCAACGACGGATCGGCGGCCAGCGGCCCCAGCAGCGGCTGCGCGTCGATCAGCGCCTGGGTGGCCGATTTCACATCGGCCTGCGCGCTGAACAGCAGACCCTCGCGCGCGAAATAGTCGCCGCCATCGGGGCGCACCACACGATGGAAATGCCCCTTGTCCGCCGCCAGCCGCTCGGCCAGCCGCGCCGCGCCGTCATCGGCCAGTTCCGGTGTCGCGCCATCGACGATGATCACCATCGCATCGCGCAATTGCGGAAACGCCGCCTCCATCGCGATTTCCTGCTTGCGCCAGGGCACATCGGCGGAAATCAGCGCCGCGGTGTCCGTCGTCATCGCAAACCGTTCGGAAACCACCATCAGCGCGGCGACGCCGAGCACGAGCGCCAAACCCAGCGTCAACCAGGCGCGGCGCAGACTGGCGGCGACAATCCGCGAAACCAGGGACGTGCTGCCGGTCATCATTGCTCTGGTCCCGCATGACCAAGAAAATATCGCAATTTCACGTGCAAGGTTGCCGATGTGCCATCGAAATCGAACGCTGCGTCCCTGAATTTGGGCGCGCTCAGCCCGATCCGCACATTGTTGGAAAAGCCTATTCCCTCTTTGGGAATGCCGAACAGCGCCTGATCGACCTTGCTGTTGTTGTTTTCATCCAGATAGGCCTGCACCGCATAACGCCCCGCCGGAACGTCGGTGACCGTCACGCTGGTCGTGCCGACTTGCGCCGGTGCGCTGCCATGCCAGGGGCAGGCATCGCTCAGAAACTGTTTCTGGGGGCACACATCGATCCGCACCTGGCCTTTGGCAATACGGACATTGCGCACCTCGACCGTCAGCGTCCCGGCGGTCGCTGTGACATTGGCGAGACTGGTCAGCAGAACGGCGCAGATCAACGCACGGTGTACACGCATCACGGTTGCGCACCGCCCGTCGCGGGTGCCGGTGTCGTGAGAGGCTCGATCGCCGGGGCTGGCGCAGGCACAACGGCCGGATCGTTCAGCGGGTCGCCCAGTTCGGGCGCGACCGGCGCTGCGTGGTGGTGCAACGCGGCGACTTCGGCGGCGCGGTTCTGGAGCCAGGCCGAGCGCAGGGTGGCATAAGGATCGACCGCATTGTCGGTCAGCGCGCGCAAGTCCGCATCGGATTCGGCCCGCAAATCGAGCCCTGGAATGACCGTGCTGGCGGCAATGAACCGCCAGCCCTTGAAGGGCTTGCCCGCGATGTTCGAGATGACCAGCATCGGAAACGCCACGTCATCAACCGGACCGCCCAGCGCATCGCGCAACGTCGATGGCCCGACCAGCGGCAGGAAGACATAAGGCCCCGGCCCCACCCCATACCACGCCAGCGTATCGCCGAAACTGTTGCGCAGATGTGGCAGGCGAATGTCGCGGCTCTTGGCCACGTCAACCAACCCACCCACCCCGACGGTGGAATTGATGACGAACCGCCCCAATGTGCGCGCGGCCTTGCCAATGCGCAATTGCAGGATGAAATTGGCAAACACCACCGGCTCTTGCAGGTTGGCGAAGAAATTGCGCAGGCCCGATCGCACCGGCTTTGGCACGATATGTTTATAGCCCATCGCCACCGGGCGATAGAACGCCTTGTCCAGCGCCTGGTTCACCCCGAACATCTTGCGGTTGAACCCTTCGAGCGGGTCTCCGGGGCTATGCCGGTTCCGCGCAGCCGGCGGCGCGGCAACCGTCGCCGGATCGACCAGCGGATCCGCCAGTTCGGGGCCACCGGCAGGAACCGGGGGCGGCGAATCGGCGGGCACAGCAACCGTCGGCGCCGCGCCGGGTATCGGCACGGCCGACAGTTCCTGCGGGGTCGCAACGCTCAGCGCGACGGGTAACAGCAACAGAAAAGTCAAAAACTGCCTTTCGCAGCCAGCGCATCGAGATGCGCCGCCAACGCCTTTGCGCCGCCCTTGGCCAGAACCGCCGTGAAATCGGACCGCCGCAGCGCAACCTGGCTGATCGCGTTGTGATAAAAGATGTCGATAATCTGCCACCGCCCGGCATTTTCGCGCAAGCGATAGCTGATCGCGATCGGCGCCCGGCCCGGCACGGTCAGCGTGGTGCGCACCAGCCGGTCGAGCCCGCGCGATTCGACCTGCGGCGCGATGGCAAAGGTTTCGCCCGACCAGCTGTCGAAATTGGCGGCATATTGCGCGATGGTCAGCCGACGAAACGCTGCCAGCAGCGCCTGCTGGTCGGCGGGGGCAATCGCGCTCCAGCCCGGCCCGACCACCAGCCGGGTCATCAGTGGCAAATCGATCGCCCGGTCGATCGCCGGCGCGATCGCGGCGGCGCGACTGTGAGTCGACCCGCCCGATTTCATGATCCCCAGCAACGCTTCGTCAAGCTGCTGGACGGTGGCCCGCGCGGGATCGCTTTGCGCCGCCGCTGGCGCGACGCCGCCGATCACCGTGGCAGACATGACAATTCCACACAGCACTGCGCGCATAGCAATTCTCCATCGGCGCCGAAACGCGTACTAGGCAAGGGGCAAGATGGTGTCTAGGGCCCCGGAAGGGTCGCCTTCAGGGGTGACACAAGGATTTCGTTCTTTTACAAGCATCCGGCTGCGATTTTGGCCGGTTTCGGATTATCGTTGGCACCCCCTTGCCGAGATGGAGTCCCATGTCCCACACAAACGACGGTTCAGCAGCCCCCACACTGACCGTTATGTTGGCCAACCCGCGCGGGTTTTGCGCCGGCGTGATCCGCGCGATCGACATCGTCGAACGCGCGCTGCAGCTTTATGGACCACCGGTCTATGTGCGGCACGAGATCGTCCACAACCGCCACGTGGTCGAACGCCTGCGCGGCCTTGGCGCCATTTTTGTCGATGAACTTGACGAAATTCCCGCAGGCGCGCGCACCGTGTTCAGCGCCCATGGCGTGGCGCGCAGTGTCGAGGCCGAGGCCGCGGCCCGCAACCTGCCGGTGCTCGACGCGACATGCCCGCTGGTGACCAAAGTCCATGTCCAGGGCCGCCGTTATGCCCGCGCCGGGCGCACCCTGGTGCTGATCGGCCATCCCGGCCATGCCGAAGTGGTCGGCACGATGGGCCAGATCGAGGCGCCGATCCATCTGGTATCGAGCGCGCAGGATGTTGCCGCGCTGGCTCTGCCGCTCGATACGCCGATCGCCTATATCACCCAGACGACATTGAGCGTGGATGACACCCGCGCGGTGATCGCCGCCCTGACCGGCCGGTTCAGCGATGTGATCGGCCCCGATGTCAGCGAAATCTGCTATGCCACGCAAAACCGCCAGACCGCCGTGCGCGATCTGGCGACTCGCAGCGACGTGCTGATCGTGGTCGGCGCCAGCAACAGCTCGAACTCCAGCCGCCTGCGCGAAATCGGCAGCGAGCTGGGGGTACCGAGCTATCTGGTCAACGATGGCAAGGAAATCGACCCCGCCTGGCTCGACGGCGTGACGACCGTCGGGGTGACAGCGGGTGCCTCCGCGCCCGAGGAACTGGTCGAAAGCGTGATCGCCGCGCTGGGCGCGCTGCGTCCGGTTGCGGTGACCCAGCTTGACGGGGTAGAGGAAAACATTGAATTTGCCCTGCCCGCACAATTGCGGCGGGTGAACCGGCACGCCGTTTGACAGGCCGTTTGACAGGATCGAAATCCAGATGACTCTTCCGTTTTCGCAGGTTGCCCGCATCGGCGCCTATGCTCTCAAACAGCACATCAAGGGCGGCAAATATCCGCTCGTGCTGATGCTGGAGCCGCTGTTGCGCTGCAATCTGGCCTGTCCGGGTTGCGGCAAGATCGACTATCCCGATCCGATCCTCAACCAGCGCATGAGCTATGAGCAATGCATGGAGGCGATTGACGAATGCGGCGCGCCTGCCGTGTCGATCGCCGGGGGCGAACCCCTGTTGCATCGCGACATGGCGCGCATCGTCCAGGGCTATATCGCGCGCAAAAAGTTCGTGATCTTGTGCACCAACGCGCTGCTGCTTCGGAAAAAGATCGACGAATATACGCCGTCGCCGTTCTTTGCCTGGTCGATCCATCTCGATGGCGACAAGCAGATGCACGACCATGCGGTCGATCAGGACGGCACCTACGAAGTCGCGGTCGAGGCGATCAAGCTGGCCAAGGCCAGGGGCTTTCGCGTGCAGATCAACTGCACCGTGTTCGACGGCGCCGCGCCCGACCGGCTGGCGACGTTCTTCGACGAAATGAAGCAGTTGGGCGTCGAAATCACCATTTCGCCAGGTTATGCCTATGAACGCGCCGCCGATCAGGAGCATTTCTTCAACCGCGAGCGCACCAAGTCGTTTTTCCGCGAGGTGTTTTCGCGCGGCAAGGGCGGCAAGGCATGGGATTTCACCAATTCCCCGCTGTTCCTCGATTTTCTGGCCGGCAACCAGACCTATGAATGCACGCCCTGGTCGATGCCGCTGCGCACGATCTTTGGCTGGCAAAAGCCGTGCTACCTGCTGGGCGAAGGCTATGTCTCGACCTTCAAGGAGCTGATGGAAGGCACCGATTGGGAAAAGTACGGCGTCGGCAAGTACGAAAAGTGTTCGAACTGCATGACCCATTGCGGGTTTGAAGGCACCGCCGCCGCCGATGCGATTCGCCACCCGCTCAAGATGTTCAACGTCGGCCGCAAGGGCATCAAGACCGAGGGCGCCTTTGCACCCGAAGTCGATCTGAGCCAGGCGCGCCCGGCCGAAGACAGCTTTTCAACCCATGTCGAGCGCGAGCTGGCCAAGATCAAGGCCGCCAATCCGGCCGCCGGCAAACGCGTGGTGCAGGCGCTCTAGCGCACCGAACGCCCGCCCTGCATCGCGCGCCGTGCGCATCAGGGCGGGTACTTGCGCAGGGTTGCGCAACAACGAGCCGATCACTGCGCCCAGTGCAACGCCGCCATCAGCGCGCATCCCGACCAGCGCGGCGGGGGGCAGCGCATGATCGGCAGCATCTGAAATCACCCGCGCAACCAGACAGGGCAGGCCATGATGCGCCGCGACGGCCCGCGCGATGTGCGTTTCCATATCGACCGCCAGCGCCCCGCTCCGCCCCGCTTCCGCCTTGGCGGCAATCGAGCCCAGCGCCATGTCGCTGCCGATCACCGCACCGATTCGCGCATGGGGCAGCGCGCGGTGCAGCGCCCCGACCAGCGGCACGGGGCCATCGAGCACCACATCGCCCGCGACCAGCCCCGGTTGCAAGGCGCCCGCCAGACCGCTCGACACGATCAGGCGCACCCCTGCCAACGCCGCCTCCAACGCTTGCGCCAGCCGCGCGCCATCGCCGCCGCCGGCCACCACGATCACGCCGGGCGCGGCCATGATTTGCGCCTCCTTGCGCATCCCGGTGGCGATCAGGATCGTCACATCCCGTAATCGACGCGTTTGGCGTTCGATCGCATCAGGTTGCGATAGCGGGCCAGCGCCCACAGCGGGAAATATTTGGGATAGCCGTGATAGCGCAGATAGAACACCCGCGGGAACCCGCCGCCGGTGTAGTGTTCCTGCCCCCACAGCCCGTCGGCCTCCTGATGCGCGCCCAGCCAGGCGACCCCGCGCCGCACCGCCTCGCTGTCGGCCTCGCCCACCGCCATCAGGCCCAGCAGCGCCCACGCGGTCTGCGACGCGGTCGACGGTGCGGGCATATGGCCGGTGCGATCGAGGTCATAGCTGTCGCACCCTTCGCCCCAGCCACCATCGTCGTTCTGGATCGCCTTCAGCCAGGCCACCGCGCGCGACACCATCGGATCGGCATGGTCGATCCCGGCTGCGTTGAGCGCGCACAGCACAGACCATGTGCCATAGATGTAATTGACGCCCCAGCGACCGAACCAGCTACCGTCCGGTTCCTGTTCGCGGCGCAGATAGGCGATCGCGGCGGCCATGCGGGGGCTGTCGATCCGCTCGCCCAGTTGCGCCAGCATCGACACGCAGCGCGCCGACACGTCGGCGGTGGGCGGATCGAGCAACGCGCCATGGTCGGCAAACGGCAGATTGTTGAGATAATCGGCGGTGTTGTCGGCATCAAAGGCGCCCCACCCACCATTGCCCGATTGCAACCCGACCGTCCATTCCACCCCCCGGTCGATCGGCTCGCGATCGACCGTGCCCGCGCGATCCATCGCCATCACCACCACGGCAGTATCGTCGAGATCGGGGTAATGGTCGTTGGCATACTGGAACGCCCAGCCGCCGGGGCGCACATCGGGGCGAATTTCCGCCCAGTCGCCCGCCACGTCGAGCACCTGGCGCGGTTTGAGCCAGTCGAGCGCCGCCTCGGCCCGGGCCACGTTGTCGGCGCCGCCCGCTTCAAGCATGGCGTGCGCGGCCAGTGCGGTATCCCACACCGGCGATACGCAAGGCTGGCAATAGGCCTCGTCGTCCTTGATCACCAGCAGGTTTTCGACCGATTGGCGTGCGATCGCGCGGTGCGGATGATCGGGCGCGTAACCCAGATGATCGAACATCATCACGCTGTTGGCCATCGCCGGATAGATCGCGCCGAGCCCGTCCTCGCCATTCAGCCGTTCGGTCACCCAGGCCACACAGCGATCGATCGCACGCTGGCGCAGCCGTTGCGGCCACAGCCCGTCGACCGCCTTGAGCACGCGATCAAGCGCGTTGAACGTGCGCGTCCAGATCCATTTGGGGTCGGCAGCGCGCGATTTGGGCACCACCGGCATGCCGGTGTACAGCTCGGCCACGGTGACGCCCAGCGGATTGCGCGCCAACGGCCGGGCCGCGCACAGCACCAGCAACGGCACGACCACCGTGCGCGCCCAATAGCTCATGCGCGACAGATGGATAGGAAACCAGCGCGGCAGCAAGATCAGTTCGGGCGGCAGCGTGGGCACCGCCGACCACGGCCCCGCGCCGAACAGCGCAAGCTGGATGCGGGTAAACACATTGCTCGCCGCCGCGCCCCCGGCGGCCAGAATCGCGGCGCGCGCGCGCGCCATGTGCGGCGCATCGGGCGCATCGCCAATCATCTTGAGCGCGAAATAGGCCTTTACGCTGGCGCTGACATCGAAGTCCCCGGCATGAAACAGGCCCCAGCCGTGATGCGACGCAGACTGGATGCGACGCAGATAGCGCGCGATCCTGGCCTCCAGTTCGGCATCAACCGGCTCGCCCAGATAGTGGCGCAACAGCACATATTCCGCCGGGATCGTGCAATCGGCCTCAAGTTCGAACACCCAGTGCCCGTCAGATTTCTGCGCGCGGATCAGCGCCTGCGCCGCTCGATCGACGGCAGCATCGATCTGGGCCAGTGGATCATCAAGAGTTTGCGTTGCCATGACGCCCCTCTAACGCTTGCGGCCGCCACTTGCCAACCGGGCTGCGGTCTCGCCCGATCGCAAGGCACCCTCGATCGTCGCGGGCAACCCGGTCTGCGTCCAGTCCCCGGCCAGAAACAGGTTGTGCCAACGCGTCGCGGCGGGCGGGCGCAGCGTATCCTGCGCCGGTGTGGCGGAAAACGTCGCGCGCTTTTCCTTGACGATCTGCCAGCGCGGCAACGGCGCGGAGAAGCCATGGGCGCGCTGGATATCGTCCCAGAACCGGCGGGCCAGATCCTCGCGGTCGCCATCGACCAGCGCATCGGCGGCACTGACCGTCACCGAAATGCGGTCGGGAAAGGCAAACAGCCATTCCGCCGTCCCGCCCAGCAGCCCCAGCATCGGCGGCGTGCCAGCGGGCGGCACATGGGCGAAATGGCCGTTGACGATGGCGTGAAACGTATCGGGCGCCTTCAGGTCCGGCACCAGTTCGCGCGCCACCCACGGTGGCACGGCCAGAATCACCGCTTCGTCGGCGGCGACCGGTTCGGGCCCGGCCCCCCAGTCAAGCGCAGTCACGCGATCATCATCAAATGTCAGCCCGCGCAGCCGCCGCCCAAGCGCCACCGGCGCATGGTGCGACGCCAGCCAGTCCAGCGCGGGATCGATAAACGCCGCCGCCAGACTGGGCTCGGCCACGCGCGGACGGCTGGCCATGCCGCCACGCAGCAGCGATTCCCTCAGCACCGCCATGGTCAGGCGTGCCGATCCTTGCGCGGGCGGGGTGTTCAGCACCGCCAGCAGCACCGGTTCGAACAGCTTGTCCCACACCGGCCCGGCCGGCCTGATCCGGTCACCCACGGTGTCATCGGCCCGGCCCGTCAGCAATCCGGCCAGCCTGGCATAGTCTGCCGCCGTCGTGCCCGGCACGCGGCGATGACGCGCCAGCACCCACCAGGGCAGCGGCCCGTCGTTCAGCCCGATCGTCCAGCGCGCGCCATCGCGCAGATCGGCAAAGGCGAATTCGGCATGGTCAGGCCCGGCCAGCGGCGTATCGGCGCCGACCGCCACACGAAACCGCGCCACCGCGCCATTGCCCGCCAGCACCAGGTGGTTGCCGTTGTCGATGGTCAGGCCAAGCTTGGGATCGTGGTAGGATCGGCAGCGCCCGCCCGCATGCGCGGCGGCATCGGCCACCCGCACGGTCAGCCCGGCGCGCACCAGATTGACCGCCGCGCCCAGCCCCGCCAGCCCGGCGCCCGCCACCGTGGCCGTGCGAAAGGTCACCGCCATATCAGGTGTTTGGCGATCGTCCACAACAGCGCGGTTTTGCGCACTCGCACGCGCTGGCGCGGGGCGACCCAGCCGACCCCCTCCATCCGCGTCAACAGCGCCGAATAGGCCGTCTCCATCAGGCGCGGCGCCAACAGATGCCCGCCCGGGCGCGTCGCAAGCAGCGCGTTGGCGTGGTGGAAATGGTCGTGCGCGCGCGCCACCACCGGCCGCACGGCCTGATCGATGCGCGGATCGGCCGCCACCTCGTTCGGCGTGGTCAGCGCGATGCCCGCCGCGACCAGGGCCTCGGCGGGCAGATAGACCCGGCCGATGGCGGCATCTTCATCGATATCGCGCAGGATATTGGTCAATTGCAGCGCGCGGCCCAGATGATGTGCCAGCAGTTCGCCGGGCGCACGCTCCATCCCGAACACCCGCACCGACAGCCGCCCGACCGCCACCGCAACCCGGTCGCAATAAAGTTCCAGCTCGTCCCAGGCGGGCCAGCGGATGTCTCGCGCCAGATCCATCGCCATGCCGTCGATCACCGCTTCGAAATCGGCGCGATCGAGTTCGAAGCGTTTGACCCCTTCGGCCAGCATCGCCGCCTGCCCCGGTACACCCCCGGCATAGAGCGCATCGAGATCGCGCCGCCATTGCGCCAGCGCTTCGGCCCGACCGATCGGATCGCCCTGCTGATCGTCGGCAATATCGTCGACCGCCCGGCAAAAGGCGTAGATCGCGTACATCGCCTCGCGCTCTGCCTTGGGCAGCAGCCGCATCCCGGCATAGAACGAACTGCCGGACGCCTGAACCGCAGGATCGCTCATGCCGCGCGCCGCGCCAATGCGGGCAGCGCCGCGCCAAGCGCCAGCCATGCCGCCTGCCACTTGCCGTGGTGGACCCGTTCGCTGAGCGGATCGCGCGTTTCCAGCATGTCGCACAGGCTGACCGCAAGGCGGTGGATCACCGCGACTTCGGCGGCAAGCCGGCGGTCGCGGATACCGCGCGCAAAGCCCGCCGATTGCACCAGCATTTCACGCGTGCGCCGCGCCAGCGTGGCGATGATTGCGCGCAGGGCGGGCGTGGCCCGGTCGAGCGCCAGATCGGTCACCACCAGCCCGGTATCGAGCGGGATATAGACGCGGTCGATCAAACGGTAATCCTTGCCGCAATCCTGCAAGTGGTTGATGATCTGCAAGGCGGTGCACAGGGCATCCGAGGCCGCCCAGAGCGAGCGGCTCTCACCATGAAGATCAAGCACATAGCGCCCAACCGGCACCGCCGAATAGCGGCAATAATCCAACAGATCGTCCCAATCGGCATAACGGTTGACGGTACAATCGCGCACAAAGGCATCGAGCAGTTCGCGGGCGTGCACGGGATCGATGCCCCGCGCGGCCATCGCCGCACCCAGCGCGACCGATTCATCCGCGCCGGGCCCGTCGAGCCCTGCCCGCATCCGCGCCAGCATGCCAAGCTTGGCTCCGGCCGCGAGTTTGGGGCAGTCGGCGATATCGTCGGCGGCGCGGGCAAACCGGTAAAACGCCATGATCGGCGCGCGCAAGTCGGCGCGGACCAGCCAGCTTGCCACCGGGAAATTCTCGCCGGTGTGCGTCTTGCTGGGCACCATGGTGTCTGGCGCCATGTCGATTGCCTCTGTCATTGTGCCACCGCCGCTTGCGCCCGACCCTTCCAGGCCCCTCCGCGACCGCGCGCGAATTGCCACGCCGATAGCAGGGTGCATCCTGCATAAAAAGCTGCAATGACCGGCAAAAACACCCCCCATAACGGCGATCGGCGATAGAACGCCAGCATCGGCTGGAACGACACCGCCATCAGCACCCAGGCCACTGCAGCGGCGATCCGCGCGCTGCCGGTCCCGCCCAGCGCGAGCACCGGCGGCGCGCCATAGACCACCGCCATGCCCGCCAGCGTGCCTGCCAGCAGCCACGGCGAATAGCGCAGTTGCGCATAGGCCGAACGCGATATCATCGCCGCCACCGAGGCAAAATCGGGATAGGGCCGGATCGACAGCGACCGCTCGGTCAGCCCCAGCCACACCGGGCCCTGTTCGCGCAGCTTTGCCCCCAGCGCGCAATCGTCGATCAGCGCGCCGCGAATCGCGGCAATCCCGCCCGCAGCCGCCAGCGCGTCGCGCCGCACCAGCATGCAGCCCCCTGCCGCCGCGCCGGGCCCTTTGCCCCGGTTCACCTGGCCGAACGGATAGAGCATCTGGAAAAAGAACACGAACGCCGGGATCAGCAGGCGTTCGGCAAGACTGTCGCAGCGCAGCTTGGCCATCAGGCTGACCAGCGTCAGCTTGCCCGCTTCGGCACGGGCAACCAGCGCGCGCAGCGTATCGGGCGCGTGAACGATATCGGCATCGGTCAGCCAGAGATAGCGGCAGGTGGTTCCCGCCTGCTCCACCCCTTGCGCCACGGCCCACAATTTGCCGGTCCAGCCCGGCGCCAGCGGCAGACCCTGCACCACATCGACCTGACCGCCCACCGCGCGGCGGGCAATTTCGCCGGTGCCGTCGTCCGATCCGTCATCGACCAGAATCACCCGCAGGCGCCCCGGATAGTCCTGCGCGACCAGACTGCCGAGCGATCGCGCGATCACATCGCCTTCGTTGCGCGCGGGCACCACCGCCACCACCTCGGGCCAGTCGCCCGGCGCGGCGGGCAAATCGACGGTATCGCGTTCGCGCGCCAGCCAGAACCCGTGGTGCGCCACGATCAGCGCCACCCACACCACCAGCGACACCCCGGCCACGGCCAGCGCGATCACCGGATCATCCCCGCGCGGGCAAACCAGGCGATGGCATCGGCCAGCGCTTCGTGATGCGGCCGGGGGCGATAGCCAAGCGCCTGTCCGGCTTTGGCGGAGCTGAAATACATGCGGTACTTTGCCATTCGCAGCGAATCGAGCGTCAGGAAGGGGTCTCCCCCGGTCAGCCGGGCCAGGTGCTCGTTGGCCCAGGCCAGGGGAAACAGCGGCGCGCGCGGGATGCGAATGGTCGGCGGCTTGCGCCCGACGATGGCCGCGATCTGTGCCAGCATCGCCCCCAGCGTGACATCCTGCCCGCCCAGGATATAACGTTCGCCGATCGCGCCCGCCGCCATCGCGCGCAGATGCCCGTCGGCCACATCGTCGACATGCACCAGATTCAGCCCCGAATCGACAAAGGCAGGCATCTTGCCATTGGCCGCCTCGACAATGATGCGCCCGGTCGGGGTGGGTTTGACATCGCGCGGGCCGATCGGCGTGGAAGGCAGCACGATCACCGCCGGCAGGCCGCGTTCGGCCACCATCGTTTCAACCAGCCGTTCGGCCAGCACTTTGCTGCGTTTATAGGCGCCCACCGCCTGTTCGGGACTGGCCGCGCGCGTTTCATCGGCCGGGGCGTCGTCGCGCGGCACCAGCGTGGCCACGCTCGAGGTATAGACGATCCGTTCGACCCTGGCGGCCAGCGCCGCCTCCATCACGATGCGTGTGGTGGCCAGGTTGTTGCGCACGATGTCTTCGGGATCGGGCGCCCACAGGCGGTAATCGGCGGCGACATGGAACACATGCCGTGCCCCGGCCATCGCGCGGGCAACGGCGGCAGCATCGCGCAAATCACCTTCGACCAGTTCACCCGGAAAATCGGCCAGATTGGCATGGGGGCTCGACGCGCGGACCATGCCGCGCACCGTTACACCCTGCGCGGCCAGTGCCCGCGCCACGGCAGACCCGACAAAACCTGATACCCCTGTAACCAGAGTGACGGGCGGAGGCATACTGGACGGGGCCATTCGCATGCTGATACACGACCCGGATCGCCAGACAAGGCCACCCCGTCAAAGGATTAACAGGACCGTACGATGACCGGCGCAATGGGGCAGATTGCCGCGATGGTCGGCTGGGCGCTGGCCGGGCTGAGCCTGGCGGGTACGCTCTACACGGTGCTGGCCGGGGTGACGCTGTACCACTTCTACTCCCACCCGCCGCCCGCAGGCGCACGCCGCGACGGCGTCACATTGATCAAGCCGCTGCATGGCGCAGAGCCGCAACTGGCCGACAATCTGGCTAGTTTTGCCATCCAGCACCATGCTGGGCCGGTGCAGATGCTGTGCGGCGTGCAACGCGCCAGCGACCCCGCGATTGCCGTTGTCGAGGCGCTGAAGGAACGGTTTCCCGCCAGGCGGATCGACCTGGTGGTCGATGCCACACCGCACGGCGCCAATCCCAAAGTCGCCAACCTGATCAACCTCGAACCGCATATTGCCCATGATGTGGTGGTGTTGAGCGACAGTGACATCGCGGTGGGGCCCGAATATCTGCCGACCGTGCTGGCCGCGCTCGACCGGGCCGGCACCGGGGCGGTCACACTGGCCTATGGCGGGCGGGGCGATGCCGGGTTCTGGTCGCGAATCGCCGCGTCCGGGCTGTCGTGGCAGTTTTTGCCCGGCGCGGTATTCGGCGCGCGGCTGGGGCTGGCGCGGCCCTGCATGGGCTCAACCATCGCGCTGCGGCGTGAAACGCTTGCGCGGATCGGCGGCATGCGCGCGTTTGCCGATGTGCTGGCCGACGATTTCGCGATTGGCGAGGCAGTGGCCGCGCTCGGCCTGTCGGTCGATGTGGCGCCCGCACTGGTTGTCCATGGCTCGACAGAGGCCGATTTTGGCGCGTTGTGGCGTCACGAGTTGCGCTGGGGCGCGACCGTGCGTGCGCTCGTGCCGACCGCTTATGCGCTGGGCGTGATCGCCATGCCGCTGCCGCTGGCGCTGCTGGCCCTGCCGTTTCACCCGCTTGCCGCCGGGTGCTGCGCGGCCCTGGCGCTGATCGCGCGGGGGGCCGTGGCGCGGCTGGCCGATCGGCTGACTGGGGTACGCAGTGCACCGATTTGGGCCCTGCCCTTGCGCGATTGCCTGACATTTGTCGTTTTTCTGGGCAGTTGGGGCGTGCGATCGGTTGATTGGCGCGGCGCAACGCTTAGAATGGAAAGCGAAGGCCGCGTTTCGGCCCTACCGGAGGTTCCCCTTACATGAAGCGTACGCTGTTCCTGCAGGCACCCTCGTTTGACGGGTATGATGGGGGCGCCGGCGCGCGCTACCAGATGAAGCGGGAGGTGCGCTCGTTCTGGTACCCCACGTGGCTGGCCCAGCCCGCCGCGATGGTGCCCGGATCGAAACTGATCGACGCGCCTGCCCACGATCTGGGCTGGGACGATATCGCGCATGAATTCGATGCGGTCGATCTGGTGGTGCTGCACACCTCGACCCCCAGCTTCAACCAGGACGTGCGCACCGCCAAGCTGATCAAGCAGCGCAACCCGGCGGTGATGATCGGCTTTGTCGGCGCCAAAGTCGCGGTCGAACCCGACGAGAGCCTGGCCAATGGCGGCCCGATCGACTTCGTCGCGCGCGAAGAATACGATTTCACCATCGTCGAGATCGCCGAGGGCAAGCCGCTGGCCGAAGTCGACGGCATCACCTGGCGCGCGCCCGATGGCACGTTCGTGCGCAACCGCGACCGCGCGCCGATCGAGGACATGGACGTGCTGCCAATGGTCAGCCCGGTCTACAAGCGCGATCTGACCATCGAAAAATACTTCGGCGGCTATTTGCGCCACCCTTATGTCAGTTTCTACACCGGGCGCGGGTGCAAGAGCCGCTGCACGTTCTGCCTGTGGCCGCAGACCATTGCCGGGCACAATTACCGGTTCCGCTCGATCCCCAAAGTGATCGAGGAAGTGCAATATATCCTGCGCGAAATGCCGCACGTCAAAGAAGTGTTCTTCGACGACGACACGCTGACCGACAACCGCGAGCGGGTCGAGGAACTGGCGCGCGAACTGGGCAAGCTGGGTTTCGGCAAGCCGGGCTTCGACATCTCGTGGAGCTGCAACGCCAAGGCCAACGTGCCCTATGCCACGTTGAAAGTGCTGAAGGAAAACGGGCTGCGCCTGCTGCTGGTCGGCTATGAAAGCGGCAACCAGCAGATCCTGCACAACATCAAGAAGGGCCTGCGCGTCGATGTCGCGCGCCAGTTCACCAAGGATTGCCACGCGCTCGGCATCGTCATCCATGGCACCTTCATCCTCGGCCTGCCCGGCGAAACGCTGGAAACGATCGAGGAAACCATCAACTATGCCAAGGAAATCGATCCCCACACCATCCAGGTCAGTCTGGCCGCGCCCTATCCCGGCACGTTCCTCTACAAACAGGCGGTTGAAAACGGCTGGTTCGACGGCAGCGACCATTTGCTGACCGATGGCGGCAACCAGATCGCGCAACTGTCCTACCCGCATCTGCCGGCCAGCGTGATTTTCGACAAAGTGGCCGAATTCTACAAGCGCTTCTATTTCCGCCCGAGCAAGATCGGCTCGATCGTCGGCGAAATGCTGCGCGACTGGGACATGATGAAACGGCGCCTGCGCGAAGGGGTCGAATTCTTCGACTTCCTGCGCCGCCGCAAGGAAGCGGCCTGACCCCCGACAGGCCTGCCTCGGGGATGAAACGGCTGATCGTCACCGCCGATGATTTCGGGGCATCATCGGCGGTCAACATTGCGGTCGAACAGGCGCACCGCGACGGCGTGCTGACCGCCGCCAGCCTGATGGTGGCGGGTGCGGCGGCGGACGATGCGGTGGCGCGCGCGCGCACCATGCCGCACCTTGGCGTTGGCCTGCATGTCGTGCTGGTCGACGGGCAGCCGGTGCTGCCGCCCGAACGCGTGCCCGCGCTGGTGGGCGCCGATGGGTGCTTTCGCACTGATATGGTGCGTGCGGCCATCCGCATCTTTGCCTCGCCCGCCGCGCGCGCGCAGCTATCCGCAGAGATCGAGGCGCAGTTTGCCGCCTTTGCCGCGACCGGGCTGCGGCTCGACCATGTCAACGCGCACAAGCATTTCCATCTGCACCCGACGATCGCGGGCGCCATTGCGCGCATCGGGCGGCGCCACGCGATGAAGGCGATTCGCGCGCCGATCGAACCAAAGGCGGTGCTTCGCGCGATCGACGGCACCCGCGCCGGGCCCGGCATCGAAACGGTCTGGGCAAAGCTGGTGCGCCGCCGGATGCGCCGCGCCGGGCTGATCGTGCCCGACGCGGTGTTCGGGCTGTCGTGGTCTGGCGCGATGACCACCACGCGCGTACGCGGCCTGATCGAGCGGCTGCCGCCTGGCCTGACCGAGATCTATGCGCATCCCGCAACCGGGCCCTATGTTGGCTCGGCATCCGGCTACGATTATGCAGGCGAACTTGCAGCGCTGACCGATTCGCTGACCAGAGATCTGATTGGCCAGGAGAATATCAGCCTAGGTCACTTTGGAGACTTTGCCTGACGACTAGGCCGCAAGCCTGGTTCCCGATTGGGGAAAGGATCGACATTGCGCAGGGCTTGGGCAAGAACACCCGCACACAAGAGAACAATTGCACCCAAGGAACACGGCGTGGAAGTCAATTTTACCCGATTGGCGGGCATTTGCCTGGCCGAAAGCGACCGGCGGCTGGCGGTCCATGACCTGCTCCGGCACCGGTTCATCCGTGGCAGGGTTCGCCCGATGCTATCGCTGGTCGGCGGCCGCAAAGGGTGAGCGACACCTTCAAGTCGCTGCGCCCGTGGCTGTTGCTGGCAACCGTCGCGGGTCTGGCCGCGACCGCATGGATCTTGTCCCGAACCGGCTGGAGCGATGTGCTTGCGCAAGTGGCACGCATCCGTCTGACCGGATTTGGCCTGTTCTGCCTGTGGTTCATGGGGGTGTTCGTCATACTGGGCGCGGCCTGGCATGTCGTGGCGCGCGGCGAACCCCAGGGCCGGGTATGGCTGTTTGTGGCGGCGCGGATGCTGCGCGAGGCGGCGGCCGACCTGCTGCCCTTTTCCCATGCCGGGGGGATCGTGCTGGGCGTGCGCCTGCTGACATCGCATGGCGTGCCGCAGCAACGCGCCAATGGCGGGCTGCTGGTTGATCTGACCACCGAAATGGCCTCGCAAGTGGTCTTCAGTTGCGCCGGGATCGCGGTGTTTCTGGCCACCGTGACTGGCGGCACCGAGGCGGCACGACTGCGCCCGCTGATCCTGGGTGGCACGCTGGTGATGCTGGCCGGGGCTGCCGCATTCGTGGTGGCCCAGCGCGCCGGTCTGCGGCTGGCCGGTCGCGTGGCGGCGAGTGTGTTGCCGGGCGCGGCCGCCGCGACCGATGCCATCCTGGCCGAATTGCGGGCAATCTACGACCGGCCCGGATTGGTCCTGCGCGCCTTTGCGTTCAATCTGCTGGCCTGGACCGGCAGCGCATTGGGCGCCTGGATCGGCCTGCGGCTGATGGGGGTGCCCGCATCGATCTGGTCGATGCTGATGGTCGAAAGCCTGATCTTTACCTTGCGCAGCATGGCCTTTTTCATCCCCGGCGCACTGGGCGTGCAGGAGTTCGGCTATCTGCTGCTGGCCCCCATCGCGCAGATCCCGGCCGAGGCGCTGCTCGCGCTCTCGCTGGTCAAGCGCGCGCGCGACCTGGCGATCGGCGTGCCGACGCTGGTGTGCTGGCAACTGACCGAAATGCGCGCCCTGCTGGCACGCTGATCAGGCACGCGGCGGCACATTGTCGAGCCGCCGGTCATCCAGCCGGAAATGGAACACCCGGCTGGGGCCGTCTTCGGGCAGAAGATAGAGATCGCGCCCCTCGATCGCCATGCCCTCGCCGGTCGATGGCCCACCCCGGCCAAACGGCCGCAGCGGCCCGATCGCCCCTGCATGGACGCTGCGCCGCAGGTGCATCGAGGGCCAGTCGATCCAATCGACCGAGCCGTTCCACAATGTCAGCGTGCCGCCAGCGACCAACTGATTGCCCACAAATTTCATGTCCTGATACTGCGTGGGCAAACGGTTGGGCACGACGCGCAGTCGCGTGCCGGTGCGCTGGTCAAAGACATAGAGCAGCGCGCTGTCCCAATTGCCCGCCACCAGCACTTGCCCCGATGCCGCCACACACCCCAGATGATCGGCAACCGCGATCCTGCGTCGCACGGTCAGGCTGTCTGCATCGATTTCGACCAGCACCGCCGAACTGTGCGGGCGCGGTTCCGCCACCGGCACGAAAATCGATCGGCCCGACAACGACAGGCCACCCGGATGATACCGCACCCCGTCGGTCAGTTCGACACGCCGGACAAAGCGGCCCGTGGCGCGGTCGAATTCGTGGAGATAGGCCCTGCGGCGGGCCAGATCAACCGAGGTGATCCACAGGTGCGGCCCATCGAGAGCAAGCCCCTGGACATGAAAGACTTCGCCCTTCAACCCAAGCGCACCGACATAACGGGCATGTTCGACCACACCGCTGAACATATCGGGTGCTGCGGCAACCGAAACGCTCCACAATATAAGTAAAAATACTGAAATGCTCGATCGTGTCGATTTGCGCATCATCGGATTTCCCCACCCCGGAAACTGTGATTGCCTGAATCGCCATGACGCCATTGTGTTTCAGAACAGCGGACTTATTTTGACAAAAACTGTCTTGATTTGCGATTGGCGCGCGATTGTGCGGCCTGCCATGCACTGCCTTGGCCCAAAATCGTCCATCCCGGTCAAGCCCGGTTCACCTCGGTCGTGCAATGCGCTATGCGCAATGGGCCTCCACCCGACACGCGCAAGGATAGCGTTATGGTATTTCGTATGCCTCATTTCGGAACCGGGGCCGCGCTCGCGGTCTTGCTGGCGTGCCTTTCGGCGGGGCCGGTGCTCGCCGCCGACGCGTCGATCAAACAAGTTTATGACGAAGCCAAATCGGGCAATATCGATGGCGCGCTGGCGCTGATGGCCCCGGTGCTCAAGGATCATCCCAACAGCGCCAAGGCCCACTATGTCGAGGCCGAACTGCTGGCCAAGGACAACCGGCTCGACGATGCCCGCACCGAACTGGCCAAGGCCAAGAGCCTGGCCCCCGGCCTGCCGGGCATCAGCAACCATTCGGTGCAGGAGCTTGAGGCCAAGCTGAACGGAACGCCTGCCTATGCAAGCGTCGGCCATGCCGCCCCGGTGGTGGTCGAACACCGCGCCGGGATACCCTGGGGGCTGATCATTATCGTCGGCCTGGTCATCTTTGGCGTGCTGGCGCTGCTGCGACGGCGCGCGGCGCCCGACTACGGGCCGGGCTATGGCGGCGGATCAGGCTATGGCGGTGTCGCGCCGGGACCGGGTTATGGCGGGCCTGGCTATGGCGCTCCGGGATACGGCGCACCAGGCTATGGTGGCGGCATGGGCAGCGGAATCATGGGCGGCCTGGCCCAGGGGGCCGCGATGGGCGCCGGGTTTGCCGTGGGCGAAGAAGTTGTCGATCACCTGATGGGCGGCGAACGCGGCGGCTCGGGCGAACGCTATGCCAGTGGTGGCTATACCGACAGCCAACAGCGGGTCGATCCCGATGCCGACATGGGCGGCAACGATTTCGGTATTTCCGACGGCGGTTCGTGGGACGACAGTTCGTCGGGCGGCGGCGACGACTCCTGGTAACACGGCCCTGCGCCGGGCCTGGAATCGCTTTCAGGCCCGGTTGACGGCGTCTTCCGTCTTGCGGATCGGTTCGGCATCATGGAACCGGCCATAATCGATCCAACGCCGTCCCTGGCCGTCTTCGTGCAGCACGTCGACGAATTCGTGATCCCACAAGACGCGCCCCGGCCCATAGCCATGGCGGGCCATCACGGTTTGCGACAGGCTGGAATCGATGCCCTTCATCAGCACGATCAATTCATCCTGCTGCGCCTCGAAATCGGCCTGGGTCAGGCCATGGAGCGGGCTCGCCTCATCGATCCGGTGCATCACGATCCAGGTCAGCGCAAACACCGGCGATGTCGATCGTAGCAGGTCGAGGTCGAAAAACCGGCGCATCGTGCGCCCGCCATCGCGCTGCACACGCAGGATCGACAGCCGGACATTGGCCTCGACAATGAAATTGTTGCGCTGGTTGGCGGCGCGAAACATCAGCGTGGGATAGCCTTCGAACTGCCGGACCACCGCGACATCGGAAAACATGATCCGCGCACGCGGGATCGAAAACCGGGCGAACACCAGCCCCGAGGTCACCGCAAATACCACGATGCCCAGCACGATCTCGACGATCACCACGAAATTGACATAGAGCGATCCGGGATAGATATTGCCATAGCCCACCGTGGCGACCGTGTGAACGCTGAAGAAAAAGCATTTCAGCAGCGGATGGGTGCCGCTGGGCCGGCCAAGCTCGACCAAGCCGTTGGGATCGAGCGCGTAGAGCCCGGCGAACACCACGTTCAGACAAATGAACACCGCCGCAAAGCCCGAAAAAAACGCCGTCCAACTCGCCCGCACCCCACGATGATAGAGGTCTTCGTACCAGCGCTCGGTAATCCCCTGGCGCCCGATATCGAGCCCGTCGAATCCGCGCAGCGATTGCGACAGGCTGCGTCGCCCGGTGGGTCTGGTGGTCATCGGCATTCCGGTCTGTTCGTGTCCGCGCCACTGTGGCAGGCCCGCGCACGATTTTACACCCCGTTCTAAGCACCCCCGCGCATCAGCCGATCAGTCCGCATTCGGCGCGATCACCACGCGCCCGACCACCTCGCGCGCAGCCATCATCGCAAAGGCGTCGCGCCACCGATCGAGCGGCACTTGCGCGTGGACACGCGGGGTCAATCGCCCGGCCTCGGCCATAGCCCAGATCGCCGCCAGATTGTCGCGCCCGCGATCGGGAAAGCGTCGGCCATATTCCCCTGCGCGCACGCCGATCACCGAAAACCCCTTGATCAGCGCGATATTGGTCGCAACCGTGGCGATCCGACCCGAGGTGAAACCGATCACCAGCAGCCGCCCGTCGAATGCGATGCAGCGCGTGCTTTCATCAAACACATCGCCGCCTACGGGATCATAGATCACATCTGCACCCCCGCCGGTGATCGCCTTTACCTCTTCGCGAAAGCCCGGCGCCGACAGCACCACAGCATCGGGGCCGTAGTCGCGCTCCACCAGCGCCAGTTTCTCCGGCGAAGCCCCCGCCGCGATCACCCGCGCGCCCAGCGCCCGCGCCAGATCGACCGCGGCCAGCCCCACCCCGCCCGCCGCGCCGTGCACCAGCACCCATTCGCCGGGTTCCAGCCGCGCCCGCCGCACCAGCGCCACCCAGGCAGTCAGATAGGCCGATCCAAACGAGGCGGCTTGCGCAAAGCTCATCCGTGCAGGCTTTGGCCGCAGGGCCGCGACCGGATAGACGGCAAATTGCGCAAATCCGCCCAGCGCCGCGCCCGCCACCACGGCATCGCCCAGCGCAAAGCGATCCACCCCGTCGCCGACTTGCACCACCTCGCCCGCCATATCGCCACCCGGCGTAAACGGCAGCGGCGGCTTGGCCTGATAGGCACCACGCGTCATCAGCAGGTCGGGAAAACCCAGGCCCGACGCGCGCACCCGCACCAACACTTCGCCCGGCCCCGGCTGCGGCACGGCGATCGTTTCCACCGCGCAGCCGGCAAATTCGTCGGCCAACCGGTTCACGCGCAAGGCACGCATCATTTGGGGCACGCTGGTCATGGAATGCCTTTCATGCACTCGGGTCGGCCCATCGTGGCCTGTGCCACAAAGCGGCGCAAGCGCGACCTGCGCGCGGGCAAAGCACAACGCCACCATGGAACCATCCAGAAAATGGAGGGAATTGGCCTTGCTCTTGCGGCGCAGCATTGGCATCAGGCGGGCCATGTCCATGATTTATCTTCGATCGCACGCACCGTCCCGACTGATCAGGCCCGTTTCGGACACCATGGGGGGAAAAGCGTTCGGGATCAGTCTGCTGGCCCTCGCGCTGTCCGGCTGCGCCACTCTGCCCTCGAATGCTCCGACCGTGGGCCAGATCCACAAGGCGGTCCAAACCGCAGCACAGGCACCGATCCCCTATTCACTGGTCCGCATCGACGCCGATGTGGTCAGCCATCTTGCCGCCCCGCAAAACCCCGGGCTGATGCAACTGGCCGCGCTGGCGACCGGGCCGCAACCCGAACGCGCCGATCTGATCCGCCGCGGCGACACGCTGACCGTTACGATGTTCGAAATCGGGGTCAGCCTGTTTGGCGGCAACACGCCCTCGGCCGCCGCCGTCGATGGCACTCGCGCGCCGACGGCCGGAACCCAGACGCTGTTGCTGCCGGTGCGCGAAGACGGCAATATCGACTTGCCTTATGTCGGTGCCGTCCAGGCCGCCGGAACTTATCCCGAAACGCTGAGCGAAACGATCAAGCAACGCCTGCGCAAGTTTTCGGAAAGCCCCGACGTGGTGGTCAACATCACGGATTCGCTCAAGAATGCCGTCTATATCGGCGGCGCAGTCAATCATGCCGGCCGCCTGCGCCTGACCGCCGCGCATGAACGCCTGCTTGATGCCCTGGCCGTTGCGGGCGGCAGCCCGCTCGATGTCAACGAACTGCAAGTGACCCTGACTCGCGGCCCCAATACAGTATCAGTACCGCTCAACCAGATCGGCGCGGGCGATCCCGCCAACGTCACGCTGTTGCCTGGCGATCGCCTCACACTCGAACGCATACGCCCCAGCTACACCGTGTTCGGCGCCACCGACCGGGTCAGCCAGGTGCCGTTCGAAGCGCGCACGGTCAACCTGGCCGAAGCCCTCGCCCGCGCAGCAGGCCCCGCCGACAGCCGCGCCAACCCGCGCGGCGTCTATGTGTTCCGCCTGGAACAGACCGCCGACGGCAAACCGCGCGCGATCATCTACGAGCTGAACATGCTGCGGCCCGATACGTATTTCATCGCGCAGTTGTTCCCGATGCGCGACAAGGACGTAGTCCTGTTCGCCAACTCGTCGACCAACGCGATCCAAAAGGCCCTCGGCCTGGTCAGCCAGTTGTTCAGCCCCGCCGTCGCGGTACGCGCGGTCACCCAATAGGCCACGCCGAAAGTACACCATTCTGTTGCCATATCGGTTATCCGACCTTGTAACAGGAGAACTGCCCTCGCACCGTTTTTCATCGATCGCGGGAAGACCCTTGTCCGGGCGACATATGAAAAATCGACTTCTCGCCATAGAGGACACCATAGCTGTTGCATTGTCGGCAGCTCGCCCTGCGACCATGACCGGACAGTGCTCGATACGTTTAAGGTTGCGTGGATCAGGCACTTGGCAAGGAGAGCTGGGTCACCTAATCGTTGGCTCGACAGTCATGCAGTCCACCTGCCAAGGACGAGGGACAGAATCGCCAGATCATGATTGAATTTGAAAATGTTTCAAAAGTTTATCACACGCGCGGTCTGCACCGCAGCGTCTTCAAGGGCCTGTCATTCCGCATCGATCGGGGTGAGAGCGTGGCCATCTGCGGGGCCAACGGCGCGGGCAAATCGACCTTGCTGCGGATGATGTCAGGGGTCGAACATCCTTCTACGGGACATATCCGGCGAACGATGAAGACATCCTGGCCGATCGGATTCGCCAGTTGCTTCCAGGCATCGATGACCGGCGCCGACAATGCACGGTTCATCGCGCGAATCTATGAGCAGGACGAACAGGCGGTGCTCGACTATGTCGAGGATTTTGCGCAACTGGGCGTCTATATGGGGCAGGCAGTCAGCACCTACTCGTCGGGGATGGTGTCGCGGCTGGCGTTCGGGATTTCGCTGGCGATTTCGTTCGATTGCTATCTGGTCGATGAAGTTGCCGCAGCCGGCGACGTACGGTTCCGCAAACGATGCGAACAGGAATTGCTGGCGCGGCGTGACAACGGCACGCTGATCATGACCTCCCACGATCCCTATATGCTCGAAATGTACTGCACGCGCGGGGCCGTGCTCTACAGCGGCGCACTGATCTTTTGCGACACTGTGGCAGAGGCCTGCAACCTGCACCACGCCCTGCAGATGCAATCGTCCTGACCCATCCGGTTACCCCGGCATCAGCACCGCGTTGTGCCGGGCCGACTTGGCGGCGGCCCGATCGATGATGAAATCGAGCAGATCGCGGCAATAGGCCGCCTCGGTCACCGCGTGCGGGATCGCCGGACGCGGGCGGGGCCGGGCGGTGGGCGCGGCGCAGATCGCGCGTTCCCAGCCATCGTCATCATCGCAGGCCAGCAGCGTGGTATCGGCCCGCGCGATTTCGCGATGCGCGGCGATGTTCGATGCGATGGTCGGCGTGCCCAGCACGTTGGCCTCGAACACCGGCAGGCCGAATCCTTCGACCCAGGTCGGGCTGAGCAGCGCGGTCGCCCCCAGCATCAGCGAGGCCAGTGCATCGCTCGACAGTCCCGCCACTTCATGCACATGCGCGCGCAATTGTGGCCGTTCGTCCAGCACGGTCAGGATTCGGTCGGCATCGAACCCGCGTGAACCGACAATCACCAGGTGGGGCGCATCCTTGCCCAGCCGGTCGATCAGGCGCCCCCAGACGCGCAGCAGCAAGTCGTGATTCTTGCGCGGCTCGACCGTCGACACGACGACGAAATAGCGCGTTCCAGTCAGTTCGGGTAGGCTCTGCGCGGTGGCGGCAAAGGCCGCCGACAGTGGCAACGCGCGGACCAGGCCGGGCAAGTGTGGCCGGTCATGCTGGGCCAGCCAGGTGTTCACGGTGTCGCGCGCATAGGCGGTGGTAAAGATCATGCAATCGGCATGGCGCGCGGCAGTGCGAACCATCTGCGTGTGGTGCTCCACTTGCCCGGGGCGCACGAGATCGGGATATTCCAGCGGGATGACATCGTGCAGCATCATCGCGCAAGTGATGTCGGGCCGGTCTTCCAGCCAGCGGAAAAACATCGGCACGGCAAGGCCGAGCTGCCCGACATTGAGATAGACCGACCCTTGCGGCACATGGTCGCGCACGGCCTTGCCCAACGGCATGCCGGTCGCATGCAATTCGCGGATCATCCGCGCCACCTTGCGCCCAAGTGTCAGATGACGGGGCGGGGGAATCGGACGATCGGGCAGCGCGCCGGGCGCCCGGATTTCTTCGACAATACGGCGAAACCGCGCGGCATTGGCCGTATCGCTTTCGCCCGGCGTGGATTCCGCCCAGACCTGTTGCACGTGGCGCAACATGCGCACGACCTCTGGCGCGCGATAGGCGCGCAAGCCCCAGAACGTGGGCAGGATGCCCAGATGCGGGCTCGATTCATCGGCGAAGATATGCCCGGCCAGCGCCATGTCGACCCGATCAATTCCACGCGGCGCCAGAAACAGTGGCGCCAGAAACAGCCGCGCCAGATCAAACGCGATCACCCGCTCCATCGTTCAGGCCCCGCGCGCCGGCAGTCCGGCATACATGGCCGCCAGACGTTGGGCGAACAGATCGCTGGTGAACTTGCGCGCCTGAACCAGCCCCGCCGCAGACAGGCGGGCCACCAGCGCATCGTCCTGATCGATCTGCTGCACGGCCCTGGTGATCGCCGCCGTGTCATAGGGATCGACCAGCAGCCCCCCCTCGCCCACCACTTCGGGCAACGAACTGGTGTTCGAACTGATCACCGGCGTGCCAAGCTGGATCGCCTCCAGCGCGGGCAGGCCAAACCCTTCGTACAACGAGGGAAACAGCACTGCGCGGGCCGACCGGATCAACCGGAACAGTGTTTCGCGGGGCAGATACTGCAACTGCACGATCGGCCGGTCGACCTTGCGGCCATAGACCATGCCATCCTTGCCCAGCCCGCCGCCGGCCTCGCTCATACCCCAGTCGCGCGACGAAACCACCACCAGCGGGCGCTGGCTTTGCGATGCGAGATAGGCATCGACGATCCGGCCGATATTTTTCTTCGGATCGCTCGCGCCAAAAAACAGATAGAATCCGCGCGGCGGCAGTCCGAACACGCTCTCGATCATGGCATGGTCGTCGGCCTCGCTCGCCTCGATGACCGAAGCGGGCAACGGGCTGGCCTGGTAGCAATTGGTCACTTTGTCCGGGTCGGCCCCGAACATCGCCAGGATATCGTTGCGGCTCGCTTCGGATACGGTGGCGATCTGATCGGCCCCGGCCACCAATTGCCGGATCAACCGGTGGTAATAGCCCTTGTTGTCGAGCGTGGTGTGCGGCAGCTTCAGCGGGACCAGATCGTGCATGGTATAGACATTGCGGCTGCCGGCCATGCGCACCGGCACCGGATAGGTCCAGTGCATCACTTCGGGCGGGTTGGGCATCTTGACCGTGGTAAACCGGCGCATGACCTGAAAGCGGCCCCACGCCGCCTCGAACAGCAGGGGACTGGTCCACAATTCAGCAAAATCGGGCCAGCGCGTGCCGAAACCCCGCTTGTCCACATACTCGGTCAGCGGCACCGGGATCAGCGGGCGCGCCGTGTGGTGGGCAATCACCGATGCGGCGGCCCGGCGTACCACATTGCCCCGGTTGTGCCCGCGACCGAACTGTTCGAAAAACAATGTCTCGCGCATGTCGGCGCGCGGGCCTGGATCGATCCCGAACACGCCGACCATATCGTTGCCTGCGTCTCGCATGGCGTGCGCGAGCGATGCGCCATACGTCGCGACACCCGTTCCGTTCGGGATGGCCAGATTGTAACCGTCGACGCCGATCCGCATTCGCACTCTTTCACTCCGGATGGCGCACAGGGGCTATCACCTGTAAATTCGATGGCCCGCCAGTTCAACGCCTGGGATGGCGCGGCGGGTCGATAAGGGCAAGCTGCCGGGCGGTATCCATCGTATGGATGATCGCGGTAATCACCAGGCCCGCAGACAGCAAAACCAGAATAACATCATAGACGGTCAACGACAGTCCAGCGATGTTGAACCGGAACACCGGCAGCACGATCGCGCACAACGTACAACCAATGATCCCCAGTCGGACCTCGGTCGGCCCGATCCCGCCGAAACTGACCTTGAACACGCCGGTGGCAAGGCAGGTCGTCAACGATAGAATGACCACGATGTAGTAGCTTGCCAGCGCCAGCAAGGCACACCAGAAATGCGCCATCGGCGAAAGTCCTACTCCACCCGCGACCAGCGCCATGGCAAACCCATCAACCGAGTGATCCAGGAAAAAGCCGAATTGCGGACGTTCAGCCCCGCGATAGCGCGCCAGCGACCCGTCGAGACTGTCGCCTAGCCAATTCAGAAGCATTCCGAACAGTGCCAGCGCGTAAAACGCCATCCGGAAACCGGCGAGCCAGTATCCCAGACAGATAAGAACGGCTCCAAACAGGCCGAGCGCAGTCAGATGGTTTGAGGTAATCCACGACGGAATGCGCGCACAAAGAAGGCGCAGGATAACACGTTCTGCCCTTCCTGTCAGCGAATCGTGATACCGTTGCACCATTTTTCCTTGTAACAGCAAAATCTTATGGCGCACCCTCCACCCGAGAGTCGTCTTACCGACGCCTGTGGAAATTTCACCCGCGCTTGCCCCTAAGGGTAGTCCAGGGTTCCCAAACGCGCCACGATTTCATTGGGACCGCTCCCACAATCGATCCACACGCCATCATCATCCGCGCGCGAGTGGCAACGCGAATGGGTCAGGCCGTTTTGACGGTGCGACGAAACCATCTGGCACCCCTGGGTACAGACTATGGCCTGTCACGGTCGGGCGCCATTGAGCGAGCACCTTGCGCTGAACACCTGATTTTTTCTGCCAAAACCTGGTACCAAATTTGAATGGAAGTGCGAAGATTGTTGCATTTTGGCTTTCCGGTTGAAACTGCGCGCTGCTATTCTTCGCTGGTGCTAGGCTCAATGCATATAAGCCTTTTCCGGTCGCGCCAGTGGGCACAGGATTCGAATGATGCAAGAATTGGATCCATTTTCGTACTATCCCGGCCACAGGAGTGCGATCGAGGACCTGGGGGGTGACGAACCATCACCCGACCCAAATTATTGTTTCCACACCAATTATATTGCGATCAGACCAGGTCTTGCACAATATGATCTGCAGTTGCAGCAGGTTCGCGCAACGCGCGGCGAGCTGGCTTTGCGTATCCATGCCTCCGGATGGGGCGCAGCCGATACAGTCAGCCTGGTTACCGGCGCCCAGTTGGATGTGGCAAGCACCGGCCCACGCGATCTTGCGGTCAGTTTGCGCTTTTATGCCCTGCCCGGCGTAAAATATGCGCTCTACGGCTATTCCACCAAGGACACCGACATCACGGCCGACGGACTGAAGGTGTTTCTGGCGGAAGACGTTTCACAAGATACGCCCCCTGAGGCGCCGCAGTCGGTCATGACGTTGTCACAGGCGAGGCAAGGCGCGCATTCGAACAATGTCCTTATCCATGTCGTGTCACATCATCTGGCCGCCCCGGTTTCCCAAGACTGCACCATCGCCCAACTCGCTGAAATAAAATCAGACCAACGCTCAACCAACGCACTGGACGACTGGGCTGAAGCGATGTGCCTGAATGCCCTGCGCATCAACGGCGTAACCGTTTGGGCGCTTGAAGGCCTGCTGATCGGGCATGGCTCCGATCATCTGCGGCTGATGCTTGGCGAGCAGGGATTTTCGATGCGCGACTACGCGCCGGAGGCACCACCCCCCCCCACGGTCTTCGCGGACTTTCTGGTCTGGCCCGAAGGCTTGCCCTCAGACGGCGACAGCGCACATCGCTGGGGCCTGATCGACGCATGGTTCGCGCGACTGAAGATTGGCGGCATCGGCGTCGTCACTTGCCGCTTTCGGCCCAATGACCCGCGACTGGCCCCGGCCCATGCCGAGGGGGACCACCACATCACGCAGAACGAAATCGGCAAATGGGCGCTGCTGCTGATCGACAAAGGCTTTTCGGTCGCGCCATTGGCGTTTTCTGCAACCGAAGATCTGGCCCTCGACGATGCCGGACTGGCCCGCTTTGCCCTGATCGCGCGCAGGGTCGGCCAGCCACTGCGCATTTGACGCTTGAAAGTCCGTGCGCGCCGGCGTCATGACGCCGGCGGCATCGATAGTGAGTGACCTGAGACATAGGTGACGGGAAGTTCGGGATGCAAGATATTTGACCATTATCGGCAGGATGGCCCTGTTGCACTGAGCCATCGGTCGCGTCGACCAGTGCGTTATGTCAACCAGTTGGCCGAGCAGATCGAGAAGCTGGCGGTCACCGCCAAGCGCGTCAGACCGCACTGGGGTGCGCGCAATATCCGTGAACCGCAGGTGCACCGCATGGCCTGCAATGTCCGCATTCCCATCGCCAGCACGATCTACGCCGCGCTTGATCGCCAAATGCTACCCCGCAGGGCACCATCGGTGGTACACGCTTGAAGACTCCATTCAATCTTAAATGGAGATTATAAATATCAAAAACATCAGTTAGATGGATTGAATGAAACGGTCTAGTCCCGTTGCACAAGCAAGGACGCTGGAACCGAGGAGGGCCACATGGCTCATTTTCACCGCCAATTCGAACCCGAAAACGCCTTCACCGTGATGCCTTTGACCGAAGTCGTTCGCAATTTTACGCCAAACTGGTTCGCCGCCACGATGGGTACGGGCGCGCTTGCGCTTGTGCTCAACCAGTTTCCGCTGCCCGTCATCGGCCTCCACACCGTGGCGGTCGCCGTCTGGCTGGTGAACATCGGGCTCTTTGTCACGTTTGCGTTGCTTTACGCAGCCCGCTGGATTTTCCACTTCGACGAAGCGCGACGGATCTTCGATCACCCGGTCATGTCGATGTTTTTCGGCACGATCCCGATGGGGCTGGCGACAATCGTCAACGGGTTTGTGGTGTTTGGCCCGGCGTTGATCGGCGAACAGGCGATCGCGGTTGCGCACGCGCTGTGGTGGCTCGATGCAGGTCTGTCGCTGCTGTGCGGTATTGCGATTCCCTATTTCATGATCACCCGGCAGGAACACAGTCTGGATAAGCTGACGGCGGTGTGGCTCTTGCCGATCGTGGCCAGCGAAGTGGCGGCCGCCAGCGCCGGTCTGCTCGCACCGCATCTGGCCGCGTCCGAAGGGCTGCTCGTGCTCGTGCTCGGCTATGTGCTGTGGGCCTGTTCGGTGCCGCTGGCGATGAGCGTGCTGGTGCTGCTGTTCCTGCGGCTCGCGCTCCACAAGCTTCCCGCGCGCGACATGGGCGTGTCCGCCTGGCTGGCGCTCGGCCCGATCGGCACCGGTGCGTTGGGGCTGCTCGTGCTCGGCAGTGATGCACCCGCCATCTTCGCTGCCAATGGCCGTGCCACGATCGGCGAGGTGGCGCTTGGTCTGGGCGTGATCGGCGGCCTGATGCTGTGGGGCTATGGCGTGTGGTGGCTGGCTCTCGCCGTGTTGAAAACGTTGCGGTATCTGCGCGAAGGCCTGCCGTTCAATCTGGGCTGGTGGGGTTTCACGTTCCCGCTGGCGGTCTATACCCTGGCAACTGCAGCGCTCTATCGCGCAACCGGACTGACGCTGTTTGCCGACCTGGCCGGACTGATGACGATCTGCCTGACAACATTCTGGATCATCGTTACCGCGCGGACTGTCCATGGCGCATGCACCAGGGCCCTTTTCGTTGCCCCCTGCCTGATCAATGCCCACGGCCCAGTGCGGTTCGAGGCAGACGTCGTTTGAAACACGCGCAACCGCTCGACGCCTCCGCCAGATGGCCTTGGTCCAACGGCGGAGGCATTTTATCGCCCGGCGCGTCAGCACGAATTCGCGTTCAGCCGATCGTCGACATTGCAGTTGATTGCTGCCTGATCCGGCCTGCCAGTGGATGGATCGCCGATGCCGATGCGGTGCCGATCACGCTGTAGCCCAGCCCCCGGTCGGCCCAGGCAAACCCGCTGACCCCGCCGAAATCGTGCTCGGCCATCTTCGCGGTCTTGTCGATCGTCATCGGGCGCACGAGCACGCCAAGCCGCATCCCTTGCGCGCCTTCGTACACATAGAATCCGGCCGGGCCGTGCGGCGTGGCCACGACGCGCCCGCCAAGCAGGCGGAACCCCACCGCATCGAGCGAGGGCACGCCAACCAGGCGATGGATCCGGCGGCTGATCCACTGGCTCAACACGGCCGGCTCGGCAATTTCAACCGGGTGTTGCCGATCACTGGCATAGACGGCGTAACTGTCGGCCGCTTCCTGCGCGAGGGCGCCGATGCCGTTGGCCCGACCCCCGGCATGGTCGCGGATCTGCCAACCCGCCATCGCGCCGATTGCGAGCAACGCGACCGAGGCGGCCAGCGCCTGCCAGGTCGGCCTTTGCACGGCCGGGCGCCGCCGCGAGGCAAAATGCCGGATATCGAGCCGGCTCGGGACGGGCTCGTCCGCAATCGGCGCCAGCGCGGCGCGCAACGCATGGCGCTGCACTATCAGGGCATCGATGCGCTGCTGCGCCTCGGGATGTTCGGCCAGATAAGCCTCGACCCGGCACTGATCCGGTGGCGCAAGCCGGTCATCGACATAGGCCTGCAAGTCGGCCTCGGTAACGGGCCGCTCCGTCATTGTACGCTCCTGAGCGCCGGACGCGCGGCCTGGTTGTCGAGCAGGCCGCGAAGCCGGTCACGCGCGCGCGACAACCGTGACATGATCGTGCCGATCGGCACGCCAATCACTTCGGCCGCTTCGGCATAACTGAGCTCTTCCACCCCGACCAGCAGGAGCACGCTGCGCTGGTCTTGCGGCAAAAGATCGACGGCGGCGAGGATATCGTGCGCGAACATGGATTGCTCTTGCGTGGCGGGCGATGAAAGGTCGGCTGGCATGGCATCATCAATCGACAGATGCCGCCCGCGCCGGGTTGCGCGCCGGGCCTCGTCGATCGCGGTGTGGTTCAAAATGGCATAGAGCCATGCCCGCGTGCTGCAACCTGAGCGCCGCTGGTGCCAGCGGGCAATCGCGCGCTCGAGACAGTCCTGCACCAGGTCGTCGGCCAGCGCCGCATTGCGCACCAGCGCCCGGGCATAACGCCGCAGTCCGGGAATCAGGGGCTCGAGGATCGGCATCACATCGTGCATCGCCCCCCCCAGACGCCGGGCGGGACCACTTTATTCCCGTGGGCATGGAATAATCGACCAGTGCCGTGCGTCTTGCCCGATCCTGTTGCCGGAGTCCATCATGCCCCCAGATCCTGTTGCCCACCCCTTACCGCGTCTGGCGCTGATCGCCGCCATCGTCGGTACGATCGCGCTGCTTTTTGCATGGGTCGCCGGGTGGCTGTCGCCCGCACGCGTCAGTGGCGCCTCGATCGCCGATGCGCTGCAGGCCAACACCGGCAAGATCTTCCCCGGTATCAGGCGCGCCCACGCCAAGGGGCTGTGCATCGCGGGCGAATTTGCGAGCAACGGCGCGGGCACGGCGCTGTCGCGCGCAACGCTGTTCGCGCCCAACGCGAGAACACCGGTATCCGGCCGGTTCTCGCTGGCAGGCGGCAATCCCGGCGCGCCCGACGGGCGAACCGTGTTCCACGCCATGGCCTTGCGCTTTGTTTTGCCGGGTGTTGAGGAATGGCGCATGGCACTCGACCATACGCCGATCTTTGTGGTGTCGACCCCCGCCGACTTCCAGGCGTTTCTAATTGCCGGCACGCCCGACCCGGTTACCAAAAAGCCCGACCCCGCGCGCATGGCGGCGTTTCTGGCCAGCCATCCCGAAGCGCGCCGGTTCATCGCCTATATGAAGTCGGCGCCACTGCCGTCGAGTTTCGCCAACGGCACCTATCACAGCATCAACGCGTTTCGCTTTACCAATGCGGCGGGCGAAACGCGCGCGGTGCGCTGGCAATTCGAGCCAGAGGATCGCTTTGCCGCGCTCGACAAGACCACGCTCGACCGCCTGCCGCACGATGCGCTGTTCGACGAATATTTGGCGCGGGCAAAGCAGGGCCCGGTGCGCTGGCATCTGGTCGTCGTACTCGCCAATCCAGGCGATGCGACTGACAATGCCACGGTCGAATGGGGAGCGGGGCACCGCCGCATCGATGTCGGCACGCTGACCCTGACCGCGGCCATGCCCGAACAGGAGGGCCATTGCCGCGATTTCGTGTTCGATCCGCTGATCCTGCCCAGGGGCGTCACCGCATCCGACGATCCGTTGCTGGCCGGACGTTCGGCTGCCTATGCCGCCTCGTTCCGACGCCGCGCCAGGGAAGCGCCGCACGCCGACCCCGTTTCGACCCACCAGGGAGCCGCGAAATGAACTCGACGGATCGCTTTGCGGTGCACGCGCGCATTCTGCACTGGGTCATGGCGATCATGATCCTGGCCATGCTTTTCATTGGCGCGGGCATGGTTTCGACTGCCAGCCGGGCCTATCCCGATTTGCTGGCGTGGCACCGCCCGATCGGCATCGCAGTGCTGGCGCTCGCGCTGGTGCGGCTGGGCGTGCGGATGACGCATCGTCCACCATCGCTGCCTGCCGATTTGCCCGTGCTGCAAAGGGCCATGGCAAGCGCCATGCACCTGGCACTGTACACGCTGATGCTGGCCATGCCGCTGATCGGCTGGGCAATGCTGTCGGCCGCCGGAACGCCCGTGGTGCTGTGGCCGGGCACGGTCTTGCCACCGATCCTAGCACACGATGTGCGCATGTTCGGATGGCTGCGCCGGTTGCACAGGTTGGCCGGTTATGCCTTTTTCCTGCTGATCCTGGGCCATCTGGGCGCGGCACTGGTCCATGCCCTGATCCGCCGCGACAGCGTGTTCCAGTCCATGGCGCGGTTTGGCAACAGGTCGATGAGAGGTTGAAAGACAGCCGACGCGTCGCCGGAGCTCATCCAGGATCTTGACGCGCACTTCGCATCGACCATTCAATCTGCATTTATGATTAAAACAATATCTTTTAATCGTTATACGAGAACGATCGGGACCGTCACAATAGCCTCACCAACCAAGGAGGCAGAAATGAACAACTTTAAGGCAATCCTTCCCGCCCTCGCCATTGCCGCCAGCGCGATCGGCTTTTCGCCAGCAGTGGCCGCCGACATCGTGGTCAACGGCCACACCACCTTCAGCGATATCGAATACACCAATGACGCGGGCGACCGGGTACCGGCAATGCGTGCTTCGCTGAACGCTCAAATCCCTGTGGGGACTCCGATTTCTGCGGCTCGGACCATTGTTCGGCGCATGGGCGCGCATTGCGGCGAAGCAGCTAGCGACGGCCAGACCAAGTGCACGTACAACAGCTTTGAAAGCATCGAAGATCATCTTCACGACGTGGCCTGGACCGTTCGCCTGAACAGCCAGCAAGGCAAGGTCTTCGGGCTCGACGTCGCCCGGGAATCCATTGGGTCCTGACAACCTTGGGATCGAAACTGGAATCAATCGGCCCACAGAATTGAAACAATCTGTAATATCCGTTGGATTGATCAAACCGGCGGGCCGATTGTCCCAGGCGAGCAAAGTCAGAACAACCCGGCAACCGCACAAACCCCCAAAGAACCCGTGATGAGTGATGCAGCCTTCCTGCCGGGGGAGCCTGTCGCTGTTGCGGCTCACCCGGGACGTCACTCGCTGGAAAACCTCTGCGTCTGATTTCGGCCGTTCCCCGCCGCTCTGCGCAGCACACCAACAGGAGTTCCCCATGAAAACACTGTCACGCCTTGTCCCGCTCGTCCTTGGCCTGATCCTCGCAACGCCGGCCGCTGCCGACCAGACTTCGTGCAGCAAAAGCGGCATCGCCTTGCAATTGCTGGGCTCCGGCGGCCCGATTTCCGACGATGCCCGCGCTTCGTCGGGAGCGATCGTGTGGATCAACGGCAAGGCGCGTCTGCTGATCGATGCAGGAGGCGGCACATACTTGCGGTTTGGCCAATCGGGCGCGCGGCTGGAAGACCTCGATTTCATCGGCATCTCCCATTTTCACACCGACCATGTGGCCGACCTGCCGGCAATTCTCAAAGGCGGCTATTTCCTGAGCTCAAGTCACGCCGTCACACTGGCCGGCCCCACCGGCAATGCACATTTCCCCAGCATGACAGCCTTTTTCGCGCGCGAATTTGGCCGCGGACAAGGCGCGTACCAATATCTTTCGGGATTGGGCAATGCCACCGACGGTTTGCGCCTGGCGGTTCATCCGGCCGATGTCAGGGTCGACAAACCCACGCGGACGCTGGTGTTTCAGGGCGATGGCGTAACCGTCTATGCGTTCGGCATCCCGCATGGCGATGTGCCGGCCCTGGCCTTTCGCATCGAAACGCCAAAAGGCGTGATCGTGCTGTCGGCCGACCAGAATGGCAGCCGCAAGGCATTCGTCGGCTTTGCCGCAGGCGCCGACATTCTGATGATGCCCGCCGCGATCGACGACGATGCCGATGCGCAATCACGCTTCCTTCATGCCACGCCAACCGTGGTGGGCAAGCTTGCGGCCGAAATAAAGCCGAAGATGCTGGTGCTGGATCACTTCATGGGCCGATCGCTGATCGACAAGGACAAAAACGTGCAGATCATCCAGCGTTATTATCACGGCCCGGTTTTCGCCAGCCGCGATCTGTCCTGCTTTCCCCTGTTCAATCGCTGATACTTCAAGGAGACCGGATCATGAAACGTGAAATCGTTCTGGGCATTGCAGCAACCTCGCTGCTTTGCGCCGATGCCTATGCCGCCCCTGCGGCAACGCCCGCCCCTGCTGCGGCACCTGCCAGCCATGGCGGCGGCAAATGCGCCAGCGGCAAATGCGGCACCGAGAAAATCTATGGGCAGACCAGATTGCAGCACAATCCCGATGGCCAACTGGTGCGCGCGCGCGATGGCAAATGCGGACTGACCGGCAAGGGGTACAACGTGGTTGCCACCGAGCGCGACCGGCTGGCCGAGGGCGTATGCGGCCGCTAGGCGAAACCAGCCTGGGGATCGGGCTGCGCCCCGAACTGGCCGATGCCTTGTGCAACGGTCCGGTCGCGGCGCCCCTAGACTTTCTCGAACTGGCACCCGAGAACTGGATGGCAATGGGCGGGCGCAAGCGCGACCAGCTCGACCGGATTGCCGATCGCTATCCGCTGGTGGCCCACGGGCTCAGCCTGTCGATCGGCGATACCGAACCGCTCGACATCGATTTCGTCAGCGATTTGCGCCGGTTTCTCGACGATTACGCAATCGATGTGTTCAGCGATCATCTGTGTCTGGCACGCGATGCGACCGGCTATCTTTATGACTTGCTGCCGAGCCCACGTCGCGCCGCCAATATCGACTATCTGGCCGCGCGGATCGGTCAGGTGCAAGCCATCATCGGCCGCCGCCTGATCCTCGAGAACATCTCGTATTATCATCGCTATGACGATCAGATGGCCGAAGGCGAATTCATCGCCGAAGTGGCACACCGGTCGGGGTGCGGGCTGCTGCTCGACATCAACAACGCCTATGTCAACGGGCGCAACCACGGCGAAGACCCGCTGGCATTCATGCGCAACCTGCCGTCGGACGCGTTCGCCTATTATCATATCGCAGGCCATCTCGTCTGTGACGACGGGCTGATCCTCGACACCCATGGCACGCCCGTGGCCGACGAGGTGGTGCGGTTGGGCCAGGCGGTTTGGGCCCAACACGGCCCCCGGCCCCTGCTGCTCGAACGCGACAATTTCGTACCGACGCTCGATGCGCTGGTCGACGAGGCCACAACGGTCCACCGTGCCATAAAGATGGGGTCATGCCATGACGCAACAGCCTGATCCGGTGATGGTTCGCGAAGTTGCGCAACTGTGCGTGCGGGCACGCCACGATCCCGAATGCCTCTATGGGCGATTGCTGCGCGAAAACGTGCGCGATGTGCTGGAGTGCAGCTTTCCCAGCTTCTGCGAGCGGATCGAGCCTGCGGATCTGGCGCAAATGGTCGATCGGTTTGTTGCAGAACACCCGGCAATCCGGCCACAGTTCCATCAAGTCGCGACCGAATTTGTCGAATTTGCGCAAGCGCGGTTATCCTTGACGAACTCCTTGCTGTGCGTGCTCGAATACGAGTGGGCGCTGCTGGCGGCGGAAATCGATCCGGCCCGCATCACCCCGCCATCGCCAGGTGATCGCTTTGGCGTTGCGATCAATCCGGTCGCCCGGCTGGTCGTGCTGCCCTTCGATGCGACCGGCGGAGATTGGGATCGGCCCACGCGCCGCGCACATGCGATCTATCGCAATGCCGCACATGAGGTGCTGACCCAGGTGCTGTCGCAACAGGACTGCCATCTGATCGAGCTGATCAAGGCCGCAGCATCGATCACCCCCACCGCGCTGGCCGCACAAGCCGCGGCATCATGGTCACCCGACGACGTCGCGCAATGGGTCGCGACCAACCTTGAGTTCGGCCTGCTGTGCCAGGTCGCCCCCGAATAGAGGAGATTTCGATGAACGTGTTCAAACTTGTCGATGGCGGGTTTGCCCGGATCAAACGGCTGGATTTCCTGCCGCTGCTGGCCACCCGCCTCTACCTCTTGCCGATATTCTACGAAGGCGCACATACCAAGATCACCGGTTTTGCAGGAACGGTTGCGTGGTTTGCCGCGCCCGTCAGCCAGGGCGGGCTTGGCATGCCGTTTCCCTTGCTGCTGGCGACGCTCGCCACCGCAACCGAAACGGCAGGATGCATCTGCATGGCGCTCGGGCTGTTCACGCGGCTGGTTTCGATCCCGCTGATGGTCACCATGACGATCGCCGGGCTGTCGGTCCACTGGTCGCACGGCTGGGCCGCGATCGCGGGGAAAACCGCCGAATCAACGCTGCGCATGCAGGCCTTCATGGATTGGTTGGCGCAGAATTTTCCTGGCCGGTTCAATTACATCACCCAGCTTGGCGACCCGATCATCCTCAACAACGGGATCGAATTCACGGTCACGTATCTGATCATGCTGATGACGCTGTTCTTCTATGGCGGCGGGCGTTACCTCAGTGTCGATTACTGGCTGGCCAAATGGCGCCCCCACCAGATCGGCTGGCTGATGCCCGCCGATCACGCGTGAAATCCTGATCTCTCCAACACCGCAAAAGGACTCACCCCATGACCAGAATAGCGATGAAAGTCGCCGTCTCGGGCGCAGCAGGCCAGATCTGCTATTCGCTGTTGTTCCGCATTGCGCGCGGTGACCTGTTCGGGCTGGACCAGCCCGTCACGCTCCACTTGCTCGATGTGCCGCAGGCCCAAGCTGCAGTGCACGGCGTGGTGATGGAATTGCGCGATTGCGCTTTTGCGCTGCTGGACCAGATTGTCGTCACCGACGATCCGCTGGTCGCTTTTGACGACATCGATGCGGCAATCCTGGTCGGATCGCGTCCGCGCGGCAAAGGCATGGAGCGGCGCGATCTGCTTGCGGCCAATGCGCGGATCTTTCAGGTGCAGGGCCGCGCCCTCGACCAGGTCGCCAAACGCGAGGCCAAAGTTCTGGTGGTCGGCAATCCGGCCAACACCAACGCCTATATCCTGGCGCACAGCGCGCCCGGTTTTCCCAAGGCCAATATTTCATCGATGATCCGGCTCGATCACAACCGCGCGCTGGCAATGCTGGCCGAGAAACTGGGCGTCGGGCTGGGTGCAATCGAGCATCTGGTGGTCTGGGGCAACCATTCGCCGACAATGTTTGCCGACTGGAGCCAGGCGACCGTCGCGGGCCAGCCCCTGCCCGCCGCGATTGGCGATGACGACTGGTATCGCAACACGTTCATCCCCACCGTCGCCCAGCGCGGCACCGCGATCATCGAAGCGCGCGGGCTGTCGTCGGCGGCATCGGCCGCCAATGCCGCGATCGACCAGATGCGCGACTGGATCAGCGGCACCGACGGGCGCTGGGTATCGATGGCAGTGGCATCAGACGGCGCATACGACATCCCCGAGGGCTTGTTCTGCGGCGTGCCGGTCACGTGCGAAGCGGGCGAATACACCCGCATCGGCGGGCTGGAACCCGATGCCTATGCGCGCAGCATGATCGCACGCACAGTCGCCGAACTGATCGACGAACGCGACGCGGTAACCGCAATCCTGACCGAATAAGACTTTACGCCAAGCAAAGGACATATCCGTGAGCAGAATGAAGATGCTGCTTTGCGCTGTGGCGCTGGCGGCCTTGCCAACTTGCGCCACCAGTGCGCATGAAACTCCCGATCCGACCATCGTCCACAATGCCCGCGACGGCGTGGTGCGGCTCTATGGCGCGGGCGGCCCCGATACCGCGCTGCGCAAAGTGGCGGCGGTGTTTCACCAGGAAACCGGCATCGACGTTGTGATCACCGCCGGCCCCGAACCAACCTGGTCGAAACACGCGCAAGCCGACGCCGATATCGTGTGGGGCACATCCGAAGAGGAAATCACCGCCTTGCTCGAAACCTACAAAGATTTTGCCTCGAGCGATGTCATGCCGGTCTATCTGCGCCCGGCGATCATCGCAGTGAAGAAGGGCAATCCCAAACATATCGCCGGGTTTGACGATCTGTTGAAAGACGGCATGCGCGTGGTCGTGACCGAAGGCGCGGGCGTTGCCAACACGTCTGGCACCGGGGTGTGGGAAGATGTGGCGGGCCGGCTTGGCCATCTGTCCGACATGGCGACGCTGCGCCGCCATATCATCGCGTTCGGCAAAGGCAGCGGCGCCAGCTACAAGGCGTTTGTCGAACAGGATGCCGATGCCTGGATCACCTGGCCCGATTGGCCGATCACCCATGCGGACAAAGCCGATCTGGTCCCGCTGGCGCCATCACGCACAATCTGGCGCGATCTCAATCTGGTGATGGCCCCCGATGCCGACCCACAGGCGCACAGGTTCATCGCCTTTCTGATGAGCGCACGCGGCGCGGCGATCATGCAGACCGAAGGCTGGACGCGTTAGGCGGCGTTCTGCCGCGAATCGTAATTCACTTGCGCCTCCCGCACTTGCTCCCAACATGCTTTAGCCCAATCGACCAGCGCTTGCGTTGGACCAAGCAGACTATTGCCTAGTTCAGTGATCTCATACTCGACGCGCGGCGGCACTTCGGCGAACACTTCGCGCACAACCAGCCCGTCGCGTTCGAGATTCTTCAGCGTGACCGACAACATCCGCTGAGAAATACCGGGAATGGCGCGCTCAAGGGCCGAAAAGCGGGCGCGTCCCCCTAACAGATCGAGCGAGAGCATCACGAAGATCGTCCATTTGTCGCCCACTTTGGTCAGCAGCTCGCGCACGGCCACCGGATCAGAGCTGCGACAAACCGCAGCCGGGTCGAGAACGGCGTTTTTTGGAGACTTTGCCATCGCTTACCTCGGTGTGTGTGACTGATTTCAAAGTGCCTTCTTTTTCAGAAGGCACTTCTCATCTATATGACACTCACGTTCGGTAAGCAACCTTGCAGAGAGCCGGGGAAAACACGATGACGCATTCGAATTACGCGAAATATGCTCCTGCCGAACCCTATTTCAACGTGGTGCGCGAGGCGATGGGTGATCTGGTCGATGGCGAACACTTCTTCGACATTGTCGCACCCGACATCATTTACGAAGTGCGCTACGAATTTCCAGGCTGGCCACGCATCACCAGTGGACGCGCAGACCTGATGGCCATGTTTGCCAGTTATGTTCAGAATATCGCTCTGAACTCGACCAGCGATCTGGTGACGATGCGTGCAGAAAACGGCCAGGTTGTCGTGCTCGAATACGAAGTACACGGCACAATTCTTTCTACCGGACGAGCTTACCACAACCGCTTCTGCTCGATTGCCACAATCAGCGACCGCAAGATCGTGCAATGGCGCGATTATATGGACTCGCTTGCGGCATGGAACGCGCTGAGTGCCTGACCACCATCATTCCCCCATTCAAAAGGATCCGCTCATGAAACAAATTCTGATGATCGAAGTCAGCCCGCGCGGCCCGGCGTCCGGCAGCCGCGCCGCCGCCGACCGACTGGCCGCACACCTGATCGCGGCCCATCCCGCCGCTCGGCTGATCCGCCGCGATCTGGCCGCATCCCCGCTGCCACATCTCGACGGCGCAACGCTCGGTGTGATCGCCGCACGCGATCCCGCCAATCCCGCGCCGATGACGGAACTGGCAAGACTGTCAGACGAATTGACCGACGAATTGCTCGCATCGGATTGTCTGGTGATCGCGACCCCGATGTGGAATTTCGGCATTCCCTCGGTGCTCAAGGCCTGGATCGATCTGGTCGTGCGCCCCGGCCTCACGTTCCAGTATGCTGGCGAAGGCGTTCTCGGCCTTGCACAGGGCAAACAGGCCATCCTGTTGCCGGCGTCGGGCGGCGTGTTCAGCGAAGGCCCGTGGCGCCCGTGGGACTTTGTCGAACCCTACCTGAAACAAGTGCTTGGCTTCATCGGCATCAGTGATGTCGAGACTATTCGCATCGAGGGCATGAATATCCCCGGGCTTGCCGAACAGGCCGTGCCCAACGCCTTTGCTGCCATCGAGAGCCTTGCTGCCTGAACGCGCGCGCTGACTTCGACGGGGTGCGCGCATGCACGACATCGACGTGCGATTTTGCAAATTTCCCAACATACACACAAGAAAACCACCGGCCGAATCGATACTCTTCCCGATAGGCGCCGACGGAAAACTCTCCCGCCGGTAGTCGCCCGCAAACGCGAAGCCCCGAACCCCGCCAATTCGCGTTGCGGGCGTACCTAAGCCCTGCGGCCCACACCTGGCGGGCCGCAGGGCGCCTTTTGGCTACACTCGATCGGGGGGATCGGCAGGAAACCACTTCGATCGAACCGTTCAACCACAGGCGCAGCGCAGTTGCGCATGACGTCCGAACAAAAAGGGGCCTGTCATGGCCAAAATGACTCTGACCCGACGCACGCTCATTGCCGCCAGCGGCACAGCAGGCGTCCTTGCAGCCATTCCGCGCAGCTTTGGCCAGGTGGCCGCCGCTGCCGTAAACACCAGGCAAAAGGAGCGAAAAGACATGGGATACGTGACAACGCCGGACGGCGCAGAAATCTTCTACAAGGACTGGGGCCCGAGATCGGCGCAACCCATTCATTTTCATCACGGCTGGCCGCTCAGTTCGGATGACTGGGACAATCAGATGCTGTTCTTCCTTGCCCACGGCTTCCGCGTTGTCGCCCATGACCGTCGCGGCCACGGCCGTTCGAGCCAGATCGATACCGGCCACGACATGGATCACTATGCCGCCGACGCGTCGGCCGTCGCCGAACATGTCGACCTTCGCAATGCCATCCATGTCGGTCATTCGACCGGCGGTGGCGAAGTGGCGCGCTATGTCGCAAGGCACGGGCAACCGCAGGGCCGCGTGGCCAAGGCCGTGCTGGTCAGTGCAGTGCCGCCGCTGATGCTCAAGACCGCCGCCAATCCCGAAGGCACGCCGATGGACGTGTTCGACAGCTTTCGCGCAGCGCTCGCGGCAAACCGCGCGCAGTTTTTCCTCGATGTGCCGACCGGGCCCTTTTATGGCTTCAACCGGCCGGGCGCGAAAATCTCGCAAGGGATTATCGACAACTGGTGGCGACAGGGCATGATGGGCAGCGCGCTGGCCCATTATGAAGGCATCAAGGCCTTTTCGGAAACCGACCAGACCGAAGATCTCAAGGCGATCCGGGTGCCGACGCTGGTCATGCAGGGCGACGACGACCAGGTGGTTCCCTACAAGGATGCGGCCGTTCTTCAGGCCAAATTGCTCAAGAACAGCGTGCTCAAGATCTATCCCGGCTACCCGCATGGCATGGCGACCACGCAAGCCGATGTGATCAACGCCGACCTGCTGGCGTTCATCAAGAGCTGACGCGACGATCCGGCGCCGGGCCTCGCCCGGCGCCGGACCAATCCCGGCAAAACCACATCAGACCAACATGGCGTTCGCCGCGCGCTGTCCGCGCGTTATCGGCCCAGAGGTCCAGCCTGCCGAACGGGAGAAACTCGCCATGAGCGTCAAGTATTTTACCACGGCCACTGCGGGTGCACCGGTCGCCTCGGATGCGTACTCCAGATCCGTCGAAGCAGACGGGCCGATTGTCTAGCACGACGTGTATCTCGTCGAAAACTCGCGCAGTTCAACCACGAGCGGGTGCCCGAACGGGTTCGCCTGCCAAATTTGCGATGCGCTTGGAACTGGACATGGAAGCTTTATCAAGCCCAACGGCGAGCGCTACGCTGAAGCCCACCACGTAATACCTGATTCAGAACAGGGAATTGGCTCGCTTGGCGCGAGCAATATCAACATACTTTGCGCCAACCGCCACAGGCAAATGCACCATGGAGATGTTCGCATCGAGAGAATGCCAAAGAGCTTCGGGCTCGAAATCGACGGAAAGCTGCTGTCGATCAAGCCGTTTGCTTTGATCACCTGATGCCCCGCTGGGACCCCGCCATGAGGCGGCGTCAACACTCGCTGGATAAATTATTGAAAGTATGGTGAGCCCAGCTGGATTCGAACCAGCGACCTACTGATTAAAAGCTGACCATTACTTCTTTGCAGATCGCTGCATATTACTTCATTTCGTATCTTAGATCAAGAATTTCTGCGCTCTCTATTGGATTACACCGTTTCATACCTTTCCATTCCGTGGCAAGCAATTGCCTGCCTCTGATACCCCGCTGTGACCCACGCTTTGGTCTCTAACCAATTCTCACGCCATTTTTAACCAGCCGTCCAAGCAGCCACCGCTCGGTCACCCGCCATGAAAACTGGAGTTAACAATATCGGGATGCATGCGCATGGCGCCGGACCTGATCATCTTTCGCTTACTTCAGTTTTCCTCACCATCCGCCCCGCCCCATGCGCCAGCATCGAGCAGCCTCACGCGCTGAAAGAAAGCCCGGTAAATGTCATTAACATGCTTAGCCAGCCACGCATGCTGCCGCGACCAATCTTGCCTGTCCTCTGGATCGACATCATTCAGGAAGACACTGATGCGGCTATCCCTCAACTCAGGCAACGGCTCCCAGATAAGGCGGTAACCCAATTCGCCATTGATAGCCTCTTGCTGCTCTTGGAGAAGACCAAAGAACGCATTCCGATGGTCCCCGCCAATCCACAAGTTTGCGCGAATCTGGCGGCTAGGCCGCATCATCGTTGCGCCAATACTGAATGAACTTCGACCGATTGCATATGACATAAATGGTTGAGGTTGTGGCTTTCGATTGCCCGCAACAGGCCCTTTTTGACGGTTGAGCTCGTCATTTAATGACGCCCAGAAATCTCGCTGAAGTAACCTGATTCCAGACATTCCAGATTCTTCGATCACGCGCGACGCCGTTGCCATTGACCGGGACCAATCGTTGGGCTTGGAAATTATATTGAACTTCGGCGCAGCAGGGGATTCGCCGATTCGCCAGAGCTCCACCTCCAAGCCGAAGAACCGAAATGTCTCATCGGTAATCCTATTCAGCCAGTCGAGCGTGGCACGGTGCTCATCGGCAAATCGCTTTGCGATCCAGACGATCGTCGCAGCCTCAAGCCCGGACGCGTAGGTAAGTAATTGCCCGAGGTGCTTATGATCTGTTCGTTCAAGCTGATTTTCTACCAGCACCCATGTGCCTGACGCAATGTCCTTGCATAGGATATCGGCACTAAACGGACCAACAGCTTTTTCCTGCGCTTCAAGCTCAAGCTCCAGTCCCAGCGCCTCGCCGAGAACCGTCAAATTTTCTTCATGCGCAAGCCATGGCGTAAAATCTGTAGCTTCGCCGGTCCAGATTTCGCGGAGTTCCACGCGTGTCAGGCGCCCAAGTGCATTAGACATAACCTACTACCCCACATTTTCGACAGATTTTTGCACCATCTTCTAATGTTAATTCAGCGTTTCTAGCAACGTTGTCACAGTTAGACCAGTTCGCAGCCCTAACACCAAAAGCATTCAACGTCTTCGATTCCGGTTGGACAAACTACCCTGAGGCGCTGGGGGCTTTGCCGGTTAGCAGCTACAGCGTTCCTGATTGACTCTGCCTTGAAACCTGCGTGAACTGTTGGCCGATCATCGAGTCGGGGGCGACTATGAAGAGGCGTTCGTTCGTGCTGGGAATAGCCGCTAGTGCGGCCTTCCGATTCTCACCGTCATTCGCTTCCGAACCTAAGGCGAGCCCCGAAGGTATAATCCCTGCTGGTCCAAAATACGATGACATGGCGGAAGATGTGATTCGAACTCTTCCCGTTACCAATGACTATGTTGCAATCATGGAAGCGTTGGAAGCCCTGAGGACCAATCTGGCATTCAGAAGCCCGGATGGGGAGCCATTTAGCTATCGATGGTCGAATTATACAAATCCGCTCATCCTGCGTATGTGGCGCGATATGGGCTACAAGGGGGAGTCAACAGATTGCTCTCAATGGTGCGCTATCTGCTTGGGTTGGGCTTTGAAACGCTCTGGCCGCGATACTCCCGCTGATGTTGAAAGCTCGCAGGCTTTTCTCAGTGGCTGGGGCACGCAGGTCGCCGTCCCAATATCGGGCGATATTGTTGTATTCACCGACGATGCCCCCAAGGACGCGGGACATGGCCATGTCACCGTCTTTCGCAGCCAACTGGACGCAAACCATATTATTGGATTGGGCGGCAACCAGGATTTGAAGATCACGTCTAATTGCCCAAAGGTGCCCGTCAGTGCGATCAACGAGGAGCGGATGCCTCTCGACACGCGGCAATACGACGTAAACAACAAAGCGATCAGTGGCTGGCATGTCGCCGCCTACATCCGACCACCGGCACCCGTTCGCGCTCCGACAAAAGAACCACCCCCATCGCGTGCAGTGAACGGTCCTCAATTACTAAGGTGATCGGGTATGCAATTTGAATGTCTACTAACCGAAATTGGTTGATTGCAGTCTTTCAAGATTGCTCTGGCGGCAGCGAAATTGCCCTGCCGGATAGCATTGGAACAGGCCTGTGAACGCTTATCAAAAACATTTTGACGCGATAACATGCATGCTGATTTCTCTTATTTGGCGCTTACGTTACATGAATAATCATTGAAGGCAATATTGATAGACCCACGCCTGCCTTTATTGAAATTAATCACACCAATGATAGATATGAACTTTAAAATATATTTGGCAATTTCTATATTTATTATCTATAATAAATTTCATATTTAATATTTTTTAATTTATAAATATTATTTTATGCGTTAAATCGCCAAATTATGATGGGCATTGAATTATTCAATTGAAAACAGCCTATCATGGCGACGCAGTTTTATAAATGAATTGCCATTATTTGTGCATTTATTAACATAAAATATTTACTGTCGAATTGAATATGAACGACCATAGTTTGATATTTTGCAAGGAGGCGGTATATGAACTTGAGATCATTTATCTCCGTTCTAGCTTGCATTAGCTTGGGAATAGCGAAGGCAGCTCATGCGGACCCAGGGACAGTAAGTGGTGGCATCATCGTTCCCGTCGTAGACCCTAATGGTAGCGATTGCATTGACGTAACAAAACAATCCGTATCCATGCTGGTATTGGACCTAAAAGCCCAAAGGTATTCGAGCTGGTTTTCGGAAACTAAGAATATAGGCGTCAAAATAGATGTCACAATGCTAGGGCCGACTGGCCCTAACCAAGGTACATTTTCATTTCCAAGAGCTCTTTCTCTGACTCCTGTCGGAAAGGGTGATGTTTTAGAAATACCAGTTCATCAATTTCCAATTCTAACCAACTATAATTTCTCAGATAATAGCGGAAATCCCTATTCTAACGTCGGTCTTGACGTCAGTTTTATAGATATAACAGGAAGCAATAGCCTATCGAGCACAATAACTTCATTGATATCTTTCACCAAGAGCTTGCCTATTCCCGCCAATCCTTATGAGCAAGGCGTACAATATTTTGGAAATTTTGTGTCTCAGCTTCAAAATTCAGAATCTGATCCAAAAAACTCTCAGGCGTTAGCAGCAGTTAATAACGACCTTTTCGCAGGCAATGGGACCTGTAAGGCAACTCAATTACATGAAGGCACTTACGCTATTTTGTATGATTTTCAATCAGGTGGTGGCCTTTTTGTTACAAGTGGAAATAGGCCGGACGGTGTCATCGATGTTTCTACAATTGCATCCGGAGTAGGCCCGATCCCCGCGGGGCAAAAACGTTATTGTTTCTATCTGACCGGTGGCTCAGTAAGTTATGCCGAACAAGGCAGTGCGGTCGATTGCTCGAAGGTTACAAACCCCCTCTCTGTATTAAACAACCCCCAGGTTGTAATTGAAACTATTGCATATGATATGCCGCAAAAAACAGTAGCTGGGCAACATATTATCCAAGTAACTCCAAGTCACTTAGAGGCGCTCTCTAATCTATCAGGCAGTGATATAAATATGATGGGCCCACAGCGCGAATTGGCGGCAATTATTAGTGCTGATATTAAAGCGGGAAAATCATTTGATTCAACAATTTTGCGTATTGGTGGATCGAATGATACCAAAAATACACATCACAACTCTTATATAGTTTCACCTGATGCGAGTCTTGCGCTCGCCAATGCTAGAGCAATCGCCCGGTGTAAAAACGTAGGTATTAATCCAAAATTGTGCGTGATAAATAAATTTACTTTCCGTAGTTGAGTTTTTGGAAAATTTATTTGTTCAAACTGCGCCTTCTATTGTAGTGAATTGAAAATTCCGGTGAAAGTTTCTGCTACATTGTTAGGTACGATTCATGTAATCGCCTGACGTTCAAAATTGCCAATCCGAATCGCGGCGCTTGGTGTGGGCACGCGTACTGAAATTTGGTTCCACCCACCCCCGGTCCGTTGCAGGTCAGTGCAGGCCGAACTTTTCCGTTTCAGGTCATCCTATGCTCAGGATTTTCTTTGAGATTATGCGAATTGCGTGATTATTGAGGTGCCGTTGAAAGGAACGGCACATGCGCAAGGCACTCAATGCGAAAGCAATCGACGCGCTGAAACCACAGGACAAGCGATATGAGGTCCACGACCTTCTATGCCCTGGCTTCAGCGTTCGCGTGTATCCGACCGGCAAGAAGGTCTTCACGGTCAAATACCGCTATGGTGTCAAACAGCGCCGCATGGATGTAGGTGTTTACCCGCGGTTGAGCCTTGCCGAAGCCCGCACTCGGGCGATCGAAGCGCGGCGTTTGGTCGATGAAGGTGTCGATCCCGCAGCAAAGCGTCGCCAGTTGGATATGCGTGTCGAGGCAATCTGCACCGAGTTCATTCGGATTTACGCACGCCCGCGCAATCGCAGTTGGCGTGAGGCCGAGCGCATTCTGCAACGCGAACTCGTGCCAGTGTTCGGCCAGCGCGACATCCGACACCTCACCCGCCCAGACATCATGTCTTTGATCGACGGCGCTGTGGAACGTGGATCAGCCTATCAGGCGAACCGCATCCATTCGCATTTGCGCAAACTGTTCAATTGGTGTGTCGAACGCGGCATCGTCGATGCTTCGCCTGTGCTGGGCCTGCGGGCACCGACACGGGAGCAAGCGCGCGACCGCGTCCTGACCGATGCCGAAATCACGGCCCTCCTGAAAGCCTGCGAGGCCGAACCATACCCATATCGGCAATTTGCTCCCCTGCTGCTGGCAACCGCGCAACGCCGGGGCGAATTGAATGAAATGCGTTGGAGCGAAATCAATCTCGACCAGAAGGAATGGGTCATTCCCAGCCACTTGTCGAAGAACGGCAAGCCCCATGCCGTGCCACTCAGCGCGTTTGCCCTGCAACTGCTGGGCGAAGTCCCGCGCTACGCTGGATGCGACATCGTGTTCACCACCAATGGCCGGGTGCCGATCAACGGATTCACAAAGGCCATACGGCGTATGCATGAGATTTCGGGGACGACCAACTGGCGGTTCCACGATCTGCGCCGTACAGCCGCCTCAGGCATGGCCCGGGCAAAGGTCGCGCCGCACATCATCGAAAAGGTCTTGAACCACATCTCGGGCACGATTTCAGGCGTGGCGGCGGTGTATAATCGCTATGGCTACGACACCGAGAAGCGCGACGCCTTGGAACAATGGGGCGAAACGCTCGCCAAACTCGCGAGACAGAATTAGATACACAGCGTGTATCATTCGTGATATCATCGCACGGAAAGGAGTTCGCGATGGATATGTCCACCGACCGCGCAGGCCGGGCGCAAGAGCTAAAGGCGGTCAATCTTCGGGTTCGCGAAGACACCCGTGCGCTAATCGATAAGGCGGCGACCATTCAGGGCCGTTCCCGAACGGACTTCATGATCGAGGCGGCGCGCCGCGCGGCTGAGGAAGCCATTTTGGACCAGCGGGTGATTATGGTCGATCAGGAAAGCTACGACCGCTTCCTGGCCGCCTTGGACCGTGCGCCGGAGAGCAATGACAAGCTGCGCAAGCTCATGCACACGAAGGCGCCATGGGATCAGTGACCGCCCTTTCTACCCCGGCGTTGCTTGCCGATCATCACAATTTGGACGAATTCCGATCAGGCGTGCCAACGCTTGATGATTGGCTGTTGCGGCGCGCTCGCCCCAATCAAATCGCAGGCGCCAGCCGTGTCTTCGTAACCTGTGCCGACAATCGGGTCGTCGGGTACTATGCGTTGGCATCCAGCGCTATTGCCTGCAGCGACGCCACCGGGCGCATGCGTCGCAACATGCCCGATCCAATTCCCGTGGTCGTGCTGGCCCGCCTTGCAGTTGACCGGGGCTATCAAGGGCGGAGCATTGGCCGTGGCTTGATGCGCGATGCAGCTTTGCGCGTCCTTGCCGCCGCCAGCGAAATCGGCATCAGGGGCTTGGTGGTGCACGCCATTTCGGAGGATGCCAAAGCGTTTTACCTCAACATGGGCATGCTACCATCGCCGACAAACGAACTGACCTTGATGATCCCGCTCGGCGATCTTGAGGCAAGCCTATGAGATATCGGAGCAAACGCGCCAACATTCGTCACCCACGCATGGAATTCTGCGGCCCGCAATTTGGTGAAAGAGGTATGGCAGCGAACTGATCATGACCGAACCAGTCGAACCGATAGAGCCCGCCTTTCCTCGCCGCGTGCTCAAGGCCATCATCGATGAAGCCAAGATCACGGACCCGGATCGACAAGCGATTTTGGCGGAACGGTTGGACTACCTTGCGGCTTATTACCGTGATGTCCTGTCTTCAATGCCCAACGAGTTCGACAGGTTTGCCCCGTTCGACGCGACGCTGACTGAGCGCGTGGACTGGCTCGACATTGAGGTTTTGAACCCGCTCAAGCGCCTGATTGACGCGCTAAGCCCGGAAAATCGGGCTTGGTTTTCCCTGTGGCCAAACGATGTCATCGATGAACTCAAGCCGGATTACGACGCTGCGCGGGCTCAGTTGGAAAACCTGCGGCAAATGGCACAAAATGTGGTCATCAATCTGGTAGTGCACCGCCGAACGGGGCTGCCATTCAACGAGTTCCTTCAGTTCCATATCGTCACGGATATTGCGAAGGTTTTGAAGGAAGTCGTCCCCGAGCTCAAGCCAAGCCGTGGCACCTACTTGAAAGAACCCAAAGGGTTCCATGGCCGCTATCCGGCCATCGTCCGAATGGTCTTCGAAGCCATCACCGGCAAGGCGGATTCCCTTGACCGGTTGATCAAGGAACTGGTCGATCAAAATCGACGCAAATGAACGTTCCAAGCGAATTTCGGGTGGCACTTTCATTTGCCACTATCGCCTTCGGCAAAAATATGTGAATAATACATTGTCATCACAAACGGAGTAATCGTGGTGACAATACTCAATAATAAAATCGTTATCGACCGAAATGGTCTGAATAAGCTCGGCATTTCGATGTCGAACTCAACGCTTCTGCGACTCGAAGCGAAGGGGCAATTCCCCCGGCGCATTCGATTTGGTGCTCACAGCGTCGCATGGCTGGCAGATGAGGTTCACGCCCACATCGCATCGCTTGCCGCAGCTCGGGAGGTCGCGTGATGATCCCATCAAAGCTGCACCCCCTCGCCAATCCCAGCAATTCAGCCGAAACGCGCAAAGCCATCATTCAGTTTCTCATGCGAGTCTGGGGTGATTATCACCCGTCAGAATACACATTTGTCGGAACAATGAATGATAACGGGCTTTGGAAAGACCATACAATCCGAGGCGATAGGAAAAATAAAATTGCGACGATATTGGAAAATTACCCCGCAGATCGGTACAATCTTTATTTTTGCCCAAATTCATTTTCCAAACAAGAACGGAAGACAATTTTTGCGAACCGCACCCGTTACGCATGGTGCGACATCGATGACAATTCAGTAGCCAACTACGACCCTCAGCCTCACATTCTATGGCAAACGTCGCCGGGTCGGCATCAAGGGCTCTGGATTTGGGACCAGGTTTATCCTGGCGATGTCGCTGAGCAGTATTCCCGCAACATCGTCACCAAAGACGGCGGCGACAGGGGGGGATGGTCGGTGACCAAAATGCTGCGTATTCCTGGCACGCGCAACCTTAAGCCTAAATATGACCGGCCTTGGGTCAAGTTGCTGTCATTCTCCGCCGCTCAGCAACGCCTTCCAACTAGTCTTGCTGAAATTCGCCCGATCGCGCCGAAGGCTGCCATCATTGGGAGTGCAGACCTGACCGGGCTCGATTCGAAGGAGATTATCCAGCGCTACAGGAAGCATTTGGAGTTGCGTGCGCGAACGCTGACAATGGCAACGCGGGCCATTTATCCAGACCGGTCCGACGCCATTTTCATAATCGTTTCAGCTTTCGTTTTGGCTGGTGCAACTGATGCAGAAATCGTCTGTGTTATCTTGGCCAACCCGCACTTCTTGGAAAAGCACGGTGACAATCAGCCAATGGCAGAGCGCGAAGTCGTGACCATCCGCGCCAAGGTGGAGGCGGGACGATGAGTCGCAATCAGAACAACAGCAAACTCCGTTTGAAGGGCGACAGCCGCCAGCGTGAGATCGCAATTTCTACGTCAGCTTGGGGGGCGAGAGGATTGTCAAAGGCGCAAGCCAAGGCCTTGGCAATTACGCTAAACGAACAAATAAATGTACCGCCACTCGGCGATGAAAAATTCACGGAAGCATTCCGCGATGCGTGGTCGCGCTTTGATGCGGAGGAGAAAGAAGAATATTTTCAAAACCTCCACGAGGTCGAAGCGAGGGAGCCTGAGTTTTTGGTAGACCCCTTTATCCCTCGCGGTGCGCTGACCATGCTCGACGGGCATCCCGGGCAGGGCAAATCAATGATCACCACCCATCTTGCCGCAGCGGTGACAAGCGGCAAGCTGTTTGCCAAACGGTATGAGGTGCCCAAAGGCAGGGTGCTATTCATGGCGCCCGAAGACGATGCCGATCGGGTATTGCGGCCTCGCTTGGAGGCGCAGGGCGCCAATCTGGCAAAAATCCGCTTTATGGCGAACTTGCACCCTATGGACGAAAAAGGCCGCGCGCTGCTGCGCAAGGAGCTTCTCGATTATCCACCGGAACTGGCAATAATCGATCCACTCCCACCGTTCATGAGTGAGGAAACGAACACATACAAGGCGACGGAAGTCCGCAGCTTCATGCAGCCATTAGCATTGTTGGCGCGCGAAATGAATATTGCAATCTTGCTGGTCCGGCATTTGCGCAAGGGAGGCTCTGCTTTTGCGATTGAAGCCGGGCAGGGTTCTATAGATTTCATCGCCGCCGTGCGATCGGGTCTGATCGTTTTTCCGCACCGCATAGACCCGAACACAAAGGTCTTTGCACACCCCAAGGCAAACTGGTCAAAGCCGGGCCCTTCTCTTACCTTCGAGATCGAGGCGCGCGAAGGCGCCTCCGTGCCGAAAATCAAATGGTTGTCAGAACTCAGTGAAACTGCCGACCAGCTTATGCAGGCGGAAGCGAAACAGAATGCCGACCAAACCGCAGCAGAAGTCATAGTCGAGCTTCTCGCAGCGGGGCCAATGAAGGCAAGTGAGGCCATGGATCACCTAAAGGGCAAAGGCTTTAGCGAGCGAACCATCGACCGTGCGAAGCCCATTGCTGGCGTCAAGGCTGCACGGGGGCCCGGCGCACTGTGGTCATTGTGAGATGCCAAAGAGCGCCAAACATTTGTATATATGTGTTTGGCGCTCTTTCGATCATCCGGCGTCAGCTTGTGTAAGCGCTTTTCGTGCCTCTTCGAGCGACTTTGACCCCGGCAACCATTGCCACGGCTGGCGCGGTTCGTGTTCCTTGCCGAGGTTCGGATATTGCTTTGTCTGTTTTGCAGCAAGGCGCAGCATCATCCGGGCCTCGCGTGGGGAAATGCCCGCCTCACGGGCGACATGCTCAAGTGTGATAAATTCCACAGCACCTGTGGCTTCGGGTTGCGGGGCGGTCGATTTGGAATTGGTCGTCGTCATATTGTCGGCTCCTTGGTTGATTGCCGACATCTCGATTAAGACGGGTTTGGAAGGTTTGTCAGGCCAAATCCTAGAAATCTTCATCAAAATCCATCAGCGGAATCGTGAAAGTCGTTTCCCCGTCGGAAAAAACATACTCGTCATCGTCGCTGCCGCTCTCGAAGGTGTAGCGATGCCCGTTTACGTCGAGGTGGATAATTTCGTCGGGTGTGTGGATCACGTCAATTGTCGCACCCGGAAACAGAGCTTGCGCGTGACTGAAAATGTGGAGGCAATCGAGTGGTTCGTCGGCGGGCATTGTGATGATCTCCTTTTTTAGACCATCAACTTCATAAGACAACGACCGGCGCCAATCAGGAAAATTCCTATAAATAATCCATTGAACTTCTGATGTTATAATAATTCATCAAAGGGATTATTGGAAATGCGTAATATACCACTGGGCAATTCTGTTATTGCCGCACAACTTGACGCCTCGGGTTTAGCAATCAAGGTAAAAGTGTTCGCACACCTCGACCGCGAGATATCCTGCAACGTAACCGAGTGGGACCTGACTTGGGGCGCCTGCGATGCTCGGTGGGATGAACTCCCCGAAAAGCGCATAGACATGTTCCATGAAATTTTGCGCCACCTCGTTGGGTGTCATGGCGCTACGCACCGTATGGTCAACGATGCCGCAATGGTCGTGCCGGAATACCGGCGCCTGCATTCAGGCCAACGATCAAGACGCCAGACCTACTGATATCAAACGAGTCCGCAAGCTGCTCATAGATCGCGGTTTGGCGAGTCTCGGGCATGTTGACTTCTGCCGCCGGGTATCCGGCGGGCACCAGACCTACCGACCGAACCCACGAGCCGTTTGCGATAATGCGACCTCGTCATCACCTCTGCCTCTTCGCCTCCGCACGCGATTATGAAGCGATTGCGGCGTTGGGATCGCAATACGCCTTCCCCGCCCATCATGCGCGCGCCCAGGTTGCCCGCCTTTTCCGGGCAGCGGCGAAGTGAATCCATGCTCTCGACTGCGTAGGTCAGCCCGTGCGCCCTGCGAGAGCCGTTTTACGGGCTGTAGTCGCAGTATTACGGACGCCTCATCCAACCTCTTTTGCGATCCAGATGCCACATAACAATATGTATCATTCCTGCGATTCGCCGTCGTTCGACCGGTTTTCTGTCACGGCCTGCAAAGGTTCCGGGGCCCGGATTGCCCGATTGGAATTTAAGCAATCCAAAGTATAGGCGCGGCGAAATAATAAAACTCTACTCAGATCGTACCACATTTGGCGTTCTTGTTGCGCGGTTGGCGGGAGCTCAAACCCCATGCTGTTTGCGAGAGGTCGGCGGTAAAGATCGAACATCGCCGTAAAGCTGGTCCCCCATGCCCGGGCAGCATTGGGCAAAGTCAACCAGAGCAGTGTTGTCATGATAAGCGGCGGGATCGCAGGTAGTCGAGCCATCCACCCCTGAGCATAAACCGCAACGATAGCTGCGTCGATCAAACTTCCCCAGAACAGAGTAATGTGGAAGTCAAGGCGTGCTCGACTGTCCTGCAAAAGCTCTTGTGCACCTTTCGGTAAAATCGCCGAAAGACGTGGCCAGAACACCACTGCGTCCATACCATAAACGATCGCCGGGTAACTCTCGAAAGCTCGATAGGTGTTGCCAAAAGGTGTCGGCAGAACGTGTTCGCGTCTTGCTGGCCACGCTGCGGCCGCCTGCGCTCCCGCCTTCGCAAGCGCAGAATCGGGCTTCGCGTCGTTGTTCTGCTTCCATGCCGCTTCGAGGCGGTCCCATTCAATTGCGACAGGTACATACAGCCTATCGTACCTGCGTCGACTCCATCCACCAAGAAGCCGGAGAGGGTTTAAGCGACCATAGCCCTCAAGAATCCTCACGAGAGGTCGATTTAGTATCAGCATCAAAAATGCGATAAGAACAGTAGAAAATACTGCTTTTCCCAGTTTTTCGAGATCAACAAGCGCAAACGGGCCGATATCGAGAACATCCAGACCGGCACCGTAGGCGAGATAGATGACGACAATCAGTACAGGAAGGACATATCCAAAAATGAACCCCCGGCCGAACAGCTTAGGGATCTCATCAAGCATCGATCAAAAGTCCATACCGCCCATACCACCCATACCGCCGCCCGGCATCGTTCCGGGCCTGCCTGGTTGGGTCGTGGGGTCGCCGTCCAGTTCCGAGATGCCGACTTCTGTAGTGATCAACAGACCAGCGACCGAGGCGGCGTCCTGCAGGGCGATGCGCACGACCTTGGTGGGGTCGATCACGCCAGCTGCTTTCAGGTTTTCGTAGACGTCGGTCGAGGCGTTGAAGCCCAGGCTTTCATCCTTCTGGTCGAGCAGCTTGCCGGCGACAACCGCGCCGTCAAAGCCCGCGTTTTCAGCAATCTGCTTCAGCGGGGTGCTGATCGCGCGACGGATGATGTCGATGCCGCGGGTCTGTGCTTCGTTGATACCCTGCAGGCCTTCGAGCGCGCGGGTGGCATAAAGCAGCGCAGTGCCGCCGCCGGGGACAATGCCTTCTTCGACGGCTGCGCGCGTGGCGTGGAGCGCGTCGTCGACGCGGTCCTTGCGTTCCTTCACTTCGACTTCCGAAGCGCCGCCGACCTTGATCACGGCAACCCCGCCGGCGAGCTTCGCCAGACGTTCCTGCAGCTTTTCACGGTCATAGTCGCTGGTGGTGGTTTCCACTTGCGCCTTGATCTGGTCGACACGGGCCTTGATGTCGTCGGCCGCACCAGCGCCATCGACAATCGTGGTGTTGTCCTTGTCGATGGTGACCTTCTTGGCCTGGCCCAGCATCGTCAGCGTGACGGTCTCGAGCTTGATGCCGAGGTCTTCCGAGATCAGTTCACCGGCGGTCAGCGTGGCGATATCGCCCAGGATCGCCTTGCGACGGTCGCCAAAGCCCGGTGCCTTGACCGCAGCGATCTTCAACCCGCCATGCAGCTTGTTGACCACCAGGGTCGCCAGCGCTTCGCCTTCAATGTCTTCGGCGATGATCAGCAGGGGATGACCCGACTGGACCACGGCTTCGAGGATCGGCAGCAGTGCCTGGAGCGAGGAAAGCTTCTTCTCGTGGATGAGAATGTAGGGGTTTTCCAGCTCGACCGTCATCTTTTCGGCGTTGGTGATGAAGTACGGCGACAGATAGCCGCGGTCGAACTGCATGCCTTCAACGACATCGAGTTCGAATTCGAGGCCCTTGGCCTCTTCCACGGTGATCACGCCTTCCTTGCCGACGCGTTCCATCGCTTCGGCGATCTTCTGGCCGACTTCGGTGTCACCGTTGGCCGAAATCACGCCAACCTGGCTGATTTCCGACGAACCGCTGACCGGGGTCGAACGCGACTTGAGATCGGCAACAACCTTGGTCACGGCCAGATCGATGCCGCGCTTCAGATCCATCGGGTTGATCCCGGCGGCAACCGAGCGCAGGCCTTCGCGAACGATCGCCTGGGCCAGCACGGTGGCGGTGGTGGTGCCGTCACCGGCCTTGTCGTTGGCCTTCGAGGCCACTTCGCGTAGCAGCTGCGCGCCGAGGTTTTCGAACTTGTCCTTCAGTTCGATTTCCTTGGCAACCGTCACACCGTCCTTGGTGATGCGCGGTGCCCCAAAGCTCTTGTCGATTACCACGTTGCGGCCCTTGGGCCCGAGTGTCACCTTCACCGCATCGGCGAGGATATTGACACCCTTGAGAATGCGTTCGCGCGCATCGCGCGAAAATTTTACGTCCTTCGCCGCCATGCGATTCGCGCCCTTGTTCACTCCGCTTGTTAAGCGTTGCAGCCGGCGCCTTATTGATCAAGAGATCATTGGGCAGTGCAGCTGATTGCCTTAGCGCCACCCAAATCTAACCTGTGGGATAATCCCAATACCGGTCAATCGTGGACGCATAAAGCAGTCCTCGGCCTATGCCATGGGTCACCTCGCCCGAGATGTCGGAATACCGCATCTTAGACCTATCTACGTTTGTTGCTGGGTCTCCGTCGGGTACCAGACAGGTCCGCAGCGCCACGAAGTCGGTCACGATATAATGCTATCGCAATCATTTCCGCCTCTTCGGCGCGTCGAACTACCGTAAGGCGGTTGCGCCCTCGGGCACGCGGCATCCCCCCCTCGCCTTTCAGACGTCGGCGCAGCTTACCGTCCCTCAATCGCGCGGCAGACAATGCGGTCATGCTCTGCACGGCGTAACTCAACCGATGGGCCTTGCGCGATGCGAAACGGCCATCGGCGTAATACAGGACTTCGCAACGCTCGGCGGTCGTCGGACATATATAATAGCAGCGGTGGCCACCCATATGTGCTGGCACGGCATCGATCGCGATGCGCTGCTTGATCGCACCACCGGGCATGTCGCCGGTCACCATCATGTCGCCACCGCGTTCAATGTCGCTGAGATCAACCCGAAGGCGCACGCTGCAAGCGCGTAGGCCGCCGATGCGCCAATACACGGTGTCGATCATGCATGTGCCGGGTGTGACAACGCCTAGGCGGCGCAACAGACGAATGTCGAGTGCCGGAACATCTTCGACATTGCCTATGCGCGTTGTCCGTTTTGCCCCTGATCCGATGCCACCCATGCCCGCCTCCGTTTTGGGTTCACCGTGATCATACACCAGCCAAGGTTTGATCTCAGGGCCGCTCTTCGGACGTTGTTATGTCGCTGCCAAACAAGGTTTTCTGCGAAATTCTGTGGCTTGGGGCAGGTTTCCTGTTGAGTGGAGAGTCCGACTATCTCATATAGAGATCGGAGCCGCCACGCACGGCTCTGGGGCGTAGTAACCCCTTACTGAGCGGTTGGGTCACCTGATGTGGCCCGAACATCCTTGACCTATGGTCGGGGAGCCTGTGGCGTATGCAACAGGTTCACCCGAACTAGAGGCCACAGGGACCGGCTCAGTACGGTTTACTAACTCCCCGATCACCAGGTCTTGGTGTGAAGTCGAAGCGGGGGCGCACCGCCTTCGACCTCTCCGGGGAAAGTCAGAAAATGCAGCGTCTAGCAGGAGCCGCCATTGCGGCGTTACTTCTCACCATATCTTCAACATCGGCTAAGCCAACGGACGGGTGGTACATTCGAGGCGTTGAGGAAACTGCAATTGAATCAAAGGTAATGGATCTACAGATTATGGTTCCCCATACAGGCGTCCATGTGACCTTGAGAAAGCCGTTGAATCAAACAAAGACCTTGATTTGCGGAGTTCTTCGACCGCGATCAAACCCCGCAATTGATGTATATTTTAGCGCTTTAGTTGAAATTTCTGAGGTTGTTAAATTTGATGTCGACAATGATGAGGCGGGCAAGATTTATCAGTTCTGCAGAAAAATCGACATGAGTATGCCGTAATTATTCATAAAAATTTCTAACCGATCAAATGTTAGCGGTCGCAATCGGACCGGGGATGTATGACCGCTTGAGCGGCAGCAGCATCTGATATCGCGGTTCGAACTCGTGATAGTGCTCATAAATCAATTCGATCAAGGCAGACCCGTCGATCAGCCGCAAATTGGGCTTGGTCTGCTCAAAAGTTTTGGCGTCGGCACTGAACGGCCCCAGCGTAACAAACAGTCCCTTTTCCTCGCGCTCAATCGCGCCGAATAGCTTTTGCACATCGGGACGACCGATTGTCGTCAGAACCTGCTTGCACTGCACCTTGATGATCGGCGGCTCAAAACCGAGTTCGTCTCGATGGGCGATGATATCCACACCGCCGTCACCGCTCATTTGGGTAACGCGAGCATAATAGCCCATGCACTTAAGCAAGTGCGCGATGAAATGCTCGAACTGGAAAGGCGTTTGCGACGTCTTCAACCGTTTGATGATGAAGTCCTCGGTCGATTCTTCGACCTGTTCCGTCACTCGCTCCGCGCTGTCCTCGTCGATTTCTTCAGCTTCAAAACTCTGCCCTTCCATCGCGGCCAAAAATTCATCTGCGTTGGTTGTTACCTTGAACAGAGTCACGGCAGAGCCAATTTCATTCAAAGCGGGCTGGGAAAAATTCGCACGCGGGATGTGTTGCAGCCACTTCACCCGTCGGCGCTGGGGGCAATTGAACGGCGCGGCGGCGTCATACTCGAAACCACCTTCCAAGATGCCGATGTTGACCATGCGGTCGGCTTTTGAGGGATAAATGACGATATCGCCCGGCTTCATTTCAACCGCGAAGCGATAGACCACGCCCGCAGACACCGGAATTTTGCCCGGCTTCTCGTCAGGGTATGCGCGCTGATACGCGGCTTTGAAGGCGTCGCGGTTCGGCTTAATCAGGGACAAATCACCCATCTGCGTCCAGCCGATCGCGATGTAACCTTGCTCGATTGGGGCCAGTCCGTGATCGCGGCGCATGTGAATGCCCCAAATCGTCCTATCAGTCATGCCAACCTCTTGTTGCCCTCAGCGGCGCGCATCAAGATTCCGCCAATTGGGTATGTGCAGCGACATTGTTGCTTTGAAAAGGCGGCTATGATGCGGAAATCGAAGATGAAGAAGTTCATGCGCAATCACAAAATCGCGAAATTCCGGCTCACGGTCGGCAAGATCGATGGCAAGTGTAATGACACCTGCGGCGGAGCATGACCCCCATTTGCGGCGCATGGGATAGACACGCACGATACGCGGATTGACCCGCAGCTTCACCGCCCACCTGATCACGCGCAATTTCAGGTCGATTGCGCCTCCTTCCTGCATCACGACAGCAGCGACCGCATGATCAGATCGACAATGCGACTACGGTCATCGTCGCTCAGGCTGAGCAGAGGCAGATAAAGCGCGCCGCGCAAACGCCGCCGTTCATCGTCATTCAGCTTGGCATTGGGATACCGGTTTCGAAGTTCATCGATCAAACCGGCCACCTGCCGCACATCGATTTTGCCATCGACCAGCGCCGGGTCACCGCGCAGCGCGATCATCACCCCGAACGCCTCAGCCGACAGGCCGCTTGCCTTCGCCTCGGCAAGCAGGGCCTCCTTTTCCGCCGCCAAGGCGCCCAGCAAGTCAATTGCCGCCAGCCCGTTGACGTTCCGGCTTTCCATATCCTTCAAAATGCGTTCAGCCCGGTCTTTGAGCGGCTGAAGGATCGGCGCATTGGCCTGATCGTCATCAACTTCCTTTTGCAGGCCACGCACAAGGTTGAACACTTTGCCTTCGTCGCTGCCTTTACTGTCACGCAACGCGTCGAGCGTTTTCACATCAAACGTCACGGTTTTGGTCAGGTTGCCAAGGCCCGACTGTTCGGCGTTCGCTTCGACCAGCCGGCGCGTCTTATAAGCCAGGTCGGCAACGAACCCGACCTGATCGGCATAGGCATTGCGCACCGTGGCATAAAGCTGCGCCAGGCGCTTGAACGTCGCGATATGATCAACCAGTTCTGCCGATGGCGACAGGATTTCCCATAGGTTCTCAATGTCCTTATAGGCCTCGAAAAACGCCTTACGCGGCTCGGGGTCGAGAAACCGGCCATACACCAAGGCTTCAAGCCGTTCGTCCGCACTGCCACTTTCGCCCGCGTCGAGAAATTCTGTCTTGGCAACGGCGATCTTGCCAAGAAAGTCGGTCAGCAGCAGGTCAAGGTCTTCGATGACCCCGCTGACATCCTCGGAATCGAACTTGAGCGCCTTTTTCAGATCACGCAGCACGCTAACGAAATCGACCACAAGGCCGATCGGCTTACGTACCCCTTCGCTATCGACATAGGGCCGGTTCACGCGGGCAATCGCCTGCAACAGCACATGGTCCCGCATCGGCTTGTCGAGATACATCGCATAAAGCACCGGGGCATCGTATCCGGTCAAAAGCTTGTCGGTGACGATCAGAATTTTCGGCTCTTCGGCAGGCTTTTTGAACAGCAGCCGCACATCGCTCTCGCGATCGTCGGTCAATTGCAGTGCCGCGACGTCCGGGCGTTCAACCGCATCATTCACATTGCTGGTATAGATCGCCTCAGACCATTCAGGCGGCAAATGCTTGTCGAGTTCACGCTTGTATTTGGCGCAAGCCTCGCGATCGACCGCGACCACGAACGCCTTGTATCCGAGCGGCAGCACATTTTCGCGAAAATGGTCCGCGATGAATTTCGCGACGTTTGCCACACGATCATCGGCTTTAAGGAAAGCGCGCAACCCGACCGCGCGGTCCAGCACCCGGTTCAATTCCTCAATGTCGCTGATGCCTTCTGCTTCGGCCAGCGCGAAGAATTCCCGGTCGATCCGGTCCAGCGGAACGGTCATCGTGCTGGGCGCCATGACATGCTTGATCGGCAACGTGGTTTCGTCGTCGATCGATTCCCGGATGGAATATTTGTCGAGGTAGCCCCGTTCGTCATCCGCACCGAATATCTTGAACGTGCCCTTGCCGCGCTCGGTGTCAGCGATCGGCGTGCCGGTAAACCCGATAATCGTCGCATTGGGCACAGCGCCCATCAAATATGAGCCCAGGTCTTTTGCTACAGACCGGTGCGCCTCATCGATGAACACATGGATGTTGGCGCGATCGGCGCTGCCCTTGGTGATCCCCTCAAATTTGTGGATCATCGCGATCACCAGCCCGCGAAAATCGGCATCAAGCAGGGCTTGCAGGTCGTCCTTTGAATTTGCCCGGCGTGTCGCGATATCCTGCTTTTGCATCTCGCCCAGCAAGCGCTCGACCCAGCCCTTCAACTGCCCTTCCAGTTCGGTGCGATCGACCACGAGGATCACCGTCGCATTGTCGAACCGTTCCTTGTCTTCAAGGATCAGCTTGGCGGCGGTCAGCAGAGTGAACGTCTTACCCGATCCTTGGGTATGCCATACCAGTCCGCGCCGCTTGGCCGGGTCGGCGCAACGCGCAACGACGGCATCGATCGCGCGGCGCTGATGCTGACGCAGAACAGACTTCCGGGTCTCGTTGTCCTCCACATAGAACAGCACCCAATGCTGCAAGGTGCGCAGGAAGTCGGTGCGTTCAAAGAACGCCTGCACCGCGAAGCGATAGGTTTCCTCGCGCGCTTCCTTCCATCGGGCGATAAATCGGCGGTTGGCATTCCAGGTCACGCCATACCAATAATCGATCAAGTGGGTGACGTTGAACAACTGCGGCGCGCCAAGCAGTTCAGGTGTTTCCGCCTCATAGCGGCGAAGCTGGACGATCGCGCGCTCCATCGCGTTGCCGTCTTTGGGGTTCTTGTGTTCGACAATGGCGACGGGCAGACCGTTGATCAGGAACAGCACATCGGCGCGGTTGCCTTTGCGGGCTGGCGGCTTGAGCGTCCATTCCCAGGTCACATGAAAGGCGTTGGCGGAAATATGTTCATAGTCGATCAGAGTTACACGGCGGTGGCGCTTTTCATTCTCGTCATACCAACTCTGTTCGCCGCGCATCCAGCCGAGCATGGCCCGGTTGCCTTCTATTGTCGCCGGAATGGCATCAAGCGTTTCGAAGATCGAGCGCACAGCATCGGGGGCGAGCCACGGATTGAACCGGGCAATCGCGCCTTCCAGTTCATCGCGCAGGAACATCGCCGCCTCGCTGCCCCGCTTGGCACGGGCGTCATCGGGCATCAGCGGCGTCCAGCCGATTTCGGCGGCATGGCGTACCATCGGAAACTGCACAGAACCGGCTTCGGAGATGGCAAGGTCGGTCATGCGGCGACCTCCTGATGGGCTTGTAGCGCCGACAAGTCGAGATCAGCGACGCGGATTTCGCCCGTCATCAGCTTGTGGAGCAGGGCGCGGAACAGCTCTTCGAGAACGGCCTTTTTGCGTTTGTGCAGGTCGATTTTGGCGTCGATGGCATGAAAGATGTCAGCGATTTCGCGCTGTTCTTGCAATGTAGGCGGAATTAGTACCGGGAATGCCTTGAGCTTGGCGCTGTTGATGCACGCCAGATTTGTCGTTTTATGAGCGACTTTCAAGAAATACGCTTTTCCGTACGCACTTTGGGCCAGGTAAGCGAAAAATTCAGGGATCAGCACCGTTGGGTCAGGGCGCACCGCAAAAACGTGATTTTGGTGAACACACAGGTCCAATTCGCTTCGCCAAATGAAACCACGACCCAATTTATCAAAATCGCCGCCTTCGGTGAGAACCACATCTCCATCGTGCAGTCTGTACCGCTCCACTTCACTTCGACGGATTTGGATCGTCTTCATTTCGCGCAGATCGAGGTGACCATCTTGCACGTTGGCCACGCGCAGATAGGGGACTTCAACCGTATCGGCATCACCGAATTTTCTGCCTTTCGCGGCGCCGGTTTGCACTTGAGCGTGGTTATCTAGATCGGTGATTGCCCAACTTGCTGGAACCGCGCCAAACTCAGATTCCTTCTGCTCCTCACCCTGCAAGCCACGCGTGAATAGTTCGCGCATGACTGCACGCTTCAGCGTCTGGTGACTAACGATTGCGGCATCTTCCCGTGCAACCGCTCCTTCTATCTGATCGAGAACCTGCCCGATGATTGCCCCTTCCGCACGGGCTGGGAGCCTGACACAAATGGAGTAGACGTCTTCACGGTTTAGGCCGGGAACGGCGCTGTGGCTATTGAGGCCAGTCAAACCGAGGCTGCGAAGGAAATGGTATAAGAAGCGCCAATCGTGCGCACCTTTGTTGACGACGAAATAAGTCGTGTCTATCGGCCAAAATGGCCCATCGGAGAACGCTAACGCCCCAACCGAACCTTTGCGCCCGACAACGATACCAGGTCCATCGACAGCTGAATCATTGTGGTAACCAACTATTCCGTTCGATCCGTAAACCGGAACAGGGCCATCTTTCCGGTTATCTGCCGAAAGTGAACGGCCATAGGCCAGTTCGATCATATCGCCGACATAGGTTTCGCCGTTGCTCATTGTGCAAGAGGCTCAAGCAGTTTGAACAGCCGGACGTCGCCGTCCCTGATAGATTTCGAGAGGGCGCGAAGCTGCTTCAGCAAATCGGGTATCTTAGCCGCCTCGGCTGCATCTGCCTGTCCGATCCACCGGCTTGGGCTAAGGTTGTAATCTGCCTCAATCGCTTGCGCTGTATCGATCACCGCGACCTCACCATCCACCGCCTCGCCGACGACGAACAGAGCAGCGACACCCTTCACCGCATCATCCGGCAGGTAGTTCTTCGGCTTTCCCTTTTTCACCCGCTTGCTGGCATTGACGAGCACAATCTTGCCCTTACGCGCCTCGGGCTTGCGCTTGCTCAACACGACGATGATGCCCGCCGCACTGGTGTTGTAGAACAGGTTATCGGGCAGCAGGATCACGCCATCGATCAAGTCACGATCCACGAACCACTTGCGGATGTTGCGCTCGCGGTCCTCGTTTTTCGATCCCGATCCGCGCGTCACTGCGCCGGTATCCAGAACCACCGCCGCACGGCCGTTCGGCTTCATGCAGGCAAGCGTATGCTGCAACCATGCCCAATCGCCCTTGCCGGTGGTCACGCCGCCTGCCGTGCGAAAACGATCGAACGGGTCTGCCGCCAGCCGCTCAGGATCAAACGGTTGGTTCCACATCGGATTGGCAACCACAATATCAAACGTGCGAATGTCACCCTGCGCGGTCTTGAACTTGGGGTTGATCATCGTGTCGCCACGCGCGATCTCGACCGCCATGTCGTGGATGATGCCGTTCATCTTGGCGACGGCGAAGCTTTCTGCCATCAATTCCTGTCCGAATAGCTTGAGCGGAACTTTGCTAAGCGGGTCCAGTTCGCGGCACACGATCTGCTGCTTGATCAGCAGCCCAGCCGATCCACAGGCATAGTCATGCACTTCCTCGCCCGGACGTGGCCGCAGCAGATAGGCCATGAGGAAACCGACCTCGGTCGGCGTGAAGAACTCGCCTGCGCTCTGGCCTGACCCTTCTGCAAACTTGCGCAGCAGGTATTCATAGGCGCGACCGAGAAAGTCTGGCTCCACATCGGCAAGGCCCAACCGGTAACGCGGATCGGAAAATGTCTCGACCACTTCACGCAGCTTAGCGGGGTTGATGTCACGCTCCCCATTCCGCTCGGCGGCGAAGTCCACCACGTTGATTGTGCCGTCAAGGTCTGGGTTCTGCTTCACGACGGCGCGGATGGCCTTGGTCAGATGTTCGCCGATATCGCGTGGTGCTTCATCCTTGCGCCATTCGAACCGCTCGCGCCCGCTGATGATCGCCCAACGAGCCTCGGGCGGCATATAGAAGCGCACAACCGTATGATCGGCGGCAGCGATCGCCAGCGCCGTCTCCCGGCTGCCGTAATCCTCAGCCAGCCGCGCAATCTCGTCATCGAACACATCCGACAGGCGTTTGAGGAACACCATCGGCAGCAGGTAGTCCTTGAACTTGGGCGCGTCCTTTTCCCCACGAATCGAACAGGCCGCATCCCAAAGCATCTGCTCCATAGATTTTGTGGACGGCGCTTGCCCTGCGATTCGCCGCCCGCGACGACCGGGTGATGCGATGGCGGGAAGCGGTGGCGCATCTTCGGCGACATCAAGACCCGCCTCAAGAGCAAGCGCCGCAATGGCTTCCCGTGCTGCCTTTTGCGGCTTATTTTGCTCGTTTTCCCAGCGGTTTATAGTGGCAAAAGACACCCCCAGCTTCTCAGCAAGCTGCTCTTGCGTGATACCCATTGTGTCGCGAATGGCCCGCAACATTGCGGACGGTCTTGCTATATTTGTCATGTTTGTTATATGTCGCTTTAGATTGCCGTGGTCAAGCGGATCATGGTGTGGGGGAGCGTCTTCATGACCAAAAAATCTCAAACCGTTTCGATCCGCCTGCTGCGCGATGGTAAACAACCCTCCAACAGCATCCGGGCAGGTGTCACTCTGACACCTTGGTATAAGCTGGAAGGCGCGCAAATTGCGCTCGACACAATCGGTGGCGGAGCACCAAAGTGGGCCAAATTCCTTGAACTTACCGAGGCGGAAAAGGCCTCGCTCTACAACGTGACCGCTTATGGGTTGGTTTTTGTACAGTCAGGCGGGCGGTGGTTTGCAGTGTCATTCGGCTTGGGCCATGTAAAGCTTGACCCCGATGCCTTTGAACAAGACTTTGGCCTTCGTGTGGTGTTGAACACCGTAGATCCTGATAAATTGCGCAGCGCCGACGTTCGCACGCCTGATGAAAACACGACCTCACGGCGTACGCAGACAGCGCGTCGGTCCGATCAGACCGCTTTCAGCATTGATATCGAACGCGACATTGTGCGCGGCCTTGCGGGCGAACCCAAGGACGCCGCCTTTGCATCACGCGTCGCGGGCAGTGACGGATTGACGCTGACCAAGGAAATGGAGGTCAACGACCTGCCGCAAGTGTGCGCCGATGCCTTCGCTGCATTCGGGAAGACGGACTACCAGGCCAATTTTGCTTGGATTGATCAGATCAAGCATGTGCGCGACAAGGCGACGATTGAATTGCTCGATGCCGCGCTGGTGGCGGCGTTGCATGGCTGTTTGGCGGGCGCGATCCCGGACACCCTTCACCTTGCCTATCCTGTTATCTACGACCCGGAAAAGGCGCGGCAAATCCGTTACAAGGGGTTCGGTTGCTGGAACATTCACACCGACCTCGAAATCGCGGACTATGTCGCGGACATGCGGGAAAAGCCCCTCACCACGTATGAGCCGGGTAATCTCGCTACGCATCGGGTTCACGAGGTGAATGATGAAGGAAAGGACGATGGCCAGTTCTGGCGCATCAAGGAATGCCTCGTCTTCGAGACCGACTTGAACGGCGAAAAATATGTCTTATCGGCCGATCGCTGGTACAAGATCGACACCAACCTTGCCACCGCAGTGACGGCGTTCTTCGCGGGGATCGATCAACATACTATGCCCCCCGCCGTGGCGGGTGACAACGAGGATAAGTACAACAAGCGGATCGCGACGGCAGGGCACAACATGCTGTGCCTTGATCGCAAACTGGTGAAGCCGACCGGGGCGTCATACGCGATCGAGGCTTGCGACTTCCTTCAAAACGATGGCGCAATGATCCACATTAAGGACCAGACCTCATCATCACGACTAAGCCACCTGTTCAATCAGGGCACTGTGTCGGCCCGCGTGATGAAGATGGACGGTGCATTTCGGGACCGCCTGCGGGCTGAAATCGTCAAACAAGAAGCGGCACTGACTCTGACTGGTTATCAAACGCTCGTGGTTGACGCCGGAACACCCTTTGACGTTGACGCGCATCTGATCGTTTATGCGGTGCTCAGTTCTGGCGTTGCTGCGGGGACCAGTCGGCTGCCATTCTTCAGTTTGGTTACGTTCCGGCAAGCCGTGAACGAACTGCGAGCGTTGGGTTATAAATGCGCCTTTGCATGGATCGCAAAGCCTGCGTCTGCAAAGACAAAGGCTAAACGCAAGACGGCTCATCCAGGCGCACAAGCCACTTGAGCGGGTTTCATTTCTTCTGAAAGAAATTGGGCAATTAGACGTTAGCAACATCATGATGCTCTGCGCCACCCACCACCGGTAAATGCAATATGGCAAATTGCGCATCACACGAACGCCAGAAACCTACGAACTCGGTATTGGAGGAAAGCTGCTATCGATAACGCGGCTTGTTCTGAATGGGGCGCGCCAAGAGGCGCCGCGACAACATCATGAAACTAGGCGGCAGTGCGGTTTTCGGCACGCAATGCTGGCACTGGTCACTATTCAGGCTCGTGGTTCCGACGAGGTAGGCGTTCCCCAGCGGCAGCGATAGCGTCAGAGATAGGTCCCAACTGCGCCGGTCCCGCATGGTTCGCAGCCTCGGCCATTTGCTGCAATCGCTCAGGGGAAAGATCCAAAAGGATACGCAACAAATTGCGGAAGGACTCTTGCCTGTTTTTTATCGCCGGTGGGCGTTGCCCCGCCATGATGATGAACTCACGCACATCCGCGATACTCGGCAAAAAATCCTTTTGATCAAAGCGGGTGGCAAGAATTCTCAACGGCTGCTTCACGTTCTTTTGTACCTCAAGACGATCGACAAGCTGGAGCGCGGTTGCACGTTCGACTCGAGGCGAATCTGATCTAAAGCTCCATTGGCTCCGCTCGCTTGCATGTTCCGCAATAGCCTTCTCAAGTGATGAACGAACTTCATCAGTACCCCATTCAGCAAGGAGGGCTTTCAAAAGGCTATTGAGTAGCTGTTTCCGGCTTTTCATGGTCCATTCATTCCAAATTCACTGCCTCAAAGGCCTACAGAGCTAAAAAATTCATTTGCAAATCGCCCAAACATTTCAGCATTGCCAAGGTAACTATTATCGCCACGCATCATTTTTGGATACCCGCGAGAGTGGAGCATTTCATTTTGATAGATTGGCCACCCATTGCGCGCCGATTCCGATCGTATTTCCAACATCGCACGGGCTTTCTCCGGCCCGCCGTCATTGCCGCCATGATAAAATGCATTATTGACGACCACTCCAGCGACTGAAATGCTGTGCGCACGGTTCTGATTACGAAAGTTGTTGAGCGACTGCTGCAATAGAGGAAACCCGATGGTCGCGAAAAATTCTGGCTTCACTGGAACGAGAACGCTGCTGCTTGCGTGATATGCGGCAGTGGTCAGCACAGACTCTGTCGGGGCACAGTCAATGATTATCAGGTCCTTGTGATGATAATTTGCGCTCAAAAATCTGGCCAAAGAGCGCGGATCGGGACGGACGGCTCCCAGCAAATTGTCGGAAAAATCAAAGCGCGATGGGATTAATTCAAGCGAGCGGGTGCCTACGCTGCCAATTGTCTCGAACGAAGTAGTCGCAGTGAGGGGTGTTGGAACAGGATTGGCCTTGCTTGGGGGAATATAACCATTGAAGACTTCTACGATCGAAGGGCGCTGCTGGGTCAAAAAACTGGCATAACCTCGATGCATAAGGCCTTGGCTCAAGTTGGCCTGAGGATCGATGTCAATCGCTAAGACGTCGAGCCCGCGATTGCTGAACCCGCGCCGCGCAAGCAACGCAGAGATGGTCGATTTGCCTACCCCTCCTTTCAGGTTGATCACGCAAACCGTCACTGGTCCGTTTGGTCTCGCCACTGCCCCCTCCCATCGATCACAGCGTGGTAGCGTAGCTACTCGGAATCGAAAAGAGAACACTCGCCTGTTGCCGCTTATGCCCATGACCGAAGGCGCTCGCAGCGCAGATCAATGCACATGCTTGTCGGGTCTCAAATGCAATGGCGCTCGCATGTTGCTTGAAACGCAAAAATGATGGCGCAAAATGCCGATTCACTCTGATGCCCGATTGGGACCCCCGTCATCAGGTGCCGCAAGCATGCGACGCATAAGTATTTGAAATATGGTGAGCCCAGCTGGATTCGAACCAGCGACCTACTGATTAAAAGTCAGTTGCTCTACCGACTGAGCTATGGGCCCGGCACTTACGCGTGCGGTGGAGGCGCCTTAGGCAGGCGCGCGCGGCGGGTCAAGCGGGCGTGCGCGTGTTTCACGCAAAGGCAGGTTTTTGGGTCACGCCAGTGGGGGGCAATGCGCAAGGCGGGACCAAGCACAAAATCACGACCGGCATAGGCGGGGTGGGGAATGGTCAGACGGCGCGTGCGGTGGATGCCGCCGCTCCACAGGATAATATCCAGATCCAGCGTGCGGGCGCGCCAGCGCTGTCCCAGGCGGTTGCGGCCAAAGCTGGCCTCGATCGCGTGCAGGCGGTCGAGCAGCGCATCGGGGCACAGCGTCGTTTCGATCAGCGCGGCGCAGTTGGCATAGCGGCGGCGCGACGGGCCCACCGGGGCGCTGGCCATTATCGGCGCCGCCGCGGTCACCGGCAGCGTGCACAGATCGAGCGCGATCAACGCGGCACGCACCACATGGGCTGGTCGCCCGTGGTGCGGATGCGGCATGTTGGAGCCCAGCGCAATCAGATAAGTATGCTTCACGTATCCTGGGCCAGGCGGGTGTACAATTGCGGGCGCCGGTCGCGGAAAAACCCCATCCCGGCACGGTGCTTGCGCGCCTGGGCAAGGTCGAGCGTGGCCACCAGCGGGCCGGTTTCCTGCGCGCCGAATTCGGTCACCAGATCGCCCCATTCGTTGGCTATAAAGCTGTGGCCGTAGAAAGTCTGGTCGTTTTCCTCGACACCGATGCGGTTGGCGGCGATCACCGGCATGCAGTTCGATGCGGCGTGCCCCTGCATCGCGCGCCGCCAGACCCGGCTGGTATCGAGATCGGCATCATAGGGCTCGCTGCCGATCGCGGTGGGATAGAACAGCAGTTCGGCCCCCATCAGCGCCATCGCCCGCGCACATTCGGGATACCACTGGTCCCAGCACACCCCCACGCCGATGGTCGTGCCGAACACGTTCCACACTTTGAACCCGGTGTTGCCGGGGCGGAAATAGTACTTTTCCTCATACCCCGGCCCATCGGGGATATGGCTCTTGCGATAGATGCCCATCACTTCGCCGGCGGGATCGATCATCGCCAGCGTGTTGTAATAATGCTGTCCGTCGCGTTCGAAAAAGCTGGTCGGGATGGCCACGCCCAGCGTCCGGGCCAGCCGTTGCATCGCCTTGACCGAGGGGTCTTCGTCAAGCGGATGCGCCAGCGCAAAGCGCGCCTCGTCTTCCTGTTGGCAGAAATAGGCCCCGGCAAACAGTTCGGGCGGCAGGATCACTTGCGCGCCGAGCCCGGCTGCGGTTTCCACCAGGTGCGCGACCGCACCGATGTTGTCGGCGGGATCGGGATCGTTGAGGGCGAGTTGCAGCGCGGCGACGGTGATTTCGGTCATAGCGCAAGATTAGGGGCAAGCGCCGCATGTTTCAACGACAGGACGATGACAAGGGCAGATCGGCACCCTATCTTTGCCTCGACGATACCAACGAAAGGGTTTTTCCATGGCCGAAGCCATCCTTGCCGGCGGCTGTTTCTGGTGCACCGAAGCGGTGCTGCGCGACGTGATCGGCGTTTCGGGCGTCGAAAGCGGCTATATTGGCGGCACCGTGCCCAACCCGACGTACAAGCAGGTCTGTTCGGGCACCACCGGCCATGCCGAGGGGATCCGGGTGACGTTTGATCCCGCGGTGATCGACTATGGCACGCTGCTCGACGTGTTTTTCGTGATCCACGATCCGACGACGCTCAACCGCCAGGGCAACGATGTGGGCACCCAGTACCGTTCGGCGCTGTTCCCGCTGGACGATGCGCAGCGCGCCGAGGCCGAGGCCGCGATTGCCCGCAACGCGTCGCACTGGCCAGCCCCGATCGTCACCACGATCGAAGGCCCCGCCACGTGGTATCCGGCCGAAGATTACCACCAGGAATACTGGGAAGGCGAAGGGCAGCGCAATCCCTACTGCCTGGCGGTGATCCCGCCCAAACTCAACAAACTGCGCAAGAGCTTTGCCGACCGCGTCAAAGCCTAAGAGGCTGATTCAAAATTCGCCAAAGAGCGAATTTTGAAGGCCGCACCGGCCCGCTCCCCCACCCGACCACCCAATACCATACACTTACGTGGGTGGTCGGGTGGGGGAGCGGGCCGGTGCGGCCTTCGGAAATTTCGGCAAAGCCGGAATTTCCGATCAGACTCTAAACCGTCCAGCGCGCCGCGAAAAAGCCATCCAGACCGCCGACCCCGGACAGCATGCCGGGGTCGGTGCGCAGCCAGCCTGCGGCGCTGGGCACGATACCCTGGGGCAATTCGTCGGGCGTGATCGGCACCGGGGTTCCGGCAAAGCCGCGCGCCTGATCTTCGCCTTCGGCGGGTTCGAGCGAGCATACCGCATAGACCAGCGTGCCGCCGGGGTTGAGCCAATCCGCCGCACGCGCCAGCATGGCCGATTGCAGGCCGACCAGTTCGTCCAGTGCCTGCAACCGGTGCAACACGTCGGGATGGCGGCGCGCGGTGCCGGTGGCGCTGCACGGCGCATCGATCAGTACCGCGTCAAAGCGCTGCTCGGGCGTCCAGGTCAGCGCGTCGGCGGTAATCACATCGGCGCTCAGGCCGGTACGTACAAGATTTTCGGTCAGGCGTTCGACCCGCCGCGCCGATTTGTCGAGCGCAGTCACCTGCCACCCGGCAGCGGCCAGTTGCAGCGTCTTGCCACCGGGCGCGGCGCACAGATCGAGCACGCGCGCGCCCGCAAACGGCGGCGGCCCGATCAGGCGCGCGGGGATCATCGCGGCCAGATCCTGCACCCACCACGCGCCTTCGCCAAATCCGGCCAGGCTTTCCACCGGGGTGCCGCGTTCCAGCCGCACGTGGCCGGGCATCAGGCTGACCCCGCCCAGCACTTGTGCCCAGTGCGCGGTGGCGGCGGGATCGGCCAGCGCCAGATCGAGCGGCGGCGGTTCGGCCAGCCCTGCGGCGATGGCGTCCAGCCGGTCGGGCCACGCCGCTTCCCAACGCAGCGCAACCGCATCGGGCAGGCTGGGCGAAATCGGCAATACCGCCTCGGCCCCGCGCGCCAGCACGGCGGAAAACACCCCGTGCGCCAGCCGGCGCGGGCCGCCCGCCAGCAGCGGCAGCCCGGTGGCGATCACCGCATGGGGCGGCAGGTCCAGCCGCAGCACTTGCACCAGCATCATCCGCAGCACACTGCGCGCCTTGGCATCGTCGGGCAAAGGCTGGCGCATGGCATTGTCGATCAGCGCATCGAGATCGACCAGCCAGCGCAGCACTTCCTGTGCGATTGCCATCGCCAGCGCACGATCATCGGCGCGCGGCACCGGGCGCAACAGCGGCGGCGCGGCCCGATCGAGCGGCTCGCCCCGGCGCAACACGGCATCGATCAGGCGCAGCGCGGCAAGCCGGGTGGCAGCGCCGGGAATTTCGGCAGGCGGGGTGGTGGCGGGGGTCGAACGCGAACGGGTCATGTGCCCCTATCGTCGCATATGCCCCACTTGGCAATTGCAACGCCGCGCGCATGGGCGCATTTGGAAGGACATGACCGAACCGACCAAGCGCGCCACCATCCGCCCGGTGAGTTTCACACCCCCGCCACACTGGACCAATCCTCCCCTGCCCGAACCGCGCGCCGCCGCGCCGGCCAAGGATCCCGACGGGCTTGACCCGACCCGGTTTGGCGACTGGGAACGCAACGGGATCGCCATCGATTTCTAGATGACGGCAGTGTCGGTGTTACAGGCCATCAAAGCTTGCGCAGATTGCGTGGGTCTGGCGGCTGGACCGATGATTTCAGATAGCGCGGGGTGTGTTCGCCGGCGCCCTGTCCTGCCGGCGCGCGCACCACCCGCGGATCGATGTCGTCGAGAAAGGCGATACCGAAGCGGTTGTCCTGAATCCAGGCGACCCGGCCAGGCACCCAGCCAAGATTGCGCAAGCTGACTTCGACCCCGACCCCCGATGTGACGCGAACAGTCCCCTCGGCCATCATGCCGCGCGCAGACAAGTTGCGGACTTTGACCCGGTGGTCTCCCGCCTGCGCCTCGATCCGCAGATCAGCCATAAGGAACAGGCTGTCGCGACCGGCCTGCCGATGATCGATGTCCGTCACCACGCAAATTCCGTTTCTTTGTCATCGGCTTTGCAATCCAGGCACCCCGCCTGTCGGAAAACCGTAAAAACCCATCCGCCCCGATCCGTCGGGACGTTGGGCAAAGGGGTACCGCTCAGTGGCAAATGAAGTGTTAAGATGATTGTGCGTTAACCAGACCTGTTCGGCATGGCCCCGTTTTGGCACACAATTGCCAAGACCGCGCAGATCCACGCGAAACCCCGGTGTGGACGCCCCCACCGGGCTTGTCCGGCAGACCCGGTCAGGTGTCGCGCGAAACCTTTTCGCGGCGTTCATGCGCCTGCTGTGCCTCGACCGTCATCGTGGCGATGGGGCGCGCGATCAGACGGCCCAGACCGATCGGTTCGCCCGTCACTTCGCAAAACCCGTATTCACCCTCATCGATGCGGCGCATCGCCGAATCGATCTTGGCAATCAGTTTGCGTTGGCGGTCGCGCGTGCGCAGTTCGATACCCCAATCGGTTTCGCTGCTGGCACGATCATTCAGATCGGGTTCGCGGATCGGACCTTCCTGCAACGCCGACAGCGTGTTCACCGCCGCCGACAGGATCGACCGTTTCCATTCAAGCAGCAGGCGCCGGAAATAGTCCTGCTGCTGCTCGCTCATATAGGGTTCGTCTTCACCGGGAACGTAATCCCCCGGCATGGCGCGCCGGGCTTTGGCCAAAACGTCGATTTCGTCACTCAAAATCCCAGCCATCCGGCCCTCCGCTTACGCGCCTTCCGACCCCGGACCGATTGCCATCACGCCACCCGGCTTCGGCACCCCGTATCCCGGTTTGCCGCGCCTATAGGGGGCACGCCTCTTGCGCACAAGTCATTCTGCCAAGCTCTTTTTGCGACGGGCGGGTTTTGAACATCAGGGCAAACCGGGCAGATCGGCAGAATCTTGCCGTCGTTAACCATATATTAGCCAAACCCGCCGACCTTGCGGCAGTGGCGCCCATCACGGGACAGGGCGAAGAGGTTGGGGATAACGGGCAATGGATCACGCAAATATCAAGCTGGTGGCAGGCACCGACATGCAATCGGCGGCGCAAACAGCCGCCAGCAATGCCGCACGCGACGCGTTTGTCGCGCACTGTCTGGCCGCTGCGCAAGATGGCGAAAGCGAGGCCTATTTCGATCTGGGCATGGCCTTTTGCACCGGCAGCGACGCGCTGGCAGTCGATCTGGTCGAAGCGCACAAATGGTTCAACCTGGCCGCTGTCGGCGGGCATGACCATGCCGCGCAATGCCGCGCCGATGTTGCCGAAGACATGACCGCGCGTGAAATCGCCGAAGCGCAGCGCCGCGCCCGCGAATGGCTGCGCGCCAGCCCGGCAATGCGTGTCGCGTAAACCTGCGATGCGCGTGGCCTAAATTCAGTCCTGATCCTTGCGGAACGGTGTGCGCTCACCCAGCCATTGCTGGTCCTGCGCGACCCCCGCACGTTCGCGCACCAGGAAATCGGCCACCGCGCTGCGAAAGGCCGGATCGACGATGTAATGTGCCGAAATGGTCTGCACCGGTTCATAGCCGCGCGCCAGCTTGTGCTGCCCCTGCGCCCCCGCCTCAACGCGCTTGAGGCCGCGTGCAATGGCGGCATCGATCGCCTGATAATAGCACAGCTCGAAATGCAGGAACGGCTTGTCGATCACCGATCCCCAATAGCGGCCATAGATCGCATCGCGCCCGATGAAGTTCAGCGCGCCCGCCACCGCCACCCCGTCGACGAAGGCCAGTACCAGCAGGATGCGATCGGCCATCGTCTGGCCCATCAGATCGAACGCCGCGCGGGTCAGATAGGGCCTACCCCATTTGCGCGCGCCGGTGTCCTGATAGAACGCCCAGAACGCGTCCCAATGTTCGGCGCGGATGGCCTCGCCGCTGAGCGCGGCGATCTCTACCCCGGCCTGTGCCGCCGCGCGTTCCTTGCGCAAGTTCTTGCGCTTGGCCGAGGCCAGCGAGCCCAGAAAATCGTCAAACGAGGCATAGCCCCGGTTTTCCCAGTGGAACTGGATATCGGCGCGCGGCAACCAGCCCGATGCCTCAAACAGGCCAACCTGATCGGGAGCGATGAATGTCGCGTGCGCCGATGACAGGTCATGTTCGGCCGCGACCTGCTGCGCCGCCGCCAGCAAGACGGGGGCCAGATCGGGTCGATCGCCGAGCAGCAGGCGCGGCCCGGTGGCCGGGGTGAACGGCACGCTGATCTGCAATTTGGGATAGTATGCCCCGCCAGCGCGCTGCCACGCGTCGGCCCAGGCATGGTCGAACACATATTCGCCCTGGCTGTGCGTCTTGAGATAGGCGGGCAAGGCCGCCAGCGGATGCCCCTCGGCATCCTCGATCACGATCGGCAGCGGGCTCCAGCCGGTGCGTCCGCCAACACTGCCCGATTGTTCGAGCAGCGAGAGAAAGGCGTGGCTGACAAACGGGTTGTCGGTGCCCGCCATGCGGTCCCAGTCGGCGGCGGCAATCGCGCCAACGCCCTGATGGATCCGCGCAATATGGCTCATCCCCGCGCCCTTTCGGCCAGCAGCAGCGCCAGCCCTTCGCCTTCGGCAATCGGCGCATCGGCGCGGTTTGCGGCACGGGTGACGCGCGCGGCGCTGTCGATCGTCCAGCTCAACACCGGCACCCCGCGCCGGCGCTGGCTTTGCGCAAACGAACCCGCCAGATCGTCGATGTCATAGGCCAGGAAATCGGGCCGCGCCCGCCACAGCGCCACATGCCGCCGCGCCTTGGCGCCCAGCGTGCGCCAGCCCGCCTCGGTCATCACCAGCCCGCGCACCACGCGCGGCGCATAGCGGCGAAACCATGCCGACACGCGCGGGTCAAAACTCATCACCGCAACCGGACCGGCATAGCCTTCAAGTGCGCGGCGCACTGCCAGGCACAGCGGCGCGATATGACCGCCACGGGCGATCTTCACTTCGATCAGCAGTGGCACCTGCGCACTCACTTGCGCCAGCAGCGCGCCCAGCGGCTGGATGGCATCGGTGCTGTCCGTCAGCACGATCCGCCCCAGCGTTGCGGCGGTCTCGTCGGCCAGCCGCCCGGCCTGACCGGTCAGGCGCGCCAGGTCGTCATCGTGGAACACCATCGCCTGCCCGTCGCGGCTGCATTGCACATCGCATTCAATGCCCAGCCCTGCCGCGATTGCCGCCGCAAACGCCGCCGCGCTGTTTTCGATGCGCGCGCCGACCCGGTCATGAAACCCGCGATGGGCATAGACTGTGGCCGTCAACCAGTCGCACCGCCCCCGCGCCGGGGGCGGCACGAACCAGCGGTCAAGCAGTGCGAACAGCAAATACAGCATCGATTTCCACCGCAGCGCCCAACGGCAGCACCGGCACGCCGACCGCGCTGCGCGCATGGCGCCCGGCGTCGCCAAAGGCGGTGATCATCAGTTCGGAGGCACCGTTGGCGACTTTGGGCTGGTCGGTGAAGGTGGCGGCCGAATTGATGAACGCGCCCAGCTTGACCACGCGCTCGATCCGGTCGAGCGAGCCGAGCGCCGCCTTGGCCTGCGCCAGCAGCATCAACCCGCAAGCCTGCGCAGCGCGCTTGCCCTCCTCCAGGCTGACATCTTCACCCAGACGCCCGGTCAGCAGCGTGCCATCGACAAACGAGACCTGGCCCGAAACATAGAGCATGTCGCCCGCCAGCACGGTCGGCACATAGGCAGCAACGGGCGCGGCCGGTTGGGGCAGGACGAACCCTGCCGCGGCAAGCGTGTCAGCAACGGTATCGGTCATTCGGTCTCTCCATGTACACGGGTCATGATCCAGGGCAGCGCGTGCGACCACGTGTCAATCCGGGCATGGGCGTGGCCCGCCTCGTGCGCGCAGGAAATATGCGGGGCCAGCATCGGCTCGCCACACAGATGCAACCGGTGCACTTCGGGGGCAATTTCGCCGACTGAGGCATGGTGCTGCGGCAGATCGTCGATGAACACCGCGCGGCTGGGGCGATATTCATCCAGGATCGCGCGCAACGCGGGGCCCTTGGGGCCCTGGTTGGTGAACACCCGCGCGTGGATGCCGTGATCGGCCAGTTGCTGCGTGCGCGCGGCGCGCCGGTCATCGCCCAGATTGGTCAGGATCACCACATCGGCATGCGCGGCGATCGCGTTGATCCCTTCTACCGCGCCGACGATCGGGTGCTGACGGTACATCTCGGTGTCGAAAAACAGGTTGAGCAGGCGCCAGATTTCGGGCCCTTCGACCTGACGGCCATCGTCGGCATAGCGCATCGCCTTGCCAAAATCGTTGTCCTTCATCACGAAATCGATGCCGTGGCATTGCGCCACATAGTCCTTGAACGGGGCGACCATGTGCAACAGCACTTCATCGCAATCGCTGATCACCAGCGGGCGGGTCATCGCAGTTTCTCCCAGGCCGCAGCCAGTGTTTCGGGGGGTATATCGAGCGCCGCAGCCGCCGCCACAAGATCCGCTTCGTGATTGGCGAGAAATTCGAGCACCGCGCCCATGATCACCGGATCGTCCACCCCTGCCCGCAGGGCATCGGGGGTCAGCCCGGTCAGCGCCAGAAAGCGATCGGTGCGCGGTTCATCCCCCAGCACGAAGACCAGCGCCTGGAGCGCGAGCGCCATCGGATCGGCGGGCGAAGTTGGTTCGCGAATGATTGCCAGCGTCCTTTTGCATGCATAGACGGGGAACCGGTGTCTCCCGATGCATAAGGTCGTTCCGTGGCAAAAAGAATTCTGGTTGTCGAGGACAACGACCTCAACCGCAAACTGTTCAGCGATCTGCTCAAGGCCAAGGGCTTTGAGGTGGAGCCGCTGGCCGACGGATTTGCGGTGATCGAGCGCGCCCGCGCGTTCGCCCCCGATCTGGTGATCATGGACATCCAGTTGCCAAAGATTTCCGGTCTGGAACTGATCGAGGCGCTGAAAGCCGACGCGACGTTGCGGGCCATCCCGGTGCTGGCAGTCACCGCCTATGCCGGCAAGGGCGACGAAGAGCGCATCCGCGAAGCGGGCGCCGAAGGCTATCTGGCCAAACCGGTTTCAATCATGCCATTCTTGCAGGCAGTCGGGCAGTTGATTTAGGGCGAAAATGCGCGAACGCACAGCCTGGGCGAAAACGTGCGAATCACTTCCCGAATACGCAGGCGAAGCGACAACCAGGCCGTCTTCCCGCCAACGGAGCTTATCTTTGCGAGGCCAGCCTCAAGAGGCGACCACCACGCTCATCGCTGACGATCTCTTCGATTTGCAGCCTCGTTTGGGGCGCAAGATCATAGACACGCGCACGTCCATCGCTGTCGACCTGCTGCGCTACGATCAATCCGTCGTTCCTGAGTCGACGCAGGATGATCTGGAAATTCGCGGCCGATGCTCGACTGAGATGAAACAGCTCGCTCGATCGGGTGGGACCGTGAACAAACAGATTGTAAATTACGCGAAAATCACTTGTTACGAGTTTGACTTTCAATATATCTTCGATGGTTAGGATCGTTTGCATATCGTTTCTCGTCATAATCCGAGATTCATTGCGGCCTTTTAACTAGACGGCGATTTTCATTTGCGGCTCCACGGATGCATAGTCGGATTGCGTGGCCGCTGCCGGATACGTCGCCGCGCTGGTGGCTTCGTCCGTCGCGACAGACCCTTCGTATGCGGATCTTTCGACGACAATGATCTTCTCACGAAAATCGTCATCGCCCACAATATGGATATTACCCTTGATAAATCGCCCGATGAACGGGCTGATTATTATGGAAGAAATTAACCATAAAAATACGATCTTTATCACAGCGGAATTTCCTTTTCCCACCGATCGGATTAACCTTTCTAGTCCAGGAAATTCCATAAAAACAATAATTAGCTTTATCGCTGAAAATTATCGCTATTTTCTGCATGCAATCGATTGATATAAATTTAATTCAAAATGGATGTATTTTACTTATGTCCGCAAGATGATGTTGTTCATCCAATCGACCGCGACGCCGGCAATCGGTTGCCGCACAGCACCGCACCACGCCCGTCGACCAGGCCAAGGCGCGCACATCGACGCGGCAACGGCAGCACCAACGATAGAAAAGATGGTAAAACCGGCACCCGCGATTGTCGAGGGCGAGCGCTCTTGCACGCATGAGCCATGCCGTGGCGCGGTTACAAGTCACATTCGGATCAAGCGAAATTGCGACTCGCGAACAAATTTCGATTATACGCCCACGACCAACACCTCAAATCTGGCTCCGCGGCGTGGGACACGAGACATGAAACCAGAAAATCTTGAAAAAAAACAGATATTTGAATTAAGAGAGCAAATAAAATTTTTAGTAGAGAAAATAGATTCCATGGATTCAAAAAACCCAAAAATAATTCACGTCGGAGCCATCTTATCAACCGCACTAGAATTACTTGAAATTAGCCACGACGATTCATCAAAACACTGATATTTAATTTACCAGTTTTCTAAAAAATATTTCCCCATTATTGATCTCGACTTGTTCGTCATACATATCCAACTTCGGCGCTTGTCCGCAAGATCACAGACACGCTTTACAAGGCCATACCCTTCGAGAACGGAAATCCAACGGATCACAGTCGTGGGCGCGACGCCAGCATCGAGCCCAACCGCAGTGACCGACAGCCTTACATCAATAACGTCGGCGACAAACAGCTCAAGCAATATGTCCCAGGCAGGATCAGAAAATACTTCCATTCCAGCGAACGTTTTTCGGCGGCCTCGCCGTGATGCAATCTCCGACCTGGCTGCGCTCAAATGGTTATTTCCCAAATGACCACATTGCATTCTTGGAACATATTCTCCATCAAGAATGAGAATTTCTTGAAGAATATTCTCCAAAGCGACGAGTTTATCGCGGTTATAAGAAATCATGCCCCACCTCATCGAATAATCGAATGAAAAGTCCCGCACGAAATACAACTCGAGACGCTTATTTACCTGATCGATTGAGCCGTAAATTACGAATCAGGCAGTTCATAAATATATTCCAATTTGGTTAATTGGCAAAATAATTTAGCTCGAATTTTGAATAATCGACAATTATCATAGCAAAATATTTGATATTTATTTGATTATTATTGATAAATTTTATAGATATGCATCACAATATGGCTTGAAAAACATCGTCTTGCATGAATTTTCTCACGGCGCTTCGCGCTATTTTAGGAAAGAATTGCCTGCTGGAATAGGCCGCAAACCGCCTCCCTTTAAACACGGGTTCCAGGACCATCAGCCTTTTCGTGGCGCGCCACAGGAGCAACCGTTTGCACTACCATCCCAAAACTTGGGCCTCATACCAAGCTGCACTGACGTGCAGTCATACCTCCCGCCCCTCCCCGCCCGACCATCAACGATACCAGCAGGCTATGCTGGTGGGGCGGGATGGTGGGGCGGGAGGTATGAACAGCGCTTTGCGCGGCCTGGTATCAGGATCTCGACGAAATAGATCAGGACACCGTGACGGAGCCGATTTTGGCCCGGCGTCTCAGCTATGCGGAACGCAATCCGTTCGCTGTCGGGATTGGGGACAAAGCAACGCGGCATCCGTTGTGACCGACGAACGACGCTGCGAGTTTACCCTGAGCGGCTGCGCAGGCAGCAGCCGAAGGGCGCTGCTGGCCACGGGGCATCTCAGGGCAATCACGGTGTGCTCGATTTAGGGTCCTCTGCGCAAACCCGGCTTGACCGCGCAAAAAAACGGCGGGCACCCGTTCCCGGATCCCCGCGCATTGGCCACCGATCTGGCCATCACACCGTGTGGGCACCCCGTTCGGGATGCCCACACCTGCGCTCATCATCAATATGCGATCGTCAGCGTCCCGATCACCGCGCGCGGCGGGCTGACTTGCGCGTCGGTGCCACCGGTCTGCAGCGCCGACGTGTCGGGGCTGACGCTGCCGACATAATAGGCGTTGAACACGTTGGTCACGTTGAGCTGCACGAACGACCGTTCGTTAACAATGCTCTTGAGCGAATAGCGCACGTCGAGATCGACCGTGGTGTAGGACGGATACTTCGATCCCCACACTTGCACGCCATTCGCCACCGTCGGCGTGTTGCCCGAAGAATACAGCCCGACGTTCTCGTCGTTGACGTAGCGATCGGCGGTATGCTTGACTTGCGCACCAAGCGTCAGCGGCCCGATATCGCCCTGGAGACGACCGCCGATCATGAAGTGCGGCATCGCCGATTCAGACTTGCCGCCGGTCAACAGATAGGTCGCGCCACCCGCACAGGCCGACTGCCCCACTTCGACCGCAAGGACGGTCGAGGCGCACCCGCTGACACCCGAAATGGTGTTCTGTTCGATCCGCGAATGCAGCACCGAGCCAAAACCATAGGCCAGCACGTGCGGCGTGATCTTGTAGCTGACATTGGCATCGATGCCGTACCGCTGCACCGGGCCGAGGTTGGTATAAGTCGTGATCTGCTGGATGGAGTCATACGACGTGCCCAGCTTGTTGGTGTAATGCGTGTACCACAGATCGATCTGCCCGGTCAGGCGGCGCGCATTGTAGCGATAGCCAAGGTCGAAGTTTTCGGTCTTTTCCGGCCGAGGCTCGATACCGGGCGTGCCCTGCGGATAATAGAATGTGCTATAGAGCGACGTGGTATAGGGCGCCTGGAAGCCTTCGGAATAGTTGAAGAACACTTCGCCGACGCTAGGCAGTTTATAGGTGGCGCCGATGTTGGGCAGAACCGTGCTATAATTGTATTTGCGCGTCTGCGGTGCGGCCGCACCGGTCGCGGCTCCGGTTGTGGTGTTGTAAACATACGGATTGATGGCGCCATAGGCCGCACCGGACGCCCCGAACGCGCACACCGACGACGAGGTGGCACCGGCGTTGTTGCGGGTAAAGCAATAGTCATCGAGCACGCGGTGCAGGAACGGTGCGCGCACGCCCACCGAGACGGTCAGGTGCTTGTCGAAGAACTGCCCGCGATATTCGCCCGAAATCTGGTTCAGTTCGGCAATCGATTCGGTATCGCGCTTTTCGATCGGAAAGCCGTTGGCGTCGATCACCGGATCGTTGATGGCATAGACATCGACCGGGCTGCCATCGCTGTTGAGATAGCTCATTTCGCCGGTCTGGGTGATGTCCGACCGTGCAAAGGCATAAGACAGACGCACCGTCTGGGTCGGCGTGACGTCATAGCGCAACGACGAAGTCAGCGCGACGCGGTGGGTCTTGGTCTGGCTGGGCGCATACATCGTGACCGTGTCGAGCGTGTCGCCATCGCCATTGAGGTCCTGGCCGACGTAATAGCTGCCGTTGATATAGCCGGTCGCCTTGGTGTCGGTGCCGACCGTGGTATAGCCTTCGTGCGCCGAAACGGTGCCGCCGCCATTGGCCTTGGTGAACTGATAGCTGGGGTCGGCGGTGAACGTCAGACCATCGGCCAGCGTCAACTTGATCGCCGCGCGCAAGTTGAACAGGTTGGCCGGGTTGGGCCGATATTCATAGGCCGTGCCGCACGTGTTGGGCGTGTTGGCCACACCGTTGGTCGCCGCGGCGGTGGTGCACGGCGAATAAGTATAATAGGCGTTCTTGTACGACGACGGAAAATACTGGAACCCGGTGCCGTTGTCGGCCACCAACGGGGTGTTCGACACCGGATCGCTGCCCGAAAAATTGTTGCGCAACTGCACATAGAAACCGGCCAGCGAGATGAAATCGCCATGCCCGTCATTGATCGGCTGATAGATCTTGCCGTTGGCTTCCCACTTCTTGATCTTGCCATAGTTGTTGTACGGCGAATCGTTTTCGGCGGTGCTGGCCGAGAACCACGCCTTGGTGCCCAGCGGACCCAGCTTGCCGGTTTCGATCATGCCGAACACGCGGTAATAGTTGTCGGTGCCGTATCCACCGGAAACTTTGGCGCCCATCGTGTCAGACGGCATGTGCGATACAAAGTTCACGGTCGAACCGGTGGCCGACGATGTCGGGCTGTCGACGTCGGTGGTGCCAAGGTTGACGGTGACCGAATCAATCACTTCGGTGTCGAGCAGTTCGCCGCCGTAAAGCGCATAGTTGCCGTCGTCGTTCAGCGTCACGCCGTCGAACGTTTCGGACACGCGGGTGTTGTCGAAACCACGGATGTAGAAGTTGCCGCTGGTGCCGCCATAAGGGTCATTGTTGGTGTAGCTGACGCCGGGCACGAAATTGACCAGATCGTTGATCGACTGGCCGCCGACCTGATGCTGCAGCCATTCCTGCGTCAGCGTGGCCTTGGCCTTCGAGGTGTCGGGCAGATCGATGCCGCCGACCGAAAGATCGGCGCGATGCGCGCTGACCACGATGGTGTTTTCAAAATCCTGCGTACCGGTCGATTGCGCGAATGCCGGCGTGGCAATCGCCACGGCAAGAGTGCTGGCCGCTCCGGCCAGGGTGCGGATTGAACGCATGTCGTGTACCCCCATGGTATGTGAACCGTAATGCTGCGGCGCACAGATTTGTGATTCGCCGCAGCCAGCGACGAACCGCCTGTGGAGCCCGCGCTAAGCACCGGATTGTTACAATTGTGAGTAGTTTGCGACAAGCTGACCCGGTGGGGCAATGGCCGCGAAATGCTGCACATGCGTTGTTTGTGCAACACCCACCGGTTTCGCCGGTGGCGCCCGATCAGGCCCTTGCGCTTGACATTGCGGGGGCCTAGCCGCTTTTCCGCCGCAATCATCTGGCAGGGGCAGGCTTGCCCAATTGGAGAATTTGCATGGACCGCGCCGCAACCAGCGCCCGGATTGCCGACCTGATCGCGCCCTTCAACAAGAAGGGCATTGCGATCACCGATACGGTTACGTTTGCCGGCGATCTCGAATGGGACAGCCTGACGGTGATGGATTTCGTCGCCGCGATCGAGGACGAATTCGACATCATCATCAGTATGAACCAGCAGGCCGAAATCGAGACATATGGCCAGTTGGTCGACGCCGTGACCCGGCTGAGGGGCTAATCACCACATGACCGACGTTTTGACCCAGACCGACCTGTTTTCGAAATTCGATCCGCTGATCGAACAGCGCCGTGCGCTGTTGTCGACCGGGCTGACCGACCCGTTCAACCTGGTGATGGAACGCGTGCTGTCGCCGACCGAAGCCATCTGCAACGGGCGCCCGACGATCCTGCTCGGCACGTATAACTACATGGGGATGACCTTCGATCCCGATGTCATCGCGGCCGGCAAGCAGGCGCTCGACGAATTCGGATCGGGCACCACCGGCAGCCGCGTGCTCAACGGCACGTATGCCGGGCACCGCGCGGTCGAGGACGCCTTGCGCGAATTCTACGCCATGGATCATGCCATGGTGTTTTCGACCGGGTACCAGGCCAATCTGGGCATCATCAGCACGATCGCGGGCAAAGGCGATTATATCGTGCTCGACATCGACAGCCACGCCTCGATCTGGGATGGCTGCAAGATGGGCGACGCCGAAGTCGTGCCGTTCAAGCACAACGATATCGAGGCGATGGAAAAGCGCCTGCGCCGCATTCCCGAAGGCGCGGGCAAGCTGGTGGTGCTCGAAGGCGTCTATTCGATGCTGGGTGATATCGCCCCGCTCAAGGAGATGATCGCAGTCGCCAAGGCGCACGGCGCGATGGTGCTGGTCGACGAAGCCCATTCGATGGGCTTTATCGGCCCCAACGGGCGCGGCGTGGCCGAAGACCAGGGCGTGCTCGATCAGGTCGATTTCGTGATCGGCACGTTTTCCAAATCGGTCGGCACCGTCGGCGGGTTCTGTGTGTCGAACCACCCGAAGTTCGAAATCATGCGGCTGGTGTGCCGCCCCTATGTGTTTACCGCCAGCCTGCCGCCCAGCGTCGTGCACACCGCCGCGACCTCGATCCGCAAGCTGATGCATGCCGGCGAAAAGCGCGCGCATCTGTGGGAAAATTCGCGCACGCTGCACGCCGGGCTGATCGCACGGGGCTTTGCGCTGGGCACGCAGACACCGCAAAGCGCGATCATTTCGGTGATCATGCCCGATCTCGAACGCGGCGCAGCAATGTGGGAAGCGCTGTTGCACGAAGGGCTCTATGTCAATCTGGCGCGGCCCCCGGCCACCCCGGCCGGGATGACGCTGCTGCGCTGTTCGCTGTGCGCCGAACATACCGCTGAACAAGTGCAGACGATCATCGGCATGTTCGAACGCGCCGGCAAGGCCGTCGGGATCATCTGACCGATGCGCGCATGGCTGGCCCTGGTGGCACTGACGGCGACCCCGGCCCTGGCGCAAGCCCCGGCGAGCGCCGCCGGGGCGACCACCGCGATGACCGAAACCCCCTGCACGCCTCCGCGCAACGCGGACCAGGACTGGCCTGCGCTGTGCCACTATCGCGATGCCAACCACGCGGTGGACAAACCGCCCCGCGCGGTGCTGATCGGCGATTCGATCACCGAATTCTGGCTGCCGACCGCGCCCGCGCTGTTTGCCGACGGCATCGTCGATCGCGGCGTGTCGGGGCAGACCAGCACGCAGATCATGGCGCGGTTCTATCAGGACGTGGTGCGGTTGAACCCCCATGTGGTGCAGATCATGTGCGGCACCAACGACATTGCCGGCAACACCGGCCCGTCGAGCCCCGAAGACTATGCCAATGCGGTCCTCGCCATGATCGACATGGCGCGCGCCAACAATATCGCCGTCGTGGTGGGATCGATCCTGCCCGCCGGTGCGTTCACCTGGCGCCCCGGCTATCGCCCGGCGGCGCAGATCGTGGCGCTCAACGCCTGGCTGCGCGATCTCGCGAAACAGCGCGGGCTGGTCTATGCCGATTATTACAGCGCGATGGCCGATCCGGCAGGCGCCATGAAGCCCGGCCTGTCAGCCGACGGCGTGCATCCCAATGCCGCCGGCTATGCACTGATGGAACCGATCGCGCGCGCCGCCATTGCCGAAGCAGAGCAGCACGCCGGAGCCCGTTAGATCGCACTCGCCCCGGCAGGCAACCCGGCAACATGCGCGCATTTGTCATGGGTTACCTTGGTGCCGCCGCTCAGGATCGAAAACGCGATATAGCCTGACAGCACCACCACGACGAACGCAGCGACCAACCACGCGAGATAACGGTCGATGAATGCCTTGATCGGTGGACCGAACACGCGGAACAGCACCCCGATGGTCAAAAAGATGACGCCGCGCGAAACCAGGCTGGCCGCCGCAAAGGTCAGCACCGGAAACGCGATGAAGCCCGCGGTGACCGACAGCAGCAGGAACGGGATCGGCGTCGCCGCCTTGAACACGATGATTTCGGTGCCATAGGCGTTGAGATAGCAGGCGGCAGTGGGGAATTTCGCCGTGAGGCCAAGCACCGACAACAACTGCGCACCGACCGCCTGATAGACAAAGTGGCCGATGCCATACCCAAGCAGGCCACCCGCGACCGAGGCAACCGTGGTCACCAGCGCCAGCCTGACCGCCTTGTTCGGCGCGGCGAGGCACATCAGCGCCAGCAACGGATGGGGCGGAAACGGGAACAAGCCGCCATCGGCAAAGGCAAAAAAGGCCAGCCACAATTCTGCACGGGGATGCGCGGCCTTGGCCATAGTCCAGTCATACAATCGGCGAAGCATGGCAAATCCTGTTGCAGGCAAGACACGGGTGATGATGCAACGGCTGATTAGTAGACCCACCCCCAAAGGGCCAGAGGTAAACGCGCGCGGCACCCGTCGCACGCATCAAGGCCTGCGACTCAGCCAAAGCGCGTCGGCGCAGGCCACAGGCAGTCGGGCGCAAGGTAAGGTTGCCAGCTTGGTCCGTTGCGGTACCTATAGCCGCAAATTTGTCCCATTACGGCGGTACCGACTACCACATCCGGGACAACAGTTGCCGGATTGCAACACATTCACCATTCTCGCGCTTGCGAAAAACCAATGAAAACGGTAGAGCCCAAGCCACGACGTAGCGAAAATACCTACACAAAAGGGGAAACGATAATGCGGAAACTGGTCCTGGGCCTGGTCCTGGCGACAACCGCCATGGCGACGCCCGCCTTTGCGCGCACTGGTCAGTGGTACGTCGAAGGCGAAGCTGGCGTATCCATTCTCGAAAACGAAAACAAAGCCAGCGGCATTGGTTTCGATGGCACGCTGGACTCGCACACCGGCGGCACCTTCAACGGTGAAATCGGCTACGACTTCGGCACGTTCCGCCTTGAAGCGGAAAGCGGCTATCGCACCAACAAGCCGAAGGACCTGACGGTCAACGGCGTCACCACCCCCGAATATGGCCACACCCATGTATGGGATGCGATGGCCAACGGGCTGGTCGATTTCGGTCCCGACAATGGCTTGCAGGGCTTCATCGGTGGCGGCGTCGGGGTTGCCCGCGTTTCGCAGCTGATCAACGATCCCAACTACGGCATCGCCGGCGCTGTCAGCAAGTTTGCATGGCAGTTGATCGCGGGCGTCCGCGCCCCGGTTTCCGACCATGTCGATGTCGGTCTGCGCTACAGCTACTTCAACGTCGATGGCGTCAACCAGGTCGGCCAGGGCGCTGCCTGGGGCGGCGACATCATCGGTGGCCGCTATCGCAGCCACTCGTTCATGGGCACGCTGACCTACAACTTCGGTGGTGCACCGAAACCGGCTCCGGCTCCGGCAGCTCCGCCGCCGCCCCCGCCGCCGCCGCCGCCGCCGCCCCCGCCGCCCCCGCCGCCCCCGGCTCCGGTGTGCAACAAGGGCCCGTACATCGTGTTCTTCGATTGGGACAAGTCGGACATCACGCCCGAAGCGGCGTCGATCCTCGACAACGCGATCACCGCGTATGGCAATTGCGCCAGCGTTCCGATCAAGCTCGATGGCTACACCGACCTTTCGGGCACGGTGAAGTACAACCTGGCGCTGTCGGCTCGCCGCAACGCTTCGGTTCAGGCTTACCTGACCGCCCACGGCATCCCGGCCTCGGAAATCTCCACCAAGGCATGGGGCAAGGCCAACCCGCGCGTTCCGACCGCGGATGGCGTGCGCGAACTGCAGAACCGTCGCGTGGAAATCACGTACGGCGAACACGCAGGCATGTAATCGGGCAGCATCGGGATTGCCCAGTGCGGTCCCGATGCCCCACCAGACTGAAAAAGGCCGGACTCGTCCGGCCTTTTTTGTGCCTGGCGAATCGGTGAACGCCCCGCAGCTTGCCTGATTCGGCAAAGGCGGGCATTGGCGACGCAGCCGGGCAAGGCGGCGGATTCGCATGAGGGGTTTAAGGATGGGCGAGATCACGATTGTGCCGATTGGCACTGCTGCAGAGCGCAAGGAATTCGTCGATCTGGCCTATCGCCTCAATGCCAGTGATCCCAACTGGGTTCCGCCGCTGCATATGGAAGCGGTCGAACTGGTAACACCCGGCAAGAACCCGTTTTTCGAACATGCCGACGTGCAATTCTTTCTGGCGCGCCAGAACGGCCGCACGGTCGGTCGCATTTCGGCGCATATCGATCATCTGGCGGTGGGCATGGACCCCGTGCAGGGCATGGGCCCCGGCACTGGCAACTGGGGCATGCTCGAAGCCGAAGATCAGGCGATTGCCCATGCGCTGATCGCGCGCGCCGAAGCTTGGCTGCGCGACAAGGGCATGACCCGCGTGCTCGCGCCGATGTCGATGTCGGTGTGGGAAGAACCGGGCCAGTTGACCAAGGGATTTGACCATCCGCCAACGGTGATGATGGGGCATCAGCCCGAACGCTACAACGACTACATCCTGGCACTGGGCGATTACGCCCCGGCCAAGCTGCTCAACACCTATGAGCTCGACATCACCAAGCCGTTTCCGCCGCTGATCCAGCGGATCGTCCAGTCGGGCGAAAAGAACCCGCGCATCCGCATCCGTAATGTCGACAAGTCGAAATTCGACACCGAAGCGGCGCTGATCCTCGACATCCTCAACGATGCCTGGTCAGACAACTGGGGCTTTGTGCCGTTCACCGACACCGAAATCAAATATGCCGGCAAGAAGTTCAAGCCGATCGTGCACAACGATCTGATCATGGTCGCCGAATATGATGGCGAACCGGTGGCGTTCATGATGACGCTGCCCGATCTCAACGAAGCGATCAAACCGATGGGCGGCAAGCTGTTTCCGTTCAACTTCATCAAGCTGCTGCTGTGGCTGCGCAAGCCCAGGGTGCGCACGATGCGCGTGCCGCTGATGGGCGTGCGCAAAAAGCTGCAGTCATCGCGCCTGGCCAGCCAGCTCGCCTTCATGATGATCGAATATATCCGCCGCAATTCGGTGGCCAACTATGGCGCCAGCCGGGGCGAGATCGGTTGGATCCTGGAAGACAACCAGGGCATGGTGGCGATTGCCGACGCGATCGAAAGCCGCGTCAACAAAGTCTACACGATCTACGAAAAGGCGCTCTGAGGGTCTGTTTCGAAAGTACCACCCACCGCCCCGCGCCCCCGGTACGGTGGATGGTACAAAGTCGCCGAAAGGCGACTTTCGATACGCACTCAGCCCGCTTCCTTTCGTGCCAGATCGCGCCAGGCCAGGCCCAGCGCGATCAGCGCGAAGGGAACCACCGCGATCACCGCAACCAGCCCGGCCCACAACGAATGGGTCGCCTGCGAAATGCGCCCGGCGGCATAGGGCCCCATCGACAGCCCCAGCATGGTCGCCCCCAGAAAGAACGCCGCCGCCGCGGTGGCGCGCAGGCGGGGCGGCACGATATTGACCACCGTTCCCGACGAACTGCCCAGCGCAGCGCTCAGCAGGAACCACAGCGGGAACACCCCGGCATAATAGACGGTGAGCGAGTGCGTGCTCATCAGCACCGCGTCGGGTACCATCGCCAGCACCAGTGCGCCGATGATCACCAGCACCCGGCGCGCATGGTGCACCCCGCCGGACAGCCAATCGCCCAGCCAGCCCCCCGCGATCACCCCCAGCGCGCCGCCGGCCGCGCCGCCGCCGCCGACGATCAGCGCCACTTGCGCCGCTGGGGCATGGAAGGTTTCGATCGCATAGAGCGGCCCGAATGCGCTGGCGGCATAGGCCAGCGCGCACGTCAGCCCATAGCCGACGTTGACCCCCACCAGCGCGCGGTTGCGCCAGATCATCGCAAACGCCTCGGCATCTTCGGCACGCAGCGCCTGCGACCAGGACACCACCGCATAGATGCCGATCGCCAGCACGAACCATTGCGCCGGATCGCCCAGCAGCCAGGTCATCCCCGCCGCCACCAGCAGGACCACCACCAGGCTCAGCACATTGCTGCGCAAGGCCGCCGGTCCCCGCCGCGCCGCCGCCCATAGCGTAAACGGCGGGGCAAGCGCGGCCAGATCATCGAGAAACGCGCGCCATGCCTTGCCGGCAGGCATGTCCGGGGGCATCGCCGCGGCTTCGAACCGGCCACGCCGGGGTTCGCGCAACGAGCCCACCCAACTTGCCATCACCAGCCCCGGCAGCCCGAGCCCGAGAAACGCCGCCTGCCATCCGGCCAGCCCGAGCGGACGCGTGCCGGGCGCAAAGGCGTGGTCCCAGGCATGCGCCAGCCCCGTGCCAAGCGACAGCGCGCCGCCACCGCCCAGATAGATCCCCGCCGAAAAGATCGCGATCGCGGTTGCGCGCCGACGCGGCGGAAAGAAATCGGACAGCAGCGAATAGCCGCAAGGCCCGGCGGTCGCCTCCCCCACGCCGACCCCGATCCGCGCCAGCCCGAGTTGCGCGAAATTGCCCGCCAGCCCCGACATCGCGGTCATCGTCGACCAGGTCGCCAGCCCCAGCGTCAGCAGCCGTTTGCGCGACCAGCGATCGGCCAGCTTGCCCAGCGGGATGCCGAACACCGCATAGAACACGCCAAATGCGGTGCCATAGAGAAAGCCGAACTGCGCATCGGTGATTTTCAGATCGTGCTTGATGTCCGCCGCCAGGATGGTCAGCATCTGCCGATCGATGAAATTGAGCGCATAGACCAGCACCAGCACGGCCAGTGCATACCAAGCATAACCGGTGCCCGGCGCGGCATAACCGGTGCCCGGCGCGGCATAACCGGTGCCCGGCGCGGATCGATCGGTACCCGGCGGATCAGCCGCCAGTGAGTCTGTCGGCGTAAGCTGTTCCATCGATTATCCCCGCTTCGGCAAAACCTGCGCAGCGCAATCGACAGCTATCGCACTGACCACAGGCCCGACCATCGGGCATGGGGTCATAACACGACCAGCTTTCCGCAGGCTCCAGTCCCAGCCGCACCGCTTCTCGGGCAATGTCGGCTTTCTTCAGATATTGTAGCGGGGCATGGATCGTTACCGTGCCGCCGCGATCACCATAAGCTGTCGCCACCCGCGCCAGCGCTTCGAACCCGCCAATGAATTCGGGGCGACAATCGGGATAGCCCGAATAGTCGAGCGCGTTGACGCCGATGAAGATGTCGCGCGATCCGGTTGCCTCTGCCCAGGCCAGTGCCAGCGACAGGAACACCAGATTGCGCGCGGGAACATAGGTCACCGGAATATCGGGCCCGACCCCGTCCTTGGGCACGGCGATATCGTCGGTCAGCGCCGACCCGCCGAACGCGCGCAGATCGAGTGGCAGCACGACATGGCGCTCCACCCCAACCCGCGCGGCGACCACGCGTGCCGCGTCAAGTTCGACCCGGTGGCGCTGGTTGTAATCGAATGTCAGCGCCAGCACGTCAAAGCCCTGTTCGCGCGCAAGCGCGGCGCAGACCATCGAATCGAGCCCCCCGGACAGGAGAACCACCGCGCGCCGCTGAACCTTTGCCGTCATGTCCCCGTGGCTAGCCGGGCCGAGCGGCATTTGCAATCAGCTCAGATCGTCAAACACGATATCGAAGGCGCGCGAACAGAATGCGCAGTCGACCACGATTGCGCCTGTCTCATTGGCCATTTCGCGCCGTTCCGCTTCGCCGAACCGGGCTAGCACCTGGCGGTAATAGTCGCTGGTACAACGGCATCCGCGCACCAGTTGCGGGCCACGATCGGCGCGCACTTCGCGCTCTTCGTGGAACAGTCGCCACACCAGCGCTTCCAGCGACAAGGCCGGGTCGAGCAACTCGTCGCGCCGCACCGACCCGCCCATGATCGCCAGATGGTCCCATTCGGGATGGTCGAGCCGCGCGTGCAGCCGTTCGCGGCCTTCCTCGCCATCGGGCAAATGCTGCAACAGCAATCCCGCTGCGATGGCCTGCGGCCCGCTGCAATCGACGGCCACGCGAATCAGCGTGGGCACTTGTTCGGACTGGAAAAAATAGCTTTCGCACGCCGCCGCCAGCGTCTCGCCTTCCAGTGGCACGATGCCCTGATAGCGCTGGCCGCTGGCGGCCAGATCAAACGTGACCGCCAGAAAGCCTTCGCCAAACAGCGCATGGAGCGACGGATTGGGCCCCAGTTCATCCAGCCGCGCGCGATCGTGGCGCACATAGCCGCGCAATTCGCCCGCGCGATAGTCGCACACCAGCAGATCGACCACCCCTTCGCTGTTCTGCACCTGCAAGGTCAATTGCCCGTCCTGATCCTTGAGCAAGGACCCCAGCAATGCGGCCAGCACCAGCGCTTCTGCCAGCAGATTGCGCAAGGGCACCGGATAGGCGTGCGCGCCCAGCACGGTGTCGAGCACCGGACCCAGCCGCACCAGTCGCCCGCGCGCATCGCGGTCGGGCACTGTGAAAAACAAGGTCCGGTCAAACCCGGTATCGGTTTCGCCCGCCATGATCAGATCTGCCCGAATGCCCAGCGCAGGATCGCCTTTTGGGCGTGGATGCGGTTTTCCGCCTCGTCCCACACCACCGACGCGGGGCCATCGATCACCGCATCGGTCACTTCCTCGCCGCGATGCGCGGGCAGGCAATGCAGAAACAGCGCATCGGGCCGCGCCTGCGCCATCAATGCAGGGTTGACCTGATAAGGCGCCATCGCCGCCAGCTTTGCCTCGGCATGCGCCTGGCCCATCGACACCCACGTGTCGGTGACCACCACATCGGCCCCCGCCACCGCCGCCGCCGGATCGCGCTCAATCGTCACGCGCGCGCCCAGCGCCCGCGCCCGGCCGACAAAGCCGGGATCGCTGTCATAGCCATCGGGCACGCCGATGCGCAGATTGAACCCGGCCAGTCCCGCCGCCTCGACAATCGAATTGAGCACGTTGTTGCCGTCACCCAGCCACGCCCATTCCAGCCCGGCCAGCGGTTTGCCGCGTTCGATCACCGTCTGCAGATCGGCAACGATCTGGCAGGGATGCGACAGATCGGTCAGCCCGTTGATCACCGGCACGCTGGCATGGCGTGCCAGTTCCTCGACTTTGGCATGATCGTCGGTGCGCAACATGATCGCGTCGGCCATGCGCGACAGCACGCGCGCGGTATCGGCAATCGTTTCGCCGCGGCCAAGCTGGGTCGATCCAGCCTCAAGGATCACCGCGCTGCCGCCCAGTTGCCGCATGGCCATGTCGAATGACACGCGCGTGCGGGTCGAACTCTTTTCGAACACCATCGCCAGCACGCGCCCCGCCAGCGGCGCATCGGCGTCGGCCCGCGCCTTGGGCCAACCGGCGCGCGCCGCCTTGCGCGCGATCGCATCGGCCAGCATGGCGGCCAGCGCTTCGCCCCCCGCATCGGACAGATTGAGGAAATGCCGCGTCATTGCTCAGGGTCCTTGGCCAGAAAGCTCGCCGCGCCGGCCGACAGCTTGTCCATGAATTCATCGATATGGGTGTCGTCGATAACCAGCGGCGGCAGCACGCGCAAAGTCTGGTCGCCCGCCGCCACCGTCAGCAATTGATGATTGTCGCGCAGATGCGCCACGAACGCGCGCGGCTCGATGCGCAGCTTGACCCCCAGCATCAGCCCTTTGCCGCGCACCAGTTCGAACAGATCGGGATAGTTGCCGATGAACTGTTCCAGCCGTGCCCGCAACCGAGCCGCAGTGGCCCGCACATTGGCCAGGAACGCCTCGTTGGCCACGACGTCGAGCACTGCGCTGGCGGCGGCCATGGCCAGCGGATTGCCGCCATACGTGCTGCCATGCGTGCCGAACACCATGCCGCGCGCGGCCTTTTCGCTGGCCAGGCACGCGCCCAGCGGAAAGCCGCCGCCAATGCCTTTGGCCGTTGCCAGGATATCGGGCACCACGCCATATTGTTCATAGGCATAGAACGTGCCGGTGCGCGCGACGCCGCATTGCACTTCGTCGAACACCAGCATCAGGTCATGCTCGTCGGCCAGCGCGCGCAAGCCCGCAATGAATTCAACCGAACCGTCGCGCACGCCGCCTTCGCCCTGGATCGGTTCAACCAGAAAGCCCGCCGTGTGCGGGCCGATCAGCGCCTCGGCAGCGGCCAGGTCATCGAACGGGGCATATTTGAAACCGGGCAACAACGGCAGAAAGCCCTTGTGCATCTTGTCCTGATCCGACGCGCTGATCGTTGCCATCGTTCGCCCGTGAAAGGCGTTGTTGAACGTGATCAGTTCAAACCGTTCGGTGTTGCCGGCATGCTGGTGATAGGCGCGCGCCGTCTTGATCGCGCATTCGACCGCCTCGGCCCCCGAATTGGTGAAGAACACCGTGTCGGCAAAGGTCAGATCGACCAGCCGTTGCGCCACGGCTTCGCCCTGCGGGCTGCCATAGAGGTTCGACACGTGCATCAGCGTGGCCGCCTGCCGCTGGATCGCGCCGATCAGATGTTCGTTCGAATGGCCGAGCAGGTTCACCGCGATGCCGCTGGCGAAATCGAGATAGCGTGTGCCGTCCTCCGAAATCAGGTGGCAATGTTCGCCTCGCACCGGACGCACGCCGCACCGGGGATAGACGGGCATGAGCGGGGTGATGGACATAACAAGCTCCTGATCAAGAAACATAAACGGGGAATCGCAAACGACAAATGGCGGCCCTGCGGGGGCCGCCATCTGCGCGCGTCTGTTGTCTTGCTGTGGTCCGGTCAAGCCGACCGGACGGGCAAGCGAATCGGTAAGGTCAGCCCTGCCGCGGCACCAGGTTGACAGCCGAATACTTGCCTCGTCGATCGACTTCGAGGTCAAATTCCAGCTTGTCGCCCTCGTTCAGCTCGCGCATGCCGGACCGTTCGACCGCACTGATGTGCACGAACGCGTCGGGCTGCCCGTCGTCGCGGGTAATGAAGCCAAAGCCCTTCATGGCGTTGAAGAACTTGACCGTGCCGGTGGCTTTTTCACCGGTCAACTGGCGCTGCGGCGTGGCCGCCTTGGCCGGGGCCGCGATCACATCGCCCACCACCTGCAGATCGGCGGCCGAAATCTTCCCGCCGCGATCGACCAGGTTGAATTCAAGCTGCTGACCTTCGGCCAGACCCTCAAGACCGGCGCGTTCGACTGCGCTGATGTGCACGAACACATCTTCGCCGCCGTCTTCACGCTGGATGAAGCCGAAACCCTTTTGCGCGTTGAAGAACTTCACAACGCCCTTGCCGGTGCCGACCACCTGGGCCGGGAGACCACCGCCGCCGCCGCCAGCACCGCCGCGCGGGCCGCCGAAGCCGCCACCACCGCCGCCACGCGGGCCGCCAAAGCCGCCGCGATCGCCACCGCCGAAGCCGCCACGATCACCGCCGCCAAAGCCGCCGCGATCGCCGCCACCGAAGCCACCGCGATCACCACCGCCAAAGCCTCCACGACCACCGCCGCCGAAACCACCGTAGGGATCGAAATTGTCTTCGCCGAAACCGTCGCGCTTGTCGCGTCCGCGACGCCGCCCTCTATCAAAACCCATAGAAATCAATAAACCTTGTTTCCGCTCCAGCGTTCCTCGGTGCCGCAGGCCGGACGCGGGAGCCGGCGGCACGACAAAGTATCCTTGCCAGTCAATCAGGCCAGCTTAGTCCATTGCACTTTCACTATAACCGACAAAAACCTGAATCGCGAATGGAATCGACTTGAAAAAAGGATTTGCCCCATCGAGTGTGGCATCCTTGCCGATTTTGCAAAACCGGTGCGCGGCGGTTTCCTTCCGCGAACGAACCGGCTAGGCGATTTGGGCACACCAGACCCCTGTTTGACCACAAAGGCAAGCCCGCCATGTTCCGCAAGATCGACGACCGCACCCTGGTCAGCCCGCAGATCACCGTTGCCGACGTCGCAACGGCCAAGGCGTTGGGCGTCGGCCTGATCGTCAACAACCGCCCGGAAGGCGAATCCACCGACCAGACCCCCGGCGATGCGATTGCCGCCGCCGCGCACGACGCCGGGATGGCCTATGTCGCAATCCCCGTCACCCATGCCGGTTTCTCGCTCAATCAGGTCACCGCGCTCGAAGCCGCGCTGCAGGCCGCGGGCGATGCGCCCGTGCTGGCCTATTGCCGTTCGGGCACGCGCTCGACTTTGCTGTGGGCGCTGGCGCAGGCGCGCGGCGGCATCGATCCGGCCACGATCGCGGCCAAGGCCGCCGACGCGGGCTATGACATCGCGCCGATCCGCGCGCAGATCGACATGCTGGCCGCTGCGGGGGGCAACGGAACCACGGCATGAGCGGAAAACTGGTCGCCGCGATCGCCACGCTGATCGCCAGGCCCGACATCGGCCCCGCGCTGATCATCGGCGCCGAAACCGCGGTGTCGCTGATCATCGTCGTGGCGCTTTACGGGTTGGCCCGCGTGTTGCGGCTGGGCGGCGATGTGCGCATCGCCGATGCCGCCCACGCCGCGCGGCTGGCCGAAGCGGCCAGCACCGGTTTTGCCGCGCAGGACATCACGCTCGACCGTGCGCGAATCGGTGCGCTGGTGCGCAATGGCGAAGGCCGTATCCTGCTGATCCGCCGTCACGGTGCGCGCTTCGTCGGCAGCGAGCTGACCTCGCACCAGGGTATCCGGCTCGATCGGCATACGCTCACGCTGGAAACCGGCGATCCGCAGTTTGGCGCGCTGACGCTCGACCTTGGCGCCGACGCACAGATCTGGGCCGCCAGCCTGCGCCGCCTCGAAACCGTGGATAGCGCCGCATGATCGCCGATCTGTTGCAGCGCGCGGCCACCACCGGGCTCGACGTGGTACCCTTTGCCGTTCCGTTTTTCGTCCTGACCATCGTCATCGAAATGGTCTGGGCCGCGCGCCACGATCCCACGGCCTATGAACCCGCCGACACGCTCACCTCGCTGCTGATGGGGCTGGGCAGCACGATCGCCGGCGCCCTGGTCGCCGGCATGATCGCGCTTGCCGCAGGCTGGCTCTATGCCCACCGCGTGGCCACCGTGCCGGCGCTGTGGTGGGTCTGGATCGCGGTCTTCGTTCTCGACGATTTCAACTATTACCTGTTCCACCGCGCCGCGCACCGCGTGCGCTGGTTCTGGGCCAGCCACGTCAACCACCATTCCAGCCAGCACTACAATCTGTCGACCGCCCTGCGCCAGAGCTGGACCGGGTTTCCCGCATTCAGCTTTGCCTTTCGCATCTGGCCTGCGCTGTTCGGCATTGCGCCCGGCATGCTGCTGACCGTCGGCGCGATCAACCTGGTCTATCAATTCTGGATCCACACCGAAGCGATCGACCGCATGCCGCGCTGGTTCGAGGCGGTGATGAACACGCCGTCGCACCACCGCGTCCATCACGCCACCAACCCGCGCTATCTCGATCGCAACTATGCCGGGGTGTTCATCGTGTGGGACCGCCTGTTCCGCAGCTTTACCCCCGAACTGCGCGAAGAGCCCGTGCGCTATGGCATTGTCCACCAGCTTGGCACGTTTTCGCTGCTGACCGTATCGTTCCACGAATGGGCCGCGATTGCGCGCGACATGTGGCGCGCGCCGTTCAGGGCCAAGCTGGGCTATCTGTTGCGCGCACCGGGCTGGTCCCACGACGGCAGCCGCGACACCTCGGACACGATCCGCGCGCGCTGGCTGGCACAGCAAGACGACAGCTAGCTGGCCAGCCGCAGCCCCGCCCCCACCGGCTCGCCCGGCTGATCGGGCCAGATGCCGCGCGTATCATAGACCGCCTTGGCCGCGCGTTCGGCCAGTGGCACCACGCGGAACACGTCGTGATCGACCAGCACGATCAGCACATCACAGGTTTCCAGCGCCGTATCGATATCGATCAGGCTGGCCCCGGTGTCGGTGAATTCCACCGGCAACTGCGCGGCATAAGGTTCGACAATGTGCACCCGCGCGCCGAACCGGCGGGCGATCCGCGCCGCGACAAAGCGCGCCGGGCTTTCGCGGAAATCATCGATATTGGCTTTGAACGCCAGGCCCAGGCAGGCCACTTTGGCGCCGGGACTGGCCTCGATCAGCGCAACCGCGCGATCGATGACATGGTGCATCTTGGCATCGTTCACCCCGCGCGCGGTGCGGATCAGCGGGGTTGCCTCGGGCGCGCCGTGGACGATGAACCACGGATCGACCGCGATGCAGTGCCCGCCGACACCCGGTCCGGGTTGCAGGATGTTGACGCGCGGGTGGCGGTTGGCCAGCCGGATCACTTCCCACACATCAAGCCCCATCGTGTCGGCGACGATCGACAGTTCGTTGGCAAAGGCGATGTTGACGTCGCGATAGGCATTTTCGACCAGCTTGGTCATCTCGGCCGAGCGCGCATCGGTGGTGATGCACGCGCCGCGCACAAAGCGTTTGTAAAACGCCAGCGCCTTGCGCGCGCAACGCGGCGTGATCCCGCCGATCGAGCGATCGTTGTTGGCCAGTTCTTCGAGAATACGCCCCGGCAACACGCGTTCCGGGCAATAGGCAATCGCCACATCGGGGGTGTCGCGGGTCTGTCCCGGAAACCGGATATCGGGGCGCAGACCCGCCATCAGATCGCGCATCGCCTCGGTGGTGCCGACCGGCGAGGTCGATTCGAGGATCACCGTATCGCCGGGCTTGAGCACCGCGGCCACTTCGGTGGCGGCGGCCATGACATAAGACACGTCGGGCGTGTGGTGCCCGTCCTTGGCAAAGGGCGTGGGCACCGCGATCACGAACACGTCGGCGGGTTCGATTTGCGTGGCCGCGCGCAACAGCCCGCGCTGCACGACGCCGCGCACCAGCCCATCGAGATCGACTTCCTCGATGTGGATTTCGCCACGGTTGATCGTGTCGACCACGTGCTGCGTTACATCGAGCCCGAGCACTGGACATCCAGCGCGGGCGATGATCGCGGCGGTGGGCAGCCCGATATAGCCCAGGCCGACGACACAGACCTGCGGTTTGGAATCACCCTGCATTGGCTATCAGCTCCATGATGCGGGACGCCGATCTGCCGTCACCGAACGGATTGTGTGCGCGCGCCATCGCGGCATAGGCGTCTTTATCGTCGAGCAGGGTGAAAATTTCGGTAACGATTCGCGCCGGATCGGTGCCGACCAGCCGCGCCGTGCCCGCCACCACACCTTCGGGCCGTTCGGTGGTTTCGCGCATCACCAGCACCGGCTTGCCTAGCGCGGGCGCCTCTTCCTGCACCCCGCCGCTGTCGGTCAGCATGATGTCGCACAGATCGAGCAGCCGCGCGAAGTGCGGATAGTCGAGCGGCTCGATCAGCGCGACATTGTCCAGCCCGGCCAGTTCCGCCTCCATCACCCGGCGCACATTGGGGTTGGGATGGACGGGAAAGATCAGCGCCACATCGGGCCGCCCGGCAATCGTGCGGATGGCACGGGCAATCGCTTCCAGCCCGCCGCCAAAGTTTTCGCGCCGGTGGCTGGTCACGCCGATGATGCGCCGCCCGGCAAAACGCGCCGCCAGATCGCCAAGGCCACCTGCCAGCGCCGGCTCGGCGGCGATCCGCGCGGTCACCCATTGCAACGCGTCGATCACCGTGTTGCCGGTGACATGGATCGCCTCGGCCGCGACATTTTCAGCGCGCAGCGCCGCCGCCGAAGTTTCGGTCGGCGCACAATGCAACGCGGCGATCGTGCCGATGATCTTGCGGTTCACCTCTTCTGGCCAGGGGTGATAGATATTGTGGCTGCGCAATCCCGCCTCGACATGGGCGACGCGGATCTTGCGGTAATAGGCCGCCAACGCGCCAGCCATCGCGGTCGCGGTATCGCCTTGCACCACCACCCAGTCGGGCCGTTCGGCATCCATCACCCGCCCCAACCCGGTCAGCAGCGCGGCGGTCAGCGCATCCAGCGTCTGGTCGGGGCGCATCAGATCGAGATCATGATCGGCCACGATCCCGGCAATCGCCATCACCTGATCGAGCATGCCGCGATGCTGCGCCGAAATGCACACCCGCACGACAAAGCGCGGATCGGCACGCAAGGCATGCACCACCGGAAACATCTTGATCGCCTCTGGACGAGTCCCGAAAACGACAAGCACGGTCTGACGATCAGGGCTTTGGGTCATCGCCCTGCCCTAGCCCGGCGAGGTTAATAGCGCGATAAATCCCGGCCAAATTGTGGGAATTCAGACGCCTTGCGGGCCGATCAGCCAGCCGGGGACGGCCTGACCCGATAGTGATAGCCATAGGCCTCGGCAAAGCCGAGGCTGCGATAGAGCGTTTGCGCCACGCCATTGCCCGCCCCCACTTGCAGATAGGCCATCCGCGCGCCGTCGCACCAGCCCTGGGCCAGCAGAGCCCGGGTGATGGCGCGGCCATGCCCCTGCCCGCGATGATCGGGGTGCACCGCAATATCGAACAGGCCAATCGCGCCGGTGTCGCACACGCCCATGGCGCACGCGATCATCGCGCCATCCTGCCGCAACCCGGCAAACCAGGTTGGCGCGCGAATGCCCCGCAACAGCGCGGCATGCGTCTGCACCCGGTCCGCAGCCCTGCCACCGATCCGTGCCGCACCGTCAAGCCAGCGCGCCGACGCGACCCGGGACAGCTCGATCGCGGCAGGTGCCGCCGCCGCCGCCGCAAGACTGGCGGTCATGACCAGCGACGGTTCGCACAGCGCGTACCCCGCAGCGCCCAGCGCGCTGTCGGCATCGGGCGGTGCCAGCGGCGAAAGGCGGAAAATGGTCGGCAGCCCGCGCCCTGCATAAAACGCCTCGACCCGGCCCAGCACGGCCGCCAGCGGCGCGGCGTTGCCAAGCGCATTGGCCGAATTGGCGCGCTTTGTGAAACCCCGCGCCGCACGCAAAAGCCACCCGTCAACATCGCGCGTTTCAAGCGCGGGCCAGGCCCTCAGCGCCCGGTGTTCGAGGGCAGGAATGTCGGATGCCGGGTCGAACATGCTGGTCTGGCCCTTTCGCCGGGGTCGTGTGCGCGGTGTGCGTCATGCCATCGTCGCCGCGCGTGCGCCACCGTTGGCCGCGGCGCTACTGTCCGGCATGGGGTCGCAGAAACGGCCGCAGCGCCAGCACCAGCGGAACGATCATGGCTGCGGTTGCCGCCGCCGCCACGACCGCGACAGTGCGGCTGCTATGGTCGGCCACAGCGCCATAGAAGATCGGCGCCAGACCGCCCGATCCGATCACGCACGTATAAAACTGCGCAAACGCCCGCCCGGTGTTGCCATCGCGGGCCAGTTCGGGAACCGTGCCGTACAGCACCGACGATGTGCCGTTGAGCGCAATGCCGAGCAGCGGCAGCGCCACCAGCATCGGCATCAGCGCGGTCCACAGCGTCAGGCCGATCAACAGCGCCGTTGCCATCTCGGTCACGATCACACAGCCCACCACGCCCAGCGCCTGGGCCAGCCTGTTGCAGGTCGCCTTGCCCAGCGCGCCGCCGATGAACAACAGCGCCAGCCCCAGACCGATGGTGGCCGATGTCCCACCCCGCGCGTGGATCAGAAACGGCAGAAACAGCAGATAGCCCATGCGCGCCGCCGTATCGAGCGCGCCGATAACCGCCAGCAGGGCAAAGCCGCGATGGCTGCCGGTGGTTGCAGCGGCGTCCGGCTTGCCCGGCGCAACCGCATTGCCGGTCGGCGCCAGCGCGGCGATGGCCAGCGCAACCCCCAGGCCCAGCACGCCAAGCAGCCCCGTCACCGACCGCCAGTCCACCATCGGCAGCAGGCACGCCGCCAGCGCGGGCAGCGACGCCTTGCCCAGATCGCCCGAAAAATTGTAGACGCCCAGCGGCCCGCGCGCGGCCTTGCCATACGTCGTGCTGACCAGCAGCGACCCGCGCGGATGCTGGATGCTGGACCCCACTCCCGCGATGACCAGCCCCGCACACAGCCCCGCCAAGGTGTTCGACAGCGCCATGATTATGAAGCCCAACGCCGCGATCACCGTCGCCAGCGTCAACGCGGCGCGCGACGACAGCCGTTTCAGCGCGGTTTCGCCCGGTATCTGCAGGCCGCCCATCGTCCCCGAATAGAGCGCGCGCACCAGCGCGAGCCCCGCGTAGGACAGGCCGAACTGCGCCTGCCACACCGGCAGAAAGGCATAAAGGCTGTCGGTATAGCCATCGTGCAGCGCGTGGGCGACACAGGCCGCCAGCAGATTGCGCGATGGCGCCGGGCGGTCGGGTGCCTGCGCCTGCCGCGCGTCAGTGGCTGAACCGGTAATCTGCATGGGCAAACGAAACCTCCAAGTGCCCTTCT
>NZ_KQ954254.1:0-127394 GCF_001519065.1 Novosphingobium sp. FSW06-99
TTCAGTATACTGTCCCCGGAATTCCCAGAAATCTAGGGGCTATTCAGTATACTGTCCCCGGAATTCCGTAGGGGCTATTCAGTATACTGTCCCCGGAATTCCGCTGTCCCCGGAATTCCGAAAATGGAGAGGTTTTGAACAATGCATGTAGCAATCGACGACACCTACGGCCCGATCACGGCTACTCCCTCCAAATACATTACGGGCGCACGTCGAACCTATGTTGCGGTCGAATTCCCGGACCATGCAGTGGGCGATATCCGCAGGAACATCACCAATTGCCTCGACGAAATTCCCAATTTGTTGGGCATAAATCCGACCGAATTCCACTTCGTTGACATCTACAACCGTTCTAAAGAGTGGAAGGATGTGCCGGACGAGCAGAATCTCAAGATATTTGAATCCTTCGCTCAGATTTATCGAATGTACCGGTGGCGTGTGCATGTCCAAACGGTCGACGACCGAACCCTGTCGGATCATGGATTCCACTTCGACTTGACCGTGGATGGTATAGATTTGCGTGAGAGAGATGGGCAGGCGCTTTTCTTTCTTTTGGTGAAACTTAAGCAACGGGTGCCCCGGCCACCAGAGCGGCTGACGTTGCGCATCGACGCTGGGCGGGCCCAGCCTGGAAAGCCTATCGCGAAGGCTTTATTTAGCGAATGGGGCCCTCATTATGACGGGCAGTACGCGGCGTCGCACCTGGAGCCGCTGATCCAGATCGCAGACTTCCTCGCCTTCAGCATCAATCGCGTCACCCACCTGTCGCTCAAGCCCCAGCGCACCGAACTCGACCTCTGGTTCCTCAACCTCGTCGGCAGTATGGACATACTCTCAGACGACTTGGCGCGCGGCTTGCTACCGCCTAACTTCACTACGACGGATATCGACGATCTCCATTCGGCAGACCGCAAACAAAAGGGTCTTGAGTGACGGGAACTGGCAAACCCGGTCGTTCGAGGCGCTACCTCGGAAAGGCAGCAATGTCCCAGAATCCGCCCTTCAATCAACGGAAAACCAGCCCGCCCCTTACGCAGGCTCACCCTCGGCGGTGATCAGCCAGCGGTCGGTGCCTTCCAGGCCGATGGCGGTCAGTTGGCCGCTGGCGAAGGCGCCGGTGTCGATGCCAATGCGGCAGGGGTGGAGTTCGGGGCCGGGGGTGATCGTGTGGCCGTGGACCACGGCAAAGTCGCGCGGGGCCGGATCGTCCAGGAATTCGCCGCGAATCCAGCGCAGGTCGCCCGGGTTCTGCGCATCGAGCGGCACGCCGGGGCGGATGCCGGCATGGACGAACACATAGTCGCCGATCCGGATCAGGTCTTCCATCGCCTGCATGAAGGCGATGTCGGCGGCGGGCACGCGTTCGGCCATAAGCGCCTGCAGCTCTTCCAGCGTGGTCGGCTGGTACTCTTCGGGCGTGATGGGATAGCTGAACAGCGTTTCGCGCCCGCCAAAGCGCAGAAAATGCCGCAGCGTGTTTTCGTCGGTGAAGGATTTGAGGAACATTTCCTCGTGATTGCCTTGCAGACAGCGCACGGTGCGGTGCCTGCCCCATTCGCGCGCCATGGCGATCACTTGCGCGCTGCCGGGGCCGCGATCGACCAGATCGCCCAGCAGGATCACGGTGGTGCGCGCCGGGGCCCTGGCGGCATCGTCGGCCTCGATGCGGGTGACCATGGTTTCGAACAGATCGGCGCGCCCGTGGATATCGCCCACCGCATAGACCCGCTCACCCGCAGGGATTGCGGTCATGACACGCGCCGGGGCGGGCGCGGGGGTAAACAGGGTGCGCAACGATTTGAACATGATCTGGCCTCTTGTCCATATGGGCCCCGCTGCGCGGCTGGCAAGGGGAAAGCGGGCAGGATGCTTGCAAGGGCAGGCGCTTGCGGTCATGACGCAGGGGTGATCCTCAGCAAATATCTCCCAGTTTTGCACCCTGCGGTCTGGCTGATCGCCTGCGCCGCGCTGGCGCCCGTTTCAGCGCATGCGGGCGACATCGTCGCCCAGCCTTCGCCGTTCAGCCTGTCGGGCTCGGCCGAGGCGCTCAGCCAGTATCGCTTTCGCGGAATTTCGCGATCCGACGGGCAACCGGCGGTACAGGGCGATCTGTCGGTCACCCATACCAGCGGCATCTATGCCGGGGTTACGCTGGCCAGCGAATCGCCCGGCCCGGCGGTCGATCTGGGGCATGGCGAACTGGACGTTTACGCCGGATACGACCATGCGCTGGGCGCCAGCGGGTGGATGCTCGATGTGGGGCTGCGCGGCTATTTCTATGCAGACCGGGCCCATGCCGATCTGGTCGAACTGTCCGCCGCGCTCGATCACCAGATCGGGCCGATCGACGTGCGCGCTGGCGTGGCCTGGGCTCCGCCGCAGGGCGCCTTGGGCCGCACCGCGCCGGGCAACGGCCTGCGCGACAATCTCTATGCTTATGCGCAGGCGCGCGCCGACATTCCCGGCACGCCGTTCAATATCCACGCGCATGCCGGACATACCGCAGGCGGGCTGGATTACACCGGCAGCTATTGGGATTACCGCGTGGGTCTTGGCGCCAGCCGCAAGGCGGTGGGCCTTGATCTGTCGCTGGTCGGCACCAATGTTTCACATGCGGCCGCCCTGGCCGCACCGCAAGGCCCCGCCGCCGATCCCGAAGCCACCTGGCGCGCCGCGCGCCGCGCGGGCGTAATCACTTTGTCCTACCAGTTCTGAACCGGAGTCCCCCCATGACCAAGTTCCTCCATTCGATGATCCGGATCACCGATCCCGATGCCACGATCGCCTTTTTCAACCTGATCGGGCTGGAAGAAGTGCGCCGCTTCGACAGCGAAGCCGGGCGCTTTACGCTGATCTTTCTGGCCGCGCCGGGCCAGGCGGGGGTGGCCGAGGTGGAACTGACCTACAACTGGCCGCCTGCGGATGGCAGCGCCGAAGTCTATGGCAGTGGCCGCAATTTCGGGCACCTGGCGTTCCAGGTCGACAATATCTACGAAACCTGCGCGCGGATCGCCGCCGCCGGGCACATCATTCACCGCCCCCCGCGCGACGGGCACATGGCCTTTGTGAAGAGCCCCGACGGCATTTCGGTCGAACTGTTGCAGGACGGTCGGCTGGACCCCGCCGAGCCCTGGGCCAGCATGGCGAACACCGGCACCTGGTAGATCTGGCTGCATCGCCCGAATTTCTGATAGATTTCAATGTCCGTTCATCCTTCGACGGTTCAGGATGAACGGACTGCGGCAAGCTCGGCAAGGCTGGGAGTTGACAGCCGGCCCCGATAAAATGTAGTCATCGCTATCGAATCACGGTTCCGCGAAAGGGAACGGGCGATGGGCGAGGCTTTGGTACCCGATTTTGCGCGTGGCGCGCGCCCGGTTCAGGACCGGGCGCACCGCACGCGCGAACGGCTGCTCGATGTGGCGGGCGCGCTGCTTGGCGATGTCGGGATCGAGCGCATATCGACCAATCTGGTGGCGCAGCAGGCGGGCGTTACGCCGCCCGCGCTCTATCGCCATTTCCGCAGCAAATATGATCTGCTCGCCGCGCTGGCCGAACGGCTGATGGACCGGCAGAATCAGGTGCTGATCGACTGGCTCGACCGCCGCGCCGCGCAGGGCCTTACCGCGCATCTGCCCGAACTGTTCCGCCTGACCGCGCAAGTCACCGATGCCGAACCGGGCGGGGTGTGGATCGAACGCGCCTTGCGCGCGGTGCCGCAACTGGCGCCGATCCGCATCGCTTCGCACCGCCATGTTACCGATCAGATCGTTGCCGCCATGGCAGAGCCGGGGGAAGACCGCGATGTGCTGTGGCGACGCGTCCGGCTGGCGGTGGAACTGGGCTATGCGGTCGATGAGATGCTCCACGAAGAAGACCGCATAGCCCGCGAAGACCTGTTTGCCGACGCGGCCCGCGCGATCGAGGGGATCTTTGCCATGGGGGTGCCCGGCAATGCGGATTGAACGATACGGCGCGCTGCTGGCCACGGTGTTGCTGGCGTCTTGCCAGGCGGCGCAACCGCTGACCGAGGCGCAGGCGGCGGCGCGCCGGCCCGCCGGGGCGCATCTAGCCGCGCTGTATGATGCATCGTGCCGGTCGTGCCACACGCGGCGCGACAGCGGCGCACCGCTGTCGGGCGATCACACGCAATGGGATGCGCGCTGGGCCAAAGGGCCCGATACGCTGCTGCAACACGCGGTGGCCGGGTACAACGCGATGCCCGCGGGCGGCCAGTGCGCCACGTGCACCGCCGCCGATTACACCGCGCTGATCCGCTTCATGGCCGACCAACGCCAATAGGAGACGATGCATGGGGACGACACGCAGGGCATTGCTGATCGGTGGGGGTGTGGTCGCGGCGGGCGCGGCGGGGCTGGCCGGGCGGCGGGTCTGGCTCGATCGCGAACCGCCCGCATTGCCGGTGATCGACCGGTCGGGGCACTTGCTGTGGCAGAACTGGGCCGCCACCGAACATGCCTATCCGGCCACGCGCGTATCGCCGGCCAGCCCCGACGAAGCCGCGCATCTGTTGCGCACCGCCAAGGGCCCGGTGCGCATGGTTGGCGCCGGGCACAGCTTTACCGCGCTGGTGCCGACCGATGCCACGCTGGTCAGTCTCGACAACCTGAGCGGGGTGCTGGGCCATGATGCCGCGACCGGCCGCGCCAGCGTCGGCGCCGGGACGCGGCTCTATGATCTGGGGCCGCAGCTTGCCGCGATCGGCCAGGAAATGCCGAACCTGCCCGATATCAACAAGCAGACGCTGGCCGGGGCGACCCAGACGGGGACCCACGGCACCGGGCGCGGGTTTACCGCGCTGCACGGCGGGATCGTCGAGTTTGATCTGGCGACGCCGCGCGGCGAGGTGCTGACCTGCAATGCCACCAGCAATCCCGAAGTGTTCAACGCGGCGCGCGTCGGGCTGGGCGCGTTCGGCATCATGACCCGGTTCACGATGCAGAACCACGCGTTGACGCGGGTGAAAAAGGTCACTTCGCTGCGCCCGCGCGAAGAGCTGATCGAGGGGTGGGACGATCTCCAGCGCCGCCATCGCAATGTTGAATTCTATGTCATCCCGTTCAGCCACTGGGGTCAGTTGATCACCCACGACGAAACCACCGAGCCGGTGCGCCCGCGTGGGCCCGATACCGACACCAAAGGCGCGATGGATCTGAAACAGGCGCGCGATCTGTTTGAATTCGCGACGCCCTTGCGGTTCTGGACGGCGGATCACCTGATCGCCGGCATGCCCGACCAGGTGGCGATCGATCAGGGATGGAAACTGCTGTCGAACGAGCGGCCCTTGCGCTTTCGCGAGATCGAATACCATCTGCCGCGCGAAAACCAGATTGCCGCCTTGCGCGAAGTGGTCGATGCGATCGAACGCCATCGCCCCGACGTGTTCATCCCGATCGAGGTGCGCAGCATTGCCCCCGACGATGCCTGGCTGTCGTCATTCCAGGGCCGCGAAAGCGGATCGATCGCGGTGCACGCCTATTACAAGGACGATTACCAGTTCTTCTACACGCTGATCGAACCGATCTTGCGCAGCCATGGCGGGCGCCCGCATTGGGGAAAGCTCAACAGTCTGAAATACGATGATTTTGCCGCGCTCTACCCGCGCTGGAAGGAGGCCCTGGCCGTGCGTGATCACCTCGATCCCGAAGGAAAGCTGCTCAACCCCTATCTGACGCGGGTGCTGCGTCGTGGTTAGGCTGTCGCGCCGCGCGGCGATCGTCGGCGGGGTGGTCGCGTTCGGCGCGGGCGGGCTGGGTGCCGTGCGCAGCAATGACCATGGCGCCGACCACGATGCCTATTTTGCGGGTCTGCAGCGCGCGCTGGCGCAGGCGGCGATTGCCCAGCCGGTGCTGGTGGTCGATGCCGCGCGGCTGGATGCCAATATCGCCCGGCTGCGCGCGGCGGTGGGCATGGCGCATCTGCCCTTGCGCGTGGTGGTCAAATCGCTGCCGTGCCCGACCTTGCTCGACCGGGTGGCCAAAGGGCTCGGCACCAACCGCTTCATGGTGTTCAACGGTGCGATGTTGACGGCGATGCTCGCGCTGCATCCCGACGGCGACTATCTGATCGGCAAGCCGCTGCCTGCGCCACTGGTTGCGCAGATCTATGCCAGCCAGGGCGCGGCGGCGCTGGAGCATGTGCAATGGCTGGTCGATACGCCCGAACGGATTGCCGCCTATGCCGCGATCGCGCGGGCCAATGCCACGCGCATGAAGCTGAGCTTTGAAATCGATGTCGGGTTGCACCGGGGCGGGTTTGCCGATGCGGCGGCCTTGGCCGAAGGGCTGAAGGCGGCCCTGGCGGCGGGCTGTTTCGATGTGGCCGGGCTGATGGGCTATGACGCGCAAGTTGCCAAGCTGGGCAATGGCGATGCCGCCTGGGCCGACGCGCAAGGCCGCTATGCCGCCGCGATCAAGGCGCTGGCGGCGGTGGTGCCGGGCGATCCGCGCGCGCTGACGCTCAATTCGGCGGGCAGCTATACCGTGATGCGCCACACGCGCGGTACGGTTGCCAACGAAGTCTCGGTCGGGTCGGCCTTCGTCAAACCCAACGATTTCGACATTGCCGAAAACGCCGGGCTGATCCCGGCGCTGTTCATCGCCACCCCGGTGATCAAGGCCGGGCACAAGCTCGACTTGCCGGGGCACAGCTATCTCGACGGGCCGCTGGCGTTCATCGATCCCAACACCGCGCAGGCGATCTATATCTTTGGCGGGCACTGGCTGGCCGATCCGGTCTCGCCGCCGGGGTTGCAGACCAGCGATCTGATCGGACTGTCGAGCAACCAGGAATTGCTGACAGCATCGTGGCGCGTGCACGTCAAACCCGATGACAGCGTGTTTCTGCGCCCGCACCAGAGCGAGGCGCTGATGCTGCAATTCGGCGATCTGGCGCTGTATCAACAAGGCCACATCGGCGAACGCTGGCCGGTGTTTCCCGCCTCGGCTTGACATCGCGGCGGCGCGCTTCACACTCGGCATGGTGGGGACCATGCACCATCTTGTGACCCGTCGCGGCGCGGCAGCGGGGATTGGCGCGGCGCTTGTTACCGCCTGCGCGCGCCATCCGCGGGATCCGCATGTGGTGGTGGTGGGCGCCTCGCCCTCGGGCGTGCCGTTCAGCTATGTCGATCCGGTCACCAACCGGTTGACCGGGGCGATGGTCGATATTGCCGCGATGCTGCTGGCGCGGCTGGGCCTGGTGGCGGATTTTCGCATCGTGCCGTTCGCCTCGCTGGTGCCGTCGCTGATGACCGGGCGGATCGACCTGATCGCCGCCGCGATGCTGCGCACCCCTGCGCGTGAGGCGCTGGTCGGCTTTTCCGACCCGGTGTTCGCTTATGCCGGGGGGCTGGCGGTGCGCGGCGATACGGCGGGGCACTTTCCCGATCTGGCCAGCCTGCGGGCTTTGCGCGTCGGTGCACAGCTCGGCACGCGGTTTGTCGACCAGTTGCATGGCGCGGGCGTGGCGCAAGTGGTGACGTATCAGGGGCTGGGCGATATGCTGCGCGATCTGGCGCATGGGCGCATCGATGCCGCCTATGGTGATGCGCCGATCCTGACCACCATCCTGCGCGTGGGTCCGCGCTGGCATCTGCGTATGCCGGGCGAATTTCGCGGACCCGCCAAGGAACAATTGTGCCTGATCGGGCGCAAGGCCGCGCCCTTGCTGGCGCGCATCGATCACCAGTTGGATGGCCCGGCGCGCGCTGGAATTGCGCCAATCCTGTCGCATTGGGGGCTGAACGCGTGATCGGGTTTGTGAACGATGCCCAGGCCTTTTTGCCGGTGCTGTTGCGCGGGTTGCTGGTCACGCTGGAACTGACCGTTTGCGCGCTGACGCTCAGTCTGGCGCTGGGCGTGGTGTGGGTGGTGATGGGCCGCGCGCGGTTTGCCCCGTGGCGCTGGGTCAGCCGCACGGTGATCACCGTGGTGCGCGGCATTCCGATCATCGTGCAACTGTTCTTCATCTATTTCGTGCTGCCCGACTGGGGGCTGGATCTGCCGCCGTTTCTGGCCGGGGTGATCGGGCTGGGTCTGGCCTATTCGGTCTATCAGGCGGAAAACATCCGGGGCGGGATCGGCGCGGTGGACAAAGGCCTGATCGAGGCGGGTGAGGCGCTGGGGATGAACCGGATGACGCTGTGGCGGCGGGTGGTGCTGCCACTGGGGCTGCGCCATGCGCTGCCCTCGATTGGCAATACGATGGTCATGCTGTTGAAAGACACCTCGATCGCATCGACCATCACCATCGCCGAACTGACCCGCGAAGGGCAGTTGCTGGCCATTTCGACGTTCAAGAACGGATCGGTCTATGCGCTGATCGCGCTGCTCTATCTGGCCGCCAGCCTGCCGCTGTCGGGGCTGGTGCGCACGCTCGAACGCAAGGGGCGGCTGGCATGATCACGCTGCGCGGCGTTACCAAGCGGTTTGGCGACCGCACCGTGCTCAAGGGCGTCGATCTCGACGTGGCCAAAGGCGAAGTGCTGTGCCTGATCGGCGGGTCGGGTTCGGGCAAATCGACCATGCTGCGTTGTATCAACGGGCTGGAGCGCCACGACGAAGGGGAGATCACCGTCGGTGGCGTGCGCGTCGATGCGGCGGGGCTGCCCGCGATCCGCCGCCGCGTGGCGATGGTGTTTCAGCGGTTCAACCTGTTTCCCCATCGCACCGTGCTGGACAATGTGATCGAGGCGCCGGTGCATGTGCATCATGAGCCGCCGGATCAGGCGCGTGCGCGGGCGATAGACCTGCTGGCGCGCGTCGACATGGCCGACCATGCGCACAGCCTGCCCTCGGCGCTGTCGGGCGGGCAGCAACAGCGTGTCGGCATTGCCCGCGCGCTGGCGCTGCGGCCAGAGGCGATCCTGTTTGACGAGCCGACGTCTGCGCTCGATCCCGAACGCGTTGGCGAAGTGCTGCGGGTGATGCGCGAACTGGCCGAGGAAGGCATGACGATGCTGATCGTCACGCACGAAATCGGCTTTGCCCGCGAAGTGGCCGACCGGGTCGCGTTTGTCGACCAGGGGGTGATTGCCGAACAGGGCGCGGCGCGCGACGTGCTGACCGCCCCGCAGGCGGCGCGCACGGCGCAGTTTCTGGCGCGCGTGCTGCACAAGGATGGATGACCATGACCGGTTATGGCGCGATATACTGGCTTGACGATTGCGGCGATGATCTGACCCGGCGGCCCGCGCTGGCGGGCGATACCACGGTCGATGTGGCGATCCTGGGCGGCGGGTTTTCGGGGCTGTGGACGGCCTGGTTCCTGTTGCGCGCCAATCCCGATCTGCAGGTCGCGGTGATCGAGCGCGAGTTCTGCGGCTATGGCGCGTCGGGGCGCAACGGCGGCTGGTGCAGCCCACGCTATCCGATGCTGGTCGACGAACTGGAAAAGCATTTCGGGACAGAGGCGGCGTGCGCCACCATCCGCGCGCAGCATGCCATCATCGACGACATTGGCGCGATCATCGCCGAAGAAGGGATCGATGCGCATTTCACGCCTGGCGGGATGTTGTCGGTGGCGCGCACCGCGCGGCAGTGGGCGGCGCTCAAGGCAACTTATGACGGGTATGCACGGCTGGGGCTGGCCGATGACACGCGGCTGCTGACGGCCGACGAATCGCGTGCGCTGATCGACGTGACCGGCGTGCTGGGCGGCATGAAGACCGATTCCGGGGCGTCGATCCACCCGGCGCGGCTGGTGCGCGGGCTGGCGCGCGCGGTCGAACGGCGCGGCGGACGGATCTACGAAAGCACCGCGGTGACCGGGGTGCGCCCCGGCCAGCCCGCCATGCTGGAAACGGCGGGCGGGGTGGTGACGGCGCGGCGCGCGGTGGTGCTGGCGGGAGAGGCCTATCTGTCGGGGCTGTCTGCCTATCATCGCCAGTTGCTGCCGATGTCATCGATGATCGTGGCGACCGCCCCGCTCGATGCGGCCACATGGGATGCGATCGGCTGGCAGGGGTACGAAAGCCTGAGTTCCGGGGCCTACACCAAGGATTATCTGACCCGCACGCGCGACGGGCGCATCCTGTTCGGCAGCCGGGGCGCGCCCTATCTGTTCGGATCGGCGATGCCCGAGGCCGCGCTGGCCGACGCGGCGCTCTATGGCCCGTTGATCGACAATCTGCGGCGCTGGTTCCCGGTCTTGCACGATGTGCCGATCACCCATGCCTGGGGCGGCTATCTCGGCGTGCCGCGCGACGGCATGCCGTCGGTGCATTTCGATCCCGACAGCGGCATTGGCAATGCCTTTGGCTATACCGGGCGCGGGGTGGCCACCACTGCGCTGGCGGGGCGTGCTCTGGCCGGGCTGATCGCGGGGGTGCGCGCCTATGTGCCCGATCTGCCGATGCTGCACGCGCCGGGGCCGAAATGGGAAGTGGAACCGCTGCGCTGGATCGGCGTGCGTTATATCCAGAATGCCTTTGCCCGCATCGACGCCGCCGATTTCCGCAACGGCAGCGTGCCGGTCGATGCCAGGCTGGCCAAGACGCTGGCGCCGATCTGATCCGCCGATGGATGCCGATCTGACCACGGCGTTGCAGGCGGTTGGCGCCCTGATGCGCGCGGCGCGCGACCCGTGGTGGGTGATCACCAGCGCCGCCGTTGCGCTGCACGGAGCCGACGCCGGGCCGGTTGGCGATATCGACGTGCTGTTGAGCGTGGACGATGCGAAATGCATTTTGCCGACGCTTGGTGTCGAGCCCGCAGCGGGGGCGGCCCATCGCGATTTTCGATCAGGCCTGTTCGGCACTTGGCATGGCACCGTGCTACCGGTCGAATTCATGGCCGACTTTGCCTATCGATCCGCCACCGGCTGGATGCCGGTTGAACCGGTAACGCGCCAGCGCATCGACATCGCGGGCACCACACTGTTCGTCCCCGACCGCGCCGAACTGCGCCATCTGTTCCAAGCCTTCGGCAGGCCAAAGGATCTCGCCCGTGCCCGCGCCCTGGGCTGAATCCCAAAAAGCCCCGCCCCTCGGGGCGGGGCTTTTACAAGGTCAGGCCAGCGCCATCAGGCTGGCATTGCCGCCGGCCGCCGTGGTGTTGATCGAAATCGTCGTTTCGCGCAGCAACATCGCGGGGGCATAGCCACCGCCAGCGCACGGCATTTCGGCCGTGACGATCGGGCCGGGCAACGCGGCCAGATTGCCCAGCGCCGCGCGCACAAAGGGGGGTGATCCGGCGACCAGCGCGCGCGCAAAGGGCCCGGCATGGCGCCAGTCGCGCGGGGTCTCGATCCGCGCCAGCAATCCATCGGGCAGGCGCGCGATCAGGTCGGCAACCGGCGCGGCATCGGCCAGCACCACACGGTTGCCCGCCGCCAGCGCCCAGGCGATCTGTTCGATCAGCCCGGCGCGCGTTTCGGCCAGTGCCAGCACGGTCCCGGCAGCCCCCAGCCGATAGCGATTGCGTTCACCGACCGGGCCGGGCAAGTCGATATCATATCCCAGCGGCACATGCGGCAGCGCCGCCCCGCTTAGCGCACACCATGCCGTGGCGGCAGGGTCGCTGGTGCCGCCCGCCAGCGGCAGGTCGGGCACTGGCTGGGCCAGGCGTGTCAGGTACAGCGGCCCGCCGGCCTTGGGCCCGGTGCCCGACAGGCCGTGGCCGCCAAACGGCTGCACGCCGACCACCGCGCCGATGGTGTTGCGGTTGACATAGATATTGCCTGCATGGATCGCCTCGGTCACTTCGCGCAAGGTGGTGTCGAGCCGGGTGTGCAGCCCGAACGTCAGGCCATAGCCCAGCGCGTTGATCGCATCGATCAGGCGCATGCGGTCGGCGCGGGCATAGCGCACGACATGCAACACCGGGCCGAACACTTCGTGCGACAAGTCCGACAACGCGGACAGTTCGATGATCGCCGGCGCCACGAAATGCCCCTGCGCGGTTGCCGGGGGCAGCGCGATGCGGTGCACGGCACAGCCCCTGGCCGCCATCGCCGCGACATGGTTTTCGATGGTCAGCCGCGCCTCGGCGGTGATCACGGGGCCGACATCGTGCGCCAGCACATCTGGCGGGCCCAGGTGCAGTTCGGCCATCGCGCCTTTGAGCATGGTCAGGATGGTGTCGGCAATGTCGTCCTGCAGGCACAGTACGCGCAGCGCCGAACAGCGCTGGCCCGCGCTGTCGAACGCCGAGGCCAGGCAATCGGCAACCACTTGTTCGGGCAAGGCCGATGAATCCACCACCATCGCGTTCTGCCCGCCGGTTTCCGCGATCAGCGTGACCGGGCGCCCCGCAGGCGACAGCCGCAACGACAATTGCCGCTGGATCAGGCGACCGACCTCGGTCGAGCCAGTGAACAGCACCCCGGCAATGGCAGGCGCGGCGACCAGCGCGGCACCGATCGCGCCGTCGCCGGGCACGAGTTGCAGCACATCGGCGGGAATGCCCGCCGCATGGAGCAAGCGCACCGCCTCGGCGGCGATCAGCGGGGTTTCCTCCGCCGGTTTGGCCACCACCGGATTGCCGGCGGCCAGCGCGGCGGCAACCTGGCCGACAAAGATCGCCAGCGGAAAGTTCCATGGCGAAATGCACACCACCGGCCCCAGCGGGGTGCCATCGCTGGCGGCATCGGCGTAATAGCGCAGGAAATCGACCGCTTCGCGCACTTCGCCGACCGCGTTGGCGACCGATTTGCCCGCCTCGCGCACGATCAGGGCGACCAGCGGCGCGATCGACGCCTCCATCGTGTCGGCGGCCCTGCGCAGCATTGCGGCGCGCTGCGCCATCGGCACCGCCGCCCACTGCGGGGCGGCCGCAGCGGCGATGGTCACCGCCGCACGTGCCCCGTCGGGGGTGGTTTCCACCGCATGGCCGACCACATCGTCAAGCCGCGCCGGATTGCGCACTACGCGGGTTGCGCCATGCGCCAGATCGCCGGTCGGCACGGCGCGCCAGGTGCGGTCAGCCTCATAGGCAAATTGTGCCGACAGATCGGCCAGCACCGTCTCGCTCGCCAGATCGAGCCCGGCGCTGTTGCGGCGCGCGCCCAGGATCGCGGGCGGCGCGGCGATCATCGGGTGCGGCTGGCCCAGATCGGGATCGTCGATCGGATCGGCGATCACTTCGGCGATCGGGATGGCCGGATTGGCGATGCGGTTGACGAACGAGGAATTGGCGCCGTTTTCCAGCAGGCGCCGCACCAGATAGGCCAGCAGTGTCTCGTGCCCGCCGACTGGGGCATAGACGCGGCAGGGCCGATCGAGATGGTCCGGCCCCACGACACGCCCGTAGAGCGGCTCACCCATCCCGTGCAGGCACTGGAATTCATAGTCGCCGAGGGCAAAGTCGGGCCCGGCCAGCGCCATGATCGACGCCAGGGTCAGCGCATTGTGCGTGGCAAATTGCGGGAACACCGCGTCGCGTGCCGCCAGCAGGCGCCGCGCGCAGGCCAGATAGGCCAGATCGGTATGGCTCTTGCGCGTATAGACCGGAAAATCGCTCAGCCCGTCGACTTGCGCGCGCTTGATTTCGGCATCCCAATAGGCACCCTTGACCAGCCGCACCATGATCCGGCGCGAAGACCGGCGCGCCAGATCGATGATCCAGTCGATCACCATCGGGCACCGCTTGCCATAGGCCTGGACGACAAAGCCCAGCCCGTCCCATCCCGCCAGATCGGGATCGGTGGCCAGGCTTTCAAGCAGATCGAGGCTCAGTTCCAGCCGGTCGGCCTCTTCGGCATCGATGTTCAGGCCGATGTCGGCGGCGCGCGCCATCAGGCACAAGTCTTTCACGCGCGGCAGCAATTCGGCCATTACGCGGTCTGCCTGCGCGCGGGCATAACGCGGGTGCAGCGCCGACAGCTTGATCGAGATGCCCGGCCCGGCATGAATCCCGCGCCCGGCCGAGGCGGCGCCGATGGCGGTGATCGCGGTGCGATAGTCGGCCATGTACCGCGCGGCATCGGTGGCGGTCATCGCTGCCTCGCCCAGCATGTCATAGCTGTAGGCAAAGCCTTTGGCCTCCATCGCCCGTGCGCGGCCAAGGGCTTCGTCGACGGTGCGCCCGGTGACGAACTGTTCGCCCATCAACCGCATCGCCAGATCGACCCCGGCGCGGATGATCGGTTCACCCGCGCGCGCGATCAGGCGGGTCAGCGCTGCGCCCAGCCCCTGTTCGTCGATGCTGCCGACCAGCTTGCCGGTCACCACCAGCCCCCAGGTGGCGGCGTTGACAAACACCGGGCGCGTGCGGCCCAGATGCGCCCACCAGTCGCCGCCCGCGATCTTGTCGCGGATCAGCGCATCGCGCGTGGCGGCATCGGGAATGCGCAACAGCGCCTCGGCCAGGCACATCAGCGCAACGCCCTCGCTGGTCGACAGGGCATATTCCTGCACCAGATGCTCCACGCCACCCGATGGCGGCGCGGCGCGCAATTCGGAGACCAGTCGGGTCGCCAGCGCAGTGGCCTGTGCGCGTTGGTCGGCGGACAACGTTGCCGCTTCGGCCAGGGCGGCGATGCAGGCGGTTTCGGGCCTGCGTGTGGCAGCGGTGATCGCGGCGCGCAGCGGGGTGGCGGGGCGCAGGGCGGGGGCAAAGGCGGTGAAGCTGGGCATGGCCAGATGATACCATGCGCCAAAAAAGCAATCTGCCTTGTTTGTCTTGCAGAGATGTACGTGATACCTGAAATTATGGTACAGATCAGGTATTATGGCTGATAATTTTTCCAAAAACAGGCAACTTGATGCCTTTGACCTGAAAATCCTTGGCGTTCTGGCGCATGACGGGCGGATCGCGGTGACCGATCTGGCCGCGCGCGTCGGTTTGTCGCGCACGCCGTGTCAGCAGCGGCTGACGCGCTTGATCGAGACGGGGGTGATCCTGGGCTTTCGCGCGGTGATCGATCCGCGTCCGCTGGGGCTCGACCATATCGCCTATACCGAAGTGAAGCTGTCCGACACGCGCGAGGCGGCGCTGCAGGATTTCAACCGCGCGGTGCGCGCGATCGACGAAGTCGAAGAATGCCACATGATCGCCAGCAGTTTCGACTATCTGCTGAAAGTGCGTACCGCCAATATCGCCCGGTTCCGTGCGGTGCTGGGCGAAAAGATCTCGCGCCTGCCGCATGTCACCTCGACTTCGACGTTCGTGGTGATGGAGGCGGTCAAGGACAGCGCCAGTCCCCAAAAAGGATGACAATCGGCGGCGCCTGGCTTATCGGACCGGGATCATGCATCGCTTGCGCGCCTTTTTCCTGCGTCACCGCGCCACGGCCTTTGCCGTGATCGCGCTGGCCCTGGCGATGAAAGTGCTGTTGCCCGCAGGGACGATGGTCGGCGGCAGTGCCCATATGCTCACCGTGCAGATCTGCGATGGCTATGGCGATGCGGCGCACGATGCGGCCTTGTCGGTGGCAATCCCGATCAAGGGGCACAGCGACACCGGCAAGGGCGGGCCCGACCATCAGGCTTGTCCGTTTTCGGCGCTTGGCCATGCCGCGCTGACCGGCGCGGACCCGGTATTGCTGGCGGCAGCGCTGGCGTTCATTCTGGTGCTGGGGCTTGCCGCGTCGATTGCGCCGGCGCCGCGCCCGCAATTCCGGCTGCGCCCGCCGTTGCGCGCCCCTCCCGCGCTGGGCTGAACCGCCGATCCGGGCTGTCTTCGGGGCAGTTCACGATAGGCCACAAGACCAGTGCGCGCCGAACAACGGCGCCGATCCGACCGACAAGTGAGCCCGGCCTGTCCGGCACTTGCGGTCACACCCGGGATATCATGAGGGTTCAATGACCAGATTTGCACGTAACAGCGTGGCCGGCCTTGTGCTGCTGGCCGGTGTTTCGCCCGTCGCCGCGATGGCCTGCGCCTGCGGATGCGGTATTTTCGATGCCGGGGTCACGTCGATCACCCCGCAAGATTCGGACAGCGGGCTGTCGGTGTTTGCCCGCTATTCCTACATGGATCAGGACCAGAACCGCGAGGCGGGCCATGCCGCCAGCCCCGACGACAATTCGGACAAGCGCATCCAGACCGATTTCTACACGCTGGGCGTCAACTATGTGATCAACCACAAGTGGATGGTGATGGCCGAATTGCCGCTGTATCAGCGCAAGTTCACCACCACCGGCGCCGATACCAATGGCAATCCGGTGGTGGAAACCGTGCCGCTGACCGATCTGGGCGATGCGATGATCCGCGTCGATTACACCGGCTTTGCCCCCGACATGTCGACGGGCCTGGGGATCGGGATCAAGCTGCCGACCGGGCGTTATACCAGCCCGATGGATCAATATGGCGGCTATCCCTACGATCGCGATTCGCTGCCCGGCACCGGCAGCACCGATCTGGAAGTCAACGGCTACCACGTCGGGCATCTGGGCGGCGGCGCGCGTTGGTTTGTCCAGGCGCAGTACAAGTTCGCGGTGGCCACGCGCGATGGCTATCGCCCGGGCAACGAAGTCGATGGCGGGCTGGGGCTGACTTATGACTTGCCTGCGGGCCAGTCGATCGTGTCGCCCACGCTGCAATTGCTCGGTTCGGTGCGCGCGCATGACAGCGGACCCGAAGCCGATCCGCTCAATTCTGGGTATCAACGGCTGCTGCTGGCGCCGGGCGTGCGGGTGCAGATCACGCGCAAGCTGTCGGTCTATGGCGACGTCGCCTTTCCGATCGCGCAATATACCAATGCCGCCAGCTCGGTGGCGATCGAAGGCACCTCGGGCCAGTTGGCGGCCAAGGCGCTGTTCAAGCTGCAGGTCAATTACGGGTTCTGACCGGCTCGAAAAAAGGGCCGGCGGCTGGTTCAGCCGCCGGCCAATAAGTGTGATGCGATCAGCGACCGACGGGGTCGAGGTCGGCGCTGTCACGATCAGCATCGCCCGGTCCGAGGGTGGGACCGACTGGCAATGTGACCAATGCATCGCAATGCGAATTATCGCGGAACACGCTATCGGCGCAGCCTCGGAATCTACGCGTCGGATTTGAGGTTCGCGGCTCTATCGTCCCACAAACATGAAGCCGACCGCGCCGACCAGACAGGCAAATGCGGCAAAGTGGCGCCATTGCAAGGGTTCGCCCAGCACCACCACCATGAACACGCCAAAGATCACCAGCGCGATCACTTCCTGCACGATCTTGAGCTGACCCGCGCTCCACCCGGCGGCAAACCCCGCCCGGTTGGCGGGTATGGCCAGGCAATATTCAAAGAACGCCAGGCCCCAACTGATCGCGATGACCACCGGCAGCGATCGCGCCTCGGCCACGGCCACGCCGCCGCGCAAGTGCCAATACCACGCGGTGGTCATGAACGTGTTCGATGCGATCAACAGCAGGATGGTCTGCATGGGCCAGCCTTTCAGCGAGTGGGCACGGGAACCTCGCCGCTGTAATCATAGAAACCGCGCCCGGTCTTGCGACCCAGCCAGCCCGCCTCGACATATTTCGCCAGCAGTGGGGCGGGGCGGTACTTGCTGTCGCCGGTCGAATTGAGCAGCACGCGGGTGATTTCGAGGCAAGTGTCCAGCCCGATGAAATCGGCCAGCTCGAGCGGACCCATCGGGTGGTTGAGCCCCAGTCTGATGCCCTTGTCGATATCGGCCACGCTGGCGGTGCCATTGCCCAGCACAAAGCAGGCCTCATTGAGCATCGGCATCAGGATGCGGTTGACGATAAAGCCCGGCTCGTCCTGCGACAGCACGATTTCCTTGCCCAGCGGCCCGGCGGCAAAGGCGCGCACGGCCTCGACGGTGGCGGGCGCAGTGGCGAGGCCGGGAATGATTTCGACCAGTTTCATCACCGGCACCGGGTTGAAGAAATGCACCCCGACAAACCGCGCCGGATCGGTGGTGGTGGCCGCCATCCGGGTGATCGGGATCGAACTGGTGTTCGACGCCAGGATCGCATGGGGCGCCAGCACTTTGCCGGCCGCCGCGAAAATGCGCGCCTTGATCTCTTCGCGCTCGGTCGCCGCTTCGATGATCAGGTCGGCTTCGGCCATCGGCGCATAGTCGGCGACCGGCTGGATCAGCGCGACGGCGGCTTCGGCGGCGGCGGCGGTGATCTTGTCCTTTTCGACCAGCCGGGCCAGGCCTTTGGCGATCTTTGCCTTGGCCTTTTCCGCCAGCGCCAGATCGACGTCGCACAACAGCACGGCAATCCCGGCCTGCGCGGTCACCTGGGCAATTCCTGCGCCCATCTGGCCCGCGCCGATCACACCCACTTTGTTCATCACCAACTCCCGTGCAGACGATTCCATGCGCCGCCTTTGCCAGAACCGGGACACGCCGTCATGGGGCAGGGGATGTTTTTATGCGCGCGAGGCGCCGGGCACCCACAGCGGATCATCACCCGCGTTGATCGCGCGGGCGAGCACGAACAGATAGTCCGACAGCCGGTTGACATAGGCGCAGGCGCAGGGGTTGACCGGCTCGGCACTGGCCAGTGCGGCAATCGCGCGTTCGGCACGCCGGGCGATCGCGCGGGCCAGGTGGACGCGCGCCGCCGCTTCGCTGCCGCCGGGCAGGATAAAGCTGGTCAGCGGCGGCAAGGCGGCGTTGTGGCGGTCGATCGCCGTCTCCAGCCAGTCGATTTGCCTGGCAACAATCCGCAGCACCATGTCGGTCGGGGCAAAATCGGGCGTGTCGAACGCGCCGAGCGGGGTCGCCAGATCGGCGCCCAGATCGAACAGGTCGTTCTGGATGCGCAACAGCTCGGCATTTATCGCAGGCGCAACCATGAGCGTGGCCAGCCCGACCGCGCTGTTCAGTTCATCGATTTCGCCGATCGCGGTCATGCGCGCATCGTGCTTGGCGCGACGCGAGCCGTCGACCAGCCCGGTGGTGCCATCGTCGCCGGTACGCGTGTAGATCTTGTTCAGTTTTACCAAGGCCCTGGCCTACTTGTGGCCGCCGAGCGCCATCAGGATCGCCACCACAACGATCGCCAGCCCCTGGTACTTGATGCGGTTGAACATCATCCGGTTCTGCAGCATCTGCATTTTCAGCAGCGCCTCATCGCCGCCTTCGAGCCCGGCACGGGTGGTCTGCATGAACGCGACGATGCCGCGCACCAGCGACCAGACCACCAGGCCCATCAGCACGATCAGAACGGGAACCAGGATGTATGTCATGGGGACCGGTCTACGTATTCGGACAGCGAAATGCCAGTGTCAAATAGGGCGGCGCGCAAGGTCGCGGCGACCGCGTGTCCGTTTTCGCCCGCACGCCGCCGCGCGGCCAGCGCATCGGCTCCGCGCCGCTTGGCCAGCTTCCGCCCGTCCGCCTCGACCAGCACGCGATGATGGTGCCACACCGGTTCGGGCAGGCCGAGCAGAACCTGCAACAGGCGATGGACATGGCTGGCGGCAAACAAGTCGGCGCCGCGCGTGACCACGCTGACCCCGTCGGCGGCATCATCGAGCGTGGCGGCCAGATGATAGCTGGCCGGGGCATCCTTGCGCCACAGCACGACATCGCCGAACAGATCGGGCCGCGCCACGTGCAGCCCGCGCCGTTCATCGCGCCAGGTCAGCGGTCCGGCCAGATCCATGGCCTGTTCCATGTCGAGCCGCCAGACCGCATCGGGCCCTGGCGGCACCGGATCGCGCAGGCAGGTGGACGGGTAGACCGGGCCATCGGGCCCCATGCGCCGCGCCGTGCGGGCAATGTCGGTCCGGGTGCAGCGGCACGGATAGACCAGCCCCATGATCATCAGGGATTCGAGCGCCTGACGGTATTGTGCGATGCGGGTCGATTGCGCGGGCACCTCGCGCCAGGTCAGACCAAGCCAGGCCAGGTCTTCGCGAAATTCGTCGGCCCATTCGGCACGGCTGCGCGCGCCATCGATATCCTCGATCCGCAACAGCATTTCGCCGCCATCGGCCCGGGCACGGTCGTGCGCAATGATTGCGGCATAGGCATGGCCAAGGTGCAGCGGCCCATTGGGGCTGGGGGCAAAGCGGGTGGTGGTCACCACCGCTCTATCGGGCGATTGGCCCGCAAATGCAAAACGGCCGGCCAGTGAGGCAAGGAATTGCCCCCAAAGGCCAGCCGCCGTGCGGAAAGATCGGTTGCCGAACCGTGGTTCGTCAAGGCAGGCCGCCCGGTATGAGCCGGGTTTGGTGGCCAGACGCTTAGACGAGCGTGGCGGTGAACATCAGGCCGCTGATCCCAGCGGCGAGAATGATCGGCAGCACGATAGTCGTAATGCTGCGCATAGTGTCCTCCAAGTAATGAGGCACTTTCAGGCAGTCTCCCAAGTTCGGCGCGCCGGCAGGGTGAATCGCACAGAGCAACTGAACGAGGCCGCATCTACGTCAAATGGCGTATATGACAATTGCTCATAAGGCGCGTCCGGTTGCATTTTGTGCAACTGCCGGTCTTTGGCACTGTTTGTGTGCCGACGCGTTCGCGTCGGCGCGCCGGTGCGGCCTCTTCCAAATTCCCGCAGCCCGATAACCCTCCGGCTGGACAGCGGCGGTGTGCATCTCTATCGGCTGGCCATGTCCATAGAGCCCAGCGAATCCATCCTCATTGTCGATTTCGGCAGCCAGGTAACCCAGCTGATCGCGCGCCGCGTGCGCGAGGCCGGGGTCTATTCCGAGATCGCCCCTTACACCCAGGCCGAGGCAGCATTTGCCCGCATGAAGCCCAAGGGGATCATCCTGTCGGGTTCGCCCGCCAGCGTGCCCGCCGATGGCAGCCCGCGCGCGCCGCAAGTGCTGTTCGACAGCGGATTGCCGATTCTGGGCATCTGTTATGGCCAGCAGGTGATGAGCCAGCAACTGGGCGGGCAGGTCGAACCGGGCGATTCGGGCGAATTTGGCCGCGCGTTCCTGACCGTGACCGAGCCCTGCGTGCTGTTCGACGGGCTGTGGCAAGTGGGCGAACGCCATCAGGTGTGGATGAGCCATGGCGACAAAGTCACGCAATTCGCCCCCGGTTTCCGCATTGTCGCGGTGTCCGACGGCGCGCCCTTTGCGGTGATCGCCAACGATGAACGCAAATATTACGGCACCCAGTTCCACCCCGAAGTGGTCCACACCGCCGATGGCGGCAGGCTGATCGCCAATTTCGTGCGCCATGTCTGCGGGTGCGAAGGCACCTGGACGATGGCCGAATTCCGCAAGACCAAGATCGCCGAAATCCGCGCCCAGGTTGGCAGCTCGCGGGTGATCTGCGGGTTGTCGGGCGGGGTCGATTCGGCAGTGGCGGCGGTGCTGATCCACGAGGCGATCGGCGATCAGTTGACCTGCGTGTTCGTCGATCACGGGCTGATGCGGCTGGGCGAGGCCGAACAAGTGGTCGGCCTGTTCCGCAACCATTACAACATCCCGCTGGTCCACCACGATGCTTCGACGCTGTTTCTGAACGGTCTGGCCGGGGTCACCGACCCCGAGGCCAAGCGCAAGTTCATCGGCAAGACCTTCATCGACGTGTTCGAACAGGAGGCGCGCCAGGTCGGCGGGGCCGATTTCCTGGCCCAGGGCACGCTCTATCCCGATGTGATCGAAAGCGTGTCGTTCACCGGCGGGCCGTCGGTGACGATCAAGAGCCACCACAATGTCGGCGGGTTGCCCGAACGCATGAACATGCAACTGGTCGAACCCTTGCGCGAACTGTTCAAGGACGAAGTGCGCGCATTGGGCCGCGAATTGGGCCTGCCCGATATTTTTGTCGGTCGCCACCCGTTCCCCGGGCCGGGCCTGGCCATCCGCATCCCCGGCGAAGTCACGCGCGAACGGTGCGACATCTTGCGCAAGGCCGATGCGGTCTATCTCGACGAAATCCGCAAGGCCGGATTGTACGATGCGATCTGGCAGGCGTTTGCGGTGCTGCTGCCGGTGCGCACGGTGGGCGTGATGGGCGATTTCCGGACTTATGATTCGGTCTGTGCGCTGCGCGCGGTCACCTCGACCGACGGCATGACCGCCGATATCTATCCGTTCGATGCCGCGTTCCTGGCCCGCGTGGCCACGCGCATCGTCAACGAGGTGAAGGGCATCAACCGCGTCGTCTATGACTATACGTCAAAGCCGCCCGGCACGATCGAGTGGGAATAGGTCCGACCTGATTCAAAAGAAGCGGGCTTGCGCGCCTTCGTGTTCGAGCAGCCATTGCTTGCGCGGCAGACCGCCGCCAAACCCGGTGAGTGCGCCGTTGGCCCCGATCACGCGGTGGCACGGCACGACGATCGCGACCGGATTGGCGCCATTGGCCAGCCCGACCGCGCGACTTGCGCCGGGTGAGCCCAATTGCCGCGCCAGCGCGCCATATGTCGCGGTGTGCCCGGCAGGAATTGTGCGCAGGGCCGCCCACACGCTGCGTTGAAACGCGGTGCCCCCGGTTTCGACCGGGATCGCCGCCAGCGCGCCGAAATCACCCTCGAAATAGCGCTGCAACGCCTGTGTTGTGCGATGTGGGGCGGGGGCATCGGCCAGGGTGAACGGGCCATAGTGCAGCCGCAACAGACGGTGCATGCGGTCTTCATAATCGCCGAAATCGAGCGCGCGCAGAACGTGCGCGTCGTCGTGCACCAGCAGAATCGTGCCGACCGGCGCGGCAAAGCGGCTGAGCAGCAGGGGGGTCATCGTGGTGCATCCTCTTGCCAGCCGCCGCCGAGCGCCTTGACCAGTGCGGCATAGGCCTCGAACGCGGATTCGTGGGCCTGAATGGCCGCGCGCTGCACTGTGGCAAAGGTCGACTGCGCCTGCAACAGCGCCAACCGGTCGTCTTCGCCCGCCGCAAAGCGTTGATGCGCAAGGTCGAGCGAACGGGCGCTGGCGGCCAGCGCGGCATCGCGTTCGGCCGCCGTGGTCTGCCACGCGGCGTAGCGGTTGATGGCGGTTTCGCTGTCGGCCAGTGCGGCCAGCACGGCCTTGGTATAGCGCGCGGCGGCCTGGTCGGTGCGGGCATCGGCGGCGCGGATCTGCGCGCGGATGCGCCCGCCATCGAACAGTGCCCAGGTGAACCGGGGCCCCACCGCAAAACCCAGACTGTTGCCAGTGGCAAGATTGCCCAGCGCGCGCGATTGCGGGTCAATCCCGCCGGCCAGGCTCAACCGGGGATAGAGATCGGCAGTGGCCACCCCGACATTGGCGGTGGCGGCGGCCAGATCGGCCTCTGCCGCGCGCACGTCGGGGCGTCGGCGCAGCATGTCGGCCCGCGTGCCGGGCGCGACATTGGCGGGCAGAATCGGCAGCGCGGCAGGGGTGTCGATCAACGACGACAGCGCTTCGGGCGGGCGTCCGGTCAACAGCGCGAGGGTGAACACGGCGGCATGGGCATCGGCCTCCAGCCCGGCGATCGGCGCATGGGCGGTGCGCGCCGCTTCGCGCGCACGTGTTTCATCGCCTCGCGCGGATTCGCCCGCCTGCAACCGTTGGCGGGTGATCTGCGCGGTGTCGGCCTGTGCCGCGGCATCGGCGCGCGTGGCGATCAGCAGCGCCTGGCTGCCGCGCAACTGGGCATAGGCGCGCACCACTTCGGCCACGGTCTGCAACCGCACGTCGCTGGCACGCGCATGTGCGGCCTCGATCTGGCGCCGGGCCGATTGCACCGCGCGGCGCTGGCCGCCCCACAAGTCGATTTCCCACGAAGCGTCGAAGCCTGCGTCATAGAGCGCGAAATTGCGTCGATAACCGGGCAGGTCGCCCACCGGGAATTCGCCGTTCAGGCTGGTGCGGTTCTGCTGTGCCGATCCGCTGAGCGTGGCCTGCGGCGCACCGTTGGCGCGGGTCACGCCAAGCGCGGCACGCGCCTCGCGCAAACGACCCTCGGCCTCGGCGATGTCGGGATTGGCGGCCAGCGCGCGGGTGATCAGATCGGTCAGCACCGGATCGCCGAGTTTTAACCACGGCATCAGATCGATATCGGCACCTTGCGCCGGCGTGGTCCACGCGGCCTGTTCGCCCGCCACGGTGGGGCGCTGATAGTCGGGCCCGACGGTGCAGGCGGTCATCACCAGGGGCAGACAGGCAGCAAGCAAGCGGCGCATCGGGGTCACTCCAGGCGCGAACGGAACAGGGCAGAGGCGGCACCGATCGTCACCGTGGCGATCACCACCATTGGCCAGGTGTTGGCGAACACGTCGGCGGCGGGCATGCCCTTGAGGAACAGCCCCTCGGACACGATGAAAAAATGCTTGGCGGGGTTAGCCTGCGCGATCACTTGCAGGAACGGCGGCATGTTGGCGATCGGCGCGGCATAGCCCGACAACAGCGTGACCGGGACAGTCAGCGCAAACATGCCCAGAAAGGCCTGCTGCTGGGTCTGGGCGATGACCGATATCAGCATGCCGATGCCCGTCATCGATAGCAGGAACAGGATCAGCGCGGGATAGAACAACAGCAATGCGCCATGGAACGGCACGCCGAACACCAGTGGGTTGATCACCAGAAACAGCGTCGCATTGGCCACCCCGATCGTCACCGGCGGCACCATCTTGCCCACCAGGATTTCCCACACGCGAAACGGCGAAACCATCAACTGGTCAAAGGTTCCCAGTTCCTTTTCGCGCGCCACCGATTGCGACACGACCGAAGTGGCTGACACCAGCGAGATCACCACCACCAGCGAGGGGATGGTGAACCACAGATAGTCGAGATTGGGATTGAACCAGTAGGTCACGCTCGAATTGCCCGGCGCCGGCGGCTGCGCGACGGCGATCGTGTCGGACACGTCGCCGACGATGCGATCGACATAGCCGCCGACGATCTGCGCCGCGTTGACCTTGCGTCCGTCATAGGCCGCACCCACGACACCGCCCCGGCCGGCACTGACATCGGCCGAAAAGCGGGCATCGAACCGCAACGCGGCGATCACCTGTTGGCTGTCGATCGCGCGGGCCAGATCGGCATCGGAATCGAGCCGCACGATCCGCTGCACATTGGGGCTGCCGGCCAGGCGCTGGATGATCTCGTGGCTCCAGTATCCGCCGTCGCGGTCGAGCACGCCGATGGTGACATGCTTGACCTCCATCGTCGAGGCATAGCCGAACACCAGCAACTGGATCAGCGGCGGCATGATCAGCGACAGGCGCGCGCGCGGGTCGCGCAGCACCGCCCAGAATTCCTTGACGATGATCGCCACGAGGCGCGGCCCCAACAGCGCGGCAATCATGCGATCCTCCGCAGCGTGGCCCGCACCGTCAGCGCAAAGAACGCCATGCCAAAGCCCAGCAGCACCGCCATGTCGGGCACAAACAGGCCCCAGTCGTCCCCGGCGATAAACACCGTCTGCAATTGCGGGATCAGATAGCGCGATGGCACCAGATAGGTGATTGCCTGAATCGGCACAGGCATCGAACTGATTTCAAACAGAAACCCCGACAACAACAGGGTCGGCAGAAACGCCGACAGCAGCGCCACCTGGCTGGCGACGAACTGGTTTTTGGTCAGCGCCGAAATCAGCAGGCCCTGACCCAGCGCGGGAAACAGAAACACGCTGGCAATCACGATCAGCGCCAGCGGGCTGCCCCTGAACGGCACGCCGAACACGGTGACCGCCAGCACCGCGCACAAGGTCATCGAGCCGAGCCCCAGCAGGAAATAGGGCACCACTTTGGTGGCGATGAATTCGGCCATGCCCAACGGGGTGGCCATGATCGCCTCCATCGTGCCGCGTTCCCATTCGCGCGCAATCACCAATGCGGTCAGCAGCGTGCCGACCATGGTCATCACCACCGCGATCGATCCGGGCACCAGATTGTAGCGGCTCTTGAGTTCGGGATCGAACCAGTAACGCGGATCGGTCTGGATCGGCGGCGGTTTGGCCGTGCCGCGATCGCCAGCCCGCGCGGCGGCCCAGGTGGCGCGCACCCCTTCGGCATAGGCGGCGATGAAGTTGGCCGTATTGGGCGCGGCGCCGTCGGTCAGCACCTGGATCGTGCCGCCGCCTTGTGCCACCAGGCGCCCAAACCCGTCGGGGATCACGACGATGCCGCTGATGCGTCCGCCCACTAGATCACGCGATAGCTGGCTGACCGCGCCGGTGGTCACCACGTCGAACCATTTCGAGGTCTGATAGCTGCCCGCCAGGCTGTGCGCCGCCTCGCTGTGATCGGTGATGACCAGGCCGATGCGGCTGCGCGCGGTATCGAGATTGATCCCATAGCCGAACAGGAACAGCAACAGCATCGGCAGTGCGAACGCGATCAGGAACGTCGAGGGATCGCGCGCGATCTGCAGGCTTTCCTTGACCAGCATCGCGGCAAACCGCCGGGGTCTGAACACGTCGGTCATGCCGCGTCCCGATGCAGATCGCTGGCTTCGATCAGCGCGACAAAGGCGTCTTCCATCGTTGCGTCGGCCTTGCCCGCCATGGCCTTCAGTTCATCGGGGGTGCCGGTGGCGATCTGCCGGGCGCGATAGATCAGCGTGGCGCGGTCGCAATATTCGGCTTCGTCCATGAAGTGCGTGGTGACCAGCACGGTCACGCCCTTTTCGACCATGCCGTTGATATGGGTCCAGAATTCGCGCCGCACCAGCGGATCGACACCCGACGTCGGCTCGTCCAGAAACAGCACCGGCGGCTGATGCAGCACCGCGCAGGCCAGCGCCAAGCGCTGTTTGAAGCCCAGCGGCATGGTGCCCGCATTGGTGCCCAGATAGCGTTCGAGATGAAAGATCGCGATGGCCTGCTCGATCGCGTCGCGCGCGCGTGCGCCCGATAGGCCATATGTCCCGGCAAAGAAGTTGAGGTTCTGGCGCACCGACAGATCGCCATAGAGCGAGAATTTCTGGGCCATGTAACCCAGCGCCTGGCGCGCATCGGCCTTGGCGCGGCGCAAGTCGATGCCGGCCACCGAACCACTGCCGGTGCTGGGCGTCAACAGCCCGCACAGCATCTTGAAGGTGGTCGATTTGCCCGCGCCATTGGGGCCGAGCAGGCCGAAGATCTGCCCGCGCGGCACGGTAAAGCTGATCGCGTCGGCGGCGACGAAGGTTCCGAACCGGCGCGTCAGCCCTTCGGCCACGATCGCGGGCCGGTGCGTGTCGGGGATCACCCGGTAATGGCGGGCCAGGTCCGAGGTGCCCGAGGGACCGCCCCCGAGCAGATCGATGAACGCGTCCTCAAACCGGGGCCGTGCGGGTTCGATCACCGATCCTGGCGCCAGACCCAGCGCCTTGGCATCCGGCACCGGGGTGTCGGCGCGGACCATCAGGCGCAGCGCGTCGCCCTGCACGGTGCCATCGATGATCGCCGGATTGTCGAGTGCATGCTGCAACGCCACGCGGCGGCCTTCGCCAGGCACCGCGATGCGGATCACCCGGCCCTTGATTGCATCGGTCAGCGTTTGCGGCGGGCCATCGTAAATCGCCTTGCCCTCGCTCAGCAGCGTGACGCTGTCGCATTTTTCGGCTTCGTCGAGATAGGCGGTCGACCACAGCACGCCGATCCCGTCGCTGGCGAGATCCTTGACCATCTGCCACAATTCGCGTCGCGACACCGGATCGACCCCCACGCCGGGCTCGTCGAGCAGCAGCAGGCGCGGCGCGCGCACCATCGCACAGGCCAGACCCAGCTTCTGCTTCATTCCGCCCGACAATTGCCCGGCCAGCCGCGTGGTAAACCGGCGCAGATCGGTGAAATCGAGCAGCCGGTCGAAACTGGCCTGCCGCTCCGATGGGGCCAGCCCGCGCAGATCGGCATAGAGCCGCAGGTTTTCCATCACGCTCAGGTCTTCGTACAGGCCAAAGCGCTGCGGCATATAGCCGATCATGCTGCGGTCGGTCGCGGTGGCGGGTTGCCCGAACACCGTGGCCGTCCCCTGATCTGGGTCGATCAGCCCGGCCAGAATGCGGATGAGGGTGGTCTTGCCCGCGCCGTCAGGGCCGATCAGCCCGGTCATCCGCCCCGGCGCGATGCTGATCGACACGCCGTCGAGCGCCGGGCTGGCCTGCCCGGCAAAGCGCTTGGTCAGCGCGTGGGCCGTGGCAACGGGTTCGGCCATGTCAGTGGCCGGTGTCGGCGCGCGCGCCCGGAACGGCAATGGTGACCGGCGCGCCCTGCCGCAACGCATCGTCGGGATCGGTCACGATCACCCGCACGCGATAGACCAGATCGGCGCGCAGCGCGTCGGTCTGCACGGTCTTGGGGGTGAATTCGGCGGTCGGCGCGATATAGCCGATGGTGCCGTGATAGGCCTTGCCGACCCCGTCGACATGGACCGTGACCGCCATGCCCGGTGCGATCCGCGCCAGTTCGGGTTCGGGAATATAGGCGCGCACGCGCATTGGGCGGTCGATCGTCAGCGTCAGCACCGTCTCGCCGGGCTGGACAATTGCACCGGGTTCGCGCGCGCGGGTCAGGATGGTCCCGGCGTTGGGCGCGCGCAGCACGGTATCGCCCAGATCGGTCTTCGCCCGCGCCGCACTCGCCAGCGCCTGTTGATGGCTGGCCGCCGCCGAGGCGATGTCTTCGCGGCGATATCCGGCCTGTTGCAGCGACAGCGCCTGTGCGGCAGCATCGACTTCGGCCTGGGCCGAATGGAACCGTGCCGCCGTGCTGTCGAACAGCGCCTGGCTGACCGCGCCGGTTTTGACGAGCGTGACGCGGCGGTCGTAATCGTCACGGGCCGTGGCCAGCACGGCCTGCGCATCGGCCAGCTTGGCGCGCGCCTGCGCAATGTCCTGTGGCCGGTTGCCATTGCGGCGCTTGTCGAGTTCGGCGCCGGCGACCGCAACCTGGGCTTCGGCGGCGTCGAGCTGATCGTGCAGCGGCTGGCGGTCGAGCGTGGCCAGCACCGCACCGGGCGGCACGTGCACGCCTTCCTCGAACGGGATCGTCGCGATCCGTCCCGATACACGAAAGCCCAGATCGACCTGCCGGATATCGACATTGCCGTGCAGCACCAGCCCGTTGGCATCGGCACCGCGCCACAAGCCGAAACCGCGCGTGGCGAGGGCCGCCACCACCAGCGCAACCAGCGCCAGAATTCCAAGGATACGACGGCGGTTCATGCGAGGGGCGTCTCCGGCTCGGGGCAGGTCGGCAGCGTCGGTTGCGGTCAGTCGGTCACCCGCTGGTCGGCAAGATAGGCGCGCGCCATGGCCAGCACCGCCTCGATCAGCGTTTCACGTTCGGCCCAGGGAAAATAGGGCTTGCTGATCAACAACGCGGTCAATCCGTGGACCAGCGCCCAGATCGCCTGCGAAATCACGCCGATCGCGGCATCGTCGCGCCCGCAAATGCGCACGACCGGATCACGCAACGCGGCAAAGGCGTGCAAGCCCGCCGCCATGCCCGGATCGCACGTCGCCAGATCGAAGGTGACGTCCGGCGGCGGTGCGGTCTCGCGCGTGGGCATGAAAGCGATGCGATACATGTCGGGGTGTTCCAGGCCGAATTCGATGTAACTGCGGCCCAATATGTCGATGCGCTGCCACGGATCATCGACATCGATCAATTTTGCCGCAAATCGTGCGTGCAGGGCATCGAACGCGCGTACGCACAGTTCTTCGGCAATCGCATCGGCGCTGGCAAAGTGGGCATAGAGCGACGGCTGCGAAATGCCCACGGCCAGGGCAATCTGGCGCGTGGTCACGTTGCCCGCGCCCCGTTCGCCAAACAGGCGCAGTGCAACCTCCAGGATCTGTTCGCGGCGCTCGCCGCTGCGCGCGCGCCTGGTGGGCTCGTTCATGGGGCCAGACTTCGCGCGAATCCGGCGCGCGGTCAACCGATCATCGATAGGTATCGCTTGAATACCTATCGATGATAGCCTATCGCTGATAGGTCATTAGCGATTTCGGGGATTCGCAGCCATGGTCGACCGCCGCCTTGCCGCCGTTGCCACATTTGCCGTGCTCGGCCTGGGGGCGCTGGGTCTGGCGCTGGCCCAGCCGCACCACGCCGCCGCGCCCGCACCCGCGCTCGCGGTGCGCGCGGTAACCGTGGCCGACAGCGACGCGGCGGACAGCGGCGGCCCGCGCTTTGCCGCGACGATCCACTATGACCGCGAGGCCAATCTGTCGTTTCGCGTGCCAGGCCGGATTGCCGGACTGGCGGTGCGTCCCGGCGATCGGCTGGCCGCAGGCGCGCTGGTGGCGGCGATCGAGCCGGCCGCCTTCGCCTCGGTTGCCGCGATACGCGGGGCCGATGCGGCGCATACGGCACGCGATGCCGATCGTCTGGCCGGGCTGGTGCATGACGGCGCGAGCAGCCCGGCCGCCGCCGACGCCGCGCGCGATGCCGCGCAAGGCAGCGCGGCGGCGCTGGCCGGCGCGCGCTATGATCTTGCCTCGACCCGGTTGACCGCGCCGTTCGCCGCGCTGGTGCTGGCGCGTGGGGCCGAACGCGGTGAAACCGTGGCCGCCGGGCAGACCGTGGTGCGCGTGGCCGATCGCGCGTCGGCCTTGCTGGCGATGGCCGATGTGCCGGCCGAAACCGCCGCGCATCTGGCGCGCGGCCAAGTGGCGCAAGTGTGGACGGCGGGCGCCACCGCCCCGGTCGCTGCGCGGGTGTGGCGGATTGCGGGCGGGGCCGACGCGCGCAGCGGGCTGGTCTCGGTCGAAGTCCGGCTCGACGGTGCGCATGATCTGGCCAGCGGCAGTCCGGCAGCGGTCGGCTTTGCGCAAGAGACGCAGGTGACGCGGCAACAGCGCCTGCCCGCCGAAGCGCTGATCGATGCCGACAGCGCCGGGGCGAGCGTGTGGGTGATCGATGCGGAGGGCCGCGCGCGGCGGCAGCGGGTGCGCTTTTTCGGATTTGACGACCGTGATGCGCTGGTCGGCGGCCTGCCTGCGCGCGCGCGGGTGATCACCGCCGGGGCCGGGTTTGTCGGCGAGGGCCAGGTGGTTGCGGTGATCGGCGCATGACCAGGATCATCGCGTTTGCCGTGGGGCGCTGGCAGTTTTCGTTGCTGGCGACATTGCTGATCGCCGCGTTGGGCGTGTTGACCTTCGTCTCGCTGCCGCAGACCGAAGATCCGCAGCTCAACTTTCCGCTCTATATTGTCACCGCCGTGCTGCCTGGCGCCAACCCGCGCGATATCGAACAGCAAGTGACCAAGCCGATCGAGGATGCGCTGTCGGGGCTCGATGCCATGCGCGAGATCAGCTCGACCAGCAGCGACGGGGTCGCGGTGATCCGTGCCGAATATCTGTGGGGCACCGACACCGATCGCAAATACGACGAAGTGGTGCGCGAAGTGAACGCCTTGCGCGCCACGTTGCCCGCCGGGATCACCCGGCTGGAGGTCGAGCGCGCGCGCCCCAACAATGTGCCGATTGTCGAAGTGGCGCTGATCAGCGACGTGCTGCCGATGCGCGTGCTCGACAAATCGGCGCGCGACTTGCGCGACCGGTTCGCACGGATCGCCGGGATCCGGCTGGCCGAAGTCCATGGCGTACCGTCGAACGAACTGGCGGTGTCGATCGACACCGCGCGGCTCGCGGCGCTGGGGCTGGCACCGGGCGCGGTGGTCGATGCCTTGCGCGCGGGCGGGATCGACACTCCGATCGGTTCGGTCAATGCCGGGGATCGGCGGTTCAACGTGCGCTATGCGGGCGACTATCCCGATGCGGCCACGGTGGCGGCTGTGCCGCTGCCCACGCCGGGGGGCAAGCTGCTGACCGTGGGCGATGTCGCGCAAGTGCGCTGGGACAGTGCCGAGCCGACGCATGTCGTGCGCTACAACGGGCATCGCGCGGTGCTGGTCACTGCCTCGCAAGGCGATCGGCAGGATATCGGCGCGCTGACCGCACAGATCTCCCAGGCGACCGAGGCCTTTCGCCGCACTCTGCCGGGCAGCGTGCGGCTGGAAACCGGGTTTGTGCAAAGCGCCAATGTCCACCACCGCATGCACCAGTTGGCGCGCGATTTCCTGCTGGCCTTTGTCATTGTCGGGATCACGCTGTTGCCGCTGGGCTGGCGTGCGGCGGGGGTGGTGATGATCGCCATTCCCGTGTCGCTGCTGATCGGCGTGCTGGTGCTGGCCATGGCCGGGTACAATCTCAACCAGTTGTCGGTGGCCGGATTCGTGCTGTCGCTCGGCCTGTTGGTCGACGATGCGATCGTGGTGATCGAAAACGTGTCGCGCTGGCTGCGGTCGGGGGCCAGCCGCACCCATGCGGCGATTGCCGGGACGGGGCAGATCGCGCTGGCAGTACTGGGCTGTACCGCGTGCCTGATGTTTGCCTTTCTGCCGCTGATCGCCTTGCCCGAGGGATCGGGCGAATTCATCCGCTCGATGCCGGTGGCGGTGCTGGGCACGGTGGGCGGGTCGCTGATCGTGGCGATGACGCTGATCCCGTTTGTCGCCAGCCGCCTGTTGCCGCGCGATGCCGACCCCGAAGGCAATCGCCTGTTGCGCGCGCTGCATGCCGGGATCGAGCGGGTCTACAGCCCGCTGTTGCACCGTGCGCTCGATCGGCCGTGGCGTGCGCTCGGGGTGATCGCGCTGATCGCGCTGCTGGCGGTGCCGTTGACCGCCGCGATCGGCAGCAGCCTGTTTCCGCCCGCCGATCTGCCGCAATTTCTGGTACGCGTGGAAATGCCGCGCGGCACCGCGCTGGCCGCGACCGACCGGGTGGTCCACGCGGTGGCCACGCGGCTGGCGCGCGAACCGTCGGTCGCCTGGACGATCGAAAACACCGGGCGTGGCAATCCGCAGCTCTATTACAACAACCCGGCCTCGGTCGAAGATCCCGCGCTGGGTGAAGTGGCTGTGGCGTTCCACGCCTGGGATGCGCGGCGCTCGCCTGCCGTGCTGGCAGGTTTGCGCGCCGATTTTGCGAAAATTCCCGGTGCGCGGATCAATGTGATCGAATTCGTGCAAGGGCCGCAAGTGCTGGCGCCGGTTGCGCTGCGGATTGTCGGGCCCGACATTGCCGTGCTGACCCGGCTGGCCGATGCGGGCGAAAACGCGCTGCGCACATTGCCCGCCTTGCGCGATGTGACCAATCCGCTGCGCGCCCGGCGCACCGATCTGCATCTGGCGGTGGACGAGGCGCGCGCGCGGGCGCTGGAGGTCGCGCCCGGTGCCTTGCGCGAAGCGGTGCAACTGGCCATCGGCGGCGCGTCGCCCGCCATCGCGCGCGATGCCGATGGCGACCAGTATCCGGTTACCGTGCGCCTGCCGATGGTCGGCCGGCGCGAGATCGGCGCGCTCGACCGCATCTTTGTGCCGACGCTGGCCGGGGGCAATGTGCCGCTGTCGGCGCTGGCGGCGATCACGCTCGACAGCGGGCCCGGCGCGATTGAACGCCACCAGCGCGAACGCGCGGTCACGCTGACCGCCTATGTCGCGACCGGCGAGCTGGTGTCGCGCGCCACCGCCCAGGCGATTGACCGGCTGAACACGGCGGTGCCGCTGCCGCCGGGATACCATCTGGAAGTGGCTGGCGAGGCGGAAAGCTCGGCACGCAGTTTCGGCGGATTGCTGCCCGCGATCGTCGTCGCCACGGTGGGCATTCTGGCGGTGCTGGTGCTGGAATTCGGCAGTTTCCGCAATGTGCTGGCGGTGGCGACGGTGATCCCGCTGGGCTTTTTCGGCGCGGTGCTGGCACTGTGGCTGACCGGCAACAGCCTGTCGTTCACCGCCGCGATCGGGATGATCGCGCTGGTCGGGATCGAGATCAAGAATTCGATCCTGCTGGTCGATTTTACCGAACAGTTGCGCCGCGACGGCATGGCCATGCGCGAAGCGGTGGAACGGGCGGGCGAAACCCGGTTCCTGCCCGTGCTGCTGACCTCGATCACCGCAATCGGCGGGCTGCTGCCGCTCGCGATCGAGGGCAGCGGGCTCTATTCGCCGCTGGCGATCACCATGATCGGCGGTCTGGTCACGTCAACCCTGCTCGCCCGCATTGCCACCCCTGCGCTCTATCTGCTGCTTGCCGAACGCGCGCCATCCGAAGGAGTTGCGGCATGACCGCGCGTCGGCTTGCCCTGCTGGCCACGCTGTGGCTGACCGCCTGCGCCGGGGCAGGGCCCTATCATGCGCCCGACCTGCCGCTGGCCCCGGCGTGGGATGCGGCCAATGCCGATCCGCGCGCGGCGCGTACCGACTGGTGGCATGACTTTGGCGATCCGCAGCTCGATCGCCTGATCGCGGCCGGGCTGGCCGACAATGCCGATATCGCGGGCGCGCTGGCGCGGCTCGATCAGGCGCGCGCGGCGGCAGGCGCAGCGCATGCCGCGCGGCTGCCGAGCGGCGAGACGCAGGATACCGTGGCACGTCAGCGCCAGTCGATCGACAGCGGGCTGGGGCGGCTGGTGCCCTATGTTCCCGGCCTGTCGCGGGTGCAGAACCAGGGTGATCTGGGTGTTTCGGTCAATTGGGACATCGATTTTGCCGGGGGCCTGGCGGGGCAGGCACACGCTGCGCAGGCCGATGCCGAGGGCGCGCATGCCGGGCTGGCGGCGGCGCAACTGGCCACTGCAGCGGCCATCGCTGACGCCTGGTTGGCCTGGCGCCACGCGCGCGCCGATCGGGCGCTGTTGCTGCATCAACGCGAACTGACCGATCAGCAGGTAAGCCTGGTCGATGCGCGGGTGGTGCGCGGTGATGCCGCGCGCCACGATGGCGACGAGGCGGCGGCCACGCTGGCGGCAATCGATGCCGTGCTGCCCGATGCCGACAGCGCGATCGTCATCGCGCGCAACCGCATCGCCATCCTGATCGGGCGCCCTGCCGGGACCGACTTGCCCGAACTGGACGGCCCGCCCGATACGGCACCGATGCCGACGGCCGACGAACCGGCGGCGGGCACCCCTGCCGATCTGTTGCGCCAGCGCCCCGATCTGGTACTGGCCGAGGCACGCCTGCGCGCCAGCCATGCGCGCATCGGATCGGCGCTGGCCGAATATTGGCCGAAATTCAGCCTGTCGGGGCTGTTCGGGTTTTCCAGCAACAATCTGGCACTGCTGGGCGGCAATTCGGCCAATGTGATCACCGGGGCGGCGGGCCTGCGGTGGCGGCTGTTCGATTTCGGGCGCATCGATGCCGAAGTTGCCGGTGCCCGCGGCGCCGAGCGCGAGGCGCTGGCGGCTTATCGCGGCGCCGTGCTGTCGGCGGGGGGCGAAGTCGAGAACGGCTTTGTCACGCTGGCTGCGGCACGCCGCCGGCTGGCCGCGCGCATGGCCGCCGACGCGACCGCCGAACACTTGCTGGCGCAAGCCCGCGCCCGCCAGCGCGCGGGCGATATCAGCCAGTTCGAACTGGTCGTTGCCGAAACCCGCCGCATCGATGCGGCACGTGGCCTGCTGGCGGCGCGCGCCGATGTGGCCAGCGCGCTGGTGGCCTGCCACCGTGCTTTAGGTGGCTAGCGCCATCCCCAGCCGGTCGAACCCGGTCGGCGTGGTATCCTGGCCAAAGCGCCAGGCCGAAACGGTGATCCCGCCGCGCAAGTCGTCCTGCGAATAGATGCACGCGGCCGGATCATCGCCCGCCGCGCCGACCGCGACCATCAGCGGGATCAGGTGATCTTCGCGCGGATGGGCGATGCGGGCCGCAGGCGCGCGCTCCCAGGCGTTCAGCGCGGCAATGCGCCGGGCCGGATCGGGATCGGTCAGCGTGTGGCGCAGCCAGCCGTCGAATGCCGCCGAGGGCCCCGCCGCCTGCGGATTGAACATCCGCAAGTTGTGATAACTCAGCCCCGATCCGATGATCACCACGCCTTCATCGCGCAGCGGCGCAAGCGCGCGGCCCAGCGCGATATGCGCCGCCGGGTCATAGCTTTGGCGCAGCGACAGGCTGACCACCGGCACTTGCGCGTCGGGATAGATCGGCTGCATCATCGAAAACGTGCCATGGTCGAACCCGCGCGCCGGGTCGGTGCCGATGGCGATCCCCGCCGCTTGTCCCAGATCGACCACCCGCGCGGCCAGTTCGGGCGAACCCGGGGCAGGGTATGAAATGTGATACGTATGTTCGGGAAAGCCGAAATAGTCATAGACCATGCCCGGCTGCGACGCGGACGAGACGGTAAACCCCGGTTCTTCCCAATGGCCCGACACCGCCAGCACTGCGCGCGGGCGAGCGGGCAATTGCGCGGGCAGCGCCTTGAGCGAAGCCTCCAGCCAGTCGAAGTCGCGGCGGAATTCGCCGTCCAGCCAGGGCCAGGGACCGCCGCCGTGCGACAGGAAGAATACGGGTTGGCGTGTTGTCATGGCTGGCATTTAGCGCCGATCCGCGCGCCGGGGCAGGGGGAAAGTCTTGGGGACAACCGTTCGGAAAAGCTGAACAGCGGGCCTGCGTTCCAGCGCTGTGTCCCGAGGGTCTGTGCATTCGCGTGATGTCGGTGCTATAGGCCTGCGGGTCAAACCCCGGGGACCTTTGTGCAACGTCCGATTTTCTTCGATCCCACTGGCCGCAGGCGCCGCTGGACACGCCGTATCGTGTTTGCCGCGATTGCCGTTCTGATCATCACGGCGCTGGCCTTTGCCACCACGGTTGCCACGGTTCCCGCGTCCCAGCCGCTGAAGCTCGGCTTTGAACGGCCCCAGCCTTTGCCGTTGCGGACCCAGGTCGGGCGGCTGTCGCGGCGCATCACGCTGCTGTTCCGGCCGGGCCGCGTGCGCGCCGCGCGCCAGTCCGACAATCTGACGATCGGGTTCTATTCGCCGTTCGGCGAAGGCGCGGTGGAAAGCCTGAAGCGGCAGGCCGCCACGCTCGATTGGGTTGCCCCGACGTTGTTCACGCTCGACCATCAGGGCAATTTCAACGCGACCGACGATTCGCGTATGCGCCGCGTGCTGGCCGGGCAGATCCGCCGCCCGCTGGTGATCGACGTGATCCAGAACATCGACAACGGCACCTGGGACGGGGCGGGGACCACCCGCGCGCTGGCCGACCGCACCCGGCGCACCGCGCTGGAACGCAGCATCGATGCCGCGCTCGACACCAACGGCGATGCCGGGGTGATGATCGATTTCGAGACGATGCCCAAGGCCGGGATCGCACTCGAACGCCAGTTCATTGTCGAATTGCGCGCGCGGCTGGCGCCCAAGCACAAGCTGGTCACCGTGACCGTGCCGATCGATGACGATACGTGGAGCCCGCGTGCGTTCGCCGAGGTGGCCGACAAAGTCGTGCTGATGGCCTATGACGAACACTACATGACCGGCACGCCCGGCCCGATCGCGTCGAACAACTGGTTTGTCAGCCACCTGGGCGATGCGCTGAGGGGGGTCCCGGCCAACAAGGTGGTCGTTGCGCTGGGCAGCTATGCCTATGACTGGCACGGCGGCGAGGCGGACCCGCTGACGATCGAAGAAGCCTGGTTGTCGGCACTCGATTCGGGCACGCGCCCGAACTGGGACAAAGTCAGCGGCAATGCCGGATTTGCCTTTGACGGCGATCCCAATCCCGCCACGCCGGTGGCCCGCCACGATGTGTGGATGATCGATGCGGCGACCAGTTGGAACCAGATGCAGGTGCTGGGACAATTCGGCATCGGTTCGGTCGCGTTGTGGCGGCTGGGTTCCGAAGATCCCGGATTCTGGACCGCGCTGTCGAGCTGGCGTCAGCATGGCGGCGCGCGCCCCAATCTGGGCCCGCTGCGCGAAATGACCAACGTCGATATCGAAGGCAATGGCGAGATTCTGCGTGTCGATTCGGTGCCGCAGGGCGGCAGCCGCACGCTGCGCTATGACCCGCGCTCGGCGCTGATTGTCGATGAAAATTACGATCAGTTGCCAACGCCTTATGTCGTGCGGCGGACGGGTGATAAGCCAAAGCAGATCGCGCTGACGTTCGACGATGGCCCCGATCCGAAATATACCCCGCAGATCCTGGCCGTGCTCGAACGGTACCATGTGCCGGGCACGTTCTTCGTGATCGGCGAAAACGGCGTGGAAAACCGCAAGCTGCTCGAACGCGAACTGGCCGACAACTTCGAGATCGGCAACCACAGCTATACCCATCCCAACATGGCCGATGTCAGCGACACCGGCATCCGCATCGAACTCAACGCGACACAGCGGCTGATCGAGGCCTATACCGGGCGATCGACCCGGCTGTTCCGCGCGCCCTATTTCGGCGACGCCGAACCGTCCACGCCCGATGAACTGGGGCCCGCGCTGATCGCCCAGCAACAAGGGTATACGATTGTCGGCCTGCACGGCGATCCGGGCGACTGGCAGAAACGCACCGCCGACGACATTTTTCAGCGCACGATCAACCAGGTCGAACAGGCCACGCCCGATCGCACAGTGAATGTCGTGCTACTGCACGACGGCGGCGGCGACCGCAGCCAGACCGTCCTGGCGCTGCCCCGGATCATCGAAAAGCTGCGCGCCGATGGCTATACGTTCGTGCCCGCATCGCAACTGGCCGGGCTCGACCGCGATGCGGTGATGCCCATCGTGGCGGGCTGGGACCTGGCGGCGGTGCGCCTCGATGTCGGGATCTTCGTGGTGCTGGCCGGGCTGTTGGCAGGGCTGAACTGGACGTTTTTCTTTGCCATCGCGCTGGGCGTCATCCGTTCGCTCAGCCTGACCGGGCTGGCCCTGTTCGCCGGCCGGGACGAGGCGATGCAGCCGCCGGTCGATGCGCCCGAAGGGCCGTGGCGCCCGCTCGTTTCGGTGATCATCCCGGCCTACAACGAGGAACGGGTGATCGAGGAATCGGTGCGCCGGATCCTCGCCAGCAACTATCACCCGATGGAAGTGATCGTTGCCGACGACGGGTCGAAGGACCGCACCAGCGCCATTGTCGCAGCGGTGTTCGGCACCGAATCGCGGGTGCGGCTGATGACCATGGCCAATGGCGGCAAGGCCAGCGCGCTCAACCGCGCGTTGGCGGTGGCCAGTGGCGAGATCGTCGTGGCGCTCGATGCCGATACCCAGTTCGAACCCGAAACGATCGCGCGGCTGGTGCGCTGGTTCCGCAACGCGGATATCGGCGCGGTCGCCGGCAATGCCAAAGTGGGCAACCGGGTCAATCTGGTCACCCGCTGGCAAGCGGTCGAATATGTCACGGCGCAGAATATCGAGCGCCGCGCGCTGACCCGGTTCGATGCGATCATGGTCGTGCCCGGCGCGGTCGGGGCCTGGCGCCGCAGCGCGCTCGAAGATGTCGGCGGCTATCCCGAAGACACTCTGGCCGAAGACCAGGATCTGACCATCGCGATCCAGCGCAAGGGCTGGAAAGTCGCCTATGACGAAGACGCGGTGGCCTGGACCGAGGCGCCCGAAACGCTGCGCGCGCTGGGCAAGCAGCGGTTTCGCTGGGCCTATGGCACGCTGCAATGCCTGTGGAAGCATCGCTCGGTAATCTCCGAACGCGCGCCGTCGGGGCTGGCCTTTGTCGGCATGCCGCAGGCGTGGATGTTCCAGATCGTGTTTGCGATGATCTCGCCGCTGATCGATCTGGCGCTCGCGGTGTCGATCATCGGCACCTGGGTGCGCGTGTTGCAGCATGGCTGGGCGCAGACCCAGACCGACGTGCTGCGCATGGGTTTCTACTGGATCGGCTTTACCACGATCGACCTCGCTTGCGGCTGGATCGCGTTTCGCCTCGACGTGCGCGAAAAGCGGTTCCCGGCGCTGTTGCTGCTGACCCAGCGGTTTGTCTATCGCCAGTTGATGTATGGCGTGGTCATCCGCGCGGTCGGTGCGGCCACCGCCGGGCTCGGCATCGGCTGGGGCAAGCTGGAACGCACCGGCCGCGTCAATTCGCAACCGCCTTCGGTGGGCTGAGCGTTGGACGTTAACAAGTCCGCACCGGCCCCGCTCCCCCACCCGACCACCCTACGATAGCACCCTATGGGTGGTCGGGTGGGGGAGCGGGGCCGGTGCGGACTTCAAGCGATCAGCGCGTCGCAGCCAGCAATTCGGTAACCCCAACCTGCCGCGTGACGAGAATGTCGCGCAACTGGCGGCGGGCGCGAAACAGCAATGATTCCATCGCTTTGATGTGCAGATTCAGCGCGTCGGCGGCCGCTGCGTTGGACAGGCCATCGTAATAGCACAGCATCAGCGCGGTGCGATGGCGATCGGGCAGCGCGCGCAACGCCGCGGCCATCTGCGCGGAGGCCTGTTCCGCCTCGATCATGCAATCGGCCAGCGGCGCCTCGTCGGCGATGTCGGGCAGATCGGGCGTGGTGGTCACGCGATGACGGCGCTTGCGGTCAAAGCACAAGTTCAATGTCACGCGGTGCAGCCAGCCGACCAGCCCGGCGCCGCTCGGTTGCCATGTGCCCGCGTTCTGCCACAGCCGGGCGAAACAGTCCTGCACCACGTCTTCGGCTTCATGCGCATCGCCCAGCATGCGCAAGGCCTGGCGGTGGAGCGCGGGGCGGTGCCGCGTCACCAGGACGGAAAACGCCTCGACCGAACCGGCGCCGACCGCTGCCACCAGTGTCGCATCGTCGATCTGTGCCGGATCGTGGACCGAACGAAAACGGGCTCGCCCTGTTTCGCCAATTGGCCTAAGAGCGCTTGCACACGTGGGCGCGGCCTCTCGCGGCGGTGTTCCCGCACGGGCTCCACGACCGGGCCGGTTCTCGCAGACCACAGTCATCGAATGGTTTCACCACGCAAGAGGTTTGCTCCACCCCCCCCGATTAATCCCAATTCAGCCCGCGTTTGTGCTGACAATGCGCGGATGAACATCAAATTTACGGCGAACCGAGTGATGTTCTTTTTTTGACCGGCTTGCCTTGCGGGGTTTTCCGACTATCCACGTTAGCCATTCTAGCACCCTTGCGCCGGGTTTCGGGCCCCTGACCACGATCAGGAGCAAAAGGCCGGTTGCACGGGGGGGCAGTACCATTTCGACGGGCGGGGGGACGGCTACGCCAGCCATCCGCTAACCAGACCACGGTCCACCAGGCATCATGCCGACGGACCCATTGCCGGATGACTCAATGCTGATGCAGCGCAAAATTTCGCAATTCCTGGCTTCGGCGGCGCCGGTTGCCTTCACCTGTGCAGCCGGGCTGCTGGCCGCGACCCCTGCCCTGGCAGACACCACGGTTTCAACCGGTACGACCACCACGCTCAACACCTCGACCGCCGGCAATGTCACGATTTCGGGCACCGGCACGCTGACCTCACCGACCGGTGCGACATCCGGGGTTGCGGCGGTGACCGTCGATTCGTCGAACACCGCCACGCTCAACGGCGGCGGGATCATCTATGCAGGTGTCGCGACGGCTCCCCAGAACAACGCGATCGGCATCCAGATCAACACCGGGGTGACCACCACTGTCACCAATCTGGGTTCGATCTATTCGCTGGAAGATTTCACCCCGGCGACGATCAACAACGGTATCGTCTATAGCGCGGTATCGGGCGTCAGCGGCCGTTATGGCATCTATGGCGCGGCCGGCGGCACGATCAATGGCACGATCAACAACAGCGGTGCAACGACGGTCGGTTCCAACACCTACACCGGCTCGATCGCGATCGACGGCAACAATTCCGCCGGGATCGAAATCAACAGCGTGCTGAACGGATCGCTCAACACCGAAGGCAACATCACCGTCCTGGGCAACAACAGCTATGGTGTCTATCTGTCGACGGTGACCGCCAACACCGCGACCAATTCCGCGGCGACCGGCGATGTGACCATCGGCGGGGTGATCACGGTGACCGGTTCGGGCAGCCAGGGCTATGTCCAGGCTGGCGATGTCATGGGTTCGGCGGGGATCCTGATCGACGGCGCGATCAGCAATTCCTACACCTATACCGACACCAGCGGCACCTCGCTGACGCTGTCGCGTTCGTCGCTCAACGGAGGCACTCTCACCGGGACCGCCTATCTTTCGCCCAGCAGCACCCCGGTGGTCGAAATCGAAGGCAATGTTACCGGCGGTATCCTGATCAACGCCCCGACCACCTCGACGTCGAGCGACACCAATCGCGGCAGCATCACCTCCTATGGCAACAACGCCGCGCTGCAGATCGGCGATGAAACCAACATCACCATCGGCGCCAATGCCAACACCGACAACGGCAGCCTGAACCCCAACACCAACAGCGGCAGCTTTGCACTGGGGATCGACGGCTCGATCTCGGCCAACGCCTATTACAGCTCGACCGCCGCCTATGCCGTGATCATCGGCAATCCGTCGACTTCGAGCACACCGGGCAGCAACGTCACGCTGACCGGCGGGATGGAAGTCTATGGCACGGTCAGCGCCTCGACCGTCGATACATCGGCCACGGCGATCCTGATCAACGCGGGTTCGAATGTCAGCACGATTTTCAATTCGGGCACGATCAAGGTTTCCGCCAGCCAGGAAGCGACCGGCAATCTCTACGGCGTTCAGGATCTGTCGGGCACGGTCAAGACGTTCACCAACCAGGGCTATGTCACTGTGTCGGGTTCGACCGACGGCACCGCTGCGGCGCTGGATTTCTCGCACAACAACACCGGCACGACGCTGATCCAGAATTACACGGTCACCAACCAGACCAACGAAACCAACGATGAAGCCGCCACCGGGTACAACCCGCTGACCGAAACGCTCTATGCCGGGATCACCGGCGATGTGCTGTTCGGCGGCGGCACCAACGTGATGAACATCGAAAGCGGCGGTGTGACGGGCAACACCTATTTCGGCGAAGGCAGCGCCGACACGGTGACCGCCAGCGACGTGACGCGCTGGGTCGGCAACATCAACGTCGGTGACAGCACCGCCGGTGGCTCGCTGACCATGACGCTGAACAACTATGCCCAGTTCAACGGCAATCTGAACCTGTTCGGCAGCACCGGCACGCTGACCATCAACAACAACGCCTCGTTCCTGGGCACGGTCAACAACGGCAGCAACTTCAACGTCAATGTCACCGGCGGCACGTTCGGTGCCAATGCGGTCACCACCAGCACGGTGGGCGCGCTGCACGTTTCTTCGGGGGCGTCGCTCGGTGTCTATATCGATGGCACCACCGGTACCGCATCGCAACTGATTGCCAAGTCGGCACAGTTCGACAGCGGCTCGAAAATCGCGCTGACGATCAATTCGCTGACCAACGTGACCGGCAAATACGACGTGCTGACGGCCACGACGCTGACCGGGGCGAGCAACCTGACCAGCGAATCGTTCAACCTGCCCGTGCTGTTCAATGCGTCGGTGAGCACTGATGCCAACAATGTCTACGTCACGCTGGCCAAAGCAACCGCCGCGCAACTGGGCCTGACCACTGCGCAGGCGGCTGCCTACAACGGCATCCTCAACGATGCGGCCAACAACAGCAATATCCAGGCGGCACTGCTGGCGGTCTATGACACGCCGACCTTGCGCGGCCGGTTCAACGAATTGCTGCCCGATTACTCGGGTGGCGGGTTCGATATCGTGACGCGCGCCACGCGGATTGCCGACAAGCATTTCGACGACGATTCGACGATGTTCTCGATCAGCGACAGCTCGGCCTGGCTCGAACCGATCGTGTTCCATGGCACGCGCACGTTCGGCGACACGCCGGGCTTCAAGGACAGCGGCGGCGGTCTGTCGCTGGGTTATGAAAAGGTCACGCCGGTTGGCAATATCGGCTTCCAGTTTGCCTGGCTGACGGGTTCGGCAAAGACCGCGACCTATCAGAACGTCAAGACCGGCGAATTCGAGCTGGGCCTGTTCTGGCGCAAGTCGGCCGGACCGTTCTATGTCTGGGCGGGCGGCAATGTCGGTCGTGAAACGTTCAACTCGACGCGCACGTTCTACGGTTCGTACACCACCACCACGCAGACCTCGGTGACCACCACCAACTTCACCAACAACGCGGCCGGTCACTGGGCCGGTTGGTCGGCGGCCTTCAACGGCGGTGCATCCTACACCGTGGCGTTGAACGAACACTGGAACTTGCGTCCGCGCGCGGTGCTCGAATACGACCGCCTCGAAGAAAACTCCTATATCGAAAGCGGCGATACGCCGATCGCGCTGACTGTGGGTGGCCGCGTGGATACGCAGACCACCGCCACCACCACGCTGGCTGCGCAATGGACTTCGGGGCCAAGCAGCCACGAAGGCCGTCCGTTCGGGGTTTCGCTCGAAGCGGGCCGTCGTAGCTGGCTGTCGGGCGAACTGGGCACGACCACCGCGACGTTCGAAACCGGTGACGTGTTCTCGATCAACGGCGGGCACTTGCCTTCGGCCTGGGTCGGCAACCTGTCGATCATGCAGGGTGGGCTCGATTACACTTGGAAAATCGGCACCGATGTCGAACGCGGCACCGACAAGGGCGTCGCCTACGGCGTGCGGGCATCGATCTCGATCGCACTGTAACGCGAGACCGGCAAAGGCATGAAAGGGGCGGGCGACCAGCGGTTGCCCGCCCCTTTTGCTATCCGGCGGCGGCCATTTGCGCGGCGAACCAGGGGATCATCCGCGCGATCGCCGTTTCGACCAGCGGGGTGGCCACGGCAAAGCTGATCCGCACGAAGCGGTGGCCCAGCACCGGGTCGAAATCGATCCCCGGGGCGATCGCCACACCGGTGTCTTCCAGCAGGCGCATGGCAAAACCCAGGCTGTCCTGTGTCAGATGGCCGACATCGGCATAGATGTAGAACGCGCCATCGGGCGGGGCGATGCGATCGAGCCCCAGCGCGGGCAGCGCGGCCAGCATCAAGTCGCGGTTGCGGGCATATGTCGCGACATGGCCGTCCAGTTCGCCCCGCGCGTCAAACGCGACCAGGCCGGCCTTCTGGCTGAGCACCGGCGGGGTCAGGAACAAGTTGCCCATCCGCGCGCGCGCCTGATCGACCAGATCATCGGGCACCACCAGCCAGCCAAGGCGCCAGCCCGGCATGCTGAAATATTTGGAAAAGCTGTTCACCACCAGCGCGTCGGGATCGTGCGCCAGGATTGACCCCGCGACCGCGCCAAAGGTGATGCCCTGATAGATCTCGTCGGCGATCAGCCGGATGCCGCGCGCGCGGCAGACCTGGGCAATGCGCGCCAGTTCGTCGGGCGCGATCACCGTGCCGGTGGGATTGGCGGGGCTGGCCAGAATCACGGCACCGGGCGCCGGATCGAGTGCGGCGAGCGCAGCGGCGTCCAATTGATAGCGCTGTTCGGGGCCGCAGGGGATCTCGACCGGTTCCATGAACAGCGCCCGTGCGTTGTTGCGATAGGCGACATAGCCGGGCCGGGCAAAGGCAATCCGCGCGCCGGGGCCGCCGACCAGCGACAGCGCCATCACCAGCGCGGGCGATGCCCCGCAAGTCAGCACAATCCGCGCCGGATCGATCGCCACGCCGTCGGTTTCCAGATAGTGCTGCGCGATGCGCGCCTTGAGCGCATGGCTTTCCCAATACCCCATCGGATCGGTGTCGAGCACCTGATGGGCGGCGGCGATTGCCGCCGCCGGGGCGCCGGTCGACGGCTGGCCGAATTCCATGTGGATGATCGAGCGACCTTCGGCACCCAGGCGGTGCGCAAGCGTCGATATGGCGATGGCGTGAAACGGTTCGAGCTGGGCAATCATGCCCCACGCCTAGCAGACCGGTGGTGCGGGTGAAACCGGCCCATTGACAAGCCCGCCGCGCTGGTCGAGCTTTCACGACGAAGGCCGGGCGGCACGTATCGCCCCGCCACAGGTGGAGAGTTCGATGCAAGATGCGTCCGTCGTTCCTGGTACGCCCCCGGTCCAACCCCTGATGACAGCGCTGGTGATTACCGTCATCGCCGTCGTGCTGATCGCCGGCTTTGTGGTGATCGGCGCCGTGTTGCATGTGGTGCCGGTCTATGCCGGGTTTCTACTGTTGTGGTACTGGACGTCGGTCACCCATTCGGATTTGCGCGCACTCGCCCCGGCGGTGGTCGGCGGTCTGACCGGCGCGGCGCTCAGTTATCTGTTGCAGACAGGGGCGGCGATGGCCAGCGTGCCGCTGATTCTGGCGGCGCTGGGCCTGATGATCGTGGCGCTGTTTCTGGTCATTGCCGGGCGTCTGCCGCTGTTCTGCAATGCCAGCACGATGCTCTATGTGACCGTGTTCAATGCGCCCGCGCTGCAAAAAGCCGAAGATTTCCGCCAGGTGATCGTCGCCACCGTGCTGGGGCTGATCTGGTTCGGCCTGACAATCGGGCTGCTGGGCCGACTGGCACCGCAAGCGGCGGCGGAAAGTGCCCCGGCCCAGGCATAGCGCCGGAGGCCTTTGCCTCGACCAGATCAACCCCATAGCGCAAATCCGCCGTTGCGCAGTTTCGCAACGGCGCCCTGGTCTTTTCGGAACGGGTCAACGCGAAATCTGACGATCCTCATGGCCTGCCGCAGATTGCCGCACTGCGGTAATACAACGGCTTTTTACTGCACAAAACATCTCTCCAAGCAAAAAATGCCTCGCTTTGACAACGTCTGCGTGGCGAATGGGGAAAAATATACCCGATTCTAAAAAGGAGGCTGAAAATTCCGGAATCGGGTCGCTGGTATTTCCAATAAATATAAAATGAATCCAACAGGCGTATTCGATCGAAATGAGGCGGTCGAGGTCCATGCTGACCGTTAAATTGGCCCCGTGCTAAAGGGGCTGACAGGCAGCCCGGAATCAAAATTGCCGTCTGTTGGGGAAACTGGTCGGTTGACCTCGAAAAAATAGACATTCAGGATAGCGATGATTTTTCCGATTCGCGAAAGATCATCTCATATACTGGATCGGAATCGTCATGATGTTGAAATATATCAGCCGATACATGATCCAATTTGCGATATTAACATATTGTTTTTCATGTAATATTTCCTACGCGGCAGAAAATGGCACGGCCAAGATTTCTGCAGTAGTCGAAACGGTACAAGTCGATTCCACCCTGCAATCGAGCCTGCCAACTTTCTATTCTGCCGACACTCTGACGCGCGAATTGGAAACCGCACTCGAAGCAACCGGGGTGTTTACTGTGCCGACGCGCGACCGGCGCGAGATCGAACCGATGATTGCCGAATTGAAGCGGGCCCATGGACAATCGTTGAAATTTTCCAGGGCACGCTACATCATGGAGCCAGTAGTTACTTCGATCAGGCTCGACATGCGTCTGCGCGAGGCGCCGCATATGCGCACAAAAGTGCTGCGTTCAGTCAATGGTAGTGCAACGATGTTCGTTACCGTGATCGATACGCGTGACGCATCGGTCAGCAAACGAATTCCGATAGAGGCGCATTATTCGACGCCGGAACGCCTCGACGATTATTATCCCGGCGAATACGTCGGAGACAATGGTGCACTTCACCTCGATGCCGGATCGAGTGCCTATATTGCGCTGTGCCAGACCGTCGGCCGCGCCTTTGCCAAGCGCATCCTCGATCAGGTAAGCCCGGTCTTCGTGGCCCAGCGCGATGGCGACCGCCTGTTCCTGACGCGGGGCGAAGATGCCGGGTATCGCATCGGCGAAGTGCTGCGGGTCATCCATCGCGGCGGCGCGATCATTCATCCGGTCACACACGAAGTGCTTGGCTACGACGAACACGAAGTCGGCCAGGCCGAAGTCATCGAAGTCCTTCCCAAGTTGTCTATTGCCCGAATAACGCCAGTCAGCAGCACCGCCACTGCCGGGGACATCGTGCGAGAACCTGTGGAAGAGGGCGGGAACTGAGTGATGATCGAGATCCGATCCAAACAGCGCAGCCTGATCGTGCTAGGCGCCCTGATGGGCATCATGGGCCTGATGGCGCTGGGTGTCGCCGGGCGCAATCTCTACGATCGCTATGCCCGGCAAAGCCGCGATGTGCCCAGCATCATGATCCTCAGCCGGGACCTGCTGTCCGATGCGATTGTGGCCAACACCGCTGCCGACCAGCTCAAATTGCAGAACAAGAAATTTACGACCGATATTCTCAAGGATGCCGCGCCAAACCAGGCCAGGGATGCCAGGGCGACCGGGCAGGCGGCAGGCGTCGATCGGACGCAAGGATCGGACACCCACGAGGATCGCAATCTGCAATTGCAGTTGCTCAAGTCGTCGATGGGCGACGGGATCGCCCTGTCGATAAGCGATCTTCTGCGCCACAGCCATCTGTTCAACCCGATTGCGGGCGGGCTGGTCGCGGGCCAGCTCGCACAGTTGCACCAGACGCGTGACGCCGAGTTGGCGTCGGCCGGCGGCAAGGCGAGCGGTCCGGCAACCAAAGTGAGCGATACCGAGCGTGCGACCAGGGCGGCTGCGCGGGCGCAAGTCAGCGATCCGACGCTGGCGACGATGGCGCACAATCTTGACGCGCAATATGTGCTGACGGTGGCGGTCACCGAACCCGATCTGCGCGTTCGCATTCTGCCCGGGGACAAGTCGACGCCGCAGGTCCATGCCGAGCTTTCGGCCCGTCCGATCGTCCATGTCGAAGTCTTTGCGGTTGGTGGCAAAGGATTTTCCGATTCGAAGGAGATCATGTTGCCCGGTGCGATCAGCCGGAACGTGCCTCTCAGACTTCCGCTGATCGAAACCAACGTCGAATCCGATGTTTCCGAAGCCTCTGCGGCGATTGCTGTCGAAGTCGACAGGCGCGTGGCGCAGGCCGTGGTCGAATGGCTCGTCAACGAGGCCGCACCCGCGCGCGTGGTGCTGGCCAACAATGGCCAGTTCACGATCGATCGCGGCAGCAACGACGGCGTTCGGGTCGGCGCGGTCTATCCGGTGCTGCGCGAAGTCGGCGACGATGTTTCCGGCGGGGGTGTCGACGGCGCGCAACGGAGCCTTGGCAAGCAACGCATCCCGGTTGGATCGATCACAATCAGCGGGATCGACACCCTGAAATCCTACGGCACGGTTGCCAGCGGCGGACCGTTCAAACAGGGCGATGTGGTGGCTATGACCGGGTCGGGCAGCGGCGGGGGCACGGCCGACGTCCCGCTCGGAACCCAGGAGCTGGCCCGTGCTGGTGTGGCTGCGGGCCATAAAGTGCAACTGGCGGTGGACGACATCAACTATAGCGCCGAGGGGCGTTCGGGTGACAGCGACCAGCTTGGCGAGTTGATTTCGGCTGCGCTGGCGCGTGATCCGCGCGTTACCGTGATCCCCCGTGCCGAAATGCAGAATGTCGTCGCGGAACGCGATCTCAATGCCCAGAGCTCGGGCGATCAGGATGCGGGCGGGGTTCAGGGCATGGCCACCTCGAACTATCTCGTCTCGGGCAGCTTTTCCAGCGCCAGCAGCCGCCACAACCGGACGATCTCGGCCGGCGGGGTGACTGAAAACCTCTCCAGTTATATGACCACCGCGGTGAGCGGCACCTTACGCGTGACCAGCACCGGTGGCGTGCTGAAATACACCACGAGTGTCAGTGGTGGATCGCCGCAGGAGGTGGCGCAGGCCGCCGCGCGTGCCTTGCTGGTCATGCTTTTTCCCACCCAGGTGGTCGAGGTCAGCGGGCAGATGATCGTGCTTGATCGCGGACAGGACGTCGGCATGCGCGTGGGCACACGCCTGTCGCTGTTTCATGTTGGCAGCCCGATCGTCGACAAGATGACCGGCGCGGTCCACGAAGGGGTGCGCATCCCCGCTGGCGAGGCCATCGTGCAAAGCGTCCAGCCGACGCTGAGCACCGCGCAGTTGCAGGGCACGTCATCGGCGCGCGAGGGGGATATCGTGCTGACCGGCGGCGGCGGTCGGACCGACGCGCTGGCGCCTGGGGCAGCACCGCATCGGGTCACCCATCGCGCTCCGCGACCCGCGGACCGCGCAGCCCCGGCGCACGACGAAGGCTTGCATTTCTGATGCGCAACGAAAAGATGGTGCTGCGCCTGTCGCGCAGGGCAATGCTGGGCGGGTTGATCGCGGCCGGTCTGCCCCATGCGGCATATGCCCAGCTTTCGCTGGGCAGCCTGTTTGGCAAAAAGCCCGATGCCGGCAAGGACGCCGCGTCGACCCAGAAAAAGCCCGCCGACAAGCTTAAGCCCGGCAAACAGGGCCTGTTTGCCGGCGGTTATTCACAACGTTTTGAACCGCTTCGCGTGATGATCGCCACCGCCGATTATACCGATGCGATCCAGGCCTTCGTACCTCCCGCAGCACCCACCCCCACCGGTTCGGGCACCGCGCCCGAAACCAAAGGCGACGTCAAGGCGCCCCTGCCAGAGGCGCATCATGCGGTGCTGACCAGCGATCCTTTTCTGGCCAATGTCGAATTGGGCCTAATCGCGTTCGAAGCGGGGCAGCTCGACGAGGCTGTCGATCACCTGAAGAAAGCCGAGATTTTGCAAGATCACGCCAAAGGTCTGGGCCATACCCTGGGGCGCGGGTTTGGCTGGTTCGGCAGCAAAGTCACCGGGCAGGGAGAACTCGCACCCTATCACCCGCTCGATTACGAGGCGGTGCTGCAACTCAACTATCTTGCCCTTGCGCATCTGATGAAGGGGCAGCCGACCTGCTATAACGTGGCGCGCCGCTGCATCGACTTTCAGCAGGAAATCAAGGCCCGGTTCGAAAAGGAAATCGACGAGGCCAAGGCAAAGCTGGCCAGGCAGGACGCCGACGAGGCCAAAAAGCCGCCGCCAAAAGACCAGGCGGCCAGGGACGAGCAGGCTACCGAGCACCAGACGCTCAACGATTTCACGGGCGAATTCAAGGCCTATGACAGCTATGCGGGGCGCGTGCCGAATGCCTATGTCAATCCGCTGGGCGATTATCTGGCCGGGGTGATTCAGGAAATTGCCAGCCGTGAACAGGATGCGCTGCGCGACAATTCGCGCATTGCCTATGAAAATGCTGTCGCGCTGTGTGGCCGTTCGTCGCAATTGAGTGCCGCTGCGGCGGCGATGAAGCGCGCCCGTGTGCCGAACGGCGAACGTGTTGTCCATGTCATCGTTGGCGAAGGCTTTGCGCCTGAACGGCGCGAGCTGTTTTTCGTGCTGGGCCTGGTCGGCCAGTTGCTGCCGGTCCGGGTGCCGATCTTTACGCCGGTCGCCTCGCCGATTGAAGCCATCGATGTGCACGTCGGGTCGGCGCGTCTTGCCGTGCTTGACCCGATCGGCGATTTCGAGGCGATCCGCATGCGATCGCAACAGGATCGCGTGCCGCTGCTGACGCTTGACGTGACGGTCGGTCTGGTCGCTTCGTACATGGAGGGCAAGGCGGCGCACAAGTTCGGTCCGCTTGGCGATGTGCTTTATGGCGGCAAGGAACTGGCTTCACATGCCGATACACGCAGTTGGCTCAGCCTGCCGCGACGGTTTCATGTGGCGCGGGTGGCCTTGCCCGCCGCCGCCACCAGCATCACGCTGGGTACACTCGGCAAAGCGGGGCAACGGCTGGCCAGCCAACGCGTCGAGGTGCCCAAGGGCGAAAGCCATACCGTGGTCTATGCAAGGGCGGTCGACGGGCAGATCACCGTTCACAGCGCGCGGCGGTTGTGGATCGATGGCAAACTGGAGATCGATACCCATGCGTGAAGCACCCGACCGGAGGTGGCGCAACGTGTCGATGGCGGGCATGGCGCTGGTGGCGGCGGCCCTGTGCGCGACACCTGTCGCAGGCAGAGAGGCGCGCGCGCTGAATCTTGATACGCTCAACGCGCTTGCAGATGAATCCGCCGAAAAAATGCTGGCTAGCACAGTGTTTCAGGCCAAACTGCAAGGGGCCAAAAAGGCGCGTGTGGTGATTGGTGACACGCGCAACAACAGCGATGACGAAGGTGCCCGGGTTGAAGATATTTCCAACGAGATCCGCAATCGCATTGTCGCCGCCGGTACCGCGCGGATTTTTGCGCCGGGCAATCTCGATGCCGATTTCATTATCTCGCCCGATCTGAGCTCAAGCTGGATTGCGGGCTCTGGCGGTCGCCGCCACTGCTTTATCCTGCAACTGACTTTGACATCGCCGGAAGGGGAATATGCCGCGGCCTTCAGCGCACAGCGTTGCGACTGAACCATGGCGCGGGTCTTCATCAGCTATTCCAAGAAAGACAAGGCCCGACTGAAGCCTCTGGAAAAAGCGCTTGCCGCGCAAGGGCATCTGGTTTGGTGGGACGATCAATTGCGCAGTGGCGACAATTTTCAGGCGATCATCGAGAAAAACCTAAGCAATGCCGAAGCGGTTGTGGTCGTCTGGACACCCAATTCGGTGCAAAGCAAATGGGTTCTTGCCGAAGCGCAGGCCGCCGCCGACCGGGGCAAATTGCTCAATGTCCGCTATGAACCGTTCAGCAGCGACCTGCTGCCCGACTTCGCACGCGAGATGCACATCGAATCGCTGATGCAATGGGATGAAAAAGATCTCTGCGAACCCGCTATCCTCAAGCTGAACGAGGCGATCGGCGAACGCAAGAGCGTGGCAGACAGGGCGCGCCTGCGGAAAACGATCGGGCCGACCATCACGCACATCGACGAACGGCTGGGACTGTCGCGCGTGCTGTTCGATTTTGGCCTGCCGGGCGGGCTGCGCGTCTATCGCCTGCTGGCAGGGTCGGTCGCGATGACGGCATTGGTCTGGGGTCTGCTCTATTTCGCGCAAATGTTCGACGATGACAGCAAAGGACTGGAATGGACCGGAATCTTGCTGGTATTCGGCTTTGTCTTGCTGGTGCGGTCGCTGCACCAACTGCGCCGGGCAATTGTCGCCGGTGATCTTGAACGCTACATCGACCGCTTTTTTGAATCCGATTTCGCTTATTGCACGGCCATTTCCGCCATGACCGGAGCGATCATTGCCTTTGCCAGGGTTATCATGGGCGGCGAGCCATCGGCCTTCTATGTCATCGATGACGGGGTCGAATGGGCCGGTATGACGTTGCTGACCATCACTGTCTTTCGCCTGGTTTGGGCAGTGTGGATCGCACTTGGCAGACGAATTGAATAGAGCATCGTGCAAAGACGTGGGCGCCGCTTTTTTGCCAGACCGCTTCGCCGCGCCAGCGGCAGCATAGGTCGATTGGCCAAAGTCCATGCCAGCCAACAACCGCGAGACCTCATATCATGATCGAACAGGCAGATAGGGACGCCCTGAAGGACACGCGCCGACCGGCGTTTGCCTTTCGCGTGGCCATCAGCGGTGCGCGCAAGCTGCCACCGGGCGGGACGCCTGAACGATCGCGTATCGAGGCGCAAGTGCGGGCCGTTCTCGCGCAAATCCATGCGCGGTTGTTGATCGCGCGCAAGGCGCCTGATGTCCGGCACTGTTACGATGCCACCCAGTCGTCGCGCATGACCTGTTATTCCCCGCTGGCCGATGGCGCCGACCGGGTCTTTGCCAGGGCAGTGCTGGAACTGGCTGACAACACTGTCGACAGCGATCTGGCGGTTGAACTTCGCGTGGTCATCCCGTTCGACCAGGGCTCCTATGAGGCAACTTTCGGCGGGGTCGATGGTCTGGACCAGGCGCAATCCGCCGCAGAATTCGCGGCTCTGCTGAAACAGGCCGCCACGCCGCCGCTGGTGATCGATGGCGATGCTGCCGAGGCCAACTGCCGCCATGAAAGCTATGAAGCGGTTGGCCGCATGGTCGCGCGCAACTGTGACGTGCTGATGGTAATCTGGGCCAGGGAAGCGCAGTCGGGCGGGCGCGGCGGGGCGAGCGACATCGTGCGCTTTGCGCTGCACGCCGGTATCCCGGTGTGGTGCATCGACAGTCTCGGGATGCGAGAGCCCGTGTTGTGGACCAGTGCGCGCGCACTGCACGAAGACACCGCGCCGGAACACGCCCATGCAGCGCTGAACAGGCTGGTCGACGATACGGTGATACCGCCGCCACCCGCCGCCATGGAAAAAGGCTATCTCGCAGAGAAAGTGTCCGATCCGATGGGCGCCTTTTTCGATGAGAAGATGCATGGCGCCTCAAATATCTGGCTGTTCCATTCGGGTGCCATCGGCTTGCTGCGCCGGGTATGGGCAAAACACCCCACGGCGAAGGACCTGGACCATGGCTATACAAGGCGCAGGCAGACGTGGGGGGATTCGCATCTGGTCAAGTGCCTCTCCAAACCGTGGAATTCGTCACGATTTGTCAATACGCGAAGCCTGTCGTCACAGTTGTCGGAATCGTATCAATATAGGTATCGCACATCATATCTGTTTATTTCGATTTTCGGGGCGATCGCGTTGATTTCGGCGGTGATCGATGTCGGCTACAATCCCGCTGAACGCATCGCCAGCGTCATCGAATGTGTCGCTCTGTTCGGCATTGCCGTGCTGGTTTTGCTCAACGGGCGCCTTGGCTGGCACCGGCGCTATGTCGATTACCGTCTGTTGAGCGAACTTGTTCGCCCTTTGTCGTTCCTCGCGCCCCTGGGTTGGAGCCTGCCGTTCAACCGCATGCGCAAGGTTGCCGTGGCGGGAAAGGGTGGCTGGGTGCCATGGCTGGTGGCGGCCTATGTGCGCGCGGCGCCGCTGCCCTGTGGCGCCTTGGCCGACACCGTAGCAGGCCAGAAGGAACGCCTGATCAATGCGATGATTGGCAGCCAACTGGAATTCCACGTTCGCCGGAAACTCGAATGCAGCGGTGCAAATGCGTGGTTCGATCGTGGCGGCAGCGCACTGTTTGGGCTGACCATGCTGTGCGTGTTCGCAAAAATCGCCCTGCTGTATGGGGAGAGCCAGTTCGGTGAAAAACTTGCGGTTTCTGCGGATGTGCCGGCAATCGTCCAGTTTCTCGGCTGGGTATCGGCCGTTGCGCCCGCCTTGTCTGCAGCAGCGTTCGGCATGAAGGCATACGAGGAGTTCGAGTCGCTGGCGGAAAGTTCGGAAAAAATCATCGAGGATCTGGCCGCTGTTCGCGAACAGGCTAGGCGGATCAAGCCAGACGATCCGCTCGCCTCGCAGCTTCTGGCGGAAACCTGCCTCGACGCATCGCTGGTGATGCTGTCGGAAGCATCGGGCTGGGCGCAAATGCTGCGTGCCAAGGCGATTGAGGCTGCTTGACCGCAACGGCGCGCAGAAGATGGACATAAATTTGTGTCAATTTGCCCGTAATGTCACCGTGCGAGCTCGATACTGATCCGGTATGTCATGCGGAGATTGGGTGTAATTCCGCCATTCCCCGCGCGATGCGATGCGTCCAGAAAGCGTGTGTCGAGTTGATTGAATGTAAACAATAATGGACAATTGTTCGTCGCGGGTCGATAGTCGGAACCTGGGATGAGGTCCTGAGTGGAGAGATCGAGATGAAGCAGTCTGAATCGAAAATTCGGGTTGGTGGTGTGGTGTTGTGCCTTGCGGTGTCGGCGCTGGCGCTGGCGGCATGTTCCAAGAAAGACGATACGGTCGACACCAGTGCAGACAGCGCGCCTGCGGCGGCAACCACGTCGGCGGCCGCTGCCGACAGCGCCACGCCCCCTGCGGCCAAAGTGGCGGCAGACAATGTCGAGACGATCAGCGGCGCCAAGTTCGCCAGCTTCACCGGCGATGCAGACAAGGGCAAGGCCGATTTCGTGACCTGCACGACCTGCCACGCGATCGAGGCCGGGGTGAACAAGATCGGCCCTTCGCTGCATGGCGTGGTTGGGCGTCCGGCGGGATCGATTGCGGGCTATGCCTATTCGACCGCCAACAAGACGAGCGGTATTACCTGGAGCCAGGAAAAGCTGTTCCAGTATCTCGAAAATCCGCAGCGCGTGGTCCCCGGCACCAAGATGTCCTTCCCCGGCTGGTCCGACCCGCAAAAGCGCGCCGACGTGATCGCCTATCTCAAAGCCAACAGTTGATCGGACGGGCCCGGCGGTGTGTGCTGTCGGGCCCCCCTATCCTTGTCGCTGGCGCCATGCCAGATCGGCCAGATTGAGCGGAAACGCCGCCAGCAGCAACAGCGCGATCCAGCGCCAGTCCATCCCTACCAGCGCCGCGCGCAGGGCCAGCAACATCATCGCCCCCGGCGCCAGGCACAGCACCGCGCGCAACATCGGCCAGCGCAGCCGCGCCACCAGCCACACCAGCTCGATGGCGATGACCGCCAGCACCACATCGACGGCGTGGCCAGTGGCGAACAGCCAGATCAGGAAAACGGTCCGTTCAGCCGGTCCACGGTCATCGTCAGATAGCCTGCAAACGTGACCCACAGCAGATAGGGCAGCAACAGCACCGCGCCGGTCATCGATCGGCGCCAGATCACCAGGATCAGCGCCAGCACCGACAGCCACAGCCCGATCGATTCGACCATGGCCCAATCCGGGCGGTGCAGGCGAAAGAACAACAGGCTCCAGGCGATATTGAGAAAGCCGTTGAGCGCGAACAACCCGACCAGCGCTTCGCGTTCACGGCCGGTGGGCGCGGCCAGCCAACCGGTCACCCCGGCCAGCGCGGTAAACGCATAGATCGCCGTCCAGGCCACGCCATAGGCGGCATCGGGCGGGGCCCAGCGCGGCTGCGCCAGCGCGTGATACCACGGGCCCAGATCGGTGATCGTCGCACCCAGAATGGCCACCATCGCGGCGGCGAGCGAGGCGATGATGACAGGGAACAGCCAGGCGCGGTTCATCCGGCAAACCCTGCGGTCTGCAACAGATGGCGCATATCCTTCACAAAGATGCGCAAATAGGCAAGCGGACTGGAATAGACCAGTTGCTTGTTCATATAGGCGGGCCACATCATCCGTTGCACGTCGCGGTCCTCGCACATGGTCACAAAGCGTTCGCGGCGGCGATCGCTATGGTACCAGAAATACTGCATGATCCCCAAAACCCGGAACACCGTGCCATGCGCGCGCATGAAGCGACGGCGGGCCTGGCGCAGCGCGCGGGGGTTGCCCGATACCAGAAACACCCCGACCGCGCTGGCGGCCTCGCGCCCTGCCACCATCGCATAATAGATTCCCTCGCCCGAAGCCGGGGCGACCACCCCGGCGGCATCGCCGGTGACCAGCACATCGCGGCCATTGTCCCATCGGCGCAACGGGCGCAGCGGGATCGGCGCGCCTTCGGACCGGATCGTGTCGCACGCATCCAGCCCTTCGCGCGCGCGCAACCGGCCGACCGCGCGGCGCAGGCCAAACCCCTTTTGCGCGCTGCCCACACCGACGCTGGTGGTGTCGCCATGGGGGAACACCCAGGCATAGAAATCGGGCGACAGGGCGTGTTGGTAGAACACATCGCAGCGCGCGCGATCAAACCGGGCGTCGCCTTGCGCGGGCGAGCGGATCACTTCGTGATAGGCAAACACGCAAGGCATCGCCTCGGCCCCCGGCAGGGCCTGCCGCGCAACGCGCGAACGCGCGCCATCGGCGCCGATCACGCAGCGTGTGGCGATGCGGCGTTCAATGCCATCGTCCGCAGTGGTGTAGACCACCGTCGCATCGCCGTTGCCATCGCGCTCGATCCGTTCGAACCGCCCGGTGCGGCGCACGGCCTGTGCGGCAACGGCGCGTTCGCGCAGCCATTCGTCAAAATGTTCGCGATCGACCATGCCCACAAACGCGTCGCCGCCATGGCGGTTGACCGGCATGTCGACGACCGTGTCGGACGGCGCGATCATCCGCGCGCCGACCACGCGGCCCACGATCAGATGGTCGGGGATGGCAAAATCGCGGATCAATCGTGGCGGGATTGCCCCGCCGCAGGGTTTGATCCGCCCGGCACGGTCGAGCAGCAGCACGCGATGCCCGGCGCGGGCCAGATCGGTCGCGGCGGTGGCCCCGGCCGGACCGCCACCAACCACCACGCAGTCGTAGATCCCGTTCATGCGGCAGACGGCATCGGCTGCGCGCCGCGCACCGGTCGGCGCAGCGCCAGCGACGCGGCGACCACAAACAGCAGTGCCTGCACTGCAAACACGATCATGAACGTGCGCGACGTGGATCCGATCAGCGCGCGCCCCAGATCGAGCCCGATCGCGCCCATCAGCCCGCCCAGCGCAAAGGCGATCGCTTGCGCCGCACCCCACACGCCCATGCGAATGCCTTCGCGATGCCCGCCATCGGCGCCCGCCAGGCCCATCATCGCGCCGATGGCCGACACCGCGAACACCCCGTTGGCGAGGCCCAGCGCGGCAATATTGGCCGTCAGCGGCCAGCCGGGCCCCATGCGCGCTGCCAGGATCAGCCCGACCAGCATCAGCGCCGATGCCGCGCATCCGCCAACGATCCACACTTGCATGCTTTCGACCGTGCGTTTGCCCACCACACTGCCGCCCACGCCGACCAGGATCATCCCGCCCAGCACCCCCGCATGCAGCACCCCGCCCAACTGGGTCGATTGCCCCGGCGTGAAGCCGAACAGCAGGCCTGCGAACGGTTCGAGAATCAGTTCCTGCATCGAATAGGCAAACATCGACAGGAACACGAACAGGGTGAACCGGCGTGCATCGTCGTCTGCCATCATCGTCCGCAACGCCGCGCCAAAACCGGGCCGGTCTGCATCATCCACAGCGGGCACGGGCGCAGGCGGGCGCCCCTCTACGCCCCATACGCCCAGCATGGCCACCACGAAGGCGGTGGCGACCACCCCTGTGACCACTCTGGCCAGGCGCGGCAGGGAAAACGGATCGATCAGGGCCCCGGCCACGCCGGCGGTAACGACAATGCCGACGATCATCATGATCCAGGTGATCGATGCCGCCGCCGCGCGCCGTTGCGGCGCAACCCGCGTGGCCAGCAGCGCCAGCAGCGATGTGCCCGCTGCTCCGACGCCCGCGCCGATCATCGAAAAGGCGAACACGGCGCCGATCACCCCCCATGCCGAATGGGCCGCCAGCAAGGCCAGCGCGCCGATCGAACCGACCACACCGGTGGCCAGCGTGGCCATGCCCAGCACGATCCACGGGGTTCGCCGCGCGCCGCGATCGGACCCATGGCCCCACACCGGGCGCGACACTTGCACCGCATAATGCCACGCGACCAAACCGGCAGGCAGTGCTGCGGGCAGCGCATATTCGACCACCATCACCCGGTTTAGCAGCGAGGTTGCCAGCATCACCATCGCGCCGATGGCGCTTTGCACCAGACCGAGCCGGACAATCCCCGACCAGCCGAGCGGGCGCAGCGTCACAGTCCGCTTGCTCCGCCCAACCCGAAGGCCGAGGCCAGCATGCCGAACACATAGAGCGTGGTTCCCGTGGCATTGTACCACGGCGTGTGCGCGCGCGGATCGCCGAGCAGGCGCCGCATCAGCCCGATCTGTCCCACCAGCAGCCCGGCGACGATCGCTGCATCGGCACGATGCCCCCACTGCACCAGCAGCGCGACCACCGCGATCTGCGGTGCGGCCATCACCACGCAGGCCACGCGCGCCGCCCGATCGACCCCCAGGACGACGGGCAATGAGCGCAGCCCGGTGGCACGATCGCCCTCCACCGCCTTGAAATCGTTGAGTGTCATGATCCCATGAGCGCCAAAACTGTAGAGTGCCAGGATGATCAGCACATGCGTCGGCGGCAGTGCACCGGCCATCACGCTGGCGCCGGTAAACCAGGTCAGCCCTTCATAGCTCAGCGCCACGACCGCCGGGCCCCAGATCCCGCTGACCTTGAACCGGAAGGGCGGGGCGCTGTAACCCCAGGCGCAGATCAGCCCGATGCATGTCGCGCCCAGCACCCACGGCCCGGCAAGGGTTGCCACCAGCAGTGACAGCGCGGTGCCGGTCAAGGCGATCCACAAGCCCCAATGGCCCGCGATCCGGCCCGAAGGGATCGGCCGAGCCGGTTCGTTGATGGCATCGACATGGCGATCGAACCAGTCGTTGACCGCCTGGCTGGTGCCGCACACCAGCGGCCCGGTCAGCACCACGCCGGCCAGCAGAAACGGCCAGCGATCGGCCAGCGGCACACCGGACGATACCACGCCGCACATGAACGCCCAGATCGGTGGAAACCAGGTGACCGGCTTGAGCAGTTCAAGCACATCGCGCGGGGCGGGCAGGGGAGTCGCGGTGGAAAGGGTGCCCGATCGGTCCATCCCCGAAGGCTAAGCCCCGGACCCCCGATCCGTCAAACCTAATTTACACCCGGAAGTGTACAATTTGTTTTAATTGTCGCCCGCGGTGGTGTTGGCCAGCCCATGGCGGTGCAGCTTCGAATAGAGGCTTTGGCGGCTGAGCCCCAGGATTTCCGCCGCCGAAGCGCGGTTGTCAGACGTGTATTCAAGCGCCGCCTCGATGCACAGGCGTTCGATCAGGTCGGTGCTTTCGCGCACGATGTCCTTTAGTGACATGCGTCCGACAAGTTCGGTCAACTGATCGACCGAACGCGGCACATCGCGGGTGGTGACAGAGACAGTGCGCAACCGGCGCGCGACATTGCGGATGGTGAACCCGAAGCAATCCTTGCCGTCCATCGATGCGATCACGCCCGAGATCTCGATCTCTTCCTGAGCGCCCGCTGCGCCGCGCAGGATCGTCGCGACATTGTGGATCGAACCGTGTTCGCGCAACTGCGCCACGATCAGATCGAGATCGCGGCCCGGACGCGCCAGCCAGGTGCCGAGCGACATCCCGGTGACCCGGTCGGCGGAAGGCATTTCCGCCAGTTCGACAAAGGCGGCGTTGGCGGTCAGCACCTTGAGATCGCGATCGACCAGCACAAAGGCATCGGGCATGCGTTCCAGCACATCGCCCAGGGTGCTGTCGAACCGGTGCGCGGTGTCGTCGGTGGTTGCAGGCTCGATCCGGATGATCAGCATCGGCGTGCGCGACTGGCGGAACAGGCGCGCGGAAAACCGCGCCTCGCCACGCCCATCGGCCAGTGGCAGCATGATCGGTTCAAGATCGTCGGTGGCTTCGGCAGCCCCCAGATAGGCGACCAGATCGTCGCGCTGTTCGCTGGCGACGATGGCGTTGGCCGGATTGCCCACCAGTGTGCCTTCGCGCGCATCGAGCAGGCGGTGTGCCGCCGGATTGGCCTCGCGGATACGGCGGGTCTGGCCATCGACGATCAGCACGGCCTCGGTCGCCATGTCAAACAGCAGGCGATAGCGGGTTTCTGCCTGGCGCAGGCGAATATAGTCACGTTCAAGCGATTGCTGTGTCTGCAACAGCCGCTGTTGCATTTCGGCTGCCGCGCGCATGTCGCGGCCGATCGCGACCAGCCGCTCGCTGTCACCCAGCGCCAGCACCATGTATCGTACGGGCACATCGCCGCCGGGCGCCGCATGATTGACCTGACGCCAGCGTGGGGGCACCGCACCGCTGGCGGCCGCGACCATTTCGACGGCCTTGTTGCGGCTTTCCGGCGTCAACGCATCGATCCAGGATTCACCGATCAGATCGGCAAAACCTAGATTGGCCAGATCTCCCTGTGACACGGCGACATCGAGAATGGTGCCGTCGCAGGTCAGTATGAAGGTTACATCGCCCACTGCCGCAAGCAGCGACGCGGCGACACTAGCGGGGAGATGCCCGGGCGAGGCGCCAGGTGCGGTGAAGGCCGTATTCCGGAAGGGGGCGAATTGCTGGCTCATCGACGAGCGACGCACTCCAAACGAAAGTCAACGTTATGTTGCAGCGGTCCGTTCGCGTTCGCGGACGAGATCGCCGGCAACCTGCGGTGCAGCCTTTGCATCCGGCGCAGTGCCATCGGCGCCGACTTGCGCGACCAGATCAGGATCCGCGCTGAAAACCCTTCCCCCGACCATTACGCAGACCCGCGGATTTTTGGAGACCTTCCGCAGTGCAGCAATAAGCAGGCGAACCGGGCCAATATGGCAGTCACAACTGACGGTCAACCCGATAATGTCGAACCAGTCGTCCTTTGCGTGTCTGAGCAGATCGGCGGATTGCGGTTCGCACAAGCGTTCGGTTTGCCAGCCTTCGTGCCGGAAGATTTCGTCGATCATGACCGTGCCCAGGCTATGTTGATCGCCGGGCATTGGCGAAAACAGCGCGCGATGGGCTCCATTCGATGACTGGCGCATTTCGGGCAGGCGCGTCGAGATTTCATGGACGACTTCCTGCAGCCGCCACAAACCCATTGTTACATCGACGAAATCGACCCGATCCTGCTCCCAGTATTCGCCCAGCAGTCGCGCCGTGGGGGCCAGCAGATCGACCAGCACCGCGGCCACCGCCACACCGCGCGCAAGCATCTGTTCGACGATATCGAGCAATTCGTCGGCTTCGACCTGCATCACCAGCGGGGCAAACGCCTCGATTTCATCTGCGCCGATCGGGCTGTCGCCGCTGGGCAGGATGCCGCCATGCGATGCAGGGGCATGCGCCACCATCATCCGCGGGATGATTTCGCTTTCGATCAGGGTTGTCAGTGATCGTGCATATTCTGCGTCAATGTGTCCGCGAAATGCGGTCAGGCTCATGCGTTCGGGAACGGGGCGGCGCTCTACCCGATGGCCGCTCGGCATCGGGGCATGTGCAACATATCGGTTCATAGATGCCATCACCGGCTCTCCCCGCCTGACCGACATATTTTAATGCTGTTTACGCCGGACGTGCCGGAGCCGGACTTGTCTGGTGCGTCTTGTGCGACTCGCAGCGTATGCCTGTTGTCGGCAACTGGCAACAGGCATACGCCGCCATTGCCGGGCAAAGTGTCAAAAAAAATGGACGTCAATTTCAGTTGACACTTGTCGAGGCGGGGATAATCTGGAGCCGACAACAAGAGGGCAGGCGAGAGGCGATGCGGGCGAACAACCCACCATTCTCAGACACGCGTTTCCCGGATGAGCGGCGCGAAAGCGTGGCACCGCTCTACACACCAGAGCAACGCCGCCGTCGCGACTCGACGGCCTGGACCACGGTGCAGGGCGTGCTGGCGCCGCTGCAATTCATGGTGTTTCTGGTCAGCCTGGCGCTGGTCCTGCGCTATCTTGCCACGGGCCACGGCGCCGCCGCCGCGACGGCATCGATCATCGTCAAGACTTGCGCGCTCTATACGATCATGATCACCGGCGCGATCTGGGAAAAGGTCGTGTTCGGCAAATGGCTGTTCGTTCCGGCGTTCTTCTGGGAAGACGTGTTCAGCATGCTCGTCCTGGCGCTGCACACCGCCTATCTGGTGGCGCTGATCGGCGGCTATGGCACCGAGCATGACCGCATGCTGATCGCGCTGACCGCTTATGCGACTTATGTGATCAATGCGACGCAGTTCATCCTGAAGCTGCGCGCGGCGCGCCTGCAATCCGGGCCCGGCACCCCGGCGATGGCGGTAGCGGCATGACCCCGGCGCTGCCCGCCGAACGGCCCGGCTGCTCTGCGGCGCCGGTGTTGCGGCAACGCGGGCAGCGCGAGGTGTTTTGCGGGCTGACCGGCATCATCTGGTTGCACCGCAAAGTTCAGGATGCGTTTTTCCTGGTGGTCGGATCGCGCACGTGCGCACACTTGCTGCAATCGGCCGCCGGGGTGATGGTGTTTGCCGAACCCCGGTTCGGCACCGCGATCATCGAGGAACGCGATCTGGCCGGGCTGGCCGACTGCAACGAGGAACTCGACCGCGTGGTCGATCGCCTGCTGGCGCGGCGGCCCGATATCAAGCTGCTGTTTCTGGTCGGCTCGTGCCCGTCCGAAGTGATCAAGCTGGACTTGTCGCGCGCCGCAGCGCGGCTGTCGGTCAAGCATGCCGGGACGACCCGCATCCTCAACTATTCGGGATCGGGGATCGAAACCACCTTTACCGAAGGCGAAGATGCCTGCCTGGCCGCGCTGGTGCCCGAACTGCCGACCGATACAGCCGATCAGCCGGGGCTGATGATCGTGGGCGCGCTGCCCGATGTGGTCGAAGACCAGTTCGCGCGCCTGTTTGCCGAACTGGGCCTTGCGCGGGTTCATTCATTTCCCGCGCGCCGTGCCGATGCCATGCCTCCGGTCGGGCCCGGCACGCGCTTTTTGCTGGCGCAACCGTTTTTGGGCGAAACCGCCCGCGCGCTGGAGGATCGCGGCGCCACGCGGATCGACGCGCTGTTTCCGTTTGGCGCAGAAGGCACCACGGCCTGGCTCCACGCCGCGGCGCAGGCATTCGGCATCGACGAAATGCATTTTCGCCGGGTGATCGCGCCGGGCCGCGAACGCGCCAAGCGGGCGATCGCGCACAGCCGCACGCTGCTTGCGGGCAAACGGGTGACGTTCCTGCCCGATTCGCAACTGGAAATTCCGCTGGCCCGGTTTCTGGCCAACGAACTGGGGATGGTGCCGGTCGAAGTGGGTACGCCCTATCTGCACCGGCGCCATCTTGCACAGGAATTGGCCCTGCTGCCGCGCGAAACGCTGATCAGCGAAGGCCAGGATGTCGATCTGCAACTCGATCGGGTGCGCGCGAGCCGGCCCGATCTTACCGTCTGCGGCCTCGGGCTCGCCAACCCGCTCGAAGCCGAAGGGCTGACCACCAAGTGGGCGATCGAACTGGTGTTCTCGCCGATCCATGGCTTTGACCAGGCGGGTGATCTGGCCGAGCTGTTCGCGCGTCCGCTGCGGCGGCGCGATGTGTTGAAAATCTGATGCAACTGACCGTCTGGACATACGAGGGGCCACCCCATGTCGGCGCGATGCGGATCGCCACCGCGATGGATGGCGTGCACTACGTGCTCCACGCGCCGCAGGGCGATACTTATGCCGACTTGCTGTTCACCATGATCGAACGCCGGGGCAAGCGCCCGCCGGTGACCTATACCACCTTTCAGGCGCGCGATCTGGGCAAGGATACCGCCGAACTGTTCCAGAAGGCGGCGCGCGATGCCTTTGCGCGGTTTGCCCCGGCGGCGATGCTGGTGGGCGCGTCGTGCACTGCCGAGCTGATCCAGGACGATCCGGCGGGTCTGGTCGAGGCGATGAACCTGCCGTGCCCGGTGGTCGCGCTCGAATTGCCCAGTTACCAGCGCAAGGAAAACTGGGGCGCGGCTGAAACGTTCTATCAATTGGTGCGCAAGCTGGCCGCGGGCACCACGCCCGCGCGGGGCGCACGGCCCAGCGCCAATATCCTGGGCCCCACCGCACTCGGGTTTCGCCATCGCGACGACGTGATCGAGATCACCCGCCTGCTCGACCGGCTGGGCATCGCGGTCAATGTTACGGCGCCTCTGGGGGCCAGCCCGGCCGATCTGGCACGGCTGGGCGATGCGGATTTCAACATCTGCCTCTATCCCGAAATCGCCGACACCGCCTGCCGCTGGCTTGAACGCCAGTTCGGCCAGAAAACCGTGCGAACCGTGCCGATCGGCCACGGCGCAACGTGTGATTTCGTGGCCGAAGTGGCGGCGCTGGCCGGGGTCGATGCAGGCGCCGTGCTCGATACCTCGAACCTGCCGTGGTGGAGCCGCTCGGTCGATTCGACGTATCTGACGGGCAAACGCGTGTTCATCTTTGGCGATGCCACCCACGCGATTGCCGCCGCACGCGTCGCCCGCGACGAACTGGGTTTCACAGTGGTCGGGCTGGGCTGTTACAACCGCGAATTCGCGCGCGACCTGCGCGAGGCGGCCAGACTTTACGGCGTCGAGCCGCTGATCACCGACGATTATCTTGAAGTCGAAGAGGCGATCCAGGCGTTGCAGCCCGAACTCGTGCTGGGCACGCAGATGGAGCGCCATATCGCCAAACGCCTGCGCATTCCCTGCGCGGTGATTTCCGCGCCCGTGCATGTGCAGGATTTTCCCGCGCGCTATTCGCCGCAGATGGGGTTCGAAGGCGCCAATGTGCTGTTTGACACCTGGGTCCATCCGCTGGTGATGGGGCTGGAGGAACATCTGCTGACGATGTTCCGCGACGATTTCGAATTCAGCGATCACGCCGGCGCCTCGCATCTGGGTCACGGCACCCCGGCCGAGATCGTTGCCGCACCGGTTCAGGCGGCCAGCGGCTGGTCCGCCGAGGCCGAGCGCGAACTGCTGAAAATCCCGTTCTTCGTGCGTGGGAAAGCACGGCGGAACACCGAGCGCTATGCCACCGAGCTGGGCATAGCCGCCATAACGCTCGAAACGCTCTACGATGCGAAGGCGCATTATGCCCGTTAGCTCAGCCATCCCCGTAAGGGTCGTGATCATCACGCTGGACAACCATCTGTCGGGTGCCGTTACCCGGGCACAGGAACTGTTTTTCCGCAGCAAATCGGGCGTCACGATCGGGTTTCACGCCGCCGCCGACTGGGATGAGAAACCCGAAACGCTCGAAGCCGCTCGCGCCGATATCGCGCGCGGCGATATCATCTTGATGACGATGCTGTTTCTCGAAGATCACATCCGTGCGGTGATGCCGCACCTGCAGGCGCGGCAGAACGACTGCGATGCGATGGTCGGCCTGATGTCGGCGGGCGACGTGGTCAAGCTGACGCGGATGGGCGATTATCGCATGGACAAGCCCGCCACCGGGCTGATGGCGATGATCAAGAAGCTGCGCGGTGCCAACAAGACCGGCGCCAGTTCCGGCGCGCGGCAGATGGCGATGCTGCGCCGTCTGCCCAAATTGCTGAAATTCATCCCCGGGACTGCGCAGGATGTGCGCGCCTATTTCCTGACCATGCAATATTGGCTGGCAGCGTCGGACGACAACGTGGCCGACATGATCCGCATGCTGGTCGATCGCTATGCCGATGGCGACCGGCGGGCCCTGCGTGGCATGATGAAGGCCGCGTTGCCGCGCGAATATCCTGAAGTCGGCGTCTATCACCCCTCGCTGGCGCAGCGCATGGCGCGTGATGTGGCCGATCTGCCGCGTCGTCGCGGGGCAAAGGGCACGGTCGGGCTGTTGATGCTGCGTTCTTATGTGCTCGCCCGTGATGCCGCGCATTATGACGGGGTGATCGCCGCGCTTGAGGCGCAGGGGCTCGATGTCATCCCCGCCTTTGCCGGTGGGCTCGACGGGCGCCCGGCGATCGAGGGGCTGTTCATGAAAGACGGCGCCGTCACGGTTGATGCGGTGGTCAACCTGACCGGGTTCAGTCTGGTTGGCGGCCCCGCCTACAACGACACCGCCGCCGCCGAAGCGATCCTGACCCGGCTAGACCGGCCTTATATCGCCGCACACCCGGTTGAATTCCAGACCTTGCAGGCCTGGGGTGCCAACCGGCAGGGGCTGTTGCCGCTCGAATCGACCATGATGATCGCGATCCCTGAACTCGACGGCGGCACCGTGCCGATGGTGTTCGGCGGGCGCTCGGATGGCTCAGACACGGCCTGCACCGGCTGCCAGCGGGCCTGCACATTTCCTGCCACAGGGCCGGTGCGCGCGATGCAGGCCTGCACCGAACGCGCCGACATGCTTGCCGCACGGGTGCTCAGGCTGATCGAACTGCGCCACGCCGCCAATGCGGACAAGCGCGTTGCGGTGGTGTTGTTCAATTTTCCGCCCAATGCGGGTGCGGCGGGGACCGCGCAGTTTCTGGCGGTGTTCGAATCGCTCCACGCCACGCTCGTCCGGCTGGCGCGCGAAGGCTACGCGGTCGATGTGCCCGCCTCGGTCGATGCGCTGCGCACGCGCATCCTTGGCGGCAATGCGGCGCGTTATGGCAGCGAGGCCAATGTCCACGCCCGCGTCGGTGCCGATACCATCGTGCGGCGCGAAACCTGGCTGAACGAGATCGAGGCGGCCTGGGGCCCGGCGCCGGGCAAGTTGCAATCGGATGGCACCAGCGTGCACATCCTGGGCGCGCAGTTCGGCAACGTGTTTGTCGGCATCCAGCCCGCGCTGGGCTACGAAGGCGATCCAATGCGCCTGCTGTTTGCGGGCCGGTTTGCCCCGACCCACGCGTTCGCGGCGTTCTATCGCTGGCTGAAAGAGGATTTTCGCGCCCATGCCGTGCTGCATTTCGGCACCCATGGGAGTCTGGAATTCATGCCCGGCAAACAGACCGGCCTGACCGCGCAATGCTGGCCCGACCGCCTGATCGGCGATCTGCCCAATATCTATCTCTATGCCGCCAACAATCCTTCGGAAGGCGTGCTGGCCAAACGCCGCTCGGGCGCCACGCTGATCAGCTATCTCACGCCCGCGCTGACCAATGCGGGGGTCTACAAAGGGCTGGCCGATCTCAAGGCGTCGGTCGACCGCTGGCGCCAGGCCGAACCGGACAGCGACGAGATCGCGGTGCTGGCCGGGCTGATCGCGGATCAGGCGGCGGCGCTCGATCTCGATGGTGGCGATATTGCCGCGCTGGCCGCGCGGCTCTACGAAATCGAACGCGAACTGATCCCGCAGGGGCTGCATGTGGCAGGCGCCGCCGCGACCCGCGCCGAACGCATCGCGATGATCGCCGCGTCGGCACAGGCGCGTGGCGAGGCACTGTCGCCTGGCACGATCGAGGGCCTGGTCGATGGCACGGTCACGCCGGATACGCCGTTGCTGGCCGACATGGTCGCGCTGGATGCCGCGCTGTCGGCCAATGGCGAACTCGATGGCGTGGTTCGCGCGCTCAACGCGCAATTCATCGCGCCGGTCAGCGGTGGTGATCTGCTGCGCACACCCGAAATCCTGCCGACCGGGCGCAACATCCACGGTTTCGATCCGTTCCGCCTGCCCTCCGCCTATGCGGTCAAGGATGGCGCGGCGCAGGCGCAGCGGCTGATCGAGCGCAGCCTGGCCGATGCCGGCCATATGCCCGAAACCGTGGCGATGGTGCTGTGGGGCACCGACAATCTGAAAAGCGAAGGCGCCCAGATCGCGCAGGCCATGGCGCTGATGGGCGCACGCCCGCGCTTTGACAGCTACAACCGGCTGGCTGGGGCCGAACTCATCAGCCTGGAGCAACTGGGCCGGGGGCGCATCGATGTGGTGATCACGCTGTCGGGCGTGTTCCGCGATTTGCTGCCGCTGCAGACGCGCATGCTGGCTGAAGCCGCGCTGCTGGCGGCGCGCGCGGACGAGCCGATCGCTGCCAATGCCATCCGCCGCCACAGTCTGGCGCATCAGGCCGAACACGGCTGCGATCTGGAAACGGCGGCCTTGCGCGTGTTTTCCAATGCCGAAGGGGCCTATGGCGCCAATGTCAATCTGATGATCGACAATGGCGGGTGGAGCGATCCCGACGAACTGGCCGACAGTTTCGAGCGCCAGAAGGGTTATGCCTATGGGGTGAAAGGCGCGCCTGTGCGGCAGGCGGCGGTGCTCGCCTCGGCGCTGCGGACGGTCGAATGCGCCTATCAGAACCTGGAAAGTGTCGAACTGGGGATCACCGCGATCGACCAGTATGTCGATACGCTGGGCGGGATCAGCCGCGCCGTTACCCGCGCACGCGGCGGCCAGACCGCGCCGGTCTATATCGGTGACCAGACGCAAGGGGCGGGCAAAGTCCGCTCGTTGCAGGAACAGGTCGCGCTGGAAACGCGCACGCGCATCCTCAATCCGGTGTGGACCGAGGGCCTGTTGCGCCACGGCTATGAAGGCGTGCGCCAGATCGAGGGCAGCGTGACGACCACGATGGGCTGGTCGGCCACCACCGGCGAAGTCGATGCCTGGGTCTATCAGCGCATCGGCGAGACTTATGTGCTCGATCCGGCGATGCGCGAACGCATCGCCGCGCTCAATCCGCGCGCCGCGGCGCGTGTCGCCAACCGGCTGATCGAGGCGAGCGAGCGCAACTATTGGCAACCCGACGCGGCGACGCTCGCCGCACTCCATGCCGCCAGCGATGAGCTCGAGGATCGTCTCGAGGGTGTTGTTGCGGTTGCGGCCTGAAGGAACAGATCATGGCACTTTTCGATCCCCCCGTCCGCCACCGCGATACCATCGGCCTCGATGGCGAAGGCTCGGTTCAGGTCAAGCTCGATCCCGCCGACCGGATCGGCACCGCCAAAGTGTTCGCGGTCTATGGCAAGGGCGGCATCGGCAAATCGACGACATCGTCGAACTTGTCCGCCGCGTTTTCGCTGCTGGGCAAGCGGGTGTTGCAGATCGGCTGCGACCCCAAGCATGACAGCACGTTCACGCTGACCAAGAAGCTGATGCCGACGGTGATCGACGTGCTGGAAACCGTGGAATTCCATGCCGAGGAACTGCGGCCCGAAGATTACATGTTCGAAGGCTTCAACGGGGTGATGTGTGTCGAAGCGGGCGGGCCTCCGGCGGGCACCGGCTGTGGCGGCTATGTCGTGGGACAGACAGTCAAGCTGCTGAAACAGCACCATCTGCTCGAAGAAACCGATGTCGTGCTGTTCGACGTGCTGGGCGATGTGGTGTGCGGCGGGTTTGCCGCACCGCTGCAACATGCCGAAAGCGCGCTGGTGGTCGCCTCCAACGATTTCGACAGCATTTTCGCGATGAACCGGATCATGGCGGCGATCCAGGCCAAATCGAAGAACTATGCCGTGCGCATGGCGGGGATGATCGCCAACCGTTCGGCCGCAACCGACGAGATCGACCGCTTCAACGCCGCCACCGGGTTGAAACGGCTGGCGCATTTTCCCGATCTCGATGCGATCCGGCGGTCGCGGCTAAAGAAATGTACGCTGTTCGAAATGGATTCGACACCTGAAGTCGATGCCGCCTGCCACGAATACAAGCGGCTGGCCGCGCAACTGTGGGCGGGCTGCGAACCGCTCGATGCGAAATCGATGAAGGATCGCGACATTTTCGAATTCCTGGGGTTCGAATAAGATGACCACGGCGACCTACGACCGGTTTCGCGGGAACCTCGAAACCTATTTCGACCGCACCGCAGCCCGCGCGTGGGAACAGTTGACGTCGGACGCACCGGTCAGCGGGATCCGCGCCACCGTGCGCGCCGGGCGCACCGCGATGCGCGATACGCTGCTGTCGTGGTTGCCCGCCGACATGCGCGGGGCGCGCCTGCTCGACGCCGGCTGCGGCACCGGCGCACTGGCGGTCGAGGCGGCGCAGCGCGGGGCCGAGGTGGTGGCGATCGATGTCGCCGGCAGCCTGGTGGCGATCGGGCGCGACCGGGCACCTGCGGGGCTGCACATCGATTGGCGGGTGGGCGACATGCTCGATCCGGCGCTGGGACATTTCGACCATGTCGTGGCGATGGATTCACTGATCCATTACAAGCCCGCCGATAGTGTCGCTGTGCTGGCGCGGCTGGCCGACATCACCCATGCATCGATCGCGATGACGTTTGCGCCGCGCACGCCGCTGCTGATGGCGATGCTGGGCATGGGGCGGCTGTTTCCGCGCGGCGACAAATCGCCCGCGATCCTGCCGGTGCGCCAGGATCACCTGTGCCGCGCCATCGGTCAGGCCATTCCGCGTGCGCGGATTGGCCGCAACCGGCGCATTTCCGCCAGTTTCTACACCAGCCACGCATTGGAGATCGTGACCCGATGAGCTATCTGGCTGCCCTGAAGGCATCGCTGGCGCCGCAAGCGGGCGCGATCAGCCGCATCGAAAGCCTCAAGACCGGCGCCTTCTGGAACCGGCTCGGTACGCGCTTTCTGCCGTTTGCCGATGCCGCGACCGAGGATCTGCCGCTGGGGCGGATATTGCGCCTGTCGCTGTTTCAGGTCTCGGTGGGCATCGCGGCGGTGTTGCTGACCGGCACGCTCAACCGGGTGATGATTGTCGAATTGGGCATGTCGGCCAGCCTGGTCGCGGTGATGGTGTCGCTGCCCTTGCTGTTTGCGCCGTTGCGCACGCTGATCGGGTTCAAATCGGATCACCATGCCTCGCTGCTGGGGTGGAAACGCGTGCCCTATATCTGGTTCGGCACGCTGTTGCAGTTTGGCGGGCTGGCGATCCTGCCGTTTGCGCTGCTGGTGATGACCGGCGGCGGCACCGGCCCGGCGTTTGTCGGGCAAATGGGTGCGGTAGTCGGCTTTCTGCTGGTGGGTGCCGGCATGCACACCACCCAGACGGCGGGTCTTGCGCTCGCCACCGATCTGGCGCCCGAACAGGCCCGCCCGCGCGTGGTGGCGCTGCTCTATGTCATGCTGCTGTTCGGCACGATGGTCGCGGCGCTGGTGATCGGGCGGCTGCTGGCCGATTTCACCGCGACCCGGCTGGTGCAGATCGTGCAGGGCGCCGCCGCGCTGACGATGGTGCTCAACGTGATCGCGCTGTGGAAACAGGAACCGCGCAACCGCGAGGCAACCCGCAACCGCGAGGCGCAGCCTTCGTTCGGCGAAGTCTGGGCGGTGTTCATCGCGCGGCCCAGGACGATGCGCCTGCTGGTCACGGTCGGGCTGGGCGCGGCGGCCTTCACCATGCAGGACGTGCTGCTCGAACCTTATGGCGGGCAAGTGCTGGGTCTGTCGGTCGGGGCCACCACCGCGCTGACCGCGCTGTGGGCGGTGGGGATGCTCACCGGCTTTGGCTATGCGGCAAAGAGCCTGGGTGAGGGGGGCGATCCGCACCGGCTGGCCGGGTTTGGCGGAGTGGCCGGGATCGGCGCGTTCCTGCTGGTGCTGTTTGCCGGGCCGCTCCATTCGGTCACGCTACTGGAAATCGGGGCGACGTTCATCGGGCTGGGCGGCGGGCTGTTTTCGGTCGGCACGCTGACCGCGGCGATGGCGATTTCGGATACCGACACACTGGATGGCCGCACCGGTCTGGCGCTGGGCGCGTGGGGCGCGGTGCAGGCGACCAGCGCGGGGCTGGCCATCGCGATCGGTGCCTTTGCCCGCGATCTGGTGTCGCATGCGGCGATGGCCGGGCAACTGGGCGCGACGCTGGTCGACCCGTCCACCGGCTATGTGTTTGTCTATGGTGTCGAGATCGTGCTGCTGTTTGCCACGCTGGTTGCGCTTGGCCCGTTGGTCAGGAGCGAGGCGATCCGTCCCGTGCCGGCCGGCACCCGTTTCGGCCTCAGCGAATTTCCGATTTGAAAGGGGAAATCTGATGCATCCCAATCTTGTTGGCGGGATCGATGTCGCCTTGCTGGTATTCTGGGCCTTCCTGGCGTTCTTTGTGTGCCTGATCTTCTATCTGCGCCGTGAAGATCGCCGCGAAGGCTATCCGCTGGAAGACGAGGCGAGCGGTCGGGTCGATACGGTGGGCGGCGTGCTGCACACCGCGGCGGCCAAGACGTTCAAGCTGCCATTTGGCCATGGCACGGTGTCGGCGCCGGCATGGCGCCGCGAACCGGTCGATATTGCCGCACAGCGGACCGATCGCTTTGCCGGTGCGCCTTATGCGCCGACCGGCAACCCGCTGGTTGACGGCATCGGCCCGGCCGCCTGGGCCAATCGTGCCAAGCGCCCCGATCTCGACATGGAGGGCCATCCGCGCATCGTGCCGCTGACCACGGCCACCGGGTTCAGCATTGCGCGTGCGGATTCGGATCTGTCCGGCTGGCCGGTGGTGGGTGCCGATGGCCGCGTGGCCGGGCATGTCAGCACGCTGTGGATCGACAAGGCCGACCGGCTGGTCCGCTATATTCAACTGGGCGCCGAAGGCGGGCCCCTGCTGGCGCCGATGATGATGGCCAAAGTCGATCGGCGCCATCGCCGGGTGGTGATCGACGCGCTCAACGCTGCGCAGTTTGCGGGCGTGCCCCGGCTGGAGGCGACCGACCAGATCACGCTGTACGAAGAAGAACGCGTGCAGGCCTATTTCGGCGGCGGCTATCTTTACGCCAATGCCGATCGGCAGGAGCCACTGCTGTGAACGAATATGAAAACGAGCCGATCCGGGGCCTGCCCGGCATGCTGCCACCGGGCGAACAGATCGTGTGGCAGGGATCGCCCCAATGGCGGGCGTTGGCACGCGGTGCGTTCCGGACGCGGCTGGTCATGGGCTATTTCGCGCTGCTTGCCGCCTGGGCGCTGGTTTCGGCCTGGTCGGCGCATGGCACCTGGCTCGGCGTCGAACTGACCGCCGGGCTGGGGCTGACCTGCGTGGCAGTGCTGCATGTGCTGGCGTTGTTGGCGGCGCGTACCACGGTCTATACGCTGACCAACCGGCGGATCGTGCTGCGCATCGGCATCGCCGTGCCCAAATGCATCAATCTGCCGCTCAAGATGATCGGCGCGGTCGATCTGGCGCTCCATGCCGATGGCACGGGCGACGTGCCGCTGGTGATTGCGGGACCGGCGAAGCTGGGCATCCTGGCGCTGTGGCCCCATGCGCGGCCGTGGAGGATTGTCACCCCGCAACCGATGCTGCGCGCGATCCCCGAGGCCGGGGCCGTGGCCGCGCAGATTGCCCGCGCCTGCCGTGCGGTCAATCCGCAGGGTCACGCCGTCTTATCCGGCACGCCCGCGCCGCGTGCGCCCGCGTTTGCAGAGGCGATCGAGGCATGAGCACGCACAGCCACGCCGACATGCTGCCGCGCGGCACGCTGATCACCGCCGGGGCGCTGGTGCTGTTTGCGTTCACCGCCACCGCCACGGTGCGGCTGGCGCATATTCCCGCCGCCGCATCGCCGGTGGCGATGCGCGCGGCGCAGCATCTGGTGCCGGTCGAACAGCGCAATCTGCGCTTCACCGATCGCCCCGATGGCGCGGTGGTGATCGCCGACACCGACCGGGGCGAAAATGCCTCGATCATCGAACCGGGGCAAAAGACCGGGTTTATCCGGGGGGTCATGCGCGGGCTGGCGCGCGATCGGCGGATGCGCGGCATCGGCGACCGGCCACCGTTCAATCTGGCGCTCTATCGCGATGGCGAACTGTCGCTGACCGATACCGCGACGGGGCGCTCGATCGAACTGACCGCGTTCGGTTCGACCAACCGCGCCGCGTTTCTGGCGCTGTTGCCCAAAGGCGGGGTGTCATGATCGGGCTGCGCCGCATCCGTTTCGACACGCCGTGCACGATCGAGGTTGAACACAGCGACCGGCAATTGTGCGCGCATGTCGAACTGGCGGGTGGCGTGTCGATTGGGCCGGGCGACACCGTGCATGTGCATGGCGCGCCGATCAGCCTGGGCTTTGGCGAACGCCGCGTGATCGAACGCATGGCGACGGTCGAACGGGCCAGCACGCTGGGGCGCCTGTGGACCAAGTTTGCCGGCCATTTCGAGATGACCGAGCTGTGGGAAGTCAGCTTTACCGACGAGGCCATGCCATGAACGCGATGACCGACATCAAACCGGGGGCAAGCAGCGACCTGATGGCCGCTGCTTGCAAGGAGACCATCCTGTCCCCGCGGTTCTACACCACCGATTTTGCCGCGATGGACCGTATCGACGTGTCGGGGGTGCGCCGCGACTGGGATGCGCTGATCGCCGAAATGGTGGGTGATCCCAACAAGCTGCATTTCAAGCGCACGCAATCGTTCGATGGCGTGATCGAAAGCCTGCCCGACGGTCTGCGCCAGGAATTCGTCGATTTTCTGGTCAGTTCGCTCACCTCGGAATTTTCCGGCTGCATCCTCTACGCCGAAATCGCCAGGCGCGTGACCAACCCCGATATCAAGCAACTGTTCCGCCTGCTCAGCCGCGATGAAAGCCGCCACGCCGGGTTCATCAACGAAACGCTGAAGGATGCGGGCATCGGCATCGATCTGGGGTTTCTGACCAAGGCCAAGAAATACACCTATTTCCGGCCCAAGTTCATTTTCTATGCGGTCTATCTCAGCGAAAAGATCGGCTATGCCCGCTATATCACGATCTTCCGCCATCTGGCGCGGCATCCGGAATTGCGGTTCCACCCGATTTTCAACTGGTTTGAACAATGGTGCAACGACGAGTTCCGCCATGGCGAAGCCTTTGCGATCCTGTTGCGCACCGATCCCAAGTTGCTGACCGGGGTCAACCGGCTGTGGATCCGGTTCTTCCTGGTGTCGGTCTATGCCACGATGTACGTGCGCGATCACAACCGGCCCGCCTTTCACAAGGCGCTGGGGATGGACCCGACCGAATACGATCACAAAGTGTTCAACGTCTGCTCGACGATCAGCCGGCAGGTGTTCCCCGTCGTGCTCGACAGCGATTCCCCGCGTTTCCGCGCCGGGCTGGAACGCATGCGGCGCATCGCGGGGCGGATCGATGCGGCCCGGGCCCAAGGCGGGGTGATCGGGGCGGTCAAGCGCGCCGGGTTGACGCTTGCCGCCGGGGCGACCTTTGCCGGGCTCTATTTCACGCCGGTCAAACGCAATGTCGCGCCTGCCACCGTGCGGCTGGTCCCGGCCTGGTGATCGTTCCCCCGCTCCTCTTTGCGTTCCTGATGTGGTTCATCGGCACGGCTGCGATCGTCTGGCTCGACAGCCGTCCGCGCGCGACTTACGCGACCAGCCTGACTGTGTGCGGGGTGCTGGCGCTGGCGGCGATCCGGCTGGTGTGGGCGCAGGCCGGGGATGCCAGCGCGGCGGGCGCCTATACCGGGTTTGCGGCGGCGATCGTGATCTGGGGCTGGCACGAAATGAGCTTTCTGATGGGCATCGTCGCCGGGCCCAATCGCGCGCCATGCCCGGAAGGGGCGACCGGCTGGCGCCGGTTTTGTGCGGCCACCGCGACAGTCATCCACCACGAACTGGCGATTGCGGCAACGGCGATCGTGCTGTTTGCGGTCACCTGGGGGCAGCCCAACCAGATTGCACCGTTGACCTTTCTGCTGCTGTTCGTGTTGCGGCTGTCGGCCAAGTTCAACCTCTATCTGGGCGTGCCCAATCTCAGCGACGAGGTGTTTCCCGATCATCTCGCCTATCTCAAAAGCTATTTTCACAAGGCGCGTTGCAATCCGCTGTTCCCGTTCTCGATCGTGCTGGGCGCGGCGATCACCGTCCGGGCGTGGCAGGCGGGGCAGGGCGCGGCGGCGGGCAGCGGGGCGTGGGCCAGCGGCATGCTGCTGGCGGGCCTGGCGGCGCTGGGCGTGGTCGAACACCTGTTTCTGGTGCTGCCGCTGCGCGACGCCAAACTGTTTCAATGGGCATCATCACCATCAGCCGGCCCTGCAAAGCCGGCCATCCTCTTTGAGCAAGCGGGGAAGATCAAATGAACTACGAGGCCTATTTCACCAGCGAACTCGCGCAGCTCAAGGATGACGGTCGCTATCGCATCTTTGCCGAACTGGAACGCAAGGCGGGCGCCTTTCCCGCCGCGCAACAGTATGTGGGCGACGATTCCCGCCCGGTGACGGTGTGGTGCTCGAACGACTATCTGGGCATGGGCCAGCATCCCGCCGTGCTGGGCGCCATGCATGAAACGCTCGATCGCTGCGGCGCGGGCGCGGGCGGCACGCGCAACATTTCGGGCACCACGCACAGCCATGTCCTGCTCGAAGCCGAACTGGCCGACCTGCATGGGAAAGAGGCGGCGCTGCTGTTCACGTCGGGCTATGTTTCGAACTGGGCGGCGCTGGGCACACTGGGCGCGCGCATCCCCGGCTGCGTCATCCTGTCCGACGCGCTCAACCACGCCTCGATGATCGAAGGCATCCGCCACAGCCGCGCGCCGGTGCAGAAATTCGTGCACAATTCGCCCGAAGATCTCGACCGGCGGCTGTCGGCGCTCGATCCCTCGCTGCCCAAGCTGGTGGCGTTTGAAAGCGTCTATTCGATGGATGGCGATATCGCGCCGATCGCCGAAATCCTCGATGTGTGCGAACGGCACGGGGCGATGAGCTATCTCGACGAAGTCCACGGTGTCGGCCTCTATGGCCCACGCGGCGGCGGGGTGGCCGAACGCGAAGGGCTGATGGACCGCGTGACCGTGATCGAGGGCACCCTGGGCAAGGCGTTCGGGGTGATGGGCGGCTATATCGCCGCCTCGGCCGCGCTGTGCGATTTCGTGCGCAGCTTCGCCAGCGGGTTCATCTTTACCACCGCATTGCCGCCCGCGCTCGCCGCCGGGGCCACCGCCAGCATCCGTCACCTCAAGCACAGCAACGTCGAACGCGAACGCCACCGCGACCGCGTGGCCCAGGTGCGTCGCCGCCTCGATGCGATGGGCATCCCCACGCTCGACAATCCCAGCCATATCATCCCGATCATGGTGGGCGATGCGCACAAGTGCAAACGCATCAGCGACTGGTTGCTGGAACACCACGGCATCTATCTGCAGCCGATCAACTATCCGACCGTTCCGGTCGGCACTGAACGTCTGCGGCTGACCCCGTCGCCGGTGCACACCGATGCCGATATCGACAAGCTGGTGTCCTCGCTCAGCGAAATCTGGTCGATGTGCGAACTGGCCCGGCGCGCGATGGCGGCCTGATCCCCGCGCGGGCGCGCCGGGCGCGCCCGCGCTATTTCAGCATGTGGCGTTTCATCCGGTACAGGGCAAATGTCACCAGCAGCAGCACCAGCGGCACCGCGATCGCCATGGCCACGTCGTGCGAAACGATCGTCACCACGCCCAGCACATGGCCGATCAGCGCGACCAGGTAATAGCTGATGGCCACCACCGACAGGCCTTCGACGGTCTGTTGCAGGCGCAATTGCAGATCGGTGCGGCGATCCATCGATGACAACAGATCGCGGTTCTGCCGCGCCAGCGCGATATCGATGCGTGTGCGCAACAAGTCGCTGGTCCACGCCGCGCGGCGCGACAGATCGTCAAGCCGGGCCGAAAAGCTGTCGCAGGTGCGCACCGCCGGGATCAGGCGGCGCTCGGTGAAATCGTCGAGCGACTGGTATCCGCGCACCCCGCCGATGTGCAGGCTGACCAGCCGGTCTTCGCTCAATTGGGCGTAGGCGCGCGTCGCGCTCATGCGATAGCGCGTTTCGGCCACCAGCCGCGCCAGTTCGGCCGACAGAAAGCTCAATTCGTCGAGCAGCAGATCATCTTGTGACGACCGTTCGGACACGCCATGGGTCAGTTCGGCCAGCCGCGCCTGCAACTGGCTGACAGAGGGGGTCAGTTGCTGCGCCAGCGGCAGGCCGAGCAGGGCCATGTTGCGGTAATTGCCCAGTTCCTGCAGGCGCATGAACAGTTGCCCGGGCTCGTCGTGCTGCAACCCGCGATCGTGGATCAGCAGGCGGCCGTAGCCATCGGCGTTGAGCCGGAAATCCGATGCAATCCGCGCCAGCCCATCCGCCACATCGCACACCACGGTCGATTCGGCGGCAAACCAGCGCGGCAGATCGAGCGCCGTCGGTTCCCATTCCGCCCCGGCGACGAGCGCAATCTGGGTCGACCGGATGATCTCACCCGGCATCCCGGCATAGAGCCTGTCGCGCACCGGATCGAAATCGGCCGGGTTGAACGGTTCGGCGCTGATGCCGGGGCGCAGCAGGGTGTATGTCGCGAATTCGGTATGGCGTTCCCACACCAGCGTCACCCCGTCGATCGACAGCACGGCATATTTGGCCGACAGCGGCACGATCACCGTGGCCAGCCGTTTCAGCGCCTCGACATGCGCGCGCGTGTCGTCGGTGTTCGCCTCGCCCAGCACGGTGACGACCTGCATCATGCGGCAGGGTGCGGCCATGCGCGGCATGCGGCGCACATGCATTTCCGCCGACAAGGCGCCGCGCAGCGGATGATCGCGGATCGTCATACGCGGCCCGATCCGGGGTCATGCCCCGCCTCGCCCATGGCGGCGGCGGGGCGCATGGTCACTTCATGGCCGGTTGTGCAGCGGTTGCATTCATCGCCAGTGGCACCGGCGATGCGGGAGCCACCGGCGTCGCTGCGGCGGAGGCCGCGCCGGGTTTGACAAAGGCGGGGATCGGCCCCCACAGCGCCGGGGCCTGTGCCAGCATGCTGACCCCGCCCAGCGGCTTGTTCTGCCCCTGGTGGCAGGTCATGCAGTTGACTTTGTAGGGGTCGCCCAGCGGGCCCTTGCGGTCGTGGTTGTCGGGGAACACCGATTTCAGCGAGCTGATATAGGTGTTGTTGATATCGCGGACCATGCGGATGCCATACCAGGCGGTCGCACGCTGCGGCCGGCTGAGGTTCCATACGCCAAAGGCCTGCGTGTTGTGGCAGAACGTGCAGTTGACCCCCAACGCCTTGCTCATGTGCATCATCAGGCCATAGGTCTTTTCGGCGGTCTGCACCGAGGCCCCGGTGCCATCGTATTTGGGCAATGCGGTCGTGCCATAGACGCGGATATTGTTCGATCCGTACAGATAGTCGGCAAACCCGGTGGTCGGCAGATCGGAATAGGCCGCGTCCGGGCTCAGTTCGTTCTGGTCATGGCGATTGCCCAGGATCGATCCCGGATGCGGGGCCCCGGTGGGCAGGGCCCACTTGTAGGCGGGAACGCCATTGCCGCGATGGCAGGTATAGCAGGTCACGCCCACTTTCTGGACATGGGGCGACCAGGTCGAATTGATCGCCTGGGTCATCTGCAACATCCGTCGCGCGACGACTTTGGTGTATTTTTCGTCCGAGGCCATGTTCTCTGGGTTGTGGCAATAGGCGCAGCCCTGTTCGGGCGGGGCGATCCACTGGCTGATCTCGGCCATCAGATGGTTGAACCGTTCGGTGCTCAGCCCGCTCAGCACTTTGACATTCTGATAGGTCTCGCCCGCCTTGGGCCCGCCATCGGGTGGCAGCGGATAGGGCGCATCGGGGATCGCGGCGGTCTTGATCATGTGCCGCACATCGACGATCTGGTCGAGTCCCGCGCCGCGATAGCCGTTCTGCGTGGTCTGCTTGGGGCCAGGTTCGCACCCGCCCAGCATCATGATGCCGAGGCCGCCGACCGCCATCAGGGCGGTCCTGGTAAGATCGATGCGGTTCATTTCGGTGCTCCCGGCAAAGTTGCGGGATCGATCACGCCCGTGCCCGGATAACCCGGCGCGTAGTGGTGCATGACGGCCCACAGATACCAGTTGTCGACGACGGTGCCGGTTAGCAGGATGCCGATGCCGCCGGTCAGCGGGGTCAGCACGGCAAACCACCATGCCCAGCGGTGGATCGATTCCATCGTGGCGTTGAACCCCATCGTCCAGCGCCAGAACAGCGCCGCGCGTTCGGAGGCGGTGCCGCGATCGGTGATCTGTTCGATTTCGCGTTCGCCGCCATAGCGGCCCACCGCCAGGATCGTCGCGCCGTGCATCGCAAACAGCAGCGTCGAGCCATAGAGGAACGCGATCGACAGGCAGTGGAACGGATTATAGAACAAGTTGCCGTACCGGATCGAAAACGCCGCCGTCCAGTCGAGGTGCGGAAAGATGCCGAACGGCACTGCTTCGGCCCAACTGCCCATCAGCATCGGGCGGATGAAACCCAGCGTCAGGATCAGGAAGATGCCCGCCGCAAAGGCCCAGGCGACATGCGTGCCCATGCCCAGCGACCGCGCCCGGCGATAAGTGCGCAGGAACCACAGCAACAGCGACGTTGTCATGCAGAACCCGGCGATCAGCCACCAGCCGCCTTTGTCGAGCGGAACGAACATCGAAAATCCGTATTCGGGCCCCGGCGGTTCCAGCGCAAGCCAGGGCAACTGGCGCACGAACTGGATCGGGTTCCAGTTCACGCTGGCCCACATGTTGAGCCCGATGATCTCGAACGAAAGAAAGGCGAACATCAGCGATGCCATGCCCAGCGTGCCGAGATAGACCGGCCCGATCTGGGCATTGCCGAATTTGCCCATCCAGTAATTGTAGAAACCGGTACCGGTGCGGGTGAAGCTGGCGTCACGCAAGGGAGGGCCGGCTTCTAACGGGCCGCGCACTTGCACCTGGGTGAACATGTTTTGATAGCGTGCCATCGGGAATGCTCCTCCTCAGGACCAGATCGGCAGGTTGAGCCACCAGTTCCACCATTCGGGCCAGCCATGCGTCCACAAGGGGCCGGAAATGATGATGCAGATCGCGCTCCAGAACCCGGCCGACAGCGCCAGGAACAGCCCGAGCCGGTGAATGCCCAGCGTCCCCACCGAATAGCCGATGGTGTCGCGGAAAAAGGCATCTTCGTATTCGGGCGATTTCACCGCTTCGCCCGGCGCCGGATTGACCGACGACAGCACGAGTGCGCCGTGAAAGGCGAGCGCGCCGCCAGTGACGAAGAAAAAGCTCACCGCGATCATGTGGGCGGGATTGTAGTGGAAATGCAGGTACTGATACCCGGTGTTCGACACCCAATCGAGATGGCTGAAAATGCCGTAGGGAAAGCCGAAGCCCCACGCGCCCAGCAGGAACGGCCGGATCACCTCCAGCGAGACATAGGCAAAGATCGCAAAGCCATAGGCAAACGGCACATGATAGCCGATGCCCAGTTTTCGGCAGATCTCGACCTCTCGCAAGGCCCACGAGACAAACGCCCCGATCGCGCAGATGGTGATGATCTGCCAGAACCCGCCTTCGCGCAGCGGCGCCAGGCGCAAACCGTAACTGATATCGGGCGGGGCGATGCTGATCAGCCACGGGTTCCACGTCGGCCCCAGCGAGGCTGCGTAGAAGATCAACGCGGTGCCCAGCGACGCGGTGATCGCGGTCGTCACGCCGAAGAAACCGACAAAGAAAGGGCCGACCCAGAAGTCGAACAGGTCACCGCCGATGAGCGTGCCTCCTCGCACCCGGTATTTTCGCTCGAAGCTCAGCAGCGCCATCGCACGTCTCCGCCTCCCGGCAGGGGCCGGGTCTTTTTGTCATTGGAGTGTTGGCGAGTGACGAAACCGGTATCGGGGCCCGGTCTCGTCAGCTCCCCGTCGCGCGTGTGCGCGACATATCAACGGACCTCGCGCGGATGCGCGACATCGTTGCCGTCAGGTTCCCGCCGGTGAGGCCATCGCCGAAGCGACCGCCTTCTTGTGCGGACCGTCCAGCCAGTTGTAGCGATCGGTGCTGAGCAGGATGAAGTGAATCAGCAATGCCAGCACAAACAGGAATACAAACAGCGCGACCAGCGTGCGACGCGGGTCGAATATCAACCAAATTCTCCACATAACGTGGTTCCTTCTCGTTTACTGCCCAGGTTTCGGTGCCAGACCCTTTTGACCGGGTCTTAGAGCCAGGGGCGCCAGTTCCAGACCAGCACGTGTGCGATAATCGCCACGAGGGTGAAGATCAGAAAGCTGCTGACAAACAGCTTGTGAAATTCCTTGGCTTCTTCGGGGGTCAGGTATGTGCCCGGTCCCAGCTTTTCTGGATCACTCATAGTTGCGTCTCCATTGTTCCCGACGAGGGCAGGAGCGTGTTTGGCGCTCCCCGACGGCATCCACGCGGGCCCAGTGCCTGCGAGGATCTGTGAACCCGCGCTCGGCGGGAAAGGCGAGCCGCGCCTATGGGTCGCGGCTTTCATGAACGGCGAGCGCCAGGCGCTCGGTACTGACAGAGGCTTCGCCCGCCCGGCGCGCGGCGCGCTCGGCGGCATCGCGGATGCGTTTGGCCATCGAAATGCGCACCAGCACCGGTGCCCGTTCGACCATGGCATCGAGTTCGCTCTTGGCCGCGGCGTCCCAGGCCAGTTCGCGCTGCATGCGCGCGGGCGTGGCGTCGGCCTTGTCGAGTTGACCCGCCAGCGGCAGGATGTGGAACAGCGCGTCGAACAGCGCGTTGCACACTTCCTGCACCAGATAGGTCGCACCGGCATAGCCCATGAACGGGGTGCCGGTGTGGCGGCGGATGACCGCGCCGGGAAAGCTGGCGGGGATATAGACCCCGCGCCCGCCCGCCTCGGCCATGTACATCCGTTCGTTGAAGCTGCCGAACAGCACCAGCGGCGGGTTGGTTGCGATCATCGCCTTGACCGCCTGATTGTCGGATTTGCTGCCCGCACAGCGCGATATGGCAAAGGTGCAGGGCAGGCCCATGTCGTCTTCGAGGAAGTGGCGGATGCCGCGCGCATAGGTATCGGTGGCGACAATGCCGAAGCTGGCCGTGCCGAAGAAATCCTGGGTGACCGAACGCCACAGATCCCACAACGGCTTGATCGTGGTGTGCTTTTCCCGCGCGATGAACGGTTCGGGATCGAGCCCGGTCAATTCGCCCAGCGTGCGCAGGAACAGCGTGGTCGAGGTCAGCCCGATCGGCGCCTGCAGATAGGGCCGTTCCAGCGCTTCGCACAGGCCGCGCCCGAATTCGCGATAGAGGCACACGTTGACATGGGCATTGGCCAGCTTGCGCACGTCGGCCAGATGGCTGCCGAGCGGAAAGACCATGTTGATCTCGGCACCGATGCCTTCGACCAGACGGCGGATCTCGGCCAGATCGCTGGGCATGTTGAACGTGCCGTACATCGGCCCGATCAGGTTGACGCGCGGCTTTTCACCCGGCTTTGGCGCGCGCACGGCCGGGGCTTTCTTTGGCCCGAACTGGGTCCACAGCCAGGTCAGCGCGCGGTCGGCGGCCTGCCACTGGTCCTCGTCGATCGTGCGCGGCAGAAACCGCTGGATATTGGTGCCTTCGGGGGTGACGCCGCCGCCGATCATTTCGGCGATCGATCCGGTCACCACCACTGCGGGCAGATCGGGATCGAGCGTTTTCCACGCCCGCTTCATCGCGCCTTCGGTGCCGTCGCGGCCGAGTTCCTGTTCGCCAAGGCCGGTCACAACGATCGGCAATTCATGCGGCGGCAGGCCGTCGGTATAGTGCAGCACCGAAGTGACCGGCAGGTTTTCGCAACCGACCGGGCCGTCGATGATCACCTGCAGGCCCTTGATCGCGGTGAACGCATAGACCGCGCCCCAATATCCGCCGGCCCGGTCGTGATCGAGGATGAGCGTCATGTCACACCCCCACGCTTTCTTCGGCCTTGGCCGCGGCGATGCGTTTGGCGGCAAAGCGCGCCTTGAACTCGGGATGATCGACCGGCATGTCTTCCCACACGCCTGCCGCATGACCGGTGCCGACCCCGTCGAAAAACGCCGTCATGCGGTCGAACCGGTGCCGGTTGGCCAGCGCGGCATTGACCACCATGGCCAGACTGCCCGCGCCGGCCGGGCCCATCAGCGGGCGCGCCGAGATCAGGTTGGTGAAATAGAGCGCGGGGATCGATTTCTGCTTGGCGTGCTGTACCACCGGGGTCGTGCCGATCGCCAGATCGGGCCCGAATTCCTCGACCGCAGCAATGTCCTGTTGCAGGCTGGCGCGAAACTGCACGCGGGCGCCGTGCGCTTCGAGCCATTCGCGATCGGGATCGGACCATACCGTGCGCGGGCAGGCCGTCCCGACATAGGGCACCTCCGCGCCGCTTTCGATCAGCAGTCGCGCCACCAGCAGTTCCGACCCTTCATAGCCGGACACCGTGATCCGGCCCTTGATCGGGCGGGCCGCCAGGGCCCCGGCGATGGCCGGCAGAAAGGTGTTCTTGGCCAGATCGATGGTGTGTTGCGCCACGCCGCAGGCGCGCCCGATGGCATCGAGCCAGGCCGCCGTGCCATGCTGCCCGACCGGCGCGGAACCGACCACGGTGCGCCCGGCGGCTTCGAATTCGCGGACGCTGGCGGTGTAGAACGGGTGGATCGCGCCGACCGCTGCGCAATCGAGCGCCGCATAAAGCTCGCGCCATTCGCGCGTCGGCACCACCGGCCCGGCGGCCAGCCCCAGCGGCGCCAGCAGCACGCCGATACCCGGCGGATCGGCGGGGAACATTTCGCCCAGCAGGGTCACGGTGGGCCGGTCGGGGCGTTCACGCGGCGCGGCCACGGGGCCCTGTTCGGCCTCTTTGCGGGCATAGGACAGCATCGCCCCAGCCAGCACGTCCTTGGCCTCGGCATGGGTCGGCACGCCGAAACCGGGCACATCGATGCCGATCACGCGCACCCCGTTGATCTGGTCGGGCAGCAGTTGCAGCGGCACGCCCGACGCGGTGGGCACGCACAAATTGGTGACGATGATCGTGTCGTAGAGTGCCGGATCGGCCAGATCCTGCACCGCATCGCGGATGTCTTCGAACAGTTTGCCGGTGACCAGCGTTTCTGAGCTGAACGGCACATAGCCGACGCTGCGTCTGGCACCATAGAAGTGCGCGGTGAACGTCAGCCCATAGACACAGCAGGCCGATCCCGACAGCACGCTGGCGGTGCGCCGCATGCGCAAACCCACGCGCAGCGAACCGAATGCGGGGCACATCGATTGCGGTTGATCATGCGGACCTTGCGGATAATCGGCGGCATAGCGCGCCAGAATGTCCGACTTGCCGGCCTGAACGGCGGCGGCGCGCAGCGTGTCGTGCGATCCGCAGGCCCCGTCCGGCGCAAGATCGATGCGATCGCGTTCGCGTGGGGGGGTGATCACATCCACCGGTCAGACCTCGTCATAGACGACTTCGAGGCTGGGCTTCGTCACAAAGGCCCCTCCGCGCATGTCGGCCTGGGTGGCGGGTTTCAGCGAGAAATCGGCGCCCGTCACATCGGCGCTGAACAGGCCGAGCAGTCCATCCTGATCGAGCGGGGCGGGGCGCAGCGGCGGCGCGCTGGCGACATTGAGCGCCAGTTGCTCGAACAGCGAGGCCCATTGCCCGCCGGGCTTGCCGATGATCTGGTAGTTGGCGCTTTTCTTGCGAATATCTTCGTTGGCGGGGATCGCGGTCAGCACCGGGATGCCCACGGCTTGCGCAAAGGCATTGGCTTCGCCGGTGCCGTCGTCCTTGTTCAGGATCATGCCCGCCACGCCAACATTGCCGCCCATCTTGCGGAAATATTCGACCGCCTTGCACACGTTGTTGGCGACGTAGAGCGATTGCAGGTCGTTCGATGCGACCACGATCACTTTCTGGCACATGTCGCGCGCGATCGGCAGGCCGAACCCGCCGCACACCACATCGCCCAGAAAATCGAGCAGGACATAGTCAAAGCCCCATTCGTGGAAGCCCAGTTTTTCCAGCGTTTCAAACCCGTGGATGATCCCACGTCCGCCACAGCCGCGCCCGACCTCGGGGCCGCCCAGTTCCATCGCGAACACGCCGTCGCGTTGAAAACAGACGTCCTCGATGCCGATCTCCTCGCCCGCCAGTTTCTTGCGCGAAGAGGTCTCGATGATCGTCGGGGTCGATTTGCCGCCGAACAGCAGGCTGGTGGTATCCGATTTGGGATCGCACCCGATCAGCAGCACGCGCTTGCCCTGCTGCGCCATCATGTAGCTGAGATTGGCGAGCGCAAACGATTTGCCGCTGCCGCCCTTGCCATAGATCGCGATGATCTGGGTCTGGCTGGTGACCGGCCCGGTGTGGACGGGATCGGGCTCTTCATCCGCTTCATCGCGCAACTGTCCGGGATCGAGCATGCTCATAGTTCACTCCAATCGAGGACCATTTTCAGACAATCGGGATCGTCAAAGGCCTGGGGATAGGCCTGCGCCGCCTGCGCCGCCGGGCGCACATGGCTGATCAGTCCGCCCAGATGCAGCGCGCCGCGCGCGATCAGCGCAGTGGTTGCGGCAATGTCGGCGGGGGTGAATTCGGCGGCGATGCGCAGCCGCGCCTCGCGCATGAACGCGGCGGGAAAGGCGAACGACAGGCGGTCGTAAAACCCCGCCAGCACGATCTCTCCCCCTTTGCCAAGGCGGGGGATCAGCATGTCGAGCACATCGTGGGCGCCGCTGGCGTCGCAGATCGTGCGATAATCGTGGCGCGTGTCGGTTGCCGGATCGATCACCGGATAACCGGCCGCCTCGCGCCGCGCCGGGCTGGTTTCCCACACCACCGGGGCCGGGGCGCCGGTGGCAATCACCTGGCGCGCAAGCAAACGGCCCAGAATGCCATGGCCGACGATCAGATCGGGCGCCGGGCCGCTCGCCACGGCATGATGCGCGGTGGCGGCCAGCGCCAGCAGGATGCCGTCGCGACCCAGCGTCGGTTCGATACGCACCGCACGCGCGGCGGGCACGATCACCGTCCTGGCGGTGCCGCCGAACAGACCGCGTGCATCCTGATAGCAATTGGCGCCCGGCACGAACACGCATTCGCCGATGCGGTCGCGCGCGTCCGGCCCGGCATCGACGATATGGCCCACCGATTCATAGCCGGGGACGAGCGGATAGCCCATGCCGGGAAAATGCGGCATGCGGCCGGTCCACAACAGCTTTTCGGTGCCCGAGGAGATGCCGCTCCAGTCGACTGCCACGCGCACATCGTCGCGGTCCATCGGATTGAGCACAAGCGGCCGCATCGCGATCCGTTCCGGCGCTTCCAGGATGACCGCCAACGCGTTCACATGCACGTCCCCCGAGTCAGGAAGCTCCGGTTGAGCTCCGTTTACGACTGTCACTGTAACTTGACATAAAGCAATGTCAAGAATGGTGGACAGTTGCCTCAACAGGTCGCGACAATAATCCGGGCGGTCAGCGGCATCGCGGTGCGCAGCAACCGCGATTGCGCAAAACCGGCGGTGCGCAGCATGGCGCGAATCGCCTCGGGGCTGCGTGGTCGGCCAGACCCCATCGCCAGCAGATAAAAGCCGAAATAGGCATCGCCCGCAGGCTCTGCCCCAGGGGTCTGCGCCATCGGTTCGGCAATCAGCAGCGTGCCGCGCGGCGGCAAGGCGGCGCGAATATTGCGCAGCAAGGCCAGCGCCGGGCCATCGTCATGATCGTGCAGGACCCGGATCAGCGAGATGATGTCATACCCCTGCGGCAAGCGATCGGCGAGAAAATCGCCGTCCCGGATCTGCACGCGCGAACCCATGCCGGCCAGGTCGAGTCGCGACCGCGCGCGCCTGCCCACGGCGGGCAGATCGTACAGCGTCAGTTCGAGCACGGGCGCCCTGGCGCCGACCGCGGCCAGGAACGCGCCTTCGCCGCCACCCACGTCGAGCAATCGCGTGTGGCGATGAAATGGATAGGCATCAAGCACTTGTGCAGCAATCATGGGCTGCGATGCGGCCATCAGCGCCGAATAGGCAGTCACTGCCGCGGTGTCGCCACTGCCCGGCGATTCGGCATAGCGCCACAAGCCCGACAGTGCGCCGCCACCACCGCCACGGCGCAACAGCGCCACCGGATCGGCCAGATCGGCATAGAGCAAGTGGTGGTGAGCGACCATTTCGACAATGCCGCGATTGCCCAGCAGGGCCGCGCCGTCGCTGCCCAGGGCCCAGCCCTGGCCCAGCGGTTCGACCAGCCGCAGCGCCGCCGCACCGCGCAGCAGGCGCAACGCGCCATCATCGGGCAAGGCGCAGCGGGCGGCGATTGCGGCGGTGTCGAGCGGGCCCTCGGCCAGCACGTCGAGCAGGCGGGTTTCGACACAGGCGGCCAGGATCTGCGAATACGTGAACCCCGCCACCAGATCGAACAGCGCCCGCGCCCGGCGCCGTGCGACCGGGCGGGTCAGCATGCAGCGCGCGGCGAACCGCTGAAAGCCGGGGCTGGCCAGCACGCGATTGCGCCAGGCGATCCAGCGGCCTCGCCAGCCATAGTCCAGACTTGTTTGCATTTGCATGTGTCAATTCTAATGGACACATGCTAGCCTTGCGTCAACGAAAGGATGCGTGGCGGCATGAACGAGCACGTGGTGGTGATCGGGGCGGGCATCGGCGGGCTGGTCAGCGCTGCCTTGCTGGCTGCGCGCGGCTGCGACGTGACCGTGGTAGAGGCAGGCGCGGGGCCCGGTGGCAAGCTGCGCTCGGTCATGGTCGATGGCCAGGCGATCGATGGCGGGCCGACGGTGTTCACCATGCGCGGCGTGTTCGCCGACATTTTCGCCCGGTGCGGGGCCACGCTCGAAGACCATGTGACGATGCACCCGGCGACCATTCTGGCCCGCCACGCCTGGGGCGCGGATCGGCTCGACCTGTTTGCCGATCCGGCCGCCAGCGAGGCGGCGATCGGCGAATTTGCCGGTGCCCGGGCGGCGCTGGGCTATCGTGCGTTTCGCGCCGAGGCAAAGCGCATTTTCGACGCGCTCGATCGACCGTTCCTGCGGCGGACCAACACCGATCCGATCACGCTGGGCTGGCGGATGGGGCTGCGCGGGTTTTCCGACTATTGCACCTTGCGGCCCTATACGTCGCTGTGGCGGGCACTCGACGGCTATTTCGAAGACCCGCGCCTGCGCCAGTTGTTTGGCCGCTATGCCACGTATTGCGGATCGTCCCCGTTCGATTGCCCGGCCACCTTGATGCTGATCGCACATGTCGAGGCGAGCGGGGTCTGGCTGATCGAGGGGGGGATGCATCGCCTGGCGCAGGCGCTCGAAACGCTGGGGCGCAGGAACGGCGTCTGCTTTCGCTATGGGGCGCCCGTGTCGGAAATTGCCGTCGAGCGCGGGCGGGCGAGCGGCGTCGTGCTGCGTACCGGCGAACGCATCGCGGCCGGTGCGGTGGTGTGCAACGCCGATCCCTCGGCGATCGGCGCTGGCCGCTTCGGTGCGGCGGCGCGCCGCGCAACCACGGCAGTGCCGCTGCGGCGGCGCTCGCTCGGCGCGATGGTGTGGACCGGGCATGCGCGCGTGCACGGCTTTCCGCTGGTGCGCCACAACGTGTTCTTTTCGGACGACTATGCGGCGGAATTTGTCGCGCTGGCCCAGGGTCGGCTGGCTGGCGCGCCCAGCGTCTATATCTGTGCGCAGGATCGCGATGGCCCTGACCATGCGCCTGCGGGTGACACCGAACGTGTCCAGATCATCGTCAACGCGCCGCCGCTTGGCGACGTCAGCCCCATCACACCAGCGGAGATCGCAACATGCACACGGCACATGCTGGAGAGGGTCTGGCAGAGCGGCCTTTCGCTCGAACTGGCGCCCTCGACGGTGCTGACCACGCCGGGCGGGTTCGAGACGCTGTTTCCCTCGACGGGTGGAGCCCTCTATGGACCGGCCTCGCACGGGTGGGCGGCCTCCTTCCGCCGGCAGGGCAGCCGGACACGGATCCCTGGGCTCTATTGCGCGGGCGGGAGCACCCATCCGGGCGCGGGCGTGCCGATGGCCGCGCTTTCCGGCCGGCTAGCCGTCGAATGCCTGCTGTCGGACCGCGCTTCGACGTTGCGGTCGGTCCGGGTGGCTATGCCTGGTGGTATATCGATGCGACCAGCGCAGACGGTGCCCACGGCCTGACCATCATCGCGTTTATCGGCAGCGTGTTTTCGCCCTATTACAAGTTCAGCGGGCGTGCCCGGCCCGACAACCATTGTGCGATCAATGTCGCACTCAATGGCCCACGCGGATCGGCCTGGGCAATGACCGAGCGCCCGGCCAGCCGGGTCAGCCGTTCACCGGTCCATCTGGCGGTCGGGCCCAGCGGGATCTATTGGGACGGCGCGACACTGGTGATCGAGATCGCCGAAGTGTCGGCACCACTGCCCTACAAAGTGCGCGGCACGGTGCGGATCACCCCTGAAATGATCGGTTCGACCGCGTTTGCGCTCGATCCCGCCGGGCGGCATCGGTGGCATCCGGTGGCGCCGCGCGCGCATGTCGAAGTGGCGATGACGCATCCCGGGGTGTGCTGGTCGGGGCCCGGCTATTTCGATTCGAACTTTGGCGACGAACCGCTCGAAGACGGCTTCAACGACTGGCACTGGTCTCGCGCGCATCTGCGGGATGATGTCGCGGTGTTGTACGACGGGCAGCGGCGCGATGGCACGCCGTTCGATCTGGCGCTGCGGCTCGACCGGCAGGGCAACTGGCACGATGCATTCCAGCCCGCGCCCGCCGCCCTGCCGCGCACCGGCTGGCTGGTGAAACGGGCCACGCGGGCCGATGCGGGATCGACCCCGCGCGTCGTCAAAACGTGGATCGATGCCCCGTTCTATGCGCGTTCGATGCTGGCCACCCGGTTGTTCGGCGAAGACGTGCGCGCCGTGCATGAAAGCCTGTCGCTCGGGCGTTTCCGCTCACCGATCGTCCAGTCCATGCTCCCCTACCGCATGCCGCGCATCGTCTGGTAGGCGCGCCTTGCGGGCCTGTTCGCCAGCCTTGTCCCTGGCGATCTCGCGATTGACCGAGACAAGTTGCCAGATCCCGATGCCGAGCGCGGGAATGCTGCAGATCGCCATGTCGAATAGGCTGAAATAGGCACTGCTCATCGGTTGGCCTCCTGTGCAAAGGGGATGATCAGGGCGACAATCTCCTGCGGTTGTTCCTCGTGCGCAAGATGGCCCAGATCGGGCAGGGTGATCAGCAAGCCCTGTTTGACGATGCCTGCCACCTGGCGCGCATGGGCGATCGGGATCGCGGCATCGCGCGCGCCATGGATCAGCAGCAGCGGGGTGGCCAGTCGCGGCAGATCGCGGCGCAGCGCCGCCAAGTCCCATTGCGCCATCATCGTCACCGCGCCCGCGCAATGCGCAGGCGTGGCAAACAGGCTTTGATACCAGGCGATCCCTTGTGCATCGATCCGCGATCCCGTGCTGCGCGCCAGAAAGCGCGCCGTTTCGCCCGAGATACGTGCGGTGCGGGCAAACAGATGCGGCGCCAGCGGATTGACGAACAGCATCCGCGCCAGCGACGGAAACAGCACCCCGGCCAGCCCCGCAATCGGCAGCAGTGCGGCGCCGAGGCCGATGATCGCGCGCGGGCGCGCAATGCCGTCGATCGCCATGCGAATGCCGATCGCCGCCCCGGCGGAATGGCCCACGATCACCACCGGATCGGCGCCCAGCGCCGCCATCAGATCGCCCGCCGCGCGCGCCATCGCGGGCATCGTCAGACCGCCGCCGGGGCGCCCGCCGGTAAAGCCATGCCCCGGCAGATCGGGCGCGATCACCCGGAAATGCGTGGCCAGCAGCGGCGCCAGATCACGCCAGCTATGCGTGGCGGCGCCGGTGCCGTGCAGCAGCAGCAGCACCGGCGCGGTATCGTCGCCCAGCACCTGCACATGCCAGCGGAGCGGGCCCACGGTGACAAACCGGCTGGCCGTGCGGTTGGGCCAGGCGTGCCCTTCGACATCCCAGCGCGGCGCCTGGCTCATCCCGGTTGCGCCCGGCCGATCGCGGCGTGCATCGCGCCGGCATCGGCGCGCGGCAGTGGCAGATAGCGCGCGCCCATCGCGGCGGCGATCGCGGCGCCTTCCGGCCTTGGTCGCGCCGACGTGTCGACAAAGGCCGCCGGAATGCCCGCCAGCCGCATCGCCGTTGCCTCGGCGGTGGCATCGGCCTCGGCCTGGCTGCGCACGGCGCGGCCATCGGCGGCAATATTGGCGCGCCCGTCGGTCAGCACGATCACGAATGGCGTGCGCCCGCGCGCCCGCGCCGCCTCGGCCAGTTCGCGCGCGGCGGCCAGCCCTGCCGCCAGGGGCGTGCCACCGCCGCCGGGCAATTCGGCCAGCATCCGCCGCGCGCGCGTCAGGCTGCGCGTGGGGGGCAGCAACAGATCCGCCCCCGGCCCGCGAAACGCCACCAGGGCGACATGCGCACGTTTGACATAGGCCTCGGCCAGCAGCAGTTCGACCGCGCCTTTCGCCTCGGCCAGCCGTGCCGCCGCCGCAGAGCCGGATGCATCGACGGCAAAGATGGTCAGCACTTCGGCACGGGTCTGAAACCGTCGCACACGCAGATCGTCGCGCCGGATCACGATGCGGTCGGTCGCACCGCGCAGCCTTTGCCAAGGCGCGGCCGCGCGCAGGGTGTCGATCACGCTGAGCCGCCTGCCGCCACCGGGCACGCCAGCGGTTGCCCCCATCGGGCGCCCGCGCAACGCCGATTTGCGCCGCGCGCCCTTGCCGCGCATGGCATTGGTACGCGCCCGCCGCGCGCTGCCATCGGCAATGCGGGTCAGCAGGTCTGCGGGTATGGCGGCCCGGGCGGCCTCCAGCACCACATCCTCGATCGGGCCGGGCTCGCGCTGGCTTTGCTCGCCGTCATCGCGCTCGTCCGCTTCGGCATCGGGTGGCGGTTGATCGGGGGGGGCTTCATCGGGCGTGGCGGGCATGCGCGTGGCGCGCGGGGCCAGCACCATGCGCGCGGCAAAGGCCAGATCGGGCAGGGTGATCGCGTGCCGCCCGGCCAGATGCGCGCGCGCCCGGGCCGCGCGCAAGGCAAACAGCGCGGGTCGTACCGAATCGATCCCCAGCGCGGCCGCGGTGCGCGCGATGATGTCGATCGCTTCGTACGGCGACACGCTTTCGCCGGCCTCGTCAGCGGGTGCGGGGGGCGTCGGCGCGCACAGGTCCGCCAGATCGATCCAGAACGCCATGCGTTCGGCCAAGGCGGCGGGTGGGTGCTCTTCGAGCGCGATCCCGTCGTCGAGCGCCATGATCACGAACCGGGCCGGGGCCTGGCCATCGCGTTCGGTCACCACCGTGCCGGTATCGATCACCGCTGCGATCCGCGCGGCCACGGCATCGGGCAGGCGCTCGGCCATCGGCACGATCACCATGCCGCCATGCGCTGCCTGCAACAGGCCGCTGCGCGTGACCGCTTTGCCCTGCGCCAACGTGGCGGTCAGGTCGATCCCGCCCAACAGGCCGTCATCATCGATATGGGTCGGTATGCGGCGCACCGGCGCCCCGGCGGGCAAGGCCTCGCGCAGATCGGTCACCAGGGTTTCGCGCAGATCGCCACCCCCGCGCACGATCAGGCCGCCCAATCCGGGATCGATCGCGCACAGCCGCGCCGCGATCCGCGCATCGCCAAACCGATCCGGCGCGTGCGGATCGGGCATGGTCAAGCCACCAGTTCCTCCAGCGCGCGTTCGATGCGCGTGGTTGAGCCTGTTTCGTCGAGCACATTGCGGCGCAGCCGGTGGCGCAACGCCATCGGCGCGACTGTGGCGATATGGGTTGCCGTTACCACATCGGCGCCATCGAGCGCGGCCAGCGCACGCGCCGAACGCATCAGCGTCAGTTCGCCGCGCAGGCCATCGGCGCCAACCGCGATGCACAGCCGCGATGCCAGCATCAGCACATCATCGGGCACAGTGACCGTGGCCAGCGCGGCGCGGCCGCGCGCGATCTTTTTCAAGGTCTTGCGTTCTTCGCGGCGCCATTGCTCGGCAAATTCGTCAGGCGTGCGTTCAAATGCGTCGCAGCGTTTGAGGATTTCCACCCGTTGTTTCAGATCCTGCGGCGTGCGCACTTCGACCGACAGGCCGAACCGGTCGAGCAATTGCGGGCGCAATTCGCCCTCTTCGGGATTGCCGCTGCCGACCAGCACAAACCGCGCCGGGTGCCGCACGCTCAACCCTTCGCGCTCGACCACATTTTCGCCCGACGCCGCCACATCGAGCAGCAGATCGACGATGTGATCCTCCAGCAGATTGACTTCATCGATATACAAAAACCCGCCATGTGCGCGCGCCAGCAGGCCCGGTTCGAACGCCTTGACCCCGGCGCCCAGCGCGCGTTCGAGATCGAGCGCACCGACCACGCGGTCTTCGGTTGCGCCAAGCGGCAGGTCGATGAACGGCACCGGCATGGTTGCCCCCGCCTTGGCCATCCCCGTGCTGCCATCCTGATAGCCGCCATCGGTCACCGGAATCGGCGGCAGCAGCGCGGCCAGCGCGCGCACGGCGGTCGATTTGCCGGTGCCGCGATCGCCAAACACCATCACCCCGCCGATGCGCGCATCGACAGCCGCCATCAACAGCGCGCGCTTCATTTCGTCCTGGCCGACGATCGCGGAAAAGGGGAAGGACACACGCACGCCCAACGTGTAACATGCGCTGGACGTTCCGCAAGATGGACAAATCAGACATGACGGTCCCGATACTCGTTGCCGCCGCCGTGGCGGTCCTGCTGGGCGGGCTGGGTGGCCTGATGACGCCGATCGACGGCTGGTATCGGGATTTGCGCAAACCCGCATTGCAACCGCCCAACTGGCTGTTCGGCCCGGCCTGGACGGTGATCCTGGGGCTGGCCGCGTGGTCGGCGGTGATCGCCTGGACAGCGGCGCCCGATGGCTCTGCCCGCATGACCGTGGTGATCCTGTTTGCCACCAACGCGGTGTTCCACGCGCTGTGGAGCCCGCTGTTCTTTCGCGCGCGCAGGCCCGACTGGGCGCTGATCGAGGTCGTCTTCCTGTGGGCCTCGCTGGTGGCGCTGGTCGTCGGGCTATGGCCCATCTCGCACCAGGCAAGCGCGCTGATCGTGCCCTATCTGCTGTGGGTCAGCTTTGCCTCATGGCTCAACAGCGCGATTGTCCGGCTCAACCGCCCCTTCGCCTGACCCGCACGACACCCCGCCTGCAAGCATGGCGCAATTCGGGTTCACATCGAATGGCCAGAGCTTGCCACCGGCAGGCATAACCAAAAGGAACATCCCGCCCCATCGGCCATTTTGACGGCCGTTGGGTCTGGCTTGGCATTCCTTGTGGCGATGTCTGTCAGCGGCATTGTACCCCCAGCAAATCCAGCGCCTGGGTCCCTAAAATACCCCCAATCATACCCCCAACTGCGGGGGGCTGTTGGCGAACGAAGGCAGCGGCCAGCGGCGGAATGTCGCTGGAATACCTTGGATTTCTTGGGGTTTGTAAAGACGTCAGCGGACAGGGAAATGGAGCGGTGAAGGGAACCACAAGTCATCCTTAAACATCTGCAAATCAACAAAATGCTGCAGTGCAGCAAAAAATATGGCCCCGAGGCTTGGCCCCAGTCCCTTTCCGCAATTCGGGTTCGAAGCACAAACTGGGACGGCTATATCAATTGCGCAACATCCCCCGAATTCTGGTCTCTACGTCAACCTAGTTCGGAGTCCTGGACCGCCCAAAGTGTACCCGGCTTGGGGACTGGCGGAGCGGTTAGCACCAACTAGGCTGCCGATTCGTACATGGTCGTCCCCTCGCTTCATGCGAGCCTTGATCATGCCCTCGGACGGTACAATGAATGGGGCCAGCAGGATGGGTATCATGCTGCCGACATAGGACTCCTCACTAAGGAGAGGATCTCTCGGTGTGTCGTTGGGCGGGGGCGGGAGATCGAAACGCTAGGTCGGCAATTCATCATCGCCTGGCAGGTAAATCTGCAGGACTATTGTGGATGGCGGCACACGGCGAGTTGCTGCGCGTCGATTTGGAGTGAGTGCGGCGGCGGCGGTTCGTCTGAGGCACAACTGGCACCCGCGCCTTGGCACCTTGACAGCCATCCGGAAAAGGGGTGCTAAGGGCACCTGAAAATCGGTAGGTTCTTTGACACCTGTAAATTCGCTTACGATTGAATATCTTGCAAACAAGTCTGTTCCCCGCACGCGCGGGGATGAACCGGAGCCAATCCCCATGCCATTGCCTTCGATCCTCTGTTCCCCGCACGCGCGGGGATGAACCGGAGCTGGGCCTGCCAGGTGACCTCAGGCCACACTGTTCCCCGCACGCGCGGGGATGAACCGCTGGCCCATCCATTCCATGCCCAGTCGCTTCACTGTTCCCCGCACGCGCGGGGATGAACCGTATCCTGACAACGACATCCCTGGCTGTTGCACCTGTTCCCCGCACGCGCGGGGATGAACCGGCAATCCGGTCGATCCCGGCGCCGCGCTATGGCTGTTCCCCGCACGCGCGGGGATGAACCGGATCGCGTAATGGACCAGGTCCGCATCGACGTCTGTTCCCCGCACGCGCGGGGATGAACCGTATCAAGCGGGGCTGCGCCGGGTGCGTCGATCCTGTTCCCCGCACGCGCGGGGATGAACCGGCCAGGCTGTTGAGCGTGGTCGAGCCATTGGCCTGTTCCCCGCACGCGCGGGGATGAACCGCCTTCGTTGGCGATCTCTTCGTCGGAGATTGCCTGTTCCCCGCACGCGCGGGGATGAACCGATCGATGGGCTGTACCTCAACCAGTCAGGGCTCTGTTCCCCGCACGCGCGGGGATGAACCGTCGTGTAGCCGCCGCCGCAATTTACCGTGGTGCTGTTCCCCGCACGCGCGGGGATGAACCGCACCGTATGATCCGGTGTTGAACTTGCCCGACCTGTTCCCCGCACGCGCGGGGATGAACCGCAGCGCATCCAGCGCGCCCGCGCCACTGGAATCTGTTCCCCGCACGCGCGGGGATGAACCGCAGCCAGGCCGCGAATGTGGCGCATTCGAACACTGTTCCCCGCACGCGCGGGGATGAACCGTCTTCGCGCTGCATCATTTCGGTGACGAAGCCCTGTTCCCCGCACGCGCGGGGATGAACCGTGTCCGGGCCTTCGTATTCGGTGACCACGCGCCTGTTCCCCGCACGCGCGGGGATGAACCGGGCCTCCACAGCAGCGACCCTAGCGGGGATGGCTGTTCCCCGCACGCGCGGGGATGAACCGGCGATTTGCCCATATGCCCCGTTGTCGATGATCTGTTCCCCGCACGCGCGGGGATGAACCGCTGTGGGAAGTTACCCGCGTGCCTGATCTTGCCTGTTCCCCGCACGCGCGGGGATGAACCGCCTACGCGGGCACCGACCCGGTAGCCCAGGGGCTGTTCCCCGCACGCGCGGGGATGAACCGCCGCTTGTTGCTTGCTCGCCTGTGCCGATAGTCTGTTCCCCGCACGCGCGGGGATGAACCGACGGAAAGCGCCATTCTACAAGGGTTTACGTGTTGTTCCCCGCACGCGCGGGGATGAACCGGTAAAACGCAGACCGCCGCGCAGTCTTCGTCGCTGTTCCCCGCACGCGCGGGGATGAACCGGATTAGTATCGTGCAGTACGCTCCATCGAACGCTGTTCCCCGCACGCGCGGGGATGAACCGACGGCCTTGGCGCTGTCGGACGCGGTCGGCGCCTGTTCCCCGCACGCGCGGGGATGAACCGCAGATCCGCTTGTACAGACCATCGGCCAGCGCCTGTTCCCCGCACGCGCGGGGATGAACCGGGAGAGGAACTTTGGGACATGGTGGGCGACCCCTGTTCCCCGCACGCGCGGGGATGAACCGATCGACGCCGCAGAACGCGATTTCGCCGTACACTGTTCCCCGCACGCGCGGGGATAAACCAAGATCTGGAACGGTAGTCAGCCCTTTGACACCGGAGCCTTTGCATTCCATTCTTGGGTCATCTGCGACAAAGGGCCGAACCAATGTTGACCAGCCTGCTGGCGTGGCCCGGCAAAAGCCCGCGGGACGAGGGTGGGGTGTTTCACCCGGCCGCCTATCATATGCTCGACGTGGCGGCCGTGGCGGTGGAATTGCTGGCGGTGCCCGGGCTGGGGCCGGGGCATACGCTCGCTCGGGATGCGCGCGATGCGCTGGTGTTGCTGACCGCGCTGCACGATCTGGGCAAGATCAACCCCCGCTTTCGCGCGATGCTGCTGCAAGGCGACAGCCAGGGGACCAAGCGGCATTGGGAGGTTTCCGAAGCCTATCTGTGCGCCAGCGACATCCAGCGCGATCTGGCCGCGCATCTCGATTGTTCGCGTTTTGCGCTCGAACCTTTGGCCTCGGCCACGGCGGGCCATCATGGGCGCCCGGCGCGGATCGACAAACAAAGTCTGAAAGAACTGGTCGCGGGGCAGGGGGCCGGGGCGTTGGACGATGCCCGCGCGCTGGTGGCCGCGCTGTGCGCGCTGTGGCCCGATGCGCGGTTGACCGGTTGGAGCGCAGCGCAGGCGCGTGCGCTCAGTTGGTGGTTTGCCGGGCTGGTAACCGTGGCCGACTGGATCGGGTCAAACCCCGATTGGTTTGCGCCATGCGCGCCGGGCCCGGATCTGGCCGCCTATTGGCGCATGGCACAGACGCGCGCGGCCTTTGCCGTGACGCAAACCGGGCTGCTGCCGCCGGGCGTGGTTGATCGTGCGCTGTTCGATTTCGCACTGCGGCCCATGCAGCAGGCGGCATCGCGCGTGCCCTTGCCCGATGGCCCCACGCTGGTGTTTGTCGAAGATGAAACCGGCGCGGGCAAGACCGAGGCGGCGTTGATCCTGGCCCAGCGGATGCTGTTGGCCGGGCATGGGGCAGGGCTGTTTTTCGCGCTGCCAAGCATGGCCACCGCCGATGCCATGTTTGCGCGGGTGGAACAGCAGATCGGGCGGATGTTTGTCGCCCCGCCCTCGCTGGCGCTGGCGCATGGCCGGGCGGCGCTGTCGGCACGGTTTCGCGCCTTGCGCGATCGCGCGGCGGTGTCTGATGATGTGGTCTGTGGCGAATGGATCGGCGATAACCGCCGCCGCGCGCTGTTGGCCACGATTGGCGTGGGCACGGTCGATCAGGCGCTGTTGGCGGCCTTGCCCACGCGCTTTGCCACGCTGCGCCATTGGGGGCTGGCGGGCAAGATCCTGATCGTGGATGAAGTGCACGAACTGGGCGATGCCTACATGGACGAAGAGCTGCGCCAGCTTTTGCGCCTGCACGCCATGGCGGGCGGCTCGGCCATTCTGATCACGGCGACCCTGCCACGCCATCAGCGCATGGCGCTGGCCCAGGCCTTTGCCCAGGGGGCAGGGCAGGCCATGCCGATCGATGATGATCCGGCCTATCCCGCGCTGACCGTGGCGGGCGGGGCGGCCTTACGCGATTTTCCGCCACGCCTGGCCGAAAAAGGGGTGGTGGGTATCGAGCGGCTTGGCAGTGTCGAGGCCGCGCTCGATTGCCTGGCCGAGGCGGCGGGGCGAGGGGTGGCCTGTGTATGGGTGCGCAATGCCGTGGATGATGCGATTGCCGCGCGCGAGGCGCTGCGCGCGCGCGGGATCGAGGCCGACCTGCTGCACGCCCGTTATGCCCTGTGCGATCGCAAGCGGATCGAGGCGCGGCAGATGGCGCGCTTTGGCCGCGATGGGGATGATCGCGCGGGCCGGGTGCTGATCGGCACGCAAGTGCTGGAATCGAGCCTCGATCTCGATTTCGATGTGATGATCAGCGATCTGGCGCCGATGGCCGCCCTGATCCAGCGCGCCGGGCGATTGTGGCGCCACATGGCCCGGCGGCCCGCCCCGGATCGGCCCGTGCCGGCCCCCGTGCTGCACGTCGTGTCGCCCGACCCGGCGCAAGTCGAAGATGCACGCTGGCTGCAGGCGCTGCAACCGGGGGGCGCCTTTGTCTATCCCGTGGCCGATCAGTGGCGCACTGCCGACACGCTGTTTCGCGCAGGGCAGATCGTCGCGCCCGCCGATCTGCGTGGGCTGATCGAGGCGGTGCATGGTACCGAACCCGGCCCCATTCCCACCGCGCTGGATGCCGCCGAGCAAGAAGCCGATGGCGAACGCATGGCCCGCGCCAGCCACGGGCGGCAGAATGTGATCAAACTGGGCGAAGGCTATCGCGGCGGCGGCGGGGGCGAGGACGATCGCGAATATCCCACTCGCCTTGGCCGGGAAACCCGCACGCTGTTGCTGTTGCGCCCCGACCATACACCATGGGCGCAAGAGGCGGGTGCCAGCATGATCGAGCGCGAAGCCCTGAGCGAGGTCAGCGTGGCCGCATCGCGCCTGCGCGGGCTGAACCTGCCGGGCGGGGACGATCCGGCGTGGCGTGCGCTGACCGCCGACTGGCCGGGCTGGCGCCGGGCCAGCGTAACGCCCTGTGTGGTGGGCGACGATGGGGTGATTGTGCCTGGATTGCGCTATCGCGCTGATACCGGGCTGATCCTTGGCTAGTTGCGCTGCGAATTATAAATCGTTTGCAGACACTATTTTGGAATCAGTTGGGATCAGTATTGACACGTAATCGGTGTGACCGATAAGCCTGTTCCGCAACGGCAAAGACGTGAGCGGGCGAGGCATGTTCAATCTTCTGCACGAATATTGGATTCCCGTCATTACACGCACCGGGCGGCGCCTGATCCGCCCGTTCGATATTGTCGATCCGGCCGTGTTGTGGCCCGATTGGCCGCGCGCGGATTTGAATGTGGCCTGTCTGGAACTTCTGATCGGCATGGTGGCCATGGCCGATCCGCCACGCGATCCCGAAGATTGGGATGCCCGCCGCCGCCCCGATGCGGCCCGTTGGGCCGAGCGGCTTGGCGCCTTTGCCGATGCCTTTGCGCTGGATGGGCCGGGCCCGCGTTTCATGCAGGATCTCGAACCGTTTGAAGTGGGCGTGAAACAGCCCGGCTCTGTCGATATGCTGTTTATCGATTCCGCTGGGGCAAATGCGACTCCCAATAACACCGATTTGATGGTGCATCGCGGTCGCTATGCCGATTTGTCGATGGGCGAGGCCGCCATGGCGTTGTTTACGCTTCAGGCATATGCGCCTGAAGGGGGGCGGGGATATCTTACTTCGCTCCGCGCAGGTGGGCCCTTAAGCACGCTGGTTGTTCCGGGTGGTGAGCCCAATCTGTTCGATGTGATTTGGGCTAATGTGCCCGATGGGCGACCAGGAAATCCTGACGATTTGCCATGGATGAAGCAAACTCGCGCGTCAAAAGTTTACCCGCCTGCGATGGAGACTTTTAGCGCGGTCGAAGTTTTTTTCGGAATGCCGCGTAGAATACGGCTGATTTTCAGTGAAGATCGAGTTGTTGGGGTTGAGCAGCGTCAGTATGGAAATAAATATGAAGGATGGGTCCACCCACTCTCGCCATACTATCGTAATAAAGCCGGAGAGATGGCGTTTTGCCAGCGTGCTGCAACGTGGAATGCGGGGTATCGTAATTGGCTTGGTGTCGTTTGTCAGGCTGACGATGCCTATTTGCGCGATAGAGCATTAGCGCTACGACAATATGATAACCGCGCAGATTTCGATGAAAAATATTCGGTTCTTGTGAGTGGATGGGCAACAAATAGCGCAAAAATACTTGATTTTGTTTGGTCTCGAGAGCCAACATTTGTCTTATCAGACACGAAATCCGCAATTTTGCGAGGTGTCATACGTGCCGCTGAGGTCGCTCAAAATGAAATGATAAGTCTCATGGCAATATTGAGTGGTGCACGAAGGAAGGCAGAATTAAAGTCCAAGGGTCTACCACAAGATTATAAGCCCTCAGATTGGAAATGGGGAGGATCTTGCGAAAGTAACATGGCCGACGCCTTTTACGTCAACACAGAAGCTGCGTTTCTCGAGCATATGGTTTTGATCCGTCAGGGAATTAGTGTGGGCGAGACATGGCTGGCAGTATTGCGTGATATGGTGCTAAATCTCTTCAATCATGAAGCGGCTAGAGCTTTTACCTCTCAAGATGCTGCTCGCATCCACCGAGCACTTTTCGTGCGAGAGCGTCTGCTGTCCATGCTGGGCGGATATTCGAAATCGGGTGTGGCGCTGTACGAGCATTTGCGGCTCGAACCGCCAAAGCCTGCAGCCAGACCGGCCAAAGCAAAGGGGATAGCAGCATGAACGCCCTGCACAAGGATGTGGCGGCATGGTGGCACGATCATCTGGGCCATTATCAGCAGCGCGCCGATCACCGCGCCTTGCGCGCGCGATTGCGCCGTGCTGCCGGGCCCCTGGCGGTGGTGGGTGAGCCGGCGGTGCACGATCTGGTGCGGGCACAGCCCTGGCTGGCGCATCGGGCCGATGTGCTCGCCGATATCGTGCTGGCCATCGCCCATGTCGATCGCGACGGGCGAGAGCCTTTGGCGCGGGCGCTGGGCAAGCCGCCGGGCGGCGACAGCCCGGTGATGAGCCCGCTGCGGTTTGAGCGGTTGATGGCCTCCTCGCGCGCGGAGCTGGCCCCGCAGATCCGCCGCGCGCTCGCCCAGGCCGAAAACACCTGCAACGTGGGCGCGCTGGCCGCCGACCTGGCCGCGTGGGACGACCCAGAGCGGGGCGAGGCGGTGCGGCTGCGTTGGTGGTTTGCCTATTACAACGCCCGGCCCGCCCAAATGTCCGAAACGTCCACCGATCACGACAACGCTCTTCACAAGGAACAGGCCGCATGACGACCTTTGTGCAATTTCACCTGTTGACGGCCTATCCGCCCAGCAATCCCAATCGCGACGACCAGGGGCGGCCCAAATCGGTGCATCTGGGTGGGGCGCCGCGCCTGCGGCTGTCGAGCCAGTCGATCAAGCGGGCGGTGCGGATCAGCGATGCGTTCCAACAGAATCTGGCCGGGCATCTGGGCACGCGGACAAAGCGGATCGGCGAAGACCTAGTCGAAACGCTGGTGGCAGGCGGTGTCGATGCCGAAGCCGCGCGCAAGGCGGCAGAGCAAGTTGCCGCCGTGTTTGGCAAGCTGGATGCCAAGGGCAAGGGCGGGGCGCTGATCAACGCCACGCTGGCGTTTGTGTCGCCCGACGAGCGCGCCCATGCGCTGGCTCTGGCGCAAAAGATTCTGGCCGGTGAAAAATTGCCCGATGACAAAACGCTGGGCAAGACCGTGCTGCGCAGCGCCGATGGCGCGGTGGACATCGCCATGTTCGGCCGGATGCTGGCCGAAGCAACCGAATTCAACCGCGAGGCGGCAGTGCAGGTCGCCCATGCCTATACCACCCACCGCGCGGTCAGCGAGGATGACTTCTTTACCGCGGTCGACGATCTGAAGCCCCGTGATGACGATGCCGGCAGCAGCCATCTGGGCGATCTGGGCTTTGGCTCGGGGGTCTATTACCTTTATGCCTGCGTCAATGTCGATCTGCTGGTCGAAAATCTGGGCGGCGATGGTGCGCTGGCCGCGCGCGCGCTCGATGCCCTGGCGCGGGCGCTGGCCACCGCTACGCCTTCGGGCAAACAGAACAGCTTTGCCCACCATCCGCGCGCGCACTATATCCGCGCCGAACGCGGGCCCTTTGCGCCGCGCGACCTGGGCGGGGCCTTTTTCAACGCGGTGAAGGGCGACGATCTGATGGCCGCCTCGATTGCCCGGCTCGAAGACACTGCCGCGCGGATAGAGGCTGCCTATGGCCCGAACTTTACCGCGTCTGACATTATGAATCTGACAACGGGGCAGGGCAGTCTGGCCGGGATTGCCGAATTTGCGGCGCGCAGCGTCGATGATGCGCCCGACCATGGCTGATTATCTGGTGTTTACCCTGGCCGCCATGATTGGCGCGATGGGCGATCTGGCCGGGCATGAACGGCGCGGCACGCATGTATGGCCCGCGCGCTCTGCCGTGCTGGGCCTGCTGGGCGCGGCAACGGGGGTGCGGCGTGACGATTCTGCGGGTCTGGCACGGCTCGACCGGTTGTCGATGGCGGTGGGCCAGTTTGCCCAAGGAGTGGCGTTTCGCGATTTTCATACCGCGCAGACGATTCCCGCCGCGTTCGGCCGCGTGGATGGCCGGGCCGATGGCCTGCGGCGCGCAAAGGCGGCGGGCAAGCTGAACACCGTGCTGACCCAGCGCGACTATCGCGCGGGTCTGGTCCATGGGGTGGCGCTGTGGCAGGATGATAGCGGCGGCGATCTGCTGGCCGAGCTGGCGGACGCGCTGCGTCAACCGGTGTTTACACTCTATTTCGGGCGCAAGGCCTGTCCGCTGGCGATGCCTCCGGTGCCGCGCCGGATCACGGCGGACGATGCGATAACGGCGCTGGGTCATGTCGCGCTGCCGCAGTTTGTCGGGGCAGGGCCGTGGACGCTGGGCATGGTGGCCGCCGATTGCGATCTGGGGCAGGGGCACAGCGAATGGCGCCATGATGTGCCGATCGACCGTGCGCGCTGGCACTTTGCCCAGCGGCAGGTTCATCTCTGGCACAATGCGGATCAAGGGGCCGCATCATGAGCCGCTATCTTTCGCGGCTGACCTTGCGACGCGATCCTGCGCTCGATGCCTTGCGCGCGCTGTTGCAGCCCGATGATGCCGGGCGGCTGCTCGATGCCAATCATCGGCTCGTTTGGGCGGCCTTTGCGGGCGATCCCGATGTCGAGCGCGATTTTTTGTGGCGGGCAGAGGGTGAGGGGCGGTTTCTGGTGCTGTCGGCCCGGGCGCCGGTCGAATCCGCCTTGTTCGAGCCGCATGCGATCAAGCCCTTTGCCCCCGTGCTGAATGCAGGCGACCGGCTGCATTTCAGCCTGCGCGCCAATGCCACGCGCGCGCGGGCGATGGGGCAGGGGGTGCGCGGGCAGCGGGTCGATGTGGTGATGGATGCGCTGCATCGCATGGGCGCGGTCGATCGGGCCATAGCGCGCGATGGCGCAGCGCATGGTGCGGCGCTGGACTGGATGGCGGGGCAGGGCGCAGACCACGGGTTTCATCTGGCGAACGATCAGGATGGCGCGCCGGTGCTGAGCGTTGTTGACTATGCCGTGATGGCCATTCCCGGCCACAGCGGGCGGCGGCGCGGGCAGCCGCAATTTGGCGTGCTGGATCTGGCGGGCACATTGGTGGTGGATGATCCGGCGGCGTTTGTGGCCAAGCTGGCCCGGGGTTTCGGCCGGGCGCGCGCCTTTGGCTGTGGCCTGATGCTGATCCGCCGGGCCGGGGGATAGGCACGGCATGGCCATGCCCGGCCTGCCGCCGCCCAGGCCGATTCCGCTGAAGGATCGGGCATCGCTGCTGTTTGTCGAACATGCGCGGCTTGATGTGATCGATGGCGCCTTTGTGGCGGTCAATGCCGATGGCACGCGCACGCATATTCCCATTGGCGGCATCGCCTGCCTGATGCTGGAGCCGGGGGCGCGCATTTCGCATGCGGCGATCGCACTGGCCGCGCGCACCGGCACGCTGATCACCTGGGTGGGCGAGGGCGGGGTGCGGCTCTATTCCGCGGGCCAGCCCGGCGGGGCGCGGTCTGATCGATTGTTGTGGCAGGCGGCGATAGCGCTGAATGACGAGGCGCGGTTGAAAGTGGTGCGGCGCATGTTTGAGTTGCGCTTTGGCGAGGCAGCGCCACAGCGCCGGTCGATCGAGCAATTGCGCGGGATCGAAGGCGTGCGCGTGCGCAAGAGCTATGAATTGCTGGCGCAGGCCCATGGCGTGACATGGACCCGGCGCGCCTATGACCGGGGCGATTGGGATGCGGCCGATGTGCCCAACCGCTGTCTTTCGGCGGCGACGGCTTGCCTGCACGGACTGTCGGAGGCGGCGGTGCTGGCGGCGGGCTATGCCCCGGCAATCGGCATGTTGCACACGGGCAAGCCGCTGTCGTTTGTCTATGACATTGCCGATCTGTGGAAACTGGATACCGTTGTGCCAGAGGCCTTTCGCATTGCCGGTGCGGCGGCACGGGGGAAGCTGGCACAGCTTCCGGGCGGCACGTCGCCTGAACGCGCGGTGCGGCTTGCCTGTCGCGACGCGTTTCGCCGCAGTGGGCTGTTGGCACAGATCATCCCGCGCATCGAAGAGGTCTTGTCCGCCGCCGAAGTGGCCCGGCCAGAGCCGCCCGCCGATGCCGTGGGCCCGGCTTTTGAGGACGAACCGGCGGGCGGCGACGAAGGGCACCGGGGATGATGCGGCGATGATGGTCATCGCGCTGACCAATGCCCCGCCGCGCCTGCGCGGACGGCTTGGCGCATGGTTGCTGGAAATCCGCGCCGGGATCTATGTGGGCGATTACGCCGCCCGCACGCGCGAACGCATCTGGGGCGAAGTGGAAAACGCGATCGGCGAGGGCGATGCGGTCATGGTATGGACCGCCCGCACCGAACAGGGATTTGACTTCCGCACCGCCGGCGCCAACCGCCGCATGCCGGTGGATTTTGACGGGCTGAAACTGGTATCCTTTCTGCCGCAAAGTTGACGCGGAAAATCGGTAGAGTCTTTGACATCGTAAAACTGCTGTGAAATCAGACCTTTCCACGAAGTCTGTTCCCCGCGCGTGCGGGGATGAACCGGCGCCTACACCATTGCGCAGGACTTCCCGCGCCTGTTCCCCGCGCGTGCGGGGATGAACCGCCTATCTGCTATGTCGTCAGGGCCCATCCTGTCTGTTCCCCGCGCGTGCGGGGATGAACCGGTTTGCGCCCTCGACAAAGCTGGCGATATCGACTGTTCCCCGCGCGTGCGGGGATGAACCGACGGCCTGCACGTGCATTTGCCGCAGCTTCCCCTGTTCCCCGCGCGTGCGGGGATGAACCGTCTCTCCCGGCGTCACCGAGACGGTGCCGGAGCTGTTCCCCGCGCGTGCGGGGATGAACCGAAGTTCCTTGCCAAGAAAAGCCCGAAATTTCCCTGTTCCCCGCGCGTGCGGGGATGAACCGCCGATCACGCAAATCCCCTATCTCGATCAGCTCTGTTCCCCGCGCGTGCGGGGATGAACCGCGGCGCTGGGCAACGACATGGCGATGATCGCCCTGTTCCCCGCGCGTGCGGGGATGAACCGCAACGTCTCCACGCTTGTCGGCGCTGCTGGCGCTGTTCCCCGCGCGTGCGGGGATGAACCGTGATCACCGTGGCGGGGCTGGTGGCGATGTTGCTGTTCCCCGCGCGTGCGGGGATGAACCGCGGTGCCATTGCAGAGCACGCGCCCGGTGACCCTGTTCCCCGCGCGTGCGGGGATGAACCATAATAGCACCGCTGCGACCCGTCGATGGTCGACTGTTCCCCGCGCGTGCGGGGATGAACCGGCCCCGCGCCCCCGCAATCCTCAACCCGCGCGCTGTTCCCCGCGCGTGCAGGGAAGAATCTAATTCGACGGTCACAGGCTCGCGGTTGAAAGTCCGGCGCAATATGCGATGACAGGCTTGCTGGCCCGAGGTAGAAAAACGCTATTGCGACGCGGACATGGCTTTGGCCATCTCTGAGATGAGGGATACTCGGCGACCCTCCGGGCCAGCATCGCAGGACCTTTGGGGCAGGGCCCGGGCGCTATTGGGCAAGGGCGCGGCGGCCGTGGTCGCGCAAGGTGCCTTGCGGGTCGACATAGCGGTACAGCGTTACCGGTTTGATGCCCAGTTCGTGGCATAGCTCGGCCACGCTGGCGGCCCCGGGCGCGCGCTGCGGCTAATCCGGCCAGCGAGGCGAATATTCCAAACGACTGGCAGCCATCGGCCTTGGACACGCGGGCATGGCGGATCAGCAGGTTTCACAAACGATCATAAAGGGTGGCGGCAACGATTTATGATAACGCACCGGAGGGTACCGCACGCGGGGGGCGGCGTTTCAAAAATGATCGATATAAGAGGCATAAAGTCCATATTTGGAGGTTATAACAGTCATTATCTTGCCTTTTCACACCGTGCCCGTTATTGGTGGGGTTGGAGAAGGCGATGAACCACCATCCGCGCACGTATTCACGCGTCACGCATCAAACGCTGGCCTTGCTGGGCGGGCGCATTCGCCTTGCGCGCAAGCAGCGCAAGATGTCCGAGGCGGATCTGGCCGAGCGGGTCGGGATCGCGCGCAGCACTTTGCAGGCGATAGAGAAGGGCCATCCCACGGTCGAAATCGGGCTGGTGTTCGAGGCGGCGACGCTGGTCGGGGTGCCGCTGTTTGTCGATACCCCTGCGCGTCTTGGCACAGAGCTGGCGCGGGTCAGCGAAACCATGGCTTTGCTGCCACGGTCGGTGCGCCGCGCGCGCGGGGATCTGAACGATGATTTCTGAGGCGGGGCGCGCACGGGTCGAGCCGGGCGAGGCCTTTGTCTGGATCTGGCTGCCGAGAGCGATGCAGCCGGTGATTGCGGGCCGGATCGTGCGTGATGGCGACACCTATGCCTTCAATTATGGCCGGTCGTATCTGGCGCGGGCCGATGCCGTGGCGATCTATGCGCCGGAATTGCCGCTGCGGCGCGGGCTGATCGAGCCAGAGCCGCCGCTGGAGATGGCCGGGTGCCTGCGCGACGGCGCGCCCGATGCATGGGGGCGGCGGGTCATCATCAACCGGCTGACCGGGTTGGGGGGTGAGGCGGCGCACCAGGTCGATTTTGACGAGCTGACGTTCATGCTCAATTCCGGATCGGACCGGATTGGCGCGCTCGATTTCCAGCTTTCGGCAGAGCGCTATCAGCCACGCGAGCAGGAAAATGCAACGCTGGACGATCTGATGGACGCGGCCGACCGGGTCGAGCGCGGCGAACCCGTACCACCCGCGCTCGACAAGGCGCTGTTTCACGGCAGCTCGATCGGGGGGGCAAGGCCCAAGGCTCTGGTCGAAGATGGGCGCGACAAGTTCATCGCCAAATTTTCGAGCACCGGCGACACGATGTCGGTGGTCAAGGCGGAATTTTTGGCGATGCGGCTTGGTGCGGAGCTGGGGCTGGATGTCGCGCCTGTGCGTCTTGCGCGGGCCAGTGGCAGGGATGTCTTGCTGGTGCGCCGGTTTGACCGGGAATGGACCGGCGAGGGCTGGGCGCGGCGCGGCATGGTGTCGGCGCTGACCATGCTGGGCCTTTCCGAAATGCAGGCGCGCTATGCCAGCTATGGCGATCTGGCCGATCTGGTGCGCGCGCGCTTTACCGAGCCACGAGCTACCTTGCGCGAGCTGTTTGGCCGCATGGTGTTCAATGTGCTGATTGGCAATACCGATGATCACGCGCGCAACCACGCTGCATTCTGGGACGGCGCGCGGCTGACGCTGACCCCGGCCTATGACTTGTGCCCTCAACCGCGCGGCGGACGCGAGGCCAATCAGGCCATGCTGATCCATGGGCCAGACAAGCGCAGCCTGCTGGAAACCTGCCGCCTGTCTGCGCCCCAATTCCTGCTGAGCGACAACGATGCGCGCGCGCTGATCCGCGCGCAGATCGGCGGGATCATGGCGCAATGGAACAGCATTTGCGACGAGGCGGAACTGGGCACGATCGATCGCGCCTTTCTGTGGCGGCGCCAGTTTCTTAACGACTATGCGTTCGAGGGTTATATCGACGGCGCGCCCGGGCTTTGATCGGGCAGGGTTTTGTCCGGGGCTATGCCAAAGCCTGGGCCCGCGCGCCCTTAGAGTATCCGTGATGATCAAGCGATAGATTGCTGCCAGCAGCGGTCGGCTTTGAGCAAACTTTGGAAGGCTTCCAGTCGCTGGTACGCGCTAATTTCCGGCTGACTTACCCGTTCTTGGGGGCCTGAAAGGCTCAGGCCTCCATCGCGATCGGGGCGGTCTTTGCCACAGCTGTCCTTCAGCCCAGATGAAGACCGTTGAGCCAGGCATCGATGGCACTCTGCCGCCATCCGACACAGCGTTCAGCGATACGGATCTGACGCGGGAAAGTGCCAGCCTGCATCCTGCGATAGAGCGTCGCCCGGCTGAACCCGGCGATCTTGAGAACCGCCCTGAGGCGCAAAATGCGGTCGGGTGCCGTGTCCATGATGAGGTCTCCATTGGTGTTGTCCGATGGGCTTCATGCAGTATCTGGCGAACCCGCTGGAGAGACTTTACCCGGCCAGAGATGGCCAGTTTCAGCCATTCGATTGGCACCTGGGACCAGGGCGCCTGTTTGCAGCAATCGCGCGTGACGCGATCGGGTCGGACAAGGGCTGGGTCATGCGGACGGCGCGCCTGGGCGCGCCGGCGTTGGGCCTTGCGGCCCCGGTCGGCCGGGTGGGCGTCGCTGCCCGTTAGACCCGGCGCGGCATGCTGCAACCCCGGCTGCGCCGGGGTGCTCCTCTTCGTTCCGCCCCCTTTGGGGTGCAGCCCGCCTCCTCGCCGGGCCTGCTGGTCCGCTCCTGCCGCCCACCCGCCCGACCGGCGCCGGGTCATGGCGGTTTGGGAGAGGAGGTGGATCATGGCCATGTTTGGTGCGCATGCGCAGCGTTGCGTGGCGAGGGTTGCAGGGGCTGGTGAAGCACGGCCCCGGCCCATGGAGGAACTCTACGACCGGGTGACCCGGCGGATTGTCGCCGAGCTGGAGGAAGGGCGACTGCCATGGGTGCAGCCATGGAATAGCGCAACAGTGCTGGCGGGCCTGCCGTGCAATGCGGTGAGCGGTCGGGCCTATTCGGGGATCAATATCCTGATCCTGTGGCACGCGCTGTTCGAAGGCGGGTTTGCCGCGCAACGCTGGCTGACGTTCAGGCAGGCCGAGGCGCTGGGCGGGCACGTCCGCAGGGGCGAGCGGGGGGTGACGGTCTGCTATGCCGATCGCTTCACGCCGAAGGACGCGCAGAACGGCGAGGGAGGCACGCCTGCCAGCGATGGCGAAGCCGTGCGGCAGGTGGCATTCCTCAAGCGCTTTACCGTGTTCAATGTCGCGCAATGCGAAGGCCTGCCCGATGCATTGACCTTGCCCGAGGGTGATACGCCGCGCGGCGATGCGGTCACGGTGCCCGAAGCCGAGGCGCTGGTTGCAGCAAGCGGGGCGCGGGTCTGCATCGGTGCACCCCATGCCTGCTATGTGCCATCGGCAGACCGGGTCGAAGTGCCACTGCCGCGGGCCTTCGGCGAGCCGATCAATTTCTATCGCACCGTGCTCCACGAACTGGGCCACTGGACCGGGCACCCGACCCGGCTTGATCGCGACCAGTCAGGCCGCTTTGGCAGTGCAGCCTATGCACGCGAGGAACTGGTTGCCGAACTGTGCAGCGCCTTTGCCTGTGCCGCGATGGGGATCGTGCCGACCGTGCGGCATGCCGACTACATCGGTGCATGGCTGGAAGTGTTGCGCGCCGATAACCGCGCGATCTTTCGGGCCGCCAGTCAGGCCAGCAAGGCCGCCGATTACCTGCTGGCATTCCGGCCGCAGGCAAGCGCGCCGGAGGCAGTGCCGTGACCGCGCCCGACGACGACGGCCCGGATCCCGAGGCCAGGGCGGCGCATCTCGCCCGGGTCGAAGCGGTCATCATGCGCATGCCGAAGATGACGCGGGCAATCTTCATCGCCCGGCGCTTCCATGATCTGTCGATCGCCGAGATTGCGCACCAGACCGGTCTGTCGCGCAAGCAGATCATGCGCCATCTGAACCGTGCCGTCGCCCATATCCATGACGCCTTTCGCGAAACATAGCGGGGCGTCCGGTTCCTTCATCCCCGCCGCCAAGCGGAACCCGCTTGGCGCGCGCGGGATTTTGTCGGTAGAGACAGGACATGCGCACCGATCTCGACCATCTGCCACAGCCCAAGCAGCGCGAGCTTGAGCATGTCGTGCGGGTGATCTTCGAGGAATTCGAGGCCGCCCATGCGCTGGGCACGCTTCGCTGGAAGAAGCAGGGCCGCATTCTCAAGCTGGTGCTCTATGGCAGCTATGCGCGGGGCGGCTGGGTCGATGATCCCATCGGCGGCTACAAGTCCGATTACGACATCCTTGTCGTCGTCAACGACGAGCGGCTGGTCGATTTCGAATACTGGTCGGCAGCCGAGGACCGGCTGATGCGCGACATGACCATCACCGGCACGCTGTCGGCACCGGTCAATCTGATCGTCCATTCGCTGACCGACGTGAACCAGCAACTGGAGAAGGGGCGACCGTTCTTCATCGACATCGTGCGTGACGGGATTGCGCTCTACGAGGCCGAGGGCTTTTGCTTCGCCCAGCCGCGCGACCTTCCGCCCGAGGAGGCCAGGGCAGAGGCGCTGGCCCATTTCGACAAGTGGTTCCCGAGCGCCGATGCTTTTTTGGCGTCTGCAAAGTTCTTGATTGAGCGCGGCGACACAAACGAGGCGGCATTCAATCTACATCAGGCTGCCGAGCGACTGTACCACTGCGCGCTGCTGGTGCTGACCCTTTACAGCCCCAAGTCGCACAAGCTCAATTTCCTGCGCTCGCATGCCGAGGAACTGGCCCCCGATCTGGTTGCCGCCTGGCCGCGCAGCGACAAGGTCAGCCGGCGCCGCTACGAGCTGCTACGCCAGGCCTATGTCCATGCGCGCTACTCACCCCATTACGTCATCACCGAAGAGGAGCTCCTCTGGATCGCCGAACGGGTCAGCGAATTGCAGCGTCTCGTTGACGCCGTTTGCCGTCGTCACCTCGACCTGTAGCCTATCCCACCCCGACACACCTTGAGCTGCCCTGAGCCGAGCTGCGGTTCAGGGCATTTTTGCGTGCTGGCGCTGCGCGGTGGCATTGGCGGCCGGGCTTCTTGAGACGGCTTGGGAGAAAGGCATCGGGGCGGATTGGGGGGTAGGGAGGTTTTGCAAGATAAAGGCAGTGCCTCCGGGGCACTGCTAACTTACTGTCTGCACATCCTTTTTGCAGGAGGCATGGCCTTTGTGGGTGGAGGCTGGTTTGTCACCGACCCTGTCTGGGCATTCGGGGCAACGGAAACCCGGCGTTTGCCCCCATTTTCCCTCACCGCAAATCCCGGTTTTCGGCCAATGAGCTCGACTCGAAAGTGGCTCCCGGATCGATTGCCAGACAGGGATATTCAGCCGTTCCGGAAGCTGGATCTGGCGGTCAATGCTTGAAGCAATTGTCGCGATGCCATGCGAGGAAACTCGGGTGTGGGCGATCCATCGTGCGGGACGGAGCCACGGCAAAACCGGTCCGGTTGACAAGCGACCGTATGCTCGCCGGATCGTTCGTTTGCCGGCTGATCATGATCTCCAGGTCGTCCTTCAGGCTGATCAGACCACGATCGAACATCCAGTGGACCGTGCCCGAAAGCGCGATGCCGTTGCTCACGATATCGGGCCCGCCATGTTCAACGGGACGGATGTGGGCTGCTTCGACTTCGGCCCTGCCACCACCGTTGATCAGCTTCAAACCGGTCACTGCACAACGCGCATCATAGGCGGTGACAATGCGCCGCCGGAACAGGCGATCGCGCACCATGCGTGACGCCAAAAACGCCACCCGATCGCGCTCAATTTCGTGCTGAAAGGGCACGCGCTCCTGCCGGAAACTGTTGCCCGCATCGCTGTCGACACGGGGCAGAAAGTCGTCGTTTTCGGCCGTGCCGAGGTCGATGATCCGGTTGAAATCGGCGATCGAAAGCGGCCGCACGGCCGATTGCGCCCGTCCGGAAATCCGTCCGGCATCATTGAGAACCCCGCGCTCGACGATGCCGGTTGCGCCATTGAAAGGCACGTGATTGACGAAGTCGAGATAGGTGCCTGGCTCGATCAGCGCGAGGTACATATCGGGCGCCGTTGGGTCCGGCACGACTTGCTCGACCTTGGCCGTCGCGAAATAGCCACGGCTGCCGCGCACCTTGCCGGGCTCAAGGTAGATGATCCAGTCGCCGATGCAGGCGCTCGCGCGACCCAGGTATTGCTTGGGGAACTGGTATTGCACGGCTGGGCTGTCATCGTAGATCGAATCCGATCGATGCATGAAGATGCCCTTTGCCATGGGTTCAACATAACGACATGCCGACTGATTGGATACGTGCCGTCGCTTGTGATGGGCGCGTTTACCCGTCCCGTTATCTTGGCATAAAAGCAGTCGAAATCGGACAAGCTGTCATCGACCTTGCCGCTCGGCCGTTCGACCGGGCGGAGTTCCGGTTCGTGTTTCCAAACGTGATGGGCGCGACCTGGGACATTCCTGCCTGTCAGTGCCGCTACTGAGAGTGTCCGACTATTTTGGGAGCCGACATTCGGCGGTTGTTCGCACCACCGACAGTTATTTGGGCAAGCTGCGTCGCACGCTTGATGACGCGGGAGAGGCTGGAATGCCCCAAAAGCGTTTGCTGCGTTCGCTAAACCACACCGGAGATGCTCGCATCTTTCCTACTCCGAAAGATTCGACTATATTGGGAGTTGAAATGAAGGAGCCGAAATGACCAGAATGTGGATTCACAAGGTCGGACTGGCGGCCATCAGCGACGGCCATTTGCTCGTTGCCAGGAAGCGTAAATCCGACATTTTTATCCTTCCTGGGGGTAAGCCCGAGGGGAACGAGAGCGATCTTGAAACCCTCGCGCGCGAGATTGACGAGGAACTGGGGTGCCGGATCGTCGATCCGTGTCTTTTGCGCGTCTTCAAAGATGTGGCCGCAGGCGTCGCCGACTCGGTCGTTGTTGTCCGCCTTTATAGCGCCACGCTTGTCGGTGAGCCGCAGCCGTGCTCGGAGATCGAAGAGCTCGCTTGGATCAATATCCGCTCGCCCCGCGCCATCCGTCTGGCGCCGAGCATCGAGAACGGAATTCTACCCTACCTCCGCAAGCGAAGACGTTCAAAGACCGGATCGGCCCGCCGAGCGCCCGACGAAGCCGTCCAGGGCTTGCTGGAGCTCATTTAACGTACCGTCATTGCCGAGAGTGTAATCGGCTGCCGCCATGAGCGCGGCTGTTCCCAGCAACTCGATTTCGTAGCGGTCGCGTATTTCGAGATCCTCCGGGCTCAGCGGTCGCAGCGTTCGCGCGGACAAGCGGTTGGCGCGTTTTTCGAGAGCGGTCTCCACGGCGACAGTCACAAGCCTGTTACCAAATGCTTCGCGATAAATTTCACTTTCCTCAGCGCAGTAGATCGCATCCACTAACGCCGTGCCTCTCGCAGACAGGACAGAGCGGATCGTCGGCAAAGCCCGACTTGCAAGAGCGCCCATTCCCTCTGCCTGACGAAGTTCGTCACGAACAAGCCTCTCACTGGCCGCCGTCCGAGGCAATTTCCGCCGTTCAACTTCGGCTGTGACAATCGCTCCGACATAAACCCGCATGCCAAAGCCGCGCTGCTCAAGGATCTCGATAGAGGTCGTTTTCCCCGCCCCAGCAAGACCGCACAGTCCAACAAGCACGGCCGCTTCAGGCGTCCGTAAGATGAGCGATGCTCAAAATGCAGAAGTCTGGACTCAGGGCCTCTTCTGAAAGCGCGCACGGACGGTCGGCCGAGGTGATGTAAGTCACGACGACCTTCTGCTCCCGACCCGTGTAGCAACCGCGCACCGGGTCGAATTCTCTCAGCAGGAGGCGATCGCCGGCGCGAAAATCGCGATCGGTGGCCCGGCGGAGGTCATGCCGTTTTCTACCCTCGGCGATTTCGGTGAAAAACGCGGTCCAGCACTTCAGCACGTGAGTGGTCGCTTCCCGCTCCCCCTCGCGTCTGAATCCCGGGGTGTTCGCCAAGCGCCGTTCAAGCATCAAGTCTCATTCCTCATGCGCCTGGAGGCGTGGTTGCATCAGTCGTAGCGGGCGCAAGATCTGTGTGGTCAAAGTTTAGCACGAACTCGCGTAACACCAAAGGCGGTTCGACGTTTTCCACGATCGTCAGGGCGGTGGTGCCCGACGTTTCGGCCGCAGACGCACACGCCGAATCGAGGAGCGGCTCGAGCTGGACATTCCGCAGTCGACCGAGCGAAATGCCGTTGGGAGTCTCCACGGACCGCGCCCATGCCTGAAGCACTGCGCAAACTTCCCCGATCATATCGTCGTTGAGGAAAAAAGCCTCGTCGCGACTGTCGAGATACAAAATGGCGGTAACTGGACTTGGCGCATAGTGTCGATGCTCAGGCTGGAGGATTGGGATCGCCAAGACAAACCTAACTTCTGGCATCATCTTGCGCGCAGCTTCATGCAGCTTGAGGTCGGCCATTCCGGCCTGAAGATCCTCAGCCTTTACATCTTTTAGCGTTCGGACGATCCGACGTGTTCGATAGGCCGCCCCAATGGTCGCAGCGGTTGCGGGAAAAGTTCTCCCGGCCGTCGCACTCGCCTTTTCCAATCCTTTTCCGAGATAGTCGCAAGCCTGCTGGAGAAGGTCATCGCCGTGGATCGAGAGCGTCCGGTGCAGAGTGACGCGAAAGTGCTTAGCTGCTGGCTGCATGCGCTCGACGACGCCGACAATAGCGCCACAGAGGCTAGTGGCGACAAGCGCCGTCGGCCCGGGCAGATATTCCTTGCGCCATTCGCGGCGCTGCTCGTCACCGATGGTGCCGGTGTCTTGTTCCCGCCCAGTATAGCCAAAATATCCGCCCGGCCACATTGGCAGGGCAGTTTGTAATCCGAAGGTTTTCGGATCGGTGCTGCGTTGCTGTTCGATGCGTCCAAACAATTTATCAGGAAGCATGCGCTTCAGATGGTCAAGTGGACGCACGCCGTGCCGCTCGATCACGGTGTCGTTCTCGATTGCAAAGCGCGCTTTCAACGCCTGCGTCTTCTCAGTCGAGGGTGCAAAGCCGCCGCATCGATAGAGTAGGAAGACGAGTAACGCGTTTTGAAAAGACATGCGGCTGGTCGCCGGCTCGAGCAGTTCCGCGACGTTGCGTACTAGGAGTTGTAGGACGACGTCCGTATCTCGTCTCAATCGCCGATCAAGCTTGGCGATTACCGCCAACATGTCATCGCGATGGGGAGATTTTTCGGACAGGAGCGCTTCAAACCGGTCGAACAAACCCGTCGCTTCATTGAGGAAGTCTTCCCGCATAGCCTTTAGTTCGGCAACGAGGCCGGCCCTGTTGCCAAAAAGCTCTTCCAGAATGCGATCCTGCCGGAATTGCGAGATACGAATGCGCAGAAGGTCGATCATCGCCCCGTCTCCCTGCCCGGACAGCAGGAACGTCCGCCGGGGCTCATTCAGGCTGGGCTGTCCGAGCGTCTCGTTGCGCCAGTAGGAAGCCTTGCTTGCTTCGAGGCCGAATCCAACCGCAAGCACGACGGCGTCAAAGACCTCCGAAGACCCACGCGCGGCGCCCTCCGTTTCGCGGATCGTACCATCGGCAGCTCGGCGCTTTTCGCCCACCCACTCGATTCGGGCCTTGCGCTTATCCTGTTCACACGGCGTAAGCTGAAGGTGTCGAGTGTTACAAAACAGATGGACCGACTCCTCGTTCTCGACTATTTGAGCCCACTCGCCCAGTACCTGAACGACAACGTCCGAAGACCTTGCCGCAGTCCAGTTAAGAACCGGAAGCATCGCGGCGCTGGCCTCGCTTCCGTCAGCGGGCCAGTCATAGATGTGCGGGTGTAGCCAGCGGGTGTCGCTTCCCTGCTGAAGCGGTAAAAGCGTGTCGCGCTGCTCGAAGATATATAGCTCACAAGCCGCCCCTTTGCGAAGCAACCCTGCTGCGAACGTCAGGCCAGCAAAGCCTGCGCCGACAACCGCAATACGGCACGGCGGATCACTCCTCTGCACGGGCACGATGCCGGTCTCGATGAGCGACCAAGCGAGATTGAGAGCCCGAGTTTGCTGACTGAGCACTGTCACCCTGCTATCGAAGGAACCGAGCGCATACAGGGCTGGCTTGTGGTCCAGCAGGTGCGAGGATGCGGTGGTGCCCGCAAGTCTATTGCGCCGTATTACGCCTTCCGAGGCTGGGATTCCGCTCATTGTACTACCCATCTGAATGCAATCTCATGCGACCGGGTCGTCTCCGGTATCGAACAGCTTTAGATGTCCACTAAAGTGCACCTACCTTTTCGTGATAACATGCCGATAAAGCCATATCAGCTCGCTGTTTCAATCGAAAAATGGATTGGGCGTTCACGCGTTCAAGATCTTCGTCGTTCGGACGGATGTTTCTTCGTCGCCAAGCCGCAACAGGTGGTACGTGACTGCCCGGGTGGCAGCTTCGGTCAGATCCGGACCTACTCGCCACCATGGCTGAGCGGCAACATCTGGTCGGGTGCTGCCGTAAGTTGCCGAACGGGCTTCGCGCTCGCGAACGGCGGCTATCACAACCTCAGGACCGAAGCCTCCAGGCCAGCGACCGACCCAATTGCGGCGACTCTGTTGAAATGAGCTTTGCCGCCTCCGTGATCCGCGCAACATAGTCAGATCGCCACCGTCGCCGGAAACGGCAAGATTGTGGCCCCATTGCGCAAGCTATCCAAAAGGTCCGACCACCATTGGGCCATTGCGACACGTTCCTTCCAGTGCGTGCCACGGTGGTAGGCGGCGCGCACCTTGTCGCTGTCACCATGCGCCAATGCCCGTTCGATGGCGTCCGATGACCACTTCCCCGATTCGTTGAGCAATGTGCTCGCCATTGCCCGAAATCCATGCGCGGTCATTTCGTTGGTGGAATAGCCCAACCGGCGTAGCGCCGCATTCAAGGTGTTCTCCGACATCGGGCGCGCCCGTGACCGCATCGACGGAAAGACGTAGCCCGCTGCGCCCGTGATTGACCGGATCTCGTTCAGGATCGCGATGGACTGGCGTGACAACGGTACATGGTGCGGCTTGCGCATCTTCATCTTCTCGGCCGGGATGATCCACACGGCAGCCTCGAGGTCGATTTCGTCCCATCGCGCGTGGCGCAGCTCCCCTGGCCGGACGAACACATGTGGGGCGAGTTGCAGCGCCCATTTTGTCATGCCCTGCCCTTCGTACCCTTCGATCGAGCGCAGGAGATTGCCCACCTCGGTGGAATCGGTAACCGCTCCATAGTGGGTGACGGTCGGCGTCGTCAGGGCTCCGCGCAGGTCGCGGGTCGGATCGGACTTGAGGCGGGCCGTGGCCACAGCATAGCGGAACACGGCGCTGGCCAGTTGCAGGGTACGCCGCGCACTTTCGAGCTTGCCGCGCTTTTCGATCTTGCGGATTGCCGCAAGGGCATCGATCGGCTCGATCTCGTGGATTGGCATCCGGCCAATCGAGGAGTCCAGCAAACTGAGCAGATATTCGCAGCGCGTTGCCGTGGCTACCGCCCAGGCCCTGTCGCCATCCCGTCGACGCTTGCGGCAATATTCGGCCGCGATGCTGGTGAAGGTGTTTTCAGCCAGCGCGCTCGCGCGCAGCTTGTCACGTTGCCTCTCGATCGCGGGGTCCTTGCCTTCGGCGATCAGGTCCCGCGCTTCGTCACGCTTCTTGCGGGCATCGCGCAGGCTCACCTGGGGGTAGGTCCCGAAGCTGAGCTTCTTTTCCACGCCAGCGTAGCGATACTTCATCCGCCAGAGTTTTCCACCCGACGGTTGGACCAGAACGAACAGGCCCTGCATGTCGCACAGCTTGTAGGCCTTCTGGCGGGGCTTGGCGCTCCGAATCGCTATATCTGTCAAAGGCATAGACCGGGCCCTTCATTGGCGTGGCCCCTGGGGTTGGGGGCCACGGACAAGAATCGGCCGGTAAATCTCGCAAAGTGGCCCCCATCTGTGAGAGCTGTCCTGGAATTCCACGCGATCCAACGAGCCGAACGACCCGAAAATTACCGCGGATTTCCTAGGGTTGCAAAGGGGGTGGGGATGTCCTGAGACCGGAAACTGGAGCGGGTGAAGGGAATCGAACCCTCGTCGTAAGCTTGGGAAGCTTCTGCTCTACCATTGAGCTACACCCGCCCGTTGTCCGGGCAGGGGCCCCATCGCATGGGGTGGGGGTTTGCGTCAAGCGGGGGTGTGGTGGGTTGGCGTGTTTAGGGTGGGGTGCCCGCATGGGTCGGGCGCAATGGTCTTGACCGGGGCCGGGCGCAGCGGGCACACGGGCGCTGCCAACTACTATGGAGGGGCCTGATGTTCAGTCACGTGATGATCGGTGCGAATGACATCGACGCTGCAAAGCAATTCTATGATGCCACGTTTGCGACTTTTGGCGTCAAGCCGGCGATTGTCGATCCCTATGGGCGGCTGGTCTATCAGGACAAAGGCCAGATTTTCATCGTGACCAAGCCGATCGACGGCAATCCGGCCTGCGGGGCTAATGGCGGAACGATCGGCTTTGCGATGACCCCCGAACAGGCCGATGCCTGGTGGCAGGCGGGCAAGGACAATGGCGGCACCGCGATCGAAAATCCCCCGGGGCCGCGCGAAGGCAGCCCGTTTTACCTTGCCTATCTGCGCGATCCTTCGGGCAACAAGCTGTGCGCGCTGCACGCGCAACGCTGATCGATCGATAAGAGTCCTGATGGCACGTTCGGGGCAGGACGCGGGATTGACCTGGCCGCGCGTCCTGCCCCACTGCGTATGCACACGATTCAAGCCTGATGCGGGAGCAGACATTGGAAACAGTTTCGACCTCGAAAGCCCATGGCGGTACGCTGGGCGTCTATCGCCACGCGTCGGCCACGACCGGCACCGACATGACCTTTTCGGTGTTTGTGCCGCCGCAGGCCGTCAGCGGCGCGCGACTGCCGGTGCTTTATTATCTCTCAGGGCTGACCTGCACCCATGCCAATGTCACCGACAAAGGCGAATATCGCCGCGCCTGTGCCGAACTTGGCGTGGTGTTCGTGGCGCCCGATACATCGCCACGCGGCGACGGGGTGGCCGATGATCCGGCCGGGGCCTATGATTTCGGGCTGGGCGCGGGGTTTTATGTCAACGCCACGGCAGACCCGTTTGCGCGCCATTACCGCATGTGGGACTATATTGCCGATGAATTGCCCGCGCTGATCGCCGCCGGGTTCCCGATCGACCCGGCGCGTGCGGGGATCACCGGGCATTCGATGGGCGGGCACGGCGCATTGACGCTGGGGCTGACCTATCCCGACCGGTTCCGTTCGCTGTCGGCCTTTGCGCCGATCGTGGCGCCGGGTCAGGTGCCGTGGGGGCACAAGGCGCTGGCGGGATACCTGGGTGACGACCGCGCGGCGTGGCGTGCGCACGATGCCGTGGCGCTGATCGAGGGTGGCCGTCGTCCGGCGGGCGACATTCTGGTCGATCAGGGCGATGCCGACGGGTTTCTGGCCGAACAGTTGCGCCCAGAATTGTTGCGCGCGGCGGCCGACGCGGCGGGCATCGATCTCACGCTGCGGCTGCAGCCGGGCTATGACCACAGCTACAACTTCATTTCGACATTCATGGAAGACCACATTCGCTGGCACGCCGCGCGGCTGTGATCCGCGCTGGCCGGGGACGTCTAGCGAACGTCCTTGGCCACCGCGTCCAGCAGGCCGTTGACGAATTTGGCCTCGCGCGCGTCAAAGAACGCGTGGGTAACGTCGAGATATTCGTTGATCACCGTGCCCACGCCGATATCGGCGCGCGCGACCAGTTCATAGGCCCCGGCGCGCAGGATCTGCAGCATGGTCTTGTCGAGCCGGGCCAGCGACCAGCCTTCGGCCAGCCGCGCTGTCAGAACGGCGTCGATTTCCTCGCGCCGGGCAATCGCGCCGCGCACCAGATCGTCGAAAAACGCCACGTCGGCGTCGAGATATTCGACATCCTCGATCTCGCGGCCCAGCCGGTGGCGGTGGAATTCGTCGATCAGCGTGGTCAGTTCGGGCGATTCCATGTCGAACTGGTACAGGGCCTGGACGGCGGCCAGCCGCGCGGCAGAGCGCGCCTTTGCTTCGATACGGCTCATATTCCCAGTCTCACTTCGATGGACCGCGCGTGCGCGGTCAGCCCTTCGGCATTGGCCAGTTCGATCGCGGCCGGGCCGATCGCGCCCAGCGCCGCATCGCCCAGCGCGATGAAGGATGTGCGCTTCATGAAATCGAGCACCGACAACCCCGAGGCAAACCGCGCACGGCGTCCGGTCGGCAACACGTGGTTGGGCCCGGCGACATAATCGCCGATCGCTTCGGGGGTCATCCGGCCCAGAAACACCGATCCGGCGTGGCGGATCTGCGCAAACAGTGCATCGGGATCGTCGGTGGCGATCTCGACATGTTCTGCGGCGATACGATTGGCCAGCGCGGGCGCCTGGTCCAGGTTGTCGACCACGATCACCGTGCCATGCCGGTCCCAGCTAGCCCGCGCGATCTGCGCCTTTGGCAACAGTGCCAGTTCGGCGTCGACCGCAGCGATCACCGCGTCGGCAAATGCGCCGTCGTCGGTAATCAGGATCGATTGCGAGGTCGGATCATGTTCGGCCTGGCTGAGCAAGTCGGCGGCAATCCACACCGGATCGTTGCGGCCATCGGCAATCACCAGGATTTCCGACGGGCCCGCGACCATGTCGATGCCGACCACGCCGAACAGTTGCCGCTTCGCCTCGGCCACCCAGGCATTGCCCGGGCCGGTGATCACGTCGACCGGGCGGATGCGCGCGGTGCCATAGGCCAGCGCGGCAATTGCCTGCGCGCCGCCGATCCGCCACACTTCGTCCACCCCGGCCAGATGCGCGGCGGCCAGCACCAGCGGATTGACCGTGCCATCGGGGGTGGGCGTGGCGATTACCAGCCGTTCAACCCCGGCCACTTTGGCGGGAATCGCGTTCATCAGCAGTGACGAGGGATAGGCCGCAAGCCCGCCCGGCACATAGAGCCCGGCGCCATCGACCGGCCGCCACACCGCGCCGAGGCGCACCCCGGTTTCGTCGGTATAGTCCCGGTTTTCCGGCAGTTGCGCGGCGTGATAGGCGCGGATGCGCGCTGCCGCGAGTCCGAGTGCGGCGCGCAAGTCGGGGGTCAGCGCATCATAGGCTTCGCGGCAGGCCTCGGCGCCGATCGACCAGTCGTGATCCGATTGCGGCACAAACCGGTCAAACCGCGCGGTATAGTCGGCGAGCGCGGCATCGCCGCGTGCGCGCACATCGGCAATGATCGCGGCGACATCGCGGGCAACCCCGGCATCGCTTTCACGGCGATCATCGACCAGCCTGTCGAACGCTTCGGCAAAACCGGCATCGCGGGTGGCAAGACGCAGCATCAGGCGGCCTTTCGCGCGGCAACGAGTTCGCGGAATGCATCGACCAGCCCGCCCAGTCGCGCGCTGTCGGTCTTGAGCGCGGCGCGGTTGACGATCAGCCGCGCCGAAACCGGCATCAGACGGCTGGTTTCCACCAGGCCGTTTTCCTTGAGCGTACGCCCGGTCGAGACCAGATCGACGATGCGGCTGGCCAGCCCCAGCATCGGCGCCAGTTCCATCGCACCGTTCAGCTTGACCACTTCGGCCTGCACGCCCAGCCGTTCGAAATGGCGGCGGGTCAGATTGGGGTATTTGGTGGCGACGCGCGCATGGCTTTCATGCGCGGCGGCGCCGCTTTCGACCAGGCCGACCGGTTCGGCCACGCTCAGCCGGCAATGGCCGATGTCGAGATCGACCGGCGCATAGAGATCGGCATAGTCGAATTCGTCGATCACGTCGGACCCGACGATCCCGGCCTGGGCCGCACCATGCGCGACGAAGGTCGCCACGTCGAATGCGCGCACCCGAATCAGCCGCACATCGGCGCGATTGGTGGCAAAGCTGAGTGCGCGCGAGCTCTTGTCGAAGAACTCCGCTTCGGGCACTACGCCTGCCTGTTCGAGCAGGGGCAGCGCTTCATCGAGGATGCGGCCCTTGGGCAGGGCAAAGATCAGCGTCGCGGTCATGACAGTCACGCGCCCTATGGCAAAGGGCCGGAAAGGGCAACCCAAGTGCAACCGACCGAGCCCAACCCTCACGTGATCCAGGCCCTGCTGTGGCAGGCCGAATATACCGTCGAAAACCGCGCCCCGATCACCGGGCGGGTGGTGCGCGCGATGCTGCCGCTGCTGACCGGGCCGACCCGCGTTGGCCACCGGCTGGCGACCTGGCCCGACAGCGCAACGAAAGATGCCCTGCCGCTGCGTCTGGCGGGGGGTATCCATCATCTGCACCTGACCGGGCGCGATGACCGGTTGGCGCCGATCTATGCCGGCACGCTGACCGATCAGCATGCCGTCGATGCCACGGTCGGCGCGGTTGTTGCCGATCACGACGATGCGCTGCTGCCTTGGCTGGATGGTCCGCCGCAGACCAACGAGGCGGGGCGGTCGGCCAGCATCATGGCGGCGCTGTTGTGGCTGTCGGCACGGCTGGGGCCGCATTTCGAACTCAACGAACTGGGCGCGAGCGCGGGGATCAACACGATGCTCGACCGGTTCCGGTTCGATCTGGGCGGGGTTACGGTCGGGCCCGAGCCATCGCCTGTGCACATCGTGCCCGAATGGAAGGGGCCTCCGCCACCTGTCGCGACGGTGACGATCGATGCGATTCGCGGGTGCGATCGCGCGCCGGTCGATCTGACCGATCCGGCGCAGGCCTTGCGGCTGAAGGCCTATATCTGGCCCGATGCGCCCGAACGGGTGGCCAGGCTCGATGCCGCGATCGCGCTGGCACAGGTGATGCCGCCCCGGCTTGACCATGCCGATGCTGGTGACTGGATCGGCGCGCGTCTGGCCGCGCCGCAGGCGGCCGGCAGCACGCGCGTGGTGTTCCATTCGATCGTCTGGCAATATCTGCCCGAGGCCACCCGCGCGGCGATCACTGCGGGGATCGAGGCCGCCGGTTCGCGGGCCAGCCCTTCGCGCCGGCTGGCCTGGGTGCAACTGGAGACCAACCGCACCACGCTGCGCCACGATTTGCGCGTGCGCTATTGGCCGGGCGGGGATGGCGAAGTGGTGCTGGGCAGCGCACATGCCCATGGCGCCTGGGTCGAATGGCTGGGGTTGGATTAAGGCCCCTCTGACCCCGTCCGTTTTCAATCCTCCCCGGCACGGGGAGGGGGATGATTGGTTCTGGATTAAACCGGCAGGCCCCAGCCACGGAACCGTTCGCGCCAGCCGCCGTGGAACGATCCCCATTCCCACACCACCACCACCAGCAAGGCGCCGTCGCAGGCCATTGTAAACCCGGTCGCGGTCCATCCGACCAGGCGGGCCGAGGCACATAGTGCAATCAGCAGCAACAACCCGATGCCGTGGCTGAGCGGGGGATTGCCGAGCGGGCTCGACATGCGTTTGAACAGCGCCAGGCTGATCAGAAACCCGCCCAGCCCGCCGCCGCATGCCGCGATCAGCGCCGGGCCTGCCACCGCATCGGGTCGGGCCATCAGCAGCGCGTCGGCCACCGCAGCGGCGATCACCCCGCCCACGATCGGCATGTGCAGATACGTATAGGCATTGCGCGCGATGCGCCCGACATCATCGCTGCGCGCGATGTACCGCGCCCCGCGTTCGGCACCGATATCGAAATAGATCCACCACATCAGCACCGAGCTGGCAAAGGCGGCCAGGAACGCCAGTGTGCGCTCCATATCGGGCACCGCCTCGGCAAACGCCGCGCCCGTCACCACGATCCCTTCGCCCAGCGCAATCAGCACGAACAGCGACGCGCGTTCGGCCATGTGGCTGCCCGAAATGTCCCAGTCCTGCGCGGTCGACCGGCCCAGCCCCGGCACCCGGAAAAACGCAAAAGGCCCGGCATATTCGATGGTCAGCGCCACGCTCCACAGCGCGAACTGGCCTCCGCGCGTGGCCACCAGCGCGCCCGCCAGCCAGAACGGCGCGGAAAACACGAACCACATCGCGATGCGCGCCATGTTGCGGCTGCCCGACGGGTTGTCGCCTGCCATCGCCCAGACCATGAACAGATTGCGCCCGAATTGCAGCGCGCCATACGTCAGCGCAAACACCAGCGCATGGTGATCGCCGTCGAACGCGCGCGGCAGCACCGCCGCCAGCACCAGACTGGCCAACATCACGAACACCAGCATCACCCGCACCGGCACTGTCTCGGGATTGGCCCAGTTGGTCGCCCACGAGGTATAGATCCACGCCCACCACACCGCCAGAAACAGCAGAACCGCCTCGGCCAGTCCCGCCACATCAAGGTGGGTGCGCATGAATTGCGAAATCTGGGTGATCGCAAAGACGTAGACGAGGTCGAAAAACAGTTCGAGATTGCTGACAGCGGCATGCCCCCCGCCATGCCGTCGCAACAGCCCGCGGGGCGTCATTCGGCCTGCGCCATGCGTTGGGCATAGCCCGAGGCCAGCTTGGCAATCTGGTCGAACAGCGCGTCAGGCGTGCGGCGCGCTTCGCCGATGGCGGCTTCGAACCCTTCGGCGATGATGATTTCACGCTCGCCTGCGGCCAGTGCCGCCAGGATGGCACTGGCCGTCGCTGCGGGGTCGAGCCCGTTTTCGATCGCCCGGTCGCTGATCCCGCGTGCCGAGCCATCGGCGGTCAGCGCGTTGCGCGACACATCGGTGCGCACCGAACCGGGCGCGACAACATGCACCGACAGGCCCGCTTCGGACAATTCGGCGCGCAAGGCATCGGCATAGCCGATCAGCCCGAACTTGGCCGCACAATAGGCGGTGCGCATCGGCACGCCGACTTTGCCCGCAACGCTCGATATCATCACGATTCGTCCCGACCCGCGTGCCACCATGCGCGGCAACAGCGCCTGCGTCAGCGCGATCGGGGCCAGCAGATCGACCCCGATGATGCGTTCATAAACGCCATAGTCGGTATCGACCGCCAGCGAGCGCTGCGAAATCCCGGCGTTGTTGATCAGCATGTCGATCCCGCCGCCGTGCTGGCAGGCCCAGTCCCACGTGGTATCGGCGGCGGCCCGCATTGCCGCATGATCGGTCGCCTCGAACGGCGCGATCAATGTCCGGGTGGGCAGGTCCGTCGCCAGCGCGGCCAGCGCATCACGGTTGCGCCCCGACAGCACGAGGTGCGCGCCCTGTCCGGCCAGCGCGCGGGCCAGCGCCGCACCAATTCCTGACGAAGCGCCGGTGATCCAGCCGACGGTCCCTGCAAAAGCCATCCTATTCCCCCGTTGCCCTATTCGTCTGGTGCGCGGGCCCGAATGGCCAGCGCATGGACGCGCTGTCCCGCAATATCGCCCAGCGCAGCGATCACCGCGCGCTGCCGCTGCAACCGCGACAGCCCGGCGAACGCCGCGCTCTCGATCACCACGGTGAAATGCGATTCGCCCGATCCGTCATGACCGGCGTGGCCATGGTGGTGCGCGCTGTCGTTGATCACGTCGAGGTGGGTGGGGGCAAACGCCGCGGTCAGCAGCGTGGTGATTTCATGGGCAATCGGTCCGTTCATGGCTTCCAT
>NZ_KQ954254.1:127419-324704 GCF_001519065.1 Novosphingobium sp. FSW06-99
TTGCGGAATTTGTCCACGCCGCCTGGCGCGCGAAACGGCATGGGAAAGCGAAATGAAGCAAGATCGATTCCATGGCCGGATGAGAGGCAGCCAGCGCGCGTGCGATGCCCCCGGCTGTCCCGAACCCGGCGAGTTCCGCGCGCCGGGCGAGCGCGCGCCGGGGTTTGACGGGCCGGGCAACTATCGCTGGTTCTGTCTCGATCATGTGCGCGCGTTCAACCAGGGTTATGACTTCTTTCGCGGCATGACCCCCGACGAGATCGCCCAGGCGCAATCGCCGCTGGCCGGCTGGGCGGGCGAAACCCGCGCGTTTCGGCCCACCGCCGGGATCGATCAGGCGCCGCGCTGGGCCGATTTCACCGACCCGCTCGATGCCATTTCCGCGCGTGCCCGTGCCCGCGCGCACGATCATGCCAAGGCGCAAGAGGCGGCCCGGCGCGGCATCAACCCCGCCGACCGGCGCGCCTATGACACGCTGGGGCTGGGCTTTGATGCCGACCGGCGCGGCTTGCGCGCGCGCTATTCGGAACTGGTGCGGCGTTTCCACCCCGATCGCAACGGCGGTGATCGCAGCCACGAAGACGCCCTGCGCGAGGTGGTAGAGGCCTATAACCACTTGCGCCGCCTGCCTGCGTTTTCCTGACCGGGGCAGGCGCTGTCAGTGCGCGGCGCCCCATGACAGGCCATGGCCGATTTCGACGCCCAGCGGCACCGACAGGTTGACCGCGGGGGCTGCCGCGGTTGCCATCACGCGTTCGATCACCGCGCTGGCCGCGGCGACATCGGCTTCGGGCAATTCGAACACCAGTTCGTCGTGCACTTGCAGCAGCATGCGCACATGGGACAGTCCGGCCTCGGCCAGCGCGGGCATCATGCGGGCCATCGCGCGCTTGATGATGTCGGCGCAAGTGCCCTGGATCGGGGCGTTGATCGCGGCGCGTTCGCTGCCCGCGCGCTCGTTCTGGTTTTTGGCGTTGATGCGCGGAAACCAGGTCTTGCGGCCGAACAGCGTGGTCGAATGGCCGCTTTCGCGCACCCGTTCCAGCGTTTCGTGGATATAGCGCTGGATGCCGGGAAAGCGTTCGAAATAGCGGTCGATCATCGCCTGCGCCTCGTCGGCGCTGGTGCCCAGCCGCGTCGCCAGGCCCCACCGGCTGATGCCGTAGAGAATAGCGAAGTTGATCGTCTTGGCGCGACCGCGCGTGTCGCGGTTGACTTCGCCGAACAGTTCGAGCGCGGTGCGCGCGTGGATGTCCTGCCCCTGGGCAAAGGCTTCGCGCAAGGCGGGCACGTCGGCCATGTGCGCGGCCAGCCGCAGCTCGATCTGGCTATAGTCGGCCGACAGCAGCACGTGGCCCGGTTCGGCCACAAAGGCCTCGCGGATCTGGCGGCCGATCTCGGTGCGCACCGGAATGTTCTGCAGGTTGGGGTCGTTCGAACTCAGCCGCCCGGTCTGCGCGCCGACCAGCGAATAGCTGGTGTGGACGCGGCCGGTGGTCGGCTTGATCGCGGCCTGCAGGGCATCGGTATAGGTCGACTTGAGCTTGGACAACTGGCGCCATTCGAGCACCAGCGTGGCCACTTCGGCGCCTTGTGCGGCCAGGTTTTCCAGCACCGACTGGTCGGTCGAATATTGCCCGCTCTTGCCTTTCTTGCCGCCCTTGTAGCCCAGCCGGTCGAACAGCACGTCGCCCAGTTGCTTGGGGCTGCCGATGGTGAACGGGCCACCGGCCTTGTCGTGGATCACCGCTTCCAGATCGGCGATGCGCGCGGCGAATTCGCCCGACAGGCGCGACAACTGTTCGCGATCGACCTTGATCCCGGTCGCTTCCATGCGCGCCACCACCGGCACCAGCGGGCGATCGACCCGGGCATAGATGCGCGTGCCGCCTTCATCGGCCAGGCGGGGGCGCAGCACCTGGTGCAGGCGCCAGGTCACTTCGGCATCTTCGGCGGCATAGCGCGTGGCGTCGGCCAGCGGCACTTCACCGAACGAGATCGCTTTCTTGCCGGTGCCGGTCACATCCTTGAACGCGATCGTGGTGTGGCCCAGCAGCCGTTGCGCCAGTTCGTCCATGCCATGGCCCCACGGCGCCAGTTCGCCGCGCCCGGCATCGAGGCAGAAACTCATCACCATGGTATCGTCGATCGGCGCTACGGCGATCCCGTGGCGTGCCAGCACGACCATGTCGTATTTGATGTTCTGTCCCACCTTGAGCACTGCATCGCTCTCCAGCATGGGCCTGAGCAGCGCACAGGCCACATCGCGGTCGATCTGGCGCGGCACTTCGTCGAACATGTCGCTGCCGCGATGGCCAAGCGGGATATAGCAGGCCAGGCCCGGCCCGGTGGACAGGCTGATCCCGACCAGATCCGCCCCCACAGCATCGAGCGCGCTGGTTTCGGTATCGATCGCCACCACCCCGGCGGCAAAGGCGCGTGCGATCCACGCCTCCAGCGCAGGCACATCCTGGACGCAGGCATAGGCGGCGGTATCGATCGGCGGCCAGGCGGGGGCGGGCTGGCGATCACCGCCGGGCGTCGTGGCGTCGTCTACCGGGGCGGCGTGGGTTGCCGCCGCCGCGCTGGCGCGGGTGCCCAGTTTCTTGAGCAGGCTGGTAAACCCGTGCTCGCTCAGGAACGCGGCCAGCGGATCGGGCGGGATCGGCCCCAGCATGAAATCGTCGAGCGGGACGGGCAGCGCGCAATCCTCTTTCAGCGCCACCAGCCGCCGCGACAGCCGCGCCATGTCGGCCTCGGCAATCAGGCTGTCGCGCAATTTGCCCGGCTTCATCGCGGCGGCATTGGCCAGCGCCGCCTCCAGATCGCCGTTTTCCTGAATCAGCTTGGTCGCGGTCTTGGGCCCGACCCCGCGAATCCCCGGCACATTGTCGACCGCATCGCCCATCAGCGCCAGCACATCGCCGACGCGTTCGGGTTCGACCCCGAACTTTTCGATCACTTCGGGGATAAAGATGCGCTGGTTCTTCATCGTGTCGAGCATGTCGACCCGCGACCCGTCGCCCGGTTCGCCGACCAGTTGCATCAAATCCTTGTCCGACGAAACGATCGTGACATCCCAGCCGCGCGCGCTGGCGGCCCGGGTATAGGATGCGATCAGGTCGTCGGCTTCCAGCCCGGCTTCCTCGATGCAGGCCAGGCTGAACGCGCGGGTGGCATCGCGGATCAGCGGAAACTGTGGCACCAGGTCTTCGGGCGGGGGCGGACGGTTGGCTTTGTACTTGTCGTACATGGCGTTGCGGAACGTGATCGAGCCTTTGTCGAGGATCACCGCCAGATGCGTCGGCCCTTGTGCCGCGTGCAGGTCTTCGGCAAGTTTCCACAACATTGTGGTATAGCCATAGACTGCCCCGACCGGCGTGCCCGCCGGATTGGTCAGCGGCGGCAGCCGGTGATAGGCGCGAAAGATGTAGGCCGAACCATCGACCAGATAGAGGTGATTACGAGCGGGGGAAGGGGCATCCATGGGTGTTTCTGTTAGACCTTGAATCGAAATTGGCCAGAGGCGAAATTTTCCGCGCTGCACCCGAAAAACGGTTCGGCTCTGGTGGAAACCGGCTCGGCGCAGGGGCTTCAAGGGCGAAAAAACCCTTGGCTTCCCTAGCGATATGACAAGGGTGGGCGCAAAGGTGCGTTGAAAGCTTGCAACGCGATGAATTGCCGATTAATTGGGGCGCGAAGTCTATCGCCAGAATAGGCTTTGCGGCGGGCTGCTTGCCCGCTGCGGTTCACTTCAATCCAGGGATTGTAACGCATGCGCAAGCTCATCCTCGCCGCTGTCGCCGGCACTGCTTTTGCTCTCGCGGGCTGCTCGGAAAAGGCTCCGGAAGCGACCGATGCCGCTGTTGAAGCCACCGACACCGGTTCGGCTGACGCTTCGGACGCCGCTGCCGACTCCAGCTCGGCTGCCGCTGCCGATTCGAGCGCTGCCGCAAAGATGTAATCCTTGCCCGCAAGGGCAGGTTACCGGCACCGTTTCGACGGGAATTAGGAGAGGGAGTTTGGCCGACGGGCCAGGCTCCCTCTTTCTATGCCCGGATTTTGCGTGGTGTTGACTGTGCATCAGGCATGAAAAAAGGCGCCCGAAGGCGCCTTTTTGCGGTGTGGGGGATCGCTACGCCTTATCGTCGGCTGTCGACCAGTGTGCTGCGCGGGGTGCTCTGGGCATAACCGTCATACAGCGCGCGGGTGATCTGTGCGATCATCGAGGCGTGCGGGGTGTGGCCTTCGGGGCCGGTGATGAACACGGCGAGCGCCAGATGGCGCCCGTCGGGCAGGCGGATGATGCCGACATCGTCGGTCACCCCCTGCAACGTGCCGGTCTTGTGCGCGAACACGGTGCCTTCGGGCAGGCCTGCGCGCATGCGATTCTTGCCGGTGCTGGTGCGCGTCATGGTGTCGAGCAGCACGGCGCGCGATTGCGGGCTGAGCGCACCGCCCCGGTCGATCGCGGCGAGCAAGGCCAGCATCGCGCGCGGCGTGCTGGCATTGCGAGTGTCGATCGTGGTGGCCGGATTGATGTGTCCGTCGTCGCGCACCATGGTGGCAATGGTGTTGTCGAGATGTTGGCCGACGATGCCCACTTTGGCCAGCCAGGCGTTGACCGCGCCCACGCCGCCAACCGCGGTGATCAGCCCGTCTGTCGCATGGTTGTCGCTGCGGGTGATCATCAGTTCCATCAACTGCTGGGCCGACATCACCGGGCCGGGGCGCAAACGCGCTTCGCCGTGTTCGCCGCGCGCGGCCACCGGCATCATCATCGGAAATGACTGGTCGAGCCGGAACCGGCCCGCCTCGACCCCCGACAGGAAAGTGCCTGCCACGGCGATCTTGACCGTGCTGGCCATCGGAAACGGCATGTCTCCGTGGATCAGCACTTGCCCGCCGCCATCGAGATCGGCCGCGGCCACCCCGATGCGCCCGCGCCCTCGCGCAATGATCGCCTCGACATTTTGCTGGATGGCCAGATCGCGCTGGTCCTGCACCGGGGTCGATGCGCGGCTGTGCACTTCGGGCGTCGTCGCCAGCAGTGCGGGAATCGCCGCCAGCAAGGCGGCAACCAATGGAATTCTGTGCAAACGAACGATGCGCCCCGGCATATCTGACCCTGATCGGCGTTATGGCCATTGCGCGACGCGAAGGGCCCATTTTGTGACACAGATCTAACGCATTGCGATTCCCTGTGAAACCCCCTGCCGGTTCGTCCGGGCGCGGGTGAGAGGCAGACCGGCGCGGGTCATGCCCCCTGTGCGGCAATCGGCGCTGGACTTTAATCGATCGATTAAGGATAGTGCGCCAAGACCCGGTCTGACCGGGCGACGGAGGATGCATGGACGACAACAGCGCCGGTTTTGCGGCTGCGCTCGGGCAGGCCATGGCCCGCGTTGGACGCGGCGGCATTGTCGGCGAAATGCGCCGCCTGTCGGGTGGCGCCAACATGGAATCCTGGCTGTTTGCCTGTGGCGCTGCGCACTATGTGTTGCGCCGTGCACCTTCGGCGCAATGGCTGGCGGGGCGGGCCCTCGACATGGCGGGCGAGGCGCAACTGATTCGCCACGCGCGGGCCGGCGGCGTGCCCGCGCCCGAAGTCGTGCTCGATCTGGTGCCCGAAGATGGCCTGGGCATCGGTTTCGTGATGGTCTGCCTGCCGGGCAGTGCCGATCCCGAAACGGTACTGGCCTCGCCGGCTGCACTGGCGGACGAGATTGCCACCGCGATGGCGCGCATCCACGCGCTCGATCCGGCCGGGGCGGATCATCTGCCCCGGCTCGATGCGGCGACCGGGGTGGCGCGGCTGTCGGCCCAGTTCGCCGATGCCGGCGGCGATCGGCCGATCATTGCGCTGGGGCTGGCCTGGCTGCGCGCCCATCTGCCGCCGCCGGTGCCGCCACGGGTCGTCCACGGCGATCTGCGCATCGGCAATGTGATGGTCGATCAGGGGCGGCTGACCGGCGTGCTCGATTGGGAACTGGCGCATCTGGGCGATGGGCACGAAGATCTTGCCTTTGGCTGCATGACGGTGTGGCGGTTCGGCCGGCTCGACAAGCCGGGGCTGGGCCTGACCGACGTGGCGACGCTGGCGCGCGCCTATGAAGCGGCGGGGGGCGAACCGTTCGATCCGGCGCGGTTCCGTTTCTGGCTGATCTATCGCACGGTGTGGTGGGCGCTGGGGTGCCTGGAAATGGGCAAGGCCTGGCGGTCGGGCGCCGATCGTTCGCTCGAACGCGTGGTGGTGGCGCGCCGTACCGCCGAACAGGAGCTTGATCTGCTGCTGCTGCTCGAAGGCGAGGCGCCGCTGGCCGAACGGCAACGCCCGTTGCCGCCTCCGCCCGCGGCGATCCCCGAACGCAATGGTGAACCCGATGCGGGGGAAATCCTGACTGCGGTGTCCGAATGGCTGGCCGGGGTGGTGAAACCCCATCTGGCCGGGCGCGAACGCTGGGAACTGGCGGTCGCCCAGAACGCGCTGGGCATTGTGCGGCGCGAACTGGCCGCGCGCCCGGCCACCGGCGATGCCGTGCTGGCCCATGCCATCCTGGCGGGCGAGGCGGGCCTGGCCACGCCCGGCCTGCTGGCCGATCTGCGCCGCCGCGCGCTGGCCACGGTGGGGGCCGACATGCCGAAATATCCGGCGCTGGCTGCGGCCCGCGCCTTGTGGGAGCACGCCTGATGGATTTTGACCTGCCCGCCGATCTCGTCGCCTATCTGGCTGAACTCGATGCGTTTATCGATGCGGAGATCACGCCGCTGCAACAGGCCGACGACAACATCCGTTTTTTCGACCATCGCCGCGAATGGGCGCGCACCGATTTCGACAACGGCGGCTTGCCGCGCCACGAATGGGAAGCCTTGCTGGTCGAGGCGACGCGCCGCGCCGACCGCGCCGGGCACTGGCGGTTTTCCGCACCCAAAAAATATGGCGGCAAGGACGGGTCGAACTTGTGGATGGCGGTGATTCGCGAACATTTTGCCGCCAGGGGGCTTGGCCTGCACAACGATCTGCAGAACGAACATTCGATTGTCGGCAATTTCCCGTTCGTGGCGATGTTCGAACATTTCGGCACCGAGGATCAGCAGCGCGAATTCATTCTGGGCGGGTTTGAACGCACCCGCCGCGCGGCATTCGGTCTGACCGAGCAGGCGCATGGATCGGATGCCACCCACATGGAAACACGCGCCGTCCCCGAAGTGCGCGATGGCGTGCCGGGCTGGCGCATCGATGGCGAAAAGATGTGGACCACCGGCATGCATGTGGCGACCCATTGCGCGACATTTGCGCGCACCAGCGGCGCCGATGGCGATGCGCGCGGGATCACCTGTTTTCTGGTGCCCAATCCGCACCCCGGTCTGGTGATCGAGGAATATTTGTGGACATTCAACATGCCCACCGACCACCCGCGCGTGTCATTCACCAATGTCTGGGTGCCTGACAGTGCAATTCTGGGCCCGGTCGGCGGTGGCCTGGCCATCGCGCAAAGCTTTGTGCACCAGAATCGCATCCGCCAGGCCGCCTCGTCGCTGGGCGCGGCAAGCTACTGCATCGCCGAATCGGTGCGTTATGCCCGCGAACGCAAACCGTTCGGGCAGGATCTGGCGCACAACCAGGCGATCCAGTTCCCGCTGGTGGAACTGGCGACCCAGGCCGAAATGCTGCGCCTGCTGATCCGCAAGACGGCGTGGCAGATGGATCGCATGGAACACAAGGCGATCGAGCGCGAACTGTCGGACAAAGTGTCGATGTGCAATTACTGGGCGAACCGGCTGTGCTGCGAAGCCGCCGACCGCGCCATGCAAGTGCACGGCGGCATCGGCTATTCGCGGCACAAACCGTTCGAACACATCTATCGCCACCACCGCCGCTATCGCATCACCGAAGGATCAGAGGAGATCCAGATGCGCAAAGTGGCGGGGTTCCTGTTCGGCTATATGGGCCCGAACAAGAGCCGGTTCAGCTAAAAGTCAAACCCCGGCGGCGGCTTTCAGCGCATTGGCCAGGTCGGTGCGTTCCCACGGGAACAAGTCGCCATCGGGCTTGCGGCCGAAATGGCCATAGGCGGCGGTGGGCGAATAGATTGGCTTGTTGAGCGCCAGACTGACGCGGATGCCGCGCGGGGTCAGCCCGCCCAGGCGGTCGCGCGCCACGGTGGTCACCGCCGCTTCCAACGCGGCGTCGGACACCACGCCGGTGCCGTGCGTGTCGATATAGAGCGACAGCGGCTGTGACACGCCGATGGCATAGGCGATCTGGATCGTGCAGCGCCGGGCCAGACCCGCCGCCACCACGTTCTTGGCCAGATAGCGTGTGACATAGGCCGCCGAGCGGTCGACCTTGGTCGGGTCCTTGCCCGAAAATGCGCCGCCGCCGTGCGGGCTGGCGCCGCCATACGTGTCGACGATGATCTTGCGCCCGGTCATACCGGCGTCGCCATCGGGGCCGCCGATTTCAAAGCTGCCCGTCGGGTTGATGTGATAGACGGTGTTTTCGGTCAGCAGCGCCGCCGGGATCACTTTGGCGATGGCGCCCTTGACCCAGGCCTTGAGCGCCAGATCGTTGTCGCCTTCGTCCCAGCCTGCCTTGTGCTGGGTCGACACCACGATCGCGGTCGCCTCGACCGGCTGGCCGTCGGCAAAGCGCAACGTGACCTGGCTCTTGGCATCGGGTTCCAGGAACGGCGCCGCGCCCGAATGGCGGTCATTGGCCAGTTGTTGCAGGATCTTGTGGCTGTAATCGAGCGTGGCCGGCATCAGGTCGGGCGTTTCATCGCAGGCAAAGCCGAACATGATGCCCTGGTCGCCCGCGCCTTCGTCCTTGTTGTCGCCGGCATCGACACCTTGCGCAATATGCGCCGATTGCGGGTGCAGGTTGTTTTCGAACCGGAACGTCTGCCAGTGGAACCCGGCCTGTTCATACCCGATGCGGCGCACCGTTTCGCGCACCACCTGTTCGATCTCTTCGGGCACGCCGGGCGACCAGTTGCCCTCGGTATCCATGATGCCGCGCCCGCGGATTTCGCCCGCCAGCACCACCAGTTGCGTGGTGGTCAGCGTTTCGCAGGCGATTCGCGCCTCTGGGTCCTTGCCCAGGAACAAGTCGACGATCGCATCGCTGATCTGATCGGCGACTTTGTCGGGATGGCCTTCGGACACGCTTTCCGAGGTAAACAGGTAATCACTGCGCATGGACCAACACCATATAAAGGTTTCTTTATGTCCGGGCTTTAGCGTTGCTTTCGTTGCGTGGCAACCAGCCCCGACACAAGAACAACTACGGACCAGGCAAGCGATAGAATGTTACCGAACCGCGCGAACGGCGTCGGCACGCGGGCGGCGGGCACAAATCCATCAACGCGCGCAGTCACGCCGCGTGCCAGCCAGTGTCGCACGCCGCCACCCGCATCGATTATCGCGCTGATACCGGTGGTGGTCGATCGTAGCACCGGGAGGCCTTCCTCGATCGCGCGCAACCGGGCCTGGGCCAGATGCTGCGGCGGGCCCCATGCGCCGAACCAGCCGTCGTTCGATGGATTGAACAGATAGTCGGGGCGCTGTGCGCGATCGGCCACATGGCCGGGAAAGACGATTTCATAGCAGATCTGGAACCCCGCCCGACCCCAGCCGCCGTGCGCCGGATCGCCCAGATCGATCGTACGCGGCCCCGGCCCCGCTTGAAAATCGAGATCGCCCGACACCAGTCGCGACAGCCCGATCGGGGTCAGCCATGGCCGGAACGGCAGATATTCGCCAAACGGCACCAGATGCGCCTTGGCATAGCTGCCGCGCAGGGCGCCTGCCGGATCGATCAGCGTGATCACGTTGCGCGCGCCGGTGACCTGGCGCTGGGTCAGCACCAGATCGCTGGCGCCGGTCATCAGCAGGCTGTCGGCGCCGATCACCTGGCCCATGCGTTCGCGCGCCAGCACCGGATCGCCGCCATACGTGGTCTGGTCATACCACGCCTGATCATAGCCGGGGCGCAGATAGTCGGGCACCGCGCCTTCGGGCCACAGCACCACACGAGGGCCGGAGCCATCGGCGGCAATCCGCCGGGACAGCGTGGCGAGCGTGCGAAACTGGCTTTCATAAAGGCGCGGATCGTTGATCTGGTCCTGCGCCAGATCGGGCTGGACCAGGGTATAGGCCAGGGGGCTGTCGCGGTGATCACCCGTGACTGGCACCAGCATCAGCGCGATTGGCACCGCCACCATCACCAGACCCTTGAGCGGACGCCCGGTGATCGCTGCGCGTCCCCCCCAGAACCACAGCCCGCCCAGCAGCACCACCAGCCCCGACAGGCCAAATGTGCCCAGCCACGCGGCCAGTGCGGCCAGTCCCGGTCGATCGGGCGGGCCGAGTGCCACTGCACCCAGGGGATTCCACGGGAAACCGGTGAACACCCAGCCGCGCAACCATTCGCACGCGATCCACGTGCTGGCGAGTGCGGGCACCACCGACAGGCGCGTACGGCGGCGCAGCCAGGCGGCGGCCCATGCCGCGATCGCGGGATAGATCGCCAAAAACAGCGCCAGCAGAACCACCGCGACCCAGCCCAGCCAGGCGGGCATCTGGGCCTGGTAGGTAAAGGCGGTGGCGATCCAGCAATTGCCGAGCGAAAACAGCCCGACCCCGAACAGCCAGCCTGTCAGCGCCGCATCGCGCGGGCGTGGCGCCACTTCGATCAGTGCGATCAGTCCGGCCAGTGCGGCCAGCGTCGCGGGCCACGCCATCAGCGGCTGAAACCCGGTCGCGGTCAGCGCGCCCAGCAACAGCGGAAACAGCGGGCGCATCACGCGCACACGCAGCAACGGCGCGGGATGCGCGTTGGTGTCGTCACGCATCCCTGATCAGGCCCCGCTCAGCCTTCGTCGACCGGCAGCGGATTCTTGCGCGGACGACCGCGCTTCTTGGGGGCAGGGGCAGGCGCCTCGGCGGTTTCGACCGGGGCCGCGACGGGTTCCGGGCTTGGCGCTGGGGCAGGAGCTGCGGCGGTGGCGGCACGCAAGGTGCGCGGGCGTTCGGCCCGCACAGGGGCTTCCTCGACGCTGTCGCTGCGTGGGCCGATGGCCGGGGGCAGGCTCGACGGGTCGAAACGCGGCGCGGGTTCGGCCGCTTCGGCGGGAGCCTCGGCAAACGTGCGCGACGGGCGCGGGCTGTCGTTTTCGCTGCGGCGACCGCCCCGGCGATCGTTGTTGCGGCCACGCGGGCCACGCGCATCGCGCGCAAACGGGTTGTCGGACGCCGGCACGATCGGTTCGCCTTCGACCACGCGCAGGCCTTCGGGCGGAACCGCTTCGGCGGCGACCGGTTCGGGCGCGCGATAGCGGTTGTCGCGGTCGGGGCGCGGTTCGCGATAATCGCGCTGCTCACGCTGTTCGCGGGGCTCACGCTCGTCGCGACGCGGTTCGCGCTCTTCGCGGCGGGGTTGGGGTGCGCGTTCGAACGTCGGGAAATCGCGGTCGATGCCGAATTCCATCGATTCGTCGTCGCCGTCCTGGTCCTGCCAGTTGTCGCCGCTGACACTGCCGCCGGCCGCATAGGGCTGGCCAAACGGTTGGCCGCCATTCTGGCGCTGCCGCTGCTGTTCTTCCTGGCGCACGCGGGTGTCGGCCACCACGCGGAAGTAGTGGTCGGCAAATTGCAGGTAGTATTCGGCCTGGACCCGGTCGCCATTGAGATGCGCGTCCTGGGCCATCTTGCGATACTTTTCCAGCATCTGCGGCGCGTTGCCCCGCGCGCGGCTGTCAATCCGGTTGATCTGCTGGCCGCCACCGTTCTGCGGACGGTTGTTGTTGCCGCGACCGCGCCGACGGTTGTTTCCACGATTGTTGTTCAACTCAGGCACGTCCTTGTTTCGGCAGGCTTTTGTCAGGGGTCGATCCGGTCATGAGGTTCAGGTCATGACGGAATGGCCCAGATGCAGCGCAACCTTTGCCTACGCTTGCCCGCCCGCTCCAGAGCGAGTGGGTCAACACCAGCATCTGCGTTGCGTCGACAGGAACGTCGGGCAACGGTCGCAAATGGTGGAGCAGACCGGGACGGGAAATTTTCATCCATCCCCATGTCTGCCCTGCTGATTAGTGGGGCGGCATCGCCTTGCCAAGTGAAATATTCGGTCAAAAATCATCATTCTGGCGATTTGTCGGCAAATATCTCGATTGCACGGGGCCGCCCGGCCAGATCGGCATGGACCAGCGCTGAAAGCCCGGCGGCACACGCCAGCGCGCAGACCGCATCGGCCTGGGTCCAGCCGATCTCGATCAGTGCGATCCCGTCCGGCGCCAGCAGGCCCGGCAATTGCGGCACGAGCACCCGGTAATCGTCCAGCCCGTCGCGCCCGGCAAACAGCGCGCCATGCGGTTCGAACGCCGTGACCGACCGATCGAGCACGGCGGCGGTTTCGACATAGGGCGGATTGGCCAGCACCAGGTCGAACCGGCCCAAATCGGTGCTCCACCCCTCGCGCGTCCAGTCGCCGGCGACGATTTGGGCCCGCGTCGCCAGACCCAGCCGTTCGGCATTGCCACGCGCCACCGCCATCGCCTCGGCCGACCGGTCGATACCGATGCCCTGTGCGCCGGGCCATTCGTGCAATGCGGCCAGCAGCAGTGCGCCCGATCCGGTGCCAAGGTCGATCACCCGTGCCGGTGGACGACCCCGCAGCCGCTCGACCGCCGCCGCGATCAGCGTTTCGGTATCGCCGCGCGGGATCAGCACCGCCGGGCCCACCGCGAAATCCAGCCCCCAGAATTCTTGATGCCCGGTGATATAGGCAACCGGTTCGTGGGCGCCGCGCCGTTCGACCAGTGCGGCAAAGCCTGGGGGCACCGGGTCGCGCAAATGGCGCAGGATCAGGTCCGACCGGGACACCCCCAGCGCATGTGCCATCAGCACTTCGGCATCGAGCCGGGCGGTGTCGCTGGTCGCATCGAGCCGATGCGTGGCGGCGACCAGCGCTTCGGCAATCGTCATCAGGTGTCCATCGCGGCCAGCCGCTTGGCCTGGTCCTCGGCGATCAGCGCATCGACCAGTTCGCCAAGCCCGGTGCCCGCCAGCACTTCGGGCAGGCGGTGCAGCGTCAGGTTGATGCGGTGGTCGGTGACGCGACCTTGCGGAAAATTGTAGGTACGGATGCGTTCGGACCGGTCGCCCGATCCGACCATCGCGCGGCGTGCCTCGGCTTCGGCGCCCTGCGCGGCCTCGCGGCGCATGTCGTAGACGCGGGTACGCAAGACCTGCATCGCCTTGGCCTTGTTCTTGTGCTGGCTGCGCTCGTCCTGCTGGATCACGACGATGCCGGTGGGCAAGTGGGTAATGCGCACGGCCGAATCGGTGGTGTTGACATGCTGCCCGCCCGCGCCCGAGGCGCGATAGATGTCGATCTTCAGATCCTTGTCGTCGATCGTCACGTCGACTTCGTCGGGTTCGGGCAGCACTGCGACAGTGGCCGCCGACGTGTGGATGCGCCCGCCGCTTTCGGTGACTGGCACGCGCTGCACGCGGTGCACCCCGCTTTCGTATTTCAGCCTGGCGAACACGCCGTTGCCCGCGATATGCGCGACCACTTCCTTGTATCCGCCAATATCGCTGACATTGGCCGAAATCAGTTCGACCTGCCAGCCTTGCTCTGCGGCAAAGCGTTCGTACATGCGATAGAGATCGGCGGCGAACAGCGCGGCTTCATCGCCGCCGGTCCCGGCACGGATTTCCAGCATCGCGGGCCGCGCATCGGCGGTGTCGCGCGGCAGCATGGCCAGCGCCAGCGCGCGCTCCGCCTCGGGCAAATCGGCGCGGATGCGCGCGATCTCTTCGTCGGCCATCGCGCGCAGATCGGCATCGGGGTCGTCCATCGCGGCCAGATCGGCCAGCTCGCTGCGCAGCGCGCGCACATGGATCGCGCTGCGTGCCACCGGTTCCAGCTCGGCATAGTCGCGGCTGGCGGCGATGAACGCCTCGCCCTCCAGCGTGCCCGAGGCCAGCCGCGCCTCAAGCTCGGCAAACCGCGCGACAATCTGTTCCAGCCGGGTATCCGCGATGGTCATGCGGCGCCCTGGCCGGGCAGCAGCGCGCGAAACGCGGCCTGTACCGCCTCGTCCCCGCGCAGCCGCCATTGCGGCGCGCCCTCGGCCAATGCCAGCGCGGCGATTACCTTGGCGGGGATTTTGGTCGCCTTGTCATAGCGTTTGCGCGGCGATCCGGTGGCCACCACTTCGCCCGACAGACCGGCGCGGCGCAGCGCCGCCAGCGCCTGTGTCGCGGTATCGAGCGCGGCATCGTCTTCGACCGCGATCACCACGTCGGCAGGCGCGGCATCGCGCGTGCCGACCAGCATGGCCAGCCGCTCGATCCCCGCCGCCCAGCCGACCGCCGGGGTGTGCGGACCGCCCAGCGCCTCGATCAGGCCGTCATAGCGCCCGCCGCCCAGCACGGTGCCCTGCGCGCCCAGCCGGTCGGTGACGAATTCGAACGCGGTGTGGCGATAATAGTCGAGCCCGCGCACCAGCGACGGCGCGCGCGTCCAGGCCACGCCCGCCGCATTGAGCCCGGCGGTAACCCGGCCAAAGAAATCCTGCGCCGCATCGCTCAGGAAATCGTCGATGCGCGGCGCATCGGCGGTGAACGGTTTGTCGCGCGGGTCTTTCGAATCGAGAATGCGCAAGGGGTTGCGTTCGAGCCGGTCCTGCGAATCTTCGCTCAGGTGCGCGCGGTGGTCGCGGAAATAGTCGACCAGCGCGCTGCGCCAGGCCTCGCGGCTGACCGCATCGCCCAGCGTGTTGAGCTGCAAGGTCACCCCGTCGGCGATGCCCAGTTCGTGCAGCAACTGGTCGGCCAGGCACAACAGTTCGACATCGGTTTCGGGTTCGGCCGATCCGATCACTTCGGCGTCGAGCTGGTGAAACTGGCGATAGCGGCCCTTTTGCGGGCGTTCATAGCGGAACAGCGGGCCATGCGTGGCCAGCCGCAGCGGGGCATATTGCTGCCAGCCGTTGGTCAGATAGGCGCGGGCGATCCCGGCGGTGAATTCGGGACGCAGGGTCAGCGATTCGCCGCCGCGATCGTCGAACGAATACATTTCCTTCGACACCACATCGGTGGTTTCGCCCAAGGATCGCGAAAACACCTGGGTCTTTTCGAACACCGGCATTTCGGCGCGGCGAAAGCGATAGAGCCGCCGCACGCGGTCAAAGGTTTCGACGACAAAGGCAAAGGCTTCTGCCTCGGCGCCGAAAATGTCCTGTGTGCCGCGAATGGCCTGGGGCGTGTTGTCTTTGGGAATGCTCATGACCGGCGCGCTTACCGCAAGGCCGCGCACAAGAAAAGGCGGCGGACAGCCCTGCCGGATGGTTGCGCACCGGCGATCATCGCGGCATGGATGGCGCCCATGACGAAACTCCCCCTGCTGTTGTGCGGCGCAGCCCTCTTCGCCGCCACGTTCGCCCCCGTTGCCGATGCCCAGGTCCAGCCCGGCACCAACACATTTCCCGCCAATATCCCGGTTACCCGCGCGGTCCCCGATCCGCAGGACACCCCCTATCCGGGCACGATCACGGTCGATATCGATGCGACTGACATCGTCAGCGGCGCCGAACGCATCACCGAAACGGTGCCGGTGGCCCCTGGCACGCACCAACTGGCGCTGTTGCTGCCCGAATGGATACCCGGCCATCACAGCCGGGGCGGCCTGCCGGCGGAATTGAACGCGGTGCATTTCACCGCCGATGGCAAGGACCTGACCTGGCACCGCGATCCGATCGATACGTATGCCTATGTCATCGACGTACCCGAAGGCGCACAGACCGTGGTGGCACGGATGATTCACACCCCCGCGGTGAAACAGGAACCGGGTGACCGGGTTACGGTCACGCGCGAGATCATCAATCTCGAATGGAACGAGATGGTGCTCTATCCGGCGGGGCACTATGTGCGGCAGATCAAAGTCAAGCCCTCGGTGACATTCCCCGATGGCTGGACCGCGTTCACCGCGCTCGATGGCAAGGCGCAGACCGCCAACCGTTATGCCTGGGATGTCACAGATTTCGAAACGCTGGTCGATTCGCCGATCTTTGCCGGGCGGTTTGCTCAGCGCTTTCCGATCGGCGAGGGCATTTTCATCGATGCCGTGGCCGACAAGCCCGAAGATCTGGTGATCAAGCCCGAACATCTCGAAACCTATCGCAATCTGGTCAAGGAAGCCGACGCCGCGTTCGGTGCGCGCCATTTCGATCATTATGACTTCCTGCTGGGCTTTACCGACCGGCTGAGCGGCGTGGGGCTGGAACACCACCGGTCGAACGAAAGCACCTATCTTCCCAAGGCGTGGACCGACTGGACCACGTTTGACTGGGACCGCAACGTGGTGCCGCACGAATATACCCATTCGTGGGACGGCAAATATCGCCGCCCGGCGCAGTTGTGGACGCCCGATTACCGCCAGCCGATGGTCGATGACCTGCTGTGGGTCTATGAAGGGCAGACCCAGTTCTGGGGGCTGGTGCTGGCGGCGCGTTCGGGCGTGCAGTCAAAGCCGGTCGTGCTGGGCGAATTCGCCGCCTATGCGGGCGGCTTTACCGTGACGGCGGGGCGCGAATGGCGCTCGGTCGAAGATACCACGTTCGATCCGGTGTTCGCTTCGCGTCGGCCAAAGCCGTTCCCGTCGCTGTCGCGCGGCGAGGACTATTATACCGAAGGCGCGCTGGTCTGGCTGGAGGCCGATCAGATCATCCGCGACGGCACGGGCGGCAAACGCGGGCTCGATGACTTTGCCCACGCCTTCTACGGCATGCGCAATGGCGACTGGGGCGTGTTGCCCTATACCCGCGCCGATGTGGTGGCGACCCTGAATTCGGTCTATCCCTATGATTGGGAGGCATTTTTCAAAAAGCGCATCGACAGCCCCGGTCAGCCCGTGCCGCTCGCCGGGTTTGAGCGCGGCGGATATCATCTGGTGTGGAAATCCGAACCGAACCCGTACGACCAGGGCCGCATGACCGAAAGCAAGCTGTTGAGCCTTGGCTATTCGCTGGGCGTGACGCTCGATCATGACGGCAAGGTGATGTCCAGCCTGTGGGGCAGCCCGGCGTTCAAGGCGGGCGTGGTGCCCGGCATGCAGGTGATCGCAGTCAACGGCGATGCCTATGATGCCGACACGATCAAGGCGGCGATCACCGCGGCCAAGGGCACCGACCGGCCGATCGCCCTGCTGGTCAAGCGCGACAGCCGCTATGACACGATCAGCGTCACCTATCACGACGGGTTGCGCTATCCGTGGCTCGAACGCGATCCGGCCGGCAAGGGGCCGGGCGGGCTCGACTTGTTGCTGGCACCGCATCGCAACGGCGCGGGCCATTGACCCGACGGGGGCGCGGGCGCGCGGCACGGCCGGACCGGCGGCCACCGATCGCCGATCTGGGCGGATGGCTGGCGCCCCCGCGTTTCCTGTTGTTCCTGACGCTGTTTCCGGCCGGCGCGTGGCTGTGGCGCAGCCTTGGCCACAGCCTGTCCGACGCACTCGATCTGGGGTTTGACGGGGCCGCGCTGGTGTTTCTGGTCAGCCTGGTGCCGCTGTTCCTGACCCGTCGCGACGATGGGGTGATGCGCCTGCAGGCCGCGCGCAACGATGCCAACCGCGTGCTGGTGCTGGCGATCACCACGCTGTTGACGCTGGTGATCATGGCCGCGATCGCGGGCGAATTGCCGCATGTCGGGCATGGCGGCGGGCACTGGGTACTGGTCAAGCTGATCGGCACGCTGCTGCTGACCTGGCTGTTTGCCAATGTGGTCTATGCGCTGCACTATGCGCATCTGTTCTACATGCCCGGCGATGTGCCTGGCGAAGATGCGTGCGGGCTGGACTTTCCCGGCGGTGAAAGCCCCGATTATCTCGATTTCGTCTATTTCGCCTTTACCCTGGGCATGACGTTCCAGACCGCCGATGTGAACATCACCGGCAAACCGATCCGCCGGATTGCCGTGCTCCACGGCTTTGCGGCGTTCATCTACAACATCGGCGTGATTGCGTTCACGATCAATGCGATCGGCGGCAGTACCGGCGGTTGATGGGGGGAGCGGGCCGGTGCCGTCTTCCTGAAATTCCGGCTTGGCCGGAATTTCCAATCAGACTCTAGTCACTAAGTCTTGTTGCGATGCACAAGGGGGCGGGCTAGAGGCAACCGCATTACAGCCAAGCAGCAAGGGCAGAGTATGCGCATCGACCTTATTCCGACCGGCGAAAATCCGCCGGAAAGCCTGAACGTCGTCATCGAAGTGCCGGTGGGCGGCGAACCGGTGAAGTATGAATTCGACAAGGCCTCTGGCGCCTTGTTTGTCGACCGTATCCTGCACACGCCGATGCGCTATCCCGCCAATTACGGGTTTGTGCCGCACACGTTGTCGCCCGATGGCGATCCGCTCGACGCGCTGGTGATCGCACGTTCGCCGTTCGTGCCCGGATCGGTGGTGCGCGCGCGCCCGATCGCGGTGCTCAATCTGGAAGACGAACACGGCGGCGATGAAAAGCTGGTCTGTGTGCCCGACGACAAGACCTTTCCCTATTACACCGACGTGGTGGAAAAGTCCGATCTGCCCGAAATCGTGCTGGCGCAGATCGAGCACTTCTTTACGCACTACAAGGATCTGGAAAAGGAAAAGTGGGTGCGTGTGGGCACCTGGGGCGGCGCCGAAGACGCCCGCCGCATCACGCTGGAAGCGATCGAACGCTACAACGCGGCCAAGTAATCCCGTTTCGGCAGGCGGCACCGCGCAGGTGCCGCCTGTACCGGTTTCTGCACGATCAGTCGCCCGCCACGGTCATGCCATCAATGCGGATGGTCGGCACATCGATGCCGTGGATACGTTCCAGATCGCTGGCCGGGATCAGCGCGGCAAACATGTCGATCAGATTGCCCGCGACGGTGAATTCGGCGATCGGTTCGCCGATCACGCCGCCAGTGATGCGATATCCGCTGGCACCCCGGCTGTAATCGCCGGTAACCCCATTGACACCGCTGCCGATCAGTTCGGTCACATAGACGCCTTCTGCGATATCGGCGATCAGGGCTGCGGGCGCCAGCGCCCCGGCGCACAGCACGACATTGCCGGTGGTCACATGCGGCGCACCCGATCCGCCGCGCCCGGCATGGCCGGTGGGCGCCTTGCCGAGTTGGCGCGCCGCCGCGCTGTCCATCAACCAGCCGGTCAGTCGACCGGCCTCGACCAGCGCACCGGGCGCGGTCGGCAGTCCTTCGCCGTCGAACGGGCGCGACCGCAACCCGCGCGCGACATGCGGATCATCGAGGATCGTCACAGCGCTGTCGAACAGTTGCGCGCCTTCGCGGTCGAGCAGGAAGCTGGCACGCCGGGCGATCGATGCGCCGGTCATCGCCGCGATCAGGTGCCCGACCAGCGAGGCGCCGACGCGGGGATCGAACACCACGGTCATCGGCCCGCTGCGCACACGGCCGGGATTGAGGCGGCGCGTGGCGCGTTCGCCCGCTTCGCGGCCGATCGCTTCTGGTGCGCGCAGATCGGCGGCATGGCGTGCCGAGGCCCAGGCGTAATCCCGCTGCATCCCGCTGCCTTCGCCTGCCAGCACGCTGGCCGACATGCCGTGGCTGCTGGCCGCATAGGCGCCGGCAAAACCATGGCTGGTGGCCAGTGCAAACACCGATCGGCCACTGCTGGCGCTGCCGCCGTTGCTGTTGGTAACCCCGGGCACGGCCATCGCCGCTGCCTCGACGCTTTGCGCCATCTGGCGCAGCGTCTGCGGTTCGGCCTCGGTCCCGTCATCGAGATCGAGATCGGCGGGCTCGCCGCGCGCCAGCAGCGCGGGGTCGGCCAGTCCGGCATAAGGATCGGGCGGGGCCAGCCGCGCCATTGCCACCGCGCGCTGCGCCAGTTCATCGAGCGCGGCATCGCCCAGGTCGGTCGACCCGATCGAGGCCGATCCGCTGCCTGCAAACACGCGCAAGCCGATATGTTCGGATTCGGACCGCTCCACATCTTCGAGCGCGCCCAGGCGCACCGTCACGCTTTGCGAGGCATTGGCCAGATAGAGCGCGTCGGCAGATGCTGCGCCCGCCGCTGCGGCCCGGCGCAACAGCGCCTCGCAACGGTCACGGGCTTCGTCGGGGGAAAGCATGGGTGGTCTTGATCCAGTGTCTGTGCGGGAATGGCCTGTCGCTTACCCCCGTGCCGCCGGATCGGCAATGGTTCACCCGATCCCCTTGGCTTCACCCGATGATCGCACTCAGCGCCTTGAACAGCCCGGTCAGCGCAAACGGCAGGCCGATCGCAAACAGCCAGACCGACAACTGGTCGCGCCGGAACAGCGGGCGGCGCGCCGGATCGGCGGCAGCCAGGTCGTCCAGCGTTTCCCAATGGCGTTCATAGTGGCGGAACAGCGGGATGATGCCGACCACCAACACGACCAGCGCAAACAGCGGCAGCATCGATGCGCTGTCGGTGCTCATCGCATGCATCGTCACCACGATCTGCAGGGCGGTATAGACCAGCAGCGCATAGGCCACGGTGTCGCTCATCCGCTTGCGCCAGTCGAGCACGCGTATGGTCTTGGTAAATCCGCCGGCTTTTGTCTGTCCGCTCCAGGTGCCGCTGCCGGTGATCCTGGTGTGGAACGCTGACGTGACTTTGGTCATCGCAGGTATCCTTCTCTCCGCCATGCAACAGATCATATGCCGCGCATGGTGGCAAGCGGGATCGTCGGCGGGACGGGCCCGCCATTGGGGTGGGCCGCACAAATCGTGCCAGATCATGCCGGACGGGCTTTGCCATGGCCCATTCAGCGGCTATGGCGCACAAGTGCCCGGCCTGTCCGGGGCCAAACCGTGAGTTGTGCGTGACGATGACCACCTTTGCCGAATCCGCCCAGTCCCCTGCCCGTGCGATCGCCGATGCGTCCACAGGGGGCCTGGAAGTGGTGTCGATCGCCAAGTCCTATGACCGGCGCGCGGTGCTGAGCGACATTTCGCTGTCGGTCGCCAAAGGCGAAGTGCTCGGGCTGCTCGGTCCCAACGGGGCGGGCAAGACCACCTGTTTCTATTCGATCATGGGGCTGGTGCGGCCGGATTCGGGGCGCATCCTGCTCGACGGGGTCGATATCACGCGGCTGCCGATGTACCGCCGTGCGATTCTCGGGCTGGGCTATCTGCCGCAGGAAACCTCGATCTTTCGCGGGCTGACGGTCGAACAGAACATTGCCACCGTGCTCGAACTGATCGAGCCCGATCGCGATACCCGCGCGGCCGAACTGGAACGCCTGCTCGACGAATTCGGCCTGACCCGGCTGCGCACCAGCGCGGCCATGGCACTGTCGGGGGGTGAACGGCGGCGCTGTGAAATTGCGCGGGCACTGGCGGCGCGCCCGTCGATCATCCTGCTCGACGAACCGTTCGCCGGGATCGATCCTTTGTCGATCAGCGATATCCGCCATCTCGTCACCGATCTGAAGCGGCGCGGCATCGGCGTCCTGATTACCGATCACAACGTGCGCGAAACGCTCGATATCGTCGATCGCGCCTGCATTATCTATGGCGGGCAAGTGCTGTTTGCGGGCAGCCCCGAAGCGCTGGTTGCCGATCCCAATGTCCGTCGCCTCTATCTGGGCGAGGGCTTTACGCTCTGATGCCGGTCCGGGGGGACTGAGACAATGGCGCTGGGGCCCAGACTGGATCTTCGCCAGAGCCAGTCGCTGGTGATGACGCCGCAGTTGCAGCAGGCGATCAAGCTGCTGACGCTGTCTAACCTCGAAGTCGAGGCCTTCATCGGCGAGGCGCTCGATGCCAATCCGCTGCTCGATATCGCCGAAACCGGTGATGCGGCGACACCGCCAACAGAGCCGGGCGAGCCCGATCTGCGTCGCACCCATCTGGAAAGTTCACCGGTCGACCAACTGGTCGGCGAAGGCCGCGCCGCCGATGACCGGCCGCTCGATATTGATCCTGCCACGCTCGATCGCGATCGCGACACCGGCGATGGTGAACGGCTTGCCCCGACCGACAGCGGGGACTGGAGCGCAGGCGGCGCGGGCGGCGATGGCGAAGGGCCGGGGATCGACGATCACGGCGCCGCCGCAGCCAGTCTGGCCGAGCATCTGCACGCGCAGATCGGGGCGACCACGCGCGATGCGCAGGCGCTGTTCGTGGCGCGCTGGCTGATCGATCAGCTCGACGAGGCGGGCTATCTGGTGCAGCCGCTGGCAGAGGCGGCAGCGATGCTGGGCGTGCCGATCGCCACGGTCGAGGCCGCGCTGGCGCTGGTGCAGGCGCTCGATCCGACCGGGGTGGGCGCGCGGACGCTGGGCGAGTGCCTGGCGCTGCAGGCGCGCGAAGCCGATCGCTATGATCCGTGCATGGCGCGGCTGCTCGACAATCTCGATTTGCTGGCGCGCGGCGAACTGGCGCGGCTGCGCCGGATGTGCGGCGTCGATGACGAAGACTTTCGCGACATGCTGGCGGAATTGCGCGGCTATGATCCCAAACCGGGCTTGCGCTATGGCAGCGGCGCGGGTGAAGCGGTGGTGCCCGACATTCTGGTGCGCGAAGCGGTGCAGGAGGATGGCTCGTCGGGCTGGGACATCGCGATCAACCAGGCGACCCTGCCGCGCCTGATCGTCAACCGGTCCTATTACGTGGAAATGCGCGGCGCCTGTGTCAGCAAGGACGCGCGCGCCTGGCTGGGCGAGCGGCTGGCCGATGCCAACTGGCTGTTGAAAGCGCTCGACCAGCGGCAAAAGACGATCCTGAAAGTCGCCGCCGAAGTGGTGCGCCAGCAGGACGGGTTTTTCCGCCAGGGCGTGTCGCACTTGCGCCCCCTGACACTGCGTGCCGTGGCCGAGGTGGTCGGGCTGCACGAATCGACGATCAGCCGGGTGACCTCGAACAAATATCTCCATTGCGCGCGCGGAACCTACGAGCTCAAGTATTTCTTCACCTCGGGGGTGGCATCCTCGGATGGCGAAGGCGCGGTGTCGGCCGAGGCGGTCAAGGCCTCGATCCGGCAACTGATCGACGCCGAAGATCCCAAGGCGGTGCTGTCGGACGATACGCTGGTCGATCTGCTGCGTGACCGGGGCTTTGATCTGGCGCGGCGCACGGTTGCCAAGTATCGCGAAGCCATCGGGCTGGGCAGCTCGGTCCAGCGGCGGCGGCAAAAGGCATTGGCGGGCACACGGTAATGCGGCACATGGCGCAGCATGCGATATTCAGGGACTTTGCATGAACGAGGCTGATCCTGCCACGGATACCGCCGCCCCAGGTGCGCGTGCTGGCGTGAGCGCGGGCGCGGTGCTGGCGCGGGTCGGCATCGGGCTGGTGGTGGTGGTCGCGATCATCGCGACGGGGCTGGAAATCTATCACAACCAGCGCGACAAGGCGGGGATGCCGGTGGTCATGGCCTCGGTCCCGGCGCCGCGCGAAACACCCGCGCCGACTGTCGAGGATGTGGTTACCCGGCTGGAAAAGGCGGTGCAGGCAGAGCCCGGCGATGCCGATGCCTGGCGCAACCTGGGCTGGTCTTATTTTCAACGCGGGCAGTTCGCGCAAAGCGCCGATGCGCTGCGCCATGCCGCCGATATCGATCCGACCAATGCGCGCACGCTGTCATTCCTGGGCGAGGCGGTGTTGCAGGCCCACAAGGGCCAGTTGCGCATGCCTTGGGAAGCGCGCGCGGCGTTTGACGAAGCGCTCAAGCTCGATCCCCACGATGCCCGTGCGCGCTATTATCGCGCGTTCGGCTGGGATCTGGCCGGGCAGCACCGCCGTGCGATCAACGGTTGGCTTGCGCTGCTGGCCGACACGCCGCCCGATGCGCCTTATGCCGGGGACATCCGCGCGGTGATCCGCGCCGTGGGCGCGCGCCACCATATCAAGGTTGAGAAACGCCTTGCCGAAGTGCAATTCGTGCCACCAGGCAGCAAGGCAGCATCAACCAAGTCTGCCAGCGGCGGCAAGACCCCGGCCACTTTGCCGGGGCCAGCCGGCGACCTGATGCGCGCGGTGGAGGGCGTTCCGCGCCCCGTTCGCAGCGGCGCGCCAAAAGGAGAATGATCCCGCGTGGCAGCATTTACGATTTTGCGGGTTTCGCATTGACGATAAATTAACCTTTCATGTTCATTTGTCATATGGTTAATGAACGGCGCGGCCCTTTGACGGGGGATCGAGGCCATTCGGGGGTAATGGCAAGAAGGGATTGATCGATGCGGGTTCTGCTGATCGAGGACGAGCCGACCACTGCCAAGGCGATTGAGCTGATGCTCTCTGCCGAGGGATTCAATGTCTATTCAACCGATCTCGGGGAAGAAGGCCTCGATCTCGGCAAGCTGTACGATTACGATATTATTCTTCTCGACCTCAATTTGCCCGACATGCACGGGTATGACGTGTTGAAGAAATTGCGCGTCGCCAAAGTTCAGACGCCGGTTCTGATCCTGTCGGGCATTTCCGAAATGGACAGCAAAGTGCGGTCTTTCGGCTTTGGCGCCGACGACTATGTGACCAAGCCGTTTCATCGCGAAGAACTGATTGCCCGCATCCACGCCGTGGTGCGCCGGTCAAAGGGCCATTCGCAATCGGTCATCCGCACCGGCAAGCTGTCGGTCAACCTCGATGCCAAGACGGTCGAGGTCGATGGTGCCCGCGTGCACCTGACCGGCAAGGAATATGCGATGCTGGAACTGCTGTCGCTGCGCAAGGGCACGACGCTGACCAAGGAAATGTTCCTCAACCATCTCTATGGCGGGATGGACGAGCCCGAACTGAAGATCATCGACGTGTTCATCTGCAAACTGCGCAAGAAACTGGCGCATGCCTGCGGTGGCGACAACTATATCGAAACGGTCTGGGGCCGTGGCTATGTGCTGCGCGATCCCGAAGACCAGACGGCGATCGAAGCCGCCTGATCCATCCTTACGCCGGGACGGCATGCTGTCCCGGCCCATCGCTCCCTGGAATGACCCGCCTTTCGGCGGGTCTTTTTTTGGCGATGGCATCGCTTGAAAACAGACTACGGGAATGACTGGATGTGGTGGAAAGCAGCCATTAACAATCTGACTCCTATGTCGGGTTGATCTTCACGGGGCGAGACGAAAACGATGTTTGGAAGCACGCTCATATGTGACGACGATTTCACATGCATGAACCGCATCACACGAAACATGAGTGATTATTATTTCAAGAACTGCACATTTAGAGAATTGGAATTCGAAGGAGGTGATTTTGGAACTGTAATGGTCTTTTGCGAATTGCGAAATTGTGATCTGTATTGGTCAACTGTGGCGGCGGGTCTTTTTGTTTCGACCCGGTTTGTAGGCACCGCGTTTCGAGGCATCATCTTTGCAGGATCGAAATTCATCGAATGCAGTTTTGTGGATTGCAATTTCGGAAAAGATAATCTCGACGGCGATTGCGATTTTGCAGATGCCAAGTTTATCGACTGCGAGTTTCAGAATACCGTAGGCGCTCCAGCGGTAGCCTAATGACGCCAATTGGGCGCATGCGGCCATCGGCGCGGCGCGCGTTTGCAAACAATATAAATGCTTTTTTGCGTATAGCCGCCCCTCAGGGGCTACGGCATTCACACATCTTGGTTCGGCACTCGATTTGCCCGACGTACAAGTCCAATCGGCATCTGCTTGCAAGAACGGTGCGCGATGGAGTTGATCGGTGCGGAACATGATTTAATATATTGATATTAGTAGAACTCCGCTCATCCTGAGCCTGTCGAAGGATGCGCGCCGACGTTCGCTCTGCGCGCCAGCAACACACCCTTTGGGCACGTGCCGCGCGCATCCTTCGACAGGCTCAGGATGAACGGATCTTGCTGATATTATTGACTTAAATTAAGAAAGACGCGCTTGTGTGAATCCCGTAGCCCCCAGGATAGGGGGGTCCGACGCCGGAGGTGCCGCGCCGGTCAGTGCGCGGCGGCCAGTTCCAGATCGATATCGCTGGCGTCTTTCGCCTTGGCGGGCGCTCCGGGCGCGACGCGGGGCTTTGGCTTGGGGGCCAGCCAGACGAAGCAGGCGGCAAAGATGAAAATGCCCGCGCAGCCCAGGAACACCGTGTTGGTGGCCAGCGTCACCGCCTCTGTCTGGACCATGTTGTCGAGCATCACGCGCCCGAACAGGCCCTGTTGCAGCATGTCGGCGGGCGGGTGGAACCGGCTGACCAGTTCAGCGTGCGAATACTTGGTTTCGTGGTCCCACATCGTGGTCGACAGCGACGTGGCAAAGGCGCCCGACAGCGTGCGCGCAAAATTCGACAGGCCTGCCGCCGATGCGGTTTCCTGCGGCAGCACCGAACCCAGCGCCAGCGTGGTGGTGCCGACGAAATAGAACGGCATGCCGAACCCTTGCAGGAATTGCGGCAGGGCGATGTCGAAAAAGCCCATGTCGGTCACCCAGTCGCTGCGCAACACCGCCATGATGGCCAGCCACATCACCCCGAACGAGATCAGCCCGCGCACATCGACCTTGTTGGTCATTTGCGCCACGATCGGCGACATCACCACCGCCAGCACGCCCATAAAGCCCATCGCCTGCCCCGCAACCGTGGCGGTGTAATCAAGGTTGGTCTGCAAAAACAATGGGGTGAGCACGACGATCGAAAAGAACGCGCCATAGGCCAGGCACTGTGTGATCAACGCCACGGTAAAGCCGCGATGGCGGAACACCGACAGATCGACGATCGGGTTGCGCTCGGTCAGTTCCCAGATCAGGAACGCGACAAAGCCAATCACCGCGACGATCGCCAGCGTGCAGATCATCGTGCTGGAAAACCAGTCCTCCTCGCGCCCCTTGTCGAGCATGATCTGCAACGCGCCGACCCACACCACCAGCAGCGCCAGCCCGACATAATCGATCGGGCGTTTGACGGTGGGTGTTTCGTATCGCGTCAGCAGGCGGCTGGCGGCGGTCGCGCACAGGATCACGATCGGCACGTTGATGAAAAAGATCCAGTGCCAGGACAGATTGTCCGAAATCAGCCCGCCCAGAATCGGTCCGGCGATCGGCGCACAGACCGTGGTCATCGCCCATAGCCCCATTGCGGCGGCGGCGCGCTGCGGGGGAAACACCCGCAGCAGCAGCGTTTGCGACATCGGCATCATCGGCGCGCCGCACAGGCCCTGCATCACGCGAAACGCGATCAGCGCCTCCAGACTGCGCGACAGCCCGCACAGCACCGAAAACAGTCCGAACCCCATCAGCGCCAGGATAAACACGCGCACCGCGCCGAACCGCGCCGCCAGCCATCCGGTCAGCGGCACGCAGATCGCCTCTGCCACCGCGTAGGACGTGATCACCCAGGTGCCCTGGCTGGGCGAAACCGCCAGACTGCCCGAAATATGCGGCACCGACACGTTGGCGATGGTGATATCGAGCACCACCACAAAGTTCGACAGCGCGAGCGCAAAGGCGCCCATCGCCATCGCCAGACCCGTCAGTGGCGGGGCAGTCGGGGGGGCAAATGCGGGGGCTGGACCACCGGCCATGGGATGGGACCTTTCAGTTGCCGTGCGTATCGATGGTGGCATCGACCGACAGGCCGATGCGCAACGGGTGCGCCGCCAGTTCACGCCTGTCGAGCGCGATCCGCACCGGCAGGCGCTGGACCACCTTGATCCAGTTGCCGGTGGCGTTCTGCGCCGGGATCACCGCCAGCGCCGAACCGGTGCCGCCCGAAAAGCCCACGACTTTGCCGTGATAGACCACTTTGCCGCCATAGATGTCGGCGGTCAGTTCGGCCGACTGGCCCGGGCGCACATGGCGCAACTGGCTTTCCTTGTAATTGGCATCGACATAGGCGTCGGCGACCGGAACGATGGTCATCAACGTGGTGCCCGCACTGACCCGCTGGCCCAGTTGGACATTGCGCTGGGTGATCACACCGTCGACCGGTGCGCGCACGATCGTGCGGTCGAGATCGATCCGCGCCTGATCGAGCCGGGCCTTGGCGGCCAGCACGTCGGGATTGGTTTCGACCGTGGTGCCCGCCACCAGCGCATCGGTCGCCGCTTCCTGCCCGTTGGCAGAGCCGCGCGCGGCCTGCGCCTGGGTCAGGCTGGCACGCGCGGCGGCCAGATTGCCCTGCGCGGCGGCAAAGGCGTTGCGGGCACTGGTCAGTTCCTCGCCCGACACACCGCCATCGGCGGCCAGCGCCTCGCGCCGCGACAGATCGATCCGCGCGCGGGCCAGATCGGCCTCGGCAATCGACACCTGGGCCTGCATGCGGCTGATATCGGCCCGGCGTTCGCCCACCACCGCACCCAGCGCACCGCGCGTCGCCATCGTCTGGCGCACGCGCCGCACCGCGCTGGCAAAATTGGCCTGCGCTTCGGCCAGCGCCAGCCGGGCGTCGGTCGGGTCGATCACCACCAGCACGTCGCCGCGATGCACCATCTGCGTGTTGCTGACGCGCACCTGGGCAACCGGGCCTCCGGTCAAGGGGGTCACTTGCGCGACCTCGGCGTTGACATAGGCATCGTCGGTTTCGACGTAGCGTTCGCCCTCGATCCATTGATAGCCCAGCCAGCCAACCGCGATCACGGCCAGCACGGCGCCGAACAGCATGAAGGCGCGCTTGCGGTTGTTGGTCTGTGGGGCGTCGGTATCAGCCATGGGGTGTCGAATCCTGGGAGAAATAGGGGGATGGATCAGGCTTTGAAGCCGCCGCCAAGCGCGCGGATCAGATCGACCCGCACCGCCAGCACGCGGCCTTCGCAATCGGCCAGCAACTGGCGGTTGCGCAGCAGGGCATCTTCGGCCGACAGCACGGCCAGATATTGGGACAGGCCCCCGGCATAGCGCCGCTTGGCCAGATTCCATGCTTCTTCGGACCGGGCCACGGCCTCGCGCGCCGAGGCCAGTTCGATCGCCAGCGCGCGTTGCCCGGCGGCGGCATCGGCCACTTCGCGCACGGCCTGGACGAGCGTGTCGTCGTATTGCGCCACGGCCTCGTCATAGCTGCCGCGCGCGGCGCGATAATTGCCGGTCAGCGCGCCGCCCGAAAACAGCGGCAGGTTGATTGCCGCCTGCGACTGCCCCGCTTCGGATCCGGTCGCGGTCAGATTGGCCAGCCCCAGCGACTGGGCGCCGACGAAGGCCATCAGATTGACATCCGGAAAGAACGCGGCGCGTGCCGCACGCACCCGCGCGGACGCCGCCTGGGCCCGCGCACGCGCCGCCGCGATGTCGGCGCGGCGGCCGACCAGATCGAGCGCCAGCCGGGGCGGCAGCGCCGTCATGCGGAACTGGCCCGGTGCGGGCGGCGTGATCGCCGCGCCCCGATCTGGCCCGGCGCCCAACAGCGCGGCCAGCCGGTTGCGGGTCAGGTCCACTGCCTGTTCGGCGGCAGCCAGATTGGCGCGCGCGACGGGCACGTCGGCCTCGGCCTGGCGCTGTTCGGCGCGGGTGTCGAGCCCGTTGATCACGCGGCTGGTCACCAGCGCGGCGGTCTCCTCGCGCACTTTGACCGACGCGGCGGCAACATCGCGCAACGCCGCCTGGCGGCCCAGTTCGGCATAGGCGCCGGCCACCGAGGTGGCCAAGGCCAGTCGTGCGGCACGCGCCTCGATCGCGGCGGCGGTGCGTTCCGAGGTTGCAGCGGCCAGCGTGGCGTGGTTGCGCCCGAACAGATCGAGATCAAACGCCAGATTGCCTTGCGCCGAACCGTTGCTGTTCCAGCCGTGCGGCACAAATTCGGGTGGAATGCCCTGGTTATAGCTTTCCTTGATCGCGCCTGCCGCGCCCGACAACGATGCAGTGGGCAACAGTGCGGCATTGGCGCTGCGCGCATAGCCTTCGGCGGTGCGCAGGCGGGCTTGAGCTTCGGCGAGGCCGGGCGATCCCTTGATCGCCTCTTCGATCAGCGCCGACAGTTGCGCATCGCCATAGTCGCGCCACCAGCTTTCATCTGGCCAGGCGGCGTCATCCGGGCCGTTCAGGCTGTTTGCTGCAACGCTTTCGGCTGGACGCAACGCGGGGGTGGCAGCCATCGGCGGCGGCACCGCGCACGCCCCCAGCAACAACGAGGCAAGCAACGGCGACGCGATCTTCGCGGTCCGGCGGCGGGATATGTGGGGGGGCATCTTGGCTCCGCGTAACAGACTGTACTGATCGGTCACTAACGGTATTCCCATGCTTGACCCGGCGCTGTCAAGCGCTAAGTGTACACAATGGTCACTAAGTGCAGACTTGCCCGATCCAATCCCGAAGAACGGCGCGATCACATCATCGCGGTGGCCGCCGAGGCGTTTGCCGATGAAGGCTATGGCGCCACCTCGATGTCGACCATCGCCGCGCGGCTGGGCGGGTCAAAAGCCACGCTTTACAAATATTTCCCCTCCAAGGAGCTGTTGTTTGAGGCGGTCATGCAGCAACGCTGCCAACGCGTGCTGGCGCCCTTGCGCGATATGCGCAGCAGCGACGACGAAGACCTCGAATCGCTGTTGGCGGGATTTGGTGCGCGCTTTCTGGAAAAGATCTATGAAGCCGGCGCGCTCGACGTGCATCGCTTGATCCAGAGCGAGGGCGGGCGCTTTCCCGAACTCGCCGCGGCCTTTTTCCGTGCCGGTCCGAACAATGTGCTGGAAGAACTGCACGCGACGCTCGAACGGTTTGCCAACAGCGGGCGGATTGTCTGCGACGATCTGCATCTGACGGCGGGGCAATTTCTCGGCATGATACGCGGCGATCGGCACTTGCGGTTTACCGCCGGGGTGTTGCCCGCGCCCGACCAGGCCGAAATCGAGCGCCACGCGGCGCATGCGGCGCGGATTTTCGTGCGCGGGCTCTTGCCTAGATAGCGCCGGTTTGCCATCGCGCGGCGCGATGAACCGCGATCCGACCACGCTCAACCGGCTCTATGGCCGCTCAAAGGGCAAGCCCTTGCGTGTTTACCAGCAAGCGCTGGTCGACACCCTGTTGCCGCAGATCGCGGTGCCCGATACCGGGCCGGTGACCGCCGAGCGGCTGTTCGGACGCGATTGCCCGCTCCATTTCGAAGTGGGCTTTGGCGGCGGCGAACATATGGCGTTTCGTGCCGATCTGTTGCCCGACCATGGCTTTATCGGGGCCGAACCGTTCCTCAACGGCGTGGCACAGGCGCTGACCCATCTCGATGGTGATGAGGGGGCGGGGGTGCCGATTCGCAATGTGCGGATCCACCATGGCGATGCGCTCGAAGTGTTGCGGCGCATTCCCGACGGCACGTTGAGCTTTCTCTATCTGCTGCACCCCGATCCCTGGCCAAAGGCCCGCCATATCAAGCGGCGGATGATGAACGACGGACCACTGGCGCTGTTCGCGGCCAAGCTTCGCCCCGGCGGCGAATTCCGTTTCGGCACCGATCACCCGGTCTATCTGCGCCATGCGCTGATGGTGATGCGCCGGCATGCCGATCGCTTTGAATGGCTGGCACAGCGCCCCGCCGATTTCCAGCAACGGCCCGGCGGCTGGCCCGAAACCCGCTATGCCGCCAAGGCGCGTGCGCAAGGGCACGAAATCTGGTACTTCCGTTATCGTCGCGTTTGATCGGACTCTATTCAAGGCGTCGCGCCCGGATTGCGGTCGATTGATCGAATTGATCTGCGGGTGGACTTTGCTTGCCTTGGCGGTTCTGGTATGGCATTTTCCTGATGCTTGCCCGCCTTGCCGGGGCCGGGCACCGGAAGGAAATCGCGATGGCTGTTCGGACCTTGTTGGCACTTGCTGCAATTGGCGGCATGATCACGGCCTCGCCGGTGATCGCGGCGCCTGACCAGACCAATCCGGCGCTGACCGCGGCACCCGATCAGCACGGCAGGTGCGACCCGAAAACGCATCTCGACGATGCGGGGGCACCGTGCAAGGACAAGGTTGGCGAGGAAAAGGGCGCCGGGCGCGTTTCGTCCGGCGGTGGCACCACCACCTGGGTGTTGGGCGCGTTGGGGGTCGCGGCACTGGCCGGGCTGGTCACCGGGCTTTCCTCGAAGAACCCTGCGAGCCCCTGATCGGGCATCGTGCAAAGATGTGGGCACCGGTTTTTGCAACAAACGATGCGAAGACAAAGGCCCTCAAAATCCGCTGCGCTGCCAATTGACTGTATTGGGCTCTAGGGCCCTGCCAGCCAGCGCGAAACGCTCAGACTGTCGGTCAGATGGCGCCACGACGACGCGTGGCGATAGGTCGCAGCGATTCGGCCGATCACGGCCCACCGCGACGCCGCACGTGCGGGACCGTCCGGCAGCGATCGCCTGAACCCTCGTCCCAGCATGGCCATGAACCGCGCAAGCCGGTTGCCCCGCGCCGAGCTTGCGATCTGTCCGGCCCAGCCCAGTTCGCTGATCCGGTCCAGATCGATCAGCATCATCGTTTCTGCCTGACGCAAGACCCGCGCCGACGGTGGAGATTCGGGGGCGTGCGGCCAGACGATCGCGCCACCAAGCCCGCGCCGTGCCGCGAGATGCAGCGCCAGACGGCAGGCCCTGCGCGCATCGAGCGCGTCCGCCTCGGTCCAGAACAAGTCCCAGTCGATTGCCGTGCGGGTGGTCAGGCAGGCGATATCGACCAACAGCAAAGGGCCATTGTTGAACCGGTGATCGAGCACGCCATGGAGCACGATATGGAGCAGCGTATCGGTCGGACTGGTCGGTGCGACAGGGCTCGTGGTCAGCGCGCGCGACCGTGCCATCGCCGCCCGCCGCCAGCGTGCCTCTGCCTGGGCGCGCCCGGTTTGCGGCGTGTCGATCAGCCGGCCGTGCAGTTCGACGTGGACACCGGCGGGCGAGGTCAGCAAGGGCAAGTGTTTCGCTTCACGATCAAAGTCGGCCTGGACTCCGGTATAACCGGCTGCCAGCAGCAGGCGATGCGCCGGGCCAAGGTCGTCTTCGGCGAGCAGCAGATCGAGGTCGCGCAACGGGCGCAGCGCCGGATCGATCGTCCCGGTCCCGACAATCGCGCCGCCCTTGAGCAGGGTTGCGTGAAGGCCTGCCTGCGCAAACAGGCCGCCAATGCGCTGCAGCTCGGCACGCTGCGCCAGCGCGCGTAACGCCGATCGGCGGTGCACTGCCTGCCATTTGCGCGTGATGTCTGCGGGCGCCGACCAGTCTTCGCATTGTTTTGCGCGGGCATGCAGCAGCGGGCGCAGCCGGTGCTGGCGGGCGCAGTGGTCGATCACGTGCCATGTCGATGGCGACAGGGCTGCCACGTCTGGTCCCACCCCATCGGGCAGGGGCCACAGCAGATCGAGCAGGGCAAGCCGATCGTCGCTCATGCCCGATGCTCTGTCATGTGCCCGTCAGAAAGGCGATAGGCCGCGTCCACGGGCAGGTCGACAGGCAGGCGGTGCGTGATCAGGATGAGCGTGGTGCGGCTGCGCAGGCGTACCAGCGTTTGCAACATCCGCTGTTCGACGACTCGATCCAGCGCGTTGGTGGCCTCGTCCAGGACCAGCAGGCGGGGGCGGCGCAGCAGCGCGCGCGCAAGGCACAGGCGCTGGCGCTCGCCGCCCGACAGCCGCGATCCGCGATCACCGGCGCGGGTTTCCAACCCGTCGGGCAGCGCGCGGACAAACGCGGCGGCCTCTGCCTGATCCAGCGCGTCCCACAACGCGGCCTCGTCCGCCTGTGGTGCGGCCCACAACAGATTCTCGCGCAAGGAGCGGTCGAACAGGAATGGGTCCTGCGGAACATAGCCGATCTGTCGGCGCCATCGGGCGCGGGCGTCGGCATCCGCGATCGGCACGCCGTCGACCGTGATCATGCCCTGATCGGGCGCAATCAGCCCGATCAGGATATCGCCCAGCGTGGTCTTGCCGCCGCCAGACGGGCCCAGCAGCGCGATCATCTCGCCGCTGCCGATGGTCAGATCGATCCCGCGCAGCACGTCGGCTTGGTGCGGCCCGTGGCGATAGCGCACCGCGCTCAGTTGCAGCGCGGCGGGCAGGTTGGAGGGCGATGGTACAGCGCCAGGGGCGTCCGGCACGGGTTGCACCTCGATCAGGAGCTGGCGCAGCGCGATCAACTCCGCCACGGCGGGCAGCATCTGGACGAGGCTCTGCGCGCCTTGCGCCAGATTGACTGCCGGGCCAGGCAGGCGCGCCAGCAGCACCAGCAGCGCCGACAGCACCGCTGGTGCCATGTGCAGCCAGCCGATTCCCGCCAGCAGCAACAGCGCGGCGGCCAGTGCGGTGATCGCCTGATAGGCCTGCGCGTTGCGCATCTGCATGTCGGCATAGGCCAGCCCACTGTGGCGGATCTCGGCGCTCAGCGCGATGAATTCCTCGGCGTAGCGGTCCTGCGCCTCGTGCGCCTTGGCCAGTTTCAGGCCGGCCATGAATTCGGCAAAGGCGTTGTGGCGGCGTCCGCCCCGGATCGTCATGACCGCACCCTGCCGCCACGCCGCGTGCAGCAACCGTCGTGCGAACGGCAGCGCGAGAGCCATCAGTGCCAGCACCGCAAGTGTCAGGGCAGGGGCAAGCGACAGCGCAAAGGCCCCCAGTACGATCAACTGGACCAGCGCCATGCCGCCACGCAGCAGCCGGTCGCCCCCCTGGGCCAGCCGCCCCACATCGCTGGTTATGGCAAATTCCACTTTGCCGCGATCGAGCGCGCGCAACCGCGTCCAGCTCGCCCCCGCCAGCACGGTGACGAGGTCGCCGCGCCACCGGTCGACAAGATCGGTGCTGAAAGCGATCAGCCCGCGATCGCGCCGCCACAGGATCACTGCGCGCAGCACGACCAGGCCCGCGAATGCCAGCACCAGCACCGACAGGGCCGAACCCGGGCCGACTGCAGCCACCAAATGGCGGGTCAGCGCGCCCAGGCGACCTGCGGGCACGCCATTGCCGAACACCAGCAGCAACAGCGGCACGAGCAGGACAATACCCACCCCCTCGACCGTCGCGCCGCACAACACCAGTGCGATCAGGCCCGCAATCCGCCGCGCGCCCATCGCGGCCATCGACGTGCAATAGGCTCGCGCCGGTTCGCGCAGGGCGCGCCATGATGCCGTGTCGGCGCCGGGCGTTGCCGCCATCACCCGATCAGCCCTGTGCGATCATCAGGAAACAGGCGATTGGCGTGAAATCGTTGCAGCCCTCGCCCCCGGTAATCGCCACCGGCCCGGCGCAGAGCCACGCATGTGCCGCGATCGGCGCTGCCGTGACGCCCAGATGCACGGCACAGGAAACGCCGAGGCGGCGGCACAACACCGCACCGACCAGGGCCTGCGGCAGACAGTCTGCGCGAAAGGGCGACAGGGCTGCAGCCCGGCTGATCGCGCGCCTGATCAGGCGCGCCCGATAGATCTGTCGGCGGGTGACCAGCGGGCTGCACGCGACCGGGCCAAGCGGTGTGCCGAGCCGGGCCAGCAGATGGCGGATCGGGATCACGCGCACCAGCATGGCCGCCAGCACCAGCAGCAGCAGCGCCGTGACAAAGATCGCGCCCTCGACCAGCGAACCGCGCATCGCCGGCGCGCGACGGCTCGTGGTCGGCGCGGGCACGCCCGGATGGCGGTTGATCGGGTCTGCAACGGGCATATGTCTGTCTAGCCTGTCATCATGACCAGCCCAAGTGGCATTGCGGCTGGGTAGTCATGACCCCGACGCGGCATCGCGCAGGCGATAGTGCGCCAGCAACGTGGGGCACAGTGTGGCGAGGCGTGCGTCGATCACCGGGTCGGGCTGGGCCTTGCGGAACGCCGAAGACACGCAAGGGCCCTGCACATTGCCGAACACGATGTCCATCCTGCCCCAGAGGTCGGGCAGATGGTGCCACAGGTCGCCCAGAATGGCGTCATGTCGGCGATCAAAGCGCAAATGTTCGGCGCTCACCGGCCAGCCCAGCGCGGTCACGGTATCGAGCACCGCCCGATCGCCCACCACGAAATCTTCATAGGCGATCACCGCGTCGAACCGGTGCCGGTCGGCATAGACTTGTTCCAGCACGGCAAACTTTTCGTCGATCAGGCCCGAATGGTTGCGATAGGGCTTGGTGGACAAACTGCGGTAATTGGCGCGCGGGTCGCGCACCAACAGGATTGTGCGGTCGGGACGAAACCGTTCGACATGGACATCGATGGGATAGGCTGTGGTGATTACGGCTTTGACCACCATGTCCAGCGGAGGATCGACGCGCGGCGCGGCAAAATTGTTGGGAATGTCGACCAGCGCGAGCACATCGGGACGCTGCGCGAGAAACAGCGTGAATGCGGTCGCCCCGCTCGACTGCATGCCATGGACGAGCAGTTTCATGCGGCCGCCGCCAGCCACGGTCTGTCCAGTTCCGCTGTGACGAAGACATAGCGGCGTGTGTGCGCGGTGGGATGGCGCATGCTGACCCCGTGGAGGGCGTTGATCGACTGGGGAAACAGCACGAGCTGATTGGCGCGGTAGGGTATTGTCAGCACCGCTTCGACTGCATGGTCGGGCTGTTCGAATGCGGTGATGTCGGTAGGCGCATCGCGCCAGCGGAACAGTTGCAGATCGCCGCCGCGCGATGTGTCATCATTCGCGCGCATATAGAACAGGCCCGTGAACAGGCGCTCGGGGATATCGAGATGGCACCCGCGCGACACCGATGCGGGGCCGGTGACCGGGGTGTTGATCTCGAACCGTGCGTCCTGCACGATCATGCCGGTGCTGGGCCGGTCGCGCAGGATCAACCCCATCGGGTGCCCCAGCAACGATCCCCCGCAGCGCTCGATCAGCGCGGCGGGCCAGTGATCGGCGAACAAGGCGACGACTTGCGCAAAGAACGCCGAGGATGCGTGATAGGCCAGAAAATTGCGCCAGACCGGCGCCATGTCGGGCATGTTGCCGGCGGGCCAGGCCGACAATTGAAAACGGTGGTTGCTGGCCGGGGCACGGTCACCTGCCCAGCCGATCCGGTCAAAGCCGGGATAGTGCGCCGCCAGTTGCGCGTAGAGATCGGCGGGGAGCGCATCGGGGATGCAAACGTGCGGGAACGGTTCGGTGACGATATCCGCGCTCGACACCCGCGACAGCAGCGAGGCGATCATGCCCGTGCCAAATCCGCTGGCGCAGGCGACGCGGTTGTGCCAAAGTTGATGCGGTTGAATATCGGACGAAGGACGCCATGAAAACTATCAGCCATGAAGATTTCTCCGACAAATTGCAGTCGAGCTTCGACCTGATCGACGAACAGGGTCAGTCGCTGTCGGTGGTTCTTGAAAAGATCGAGCGCTTTCCTGCACAGCGCGTAACCGAAGGTTTTCGCGAACCTTTCGGACTGATCTTCGTTGGCACGCATGGCGTCTTGTGTCCCCAGGGCAATTACCTCCTGCGCCACGTATCTGGCTGGGACACGCCGATGTTTATCGTGCCTGTCGCTGAGCGACCCGACGGCGCCTATGTCTATCAGGCGATCTATAACTGAACCAGCGGGTCCGCGCTTATGGTCGGGCGCCATTCCATCAGGCGATAGGGCCCGTCTTCGCTGACATCGCGAAATCCCAACCGTTCGTACAGCCGCTGCGCCGGGTTGAATTTCTCGACATGCACGCTGACCGAGCGGTTGCTGGCCTGTGCCATCGTGAACAGCGCCTGGAACAGCGCCGCACCGATGCCGCGCCCGCGTCGGTCGGGCAACAGCCCCACATCGACCACGCGGATGTCCGATCCGCCATGGTACAGGTAGATTCGCCCGATGCGATCGCCCGCGCCATCGGCAATCACCAGAAATGCCGCATCGTGATAGGCAGACCGGTAATGCCGCCGCTGCAGCGTGAACTGTTGCGTCAGAAAATCCGTCTTGGCCGCTTCGGACCATTCGGTCAGCGGCGCCAGTTCATCCCAGCGCATCGAAACGTACAAATCGCGCAGAAAGCCGATGTCGTCATCGGTTTCGGGGCGAAATGTCAGGCCCAGCGCGCGCAACGCTGCATCGGGAACAAATGGTTGCGTCATGGCGCCCCTTTGCGACGGGTGCGGGCCCGGACAAAGTGTCCGGGCCCGATGTTGGTCCAACTTGCGCCCCGCTCAATTGAACGTCGGGTACGTGCCATAGAGCGCGATGCAGAAATTCACCGCCAGGTACGGCTGGCGATTTTCGTGGGGTACGTTGCCGCCGCCTGCTTGCGTGCCGATGGTCAGCGGGCTGAGCGTGGTGTTGGGCGCGGCATCGGAAAAGGCCTTGACCGAAGAGCCGCTGACCGAGACCAGGCCGTCGGTCACCGAGGTTGAGGCAGCGCCCGGCCCCTGCGTGCTGGGGTTGCTGGTCGAGGCAATGCCGGCCTGCAAGGTATGGCCATGCGTCGGCACATTGCTGGTGGTCAGGGCGACGGATTCGCTGCCGCTGGGCACCCCGACCGCACTGGCACTGTCTGCACCGATCGGCGCACGCGATGTCAGCAGCGGCAGATTGAAATTGGACGTTCCGTTGCCGCCATAGAGCGTGCCGAGCAGCGAATAGAGCGCGCTGTACTGGCTGATCGACAGTGACTGGCCACTGCAGAAAGCCCACTGGTACGGGGCAAAATTGAAACCGAACAGGCGAATCTCGCCCAGAAAAGGGTCGGCCATGACAAAAATGCTCCTCAGTTGCGGGGCGGGTACACGCCCACCCAGGCGATGATGAAGTTGAGCGACAGCGTGGGCATCAGGTTGCTGTGCGGCAGGCCCTGGCCGCCACCGCCCGGGATCGATGCGGGGCTGAGCGCGGTCATCGTCGGATTGGCGCTGACCGGCTCATAGGCCGTATAGCCCGTGCCGACCGTGGCGAGCGTCACGCTCGGCCCCGGATTGGCTGCGGTGGCGCCGGCGGTGGTGGCATTGAAGGGGTGGGTGTGGAGCGGGATGGAGGACACCGTCAGCGCAACTTGCGTTTCACCACCGGTCGATCCGAGCGGGCGGGCGGTCAGGCCAGGGCCCGTGCCGGTGTGCACCGGCACGCGATTGCGCAGATCGGGCACCGCGAAATTCGTCGTCCCGTCGCCGCCATATGTCGTTCCGATCAGGGCAAACAGCGCCTGATAGTTGCTGATTGCCAGCAATGACCCGTCGCACAGGTGATATCCGGTCGGAATCCGGGTGCACGGCCACAGGCGAATCTCGCCAATGTAGGGTTCGGTCATCGATAAATCCTCTCGTCAATGCGATGAAGACGTCTGTCTTGTGTTGAGGCGCTTGCCGGCACCTGTGTCGGTCTGTGCGGCAAACGGTCGAAGATCGCGCAAGTCAGTTGCGTGACGGGAAATAGCCGGTCAGCGCGATGCAGAAATTCACCGTCAGGAAGGGCTGCATGTTGTCATGCGGCTGGTTGCCACCGATCGGCAGAACCGTGGTCGATGCGAGCGGCACCGCCGGGCTGGGCGTGGCATAGAGCGCCGTGGTTGCCGTGGTGGGCACCCCGGCCAGGACATGGTTCGGCGCGCTCGGCTTGTCGCCCGCAGACCCCAGCACGTTGACCGGGTGCGTATGCGGGGGCAACTGGCCGCTGAGCAGCGTCACCGTTTCCGAGCCTCCGCTTTCCCCGTTGACATACGGCGAAAGACCGGGCGGCGGTGTGCCAATGGTGGAATCCACCGGCGTGCGCCCGCGCAAGTCGGGCAAGCCGAACGTACGGATACCGTCGCCGCCATAGGACGTGCCGATGAGCGCAAACAGGGCAGTATTTTGCTGGATCGTCAAAAGCTGGCCGTTGCACTGCGCCCATCCCTTGGGGGCAAATCCGAACGCATTCATCCTGATTTCGCCCACGAATTGATCAGTCATCGGGTTCTCCATCGATTCGTTCGCGAATTCGCCGATTTTGGGCGGATTGCGCGTCTTGACGTCGATTGTTCGGAACGAACCGATCGAGCGCGGTACTAAGGGCTATTCCGATTTTGTGACCTTTAAAAGAACTGATTTGGATAAATTTCTGCATGCTCAAATATGTGCACTGCACAATCGGCATGAGATCTGCCGCAGGTGCGATCGTGGCAATCATCCGCTCGGTTCTTTCGGCGTATTGTGGTTCGTGCTAGGGCCCTGTTCGCGGTGTGTGCAAGCATTCTCCTGCCAATGGCGGGATGCAGGCACCGGAAACACTTTACCGGGGCGGCGCGTTTTTTCGACGACTGGCCTGGTTCGCAACAGGACACGCATGATGGATGGCGCAGCGCAACACCGGGTCGATCCGCTGGCCTATCGCGTGGGCGGGGCGACGGTTGGCGAAAATCTGGCCCGCGCGGTGGCGGCGGGTCGGTTGGTCGCGCATGACGATGGCACCTGGGAACTGCGCCTGGGGATGGGGACGCCCGGCCGCTGGCTGACCAACGGTCGGTCGTGGGATGTGCCCTGCCGGTCGATGAATCGGTTTGTGTTCAACCTCGCCTATGGCCGCAGGCAAGTGCCCTGGCACTGCCGCAACTGCTACAAGGTGAAGATCCAGCCGCGCAGCCTGCGCCAGTTGCTGGCGGTGCGGCGTCTGTTTGACGCGGTGCAATGGGCGACCAAGTGCGGCCTCGATATCGCGACCTGGGCCGGGCGGGGGGTCTATGGCGGGTTCGTCTATTGCGATGGGCTCGAGGTGGCGCGACGGGCCTGGCATGCGCTGCGCGCGCAAGTCGACGCGGCGCCGCAGTTGGGGCCCGACGTGCCGATGCGGATAAAGCGCGGCTGCACCGACTATGAAATGGCCTGTGGGCCCTCGGACCGGTACCGGTTCGATCCCGCGCAGGAAGCCGTCGAACGCTGGCTGGTGGCACGGTTGCGTCCCGCCCCGCCGCAGCGCGAGGTGCCGATGCGCATGGCGATCCTGGACTGGGCCAAATTCGCTTTCCAGATCGGTGACGAAACCTATCGCGATGTCGTCGGCCCGCAAGATCCGCATCCCGGCACAGTCGCCTACGATCCCGGGCCACCGGTATAAGCCGACCGGACAGTCCGGCACAGTCGCCATCGCCGTATTATTGCACCATTTTGACAACAAATCGCGTGGTCAGGCCGGACTTGTCAGACGATTTACAGCGCCCTATGAGTAGAGCGACAAGCGGAGAGCGAACGTCATGACCACCGAACCTGAAGCCTGTCCGGCCGATACAGCGACATTGCCCGGTTCGCGATGCGTGGCCGGTGCGCGCCCCGTCTGGGAAACGCCCGAACTGATCGACGTCAGCGTCGCCACATCGACCCAGACCTATATTCAGGACCACCCGCCGCACGATTCGACCACGACATTTCTTGGCCAGCATTCCTGATCCGTTCGTGCCTTTGGCAAGGGATGGGGAATGGCGTTTGCGGGCAGCCTGGCGCTGCATGACGGTGCATTGCCGCAATCCGATCGGATCTGGCTGGAGCGGCGGTTTGGCAACGATACCGGTAGCGACGCCGGTCTTGCGCTGAGCGCAGGTCCATTGGCCGCTGCGGACCCGGTGCAAACCGGTCTGGCGCGGTCGGGGCGGGGCTTGCTTGCGTTTGTCGGCTACCTTGCGCATGGCGCCGACCTGGCATCGGCATTGGGGGCGCCGCGCGCAGCGCAGACGGGCCTGGGCCCGGCTGACCTGGATGCGGCGCTGGCGCTTGCCGCGTTCGAACGCTGGGGCCTTGATGCGGCGTCGCGGCTGGAGGGTGGATTTGCCCTCGTCTGGTGGCAACCGCACCAGCGGCAGATGGTGTTGATGACGGACATCATGGGGCAGCGGCCAATCTATGCCTGCCTGGAACGCGGGATCCTGCGTTTTGCCACAAGCCTGCCACTGTTGCTGGGTTGGCCGGGCGTGCCGCTCGATATCGATGCCGCGCACATGGCCGGCGAACTGGCCGGTCTGCGCTCGGCGCCCGCCAGCCGCACGCATTTCAGCGCCATCGCGCCGATTCCGGCGGCCAGCCTGTGGTCGATCGCGCGCGGGCAGATTGCGCGGCAGCGTTATTGGCGCATCGACCCGGATCGGCGCAGCCAGGTTCGCCGGGCCGACGATGCGGCAGAAGCGGTGCGCACTTTGCTTGACCGTGCGGTGGCGGGCTGTCTGCCGCACGATGGCCCGATCGTGGCACAGATGTCCGGTGGGCTCGATTCGACCGCAGTTGCCACCAGCGCGGCCCGACAGATCGGATCGCGCATGCTCGATACGGTCACCACCGTCTATGACAACCAGCCCCTTGCGGCCTATGATCAGCGCCATTTCTTTGCCGACGAACGCGCGCATGCCGAAGCGATCGCGGCGATCCACGGCAATATCCGCGCCCATTTCGTCGAAGGCGGCGGGCCGCATCGCTACGAGACGGAGCTCGATGCGATGTTCGCGCTGAGCGGCGCCCCCCGGCCCAATATGGCGCCCTTTCTATGGTACCAGTCATCGTTCGACCATGTGCGGGCGATGGGCGCACGGGTGCTTCTCAAAGGCCAGCTCGGCAATGTCGTGTTGAGCTGGGGCGGGGCCGAATCGCGCACCGAGATCATCCGTGCCATGCCGGTGCTGCGCCGCCTGTCCGAAGCGCGGGCATGGTCGGCAGGGCAAGGTCTGGCGCCGCTGCGGCTGATGCTGTCGTGGGGGATCGGGCCGCTGCTGTCGCCACGATTGCGCGCCGTGCTGGAGCGCTGGCGCAAGCGCGGCGGGGCCGAAGCGCTGTGGCCTGCCGGTCCGGTCAGCGTCACCCCGCTGGCGCCCATGGCTGACGATCTGATCGCCCCGGGGCGGGGCGCCGACTGGTTTGCCGAAGCCAGATCCGGTTCGGTGCGCGATTGGCGGTTGGCCCTGCTGGCGCTGAACCAGTGCATGGGCGAATCCTTTCACCGGGGCGATCTGCTGGCCGGGCTGGAACGACGCCATCCCTTTGCCGACCGGGGCCTGCTGGAATTCTGCTTTGCCCTGCCCGATGATCACTATGTGCGCGGCGGTGTAGATCGGTATCTGGCGCGCCGGGTGCTGGCCGACCGGCTGCCGCCCCGGGTGTTGACCGAACGGCGCAGCGGCCTGCAGGCGCATGACCAGCCCGCGATCCTGCGTCGCCGACGCAGGCAGGTGATCGCCGGGGTCGAGGCGCTTGCCGAGGGAGGACTGGCGGGCGACTATATCGATGTGCCGCGGTTGAAGACGATGGTTCGCAACTGGCCCGAAACCGACGCGGGGTTGCACTGGGGCTATTGGGCGCCGCTCTATCGCGCGTGGCACTATGCAGGTTTCCTGAGCTGGGTCGAACGCGGCTGCCCGGCCTGATCACAGGTAACCCATGCGCGCCATCATCGCCCCGTGCATGGCCTCGATCCGCCCCACCTGATCGCGTGTCAGGCTGGTGCGCCAGCCGCCGGCGCGGCCCCGACGGAAAAATGTCGAGGCGTGGCGTGGCCGCTCGAAAAAGCCGGTCCGCGCTTCGGCGGCCTGGAGGCGATCGAAGCGGGTGGATGCCACCGCCCGGTCGATCAGCGCGGCCGTCGCAGGCAGGTCGAGATAGGCCGCGATCCGTGTGAGCGCGGCGACCGGGTCGCCGAGCAGGTCTTCGTATCGCTGCACCAGCGCGGGTCGGCCCGGCGCATCGAGCCACGATGCGACATGCGCGCTCCAGTTCAGCAGGCACTGGGGCAACTGCATGGTGATGCCCTGTGCCTGACCAGCCAGTATGATCGCGGGGCGTTCCATCGATGCGACCTGGTCGTCGATCGTGATCCCGGCATGGTGCGCCAGCGATGGCACGATATCGCGCGGATCACGCACGAGATAGACCGTGCCGAGTGTCACGTGAGGGGGGAACAGCGGCTCGCCCGCGGGGGTCAGGGTCCAGCCATCGTGGACCTTGCGCAACAGCGGTTCGCTGGAACGGGCGGCCTGTGCCTCGTAGAACCGGGGACGCAGCGCGGCGATCTGTTCATGCGGCAGATCGCTTGAATCGACCGCCAGTTCGTTGTCGAATTCCATGCGGCTGCAACAGATCGGGACCTGGTTCAGCCGGTCGTCGCCAAGGTCGGGCACGGCGCCATCATGCGCAAGGCTCCACAGCGCCAGACGCAGCCACGTGTTGCCCGATTTGGGATACGAGGCAATCCAGTAATAACCGCCCATCAGACACCGGCGCGCGCATCAAGACCGCCCAGCCGCGCGACCAGGTCGTCGAGCCCGGCAAAGTCCTGGACCCGCCTGATGCGCAAATGCTGCTCGATGCCCGCGGCGGCCCGTGCCGCGCGCGCGAGCACGCTGTCGCCCGGCGCGCTGATCCGGGCGAGATAGCGATGGCGATAGATATTGCCCGACATCTGCATGACCGCCTCCATGCCGCGCAAGGTGCGCCATTCGCCGTGGCGCGGATCGTTGACCCAGCCAAGGTGGACCACCGTGCGCACGCGCAAGGGCGCGTCGGACCCGGCATCATCGAGCGGCAGGATGAATTTCTCCAGCTTTGACGTCACTCGTTCCAGCCCGTCACTTGGCAGGTCCAGGCCGTGCAGGGATTCGCCCCACAGCTTGATTCGCGCCAGACCGGGCAAGACCGTTACGATGCCATCGTCGGCGATGCGCAGCACCGCGATGTCATCGCCAAGGACCTGGTGCCCGGCGCGGCGGAACGCGGCCGCCAGCGTCGATTTGCCGACGCCCGAAGGGCCGGCCAGCGCGATCACGCCGGGCCCGTTTTGACCATCGACCCTGACGCAGGCGGCATGCAGCGGCAGCAGCCCGCGCCGATAGCACAGCAGGCTGAACGTGGTGCCGAACAGGAATGCGCGGATTGCCGGGTCTGTGGCCGATAGCGCAGGGTGCACCGTGATCACCCGCGCTGCGGCGTCGAGGTGGAACGTCGCCACTCCTTCGATTTCGTGTCGGCAGGCGCCGTCTTCGCCGATCTGCAGCAGCGCCCCGACATGGATCGGGTTGTCGAGCCTGTCGGGCACCGCGCCGAGGCGGATGACCAGATCGACCCCGGCGGCGGGATCGCCCTGCCAGGGGTGCAATTCAGGCAGCACAATCTCGCTGCGCACGCGCCAGCCGCACAGGCCCTGGTCGGCCAGCACGGATCAGGCCCGGAATTCGACCAGCGCGCGCGCGGCCAGTTTGTCCAGCAGCGCCAGTGTGTCGGCCTCGATCCGAGCGGGATCACCGTCATAGTGCTCGGCGAGACCGGTGCACAACGCTGCCACCGTCACACCGTCGCCCAGCCGCCGCCACACTTCGCTGCCGACTGCGTTCAATCCGAAATAGAGACCGTCATCGATGCTCATCAGCACCACTTCGCCCTCAATCTCCACCGATGGCTTGGCCGGATTGGGACGCACGAACGTGGCAAGAGTGATAGCGGGTGCTTTGGTCATGCCTGGGCTGTCCTTTCCTGCCGTCCTGTCCCGCCGTGTGCCGGGCCAGGCCGCGCGTTGCGCAGGCCTGACGACCGCTGCGCGCGACGCGTATCAAACCGGGTCTGAATTGCAAGCATGCCCGATCAGCGCGAACCACGCCCGGTCAGCATTGTCTTGACCGTCTTGGCGGTGATCAGCAGGTCCAGCCAGACCGAGAAGTTGCGGATGTAATAGAAATCGTACTGCAATTTGGTGTGTACGTCGGACACGTCGGCGACATGGCCCTGATTGACCTGGGCCCAGCCGGTGATACCCGGACGCACGACATGGCGATAGCGGTAAAACGGAATTTCGCGCGTGTACCATTGCGACAGCGGGCAGGCCTCGGGGCGTGGCCCGATCCAGCTCATCTGGCCCAACAGCACATTGATGATCTGCGGAAGCTCGTCAATGCGGCTGCGGCGCAGCACGTGGCCGACACGGGTAATCCGGGCATCGTTGGGCCGCGTGATGAACCGGTCGACCGATCCATCCTCCTCTGCCGGTGCCTGGTCGATGTGCATGGTGCGGAATTTGAACACCGTGAACTGGCGCCCGCGATAGCCGGTGCGCGCCTGGCGGAACAGTGCGGGGCCGGGCGAATCGAGCCGGACGATCACGGCCGTCAGCACCATCAGCGGCAGCATCAGGGCGAGCGCGGGCAGCGCCAGCGCGCGATCGATCAGCGTCTTGGCAAAGATCAGCGAAGTCTGCGGGCCCAGCGCGCCCAGATTGTTTTCCGACAAGTGTTCCAGTTCGGCCCGGCCGGTCAGCGATTCGTACAAGTCTTTGGAATGATAGACCGGCATCCCGGCCAGCACATAGTCGGCCAGGCGCGATTGCCAGGCGCTGCTGTGGTCCACCCGGAAATCCGCAGTGATCGCATCGAGCCCTGCGGGCGCTGTGTCGAGCGCCAGCACCACGCTGTCGACCGTGCGCATATGGACAAAGGCGCCGACATGGCCGCCCTCGACAATGCCCAGTCTCAGCCGCCTGCGCCGTTGGGTGATCAGGTAGACGAGGAAGAACCACACTTGCGCCAGACCGAACCCGGCGATCAGGATGCCGCGCGAATAGGATATCCGTGCGATCAGGATGACCGTCAGGGTCGCGCCGAACGAGATCAGATAGGCGGGAAGAATCCCCGAGCTTTCGCGCGTGCCGGGCAATTGGCCGACATTGCGGTGCAGCCAGAATCCGACCACCAGCGCGACCAGCGCTGCCACGGCCGCATGGCGCGCCTGAAGGTCGTGCCAGCCTTGCGGCAGGGTCGCGGTTATGATGACAAACGGCAGGATCACACAAATCATCACGGCAGCCAGCAACTGAAGCACCGGGCTCAGCAAGCGGCTGTTGCGATAGAGAGGCAGGTCGTCAAACATTGATCTGTTGCTGGCTGCCTTCAATCGCGCACTGTGTTCTTGATTTGTTTTTTCCATCTCTTGGTCGGGTCATATGGCGCCAGGCGATTGGCCGCAATCGGATTTACAAGATCGTTTGGGCAATGTTTGTTTTGGTCGGGGTTTGTTTTGGTCTGGCTTGTCTTGGTCTGTGCAATGGCTATCAGTATTGCATCGTGGGGAATGTCATGCAGCCGGTTGCCGCTCTGTACATCAGTTATGACGGCATGCTGGAGCCGCTGGGACAGAGCCAGGTGATCACCTATCTGGAACGGCTGGGCCATGTCGGCCGGTTTCATGTGATCAGTTATGAAAAACCCGCCGACTGGAGCGATGCCGATCGTCGCGCGGCAGTGGCGGCCCGGTTTGCCCGCGCCGGCATCGTCTGGCATCCGCTGCGGTACCACAAACGCCCGCTGATCGTCTCGACGCTGTACGACCTGGCGGTCGGCATGGTGGTTTCGATCACTTTGGCGCTGCGCTGGAAGATCGGCGTGTTCCATGCGCGCAGCGTCCTGTGTTCGGTGCTGTGCCTGCCCGCCGTGACGATCCGCCGGGGCGCGCTGATTTCCGATATTCGCGGGTTCTGGCCCGACGAGCGGGTCGATGGGGGCAGCCTCGCGCGCGGCGGGCTGGTCCATCGGGTGCTCAAGCGGCTGGAACGGCTGGCCTTGCGCCGATCGCGCGAGATCGTTGTGCTGACCGCGGCATCGGTCCCGATCCTGCGCGGCGATCCCGCGTTCGGCCTGCCCACGGCGCCGATCACGGTCATCCCGACATGCGCGGATCTGGCGCGGTTTGTCCCGGCCACGGCGGGCCCCCCGGCGGTGTTCACGCTGGGCTACGTCGGTTCGATCGGTACGTGGTATTGTTTTGACGAAGTGCTGGCCTGTTTTGCGCTGATCCGTGCGCGTCGTGCCGATGCCCGGCTGCTGGTGGTCAACCGCACCGAACAGGACCGGGTGCGCGCGCTGGTGGCAGACAGTGCGATTGATCCGGCGCATGTAACGATCACCGGAGCCGACCATGCCGGCGTGCCCGACATGATCCGGCGGATGAGCGCGGGCGCCGCGATCATCAGCCCGGTGTTTTCCAAGCAGGCCAGCGCGCCGACCAAGCTGGCCGAATATCTGGGCTGCGGGGTGCCGTGCCTGGGCAATGTCGGGGTGGGCGACATGGCGCAAATTCTCGAGGGCGAAGGCGCGGGCGTGGCGCTCACCGCCTTTACGCCCGAGGCGCGTGCGATTGCCGTGGATCGCCTGCTGGCGCTGTGTGCGCAGCCCGGGATTGCGGCACAGTGCCGGGCAGTCGCCGAACGGCATTTTTCGGTAGAGACCGGCGCGCAGCGCTACGCCGCGATTTATCGACGGATCGCGCAGCATGGCTAGGCGGCGCATGCTGGTGCTGTGCCCCTTTCCGCGCGACACCGCGGCCGGGCAGCGGCTGAAATACGAACCCTATTTCGACGACTGGCGCGCACAGGGCTGGGATATCGATGTTTCGCCCTTTTGCGATCGGCAGTTGTGGCGCGTGCTCTATCAACCGGGAGGCATCGGCGCCAAAGTGCTGGGGACGGTGCGCGGTTACGCGCGGCGGCTGGCCGATCTGGGGCGGTTGCGGCGATACGATCTGGTCTATGTCTATCTGTGGGTCACCCCGCTGGGCCCGGCGCTGTTCGAACGGCTGGTGCTGCGGCTGGCGCGCGCGGTGGTCTATGACCTGGAGGACAACATCGTTGCCGGGCAAGAACCGCGCGCCGACAACCACCCCAATCCGCTCGTGCGCTGGCTGAAAGGCGCGGGCAAGGCGCGGGTGATGGTGGCGCGCGCCGATGCGGTGATCGTCGCCTCGCCCTATCTGGTCGGGCCCGCGCGTGCGCGCAACCTGGCGCGGCAGGTGCGGTGCATCCCCCCCTCGCTCGATACCGACCGCATCTGCCCGGTATCCTGCGCGCGCGCGCCGGGCGCGCGCGTCGTGATCGGCTGGACCGGCACGTTTTCCAGCCGTATCTATCTCGACGACATCGCCGGGGCCTTGCGCGCGCTGGCCCGGCGCGTGCCGTTTACCCTGCGCGTGATCGGCAATTTCGATTATGCCATCGATGGCGTCGTGTGCGAGGTGGTGCGATGGAGCGCCGCGCACGAGGCACGCGATCTGCAATCGCTCGATATCGGCATCTATCCCTTGCGCGACGATGCCTGGACACGCGGCAAGGCGGGGCTGAAGATCATCCAGTATCAGGCGGCAGGCCTGCCCTGCGTGGCCAGCCATGTGCCGTTGTCGGCGGTGCAATTGCGCGATGGCGAAAGCGGCTTTCTGGTGCGCGACCACGCCGAATGGGTCGATCGGCTGGAACGGCTCGTGCGCGATGCGGACTTGCGGCGACGGATGGGCGCGGCGGGCCGTGCCGATGCCGTGGCGCTCTATTCACGCTCTGCCATCGCGCCCGCCTATCGCGCGGTACTGGATCTGGTTGCGACTGCTGACGCCTGATCAAGGGTGCGGTGGTGCATCGCCGGCCGATCGTGACCACGCCTGAACCATCAATACCGACCACAGTGCCTGTGTCGCGTCTTCGCGGCCGGACAAATGGCGCTGCCAGCGGGCGCGCACGACGGGGGGGGCAAACAGGCCGCCATCGGCCAGCGCGCGATCGGACAGCAGGTCTTCCGCCCAATCGCGCAAGGGCCCTTTCAGCCATGTGCCCACCGGCACCGCAAACCCCGCCTTTGGCCGGTCGAACAGATCTCGCGGGACATGGCGGTGCAGCAATTGTTTCAGGATATGCTTGCCCGTCCCGCCCTGGAATTTCAGTTCCGGCGCAATCCGCGCCGCCACGGCGGTGACGCCGGGATCGAGGAACGGGATGCGGGTTTCGAGGCCCACCGCCATCCCCGCCCGATCGACCTTGGTCAGGATGTCGTCAGGCAGATAGGTCACCGCATCAGCCTGCATCATCGCCAGTTCGAGCGGCAGTCCGGCCAGCGCCGGGTCGGTGCCGAGCCGCAGGCTGCGCGCAACCGGGTGCGCCAGTGGCGAGGGCAGGCCGTGCCAATCGTCGAGAAAGCTGTCGAACAGTGCGTCAAAGCCGCCGGCTGCGCCGATGATGCCGATGCCGCGCCGGGCATTGCGCCCGAATTCGCGGCTGCGCCGCCGTCCGGTCAGATCGCACAGTGCGTTCCACAACGCGGGCGGCACCATCCCTGCCACGCCCAGCACACCGCGCCGCAAGGCCGGCGGCAACGGCGCAACGCGGCGCCACACGCGCGGAAACTGCTGATGCCGGTTGTATCCGCCAAACAGTTCATCGCCGGCATCGCCGGTCAGCGCGACGGTGGCCTGCGCGCGGGCAAACTGGCTGACCAGGAATGTCGGGATCTGCGAACTGTCGGCAAAGGGTTCGTCGTACATCGCGGGCAGGCTTGGGATCACCGCGCGCGCCTCGGCCGCGCTGACATACAGTTCATGGTGATCGGTGCCCAGATGCGCGGCGATTGCGCGGGCATGCGGTGCCTCGTCATAGCCCGCCTCGGCAAAGCCGATCGAGAACGTGCGCAGCGGGCCATCGCTGCGCGCGGCGGCCATTGCGGTGATCAGCGAGGAATCGATGCCGCCCGACAGGAACGTGCCAACCGGCACGTCGGCCACCATCTGGCGCGCCACTGCGGCGCCCAGCGCGGCCTCCAGCCGATCGAGCGCCTCGTTCGCGTCGGCGATCGGATCGGCAGCGCCCGCCAGCACTTCGTCGGCATGGGCAAACCAGCGGCACAGCCGCACCGGCCCCGCCGCGCCGACAATCGGCGCTTCGTCCATCGGCGCGCCATCGGCATCATGCGCCACGGTCAGCAGGCATCCCGGTGGCAGCTTGTAGATCCGGCGATAGATCGACAAGGGTGTCGGGACATAGGCGCGCGCCACCAGTCCGGCCAGCGCCTGCGGCGCGACGGGATTGGCAAATCCCGGCAGGCAGCGGATCGGCGCCAGCGTCGAGGCAAAGGCAAACCCCGCCGCCGTCCATCCGTAATAGAGCGGTTTTTCGCCAAACCGGTCACGCGCCAGCGTCAGCGTGCGTGCCTGATTGTCCCACACGGCAAAGGCAAACATGCCTGCCGCGCGCTGTACAGCGCTGCGCACACCCCATGCCGCAATCGCCGCCAGCAACACTTCGGTATCCGAATGACCGCGCCAGGCGGGCGCTTTTCCCGCCTGGTCGAGATCGCGCGCCAGATCGCGGAAATTGTAGATTTCGCCATTGAATGCGATGACATAGCGGCCACACGCCGACACCATCGGCTGGTGCCCGGAAGGGCTCAGATCGAGAATGGCCAGGCGCCGGTGGCCAAGCCCGATGCGTGCATCGGCGGCGATCCAGCAGCCCGCGCTGTCGGGCCCGCGCGTGATCATGCGGTCGGTCATGGCGGTCAGCAACATGCCATCCACACGCGTGCGGCTGCTCAGAAGTCCGGCAACGCCGCACATAGAATTCGGTTCCCCGTGCTTGTCACCTGACCTATAGAATCAGATGATCGTAAATGGCAGATGTGACGACGACCTGGCCGAAAGTAATTTGCAGGCCAGTCGATTGCGGATTGCGCAGATTTAACACACCCGTCGCTGGGCACTCGCGGGTGGGAGGGAATGGGTTTGGCGTGGCCGACGAACTGATTTCCGTTGTGATCACGTGCTACAACCTCGATGCCTATATTGGCTCGGCTATCGGTTCCGCACTCGCTCAGCGGCAGGCCGGACCGTTCGAGGTGATTGTGGTCGATGACGCGTCGACCGACGGGAGCCGGGTTGCGATAGAGCGGTTCGAAGGTGTGCGGTTGGTGGCGTTGGACAGCAATGGCGGTGTCATGCTGGCCATGCTCGCCGGAATAGCTGCGTCACGGGGCGATATCGTCTGCCTGCTGGACGGTGACGATATCTGGGAACCAGGCAAACTCGGCGCCGTGCGCCAGGCATTTCGCGATCCGGGGGTGGTGCTGGTGACGCACGACCTGGATTTCATCAATGCAGCCGGTGACAGGCTTTGTCATCCATCGCGTCCCCGGCAGGTGCTTGGCGCGCTTGCGCCCGGCAAGCGTGGCGAGGCCGTGCGCGCGGGCATTCTCGGGCTTGGCGATTACGTCTGGCTTGGCAGCGCACTAAGCTTTCGGCGAAGCCATCTGGATGAGGCGCGGTTTGCCGCGTGGGTCGGGGCACGGCCCGATCCACGCAATCTGTACCAGGACTGGCCGCTTGCCTATTGGCTGGCCGCTGGGCCCGGCACCATGGCCTATGTCGATCAGCCCTTGTTGTGCTATCGCCTTCATGCGGCCAACCACAGCGGCGACGCGCGGACGGCCGAACGTGCGGTGCGCAACTTTTCGCGTAGTCACAACACACATGCCGCGATTGCCACCCTTGCGTGCGAACGGCGGTTGGATGCGCGTTGGCACACGATCGCGCAGCGGCGCTGCCGGTTGGCCCTCGCTCAGCGCCGTTTCTACGAAGGGCGTATGGCGCGTGGCTGGTACCATCTGCTGGGATCGGTCTGGTATCTGGTGACGCAGGGGCGATTGCTGCACGAATTGGCACGCGCGTTTGCCATTACCCTGTTGCGCCCCGAAGGTCTTGTTGCCGTCAAACGACGGCTGGACGGACGGCGCGCGTAAAGAATGCGGATGCGACGCCGAGTTTCGCCCGCGCGCGGGCATCCGACAAGCACCCAACCATAAAGCCCGACAGCATCTGCCCACCGACCACTCCGACCATCCCGAAGGCATGGCCCAGCAACAATGCCAGCAGGATGCCGCACGTCAGCGAAATCGCATAAATAGCTGTAAGCGCACGCTCCTCGCCACACATCGCCAGCAGAATGGGGCCCATGCCAAACAGGGAGTAGAGCATCTGCCCCGCACAAAGCAGCACCAGCGGCACCCAGGCCTGGGCGTAGGCGCCGCCAAAAACCAGCATGACCGCGAATTTCCCGATGATGACCAGCCCGCCCAGCATCGCCAGCGATAGCGCAGAAATGGCCAGGCTTACGGAGGTCAACAGTTTCTGAAGCGCCGCCTTGTCGCCTTTGCGATAAAGTTTCGCGACGCCGGGTGCCATCACGACATGGGCAATGTTGGTGGGCATGGCGACTAGTGCGATGCACGAAAGTGCGACGCGATAGACGCCGACATCCGTTGCCACCGCCATCGTTCCGATCAATATCAGGCCATAGGTTCCATCAAGCTGGCGCATGATATCGACCAGGCCGAGCGGTAGCGATGCGCGCCACCACTGTGTCTGGACCCGGTCCAGCGTTGCATCGCGCAAGGGCTGGGCCGACCCGTGCGGTGCCTTCATCCGGTCGGCGCTGGCGCCGACCGCCACGACCTGACGCAGCCAATGGCCAGACACCAGCGCCGCCACGGCCGCGACCAGCAACTGGATCGACAAGGCGTGATTGACGTCCAGCTTCATGTGCAGCAGCAGGCACAGCGCACAGACCGCCAATGCCGCAAAGGGACGTCCGCACAGATCCATGAACTGTCCGCGAGACAGCGCGCCGAGGCCCCGCAACGCCGCAGCCTGCAGGCTGGATCGGGTCAGGAAAATGCCGAGCACCGCGCCCGTCGCCCAGCCAGGCAGGCGGCCGTGATCCGGTGCCGGCACGATCGCGGCGACGATGATTGTTACCGCGGCTGTTGCAAGCGATGCGATCAGTGTCGCGCGGGCAAAGCTGTGCCACAGGGCATTGACACGTTGCCACTGCCCCCTGGACGAAAGGACCGCCAATTCGCGTACCGCCAGTTGCGGGATACCCAGCAAAGCGATGTTCATGGTCAACGCGACGATGCTGATCACAAGGCCGTAAATGCCATAGTCACGGGGCCCCAGAACCCGCGCCAGGACCACGCCAAGCCCGAATGTGCTGCCCATACCCGCGATGCGCATGGCCAGGCTGGCCATGCTGGCGCCAAACATCTGGCGCACCATCCTGGCGCCAAGGGGCGCCTCCAGCCTCGACTTTGGCGGCAAATCCGGTTGCATGGTCAAATCACCGTTGCCGCACGCGTGGCCCAGCCATATAGCCATACCCCGATGAACAGTTGCGCGTATCCGCGCAGTCCGCGCCAAAGGTCAAGGGAGCAGATGTCATTGTGGGCGACCTGATATGGCGTTGGTATCTTGCCTTCAAGGGCTATCGCACATTCGGTCGAAAGGTTGCGGTCTTCGGTAACTTTACCGTCGTCAATCGCAAGAATGTAACTATTGGCCAGAATTGCGCGATCAATCATGGCACTTTTCTGCTTGGCAGGACCGGGATCACGATCGGTGACGACGTGGTGCTGTCTGCGCGCTGCATGGTGGTCGATGGCGGTCTCGATCCGGCGAGTTTTCGAACGCCTTCGGCCCGTGTCTATGCGGACCGGCCTATCCGCATCGGCAATGGCAGTTGGATCGGCGCGGGTGCGGTGATCCTTGGCGGGGTTACCATCGGCATGGGCTGTGTGATCGGTGCGGGCGCAGTGGTCAATCGCGATGTTCCCGATGGCTGGCTCGCCGCCGGTAATCCCGCGCGGTTGATCCGGCGCACTGTCCCAGAATCCGCATGAGCAGCCCGCTGCGCTTGTTGCGTCATCGCGCAATGCAACGATTCTGGCAGCGGGTGCATCGCGTTTCGCTGATCGGCATGAATTATTGGGCATCGCATCTGGCGCACACCGGCGAACTGGATGCGATTGCCTGGGTTGCGCGGCGTCTGCGCGATACCGTGCGTCCGGTCATCTTTGATGTCGGCGCGAATGTCGGCGACTATGCCCAGGCCTGCCTGACGGCCTTTCCGGCAGGCTGTGACCTGCATGCATTTGAACCGGCACGCGCGACACATGCCATGTTGCAAAGGCGGTTTGCGCAGCAGAAAGACCGGGTGCATGCACATTGCTGCGCCATGGGCGAGAGCATGGGAAGCGCTTTGCTTCGTTCTTCGGAACCCGGTTCGACAATCGCTTCACTGGTCGATCTGCAAAGTCCGATCCGTCCGTTCGATCCGGCGCTTGCCGAAACTGTCACGGTGGCCACTATCGATGGTTTTTGTGCCGAAAATGGCATCGATCGGATCGATTTCCTGAAGCTTGACGTCGAAGGTTACGAACTGGCTGTCCTGAAAGGGGCTGCGCACATGATCGGCAGAGAAAAAGTGTCGATAATTCAAATGGAATTCGGCGAGAATAACATCAGTTCTCGCAGCTATATGGCCGATTTTGTAAAGTGCTTCGATGGATATGACATGTTTCGAATTGTGCCAGGTGGACTGGTGCCGTGGACGTACGATGGCGGCCGCAGCGAGATTTTTGCCACGATGAACTATCTTTGCGTTGCGCGCCATTTTTCTGATCGCTCTGACCCATGACGGTTTACTGGCTGCTGTTCGGCTATGTCGCGATCATGGCGTTATTGTTTCCGCTGACCCCCGAGCGTGAACGGTTGGGTGCCATGCAGTCCCTTGCGATTCTGGGCTTTGTCGTCGCCTATGTGCTGGTGGCCACCTTGCGCTATCAGATCGGCGGCGACTGGGTGGAATACCAGGACATGTATGACGCGGTGCGCCAGGGGTCGTTGCGTGATGCGGTCCAATTCACCGATCCGGTGTTCGGCATCATGCTGTGGGTGTCGGGCAAGCTGCACGCAGGGATCTATCCGGTCAACGGGCTGTGCGCCGCGCTGATCGCGGTGGGCACTGTGCGGGTGGCGCAGACCACGCGCGAACCCTGGCTGGCGATCCTGGCGGCGGTGCCCTATCTGCTGATCGTGGTGGGCATGGGCTATGTCCGGCAGGCCGGTGCGATCGGCATGATCATGATCGCGATCGCCTCGCTCGGCCGCGCGCGACCGGTCACGATCATTGGTGAACTGGCCCTGGCAATCGGTCTGCATTCGACCGGGGGCATTGTCTTTCCCCTGTTTGGCCCCGGCCTTGCACAGCGGCGACGCTGGCTGGCGCTGGTGATCACCGGGCTTGGTGCGGTGGCCTTTGTGTCGATTCTGTCGTTGCGGATCGACGAATTCGAAAAGGGCTATATCGAACAGGCCTATGAATCCTCCGGTGCGACCGTGCGCCTGTTGATGAACCTGCTGCCGTCGCTGGTGCTATTGGTGCGCTGGCGCGATTTCCCGGTCGAAGGCGGCGCGCGCAGGGTCTGGCTGGGGTTTGCCGTGGCCAGCATCCTGACCTTTGCCGCGCTGATCATCAGCCCGTCGTCGACCGCGGTCGATCGCGTGGGGTTGTATTTCGCACCGGTGCAACTGGTGGTGTTCGGCAGCATGCTCGATTTGCTCCGCGTGCCGCGCGCCGGCATATTTCTGGTGCGCACGGTGATGATCGGGATCGCCGCGCTGGTGCAGATGGTGTGGCTGGTACTGGCCACCGATGCACCGCTGTGGGTGCCCTATCACGCCATTTTCGGCCTGATGTGAATGCCGGCAGCCCCGCTCATCATGGTGTCGGCCAACCAGGCCTGGAACCTGGTCAATTTTCGCGAAGGGGTGATCCGCGCGCTGCTGGCCGACGGGTATCGCGTGATGGCGGTTTCGCCCGACGATCCGAAATGGTGTGCGCGGTTGCGGGCAATGGGGTGCGAATGCGCCGCACTCGACCTTGATGCCGCCGGAACCGCACCCTGGCGGGAACTGCGTACGCTGGTCGCGCTGATCCGGCTGATCCGCCGCCATCGCCCGGTGGCCTGGCTCAGTTGGACGATCAAGCCCAATTGCTATGGCGCGATCGCCGCCCGGCTGGCGGGCGTGCCCGCGCTGCCCAACGTGTCGGGGCTGGGCACCGCGTTCATCCGTCGTTCCCTGCTGACGGTAGTGGCCAGCCTGCTCTACCGGATCGCGCTGCGCCGATGCCCGACCGTGTTCTTTCAGAACGCCGATGACCAGGGCCTGTTCGTCGAGCGCGGGCTGGTGCGGCCGGATCAGGTGCGGCTGCTGCCCGGTTCCGGCATCGATCTTGCGCGTTTTGCGCCGGCCGGCCCGCGCGCGGCGACGGGCGGCCGATTTGTGATGATCGCGCGCCTGCTGGCGGACAAGGGCGTGCGCGAATATGTTGCGGCAGCGCGCTCCGTACGGGCCGAATTTCCCGCCGCCCGCTTCGTGCTGATTGGCGAAGTCGGCGTGGCCAATCGCACAGCAATCGCGCGTGAAGAACTGCAGGCGTGGATCGCGGAAGGGGTGATCACGTATCACGCACCGGTCGAGGATGTGCGCGATGCGATTGCCGCCGCCGACTGGGTCGTCCTGCCGAGCTATCGCGAGGGCCTGTCGCGCGTGCTGGTCGAGGCTGCTGCGCTGGGGCGCCCGATGATCACCACCGACTGCCCGGGCTGCCGCGATGTTGTGAGCGACGGGCAGAACGGCTTTCTGGTGCCCCCACGCGATGGCGAGGCGCTGGCCCGTGCGATGCGCCGTGCGCTCGCGCTGGAGGACACGCAGTGGCACGCGATGGCCAAGGCCAGCCGCCGGATCGCCGAAGACCGCTATTCGGTCGAGCGTGTGGTTGCGCTCTATCGCGCGGCGCTGGCTGATATGGGGGTAATAGCGCGCCGATGACCAAACTGGTGCTGTCCAGTCTTTGCAATTTGCAGGGGCTTCCCATAGAGAGGCGCATGGGTTGGCGGCATCGCCGGACAGGGGCGCCGGCTCCTGGGATGGGCCGCAAAGTGTTGTGCCGTTGGGCAAAACGGGGGATGGGGTGACAAGCAGGCTCGTTGTCGTTGCGGCGATATCCCTGGTGTTGGCCGGGTGCACCACGCGCGAGAAATCGCTGCCCTACAACCCTGCGCTGCTGGGCGTGCCCGATCGTCCGTCGATCGCCGATGTGGCCTATGACGTACCGCTCGGGCCGCTCGATCTGCTGCATGTCACGGTCTTGCGTGTGACCGAGCTCAGCGGCGATTTTCAGGTCGATGCCCATGGCGAGGTGGATCTGCCGCTGATCGGCGCGATCAGCGTCCGCGACCAGAGCCCCGAAAGCTTTGCCCGCAAGCTGCGGCAGCTTTACGGGGAACGCTATCTCAACAATCCCGATATCACCGTGCGCGTGGTGACCACCAACGGCACCAACATTACGATCGAGGGCGGGGTCAACCAGTCGGGCATCTATCCCCTGCCCGGCCGCACCACGTTGCTGGGCGCCGTTGCGCTGGCGCATGGGGTGAACGAAGACAACGGCAACCCCCGCCGCGTGGCAATCTTTCGCAAACAGGGTGGCAAGACCGTGGCGGCGGCGTTTGACCTGATCTCGATCCACCATGGCAAAATGGTCGATCCGGTGGTCTATCCCGGCGACACGATCGTGGTTGACGATGATCTGGTGCGCAAGACCTATCGCGACTTGTTCCAGAGCCTGCCCGCGCTTGCGCTGTTCCATAACCTGTAACCGCACACCCGCGCCCAATCTCCCCGTACCAGACACGAGACAGCAACAATGACGGACCAGCACAGTGTCGTCGGGGCCAAACCGGCCGTACAGCGCGAACCGGGGGCGGCGATGTCCCGCAATGCGCTGGAAATTCACGAAATCCTGCGGATCGTGGGGGAACGCTATCGCATCATTCTGGCGGTCGGCTTGTGCGGGTTGCTGCTGGGGCTGGGTGTGTCGTTGCTGGCAACGCCACTCTATCGCGCCTCTGCGCTGCTCGAATACGACCCCTCGGCGACCGAATCGCTCGATAACACGCGGGGCGCGGCGTCGCGCTCGTTCATCGCCAACCAGCAGGTGATCGCCACCCAACTGGGCCTGTTGCGCAGCGACGCATTGACCCGGCGCGTGGCCGAAGATCTAAATCTGGCAGCCGTTCCGGCCTATGGCGGCACCACCGGCACGCGCGACGAGCGTGTCAAACGCGCCGCCGCCCGGATCAGCGCCAGCACCGTTGCCGAATCGGTCAAGGACAGCATGCTGCTGAAAGTCAGCATTGCCTCGCCCGATCCGGCGATGGCGGCGCGCATCGCCTCGGGCATGGCCCAGGGCTTCATCGCCAGCAGCCTCGAACGGCGGTACAATTCCTCGGCCTATGCCCGGCACTTCCTCAGCGATCAGCTCGCGCGGACCAAGACCGCGCTGGAAGAATCCGAGCGGGCAGTCGATGACTATGCCATCCGTTCAAATCTGTTCCGCACCCCGGGACAGATCGTCGACGGCAAATCGAACGAAGGCGTCACGCTGTCGGTTACCGATCTTGCCGCGATGGAAGAGGCGCTCAACCAGGCCCGTGTCAAACGGATCGCGACCGAAAGCGCGTGGCGCAACGGCAGCGCCGATCATGCGCTCGAAACAGCCCCGGCGCTGTCGCCGCTGATCGTGCAGCGATCGTCCCTGCAGGCGCAATATGCCCAGAACAGCCGGCTGTTCAAACCCGACTATCCCGCCATGCAGGAACTGGCCGCTCAGATCGAACGGCTCGACGCGGCCATCGCGGCGGAAAAGAGCCGGGGCACGGGGGATCAGGCGGCGCAGTTGCTGGCGGCCTATCGCACCGCGCTTCAGGCCGAAACCGACCTGGCCGCGCGCGTTGCCAATGCCAAGGGGCAAGTGCAGGACGAGCGCAGCCGGTCGATCCAGTACAACATTCTTCAGCGCGAGGCCGATACCAACCGCACGCTCTACGATGCGTTGCTGCAACGCTTCAAGGAAGTGGGCGTGGCCGGGGGCATCGGCCAGAGCAACGTGTCGCTGGTCGACGATGCGCAAATTCCGCAGCGGCCTTTCAGCCCCAACATCGCGCTCAATTGCGGGGTTGGCCTGTTCTTCGGGCTGGTGGCCGGATTGGCAGCGGCGTTTGTGGTGCACTTGCTGTTCGACACTATCGGCACTTCGGCCGATGCGCGGGAAAAGCTGGGCCTGCGCGTGCTGGGCAATATTCCGATGGATGCCAGCGGCGCCAGGATGATCGAATCGCTGACCGATCCCAAATCGGCAGTGACCGAGGCCTATTATTCGACGCTGACTGCGCTGAAATTTGCACGCGCCAAAGGCATGCCGCGCACGGTTTTCGTCACATCGGCGCATCCCGGCGAAGGCAAATCGACCACGGCCTATGCGATCGCGGTCACTTCGGCGCGGCTGGGGCGCAAGGTCCTGCTGATCGACGCCGATCTGCGACGCCCCACGTTTTCCTCGCGCACGACGCATGAACTGGGCTTTGCGCACTTGCTGGCCAGCGAGGATGCGTTGGCCACTTATGCCCGCCCCACCACTCTGGACAACGTCAGCCTGCTGCCCGTCGGCAGTTTTACAGGCTCGCCCGCCGAACTGCTGAGCTCGGTGCGGCTTGGCGCGATCGTGGCCGAGGCGGCCGCGCACTATGACCAGGTCGTGCTCGACGGACCGCCGGTGCTGGGTCTCGCCGATGCGCCGTTGCTCGGTTCGGTCGCAGAGGGGACAGTGGTCGTGGTTGAAAGCCGCAAGACCCGCACCAACACCATCCACGAAATGATCCGTCGTCTGGATGAGGCCGGTGCCTCGGTGCTGGGCATCGTCCTGACCAAGATCGCGCGCAGCAGCGGCAGCTATGGGTACCAATACCAGTATCAGTATGACCGCGCCTCCGAAGGATCGGGCAAGCCCCGGTTCGACCCCGGACTGTCACTGGGGCAGATGCCCGGAGGCGAGTGAGGTTGGTGGGCGGGCCGATCGAACCACGCCATATTCGGGCCGGGCTGACCGGCGCTGCGCTGATCGGCGCGGTGGCACTGACAATGGCGGCAGACGTGGTGGCGAGCGGTCTGGCCGGGCCGGCACCGGATTCACGCCGGGCGAGCGGGTTTGGTCCGGCCGATCTTGGCCGCCTGCGGGCGCTGACCGGCCTTGACGGTGCAGCCCCGGCAACCGTGCGCGCGGCGCTGGCCTCGGCCCCATTGGCGTGGGAACCGTTCTATGCGGCCGGTGCCGCGTTGCTGCCACGGCCCGAGGCGGCGCCCCTGTTGCAAGAGGCGGCACGCCGCGACCCGCATGCCGGCGGGCCACATCTGGCGCTGCTGGGACTGGCCGCCGATCGTGGGGGCATGACCCAGGTCATGGTTCAGCTATCCGCGCTGCAGCGTCTCGATGGCGTGTTTGGCGACGGTCTGGCGGCCAAGCTGGGCGCGCATGTCGCGCGCGCGGCCGACGCCACGCAGGCCGCCGCCGCGTTGTCGGGCCATCCCGCGCTGGTGGCGCCGTTCCTCGATGGCTTTGCGCGCACACAGCGACCGGCAGCGCTGGTCCTGGCGCTGGTTGACGCCTTGCCAGCCGCTGCACTTGACGATCCGCGCGCGCGCGCCAGCGCGGTTGCCGAAATGGTGCGCATCGGCGCTTATGCCCGCGCACGCGCGCTGTGGCTGGGCGGGTTGCGCGCCACGGCCCGGCCGCAAGGCCCGGTCTACAGCCCCGATTTCGCCGATCTGACCGCGCCGCCGCCTTTTGGATGGGCGTTGCAGGCCAGCGATGCGGGGGTTGCCGAGCGCGATCGGGCGCGCGGGCTGGCGCTGACCGCGTATGGCCGGGTGGCGGGGCCGCTGGTCAGCCAGCTTGTCACGGCTATGCCAGGGCGCTGGCGGCTGCAGCTTGTCTATGCGCCACAGGGCGGTGCGGCCGGCGTGCTGCGGCTGCGCGCGCGCTGCGCCGATGATGGGGCCGTGCTGGCCGAACGGGCGCTCGACAATGGCATGGCCGGGCCGCAGCGCCTCGATCTGCCCTTCGTGGTGCCGACCGGCCACTGTGCGGCGCAAACTCTTGAAATTGCCGCGCAGGCGACTGATGACGCGCGTGGCCAGGCGGTGCAGGTGCGTCAATTGCGCCTGTCGGGCCCCGCGCCGCGATGAGCGCGTTGCGCGACCGGGCGATGCGCTGGCTTGCGCTTGGCTATCTGGCGGCCGCGCTGGTGTTGGGCGGGGCCAGTGCGGCAGGTTATCCGGCCAACTATGCCCTGCAACTGGTCGGCGCGCTGCTGATCGCGGCCAGCATGTGGCGCGACGGGGGCGCGGGGCACCGGTCGGGGCTGGGCCCGTGGGCCATGGCGGTTGCGCTGTTGGCGCTGGTCCAGTTCGTACCTTTGCCTCCGGCGATCTGGGTACACCTGCCCGGGCGTGACCGGGTCGCTGCGGGCTTTGACCTGCTGGGCATGCCGCGTCCGTGGCTGACACTGTCGCTGTCACCATGGCGTTCACTTGCCACGCTTGCCTGGGCGATTCCGGCGGCGGCAGTGTTCGTCGTGATGCGTGGGCGCCATGCCCCCGATTGGCACAGCGCGGCGCGACTGGTCGTGGTCTTGGCGCTGGGGTCGGTCCTGCTCGGGCTGGCGCAGCAACTGGGCGGTGGTCCCTATCCTTATGCCATCACCAACTACGGTCTGGGGCCGGGCCTGTTTGCCAACAGCAACCATCAAAGCAGCTTTTTGCTGATGGCGCTGGCGTTGGGGACAGGGGCGGTCTGTCCTGTGCCTGCCCGGTGGGACCGTCGGGTCATGGCGGCGGTCTGTGGTGGGGTGCTGGTGATTGGCGTGCTGGCCAACCGGTCGCTCGCCTGCATGGCGCTGCTGCCGGTCGAGGTGATTGCGCTGGTGGCGCTGGCGCGGCCCGATCTGCGGCGCGCGATCGTTGTCGGCCTGCCCCTGCTGGCCCTGGCGGCGATCGGGTTGGCGGTGTTCGGCCCGATTGCCAACGATCTGACCGGGCACGGGGCCGTGCCGGGAATCAGCCGGCACGATTTCCTGGTCAACGGCATACGGATTTTGCGCGATCATGGGGTGCTGGGCACCGGCCTTGGCAGTTTTCCCGATATCTATCGCTGGTATGAAGACCCCGCACTGGCCGGGCCGACATTCGTCAACCACGCCCACGATGATCTGCTGGAGCTGTTGATCGAGACAGGGGTGTTCGGGGTACTGGCGATCATCGCTTTTCTTGGCTGGTTTGCCCCCCGTGCGGTCGGGCTGTGGCGCGCAAGGGCTGGCGACCCGATGGCGCAGGCCGCGACGATCGCGGTTACGGTCGCGCTCGTGCACAGTCTGGCCGACTATCCGTTGCGCACCGCCGCGCTGTCGTGCCTGTTCGCGCTGTGCTGTGCCATGATCGCGCAATCATGAGGCTGTGCGCCAGGGCACGCTGAGCGTCAACCGCACGCTGCGCCCCAGGGCGGGGGTGCCCACGGCATCGTGCCAGTGGCCATTGGCCATGTTCAGAACGGCCAGCCCGACATCGAGACGGCGCGTTGCATTCCAGCTCAGTTCGGCATCGCCGGCCAGATGGCCGGGGGTGACGACGGCGCCGGTCGGGATCGCGCTGTCATCGAATGCGCTGTTGCCGCGCACGGCGATGCGCGCGTGCCAGGCGTGCCGGTCCCACGCCACATGCACGTTGCCGTTCCAGTTCGGGCGCCCGGTCAGCGGCGTGGTGCTGTCGAGCCACATGCGCGTGACCGCGCCGCCAAGCGACCAGTCATGGTCCAGCGCCACGGTGGCCGCCGCCTCGATCCCCCGTGCCGAGACCGTGTCCCGGTTGACGAGGTGAAACACGGTCGGATCGAAGTCGATCAGGTCGTGAAAGCGGTTGTCGAAGGCGCTGAACGCCAGCCGGTTGCCGTCCCGTTGCCATTCCACCCCGGCCTCGACCGCGCGGCTGCGTTCGGGTTTCAACGCCGGATCGCCGACCAGCGGGTTGCCCAGCGCATAAAGGCTGGGCAGCATATAGCCGTTGGCAATGTGCGAAAACAGCGTCGGGCCAACGGGCATCGGTTGCCAGGTCACGCCGCCGCGCCCGGTCCACACGCCTGTACCGCCCGCCAACTGATCATGACGCAAGGCAGCGTTGACCGCGATCCCGCCAAGCGGGCGCAGGCTCGCCTCGGCAAAGCCGCTGTGGATCACGCGGGTCAGCGCAAAGCGGACCGGCAGCACAACGCCATAATCGATCGACCCGGTGCTCGTCCCGTCCTCGCGCAGCACCGCCGCGCCAGCCGACGCGGTGAGCACGCCAAGACGGGCGGCCACGTCGGCAACGATTTCGAGCCGGGTAAAGCGGTTTGCGGCGATCTCTGCAGGCACGCCCGACAGCACGCCCGGTGCAATCGCAGGGGTGTCGATGTCGGCATCGAGGTGCGACCAGCTTGCACTCAGCGCCGGTCGGATCGTGGCTTCGGCATTGCCGCGCAACGCCAGCGCGGTCGCTACCAGGGTGGTGCGGCGTTGTTCCAGTGTGCGATCGATCGCCAGATCGGGGCCGCCGCTGTCTTCGGGAAAATCCCGCGCAAGGCTATGGGCATAGAGCACGGTTGCACTCAGCCGGTAATCGCCGATGTGCTGGTCGAACCTGGTCAGCGCCTGATCGCGGCGCAACCCGCCCGCCGGATCGCCGCGCCCGCTGTCGCGATGGCCCAGTCCGACGATCGCGCCGCCACTGCCCCAACCGCCGGTCGCGCTGGCCGAAGCGGCGCTTCCGGCCAGGGTGTCGACCCAGGCTTGCGCCCCTGTCACCAGCGCCCCGGATGCCGGATCGCGCGGCACGATCTGCACCACGCCCGACAGTGCGTCCGACCCGTAAATGGCCGAATCCGCGATGCGTGACACATCGATCCGTTGCACAAGTTGCGGGTCCAGCAGCGTGAAATCGAACGATTCCCCCGCGCTGTTGGTCGGATCGTTCAGCCTGATGCCGTCGAGCTGGACCATGGTGAAATTCGGCTGTCCGCCGCGCACCGACAGGAAACTGCCCCCACCGGGACCGCCGGTCGAAAACGCCCGAACGCCTGGCACATCGTTGAGCACATCGAGCAGCGAATCGCTTTGCCGGTCGGCAATCCCGGCAATCCCGGCCGTGCCAAGGCTGGTCAGGCCGACCGTATCACCGGTGCGCGATCCGGTGACCACCAGTTGCGGATCGATGGACTGGGCATGCACCGCGCCCGGCAGGCACAGCCCTGCCAGCGCCGCAATCCCGACCAGACCGCGCGCGTGGCCCGGTCGGCTGCAAGGAAGGCCTGTCATCAGGTGCTGCGCATGGCCCGGCTGAGCTTGTGGATGTCCACCCGGTCCGGTTCCGTCGTGCCTGCCTGCACCGCGCCCGCGCCTTGATCAAGAAAGCGATAGAGCAGGCTGCGCTGCCCGACGGTCAGGTCTCGCGTCGGCGGCATATAGCGGAACGCCTCGAAATTGGCAGGATCGGTCAGCTTGCGGATGATCGGCGCATAGGCGAGCACTTGCGCCTCGTCGCCCAACCGCAACCAGTTGTCCATGCACGGAGCCATCGCTTCCCAACTCGACAGGACATAAGTGTGCACATTGTCCCAGGTGGGGGCCAGCGCGGCGATCTTTTCGTCCTGCGGCAGAACACGCAGATACATGTAGGTCTGGATCAGCGGGTTGAATGCGTTGCCGATTGGCAGCACCGGATCGGGACCGGCCTGGAACACCAGTCCGTCAACCGTTGGTGTACCGGTCTCCAGCGCAAACTGCACGCGCCCGTCGGCATCGGTGGTGGCCGCCAGATGCGTTGCCTGTGTCGCGGCCATGTCCGACATCACGACCGCAACGCCCGCCGGTGCGACTGCCCCGCGCTGATAGACCTGCACCTCGACATGGGCGCGATCGCCCTGGTTGGCATAGAGGTTGGGCATCGACGGCACCGCGCGCAGCGGCGCCTCCTGCAGATAGGTCGTGCCATCGGGGCCTTTGATCGACAGGTCCATCCCGGCCAGTTGCGCGGCCAGCGCGGGCGCGAGCGGGATATCGACGATCCCCGACGTGGCCTCGTAGGCGGCGCGATCATAGTGCGAGAAGGGGATCGTGGCGACTGTGGTGATGGCAACCGCGGGTGCGGGATCGGCTGCGACGAGTTCCAGCGTGCCGATATCGATCTTTTCACCCGCGCGGTCGGCGCAGGGGATGGCATTCGACAGGTCGAGCGCGATCCCGGCTGCGCCGACGCGCGCAAAGGCCGTGCCGACGGCGGGCCCGGCATTGGTCTGCAAGGTTGGCGAATTGAAGCCGGGGATCGTCGCCATGGTCGAGACCAGCGCCCGCTCGCACGCCTCGGTCGGCACTTCGTCCCGACGCCACAGGCCCAGCGTGCCGACCAGCAGGCTGCGCGCGGGATTGGGCTGAAACCCGCCCGCCCTGATCTTGGCCTGCAACGCGGCCCCCGCGGCGGCGGCGGCCGGCGAACGGTTCGCCAGCGTTGGATCGTCGTAATAGATCGTGCGATAAGTCGTAAAACGCAGCATCAGACCGGCCACGGCCGGATCGTCCATCGCCCTTGCCAGTGCGGCCAGCACGCCCGAATTGTGCGGGTCGATCACCAGGCCGTCGTCTTTGGCAAAGCAGGTCTGCCACATCACCGAGGCGATCCCGGCAATCATGTTGTTGGCGGGATTGGCGTTGAAATTGATGAAGCGGTCGTTCAGCCGGATCGATCGCCGGCCCGATACATGGCACCCCCCGGCAATGCCAAAGGCGATGTCGTCGAAAAACAGTTGCGAACTCCACGCCCCATAAGGTTCTGAATCGATCAGCATGCCGGTGAAATTCACCGGTGCGCTGACGAAGGGATCGTCGGTATCCAGCCCGTTACCCGCATCGACGCCCGAAACAGCGGTGTTGAAAAAGGGCGAGCGATAGCTGCCGTGGGGGTTCCAGCTACCTGCCGAGACGATCTCGTCGACAGCGGTCTGGCGGAATGCGGCCACTTTTGCCGCGAACGGAGCGTTGTTGAGCAAGGGCGTACACGCGTCTTCGTCGTAGGCGGCGGCGGCCTGGAATGTGCCCGAATCGGGCGGGCCATAGTTGTTGGTGGTGACCGGGTCCCAGGCGATTTCGCCTTTGAAATAGACGCGGGGCTTGTCCAGGACGCTCATGCTGCGGCTCCCTCGGTTTGCGTCGTGGTCGCTTGTCCGCCCAGATAGACGAACGCGGGGCCCGAGACGTGTGTGCCGTCTGCGAGCGGGGCGTTGAGTGCCGCCATTGCTGCCATGCGCAAGTCGAACATCGCGCGCACAGCAACCCCAAGTTCGCCTGCCGATCCGGCAAACGCCTTGCCCAGCGCATCGACCATGGCGGTGAAGGCGGCGTTGCATGCCGCCTGCGCGGCTTGTGCAGGGGCCGGGTCGTGGACGAAATCATGCTCTTGCGGATTGGCAATGGCGGGATAGGCGGCCTGCCAGTCAACCCCGAGCGGCGCCCCCCAGGTGTAGTTCGAACCATCGTCGGCCTGGGTCAGCACCCGGTTCTGGGCGATTTCCCAGAACCGGTAATAATGGGCCAGATCGTGCTGGAAATCGAGCGGGCTGCCGGGCTGGTCGGGGCGAACCGGGGTGCCTTCGCCTTCGGACACGATCTGGTTGATGGCGCGGTGGGCATCGGCATAGCCGTTCACATCGAAGATCTGGCCCTGAAAGAACTGCGCATCGCCGATCTGGTTGCGGCCTACCGTCCAGTCGCTTGCCGGCAGTTTCGACAAGGCGATATCGATGCGGTGGTAGTATTCGCCGATCGACACGTCTTCATCCTGGCCTATGGCCAGCGCCACGCGGGGCTTGATCGGTTCGTCGGGTGCCTCGATCGCCATGCCCTGCGCAATCGCCGCCGGCGTGAACGGCAACAGGCCGACCGTCAGCCCTTTGGCAACTCCGCCGGGCAGGGGGCCGGGATAGTGCGGGGGGGTGACCGCAGGCGTGCCGCCGATCGCGTTGAGAATGTTGCAGGCCAGACACATGTGGATCATTTCCTGCCTGATGATCGAATCCAGCAGGGCCAGGGCTGCCGCGTTGGTGCCCGGCAGGATCGTGAACTTCGCGTAGAGATAAGGCGGTAGCGTCGCAAACTCGAGATCGATCGCGTTCTGCACGAGTCGCTGGATGTCGAAGACCCCCTGAGGCTCCTTCCAGGTCAGCATGACCATAACTTGCTCTCCGTCAATAACGCCGGTTCAAAAAATTGCTTCCAGAATGAAGTTATTCGATTCAGAGCAATCCTATGCCTGTTGTCGACAATCGTCGTCGCGAATCGGTTTGTTTGCAAGTCAAAAAAATCATGTTATCTTTTGCTTCGATAAGTCACAACTGCGTGGTGGAGGGTGTTATGCGTCACATATTTACCATATTTGCAGTTGTTTTGTCGGCACTCATGTGTTCGCCTGCTTCGATCGGGCAAGTCTACCAGACCTACGGGACGCACAACCCGGCTGATGCAAGTCCCTGTCAGGAGCCGAGCTGCATCTATCCGCGCGCCAAGGGCGACCCGGCTGATCCGGTCTGGCCGGTGTTTTGGCAGGCGGATTGGACGATGTACCGGGTGTTTTCCGGATATCGGCAAGTGCCGCCGCCCTATCCCGGCAGGCCGCCCGCGCCCTTGCGCGATGGCGCCGATTATCAGACCTCGTCGGGTGCGACATTCTATGATTCGACCTGGCGCGGCGCCGCGGGCGAAGGCGCGATGATGGAGCGCTATGACGGGTTTTGCCTGCCGATTTTTCCGATCGACAACCATTTTTCGTGCAAGTTCATCTCCTTGGGCAATGTCGCCTATTTCGTGGCCGGTGACACCAGGCCCAAATGGATGCCCAGAATCTGCCTGTTCTCGCCGCTCAATCACCCGCCCCGCCCGGATTTCATAACCCATCTGCCCTACAGCGCGGCAGACAGCGCACGGATCGGCAAAGGGGGGCAGGGCTATTCGTTCTGGATCAGCGCGGCAGACGGTCATGTGATGCAGGCGGGCGCCAGTCCCGACCGGACCGCCGATGGCGGCATCCTGTTCGGATACGGCTTTCAGGCCGATGCCGCAGGCGCGGTCCTGCCGCAAAGTTTCTATTTTTCAGGCTATCCGCTCGCCCCGGCCAATGCCCCGATCGTCAGCCAGAATTACACGCATTTCGCCCCGACCCAGCCCGGTTCCGATCTGTGGAGCGAAGTCGCCGGGCTCGATCCGGCAACATTGCCGGCGTGCCAGTTGTTCAACCCGCCCAAGCCTCCGCAGGCCGCCGCCCTGTCAGTATCGCCGCCCACCGCGCGTGCGCCGACATGGTCCGACATCGGGCATTGGAAACCCTGACAATGGCGTTTGCGCTGGCGGGCCCGGGCGCGCGGGGTTTGTCCGCGATCTGCAGCCCGCCCGCGGGCTGCGCCGGGTTAACCATTTAACGCCTTGCTAACCATCGCGGCGTAGACTGCGATTCGGGCGGACGCATGGTGCAAGACAGGCCAGGCAGACAGCGGCGCCCGGGAGTTACGGGCCATGTCCTATACGCCGAACGCACAGTTGATCGTCGCCGAAATGCGCGAATTTGCGGCCTTTTCCGCTTGTGAGCAGCGCTATATCCGCCGCAGTCTCGATGTCGGCCTGGGCCGCAGCGATGCGTTCCGGCGCTGGGCGCGCAATGGCGAAGAGACTGCCTCGATCCGCGCGCAATATGTCGTCTATCAGGATCTGAAGCTGCTGCGTCGCGCGCTGGGCACCGAAGAAGGTCTCGATGCGATCGAAACCGTGATGGGGCCGCTGCTGCGCGTAACCACGTTCGATCTTGCGCAGGAACGGCTGGCCGGTTTCTGCGCCTATCGCTTTTTGTACGAACGCCTGCTTGGGGCCGATGTGCGGCCATGGCTGCCGGCCGCGTTCTGCGGCGCCGCCGCGCTGCCGCGCATCCGCCCCGACCGCCGCAAGGGCCTGCTCCAGTCGATCAGCGAGGCCGCCGCTACCGCGCCGGGCTGGTCGCGCCGCGAACCGATGTTCGTCCCCGATTTCGTCGAGCTGGAAGCCGCTTAACCGCGATACAAAGCGTCGATCCGCGCGCCATAGCGTTCGCGGATCTTGTGACGGCGGATTTTCATCGACGGGGTCAGTTCCTCGTTGTCGATCGCGAAAGGTTCGTCGGCAAAGGCGAACTGGCGCACTTTTTCGATTACCGACAAGTCGGCGTTGACCCGGTCGATTGCGGTGCGGATCGCGGTGCGGAACGCGGGCAGATCCTGCAGCGCGGCCATGTCGAAATGTTCGTCCGCCGCACGCGCCCAATCGAGCGCCCATTCGGCATCGGGCACGATCAGGCCGACGACATAGGGGCGCTTGTCGCCGCTGACCATCGCCTGGGCGATCTCGGGTTGCAGGGTCAGCATGCCTTCGACTTTCTGGGGCGAGATGTTGTCGCCCTTGTCGTTGACGATCATGTCCTTCTTGCGGTCGGTGATGACGATCCGCCCGGCGCTGTCGATATGGCCGATGTCGCCGGTGTGCAGCCAGCCGTCGCGGATCGTGCGCGCGGTTTCCGCCGCGGCCTGCCAATAGCCGTGCATCACCAGTTCGCCGCGCACCAGGATCTCGCCGTCGTCGGCAATATGCACCTCGACCTTGCGCATCGGCGGGCCGACCGTATCCATGCGGATGCCGGCGCGCGGGCGATTGACCGATATCACCGGCCCGGCCTCGGTCTGGCCATAGCCTTGCAGCATGGTCAGGCCCATCGCGGCGAAAAACACCCCGACATCGGGATTGAGCGGTGCGCCGCCCGACACCAGTGCCTTCATCCGCCCGCCGAACCGCGCGCGGATCTTTGGCCGCAGGCTGTGTTCGAGCACCACGTCGAGCAACCGGTCGGACAGCCGGGGCTTGCCCGCCGCGCGGCGCGTGGCCAGCGCCACCGCCTGGTGCATCAGCAGTGCGGGCAATCGACCCTGCTTTTCCACCTGTTTCATGATCCGCGTGCGCAGCACTTCGAACAGGCGCGGCACCACCACCATCAGCGACGGGCGCACTTCCTCGATATTGGCGGCCAGCTTTTCCAGGCTTTCGGCATAATGGATGCATCCGCCCATGCCGATCGGCAGGAACTGCCCGGCGCTGTGTTCATAAGCATGGCTGAGCGGCAGGAACGACAGGAACACTTCGTCGTCCCAGCCGAAATCCTCGGTCAGGATATGCGCGGCGCCATCGACATTGCGCAAGATCGCGCCATGGTGCTGGCGCACGCCGCGCGGCGCGCCGCCGGTGCCGCTGGTGTAGATGATGCATGCCAGATCATCACGCCCGATCGTGGCAAGGCGCGCATCGGTGGCGGCGCGGGCACTGGCCGCATCGCCCGCCAGCAACGCGTCCCAGTCGTGAAAGCTCAACGCGCCGGTCTGCATCCGCCGCAGCGGGGTCATGCCGATGACATGTTCGACATTGGGCGTGCGCAACGCAGCGGCCAGCAGCGGCTGGGCCAGTTTCTGGGTCGACACGATGATCGCCCGCGCGCCCGAATTTTCCAGGATATGGTGGTGGTCGCGTTCGGTGTTGGTGGTGTAGGTGGGCACCGTCACCAGCCCGGCGGCCATGATCGCCAGATCGGCGATGCACCATTCGGGCCGGTTTTCCGACACCAGCGCCACGCGGTCGCCCGCATTCAGCCCGATATCGCGCAGCGCCTGCGCCAACAGGCACACCTGCTCGGCGGCGGTGGTCCAGTCGATTGCTTGCCACGTGCCGTCACGCTTGGACGCGAGCATCGGCTTGGCCCCGCGCTCTTTCGCGCGGTCAAGGAACATCGCCACCAGGTTGGGGTAGCGGTCAAAATCGGTCAGTTGCACAGCCCGGTGCGATCCTCTGCCATCGTCGCGCGCAACCTAGGCGGCGCGATACGCCACGGCAAGCAGGACTGCGACAAATGCGCTCAGTGTCTGACCCGACACTGCCGACTTCGAAACTCGCCCTTTCGCGAGTTTCGTGTCAGACTCTTACGGTGAGGCGCTGGCGCCTTCGCTGCGCGGGTCGGCGGCACCGCGCCAACCGCCGGCGGTGCGTTCGATCGCGTTGGCCTTCAGCCGCATCGGGATCGCGACCACGCGGGCATGGCCAAGCGCGGTGAGCGCGGGGATCATCGCCTCCAGACTGGTGCCCGCTTCGACGCCCAGCACCGGCGGGCCAGACCCTTCGGGGAACGGCATCACCACGCCCTGGGTGATCGCGGCGCGCGCATCCTGGCCCCAGTCGAGCGTGCCGATCAGCACGCGGATCACCTGCACCGGGATCGTCGCGCCGCCCGCTGCACCGGTGACCAGTTGCACACGGCCCGCGCGGTCATAGACCACCACCGGGCTCATCGAACTGCGCGGTTGCTTGCCCGGTTCCACCCGGTTGGCGGTCGGCTTTCCGTTGCGATCGGGATCGAGGTTGAAATCGGTCAATTCGTTGTTGAGCACATAGCCATTGACAATCAGGCCCGATCCGAACGCGCTTTCCACCGTCGAGGTATAGCTGGCGACATCGCCTTGCGCATCGACCGCCACGAAATGGGTGGTACCGTGTTCGTCGACCGGCGCGGCAAGTGCGAACCGGTCGTCCGCGCCCGCCGGTTGTCCCGGCAAGGCACTGGCCATCGTGGTGCCCTCGTGGATCAGCGCCGATCGCCCGGCGATATAGGTCGGATCGAGCAAGCCCTTGACCGGCACCGAAACGAACGCGGGGTCGGCGACAAACCGGTCGCGGTCGGCAAAGGCCAGCCGCTCGGCCTCTGCGATCAGGTGCCACGCCACGGGCGAGGCCGCGCCGAGCGTCTTCAGGTCAAAGCGTTCGAGCATGCCCAGCACCTGGAGCACGATGATGCCGCCGGCCGAGGGCGGCCCCATGCCGCACACACGCCATTGGCGATAGGGCGCGCAGACCGGGTCAACCATGCGGGCATGATAGGCGGCCAGATCGGCAGTGGTCATCGGTGCGGGATTGATCGGGCTGGTCGACACGTGCTGCACGATGGCGGCGGCGTTGCTGCCGCTATAGAATGCCTGGGGGCCTTCGCGGGCGATGCGTTCGAGGATCTGCGCCTGTGCCGGGTTCTTGATCACGGTGCCCACCGGCAGGGGCTTTCCCGTGGCGTCGAACCACAGCGCGCGCGCCGCCGGGTCGATCGTGGCGACCGATTTGGCCAGTTCGAGCGTGGCATTCAGGCGCGGCGTTACCGCATAGCCGTCGCGGGCCAGCCGGATCGCGGGTTGGAACAGCCGCGCCCAGGGCAGGCGGCCATGGCGGTCATGGGCCAGTGCGGCCAGCGCCAGATTGCCCGGCACGCCCACGCTGCGCCCGCCGGGGATCGCCGCGCCATGCGACAGCGGGACGCCATTGCGGTAAAACCAGTGGGTGTCGGCGGCCTGCGGTGCGGCTTCGCGCCCGTCAAAGCTGTCGACATGGCCATCGGCACTGCCGGTCAGCAGAAAGCCGCCGCCGCCGATCCCGGAACTTTGCGGCTCGACCACGCCGAGCGCCAGCATCGTCGCGATCGCGGCGTCGGTCGCGCTGCCGCCCGCGCGCAGCATTTCCGCCCCGGCGGCAGCGGCGCGCGGATCGGCGGCGGACACTACCCCCGTGTCGGCCCCGGCAGGGGCTGCGAAACCAGGCGAGGGCGCAACCAGCGACAACGCGACGAAGGCAGCGAGCGCTGCGTGGATCGGACGGAGAATCACGCGCGCCACGCTATTCGCTGCCGACCGCTTCGGCAATGCTGCCCATGCCGGCCTTGCGAATGCGTTCGGTCAGGCCCTTGACCAGGTGCCGGGCGAGGCCGGGCCCTTCATAGACCAGCGCGCTATAGACTTGCACCAGGCTGGCCCCGGCGCGGATGCGGGCCCAGGCATCGTCGACCGTGGCAATCCCGCCGACCCCGATCAACGGGATCATCCCGCCGCTGGCCCGGCGAAACGTGCGCAGGCATTCCAGCGCCATGTCGCGCAACGGTTCGCCCGACAGGCCGCCGCTTTCGCCGCCGTGCGCCGATCGCAGCGGCGGACGCGCCACGGTGGTGTTCGACACGATCAGCGCATCGATATGGCGGTCGATCGCCAGGCGACAGATCGCATCGATCTCTGCGCGGTCGAGATCGGGGGCCAGTTTCAGGAAAATCGGCGTCGGGCTGGACCCGCGCGCCATGATCACCGCATCGAGCAGCGCGGCCAGCGCGCCTTCATCCTGCAGATCGCGCAGGCCGGGCGTGTTGGGCGAGGAAATGTTGACTGTCAGATAACGCGCGAGCGGGGCCATGATGCGCGTCATTTCGGCATAGTCGGCGATTCGGTCGGGCGAATCCTTGTTTGCCCCGATGTTCACCCCGATGATGCCCGACCCCGACGGACGCGCCGACAGCCGCCGCACGACGGCCTCTGCACCGTCGTTGTTAAACCCCATGCGGTTGATCACCGCGCGATCTTCGACCAGCCGGAACAGCCGGGGACGCGGGTTGCCCTGCTGGGGGCGCGGGGTGACCGTGCCCACTTCGACAAACCCGAACCCCAGCCCCAGCATGGCATCGGGCACGGTTGCGTTCTTGTCGAAACCGGGGGCAAGCCCGATCGGGTTGGGAAAGGGAATGCCTGCCACGCGCTGGGTCAGGGTGGGCGCCAACGGCGTATTGCGCCGGACCGGAGCCACTTGCAGGGCCGCCAGCGTCAGACGATGGGCAGGTTCGGCCGGGATGGTGAACAGCAGCGGGCGCAGCAGGCGATAGGACATCGTCAAATCGGTATCACATCACAAAACAGGTATGGAACATGAGCTTACCTTGCGCGACCGAAGCCCGGTCGCCAAGCCGGAAATGAGTCGAATTTCATGACAATTCACGGATTTGCGCATTTGCAGGCAACAGTGTTGCAAGGCTGTCACCGTTTTTGTCGAATCCATACAATTCACGAATCGGACGATCGCCTAGCAGTCCTCTTGCGACCCGAAGGGCTCGGTGCAGTGATGTATCGGGTTCTCGACTTTAGGGCGGCCGAAACGTTCAGTTTCGGTCGCCTGTTTTTTTGGCGCGTTCTGGCGGGCCGGATCGCCAATATTGCATCCATAATGGAACCCATTGCGCGCTGGCCGGGCTGATCGTTGCGCGAACTTGCCGGGTGGGTGGCGCGGGCAGCCCCAGGGTGCGGGTGAATGGCGGCGCCTTTGGGCGACCTGCCCAAAAGGGCAAGGGGCCATCTTGTCAGACGCGGATGCGATACCTAGATAACTGGACCGAATCAGTCTGATTTGAATTGCGGGGCCGATCCCGCTGTCGCCAAAGGTCTTTTTGAGAATGCGCCTGTCAAGCATGGCCGACTATGCCGTGGTGACGATGACCGCAGCCGCGCGGCATTGCGGGCATGCGCGCATTTCGGCGCAGCAACTGGCCGATGAAACCGGGCTGCCCGCGCCGACGGTGCAGAAACTGGTCAGCAAGCTGTCGGCCGCGCGGCTGTTGCGCAGCGTGCGTGGCGCCCATGGCGGGCTGACGCTGGCCCGTCCGGCGGCGGCAATCTCGCTGGCCGATATTATCGAGGCGGTCGAAGGCCCGATTGCCATGGCCGCCTGCAGCGAACGGCTGCGCACTGACACCGGCCGTCCCGACTGTTCGCTGGAAAGCGCCTGTTCGGTACGGCCCCATTGGCCGCTGGTCGATGCCGCGTTGCGCGGGGCGCTCGCCGGCGTGTCGCTCAGCCAGTTGGCCGCGCCCACTCCCACCATGATCGAGATGCAGGCATGAGCGAACACGAACCCGCCGTGAAAGATATCGCCGCCCGTGAGGCGGCAGCGCGTGCGGCCGACTACGAACACGGCTGGTCGTCGGATATCGAGCAGGAATATGGGCCCAGGGGCCTGTCCGAAGAAACCGTGCGCTATATCTCGGCCAAGAAGGACGAGCCGGAATGGATGCTGGATTGGCGTCTGAAGGCCTATCGCCACTGGCTGACGATGCCGATGCCCGACTGGGCCAAGCTGCAGATCCCGCCGATCGATTACCAGGCGGCCTATTACTGGGCTGCGCCAAAGACCAAGGACGGGCCCAAGAGCCTGGATGAAGTCGATCCCGAAATCCTGCGCATCTATGAAAAGCTGGGCATTCCGCTGGCCGAACAGGCCGTGCTGGCCGGTGTCGAAGGCGCGCGCAAGATCGCGGTCGACGCGGTGTTCGATTCGGTTTCAGTCGCCACCACGTTCCGCAAGGAACTGGAAAGCGCGGGCGTGATCTTCCGCTCGATCAGCGAGGCGGTGCGCGAATTTCCCGATCTGGTGCGGCGCTGGCTGGGTAAAGTCGTGCCGATGCACGACAATTTCTTTGCCGCGCTCAACTGCGCGGTGTTTTCCGACGGCACCTTTGTCTACATTCCCGAAGGCGTGCGCTGCCCGATGGAATTGTCGACCTATTTCCGCATCAACGCGGAAAATACCGGCCAGTTCGAACGCACGCTGATCGTCGCCGAAAAGGGCGCCTATGTGTCCTATCTCGAAGGCTGCACCGCGCCGCAACGCGATGAAAACCAGCTTCACGCCGCGGTGGTCGAACTGGTCGCGCTCGACGATGCCGAAATCAAGTATTCGACCGTGCAGAACTGGTATCCCGGCGATGCGCAAGGCAAGGGCGGGATCTACAATTTCGTCACCAAGCGCGCCTTGTGCCAGGGCGCGCGCAGCAAAGTGAGCTGGACCCAGGTCGAAACCGGATCGGCGGTCACCTGGAAATACCCCAGTTGCGTGTTGAACGGCGAAGACAGCGTCGGCGAATTCTACTCGGTCGCGGTGACCAACAATCACCAGCAGGCCGACACCGGCACCAAGATGATTCACAACGGCAAAGGCAGCCGTTCGACGATCGTGTCGAAGGGGATCAGCGCGGGCAAGTCGAACAACACTTATCGCGGCCTGGTCCGCGTGGCGGCCAATGCCGAAGGGGTGCGCAACCACACCCAGTGCGACAGTCTGCTGCTGGGCGCCACCTGCGGCGCGCATACCGTGCCCTATATCGAGGTGAAGAACCCCACCGCGATCATCGAGCATGAAGCGACCACGTCGAAGATTTCGGACGACCAGTTGTTCTACGCGATGCAGCGCGGCCTGTCGCAGGAGGATGCCGTGGCGCTGATCGTCAACGGCTTTGCCCGCGAAGTGCTGCAACAGTTGCCGATGGAATTCGCCGTCGAGGCGCAAAAGCTGCTGGGGATCAGTCTCGAAGGCTCGGTCGGATGACCCTTTCGCCCCAACAGGACGCACGACGCACGAACTCCCCTCCCCTTCAGGGGAGGGGGCGGGGATGGGGCCTGTCCGCCGGGCTCCTCGCTGAATTGAACAACCGGACGGCGGACATGCGCCGCAACCCCACCGAACCCGAAAAACGCCTGTGGCGCGCGCTGTCGAACAGCCAGTTGGACGGCCACAAGTTCCGCCGCCAGGCCGTAATCGGGCCTTATATCGCCGATTTCCTGTGCCCGGCGAAAGCGCTGGTTGTCGAAGTCGATGGCGACACGCACGACCCCGACGCGGATATGCGGCGCGATCATGCGCTGGCGCGCCATGGCATGCGCGTGGTGCGGGTGACCAACCATGATGTGATGACCAACCATGATGTGATGACCAACCTTGACGGGGTGTTGCGTTCGATCCTGTCCGCGTTGCACCGCGCGTCGGTGCGTTGGGTGGGGCCCCACCCCAACCCCTCCCCTGAAGGGGAGGGGCTTGATGATGGCCGGCTTCCCACAATCCATCCCATTTTTTACGAAAAGTCCGATCATGCTGACCATTGACAACCTTCATGCTACCGTTGCCGACAAGCCGATCCTCAAGGGGCTGTCGCTGACCATCAACGCGGGCGAAATCCATGCGATCATGGGGCCCAATGGCGCGGGCAAGTCGACGCTGGGCTATACGCTGGGCGGGCGCCCCGGTTACGAGGTGACCGGCGGCAGCGTGACGTTCGACGGGCAGGATCTGCTGGCGCTGGAACCGCACGAGCGCGCGGCGGCCGGCCTGTTCCTCGGCTTTCAGTACCCGGTCGAAATCCCCGGCGTGTCGATGGTGCAGTTCCTGCGCGAATCGCTCAATGCGCAGCGCAAGGGGCGCGGCGAGGAACCGCTGTCGGGCGGGGCGTTCCTGAAACTGGCGCGCGAACAGGCCGGCTTGCTCAAGCTTGATGCCGACATGCTCAAGCGCCCGGTCAATGTCGGGTTTTCCGGCGGCGAGAAGAAGCGCGCCGAAATGGTCCAGATGGGCATTCTCGACCCGAAGCTGGCGATCCTCGACGAGACCGATTCGGGCCTTGATATCGACGCGCTGAAAGTCTGCGGCGAAGGGATCAACGCGATCATGCGGCGGCCCGACAAGGCGGTGCTGCTGATCACGCATTATCAGCGCCTGCTCGACTATGTGAAACCCGATTTCGTCCATGTGCTGGCGGGCGGGCGGATCGTGCGCTCGGGCGGGGCCGACCTGGCGCTCGAACTCGAACAGCAGGGTTACGAAGGCGTGCTCGCATGACCGCGCTGCCCACCCGCCATGACGAGGCCTGGCGCTATGCCGACTTTGCCGCGCTGGCCACGGTCTGGCCGGTCGCACAACAGGCGATCGTGGTCGATGCGGGCGAAAGTGCGGCGCATACGCTGGTGCTGACAGGCGCCGGCACCGAAGTGCGCGACCTGGCGATCACCCTGGGCGAAGGCGCGCATCTTTCGTTGCATGTACTCAACGCCGCGCGCGGCTATGGTCGGGTGGCTGTACGGGTTGCGCTGGCGCGCGGGGCGCAGTTCCACTTTGGCGCGGCGCAAGTCGCGGGCGCCGATCATCGCGTCGAAATCGTTACCGAAGTCGTCCACACCGCGCCCGATGCCATTTCGCGCCAGATCGTGCGGCAAGTCATGGCGGGGCGCGCGACGGGCAATTATCTGGGCCGTGTGGTGGTCGATCGCGGGGCCGTCGGTACCGATGGCGAACAGTCGATCCGCGCCATGCTGCTCGATCGCGGGGCCAGTGCCAACGCGCGGCCCGAACTGGAAATCTATGCCGATGACGTGAAATGCGCGCATGGCTGCGCGATCGGCGAACTCGACAAGGACGGGCTGTTCTATCTGGCCAGCCGGGGGCTGCCGCCTGCCGCTGCCAAGGCGCTGATGCTGCAGGCCTTTCTGGCCGAGGCCTTTGCCGGGGCGGATGATGAGGAACGCCTGACCACGGCGGCGCTGGCCGCGCTGGAGGATTTGCTGTGACTGTGCGCGAAGCAACCCGCGCGGATGCCTTTCCAGGGCTGTTGACCCCCGATGGCGCGCGCTGGCACTATCTCGACAGCGCGGCCACCGCGCAAAAGCCCGATGTGGTGATCGACGCGGTGGCCCGCGCGCTGGGCCCGGACTATGCCACGGTGCATCGCGGGCTCTATGCCCGTTCGGCCGAAATGACGCTGGCCTATGAGGCCGCGCGGCGCGCGGTGGCCGCCCTGATCGGCGGCGCCGAACACGAAGTGGTGTTTACGCGCGGCGCGACCGAGGCGATCAATCTGGTCGCGCAAAGCTGGGGCGTGGCCAATCTGAAGCCCGGCGATCGCATCCTGCTGTCGGTGCTGGAACACCATTCCAACATCGTGCCGTGGCAACTGATCCGGGATCGCACCGGGATCGCGATCGATGTCTGCCCGCTGACCGACGATGGTGCGATCGATCTCGATGCCGCCGAACGCATGCTGACCCCGGCGCACAAGCTGGTGGCGTTTGCCCATGTGTCGAACGTGCTGGGCAGCGTGCTCGATGTGCGCCGCGCGGTCGCGCTGGCGCATGGGGTGGGGGCAAAGATCCTGATCGACGGCTGTCAGGCGGTGGCCCGCCTGCCAGTCGATGTGGCCGCGCTGGGCTGCGATTTCTATGCGTTTTCGGCGCACAAGCTCTATGGCCCGACCGGGATCGGCGCCTTGTGGGCGCGCGCAGATCTGCTCGACGCGATGCCGCCCTGGCAGGGCGGCGGGTCGATGATCGACCGCGTCACGTTCGAACAGACCACCTGGGCGCCTGCGCCGCAGCGCTTTGAAGCGGGCACCCCGGCGATTGCCGAGGCGATCGGCTTTGCCGCCGCCGCGCAGTTTGTCGCCGACAACGGGCTGGCGGCGATCCACGCGCACGAAACCGCGCTGGTGGCGAGTGCACGCGACGCGCTCGGGCGGATCAACGCGGTGCGCCTGTTCGGCGGGGCTGACAGCGCCGGGATCGTCAGCTTCACGCTCGAAGGTGTGCATCCGCACGATCTGGGCACGATTCTCGACGAGGAAAACGTGGCGATCCGCGCCGGCCATCATTGCGCGCAGCCGCTGATGGCGCATCTGGGCGTGCCGGCCACTGCGCGCGCCAGCTTTGGGCTTTACAACGACGAAACCGATATCGCCGCGCTGGTTCGCGGGATCGAACGTACTTTGAGGATTTTCGCATGACCGAGGAGCGCAAGTTCATCATCGAGGAAGTCGACGGCGTCGCCGCCCCCCCCCGCGCGCGGGTCGAGGACGAGACTGTGTCGGAGACTTTGGCGCGCAAGCGCGACTATCTCGAAGGTTTTCTGGCCGAAACGCCCAAGGGCTTGGGCGCCAACGAACCCGGCGGCGAACTCTACGAAGGCGTGGTCACCGCGCTGCGCGAAATCTATGACCCCGAAATCCCGGTCAACATCTATGATCTGGGCCTGATCTATGGCGTCGATATCGATGACCAGGCGCATGCGACCGTCACCATGACACTCACCACGCCGCATTGTCCGGTGGCAGAATCGATGCCCGCCGAAGTCGAACTGCGCGTCAGCGCGGTGCCCGGCGTGCGCGATGCAGAGGTCAATCTGGTGTGGGACCCGCCATGGGACCCGGCCAAGATGAGCGACGAAGCCAAACTCGAACTGGGGATGCTGTAACCATGGACACTGTCACACAGCGCCGCCCGACCCGCGAACGCCCCGCCGCGGTCGCGCTGACCGAGGCGGCACAGGCCCGCGTGGCCGCCCTGATGGCGCAGGCACCCGCCGATGCGATCGGGGTAAAGCTGTCGACCCCGCGCCGGGGCTGTTCGGGCCTGGCTTATTCGGTCGATTACGTGAACGCGGCCAGTCCGATGGACGAACGCATCGTCACCCCCGGCGGCACGCTGTTCATCGACGGCGCCTCGGTGCTCTATCTGATCGGCAGCACGATGGATTGGGTCGAAGACGACTTTCAGGCCGGTTTCACCTTCGCCAACCCCAATGCCAAGGGCACTTGCGGCTGTGGTGAGAGCTTTACCGTTTAAGTGTCTGTTTGAAAGTGCCACCCACCGCCCCGCGCCCCCGGCCCAACCGCCCATTTAAGGTACCCTGTGGGCGGTTGGGCCGGGGGTGCGGGGCGGTGGGTGGCACAAAGTCGCCGACCGGCGACTTTCGAAACAGACGCTAGAGCAAGCCGACCAGCGGGTTGCGGTCTTGCCCCAGGATCGCTTCGATGCGTTCGCTGGGCAGGCTTCGGGTGAATTCGGCGCCGATGCGCAGGCCCTCGGTCCAGCGCACGATCGCGCGCACCACGTCGCTTTCGCCGGGAAAGCCCAGCCGGATGAACTGGCCGGGGCGGAAATCGGTCGCGGTGGTAAAGCCGATGCAACATCCATTGATTGACAGATCGACCAGCCGCACCGGTGTGGCATTGGCGTCGGTGGCAATTTCGTGGCGTGGGCCGATCCGCCGCTCGGGCTCGGCGGGCAGTGCGCTGGCGCGCCAGGCGCGGGGCTGGTTGCGGCGGTGTTCGGTTTCCGGCTGGATATTGCGTTTGCGTTCCATGCTGTTCAGCCCCCTTTACGCATCGTCGCGCAGAAAGGCGATCAACGCGGCCTCCAGCGGATCGACTTCGCCATCGGTGGCGACTTGGGTGTCGAGCCAGTTCTGTTCGCTGTCGGTGACGGCAAAGGTCGCGCGCTGTTCGGCGACATGATCGCGCGGTGGCTGGCGTCGGCCAAAGCCGCCGCTGCGCACTTCCGACAACAGGCCGTTGGGACTGAGCCGCGCCATCTTCCGCAGCACGCCGCCGACCCCGGGATTGCGTCCATCGAGAAAGCGCTGGTGCGCGGCCTCCTGTTCGGCGCTCGGCATGCGCGCGCCCTGCCAGCCTTGCAGGTAATTGGCGACGCCCTGCACGAACAGCGTCTGCCATTCGGGCGCGTTGTCGGCGCCCAGCGTCGCGTCCTTGATGCGGAACAGCATTTCGGCTTCTTCGACGCTGACATGCGATGCGCCCGTGCTCGACGGGGCAAAGATCACCCGGCGGATCAGCGCGCATTCTTCGGCGGTGATACACCCGGCGGGCGGCGTACCGGGATGATCGGCATCGCGCGTCGGCCCCGCGCCGAACACCACCGCGCGTTCGATCTGCACCAGGATATAGGCGTTCATCCGCGCGGGCGTCCCGTCCATCCGTTCCAGCAGATGCACCAGCAGTTCGAGCTTGGCGGGCGAATCGAGCCGCCCGTCGCGGTCCATCCGCACGATAAGCCAATCGGCCTGCGCCTCGGACAGATAGCCGCGCGGTTCGCTGGTGTTCATCAGGAATTCGGTGACCGCTTCGACGAAAAAGCCGATCCACGCCTTGCTCGGGCGCCGGACCTCTTCGTTAAGCGCCAGAATTTCCTCGACTTCGTCGATATCGACCACGCCATCGGGCCAGATCTGCCGCCGCAGCGCGACAATCGCCTCGTCGCTGATCGTCCCCTCGACCAGCACGTTTTCCGGCAAATGGCGAAATTGCATGGTCATGCCCGAATCCACATGAGTTGCCCCTAAGTGGAAACGCTTATGCCATTATTCTCTTTAAGACCGCGTTACAGCCGCGAACAAGGGGGGCGTGGTCGGTCCACGCCCCCTTTGACCATTACACCAGATCGGGCGCGGTCGCCTCGGCCTTGATCAGTGCCAGCGCTTCGGCCAGCGGCAGCACCTGTTGCGCCTGTTCGCCCAGGCGGCGGATCGCCACGGTGCCTTCTTCGGCCTCGCGTTTGCCCACCACCAGCAGGAACGGCACTTTCTGCAACGAGTGTTCGCGCACTTTCAGGTTGATCTTTTCGTTGCGGGTGTCGCTTTCCACCCGGATTCCGGCGGCGGCCAGCGTGGCGACGGCGTGCTGCGCGTAATCGTCGGCATCCGACACGATGGTCGCCACCACCGCCTGCACCGGGGCCAGCCAGGTTGGCAGCCGGCCGGCGAAATGTTCGATCAGGATGCCGATGAAGCGTTCAAACGTGCCCAGGATCGCGCGGTGCAGCATGACCGGGCGGTGCCGGTTGCCGTCTTCGCCGATATAGCTCGCATCCAGCCGTTCGGGCAGCACGCGATCGGATTGGATCGTGCCGCATTGCCAGGTGCGTCCGATCGCGTCTGTCAGGTGGAATTCCAGCTTTGGCGCATAGAACGCGCCTTCGCCGGGCAATTCTTCCCAGCCGAATTCGGGCGTGGCCATGCCGGCGCGTTCGACCGCCTCGCGCAGTTCGGCTTCGGCCTTGTCCCACATCTCGTCGGAACCGAACCGCTTTTCGGGGCGCAGCGCCAGCTTTACGGCATATTTGGGAAAGCCCAGATCTTTGTAGACGCGGTCGAGCAACTGGCAGAATTGCGCCACTTCGTCGACGATCTGGTCTTCGCGGCAGAAGATATGCCCATCGTCCTGGGTGAACTGGCGCACCCGCATGATGCCGTGCAGGGCGCCGTGCGGTTCGTTGCGGTGGCAACAGCCCATTTCGGCCATGCGCAGCGGCAGTTCGCGGTACGATTTGATCCCCTGCCGGAAAATCAGCACGTGTGCGGGACAGTTCATCGGCTTCAGGGCCATCCAGTCGGCCTCGCCGCTGATCACCGGGCCGTCATCGTCGGTGTTGGGCACTTCGTCGGGGATGACGAACATGTTTTCACGATATTTGCCCCAGTGGCCCGATGCTTCCCACTGGCGCGCATCCATCACTTGCGGGGTTTTCACCTCGCGATAGCCCGCGCCATCGATGGCGCGGCGCATATAGGCCTCCAGCTCGCGCCAGATGCGATAGCCCTTGGGGTGCCAGAACACCGAACCGTGCGCTTCGGATTGCAGATGGAACAAGTCCATTTCCGCGCCCAGCTTGCGATGGTCGCGCTTGGCGGCCTCTTCCAGCCGGGTCAGATGCGCATCGAGCTGCTTTTTGGTCAGCCAGCCGGTGCCATAGATGCGGCTGAGCATCGCGTTGCTCTGGTCGCCGCGCCAATAGGCGCCCGACACCCGCGTCAGCTTGAACGCGGCCGGGTCCAGCTTGCCCGTAGAGGCCAGATGCGGTCCCCGGCACATATCGAACCAGTCATCGCCCGACCAATAGACCGTCAGCTCTTCGCCTTCGGGCAGTTCGGCGGCCCACTGCGCCTTGAAGCTTTCGCCAGTGGCCTGCCAGCGCGCGATCAGGTCGGCGCGCGCCCACACTTCGCGCCGCAGGGGTTTGTCGGCGGCGATGATCTCGCGCATTTTCGCCTCGATCGCGGGCAGGTCGTCCTCGGTAAACGGGCGATCCTTGGGCGCGAAATCGTAATAGAACCCGTCGTCGGTCGACGGGCCAAAGGTGATCTGCGTTCCGGGGAACAGCGCCTGCACTGCCTCGGCCAGCACGTGGGCAAAATCGTGGCGCACCAGTTCGAGCGCATCGGCTTCATCGCGCGCGGTCACCAGCGCCAGGCGCGCATCGTGTTCGAGCGGACGGGTGATGTCGAACAATTCGCCATCGACGCGCGCGCCGATCGCCGCCTTGGCCAGGCCCGGCCCGATCGCTGCCGCAATCTGTGCCGGGGTGGTGCCGGGCGCGACCTGACGCGCGGAACCATCGGGCAGCGTGATCGTAAGCAATTCGGACATGAGACCATAACACCAAACGTTGCGGGAAGCCGCCGCTTTGGCAGAAACCGCCCCGTTTCGAAAGGGGGCATACCAAGCTGCACTGACGTACAGTCAGACCTCCCGCCGCGCGATCCAGTCGGCCAGCACCCACCCGGCGATCAGGCACACGAACGGCATCGCCGGATAATGGAACCGCGATTGCCCCGAAAACGCGATCGCGATCGCGGTGGGGAACAGCGCCACGACATAAGGCACCAGCCACCAGTCGATGCGCCGCCGCGCGATGCGCCATGGCGCCACGGCAAACGCCGCCAGCAACAGCCAGTACCACACCTGGTTGACCGCCCGCAGCACCAGGAACGCGTGGGGGGCTGCAGCAAAGGCCCCTGATCCGGTCTCATAGGCCCATTGCCCTTCGCCGTCGGGCCCCCACAAGTGCCAGACTTTCAGCGGCGCCAGCGCGGCAAAGCGTGCCGGATGCGCCGCGATCCAGCCCGTGCCAAGCTGGCGCGCGCGGGTGTCATAGGCGATTTCGTCGCGGTCTTTCAGCGCGTCGATCGAGCGGACCAGCGGATCGTCGGGGGTATAGCCGCCGCGCGCGCTGTCATTGTTGCCGGTCAACAGGGTGATCCCGCCGTTGGTCGAAACCGTCACCCACGTGCCCAGTTCGCGGTGGTTGCGCAAAGTCCACGGCGCGATCACCAGCGCGGCGGCCAGCAACAGCACCAGCCCGCGCCCCGCCACGCCCGGCAGGCGCCGCCAGACATCGCCGGTGCGCCACAGCATCACCGCCAGGATCGCGGGCACGATCACCAGCGTCTGCGCCTTGACCAGCGTGGCCAGCCCGAACACCAGCCCCGCCACGACCACCGCGGCCCATCCGCGCCGCGTGGTCAACAGCCAGATCCCGGCCATCAACAGCGCGGTATACGCCGTTTCGGTCAGCGCCAGCGGCACATAGAGCATGGCATTGGGATAGATCGCCCAGGCCAGCAGCGCGCCGCGTGCGGCCAGTTCTGACCCGCTCCAGCGCCGGGCCAGATCGAGCAGCAGCCACCCGGTCAGCGCCGAGGCCAGCCAGTTGACCGCGCCCACCGTCCAGATCGACACCCCGCCGACGCGAAACGCCAGTGACAGCAGCCAGGGCCAGCCCACCGGCCAGAACGCGGTCGGTTGCCCGTGATTGCCCAGATAGCCAAGGCCATGGGACAGCATCGTCGCGCGGCTGTAATACCAGTCGGCGTCCGACGTTGGCGTCACCGCGCAGGCGATCAGCCCGCCGCGCAGCACCAGCGCGAGCGCGAACAGCACGGGCAGCGCGCGGCGGTGCAGCAACAGCCGGGCAATCAGGTTGGACAGGCGGTCGAACATGGGCGCACAGGATACCCGTGGAGGGTTAATATGGGATAAGTCCCTTTCCGCCGCCGGTTTGCGGGATTACCACGGGTGGCCATGATCAACCCCGAACCAGCCGCCCCGGTGGCCCGCTTCACCCTGCCCGATGGGCGCCGCATCGCCCATGTCCATACGCCCGGTCAGGGGCCGACACTGGTGTTCCTGCCCGGCTATCGCTCGGACATGGGCGGCAGCAAGGCGCAGGCGCTGCAGGCCTGGGCGCAGGCGCGCGGGGCGGGGTGTTTGCTGTTCGACTATACCGGGTGCGGGCAGAGCGACGGCGATTTTGCCGATGGCACGCTGTCGCGTTGGTGCGATGAACTTGTCGCGCTGATCGACCATTGCGTGGCGGGGCGGGTGGTGCTGATCGGGTCGAGCATGGGCGGCTGGCTGATGCTGCTGGTGGCCGAACGGCTGGGCGCGCGGGTGGCCGGGCTGGTCGGCATCGCGGCGGCGCCCGATTTCACCGACTGGGGCATCGATGATGCCGACCGGGCGCGGCTGGCGGCCGGGCAGGTGGTGCTGGAAGACAATCCCTATGGTCCCGACCCGACCCCGACCTACTCCGGTTTCTGGGCCGATGGCCAGGCGCAGCGCAAGCTCGACGCGCCGATCGCCTTTGCCGGGCCGGTGCGGCTGGTGCATGGGCAGGCCGATCCCGATGTGCCCTGGCAGATCGCCTTGCGGCTGGGTCAGGCGCTTTGTTCAGCCGATGTGCAGACAGTGCTGATCAAGGACGGCGATCATCGTCTGTCGCGCCGCGCCGACATCGCGCTCGTGCTGGCCACGCTGGCAGAACTGTTGCAGGGAATTGCCGAATCATGAGCCTGTTGCTGACCTTTGCCATGCTGATGCAGGTCGGGGCCGACCCGCATGTCTATCCGCAGGCGCCGCTGCCATCGATCACCCCGCGCCGCGATGTGGTGACCAAACCGGTGCCGCCCGCCGACCCGATGGCCGAATGTCTGGCGCGTGGGCGCGACGATATCGATGCCGGGCTGGCCTATGCGCACGACTGGCTGGCCAAGGCGCCGACGCCCGAGGCGCGCGCGCAGCCCAACGAATGCCTGGGCCTGCTGATGACCGACGATGGCGATTTTGGCGGCGCCGAAGTGGCCTTTGCCGCCGCCGTCGATGCGATTCCCGCCACCGATGCGGTTGGTGCGGTGCCGCTGATGGCGATGGCGGGCAATGCCGCGCTGGCCAATGGTGACAACGCGCGCGCGATCGACTGGTTCGACCGGGCGCTGGCGGTGGGCGGCTATGACGATCATGCCGGGCGTGGCTCCATCCTGGCCGACCGTGCCCGCGCGCTGGTGGCGCTGGGCCGCACCGCCGAGGCCGGTGCGGCACTGACCCAGGCCCGCGCCGAAGCGCCGGGCGACGCAGGGGTGTTTCTGCTGTCGGCGACGCTCGCCCGGCGCGAACATCAGCTTGGCGTGGCGCAAGGCCTGATCGAGACCGCCGCCACGCTCAACCCGCGCGATCCGGCGATCGGGCTGGAGGCGGGCGTGATCGCGGTGCTGTCGGGGCACGACGCCGCCGCGCGCCGATCGTGGGATTCGGTCGTCGCCGCCGCGCCCGACAGCGCAGAGGCCAAGACCGCGCGCGGATATCTGGCGCAACTCGGCCCGGCAACGCCTGCGCCCCTTGATCCTCCCGCGCCGCGCCCCACATCACCCGGACATCCTTGAGGATTTTGCGTCATGAAGCTGTCCGTGCTCGATCTGGTCCCCGTGGTCGAAGGCGGTACGATCAGTCGCGCCATGGCCGATGCCGCGCTGTTGGCGCAATGTGCCGAAGCGGCCGGGTATCATCGCTACTGGATCGCTGAACACCACGGCATGACCGGGATCGCGGGCGGCGCGACGGCGGTGGTGCTGGCGCATGTCGGCGATGCCACGCGCACCATCCGGATCGGTGCGGGCGGGATCATGCTGCCCAACCACAACCCGCTGGTGATTGCCGAACAGTTCGGCACGCTCGATGCGCTGTTTCCCGGGCGGGTCGATCTGGGGCTGGGCCGCGCGCCCGGTGCGGATCAGCGCATCGTGCGCGCGCTGCGCAAGGATGTGAACCGTTCGGCCGAAGATTTTCCCAACGACGTGGTCGAATTGCAGGCGCAGTTTGCCGGCGATCCGCGCCTGCCGTTGCAGGCCAATCCCGGTCTTGGCGCGCAGCCCGAGCTGTGGATTCTGGGGTCGAGCCTGTTCGGCGCGCAACTGGCCGCCTTGCTGGGCCTGCCTTATGCCTTTGCCTCGCACTTTGCGCCCGATCATCTCGATGCCGCACTGGCGCTCTATCGCGAAAAGTTCCAGCCTTCGGCCACGCTCGATGCGCCGCATGTGATGGCCGCGATCAATGTCATGGCCGCCGACAGCGATGACGAGGCGGTGCTGCTGGCCAGTTCGATGGATCAGTCGTTCGTGCGGCTGCGCACCGGCAGTCCCGGGCGGCTGCCACCACCCGTGCCCGGCTATCGCGACAGCCTGCCCGACAGCGCCCGCGCGATGCTCGACCATATGCGCCAGGTTTCCGCGATCGGTTCGCCGCGCACCGTGGCCGAACGGATCGATGCGTTCCGCCAACGCACGCAGGCGGACGAGCTGATCGTGTCGGGCGCAACGTTCGATCCCGCGCATCGCCGCCGCAGCCTGGAGCTGACGATGGCCGCTGTGCGCGACCTGGTCGCTTGAAACACCGTCACTTGCAGCAACGTGCCATGAAACAATTATGGCCGGATAGGCAAAGCCACTGGCGTTGGCCTGCCATCACAGGTTAATTTGCGCGGGTTAAGAGACCGGTGATCGCCAAGGGGTTGCCTGCGCGACACGGCGCGTTTAGCTTTGTACGAATCATGCGCAGTTATAAAATATAATTATACGTTCCTGTAATCATCGCAGGCCTGCGCGGGAAGGAACCCTATGTCAACGCTGTCTGATACCGTCTTGTCCGGCACCGCGCTCGAAGCGAGCCTGGCCGGGCGTTTTGCCGATTCGCTGCTGCCCTCCGACGCGGTCGATTTCGATCCCGCGCGGCTGGCCGAAGCCGCCCGCTTTACCATGCGCGCGGCCGCCCGGCGCAAGGGCGCCGATCCGTCGCTGGCGATCGAGAGCGTCGCCGGAACGGGCGCTTCCCCACGTTTCCTGCGCATCGCGGTGGTCAACGACGACATGCCGTTTCTGGTCGATTCGGTCTGTGCCACGGTTACCCAGCATGGTCTGGCGATCGATCGCCTGGTGCATCCGGTGGTGGCGGTGCGGCGTGCAGCCGACGGCCGGTTGGTGGCGCTGCCCGAGGGCGAGGCGATCGGCGAACTGCGCGAATCGATCATCTATCTGGAAACCGAACGCGTCGATGCGCGCACCCGCCGCGCGCTGGTCGAGGCGCTGCATCGCACGCTCGGTGATGTCCATGCCGCCGTCGCCGACTGGCCGCGCATGCAGGCGGCCATGCTTGAAGACGCGCGCACGCTGGCCGATGCCGAAGCGGCGGCGCTGATGCGCTGGCTGGCCGATGGCATGTTGACCCAACTGGGCCGCGTGGTGCGTCACCGCGACGGTCGGATCGAGGATGCTCTGGGCATTTGCCGTGCCAGCCCGACACCGCTGCTCAGCAAGGGGTCGTACGGCCGCGCCTTTGCCTATTTCGACCATGCCGGGGAAACCGGCCTGCCCGCGCGCACGCCGCTGGTGGTCAAGGCCAACCGCACATCGCGTGTGCACCGCGCCGTGCCGCTCGATCTGTTCATCGTGCCGGTGTCCGAAAAAGGGCGGATCGTCGCGCTGTCGGTGCATGCCGGGGTATGGACGAGCAATGCGCTGTCCGCCGCGCCCGATCGCGTGCCGCTGATGCGCAGCCAGTTGGAGGATCTCAGCAGTCGGCTGGGCGTGTCGCCGCAAAGCCATGCTGGCAAGGCGCTGGTCCATGCGCTGACCGCGCTTCCGCACGATCTGCTGATCAGCTTTGCCGACGATGATCTCGAACGCATTGCCACCACCATGATGAGCCTGGTCGATCGGCCGCGCCCGCGCCTGGAACTCGTCCCGGCGATGCTGCGGCGCCATCTCTATGCCTTTGTGTGGTTGCCGCGCGATGCGCAATCGACCGAAGTGCGCGAACGCGTGCGCGCGATGCTGGAAAACGCGATCGGCGCGCAAGTGATCGACTGGAGCCTGCAAGTCGATGCCAACGCGCTGGCGATCAACCGCTTTGTGCTCGATATCCGCGAAGGCAGCCTGGAGCCCGATGCCGTCGCGCTCGATCATGCGTTGCAGGCGATGGTGCGCGGCTGGGAAACCGCAGTCGAAGCCGAACTCGCCCGGTCCGAAGATCCCTCGCGCGCGGCGGCGATCGCCGGGCGTTATGCCGATGCCTTTCCGGTCGGCTATCGCCACGCCTATGGCCCGGTCGAGGCGGCGGACGATATCCGCGCGCTGCGCGTGCTGCATGCCCCCGACGCACCGCGCCGCGCGGCGCGGTTGCACCGGCTGGGCGCCGAAGAAGACGTACGGCTGAAACTCTATCAGCGCGATGGCGCAATCGTGCTGTCGGATGCGGTGCCGGTGCTGGAAAACTTTGGCTTCAAGGTGCTGCAGGAAGTCCCGACCGCGCTGGCGAACGGCAAGCTGGGCTATATTCATGATTTCCTGGTCACTTTGCCCGGCGATGGCGAAGTCGACAGCCTGCTTGCGCGCAAGGCCGAGATCGAGGAGGCGCTGGCCGCCGTGCTCAACGGCAGCGCTGAAAACGACGGTTTCAACCGGCTGATCACCACGGTCGGGCTGGTGCCGCACCAGGCCAACTGGTTGCGTGCATGGTATCGCTATTTGCGCCAGACCGGGGTGACCGTCGATCTGGCCGGCGCGGTGGCCACGCTGCGCCGCGCGGGCGATGTGACGCGCGCGCTGATCGCGCTGTTTGTCGCGCGCCACGATCCGGCCTTTGATGGCGACCGCGAGGCCGGCGCCGAAGCGGCCGAGGCAGCGATTCGCGCAGGGCTGGCCAATGTGCCCGCGATCAGCGACGACCGGTTGCTGCGCGCGTTCCATGCCGCAGTGGCGGCAATCTTGCGCACCAATGCGTTTGCTCCGGCGGGGCACGAGGCGCTGGCGTTCAAGATCGATTCGGCGGCGGTACCCGGCCTGCCGCGCCCGGTGCCGTGGCGCGAGATCTTTGTCTATTCGGCGCGAGTCGAAGGCATCCATCTGCGCGCCGGGGCGATTGCGCGCGGCGGTTTGCGCTGGTCCGACCGGCGCGACGATTTCCGCACCGAAGTGCTGGGGTTGATGAAGGCGCAGCGCGTCAAGAACGCGGTGATCGTGCCGACCGGGGCCAAAGGCGGGTTCTATCCGAAGCACCTGCCCGATCCGGTGCGCGATCGCGACGGCTGGCTGGCCGAAGGGCGCGGCAGTTACCAGGTGTTCATCCGCGCGCTGTTGTCGTTGACCGACAATCTGGTCGCGGGTGACGTGGTGCATCCCGCCGATGTCGTAGTCCACGATGGCGAAGATCCCTATTTCGTGGTGGCCGCCGATAAGGGCACCGCGACATTTTCCGACATCGCCAACGCCATTGCCGAAGAACACGGCTTCTGGCTCGACGATGCTTTCGCCAGCGGCGGGTCGAAGGGCTATGACCACAAGGCGATGGGCATCACCGCGCGGGGCGCGTGGATTTCGGTGCAGCGCCATTTCCGCGAACTGGGCGTCGATGTGCAGACCGACCCGGTGCGGGTGATCGGCGTGGGCGACATGTCGGGCGACGTGTTCGGCAACGGCATGCTGCTCAGCCGGTCGATCCGGCTGGTGGCGGCGTTCGACCATCGCCACATCTTCCTTGACCCCGATCCCGATCCGGCGCTGTCGTGGGCCGAACGGGCGCGGCTGTTTGCGCTGCCCCGGTCAAGCTGGGACGATTATGACCGCAGCCTGATCTCCGCAGGCGGCGGGATCTATCCACGCAGCCTCAAGGCGATCCCGCTGTCCGAACAGGTGCGCGCGCTGCTGGGCCTGCCGGTGTCGGAAATCGACCCCGAATCGCTGATTTCGACGATCCTCGAAGCGCAAGTCGATTTGCTGTGGTTTGGCGGCATCGGCACTTATGTGCGCGCCAGCCAGGAAAACAACGTGACGGTGGGCGACCCCGCCAACGACACGGTGCGCGTCCCTGCCACGGCGGTGCGCGCGCGGGTGGTTGGCGAAGGTGCCAATCTGGGCATGACCCAGGCCGCGCGGATCGAGTTTTCGACCCATGGCGGGCGCGTCAACACCGATTTCATCGACAATTCGGCCGGGGTCGATTGCTCGGACAACGAAGTCAACATCAAGATCGCGCTGGCCGCGGCCAAGCGGTCGGGGCGGCTGGATGAAGCAGCGCGCGTGCGTCTGCTGGTCGAGATGACCGACGCCGTGTCCGATCTGGTGCTGGCCGACAACCGGTTGCAGGCGCTGGCGCTGTCGGTGACCGAGCGCGGCGGCGCGGCGGTGGTGCCCGCGCTGTCGCGGCTGATCGACGTGCTCGAAGATGCGGGCGAACTCGATCGCGCCAACGAAGGCCTGGCCGAACCCGAAGACTATGCCCGCCGCGCGGCCTCGGGCCATGGCTTTACGCGGCCCGAACTGGCGGTGATCCTGTCGACTGCCAAGCTGGCCTTGCAGCGCGCGCTGGAAGACAGCGAAGTGGTCGACGATGCTGTGCTGGAAAGCGAGCTGGTCGCGGCATTTCCGCCCGCGATGCACGAAGCGTTCGAAACCGAGATCGTCCACCACCGCCTGCGCCGCGAAATCATCGCGACCAAGCTGTCGAACCGGATCATCAACCGGTTGGGTGCGGTGCATCTGTTCGAACTGGTCGAAGAAGAAGGGTGCAGCCTGGCGCAAGTCGCGGCGGCATTTGTCGCCGCCGAACGCCTGCTCGATTGCACCACCACCTGGGACATGCTCGACCGGGCGGAGATGGCCGAAGACGCGCGGCTGGCGATGTATGATCGCACCGCGCGGGCGCTGCGCGGCCATATCGCCGACGTGCTGCGCGCCGGGCGTGGCACCCAGCGGATCGACGATCTGATCGAGGATCTGGCGGGCGGCGTCGGGTTGCTGTCGCACACCGCCGCCGAACTGTTGCGCGGCGAGGCGCAGGCCGAAGGGCGCCGTCTGGCCGCCGACCTGGCCGCAGCGGGCATCCCGGGTGATATCGCCGCGCGGGTGGTCCATCTCTATGACATGGATGGCGCGATCGGCCTTGCGCATCTGGCGGCCGAACGGCAAGTCGATGCAACCGCGCTGACCGGCGCCTTTGCCGATCTGGGCCAGGCGTTGGGGCTCGACTGGGCGCAGCAGGCGGCCAGCCGTGCCTCACCCTCCGATCCATGGGAACGCCTGCTGGTGGCGGGTCTGGCGCGCGATTTCCAGCAGATGCGGCTGGAATTCCTGGCGCGCGCGGGACAGGCCGACCCGGCCACGCACACCGCGACCTGGTTGACCACGCATGCCGGGCCGGTGGCGCAATTCCGTGCCTTGATTGCCCGGGCGCAGGCCAGCGGTGCGGCGGCCCCGGCGATGCTGGCACAACTGGCCGGGCAGGCGCGCACGTTATTGATGCGATAATACTTGCCGATCGCGGACATTTTTGGTCGCGATCGGTTGACGCGCCGCAGCTTTTGTCCAAATCCGGCAATCCGGGTTTGGGCAAAAGGCGTGTGCAATGGCAGATGTGGTAATCGTTGGGGCCGGACATGGTGGGGCGCAAGTCGCGATCGCGCTGCGCCAGAACCAGTTCGCCGGATCGATCCGGGTGATCGGGCGCGAGCCGGAATTTCCCTACGAACGCCCGCCGCTGTCCAAGGAATATCTCGCCCGCGACAAGACGTTTGACCGCATCATGATTCGCCCGGCGGCGTTCTGGGCGGACAAAGCGATTGATTTCACGCTGGGCAGCGAAGTTGTCGCGGTCGATCCGGTGGCGCAGACGGTGACCACCGATTCAGACGAGACCATCGCCTATGGCGCATTGGTCTGGGCGACCGGGGGCGATCCGCGCCGCCTGACGCTCGACGGGCATGATCTGGCCGGCGTGCATGCGGTGCGCACGCGTGCCGATGCCGACCGCCTGATGGCCGAACTCGACGCCGGGGCGAACCGGGCGGTGGTGATCGGTGGCGGCTATATCGGGCTCGAAGCCGCCGCCGTGCTGACCAAGTTCGGGGTGCATGTGACTTTGCTCGAAGCGCTGCCGCGCGTGCTGGCGCGCGTGGCGGGCGAGGCGCTGTCGGCCTTCTATGAAGCCGAACACCGCGCGCATGGCGTCGATCTGCGCACCAATGTGGCGGTGGCCGCGCTTGAAGGCGCCGATGACAAAGTGACCGGGGTGCGGCTGGCCGATGGCGAAGTGCTGCCGGCCGACATCGTCATCGTTGGGATCGGCATCATCCCCGCCATTGCGCCGCTGCTGGCCGCCGGTACCAAAGGTGGCAACGGTATCGAGGTCGATGATCTGTGCCGCACCAGCCTGCCCAATGTCTATGCCATCGGCGACTGCGCCGCGCATGCCAACAGCTATGCCGACGGCGCCACGATCCGCCTCGAATCGGTGCAGAACGCCAACGATCAGGGCACTTGCGTGGCGCGGGCGATCACCGGCAACCCGGTGCCCTACAAGGCGGTGCCGTGGTTCTGGTCCAACCAGTATGACTTGCGCCTGCAGACCGTCGGCCTGTCGATCGGCCACGATGCCACCGTCACGCGCGGCGATCCGGCGGCACGCAGCTTTTCGGTGATCTACCTCAAACAGGGCCGCGTGATCGCGCTCGACTGTGTGAACGCGGTCAAGGACTATGTGCAGGGCAAGAAACTGGTCGAAACCGGCGCGGTGATCGCACCCGAACGGCTGGCCGATACCAGCGTCCTCCTCAAGGAACTCGCCTGAATCCTCCCCGGCACGGGGAGGATTTCGCTATGGCACCGGCAGGGCGCTGATCAGGCGGTCGAGCGCCCAGTCGGCGGCATCGGCCACCACCGGGTCGGGATCGTTCAACAGGCGCTGCACCGGCGCAAACAGCGTGGCATCGCCGCTGTTGCCCGCCGCATAGAGGCAATTGCGGACAAACCGGTTGCGCCCGATGCGCTTGATCGGTGATCCCGAAAACAGCGCGCGAAACCCCGCATCGTCGAGCATCAGCAGATCGCCCAGACGCGGCGCGGTCAGTTCGGCGCGCGGCAGGAATGCGCGATTCGCCGCTGCGGCCTGGGCAAACGAATTCCACGGGCACACCGCCAGACAATCGTCGCAGCCATAGATGCGGTTGCCCAGTGCGGCGCGAAATTCGTGGTCGATCGGCCCCTTGTGCTCGATCGTCAGATACGACACGCAACGCCGCGCATCGAGCCGGTAGGGCGCAGGGAACGCCTGGGTGGGGCAGGCGGTCTGGCAAGCGGTGCACGATCCGCAGCGATCGGCGTGGGGTGCGTCGGCGGGTAGCGGCAACGTGGTGTAGATTGCGCCCAGAAACAGCCACGACCCGTGCGTGCGGCTGACCAGATTGGTGTGTTTGCCCTGCCAGCCGAGCCCCGCCGCTTCGCCCAGCGGCTTTTCCATCACCGGCGCGGTGTCGACGAACACTTTGACCCCCGCATCGGGGTCTTGCGCAACGATCCAGCGGGCCAGCGCCTTCAGCGCGCGCTTGACCACGTCGTGATAGTCCCCGCCCTGGGCATAGACCGAGATCCGTGCCCGATCGGCCACGCGGTCCAGCGCCAGCGGGTCGGCGGCGGGGGCATAGCTCATGCCCAGCGCGATCACGCTTTGCGCCTGGGGCCACAGGCCCTGGGGCGAACGGCGATGGTCGAGGCGCGTCTCCATCCATTCCATCGTGCCGTGGCAGCCTTCGCCCAGCCACTGTTCCAGCCGCGCGGCGCGCAGGGGGTCTTCACGCGCGTCGGCAAAGCCGCAGGCGGCAAAGCCCAGCGCGCGCGCCTCGTTCCTGATCCTTTGGGCAAATGCTGACACGTCGTTAACCAAACTTGCTGCCCCGTCCGTTCATCGCCTAGAGTTAATGCGCAGGTCATGAGATACGAACCAATGGCAAGCTTTGTGGGGGAAACGTCGGCAATGGGCAATGCCGCGCCGGACCTCGCGATCGAGGCACGCGGGCTGGTCAAACGCTTCGATGGTACGATTGCCGTCGATGGCGTCGACATTTCGGTGCCGCGCGGGGCGATCTATGGCGTGCTCGGCCCCAACGGCGCGGGCAAGACCACCACGCTGCGCATGTTGCTGGGGATCATCGATCCCGATCAGGGCTATCGCCGTGTGCTGGGCAGCGAACGACCGACCGAAGTCGCCCGCCGCATCGGCTATCTGCCCGAAGAGCGCGGGCTCTATCCCTCGATGAAGGCGTTCGAGGCGATCGCGTTCCTGGCCGCGCTGCGCGGGGTGCCGCTGGCCGAAGGGCGCCGCCGTGCGCGCCAGATGCTCGACGAGTATGGTCTGGGTCATGCCGCCGACCGCCAGATCCGCCAGTTGTCCAAGGGCATGGCGCAGCAGGTGCAATTGATCGGCACGCTGATCCACAATCCCGATCTGGTTGTGCTGGATGAACCGTTTTCCGGGCTCGATGCGCTTAACCAGGGGCGGCTTGAGCAACTGATCCGCGGCCTTGCGGCGCGCGGGGCGACCGTGCTGTTTTCCACCCATGTCATCGCCCATGCCGAACGGATGTGCGACCAGGTGGCGATCATCGCCGGGGGCAAAGTGCCATTTGCCGGCCCGGTCGATGTCGCGCGCGACCGCTTGCGCCCGCAAGTGCGGCTGGAAACGCGCGTCGCCGATGGCGGCTGGCGCGCCGCGCTGCCCGCCGACGCGCGCTGCGATGTGAAGGCCGGGGGCAATGCGTTCTGGTATTTCACGTTGCCCGAAACCGGGGTCGAGCCGCTGTTGCGCGCGCTGATCGAGGGCAATGCGGGCATCCTCAGCCTGTCGATCGAACGCGCCGGGCTGCACGATGCGTTTGTTGCCATCGCCGGAGAGGCGGCGGCGCGCGCGCTGGAGGAAAACCGCGAAGAGGTCGAAGCGACTGGCCGAAAGGGGCGCCGTTAAATGATACCCGAACGTTTGCGCGCCGCCTGGGTGATTGCCCGCCGCGATTTCGTCGCCGTGGTGTTTTCCAAGGCATTCATCTTCTTTCTGCTCGGCCCACTGTTCCCGATCATCGTCGGTTTTTTCGCAGGGATGATCGGCGCCAGCGTGCAGCACGATCTCGACAAGGCGGTGATCGGCATCGCCATGCCCGCGCAGCAGGGTGACCAATTGGTCGCCGCGCGCGCCGCGATGGTCGACAAGATGCCGGGCGGCGCGCCCGATTTCGAGGTGATCGCGCGCACCGAACCCGGCGCCACGTTCGATGCCCGCGCCGTGCTCAAGCGCCGCCAGTTGGCCGCCGTGGTGACCGGCACGCTCGACGCGCCGGTGCTGACCGCGCCGCAGGGGCGGGCGGATGAATGGCGCGGGATGATCGCGCTGTTTGCGGCGCGCGCGCGCTCGGGCGAACCTGTGGCGATGCCTGCGGTGCGCACCGATGTGGTGGTGACCACCGCCGCGCACGAACACAATGGCCAGGTGGTGACCGCCCAGGCCGGGCAATTGCTGCTGTTCCTGCTGACGATGCTGCTGGCGGGCATGGTGCTGTCCAATCTGGTGGAGGAAAAGGCCAACAAGATCATCGAAGTGCTGGCCGCCTCGATCCCGATGGACGCGCTGTTTCTGGGCAAGCTGTTTGCGATGCTGGCGGTCAGCATGGTCGGCATTGCGGTGTGGGGCTGTGGCTATGGCATGATGGTGGTGTTCGGCATGCGCACGATCCCGCTGCTGGCCACGCCGGCGGTCGGCTGGCCGCTGTTCCTGGGGCTGGGCTTTGTCTATTTCGCGATGGCCTATCTGCTGCTGGGATCGATGTTCCTGGCGATCGGCGGCATGGCCAACACCGTGCGCGAAGTGCAGACGCTGTCGATGCCCGCAACGATGCTGCAATTGATCGTGTTCTTCCTTGCCAGCTTTGCCCTGTCGCGGCCGGGCACGGTGCTGGAAACCGTGGCGCAAGTGTTTCCGATCAGTTCGCCATACGCCATGCTGGCCTATGCGGCGGAACATTCCGCGCTGATGCCGCATGTCCTCGCGCTGGCCTGGCAGGGCCTGTGCGTGGTGCTGATGGTGCGTGGCGGGGCGCTGCTGTTCCGGCGTTCGGTTATGAAATCGGGCCCGGCAAAGCCGCGCCGGAACAAGGTGCAGCCCGCCTGAATTGCTTATTGACATCAATGTAGGTTATGGGAATAGTGCGGGCACAAAGGGGCAGGTTCAAGCCCCTGCCGGAGGATTCCAGATGGCCACGCAGCTTGCCCCCGCCGCCGACTTTACCTATCGCACCGCGCCCACCGCCAACCAGGCGTTCGAACAATGGCTGCGCGCCAATCCGCAGGCGCGCCCGGTGCACACCCATCCCTGGGATGTCAGCCGGTCCGACATCTATCTGAACGACACTTGGGGCTCGATCTTTGCGCAGATGCGCGCGCAGGCGCCAGTCAACAAAGTGACCGGCACGCCCTATGGCGATTACTGGAACGTCACCTCGCACAAGGCGGTGCTCCACGTCGAGTCGCTGCCCGAACTGTTTTCATCGTCGTGGAAACACGGCGGCATCACCATCGGCGATCCGCCGGCCGATATCCCGCCTGAAGTGCTGGCCGAACGCCAGTTGCCGATGTTCATCGCAATGGACCGGCCCGAACACACCGGCCAACGCCGCACAGTCGCGCCCGCGTTCACCCCGGCCGAAATCGTGCGGATGGAAAGCGAGATCCGCCAGCGTACCGCGCATCTGCTCGACACGCTGCCGATCGGGGAACAGTTCGACTGGGTCGACAAAGTCTCGATCGAGCTGACCACCGGCATGCTGGCGATCCTGTTCGGGTTTCCCTGGGATGATCGCCGCCTGCTGACATTCTGGTCCGACTGGGCGGGCGATGTCGAATTGACGCTGGCGCGCGATCTGACCGACGAACGCCATGCCATCCTGCAGGAAATGGCACGCTATTTCGGCCTGTTGTGGATGGGCCGCATGGGGCAGGCGCCCAGCCCCGACCTGATCTCGATGATGATCCATTCGCCCGCGATGAACAACATGAGCCCGCAGGAATTCATGGGCAATCTGGTGCTGCTGATCGTCGGCGGCAACGACACCACGCGCAACACGATGTCGGGCATCATCCACGCACTGCACACATTTCCCGATCAGCGCGCGATTCTCGAAAGCGATCCCTCGCTGATCCCCAACACGGTGCAGGAATGCCTGCGCTATGTTACCCCGCTGGCGCATATGCGGCGCACCGCGACCGCCGATACCGATTTGTTCGGCCACCAGATCGCCGCCGGAGACAAAGTGGTGATGTGGTATCTGTCGGCCAACCGTGACGAGACGGTGTTTGAAAATCCCGACAAGCTGATCGTCACGCGGGCCAACGCGCGGCGGCATCTGTCGTTTGGCCACGGCATCCACCGCTGTGTCGGGGCACGGCTGGCCGAACTGCAATTGCGCGTGCTGCTGGAGGAAATGCACGAACGGCGACTGCGCGTCCATGTGACGGGCGGGGTCGAACGCGTGCGCGCCAACTTCGTCCATGGGTTCCGTCGTCTGGAAGTCACGGCTGAACGGTATTGAACCGGTAACGGGGCGGGGCAGTCATCTGGCATTCATCGCGGGGCCGCCATTCGGCGGATGTCCCGCGGTTGGATTGACTGCCCCCCCGACCCTGGTCCGCCGCGGGACACACCGATCCCCAACGCAAAAAGCCCCGCCAAGGCGGGGCTTTTTTTCATTGTCTTGCGCGGCAACGCGCAAGACAATTCAGGCGGCGGTGGCGACGGCCTTCTTCAGATCGCGCTTCACCTTGACGGCGCGCGGGCTGAGGTTGTCGTCGCTGGTCTTCAGCAGCCAGTTGTCCAGCCCGCCGTTGTGTTCGACCGAACGCAGACCGTGCGTCGACACGCGGAACTTGAAGCTGCGGTCGAGCTTTTCCGACATCAGCGTGACGTTCTGCAGGTTGGGCAGGAACAGACGCTTGGTCTTGTTGTTGGCGTGGCTCACATTGTGACCGACTTGGCGGCCCTTACCGGTCAGTTCGCAGATGCGCGACATGGCTGAAAACTCGCTTGTGTTCGTAGGGTGTGAATCTGGAAAAGGGGCCCATATCGATTCAGCGGGCGAAGTCAAGGATTCGCGCACGGGCTTCGCACATGCTAGCGCAATTCGATGACGTCTCGCTGGCCCTTGCCCGAACCGATGCGCCGCGCGCTCGACCTTGCCGCCGCCGCCGCTGTGCACGATGCCGTGCCGATCGGCGCGGTGGTGGTCAAGGACGGCGCGATCGTGGCCGAGGCGCACAATGGCCCGCGCGAGTGTCATGACCCCACCGCCCATGCCGAAATCCTGGCGATTCGCGCCGCCGCGCAGGCGCTGGGGCGCGACCGGCTCGATGGCTGCGACTTGTGGGTCACGCTCGAACCCTGCGCGATGTGCGCAGGCGCGATCGTCCATGCCCGCATCGCCCGCGTCTATTATGCCGCGCCCGATCCCAAAGGCGGCGCGGTGGAACACGGCGCACGGGTGTTCGATCAGCCCACCGCACTACATCGCCCCGAAGTCTATGCCGGGCTGGGCGAAGCCGAAGCCGCGGCACAGTTGCGCAGTTTCTTCCACCAGCGGCGTTAAGATGCGGGCGGCGTAATCCGCAGCTCTGCGCTGTCCGGCGGGGTAAGCAACTCGCACCGTGCGGGGTGCATCGTGCGATCGTGGCACAAGTGCAGTTCCTGCAGGGCCGTCCCCTCGCGCACCAGCAGGCCGATCGATTCGCGCGGATAGCGCGGGTTGGCTTCGGCAAAGGCGCGGCGCAAATCGCCTGCGGTCAGGTGCGGGCGTTTCGCCAGCGCGGCCATGTCGGGAAAGTGCAGCGCGTGGAACATCGCCGAACTTTGCGCGAAATAGGCCTGCGGGCTGGCCGCCATGCAGGTGCCGTGCTTGGCCCATTCGTGCGCGATCAGCGCGGGGCTGGGCGTGGTACACAACATCTGCCGCGTCACGCTGGCGGGCACCTGGGTGGTCGCGGGCGGCACAGCCGGGCACCATTGCGGCCATGTGCCGTGTGCCGCATCGGGCCACAGCCCGTGCAAGACAAAGCCGAACCGCGCGGCCTTGCCATGGCATTCGAACGTGGCATCGGCATCGCCCGCATGCGTTTCGCAAAAGTCGGGCGCCCAGATCAGCGACAGGACATAGCTGGTGATCGGCAAGCGGCGTACCGGCCCGTCGGGCACGGCGGCGGGCGGCGCGGCGACGGTATCGGGCGCCTGGCACGCCAGCGGTTGCGCCAGTGCCGCCGGGGCGGCGCTGGCCAGCAGGGCGAGGGAGAGGATTTTCGCGATCATAGCGGGGTGAAATCCAGGCCGATGTCGGCGGCTGGCGCGCTTTGCGTCAGGCGTCCGACCGAAATGTAATCGACGCCGGTGGCGGCAATCGCGCCGATCGTATCGAGCCGCACGCCCCCCGATGCCTCGCACGGCACGCGCCCGGCCACGATCGCCAGTGCCGCGCGCAGCATGTCGGGCCCCATGTTGTCGAGCAGCAGGCGTGTCGCCCCGGCGGTCAGCGCGGGCTCGATCTGGTCGATCCGGTCGACTTCGCAGATCACCTCGCGCACGCCTGCGCCGAGCGCGCGGCGCACCGCCTCGCCCACACCGCCCGCCACGGCAACATGGTTGTCCTTGATCATCGCCGCATCCCACAGCCCCATGCGATGGTTGTGCCCGCCGCCGGTGCGCACCGCATACTTTTCCAGCACGCGCAGGCCGGGAATGGTCTTGCGCGTATCGAGCAGCCGCGCGCGCGTATCGCCCATGGCATCGACATAAGTGCGCGTCAGCGTGGCGATCCCGGTCAGGTGCTGAACGGTGTTGAGCGCGCTGCGCTCGGCGGTCAGCAGCGCGCGGGCCTGCCCGGCGATGCGCATCAGCGCGGTGCCTGGCGCAACGCGCGCGCCTTCGTCCACCAGCAGTTCGATGTCCGCTGCGGGATCGAGCGCGCGGAAGAACGCGGCGGCAATCGGCAGGCCGCACACGCTGATCGCATCGCGGCTGTCCATCACCCCGGCAAAGCACGCGTCGGCCGGGATCACGCTGGCGCTGGTGACATCCAGCCCGCCGCCGGGCAGCCCTTCGCCAAGATCTTCGGCGAACGTGTTCGCGACAAAGGCATCGAGGTCGAAACCGGGCAGGGTGAAACTGTCATGATTGGTATTGTAGACCGTCGCCATGGGGTCCCCGTTGCATATGGCCGGGCGCCATCGCGCCACTAAAGGCCTGCTACCGGATTCGCGCCTTCGCGGGAATGCCAAACAGGGGTAAAATGCATGCCCGGCGGACCTGGGAGTCTGACTCGAAACGCGCGAAAGGGCGCGTTTCGGGAAGTCGGCACCGGCCCGCTCCCCCACCCGACCACCCAATAACATACACTTACGTGGGTGGTCGGGTGGGGGAGCGGGCCGGTGCCGACTTCCCGAAACGCGAGTTTCGGGTCAGACACTGAGACAACAAGGAGCACAGGCATGGGTGATATGGTGATCGTGGCATACCGGCCCAAACCGGGGTGCGAAGTGGCGCTGATCGATCTGGTGCGCGATCATGTGCCCGATCTGCGCCGTTGGGGCCTTGCCACCGATCGTCCGGCGCTGGCGATGCGCGCGGGCGACGGCACGATTGTCGAAGTGTTCGAATGGTGCGACGGGGCCATTGCCCGCGCGCACGAACATCCCGATGTGCTGGCGATGTGGGGCCGCTATGCGCAAGTGTGCGATTATGTGCCCTTGCGCGATCTGGCCGAGGCGGCGCAGATGTTCGCGCAGTTCGTGCCGATCGATCTTGATGAAGGAAACGGGTGATGGCGCTGGTAGAGGTTTTCGCGGGCGAGGACATGGATCGCCCGCTGTTCGTGGCCGATTTCGCGTTTCTGCCGCGCAGTGGCGATGGCCTGTCGCGCGATACCGAGGGCTATTTCCGCTATTACAACGTGCTCGAGGTCTGGCACCGCCAGGTCGGTGCCAACAATTCCTTCATCGCCTGTCTGCGCGTCGAACAGGTCGATTGACGGCACCGGTGATCAGTGCACGAACCGCGCCACCACATCGCGGTACGATCGGCTTACTTTCACTTCGGCGCCCGATTGCAGCACCAGAAAGCATTCGCCGTTGGTGTGCGGGCGGACCTGGCGCACCTGGTCGAGGTTGACGATCTTTGACCGGTGGACGCGCTGGAACACGCGCGGGTCAAGCCGCCGTTCAAGGTCTTTCATTGTTTCGCGCAGGATCAGCGAATTGTCGCCGGTATAGATGCACATATAGTCGCCGGCGGCCTCGATGCGTTCGATCGAATCGACATCGACGCGAAAGATCTGGCCGCGATCCTTGATGTTGATCAGCTTTTCGAACCGCCCGGCGGCATGTTCGCCATCGTCGACCATTTCGGGCATCGCATCGGGCGCGACTTCGGCCAGCACGTTCTTCAGCTTTTCGACTTCTTCCAGCCCGCGTTTTTCTGCCAGCCGCGTGCGGGCCCGGTCGAGCGCGTCGGCCAGCCGGTCTTCATCGACCGGTTTGAGCAGGTAATCGACCGCGTTGGCTTCGAATGCCTTGAGCGCATGTTCGGAATAGGCGGTCACAAACACGAACAGCGGCGGATCGATTTCCATCACGCCTTTTACCACGCTGAACCCGTCAAAGCCGGGCATCTGGATGTCGAGAAACACCAGATCGGGCTTTTCGGTCTTGATCTTGCGTATGGCTTCGCGCCCGTTGGCGCAAGTGTCGATGATTTCGACATCGGGAAACGCGGCAAGCCGCAGTTGCAGGCCCTGGATGGCCAGCTTTTCATCGTCGACCAGAATAGTACGGATGGTCATGGCGTTTCCTTGGACCGGGCGGGACTTGGCATCATGCGGTGGCGGGGTTTAGCGCAGGATGAACAGATCGCGCCGGAGCGGGGGCCGGTTCCCGCATTTCGAACGGCAATTCGATGGTCACCACAAACCCGCCATCGGCCCCGGTGGAGATGGTGAACCGCTGGCTGTCGCCATAGGCCTGCACCAGCCGGTCGCGGATATTGGCAAGCCCCACCCCGGTCGAGACGGTGCCTGGCCGTTGCTGATCGTGGTTGATCCCGAACAAGTCGGCGGGGTCTTCATCGGGTTCCAGCCCCGGCCCGGTGTCCGACACGACAATCCGCAGCACGGTGCCGATGACATCGGCATGGACGGTGATTTCCGCGCCTTCTTCCAGCGGGCTGACTGCATACTTGATCGCGTTTTCGACCAGCGGTTGCAACAGCAGCGACGGCATCAGGGCGGCCCGGGCGGCATCGTGGATATCGAATCGGGTGCGCAGCCGCTCTTCAAACCGCATGCGCTCAATATCAAGATAGAGTTTCAACGTTTCCACTTCCTGCGCCACGGTCACTTGCGCAGTGGGCTCGTTGATCAGCGTATAGCGCAGGAACGCCGACAGCCGCGACAGCATGGCATTGGCCGGTTCGGTCTGTTTGAGCAGCACCAGCGTGCTGATCGAATTGAGCGTGTTGAACAGGAAATGCGGATTGAGCTGATAGCGCAGCATGGCCAGTTGCGCGCTGGTGGCCTGGTTTTCCAGATGCAGCAACTGGTCGTTCTGTTCTTCGACCTGGATATAGAAATTGATCGCGTAATAGAGCGCCGACCAGGCACCCAGCAGCGTCAGATCGAGATAGAACACCCCCAGGAACAGTTGCGCAAAGCTGGATTCGGCGTTGATGCGATAAAGACTGACCACCCAGGAATCGATAAAGGCATAGAGCCCGACCGCAATCGCCAGCACCACCGACGTGACGCCCCAGGTGATCAGCGCGCGCCGGTTGATCAGCGCGCGATAGATCACCGACAGGATCAGCGAGATCGAAAACCCGGTGATCGTGGCGATGATCACGATGATCAGGAACGACCACGGCACCGCATTGGCCAGGCTGGACATCGCGCGCAGCAACATCGCCCCGCCCCAGCCAAGGAATTGCAGGCGCCAGAACGCACGGTTCTTGTTGCCGAAGAACGGCGTCGGAGGAAGCGGCAGCATGGCCATAAGCCGACAGCTTAGCCGCTCAATACCCTTGCGCCAATCCCATCGGCAATCTGGGGTCGATTGCGCCGAACAGACGCGCGGGCGCGATCTCGATCCCTTCGTCATCGGCCGGCGGCGGCGTGGTCCCGGCAATGCGCGGGCCCCCCACGACGATCGCCGCGACGTGGTTGCCGTGGCGGTGTTCGACCATTTTCTGGCCGCGCGCGGCCAGGATCGCCAGCGTGTCGGGCGACAGGCCATAGCGTTCGTAATAGGTCACATCGGGCAGCCATTGCTGGTGGATGCGCGGGGCCTCGATCGCCTCGGTCAGGGTCATGCCGTAATCGATCATGTTGAGCATGACCTGCAGGACCCCGGTCGGGATGCGGCTGCCGCCCGGCGTGCCGATGACCAGCGCCAGTTGCCCGTCTTTGGTCACGATCGTCGGGCTCATCGATGACAGCGGGCGTTTGCCCGGCGCGATCGCGTTGTTGGGCCCTTCGACCAGGCCATAGAGATTGGCCGCGCCCGGCTTGGCCGAGAAATCGTCCATTTCATCGTTCATCAGGATGCCGGTGCCCGGCGCCACGACATGCGCGCCGAACCAGTCGTTGAGCGTATACGTCACCGAGACCGCATTCCCGGCGGCATCGACAATCGAAAAATGGGTGGTGTTGTGGCCTTCGGGGCTGGCGGTCACGCCGCCCAGCGCCAGCGAGGGCGTGGCCTTGTCCATGGCGATCCCGTCGCGCAAGTGTGCGGTATAGGCGGGCGCGATCAGCGCGGCGGCATCGACCTTGATGAAGTCGGGATCGCCCAGCATCACGTTGCGATCGTGGTAGGCACGGCGCAGCGCCTCGATCAGCACCTGGGTCGCATCGGCCGAATGGAACCCGAACCGGGCCATGGGATAGCCCGACAGGATGCCCATCGTCTCGCAGATCACCACGCCGCCCGAACTGGGCGGCGGCGCGGCAATCACATGATAGCCGCGATAGTCGCATTCGAGCGGTTTCATGTCGCGCACCGCATAACCGGCGAAATCGGCCGCCGCGAAAATGCCGCGATGCGCGCGGCTGGCGGCGATCATCGCCGCGCCGATCGGTCCTTTGTAAAAGGCATCGGGGCCACCATCGACGATCAGGTGAAAGGCATGGGCCAGATCGGCCTGCACCAGCCGGTCGCCCGCGTGCCAATGGCCGCCATCGTGGACAAAGATCGCCGCGCTCGCCGGATCTTTCGCCAGTTCGCCAGCCGCCTCGTTCAGCATTTCGGCATCGCCGCGGTCGAGCACAAAGCCTTCACCCGCCAGCCGGATCGCCGGGGCCAGCAGGTCGGCGCGCGGGCGGCTGCCCCAATGCGTGCGGGCATATTCAAGGCCTGCGACAGTGCCCGGAATCCCCGCCGCCAGCCAGCCGCGCGTCGATTTGCCGGGGATCACCGCGCCCGCCTGATCCAGATACATGTCGGCGCGCGCCGCACCCGGCGCGGTTTCGCGGAAATCGAGGAACCGCGAGGTGCCATCGGCCAGCCGCACGGTCATGAACCCGCCGCCGCCCAGATTGCCCGCCTCGGGAAACGTCACGGCCAGCGCATAGCCGACCGCCACCGCCGCATCGATCGCATTGCCGCCATGGCGCAGGACATCGAGCCCTGCCTCGGTCGCCAGCCGGTGCGCGGTGACCACCATGCCATGATCCGCCGCCGCCGGTTCGGGCGAGGCGGCCTGTGCGAGCGGCGCCAGCACCAGCATGAATGCCATCGCCACGGCCCGGTGGCAGACCCCTTTGCGTATCATTACAAACCCTTTGCCTAGTGTCCCACTGAAAGGACTAGCAGGCAAAGGGCATTCAGCAAAACCCGAATAGGCTTACCCGTCGAGCGCCTTGTCGGCCGCATCGGCGTGCCCGCGCGTCCAGTATCCCGCCGCCTTGAGCCATTCGCGCGGGTGGCCCAGTCGGTCGAGCAGATGACTGCGCAGCGCCTTGGCCACGGCGGTTTCGGCGGCGATCCACACAAAGCCTTCGCTGCGTGGCAGCGCGATGTTCCACAAGGCTTCGAGCAGCAGATCGGTGTCGCTGGCGTCGGTTCCGGCGCGATGGACCCAATGGCCGGTCCATTTGGCATGGGTGGCAAAGGTCTGTTCGTCGTCCGCACCGTTGACCAGGCCCAGCGTGATCACCGGTACGCCGCTGCGCAGTTCCTCGACCCGGCGGCCGATCGCGGGCAGCGCGGTTTCATCGCCGATCAACAGGTACCAGTCGAAATCGTCGGGCACCACCGCCGATCCGCGCGGGCCGCCGATCGCCAGCGTGTCGCCCACTTGCGCAGCGGCGGCCCATTGCGTCGCGGGCCCGGCATCGTGCAACGCGAAATCGATCGTCAGCGTGCCCTTGGCGGTGTCGAACCGGCGCGGGGTGAAATCGCGCATCACCGTTTCGCCATCGGCTGTGGCGAAGAACAGTTTGATATGATCATCCGCCGAAGCGCTGACAAAATCGTGGAGTTCAGGTGAGGTAAACACCATCCGCCGCATGTGATCGCCCAGCGCCTCGATCGAGGCGACGGTCAGCGTGCGGCGGCGGGTGTCATGGCGTTGGCGGATGATCTGGTGACGGGACATCGGGATTCCTTGAAGATGCGGCAGACCGAGACGACGGCGCAGGACAGCAAGACGGTTCACGGCGGGGTTCCGGTTGATTCTTTCGAATGCATCTAAGATATATCGGATGCCCAATTTGACAAGAGGAAAAGATATATCTTTGCCGAGTCCCGGCGAAATCTCCCGCGATGGGGGCTTGTGTTATATTATAACATCCATATTGCAGTTGCACATAATTCGGGCCATCGGCCCAAGCCATCTGGAAACACGCCAAGCGTATGATCAAGTTTAACCGACGCCTTCTGGGGCAATCCGCCCGCGCCGCCTGTGTTCTTGCGCTGGTCGGCGCCCCGGCGGCCCATGCCGATGCCACCGATCAAGCGGCCGCCGACCCCGCTGCCTCGTCACAGATCGTGGTCACCGCGCACCGGCTCGACGATGCGCGCGAAAGCATCAAGCCCAGCCTTGGCGCATCGACCTACACGCTCGACAGCGCGGCGATCCAGAACTTGCCGGGCAGCGACAACCAGCCGATCCAGGACATCATCCTGCAGATGCCCGGCGTCAGCCAGGACCAGTTCGGCCAGTTCCACGTGCGCGATGAACACAACGGCGTACAATATCGCATCAACGGCGTGATCATTCCCGAAAGCATCGCGGTGTTCGGCCAGACTTTGTCGCCGCGCCTGATCGAAACGATCTCGCTGGTCACCGGCACGCTGCCCGCACAATATGGCCTGCGTACGGCGGGCATTCTCGACATCACCACGAAATCGGGGCTGAAGGACGAGACCACGGTCGGGATCTATGGCGGCAGCCACGACACGATCGAGCCCAGCATCCAGATCACCGGCAGTTCGGGCCCGACGACGTGGTTTGTGTCGGGCGACTACAAGCACAGCGATCTGGGCATCGACAACGTCAACAGCAGCTATACCGCGGTGCACGACAACACCGAACAGTTCAGCGGGTTTGGCTATATCGACCGCATCATCGGCGACAGCGACCGCATCGCGTTCACCGGCGGCTATTCCAACCAGCATTACCAGATCCCCAACCCGGCGGGGCCGACCGATCTGGTCGGATCGCAGACCGACGCCAATGGCAATCCGGTGGCGGTCAACGGCGTAACCAGCTTCAACAGTGCCGATCTCAACGAACAGCAATTGCAGACCTTCGGGTTCGGCGCGTTGAGCTGGCTACACAGCGCGGGGGCCTTTTCGGTCCAGGCTTCGGCGTTTGCGCGCTTCGCAGCGCTCGATTATCACCCCGATTATGTCGGCGAACTGCTGTTCAACGGTCTGGCCCAGGCGGCCAGCAAGAAGGACACCGTGTTCGGCGGGCAGGTCGATGGTTCATACAAGATCAGCGGCCATCACACCTTGCGGTTCGGCGCCTTGTTCGAACACGACCAGTCGAAGAGCAACACCAACAGCAACGTCTTTCCGGTCAACGACGCGGGCCTGATCGACGGGCCGCCTGAATCGCTGGTCTATATCACCGACGTCAGCCAGCGGACCTACAGCGCCTATCTGCAGGACGAATGGCATGTGTTCGACACACTGGTGCTCAACTATGGCGCCCGGTTCGACGAAAATGATGGCGCGCGCAACGAGCGTCAGTTGAGCCCGCGCGTCAACATGGTGTGGACGCCCGCGCCCGGCACCACCGTACATGCAGGCTATGCCCGCTATTTCGCGCCCGCGCCGTTCGAACTGGTGGCCAGCCGCAACATCGCGCAAGTCGCCAACACAACGCTGGCGCCCGCGGTCACCACCGACGATGCCTCTTATGCCCAGCGTGAGAATTACTGGGACATCGGCATCCAGCAGAAGATCGGACGCGACTTTACCGTGGGTCTCGACGGCTATCTGCGGCGCGACACGCATCTGGTCGATGAAGGCCAGTTTGGCGCGCCGATCATCCTGACCCCGTTCAACTATGCCAAGGGCCGGTTGATGGGCACCGAGCTGACCGCGAACTATCACCACGCCGGGTTCAGCGCCTATGGCAACTTTGCCCTGCAAAAGGGCCAGGGCACGCAGATCGATTCCAACCAGTACAATTTTACCCAGGCCGAACTGAATTACATCGCCACCCACTACATCTATCTCGACCATGATCAGACCAGGACCGGCTCGGCGGGCGCCGCCTACAACTGGACATCGGGCGCGCTGGCGCATTCGAAGATCAGCGCCGACATGGTCTATGGTTCGGGGCTGCGCCGCGATCTGACACTGCCCGATGGCACCGATGTGCCTAACGGCGACCATCTGCCCGGCTATGCCACCGTCAACCTGTCGATCGGCCACACGTTCGTCGCCAGCGGGGTCGATGTGCGCGTGGTGGTCGAAAACCTGTTCGACAAGATCTACGAGATTCGCGACGGCACCGGGGTCGGCGTGGGCGCGCCATCATACGGCCCTCGGCGCGGACTGTTCTTCGGCGTGACCAAGACGCTGTAATATCGGGTCGCGCGATGCGCGACGCAGACCACCCGCCCCGCGGTTCACGTCAGTGAACACAAACCATCCGGATCAGTCGATCCGGGCACCCTGGCGGCGCAGTTCGGCCTGTATCGTGCGCATGTCGACGTCGTGGAAATCGCGGCCCTGGCGGATCGAGACCGCCGCAGCCACCCCGGCGCCCTGGCCGGCCACGGCGCAGGCCATCATGTTGCGCACGGCGGCGTGGCTGACTTTGTCGCCGCCGATCGAGCGCCCGGCCACGATCAGGTTGCGCGGGCCGCTGCGCGGCAGCAGGCTGCGATAGGGAATGTGGAAATAGCGGCCGGTGGTGGGGATGATCAGCAGGCCATAGCCGTCGATGAATTCGGGAAAGATCCCGATCGAATCGTCGAACCGGCCTTGTCCGCGCACATCGCCGTCGACCAGATTGTAGACGGCGTCGATCTTGCGCGTGTCGCGAATGCCCAGCGTCATGCCGAAATTGCGCAATTTGGCGTTTTCGCAGCCGGGCATGAACGCGCGCAGCGCGGCGATGGCATGCATCGCCTGCGCGCGGCCCTCGATTTCGCCGCTGGTCAGATCATCGGGGTCGGTGCCGTCGCGCGTCATGTGCACCAGATTGAGATAAGTCAGGTCGCCCTGATCCGAGACCGTGCCCCAGGTTCCGGCAATCGTCTTGAGCCCGTCGGGCAGAATCCCGGCGCGGTGCGCGGCCTGAAACGGCTTGCGCAGGAACGGTGAAAACAGCGTGTCTTCCTTGCCCGCCGTGGTCACCGCCCATTCGCCATCCTTGGCCCAGTCGGCATAAGTCTGCGGGTCGGCCTTGACCGCGGCGATGAACCCGGCCTTGTCGACGCCCGACATCGAGAACATCACCGACACGCTCATCATCTCTTCGCGCGGGGTCTTGAACACCGGTGCGCCCGCCATGGCCGCGATATCGGCATCACCGGTGGCATCGATCACCCGCCTGGCCAGGATCGCCTCGCGCCCGGCCTTGCTTTCAGTCACGATCCCGCGAATTTCGCCGTCCACCATGATCGGCGCGACAAACATGCGGTGCAGCATGGGGTGGACCCCGGCTTCGCCCACCAGCACGTCGGCGACATATTTGAACGCTTCGGCATCGAGCGCGTGGCTGATCGACTGGGGTTCGGGCAATGCGGCGCCCATTGCCTTGGCGCGGTCCTCGAATTCGCGGCCAATGCCTTCGCTGTCGATGGTCGCAGGGTGGCGATACCAGGCGAACCCTTCGACCCCGACCTGGGTGATGTTGCCGCCAAAGCAGCCATAGCGTTCGACCAGCGTGGTGTGCGCTCCGGCCCGCGCCGACGCCAGCGCGGCGGCGAGGCCCCCCGGCCCCGACCCGACCACCAGCACGTCGGTTTCATGGATCACGTCGATCTGGCGGGCGGGTTCGGTGATGGTGCGGGTCATGGCGTGCACTGCTGCGCCGGATCGGATTGTGACTCCACTGTATTCTTGGCCCCATCGTCAAAATAAATTGTCTGCCGGTGCCGGGGCTTATGACTCTGGCGCATGACCTATCGCGGCAGATTGTCGGTCTGGGCGATGAACCCGGCCACCGCGTCGTGCAACTGGTGCAGCGCATCGGCATTGGCATAGACCATGTGGCCCGACCGAAAATAACGGAACGCGATGTTGCCTTGCAGGCTGTCGGGGATCTGCAAGTGATGCATTTCGTACCAGCCTTCATAGTACGGCGTGGCCAGATCGAAATAGCCGCCGGCCACCAGCACTTTCATCTGCGGGTTGAATTTCATCGCGGTGGCCAGATCGGGCATGACATTGGCGGTGCCGCGCACCGGGTCGGTCTGCCCCGGCGGACGGTGGTCGAAACTCCAAAACGCACCGACCGGCGCCTCGGGCTTGTAGGTTTCGCCCTGCCCGTAATGCAGCGTGTCGCGCACATAGGCGTTGAACACCGAGACATAGGCCGAACTGATCGCCGCCGATTGCGGGTCGTAATCGGCCTCCTTGTTCAACACATCGATCGCCGGGCCGGAAAAGCGCGTATCGAGCCGCCCGGTGGTGAGCGCGCTGCCGATCTGCAATTGCTGGGTAAATTGTCCGCCTTCGACGCGCAGATCGGATTTGAGGATATAGTCCACCGGCAGGCCGATATAGCCCGCGATGCGTTCGGCAATCGCGCGCTTTTTCGCAGGATCGAGCAGCGATCCTTGTTGCAGCGCGCTGGCATAATCGCCGCTGGCAAACGCCTCGACCTCTTTCAGGAACGGTTCGAGTTCGGCCGGGCGCATGCCGGGCAGGCGGTTGTGGTACCACGCGGTTGCGGCATATGTCGGCAAGGCCGTGATATAGGGCTGGTCGGTACCGGGGTTGAGCGAGGCGCCATCGGCCGACAGATTGAAGTTGAGGATCTGCGACAGCAGGATCACGCCGTTGAGATCGACCGAACTGTCGGTGGTCAGGCGCGCCGCGATCATGGCCGCGCGCGGCGTGCCATAGCTTTCGCCGAACAGGTATTTGGGCGAATTCCACCGGTCGTGGCGGGTCAGAAACGCCTGGATAAAGCTGGCAAAGGCATGGGCATCGGCATCCATGCCCCAGAACGCCTTTTCCTTGTCCTTGCCGGCAATGCGCGAAAAGCCGGTGCCTGGCGCATCGATGAACACCAGATCGCTGGCATCGAGCAGGCTGGCATCGTTGTCGACCAGTGTATAAGGCGCCGCCGGGGTATGGCTGTCATCGCGCGTGAGCACCCGGCGCGGGCCGAAAGCGCCCATGTGCAGCCACACCGTCGCCGAACCCGGCCCCCCGTTGAACAGGAACGTGATCGGGCGATTGGCCGCAGGCGCACCCTTCTTGAAATAGGCGACATAGAACATCGAGGCTTCGGCATCGGGTTCGGGCCGGGCGTCGGTAGCCTTGCCCGGATCGCGCGCGGCGCGTTCGCGCCAGGCGGTGTCGTCCCAGCCGTCGGGATGGACGACAATCGTGCCCGACACAGCGGTATAGCCGATCGCCTGGCCCTTGACCGTCACCGTGCCTGCCGATTCGACTTGCCCTTCCTTGAAAATCACATCGGGGCCGGGCGCCGCTGTTTCGACCTTGTCGGCGGCCAGCGCTGGTGTGCCGACCAGCGCCAGGGCACTGGCGGCGATCAGGAAATGGGGCAGGCGCAGCGGCATCGATGTCTCTCCCAATGGCAATTGACGCAGGGGCTGCCGCATTCCGGTATCAGGCGCAACCGGTTTTAGGGTCTGATTCAAAATTCGCGAAAGAGCGAATTTTGAAGGCCGCACCGGCCCGCTCCCCCACCCGACCGCCCGACGACAGTACCCTGTGGGTGGTCGGGTGGGGGAGCGGGCCGGTGCGGCCTTCGGAAATTTTGGCGAAGCCGGAATTTCCGATCAGACTCTTTCAAATATGCGGTTCGTAAAGGGTTTGTTGGGCGCGCGCTGATACTGCCAGCGGCGATGACACCGACTTTGGCAGACAAGGCGCCCGCGCGGCTGGATGGCCTGCAAGTGCTGCGCGCGGTGGCGGCGCTGGCGGTGGTGGTGTTCCATTGCCACTGGACCGGCATTGCCAGCTTTGGCGTGGAGCTGTTCTTCGTCATTTCGGGGTTTGTGATCTGCCATGCCGCCGCGCACGATCCGCGCCATTTTCTGGCCCGGCGGGTGGCGCGCGTGGTGCCGCTGTACTGGCTGGCGACGGGCGGGGTGTTTGCGCTGGCGGTGCTGGCGCCCGCGCTGGTGCCGGCGTCCCATGCCAGCGCCACCAACCTGCTGCGATCATTGCTGTTCTGGCCCTATCTGCGTGCCGATGGTGCGGACATGCCGCTGCTGTTCCTGGGCTGGACGCTCAATTACGAGGCGCTTTTCTATGTCGTGTTCGCGGGATGCCTGGCAATTTCGAACCGGCTGGCGCCGCTGATCGCGCTGGGTGTGCTGATCGCCGCCGCGTTGTTGCACCCGTGGTGCGTGCCGCTGGGCGATCCGCTCGATTTCTGGACGCGGCCGATGGTGCTCAACTTTGCCTGCGGGATCGGCGCCTGGCTGATCTGGCACCGCGCGGGCGAAGCGCTGCAGCGCATCCCGGCGTGGCTTGCCTGGCTGAGTGCCGCTGCCCTGTTCGGCGTGTTGCTGGCGGGTGCACAACACGCGCTGGCCGGGTCGCTGCCGTGGAGCGGGATTATCAGCGCGGGCCTGTTGCTGGCCCTGCTCGCGCTGGCGGGCCGGGCGCGCTGGCCGACTACGCTGCTGCTGGTCGGCGATGCCAGCTATTCGCTCTATCTGTTGCACCCTTATGTGCTGGAGGCGGTGAACCGCAAGATCCACGCCTTTGGCCCCGATCCGCTGGGTGTGCTGGCCACACTGGTCGCGGTGCTGGCGGCGGTGGCGGTGGCGTTTGCGATGTTCCGTCTGGTCGAACGGCCCAGCAATCGCGCGCTGCGCCGCCTGATCGGGTAAGCCGGGCGGCCTATTTGACCGGCGCCGGATCGCGCGCCCAGGGCGATGTCGCGGGTTTGCCGTCGGCGTGCGGCGCCGCGTTGTCTTCCGCATTGGTCTCGTCGGCTGACGGCACGGTGCAATAGGCGGTCAACAGCACGCCCGCCGCCCACAGCAACGCCTTCCAGCGGCTGGCAAACAGCGTGTTGAGCTTTGGCCCCGGAAAGAACATGCCCGCAAGACTACGCGCGGGCGGTTAACAAGGGCTTTTTCAGTGCCCGAAAATGCTGGTCGCCAGCCATTGCGGACGGGTGTCGCTGTCGGCCACGCGCTGGGCCAGATCGGCGACGAAGGCATCGAGCTTGACCGCTTCGTCCTTCAGCACGCCGCCCTGGTCCAGATTGTCGGCGGGCGAATGATAGCGGTTGGCGCGCCAGTCGTGTTCGATCCGGAATTCGGGCGTGTCGCGGGCAAAGCCGAATTTGAACGCCAGCGACGGAATGCCCTGGCGGACAAAGCTGAACTGGTCGGTGCGGATGAACACGTTGCGATCGGGCAGCGGATCGGGCGCCAGGGTCAACCCCTGGTGCGCCGCCACGGCACGGGCATCGGCGCCCAGCGTGCTTTCACCTTCACCGACAGCCAGCACGCTTTTCAGTGGCCATAGCGGCAGCGGCATGTCGAAATTGAAATCGGCGACAATCGCCCCGTCTGGCACGGTGGGGCGCATCGCGAAGTAATGCGATCCCAACAGGCCCTTTTCCTCGCCGGTAACGATCACGAACAGGATCGACCGGCGCGGCCGCACCGACGCGTGGGCCAGCCGGTGCGCGATGTCCAACACCGTCGCCACGCCCGACGCATCGTCCATCGCCCCGTTGTAGATCGCATGGCCATTGATCGGCGCGCCGATCCCGAGATGATCGAGATGCGCCGAAATCACCACATATTGCGCCGCCAGCGCCGGATCGCGCCCGTCCAGCCTGGCCACCAGATTGGGCGAGGTCAGTTCGTCGCGATGCGCGGCAACCGATGCCTGCAACCGCACGGGCAGGTCAAAGGCATGCAGCGTGCGCGACGCATCGGCAGCGGCGGACACCTCGGCAAAGCTGTGGCCCGATCCGGCGAACAGCGTTTCGGCCTTGTCGGGGTCGATGCTGGCGGCAAAGAAATCGTCGGGCGTGTCGCGCAGCTTTGCCTCGGCCAGATACATCCCGCTTTGCCGGGCCAGCAATTTCTGCCGTGCCCAGGGGATTTCGATCTGGCGCGGCGTGGTCAGCGTGATCAACCCGACCGCGCCGCGTTCGCCCAGCAGCCTTGTGCGCGCAAACCGGGCATTCGATTTGATCGCGCCAGAAATGTGTGCAGGGCCGCCGCTGATCACCACCGCGATCTTGCCCTTCAGATCGACGCCCGCAAAATCGTCGTGGCCTTGTGCGGGCAGATGCAGCCCATAGCCGATGAACACCAGCGGCGCGTCGATCTGCGCCGGGCGCGGCGCGCCGCCCGCGGCGATCAGCGCGTCTTCGCCCACCTGCAACTCGGTGCGCGTGCCGTCTTGGGCGATCAGTGTGGCGCGCGATGCGGCCTGATCGACCACTTGCTGTTCGAACGCGACCGGTTGCCAATAGCCGTCCACCCCGGCAGGCCTGAGGCCTTCGGCCTGAAACCGCGCGATCACATATTGCGCCGCGCGCAGATAGCCCGGCGATCCGGTCTGCCGCCCTTCGTTGCTGTCGGCGGCAATCGCGCTGATATCGGCCCACCACTGGGTTGCCGCGTCGGCCTGTGCATGGCCGGGCACGGTCTGGCCCAGCACGAGCGCGCTGGCGGCGAGCAGGCGAACGCCCAGTCTGGCGATTTTCCGGTTGTGCGACATCGTTGCTGGCCCCTTGCGGTGGTGTGGCGGGATACTGTCTGCGGCACGGGCCCGGTTTCAACCACCAAGATCGCAGCCGCCATGCTCGGGAAAAACTCATAGGTAAGAATGCTTATAAAAACCAATTCCTTACTTGGAGATTTGCCAGTCCGGTTGTCCGCAAGCCACGGCGAACCTTGCTACCTTATAGGCAACCTATTGTAATTTCGAATTAAACCATGCGAGATGGGGCAAGGCATCGGTCTGGCGCGGGAATTTTGCCAAGCCGCATGACGAACCACAGCCTGGATGAAGACATTGATCGGAAATGACAATATTCCTGGCTGAAGATACCCGAGTGGTTGGGCCCGGCAAAGTCGCAAATCCGTTGGCGCCCCACGGCCCGGCGGCGCTGCCGGTCGATCGCGCGCTGACGGGTCGGGCACCGCAATGGTTGACCGTGTCGTTGCGCCTGCACCAATCGGTTGATGACGACAGCATCGCCTTTGCGGCGCTATTCGTATGCGGGCGGATGCTGGGGCTGGCACGCGCGGGGGCGTGGCGGCACGCGGCCTCGGGGCGGCGCGGCTATATCAGTGCCGATCTGGCGCCGCACGCGACTCTGGCCGCCTTGCGCGAGTCGTTGCACGAAAGCGCGCAGGCGGACGAGCATGCGCTCGATCTGGCGATTTGTGCGGGTGGTCCTGCCGGTCTGGCCCATGCGGGCCAATTGACGCTGGTGCACCAGGACGCGGGCCGCTGGCTGAGCCTGCATGTCGACGCGGGCACGGTCGCCCGGTCGACGGCCCGCGATGTCCTGCAAAAGATCGCCTGCGTGGTCGGCGCATTGACCGACCGGCCCGATCTGGCCGCCAATGCGCTTGAACTGGTGACCGACACGGCGCGCGCCATCCTGCCCGACTTGTCGCGGCCGATCCGGCGGGATCGGTTCGAACCGGTCGCCGACACTCTGCTGCGCCGGGCGCAAAGCCACCCCGAGGCGCTGGCGCTGGTCACCGCTGAACGGGCCTATTGCTATGCCGAACTGGCGCGCGTGGTGCGGCATGGCGCTGCGCGTCTGCAGGCGGCGGGCCTGCAACCCGGTGATATCGTGGCGATCACCGGGTTCATGAGTTTCGGCATGATCGCCGCGATGCTGGCCACGCTGGCGGCGGGCGGGGTCGTGGCGCCGATCGATTGCGCGCTGCCGCCGGCGCGCCGAGATCTGCTGGCACAGACGCTCACCCCGCGTTTCACCGCGCACATCCGCCCCGGCATCGATCCGGTTGACGGGCTGGATTTTGCCGAATGGCCGACACATGCGGTGCTTGCCGCGATGCCCGAGGCGGCGGCGGCCGCCTTCGTGCCGGGTGACCGCGCGGCCGCCTATGTGTTCTTTACCAGCGGCAGCACCGGCACGCCCAAGGCGGTGCTGGGCACCCACCAGGGCCTCGCCCATTTTCTCGACTGGCAAAGGGCGCAGTTTCCGATCGGGCCGGGCGACCGCGCCGCGCAGATCACCGCGCTGTCGTTCGATGTGGTGTTGCGCGACGTGCTGTTTCCGCTGACCAGCGGAGCGACTTTGCATATCCCCCCGCGCGACATGCTGCTCGATGCGGGCCGGATGCTGCGCTGGTTCGCCGATCAGGCGATTGGTGTGATGCATTGCGTGCCGTCGCTGATGCGCGCGTGGCTTTATGCCGACGAAGGAATGCGGCCCTTTTCGGCGATCAAATTCGTGTTTTTCGCCGGCGAGCCGTTGACCGATACGCTGCTGGCGCGGTTTCGCGACGCGGCGGGCGACCATACCACAATGGTCAACCTCTATGGCCCGACCGAGACGACCCTGGCCAAGCTGGCGCACCGTGTCGAGCGGATCGAGCCCGGTGTGCAGCCGGTCGGCATGCCACAGCCGGGTGTCAATGTGGCGATCATGCGCGACCGCGCGCATCTGTGCGGCCTGTGGGAAACCGGCGAGATCGCCATCCGCACGCCCTACCGTGCGCTCGGCTATCTGGGCCGCGACGATTTGACTGCGCAAGCGTTCCTGCGCAACACCCGCAACGACGATCCCGAAGACCTGCTCTATTTCACCGGCGATCTCGGGCGCTATCGTGCGGACGGCAAAGTCGAAATCTTTGGCCGCATGGACGCGCAGATCAAGATTCGCGGGGTGCGGATCGAACCCGGCGAGATCGAAAACCGGCTCATACACTTGCCACAAGTGCGCGATGCGGCAGTGGCGGCGCGCACCCTGGCGGGAGGCGACAAAGTGCTGATCGGCTTTGTCGTGCCTGACGCGCCGGTCGCGGCGGACGCGCAGCGCGATTTTGCCGCCGGGTTGCGTGACGCGCTGCGCCGGCAGTTGAGCGATGCGATGGTCCCGTCGCGCATCGTGGTGATCGATCACCTGGCTTATCTGCCCAACGGCAAGCTCGATCGAAAGGCCCTCGGCACGCTCGAAATCACCGCGCCTGCCACACCGCGCCCCGATCGGCCCGCGCCGATGTCGCCAGCGCAAGCCGCCATCATCGATTGCGTCCGGCGCGAATTGCCCGGGGCGAGCGTCGATCCCGGCCAGAGCTTTGTCGAAATCGGCGGGGATTCGCTGTCATTCGTGCGCGTGGCGATCGCGCTCGAGGCCTTGCTCGGCCCGTTGCCGGACACCTGGCAGGACATCCCGCTGGGCGCGCTGGCACAGCAGGTGGATCGTGGCGCCCAGGTTGGTGCAACACCACGCTTTCCCGGCTTTGACACCACGTTGCTGGTGCGCGCGGTCGCCATCGTACTGGTGGTGATCACCCATCTGGGCATGTTCGTCGATGCGCGACCGACATCGGCGCTGTTTGTCGTTTCGGGGATGAGTTTCAGCCGCTTTACCCGGCCCTTGATCCGTGCGCGCCAAAATCTGCAACCGGTGTTCCGGCTGGTGCTGAAGTTCGGTGTTCCGGCGGGTCTGTGGCAGGCGGGGCTGCAGATAGTCCAGCACCGGCTGTGGCTGCCCGATGTCGTTCTGCTCGGCACGTTCTGGCACGATCCCGCCAATGAGAGCGCGACGTTCTGGTACCTCGATGTGCTGGCCGCCAATCTTGCGCTCTATGGCCTGATCACCCTGGCCCAGGCCCGCTGGCTGCGCGGCGGATCGGATAATTCCGGCGACGTGTGGTTCCGGCGCGATCTGATCGTGCTGGCGATCGGTCTGCTGGTCGCCGCGATCCAGATCAAGAGCGGCATCTGGAACGGGCTGGGCCCGCGCGGTCCGGCGCAGTTCTGGGATGTTGCGCCGTTCAAATGGTTCTGGTTGCTGGCGCTCGGCGCGCTGATTGCACAAGCCGACAGCGTGTGGCGTCGGGGATGGCTGTTTGCGCTGATAGCGGCAACCATGCTGGCCAGTCTTGTCGAGGCCTGGCGCCTGACTGACGTGTTCGACGACACCGGCGTGCTTTTCGCGGTCTGCGCGGGGCTGCTGGCGCTGACGCCGCGTATGCCGCTGCCGCGCTGGCTGCACCGTCCGCTGGGACTGGTGGCATCATCGACGCTGTTTATCTATTTGTGCAATTTCATGGTGATCAAGCGTGTGCCGGGGGGGCATTGGGATGGCGCCTGGCTGGTCAAGCTGGGCGCGGCGATCGGTCTGGGCATCGTCCTGACTCATGGCTGGAACCGGCTGCCGGGGTTGGTGCACGGCCGCCGCCCGAAGGCAGGCACAAAGGGGGCCATTGCAGACCCCCTTTGCGCATCTCTGTCCGGCCGAAATGCGCAGGGTTCGCGCTTGGCGCTTCGATCGCGCGCGCCTGTTCAAAGCCTTGAAAGTCAGTCTTAAAATGTAGAATTTCGGCACTTTCAAAGCGTTTTCAAGACTTTGGCGCTTGGCTGTGCTTCTCGTCTGTTGGTTGGCGGGCGACTTGTGTCGCGCAAACCAAGCCGCTACGCTATCTACAACAATGTTAGCATGGGGGATGCAGGATGCGCTGGGGAGCTTGGACGGCGGTTGGCATTGGTGTGATCATGGCGCTTGGGGCTGGGGCCTATGCCAAGCGCGACTTTCTCTATTTCGCAATGCACGCGCCCAAGGATCGCGACGTGCTGCAATGGACGGTTGCGCAGCGCGACTATGCCTTTGGTCACCTGGATGAACTGCCGCAGGTCAAGTCGCATGTGATGACGCCAAGCGCGACGCCGCACGCGTTCAGCCAGGGGCCTGGGCTCTCGTTGTTCGCGGCTGACGGCAAGACGCCATTTGATATGGATCGGTTTTTCGACCATCAGCGCGCGGTCGGAACGCTGATCATCGTTGATGGCAAGATCCGTTTCGAGCGCTACGGCATGGGTTACGATGCCAACAGCCGCTGGACCAGCTTTTCGGTCGCCAAGTCCTTCACCTCGACCCTGGTCGGCGCGGCCATCAAGGATGGCTATATCAAAAGCATCGGTGAGCCGGTCACCGATATCATTCCCGAATTCAAGGGCTCGGCTTATGACGGGGTGACCGTCCAGCAGGTGCTAACCATGTCATCGGGCGTCAAATGGAACGAGGATTATGCCGATCCGCACTCCGATGTCGGCAAAATGGCGGATTTCCCGACCACCCAGGGCCTGGAGCAGATTGTCGCGCAATTGAAGCAGCAACCGCGTGCCGCCGCACCGGGTACGGTGTGGCATTACAATACCGCCGAAACCGGGCTGATCGGTGTCCTCGTCATGCGCGCGACGCACAAGCCGCTGGCGCAATACCTCAGCGAGAAAATCTGGAGCCATTATATGGCGCTTCCCGGATTTTGGGTGCTCGACAAATCGGGGCGGGAGATTGGTGGTTGCTGCCTGTCCTCGTCGCTCGCCGACTATGCGCGGATGGGCCAGTTCATGATGGACGGCGGCAAGATCGACGGACGATCGATCCTGCCCGACGGCTGGATCGCGGCCGCGACGCACAAGCAGCGCGACATCGGCCATCCCGGACGTGGCTATGGCTATCAGTGGTGGACCTATGACGACGGCAGCTACTCGGCTGTCGGGCATTTCGGGCAGACGATCTTCGTCGATCCAAAGCGCAAGCTGATTGTCGCGACGGTTGCCGATTTCCCGAGCAATGACGAGACAGACCGGATGGAAGAGCGCTTTGCCTATCACCGGCTTGTGCAGCAGGCGGTTGACAAAGAGCAGGGGGTGACCGGGCGCGCGCTGATGCAGTAATGTCGGCGCAGTCATCTCTTCCGCCCGTCCGCTGCGCCTTGCGCCCAAGAAAAAAGCCCGGGGAAATCCCCGGGCTTTTTCCGTTTGCCGTTTCGCGAGCGACTTAACGCTTCGAGAACTGGAAGCTCTTGCGCGCCTTGGCCCGGCCGTACTTCTTGCGTTCGACAACGCGCGGGTCGCGGGTCAGGAAGCCTGCGGCCTTGACCGCGCTGCGCAGCGCCGGTTCAAACTTCGACAGCGCCTGGGCGATGCCGTGCTTGACCGCACCGGCCTGGCCCGACAGACCGCCGCCCTTGACGGTGCAGATCACGTCGTACTGGGCATCGCGACCGGCCACCTGGAACGGCTGGTTGATCACCAGACGCAGCGTGGGGCGGGCGAAATAGACTTCCTGATCGCGGCCGTTGACGGTGATCTTGCCCGAGCCGGGCTTGATCCACACGCGGGCCACGGCGTCCTTGCGGCGACCGGTGGCATAGGAACGACCCTGCGCATCGATTTCGCGTTCGCGCAGCACGGCCGGGGGGCCGGTGCGGACCACGGGTGCCACATCGCCGGTGTCTTCGGCGGGGGCAGCAGCAGCCAGATCCTTCAGATCGGCCAGGCTGGAAACGGTATCGGTGTCAGCCATTATGCACCCACCTTGTTCTTGCGATTGAGCGACGCGACATCGAGCACTTCGGGCTGGTTGCCCGCATGCGGATGGTCGGTGCCGTTGTAGAGATGCAGCGCGCGCATCTGGGCGCGGCCAAGCGGTCCGCGCGGGATCATGCGTTCAACCGCCTTTTCCACCACGCGTTCGGGGAAACGACCACCGAGCAGCTTGCCCGCGGTCAGTTCCTTGATCCCGCCGGCATAGCCGGTGTGCTTGTAATAGATCTTGTCCTTCAGCTTGTTGCCGGTGAACTTGACCTTGTCGGCGTTGATCACGATCACGTGATCACCGCAATCGACATGCGGGGTGAACGTTGGCTTGTGCTTGCCACGCAGCAAGTTGGCGATGATCACCGCCAGGCGACCGACCACCAGGCCGTCGGCATCGATGACATGCCATTTCTTTTCCACCTCGGCCGGCTTGATCGACCGGGTGACCTTTGTAAGCGCCTTCATGGGCTTTGGGTTCCCTACACAGTGTGCCGGGCGCGCGACCGAAAGGCCCTGCTGCACGGCGAGTGATGCGGGCCTTTGTTGCAAATCGGGTCCGAAGTCAAGGATTCGGGCGGGTTTGCCGAGAGGTAAAATAATACCTTAAGCTATCAGGCCCTGCGCCCGAGGGCATGCGCGGCCCACGTCGTCGCCACCACCAGCAGCGCGCCGGTCAATTGGTGCAGCACCGCCAGCGGCAGCCACACCCCGCTCCACACCGTCGCGATGCCCAGCAGCACTTGCGTTCCAAACGCGCTGTGCAGCGCGATCGAGGCCGGGCGGTTGCCGCTGCGGCGCACCTGCCGGGCCAGCACCACCAGGATCGCCACCACCACCCAGGCCCACCAGCGGTGGAGGAAATGCACCAGATAGGGATCGTGGCCGAACGCAAACGGCGCGCCCTTGCTCCAGTCGATCCCGGCAGGCCACAGGCGCCCCTGCATCAAGGGCCAGGCATCCCAGTTGAACCAGCCCGCGCCGGCCACCACGCCAGCGCGCAGACCCGCCAGCCAGGCCCCCAGCATCAACTGGATCGCCAGCGCACCCAGTGCAAGCGCGGCGACCGGGCGCAGGCGCGCAGGTGCGGCCCCGCGCGAATTGCCGATCAGATCGAGCGCGGTCCACACCACGCCTGCCAGCGTTGTCAGCGCGACCAGCAGGTGCGTGGCCAGCCGGAAATGGCTGACCTTGACATCATGCACGATCCCCGACTGGACCATCCACCAGCCCACCGCGCCTTGCAGTCCGCCCAGCGCCAGCAATGCCACCAGCCGCAGCTTGTACCCCGCCGGGATCTGCCCGCGCAGCCAGAACCACACCAGCGGTGCGGCGAACACCAGTCCGATGCCGCGCGCCAGCAAGCGGTGCACCCATTCCCAGAAAAAGATGAACTTGTACGTCGCCAGCGTCATTCCCGCCGGGCCGTTGATCTCGATGAATTGCGGGGTCTGGCGGTAACGGGCGAATTCGGCCTGCCATGCCGCCTCGCTCAGCGGGGGCAGGGTGCCCGACACCACGTTCCATTCGGTGATCGACACACCCGATTCGGTCAGCCGGGTAATCCCGCCCACCACCACGATCGCCACGATCAGCAGCGCGACAACAGTCAGCCATTTGACAAGCGCCAGCGGGCGTGCGGGGGTGGTCTGGATCATGGCGCCCGATCTGACTGCAGATCGCGCCGCATGCAAGGGGGCGAAATGTCCACTTGCCCGCAAAGGGCAGGGCCCCTCTTGCGCAATGATACATTATCACATATATCGCTCGCATGCACAAAGCCCCTCAGACCGCCGTTTCCCCCTCTCATGGCCGCCTCGACCGGATGGGCCTGATCGTTTCGGGCCTGTGCATGGTGCACTGTCTGGCCGGGCTGTTCCTGATCGGCCTCCTGGGGCTGGGCGGCGGGTTGCTGCTGCATCCCGCGATCCACCGTGTCGGCCTGATCGCGGCGGTGGTGATCGGCGCGGCGACGATCGGCGCCAATGCGCTGCGCCATGGCCATCGCCTGCCGCTGGCGCTGGGCGTGACCGGGCTGCTGCTGATGGGTGGCGCGATCCTGTCCGAACATGGCGTGGGCGAGGCGATGATGACCATCGCCGGGGTCGCGCTGGTGGCCAGCGCGCATGTCATCAATATCCGGCGCGGGCCCTGCTGCTGAAACGCATCGCATTGCTGGGCGCCACGGGCACGATCGGCCGGGCCAGCGCCGGGGCGCTGATCGGGCGCGGGCACGATGTGGTGTGCCTGGTGCGTGCGCCCACCATCATTTCAGGCGCGACCGTCCGCTGCGTCGATGTCACCGATCCCGCTTCGCTGGCGCGCGACGGCTTTGCCGGGGAACAGTTTGACGCGGTGGTGTCGTGCATGGCCTCGCGCAGCGGGGTTCCGCACGATGCCTGGGCCATCGACCATCGCGCGCACATGAACGTGCTGGCGGCGGCGCAAGCGGCAGAGGCCACGCATTTCGTGCTGCTGTCGGCGATCTGCGTGCAAAAACCGTTGCTGGCGTTTCAACACGCCAAACTGGCGTTCGAGGCGGCGCTGATCGACAGCGGCATGCGCCATACGATCGTGCGACCGACCGCGTTTTTCAAATCGTTGTCGGGCCAGATCGCGCGGGTACGGCGGGGCAAGCCGTTCATGGTGTTTGGCGATGGCACGCTGACCGCGTGCAAGCCGATCAGCGATCGCGACCTCGCCGCCTATATCGCCGACTGCCTGGTCGAGGAAAGCCGCTGGAACCGCGTGCTGCCGATCGGCGGACCGGGCGATGCGATCACCCCGCGCCAGCAAGGCGAGGCGCTGTTTGCCATGCTGGGCCGTCCGGCGCGCTTCACCTCGGTGCCGGTGGCGTTGCTCGATGCGATTGCCGGGGGGCTGGGGCTGGCGGGCAAACTGGTGCCCGCGCTTGCCACAAAGGCCGAACTGGCGCGGATCGGCCGCTATTACGCCACCGAATCGATGCTGGTGCGCGATCCGGCAACCGGGCGTTATGACGCGGCGGCCACGCCATCGACCGGCGGCGACACGCTGTTCGATTACTACCGCGCGGTGCTCGACGGCGTGGATGCGCCCGAACGGGGCGACCACGCCGTGTTTTGAACGATCATGCCGAAAACAGCGTCTCGCCAATGAAACCGCCCGGTCGCGCACCCGGCGGGCAGGCGAACAGGCCGCTGCCGACATGGGTGACGAACTGGTTCATCATGTCGAACTTGGCCATGTTTTCGAACACTTTGACAAACCCGGTGCGCGGGTCGCGCTGCCAGCACAGGAACATCAGCCCGGCGTCCTGCATCATCCCCTGGCGCCACGGCGGCCAGCGCTCGGCAATATGCGCCACGCCATTGTCATAGGAATAGGCGCGGCGCAGGATCTGCGCCCCGTCGTTGGTTTCGGGCGCGGCCAGCCGCACATGGCTGTTTTCGGGGATGATGAAGTTGCCGTCGGTATCGGTGGCGGCCAGCTTCATCGGCTCGAACTCGTCGCGCTGGCCCAGCGGGGCGCCGCTGGTTTTGTGGCGCCCGACCACTTGTTCCTGAAACCCCAGCTTCATGCGGTCCCAGTGTTCCAGCGCGATACGGATCGGGCGTGCCACCAGATAGGACCCGCCCTGCATCCAGCCGCCTTCGGCCCCGGCCCAGACGTGGCGATCCATGTCCGCCGCGCTGGTGGGGTTCATCGTGCCATCCTTGAACCCCATCAGGTTGCGCGGGGTTTCGCCGCGCCGCCCGCGCCCGGCCATGCCGGTCTGCGCCCAGCGATATTGCACCACGCCCGCGCCGATGCGTGCCAGATGGCGCACCGCGTGCATCGCCACCACCGGATCGTCGGCGCAGGCCTGCACGCACAGATCGCCAGCGCACTTTTCGGGCTGCAACTGGTCGCCGTTGAATTTGGGCAGATCGATCAGTGCCTCGGGCCGGTGCGCGGCCAGGCCAAAGCGATCGTGGCCATCCTGCACAAACAATGTGGGGCCAAACCCGATCGTCAGCGTCAGCCGCGCGGGGCCAACCCCTGCCGCTTCGGCCGAATCGGCGGGCGGCGCATCGGGTGCATCGCTGTCGCCCAGTGGCAATCCGGCGGTCAGTCGCGCGCCGGCCTCGGTCCAGCGGCGCAGCAGCGCCTCAACATCGGCGCGCTTGTCGGTCACCACGTCGAACGCGGCGAAATAGAGGTGATCTTGCGCAGGGGTGGCAATGCCGCCCTGATGCGCGCCGAAAAACGGCTCGATCGCGGCGCCGTGGCCATGCATGATCGGTGGCGGGGTCGCCTTTGCGCCACCGGCCAGCATCGCGCCGCCCAGCGTGCCCGCCGCCGCGCCCAGAAAGCCCCGGCGCGAGGCGCCCTTGCGGATCGTGGTGTCCATCACCGGGTCGCCTTCATCAGCGTGTTCATGTCATCGGTCACGTAATAGAATCCGCTGCCATCGGGCAGCATGGCCAGCCCGAACAAGTCGCCATTGCCCGGCGGCGACTGCGCCTGATCGTTGTCGATCCACTGGGCATAGATCTGCTTGCCGGTGGCCGGATCGATCTCGACCACCTGGCCGTTCTTGCCATTGGTGACGAGCAGATGCTTTTCCGGGGTCCACGCCATCGCCAGCGGCCAGGCGAGCAGTCCGTCGTGCGTCACCGTGCGCCCGATACCGCCGCTGGTGGTGCGGGTGGAGGCGTGGTCGACGGCGATCACGGTGTTTTCCAGACCGTTGGTGGCATAGAGCGTGTCGTCATCGCCCAGCGCCAGCCCGGTCGGGCCGAACACGAAATTGTCGAGATCGGCGCGCTGCGACAGGCCGTCGGCGACCACCGTCTGGCTGGTCAGCACCGGCGGCTTGCCCTCGGGCACGGTCACCTCCAGCCGGAGGATGGTCGCCTTGTGCAAGACCACCGGGTAATGCGTGGCCGGATCGAGCACGCGCGGACCGGGCACGCCGAAGCCGGCCATCGACACGAACAGCGTGGCATGATCGCCATGATCGGCCACCGCCATATTGCCCCACGGCCCGCTGATCGTCGGGCCGGCCCAGGTGGCCACCAGCTTGCCGGTGGCATCGAGCACCAGCAGGCAGCCTTCGCCGCGCGTGGTGGTTGTGCCGTCCTTTGACGGGAACGAGCCGACGATCACCCAGCCCGATTTGAGCATGGTCATCGCGGTGGTCAGCCCGACCCCGCCGGGACATTGCGCCAGCGATTGCGGCACCTGGGCAAATTGCACGGTCTTTTTGGTCGCTGGATTATAGTCGACAATCGTCGTGCCGGTGCCTTGCAGATTGCTGATATTGTTGAAATTGCTGATCAGGACATCGCCTGCCTGCACTTTGCCCGCGCTGACCGGGGCGACCACCACCGCATAAGGGTTAAGATCGCCGTTGTCGGGCGTGGTCAGCGCCAGGGTCTGGTGCCGGTGCACGGTTTCCAGAAAGCCCTGTCGTTCGGCCAGCGCCGGGTGTGCGGCAAGGCCCGCCATGGCAGCCAGCAGGATCAGCGTTCGGCGCATCGATGTCGTCCTCACAACAGGATATTGGCGCGCACGCCGACAACCAGTTCGTTGCCGATGCGCGTGGTGCCGGTCTGGGGGTTGGCCACCCCGCCGCCGGGATTGAACACGAATTGCATGTCGGGCTGGATCTGCAGCCACGGCGTCACCTGCCGCTGATAGGTCGCCTCGACAAAGGTTTCCGACGTGCGGCGCGGATTGTAGGTGCCCGAAAACAGCGCCGTGTCGCCGTCAAACCCGGCCAGATCGGGGCTGACGCGGGTAAAGCCCATGCCCAGCCCCAGCGAATCGTCGGTGCGATAGGGGAACGGGTCTTTCAGCACGAGGCCCAGATTGGCGCTGGCCGAAATCTGGTTGCGATCGGCAAACGGTGTGGCCATCGCGCGGCCAAACAGGTTGAGCGTGCGGTTGGGATCGCGGCTCGACCGCCACAGCATCTTGTCGACCACGCCATAGACGCCCAGGTTGCCGCGATGCAGCCGCTGCGATCCGTCGCTGGCCGGATCGGCCAGCGGCAGGCCGTCGCCGCCATAGCGCACGTCGGCAAACTGTTCGCTGTCATACCACACGCCCAGGCGCCAGGTTGCCGCCAGCGGCGGGCGCGCGTCGGGGGCTACCATGCCGCCCAGCGCCGGCGTGGTCAGTTGCAGTTCGGCCAGCAACAGCGTGCCGTGGTGATAGATCGGAAAGCTGGTGCCGCTGCCATCGAGCACTTGCGGGTCCGCGCCCGAAGCCTGCGCCGCCGCGTTCGCGGCGTTGAACGGCGATCCGCTGAACGCGCCCAACTGGATCGCCAGCGCATTGACCGGGCGCCAGCGCACGCGCACCCCCGGTGTCGACAAGGGATAGGCCGGGCCGCCGCCGGGCAGATCGGCGCTGGGCAGCATCGGCCAGCCGAACATCGTGTTGACGAACAGCAGCGCGTTGGACGAGACCATCCATTCCTGATCGAGGCTCTGCTGGCCGATCCGCAGATCGAGCCGGTCTTCGGGCAGCAGCTTCTGATCGTACCACACCTCCCACAGGCGCGTGGCGCGGTCGGCCTCGATCCCGCTGGCGGTTTGCAGGCTGCCCAGATTGCGCTGCGACAGGTTGAGCCCGTGGATCTGCAGCGCCGACACGTTGAACGTGCCGCCGTAATAGCCGAAAGCACGCTGCGAATTGACCTGCACGACCGCCTGAGTCAGCCCGTCGTAGTCAAAGCTCTTGTGCATCCCGCCGGTCACGTTGCCCAGCACTTCGCTGGTTTCCTGCACGCTGACGGTGATGCCGTGGTGCGCCAGATCCTTGCGCACATGCCACCAGTCGCCCAGCAGCGCGCCTTCGCGGCGCCAGTTGTGCAGGAATGCCAGCGGGTCGTCGGTGGGTTTGCCGTTGTCGTCGGTGACGACGGTCATGATCGGCGGCGGCGCCGCCAGCGCGGGCGCGACGCCCGCCCCCAACAGCGCGCACAACGTACCGCAACGATGGATGGCGCGCCGCAGGCGACGGGTGCGGGGGGGTGATCGGTCAATCTGTCGCATCGTGCCACCGGCACTATTGCGACTGGATCGCATTTGCAAGTCTTAATGAGATCGACTTGCAATACCGAAGTCGGGCCCGGGTCTAGGCAGGCGCCTTGTTGACGGTGGCGAATTCGATGCGCACCCCACCGGGCATGGTGCAGATGAAATGGTGGGTGGGCGAACCCGGACGCACCGGCTCGGGCGCAAATTCGATCGTCACGCCCGGCACCAAGGCGACTTTGGCGTGGACCGTCGCGAGCGCCGCCGCGTCGGCCACCGCCAGCGCCAGATGGTGCAGCCCGACATTGCGCCGCCGGTCGAAGGCGACTGCCCCGGCAGGATCGGCGACCCGCCACAGCGTCAGCATGGTCGTCCCGTCGCCCACAAAAACCGCCGGATAGTCAGGAACTTCGCCAACCACCCGCCAGCCCAGCACATCGCAGAAAAACCGCTGAGCCGCGTCGAGATCGGGCACGGCCAGGCCGACATGATGAACGCCAAGGGTCAGTGGTTCGGTCCGTGCTTCGGTCCGCGCTTCGGTCATTGCCTGTTCTCCTGCAGCCGCGCGAGCTGTTCGCGCAATTGGGTGTTTTCGAGGGCCAGCGCCGCCATCTCGCCATCGAGTTCGTCGCGCGTGAAGCGCGGGGTGATATATTTGGGGCAGTTCCAGTCGTATCCGATGACGTCGATCACCATCGCGGCAAGCACCGCATCCCCAGCCGCCTCGGCCGGTGGGGGCCAGGCCGGATCGGCGCCGACGCGCACGATCTGCGCGTGCCCGATCAGTTTGAGCCGTCGGCGGGTCGGATAGTCGAGCATGATCAGCGCCACGCGCGCATCGGCGGTCAGATTGCCGGCCGAAATATATTGCGCATTGCCCTGATAGGCGGGGAACCCGATCCGGTTGCCGCCCAGATGCCGGACAAATCCCTGCGGCCCCCCGCGATGCTGCACATAGGGCCAGCCGGTTTGCGTCACGCTGGCAATGAACAGGCTGTCGCGCTGGGCCAGGAACCCCAGCTCGCGCTCAGTCAGCCGATCCGGCGGGGTGTCGGAAGGCGCTTCAAGCCGGGCATAGCTCGCGCGCGAACCGGCCTCGTCCTGCAACGATCGGGCCACATCGCCGAATATCTGATGGAAGAATTGTCCAGGCATGGGGCGTCCATACGCGCACCCCGGACGATCGATAATCGTGTCTATGTGCAAATCAGTTGTTCGATTTCCGGGCAGATGATCCGCCGCCGGCGGTTGGCGGCAGCCAGGGGCCCCATGGCAACCGCAACGGCACCGGCAATCCTGAAGGACAATGCCAAGCCCCGCGCCCAGCAAGATGATCCCGCTCGCCAACACCCGGCGGGGTCTGGTCAAGTCATCTTCTCTATAATCGGTAAAGTGTCTCCCGAATCAGGCTTATTTGGGCCGGATCGGTAAAAGTCTACAACGTGACAGCCAGGTCCAGACAGGCTGTCGGGCCAAAGCATACCACGCTTCCCCCCCAACATAATCGAGGTCAGTCATGAGTTCCGAACAGAAAGTCGCGATCATCACCGGTGCATCGCAAGGTATTGGCGCCGCGCTTGTCGCCGCCTATCGCGCCCGCAACTATCGCGTTATCGCCACATCCCGATCGATCAAGCCTTCGACCGATGCGGGCGTTATCGCCATTCCCGGCGATATCGGTGATCCCGAAACCGGCAAGCGCGTGGTGACCGAAGCGCTCGAACGGTTTGGCCGCATCGATACGCTGGTCAACAATGCGGGCATCTTCATCGCCAGCCCGTTCACCGGTTATACCCGCGAAAACTACGCGCAAGTGGTGTCGACCAACCTCGACGGGTTCTATTACATCACCCAACATGCGGTCGGCGTGATGGAACAGCAGGGCCATGGCCATGTTGTCAGCATTACCACCAGCCTGGTTGATCATGCCAATTCCAGCGTGCCTTCGGTGCTGGCCTCGCTGAGCAAGGGCGGGATCGCCGCCGCCACGCGCAGCCTGGCCATCGAATATGCCGGTCGTGGCATCCGCGTGAACGCGGTGGCGCCGGGCGTGATCAAGACCCCGATGCACGCGCCCGAAACCCACGATTTCCTGGGCAAGCTGCATCCGCTGGGCCACATGGGCGAGATCCCGGACATCGTCGATGCGGTGCTCTATCTGGAAGGCGCCGCGTTCGTCACCGGCGAAATCCTCCATGTCGATGGCGGCCAGGCCGCCGGTCACTGAAAGTCTGATTGAAAATTCGCGAAAGAGCGAATTTTGAAGACGGCACCGGCCCGGAATCGTCTTCTTGCCACAGGAGAACCCCTATGCCGATGGTTACCATTCAAGTCGTGCGCGAAGGCACCGAACCGGGCGTCGGCCATGTCACCCGTGAACAGAAGGCCACGCTCTATCAGGGCGTGACCGATCTGCTTCAGCGCGTGCTGGGCAAGGCGCCCGAAGCGACCTTTGTCGTGTTTGAAGAAGTCGAGATGGAAAACTGGGCGCGCGGCGGATTGCCGCTTGCCGATTTCCGCAAACAGCAGTCAAAATAATCGTGCCCCATGATGGCCACCGGGATGCCCGTTCCCGGTGGCCATCGGCATTTATGCCTTCTGAAAAGGTCCGACATGGCAAATCCCGCATCGCGTCACGTGCTCGATCGCTTCGGCATCGCATGGCCGATCATCCAGGCGCCGATGGCTGGCGTGTCGTCGCCCGCGATGGCCGCCGCGGTGTCACAGGCGGGCGGGCTGGGATCGATCGGCGTGGGCGCGGTCGATGCCGCAGCCGCGCGCGCCATGATCCGCGCGGTGCGTGAACGCACGTCGCGCCCGTTCAACGTCAATGTCTTTGCCCATCGCCCCGCGCAGGCAAATCCCGCGCGCGAAGCCGCCTGGATCGCGCGCCTGCGCCCCGAATTCGCGCGTTTCGCTGCCGTGCCGCCCGCGCATTTGCGCGAAATCTATCAAAGCTTTCTGACCGACACGGCGATGCTGGCCACGCTCGTCGAGGAACGACCGGCGGTGGTCAGTTTTCATTTCGGCCTGCCCGATGCGGCGCGGCTGGGGGCGTTGCGCGATGCCGGGATCATGCTGGTCGCCTCGGTCACCAATGCTGCCGAGGCAGAGGCGGCGCGCCGTGCCGGGGTCGATGCGATCGTCGCGCAAGGCTACGAAGCCGGTGGCCATCGCGGCACATTCGATCCCGATGCGCCCGACGAAGCGCTGAGCACGGTCGATCTCGTGCGGCGGATTCTGCGCCAGACCGATCTGCCGGTGATTGCCGCCGGGGGGATCATGACCGGGGCCGAAGCGGGCGCTGCCCTGCGGATCGGCGCCGCCGCGGTGCAATTGGGCACGGCCTTTGTGGCAACCACCGAATCGCTGGCCAATCTGGGCTATCGCGCGGCGCTGTTCAGCGATGCCGCGCATCATACGGTGATGACGCGGGTGATCTCGGGCCGCCCCGCGCGCAGCCTGGCCAGCCGGTTTACCGCGCTGGGGGCAGATCTGGCCGATCGCGACGTGCCCGATTACCCCATCGCCTATGATCTGGGCAAAGCGCTGCACGCCGCCGCGCTGGAGCACCAGGATCATGGCTATGGCGCCTATTGGGCGGGCACTGGCGCGCCGCGCGCGCGCGCAATGGGCGCGGCCGATCTGGTGCGCACGCTGGTTGACGAAATCGGCCAATAGCCTGGCCCCGGGCAGCCGGTCCAACACTGCGCAGCCTCGATGGTCAGCCTGCCGGTTCCCTGGTGAACTGGGCAATCACCTGGCGCAGGCGCGGCGCGGCAAAATCGAGGAAACGCCGCATCTTGAGCGGCATCTGTCCGCGCGTGACGTGGATCAGATGGACCGGCAGCGGGTCGGGTTCATAGGCGTCCAGCACCGTGACCAGGCGCCCGTCGCACAGGGCGTCCCACGCCTGATAATGCAGCAGGCGGGCGAATCCTGCACCGGCAATGGCCGCCTCGACGCGGGCCTCGGCCCCGGTGATCAGGCGTGCGGGCAAATCGGCCTCCATCAGCGTGCCGGTCTCGGGATCGCGAAAGCGCCAGGCCGAGGCGGCGGTTGCGCCATCGAGCGCGATACACGGCAGCGTTTCCAGATCGCGCGGGTGTTGCGGCACGCCATGGCCCGCAATCACCGCCGGGCTGGCGCACGTGAGCGCGCGCATCGTGCCGATCCGCGTGGCGATCATCGAGCTGTCGGGCAGGCGGCCGATCCGCACTGCCATGTCGATATGGTCGTCAAACAGATTGGCGTTGCGATTGGCCAGTTCCAGCCGGACATTGATCTGCGGAAACAGCGCGAGGAAATCCATCACGATCGGCAGGACGTGACGGCGGCCAAAGGTTTCGGGCGCGGTGATGATCAGATCGCCGCGCGGCACGATGAATTCACCGGCGGCCTCGCGCTCGGCCTCCTGCACTTGTTCGATGATGCGCCGCGCCGCCGTGACATAGGCCAGGCCCGCATCGGTCAGGCTGAGTTTGCGCGTGGTGCGAATCAAAAGGCGCGTGCCCAGCAGAGCCTCCAGATCGGCGACTTTGCGGCTGAGCGTGGGCACCGGCACGCGCAAATGCCGCGCGGCGGCCGACAGGCTGCCCCGGTCGACTGCCGCAAGCAGCATTTCCATCGCTTCGAACCGGTCCATCGATCTGCTCTCCTGCCGAGTAGATGCATCTCATATTCGGCGGATTATGCAACAAATCGAGCTTGGTTATTCAGGGAGTGCAGATTGAGACACTGATTCGCAAAGGAAATCCCGATGTCCCGCCTTGCTATCCCGGCACGTGATGATGCGCCGTCGGCAGCCCGCCCGCTGCTCGATGCGGTCCACGCGCGGTTCGGCGTGGTGCCCGCGATGTACCGGTTGCTGGCCTCTGCGCCGTCGGTGCTGGCGGCCTACGAGCGGCTGGTGGAAAGCATGGGCGCCGTGCTCGATGTCAAGACGCGCGAACGCATTGCGCTGGTCGTCGCGCAGGTCAACGCCAGTGCCTATTGCCTGTCGGCGCACAGCTATCTGGCGATGCACGTGGCACGCATCTGTCCCGAGGAAATCGACCGCAACTGCAACGGTCATGCCGCCGATCCGCGCACCGCTGCGATCTTGCAGTTTGCCGCGCGGGTCGCCGATCTGCGCGGGCATGTGGCCGATCAGGATATTGCGCAAGTGCGCGCCGCCGGGCTGACCGATGCCGAAATCCTGGCGGTGGTCGCGCTGGTGGCGCAGAATTTCTTCACCAATCTGATCAATTCGGTCGCCAGGACGACCAGCGATTTTCCCCTCGTGCGCGGAGCCTCAATGGCCTGACGCACCGCGGGCCGGGATGCGCCCCCCACCCCAAGATCCCGGCCCGCCCCCTTTTTAACCTTTTCCCGGCTGCCGGAACGCCTTGCGGGCGTTGTGGCGGCCGGACGCAGCGTTTGCGGAGTTGAGCTGTCATGTGGATCGTCAAACTTGCCCTGGGAAGGCCTTATACTTTCCTCGTGATGGCGCTGGCGCTGCTGATCATGGGGCCGCTGACGCTGTTGCGCACCCCGACCGACATTTTCCCGAGCATCAATTTGCCCGTGGTCAGTGTGATCTGGAACTATGCCGGGCTGCCCGCGCAGGAAATGGCCAATCGCATCAGCGCCAGCTTTGACCGGGTGGTGCCGACGGTGGTCAACAACGTCGAACATATCGACACGACGTCGCTCAACGGGGTGTCGGTCAGCAAGATCTATCTGCACCCCGGCGCCAGCGTCGAACGGTCGATGACCCAGGTGACCGCGGGTGCGCAGTATTTCCTGCGCAATCTGCCGCAGGGGACCACCCCGCCGCTGGTTCTGAACTACAACGCGTCGAGCGTGCCGGTGCTGCAACTGGCGCTGTCGAGCAAGACGCTGTCGGATCAGGCGCTGTACGACACCGGCAATATCTATGTGCGCAGCCAGTTGGCGAGCGTGCCGGGCGTCTCGTTGCCATACCCCTATGGCGGCAAGCAGCGCCAGATCCAGGTCGATATCGATCCCGTCGCGCTGCAGGCCCATGGCCTGTCGGCGCAGGACGTGCAGAATGCCATCACCAACCAGAACCTGATCATTCCCGCCGGCACGCAAAAGATCGGCGAATTCGAATATGTCATCCGCCTCAACGGCAGCCCGACCGCTGCGGCAGAGCTCAACGATCTGCCGGTCAAAGTGGTGGGCGGCGCGACCATCTATGTGCGCGACGTCGCCCATGTCCGCGATGGTTCGCCGCCGCAGACCAATATCGTGCACCTGAACGGCCAGCACGCCGTGCTGATGACGGTGCAGAAAATCGGCGATGCCTCGACACTCGACATCGTGCGCGCGATCCGGGCCAAATTGCCTGCGGTTCAGGCGGGTGGACCCGATGGCCTGGAAATCCACGCCACCGGCGACCAGTCGATCTTTGTCAGCGCGGCGATTGCCGGGGTGATCCGCGAAGGCGTGATCGCCGCCGCGCTCACCGCGTTGATGATCCTGCTGTTCCTGGGCTCGTGGCGATCGACGCTGATCATCGCGGTGTCGATCCCGCTGTCGGTGCTGGCCTCGATCATCACGCTGGCCGCGCTCGGCCAGACGATCAACATCATGACGCTGGGCGGGCTGGCGCTGGCGGTCGGCATCCTGGTCGACGATGCCACCGTCGCGATCGAAAACATCAACGCCCATCTCGAACGCGGTGAAGGTGTCGAACAGGCGATCCTCGATGGTTCGGGCGAAATCGCGGTGCCCGCGCTGGTGGCCACGCTGGCGATCTGCATCGTGTTCCTGCCGATGTTTTTCCTGACCGGGGTGCCGCGATACCTGTTCGTGCCCATGGCCGAGGCGATCGTGTTTGCCATGCTGGCCTCATATATCCTGTCGCGTACGCTGGTGCCGACGCTGGCCAAGCTGCTGCTCAAACCGCACGGCACCGAATCCGGCGATCCGAGCCACTTTCTCGCGCGGTTGCAGGCCAGGTTCGAACACCGCTTCGAGGCGCTGCGCGCGGGTTACAGCCGCGTGCTGGCCGTGGTGGTGGCGCGGCGCGGCCGGTTCATCCCGCTGTTTCTGGGCGGCGCGCTCGCTTCGCTGGTGCTGGTGCTGACGCTCGGGTCGGATTTCTTTCCGAGCGTCGACAGCGGCCAGATCAAGCTGCACTTGCGCGCCCATGCGGGCACGCGGGTCGAGGAAACCGCGCGCCTGACCGAACAAGTCGAAACCGAATTGCGCCGGGCGATCCCCGCCAACGAAATCGACGGCGTGGTCGACAATATCGGCCTGCCGGTTTCGGGCATCAACCTGTCGTACAGCGCTTCGGCGCCGACCGGCCCCGCCGATGCCGACATCTATGTCAACCTGAAGAGCGAACACCACGCCACGGCCGACTATGTGCGGCGGTTGCGGCCCCTGCTGGCGCAGCGGTTTCCCGGCGTCACGTTTGCCTTTTTGCCCGCCGACATTGTCAGCCAGATCCTCAATTTCGGCACACCCGCACCGATCGACGTACAGATTGTCGGCAAGAGCGTGGCCGCCAATGCCGCTGTGGCCGACAAACTGCTTGGCCGGATCAAGCATATTCCCGGCATCGCCGATGCGCGCATCCAGCAGGATCTCGACGCGCCGACGTTCGACATCAATGTCGATCGCAGCCGCGCCGGGGTGCTGGGCCTGACCCAGCACGATGTCGCCAACACGCTGCTGATTTCGCTGTCGGGCAGTTTCCAGACTCAGCCGACGTTCTGGCTCGATCCGGCATCGGGGGTGTCCTACCCGATCGTCACCCAGGCGCCGCAGCCTGCGCTGACCTCGCTCGATGCCTTGCGCAACACCGCGATCACCGGCACGCCGGGGGTGCATCCGCAATTGCTGGGCGCGCTGGGCGATATCCGTCGCACGGCGACCCCGGCGGTCGACACGCGCTACAACGCGCAGCCGGTGATCGACATCTTTGCCACCAATGCCGATCGTGATCTGGGCGGTGTGGCCCGCGATGTTCGCGCCGCCGTGGCGCAAGCCGAAAAGGCGGGCCTGCCCAAGGGCACGACGATTGTCGTCAGGGGGCAGGCAACCACCATGGACGCGGCATTTGCCGGGCTCGGCTTTGGCCTCGCCTTTGCCATGGTGCTGGTTTACCTGCTGATCGTGGTGAATTTCCAGTCGTTGCTGGATGCCTTCATCATTGTCGCCGCGCTGCCTGCGGCCATGGCCGGGATCGTCTGGACGCTGTTCCTGACCGGCACCTCGCTCAGCGTGCCCGCGCTCACCGGTGCGATCATGAGCGTTGGCGTGGCCACCGCCAATTCGATCCTGGTGGTCAGCTTTGCCCGCGACCGGTTGCTGGCCGGCGATGATCCGCTGACTGCGGCGCTGGCCGCCGGTTTCGCGCGGTTTCGCCCGGTGCTGATGACCGCGCTGGCGATGATCATCGGCATGGCGCCGATGGCGCTCGGCCTGGGCGAAGGCGGCGAACAGAACGCGCCGCTGGGCCGCGCGGTGATCGGGGGCCTGACGTTCGCCACCGTGGCCACGCTGCTGTTCGTTCCGGCGGTGTTCGCGGCCCTGCACGGCCTGCGCCGCCAACCCACGCCTTGATGGAGATCCCCCCATGAGCAATTCCAACACCATCACTTTGCCTTTGCCGCGTCGCCATCATCTGCTGCTGGCGGCAGGCGCCGCCGCCCTTGCGTTGGGCGCATGGACCGTCACCGCGCGGGTCGCCGCGCACGCCGCGCACGCCGCGCTGGCCGAAACCGCCCAGTCTGCCGCCATCGCCGATGTGATCGCGACAACCCCGCAACCCGGACCCGCGACCGAAGACGTGGTGCTGCCCGGTGAGGTCAAGGGCGACAACGAGACCACGCTCTATGCCCGCACCAGCGGCTATATCACGCGCTGGACCGCCGATATCGGCGCGTCAGTGCAGCAAGGCCAGACGCTGGCGGTGATCGCCTCGCCCGAACTCGATCAGCAAGTGCGCCAGGCCGAGGCCGACTTGCGCACCGCGCGTGCCCGGGCCGCCGTTGCGCAGACCACTGCCCGGCGCGTGGCGGGGCTGGTGTCCAGTCAGGCCGTCTCGGTGCAGGAAAACGAGGACCGTAGCGCCGCCGCGATCGCCACCACTGCCGAAGTGGCGGCCAGCGAGGCCAATTTTGCCCGATTGCGCCAGTTGCAGGGGTTCGAACGCATCGTCGCGCCGTTTTCGGGCACGATCACCGCACGGCGGATCGATATCGGCAGCCTGATCACCGCTGGCGACACGCAAGGCACCGAACTGTTCCGCATTTCGCGCACCGGGCGCCTGCGCACCTATGTCGACGTGCCGCAAAGCTACGCCGCGCAAATCCGCGCCAGCACCCCGGCTGAGCTCGATTTTCCCGACCGGCCGGGGCAGCATTGGCCCGCGCAGGTCACGCGCACCGCTTTGGCGATCGATCCCGCGTCGCGCACGCTGCGTGTCGAGCTTGATATCGACAATGCCGGGCATGCGCTGTTCCCCGGCAGCTTTACCGAAGTGCGGTTCCACCTGGCCCCCGTCGGGCATGGCCTGCGCCTGCCCGCCAACGCGCTGTTGTTCCGCGCCGAAGGCACGCGTGTCGCAGTGGTCGGGCCCGACCGTCGCGCGCATTTGCGGGCGATCACGCTGGGGCGTGATTTCGGCACCGCGGTCGAAGTGCTGACCGGCCTCGCGCCAACCGATCGCGTCATCGTCAATCCGGCGGCCGCGCTCGAAGAAGGCGACCCGGTGCGTCTGGTCGCGCTCCATCACCAGCCTGCGGGAGCCTGATCATGCGGACCCTGCGTCTTGCCCTGCTGCTGGCCAGCGCGGCCCTGTCGGGCTGCGAAATGGCCCCGGCCTATCATCCGCCCGTCGTGGCGACGCCACCTGCGTTCAAGGAGGACACTGGCTGGTCGCTGGCAAAGCCGCAGGATGACCAGCCGCGCGGGTCGTGGTGGCAGGTCTATCACGATGCGGATCTTGACCGGATCGAGGATCAGGTGACCACCGCCAACCAGGATCTGAAGGCCGCCACCGCGCGCTATGACCAGGCGCGTGCGCTGGCACGGTCGGCCAAGGCGGCGCTGTCGCCGACCGTCGATCTGGGCGCCGGGGCCAGCGGCGGCAGCCTGTCGCGCGCGGTGTCCAACCCGCTGCCCAATCGCAACACCAATCTGGAAAGTCTGGGTCTCGACGTCAGCTATGAACCCGATGTGTGGGGCCGCATCCGCGACAGCGCGCGCGCCGCGGGCAGCCGCGCGCAGGCCAGCGCGGGCGATCTGGCGTCTGCCGCGCTCAGCCTCCATGCCGAAGCGGCGACCGACTACTTCAGCTTGCGCGGCGATGACGCGCAGATCGCGATCCTCGACGATACCACCGCCAACTATGCCAAGGCGCTGGAGCTGACCCGCGCGCGCTTTGCCGCCGGTTATGCCGCCAGCCAGGATGTCGCCGCCGCCGAAGCCGCGCTTGACCTCGCGCGCACCCGGGCCGCTGATGTACGGCTGGACCGCGCACGGCTGGAACATGCCATCGCGATCATCACCGGGCAGCCGCCTGCCGCGTTCAGCCTGTCGGCCCACGTGCTGGTGGCCGAACCGCCCGCCGTCGCCCGTGCGCTGCCGGGCGACCTGCTGCAACGCCGTCCCGATATCGCCGCCGCCGAACGCCGGGTCGCCGCCGCCAACCACGACATCGGCGCGGCGCGCGCGGCGTTCTATCCCGATTTCAATCTTGGCGGGCTGATCGGGGCCGAAACGCAGGCCTCTGCCCCGTTGTTCGGCGCCAATGCCGCGACCTGGGCGCTGGGCGCGTCGGGCGTGCTCAATCTGTTCGACGGCGGGCGCCGCCGTGCGGCGCGTGCGCAAGCGACCGGCGAATTCGATGAAGCCGCCGCGCAATACCGCCAAAGCGTGCTGGCTGCCTATGGCGAAGCCGAAGACAACCTGGCCGCGCAGACCCGGCTTGCCCAGGAAAGCGCCACGCAGACGGCAGCGGTCGCCGCCTCCACCCGCGCGCGCCAGCAGGCGACTGCGCGCTATACCGCAGGCTATGCCAACTATTACGAAGTCGTCACGGCGCAAGGCATCGAACTGTCCGCCCGGCTCGATCTGGCGTTGATCACCGCGCGCCGGATGAACGCCAGCGTCCTGCTGATCAAGGCACTGGGTGGGGGCTGGAATCCCTAGGACCAGTCCAACAAGGGTATTGGATGTCCAATCGCACGGTATCGCAGGGGGCCTTGGCCGCGATCGCGACTGCATGACCGGGCAGATCGATGGCCGCCAGCGACCAGCCGTCGCCGCCGCGCAGCAACGCGGGCGGGCTGTCGCAGTTTACTGCAAAGGCATCGAGCGGGTGGGCCAGACCCTGGCCGAGCCCCTTTACGAACGCTTCCTTGCGGGTCCAGCACTGGAAGAAGGCATTCCGGCCCGGCTCATCGGCCAGGGCCTGCAAGGTCCGGCGCTCTTCAGGGGCGAACAGGCGGTCGGCAACCGGGCGCCAATCAAACGCCGGGTCGATCGCCTCGATGTCGCAGCCGACCGGGACCGGCGCGCCGACGATCAGCATGGTGTCGCGCGAATGCGATGCGCTGAAATACCGGTCCCAGCCGGGCACGCCGGGCTTGCCCATGGCGTCGGTGACGATCGGCACAGCCTCGGGCGCCAGGTTCAACCGTTGGCCCAGCCATTGGCGCAGCCGCGCCCGGCGAACCGTGAAGCGGCGGCGATGCATGGCTTGCCGGAACCGCCGCGCGCGCTCCCGCTCGGCGGGATCGAGCAGCAAGGCCAGCCGTTGCTCTTCGACCGGGGGCACGTCCAGTCGGTCAAAATGCGCCTCAACGCGCACTTCGGTGCGACCGCCCGAGGTTGAGCGCGGCGATCACCTGGTCTGCCAGCGGCTGCACGTTGGGCGGTTCGAGCATGGTGCGGTGGCCGCCGTCTGCGGTGTAGCTGTCGAACCGCCCGGCAATGTCGGCGCGCCATTCCGGCTCGAAGTCCAGCACGTCGGGGTGTTCTGCGGGTTGCAGCAGCAGGACATGGCCGCGATAGACCGGCGGCACGTAATAGAGCGCGGCGCGGTTGATCGCGGTGACCAGTTCGGGGCGCAGCACGGCTTCGCGCCCGCCCACCAGCCCGGCACTGTCGGACAGGCCGCGCAACCGTTCGCGGAAATAGTGCCAGCGGCGGCCTTTGCTCTGCGCCATGGTCTGCGCCACATGGAACCGCAAGCGGCTGGTGAAAAAGCGCACCCGCCCGATCGCGCGCGCCTTCACCGGATGAAAGGCATGCGCCAGGATCAGCAATTCGACATCGGCCCCGCGCGCCATCAATTGCGATGCCACGGCATAGGCGATGATGCCGGAGGAGCACCATCCGCCCAGCCGGTAGGGGCCCTGCGGGTGCAGTCGCAGCACTTCCTCGACCACCAGCGCGGCGATATCGTCGAGCCGACGGGGACAGCGGCCGATCGCATCGAGCAGCGCATCGACCGAGATGCCGAAAAACGGCTGGTCTTCGCCCAGTTCGCGGGCGAGCGGCAGCATCGTCGAGCCGCCGTCCAGCCAGAAGATCGGGGTTTGCGTTCCTTTTGGCTGGATCGGCACCAGCGCGGGGGAATCGATCGGTTTGCCGCTGGCGACCAGCGCCGCCATGTCAGCCAGGCGCGGGGCGCGGAACAGCGCGGCCATCGGCACGCGGTGGCCATATTCAGCCTCGGCCAGCCGCAACAATCGCGCAATCAGCAACGAATGCCCGCCAAGATCGAAGAAATCGTCGTCGCGGTTGACCGCTTCGACGTGCAGCACTTTGCACCACAGCGCGGCCAGGCGCTGTTCGTCGGGCGTGGCTGGCGGCTCACCCGGGCGCGCGACGGGCGCATCGGGCGAAGGCAGCGCCTGGCGATCGAGTTTGCCATTGGGCGTCTGTGGCAGGGCGTCGAGCCGCATGAACCGGCGCGGGACCATGTAATCGGGCAGCGATTCGCCCAGTTGCGCGATCCAGTCGGCGGGTTCTCCCTCGCCCACCACATAGGCCGCCAGCGCGCGTTCGCCGCTGGCATCGGGCCAGGCGCGCACGGCGGCGGCGGCAATGCCGGGCAGGCGGGTCAAGGCGCCCTCGATTTCCTCGACCGCGACGCGAAAGCCGCGGATCTTTTCCTCGGCATCGACCCGCCCCAGGCAGACCAGCACGCCATCAGGGCGCCAGCGCGCCAGATCGCCGGTGCGGTACATCCGTTCGCCATCGATCATGACAAAGCGTTCGGCGGTCAGATCGGGCCGGTCGCGATAGCCGAGCGCGACGCCGCGCCCGCCGATCCACAGTTCGCCGATCGCGCCGATCGGACGGTCGGCATGATCGGCATCGAGCACGCGCACGTGTGTGTTGGCGATCGGGCGCCCGATCGGCACGGGCCCGGTGCCATGCTCGACGCGCGCGCAAGTCGACCAGATGGTGGTTTCGGTGGGGCCATAGACGTTCCACAATTCGCCGACGCGGGCGAGCAACTGTTCGGCCAGCACGCGGGTCAGTGCCTCGCCGCCGCACAACGCGCGCAACGTCGGCAGGCCTTCCCACCCGGCCTCGATCAGGCCGAGCCAGGTGGCGGGCGTCGCCTGCAGGACATCGGGTTTCAGCCGGTCGATCGTTTCGGCCAGCGCGGCCATGTCGATCGCCACCTCGCGCGGTGCGATATGCACCGTGCCGCCGCAGACCAGCGGCAGCCACAGCTCCAGCCCGGCAATGTCGAACGATAAAGTGGTGATCGCCAGCAGGCTCTGGCCCGCGGCAAAGCCGGGCCGGTCGCGCATCGCGGCCAGCAGGTTGACCAGCGCGCCATGCGGAACTTCAACCCCTTTGGGCCGGCCGGTCGAACCCGAGGTATAGAGCACATAGGCCAGATCTTCGGCGCCCGGTTCGCGCAGCATCGGCGCCGGGGCGTCGGGCCAGTCGGGCATCAGCGGCACCAGCGTGACATCGGCCCCGGTCAGCGCGCGCGCCACCGCGGGCGCCAGATCGGGCTCGGTCAGCGCCAGCGCCACACCGGCATCGCGCGCGATCAGCGTCAGCCGCGATGGCGGAAATCCGGGATCGAGCGGCAGATAAGCGGCGCCCGCGCGCACGATGCCCAGCATCGCCGCCACCATGTCGGGCTTGCGCGCCAGGCTCACCCCGACCAGATCGCCGGGGCACACGCCTTGCGCCACCAGCCGCGCGGCAATCGTATCGGCGCGGCGCGACAGATCGGCATAAGTCCAGGTCGCGTCGCCCTGCACCAGCGCGATCGACTGCGGCTGGCGTGCGGCGACTTCGGCAAACCACGCCGCCACATGGGCATGCGGCAATGGCCGGGCGGTGTCGTTCCAGCCGTGGCGCAGCGTGGTCTGTTCGGCCTGGTCCAGCATCGGCAGCAGCGCCAGCGGCGTGGCCGGATGGTCGGCCACGCCCTGCAGCAATCGGCTCCAATGGTCGATCATGCGGTGGATCGTGGCACGATCGAACAGTTCGGTCGAATAGAGGAACCGCCCGGCCATCCCGCCGCCGTGGCTGTCATGGCGTTCGTCGAGTTCGAGGTAGAGATCGTATTTGGCCGCGCCGACCGTCACGTCCATCTGCGTCAGGTCCCAGCCGGGCGGAAACGGTTCGACCGGCGGCTCGATCGAAAACAGCGTGTTGAACAGCGGGTGCGTGCCTGTCCCGCGCTTGATATCGAGCGCACGGATCAACTGGTTGAACGGCACATCCGATGCGCCCAGCGCGCCGATCACTGCGGCGCGCACCTGGGCCAGATAGGTGGTGAACGGCGTTGCCCCGGCAGGCTGGCTGCGCAGTGCCATGGTGTTGAGGAAATAGCCCATCAGCGGCTGCAATTCGGGGCGGCGACGGGTGTCGGTCACCCCGCCAACGATGATGTCGGTGTCGCCGGTATAGCGGAACAGCATCGCCTTGTAGGCGGCCAGCAGCACCATGTAGAGCGTGGCACCCTGCGTGCGCGCCAGGTCCTTCAGGCGTTCGGTCAACGCGCGCGGCAGCGTGAAGGTTTCCATGCTGCCCACATGCGTGGCTTGCGCGGGCCGGGGGCGGTCCCCCGCCAGTTCCAGCCGGGGCAGCGGTTCGGCCAGCGTCTGGCGCCACCACGCGATCTGACGCTGGCGCTCGGTGTCGTCACCATGGTCGGCCTGCCACACGGCATAGTCGGCATATTGCAGCGCGGGTTCGGCCAGTGGCGAAGGGTGCCCTGCTTCGAACGCGGCCACCAGCGCGGCCAGTTCGGGCACCAGCGTGCGATAGATCGAGACGCCGTCAAAGATGATGTGGTGGAGCGTCAGGTACAGCCGATGCTCGTGTTCGCCCAGCCTGACCACGCGCGCCCGGAACAGCGGCGCGGTGTCGAGCGCAATCGGCGCGCGGGCGTCTTCGGTGGCGATCCGCACCGCCTCGGCGTCGCGGCGATCTTCGGGCAAGTCCGAAATGTCGATCAGCGGCAGCACGATCGGGCGGGGCTCGGCCACCACCTGCACGGGCTCGCCGCCAATTTCGACGAAAGCCGTGCGCCAGATCGCGTGGCGCCGCACCACCTCGCCCAGCGCCGCTTCAATCGCGGCATGGTCATAGGGGCCGAGCCGGTGGATGGTGATCGATTCGTTGTACAGCGGCATCGTCGGCGCCATCGCGGCATGCAGCCACAACTGGCTCTGCTCGGTGGTCAGCGGCACCGTGCGCGCCGGATCGCGCGGTGCGATCGGCGCCACGGCGGGCGCCACCGATCCGGCCTCGCCACGCAACATGCGTTCGAGCATGATGCGCCGTGCATCGGCGGGGGAAAGCGGGTGTTGCTGCGTCACCCTGCCCTCCCGATCGGGGTAAACGTCACCGGCAACGCGGTCAGCCCGCGCAAGCCCAGATTGTCCCGCCACACCGGCGGATGGTCAGTCAGCGCAAGGTCGGGCAGGCGGCGCAACAGGGCCTGAAACGCGATGCGGGCCTCCATCCGCGCGAGCGGCGCGCCGAAACAGAAATGCGCGGCCCAGCCGAACGCCAGATGGCGATTGTCGGCGCGCGTCAGATCGAGCCGGTCGGGATTGGCAAACCGCGCCGGATCGCGGTTGGCCGCCGCCATCACCGCCAGCACGGGTGCGCCCGCCGGGATAGTCTGGCCGCCCAGCACCGTGTCAGTGCGGCAGATCCGCCCGGTGTGCTGCGACGGCGTTTCATAGCGCAGCAATTCCTCGATCGCGGTGTCGGCGATTTCGGGCGTGTCGCGCAATTCGATCAGCCGGTCGGGGTGGAGCAGCAGGGTCAGCAGGCCATTGCCGATCAGGTTGGTGGTGGTTTCCTGGCCGCCGACCATCGTCACGATCACATTGGCAATCACTTCGTCTTCGGTCAGGCGCGCGCCATCGACTTCGGCCTCAACCAGCGATCGCACCAGCCCGTCGTCGAGCCGTCGCCGGTCTTCGCGGATCGCGCTGCGGAAATAGCGGGTCATTTCGTCGAGGCTTTTCAACACACGCACCACGCCGCCCGGATTGTGCTGAAAATTGCCCAGCATCTGCGCGAAATCGGCGCTCCATGCCTTGAGCTGCACGTGGTCTTCGCGCGGCATGCCCAGCAAGTGCGCGGTGACGATCGCGGGCAGCCGCTCGGCAAAATCGCCGACCACGTCGATGCGGCCCTGCGGCAGCGCGGTGTCGATCAGTTCGTCGGCGATCTCCTCGATATGGCGCCGCAGCCGTTCCACCCGGCGCGGTGTGAACGCGCTCGCACAGAGTTTGCGCATATGGGTGTGGGCCGGGGCGTCCAGGAACAGCATCTGGCGGCACATGACATCCGCCAGCGGGCCGATCTCGCCCAGCCCCAGCCGGGCCATGAATTCGGGCGTCGGGGTGCGGTCGGCAGAGAATTCCTTGAGCACGACCAGCGCTTCGTCATAACCGGTGACCACCCAGCACGACAGATAGGGGTCCCATGCGACCGGCGCCGCCTCGCGCACCGCGCGGTACAGCGGGTAGGGGTCGGCCAGCACTTTCTGGTCGAGCAAGTGATAGAGGCTGAGCGACGGATCGAGCGTTGCCGGGCTTGCCATCGGTTATCCCGCCGGGTCGGCCATCAGCCGGGCGATATCCGCGTCGCTCAGGCTGGCGAGATGGGCCATGGCCATGTCTTCGACCACCGCCGCCAGCCGCGCGACCGTGCGCGCCTCGAACAAGTGCAGCAATGTCAGGTCCACGCCAAAGGCTTCGCGCGCCTTGACGATGACTTGCGTGCCCAGCAGCGAATGACCGCCGAGCAGGAAGAAATCGTCGTCGATGCCGAAATCGCTGCGCCCGATCGCTTCGGCAATGATCGCGGCAAAGCGCTGCTCGGTGGGCGACTGGGGCGCGCGCGCGGCGTGCGTTTCGGGCAGTGCCGTGCGCATGGGATCGGGCAGGGCACTGCGGTCGAGCTTGCCACTATGGTTGAGCGGCAGGGCCTCGATCAGCGCAAAGCGCGCCGGGATCATCGGCGCGGGCAGACTGTCGGCAAGCTGCGCGCGCAACGCGTGCGCCGTCAACTGCACCCCGGCCCGCGGCACCACCCACGCGATCAGATCATCATCGCGCACCGCCACCGCCGCGCCGGCGATGGTGCCGATGGCCACCAGCGCGGCCTCGATCTCGCCCGGCTCGATGCGATGGCCGCGTACTTTGATCTGCGCATCGGCGCGGCCAAGGAAATGGATCTGGCCCTCGTTATCGCGGCGGCCAAGATCGCCGGTACGGTACAGGCGCCCCCACTGCGGATGGCTGACAAAGCGGTCTGCGGTCAGCCGCGGATCACCGCGATAGCCGCGCGCGACCTGCGCGCCGCCAATCCAGATTTCGCCCTCGGCCCCCTCGGCCACGGGCGCTTGCGCTGCGTCGAGCAGATGCACTTGCACGTCGGGCAGCGGTGTGCCGATGGCGGGCAACCCGGCACCATCGGACGAGACCGGGCCAGAGGTTGCAACCACCGTGCATTCGGTCGGGCCATAATTGTTGACCAGCGTGAACGGCAGGCCGGGACGCGGACGCGCCTTCAACCGGTCGGCACCTGTCAGCAGCACGCGCAAACAGGTCGTGTCGGGCCATTCGCGTGCAATCAACTGTTCGGCAATCGCGGTCGGTGCAAACGCCACCTCGACTCGTTCCGCCACCAGCCAGTCGGCCAGCCGTGCGGCATCATAACGCAGCGTTTCGTCGTCCGGGATCACAAGCGTGCCCCCGCTGGCCAGAACCGGCCAGATTTCCCACGCGGCAGCATCGAATGCCAGCCCGGCGAGATGCGCCGACCGGGTGCCGGGTTGCAGGCCGAACGCCGCGATGTGCCAGGCGACCAGCGCGGCAAGATTGCCGTTGGTTACTTCGACACCTTTGGGTTCGCCGGTCGAACCGCTGGTATAGATCACATAGGCCAGATCGTCGGCGCCATGGTCTGCGGCACCGATCGGTGCCGCTCGGGCGGCAGGATCGACCACCGGTATCGCCCCGGCGATCGCCGCGCCCCGGTCGGCCGGCGCGATCAGCGCAGTTGCGCCAGCGCGGGAAACCAGCGCAGTCTGGCGCGCCACCGGCCATTCCGGATCGAGCGGCAGATAAGCGGCGCCAAGCTGGCGGATGGCCACCAGCGCCACGACGTGTTCCGCCGAGCGAGGCAGGCTGACGGCCACGCAATCGCCGGCCCGAACGCCCCCAGCATGCAGCGCCCCGGCCAGCTCGCCGCTTTGCACGGCAAGCTCCGGATACGTCAGGCGGGTTTCCCCGCGCGACCCTGAGGGCCCGTAGCAAAGTGCGGCTTGCAAACCGGCGTGGTGGTGAAGCAAAAGCTGGCTCCCGTTTATCATGAATTATTAAACAGAATTTCCCTGATAAATTATGACCAGAACGGAGTAAGGGGCCAATTATGCCAAAGGCATCCGAGCCGTGCGCGCGCATGGCAGGACTGTCGGCGTGCAAGTCGAAACCGCCGTGCAGGAGAGCCGCGATACCCGGATCATGCCAATCAGACCGCGCGTCGGCCCCCTGGGGCCGGTCCCCCTTCGTGCGAACCTGACCCGCTCTCTCAAAAATCTCTATCGTTCTGGTTGATTGTTGACAGGGGGTGCGCGAACCGTGCAACGCCGGGCAAACCGCAGGAAACAGTACAGACTACAATGATACGTATCGACAATGTCCACAAACGCTTCGCAGGCGGAGGCGGTGCGGCGCTGGCCGGCGTCGATCTGACCATCGCGCGGGGCGAAGTCTTCGGGGTCATCGGACGGTCGGGCGCGGGCAAGTCGACGCTGTTGCGCCTGCTCAACGGGCTGGAAAAACCGAGCGAAGGTCATGTCCGGTTCGACGGGATCGATGTCGCGACGCTCGGGCCTGCGGATTTGCGCCAGTTGCGGCGGCGGGTCGGGATGATTTTCCAGAATTTCGGGCTGCTGTCGTCGGCCACGGTGGCGCAGAATGTCGCCTTGCCGCTCAAAATTGCCGGAACGCCGCGCGCGGCCATCGCCGCCAGAGTGGCCGAGCTGCTCGATCGTGTGGGGCTGCACGATCATGCGACCAAGTATCCGGCGCAATTGTCGGGCGGGCAGAAACAGCGGGTGGGCATTGCGCGGGCGCTGGCAACCGGGCCCGATGTGCTGTTGTGCGATGAAGCGACCAGCGCGCTCGATCCGGAAACCACGCGCGATGTGCTGGCGCTGATCGCCGCGCTCAATCGCGACCTGGGGCTGACGATCGTGCTGATCACGCATGAAATGGATGTGGTGCGCCAGGGCTGTGACCGGGTCGCGGTGCTCAAGGCCGGACAAGTGGTCGAAACCGGCCCGGTCGCCGATGTGGTGATCGACCCGCAGCATGCCGAAACCCGCGCCTTGTTGGCCGATGCGGGGGATATCGGTCCCGGCGCGCACGATTTTGCGGGCCAGGTGGTGCATTTTACCGTTCATGGCGCGGCCACCACCACGCCGCTGATCAGCCGGATCGCGCGCGAGACCGGGGCCGATCTGACCATTCTTGATGGGCGCGTGGGGCGCTTGCGCGACACCGCCTATGCGCAACTGACGCTGGGGATCGCCGGGGGCAACACGGCGGCGGCGCTGGAACTCTTGGCACAGTATGGGCGGGTTTCGCGATGACGGATTTCTTTGCCGATGTGGTGTGGTCCGACATTGCCCTGGCAACGGTCGATACGCTGATCATGGTGTTCGGATCGCTGGGCCTGACCGTACTGATCGGTCTGCCGCTCGGCCTGGCGCTGTTTCTGACCGCGCCGGGGCAGGTCTGGGCCAACCGGGGCCTGCACGGCGCTCTGGCGGTCGCGGTCAATATCCTGCGCTCGCTGCCGTTCATCATTCTGCTGATCGTGCTGATCCCGGTCACGCTGGCGCTGGTCGGCACCTCGCTGGGGGTGGCCGGTGCGATCGTGCCGCTGGTGGCGGGCGCGGCGCCGTTCTTTGCCCGGCTGGTCGAAACCGCACTGCGCGAGGTTGATCGCAACACCATCGAGGCGGTGCAGGCGATGGGCGCGACCACCCGCGATCTGGTGCTGCGCGCGCTGTTGCCCGAGGCTTTGCCCGGTATCATCGCGGCCGGCACGGTCACCGCGATCGCGCTGGTGTCCTATACCGCGATGGCCGGCGCGGTCGGTGCGGGGGGACTGGGCGATCTGGCCATCCGTTATGGCTATCAGCGGTTTCAGACCGATGTGATGGTGGTGACCGTCGCGTTGCTGATCGTGCTGGTCCAGCTTGTGCAGATGCTTGGCGACCGGCTTGTTCGCCATTTCAGCCGCCGATAGGAGATCGGGCCATGTTTCGCCGCAGTCTTGCCCTGTTTGCCTTGCTCGTGCTGGCCGCGTGCGGGCACACGTCGAACCCCGCCGACAATCCCGGCAGCCTGAGCGTTGCAGCAACCGCGATCCCGCATGCCGAGATCCTGGAACACATCAAGCCGGTGCTGGCGCGCGAGGGGATCGATCTGAAGATCGTCGTGCTCAACGATTTCGTGCAGCCCAATGTGCAAGTTGCCGAAGGGCGCGTGACGGTCAATTATTTCGAGACCAAACCCTATCTCGACGAATTCAACAAGCACCGCGCGGTCAAGCTGGTGACGATCGCCGGCGTCCATGTCGAGCCGATGGGCGGCTATTCGCGGCGGTGGAAAAAGCTGGGCGATCTGCCCGACGGCGCCGTGGTGGCGATCCCCAACGAGGGCAGCAACGGCGGCCGCGCGCTGGCGCTGTTGGCGCGGGCGGGGCTGTTGAAACTGCGGCCCGGGGCAGGGGCGCTGGCCACGCCCGATGACATCATCGCCAACCCCAAGAAGCTGCAGATTCGCGAGCTGGAGGCGGCGACGTTGCCGCGCGTGCTCGATCAGGTCGATCTGGCGCTGATCAACACCAATTATGCGCTGGTCGCCAAACTCAATCCGCTGCGCGATGCGCTGGTGATCGAGGACAAGGACAGCCCCTATGTCAACTATGTGGTCGGGCTGGACAGCGCGCGTTCCGACCCGCGCGTGGCAAAGCTGGTCGCCGCGTTGCGCAGCGCGGACGTCAAGGCGTTTATCGAACAGCGTTATGGCGGCGCGGTGATCCCGGCGTTCTGACCGGGACGGACGGCACCACAATGCCAGCTTGAAATCGTCGGCATATCGTTCAGGACACGCGCCATGGCTCATCCCGATCTCGTCGTCTTCTACGAACACCCCGTGTGGTTCGCCCCCCTGTTCGCCGCGCTCGATCGCAGCGGCATCGCGTGGTCCGCGCTCTGTGCGACCGGACATGCGTTCGATCCGTCCGATCCGGTGCCGCCCGCGCCATTGGTGCTCAACCGCATCGCCATGTCGAGCTTCCTGCGCCAGGCCGAACACCCGATCTTCTATGCCCAGTCGCTGTTTGCGCAGTGGGAAGGGCTTGGCGCGCGGGTGCTCAACGGCAGCGTGGCGCTGGCGCTCGATGCGTCGAAGGCGCGCCAGTTGGCGCTGATCCACCGGCTGGGGCTGAATGCCCCGGCCACCCGCGTCGTCCATGCCCGCGCCGATCTGGTGGCGGCGGCAGAGGCGATCGGGTTTCCGCTGGTGGTAAAGGCCGATATCGGCGGCGCGGGCGCCGGGATCGTGCGCTATGACACTCTGGCAGAGTTGCGCGACGCGATTGCGGCGGCAACAGTGCCTGCGGGGATCAACGGGGTGACGTTGGTGCAGGACTATGTACCGCGCCGGGGCGGCCGGATCACGCGGGTCGAAACGCTGGGCGGGCGCTATCTCTATGCACTCGATATCGAAAGCGACGGCGATACCTTCGATCTGTGCCCTGCCGATGCCTGCGCGGTCGGTCGGCCCCCGGTGCGCATGGCACGCACCGATCCGCCGCCCGAACTGATCGCCGCGACCGAGGCGATCGTGCAGGCCGCCGGGCTCGACCTGGGCGGGGTCGAATATCTGATCGACGATCGCGACGGGGTGGCGCGGTTCTATGATATCAACGCCTTGTCGAACTTCGTGGCCAGCCCGCTCGATGTGCTGGGCTGGGACCCGCACGATCGCCTGGTCGACTGGCTGGGCCAACAGATTGCCAAGACGCGAGAGGCGGCCTGATGCGGTTTGGATTCTGGATGCCGGTGTTTGGCGGCTGGCTGCGCAATGTGCCTGATGAAGGCATGCGCGCCGATTGGACTTATGCGCGCGATCTGACCCTGGCGGCCGAGCGGCAGGGCTGGGACCTGACGCTGATCGCCGAGCTCAACCTCAACGACATCAAGGGCATCGATGCCCCCGCGCTCGATGCCTGGTCGACCGCTGCGGCGCTGGCGGCGGTGACCTCCACGCTCGAACTGATGGTCGCGGTGCGACCCAATTTTCACCATCCCGCGCTGTTTGCCAAACAGGCCGCCAATATCGATGCGATCGCAGGCGGGCGCCTGTCGCTCAATGTGGTGTCGTCGTGGTGGGCCGACGAGGCGCGGCAATACGGGCTGCAATTCGATCAGCACGACGATCGCTATGCACGCACGGCGGAATGGCTGGCGGTGGTCGATGGCCTGTGGTCGCAGGCGCGGTTTTCGCATGCGGGGCGGTTTTATCAGCTCGACAACGCGATCTGCGAGCCAAAGCCGGTCGCCCGCCCGCGTCCGCGCATCTATGCCGGGGGCGAAAGCGAGGCGGCCAAGGCGTTGATCGCGCGCGATTGTGATTCGTTCGTGATGCACGGCGATGCGCCCGATGTGATCGCGCAGAAAATCGCCGACATGCGGGCGCGGCGCACGGCGCTCGGTCTGCCGCCGATGACGTTCGGCATGGCCGGTTATGCGATCGTGCGCGATACCGAGGCCGAGGCTCAGGCTGAACTGGAACGGATCACCACGCTGACCGGTGCGCCCCCGGCGGGGTACGACAATTTCGACCAGTGGCTGGCGGGCACGCAACTTGAACGCGAAATGCAGATCCGCGAATATTCGGTGTCGAACCGGGGCCTTCGCGCCGGGCTGGTCGGTACGCCCGAGACGGTGCTGGCGCGGATTGCCGATTACGAGGCCGCCGGGCTCGATCTGCTGTTGCTGCAACTGAGCCCGCAGGCCGAAGAAATGGCCCGCTTTGCCGACCGCGTGATCGCGCCCTGGCGATCGGCGGAGCAGCGCCGCTGACCGCGCTGGCGGTTTTGCGGGCCCGGACAACACCCTAATACCGACGCGCCACAAATCAGATTGTTTCTGATGAAATTATAGTGGACACGGTCGTGGCAGTGTCGGCGGTCGGGATCGTCGGAGGGGAAGGCGAAAAGGCAAAGCGTTGTCATCGTCGATGGTGAGTTCGGGCAGCAAACTTGCGGATTGGTCGGCGTTGGCGCCGGACAATGCCCCTGAACGGGGGGCGGGGCTGACGGCTGTGTTCATGGACAATCGCTCGCGCCTGATGATGTTCATGCGTGCGCGCTGCCGGGGCGGTTCGGTCGGCACCGAGGTGGATGACATGATGCAGGAACTGTGGCTGCGCTGTCAGACGGTCGATGTTCGCGCCATCGGCGATCCCAAATCGTACCTTTTCCGGATGGCGCACAATCTGGTCATCGATCGCGTGCGCCAGCTTGAACGCGGCCGCCATTATGAATCCGACTGGGCCTATGTGAAAGACCGCCTGGATGGCAGCGCCGATGCCGCGCTGGCCGAACGCAGCCTGATCGCGCGTGATCGTCTCAGGCACCTGGACGCAAGGCTCAATTCGGTTGGAGAACGGGCCGCGCTTATCTATCGCCAATATCGTATCGAAGGTGTGCCGCAGGCCCAGATTGCCGCAGACCTTGGCGTCAGCCTCAGCACCGTGGAAAAGGATCTGCGCAAGGCCTACGAGGCCGTCCTGGCGTTCCGGGAGGGGCCCGATGAGGAATGAGGCTTTGACAGGCGTCCTTGGGGTATGAACAGCAAGGCCAATCCGCTGGACGCGATGGTGGAGGCCCAGGCCTTGAGCTGGGTTATCCGCATGCAGCGTGCCGACTTTGCCGAATGGGATGCGTTGACCGACTGGATGGACGCGGACCCCCGGCACGCCGACAGCTTCAACAGACTGTCGTTGCAGGATGCCGAAGTGGCGTCGATGCTCGCGGTGCCGTCATTGCCTGTGCCGCCATCACCCGTGCTGGCCGAACTCCGCGAGGATACACCGCGTGCCGCTGCGCCGGCAGAGCGGAGCAGCGGGACGCGCCCGTGGATGCGTATCGCGGCGAGCATCCTGCTGCCGGTCGCGTTGGCCGGGGGGTGGCTGGCGCACACGTTCCGGTCGCATCCGGCGCCTTTGCGGGTAACGGTTTTGCAAACCGGGCCGGGCGAGCGCCGGGATATCACGCTCGCCGACGGCACGCGCGTGGCACTGGCGGGTGCCACCAGCCTTGCCGTCGATGCCGATGGCCGGCATGTGCGGCTGCTGAATGGACGGGCGATGTTCACCGTCGTGCACGATCCACACCATCCCTTTCGCGTCGATCTTGGCGATGCCACCGTCACCGATATCGGCACCGTGTTCGATCTGTACCGTTGGGGAGCCAGGGCCGATGTCGCCCTGTCGAGCGGGGCTGCCCTGTTGACGGCAGGGGGGCAGCGCATCGCGCTCCGGCCAGGCCAACGCGTGCGCATCGATGGTCATTCGGTCGGCCAGCCCCAATCATTTCCGATCGAGGATATCGGCGGCTGGCGTCGAGGCAGCCTGACCTATACCGACGCGACGCTCGCCGCGATCGTGAATGATCTGCAAGCCGCGACCGGGGCTCCCATCCGTGCCAACCAAGACGTTGCCAACCAGCATTTTGCAGGTTCGATCCAGATCAGTGGCGATGCCGAACAGACTCTGGCGGGCGTGGCGCCGTTGCTCGGTGTCTCGGTTCGCCGGGACGGTGTGGTCTGGGAACTGGTCAGTCCGGGGCAAAAGGATCGCCGTTAGCGTCCGCGCACTGCTGGTTGCCGTGATGGCCCCCGGACCGGCGTTGGCGGACCCATCGTTGCGGCTCGACCTTCCGCCAGGCCCGCTCGCCACGGCGGTCATGACGCTCGCGTCGATGGCGCACGCCAATATCGGCAGCCAGGACCCGGGCATTCTTGCCATCCCGATCCCGGCCGAACATATGTCGGGATCACTCGCCAGCATGCTCGATCGCCTGGCCAGGCAGTCGCACACGCGATTGGTCCGGTTGCCGTCGGCATGGCAATTCGTGCGCGCTGACGCACCGCGGCACGTCGCGGCGCCGAAACCCGCACCGGTCCCGGATGCACCGATCATCGTGCGCGCGTCGAAACGAAACGCCCCGTTGCGCGACGAGCCGGTCGAGGTTGTGCATCTGACGGGCCTCGAACGCGACGATTTCGGCGCGGCGCCCGACACGGGCACGCTGCTGGGCCAGGTGCCGACGCTGGTTTCGACCCATTGGGGCAACGGGCAGGACAAACTGTTTCTGCGCGGCGTTGCAGACAGCAGTTTTGCGGGGCCAAGCCCGGCGCTGGTTGGCCAGTATGTCGGTGACCAGCGTCTGACGTTCAGCGCACCCGATCCTGACTTGCGGCTCTATGATGTTGCGTCGGTCGAGATCCTGGAGGGGCCGCAGGGCACGCTCTACGGTGACGGCGCGCTGGGGGGGCTCGTTCGCATCGAGCCCAATCCGCCGGAACTTGATCGATGGCGCGGATCGGCCTGGGCCGGCGTGGCCACCACAAGCCATGGAGGGGTCGGGGGCGATGGCGGCGCCGTCGTCAATCTGCCGGTCGTCCGGGACAAACTGGGTCTGCGGCTGCTGGGGTATGACTCGCTCGACGCAGGCTATATCAACGACAGCGAGCGCGGTCTGCGCGATGTCAACGCGGCGCATACGTGGGGTGGCCGCGCCGACCTTCGGGCCAGGGTTGCGGACGGCTGGACGGTCGATGCAGGGGGTATTGTCCAGCACATCGACAATCGGGATGCCCCCTATGCCGATGTCGGCGCGCCGTTGCTGACACGATCGAGCGACGTTGCGCAACCTTCCTACAATCATATCCTTACCGCGAGCGTCGTCATTGACGGGGATGTCGCCGGGCTGAAACTGCGTTCGACATCGGGGTTTGTGCGCAATGACTTCGGGCAGAAGTTCGAAGAGCTAACCATTGCGACGAATTATCACTTTGAATCAGTAAACCAATCTTATCTCATCTCGCATGAGACCAGCCTGTCGAAATCCTCAAATTGGGGGGGATGGGTGATCGGCCTGAGCTATATTTCAGGTATAAATGATAACAATATTGGTTTGGGAATTCTGGAATCGCCGGCGCAAATAGAATTTATAAGAAATAAATCTACAGATATTACGGTATATGGTGAAATCGAGCGCAAGATATTTGGCAAACTGTCGGGTACGGTCGGCGCGCGTTACTCGATATTCTCGCTATCGGGAGAGGCGATCGATCTGCAAGCCCCCTTTCACATCCTGGTTGCACAGCCGCGCTATGCGACGAGTACCGAGCGGGCGCTTCTTCCGTCGGCCGCGCTATCCTACGCATTTGGCGGCGGCGCGACGCTGTTTGCGCGCTATGGACAGGGTTTCCGGCCGGGTGGTTTGACTGCGGGCCAGGATTTGCAGCACTTCGAAGCGGACTCGATCCATACTTTCGAATTCGGTATGCGCCGCGGCGTGGCCAAAGTTGATACGTTCGCCGTGTCTGCAACCGCGTCGACAAGCCGCTGGCGCAATGTTCAGGCGGACCTACTGAACGGGCAAGGCCTGCCCTACATTGCCAACATCGGAAACGGTCAGCTCATCAATCTGAACGCGACGCTCACCTTGCGGGTAAGGCAGGGCTGGAGCCTGGGCGCATCGGGCTTTGTGGCGCATAGCCACCTTTCACCAACCCCCGATCTCGCGGTGCAAGGGGATGCCAGCGCGTTGCCGAACGTGGTCCACGACGGCGAAACCCTGTCGCTCGATCATTGGGGCCGGTTTGCCGCAGACCGTGACTGGCGCCTTGGATTGCGGGTGCAGCATGTCGGCCATTCGATCTTTGGCGTCGGCCCTGCGCTGGCCGTTCCACAGGGCGACTATACGACGCTGGCGGCGGGCGGGTCGGTTCGCTTTGCCCCTTGCGATGTGCTGGTCGACGCCAGCAACCTGCTGGACAACCATCACAACGCGTTCGCCGCAGGAACGCCGTTGGCGGGATTGGTCCGACAGCAGATCACCCCGCTGCGTCCGCGTACGATCCGATTCGGCGTCCAGCGCGCATTTTGAATTTTTATTACGGTTTTCCGACAGCTCCCGCGTCAGCCCTACAGAAGCATAATTTAGGGGCAATAACATGGGCATTGACGGCGTTGCACAAACCGTAAGATCGCGCCTGGGCATTGATCGACTTAAGTTTGGAACGGCAATCACCGGGGCGGCGGCGCTGCTGCTGGTTCCGATGTCTGCGCAGGCTGCCACGAATTCCTCACCCTACAAGCTCTCGGCCCCGAGTGTCGCCACGCCTGGCACTCAGGACAACGTCCAGCATGACGTTCTTCCTGTCGCGGCGCCCCGCGATCTGACCGTCCGCGCAACGGCAACGCACCGGCTGGATGCGGCAGGCAATGGCGATGTGACCATCAGCGACGGCAATGTCAGCACGACCGGAAACTACGCGCCCGGCATCGCCGTGACATCGACCGGCGCCACCACCATCACTGCGGGCGCGGTGTCGACCACCGGGAACCAGTCCGACGGGATCACGGTCAGTGGTTCCGGCCCGATCAGCATTGCGGCATCGAGCGTATCCACGACCGGGAGCGGCTCCTATCGATACGGCGCGACGGGGGGGAACGGATCGTATGGCATCCGGGCGATCGGTGGAGGCGATATCGCCATCAATGTCGGAACAGTCACGACGACCGGGGCCTTTGCGGGCGGTATTCTGGCCTACTCGCCGACTGGCAATATATCGATCAATGCCGGATCGATCGACGCAACCGGCCATGGTGCGATCGGCATCTATGCAACCGGTAACGATCTGACGATCACGACGGGTTCGATTGACGCCGGCCTGGCCGGTATCAACCTTTTCGCGGTTGGTGCTGGCGCATCTGTCAACCTGACGGTGAACGGGGATATCTCGGCGACTGACAAGCTTGCGACGGGCATCAGCATCAGTTCGTACGGCGACATCACCGTGCACGATTCCGGAACCATCACAACCACCAGCACGCAGACCGGCATCATCAAAGTTGGCGGGGGCGGTGGTATCCTGCTCAATGCGGCGGGCAGCATCACCGTCGACGGTGGCACAAACGTCATCACCAATGGCGTCGGAGAACAAGGTGTCGTGGCAAACAGCCTGACCGGCGATGTTTCGCTCGACCTGGGTTCGATTACCACCCATGGGGGCGAGGCTGGCGCCATCACCGCCTCGACCGTCAACATTCAATACAATTTCCAGACCCAGACTTATACGACGACGGTCGGGGGCAACGTTTCCATCGCGGTCGACAACATCAAGACGTATGGAAGAGATTCCGGCGGCATCCTGGCTGCGGGTGCCAATGTCGACATCACCGTAAAGGGTGCGATTTCGACTTACGGAGGCTTCTCGACGGGCATCACGGCCGTCGCCTATGCCGGCGATGTTGCGATCCACAACAACGGTTCGATCACGACGACTTATGCAGGTTCGTCAGGGATCTACGCCAAGGCGACCGGCAATGTCACGATTGATGGCGGTGGCAGCATTGCCGTGGCGGGCAGCGGTGCCAGCGGTATCGTCGCGCTGTCCACCGGCGGTGGCGCGATCAGCATTACGACGGGCGACATCGCCACCAGCGGGAACGGGATCTACGCGGAGTCGATCGCCGGGAATGGCTATCAGACCAGCGGCATTACAATTTCGACGGGGAATGTGACGACCCTCGAAAGCGGCCACGACGCCACCGGTATTTTTGCCACCAACAAAAATCGATACGGCAACGTTGCCATCGACACCGGAAATGTCACCACACGAGGAGACTATGCGTCCGCGATTGTCGCCCTCGCGGTCGATGGGAACATCAGCATCAATACCGGCGATGTCACCACACGCGGTCTGGGCGCCTTCGGTATCCTGACAGAGGCTGGTTCCGTCGACATCGCCGCCGGAACGGTCTCGACATCAGGCGACGATGCACCCGCTATCTTTGCCTTCGCGGGGCTGACCCCGTCAAGCACGGGGCATATCACGATTACCGGCAACGCCGTCTCGACCCAGGGCAACGGTTCGGAAGCCATCTATGCCCGGTCCGAGCAGGGCGATCTGACCATCAACGTCGGCACGGTTACCACCCAGGGACGCGGCTCGGTGGGGGTTTACGCCTATTCGTCGGGCACGACCCAGGTCTCGATAAACGCTCTCTCGACAGCAGGCGATGCCGCGAGCGGCCTTGTTGCCGTCTCTGCGGGTGATGCAACCAACAGTGTCATCGTCAACGCCGGCACCGTTTCGACAACCGGCACGAAGTCGAACGGCATCGCCGCCGTGGCGAAGAATGCCCAGGTGGACATCAATGCCGGAACGGTGACCACATCGGGCGTCAATGCGGCCGCCATCGTTGGCTATTCGCAATTCGGCACGGCCACGGTCAAGGCGGGCACGGTTGCGACCACCGGCATGAACGCGTTCGGCATCTATGCAAACGGTGGTTCGGGAGCCACTATCGTGGGTGACACCATCACGACCAGCGGCGATGTTTCCAATGCGGTGGTGGTGCGCTCGGGCGGCTATGGCCTGAGCGGCGATGCTTCGGTCACCGTCGGCTCGGTCACCACCAACGGCAAGCAGAGCGCCGGCATCGACGCTCTCGTGCTAGGTATCGGCGCAACCGGCACCTCATCGCTGACCATCGATGCGGGATCGATCACGACCAACGGGATCGACAGCCCCGGCATCAGCGCTTTCGACAATTACGGCGCGATCAACATCACCACATCGGCGATCACGACCAAGGGCGCAGAATCCGTCGGCATCATCGCCGTCGGCGGGCAGGACATCACGATCAACGCCGGCAGCATTTCCACGCTGGCGACATCGATCTATGCGCAAGGCAGCGGTGATGGCACGATCGCAATCAACGTGGCGGGCAAAGTCCAGTCCACCGGCTACAGCGCGATCGTCGCGATAAACCAGGCCGGTTCCACCGCGATCTCTGTCGGTGCGGGTGGCAGCGTGATCGGCGCGGGCGACGGCATTCAGGTGCAGAGCGGTGGTGGCAATGTGACGATCACCAACGCCGGTACGATCGCGGGCGGTGCGGGCTATGCCATCGATGTTTCGGGCATCGTCAATTACACGCCAGCGGGTGCCGGTGCCCCCGCCGGTTCGCCCAACCCGGAAACGATCACCGGTGACCCGGCGACCACGATCACCAACACCGGTACGATTGTGGGCGCGGTCAGGTTGTTGGGCAGCAGTGCCACGCTGACCAACAGCGGGTTGTTCGTGGCGACCAAGGACAGCACCTTCGGCACGGGCAACGGTGTGTTCGTCAACACCGGCACCGTCGGGCTCGCTTCGGCGACCAAGCCCGCCGCGATCAGCTTTCTGGGGCTCGGGAAATTCACCAACAGCGGGATCATCGATCTGCGCAATGGCGTCGCGGGGGATACGCTGACGCTGACCGGCAACTATGTCGGGTCGGGCAACGCCGAACTCGGCCTCGATGTCGGCGCCAACGGCGTTGCCGACAAACTGGTGGTGGCCGGCGTCGCGTCGGGCACCACGCGCATCGTGCTCAACACGACCCCGGCCACCGCCACGCTGCTGCCAACGCCCGTCACGGTCGTCCAGGCAGGGGCCGGTACGGCGGCCAATGCCTTTACCCTTGCCGGAGGCGATGTCGGGTTCGTCAGCTATGGCCTGTCGTTCAACGGAGCCTCGGACAGTTTTCAGTTGACGACAGCGGCGGGGTCGTCGGTGCATCGCCTGACCAAGGCCAACCAGGGCGCACAGGCGATCTTTGGCCAATCGGCCGATGCGTGGTCGAGCCACCTCGCCGAATTGCGTGACGGCGACCAGTCGGGCAAGGCCGCGTGGGGCCAGATGTATGGCCAGATCGACCACAGCCACGATCATCAGGGTGGCTATGATCTGGGCTATAGCCAGGATTACTTTGGCTTCCAGACCGGCGTCGATCTTGCGCACAAGCAGGCCGGCAACGGCACCCGCGTGCTGTTTGGCGTCACCGCTGGCTATCTGTCGAGCGATCTCAACCTGACTGCGGGTGCCGAACGCCTGCGCTATGATACGTTCAATCTGGGCGCTTATGCAAACCTGCGGGCCGGGGCGCTGTTCGTGAACCTGCTCGGGCAGTACGACCACTATCGCACCAATGCCGACAACAAGCTTGAACATTGGGCCGACAGCTTCAACGGCAATGGCTATGGCGGGCAGGCCGAATTTGGCGCCCGCTTCGGCTCCGGCACAGTGTCGGTGGAACCGATCGCGACCTTGGCCTGGCAAAGGACCGACCTGGGCACGCTTCAGGCCTTCGGACAAAGCCTCGATTTCGGGCATGATTCGGCGGCAACGGGAACGATCGGCGGCCGGTTCAGCGACACGCTGTCGCTCAAGGGCGGGGCGCAGGCAGTCGTCTATGCCAAGGCATCCTATGTCCACGAATTCGGGGGCAAGGGCGACGTGCTGTTCCAAAGCGGCGGCACCAGCCAGGATGTCGCGGGCAGCCGGATCGGCGATTACGGCAAGCTTGCGGTCGGCGTGGATATCCTCAGCTCCGACCGGGTCTCGGGCTTTATCGAGGCCGATGGCGATGTCGGCAGCGGGCTCAGGGGCGGCGGTGGCCGCGCGGGTCTGCGCATCAAGCTCTGACCGTCCAGCCGGGCGGGGCCTCACCGCCCCGCCCGGCCTATTTCATGCGAGATTTCATGACCAACGACCTCAACACGCCCGGCTATACACCGGCCAACGAACCCACCACCGGCAAACCTTTCGCGCCCGGCGAAGGACCGGCCAGGGCCGCGCCCGGAACCACCAATATTTCCGTCTCGCGCGGGTTGAGCGGCTGGCTGCGCAGCCATCGGCTAAGCCTTGCGTTCAGTTCCTACCAGACCGGGCAACTGTTTCTTGTCGGCAACCATCCCAACGGCACGCTGTCGTTCAACCAGCAGAACTTCACGCGCGCGATGGGCCTGTGCTGGATGCCGGGGCGGCTCTATGTCGGATCGCTGTTCCAGGTGTGGCGGCTGGAAAACATGCTGCGCCCCGGCGAAATCGGCAACCAGGCGTTCGACGCGGTGCTGGTGCCGCGCAACGCGCAGACCACCGGTGATGTCGACCTCCACGAAGTCGGCATCGACCGCGACGGCAACGTCATTTTCGTCAACACCAAATATAGCTGTCTGTGCACGCTGGACCTGACGCACAGTTTTCGCCCGATCTGGAAACCGGCATTCATTTCAAATCTGGCGCCCGAAGACCGCTGCCATCTCAACGGACTGGCGATGGTGGACGGTCAGCCGCGCTATGTGACGGCGGTCAGCCGGTCCGACGTGCTGTCGGGCTGGCGCGACCGGCGCCACGAAGGCGGCGTGCTGATCGATGTGCAAACCGACCGCATCGTCACCGACAGACTGTCGATGCCGCACAGTCCGTGTGTGGCGGGCGACCAGCTCTATGTGCTCGACAGCGGCCGTGGCCGCATCGTCCGCGTCGATCCCGCCACCGGCGACAAGACCGACATTGCCTTTTGTCCCGGTTTCCTGCGCGGGCTGGCCATTCACGACGGCCACGCGATCGTCACCGTGTCAAAACCGCGCAACGGCACGTTCGAAGGCCTGCTGCTCGACGGCGAACTGAAATCGCGCGATGCCGACCCCTGGTGCGGGGTGATGATCATCAACCTGGCCAATGGCGACATCGTCGAATGGATCAGGCTGGAAGGCCACATTGTCGAACTGTTCGACGTGGCCGCAATGCCCGGTGTGGTCTGCCCGATGGCGCTGGGGCCGGAAACCACCGAGATCCACAACGCAATCCGGTTCGATCCGATCATGCCGCCCATCGCGGCCTGACCCGGCCATATCGCCTCGTAAAATCGATCCCCTGCATGGGGCCCCCATAAGATCCCGTCATTCGTCGGGATTTTATGGTGGGCGCGGCAGGGTTTGAACCTGCGACCCCACCCGTGTGAAGGGGATTGGCGTTCTCGCGTAACCACTTTGTATTTACGCGATAAAATCAAACCCCGAAATTGTCCGTGTACGCGATTTGTACGAAGGCTTCTCGTGTACCGGCTAGCCGTGTCCACGAGAACCTCGCCTGCGAGCGGCATAGCCCAGAGCGCCAGACAAGTCTTGGCAAAATATGGCTGGTCAGATGGCGGGCGGTGGCCACCACCCGGCCAACGAAAAACCGCTGGAAGGGCGGCAACCCTTCGCAGCGGCTCATTGAATAGCTGTGGGGCTATTGCGGAATCTTATCGCTGCGGGGACTCGCGCGCAAGAGCCATTTTGGCGGGAGTGGTGTTATGAGCACCACCCTTGCCCACAGGGGGCTGCCCCCTGGCGTGACCCGCTTCGATATGTTGCGGCTGTTCGAGCAAGTGGCGCGACCAGGCTTCCGCTTGTCCTCTTCAGCGGTCGCACTGGTCCGGCACTATGTACTGAAGACGATGGACGGCGACTACCTGACCGGCCGCATTTGCGCGGTCTGGACGCAGGCTTGTCGCTTTGCCGAGGCCTTGGGTTTGACCCCACGCTCCATCAATTCCGCCGAGCGAGAATTGGAGCAGGCAGGCTTCATCGTCCGCAACGCCGGTATCAATGGCGAGCGTGGAGGCGACCGCCAAGATGGTGCAATCGTCTGGGCCGCTGGAATCAACCTTGCGCCACTCGTTGACCGGTTCGCCGAGATGCAGGCCAAGGCAAAAGCTTTGGATCTTCAAGCCCGAGCCATCCAGCGATGCCGTGCCGAAATCCGCCAGTTGGGACAGCGCATCCGCGAAGCGGACGACGATGATTTGCGCGAGAGGGCGGAGACGGTCCTGCCAGATGGTCGGACTGCGCGGATCAACAGCATCGACCGCCTGATCGCCATTCGCGAGGCCTTGTCCGCCATGCTCGCCGCCATCGAATCCGTGCCCGACTCCGAGGCCCGTGCACTGAAAACTTCCGACGCGCCGGAAGAAAACTGCGCACCCAATATACAGAACAAAAAACCATCACGAAAACGTACCGCGCCCCCGCCCGAGCGCGATCCGCTGGATCGCATCAGACCGGCGACCGCGCTCAGCGTGGCAACGGACGGGTATCGCAGCTTGGTCGAGGCTCTGGGCGGCCCGACATGGCCCAACCTCATCGAGGCATCGTGGCGAAGTTGTGGGCGCCTTGGCATCGCACAGGGCACTTGGGGTCGGGCTTGCCAGCAATTTGGGCGAGAGCGGGCTGCGCTCAGTGTGCTGCTCATCGACCGGAACTTCGAATTGCCGGCCGGCCATCGCTATCGCGTGCTCTCGCCCGGCCGATGTTTGGCAGGGATGACGCGGCGGGCGAGGGCAGCGAGCATCAATCTTGCCGGCCTGTTTCGGGCCACGGAGCGGGAGGCTCAGCAAGCGACACGGTGTGGCGAAATGCCTCTGGAAACTTCGCCGCCGCCCGAGTTGCCCCTCGGACCAATGACAGATCTCACGGCAAGGCTGATGGCGTCGTTTGAAAAGCGCGTGATCGTCGAAGAGCACCACGGGCGCACGGCCGGGTAAGCCGGTCTCCGGCTTCACTCATCCACAATCGCACAATCGCACATTCCCACTCGTCCACATGTGAACATGTGAAGGATCAAGCATGACCACGATCGCCATTGTGAGCCAGAAAGGCGGCTCTGGAAAAACCACGTTGTCGGTGAATCTAGCGGCCGCTGCCGAAGCATCGGGCGCGGTTGCACTCATCATCGATACCGATCCGCAAGCTACGGCAACCCAATGGGGCGCATGGCGCTCCGACAAGGCACCCGAGGTGATCGACAGTGCCCCGCCGCGCATTCAGGCGAAGGTTGATGCCGCAAAAGGCCAAGGTGCCACTTTCATTGTCATCGACACCCCACCCCATGCCGACAGCGCGGCCAGCAGGGCGGTAGAAGTCGCCGACCTTGTATTGATCCCCTGCCGCCCGAGTGCCTTTGATCTGGCCGCGATCAAAACGACCGTCAGTCTGGTTCGGCTTTACGACAAGCCAGCGTTTGTTGTGTTCACCGCCGGGCCGCCAAATGCACCGAGGATGTACGAGGAAGCGTCCGAACTTGTCCGGGAATTCGGCATCGCGCCTTGTCCGCACATGCTGCCGGATCGCGCTGTCTATCGCCATGCCAGCGCAGCGGGCGCCTCGGTTCTTGAGTTCGAGCCTGACGGGAAGGCCGTGGCCGAAATCACTGCCGTCCACATGTGGGCAATCGCACATGTGAACATGTCCACCGTCGCGGTTGAGGGGGTGTGAAGCGATGAGCCGCTTTGCCAATCTGGCCGACAAGCCCAAGGGTGCCATTCCGGGGAATCCCTCCGTGGGAACCGCCAATGCAGGTCAGCCGCCAATCGCGCCATCGGTCGCTGCAACGCCGACACCGCCAAGTCGCATTGGCCGCAAGGCCATCGCTGCCTACTTCTCGCCCGAGATGTCACTCGCCATGCATGTATGTGCGCGAAAACACGGCCTCTCGCTCCAAGCCCTGATGACTGAGGCTTTCGATGACATTCTGCGCAAGTATGGCGAGAGTCCGATCGGCGGGTGATAGCCTATCGGATGATCGGCCCACACCATCGAGTTGTACGCATTGAATGTGCATGCAGCTTGAAAATCTGCCTTGATTGATGTACGCAATAAATGAGTACAAAGAGGAAACCGTGATGCCCCGTGTTGCAGTCCAGGATAGCCAGCGCATGAATCTGCGGGTCAAGCCAGATCAGAAAGCCAGGCTGCTGCGCGCGGCAAGCCTGCGTAACACGGATCTGACTGACTTCGTCCTGCGGCTGGCACTCCGTGAGGCAGATGCAGTGATCGAAGAGGCCGAGCGTGTCGATCTGTCCAGTCGTGACTATTCCCGCGTCATGGACTTGCTGGAAAATCCACCGGCTCCGAATGACAAGCTGCGATCGGCAGCGGCAGCATTGCCCCGAACAGTATGAGCCTGGTTGAATGGCACGAAGAGCCGATCGGGAAGTCTCACGATCGGAAGGCTTTCGATTGTGGTGATGCCGCACTCAACGTGTTCCTGCAAAAGCACGCGCGCCAAAATCATGAGGCGGGCAGTTCGAAGACTTTCTGCGCGATTGATGATTTCAATCCCAGGCGGGTGCTCGGGTTCTACACGCTCGCACCTGTCTCGATCGGCCTTCGCGGCCTGCCACCGTCCTTGGCCAAGGATCTGCCGCAGCACGATGTTGGCGGCTACCTGCTTGCCCGGATCGCTACAACTATGAGTGTGCAAGGACAGGGTCTCGGTGGTCAGCTTTTGCTTGCCGCTGGCAAACGATGTCTGCGTGTGGCGGCCGAAGCGGGCGGCGTTGTGCTCGTGATCGATGCCAAGAATGAGCGGGCAGCCACCTGGTATGAGGGCTACGGCGCGGTGCGTTTGGAAGATATGCCCATGAAACTGGTGCTTCCGCTCGCGACGATACGGCGCGCGCTTGTAGAGACTGGCAAGTTCTGATCGACAGCTCAGTCTGGTTGGGGTCACTGCCAAATGTCGATCTGCAGGCGGACCGCGCACGCTTTTTGGTTTGGCCGGGGAAGAGGAAAAGAGAAAGCCGTGATCGGGTCATTCTATGAGCGGCATATCCTGCCGCATGTCATTGGTTGCGCCTGTGGGTCTCGCCCGATCCGGCGGCAACGGGCAAAGATCGTGCCCCAGGCGACGGGTCGCGTGCTTGAACTCGGCATTGGGGGTGGCCTGAACCTGGCCTTTTATGACCCTGCCAAGGTCGAGAGCGTCACTGGCGTCGATCCCTCGGCAGAACTGCGCAAGGTCGCGCTTGGTGCGCCGCGCCCGGATGGGCTGAACGTCACTATTCTGTCAGGCGAAGCAGAGAGCCTGCCGTTCGATGATGCGACCTTTGACACGATCACGTGCACCTTTACGCTTTGCTCTGTCCGATCGCCACAGGCCGCGCTCGGTGAAGCGCGCCGGGTTCTCAAGCCCGGCGGGACTTTGCTGTTTTCCGAGCACGGGCTTTCGCCGGATGTTCGGACTCAACGTTGGCAGATGCGACTGGAGCCGCTGTGGCTGCCTCTTGCGGGGGGCTGCCACTTGACGCGGCCAGTCTCCGCATCGATCGAAGCCGCCGGCTTCGTCATCGATCATCTCGAGACCATGTACCTGCCCAAAACGCCCAGCGTGCTCGGTTGGTGCGAATGGGGCGCTGCCCAGCCCACCAGACGATAACGCCTTCGATCGGCACGAACAGGGTTGGCCACTTGCGAACTGTGCCACGCAACATACGCCCGGGTTATCCAGACGGGTGTACGGATTTGATCACTATCAATTTGTCATAATCACTATTTGGTAATATGATGATGCGATGTTTTGCCTTCTAAAGGACACCTGATCGATGCAATCCGGCAGCGCAGCGTCAACCATCGGGTCAACGCCTGACGTACCCTTGCGCATTGGCGATGCCGTGCCCGATTTCACAGCGCGCACCACGCAAGGCATGGTGCGCTTGTCGGAATTTCGCGGACGCTGGCTCGTATTTTTCTCGCATCCGGCCGATTTCACGCCCGTATGCACTAGCGAATTCATGGCCATCGCAGCGGCTGCGGACCGGTTTGAAGCGCTAGGATGCAGCCTGCTGGGTCATTCGATTGACAGCCTGTTCTCGCATCTGGCCTGGATCCGCGCAATTCACGATGAACTGGGTGTCCGCGTACCGTTTCCGGTTGTCGAAGACCCCACGCTCGAGATCGCCCGCGCGTTTGGCATGGTGCCTGCCGACGTGCACCATGCCGCGTCCGTCCGCGCCGTCTATTTCATCAATCCAGACGGCGTGCTGATGGCCAGCATGTTCTATCCGGTAAGCGTTGGACGGTCAGTTGAGGAAATGCTGCGGACCCTGGCCGCGCTTCAACAAACCCAGTCTGGGGCCGTGATGTCGCCCGCAGAATGGCAGCCAGGCGATGCACTGCTATCACCGCCAGAATTTACAGCAGATGCGGTTTTGGCGGCCAACGGGCCGACGGGCTGGTTTTACCGGAAGGCGCCGGTTTCATGACAATGCTTGGCCAAACTTCGGTGAACATGGCGCGACTGGTCGAGGAATTGCGTCTCATCGGGCACCCGATGCGGCTTCAATTGCTGGCGATCCTCGCACGCGGCGAGCGAGGCGTTGGCGAGCTCGTGGCCGATACCGGACAGGGGCCCGTGTTGATCAGCCAGCAACTGGCATTATTGCGCAAAGCCGGTCTGGTGCAGACACGCCGCGAGGCCAAGCAGGTCTTTTACAGATTGGCAGATGGCAGATTGGGTCACGTCATAGCCAGCCTGTCGGAGATAATTGGCCCCGCTCATTCTATCGCCAGCCGTTCGCCTGTGGTGACGCCAATCAGCCGGGGGGTCAGCGCAGCAATGTTCGCTCGGGTTGAGCCGCGGGCCTAGAGCGTGATGACTAAAAGTGGGAACCGGTTTTTGTCAAAAAATCACGCGACAACAAAAATCTAGACCATGTTGGCGTTTCAACGAAACGTCATCATAGCCTAGATCTGCACGATCTGGTCGGCAAGAGCGGCCATTGCCGGACGATGGCTGACCAGCAGCAAGCCCGTTCCGGTCTTGCGCAGCCATTCGTCCAGTCGATTGATCAACGCGCGTTCCGTCGCAGCGTCCAGCCCTTCACTTGGTTCGTCCAGCACCAGCCAGGGGCGCCCGGCCAGCAGCGCGCGGGCAACGGCAAGGCGTCGCCGCTGGCCGCCTGACAGACGTGCACCATCGCTCCCCAGCCACTGATTAAGGCCATCGGGCAGTGCGCGGACCATGTCGGCGGCGCACACAACCGTCAGTGCCTCCCACATAGCTTCGGTGGTCAGACCCGGCCGGGCCAGTCCCAGATTGTCGGCCACACTTCCGGCAATCATCGGCGAATCCTGAGCGCACAGCGCGAAGATTTCGCGCAGACCGGTCAAGCCCCATGTTGCAGGTGATTGTCCGGCCACCAGCAGCGCCTGTGGCGCATCCGCTCTCAACCCCAGAAGCGTTTCGACAAGCCTTGTTTTGCCTGAACCCGAAGGACCGGCAATCAGCACCCGGCTGCCAGGTAAGCACGCCACACCGCACACATTGAGCTCGGGCGAAGCCGGTATTGTCGCACTTGCCTCGACTTTGGCTGTGGCAGGCTCAAGCGCGCTGAGGCGCTCAACGGCCTGATCGACCTCGTGCGTGCGCATATCCGACGCCGCCAGTCCCGCCCATCCTTCGAAAGCGGCGAGAATTGCCAACAGGCCAAATGCGAAACTTGGCGCAGGGCCACGTGCTACCCATGCCATCGCGGCAATCGCAACCGTGGCGAGGACAGTCTGAACGGCCTGGATCGCTCCCTCGGCACGAACCAGCCCCAAACGCGCTTTGGCATGGGCGGTCGCTGGAGCGTTGAGTGCCTTCTCAAGCGGCGGAGCCAGACCATAGATCATGATGTCTGCAGACGGCCCGGCCATATCGGCATAGTCGGACTGAAGCGCGGTGTAAGCGGTTGCCAGTTCGGCTTGCAGCGCAGGCAAGCGGCGCAACGCCATGGTTTTTGCCGTCAGACGCATGACCGGCAAGGTCACCAGGTAGATGGCTGTGGCGGTCCAGCCCATTGCCAGCGCACCGATAAGACCGGCAACGCCGAATGCCCAGGCACCGGGACGCGATATCCGCCGAATGACCGAATCTTCAAGCGCATCGACATCTTTGCCCAGCCGTGACGCCAATTCCCCGGGGCGTCCGGGAATTCCCCCGGCAAGCGCGCTTGCCACCACGGCGCGGAACAGGCCGGTGCGCACTTCGGCCAGCGCAAACAGCGCGGCGCGGTGACCGAACATGCGCTCGCCATAGCGTGTGCCGGTGCGCGCGATCGCAGCGGCGCGGATCGCGGCGCTGGGCAACAGATAGTTAAACGCCTGCACCGCCGCGATGCCCGAAACCCCGGCGATGGCGGCGCCTGCCAGAAACTGGCCTGATACCGCGAGCAAGCCCACCGCCGACAGCGCGGCCAGCACCGCGCAGGTGATGCCTGCCCACATGATCCGCCGTTGGCCGGCCAAGGCCTGTTGCACGAGTGCCATCATCACGCGATCCTCAGCACTGTCTCGGCCATGGCCACAAGCGCGGCGTCGTGCGTGGCGACGATCACCAGATGGTCGGTCGCCAATCGGTCAAGCACGCTGCGGATCGTCGCAGCCGTCGCCTCGTCCAGATCGGCTGTCGGCTCGTCCAGCAGCAGGATCGATCGGCCCGACAGCATGGCACGCGCCAGCCCGATCCGCCGCCGTTCGCCGCCAGAAAGGCCGGAACCGCGATGATCGAGCGTCATGCCAAGCCCGCCACGCCGGACGAGCATCGAACCAAGGCCCAGGCTTTGAAAGCACGCGGTTATGACCGCGTCTTCGGCTTTGCCCATCGCCAGATTGGCGCGCAGGCTGCCGGGCAGCAACGCCACTTGCTGCCCGGCCCAACCGATCGCCGCATTGAGCGCGCCCGGTGCAAACACAGCCCCGTCGGTTGTGATCTTGCCCGCCACCAGCGGTACCTCGCCGATCAGGCCAAGCAGGAGCGTGCTTTTTCCGGTTCCGGTCGAGCCGGCGATCGCGTGCAGCCCCGGACTTGACCAACACCAGTCGATCGGGCCGATCATCTCACCCCCGACGTGGGCAAACGCGACACCCTTGCCCGCTATTTGCACAGGAACTGCAATCGGTTCGACGGCGACCGGTAGCTTGGCCATTTCAGCGTTGAGCGCTGCCATCGCCGCATCGCCCTGCTGTTTGTCGTGATAGGCCGCGGCCAGGCGGCGCATCGCCAGGTAAAACTCCGGCGCCATCGCCAGGGTGAAAAAGGCGCGCAGCCCGGTCAAATGCTCCGGGGCCGGAAATGGCAGCAATCCGAGCAGGGAAAACCCGCAATAGACCGCGACCAGCGCGACCGACAGTGCGGCAAAGAATTCCAGAATGGCGCTGGAGGCAAAGGCTATGCCCAGAACATCCATCGTTCGCCTGGCAACTTGTCGGGCCGCCTCGCCAAGATGGCGGGCGACCCGGTCTTCAGCTGCAAAGCCCAGAATTGTCGGCAAGTTGCGCAGGCGATCGACAAACAACCCGGCCAACCGGCTCAATGCGACATGCTGACTTTCGGCGCGGCGCGCGGCAGCGCTGCCGGCGAGCACCAGCGCAAGGACAAAGGGCACCAGCGTTGCCACCATGATCAGACTGGCGATCCAGCTGGCCGCTGCGACGGCGAGGGCAATCAGCAATGGCGACAAGCCGCTGGCTGCACGCAAGGGCAAAAAGCGTGCAACCTGACCTTCGGTCGCAATGATCGAGTCCACGGCGAGGTGCATGTCCTCCCCGACGAGACTGCCGCGCAGCATCCGGGTGGGCAGAAGAGCCGGATGCACCAGTGCCCGCAGGCGGGTCGTTGCTGCGATGGCCGCGCTTTGCCCGACGATATTCGCCCGGAAAACAGCCATTGCGCGCAAGCAACCGCCAACCATGAAGAGCAGGCTCGCCCAAAGCATACCTGTTCGTGCACCCGTCCGGGCATCGACAGCCAGCGCAATCGCTGCGGCGATCGGGATCGCGCCAAGACTGTCGGTCAACCACCAGATGACTGCTGAAGGGTTTGGCCGGATACGGGCGATTGCTTGGGGAGCTGGCTTGACCATATTATGAAAGTATCATATTTAATGAAAGTGCGATTGGCAAGTGAGTCTCCTGTGGCCCCACCGCCGATTGACCGGTCCGCGCCCGTTTGGCGTGCGCACCCATAGGAGCATGTCCGATGGATATGGCGGTAGTTGAACTTTCCCGGCTGCAGTTTGCGCTGACGGCCATGTACCACTTTCTGTTCGTGCCTCTCACTCTTGGCCTGTCATTCATGCTGGTCATTATGGAGAGCATCTATGTGATCACCAAGCGGCCGATCTGGCGCGTGATCACCCGCTTTTGGGGCAAGCTGTTCGGGATCAACTTTGTTCTCGGCGTCGCCACCGGCCTTACCATGGAATTCGAATTCGGCACCAACTGGGCTTATTACGCCCACTATGTCGGCGATATCTTTGGTGCGCCACTGGCGATCGAAGGGCTGATGGCCTTCTTTCTGGAAGCCACATTTGTGGGCCTGATGTTCTTCGGTTGGGACCGGCTCAGTCGGGTCCAGCATTTGTTTGTCACGTTCCTGGTCGCCCTTGGGTCCAACCTGTCGGCATTGTGGATTCTGATCGCCAATGGCTGGATGCAAAATCCGGTCGGCGCCACGTTCAATCCGCAAACCATGCGCATGGAAGTGACCGACTTTTATGCCGTGCTGTTCAACCCTGTGGCACAGGCCAAGTTCGTGCACACCGTCAGCGCCGGCTATGTCTGCGCGGCGACGTTCGTCATGGGCGTTTCGGCGGTCTATCTTTTGCAGGGCAAATGGACCAATGTGGCGCGCCGTTCGATGATGGTTGCCGCCGCCTTCGGGCTGGCCTCTGCGCTGTCGGTGGTCGTGCTCGGCGATGAAAGCGGCTATACCATTTCCGACAACCAGAAGATGAAAATGGCTGCAATCGAGGCGATGTGGAAGACTGAGCCCGCGCCTGCCGGATTGACCCTCGTCGGACTACCCGATCTTGCCACCCAGCAGACGAATTATGCAATCAAGGTGCCCTACGTCCTTGGCGTAATCGGCACGCATAGCCTGACCGGGCAGGTAACCGGGATCGATGACCTTGTGTTTCAGGCCGACCAGCGCATTCACAGCGGCATTATCGGCTATGATGCGATTCAGAAGCTGAAATTGAATCAGAACGATGTGGCCGCGCGCTCAGTCTTCGAAGCACATAAGCGCGATGTCGGCTTTGCCTTGTTGACCAAGCGCTATGTGTCCGATCCGCGTCAGGCCAACGATGCGCAGATCCTGCGGGCAGCACGCGATACCATTCCCAATGTGCCGGTTATGTTCTGGCTGTTTCGCGGCATGGCCGGGCTGGGCTTTGGTTTCATCGCCTATTTCGGAATGGCATTCTGGTGCGCATCGTCCTGCCAGTTTTCCAAGCCCTGGTTCCTCAAACTGGCGGTGCTGATGATCCCGCTGCCATGGTTGGCAATTGAAGGTGGCTGGGTGCTGGCGGAAATCGGGCGTCAGCCATGGTCGGTGGATGGCGTACTACCCACCTTCCTGGGCGCGTCCTCGCTGACGATCCCGCAGATCTGGACGACCATCATCGGCTTTACCGCGCTTTATGGCACGCTGGCGGTAATCGAGGTTCGCCTGATGATCGCTTCTATCCGCAAAGGGCCAATCGAGCCGCATTATCCGGTTGCGCCATCCGGGTCCTATGCCGGGTTCGTCCCGATGCCTGCCGAATAAGGGAGCAATTCGATGCATATCCCGCTCGACTATGAAACTTTGCGCCTGATCTGGTGGGCGCTGCTGGGTGTGCTGTTGATCGGCTTTGCGCTGACCGATGGCTATGACCTTGGGGTAGCGACTCTACTGCCATTCGTCGCCCGCAATGACGAGGAACGACGCCTGACAATCAACGCTGTGGCACCGCACTGGGAAGGCCACCAGGTGTGGTTCATTCTGGGCGGCGGGGCGATCTTTGCCGCCTGGCCGTTTGTCTATGCAGTCAGCTTTTCGGGCTTTTATCTCGCCATGTTTCTGGTGCTGGCAGCACTGATCCTGCGGCCGGTCGGATACAAATACCGGTCAAAGGATGCCAATCCGGCCTGGCGTGCGCGCTGGGATTGGGCAATTTTCATCAGCGGACTGGTGCCGGCGTTGGTGTTCGGCGTGGCGGTTGGCAACGCCTTGGCGGGTGCGCCGTTTCGCTTCGACAGCGATTTGCGCATGACTTACGAAGGGTCGCTGCTGGGCCTGTTCACACCCTTTACCCTGCTGACCGGCGTGCTGTCGGTGGCCATGCTGGCGCTGCATGGCGCGGGCTGGCTGGCGGTGAAAATCGAAGAAGGCCCCGTGCTGGCACGCACCCGGCGGATCGGCCTTGGCGCCGGGATCGCCTCGATTGCCCTGTTCGCCCTTGGCGGACTGATGGTGGCAAAGGGTGGCATGGGCATGCATCTGGTGGGTGCGGTGGATGCTTCGGGGCCATCCAATCCCTTGATGTCGGGCTCGGCGCCTTTGTCTGGCGGGTGGCTCGGCAATTATGCGTTGCATCCCTGGATGCTGATCGCGCCAGCGCTCGGGCTGATCGGACCGATCGTGGCATTGGTCGGGATCAGCCTGCGCAAGGGGCTGCTGAACTTTGCCGGCTCGGCACTGGCAATCGTCGGCACGATCGCAACCGTGGGTCTGTCGATGTTCCCGTTCATCCTGCCAAGTTCGATCGATCCCCGGTCCAGCCTGACGGTGTGGAATGCTTCGTCGAGCCATCTGACGCTGTTCATCATGCTGATCGTGACGGTCGTGTTTCTGCCGATAGTGCTGCTGTACACCGCGTGGGTGATGAAAGTGCTGGCGGGCCGGATCACGCTCGCCGACGTACGCACCAGCCTCGACTTCTATTGATAAGGATACACACCGATGTGGTATTTTTCCTGGATACTCGGGCTTGGTCTTGCGGTGGCATTTGGCGTGATCAACGGGTTGTGGCACGAATTCAATTCGCCGATCGACGACGATCCGGCGGTTTGATCGAACCATCACCGCGTGGCATGCGTCAGTCGCAAAGCCCCCGCCGGTCCGGCCTGGACCTGCGAGGGTTTGTGCTGTCCAAGGGATCCTCTGGCGAAAGGTCGTTATCCATGATGGTCAATCAGTTGCGCAGGCTGCGTGCCATGGCTTACCTGTCGATGGCCGGGGTGCTTGTGATACTTGCCGGGCCCTGCCTTGCCGAGGCGCCAACCAGTGCGGCCCCATCAGCGCCGTATTACGTGTTCCAGCGGGTCGTTTATCAGAACGACGGCGGCTCGCCCGACAATCACGCCTATTTCGGGCGTATATTGCACAACATCGCAGCGCACATCGCGGCGACGGACGGCAAAGTGGAAATCCGCGTGGTCAACTTTTCTGTTGGCGTGACCCTGTTTCAGCTTGCCAGGACCGACGCCGATCTGCGCGCGCAAATCGATGCCTTGCGCGCCAAGGGGGTCAAATTCCTGATCTGCCGCAACACGTTGAACGGCATGGGTCTCAAGCTCGAAGATCTGTATGCGGTCAAGCCAGAGGATGTCGTGCCAAGCGGCGTTGCCGAAATCGCCCGCCTTCAGGGCCAGGGATTTGTCTATATTCACCCATAACGGTGCGCGTCATGATGCCGCCCCGGCTTGCGCGGCGAACTGGTCATAGGCTTCGACCGCTTGGGCCGCATACATCAGGCTGGGGCCGGCGCCCATGTATAGCGCCATACCCATGGTTTCCATCAACTCGTCGCGCGTGGCACCCTGTTCGAGTGCTGCTTTGGCGTGGAATGCCACGCAACCATCGCAGCGAATGGCCACCGCGATCGCAAGCGCAATCAATTCCTTGGTCTTTGTGTCGAGCGTTCCTGCACCTGTGGCAGCAGCCGCCATCGAAGAAAAGGCCTTCATCACCTCGGGCGCGCCGAGGCGGACCTGACGAATCGCGCCGGTCAGTTCCTTTGCCATTTCGGGCCAGTCTTTGTTCATCGCGATGGGTCCTTTCAGCGACCAGGCTAAGCGGACAACGCCACCCAGCTACGGTAAAGCATATAGATCGCCACCAGCACGATACCGCCGGCGAACAGCGTGTTGAGTTGGCCTTTGTGTGCGGACAGCCGGCGTGAAGCCGCAGTTCCCAGCACCGTTCCGCCCAAGCCACCCAGGATGAATGTCCCCGCCAATGACCAGTCAACCAGCCCCGATGCGGCATAATTTGCCGCCGTGGTCAGGCCAAAGGCGCTGACTGCGACCAAGGATGTTCCGATAGCCTGATAGATCGGCATCGAGGTGGCCGCGATGAGCGCCGGAACGATGAGAAATCCGCCCCCAATGCCGAAAAACCCCGAAAGACATCCGGTTGCAAAACCAAAACCGGTGACGCGCGGCAGGTTTTCGCGATGGCAGGACACGCCTTCGACGCCGTCGTCGCGGCGCGAGCGGAACATGACTGCGGCGACCACGACCATCAGCAGGGCAAACAGAAACAGCAATCGCTGACCATCGATCGCCTTGCCCAGACTTGATCCCGCAAGGGCACCGATGACCCCAGAAAGGGCAAAGGCAATGCCGCATCGCCAGACGACATTGCGCGCTCGCGCATGGCTGGCGAGGCCAGCCATGGCGTTGACCGCGACCGCAAAGGCGCTCGTGCCGATGGCCAGATGCGGGTCTTTGACACCGACGACATAGACCATCAGTGGCACCGCCATGACCGAGCCACCGCCGCCCACCAGACCCAGCGTAAAGCCCACAAGTCCTCCGCTTCCCAGCGACAGCAGGGCGTGGAGCAGCGTCAAAGCAGGTTTACCGGCAGCTTTAGGTAACTAACACCATTTGCTTCCGCATCGGGCAGGTGCCCGGCGCGCATGTTGACCTGCACCGATGGCAGCATCAGCCGTGGCATGGTCAGCGTCGCGTCGCGGGTCTGGCGCATGGCCACAAACTCACCTTCCTCGATCCGATCGTGAACGTGGATGTTGTGCAACCGCTCATCACCTATGCTAGTTTCCCAGGCAAAGGCGGCGCGGTCGGACGCGCCGTAGTCGTGACAAAGGAACACGCGCGTTGCGGCGGGCAATTGCATCAACCGCCGGATCGACCGGTACAGTGCGGCCGCGTCCCCACCGGGAAAGTCGGTTCGTGCCGTGCCATAGTCGGGCATGAACAAGGTATCACCGACAAACAACGCATCGCCAAAGACATAGGCCATGCAGGCAGGGGTATGGCCCGGCACATGCAACGCGGTTCCCTTGATTGTGCCCAGCACCAGATCGTCACCATCATCCAGCAGGAGGTCGAACTGCGAACCATCCCGCGCAAAGCTGGCGGGCTCGTTGAACAGGTCGCCGAAGGTCTTCTGCACCGTGACGATCTCGCGACCGATCACGATCCTGCCGCCTAGCCGAGCTTGCAGCCAGGGCGCCGCTGACAAGTGATCGGCGTGGGCATGCGTTTCCATCAGCATGGCAACGCCAAGATCGCGTTTTTCGATATAGTTGGCTACGACTTCTGCCGAAGCAGTCCGCGTGCGGCCCGATGCAGGGTCGAAATCGAGCACTGGGTCGATGATTGCGGCCTGGCGGCTGACCGGATCGTGCACGACATGCGTGGCGGTGAAAGTAGCTTCGTCGAAAAAGCTCTGCACGATCGGCTTTGCACCCGATGCGATGACAGCTTGCGCACGGAACAGGGCATCGTCGGTCATTTCGAAAAGGCCCCGGTCAGCGCGTTAAGTTGCCATGCAGCGATGAGGCGTTGGCCTTCCGCTTCAATCATCGCGGCTTGCGCCGTCAGCGCTTCGCGCTCGGCATCAAGCACGGCCAACGTGGGCTTGGCGCCCACTTTCGCTTCCAGTCGTGTCGAGCGCAAAGCTTCGTCAGCGGCGGCGACCCGCGCGGCACTCGCGGTCACCGTGCGTCCGGCGGTTACCAGGCCCGACCATGCGGTGATCACCGCACTGTCGACCTGGTCGCGTGCATCGCGTTCCCGCGCTTCACTACCATCGAGCGTTGCGTCGGCCTCATGGATCTTGGCTTGCGTGCGCCCGCCCGCAAATATCGTCCACCGGCCACGTATACCCACCGCAAAGGCATCCGCCTGATATCCCGGAAAGAACTGGTCGCGGGTGCGGGTTGCTTCGGCAAAGGCGCCGATGGTCGGCAGGCTTTCGGCCTTGGCCGCTCGTACGCCGGCGCGAGCGATATCGATACCCTTTGCAGCTTGTGCCAGCGCCGGGTTGGCTTGATGGGCGCTATCAACGGCTTCATCGAGCGTCGGCGGGGTTGGCGGCAAAGCCGGCAGCGGCGCAAGCGCCCCGGCATCATGGCCAGTCAGGCGGCGAAATTGTGCTTCGGCGCTGATCCGGCGGCCTTCGGCACCCGCCAAGCCTGCATCCGCTTCGGCCCGACGCGCGGTGGAGGTCGCCAGTTCGGAAGCAGGAATTTCGCCGACCTTGAAGCGCAAGCCGGCCTGTCGTTCGACTTCGGTCAGTGCGGTAACGAGCTGGCGAAACCGGTCTTCGATCCGGCGCGCCGTCAGCACTTCGGCATAGGCGGCAACCGCCGAAACCACGGTCCGCGCGCGCGCATCGGCAAGTCCCAGTCTGGCCATGTCCACCCCGCCATGCGCCTGATCGATCGCGGCGGCCACCCGGCCCCCGGCATAGAGCGGCATCTCTGCCCCTGCCTGCACGGCCAGCGGCGTGACATTTTGCGCGGTAAAGCCAAAGAAACCGCCATTGTTGATGCGGCCTGCGCCGACCTGGCCTTGCACCGATACCAGCGGATGCCCTTCGGCCCGCGCGGCATCGAGCTTTGCCCCGGCCATCGCCTCGTCCGCGTTTGCCTCGGCGATGGCAGGCGCATGAGCCAGCGCGTCGGCGATGGCAGAGGCCAGATCCTGCGCATTGGCGGCAGGTGCCAACAACAGGATCGGCAGCGATACGAAGGACCGGCGCGCAAGCGTCCAAAGTCCGGCACGGCACCTGCGGCGCATCACGGGTATCCTTACCTGAAGGTGTTGCCGGGCCTGATGCCCATCATCTTGAAGACAATGGCTGCCGGGCAAAAGCGGGTGAAGCTGGCCTGGAACATGTTGGCGCCGGCAAACAGCGTCAGCCAGATCCAGGCGGGGTTGATGAAGTGGGCGGCCAGCGCGCTGGCCAAAACCACGACCCCGGCAAAACGCATCACAGCGGCATCAAGTGTCATCACGCGGCTCCCTTGGTGGTCTGTTTCAATTTGTTGATGCCCAGCACTTGCAGCGCCAGCTTTTCATAGAGCGGTTCGCTGGTGCCCGACCGCACTTTGTGGATGAAGTATTTTTCAAAGCCGACTTTGGCGAGATGGACCCATTTGCCCTGGCTCGCCCAGTTGACGTTGCGCGGTGGGATCTGCGGCTGTGCCACAAAGGCCACGCCGCCATCGCCGAAATCGGCAAGGCACACGGCATTCCAGCTAGGGATTTCGCACGGGTCTTTGCCATCCAGTTCCGAGGCGAGATTGTGCGCAACCGCGGTGACCATCGATTCGATCATGAAGCCCGTCTTGGGAACGCCGACCGGCACAGGCGTCGGCCCGATCGGCGGGATCGCGACGCAAACGCCCAGCGAATAGATATTTTTGAAATTGGGATTGCGCTGGTGCTTGTCGGCCAGAATGAACCCGCGCGGGTTGGTCAGGCCCTCGATGCCGAAGACCGCCTTTACGCCACGAAACGCCGGCAGGATCATCGAATAGCCGAACGGCAGGTCGTGCGCCTTTTTGACAGTGCCATCTTCGGCCACTTCCTCGACATGCATCATGCCATCATCGACGCCGGTGATACGCGCGTTGGTCACCCATTTGATGTGGCGATTGCGCATTTCGCTTTCGAGAAGGCCCTTGGTATCGCCCACACCATCAAGCCCGAGGTGGCCGATGTAGGGTTCGGACGTCACAAAAGTCATCGGCACCTGATCGCGGATTTTCCGCTTGCGCAGTTCGGTGTCGAGTATCAGCGCAAATTCATAAGCCGGGCCAAAACACGATGCGCCCTGCGCCGCGCCAACCACGATCGGGCAGGGATTGGCGCAGAAGGCATCGAAATCATCGGCGGCGTGACTGGCGTGATCGGTGCGGCAAACCGAAACGGTATGACCGTCTGGCCCAAGCCCCTTGACCTCGTCAAAGGCTAGCTCGGGGCCGGTGGCGATGACCAGATAATCATACATCATCATGCTGCCATCACCCAGGTCGAGGCGATTTTCTGTCGGGTGAACCCGTGTGCAGCCCACATTGATAAAGCCGATGCCGCGTTTTTTCATGACCGGGGGCAGATGGACGCGGATCGCATCGGGTTCGCGCCAGCGCACGGCCACCCAGGGGTTTGAGGGAACAAACCAGTAATCGTCGGTATCCGACACCACCATGACCTCGGCGCGGCCCTTGGTGGCTTCGCGGATTTCATAGGCGGCGATCGTTCCGCCAAGGCCGGCGCCTAGGACGATGATCCGGGGCAATGACATCGAATACTCTCCCTCAATTTTTCCTTCGGCGCGGTCACGATAGATCGGCGCGGCGTTCCTGAATCGCACTTGACGAATATAATTCATAACGCATATAAGCAAGTGATAATTTTGAGTGTCGGCAGACTCTGCCCACAAGAGGAGACGAGCGATGGTCTTTGGATTTTTGAGATCGGTGAAGCACCGAGAAATCGATGCAGCGGCGCTGAACATGATGATCAAGGCCAACCAGGCACTGGTGGTCGATGTGCGCGAAAGCGATGAGTTTGCCGCCGGGCACATCCCGGGTGCGATCAACATGCCGCTGTCGACATTTCAGGCCGACAAGTTGCCCGTTGCCAAGGGCAAGACCGTTATTCTCAATTGCCTTGGCGGCAAACGGTCAGGTCAGGCGCTCGACTCATGCCGTGCCGCGAAATCTGCGGTCAACACGCATCTGGCGGGCGGGTTTGGCGCATGGAAATCGGCCGGCCTGCCGATCGAACGCTAAAATCAAGACAACTGGCGGCAGGAGAGACGTGATGCGCAAGGGCTTGGTTCTGGCAATGCTGCTGGCGGGGGGAGTCTCTGCGGGGCTGTCCGCGTGCGGCGGCGCAAAGGCGCCCGAGGCCCCGGCCAAAGCAGCAGCAGGCCCGCGCCTGACCGTGGTGCTGCGCGATGCGCCCGACTGGCAATCTGTTCCTGCCGAAGTTTCGACTCGGGATCAGGCGCAAGTGATTGCCCGCATACCTGGCCTTCTTGCCAGTCTGTCGGTACGCGCGGGCGACAGCGTCCGCCAGGGCCAGACGATCGGGCGGATCACCGACAGCCAGTTGGGCTATCAGGCGGGCGCCTATGGCGCGCAGGCCGCTGCCGCAGGGGCACAAGCCGGGGCGGCGCAGGCAGAACTGAAGCGGGTGCGCTTTCTTTACGAGAACGGCGTCTATGCCAAAGCGCGGCTCGACCAGGTCGAGGCTGCTGCGAATGCTGCCGGTGCGCAAGTGCAGGCCGCGCGCGCGCAGCAGGCCTCGGTCAACGCGATGGCCGGGCAAGGCGCCGTTGTGGCCCCGTCTGCAGGGCGGGTGCTGCGCGCCGATGTGCCCGCCGGTTCGCCGGTCATGCCGGGAACGGTGATCGCGGTGGTGACTTCGGGCCCGGTCGTGCTGCGGCTCGAACTGCCCGAAGGGCTCGCCGCAAAAGTGCTGCCCGGTGCCAAAGTACAAGTTGACGGGATGGCCGATCAGGGCACGGTGACGCGGGTCTATCCGGCCGTGCAGGCAGGACAGGTTTCGGCCGATGTTGCCATTTCGGGGCTGGATTCGCGGCTGATCGGGCGGCGTCTGTCCGCGCGCGTGGCGGCAGGGTCCCGCCATGTCATGGTCGTGCCGAAAGCATTTGTGAGCACGCAGTTCGGCCTCGACAGCGTGGCCGTGGTTGCGCGTGACGGCAGCGCAATGCGCGTGCCGGTGCAGACCGCGCCGGCCGATGGCGGCAATGTCGAAATCCTGTCCGGCGTGAATGTCGGCGATGTGCTGGCAGGTGGCGGGCAATGAAACTCGCAATGAATTTGGGCATTTCCGGCCGCCTGACCCGCGCCACCATAGCGTCTCCGCTGACACCGCTGTTTTTGCTGGCGGCGATCATGGTCGGGCTGATCGCCACGATCACCATCCCGCGCGAGGAAGAGCCGCAGATCAGCGTGCCGATGGTCGATATCCGCGTGGCCACACCCGGCCTGTCGGCGCCCGATGCCATCGAACTGGCCGCGAAGCCGCTCGAGACGATCGTCAAATCGGTCGATGGCGTCGAGCATGTCTATACCCAGGCGCAAGACAATGGCGTGCTGGTGACCGCGCGGTTTGTCGTCGGGTCCAATCCCGAAGCTGCTGCCACCCGCATCGACGAGAAGATCAGGGCCAACGCTGACAAGATTCCTGTCGGCATCGCCCCGCCACAGATCACCACCCGCGGCATATCCGATGTGCCGATTGTGGTCCTGACACTGACACCCAAGCCGGGCGCGGTCGGGCAATGGGATGACCGCACGCTTTACGATCTGGCGACCAAGCTGCGCAGTGAAGTCGCCAAAGTCGATGATGTCGGCATAACCTTCATCACCGGCGGCCAGCAGGACGCCATCCGCGTGATCCCCGATCCTGCTCGCCTTGCGGCGCAGCGCGTACCGCTGTCCGCGATCATGGACGCGATTGGCCAGGCAGGGCGGAGCTTTCCGGGCGGTACGGTGCGCGAAGGTGGCGCCGCCATGGCGGTTACGGCCGGGCGCTCGCTGGCCAGCGCCGACGAAGTGCGCGCGCTGACCGTGCGGTCCGCCAGCGGCGCGCCAGTGCAATTGGGCGATGTCGCGCAAGTGGTGCAGGGCGCAACGCAGGATCAGGCGCGAAGCTGGCGCTGGGCAAAGGATGCGCAAGCCGGCTGGACCTCGGCGCCTGCGGTGTCGATCGCCGTGGCCAAGCGCAATGGCGCCAACGCGGTCAATGTCAGCCAGGCGGTCATCGCGCGGGTCGAGGCGCTGAAGGGATCGCTGGTCCCGGCGGGCGTGGCCGTTACCGTAACCCGCGATTATGGTCAGTCGGCCGATGACAAAGCCAACGAGCTGATCTTTCACCTGGCGCTCGCCACGGTGTCGATTGTCATCCTGATCGGTTTTGCGATCGGCTGGCGCGAAGCGGCGGTGACCGCGATCGTTATTCCAACGACGATCATGCTGACGATGTTTGCCTCGCGCAGCATGGGGTTCTCGATCAACCGGGTCAGCCTGTTCGCGCTGATTTTCTCGATCGGCATCCTCGTCGATGATGCGATCGTAATGATCGAGAACATTGCCCGCCACTGGGCGATGAAGGATGGCCGCAGCCGCCAGCAGGCCGCGATCGAGGCCGTGGCCGAAGTCGGCAACCCCACGATCATTGCCACGCTGACAGTGGTCGCCGCGCTGTTGCCGATGCTGTTCGTGTCGGGGCTCATGGGCCCCTATATGGCGCCCATCCCGATCAATGCGTCGGCCGCAATGGTGTTCAGCTTTTTTGTCGCGGTGATCATCGCGCCCTGGCTGATGGTCCGCTTTGCCCGCAAAACACTGACCGGGCACGACCATGACGTGGCTGGTGGCGGACGATTGGGGGCGATCTATGTCCGCTATGCGTCACGCGTGATCGCCACACGCGCCAGCGCACGGGGCTTTCTGATCGGCGTGGGCATTGCGACACTGGTCGCGTGCAGCATGTTCTATTTCAAAGCGGTCGTGGTCAAACTGCTGCCGTTCGACAACAAGAGCGAAGTGCAACTGGTCGTCGACATGCCGGTCGGCACCAGTCTGGAGGGCACTTCGCGCGTGCTCGAAGCGGCCTCGGCAGTGGCGCGGCAGATGCCCGAAGTCACCGCGATGGAAGCGTACGCCGGGACGGCCGCGCCATTCAATTTCAACGGGCTTGTGCGTCACTATTTCCTGCGTGCCGCGCCCAATCTGGGCGATGCCATGGTCAGCCTGAAACCCATGGGCGACCGTAGCCGGTCGAGCCATGCGATCGCGGTGGATTTGCGCGAGCGGCTCAAAGCGATCGTCTTGCCTGCGGGTGGTGTGATCAAGGTGGTGGAAACCCCGCCGGGGCCGCCAGTTCTGGCAACGCTACTGGCCGAAATCTATGGCCCCGATGAGGCGACGCGGCAAAAAACCGCGCTCGCGGTGGAACAGATTTTCAAATCGGTCCCGTTCATTGTCGATACCGACAATTCGTTCGGCCATGCCTTGCCCACGCTGCGATTGGTGCCCGACCGTAGCAAGCTTGACCAATATGGCGTGAGCGAGCGTCAAGTGCTGGACAGCATCGGCGCGCTGATGGGCACGCAGACGCTGGGCTACGCACCGCGCGGCGCGGATCGCGACCCCTTGCCGATCGTCATGGGCCTGGACCAGAACCAGCGGCAGTGGAGCGGCGAGCTCGCCGCAACGCCGGTGGCGATGGCGCCCGGTGGGCAGTTGCTGAACCTGGGGGCGCTGGTCGATGTGCATCGCGAACAGGGTGGTCAGGCGATGTTCCGGCGCGATGGCCGCGGCGCGACAATGGTCATGGCTGACCTCGCCGGGCGCTATGAGGCACCGATCTACGGAATGCTGGCCGTCGATCAGGCTGTCGATGCCTATGACTGGGCCGGCCACGGCCTCACCAAACCGGTGATCCTGCTGCACGGACAGCCCGATGATGAAAGCCATGCCAGCCTGTTGTGGGATGGCGAATGGGAAATCACCTGGGTGACGTTCCGCGACATGGGCGGGGCGTTCATGGTGGCCTTGCTGGCAATCTATGTGCTGGTGGTCGGCCAGTTCGGATCGTTCAAGTTGCCGCTGGTGATCCTGACGCCGGTGCCGTTGACGCTGATCGGTATCGTGATCGGCCACATGCTGTTCGGCGCGCCGTTTACCGCCACCAGCATGATCGGGTTTATCGCGCTGGCCGGGATCATCGTGCGCAATTCGATCCTGCTGGTCGATTTCATCCGCCATGCCAGCACCCCGGGCAAGCCCTTGCGCGCAGTGCTGATCGAAGCCGGTCGCATCCGCGTCAAGCCGATCGCGCTGACCGCCGCCGCCGCGATGATCGGCGCCAGCGTGATCCTGACCGATCCGATCTTTCAGGGGCTGGCGATTTCGCTGCTGTTTGGCCTTGCTTCGTCAACCCTGCTGACTTTGCTCGTAATCCCGGCAATTTATGTGGTCTTGCGCGATGACGGCGTATCACTATCTGTGGAGGAATCATGAAACCCACCGATCTGACCGAACTCAAGGCCAATGCGGCCTATATCGCGCAACGCCTGAAGGTCATGAGCCATCCCGAGCGGCTGCTGATGCTGTGCCGGATGGACGAGGGCGAAGTCAGCGTCAATGAACTGGTCGCGCTGACCGGTCTGTCGCAATCGGGCGTGTCGCAGCATCTTGCCTTGCTGCGGGCCGAAGACGCGGTTTCGGTGCGGATCGAGGCGAACATTCGCTGGTACAGCCTGAAGGACCGTGTGGTGTCCGGCACCATCCATGCCTTGTGCCAACTGTGCGATCGGGCTGGTATAATTCCGACCCCCGACGTGACGAAGCTTTCCGCCTAGCTGCCTGCAAGACATTGCGGGCCAACGGAGAATGCCATGACCGCAATCGTCGTCTGCCCGCATTGCCAAGTCGGCAACCGGGTACCACCCGAACGTTTGGCGCAGGCGCCCAATTGCGGCAAATGCCATCAGCCGCTGTTCACCGGCCATCCGGTGCCAGTCAACAGCAGTGCTTTTGCTGCCTATGTCGGCAAGGGCAGTTTGCCGGTGCTGGTCGATTTCTGGGCGCCGTGGTGCGGCCCGTGTAAGGCGATGGCGCCGGCCTTTGACCAGGCCGCACGCATGCTGGAACCCCATATGCGCCTGCTCAAAGTGGATACCGAACAGGAACAGTCGCTGGCCGGTGCGCACAGCATTCGCTCCATCCCCACGCTGGCGCTGTTTGTCGGCGGTCATGAGGTGAAGCGCGTTTCCGGGGCAATGGATCTGCGCCGCATCGTCGATTGGGCCAGGACGTGAACATGGACGCGCAGATATCGCCCTATGCCGCGCTCGGCGGCGAAGCCATGGTTCGGGCGCTGGTCGCCCGCTTCTATGTGCTGATGGACATTCTGCCGGAAGCTGCGGCCTGCCGGGCAGTGCATCCGCCATCATTGCTACGCGCGGAAGAGAAATTGTTCGAGTATCTGACAGGCTGGCTGGGCGGACCACCGCTTTACACTGAAAAATATGGCCACCCACGGCTGCGAAGCCGGCATTTTGTGGCCCCGATCGGGGCCGCCGAAGTCGCAGGGTGGCTGTTGTGTTTTCATCAGGCGTGGAACGAAATCGTGCCGCCATCGCCAGTTGCGGACAGCATTCTGGAAAAGATCGACGGGCTGGGTTGGCACATGGCCAACCAGCCCGCCGCTGCTGCACCCGCCTGAACCCGATCAGGCGATCGCCGACACCAGCCAGGCGCAATAGCCCATCATGACGCCTTCGCCCGGTTGGTAATGGTGCGCGTAGAGTTCGAGCAATTCGGTGTTTACCGCCTGCTGAACGCTTTCGGGATAGTCGAGAAGCACCCGGCCGGTCGACAAGGCGTTGCGGGCAAAAGTCAGCGCGCCTGCGGGCGTGTTGCCCTGCCCGGCGACCGGAATCTGGCCAGCGTTGCACACCCACTTCACATCGTGAAACCCGGCCTCGGTCAGGATGCGGTGCAAATAGTCCGGATCATCGAAGGCGAATGGTCCAGGCGCGCCCGGAATTGATGCTGGCAGCTCAATATGTCGTCGCGCCAGCGCCACCACCGCGCTCAACCACGGATTGTCTTGCGGCGGCGCCCAGACCGCGAGATCGATGCGCCCGCCCGGCTTCAACGCCTTGCGCAAGTTGGTGAACGCGCCAACCGGATGGGCAAAGAACATGCTTCCGAAACGCGAGCAGAGCCGGTCATAAGGCGCATCAGTAACCGCCGCTTACTGTGGCGACGGTAGAAAGCGAGGCCGATCTTGCGCGTGGTCTTGGGCCGCCTGAACGTGAACACTTCAATAGGTTCAGGTGTTCACCTGTGAACAGGTGGAAGAGTGAAAGTGGAGCGGTGCTTTCGAAGTTGACCTGACTCGAAAGGACCGCGCCCATGACCACCCGAAGCTATGATGCCTTGTCCGCTGCTGATCAGCTTGTTGCCGCAGCCCAGATGCTGGCCCCAGCATTGAAGGATGGCGAACGGATCACACGGCGCAAGATGAATGCGGTGATGGCAGACGCTTTCGGCACCACATCGTCCGAAGGGGGCTGGTCGCAGCGAGACAGTTTCCAGATGGTGGAATTGGCGGTGATGCTGGCTCTGCCACAATTGGAACTGCCGCGAAATCCAGTTGAGGCGCTGGACACTCTGGCGGCGCTGGAAGCCCGATTGCCGACCCAGACGGTCCGCAGCGAAGAGCAGATCAGTCATCAGCATTTCTCGACCCCGCTAGGGCTGGCATGGTTGGTGGCGCAATTTGCGGATTTGCAGCCCGATGATCATGTTCTGGAACCCAGCGCGGGGACCGGCATGCTGGGGATCTGGGCCCAGCTGACCACCGGCGTCCACCTCAACGAAATCGATCCCCTGCGTCAGTCGATCCTGCGGTATCTATTTCCGAAAGCCACCGTGACCGGCTTCGACGGGACGCGCATCGGCGCCCATCTGGAAGTGCGTCCAAGTGTGGTGCTGATGAATCCGCCTTTCGCCCGCAATGCGGCAGGACAGGAGGACGCTGTTGCTGCTGCGCGCCATTTGGCCGCGGCGCTCGGTGCCCTGCGGCCGGGCGGTCGCCTCGTCGCCATCATGCCGGATGGCTTCCAGTCCCAGGGTCGCCAATCGGATGTGTTCAAGCGGGTGCTCCAGGGGGCAAGCGTGGTGTTCAACGCCCGGCTTGAGAAGGCCTTCGCCCGCCACGGGACTTCGATTCCAATCCGAATGCTGGTCATCGATAAGCGACCGGGCGCGATTTCCACCACCGTGATCAATCGCGCCAATGTGGCGGACTTGTTGCCGTTCCTCGCAAAGGTCCCGCCGCGCCTTGCCTTTGGGGAGGAACGACAGACTATCCCCTCGTCCAAGGCCAACGCGGTTCCAAAATCCAGTGTGCTGCTGGGCGGTTTCGCGGCAACGCGTCCAATATCGACAAGGCCAATGTCACCAGTTTCAGGGGTCAATGACTCCGTGCCGCTGGACTACAGCTTGCGCGACACCATTGCCGATGCCGAACAGGCGGTCGGTGTTTATGTCGCCTATCGACCGCAAAGGCTTATCTTCGCCGATGCCGTCGATCACCCTACGCCGTTGGTGGAATCATCGGCGATGGCTTCTGTCGCATTGCCGCCGCCCAGTTACGTGCCCCAACTGCCAGCCAAGGTAATCCGCGACCGGGTGCTGAGCCGCGCCCAGTTGGAAACACTGGTCCATGCGCTCGATGCGACCTCATCCGATCTTCCGGGCCGCTATCGCGTGCCAGAACGCGGCCTCGAACTGGTGCCCGATGCTGATGGGGCCAGCTATCGGCGCGGTTTCTTCCTTGGTGATGGCACTGGCGCTGGCAAAGGCCGCCAGCTTGCCTCGATCCTGATGGATCAGTGGCTTCGTGGGCACCGTCGCCATCTCTGGATCAGCGAAAGCAATGCCCTGATCGAGGATGCCCGCCGCGATTGGCAGGCACTTGGGGGCATCGCGCTCGACATTCAGCCTCTCTCCAAGATCAAGCCGGAAGCGAAGATCAAGCAGGCCGACGGCATCCTGTTTGCCTCCTTTGCCACACTGCGCAGCGGCACCGGCGACAAGACCCGCCTCCAGCAATTGCTGGAATGGCTGACGCCAGTTTTCGATGGCGTGATCCTGTTCGACGAGGCGCACGCGATGGGCGGTGTCGCCGGTGGCGAAGGCCGGTTCGGCGCCACCAAAGGCTCGCAGCAGGGTATCGTCGGTGTCGAATTGCAGAACCGCCTTCCGCGCGCCCGGGTGATCTATGCGTCGGCCACTGGGGCTTCGGACGTGAACAATCTGGCCTATGCTGTCCGGCTCGGCCTGTGGGGCGAAGGCACGGCCTTCCCGGATCGCACCTCCTTCATCGCCCGCATCCGCGAGGGTGGCATCGCAGCAATGGAGCTGGTCGCCCGCGAATTGAAGGCGATGGGCGTCTACACGGCGCGCGCGCTGTCCTATGCTGGCGTCGAATATGACATCCTCGAACATGCCCTAACCCCGCGCCAGATCGCGGATTTCGACGCCTATGCCGATGCCTGGGCTATCATCCATCGCAACCTTGAGGCCGCCCTCGGTGCATCGGGCGTGGTTGACCCCTTGGAGGGCAAGACCCTCAACGGGCAGGCCCTGTCGGCGGCGCGTTCACGCTTCGAAAGCTCGAAGCAACGCTTCTTCGGCCAGCTTCTGTTGTCGATGAAACTGCCCTCGCTGCTTCCCGCCATCGAGGATGCGCTGGCCACCGACCACAGCGTCGTCATCCAATTGGTTTCGACAGCGGAGGCCTTGCTGGACCGGCGCATCGCCGATCTCTCAGCCGAGGACCGCGCCGAGATCCAACTCGACCTTTCGCCCCGTGAGATCGTGGCGGACTACCTCGACAATGCCTTCCCGACCCGCGCCATGGAAAGCTATTGGGATGAGGATGGCAATGAACGCTCGCGCCCGATGGTCGATGACGCGGGCAATCCGGTCGACTCGCAGGAGGCCTTGCGGATCAAGGCCGAAACTCTGGAACTGCTGGGCGCGCTGCCGCCGATCGTCCCCGCGCTCGATTCGATCATCGCTCGCTTCGGCACCGAGGCGGTGGCCGAGATCACCGGCCGCACGCGCCGCCTCGTGACCTTGCCTGACGGCAGCCAGCGGCTTGAATCGCGCACCGCCAACCAGTCGCTTGCCGATGCCAATGCCTTCATGGGCGGTGCCAAGCGCATCCTGGTGTTCTCGGATGCCGGTGGCACGGGGCGTTCCTACCACGCCAGCCTTGATGTCAAGAACCAACAGCGCCGAATGCACTTCCTGCTGGAGCCGGGTTGGCGCGCGGACCGTGCCATCCAGGGGCTTGGCCGGACCAACCGAACGCATCAGGCGTCGGCTCCGGTGTTTCGTCCCGTCACCACCGATTGCCGCGGCGAGCGTCGCTTCATCTCGACCATTGCCCGCCGCCTCGATGCGCTTGGCGCGCTGACGCGCGGCCAACGACAGACGGGTGGACAGAACCTGTTCGATCCTGCCGACAACCTCGAGAGCGATTACGCTCGCGAGGCCCTGACGCGCTGGTATCACCTTCTGCATCAGGGCAAGCTCACCAGCATCGGCTTTGGCGACTTCTGCGAGCGCACCGGCCTGCAGCTTGAGCACGAGGGCTGCCTCACCGCCAACCTCCCGCCAATTCAGCGTTGGCTCAACCGCATTCTGGCGCTGCCCATCGCCCTGCAGAACGCCGTCTTCGATGAATTCCTCGGGCTGGTCGAAGCGCGGATCGATGCGGCGCGCAAGGCAGGCACCTTCGATGCCGGTGTCGAGACGCTGGTGGCCGACAAGCTGACCATCATCGAGGAGCGTATCCTTCGCGAGGATGCCAATGGCGCCTCGACTCAGCTTCTAACCCTCGAAGCGCAGTGGGCGCCTAAATTCATCCCGCTCGCTGAGATCGTGAAGCGCATCGGCCCCAAGTCTCGGCTGCTGCGCAATGGCCGTTCCTCGCGCGTGGCGCTGTTGATGCCCGATCGCACGCGCCTGATGGACGATGGCACGCCGGTGGCCAGTTTTACGCTGCATCGGCCTGGTGGGCGAAGCTGGCTCACCGCCGACGAACTTGCCGAAAGCCATTGGGATGATTGCGAGCGGGAGGGTTTCGAGCAGGCCTGGCAGGCTGAGGCTGACGATCTGGCGGCCAAACCCTATACCGAGCGCTTCTACCTCGCGACCGGCCGCCTGCTGCCGATCTGGAACTTGCTGGGCGATGAGGCGCAAGTCCGCCGCCTTGTCACCCAGGATGGCCGGTCTTTGCTGGGACGCATTGTGCCCGCCGAAGCGGTCAACATGCTGCTCGACAAGCTGGGGAACGGCGATCGGATTGCGCTCTCACCCGACCAACTGGTGGAGGCGGCGATGGCCGGCAAAGTGGTGCCTATCGACGCTTTGTCCGGCACCAGCCTTAAGCGTTCCCGTGTAAATGGTGAGCAGCGGCTTGAAGTTGTCGGCTTTGATCCACGCGCCCTGCCATCGTGGAAGGCCAAGGGCTGCTTCACCGAGATCATCGCCTATCAGACCCGGCTTTTTATGCCGGTGAGCAATGCTCGGGAGATCGTTCAGGCGTTGGCGGCTTAGTATGGGATCAAAAAGGCCGGTGGCTGCTCACCACTGGCCGCCGGCCTTGGCGATCTCGTCCAATAGAGCCTGCTTGGATGGCGTGCGCCGCTTCCCCTCATTGCGAGGCACGTCAACAGCGCCCACGACAAGGCGACGCTCAGCTATGCGCTTACCAAGCGTGGTGAGGCTGATGGCCTCACGCGTCGTCTTCAAGGTCTTGAACGCCATAGGTCTGCGCCGTTTCTTCGCGAATTCGCCGTTCCATATAATGGAGATCAAGGCCTTCAGAAAGGGTGAATAGCGCTTTGGCCTGTCCAAGCATGTCCCGGGCCGCGCCAGAAGCGTATTGGCCCATACGGTCGGCAATCAGATCCTCAACGGAAATCACGGCCACTGTGCCGTGCGCTTCGACTTCGATCATCTGAAGAAGGCTTGTATCGGCATAGCCATCAAGCAACCGGCTGCCGACTACCTCGAAGCCCAATTTGAGATCGGGATGAATCCAGCCCCGCGTGGAAACGCCCGGACCACTGGGCCTTATGAAGCCATGTTTCATCATGATGGTCTCGAGCGCAGTCTGTTGCGCAGAAACCAGATCAAAGTCACCAGTGTTCACCGCGCCTTGGGTGTAGAGTTCGACCGCACCTCCGCCGACAAGGATAGGCGGCTTCAGATCCAATTCATCCATAGCCGAACTGATCTCGGCCAGTTTTTCAAGCGCTGCTTCAAATTGTGGTCGCCACTGAGTCATGATTGGTTGCTTCAAGCATCTGGCACCTCCTGTCGATGGAAATATCGCGTCAATCTTGGATTGGAGGAAAGGGGAAAGCCATGGGGGCGAGGCCCCCTGGAGGCGAAAGCGTCTCCATGATCCGGGCCTCTCGACCCAAGCGCGGGAGACCCCATCATGCAGTCCACCACCCTGACGCACGCCAAGCTGCGTCTTTCCGAGAGCAACGTCCGCAAGGCCAATGGCGACGCCGGGCTTGAAGCACTGGCCGCCAGCATCGCCGAACACGGCCTGTTACAGCCGCTTATCGTCAGCCCGTCGGCGGGCAAGAAAACCCTCTACGATGTCCACGCCGGTGGCCGCCGCTGGCGCGCGATCGGCCTGCTGATCGAACGCGGAGTGCTGCCCAAGGATTACACGATCGATGTGCGCATCTACGAGAACGAGGATGTCGCCGCGCGCGAGATCAGCCTTGCGGAAAACCTGATCCGCGAGGCCATGACGCCGGCGGATGAAGCGCGTGCCTATCGCGAGATCGTGGACAGCGGCGCCGATGCCGAAGCCGTTGCACGCCGCTTTGGCGTGACGTTCCGCCATGTGCAGGGCCGCCTGCGCCTTGCCGACTTGGCCGAGCCGATCTTCGCTGCGCTGGCTGCGGGCGAGATCACGCTCGATGTCGCACATGCCTACGGCTCGACCGGCGACCGTGAGCGGCAGGTGGCAGCATGGGAGCGCCTGTCGACGAGCTGGCAGGCCGACAATCCGCAGGCCATCCGCCGCGCGATTGCAGAGGAAAGTCTCTCGGCCGATCATCCCATCGCCCGCTTCCTGGGCGAGGCTGAATATGCTGGCTGCGGCGGGCGGATCGATCGCGATCTCTTTGCGAGCGAGGGCGAGGGCCAGTGGCTTGATGGGGATCTCGCCATGGATCTTGCCACCAAGAAGCTTTCGCACGAGGCAGACATCGCGGCGCTCGGCAGCCGGCTCGCCTGGGTGACGCCGCGCCTCGCGACCCACGTTACCTATGACGACACCAAAGACCTGCATCCCTACTGGCCGCGCCGCGCGGAACCCACCGCCGATGCGCTGGCCCGCATGGACGAGATCTCCGAGCGCATGACTGAACTCGCCGAGCTACTCGACGCAGCTGATGAGCCTGATGGTCTCGAAGCGCTCGAGGCTGAGTACCACGCGCTCGACGCCGAGCATGATCGATTGTCGGACACTGAATGGCTCATTCCGGAGGAGGACAAGCCCAACGTCGGCACTTTCCTCGTCCTCGGCAAGGACGGTCGCCCGCGTCTCCTCGAAAACTTCTACACCACCGCAAAGGCCGGCAAGCGTCCCAGTTCCGGGGCTCCCGGTGGCACGCAGGACAGCTCCGATGCCGATCTCGACGAACCCACCGGCTCGGCGACACTGCCCCGTTCGCTCGAGGAGCAGTTGGCCAAGGATCGCCGTGACGTGCTGGCGCTGCACGTCGCCCATGATCCGGGGCTGGCGTTCGATCTGGCGATCTTCAGCTTGGCGCGCGATCATGCCGGGCATTTCGGCTATTCGGGCACCGGCTGCACGATCCGCATTGCTGACCGCAACGAACCCTCCGGTTTGACTGGCATCCCGGCAACCATCGCCGTCACCGAACTGGAAAATGTCCGCGCATCGCTAGCCGCCGATTGGGCCAGTGATGAGGACAGTTTCGCCTCGTTCATTGCCTTCCGCGCACTCGACGACGATACCAAGGCCTGCTGGCTCGCCTATGCCGTCAGCCAGAGCCTCAAGGCCAGTCTGGCGAGCGGTCAGCACGCGTCGGCCTTCCAGACCCGGCTTGGTGCCCATCTCGGCATCGAGGTCGCACAGCACTGGCGGCCCGGCGCGGAGAACTTCTTTGACCGGATCAAGAAGGCGCAGATCCTCTCCATTCTTGGCGAGTTCGATCCCGAGCTTGCGCTCCGCTATGCGACGGCCAAGAAGGGCGAGCTCGCCAGCGCGGCGGCGCGCCTTTGCTCTGGCGACACGATCGTTGAGCCCATGGTCAAGGCGCGCGCGCTGGCCTGGGTGCCGTCGGTGATGGGATTTGCCGAGACCGGCCCGGATCATTCGGATCGGATCGAGGATTCGGGCGATTCTTCCGAAGCGTCGGGGCATGACGGCCCTCCCGACATTGCCCCCGCCAATCAGAACGAGCCGGACGGTTTCGACGCCCAGGCAGCCTGATTCGACATCCATTTGCCTAACGGGGGCCGGTTCATCGACCGGCCCCCAACCTCTGACCTGCGTCGGAGTGAGAGCCGAGGGGGAGGGGAGCCTGCGAGCAAGTGCTCGGATCAAGAGGAGCAAATCCCCCATGAAGCCGCGTCACGACATTTACGCCACCGTCACGGCCCAACTGGTCGCGGCCATCGAAGCCGGAGCGGGCAATTGGCGCATGCCCTGGCATCACGCCGGCGCACCCGTCATGCGACCGACCAGCGTCGCTGGCCGGCGCTATTCCGGGATCAACCGCCTTGTCCTGTGGGCCACGGCCGATGCTTGCGGTTATGCCTCCGGCACCTGGGCAACCTATCAGCAGTGGAAAACCGGCGGTGCCCAGGTCCGCAAGGGTGAAGTCGGCACGCATGTCATTCTCTGGAAGAAGATCGAGCGGGAGGACGCTGTCCAGACTGCCTCGGAGGACGGGGAGGGGCGCGCTCGCTTTTTCGCGCGCAGCTTTGTCGTCTTCAACCGCGACCAGGTCGATGGCGCCGACGATACGCTGATCATGGAGCAGGCGCCGATCAGCACCTCGACGGCCGAGGCGCTGGCCTTCCTCGAAGGCGTCGGCGTCAGGTTCGAATACGGGCTCCACGACGCCCATTACCGACCGGACATCGACAAGGTGTTCATGCCGACGCGCGAGGCTTTCGACCATGATCTCGATCTGGTGTCCACACTCGCACACGAAGTAGGTTCCTTCACAAGTGTCCTTGTCGCAAACGTGTCGGCAATGGGCGCAGCGGCTCCAGCGATGGAGCTGCGGTCATGACCCAGGGCAGAGCAGATATCTACGAGCGGATCACCGCGCAGATCGTCGCCGCTATCGAGGCTGGCGCGGGTGATTACAAAATGCCCTGGCATCATCAGGGATCGGCTGCGTCGCGACCGATCAATGTCGCGTCAGGCAAGCCATATCGCGGGGCCAACGTCCTTATGCTCTGGATTGCCGCCGAGAACGCTGGCTATAGCGGCGGACTTTGGGGCACTTATCGCCAATGGGCTGAGCTTGGCGGGCAGGTCCGCAAGGGCGAGCGCGCCACGCCCATTGTGTTCTGGAAGATCTCGCGGCCGGACCAGGGCGAACATGCCGACAACGGCGATAGCGCCGACGATGGCGGGCGCGTGCGGTTTTTCGCCCGCAGCTACAGCGTGTTCAACGTGGATCAGGTTGATGGTTACACGCTTCCGGCAATGCCCGTTCTGCCGGAGACCGAACGCCTCGCGCATGCTGAGGCTTTCTACGCTAACCTCCAGATACCGACGGTCTATGGCGGTTCCGAAGCGTTCTATCGGCCGTCAACCGATACCGTCCACATGCCGCCTTTCGAAGCGTTTCATGAGCCTGCCGGTCATTACAGCGTGCTGTTTCATGAGGGCCTGCACGCGACCGCTGCCAAGCATCGTTGTGACCGAGACCTCTCCGGCCGTTTCGGCTCCGAGGCTTATGCCTTCGAAGAAATTATCGCGGACGTGGGCTCATCGATGCTTCTGGCCGATCTTGGCATTGCTGTGCACCCAAGGCCTGATCACGCCGCTTATATCGCATCGTGGCTCAAGGTGCTGAAGAACGACACCTCAGCTATTTTTACGGCGGCTAGCAAGGCCCAGCAGGCAGCGGATTGGATGTGGTCGCAACAGACTTCACAAGCTGCATTGGCGGCATGATCATCATCCCTTGACGGTGACTCTCGATCACCATATTTCGATATTAATCGAATCATGGAGATCGAGATGGACGCATCGGCAGTCATTCGCGCGCTGGGCGCGCTTGCTCAGGAACATCGCCTGGCCGCGTTCCGCCTGCTGGTGCAGGCGGGTGATGAGGGATTGCCCGCCGGAGCGATTGCCGAGAGGCTGGGCATAGTATCGTCCTCGATGAGCTTTCACCTCGCTGCGCTGGCAAACGCCGGGCTGGTGAGCCAGCGGCGCCAAAGCCGCTTGATCATCTACACCGTCAACTATCCCGCAATGAACGGGCTGATGGGTTATCTCACCGAGAACTGTTGCGGCGGCGTTCCCTGCCTGGATGACGCAGTGTGTTGCCCACCACAGACCAACATTGCCAATCCCTACCCAGAGGAGAACGTCGCATGACCGCGCGCACCTATAATGTCCTGTTCCTGTGTACTGGCAATTCCGCGCGATCAATCATCGGCGAGGTGCTGATGAACTACTACGGCGCTGGCCGGTTTCGTGCCTTCAGTGCCGGCAGCCATCCCAAAGGTGAAGTTCATCCGATGGCACTTGAAGCGTTGCACGGCCTGGGTTTCGATACTTCGGGGTTGCGGTCCAAGAGCTGGAGCGAGTTCTCCGGGGCGGGCGCGCCGGAGTTCGACTTCATCTTTACGGTCTGCGATAATGCCGCAGGCGAAGCCTGCCCGGTGTGGATTGGCCATCCGATGACCGCGCACTGGGGCATTGAAGATCCTGCTGCAGTCGAAGGCGAAGGCCAGCGGCAGGCCTTCATCGACGCGATCCGGTTTCTGCGCCGACGCATCGAACTGTTCCTGGAACTGCCGCTGGCCAATCTTGATGCCTTGGCAACCGCACGCAAGCTCAAGGACATTGGCCAGATTGAAGGCGCGACCAGCAAAGCCGAGGCGGAACAATGACCACCGACATCGTGATCTATCACAACCCGGACTGCGGCACCTCGCGCAACGCGCTGGCCATGATCCGCAACGCCGGGATCGAACCGCATGTGGTGGAATATCTCAAAACGCCGCCATCGCGCGCCTTGATGGAAAGCCTGATCGCGCGTGCTGGCTTAACCCCTCGCGCGCTGCTGCGCGAGAAGGGTACACCGTTTGCCGAGCTCGGTCTGGACAATCCCGACCTGACCGATGCCCAACTGATCGATGCGATAATGGCGCATCCCATCCTGATCAACCGCCCGCTTGTGGTCTCACCGCTGGGCGTGAAGCTGTGCCGCCCATCCGAAGCGGTGCTCGATCTGATCCCGGCAGACCAGCGCGGCCCCTTCGCCAAGGAAGATGGCGAGCAGGTCGTCGATGCTGACGGCAACCGGGTCGCGGCGGGCTGACCTGTGCCTGAGGTGACAATCCGGACGGCCGTTGAAGGCGACGCCGACGCTATCGCGGCGATCTATGCTCACCATGTGCGCCACGGCACCGCGACGTTCGACACGATCGCGCGCACCCCTGCCGAGACAGCAGCCAAGATCGTCGATTGTGCCAATCAGGGCTGGCCGTTTCTGGTGGTGGCGCGCGCTGACGTGGTCATCGGCTACGCTTACGCCACACAGTTTCGCGACCGTCCGGCCTATGTCGCTACGTGTGAGAACTCGATCTACCTGCACCCGGACCATCTGGGGCAAAGTGTAGGCAAGGCTTTGCTCGCGGCGCTGCTGGTGGCGGCAGAGCAGGCGGGTTTTCGGCAGATGATTGCGGTGGCCGGCGGCGGCGAGCCCGCGTCGGTCGCGCTGCACGCCAGTCTTGGCTTTACCCATGCCGGCACGATGCGCTCGGTCGGACGCAAGTTCGGCCGATGGCTCGACACCATCTACCTGCAAATAGCGCTGGGCGATGGCGACGCCACGCCGCCGGCAA
>NZ_KQ954254.1:324729-440894 GCF_001519065.1 Novosphingobium sp. FSW06-99
GCGCTGTTCCCTTCCAAGGATATTGCATGACCCGCCTGCGCGATTTGCCGTACCCCGATCATTTGCCCGCGTTGAAGCCGCAATACGCCCATCGTCGCCCCGCATTGGGGCTGGCCGCGTTGGAGCCACCGCCGCGGATACTGCTGCTTTACGGCTCGCTGCGCGAACGGTCCTATTCGCGCCTCGCCGTGGAAGAGGCCGCGCGCCTTTTGCAGTGGTTCGGCTGCGAGACACGCATTTTCGACCCTGCTGATCTACCACTGCCAGACCAGGTGGCCGGCGATGATCACCCGGCGGTGGAGGAACTGCGTCAGCTCTCGCTTTGGTCAGAAGGCCAGGTCTGGTGCAGCCCGGAACGCCATGGTCAGATCACCGGCATCATGAAGACACAGATCGACCATCTGCCGCTAGCGTATAAAGGTCTGCGCCCAACGCAAGGTCGCACGCTGGCAGTGATGCAGGTCAGCGCAGGATCGCAGTCGTTCAATTCGGTCAACACCTTACGTGTGCTGGGTCGATGGATGCGGATGTTTGTAATTCCCAACCAGTCATCGGTCGCCAAGGCCTATGACGAGTTCGACGAAGCCGGCCGGATGAAGCCGTCGGCCTATTACGACCGCATAGTCGATGTGATGGAGGAACTGGTCCGCTTCACCGTGCTGCTCCGTCCGCACGCCGACCAACTGGTCGATCGCTATTCCGAGCGGGTCGAGCGCGACTGTCCCGTCGCGACGCCAGTCGAGAAGGCTGGACTGGCAATCTGACGAAGCGATGATCGCCCGGTCAGTCTGCACCGGTGGACGGCGGTGGCGCTTGCCGTAGGCACGCTGCCAGTCGTGCTTCTGCCGTGCGGGCACGATGCAACAGAGTGAGATTTTCGCTGGCCAGATCACGTTTCTCAGCTGCGTGCGTGCGTGCTTCGGCGCGCAGTCGCGCGAGATCGGATTCCAGCTGCAACACGCGATCCGCCAGATCGCTCGCAGGCGTGGCGCCTCCTGAGGCCACTTCGATTTCCTCGAGGATGGCTCGGTGGGTGGTATAAAGGGGGTTGCGGCTGCGCCCGGCTTCGCGGGCCACCGATGCCGGCGTGATCCGCACAATCTGCCCGGCATGATCGGGATGGCGTCCTTCGCCGCGAACCAGCCTGGCCAGCGCAGCACGATAGCTTTGAGACACTGTGTTGTTGCCGTGCTGTGCGTCAGCCTTGCTCACCATCGTCTCCAATCTTTGCAAGTATGCCGTCGCATTGGCCTATTGCCTCGTTCAGCACTTCCGCAGTCATGGGAATGGCATTGGGCAGCAGCGCAGCGTTGCGCGCCCGCCGATCCTGCCAATACGCGCGATGCCTGGCTTCAACCACCATGTTTGAACAGGTGAGGCACACCGCTGGCGTGCGCCGCGCCTCATCAGGTGCGCTCTCACCGCCGCAGCGGGCGGTTTCGGGTTGGAACACGCACCAGCCATAATCGCAGGCATGAATGCGCAAGTCCGTCTCATCAAGGACGAACGCGATATAATCGCGCCTGACTTGCTCACCGGCGCGGCCATGGAAGCGTGCGTTTCCGGCGATGATGCGCTCGCCCATCTTGCCGCCGAGCCGTTTCGCGGTCAGCAACCTGTCCAGTGCAGACGCCGTCTCGGCGCGGGCCTCATGATCGATGAGGCTGTGAAGATCGAAGTCGTTGCCCACATAGCCGCGCGCCGTCATCGCCACCGAGGCATGCTTGAAGTGATCGGCAAGCCCGAGCAGTTGCGTGCGATCGCGACGTGCGATGAACCGCGCAAAAGTCTTGCGGAACTGGTGCGTGCTGAACGGCCACGGCTTGCCTTCGTGATCGGGGATGCCGACATGTCGCGCGAAGTCGTTGATCCGCCATCCGATGTGCATGAGAGTTACCGGGACGATTTCGCCGTATTGCGTGTTCTTCACCAGGAACAGCTCGGTCCGTCCTGAGGCTTCGCGCATGGGCGCGCTCAGCAGTTCGAGAATTTCGACTGCGCGAACGACGGGCTCCGGAGCCACCCAGCGCTCGAGACGCCCTGCGGGGTCGTCGACTGTCTTGAACAGCCGCGCTACCAGATAGGCCTGTTCCAATCCAGTTTCGCCGATCGGTCGATATTCGATCGCGCCAACCTGGATCGACAGGATTTCACTCACCCTCATGCCAACAAAGCCTGCGATCAGGATGAAGCAGGCCTCAACCAGATGGACCGCGGCAGCCCGCACCGCATAGGCGCCGGCCAAGGTCTGGCCGAGCGGGCAGGCTAGTGCCGCTCGTCTGAGGGCTCTTCTCACGTAACGCGACCCGAGCCTTGTTTCGCCGCGCGACAATCCCAGAGCGCGGGCCTCCCGGCGGATGTTTTCAACCAACACAATCGTTTCGCCATGGTCCTCGACCCAACGCAGCGATTCGCTCAGGATCGCGATGGCGATCGGATCGGGGATAAATGGTATCGTGCCTTTGGACGCACGGGTGTGGCCTGCCGCCTCATACGTCGTTTCGAGGGGCAGCGGATCGACGACAGGCGCATCATCCAGCTTTGCGCGCTGGCGATAGAGATCTTTGATAGCGAGCATGTAACCGATGAAGGTCCCCGACCTCATTCGGCCATCGTTGCGGTTGGTCTCGCGATTGCGCAGCCAGACACACAAGCGCTCGACTGCGGGCGGGTCGATGTCGGCAAAACGCGATAGTCCATCGGTCGCCATCCATCCAATGATTGCACGCAAGACCATCGCTTTCGCGTGGATCGAAGTCGGTGCCAAGCGCTTGCGCCCGTTTGGTGGGTCGATCTGCATCGACCACAGGAACTGCTTTGCGGAGCGGATCAACCGCGAATGCTCGTCCCCGCCGATCAGGGCGTTTTCGGGTGGGGCCGCGGCCCAACTGAACCGGTTTTGGTCAGCGCGTCGGCCGGCAGTACGGATATCGAGGCGCCATTCATCTTCGCCGAACTGGCTCCAGGGTGAGACCGGGGCACTTTCCCATGATGACGAGACCATGAGCAGGGACTTGCTGGTGGTCATTCGACTGGCGGCAGTGCGGGCAGCGTCGCCGTTTCCGCCCGTGCCAACATGGCGTCCGGGAACTTTGGCAGAATGTCGCGCTCAAGGATCTCCAGCTTGGGCGCATAAAGCAATCGCCAGCGTTCCGGAGCCATGCCCGTTCGACCGGCTGTGAGTGCAGCCTTTGTCGCGAGCAGTCTGATCAGCATGTCCTCGTCGAGCGGGATCACTGCATTGAGGCAGGTGAAGCAGCCGAGCCATGCCGTGCACAACTCGCCGGCGCGCTGACCTTCGGCGATGCCGGACAGCGGATCGCGGCAGATAAAGCCCGCGGTGGTCGCGTTTCGCAGATCGACACCTGATTTCGGCGCAACGGTCGGCTCGGCCGTGCCTCGTACCATTTCGACGAAGCGGGCCTGAAGCCCGCCAATGACCACGGCCTGAGCTTTGCGGACCCGCGGATTGTCGACGTATCGTTGCGTGGTGTCTGGCGTTGCATGGTTGGCAAGCGCCTGTGTCTTGAGAATATCGAACCCGGAACGCTCGTGCGCAAGCGTCAGACCCGACACGCGCAGCGAACCGAGCGACAATCTCAGCACATTGCCGCTGTCGTCACGCAGCTTGTGGCGTTGAACAAACCGTCTCGTCAGTGATGCAGCCAGATATCCCGGAATGATGCCAACGGTCCGCGACGCCTGGACCCCGCCGGTGAGGAACAAGAGATCGCGATCGCGCTGCGGCGCGTGCGACAAAAGCCTCTCGGTCAGAGCCAACACCTGATCAATCAGCGCCGGGACCGAGAAACTCTTGTCCCTCAAAAAGCTGCGCCGTTGCTCCCGGCCAGCACGGCCTTTGTGCCAGCTCACCAGTACCCGTCCTTCGAGCAGCAGGTGTTCGCTCATGCAATCACGGCGCAGCATTCTGAGCGCTTCGGCATTGGCATATGTCTGCGCGCCAATGGCTATCATGTAGGCGACGATCGTTTCGGGTGGTGCAAACAGCCGGGATGCGACGCCAGCGATGCCACCGGATCGGGTGATCGCCAGATTGAGCCGGTTGAGCCCGGCGCCCTTGCGGACCATATCGAGGACCTTGGGAGGCAGGCCGCCGAAGCGATCTTCGATGACGGCGAGCATCACCCCGAGGTCCCGAAGATTGAGCCTACCAAGATCCGGCTCTGCCGCAATCGCCTCGCGATCGACGCGAGCCAGTGCTTTTTGGCCTTCCTTGAACAATGTCCAGGCGTTTTCGATCTCCATTCGAGCTGCGGCGAGAACCCGTTCCATTTCCTGGCGGCTCAGCGCTTCGCGCGGGCGCGACTCTGCATTTTTTCGGGGGAAGGCGTTGAACGGGATCTCAAGGTCGGGATTTACGAGATCAGGCCGGTTGCGTTGCAGCCATCCAAGATGCTGTTTGGCGATCGACCAGGCAGAATAGCGTGTGCTCTTGCTCCACGGTTTGGTCCCGAGCCATGCGATAAATGCGCCCAGAACCGCCGTGTCGATGTCGCGCGTGGCGACAAGGGGCTCGCTGAAGTCGGCAACAAATTCAAACCAGAACTTTATCCGGTTGAATGCCTGGTAGCGGCTAACCGGGCTCAGGTCCGCATAGTGCTGGCGGAATGCGAGCGCCCATTCCACGGCCATTTCGGCATGCTTGGTGAACACCGAGAAGTCGTAGGACTCTTCCGGTTCTCCGCCCGGGCCGATGATATTGACTATGAGCGCGTCCGGATTGCCAGGCACGGGTTCGGGTGTCGCGACGACCCGATAATCCTTGCGGGGTCGACCCATTAAAGCAACGCCGCATAAAGATCGTCCACTGACGTCTCGATCACCGACAGGTCGGTTTCCACAACGCGCAGATAGATTGCCGTGGTTGCAAGATCGGCATGCCCCATCAACACTTGCAGCGTGAGTAGCGGATTGATTTCGGGATTGGTCGCGGCCTCGCGTTGCAGAAACCGCAGCATCGCTGCGGCAAATGTGTGTCGCAGGGCGTGAAACGTCGCCGGCACACCGGCATTCTCCGCGGCTACCTTGAACATGGCGCCCACCCTGCGGGCTCCCATCGGTTTACCCCGATTGGTCAGGAAGATCGCGTGGGGATCAATTTTCGAGCTCGCTCCGCGTGCTTTGCGCAAATCGACGGCCCGCTCTTCACGGATGTAGGCCCGGGTTCGCTCAATTAGCGGCGAGGACGGATAGACAATGCGCGAACGGCCGCCTTTGGTCTGGTCGATTTGCACCGGGGTCATCGGCTCCAAAGCTGTTCCCCGGAGCTGATGTATGGATAGGCCCGCAACTTCCATACGACGGATGCCGGTTGTCACCGCCCACTCGATGATCAGCCTGTCCCGTGCCGATAGGCCTGTCATGATGCGCCTGATCGCGTCCGGCGACAGGGGGCGTGGCAACATCGGTACGTGTCGCACCGTGAGTTCATTAACCCGCTGGTGACCGCCACTGACGTCGATATGGGCAAGGAAACCCTGCGGGCGGTTTCGCGACAACGCCAGGTCTTGTGTTGCGAACGGGATTTGCTCGATCAAGCCCATCCCCAGGCACCACCGGTAGAACCGGCCTATTGTCCGCAATCGGCCATTGATCGTGCTTCGGGCCAGCGGCTTTCCGGTGACGCCCTGGGGCCGGAGCATCTGGTTGCGGTACGCTGCCATTTCGCCGGGGCCCACCGAATCCCATGTCCAAGCGTTCGCCTCAATCGTCTGCCACCAGTCGTAGAGCGCTTCGCCATACGTTCGCCAGGTCTGGCTGCTTCGCGTTCGGCCTCGCACCAGGGCAACATGCATCAGCCACGCGCAAGCCGGCTCGATCAGCCGCATCCCGGCGTCGAGAAGGATCGGGGCGCCCTCTACGGATGTGCCGCCCGGTCGGAACGCCGGCGTCGAGAACAAAAGCTGCGCCATGCCGGGTTCCAAGATTTCGACCGGACAGGGAGGGCCCTCGGGCCCTCCCTGTCCGGCAGAGAAGAGGGGGCCAAGGATATGTGTCCTATTTGATCATTGGGAAAGGACAGAAAGGACGCGATATGGATGAGACCTACCATGAGGTCACCCACGCGAGTGGACATGTGGACAGGTTAGCTCGTGAGACGCTGCGCGACTATCACAAGGAACGCAGCATCCGCGCCCGCGAGGAGCTCGTGGCCGAGCTCGGCGCATCCTACCTCATGGCCGACCTCGGCCTTGCCTATACTCCGCGCCCCGATCACGCTGCTTACCTGGCGAGTTGGCTCGGCGCATTGCGCCACGATCCCAAGGCGATCTTCACAGCAGCGGCACAGGCGCAGGCAGCTGCCGACTGGATCCACGCCGCGCACAAGGCTGCCGCCGACCCGCTGCCATTGGCAGCCTGAGCAAGGCGCACTTTGCGCATTTTCCTCTTTGCGGAGAACTCCATGACCAGACGACCGACCCCCGGCGATTGGCAAGCGGGCGCCTTGCGCCGCAGCACTGCCGATTGGCCCTTCGACTGGGTGGGAGACATCACTTCGGGTGATCCCATCCAGCATGATCGCGCCTTCATCGCGACCGTGCGCCAAAGCGGCGCCCGGCCTTTCGAGGAAGCGCTTACGAATCTGAACGTGATGGCGCGTGCGCCGACCCTGCTGCGCCTGATCGAGGACGTTGTCCACGTCCTCGACATGAGCGATCCCGATCATCCGACCTTCGCCGATAGCGCGGCAGATTGTCTCGACGCGCTGCTCGAACATGAGGCGCCGCTGCGCGCAATTCTCGCCGAACTTCGCGCGAGCAGACCTTTCGTCCCCATTGCATCCTGACGAGGACACCGACCATGGCTGATTACTACACCCAGACCGCATTCGCGCTGAGGGTCGATGCGGCGGAAGCCAAAATCCTGCCCGAGATCGACGATGTGATTGACGCGATCCAGACGGGCTTCGAAAATCCCGAGGAAGCCCTGGCATTCTGGGCATCCTGCTCCCAACGCTTCCGGCAATTGTTTCCCGCCAATGATCCCCGCCAGCCCTTCGAGCGCTTCACCACCCTGTTCAGTGACGAGACCTATCCGAGCCATGGCGCGGAGATCACCTGCTCGCCTGATCCCGCGAACGAAGGCGGTGCGATCCTCGACGTCAGCGGCGATAGTGTCGATCCCTATGCCATGGCAGGGCTGCTCCGCATCCTGCTGCCATCGGGACTGCCATTCCGGTTTGGCTGGGCGGAAACCTGTTCGCGGATGCGCGTCGATTCCTTCGGCGGTGGCTTTGTCGAAGTGAATGCCGAACGCATTGTTCCGCTGCACAGTCTTGGTCAGGATCTCGATCGTCAGCATCTGGTCGCCGTGGTCAAAGACCCGGCTTGCGGCCTGCTTTTCTGGAACAACGCGGAAGGCTTCGGGCCGCTCAAGGCGGCCACGGTCTTCACCCAGCGCGAGGCTGATGCGGTGCGTCTTCCTTACACAGGTAGCGTTGCGCCCGGATGGCTCGAACTCCCACCGCTTGGCGCGCTGCTGGGAGAAATCGCGTGATGGAGGGCTATCTCGCCTATCGCTGCCCGCATTGCGGCAGCGACCGCTGTGGCAACGACGCCAACGCGGGTTGGGATGTCGTCCTCCAGCAGAGCGTCCTCCTCGGCGAATTCGACAACCAGTGGTGCAATGACTGCGGCGATGTCACCCTCGAGGAACTCACGATCACCGACCCCATCGAGATCGCCCGCATCGACGCTGTGCGCGCGGACCTGCGCATTCAGCAAGCGGCCTCGCGACTGCTTTCGGCGGGTGAAGCTGTCCTTGCGGTCCGACATGGCCCCGACGCGGCCAGATCAGCCGCATTCGATCAGTTGCACAGTGCCATCTCCGCCGCTCGATGCGGAAGAGGAGCGGGATCGGGAGGGCGAGCATCTTCGCTCGCCTAAAGGAGCACCGCCATGCCCAGCCTGGAAGTCCGCGGCATTCCGCTCGCCACGATCGAGCGCCTGAACCGGGAAAGGACCATCCCGCTTGATCGCTATCAGGCCGACGGGGCAATCGACCGGTTCGGCTATCTGGAAACCCTGGCCCTGGATCACGGGGTCGATTTCGAGACGATCCTGACCATGACTGATGTGCTCGGGCCAGACGAGGATTTCGACGGGCTGGTGACCAGCCTTGAAGATTTCCCGCTGTAACTGCGTGCGGCCAATCGAGAGGAAAGCGGGAGCGGGAGGGCGAGCAATTCCGCTCGCGCCAAAGGTCTCGACGTCATGCTGACTGACAGTGAACGCTTCGCCTTTCTCGCCCGCCGCTATCACGGCTTTGCCAGCACGGGTAACGCCTATGATGCAACCCAAACCGACGAGCGGATCGACAGCGGCGATACACTGCTGATCCTGCCTGAGGGCATCGTCGGCGTTGCAAATTGCTGGCCATTTGCCGTCACGGCTGCCGCTGGTCAGCTCCACGGCATCAATCCCAAGCCCGACGATACTCTGGCCGCCTTTGCGGCATCGTTCTCGCTTGCCGATGCTGACATCGAGGCGGCTGTCGAACTGGCGAGTGCGCTCGGCTTCGCCATCGACCCTGCCGTCTCCGACCTGCTCACGCGGGTCGGCTGACTTCCATCTCACGGAGATCCACCATGCTTGCCACCGCCACGCCAGCGGACGCAGTCCTGCGTCTCGAACAGATCGCCCGCCTCAACGACCGGGCCCGTCTCGGCCTCGATCGCACCGCGCGCACGGTCATTACCCGCAATTGCCTCGAACGGCTTGCCGAAGCCGAAGGCGCGCCGAAGGAGCCGATCCTGTTGCAGGCGCAGTTGATGGCGGCGTTCCGCCATTGCACCTTTTCGGACGATAGCCCCGAGCGCGATTTCGCGGTGATCGAGTTCCTGGGGCACAAGGTCTGGCTCAAGATCGATTATTTCGATGCAGCCATGGAGTTCGGCTCGGAGGATCCGGCCGATGCTGCGCAGACCACGCGCGTCATCACCATCCTACTGCCGGAGGACTATTGATGGGCGCGTTCCTTGCGGTCGACCGCAAGGCGGAACGGTTCGGTGCCGCGGTCACCATCGCCGATCTTGCGGTCTATTCATTCCCTGAGCATTTCAGCGATCTCGTGAATGTCTACGAGGTTTGGGATGTGCTGGAGCGGGACTGGCAGTTCGAACTCGACCGGGCCGCCTCGGAAACCGAATACGCGGTCGGGGTCACCGCCCGCTTTCGCGACGGATCGGCCCTGCACATCAGTGCCTGGGCCGATTGCTGCGACGGGTCAGGCTGTCGGCACTGCCGGAATTGAGTTCTAGCGGATCACCACGATCTTTGCGCCAACCGCATCGGCGATTGTCCGCCACTGCTTGTCGGCAGTAAGCGCGGGCAAGCCATCGCGCTCCGCAAGCGCGAGGCAGAAGCGGTCGCCAAGCGACAGTCCGGCCGAGGCCGTGACACCGCGAAGGCGCCCCGCGATCCTGGCCAGTCCATCATCAGCCGCGATCACAGTGACCGGCAGCGGATGGAGCATCGCGTCAACCTCATGAGCCGGCATGCCGAGGTGGATGAAATGGCTCACCACTTCCGCCAGATTGACCGCGCAAATACGGCCGCCCGCCAGCACATCGGCAACCTTGGCGGCGCCGGGTTCGTCATGGAGCAGCGCCAGCAGGGCCGACGCGTCGAGAACGACTTTGCTCATTCGCCGCTGTCATCCTTGCGCGCGGCGAGGAACGCGTCGACCGAAGCCGCCGGCTGCCTGGCATATTTGCGCGCCAGTCCTTGCGCATGCGCGATCGACTGCGCGACCGTCCGCAAGATCACGCCATCGGGGGTTTCCTCGACCACCAGAGTGCCGCCACCGGCAACGCCGAGCCGCTTGCGGATCTCGGCGGGCAGACTCATCCGGCCGTTGGGCGTGATGCTGACCTGTTGGTTCATGGCGGGACTCCAACGCACCCCGTGTGGCGCAATGGCGATCATTTGCCACAAATATTGAATCGTGTCACGAATTCTCAGATTTGCCACGGAGGCTTCATCTTGGAGTACGTTCCGACCCCCAGCACTTTGGCGCTTGTCCAGCAGCTCGGTGGGCGCTGGCACGGGCGCTACGCCATGGTTCGTTGCCCGGCCCATCTGGATCACGAGCCCAGTCTTTCGATCCGCCAAGGGCGCGAGACCATTCTCGTCCATTGCTTCGCTGGCTGCGACGGCGCGCAAGTGATGCGGGCGATCCGCGAGGTTATGGGCGTGCCGCTCCCGCGTTCCGTCGCCGTGCCACGGCCACCGCGCGCCCACGACACGCCGTTCCGCCGGCTTTGGAACCGGGCCGGGCCCATCGCCGGCACACTTGCCGAGCGCTACCTGCGCGATCAGCGCGGGATTGATTTTCTGCCGCCCGATGTCCGCTTCCTGGATCAATGCCCCGTGGGCAAAGGGCGTGCGGTCCGCTTTCATCCGGCATTGCTGGTGGGGGTGTTTCGCGGCGATACGTTGATCGCGATCCAGCGGCTCCTCCTTGATCCTGATACCGCCGAGCGGACCGGACGGATGATGCTCGGCGCATCACGAGGCGGGACGTGGCCATCGCGGCAGACCGGACCCACCCTGTTCATTGCCGAAGGCTTCGAAACCGCCTGCGCCTTCTGGCAACTCACCGGTCGCGGTGCCGGCACTTGTTTTGGCCTGCGCAATTTTACCGGCTTCGACATCGGCTTGGGCACTGATGCACTCGTACTGCTGCCCGACAACGACATCGAGGGACGCATGGCCGCGCGCACCGCCGTGGCGCGGCGGCGCACGGCGGGCGATTCTGCGTCGCTCTATCCCTGTCCGCTGCCCTATGCGGACTGGGGCGAGATCGTGCGGCCCAAGCCCACGTCGAGCGCGCGCGGCTGACCGAGCGGGCCAAAGGAGAGAGGGGAAGCGCGGTGCGCATTCACTCTGGAGGTCCAAAGCCCATGTACAGCGCTCCCGCGTTTCCCGCCGCCGCTCACGGCGTTACGGCCGAGCAATTCCTTGCAACCGAAGCCGGCTCACGCTGGCTCGGCGATCTTGCCGAGGCCTTTCCGCACACGCGCTACTGGCGCAACCGGTCCGATTGCTGGTCGCTCAAATCCCTGAACGCGCTCGCCGCACGCATCATCGATGCCCATTACGACGGCGACGCCATCGAGGACGCCATGGAGGCGGAATTCCCCCCGGCCGAGTTCTGGTCCACTTGGTATCACGAGGTCTCCGGGCCGCTGCGCGAGGGTCTGGCCGAGGCGCAGCAGTGCGGTGATCTCGACGATGCCCTCGATCTGATCCGTGAAGGCTGGGAAGAGGCGGCATGCATGCGCGACAACAGCTCCGTCGCTGATCTCTTCGCCAGCCATGATCGCTGCGAACTGCTATTTCGCTTCACCTGCGAGCGCTGGCTCGATGACAGCCTGATCACCTCCCACCGACCGTGGCCCGATGCCGGCGAACTGGTCATCGATCGCAACCTGCAATTCGCGCTCGCCAGTCTCGGCTACACGATGACCCAATTTCGCCAACTGGCGCGCAACCGGCATGCGGCGTGGAGGCCCCTGGCACCCGGGCTACGGCGCCGGCGTGCGCCGATTGTTACGCCCGAACAGCTGGTCGAGCTGATCGACAACGCCTGTTCGACATCGTTCCTCTTCTGTCTCTACGCGGTTGTGCCGATCCCCGACCTTGTCGGGCTCGACCTGAACCGGCCGGTGACTTTCGAGACCTGCTGGGTCGCCACCCTCGATCCGATCAACGGCACCTTTCATGACGTTGCCGCGGTGGGCGCTGTCACCGTCGTGCCAAGCGAGGGCCGGTTCCTGTCGGGCGGCCACCTGCGCTGGTCGCCCGAAAACATCTGCTGCCTCCACACGCCCCATTACCATGCGCGCGTGCGCAATTGAGCGATCCCAGCTGCTATCCCGCTGATGCGGGAAGGGCGAAGAGGGGGAGCTGATGTGGTGGCGAGGGCGTGGGCCAAAGCTTGCACTTTCGCACTCCCGGCAACCGCATTTACGGAGCCAGTGCACATTATCAAGGAGTTCCATCACATGAATATCGGCACTATTCGCGCCACCGACAACGGCGTCCTCACCGGCAATATCGCTACGCTTTCGGTCGCCATGCGCTTCGCGCTGCGCCCGGTTTCGTCGCTGAGCCCCAAGGCACCCGCCTTCGAGCTTTGCGCCCGCAATCCCGCTGGCGCGACTGTCCAGATTGGCGCGCTGTGGGAGCAAACCTCGAAGGCTACCGGCGAATGCTTCCTGCAAGGACGGATCGACGATCCATCCATGCTGCATCCCCTGGCGATCAGCGCCTTCCGCCAGAATGATGGCAGCTACAACGTTGCCTGGGCGCGTCGGGCCGCCGTCGGAGCGGGGCCTTCCCGGATCACGCCAACGATAACCGGGATTTCCCGCGCGCGGCCTGACGCTTGCCCGTCCTTTCGCACGTTCCTCGGCGACACGGTTTCGAGGACAGTCTCGCGGCAGGCCTGCCGCGGCGGGGGAGCGTGAGGTGGAAGGGGATGAGTGTCGAAGGCGAAGTCGCCGAAGACAGCAGTGTGAACCCCATCGGCGCCCAAGCAGCAAGAGGGTGCCGTCATCCGAGGAGACTAAGGACATGAATATCGGTCAGCTGAAGCAGAATGCCGCCGGTGCCTATCTGGGCAAGATCCAGACTGCCGCGCTCGATCTCACCGTGGGCCTGCGTCCCGTCCAGTCCAGCAATCCCGCCGCCCCCAAGTTCGACGTCATGGTGCGGGGCCAGAGTGGCCAGTTCCTGGCCGTCGGCGGCCTGTGGGAGAAGACCGCGACCAACGGTGGCAGCACCTTCCTCCAGGGCCAGATCGACGATCCGAGCTTCGAGGCGCCGCTTTCGATCGCGCTGTTCGCGCAGGACGACGGTTCGCTCAACGTCGCCTGGTCGCGGCCGCGTCGCCGCGTCACCAGCATGTTCAGCGACGGCATGACGGCAGGAGCGGCCAACGACGGCTTCGCGGGCGACGATGCCGGCTTCGGCGAGGATGCTTCCCCGTTCGGGTCTGTCGAACCCGGCTCTGCCAAAGCGGCCTGATCGCCGCGAATTTCGAATGCTTGATGCCTGGGCGGCCCGTCTTGCGACGGGTCGCCTTTTTCATTTTGCTCGATGCGCTCGGGGAGCAGGGCGCCGTCAGGCGTCGGCATCTGGCCGCACCAGTTCGACATGGCTTACGCCAAGGGCGCGCGCCAGTTCATAGAGCGTGATGATCGTCGGGTTCCGTCGGCCACGTTCGAGGCCGCTCAGATATTGCTGACTGAAGCCCGAACGCTCCTCGACCTGCTCCTGAGTCAGACCTTGGTCTCGACGCAGGCGCGCGAAATTCCGGCCAACCAGTTTACGCATGTCCATGCGCCGGACGATCGACCGTTACATACTTTGAGTTTATCAACTATAATATGTAAGCAACATTCCATCCAACGACTTGGGCACCACTGTGCCGTGGTGCCGGTTGTCGGATCGACGAACGATTGCAGGCTACGGTGCGTTAACCCACCAAGGGGCATTTAATGAACCTTCGTAATGTTAGGGCAATATGCCGTATATTCTCACCGAATCCGCCAAAGGTTGCCTCCTATGACTGAGCCTCAAAGACCGCTCACACCATCGGAAAGACTGGCCGCTACCCAGTCGCTTGCCGTGCTGAACGCGCGGCTTAAGGAGGCCGGGGAACTCCTGGCCGCCGTACACATCGAGCATGCGTTGCAATGCCTCGACCCGGACGATCCGATTAACAATCAGACCGCCGCAAGGGGCTGAACTGCGACAGCCGGCACGCTGATTCTGGCAGCATGGTTCGGCCAAACTGTCGTCCAGTGGCCGCACCGATCCGGCGACCAATCCACTTTGCCACTCTGGTCGCCGATCAGCTTGGCCGCAGGCGGCCCTTGTTCATGAGTTGATCGCAGATCTCGGGTGCAGAGCCATGCTCCGGACCCCGGTCTGGCGCCGTCTGACCGGCCCCGGGTCCGAGAACCCCGAACAACAAATCCTTGGTATCGGAACAGGTGACGCAGTGAGCGCGTGGGCGACCTGAGGGAGCCTGACCCTTGTTGGCATCTCCGGGCGACCCGACCGGCAATCCATCCCGCCAGAGAAGGGATGAACACTACGCCCGCGCGGGGGCGCGGCAACCCCCATTTGTCGACCGAGTTACCGGCCTTTCAGGCCGGCGCCCGCACCACTCGAAAAATGGAGGTTCCCCTCCGCTTTGCTCCGGTGCCGCGCCCCCTCAATCGCGGGCTGCGCTTCAGTTCATCCCGGCGGGAAAGGCTCGCCGGTAAGATCTGGAGACTTCCCATGAACAAGGTTTTCCTCTCGGGCCGCATCACCTCCGACATCACCCGCTTCGGCACCGATACCAAGGGCGGGGTCAGCTTCTCCCTCGTCACCTCACGCCCGGTCATCAAGGACGGCCAGGTGGTCAAGGGCGAGGATGGCTATCCCGAAACCTACGACCAGTTCCACACCATCAAGGCCTTCAACGGTTTGGCCAAGTCGATCGCCAACCACAAGAAGAAGGGCGACAAGCTGCTGGTCACCGGGGAGATCCGCTACACCAAGAACGAGAAGGATGGCCGCACCTTCTACAACACCGACATCGTCGCCGACGAGATCGAGTTCCTCTGACCCCTGACGGGCGGCCCGGATGGGCCGCCCCCAAGGTTGTCAAGCACCCTTCAGGAGCACGGCCCATGTTGCACTTCTCGAACTTCGATGACGTCGCCTGCATCACCAACGGCATCACCGTCACCAACCCTGCCATGGTCGCCCGCATCCGGGCGCAATCGGCTCATCTCACCGATTACGATATCGCCGCGCATCTCGGCAATGCCATCGCCTCTTCCACCGACGCCGCGCACAGCCTCGCCTGGGAAGAAAGCCAGTTCGGCGAAGCCCGCGCCGAAACCCTCGTCGATGCCGAATATTTCGACGACCTGGTCGCCGCCTGGAGCCTGATTGCCAGCGAGCGCGGGATCGACAGCCTGGATGGTCTGCTCATCGACGTGGTTGCGGTGCATTGAATGCGCCGCCGGTGGGTGGCTCCTGACGGAGCCACCCACCTGGTCAACAGACAACGCTCCCATCCTTGACCTGCTGGACAAATGGACTCGGCCCTTGCTCCTGCTGCTCGAGAATTGCTGGGCGGACGCTCATGCCGTCGGCGGGGTGATTGAACCCCGACCGCCCCAATCCACCTGGAGGCGGGGCAGGCCTTCGTGATCCTGCACCTCCTCGGCTGCGCGCCTGACCTGGGCACGGCTCACCATGCGCTGCCCGGAGAAAGTCTCGGGCAAGTGTCGCGTTACATAATGTTCCGGCCCGTTGTACGCGACCGTCCCCCTCGCATTCTCGAAATCGAGGCAGGAAAACAGCAGGTAATGCGCTCGCGTTTCTGTTTTGCGGAACACCGGGCCACGCTTCGTCCCGGTTGCCTTGACCTGAACCGTGCGGCCATCCGCCGCGTAGCCATCGATCCCTTCGGTCGATTTGGCTGCGACCAGCGTCACCCCGAACAGTTCGGCTGCGATGGCTTCACCGATGTCGCCAACCAGATTGCCGTCGAGGGTGAACTTCAGTTCGACGTGGCTTCCCTGCTTGCGCAAAATCCCCTCATAGTGCTGGCGAACGCTGTTTCTGGCCTTGAGCAAGCGAGCAATGGCGGGGGGCAGCTCGAAGGTCTCCATGGCTTTCATCTGGATATTGGCCCTCTGTCGAATTGATCTGCTGTCAGTTTGACGGACGCCTGCCCGCGCCCGCGGCACGGTCACCGCGCTCTATTCCGCCCGCGAGCGGGCTCCACCGAGCCCCTTGTCGGGTCTCGGCCCTATCGGGTGACGATCGACTGGCGCGGGTTGCCCGAGGCACCGTAGTGTTTTCCTCATAACCAACAACACACTCTCTCGTAGTCCTAGTTTGGCAAACCGGCCTGGCGCTTGCTCAAGGATGCGCGGTTCCCCCAATTTTGCGGCGGGCCAGCCCACCACAAAATCGGCTCCCCCACGCCCCGCTTCGCGGCGTCAACCGGGGTCTGGCTGCGCTTCGTGGTCGCATCGCTGATGCCAAAAACCGGTCCCCACTTTCTGGCGCGATGCTCCACCGCAGCCAGCTTCCCGGTCAACGTCCCTGACAAGCTGGTCCGGTTCGCCCCCCGACCTCCCGTCATCACGAAGATGACGAACAAGAAACCTTCTGGAGGTCACCATGACGCAAGCATTCGCCAGCTTTGAAGCTCTCTCCGCTTTCTACCGCGAGCAGATCGAAACCCCTGGCTTTGACACAGCATTCGCCGAGCAGGGCTCGATGGCTCAACTCTCGGTCCACGAAGAACCCATGGCTACCGATATGCCCGATCCGCAGGCCGCGCGCGGTGCGATGGAGATGGCGATCGGCACCATCTTCGATCTCTTGCGCAGCACCCGCATGGAGGAATTCGCTCAGGACATCGTCTGGGGCTTCGTCAACAGCTTCCACGTCACCGCGCAGCGCATCGAGAAGCGCGAGGATGAAGCCAGCAAGAAGCTCGGCGACATGGCCCGCGCCTTCGACCCTTCGGAAATCTATGCCGTCGAACTCGAAGAGACGCAGCGCATCTGCCAGACCTTGATGGACTGCCGCGAGGCGATGGAAGCCATGCGCGACTACGCAGGCGAGATCTACCGCGTCGAGACCGGCCGTCCGTTTTCGACCGTCAGGGGCAGCCGGGTCTCATCGGGCCTTACCGCCAGCCAGATTGACGCCCGCGACTTCCTCGCCGCCCGCTCTGCCAAGCGCCGGGAGGATCACGCGCCGACCGGCCCGGTGGTGATCTTCTCTGGTGGCACCGACTGGCACGACCACGAACTGCTCTGGGATGCGCTCGACGAAACCCATGTCCGCATTCCCAACTTGATCCTGGCGACCACCGCCCAGCATAAGGGCTGCGATCAGATCGCTCACGCCTGGGCAGCGGCACGTGGCGTCAAGACCGTTCGCTTCACCCTCAACCGGGCGCTGGGCAAGCGTGCGGGCTTTCTGCGCAACGAGCAACTGATGAACCTGAAGCCAGTCCACGCCATGGTCTGCGAAGGCTCCGGCATCCAGGCGAACCTGCTCACCCGCGTGCGTGAGGCGGGCGTGCCCCACCACGCCTTTGGCCTGCGCCACCAGCGCGTCGCTGCCTGAAGACAGATGGAGGGCGCCGCTTCGGCGGCGTCCTCCATCTCTTTTTCCGATGGCAGGAGGTACGCGGCGTAGGGGCGGGGCAAGCCCACCCCATGCCGCGCACCTGCCGCGATGCGGCTTGTATCAGGAGCCGTTTCCCGTCCCGGCGGTCAGGTTTTCAGCAACGCCGTTGATCACGCCCAGGCACAAAGCCGCCTCCCCGCGTGAGAGCTCGATCCGCTCTGCCGAAGGATCGGCGAGCTTGGCCTCGAGCACGCTCGTCAGCGCCCGCGCAATCTCCAGCGGGCTTGGCATGGATGTCTTTTCCCGCACCGTGTGTCTCCCGGAAACAATGGTTCTGCCGACACCGTTCGACCGCCGATGTATCGGCCGACGAGGATATTACCGGATCGCTCGGGAGCCGTCGATTCCACGCTACGGCGGGCACCGCCCCATCCGTCCGTTTCCGTGGAGAGCCAACCCGGCGGTGTTGAATGACATTGTCGCCGGTGCCTATGGGCGGCCGATGAGCATCATCGCAACGATCAGGAATTCGGCCACCGGCCAGCCCATCCAGAAGATGACCTTCCAGCGGATGCCCAAGCCCTGGGTGACGTTTCATCTCGCCACCGGCGAGATGGTCACCGCCGACCGAGTCAACGTCGGCAAACCCGCGCCGGGCAAGTTCATCGCGCCGGTCGAGAACTGGGTCACGCCCAAAAGCGCATAACTGTCCCCTGGCGATCGTGCCAAATCGGCGGGCGAAAACGCACGCATGGGCACCGCCTCACGGCGGGCCTGCGCCGCCGCGCCACCCCGTTTCCAACATGCGGGCGCTGAGCCCCCGGCATCAATCGAGACCGACCCGAGTTCCTATTGACGCAGCACACCCTACGCGGGCTCCCGCAAAACAAATAGGCAGAGAGCGTATAAAAAACATTTCTATATTGCAGCAATATATGGCGATCATTCCTCATCAGGAATACCAAAAAATCATTATTCCTGCTGGAGAATAATTCGTCGTGACAGCCTCTTTGACGGACTTTGTGCTTCTATGATCGCCTAGATATCTGATTTACATTGCTAAAATCTATTCCGCCTGAGGAATGGCATAAAGGGCTCCATTCCGGCTCCGGTATGACCATGGCCTTGCAGAAATGGTGGGGCGGCTGTAAGATTCTCAGGCGATAACCGGATCAGGCTGCTCTTTTAAGGAGCCGCCATGGCGCGCCTTGTTCAATGTGGGCTGAGCATCAGTCCGTCGCAATACCAGCGTATCAAAGCCCTCGCCAAGCAGCAGCGCAAGCCCCAAGCCTTCGTGGTTCGAGGCTTGATCGATATCGCGCTGCCATTTGCCGAGAATGGGCACCGGATCAATTTTGCCCGCATTCTCACCATCCTCGAGTTCACCAGCCTGGCGCTCGATACGGTGATCGCCAAGCTCGCGCCGGAAGACTCCGACCGTCTCCTCGACCTCGCTGTCGACCATCTGAAGAAGTTCCATGCCTCGGAAGGATGACATCCGCTTCGACCGTCGAGCGGTCGTTGTCGAGCACCAGTCCGCGCGCGGCGAAGTCGTGCGCAACGTGGGGGCATTCACCCGAGGATCCCAGCTCATTCGCCTGCGCTACATGATGATGATGGAAGGCTTGCGCTGGCCGATCGTCGCAGCGCTCGCCAGCTTTTCGCTGTTCTTCGTTCTCCTGCTCGCATTCCTGATGCACGAGCACGAAGTGCAACTCGTCGAGATGCGCATCTTCGCGGGTTTCTGGAGCCTGGTCGATCTCGACCCAACGCATGTCGTGAACCTCACTCTGCCCGACAACACTCTGGTCCCCATGGCGATCGGCGATGTGCCAGATTACCCCGATGTCGCCTGGGCCTGGACCAAGTTTCTGCGGTGCATTGTCGTCGCTTTGGGTGCCGCCGGTTTTCTGACCAGCCCGCTGGCGACCTGGTTCGTCAAGCTGTCCCAGCAGATCGGCACTGACATCCTCAAAGAGCGCCACGAGCGCGGGGCCATGCTGTTGCCCAGCGACGTCCTGGCCAGAGAAATCTCTGCGCACAATGATGCGGAATTCAGGACTGAGCTTGCGGCTTCGCATCCTGATCTGGATCCGGCTTCGGTTGCGGCACTGCCGATAAGCGCCCGGACGGCTCTGGGTATCCACGTCCCCTATACGATAGCCGGCGTTCCCTATCCCTGGCGGCTTGAGCAGACCCACGCGATGCTGATCGGCACGACCGGCGCGGGCAAGACGACGCAGCTGCGCAACATCGTCGTTGAGGCCCGGGAGCGCGGACAGCGCTGCGTGATCTTCGATCTTACCGGTGCGTTCGTGGAGGCCTTCTATCGCCCGGAGACCGACCACATCCTCAACCCGATGGACAAGCGGTGCCCGCCGTGGACCATCTTCAACGATTGCCAGAACTACGCCGACTATATTTCGGCCGCCGCCGCGCTCGTCCCTAGCGATGGGGCCAACGCTGAGCCCTTCTGGGCGATGGCGGCGCGCACGCTGTTCGTCGAAATGTGCATCAAGCTGGCGGCGAGCGGCGAGACCTCGAACGGCGCTATCGCCCACCACCTGATGGAAGCCGATCTCAAGGAAGTGCATCGCCGGCTCGCCAATACCATCGCCAGTCCGCTGACAGCGGTAGAGGCGGCGCGTATGGCAGAATCAATTCGCGCGGTGTTCAACACCAATGCGCAGGCTATCCGTTTCCTGCCTGACCCGGTCCCGGGTGGCCCGCCCTCCTTCTCGATCCGACGCTGGGTGCAGGGCGATACTCCCCCTGGCTCGATCCTTTTCATTACATCGACCCACGGCGATCTTACCCTCAATCGGGCTCTGTTGACGTTGTGGATGGACCTTGCGGTCAATTCGCTGATGGGGATGACGCGTACCCGGAACTTGCGCATGTGGTTTCTCTTCGACGAGGTCCATGCGCTTCACCGATTGCCGGCCATCGAGCACGGCCTGCAAACTGCGCGCGGCTTTGGCGGTGCTTTCGTCCTTGGCATGCACAGCTTCGACAAACTCTCGGAGACCTATGGCAAGGAAGGGGCAGTCAACCTTGCCTCGCTGGCTCGCACCAAGCTGATGCTGGTTACGGCGGACAAGACCACCGCTGAATTCTGTTCGGACGTCATTGGTTCTCACGAGCTACGCGAGACCGACGAGGCCTATTCGATCGGCGCGAGCCGGTCGCGCGATGCCGCGACCATCACCCCGCGCACCGACATCAAGCCGCTCGTGATCGCTGACGACATCATGAATCTTCCCTCGCTCCACGGCTTCGTGAAATTCCCTGAAGGTTTCCCGGCGGGGCAAATCAAGCTCGAATGGACCGACTATCCCGCGATCGCCGAGCCCTTCCAGCGCAAGTCTGAAATGCAGATCGCGGCCTATGTGCCGCAGCAAGAAAGTCAGCCGGCAGATGGCGGTGATGGCGGCCCGGCTCCAGTCGCGACCTCGCTGCGCGACAAAGGCGCGGCCGCGGTCGATGGACAAGCCGCCGATCAACGCACTTCCGACAGTGACGCCGCTGCTTCAATCAGCGCGAGGGAGATCACGGCCACCGACCAGCAAATGGACACACGCGCCGAGGGGCCAGCCACACCGCGAAACGAGGATGAAACGCCAACAGCCAAGCCTCCCGAACGCGAATGGAGAGACATCCAGCGGCAGAATCGGCGCTTGGGCGCGCACGATGGTCGTGACCGCATCAAAGATGAAGATGACCGCCAAACCGAGGTCGGACCAAAAGATGCCTCGCAAGCTTCAAGTCGGCGAGAGCAGCAGATCACGATCGAGGAACGCACCGGCCAGGCCTATGCCGACCCCGCCGAGCGACCAGCGCATCACCGTCCAGCGGCGGGAATCGACGGTCCACAGTCGGCACCCGGCATCGACGACGATCTGGACATGGGAATGTAGGCGATGCTGTCGGTCGCTCCCGTGCGCTCCGCTGGCGGTGCCGCCTCCTACTTCGCCAAGGACGACTATTACGTCGGCGAACACTCCAGCGAGGTCAGCGCCTGGGGCGGACTGGCAGCGGCTGAGCTCGGCCTGGTTGGCGAAGTGGACAAGCTGGCATTCGAAAACCTGCTCAACGGCCGGCTGCCCGAAGGCCAGCAGGTTGGCGATCCCGAGCGCCGCCGCGCCGGTATGGATCTCACATTCTCGATGCCCAAATCCGCCAGCGTGCTCGCCTATGTGGGTGGTGACCATCGTCTGCTCGACGCGCACTTGCAAGCGGTCCGCCAGACTATGGGCTGGGTCGAGAAGAACTTCGCCGAGGGGCGGGTCTATACCGAGAACCCCAAGGGTGATCCGGTCCAGACCGGCAATCTTGCCTATGCGATCTTCCAGCACGACACGAGCCGCAAGCTCGATCCACAGGCGCACCTCCATGTCGTCATTGCCAACCTGACCAAGGTGGGCGAGCGATGGCAAGCGCTCCACAACGATCAACTCTGGAAGAACAATTCGATCATCGGCAGCGTCTATCATGCGGCGCTGCGCACCCTGGTAGAAGAGCTTGGCTACCGCACCGAACTCACCGGCAAGCACGGCCAGTTCGAAATCGATGGCGTGCCGCTGGCTGTCATTCGGGAATTCAGCCAGCGGCGCGAAGAGGTGCTCGCCAAGGCTGCCGAGATCGGCATCGCCACACCCCAAGGACGCGATGCGGTTGTCGTCAGAACACGCGACGCCAAGGTCAATCTCGAAGACCGAGGAGCCCTTCGCGCGGAATGGGGGGAGCGAGCGGCCGGGCTTGGTTTTGATGGGCAGGCGCTGGTGGCCGAGGCTCAGGCGCAGGCTGCGGATGCGGGCCGAGGGGCTGGCGGGCTCAATGCCATCCGGCAGATCGGGGCCGTGCTCGCACAATGGGCCGAGCGGCTGTCCGAGTGGTTGGGCCCGGGCGATCCGTTGGTCACCAGCGGCATCGCTCGCCTCGGCATGTCCGCCTCGCAGGTTGGGGCTGAAATGGCTGTGGCATCAGCCATCAGGATCCTTGGCCAGCGCGAGGCGGCCTTTCCGATCCATGAGGTGTCTCGAACTGCGCTCGACCTCGGCATCAAGGGCGTCACCATCGAGGCGGTCGAGGCGCGCGTCCAGCAGCTGGCGGACAAGGGCCAGCTTGTCTTTGGCAAGTCCGCCCGCAGCGACGGCGCCATCACGCATGTCACGACGCCTGAGCACATCGCCGAAGAACGTCGGTTGCTCGCCGGTATCGATGCTGGCCGAGGCAGCAGTCAACCGATCATGGCTGCGGATGTCGCAGCCACCCGCCTGCAGGACAAGGCCGGGGAGCGGCCGCTCGGCCAGGAACAGTTGGACGCCGGTATTCTTGCCCTGGCGAGCCAGGACCGGGTGGTCGTGATCCAGGGCGTCGCTGGTGCTGGCAAGACAACCCTCATTTCGGCGATGGCCGCGGCATTGGGAGAGGACGGGAAACAGGTGATTGGCCTCGCGCAGGCCAACAAGATGGTCACCATGCTGAAGGACGAAGCAGGGATCCCGGCCCAGACACTGTCGTCCTTCGTCAATGATCATCTGCGCGGGGCACTTGCTGGCAAAGGTGAAGCCTTCGAGGCCTCGAAAGCCACGTTGCAGGACACGGTTCTCGTTCTCGACGAAGCCTCGCTGGTCGCCAACAAGCAGATGAATGACCTCGTGACCATCGCCAACACGATGGGCGTGAGCCGCCTGGTGATGATCGGTGATCGCGCCCAGTTGCAGCCAATCGATGCGGGCAAGGCCTTCAGCCTGGTCCAGGCCAATCGTCCCGCCATGGCCCGGATGGATGTCAGCCTGCGCCAACGCACCGAGCATATGAAGGCTGTCGCCGCTATGACCCGCACGGGTCATTTTGGTGGCGCCTTTCGCGTGCTGGGCGAGCGGGTGGTAAGCGCAGGGGTAGACTTTCGCGAGGCGGCGGCGCGCAAATGGCTCGAATTGTCCGCCGAAGACCGCACCCGCACCGCCCTCTACGCGTCGGGCCGCGACACCCGGGCATTCCTCAATAATTTCGTGCAAGACGGCCTCAGGGCTGAGGGAACGCTCCGTGGCGAGGGACTTGAACTTGCGCGCGTCGAAAGCGTCAATGTCACCCGCGAGGAACTGCGGTACGCCAGGACCTATCGGGCGGGGCTGCTTCTTGATGTCAGCGGCAACGCTCGGCCCGGCGGTCTCGAGCGCGGGCAATACCGGATTGTCGAGGTCACCAAGACCGGGCGTGTCGTCCTGCGCGACGAAGACGGACGGCGCCACAGCTTCCGCCCTGACCGGCTCGATCCCAACGACAAGCGGGAGTCGCTCAGCCTGTCAGAGCGCGAGACGATCCGCATCCACGAAGGCGAGCGCGTCCGCTGGACCGCCAACGACAAGACGCGCGGGATGTTCAATTCCGCGGAGGCCGAGATCGTCGGCATCACACGTGAGGGTGTGGAGGTTCGGACAAGTGAAGGTGTGAACATGTTGCTCGCGCACGGCGACAGGATGCTCTCACGAATGGGGCTCGCCTACGCGATCAACATGCACCAGGCACAAGGTATGACCACCGATCAGGGCATCGGGGTCATGCATTCTGCGGAACGGCAGTTGTCCAGTCAGCGCCTGACCCATGTGATGGCCACCCGCGTTCGCGACGACATCACCATTTTCACCAACGATCGCGACCAGTTGCTTCGCTCGATCGAGGCCAATCCCGGCGACAAAGCCAGCGCACTCGAACACATCGGCGAAAAGGCGGTTGATTTGCCCGGCCAAGCCAACCGGACCGCGAAAGGTGCAGGCGAGGCCGCGTCAACGCACACGACTAATCGCGCCGATCCCTTCGCCATCGATCCCGCTTCGCTGCGGGTCGAGCCTGAAAAGCATGGCTCAGCGCCCAAGCCACAACTCACCCATGTCCCTGAAAAAACCATCGAACTCGGATTGTGAGGTCAACGATGAATGAAAGTCTGCGCGCTCCCGGCAATCTGCTGACGAATGGCCCTGCAGGAACAGTCGCCGTGGCGCGGACGGTTGGACAACAACGTCAGGCGAGGCTGTGGTTCGCGCGGATCGGTGTGTTCTGCCTGGCGTTCTCGGGGGCGCCCGCCGTGGCGCAGACACAGATTAGCGCCTCGGTGCCCGACGAATTTCCGCATGTGAGCTTCGGCGCCCCAGCGCGTGTTGCGACAACCAGGGTGGATACAGCGCTCGGCGCGACCATCGTGACCTTCACCACCGGCGCGCGCCTGATCGTCAAATCCACGCGCTCGGCACCGGGCCAGGTCGTTGTGATCGCATCTTTCGGCGCAGGGCGGTCGGGTGTGCCCGATCACTTGGTCCACGCGCTTTGGGCGACGACGCTCATGCCACTCGGCGGAACTACGAAGCTCTCCTACGCGGATCTCGATCAATGGCAGAAGACCTCAGGGCACCCCGTCAACGTGACGTTTGTGGCTGGGGTCTCCGCTTTTCAATTGCAGGGCGATGCGCCGTCCAGTGACTTGAGGACCGAACTGGCTCTGCTGACCGCCTATGCCCGCGATCCCGGGTTCGGGCCGGAAATGAGCGAGAAGATCGCGATGGTGGGGCCGATGATTGCCACGCAGATCGAGGGCGATCCGGCCGCGGAGTTTGCGCGTGCTGTGCAGCACGTCATGGTGGGCCTGCGCTACCAGGAACTGCCTGGGCGCGCGGACATCGCAGCGACGACAGGGAAGGAATTGCCTGAACTGCTCAGGGCATCGCTGGCGATGGCCCCTGATGTCGCGGTGGTGGGAGACATTTCAGTCGAGGACGCCATATGGGCGACCGCAGATACCCTGGCCGCCGGCGATCTACGGCCAACTGGGCGATGGGTGCGAGCATCGGTCATGCCTCCGCCGCCTAGGCGTGAACCGATCATTGTGGAGCATCGGCGCGCGGAAGGGGATGGATGGTTCGGGGAATATTGGCGCCTGCCTGATGAAGTCAGAAAGCCGCGCCTTAGCGCGGTGGCAGAGGTCGCCGCAGCGGTCGTCCAGGATCGCTTGCAACGCGAGGCCAAACTCAATTCATCGCCTGCAACGCAACCGGTTGTCAGTGCTTCGGTGCCGATTGAACTCGCGGGGGGTGCTGCATTCGGCATAGCGATCAAAATCCCCCCGTCGGCCGTGACCGCGACCCGAAATCGCATTACCTGCATCGTCGGTGAGCTTGCGCGTGGCTCGATCGAATCAGAACTGTTCAAACGCGCACGCCTCGCCGTGATCGCCAGCAGGGTCGCCGAGCAAAGCTCCAATGCATGGGCGGCGCGCCAGCTCACCTTGGTCCTGCGTGCTCCCGGCATGACCCAGGTCATCCCTCAGGAAAGCGACGTCACCTCGATTACGCCGGCAGCGGTCTCGCGCTTCCTCAAGACCTATCTACTCGGCCAACGGCCGCGTGTAATCACTGCCTTTCCCGAGGTGCGCGTAGCAATTGCATACGTTTCAAATCCTCCAGGCCGCAAGCCCTGACACTTAATTTCAAAAGTTAGATCTGACCTCGTGCCAGCGCTGTCGCGCCCGGCGAATTCGCGCGAATGGCCCAAGGGTGGCAACGATGTAGGGATTTAATTTTAGGCAGCTTAAGGAAGGGACTGAACGTAGACGAAGTTGGGGCGATTCGGCGGACGGGTCACGTTTAGCGGCAGGCAAGAGCCGAAGTTCTCGGGGGGATCGGATGAAGGGTAATCAGGAGTATTTAGCTGTCGATCTGGTTGAGCTTGATCGGGAGAACCCGCGCATTCGCCGCTTCCTGGAGGACTACGAGGGCGAGCTCAATGACGACCGAATCGCGCTTGCGCTCGACGTGGGTGCCGATACGGGCGAGGACGGCGCGGGCGCCACCTCGCCAGACAAGCTGCGTAACTCGATCCTGGCCAACAAAGGGATCATGCAGCCGATCATCGTGAACCGCCTCGCCGACGGAAGGCTGGTGCGCATAGAAGGCAACACGCGCCTTTGGATTTATCGTGACTTCAACGCCTCAGGCATTGAGGGCGACTGGTCGTCGATACCAGCCATCGTCCATGACGGGCTCGAGGGCTTTGAAGTTGATGCGATCCGCCTTCAGGCGCATCTCGTGGGGCCGAGGGCGTGGGACGCCTACTCGAAGGCGAAGTACCAGTGGGAGCTGCACTATAAGCACCTGATGCCGCTCGACCGGCTTGTCGACCTTTGCGGCGGCGACCGTCGCGACGTGCAGCGGTCTATCAATGCCTACGCCGACATGGAAAACCACTTCCGCAAGCTGTTCGAGCCAGGAGAGGACTACAAGACCGAGCGCTACAGCGGCTTCGTCGAACTTCAGAGCCCCAAGGTGAAGACAGCTATTCTTAAGGCCGGCTTCAACCTCGACGACTTCGCGGCATGGATTAAGGACGAGCGCATCAAGGGATTGATCAACGTGCGGCAACTGCCGCGCGTGCTGGCCGATAAGAAGACACGCGACATCTTCGTCAAGCGCGGCATCAGGGCCGCGCTTGACGCGATCGAGAAGCCCGAGGTAAATTCCACCCTGCGCGAGGCGAGCATAGGTCAGCTGGCGCGCGTCCTCAGCGAGAAGCTCGATGCTGTGCAGTGGGCGGATATTAAACGCATGCGGGAAAGCGTTGAGGACGACACCCTGCGTTATCTATTCGACGCGCAGGACGGGCTGGCGAGTTTCCTGGCGGACTTTGAGAAATAGGTGTCGGGTGAATCAGCGCTTCACATTCGGCTCGTCGAGTGCCTTGAACGGCACGTGCACGAACGCCACCCGACCGAGCGCGGGCTGCTGATGCTGTTGGACCACGACAGCTACGGGCGCGACCGGCCGCACCGCGTAAACGGCTACTGCCCAGATCTGTTTGCGTCGGACCTGCCCGCCACATTCGAGATCCTCGGCGAGGCGAAGACCGGGCCGGATCTCGAGCGTCCCCGTTCGCACGCCCAGATAGCAGCGTTCCTCGACCACCTGTCGCTGCAGGCCTGCGGCTGGTTCTACCTGTGCGTGCCGCCGCTTTCCGTCGGGCGCGGTCGCCAGCTCCTCAAGCGTCTCCGCACTCCGTCCCGCGCGCTGGTGAACGTGGAGGTCATTACGCTTGGCTGAGGGTCCATTACGCATGCGCCGGGACGACCGCCTCAACCTAGCTGCGGTCCACAGTGGCTTTACCTACCAGCTCCAGGCTGTCGAGGCAGTCAAGGACATGGAGTATGCCGCCCTCTTTCACGAGCAGGGCCTAGGCAAGACCAAGATCGGCATCGACCTGGCTCTTGGATGGCTGAAGGAGGACGTCATCGACACCATCCTGTTCGTCACCAAGCGCGGCCTTATCGCCAACTGGTCGGAGGAGATGCAGGCGCACTCACACCTCAGGCCCCGCATTCTGGACCAAAACCACTCGTCGAACTTCTTCGCGCTGAACAAGTCGCTTCCGGTCCTGCTGACGCACTACGAGGTGTTGAAGTCGGAGGAGAGGCGGCTGGCGTTGTATCTCCGGACCCGCCGTGTGGGCGTGATCCTTGACGAGGCGCACAAGATCAAGAATCCCGACACCGACATCGCGAAGGCGCTGCACCGGCTAGGTCCCTCGTTCGTCCGTCGCGTGATCATGACAGGCACGCCGGTCGCCAACCGACCCTACGACATCTGGTCGCAGATATACTTCCTCGACCACGGCGAGGCGCTCGGCGGCGACTTCGAGGAGTTCAAAGCGGACCTCGACCTCACCAATGACCTATGGAAGGACGAGGGCCGACGTGATGCGTTTGCGCGAGCGGCCGGCGCCGTGTTTGGCAGAATCTCGTCATTCTCCGTCCGGGAGACCAAGGCTAGTGCCGGGATCGAGCTGCCCGAGAAGGTGATCGAGAACGTTCCGGTCGAGCTCGCACCGCGCCAGCGCGAGATCTACGACGAAATCGCGAAGTCCCTTCGGACAGAGGTCGTGGTCGACGGTCGCCTTGTGGAGGACGACGCGGAGTCGATCCTTAAGCGCCTGCTGAGACTCGTGCAGGTCGCGTCCAATCCGCGGCTGATCGACGAATCCTACGACGAGACCCCTGGGAAGCTACCCGTGCTGGAGCGGCTCCTCGAGCGTGCTGTCCAGGTTGAGGACGGGAAGGCCATCGTCTGGACCAACTTCATCGAGAACGCCGACTGGCTGCAGCGCAAGCTCGACCGCTACTCGCCCGTGAAGGTGCACGGAAAGGTCGAGATGGAGGATCGCAACGCGGCGATAGCCCGCTTCAAGGGTGATCTGGCGTGCCGCGTCCTCATCGCGACGCCTGGTTCCGCGAAGGAGGGACTGACGTTGACAGTCGCGAACCACGCCATCTTCTACGATCGCGGCTTCAGCCTCGACGACTACCTCCAAGCGCAGGACAGGATCCACCGGATCTCGCAGCAGCGGACCTGCTACGTCTGGAACCTCGTCGGCGAACGCACCGTCGACGAATGGGTGGACGCGCTGCTGGGCGCCAAGCGTCTAGCGGCGCAGCTGGTGCAAGCGGACGTTGATCAGGCCCATTACGACGCGGCGGCCGATTACGACTTCGGCCGGATCGTTCAGCAGGTGCTTGGGGGACAGCATTGATGGGGACTGACGGCTTTGCCGGGATGATGCGGCTGCGCGGGATGGAGGTGCCGACGGTCACGCGCGAGGTCCCTGTCCGGGAACTGACCTTTTATCCCGAGAACCCCCGCATCTACTCGATCGTCTACGCCGACGGGCAGAAGCCGTCCCAAGCCGATATCCTGACGCGATTGCAGGCGCTCGAGCACGTGCGCCAGCTCGTCCAGGACATACGCGCGAACGGCGGGCTCATCGATCCGCTGATCGTGCGCCAGGGTGACATGGTCGTTCTGGAGGGCAACAGCCGCCTAGCCGCCTATCGCCACCTCGCGAAGGAGGACCCGATCAAGTGGGCGGAAGCGACCTGCACCCTCCTCCCTGCGGACATCGACGAGAACCTCGTGTTCGCCCTGCTCGCTCAATACCATGTGAAGGGGAAGAAGGACTGGGCACCATACGAGAAGGCGGGGTTCATCTACCGGCGCTTCAAGCAGCAGAACGTCGACCTGCAGGTCGCCGCGCCGGAGCTCGGGATCACGCGCGAGGAGGCCAAGCATCTCATCGCGGTCTATGAGTACATGATCGGCAGCGATGACCAGGACCCCGCACACTGGAGCTACTATGACGAGTTCCTGAAGTCCCGTAAGATCAAGAAGGCGCGTGACGAGGTAGCCGGCTTCGATGAGTTCGTTGTCCGTGAGATCAAGTCGGGTCGCATGGGCAAGGCGATGGACCTTCGTGACAAGCTCCCCGTAATCTGCGCCGGGCAGCCCAAGATCCTCAAGCGCTACATTTCCGGCGCATACGATCTCACCGAAGCCTACTCGCACGCGGTGACCGCAGGCGGCGAGCACCACGCGCTCAACCGGCTGAAGCGCTTCCGCAAATGGCTCGCGGATACGGAGACCGAGGACGACCTCCTTGAGGCGCCTAAGGCAATTCGCGACAGCATGCAGTACGAGCTTAAGGAGATCGAGCGAAAAACAAAGAAACTCAAGGAGCTGATCGAAAAGAAAAAGTTCGACATCGAATGAGGCGCTTGCGGCCAGCCGTGCATCGGTCGGGATCGACAGAGGCGTTCGCCATTGCTATTTGCATTCCTGTGCTGCAGTTTCGGCAGTATGGGGGTGCGGATGATTCACGAGACCACATTACCGTGCATGCGCGGACGCTCGCTTGACCGAACGGTCCTGCTAGGGTTTGCGACAGCGCGCGCTTTGCACTCGGCGAGCTTTGCAGACGTCCTCGACGAGGCTTCTGGGCGCGGCTATCAGCGTCGGCTCAACTCGCGCCACAGTCTCGACTTCCGGCGCTATGTGCAGGGTCCGGGCAGCGCCACCATACCGCTCACCTTCAACCTCCGCGGTAAGGACGGTGACGGCTGGCGCGTAGAGGCGCGCGACGGCTCGACGCTGTTGCATCTTCATGATGGCGCCCGGCCACTAGCGCAGGTCGACTGCCAGCACCGCCTCGGACATCTCTCCGACCTAGAAGTCGAGCTGCCATTCATGACTTTCATCGGCCTGTCCGAGCGCGAGGAAATGGAAATCTTCGGCGTCATCAATGGCAAGGCTAAGGGGCTGTCCAACAGCCTGCTTGACTTCCACGATGCTCAACTGTGCTCGGATATCGCCAGCGAACGGCCCGAGCTCTTGGTTGCCCTGCACCTCAAGAACGAGCCGAGCTCGCCTTGGTACAACCGGCTTGATCTGGGCGGGAACCAGGTGTCCGGACTTGAGCGCCGCGCCTCTTTGCGAACGATGCAAAAGGCTTGCCGTATACTTACCAAGCGACTTAAACCCGCGGCTGCGGATGAGGTGGCCCGCATCGCGCACGACTTTTGGCGCGCAGTCGCGCTCGTGATGCCCGACGCCTTTTCGAAGCCTCGCAGGAGTCTCGTGACGAAGGGCATCGGCGTCTACGCCCTTTCTGAGCTGGCAGCCGATTTCGTTCAAGAGGCTCCCGCTGGCACAAGGTGCGACGTGGCCTACTTCACAGCGATTATAGGCGATCTCGCCCCCCTTCTCGACTGGAGCAACGACGGGCCGCTCGGGGGTTTGGGTGGCGAGGGCGGCGCAACCCGTGCCGCCGACATCCTGCGCCAGCTCCACCGCCGTCCTCGTCTGGCGGTGGCCAATGGCTGATCGAAATATCCTCCTCATTGAGCCCGACTACAAGAATAAGTATCCCCCGCTAGGTCTGATGAAGATCGCGCAGTATCACGGGCCAAACGGCAAGCGGGACAATGTGCGCTTCGTAAAGGGGCGCGACCGGTCGGCGCTGAACCAGGCGTGGGACCGCATCTACGTTACGACGCTGTTCTCGTTCGAGTATCCGAAGATCGCGGAGACGATCGATTTCGCCCTGCAGGTCGCGAACGGACAAGCGGACAAGGTTTTCGTCGGCGGCATCGCCGCGTCGCTGATGCACCAGCGCTTCCTAGACGAGCGCCGCTGGCATGGCGTGCGCTTCATCAAGGGTCTCCTGACGGCACCGCCGGCCCAGTCGCTACAGCTGGACGATTTCGCCGAGGAACTCTATTCCGATGACCTGTCGGGTAAGCCAATCGAGGATTTGATCCCGGACTACTCCATCCTCGACCAAGTCGAGTATCGCTACCCTGTCCGCGACGCCTACTTCGCCTACACCTCGCGCGGCTGCATCAGGAAATGCCATTTCTGCGGCGTGCCCAAGCTCGAGGGGATGCAGAGGGACACGGACTCTCTTACCGCTACGGTGCGCGCCATCGACGAACTCTACGGCCCGCGCAAGGACCTCATTTTGATGGACAACAACGTGGTGGCGTCACCGCGTTTCAAGGAGATCATTGCCGAGATCCGCGACCTAGGCTTCACGCCTGGCGCGAAGCTTCTACGTCCCGGCACGCGGGTTCCGGTCCAGCGCCGCGTCGATTTTAATCAGGGGGTCGATGCGCGGATCTTATGCAAAGATAAGATGTATCTCCGCGAGCTTTCGTCGATCGCATTGCGCCCGCTAAGGATTGCCTTCGACCACCTCGGCGTCCGCAAGCCGTATGAGCAGGCGGTAAGGTATGCGCACGAGTTCGGACTGCATGAGCTGTCCAACTACATGCTCTACAACTTCCACGACGGTCCTGACGACCTGTTCGAGCGGATGCGCCTCAACGTCACGCTAAACGAGGAGCTCGGGATCCGCATCTGGTCGTTCCCGATGCGCTTCCAGCCGACGGACCGCCCGGACCGCGGACATATCGGAGACAAGTGGACGCGGTTCCAGCTCCGGTCGATGCAGATCATCCTGCAGGCGACCCACGGCGTTGTCAGCGGCGAGCCGGAATTTTTCAAACGCGCTTTCGGTGACACGTTCGCCGACTACGAGCGGATACTTGCGATGCCGCACGACATCATCTTCAACCGCGAGTATTACGAAAACGGCCCCGGTCGGGCTGAATTCACCGACTTCCAGCGGGCGTTCAACCGCCTTTCGGAGACCGACCGCGCCGAACTTCTTGGTCTCCTGTCATCGCGGGACCCGCGGCATTTCCATACGCTCCGAGACGATGCCGATTCCGACGCCTTGCGCGCCGTCCTGCCGTTCTACGTGCCGCGGCCGAAGGAGGAGTGGCTGACAGTCTGGCAGAGCAAGCGGGACGCCGTCTCGGCCGAGGTCAACAGCGGCTTGGCCGAGGAAGAGCGGGTCGAGGATGCAGGGCTCGACTACGAGGACACCTCCGAGACACCTGACGCAGTGATGGCCCCGATTGCTGCTTGAGAATGAGTAAGATGGCACCACACGAAAACCCGACCGCCAGCGACGTCCGCGTGGGCAAGGACCTACTCGAGCTCGTCTCGTCGGCGATGTATGTCGAGCCGTTGACTGCCTATCGCGAGTACCTGCAGAACGCGGCGGACTCGATTGACGAGGCGCGACGAGTCGGGCTGCTCGGCGCGGGTGAACCCGGCCGTGTAAACATTTTCCTCGATCAGGCGGCGCGTGTCGCCCGCATACGCGATAACGGTGCCTCGATTCCGGCGGAGGAGGTCGTCGGCCGGCTGCTCGCTCTCGGCGGCAGCAGCAAGCGTGGCACCGATGCCCGCGGTTTTCGGGGCGTTGGCCGGCTCGCCGCTCTTGGATATGCCCAGTATCTCACTTTCCGCGCTCGCGCCCAGGGCGAGGATACCATCACCGAAATCACATGGGATGGTCGCCGTCTGCGCTCTGCTCTCGCCGACGCTGGTTCCGGCGACCTCGCGTCGGTAGTCGCAGCGGTCGTCGATGTGCGTACTCTTCCGGCCGGGGACGAGGAGCTGCGGTTCTTCGAGGTCGAGATCGGACGGATCGTTCGCCAGCGCGGCGACCGGCTCCTCGATCCGTCGGCTGTCGAGGGCTACTTGGCCCAGATCGCGCCGGTGCCGTTCGCAGACGAGTTTCATCATGGCGCCGCCATCGCAGACGCTATCCGTGCGGCCGGTCCGCTCGGGGAGCTGGAGGTCACGGTCGACGGGGGCGCGCCGATAAAGCGTCCGCACCGGGACGCCATTCCGCTCGGGGGCAGCGTATCCACGATTCACGAACTCACCCTGTTTGAGGTGCCTGGGATGGACGGCGGCTTGGCAGCCGTCGCCTGGTTTGCGCACCACGACTACAAGGGTGCCATTCCTTCGGGGGCGCTTGTGAAGGGAGTCCGTGTCCGGGTCGGCAACATTCAGATCGGTGATCAAGCCATCCTGGAGCAGATTTTCCCAGAAAGCCGCTTCAATTCGTGGACGATCGGCGAGGTGCATGTTCTCGACCGCCGTATCGTGCCAAACGGTCGTCGTGATCAGTTCGAAGCTAATGCCCACTACGCAAATCTGGTGAATCAACTCTCGCCGGTCGGTCGTGACGTCGCAAGACGTTGCCGCACGAGTTCGAACCTTCGGTCCAAGTTGCGGGACTTTGAACTTGCAGTCGGGGACGCACAGGGGCGGATCGCCATCATCGGACAGGGGGCCATGTCGGCTGGCGCTCACGCCGCGGAGATCGGCCGGGTGCATCAATCCGTCCTGCGCATGCGCAAAGCGATGGAGGCCGACGGAATTGAGGAAACCGTTCGCGATAGCATGGCAAGCAGGATCGCGGCCGTCGAGGCGGAACTCGATCGGGTTACCGTGGGCGTTACTACCGATCCACTCGATGTCATTGCCGAGGGCGAGCGCGATACCTACCGGCAGGTCTTTAACCTGATCTACGAGTGTTCTGCGAACCGGGTGGCCGCTAAGTCTCTTGTCGACAAAATTATACAGCGGCTCGCCGCTTAGTTGCGGCAGCCCGCCGCGGCAGGTCAGGTCTGCCGTCGTGCCAGCTCCTCTTCGATGCGGCGCCGTACGCGGCGGTAGAGTGCGGGGTCGAGCATATCGGCCAGTGTCTCGTAGACAACAGACATCGCGTCGGCGGGCGACATGGTGATTGCGGTCTCGCCCGGACGAACGACCTCCACGTCCTCGATCCGCCGTCTCGTCGAGTTGACCCGCGCGGTCAGCGCCGTCAGGGCTTCCGCGTCTTCCGCCGAAATGAGGTCTTGGCTGGCCGCGTCCGCGATCTCACCGCTGACGACACGGGCCTCTGCGATCAGCTCCTGCTGCTCGTCCATAGTGATCGTCGGCCCGATCGCTTGTGACGCCGCTGCCAGGTAGGTCTCTACCTTTTCTGCCAGCTTCTTGATCTTGGAGCGGCCGCTGGAGGCCTTGTATGTCTTCGACGCCAGGTCCTTCAGCGTGGGCGACAATTCCGCCTGGATCGCGAGCCAGGTGGCGTTTTCCTCGAAGCCGTCCCGGCGCGCGTTCGGGATTGCGTCGGCGCAGACGACATGTATCTCGCCGATGTGCCACTCGTTGAAGCGCGCGTATGTCGGCCTGATCGAAGCGAACATGCCATCTGTGATGACGGTGCCGTCGATCTGGATGTCGCGCACGCGGACGCGCAGGCCCCGGCCTTCGTCGGTGAGCGCTCCGAGCACCTGATGCGTTCCGATCCAGCCCCACCATTTCGGTGGCGTCGCCTCGTCGCGTATGCCGCGGATATTCTGGAGCTTGACGGCGTTCCGATTGGCTGGCTTCACCGAACTTAAGTAGGGCTTTCGAATCTCGTAGGTGTCGATGGTGATCGCCGGCTGTGGCGGCGCGCCGTAGCCTGACCCAACCTCCTCGAGTGGATCATCCGCGACGTCGAGCCCATCTTCAGTCTGGCCCCCCTCGTCAATCCTCCTGTGCACGAGGTTGATCTCAATTGGCTCGAGTGGCTGGCCGGCGTCGATGGCCAGCGCGCGGATCCGCTCGGTGAAGGGGAAGTCCTTGTTGAAGTCTGCAGGGGAGGTCTGGACCAAGTAGGTTCGCAGCAGGGCGACGTCCGTGATCTCCTCAGGAGCCTCGCTGAGCCCATCCATGATCACCCGCATGTAGTGGCTTGGCGCTTCCGATGGCGGGACCGCCCGAGGCTTGTCGGTGACCGCTGCCGCTAAAAGGTCCTGGATGTCCTCACCGGCGCTGCGGTCGGGGTCCATCGCCGCGCGCAGCCGTACGCAGTCGAATGTGACCGTCGTCTCGGTCGTCTCCCCGGCGTATTTCGTCACGAAACGCAGCTCGTCGCAATAGGCAATGCCCGCCAAGCGGCCGATGCCGCGGAAGCCAGCCTGCTGCCGGCGATCCTTGCTCGATGCGCCCACCGAGGAGAGCACGCTCCAGGCCGTCGCCGCTGAGATGCCTGTGCCGTCGTCCTCGATCGTCAAGGTGCTGGCGAGGTCGTCCAGGGTGATGGTCACGGATCCCTTGGCCGGCTCCAGCCACTTGCTCCGTCTTGCCCGCCGAATCGAATCATACGCGTTCTGGATATATTCCCTGATGGCGTGCCGTGGCTCACCGTACATGCCGACAGTGAGCGTTTCGAGCACGTAGCTGCCGATGTGGGCGCGCCGAACCACCGGCTGGGCGCCCGATGCGGCGGCAGGTGCCGTAGGTTGCTGGGTGGTAGTCATAGGCGTCGAAAGCCTTTCGTGTTCGACCATTTCAGTTTGGAGGCGTCCGGCTCATCGAAGTTCAGCCAGTCCTCTGGGACGGAGTATCTTGCAGCCACGACGCTCCTGAGGGCGGCCACGGTTCCACGGCCGAAGCCGTCGTCCCCCTCCTGCGGAATCAGCACACTCAGGGTATCCGCATCCCCTGCCTCGATGTCTTCCAGAAGGTCACGCTCGGCGACGCGCATCCCGAGCAGCACGGGCGAGCGCCCGCGCACCCGCTCGAGGTCGAGGGTGACCGCGATGGCGGGCCGACTGCCAGCGAGGGGAAGCGCCAAATACCGTTCGACGTCCGCTTGCAGCGCTTCCACGATAAGCGCCACGGCGGGACCCAGGGATTGGCGCTCGGCGGCCGAGAGCGCTGCTTCCGCCCCTAGGCCGAGCGGCAGGCGTCGACGCTTGCCGGCCGGCTCGAAGTAGATGCCGTGCAACACTCCGGCGAAGAACGCGAGGGCCTCCGCGGAGGCCGCCCCATCGACGGAGGTGTTCGCTATAAGATTCAGGGCACTCTGGAGGCCGCCGAGCGCAGCCTCGCGCACCGACTTGCCCAGCGCAAACCATTCCGAGGGGGTGAACGGCGGATCCCGCTGCTCCCCTAGTCCGGCGATCGCCGCCTCCTGACGAAAGGGATCGGCCGAGGCGAGGTCTGCCAACGTGGCTGCGAACACCGGATTTGGCTGTGCAGGCGGCGCCATCAGCTCTGCGAGCGCCGAGATCGCTGCTTGCTGCGCACCGCCTTGGTGTTTCGCCGCGTCGTGTTCGGCGTTCGGCGGTGGACGCCTCCTTGGCGTTCTGGCGGCGAGCTCCTCGGCGGTGGGCGCCATCAGTGGCTGCACGGCCCTGAAGAGCTGCGGCACCGGCAGCCGTGCGAACCGGTGCATGACCACGATCAGCATCTCGACACTGACGACGTGCAGCTCGGTCATATTGGTATGTGTCTTCAGCTCGTGGAGCAGTAGCGGCGAAGGCAGGACCGTCTCGAATTCGCGCTGGTTTCCTTGGCGACGACCGGCGGCGTCCAGAATCCCCGCGGGCCTATAGACCCAGTCGTCCTTGTTGTCGTTCGTAAGCACGATCACTGAGCCCGCGGCCTTGCCATGGCAGTGATTGACGACCTCGTTCCAGAGCATGCGGTCGCCAAAGCGGTTCTCAGGCTTATTGTGGTCGGCGAACCCGGGCGGTATCCGACCCTCGACGCGCGCGGCGACCTCGGTATCTATCCACTGCAGGATCGGGAATATGTTACTGTCGAGGACGTGATCGTTGATGAAAGGTAGGATCTCGGCTGCGAGGTCCTCCCAACCGGTCGCGGGCGTCATCCCGCATAACCGCATCAACTCCTGGCCGAGACGATCGATCTCCGCCTGGTAGGTCGCGAGATTGGCGAAACCGCGCACCTGCCGGTCGTCAGCCGCCATCGCGACATGCGCCTTAGCCTGCTCGATCGACTGCTGCAGACTTTTGATTGCCGCCTTCAGGGGCGTGAGGGCCGCCTGGTTCGATCTTAGATAACCGTAGAGCTCGTGGGCCGCCCACACCGGGACGAGGAAGCGCGTTCCGAGCATTGCGACCCAGTCGAAGAACTCTCTGCGAGGCTCCCTCCCGAGACTGAACAGCCAGAACAGGACATTCGTGTCCACAAACACCAGCGTGGTTGGTTCGGCGATCGCGTCTGCGATCTCCTGAAACAACTCGTGCTGGGCGATCGTCGTCGGGTGGAGCTTCACGCGCTACCACCTCCCCACTGATGTGGCAGGCTTGCTGCACTGTCGATCAACATCCGATCATCTTTCGCGACCCCCCACCTGCCCATACCGAGAAGTTGCCCTTATCCCAACTGCTGTCGATCCAATCCTGACACTTCGACCCGGGCCGCCCGGTGCAGCATCGATCTAGGAGAAGTTTTCCATGCGCTTGTTCAAGAGGTCATTAGCGAACGCCCGGATCAGCAGCGATTCCAACTGCCCGATCATGCCATCCGCAACCTCGTAGGCGCTGACGTATGTGGCTAGCTCGTGCAGTCGGACATTCACCGTTCGAATCTGGCGGCGCAGCTCGTCCGATGTGCGGAAATCCTGACGGCGCTCGGGGTGGTTCACCCGCCGGATATTCTGCAGTTGGCGGTCCCGATTGAACACCAAGTTAATCTCTTTCCAAAGCGATTGGCTCCTCGCCTTGCCCGCGTACAGCGCACGGCCCCGGCTATCGTGGAAGATGTAAATGCCATGGTGGGCCTCCAGCTCCTTGCGCAGCCCCAAAAGATATGGGTGCTCGAAGCCGTCCACCTTTGCCTGGAAGATACAGTAGTTCTCCCCGGAGCCAATCCGAGCCGGGGTCAACTCGAAAAACTCTACGATCGGACGCAAGGCCGACAACTGAGTTCGATTGGCCGATACAGACTCGACCTTGAGTATAAGGCCCGCCATCTGGTCCGCAGTGACCTCGTCGCGCGCTTCCCAGTTTGATAACGCCTGAACGGTTACGCCTAACCTCGCCGCTATGGCGGCCTTGGTTGGCTGTTTGCCAAGCTCGCGCTCCATCCGCTTTCGGATGCTCGCAATAAATTGAGCGCCAGTCATTTTCTCCGCCTCCATACCGTGAGTGCCACATCGTCGGCGCAAATCAAGATTTGTATTCGTGATCTGCATTGAACGCTGCGAGCACGCCGGCCTAAGACAGTGATCCGTAGTAGATCGGCCAATGTATCTACGCTGCTATGCAGTTTGGTTCGTCGCTTCGGTCCTCCGTGGCCTGCGCCAGGAAGCGCGCGAGGGCGCCCTTACATTGGCGCGTCGCGAAACACACCCAGCCCGCTGTTCGTTGTGTAGATGGTTGCGGGGGTGATCCTCAACATGACAAGCCCGGGTAATACGTTCGCCGTCGCAATCGCTGAAAAAAGCTGTATTTAAGGTGCTTGCCGGTCATCTTGTTTGCGTTTCGTTCCAACAATGCTATTGGAACAGTATGACCAATGATCCTCAAATCACCCGCCTCCAGCAGCAAGTTCACGCCCTCAGCGCCGAAAACGTCGCTCTGCGCGAGGGCAATTTTCGCGGCTCGAAAGCCGAAGCGCTGCTGGCATTCGAATACGACCGCATCCCCGACGCGATGAAGACCCCGCGCGCGGTCGCCCTCCAGCGCCGGGTCGCGACTGTGGTGATAATTCTAGTCCCGATTTTACTGGTCGCGGTCGCCGTCATTGGCGGGTTCAATGCCTATCGAGATCACCAGCAGAGTGTCGAAATGCAGAAGAGGTTGAGCGACTTTGGCGACACAATCGACCGAGACGTCCGGCGGGCTCTTCCTCACTGACCTACCTCGCGCTTGGTTTTCGCGTCCTGTTGGTCAGCTTTCCGCGCCGCCGAGCCGAACTTAACCTTCGACGCCGCATCTTCATCAGCGACATCAGCCGCTCCTCGCGCAATCGCCTCGCGCGCCGCGTCGTCTCCTGGCGCTTTCTGCGCCGTGGTGCCTTCCGCTGACCCGCTTTGCCCGCCCGCGCGATGCCCGTGTCGGCTGCCGGCCGGCGGCGCCACCGGCGGATCGGACAGGTGAACAGGCCCCGGGCCTTTGACGGTGCCCATTGTTGCGATGGGGTCCCCCAGCATCGCCTCAACCGGCTGCGTTCCGTTTGCTGCATAGTCCTCAAGGATCTTCGACACGATCATATTGCGGACTTCGCGCTGATGGGGGGTGGGCGTGGTGTTGGTGAGTGATGGCGCGCCGAGGTCGCGGAATTCCGGTGACGATGCCATTTGCGCATATCGGGATGCCACGACCTGGCTCATGTCGTCCGAGATCTGGAAGCCGTGGGCTTGAGAGTAGGACGCTATGCGTTCGAGCCGAGCGCCCACCTCGTCCGATTGCGAGGCCTGGCGTTCCAGCGATTGCGCTTCTGAGAAGTCGCGCTCGACGGCGTGTCGCTTTTCGCCGAAATTCTCGACCCGACGAAATGTGCCATCGCGCCAGTAACCGCCGGCAGTGAGCGTGATGTCGGCGCCATTGGCATGATATTTGGCGACATTGGTGCTCTGGTTTTCGCTCTGCGCATCGCTGGCGTTGCGGCCTTCCTGATCGGCCGTGTTTTTGGTCCACTTGTGGTCCCAGCTCCCCCCGGCCGATGCACCAAGCTCGGCTCCCAGCACCTTGCCACCGACGCCTGCCTTTGCACCTGTGTTGACGCCGAAGGTATTAGTCTCAGAATGGCCGAGTGAACGACCCGACGAGAGAGTGTCGCCAATCGTTCGGTTCGAGCCAGTCTGGCTCTTGGCATCGGTTCCCTGACGGTCGAACTGGCTGGACGTGTTGCCGCCCTGAGCGCCGGTCGATTCTTCGCTGCCCGAAGCGTGTCGCGATCCCGACGATAGCGAGTCCAGTGTGCGCATGCCTTCGGACCAGCGTTCGCTCGATGCGCTGCGCAGTTGATTCGCGCGGGAATGGTACTGCGCGCCGCTCTGCTGGAGATTGGCGGTCACGCTCTGCATCTCGCTTGGGCTGAAACCGAAATGGCTGATGCCTGGCGTGGTGTTGTAGACTGTGGACCCGTCCGGCATCGTGCTGGTGATCGTGCCGTTGGCGCCGCGCATGTTGACTTGAGGGGCTCCGCTTGAGGCGAGGGTCCAGGTCGGCGCGGTGTTGACTTGCTGCCCCGTCACATTCTGGAAGTGCTCATTCCCGTAGGAATAGTTTCCTGTCGTGCGTTCGACCGCGGCCGCTTCGGCGGCCTGCATGGCAGGTGCCAGCATAGACCCGGTGCTGGAAGCAATCGACATCGCGCCCTTGGCCATGCCGGCGGCGAGCACGGGCACGAACATGAGCATGTAACCAGCCAGCGTTTCCATGTTCTGGTCGATGGTATCGATGCCTGCCATCGTCCTCATTGTCATGCCGCCCGGTGCCATGGCGGCAAGCTGCGAGGCCGAATATTGGGTGATGAACATATGGAGCACCGCATAGATCGGCCCCCACGAGGCGAGATAGAAAAAGCCGGTGAGATAGCCCTTCAAGAGCGCCGGCCCAGTCTGGGGGAACAGGAATAGCGGAAAAACCACAGGGAACATCGCGTAGAAGACGATGGTGAGGACGAGGTTCAGCACAGGCACCCATGTCATCGCCTGGCGCGCCGCTGACATATAGGAGTTCTGGGCTTGAACATCGGCGTGGAGCGCTGCGAAGGTATCGCCGCCGCCGGCACCGAAATTCGCCCGAGCTTCCATGAAGGCGTTCACCAGCGACCGCTGCTGGAAGATCTGCTGCGCGCTCATGCCCGTCCCGCCATAGAAAGTCTGGACCATGGTCGGCAGGTCGTTCTGGAGTTGAGTGACCGCGCTCGTGGATGGCAAGTTGGGATAGAATGCCGGCGCAGTAGCCTTGATCCCGGCAGTGCTTAGCGCCGGGTAAGCATTGGCGATATTCTGATAAGCGGTCTGGCAGCCGATGATCGACGCGGTGCCGCCGCCCGCCGGAATCCATGTCGTCGATCGCGCGGCCGAGCCCGGCCCCAGCGCGGTCAGCAGGTCGGTGGAGCTTGCCAGCGTCGCCCACCCGTTACCTTGGCCAAGCAAAATATCGTAGAAGGTGCACTGCCCGAGGAAGTTCTCGACGTTGGCCTTCATCACCGGATCGGCAATCGTGAACTGCTGCGTCAAATCGTTGAGGCGCGTGGGATAGATCATCCCGCCCGCGGTGTATTCGAGAGACGCCGGCATCGTGAAAACGCTCTCGGCGGTGTTCGTCAGCCAGTTGTTCACCTGGCTCGAAAAGGACGCGACCACCGCAAGCCCCAATGGGACGTTGGCGACCGCGCCATTGCCAACCGTTGGGTTGATCGTGTCGGACACCACTACCGTCGCCGTCGGCACGATCATGCACATGTACATCGCGGTTGCGGACAGGAACCAGTTGAACAGCACCCGCCAGTTCAGCGAAAAGGCCATGATGAGGAGGCAGTAGCCGAGCCCCATCACCATCACCACCTGGAGCATCGAGCGAAAGCCGCCGCCACCGGTCCAGGCCGCGACCGCATTCAGAACATTGACGATGTACTGGCCACCGCCACTGGTGATCACATTGACGGTCATGGCCACGACCTCACTGCAACGGGTGCTGGCCCAGCACCTTCTCGAACTGAAGAGCCGCCGACATCTGCGGCGACATGGCATTGCGCAGCGTGCCCTCGATGCGGATGGTCCGATCAAGGATCTGCTCGGTGCGGGTCAGCCGCTCGGAATTGTGGATCACTTGCGCATCGAGCGTGTGGGTAACCTCGCGCAGTTGGTCCTGCCACTGCTTCAGGGTCATCGGATCGGCGTTCTGGAACGACGACTGCCCATCGGTGACCATTTTGTAGAACTGCTGAACGACCGTCTCGAGGAGATCGACCGACGTGATTTCGGCGAGCTCTGACAGGTCGGCCGTGTTCATGCCGCCGAAGCTGGCCGCCGCGTTGACCACCATGATCTTGTAGAGCGGAATTGTCGTTGCGCCGAGGAGGCCGATCTCTTCGCTGGTCAGCTGCTGGTTGCCCTGGATTCGCCCGGCGATATCGATGAGCAGGTTGTAGACCCGGGTCTTCAACGCGCTGGCGCTCGAAACCGTAAGTGTCGATTGCGTCGGGTTGAGGCACTGGTCGGTGTTGTCGCAAGTGAAGACCTGTGCGCTGCTGCCGCCATCGAGGAGCGCGGTGATCAGCGCGGGATCGCCCTGGCCCAGGAATTTGTAGGTTGGACCTTGGGTATCGCTGGTGCCGGGTTGATAGATTACCGTGCCGACAAGGCTCATAAGATACTGTTTGAACGCGGTGTCGAAACTCGGGTATTTCTGGGTGAGCATGGACCAGGTGTAATTGTAGGGCCCGGAGGGAATCGTCTTGTCTGCGTTCGAGGAGAGCGTCGACGTCTGGCTGCCACCAGTCCCGCACCCTTGGGCAGACGCCGCCCAATCCGAAAAGATCCCCTGGCTGTTGCCGATCGTTTGGCAGAAGTGGGAATCGCGCGCGCCGACCATGCCTGCCAGGCCCGCTGCCGCCTGTTCGCCAGCCTGGCAGGCATTGAGGCTGTGCTGGGTGAACTGCTGGAGCTTCTGCATGACCTTCTCGATCGATGAGCCGATCTGCGAGGAGATGGCGTTGATCGCGAGGTCGAAGACGAAGGCGAGCGCGCCGTTCGCCGCAGCCTTCATGGCGGCGACGATCTGGTCGGTGTTGATGAACGAGAAGCTGCCAGTGAAAATGTCGATTCCGCCACAGCCGGCCTTGACGCTGGGCATCTGGAGCGATCCCAACGAGTAGGTCTGCTGGGCAGGGAAACGCACCCAGAGATTTCCGCCGCTGTAATATCCGCCCTGCTGCCCATTGTAGGCGACTGGGCCAGTGACGTTGGCCGAGCCGCCCAAGCTGCTGAAGAAGGAACCCAACTGGCCGTTGACGTCGGCCTGAGCCGTTTGGACGACAACCAGGTTTGTCGCTGCGAGCAGGGTCAGCCAAAGGCCGAGGACCCGCGGGAGCCGACGGATGGATCCGGGTTGTGCACACATCAGAAGTCGCTCCCCGGCTTGACGCTGGTCAGGTAGAATATGCGTTGCAGCACCTCATCCTCGGCCATGACCCCGTAACCGATCGGGATCGGCTTCTTGAGGTAAGTGTCGAAGAGCACGAGCGCCGGCACCTGTCCGCCCTCAAGCCCCATCTTCTCGTACTGACCGCGATTGACGACAAAGCGCGGAAAAGCCGGGTTTGCGCCGCCGTCCATCGAGACTGGAAGCACCGAGAGGTGGTACTTGTCGGCGAGCGAGCGCACGACCGGTGAAAACACCTCGCAAGCGCCACAGGAGCCTGAGTAGAAGAAGAACAGGCCGTAGCGCTCGGACAGCGTCGCGATCGTCGCCTCGCGGTCGGTTTTGCGCTGTTCGAGCCAGGCACTTTTACCGAGCGTGTTGACGGGCCGCTGCAAGGTATAGTCGAGGTCGGGATGCTGCCAGATCGCCCGTTCCCAGACATCGGCGAACATCGATGCACGATCGAGTTGCTCGCGCTGGTAGCGGACATAGGCGATGATATTTGCTGGCGAAGGCTCCAGCACGGCCTTCGCCTTCAGCTCTTCGAGGCGTGCCCCGATCCGGTCGAGACGCTGGCGATAGGATTCCGCTGCCAACGTTGGAGCCGATCCTTTGCGATCAGCGGGTTTCGGACGCTCACAGTAGAACCAGGTGCCTAGCTTGCGTTGACCACAATAGAAGGGATCCTGACCAGGCGCGACAACCGCATCGTCCTGGTTGGACGTGGCCGGCTGCGTGGAATTGTCACCGGTCACGTCGCTGGCAGCAACTGCCTCCTCGACCGACGGGCTGCTGTCGGGTGTGGGAGGGGCAGTTGCCGCCCAAACTGGCATGCCGAGCAGCGTCAGCGCGGCAATGCCGCCGATACCCAATGCGGCGCGGCCGCTTGTCAAACGTCCGATCATCGCCGGGCTCCTTGTCATATGGAATGGCTGCCGGGTCATTGTCCTGTCCCCGGGCCATGCGTTTGATAATAGGATTGGACCTTCTGCTGGATCTCGGTCGAGGTCTGGAGCGAGTTCGGCAGCGACACCGCACTGGTGAAATCGGCAAAGACTTCCGAGAAATCCATTTTGGAAAGATCGAGGTGCGAGAACTGGTCGATCGTAAAGCCCGCGCAGTTGGGGCTTTTCGCGTTACCGAAATCCAGTCCCAATTGCGCACGACCCTGTTCCTGGATCACGCGCGCCAGCTTGGATTGATAGCAGCAGTAGGTCTTGCGCTCGGTCGAGCAGACGAAGAGGAAATGTGACGAGCAATATTCGCCTACGTAATGGCACAGGCCGAGGCGATCCTTGACGTCGAGCAGCATCTCCTCCCTCGAGCACAGGAAAAGCACGAGGAACTGGGTCACCATGCCGAGCAGGAAGGCATAATTTCCAGAAAGCAGGCCAGCGAGGGCCAGCCCGGCCGATGCTCCCGTCAGCAGCCCGGACACTTTGCCGGCGCAACAGTTGACTAGGCCGAACAGCGGCTTGTGGCAGCCGGTTGCATTGCCCGCGAAGATGGTCAGCGCTTGCGCATTGAATTGGCTCTTCGCATCGTTCATGGCGTTCATCGCCACGAGCGCCTTGGCCAGATCTGGCGATGGGTCGCGCGGCAGCTGGGTGCAGCTGCCATCGAGGCAGTAGACATCGCCGCTGCATGAATAGGTGGGGCTGCCCGTGCTCGCCGCTGGCGTCGTGCATTTGTAGACCTCGCTCTTGACCTGGCACGGCCCGTTTTGGGGGTCGTCGAGGCAGACCTCGTGGTCGAAGCTGCAATTGCTTTTGGACTGGAGCGTGGAGCAGTCGTTGGCGCTCGATAACGTTCCGCAGTTGTAAGTCGCCTGCCATTGCCAGCAATCGTGGGTGACCTGAACGCCAGCGACGGTCCGGGTCGCAGGCGATGAATCGACACAAACCTCGGTCGGCGGCATGCAGGCCATTCCGCCCGCACCGCCGGAACTCGATGCTGGGACAGTCGCTATGCAGTTGGTGCCCGAGACCGTGGTCCCCGATGGGCAGGAATAGGAGGGGGCCGCCGCCTGGGTCTGGTTTTGGGTGCAGGTCGAGCCATCGACGATAAACCCCGCCGGGCACGTATAGGCGGGTGAGGCTGCCTGGCTCGTGACGCATTGCGTGCCCGACAATGTCATTCCCGAGGGGCACGCATAAGCCGGCGTCGCCGAAACAGTCGTGGTGAGGCTGCAAGCCGTCCCGCTCAGGGTCCAGCCAGCGGGGCAGGCATAAGTGACGCTGGCCACTTGTGTACCCGTCCCGGTGCAGGTCGTTCCGGACAGGGTATAGCCGGTTGGGCAGCCATAGCTGACACTCGCGGGCTGAGTACTGGTGCCAACGCACTGGTTTCCAGAAAGTGTGGTCCCGGCCGGGCAACTGTAGGAGGCTGTCGCGCCTTGGCTCAAAGTCTCTGAGCAGGTGGTGCCGCTGAGCGTGAATCCGATCGGGCACGTATAAAGCACGCTGGCCGCTTGCGATGTGCTGGTCGTACAATTCTGCCCCGATACCGTACCTCCTGAGGGGCAGGAATAGCTGACATCGGCCGGTTGGGTGCTGCTGGTGATGCACGTCGAGCCCGAGAGCGTGCCGCCTGATGGGCAGCTGTAGGTCGGGGTTGCGGCTTGGCTTGCCGATCCCGTGCAGGTGGCGCCGAGGTAGTTCGAACCCGGCACCCCCGGGATGCCGGCCACGCCGGTTTCATCGAAGCAATAGCTGGCGCCAAGACAATAGGTGTTCGACGCTCCAGTCCCGAAATTTGTCGAACCCGAGCAGGAATAGACGTAATCGGTTTGCGTGAACGAACTGCCGATGCCGTAGGCTGAGCCCCAAGTGATTTGCGGGGGTTGTTGGCTTTGGGAGACCTGGCTGCAAGTGGGCTCGACGGCAAAGGAACCGCAGTCCGATAGGGTCGTGAGCAGAGTGGTCTGGCTGCTGTAATCAAAAACGAGGTCCCATTCCGACGAGTGACAGGCATAGCGGAATTGGCTCGCGGTGCCACCGGACGGGCAGGAATAGGTCGATGTCGCGTAGTTGACCGGTTGCGAACAGGTGGTGCCAGACAGCGTCCAGCCCGCAGGGCAGGACCAGCTTGCGTTGGCAGCATAGCTCGATTCTTGCGTGCAGGTCGTGCCAGACAGCGTCATCCCGGAGGGGCACGAATAGTTCGGCGTTGCTGCGTAAGACGAGGCCTGGATGCAATTCGATCCGGAAAGGCTGTCACCGGCGGGGCAACTGTAGGTTGGGCTCGCCGCCTGGGTCAGCACCTCCTGGCAGACCGAACCGCTCAGCGTATAACCCGTCGGGCACGAATAGGTCGGACTTGCAGCCTGGCTCGTCGACTGCGTGCAATTGGTGCCGGCAAGCGTCCACCCTGCGAGGCACGTATATTGTGAGCCCGCCGATTGGGTGACCGGGCCGTTGCAACTGGTCCCGGAGAGAGTCCAACCCGCAGGGCACGAATAAGTCGGTGCCGCGGCCTGCGTCTGGTTGCTGGTACAACTGGTGCCCGACAGCACGTAGCCCGCAGGACAGGAGTATCCCGACGCGGTAGCGGCCTCAGTCTCGGTACACGTGGTCCCGGACAGGCTGAAGCCGGACGGACAGGTGTAGCCGGTGAGGCTTGCTGCCTGGACGGTGACGAGGCTGCACTGGTTTCCGGCAAGGTTCCAACCCGGCGGGCAGGAATAGGTCACGATGGCCGCTGTGGTCTGGACGCATTCGTTGCCCTGCTGGACATAGCCCGATGGACAAGCGGCGGCCGTGCCGAGCTTGGCGTTGCAATCAGAACTGTCGACCGACGAACCCTGATAAGTTTGGACAGGTCCGTTGTCGGTTGCACCCGGGACGCCCGGCGCCTGGTCCAGCGGTGGCGGCACGAAGCACCACGAGGTGTGATTTATGCAGTAGTTGCTTGAGGCCGGCGTGCCGAAATTTGTCTGGCCGGTGCAATTGTAGGTCGTGTCGGTTTCGGTGAAGTTGAGCCCGATCCCGGCGCCCGAAGGCCAGGTCGTTTGCGGGGCCTTGGTGGTTTGCGCAACCTGACTGCATGAAGACTGGCTGGCGAAGGAACCGCAATCCGATACCTGTGCCAAATAGAAGGTCTGATTGACGCTGGGATTATAGATGTCCCATTCGGAGGTGTGGCAGGTGAACTGATGGGCGCTGGATAGCTGGTTGCTCCAACCGATGGTGCAGGTGAAACTGCTATCCACTTCGGCCTGCCCGATCTGGCAGGAATCGTAATAGGTGCTGGGCGCACCCGCACTCGGCGGCAATTGCTGACAATTGCCCTGACTTCCGCCGGCTCCCGTCCCACCGGAGAAACTGTTCGGGTTGGCTTCGACCGTCTTCGCATTGGAGAGCCCGAGCGTCGAGGTATCGACCGTGGGCCGATTGGGATTGGTGACGATCGCGTAAGGCTCGCTGGTCGTCGCTTGGACCGCACCGTCGTTGGCAAGGAGATCCGGGCGGGCCATGTAATTGCCCTGAGGCAAATCTGCGCCGCTGTAGCCGGGCACGCTATTGGGCGCGCTTTGGCTGGTCACGATACCGTTGAGTTGGCCCTGCAATTGCCCCGCAACAGCCGTTGCCGCCGCTTTGGGATCAACGCTCTGTGCATCGAGCGTCGAGGTCGCGAACGTCGCGAGGGCGCCAGCGAGGCAAGCGAGGGCGGAGAACCTGCTCAATCGCCGTTTCTCAAGTTCTTGAGTGCAAGTCGTGCCACCGGCGAGCCCGGTCCTTGTCCCTCGGCGAAGGTTTCGAGCGCAAAGCTAGTGGTGACGTTCCCTGCGAGCCGGTCATAAGCTGGCGGCTCACTCGTGCAGTCTGTGCCCGAGCACAGCGCAAAGCTCGACGAGGCGGCGACATAGGTCGGCACCGCTTCGACGCGAAAGGCGCGAAACAGGCGCGGATCGATGCTGATACGGACAGGCGCGCCTGGGGGGACGACCTTGCGAAGCTGGTCCATGAAGGCGTGGCCACCTCCGCTGGAGAACCCCCGAAATACGACCATGCCGCCAGCCTTGGTGACATCGGCGATCAGGTGATGCAGCGAATCCTCGGGCATCGAGAGGCTGGCGAATGCGATGAACATTGGCGCCGAGCGGTCCTCCGGCTTCATCGTTTGCGCGGCCTGGCTCACCAGCGAGTCGAGATCGACGCCGCCTGGTACCGGATAGGCGGGGGTCGGCTTGAGCGCCGCGACATTGCTGGCAGCCGCCTCGACCATGCGCTCGACCGTCGCACGCTGCTCGGCGTTGGCCTTGGCTTGGGCGTGAAGCACCTGCGTTACGAACTGCGATAGATCGGCAGCCCCCGCGTGCGCGCGCTTGTCGATTGCTTCGAGGTCGAGCCCATCAACACTGGTTTGCGCGATCGCGGCACCAACACCGATCCCGGCGATGGCGATGCCGATGAGGAGGAAGCGCTTGGTCATGGCTCCCCCATCAGAACGCGCAGCAATTACGCTTGCGCCACACAAGGTAGCCGACATCCTCGCCAACCACCGGGTAGGTATGGGAGGTCAATTGCAGCACGGTCGAGCCGCCAGGCGGTTGACAGGCATAGCGCCCGGACGTCGCTGGAAGCGGGTTCACCATCTGCAGGCGGTACTGCTGCTTCTGCATGATCGGCATGAGGTATTTGCCGCAGAGGCCCTGACTGCCCATGGTTCCCCAGGCGAGCGCGGTGCGGTGCATCTTGTAGACCATGCGTTCGGCCGCGAGCCGCATCGACTGGTCCATGGTCGAGTTGTTCCCGATGTTCCCGGTCATCGGATACATCGAACCGTTGCAGCCCGCGCACCAGAACAGAGAGTCGAGCGGCAAAGCCGCAGTCGCCGCCACGCAGTCCGCGGCGCAAGCCACCTGTGCCAGCGGAAAATCGAACACCACCGTCTCGGGAAAGACGAGCGCGGCCAGCGTATCGTCCTGCCAAGTCGGGTCGAGTTCGGTCATGTAGGCGAGGTCGAACGAGGCCTGTTCGAAACAGATGAAATCCGCGAGCAACTCCAGGAGGTAGAACAGCGGATAGACGTAATAGTGCGCCTGATACTGGGCGGTCATCTCGGTGTTCCCGCCCTTTTGCGAGGCAGCCGAGACATGACCGTTGCCAACATACATGCCGGGGTTGATCGTGATCCCGCCAAGGTTCGGGAAGCAGAACGGCTTGGTCGTCACATCGACGAGCCGCACCGGCTCCCAAAAGCCGAACGACAGGCCTGGCCTGAGGCCACACAGGCACACCGGCAGCGAAGGATTTGGCGGATCGGGCTTGTCGCCGGGCCACAAATCGAAGCCTCCGATCGATAGCGGGAAGAAGCAGTCCCAGCAGATGTCGGTGATCGGGTTTGGGAAATGCCCATGGCAAGTCGCCGATCCCTCGGCATCGGCGGTTTCAGCCAATCCCAAACCGACGATAGCCAGCAGTGCGGCGAGGAGGCGGCGCCGCATCATTCGTCATGATCCCGTGCTGCCCAAGCATCATCGGCGCGGAGTTTCAAAACGAGCCAGCGGGTGCCGACCATGAGCGCGTTCAGGGCAAGTACCAGCCAGACATGTGTTGCGATCCTTCCCATGCGGCTAGCAGCGATCGGCTCCCATGCCGCGGTCAGGAGCCCAAGGGCCACAAGCTGGACGATCAGCGCGACCCGGAAACTGCGCAGTTGGGGTGTCTCGGGAGCGGCCATCGGCGCCGGCAGCCGGTCTGCGAGCGCACTCTTCCATCGGTGCAAAGCCGGGATGATTCGCCAACCCATCATGGCGTTGCCCCGACATGCGAGAGTGCGACTTCACGGATATCGAGTGCCTCGCCCTTCTGGCTGAGCAGTGCGGGCGTGTGCTCGATGCCGAAGCGCGAGGTCAACACGCCTTGCTGGTCGAAATAGAAGCGCCGCTTCATCTCTTTCATGCGGGCCGTGGGCGAGCCCTTCACCAGCACGATCCAGAGCTTGTCCGGCGCGCCCTGTTTCATCGCCCAGGACAGTTCTGCAGTGTTGTCGCCATCGACGAAGGCAAAAGCATGGGCCATGCCTACCACGCGCAGAGGGTTGAACTTTTGCCCCTTCGCGGCGATCAGATTGCCGCGCGCGTCGCGGATATCGTCCGCGATAGTAACGGTCGGATCGAAGCTCCAATGTCGATCCACGATCGCCGGGCCAATGCCGGCGACGGGGTGGGGCCGGTGAACGCTGGCTTGGGCCGCCTCGACGAATTTCTGGTTCATCGCGGCGAGCGCCCCGCTCAGCTGCGCCGACTGCAAACGCGCCCGGATTACCGCGAGCAGATCTGGTTCCGCGATGGCCCAGGTCGATCCGAGCGTGCCGTAATCCTTTGCGCTCGCCACCGGAACCGGGCTCAGGCTGCCAAGAGCCAGGACAAGCAGCACTTCGAGCCGGATGCCTACCCAATTCACAAGATCGGCTCCCCGACACCAATCAGATGATGCCCGCAAACGAAGCCGATCGCGGAATAGCGACTGTCGAACCCGTCCTTGTGCGGGCTTGCCGCAAAGATGCAGCCGGTCGGCACAACTCCAGTCGGTCCGGGAACAAGCCTCTCGCCTTGCCGTGTCAACGGCTTGAGCCGCGCAACCTCGTGGCCATTGACCAGCACGCGCTCTGCGGAGCGCGAAACCACATCGCCGGGGACACCATAAGCGATCTTGGCGAAGGGCTTGGGAGTGGCCCCAAAATGTTTGACCACCAGCGGATCGCGGCCGGGATCAAAGACGACATAATCGCCGCGCTTTGGGAAACGCCCGGCCTCAACGAGGAGCGCCCAATTGGGCAGCGACTCGCTCGCGTTGATGAAGATCGCGTGGGTGTCGTGCCAGGCCGCAAGCGATTGCAGACCAAAGTACCCTGAGACAAAGATGGCCGCGCCCACGAACCCCTTGGCCCAGGGTCGCATCGCGCGGTTGCGCCTTGTCTGGCAGGCCTCACTTGCCGTTGCCATTCGCAGCTCCATTGGCGTCAAAGAACTGCTTCATCTGCGGCGTCATGCCCTGCGGCTGACCCGGCTGCGGATGGGGAAAGCGGGCATAGACTTCCTGCCGGACGGTCATGGTAATGTCGGGGACCGCGCCATCGACGACGGCATTGGCGAGCAACACCACGGTGCCACCATGGGCATGGGCGCTGACCGTTTCATTGAGCGCCTTCAGGTAGGCAGTGGTCTGCGCCGAAACCTGATCGGCAGATGCGCCCGATCGGGCTTGGGCCTGCACATATTCTTGCACGAGGCCCGCCAATTGTACTTTGACGATATGGGGCGAGGCTCGCTTGATTTCGCAGATGGAATGGGTGGCCCAGGTCGCCCACAGCAGTGCGAGGCCTGCGACAACAAACAGAACGGGTTGCCGGAAATCGCGCGATGCCGGCGCTGGGGATCGGTCAGGAAGAGGCACCGCGGCCGAGCGCGTGCCTGCATCAATATCATTGTCCATGATCGTTCTCGGGCGAGGTGAGAGCACGCACCATTCCGGCGCGCCGAAAAAAGGAGACTGCGACGAAGGCCGCCGCGAACCCAAGCGTGACGATGTGGTTGAACTGGTCCTGCCGAGCGCCGCTCGCGACCACATAACGGTCCGTCAGGTTGGCGAGCTGCGCCATGGTCAAGGGCAGCGAAAAGCTCCCCAGCGCGAAGGCGGCAAGCGCGATAATACCGGCTGCCGCGAGCGCATTGACGGCAAGCCAGCCAAGCAGACGCAAGGTGCCGGCAGCGATTGCGCCCCAATCGGGGTAGTTTCGACGCACCGTCATTGTGCCGCCGCCTTCAGGGGCGCGGCGCTTGCCGAATAGGCGACCGCCTCGATTGCCTCGGCCATCGAAAGGCCCCGCTCGACCTCGGCCTCAATGCGGGCGTAGGTCTGCGGACTCGATGAATAGAGCGTCGCCGAGAAGGGATCGAGCACGAGCCGGCAAACGGTCTGGGTGTCGGGACCTCGGATCAGGATATCCGAATAATCAGTTCCGTTGCGCTTCAGCGACCGCAGCAGCGCGTCGGTGAAATTGTCCATCTCGAAGCGGTCGGACTTGCGAAAATCGGCGATGGTCTCGGGCTTTTGCTGGAGCACCACCATCCAGTCGGAGTTCTCGAGCGCGGCCTTGGACCCACCAGATTTGTAAAAATCGTTGATCGATTGCGTGGCAGTGATCAGCGAGGAGCCATATTTGCGGCAGGTCCGTGAATAGGTCTCGACGAAATCGGCCATCGCGCCGCCTTTCAGCATCTGCCAAGCCTCATCGATGATGAGCGCCTTGGGGATCTGGCGATCGAGTTTGCGCATCGTTTGCGAGGCGACGAACATGATCGCCGTCAGAACGACGCTGCGCAGTTCCTCGCGCGAGGAGAGATCCGACAGTTCAAAGACCGTGAGATCGGCCGACATGTCGAGATTGGTGTCGCCGAGGAAAAAGGGTCCGTAGGTCCCTTTCGCTGAAAACGGCAGCAGAGCGGTGGCAAGATCGTCGGCCTGGGGATGCCCCGCCTCGTGCAGGAGCGCCATCACACCATCGACAGTTCCATCCCGACCATCGCGCTCCCACACCGCATTTACGGCAGCATCGATCAGGCCCCGCTCAGTGTCGTCGAGGCGGTTTTCATAGCGGGCCATTTGCGAGACGATGGCCTTGAGCATCGCCATGCAATCGACGAGGTAATCCTCGTCTTCGTGGGCAAGGGTGAGGTCGATCATCCGAAAGGGGTTGATCGAGATGCCTGACGACAGCTTGAACTCGGTGAAGGTCCCGCCGAGCGCCTTGGCCATGTGCTCGAACGAGCGGCCGTCGTCGATGACGATTGTCTTGGCGCGCACGCCGGCCAGACTGGCGGTCAGGTCTTGCAGCAGCACCGATTTGCCCGAGCCCGATTTCCCGGCGATCGCGACGTTGTGGTTCCCGGCACCATTCTGGAAGGGCGACCAGAACTGCGGCTGTCCGCGCCTGCCGATGAAGAGCAGGTGCGGAATGTGGCCGCCATTGTATTCGCCCTGCACCGGGGCGAGCGACGCGACGTTGGCAGAAAGCACCGTGCGGAACCGGCGCATTCGCGCAAGGTCGATCGAGAGGCCATCGGCCAGCATCAGTGGAAACGAAGCCATGAGACCGCCCAGTTGCAGGTAGGTCTCATCGATCAGGTCCCATCCTGCGGCCTTGTAGATCGCCTTCAGCGTCCGCTCATTGACGTCACCACGACCAGCAGGGGAGACCATGGTCACGCTGTAATAGATCTGCACCAGCTTCTGGCCGAGCCGGACCTGCTGCTGGACATGTTGCCATTCGGCCGACTGGGTCTTGAGCGACGGCACCAGCTTGGCGGCTTTGCCATCGGCGAGCGAGGTCGTGCGGGTGAACTTCCACCCGGCTTTCGCCTCCGAAACGTCGGCGGCGGGAATTTTACCCGAGATCGACTGAAGGACCGGGCACGGCAGGCAGAGTTTCGGATTGAAGACGTCGCCGATGACCTTCTGGGTGTCCCAGGGTGCCCAGCGCTCAGGGAAATAACGCACCGACATGGTGCGAACGTCGAATTCGTGCGGCGAATAGTCGGCCAACTCTGGCGCACCGTCTACGATCACGCCGGAAGGGCGCAGCGAAGGGGCCTGGAGGATCAGCCGGTCCCGCTCGACGCGGGTGACGAGATCGCGCCGCACGCATTGCTCGTTGATCGGATCGAATGGGCTGTAGTCAGGGGCGTCGTCGCCTGCGCCTGTCGAGGGGCATACTACATCGTCAATGAAGCGGATGAGGTCCGTTGGTTCAACCACGCGGCTCGCGACGTTGATCGAATCGAAAGCAGATATGATCCCCTCGCGTACTGAGCCCAATTGCTCGGAACTGATGCTGGCGCCCTGGCCAACGCCAACCGCGAAGAGCACTCGAAAGTGCCGCAGGTGAAACGGGCCATCGCCGGCAAGCGTGGTCCAGGCGCCCTTGCGAAGCAGTTCGAGCCGATATCGCGCGAGCTTGTCGAACACCTGTCCTGCCCGCACCCGCGGCAGAGCCCATTCTTGCAGCTTCTCGGCAATCCTGGGCGACGCATAATTGATGATCTGGAATTCGCAGCCGGGCAGCAGCACGTCCGAAAAGATCGAATTCAGAATGTCGGAAATACGCTCGTCGGCACCGATCAGCGGGGCCAGTTCAAGAATGAAGCCCTTGGAGCGGGTCAGGTGGAAGAGCTGTTCGGTCGGATTGTAGGCGCGATACCCCAGGAAATTGGCGAGCATCGGCACCTCCCGAGCTCCCGGCCTGCGCTCGGGCGTTTGGTCATCACCCGTCACCAATTCAACAAAGCGCGAAAGCATGGCCGATCAGCTCCCCTTCGGTGGGAAACTGGCACCGGTCTGATCTGGCGCGGGACCGGACTTCGGTGCGTCAGCCTGCGCCGGTGGTATCTTCGTAGTCGACAGGATCTGTTTGACCTGGTCCTTGATCGTACCCAGTGGATCTGGCGCGCCAGCATCAGCTGCTCGTCCTGCACCAACAAGTGTGGCATCCGGGTTGACGATGCTTTGGGCGTGGCGGTTTCCCGGCACCACAGCCCGTGGAGCCGAACTGAGAAGACCGTTATCCGGCGCCATCTCGGCAACACCGAGCAAGCTGGTGCTTTCGCCAGCGCCCAACTGGCGTGCGCTAAACGGTATCGCTGTGGTCACCTGCATCGGCGGAAGATCGACGGCTGCATAGGCCGCCGTTCGGGGATGGACCTGCCCCAAACTGTCGCGCCAGGCTGGAAAAACAACCTTAATTGTCGGACGCACCCCCGGAACGAAGATCGCACCTTTGCCGGTTCCAGACTTCGTCGCGACCGCCTGCGTCGGCCTTGCCGATTCAGAATATGTCGCGGCCGACGCTTCACCACCGTCTCCGGGCCGGACATCCTGGCCGCCGATCGCGCGGATCGCATCATCGTCGATCGTCGTCGATGGCGCGCATGTTCCATGCGGAGCGGCGCAGACAAAGCCGCCCTTGATGTTAGAGTGCAGGAGCGAGCAGCCCGACAGGGCGCTTGCACCGATCAATAGGAGAGTGAGCCTGCCACGCATGTGTGTCATGCGCCTCCCTTCAGCCAGGCTTCCAGAAACTCGCGAGGCCGAAAGCCGAGAACGACGGCCCCGTCGTCGCGAACGATCACCGGCGTTCCACTGAACCCGTGCGTTCCGGCGAAACGCTCGTTGGCATCAAGCCCGCTGGTATCGCAGGCCCGCTTGGGCACATCCTGATCGCTGTAAGCCTTGTCGACTGCGTTTGCCCGGTCCTCGGCGCAGATCACCGCATCGGAGATCGCGCGCGTGCCAAGCACCGAGATCGGCCGCTCGCTGACGCGAACACCCATAGTCTTCAAAGTCTGGTGCAGCATGCGGCAATAGCCGCAATGGAAATCGCTGAAGACAGTCACGTGCGGGCCCGCTCCGCCCCACTCGATGGCCCCTGATGCTGGAAGTTCGGTCACCGAAACCTTCTGCGCCGGGCTTTGCACAGGGGATGGGGTTGTGCCGCTGCGGGGCTGGGGGGCATAGGCGGCGTCTTCGGCCGAACCATGGACTGATGCCGCACCGCCAAGAAGCAGATCCGGGTTGATTTCGAGCAACCTAGCCGCCGTAATGTCCTGGCGGGTTTCCATGTCATAGACCCGTCCCACGATCAGATATCGAGCGGACGGATCGACGTAGAAGACGTTGCTGCCTGCCTGCACCTCGCAGATGCCGGGTATCTTCGCACAATCCACATTCGAGACCTGCGTGCGCGGCAGCCGCGCGGCTATCGCGTGACCGACCGCCTGCGCGTTCATTGTCCCGGCCAGGTTCGGTCCAGCAAGACTCGGTGACGAATGCGTTGCCAGTGCGGCAAACGCGGTGAGGCCAAGGAATTTCAAACCTGTCATGGCAAACTTCCCTCAGTTGCGGATGAACACGCCGTCGAGGAACACCACCTCGACATCGAGGCCGGTCGGCATTTCGACGACTGGCTGGTACTGCTCGGCGCGCTCGATCAGATATTTGGAGACCATATCGGCGGACTGGGCGACGCCCTGGCCGAGGCCGCCTTGGGCGATGTCGGTCGGCGACAATGTCGAACGCTGTCCATTCACATTGACCGAAGGCGCGGTCAGAAGGCTCTGCGAATTGGCGGAAAATCCGCGCCCGAAACCGCCAAGTGCACCGGCGACAAAGGCCTGGGTCACGAGGTTGCCCGATCGGCTCACAACCCGTCCGCGTACGCCGGTCTTGCCGCCGAAGGCGATGAAGCCTTTGACCTCGCTCACCGCCACACGCCCGCCTGGCTGCGGGCAGGTCATGCGCTGGAGCTTCACGTAAACCTTCTCGGAGCTGAGGTCCGCCATGGCGGCGCCATTGACCATGCAGCCAACGATATTGGTCTTGAGCAGCTTGCCCTGCGCATAGACTGACCTGGCCTGCCCGGTGATCCGCAGGACCACCGGCAAGGGATCGGTCTGGCTCTTGGTGTTGGCCGTCGCATCGACGCCCACCACCACTTTTGCCGTCGCGATCGAGTTCGGCGGCAGATAATTCTCGCTGTCGGTGAACTGCGTGGTTTTCGCAGGGACCATGCGCGTGGCCGTTCCCGACGCATCACCGCTAAATGCGATCAGCCGGACTTCGCTTGCTCGCGTTGCCGGCGAAGCTGCCAATGGTTCCGCGCCCGCGGCTGGACCCCCGGGCCCTTGTGGCGCAGTACCAGCACGCTGATACGTGCCGGGCGCACCAGCACCATAGAGCGACGTCGGCCCGGCAGTTGCACGCTGCATTTGCGTCGAGAGCGCAGAAATTTGGGAGCGCAATTGGTCGTTTTCGGTCTGGTAGGCCGAGAGAACCTTCGTGCCGTCGGTCTTGAGCGACTGGTTCTGACCCTGAAGATCCTGAATCTGCTTTTGCAGTTGGTCGATGCGAGTGCTGTCGCTCTGGAGCGATTTGATCTCGGACCCTTGGGTGCTGATCTGGTTTTCCGAGAGCGCCATCCACTCCTTGTCGGCCATGGAGCGATTGACCATGTCGTCGGTGGAAATCTTCACCGACTTCGTCTGGTCGGTTTGTGCCGTCTGCGTCGGCTCGCTGGACGGCGTGCCAGTAATCCACCAGATGCCGGCAAGAACGAGTGTCCCGCCGAGCGCATACATCGCGATCCGCTGGCGCTTTCGGGTAACCGCGTTGCGATCGAGATCATCGCTTACCGAGGGCGCAGCTGTGTCGGCCAAACCTTTTCCGAGAGAATTCTTCATGGCCGATCTCCCGAACCGGCAGAGCGGACGATGACGAAGGCGGTTGTTTCCTGGCCTGCCTCAAGTTTTGGATTGGTGATGCTTACCGCAACCGCGTCGGCGGGTGCGACTTGATCTTCGCTCAGCACAATCGGTTTGCCGCTAGTGTTGGCAATTTTGAGCAGCTTGCCGGTGAACGAGGCCCCGGCATATTGCCCAACCAGTTGCACCTTGGTCGCCCCCATATTGACAGGGGCAAGCACGCGCCACGTGATGTCGTAGCCTTCGACGGGCTTCTGAGCATACATCGCCGCGATCAGCCGCGCTGCCGTCTCTTGAGCGGAAAGGTTGGCAGGCCAACGCTCACCGATGGATGCCGGCTGTTCGCTATCGGCATTGGCGACGAAGACCTGTTTGGCGTCAGCACCGGCAACGGTGCAGACGAATTTGTAGACGAAGCCTTTGCGCGTGGTGCCGAAGAACGAGATCGACGGCTTGGAGAAGCCCGAGCCCACCGACAGATAAATGTCACCGCGCAGCGGCTCGTTGACGACCTGGAAATCCTCGGCGGGATTGCCAGTCTGAACCTTTGATACCGAAGCGAACTGATCATCCTTCAAGGTGACGCGCGTCAGATCCTTGAGCGACGCATCGCAATGGACGGTGCCATTGTCTGCGGCGAGGACATTCTGATCGGCAAAGGCGGGCTCTGCCATTCCGCCCAAACCCAAACCCAATAGCGACACACCGATCAGGCTTGCGCGACACTTGACCCGGGCGGCAAGCGCCGTTCCGGCAGAAATTTCCAGCGATGCCATGAGGTTCAACCCTTGTGCGGTTCCGGCCGTCATTTTGCCGGGTCCGCCTTTGCAATCATGCCGAAGCCGACGAGTTTCAGGGACACGCCGTTATAGGACCAGGTGAAGCGGAAGGTCCGATGCGCGTTTGTGACCTCCTTGGAGGCAACGACAGTATGCACGGTGCCGCCCACGTCGCTTTGAAGATGGGCCGGGTCGACTTGCAGCATATCCGGTGTGAAAAACTGGGTGATTTGTGAGCCTTGTTGCTCAGCAACGATCTTCATCAGGTCCTTCTTGACCTGCCCTCGCGCCCGCTCGTCGGTCAGATCGAGGATGGAATTCATCCACCAGGCCAGCGATTCCGGCGAGCGGTTGAGCGCAACCGCGGCGACGTCCCGGGTGACCATCTCAAGGTATGCGGGCGAAACCGCCACGCTGCTCAGCGTCACCGGCGTGCGTAAGGTTGGCACCAGCACAATCTCACGGTCGCGCCGCTGCGCGACCACGAATGTCCCTGCCAGCAGCAGGCCGAGAGCGAGCGCAGCCACTGCCAGTGCATTGCGTTGCCGCAGTACGCGCTGTGCATGGCCGTGGGCGAGATCGAGATCCATGGCTCAGCCGGCCAGGACGCGAAGATGTGACGGGGGCAAACACTTCAGGCCGAAGAACTCACCCGGCAGATGCCAGTACCCAAAATGCAGGATCCAGGACATCGACCTGCCAGCTCGTAGCTTGCGATAACCGAACCAGGCCGCGGTGGAGATGATCAGCCCGATAACGATATGCTGGGCCATGATCCCCCAGACAAAGGGGATGACCATCACGAGGAATTCATCAAGCGTCCAGAACCCGATCAACTCGGGATCATCCAGATGCTTGGGAATAGCATAGCGTTCCATTGCTGCCCGCCGTCACATGAGTTTCGTGGGGGAAGGTGAGCCCGGTCCAGCCTCTGGGGGGGAAGGCGACTGGCCGGGCTTCTTGTCAGATGGTGGCAGTCACCATGGCGGTGACGATCGGCACGCCGGTGCCGGCAGCGACACCAGTGCCAACGGGCACGGCAACTTGGCCGAGCGAGAAGCGACCGGACGCGAGGCCCACGATGCCCCCGGCGAGGCTGAGCACAGTGATCACCTTGCCGCCCGAACCCGAAAGGAAGTTCGTGAACTGGGTGAGCGCGGTGCCAAACGTGGTGTCGGTGCCGGCATAGGCCGCCGGCGCGATCATGACTGCCGCCACAACGGCAGGCACGAGGTAGCTCAGGAGCGATGCGCGATTTCGCGCATCCAAAGACGCAGTCGACATGGGAATGTCCTTTCGGGGTTGAATGGCGGCATCACTCGTCTGCCGATCCCGAAATTCCGTTCGCCCGTGCCTATCCGGCAAGGTCGTGAGTCCTATTAAGATAATTATTTCGCCGAAAATTGTAGGATAAGCCTTCAACTGCTCGACTCGGCCCACCGCTGCGCGCGTTGCGCGCAACTCTGGGCGATGAGGGCCACCAAGGGCGCGCATAGCGCCCGCTACTGGGCGCAAAGCGCCCACCAATGGGCAGAAAAGGCATCACACGAAACAACTGGGCAGAGGCGTATGGGAAAGGGTGTTTCGAACGCAAAATCCCACGCGGCGGCCCCAGCCCAGGCGACACATCGCGTGCACGTAAACGCGCTGACATTTCGGGCACTCAGCGAAGCGCTGTTCAATATTTCCGTGCATGAGCATGTCACGTGTTCCCCACGACGGTTGCTCACCAAGGTTCTGACTGATCCCGACAATCACATTTTCAATCTGTCGGTCAATGAGTTGGAGGACATTTGCAATGCTGATGCGCTCATCGGCACGATCCGCCTCAACATTCGAATCGATTCCATCGTCAACGATCGGCTGCGCGAATTTCGTGAATATGCCGAAGCGCAACTTGGCCGCCCGGCCAGTGTGCTCGAAGCCATCAATGCCTGTATCTACGTGACCAACCGCAACTGATATTTGCTGCGAATATGGACCGTTAACAGTCTTGACAGACCCGTCACGTGATCCCGACTTTGGCTCACGGGGCGAGGAGGCGAGGGGTTTTATGGGCGAAGACAGACTGCCTGATTCCAAAAAACATACTATAGTATGCAATGAAGCCGAAACGCACAGAACGCCAGATGCGCGAGCCGATGCTTACCTTGCCCTGATCAATCACCATGTCGAGAAAGACCCTCGGCCGCATTGCGAAATTGCCGAGCTGCTGGGCGTCAGTCGGCGACAACTCGGGCGTATGCTTGGCGGTCAACGGCCGTTGCGACTTGCCGAACTGAAGGCCCTGACCGAGATGTTCGAGATAGATCATGCCCGCGCCACGATTGCCATCGAGGTGATGGGCGATTGGGAAAGCTATGACGACCCCGCCCTCAGCCTCGTCATCCGCCTGCTAAAACCCGTCGTGCTGAAACTTGGCGAGCGGGCCGATTTCCCGGTCGAGCCATTGACCAACCCGGCGCAGGACACGCTATCGGACTGGCTCGCGAACACGATCATCGCCAATGAAGAACAGATCCGCAATCGACGCGATGGCTTCATCAAGCTGCCGGAAATCTAGCCATCCGCCTAACCGCGACCACTTTGCGAACATGGATCCGTCATCATGGCCGGATGTTCAAGAGGTTGCGATCGCCGCCCTCGAGCCGACGCCTGAACTGGTCGCGCATGGTCATAAGAATGGACGAGACGTAATTTACGGTCTCCCGAATGTGAGGTACCTGGCGAGCAGCACGCACCCGGGCTTCGCCGGCGTTGTAAGCGGCAAGTGCCAGATCATATCGGCCGAATTCATTGAGGAGCGCCCGCAGATAACGAGCGCCGCCGCGCATATTCTCGATGGGATTCCACACGTTGCGCACGCCTAATATGTGCGCACTCGATGGCATCAATTGCGCCATTCCTGCTGCGCCTTTTGAGCTTGCCGCCACAGGATTGTAGCCGCTCTCCTGAATGATGAGGGCGTCGAACAATGCCACGGGAAGGCCCGCTTCGCATGATACCGAAGCCATGGCGGAATACCACGTCGCCCGGCGGCGTTCTGCCGCCATTGAAAGGGCAGGGTTGGGCATGTATTCCTCATTCGGGCAGCCGTCGGACCACGCCGGTGCAGCCAAGGGCATGGCGTATGCCTGCACCGCCAGATTGCGTTGGCGCGGCCGAACCGTGTCGGGCAAAAAGTTTGACGATGGCTCGGACGCAGGAACCGGTTGTTGGGCCGATTCTTCGCCCATCGCCACGAATTCTGTGGTCAGATCATGGTCACCACGGACGCGTATGTCCGGTGCTTCATCTGATTGAGGCGGCGTGCCAAGCACAAAGCTCGATCGCTTTAGCTGGCCAAAGTCCTGATATTCGACTCCGCGCGCATCGCTCATAATCGGCCAGGCTGCAGCAGCAGCCGCAAATCCTAAAATCAGAGTTTTCACGTCGTCAGTCCCGTTCTTGCGACCGGGCCTGGCTCAGTTATCGCGCAGCCACTGTTCTCCAGATTTCCAGGCTGCACAAGGGCTGGTGTTTTGGCGGGTAATAGGCGCGACTGATCAACGGGAGCCAGCTGGGCTGTTAAGGCGAGCTGTGAGCCGACCTAAGCCGCCAGTACCCATTCTGCCGAAGCCAATCCCTGCGGATCGATAATCAGCCCGGGTCCAGAAAACGAGTAAAGCGACCGGATGCACTTACCGTCCCATACGAAGCGGAAGTGATCGCCCTGGACCGCGCGTGCCAGTGCCCCCGCGTTGAGAATAGCGAAGCACTTCGCGCTCGGTCGCTCTGGGGGATTGTATAAAAGCCCGTCAATCGGTGTCGTTATATCTGCAATACGGCGGCCGACGGCAATACGCGCGTCGCGATCCAGATTGGGATCGAGATGTCGAAGGTCCGCGAACCGACCCGTGACCTTTCTGCTGAGAACACGCATATCGAGGTTGGTTCTGGCCTCGTCTGTACGGGAGAGGAAGGTTTCGCGCTTGCGTACGGAAATAGCGAGCGCGGTCTGCAGATCGTCTGCCAGTTCCAGAACCGCGGACTCTGGGCCGAAATAGCGGCTTCCCTCCGGATTCCGATAGGTGAACGGCGCGTGATTCCAGTTCTGGTATCGGGGCGCCGTCACATCGACGGCTTCGGTCTGCAAGGCGCGCTGACGATCGCGGAGGCGCGGGTTTGTGATTGTTTCGATCCGGGCGACGGCCGCGCCCTCGTCGTCGTTTGCGATCCGCTCGAAGAGGTCTATCGGCGGGAAACGGGAGGGAATGAGAGTATAACAGGTGTCGTCAATGTCGACGATCTCGATATCATCCGCCTCGCTGAGCATCGACATACTCCCGAACCTTGAAGAGATCGACTACCTGACCGCCCATCATCACGTCCAGTGCCGACCGTTCGCCAAAGTAACGATTTGGTCGTTTAATCCACGAGTTCGCGCTTTCCGGGTTGGGAAGAAGGATCTCGAGCGCCTTATAGATGCCGAATATGTAAGAAAGGCGTTCCAAGGTATCTCTCGGCGCGGATGACACCTCCTTTTTCCATTTGAAGAACGTCGATCGTCCTGGGGATCCCAGCAGACGGATCTGCTCGTCGGTGTTCAAACCCCACGCATCCGCTAGCCTGAAGAAGACGTCGAACGCGGTTTGAATCGGCATCGGCCCCTCGCCGTCTTCGACGAGTGGCTCACGGTTGGCCATCATTGGTCTCCTAGTCCAGAATCAACCTTGATTGACGCTATTGGTCCATATATGGATGATCCATATCGAGACTCATTCCTCTTCCTAGTCCCCGAATCGAGGGCGCGCAAGAGTCGGCGGGTCGGGCATGAGGAGTGAATTACGATGGCGAAAAACAGTAAGTTCGAATTCGAAGTCGAGGGGGTGGACTACCTGACTGGCGATCCAAAGGTGAAAGGGCGCGATATTCGCACGATGTCGGACCATAATCCGGCGGCGAAGTACCGTCTGATCGAAGTGATGGACCGCTACACGACCTCGGTCGGCCTTGAAGATCCGATTGAGTTCGTGGAGGGTGAGAAGCGGATCTTCCGCATCGCCGAAGGCGATCGAGATTTCGATTTCACTGTCGAAGATCTCGGCTGGGAATGGTGTAGCGGCTCGATCAACGAGGCGGATGTCCGCAAGTATGGTCGTATTGCCGACGATCGCGAACTGTTCATCGAGGGCCCCGTCGAACGCGTGGTACCGCGCGGTGGAACCGTCGACCTGACCGGTGACGACGTCGAGCGCATCTATTCGCGCCCGGCGGCGAAGCCGACCCATATCGAGGTGACCTTCATCATCAACGGCGAAGGTCATGCAGTGAAGGCGATGCCCGATGATCGCCTTGTCGACGTCCTTAACGAAGCGTTAAAGGAGACCGAGAACACGGGCCGTCCGGTGACGGACTGGATCGTGACGACTCAGCCGGGCGCAGTGCTCGACGTCGAGAAAACCCTCACCGAGCTTGGGATCGTCGACGGAACGTTGCTAGTTGCCAGCCTCAAGACGGGAGAGGCGGGTTGACCCAAGTCGCCGATCCGGCGGTGAGCCGTCGCAAGTTCGATGCTGAGGTCGGTAATCTCCGCGCCAACCAGGCCATGATGATCGACCGCGGCATCTGGATCATGAACGCTACCTTCCCATACGTGAAGGTAGCGTTCGCGACCGTGAACATGAAGCCGCGCATGATCGCGACGACGATCAAGGTCGACTTCACCGACTATGATGCGCGCCCTCTGTCCGTGAAGTTCGTCGATGCGTTCGAGGACCGCGAACTGATGTTTGGCGAGCTGTTGACGAACCTCCCGAAGAGGGCGCCATCGCCGATGCCGCAGATAATTGGTCCCGACGGTCAACCCCAAATTCAACTGACGACGCTCTGTCAGGCCTACGGCCCTGACAAGCCTGCGTTCCTTTGTCTGCCCGGCGTCCGCGAATATCATGATCACCCTGGGCATTCGGGCGACGCCTGGGAGCTGCATCGCGCCTCCGGCGAGGGCAGTCTGTTTTCGATCATCGACGTCGTATGGCGCTACGGCTCATCTCCGATCAATCAGCTCGGTATCCAGACGATGATCCAGATCACGCAAGCAGAATATCCGGCATGAGGCCGTCGCTGACGCAGGTGTCGTCGGTCGGCGTGCCGAAACCGGTCGCAGACGCGACGCACGCCGCCCTGTTCGCCGCCGGGCGCCGCGGTCTGGAGGGCATGGCTCTCTGGGCCGGCACCCAGGACGGAACAGCCTTCCACGTCCGAGAGGCGATCGTTCCGCAACAGAAGGGCATCCGGAGCGACCACGGTCTCGCCGTCATGGTGGATGCGCCGGAGCTCCAGCGGATCAATCTCCACCTTTACCAAGCCGAACTCCGCCTGCTCGCCCAGATACACAGCCATCCGACCCATGCGTTTCACAGCGAGATGGATGATGAATACGCGATCACGACAGCCTTGGGGTCGTTCTCCATCGTGGTGCCGGACTTCGCCGTGGATCCGTTCTCGATCGCCCGTTGCGCGACCTACCGGCTCTCGCCACGGCCTTGGTGGAAGCCCGGCTCGCGGCCCTATTGGGCTTCGGTCTCCGCGCGCGCCGCAGCGTCCATGATCACAATTTTGAAGGACTGATCCAATGGCTCTCGCACCCTTCTTCGACCGCGCCCGTCAAAGCGCTTCCCAGGTGATGCGGCATTTCGACGCGCAGGCCTTCGAGCGCCGGCTGTCCGAAGTCGTAGTGACCATAGCCTTCGACGCCACTGGCGAGGAGTCGATCGAAGGACAGTGCGCCCTCGATATGGCCGCGCGGCTCGTCGCCAGGTTGTATCCGAGGGTGGCCATCGTTCCGCTCTCCGGCACCGGGGAGCTGTCCGGCCAGTTGGCCGACTTGATGCGGTCTATCAATCCTGAGATCGAAATCTTCGCCGAAGGCGATGCAAGACATGGAGTCGCGCTGGTGGTGGGCACCACCGCGTTCAACGCCGACACGTTGATCTACATTGGCTCGGACAGATGGGTGGCCTCGGTATCAACGACTGCCCCTCGCGGATCCGGGAACAGCAACAATCCGCTCGGAGCGGGGGCCGCCGCATGCATCGGCACGGCCAACGTGTTCCGCGCAGTCTTCGCCGACTGCGTCGATCGGCCTGAGTTGGACCAAGACGCCAGGCTCTCGCTGCTCAACTTTGAGACGGGGTCGCGCTGCGCTAACGCCGATATGCCTAGAGCCGTCGACATGGGACTCGTTCAACTCGTAGGCGCTGGCGCGATTGGCAACGCGTTCGTCTGGGCGATGGCGCGCGCACCCAACCTGACCGGGACGCTTCACGTTATTGATCACGAACCGATCGAAATGACGAACCTGCAACGGTACGTGCTGGCATGCATCAAGCACGACAAGGCGTCCAAGGTCGAGCTAGTGGCGTCGACGCTGGCGCAAACCGGGATCGTCGTCCATCCGTTCCGGTGCACATGGGCCGGGTACGTGCAGGGCATCGGACACCACAGGTTCGAGCGCGTCGCGGTAGCATTGGATACTGCGCGCGACCGGATACAAGTCCAGAGCTCGCTTCCGCACCGAATCTACAATGCCTGGACGCAGACAGGTGATCTCGGCGTTTCCCGCCACGCCTTCGATGGCAACCACGCCTGCTTGGCATGCCTCTATCTTCCTGCCGGCAAGCGCCGGAGCGAGGACGAGATCATCGCGGAGGAGTTGCGTCTCATCGGCAAGGCCAATATCGAGCGGACTCGCGCCATGTTGTATCATGGCGAGCCCGTTGGGGAGGCCTTCGTCCGCGAGATCGCGGCTACAGCTGAAGCGGACGTCGACAGTCTTCTAGCCTTTGCCTCGCTTCCGCTGCGGGCGTTTCGCCAGCGCGCTATTTGCGGGAACGCCATATTGAAGGCGCACGACGGTAACGGATCCGACATCCAGGTGCCGATGGCTTTTCAGTCAGCGCTCGCCGGCGTAATGCTCGCGGCCGAAGTCGTCGCCTCGAGTCCCGGCGTTCGGGCGACAAAGCCTGGTACACGGACGGTCGTTGATCTCATGCGCCGTGTGCCGAGCTATGTGACCAGCGAAGTCCTAAAGGGCATCCCAGGACAGGCTCGTTGCATCTGCGAAGACGCTGTCTGGCAAGACATCTATCACGGGAAATTTACCATGGCGTGAATTCGCCAAGTGCATTTAATGAGTTATCGTTATCGGGATAGGTGATGCCTAGGGATGAATTGCCGCTAGTGCGATCGATGCCGAAAGTCCGTTGATCCGCGCGATCATGACCGGTTTTGTTAGTAGAAGATGTTCAAGTGCCGAGGGCCGAATGGTTTAGACTGGTCGATTCCGGCCAAGCAAAGCGGTGAAACAACTGTGTCCTGCTTTGCACCTACAATGTTTTCTTACAAAGGGATCAACAGTCTGCAGTCCGGCAGTTGAAATTTGGAGATTTCCCCAGGCGAACCTCCCACCGGCCGAACTCCTGTTCGGCTTGATCGACCAACCAAAGCGGTAGGAGCAAAGAGGCAAAGAGGGAGGCTGTGGCTTTGACCTCGAAGAGGCAGAAAAAGTAAGCTGCGGCGAGCGCGAGAAGCGTCAGGCCGGCTGCGCCGAGAGAAACGACCTTGGCGAACGCGATATAGCGAGGGATCAGGACTTCGCGAAAATTGCGGAGTTCATCAACTCGGCGCTGTCTGCATTCGAGTTCCAAATTGGCCTGCCGAACCTCGTGCCGTAGCGCAAAGCGTTCCGTCATGAGCTTTTCAAGCGGCGGGTTTACGGCCTGCATTGCTGCCAGGATGCGGACGTCGACGACCGAGATGTCAGAATTGTCGTTCATGTCATGCACTCAGGGACAGAAGCTTGTCGGTCATCGCGTCACTGATGTCGCCATGTTCGATGAGGTATTGAAACAGCGCGCTGCTCAGCTTGATCAGATTGTCCCGCTCGACCTCATCACCGCCGCGGGTGAGATAGGCCCAAGCGATATGGATCGACCGACTGTGTAAGTCGTCCAGACTGTTTTGCTCCGGACGACCTTCGCCCAGCAGCAGCCAAGTCGGATTGACCCCGTAGGTCTTACTAAAAGCGATGACCGCCGACGCTGGCGGCTCCCGGCCTTTTTCATAATTGACCAGCGCTCCGTGGGAAATGCCGATCGCAGCCGCGACGTCGACCTGGTTCAGCCCCCTGGCCTTTCTGATCTCTAGAAAACGGGCGCCGATGCTCACGCGGTACCTGCACAAGAATCCGCCTTGACGGAACTCACAAACATGAGTTACTCCAATGATCGTGAGTTTCAGTCGAACTCGAACCCTAAACTACTACAGAGGTGCTAGTCATGCAATTGCTGACCCTCCCAAAACTGGCCGCGCAAAGTGGCTGGCCGGAATCTCGCGTCCGTCGAATGGTCGCGCGTGGCCTGCTGTCGCACATCCGCGTCAATGGCCGGCTGCTACTGCCTGAAACTGCGATCGAGGATTATGTGGCGAACCATTTCGTCAAGGCGGCAGGGCGGTCAACACCGATGGGGCGGCTCATACTCGCCAATCCGGGGCAGGATCCAGAACCGGCGCGCTGAGAGCGGGGAGCTTTTGAAATGGCTGTTCTTTCGACCATCCTCGATTCCGGCAAACCACCCAGTGAATGGGTCGAACTGCTGTCCACACGAGGTTTGATCATCTCCGAGCGCTCACTGCGGGAAAAGGCGAGCCGTATCGGCGCCTGCCACCGGCTTGGCCGGACAATGATCATCACCGCCGATCAAATCGATCAAATTCTGGAAAGTCGCAATCCATGCCCCTCGAACCGTTTCGCAGAGGCCCAACCTGGTGGGCTCGCGGGCGCGTCGAATATTTCGGCGCCGCCATCACCGACTACTATCGATGCAGCACTGGCGCATCTGAGGAAGCGGGCGCTTGGGACTGGTGCCGCGCCGAAGAGGAAAGGCAGATTCGGCGCCACGTCCTAGGCGATGAACCGGATGCTCAACCCGATGCAATTTTCAATTTTGCCGACGCGGTCCTCATTTACAAGCCAAGCGCAGCCGACGCCGGGTATCTCGTGCCGATTCTTACAAAGCTCGGATCATTGCCGGTCGCCGCTATCACGCCGAAACTGGTACGCGACCTTGGCCAAGAGCTTTACCCTGACGCTTCAACCGATACCTGGGTACGCCATGTCGTCACACCTGTGCGGTCAGTAATCAATAACGCTCACGATCTCGGCCACTGCGCGCCAATCCGCATCAAGGGCTATTCGAAGGAAGAACGGGTCGCGCAAGATATCAAGCGCGGTCGAAAAAGCCGGGTCAAGAAGACCCCCGGAAGCTGGGAATGGCTCCTCAGATTTCGCCAGCATGCGCCCAAGCGTCACGCCGCCTTGGCAATGTTCATGTTTATGACCGGTGCACGCATCAGCCAGGCGGTGGCGATGCATCCGGATCGGCACCTGAAGCTTGATGAGATGCTGATCTGCATTCCTGCAGCGAAGGGTCACGATGATCGATGGATATCGGTCCCGCAGGAACTCGTCACTGAACTTGCGTCTCTCCCGCGGATCTATCCGCGAGGGTTTGACCGGACAGCAGAAAATTTGCGCGTCTTCGGCTTTGCGGATCGTTCAAGTCCAAGGAAAGGCTGGGCACGCGCGTGCAAACTGGCCGGGATCGACCTCCTGCCGTTTCACGCCGCCGGTCGCCACGGATTCGGTCAGGAGATGAATGTGCGGCAGGGCATCGATGAGAAGGCTGCCGGTGAATTCGGCGGTTGGTCCGATACGAGCCTGATGCGCAGAACTTATACCCACGCTGAGCAGACGGCTGAGAAAATTCACGAGGCCCAAATACGCGGTCTTCGCGCGGCCGAGCAGGCAACCAAGCTGACCCTGTTCAGTTCGGCAGAAGGCGAAAAGAAGGGGAAGGCATGATGTCCGTGTACGGGTTTTGTACGAGCGGGACGCGAAATGGGGCGTTTGTTCCCGTTATTTTCCGCATCGAAAAATTTGGGCCTCAAATGGGTCACCATAAAAACCCTATATTTCTGAGGGTTTTATGGTGGGCGCGGCAGGGATTGAACCTGCGACCCCACCCGTGTGAAGGGTGTGCTCTACCGCTGAGCTACGCGCCCGTCCGGTCGGACTTGCCTGTTGGACAGGGGCGGGCCTCTATCGCGACAGCGCATGATTGACAAGTGGGGGCTGCAAGATATTTGCAGGCGGCATGACCGATCAAGAATCTCCCTCGCCCGAAGCAACTTCGCCCGCCGTCGTCGCGGCTGCGGCCGACGTGCCGCCCGACCGTCTGGCGATCAATCCGCGCAGCCCCCATTTCGATGCGGATACGCTGCAACGCGGCATCGGCATCCGGTTCAAGGGCGTGGTGCGCAACAATGTCGAGGAATATTGCATTTCCGAAGGCTGGGTGCGGGTGCAGGCGGGCAAGACGCTTGATCGCAAGGGCAATCCGCTGACGATCAAGCTGTCGGGCCCGGTCGAAGCCTGGTTCGAGGATCTGGGCGAAGACGCGCCGGTTGCCAAGGCCTGAGGATTTTTACGCCACAGGCTGGGTGACATTCGTGGGCGTGCGGGTGGCCACGGCTTCGAACCGGTCGTGGTAACGCGGGTGCTCGGTGCCCATCCAGCGGTCCCACCAGGTGAAATAGAGCCCGTAATTGTAGCGACCTTCGCTGTGGTGCAGATCGTGGTGCGTGGTGGTGGTCAGCCAGCCGGTCCACGGGTTGCGGGTAAACCCGCTCCACGCCAGTTCGTGCCCCGAATGGCCGATCGCGTTGCGCGCGATCTGGTGGCCCAGGAAAATGAACACTGCCAATTGCTGCACCGGGGCCAGCAGGGCGATGATCAGGAACATCGCCGGAATGACCAGGGCCTCGGTCACCGCTTCGCCCGTGGCAAAGCTGTAGGCGGCCCACGGCGTTGGCGTGCGGCTGCGATGGTGGGCCAGGTGGGTCAGCCGGAACAGCGCACGCGTGTGCAGCGCACGATGCATCCAGTAGAACCACGCATCGTGCAGCACGATCAGCGCCAGCACTTGCCAGCCGACCGCGAAGGCATCGGCAGGGCCTTTGGCAATGCGGATCACGCCTGTCATCGCAAGTGCGACGGTCAGCAGGTCGACCACCGCGAACACCATGATCGTCCATAACGACTGGCGCAGTTCGCGCGCCACTTCGGCGGCTTTGGCGCGGCGGGTCTGGATGCGGCGGTGCGCGATCAGGCGCCCGGCGAGCCACACCACCATGGCCACGCCGCCGGCCCCTGCCAGATAGCGGATCAGTTCGATCTGCACCCCACCGGCCATATGGTGGGCAAAGCGGATCAGCAGCGGGGGTACGGCGGGGTAGCTGGGCATGCGGGACTCCATCGGCAAGCGCGAGGTCTCCCCCATGGCAGTACGGCCTCCGGCATGCTGCGCGCGCCCGGACAATGCCGGTCGTTTTCGGAATCGATCAGCTTATTCGATTGTCGGCAAACGCGGCCCGACGAAAATCGGTGGGGGTCTGCCCGGTCGCTTCGCGAAAGGCGCGGTTGAACGGAGCCAGCGAGCCATAGCCGAGGTCCATCGCGATGGTCAGCACGGGCAAGGCAACATGGTTTGGATCGGCCAGCCGCGCCTTGGCCTCGGCGATGCGATGCCGGTTGAGGAACGCCGAAAAGTTGCGATAGCCCAGCCGCTGGTTGATCAGCGCGCGCAGGCGGTGTTCGGGCACCCCCAATTGTGCGGCCAGATCGCCGATGGTCAGGCTTTGCTGCAACCACGCGCCAGCCGCCATCGCCGCGATCAGCCGGTCGCGCAACACGTGTTCCGCCGGGGCCAGCGCTGCGTCATCGATTGCGGGCGGCTGGTCCGGCACTGCACCGCCGATCAGATCGGCATCGGCTTCAAGCAAGGCGCCGCCGACCACCAGTCCCGCCGCCATGATCAGCAGCGCCTGGGTGATGCGCAGCGTCACCGGTTCTTGCGCATAGCCAAACCATGCCTCTGCCAGCACGATCACCAGCGCCTCTGCCGCCACGATCGCCACAAACGCCAGCGCAAAGCGGCGGCGTTTTTCGCTGAGGTCGTCCGACCGGCTGTTGACCGCCACGAGCACGGCATCGATCGCCAGCAGCGCCATCACCAGATGGCCCAGCCGGTCGAGCCATGGTCCGATGACCAGACACCACCCCCCGATCGCCGGCGTGATCACGCTGGCCAGCAGGATCGCCGTGGCGCCTGTGGCGATTCGCCGGTCGGGCGCACGCTCGAACAGCACGTGGGCAAACAGCCACAGCGCCAGCGGTGTCGCGGTCGCGCCGATCACGGCGACAAATCCCACCGGGGTTGCTGCGGCCAACGGCCCACCGACGGTGTGCGCCAGATAGGCGATGACACAGGCCAGCAACAACACGGTGCCGCGCCGGATCGCGGCACTGGCGCCGCTGCGTGCGACGACCAGCGCCACCATCAGCATTTCGCCAACTGCGATCAGGCGCAAGGCCCCGTCCAGGGGCGAAAGGTCGATGGATGCCATGGTCATCCCGACATTTATGGCCAAACCTGCCCGCGCCGTCCATTGCGCACGGTGCGCAGTTTTGTCATGGGCCGTGCTTGATGCATAGGAATGCTCTCAGGAATTCACCATGACCCAGTTGTTCAGCCTGACCGAAGACCAGATTGCCATCCAGGACATGGCGCGGCGGTTTACCGCCGATGCGATCACGCCCTTTGCGGCGGCGTGGGACGAGGATCACACGTTCCCGCGCGAAACGATCCGCGCCGCGGCGGAACTTGGCTTTGCGGCGATCTATGTCAGCGAGGAATCGGGCGGGATCGGGCTGGGGCGGCTTGAATCCGCGCTGATTTTCGAGGCATTATCGTATGGTTGCCCCGCCACGTCGGCGTTCATTTCGATCCACAACATGGCCTCGTGGATGATCGACCGGTTCGGCAGCGCCGAGGTGAAGGCCAAGTACCTGCCGCGCCTGGTCAACATGGAGCTGATCGCCAGCTATTGCCTGACCGAACCGGGCAGCGGGTCGGACGCGGCGGCGCTGCGCACCACCGCAGTGCGCGACGGCGATCACTATGTGGTGTCGGGCACCAAGCAGTTCATTTCGGGCGGCGGGGTGAACGATATCTATGTCACGATGGTGCGCACCGGCGAGGCGGGGCCCAGGGGCATTTCGTGCCTGGTGATCGAGCGCGATATGGCAGGCGTGTCGTTCGGCGCGCCCGAGCGCAAGCTGGGCTGGAACGCCAGCCCGACCGCGCAAGTGAACCTCGACAATGTGCGCGTGCCGGTGGGCAATCTGGTCGGCGCCGAGGGGCAGGGCTTTGCCATCGCGATGGCCGGGCTGGATGGCGGGCGGCTCAATATCGGCGCCTGTTCGCTGGGCGGGGCGCAGCGCTGTCTGGACGAGGCGGTGGCTTATGTGAAAACGCGCGCGCAATTTGGCCGTACCATCGCCGAGTTTCAGAACACCCAGTTCCAACTGGCCGACATGGCCACCGATCTGGAGGCGGCGCGCGCGCTGCTTTATCTCGCCGCCGCCAAAGTCAGCGCCGATGCGCCCGACAAGACCCGCTTTTCGGCGATGGCCAAGAAGCTGGCGACCGACAACGGGTCGTCGATTGTCGATCGTGCGCTGCAGATGTTTGGCGGTTATGGCTATCTGAAGGACTATCCGATCGAGCGGTTCTGGCGCGACTTGCGCGTGCATCGCATTCTTGAAGGCACCAACGAAGTGATGCGCATGATCATCGGGCGGGACTTGCTGAAATGACCGACGAGATTCTGGCCCGTATCGCCGGGCGAGTGGGGCATCTGTCGCTCAACCGGCCCAAGGCGATCCACGCGCTGACGCTGCCAATGGTGCGCGCGATGATCGCCGCGCTACTGGCTTGGCGCGACGATGCAGCGGTGGCGGCGGTGCTGATCGACCATGCCGAAGGGCGCGGCTTTTGCGCGGGCGGCGATATCGCGTTTTTGCGTGACTCTGCGCTCAACGATGGCGGCGCGTCGGGGCGGCAGTTCTTCTATGAGGAATATCAGCTCAACCACCTGATCCTGACTTATCCCAAGCCGGTGATCACCGTGATGGACGGCATCACCATGGGCGGCGGAGTGGGCATTGCCGGCCCGGCGACCATCCGCATCGCCACCGAGGCGACGCGGCTGGCGATGCCCGAAACCGGGATCGGCCTGTTTCCCGATGTCGGCGGTGGCTGGTACCTGTCGCGGCTGGCGGGGCGGCTGGGGCACTATATGGCGCTGACCGGCGCGCGGCTCGACGGGGCGGATTGCCTGTGGACGGGGCTGGCCACGCATTACCTGCCGTCCGCCGCGCTGGCCGAGGCGAAAGCGGCGCTGTTCACCGATCCCGATCAGGCGGCGGCCATCCTGCACCGGCTGGCGGCGGTGCCGCCCGAGGCGAAGATCGCCGCGCAGGCCGATACAATCGACCGCCTGTTCGCGTCCGACCGCTATGAAGATATCCTGGCCGCGCTGGCCGCCGACGGCGGCGACTGGGCCAGCGCGACGCTGGCGACGCTGGCCACCAAGAGCCCGCAGACCTGCAAGGTGGCGCTGCGTCAGTTGCACGACAGCCTGCATTGCGAAGACTTTGCCGCCAACATGGCGATGGAATACCGCATCGGCGCGCGCGTGCTGGTGCGGCCCGATTTTGCCGAAGGCGTGCGCGCGGTGATCATCGACAAGGATCACGCGCCCCGCTGGAACCCGCCCACCCCCGAGGCCGTGACGCCGGATCTGCTCGACGCGATCTTTGCCCCGCTGCCCGCCGATGAAGAATGGAAACCGCTATGACGTTTGAAACGATCCTGGTCGAAACCCATGGCGCGGTCACGCTGATCACGCTCAACCGCCCGCAGGCGCTCAATGCCCTGAACAGCCATGTGCTCGAAGACCTGATCGCCGCGTTCGCCGCGTTCGAGGCCGATCCGGCCCAACGCTGTGCGGTGCTGACCGGTTCCGGCGAAAAGGCCTTTGCGGCGGGCGCCGACATCAAGGAGATGGCCGACAAGCCCGCAGCCGATTTCTATGCACAGGACTTCTTCGCCCGCTGGACCAGCCACCTGGTCAAGACCACGCGCAAGCCGTGGATCGCGGCGGTCAACGGCTTTGCGCTGGGCGGCGGGTGCGAACTGGCGATGATGGCCGATTTCATCATCGCCTCGGACAACGCCAAATTCGGCCAGCCCGAAGTGAAGCTGGGCGTGGCCCCGGGCATGGGCGGATCGCAACGCCTGACCCGCGCGATCGGCAAGGCCAAGGCGATGGAAATGTGCCTGACCGGGCGCATGATGGACGCCGCCGAGGCCGAACGCGCAGGCCTGGTCGCGCGGGTGGTGCCGCTGGCCGATCTGCTGGCCGAAACGCTCAAGACCGCCGCCGCGATCGCCGCGATGCCTCCGCTGGCTGCCATCGCCAACAAGGAAATGGTCAACGCCGCGTTCGAAACCACGCTCGATCAGGGCCTGCTGTTCGAACGCCGCGTGTTCCAGGTGCTGACCGCCACGCAGGACAAGGCCGAAGGCATGGCCGCCTTCATCGAAAAGCGCCCCGGGGTGTTCACCGGGCGGTGAGCGCAAGCCGCCAAGGTGGATGACCCTACAACGCAGCGGCCTTGCGCAAGGCATCGTTCATGCGCGATTGCCAGCCGGGGCCGGTGGCGCGGTAGCTGGCTATGATGTCCTGATCGAGACGCAAGGTTACGCTGACTTTGCGGGCATCGGATTTGGGGCGTCCCCGCGTGCGGCGCTCGGTTTCCAGCTTTGCCGCAAGCTCGGGAAAGACATCGGCAAAGGGGCGTGCCCTGGCACGGTCCTGTTCGGTCAGTTCGGGACTATCCGAAACCGCGTCGAGGTCGTGCCGGGTGAATTTCTGTTCGGTCATCGCCAGATGGTCCTTTCCTTGCGGCTCGCCGGTCGGGCCGAGATGATCGAGATCGCTTCGCTGCCCAGGGTGGCAAAGATCACCACGATGACGCCATCGAGTTCGCCGATGGCCGTCCATCGGGCGTCTTTTGCAGGGACGATCTGTGCCGACAGGAAGAACTCCGGCCCGATCATCGCAAAGTCGATCCCGTGCTTGACGATATTCGCTTGCCGCTTCGGCTCGTCGCACACGATTATCATGATTTAATGTAGCTACCGAAAATAGCACTGTCAATATTTTTGTAGTTACAAAAATTGACGCTGCGGCAAACCGTCGCGTCGCGCTTGCTGGCGTGATAGGCACGGGCCAATGAAAATCTGGTTCGATGGCGGGTGTCGGCCCAATCCGGGCGTGATCGAAACGGCGGTGGTGACCGGCGGGCGGGTGTGGCACCGGGGCGATCATGGGCAGGGTGACAACAACGATGCCGAATGGCTGGCGCTGCTCGATGCCATCGCGGTGGCGCGCGATCTGGGGCTGCGCGATGTCGTGCTGTTGGGCGATGCGGTGATGGTGGTCGATCAGGCGTCGGGGCGCGCGCGGCGCGTGCCGGAACGGTTTCGCGGCTATCTGGCGCGGTTTCGGGCGCTGGCGGCGGGGTTTGCGCGGGTGCGGGTGCGCCATGTTGCGCGGGCGCACAATCTGGCCGGCATCGCGCTGCAAAAGGGGCATGCATGACCCGGCTGATCGCGTTCAACAAACCGTTCGGGGTGTTGTCGCAGTTTACCGACGGTGGCGCGCGCCCGACATTGGCGGGGTTTGTCGCGGTGCCGGGGGTCTATCCGGCAGGCAGGCTCGATCGCGACAGCGAGGGGCTGCTGCTGCTGACCGATGACGGGCGCCTGCAGGCGCGGATCGCCGATCCCCGGTTCAAGCTGGCCAAGACCTATTGGGTGCAAGTCGAGGGCATTCCCGAACCGGCGCAACTGGCGCAGTTGCGCCACGGGGTCATGCTCAACGACGGGCCGACTTTGCCTGCCGAAGCGGACATGATGGCCCCGCCCGCCTTGTGGCCGCGCGATCCGCCGGTGCGGTTCCGCAAATCGGTGCCCGATAGCTGGATCAGCCTGACCATCCGCGAAGGGCGCAACCGCCAGGTGCGGCGGATGACCGCGGCGGTCGGCCTGCCGACCCTGCGGCTGGTGCGCTGGCGGATCGGCGACTGGACGCTGGACGGGTTGCCCACCGGCGAATGGCGCCAGATCTGATCAGTCGTCGGCGTGTTTCATGTGTGCGGCGATGATCCGGCCGATCGGATCGTTACGCAGCGCAGGTGCGGTGGTGGCAGGCGTCGCGCTGTCGCGGTCTGCCGCCCGCGCAACCAGCCAGGTGCGGCGCGGGGTCGTCGTTGCAGCGCCCGATTCGGGCCGGATGCCGGCGAGGAAATTGCTGTCGATGTGCGATGGCGTTGCCGCATGATACGACAGTTGCGTCACGCGCGGGGCGTTTGCGCTGGCCAGGTGAATGCCATCGGGGGCCTCGCCCTTGCGCGGACGGGTCTTGTAGATGAAGCCGTTGACCGGCCAGCGCGTGGTGCCCAGATCGCCGATCGGGGCATACCATACGCGCACTTCGCTCCAGTCGTTGTCGGGCGAGACATCGACCGCGCGCACGTCGAGTTCGACATTGCCGCGCCGTCCGTCGATCGGCGACCAGTTGGCATGGCGCAGCAACACGGTGCGATCATCGATCACTTTGCTGACCATCGCGACGTGGCCCAGCGTCATCGGGCCATGCGGGCGAAAGCTCATCACCGCGCCCACTTTGGGTTCATGACCGCGCGCATAGTGCCCGACGGCCTGGTCCCACCAGGTGTGTGCATCGCCATAGAGCTGAATGCCCGACACCTGGCGCGCAAACGGCACGCATTGGCGATAGGGCAGCGCATCGTCATCGTCGCTGTCGTCCCCGGCATCGGCGGCAGGGACAAAACCCGCCGGACGCGCCTGCGCCGTGATCGGAGCAATCTGGGCTGATAAGGCCAGCACAGTTGCGAGCTGCCATCCCCCGGCTTTTAATACGGTCCATCCCTGCATGGCCGTTTACTTGCACGCACGGTGGTTAAGGCGCGGCGACGCAGCACGGTTAACGGCAGGTAATTGGATGTTGCGGGAGTGTGAAGACAGGCCCTGTGCCGCGCAATTGCTTGCCTTTCTGCCCGTAAACCGGCACGGCAAAATCCATGTCTGCCCCGCAATTACCCCAAGTTGTCATTATCGGTCGGCCCAATGTGGGCAAATCCACGCTGTTCAACCGGCTGGTGGGCAAGCGTCTGGCGCTTGTCGATGACCAGCCGGGGGTGACCCGCGACCGCCGATTCGGTGAGGCGGACTTGCTGGGTCTGGCGTTTACCATTGTGGATACGGCTGGCTGGGAAGACGATGATCCCGCCACGTTGCCGGGCCGCATGCGCATGCAGACCGAGGCCGCGCTGGCCGGCGCAAGCGTGGCGCTGTTCGTGATCGATTCGCGCGCCGGGCTGACCTTGCTTGACGAGGAAATCGGCCGCCATCTGCACGAATCGTCGGTGCCGGTGATCCTGGTCGCCAACAAGGCCGAAGGTCGCGCGGGCGACGATGGCGTGTTCGAAGCCTTTGCGCTGGGCTTTGGCGAGCCGATCGCGCTGTCGGCGGAACATGGTGAAGGCCTGAGCGATCTGTTCCAGGCGCTGCTGCCGCTGATCGGAGAGCCCGAGGAAGCGCCCGAGCGCGACCCCGACGAACCCGAATACGATCCCGAAAGCATCTTGAAGCTCGCCATCGTCGGCCGCCCGAATGCGGGCAAATCGACGCTGATCAACCGCATTCTGGGCGAAGATCGCCTGCTGACCGGGCCCGAAGCCGGGATCACCCGCGATTCGATCGCGGTCGACTGGACCTGGCACGATCCCGCCGGGGGCAGCCGGCCGGTGCGCCTGATCGACACGGCGGGCATGCGCAAAAAGGCGCTGGTGGTCGAAAAGCTGGAACGGCTGGCGGTGGCCGACGCGCGCCACGCCGTCGATTTTGCCGAAGTGGTGGTGCTGTTGCTCGATGCCACGCGCGGGCTCGAACACCAGGACCTGAAGATTGCCTCGCTCGTGCTCGAAGAAGGCCGCGCGCTGATCATCGCGATCAACAAGTGGGACATCGCCGAAGACCCCAGCGGGCTGTTCAACGGCGTGCGCGCCGCGCTTGAGGAAGGGCTGGCGCAAGTGCGCGGGGTGCCGTTGATCGCGGTTTCGGCGCGCACCGGCAAAGGTATCGACGCGCTGTTGGGCGCCGCGTTCGAATTGCGCGACGCGTGGAGCAAGCGTGTGCCGACCGCCGCGCTCAACCGCTGGTTCGACTCCGCGCTGTCGGCCAATCCACCACCCGCGCCGAGCGGTCGGCGGATCAAGCTGCGCTATATCACCCAGGCCAAGACCCGGCCGCCGGGCTTTATCCTGTTCGGCACGCGGCTCGACCAGTTGCCCGAAAGTTATCGCCGTTATCTGATCAACGGCATTCGCCGCGAACTCGGGTTCGATGCGGTGCCGATCCGCTTGACCTTGCGCAGCGCCAGGAACCCGTTCGACGACAAGAACGACAAGAGCAGATGACCCCCGACTTGCCGCAAACGGTGTGGGCGGCAATGCGCCGGGGGTTTACCGGCAAATGCCCGCGCTGTGGCGGGGCGCGCCTGTTCGCGCGGTTCCTCAAACCGGTCGATCGCTGCCCGTTGTGCGCGCAGGACTGGACCTTGCACGCCGCCGACGATTTCCCGCCTTATGTCGCGATCATCATCACCGGCCATGTGATGGCCCCGGTGATGATCGTGCTGGGCAGCGCGACGGCGATCCCGATGTGGGTGACCGTGGTGATCGCGGTGACACTGGCGGTGGTGATGCTGATGAACCTGCTGCAACCGGCCAAAGGCGCGATCATCGCGCTGCAATGGTGGATGGGCATGGCAGGATTTGCGCCGCGACCGGGGAAGGTTGAGGCGGGGGTGGAGTAGGTAGAACCAACCCTTTCGGGGGGCGGGTCCGGGGGTGCGATGCCTGCGCGTTGCGCGCTTTGGCGGGCTTCGCACACCCCTCCCCAACCCCTCCCCTGAGGGGAGGGGCTTTATAAAGTCAGAAGATTTCGAACAGGCCTGCGGCACCCATGCCGCCGCCCACGCACATCGTGACGACGGCGTGCTTGGCGCCGCGCCGTTTGCCTTCGAGCAGGGCGTGGATCGAACAGCGGGCGCCGGTCATGCCATAAGGGTGGCCGATCGAGATCGAGCCGCCGTTGACGTTGAGCAGTTCATCGGGGATGCCCAGCCGGTCGCGGCAATAGAGCACCTGCACGGCAAAGGCTTCGTTGAGTTCCCACAGACCGATGTCGGCGATGGTCAGGCCGAACCGGCTCAGCAGCTTGGGAATGGCATAGACCGGGCCGATGCCCATTTCGTCGGGTTCGGTGCCTGCGACGGCCATGCCGACATAGCGACCGAGCGGGGTCAGGCCCTTCTTGGCGGCGACGGCGGCTTCCATGATCACCACGGCGGCGGACCCGTCGGACAACTGGCTGGCGTTGCCGGCGGTGACGATCCCTTCGGGCAGCACGGTCTTGAGTGAGGCCAGGCCTTCGAGCGTGGTTTCGGGGCGGTTGCCTTCATCCTTGGTCAGGGTCACGTCGCGCATGCTGATTGCGCCGGTTTCCTTGTCCGCGACGGCCATCTTGGCGCTGACGGAGACGATTTCATCGGCAAACAGGTTGGCGGCCTGCGCGGCGGCGGTGCGCTGCTGCGACTGCAGGGCATAGGCGTCGCAGGCTTCGCGGCCGATGCCATAGCGTTTGCTGACCACTTCGGCGGTCTGCAGCATCGGCATATAGACCGCCTTGTGCATCGCCTGCAGTTCGGGATCGGGCTGCACGCGCATGTCCTTGGTCTGGACCAGGCTGATCGATTCCTGCCCGCCCGCAGCGACAATGTCCATGCGATCGAACACCACCTGTTTCGACGCGGTGGCGATCGTCATCAGCCCCGATGAGCACTGGCGATCCATCGACTGGCCCGCCACCGTCACCGGCAGCCCGGCGCGCAGCGCAACCTGCCGCGCGATATTGGGCGTTTGCGCGCCTTGCTGCAGCGCCGCGCCCCACACCACGTCATCGACTTCGCCGCCTTCGATGCCGGCGCGCTCGATCGCCGCGCGCAGGCTGTGGGCGCCCAGCGTGGCGCCGCCGGTGGCGTTGAAGGCGCCCTTGTAGGCGCGCCCGATCGGGGTCCGCGCCACTGCCACGATTACTGCATCACGCATGGTATGGTGTTCCTTCTTTTGCGAATTCTCAAGAAAAAGCGTGGGTTACCGGATTGCCGCCAAAGCGGTCGCGCAAACTTCGTTTCAGCACTTTGCCGATCGCGCTGCGCGGCAGTTCATCGACTACCGCAATCGCGCTGATCCGCTGGGTCTTGCCCAGATGCGCGTTGGCTTCGGCCAGGATCGCCGCCGGATCGGCGGTTGGATCGGCCAGCACGACCACCGCAAACGGGGTTTCGCCCCATTTGTCCGACGGCACGCCGATCACCGCCGCCTCGCGCACTGCGTTCTGGCAGGTCAGGTGTGCTTCAAGATCGGTGGGGAAGATGTTGAACCCCCCCGAAATGATCATGTCTTTCGACCGGTCCATCAAGATCAGGAAACCGTCTTCGTCGAACCGGCCCACATCGCCATGGCGGATATAGCGGCGACCTTCGGCATCGAACCATTCGACCTCGCGGGTCTTGGCATCCTGGCGGTGATAGCCGTTCATCATCACCGGCGAATGGCCGACGATCTCGCCCACTTCGCCCTGCGGCAGTTCGCGGCCATCTTCGTCGATGATCTTCATGATATGGCCGGGCGAGGGGCGCCCGACGGTGTGCAGCTTGTCGGGGAATTCGTGCGCGACCAGAATGGTCGAGGCGCCGCCTTCGGTCATGCCATAGGCATCGAGCAGCCCGCCCGGCCAGCGTTTGAGCACATCGGCCTTGAGCCAGGCCGGAAACGGCGCCGAAGTGCTTGATTTGAGCACATAGGACGACAAGTCGAAGCTGTCGAAATCGGGCAGTTCCATGATCCGGCGATATTGCACCGGCACCAGAATGGCATGGGTCACGCGTTCGGCCTGCGACAGTTCGAGAAACCGCCGCGCATCGAATTTGGCCATCAGCACGACTTTGCCGCCGCCGGTCAGCGCGGGGAAGAAACTGACCAGCGTGGTGTTCGAATAGAGCGGGGTGGAACTGATGATGCAGGTGTCGTCGCCATAGCCGCCCGACAGCGTGCGCCGGGCATATTCATGGCGCATCTTGTGGCTTTGCACGATGCCCTTGGGCGTGCCGGTGGTGCCCGACGAATAGATGATGTTGAACGGATCCTCGGGCGCGATATCGACCGGGGCGGCGCGCGTGCCGGCCGGCGGCAGCCACCCCGACAACGCGATCCCGGCATCGCTGTCATCGACCGCGATACGCAGGACATCGTCGGGAAACGGCAGGTCGGCAATCTTTTCCGCGATTGCCGCATCGAGGAACAGCACGCGCGCGGTGCTGTCGGCCAGCATCGCCATGACCGTGTCGCCCGCCGCCGACGATGTCAGCAGCGCCGCCGCCGCGCCCGCGCGCAAGATGCCGGTGAAGGCCAGCGCCGCCTCCACCGAATTGGTCGCGGCCAGTGCCACCGGGTCACCCGGCGCCACGCCCGCTGCCTGCAACGCGGCGGCCACCCGCTCGGTCAGATCGCCGAGCTCTGCCCAGCTTATCCGGTGGCGTTCGTCGGCCAGCGCGATGGCATCGCCGCGCCGGGCGGCATGCGCGGCCAGAATGGTGGGCAGCGGCAGGAACTCTGCCGCCACCACATCGGCGATGCTGATGGCGTGGGCGGCCATGTCAGTTGAACGTTTCGCCTGCCGCCGCCTTGGCGGCCAGCAACGGGGCGACCGGCTGGCCATGGCGGTTGAGCCCGTCGACCACGGTGGCCAGCCCGATATGGTCGGCCCAGTACATCGGCCCGCCGGTCCACGCCGGCCAGCCATAGCCGTTGAGCCACACCGTATCGATGTCACCCGCACGCTGGGCAATATGTTCGTCGAGGATCAACGCACCTTCGCTGATCATCGGATAGAGCAGGCGTTCGCGGATCTCGTCCTTGCCGATCGTGCGCTGGGGCTTGCCTTCCCTGGCGGCGAATTCGGCGATTATCGCGCTGACTTCGTCCGACGGCGTGCGCTGGCGGTTGTCGTCATAGTCGTAGAAGCCCTTCTTGGTCTTCTGCCCCCAGCGGCCCACCGCGCACAGCGCATCGCGCAAGGTTTCGATGCGCGCGGGATCGCGGTGCCAGCCGATATCGACCCCGGCCAGATCGGCCATCTGCCATGGCCCCATCGGAAAGCCGAATTCGAGCAGCGCCTCGTCGACATCCCAGTACTTGGCGCCTTCCATGATCAGCGCATGCGCGGCGGCCTGGCGCGGCGACAGCATGCGGTTGCCGATAAAGCCGTGGCACACGCCCGACACCACCGGGATCTTGCCGATCTTGACCGACAGCGCCATCACCGTTGCCAGTTCCGCCTTGCCGGTCGCCTTGCCGCGCACGACTTCGAGCAGTTTCATGACATTGGCGGGCGAAAAGAAATGCATGCCCAGCACCGAGGCCGGGCGGCCGGTCACCGCGCCGATCGCATCGACATCGAGATAGCTGGTGTTGCTGGCCAGGATCGCGCCGGGTTTGGCAATCGCATCGAGGCGGGTGAACACCTCGCGTTTGACATCCATGCTTTCATAGACGGCCTCGATCACCAGATCGGCGCTGGCCAGCGCGCCGAAATCGAGCGTCGGGGTCAACAGCGCGACCGCGCGTTCGGCATGCGCGGCGTCCATCTTGCCGCGCTTGACGGTGGCTTCGTAATTGCGGCGGATCGTGGCGACCCCCCGGTCGAGCGCGTCCTGGCTGGTTTCGACAATCGTCACCGGAATCCCGGCGGTCAGGAAATTCATGGTGATCCCGCCGCCCATCGTGCCCGCGCCGATCACGCCGACCGATGTGATGGGGATCAGCGGGGTGTCGGCGGGAATGTCGTCGATCGCGGCGGCGGCATGGCGGGCGGCTTCGATATGGTCGCGGGCGCCGGGGATCGGATCGGACATGGCAGTCTCCTTTGCAAGGGTCACGCGCGGCTCTCGCTCAGCGCCGCATAGATCAGGGTTTTCAGTTGCTCGCGGATGGGGAACACCACGCTCGGGAACACCTGGGTCAAAAACACCATCGACAGGCCTTCGACCGGGTCGATGAAGAACTTGGTCGAATGGATGCCGCTCCAGAAATATTCGCCGGCATTGCCCGGTGTCAGCGTGCGCACCGGATCGGTGGTGACGGCAAAGCCCAGGCCAAACCCGGTGCCCGCCTGCCGCGCATCGGCAAACAGCCCGCGCGCGATCTGCGGCAAATCGCCGGGGAGATGGTTGGCGGTCATCAGCCGCAGCGTCGCCGGGCTGATCAGCCGCACCCCGTCGCTGGCACCGCGCCCCACCAGCATGCGGCAGAACCGGTGATAATCGGCCATCGTCGAAACCAGCCCGCCACCGCCGCTTTCAAACCCGGGTTCGCGCAGCACGCTCGATTTTTCCGCCGGGTCAAACAGCTTTGGCGTGCCGCCGGGCACATGCATCCAGCCATCGGCCAGCCGCTGCGCCTTGTCCGCGGGGCAGTAGAACCCGGTATCGTCCATGCCCAGCGGGCCGAAGATATGCGTGCGCAGAAAGTCGCCGAGGCTCTGTCCCGACAGGCGGCTGATGATCACCCCCAGCACGTCGACCGACACCGAATAATGCCATGCCTCGCCGGGCTGAAACGCCAGCGGCAACTTGGCCAGCCCGGCAATGAAGGCATCGTTGCCGGCGAGGCTGGGATGCCCGTCGAGCCGCCCCTTGCGATAGGCGGCGTCGAGGTTGTCGCGGTTCTGGATGCCATAGGTCAGCCCCGAACGGTGGCTGAGCACATCGACCATGCGCATCGGCCGGGCACGCGGGCCGGGCACAAACGGCGCATCGCCGCCGCCGCCCGCATAGACCCGCAGATCGGCGAATTCGGGCACGACTTTGGTCACCGGATCGTCGAGCGCGACCAGCCCTTGTTCGACCAGCATCATGAACGCCACCGACACGATCGGCTTGGTCATCGAGGCCATGCGGCAGATCGTATCGGGCGCCCAGGGCGTGCCGTCGGCGCGCATGTGGCCCATCGTGGCCCGCCACACCGGCACGCCATCGCGCGCGATCAGCACGTCTGCGCCGGGAAAACGCCCCGGGCCGACATAATCGCGCTGAAGAAAATCCGCGATCCGCGCCAGCCGCGCAGGGTCAAAACCATGGTCGATCGGGTTTGCCAGTTCCAAGCTCTGCATCCTCTCCAGCCCCGTTGCGGGGTCTGTCATCATCCAAATATCGCCACCGACTGCAGGCCACGCATCACTTCGACCCCCTCGGTGTTCCACGCCCGCAGCGTTTCGCTGGAAAATCCGTCCGCCATGTGGTTCGACGCGGTTTCCAGCAGCCACCAGCCGTCGCGGGTGGTGATAGCATGGCCGAGCAATGTCAGCGACCAGTTGATCGAACTGATCGGGCCGCGTCGTTCCATCGCGCGCATCGATCCGGGCGGCAATGCATCGCCGATCGCGATCAATTCGGCCACCGGGTCAAGCCCGTCGCGGTCCCTCAGCCGCACCCAGCGGCGTACCACGGCGGATTGGCGGGGGCCTGCCGGATCGGCATGGCGCAAGTCCATGCGTTCGATAAAGGCGGGCGCATGGATATGTTCCCTGACCGGGCTGGCGTCTTCGGGCGGGGTGAACGCCTCCAGCCGGTCGGCGGCACGATGCCCGTTGCCAGGGCGCGCCGATCCGAACAGCCAGGTTGCGCGGTGGACCAGCGCATCGTCGCACCACAACGTGGTTTCGACATGGCTGACGCTCTTGCCGGTGCGCAGCATCGTGGCGCGTGCGGTCAGATCTTCGCCCACCGGGCCGATGAAACCGATCTGCGCCGCGCGCAGCGGGGGCAGATCGGGAAAGGCGCGCGTCGCAGCGATAAAGGCAATGAACGAGGACGCGCCGCCATACATCGTGCGCCCCTGCATCCAGCCCGCCGCGCCGTGGAGCGTGAAGCGATCGCCTGTCTGCTCCAGCCGTTCGGTCAGGTGTGTCAGCGTCAACGGCGCTGCCTGTTGTGCGTCCTGCTCCATCTGCGCGTGCATTCCCGACTCCATTTAACCGGTTGGTTAGGGGATTGGCGGGCGCTCGGAAAGGGGCTTTACGCACACGTAAACCCAACAATTTTGCAATGCGGCGCGCAACCGCGCGCTTTCCGTTACGGCATGGCGGGGGCGATCAGGCTCTGGCTGTCGGGCCCGGTCCAGTCGTGGGCGCCGACCATGCGCCAGACTTCGCGCCCTTGCGCATCGTAGAGCACGCTGGTCGGCAATTCGCCCGAATTGTAGAAGAACCCCAGCGTGTTGTCGGGGTCGAGCCAGGGGTGCAGGTGCCCGCTGCTGTGCGCCGCCAGCGCAGTGGCAACTTTGCCTGGCTGGCCCATGTCCTGCGACGCGGTGACGACCGTCAGGTGGCCGCTTTCGCGCGCAGCCAGCGCATCGAGCGTGGGCAGTTCCTTGACGCAGGGCCCGCACCAGGTCGCCCACAAGTTGATCAGCACCGGTTTGCCCTTCAGGCTCTGGATCGCCAGTTTGGCACCGCTGCCATCGGAGAGCGTCGCCTGCGGCATGGCCGAGCCCTTGTGGCTGCGGTCGATCTTGCCGACGAAGCCTTCGCCTGCGTCCGCAGCGGCGCTGTCGGTGGCGGCGGTGCTGGGCGGTTGCGCTGGCGCGCGCGGCTCTCTATCGCACGCGCTCAGGCACAACCCGGCCAGCGCAACGACCAGAGGCAGACGAAGAGACATGAGCGGCAATTCCGGTTCCAATCAGATGTGGGGCGGCAGGTTCGCGGCGGGGCCTTCGGCAATCATGCGCGAGATAAATGCCTCGATCCCGTTCGACAAGGCGCTGTGGGGGCAGGACATCGCCGCGTCAAAGGCGCATGTGGCGATGCTGGGCGCGCAAGGCATCGTTTCGGCGGCCGATGCGGCGACGATTGCCGCAGGGCTGGACCAGGTCGCGGCGGAATATGCCGCCAGTGGCGTGCCCGAAAACTGGGATCTGGAAGACATCCACATGACCACCGAAAGCCGCCTGGCCGAGCTGATCGGGCCGGTGGCGGGGCGGTTGCACACTGCGCGCAGCCGCAACGATCAGGTGGCCACCGATTTCCGGCTGTGGGTGCGTGATGCCATCGATCAGGCCGATGCCGGATTGCATGCGCTGCAAGTGGCGCTGGTGACTCGCGCGGGCGAACATGCCGCCTCGATCATGCCGGGCTTTACCCATCTGCAGACCGCGCAGCCGGTGACGCTGGGGCATCACTTGCTGGCCTATTACGAGATGATCCGGCGCGACCGGTCGCGGCTGGCCGATGCGCGGGTGCGGATGAACGAATGTCCGCTGGGCGCCGCCGCGCTGGCAGGCACCGGCTTTCCGATCGACCGGCAGGCCACGGCGGCGGCGCTCGGGTTCGACCGGCCCACCGCCAACAGCCTCGATTCGGTGTCGGACCGCGATTTCGCGCTCGATTTCCTGATGGCGGCGGCGCAGATTTCGCTGCACCTGTCGCGGCTGGCCGAAGAATTCATCATCTGGGCCAGCCAGCCCTTCGGGTTTGTCGTGTTGCCCGACAGCCTGTCGACCGGCAGTTCGATCATGCCGCAGAAAAAGAACCCCGATGCCGCCGAACTGGTGCGCGGCCATGCCGGGCGTATCGTCGGCAGCCTGACCGCGCTGATGATCACCATGAAGGGCCTGCCGCTGGCCTATTCGAAGGACATGCAGGACGACAAGCCGCCGGTGTTCGAGGCGGCCTCGCTGCTGGCGCTGTCGGTCGCGGCGATGACCGGGATGGTTGCCGAAGCCAAATTCCGCGAACCGCGCATGCGCGCGGCGGCCGAACTGGGCTATGCCACCGCCACCGATCTGGCCGACTGGCTGGTGCGTCAGGCCGATATCCCGTTTCGCGAGGCGCATCACATCACCGGCAGCGCGGTGCGGCTGGCCGAAAGCCGGGGCGTCGCGCTCGACCAGTTGCCGCTGGCCGACTTGCAGGCGATCGACCCGCGCGTGGACGAGCGGGTCTATGCCGCCCTGTCGGTCGAAGCCTCGGTGGCCGCGCGCGCCAGCCATGGCGGAACCGCGCCGTTGCAGGTACACCAGCGGGTGGCCGAGGCGCGTGCCGCGCTGGGGTTGGAGGACTGACATGCGTGTCCGCTCTACGCTGATTTTCGCTGGTCTGGCCGCGCTGGCGCTGGCCGGATGCGGCAATCGCCGCGTGCTCAAACCGCTGGCGGGCCATGCCTTGCCGCCGCCGTCCTATGGCAGCGGCTATCGCCCCAATGCCGACCAGTTGCTGAAAGAGCCAAGCCAGGCGCGGCCCGAACGCAATGTCGATGTGCGCGTCCGGTCCGAAGATCGCGCCGACGACCCCTACGACCTGCCCCCCGAACACTGATCCGAAAGACTGCATCGCGTGGACCATTTCGACTATTCCGACGGCGTGCTCCACGCCGAAGCCGTGGCCTTGCCGCGCCTGGCCGAAGCCGTGGGCACCCCGGTCTATGTCTATGCGCGCGCCACGCTGACCCGCCATGCGCGCGTGTTTCGCGATGCGCTGGCGGTGCTGCCTTCGGTGCAGATCGCCTTTGCGGTGAAATCGAACCCCAATCTGGCCGTGCTCAAAGTGCTGGCCGCCGAAGGCTATGGCGCCGATGTGGTTTCGGTGGGCGAACTGGAACGGGCGCTGGCCGCAGGGATGCCGCCCGAACGGATCGTCTTTTCGGGCGTCGGCAAGACCCAGGCCGAACTGACCCGCGCGCTGGAAGTCGGGATCGGCCAGTTCAATCTGGAAAGCGCCGAAGAAGGCCTGGAATTGGCCGAAATCGCGCGGGCACTGGGCCGCACGGCGTCGTGCGCGCTGCGCGTCAATCCCGATGTCGATGCCGGAACGCACGGCAAGATTTCCACCGGCAAGGCGGAAAACAAGTTTGGCGTGCCGTTTGACCGTGCCGCAGACATCTATGCCCGGCTGGCCGGCGAGCCCGGTCTGGCAATGCGCGGGCTGGCGCTGCATATCGGCAGTCAGTTGGCGCGGCTCGATCCGCTGGAGGCCGCCTTCACCAAAGTCGGCGGCCTGGTGCGCGCCATCCGTGCGGCGGGCCATGCGGTGACGCATATGGATCTGGGCGGCGGGGTCGGCGTGCCGTACAAGGCGGGCGAGGTGTTTCCGCAGCCGGCCGACTATGCCGCGATGGTGGCGCGGGTCACCGCCGACTGGGGCGTGACGCTGATGTTCGAGCCGGGCCGGGTGATCACCGGCAACACCGGGGTGCTGTTGACCCGGGTGATTCGTGTCAAGGACGGCGCCGGGCACCCGTGGGTGGTGGTCGATGCGGCAATGAACGATCTGGCGCGCCCGGCGATGTATGACGCCTGGCACGATTTCGCCGCCGTGACGCCCGACGGCACGCGGATGACCGCCAATATCGTCGGGCCGATCTGCGAATCGAGCGACACATTTGCGATGGCGCGCGATATCGACACGGTGGCGCGCGGCGATCTGGCGGTGTTCCGCACCGCCGGGGCCTATGGCGCGACAATGGCCAGCACCTACAATTCGCGCGCCATGGTGCCCGAAGTGATGGTCGATGGCGATCGCTGGGCGGTGGTTGCCGACCGGATTGCCCCGGCGACGATCCTGGCCGCCGAACGCGTGCCGGATTTTCTGGTGTGACGCTGCCCGCGCTGCCGCTGTTCCACCGTCTGGCGGGGCAACCGGTGGTCGTGCTGGGGCTTGGCGAGGCCGCGACGGCCAAGCGCCGGCTGGTCGAGCGCGCGGGTGCACTGGTGATCGACGATCTGGCGCTGGGCATCGACCAGGGCGCGCGGATTGCGTTTGTCGCGCATGACGATGAAACCGCCCTGCAGGCCGATGCGCTGCGCGCGCGTTGCGCCGGGTTGCTGGTGAATGTCGTCGACCGGCCCGACTTGTGCGATTTCACCACCCCGTCGCTGGTCGATCGCGCGCCGGTGCTGATCGCGGTGGGCACCGCCGGGGCCAGCGCGGGGCTGGCCAAGGCGCTGCGGCTGCGGATCGACGCGCTGTTGCCGCAAGGGCTGGGTGCGCTGGCCGAGGCGCTTTATGCCGCGCGTGCGGCCTTGCGCGCGCGCTGGCCCGATGCGGCGCTGCGGCGGCGCGGGCTCGATGCCGCGCTGGCACCGGGCGGCACGCTTGATCCCATGCGCGAACAGGCCGACGATGCCGTGGCGCGCTGGATCGACGGGGCCGCGCCCAATGCGACCGGGCGCCATGTCATCCACCTGACCAGTGCCGACCCCGAAGACCTGACATTGCGCCACGCGCGTCTGCTGGGCCACGCCGATGCGCTGATCATCGGCGCCGATGTACCACCCGCCATCCTGGCGCGCGCGCGCGCCGATGCCCTGCGGCTGGCACCGGGTGATCCGGAGCCCGACGGGATCGTCGTCGAGTTGCGGATTTAGGGTTTTTTTGGCGACAGCAGGAAATTCATCCAGCAGCTTGCCACCGGGCGGGTGCGGTCGGATTGCCAGGCCTCGATCCGCACATTGGCGACACGGCGGCCCGCCCGCACCACTTCGCCCCGCGCATAGAGCCGTTCGGGAAGCCCTGCGCGCAAGTATTCGGTGCTGATGTTGATCGGCTTGATCCGCACAGCGACACCCTGGCGTTCGAGTTCGGCGCTCAGCGCGGCAAACGCCGCCATTTCCAGCACGCCGCCGATTGCTCCGCCGTGAAAGAACCCGGGACGGCCCATCGCGCGTGGCGAAAAATCGATCGCGATCACTGGGCTGCCGTCATCGGTTCCGGCCAGTTCCATGCCCATCGCGCGGGCATAAGGGGGCAGTTCGGTGCTCTTCATTTCACCCACTCCTGCCCGTCGACCAGCATGAAGATGCCCGCCGCATGGGCGACCGGATCGGTGATGTCGCCGTCATGGGCAATCCCGCGCACAAACGCCATCGACCGGCGCACCTGATAGCATTCCGCGCGCGCGACGATCGATTTGCCCGGCGTTGCGGCGCGGGTGTAATCGATCCGCAAGTCCAGCGTCACTTGGGGGCTGAACCGGCCGACACGGGTCCACACCGACATCGAGGTGGCGTTGTCGAGCAGGCTGATGATCGGACCCGAAGCCAGCACACCGGTATCGGGATCACCGACCAGATCTTCGCGCCAGTCGAACCCCAGTTCGATCCAGATATCGCCATGGTCGCGATATTGCATGCCGATGAAACCGCTGTGGCCATTGGCATTCATGTGCGCGGTCCAGTCGCGCGGATTGAACCCGGCGGCGTTGATAAAACGGTCGAGCGGAGATTCTGGCGGGGATTGCGGATCATTCATCGCATCGTCCTGCATGGGCCGGTTGCGCAATGCAACCCTTCAGAACGCCGCCCCGGCCAGCGCGTCGATCGCGCCTTGCAGGATCAGCGCGGCGGCATGGGCATCGATGCGTTCGGCGCGGCGTGCGCGGCTCATGTCCTGATCGATCATCGCGCGGGTTGCGGCGACGGTCGACCAGCGTTCGTCCCACATCAGCGTCGGCAGGCCCAGATCGGCCAGATTGCGCGCCATGGCGCGCGCCGCCTGTGCGCGCGGGCTGTCGCTGCCATCCATGTTGAGCGGCAGGCCGATCACCAGCCCGCGCACGGCGCGCGCGGCGATCACCGCGGCAATCTCGGCCTTGTCGTCGCGGAACTTGCGCCGGATGATCGTCTTGGTCGGGCTGGCAAAGCGCCAGCCGGCATCGCACAGTGCCAGGCCGATCGTCTTGGTGCCGGGATCGAGCCCCATCAGCACGCCGCCTTCGGGCAATTCATCGCGGAACGGGCCGGTTGCCATGTGGATCATGATGCGTGGTGCTCCCGCCACCAGGTCGCCTCGCGCGTGGCCACATCGGCGCGCAAGGTGCGCCAGAACAGCGCGAAGTCATAGAATGTATAGTCGTTGCCGGGCAGGATGATATCGCCCAGCCGTGGTGGGCCGGTGACCAGCAGAATGCCGCGCGCAGGGTCGCAGCGCGCACCTTTGGAGGGCCACACGAGCGCGGGCAGGCGCAGTTCGTTGCCGGTGGCCAGGCTGCCCAGATTGGCGCTGTCGGGCGCATCGGCACTTTGCCCGCCGGTCAGCGGATTGGTGCACAGCGGCCGGTCGTCGGGATGGCGGCCATCGAGCGCGGGATAGTGCGAGGCCATGTTCAGGATCGCGCGCGGGTCGGCGGGATCGGCAAAGGTCATCCAGGCCATGATACAGCCGGTCTGGCCGGGGCGTGCGCAGGCGGCCATGCCGGTGCGCGGCAGATCGTGCGTGGGCGATACCGGCCAGCCCGCCAGATAGGCCGCGACCACGCGTGGGGCCAGTGCGGTGCCGTGCACCATGTCGCGCAGCAGATGCAGACCGATCAGTGCACCCTGGCCGTCGCCGACCAGCACGATCGGCGCGCCGGGCGGGATCTGGCGCACAAACACGCCAAACGCGGCGCGCGCGTCGCCTTCGGCAATCGCCAGAGCGGCGGGCGATTCCGCGCGATCGACCAGCAACGTGCCGAGCGCTGCCTGGCGATAACGCGGCGCCCATATCCCCGCCTGATCGTTGAACACGCTGGCCATCGACCGCACGGCAAGATCGGCCCGCATGCGCGAATCGGCGTGATCGAGCGGCGCGTTCCAGTGGTTGCGACCCATGAAGGTGGTCGGATGCAGAAAGAACACATAGGCCCGGCCCGCCGTGCCGTGCCCCACGCCGGGGGGCAGATAGCGCGCCGGATCGCGGGGGAGATCGGGCCGCGCGATCCACATCGCGGGGGCGTCATAGGCATCGGGTGGCAGCGCGGGCAGCGTTTCGAATGCCACGCGCGGGGCCATCCGCCGGGCCTCCACCAATGGCCAGGTCAGGTGCCCGACGACCACCGCAATCACGGTCATGACGATCATCAGCAGGCCGAACCCGGCCACGGTGCGCGTCACCGCCTCAATCCTCTCCGGATCGGGGCGCGGCGGGGGCGTTGGCCAGATTGCGCCGCGCCTGACGTTCCAGCGCGATCTTGACCATGGCCACCAGCGGATCGGCAAGCATCAGGCCCAGCAGGCCGAACAGCACGCCAAAGATCAACTGCGCGCCCAGCACCAGCGCCGGGGCCAGATCGGCGGTGCGTTTGGCGACCATCGGGACGACCACGTTGCCATCGACCAGTTGCACCAGCGCATAGACCACGATGCAATAGATCCCGCTGTGCGCCCCGGCCGAAAAGCCCACCAGGATCATCAGACTGCCCGAAATCGGCGCACCGATATTGGGCAGAAACGCCAGCAGCCCGGTCAACAGGCCCAGCAGTGCGGCCATCGGCACCCCCCACGCCGACAGCAGCAGCCAGGTCGCCAGCCCTTCCGACGCCATGCCGATCAGCCGCCCGAACAGCAGCCGCCGCAACGAACGGCCCATCACTTGCGCGGTGCCGTGCCAGTCCTGACGGCTGCGCGCGGGCAGCAGCCAGGCCACCCCGCGCTGATAGAGATCGGGCTCAGCCGCGAAATAGATGCCCAGTATGACGATCAGAAAGGCCGTGGTGAACCCGCCCAGCAGCCCGCCCACCGCGCGCGTGAACTGGCCCATGCCACCGGCAAGCTGTTCGGCAACACGCCCGGTCAGCGCGGGAATATCGATCGTGCGCGACAGCAGGCCATGCGCGCGCGCCAGATCGCTCAATCGCTGTGCCTCGGTGCGGACCAGTTCGGGAAAGGCGGCGGCCTGCGCGGCGATCTGGTTGCCCGCAAACAGCACCAGCCACACCAGAAAGGCGACCGCGCCCAGCAGCACCAGCGCGATGCGCAACCCGCGCGGCACAAACGGGATGACGCGCGCCAGCAGCCGTTGGCCGCCATCGATCATCGCGGCAAACACGATCCCGCCAAAGATCACCATCAACGGCTGTGCCAGATAGACCGCCAGCATGACCAGCGCGGCAATGCCGATCCACACCAGTGCGCGCTTGGCCTCGGTCCGCACCAGACCGTCGCGGATATCGGTCGGGCCGGTCGCTTGCGGTTCTGCGGCGTCCAGCCCGTCCATCAATGCCTCTGTCCGACAATCATCGGTCGCAATCTGGTCCATGCGCGCCCGGATCGCAAGGCATTCCACCAGCTTAGCGGATTCCACGTCTCGCTGCCGTCGAGCGAAAAGGTGATGAATTCGGCGCGCCCGCCGATGCTTGACAGCGGCACCGGGCCGCCCAGGCCGTTGCTTTCGATCGGTGCGCGGCTGTCGGCCGAATTGTCGCGGTTGTCCCCCATCAGAAAGACATGGCCGGCGGGCACACGGATTTCGGGATAGTGGTCGAGCGGTTCGTCGCGGTGGTCGATGATGCGATATGTCGCACCATTGGGCATCGTCTCGCGATAAATCGGCAATTCGCAATAGCCCCGCCCGTCGGGCCCGCGAAAGCGCAGCCCCGGAAAATCGTCGGGGTCGCACGGCTGGTTTGCGTCGATCGGCAGGATCAGCGGTGCCTGCGGCACTTGTGGCACGGGCTTGCCATTCAGCACGATCTGCCCGCCGACCACCGCGATGCGATCGCCCGGCAGGGCCACCACCCGCTTGATATAATCCTCGTCGCGGTTGGGCGGCACGGCGATGACGATGTCGCCATATTCGGGCGTGGCCGGAAACAGCCGCACATGCGAACGCGGCAACACGTGGAACGAGGCTGATACCCACGACCAGCCATAAGGGTATTTCGACACCACCAGCCGGTCGCCCACCAGCAGGTTGGGCATCATCGAAATCGACGGAATATAGAACGGTTTGGCCACCAGCGAATGAAACGTGATGACCGCGGCCAGCATCAGCACCAGCCCGCGCAGTTCAACCAGCCAGTCGGGGCCGGTCTGTTCGCGGGGGGTGGCGGGCGGGGTGGGGTCGGTCATGCCGGGGTTGCGATCGCGCGTGCCTCGATCACCACAAAGGCCTGTGCCCAGGGGTGGTCGTCGGTCAGCGTCAGATGCACCACCGCTTCGTATCCGGGCGGGGTGATCGCCGCCAGCCGCGCGGCCGCGCCGCCGGTCAGCGCCAGCGTCGGCGCGCCGGACGGGGCGTTGATCACGCCGATATCCTTCATGAACACGCCCGCGCGAAACCCGGTGCCGACCGCTTTGGAATAGGCTTCCTTGGCGGCGAACCGCTTGGCCAGCGTGCCGGCGCGGGTGAGTGGGCGACGCGCGGCCTTTGCGCGTTCGGCAGCGGTGAACACCCGCGCTTCAAACCGTTCGCCAAACCGGTCGAGCGAGGCCTGGATCCGCTCGATGTTGCACAAGTCCGATCCCAGTCCGATGATCACCGCGCCAGATCCATCAGTTCGCGCATCCGCCGCACCGCATCGGCCAGCCCTGTAAAGATGGCCTCGCCGATCAGGTAATGCCCGATGTTGAGTTCGGCCAATTGCGGGATCGCCGCGATCGGCTGCACATTGTCATACGTCAGCCCGTGCCCGGCATGGGGCTCGATACCGTTGCGCGCGGCCAGCGCGGCCATGTCGGCAATCCGTTTCAATTCGACCGCGCGCGCTGCGCCGGTGGCATGGGCATATTCGCCGGTGTGCAGTTCGACCACCGGCGCGCCGAGCCGTATTGCCGCCTCGATCTGGCGCGCCTCGGGGGCGATGAACAGGCTGACGCGGATGCCCGCTTCGCCCAGCCGCGTGATGATCGGGGCCAGCCGGTTGTGTTGCCCGGCCGCATCGAGCCCGCCTTCGGTGGTGCGTTCCTCGCGCCGTTCGGGCACGATGCACGCGGCGTGGGGACGGTGCTTCAACGCAAAGGCGACCATTTCCTCGGTCGCCGCCATTTCGAAATTCAGCGGCAGATCGGTGGCGGCCTGGATGCGCGCAATATCGTCGTCGCGGATATGGCGGCGATCTTCGCGCAAATGCGCGGTGATCCCGTCACCGCCGACGCTGGCGACGATTTCGGCCGCACGCACCGGATCGGGATGGTCGCCGCCGCGCGCGTTGCGCACGGTCGCGACATGGTCGATGTTGACCCCCAGCCGCAGCCGGGGCGGGCCGCCGGGCACGGTCATGCGGCGCGGCTGCCCGGCTTGATCGCGGGCGTGGTGGCAAGCTCGGCCGGCACCTCTTCGGGGGCGTATGTCGGAAAGCTGAGCGTGATCAGGGGGTGGAACGGCACGCCCAGATCGGCGCTGCCCGCCGAACGGTCGACCAGTGCGGCCGCCGCGATGACCACCCCGCCCGCGGCCTCGACCGCGCGAATCGCCTCGCGGCTCGACAGGCCGGTGGTCACCACGTCTTCGACCAGCAGCACGCGCTCGCCCGGTTGCAGGGCAAAGCCCCGGCGCAGTTCGAACGTGCCGGTCGGGCGCTCGACGAACATCGCCTCGACGCCCAGCGCGCGGCCCATTTCATGCCCGATGATCACCCCGCCCATCGCCGGCGAGACCACTTTCTGGATCTGCTGGCGCAATTCGCGCGGAAACGAGGCGGCCAGTGCCGAGGCCAGCCGGGTGGCGCGCATCGGGTCCATCAACACGCGTGCGCATTGCAGGTAATGCGCGCTGTGGCGGCCCGAAGACAGCAGGAAATGCCCTTCGAGCAGGGCCCCGCTGGCGCGGAATTCGGAAAGGATTTCGCTGTCTTGCATGGGTATCCGGTCGCTGGTGGCAGTCTGCCCGCACGTGCGGGCGGGGTGCATTGCGGGCAAATGGCGCGAGCGCGCGGCGGGGGCAAGCCTTTTTAGCCAATTCGCGCAGGTTCGCGGCGGGGCCAGAGGGGCAGTTGTGGCGCAGTTGCGCGTCACAAGGGTGAAAAAATGCACCCGCGGGCGCTTGAGCCCCCTGTGAAACACGCATATAGCGCCCAGCATAAACCTGTATAAGTTGGGTAGTGCCAGGTTGTGTTTGACCGGGCGCAAGAAGGGATCGGATCGTTCGACGATGAGGATAGCCGAAATTTCCCGTGCCGTAACAAAGGCCTTGTTCGCGGTCGGGCTGGCCGCTGGAATGGTCCTTGCGCCGTCACTGTCGCTGGCACAGACGGCGGCGCCTGCTGCCGCAACAGTCGCGGCGCCTGCACCTGCCGCATCACCTGCACCCGTCGCGTCGACGGCAGCTGCGGATGCCTATGTGCCGATGCGGCCGACCCCCGGCAAAGGCCAGCCGATTCCCGGTGCGATCGGTTTTCAGGACCAGTATTCGCCGATCGGCAAGGAAGCGCTGCGCATGCACGATGCGCTGTTGATGCCGATCATCACGGTGGTGTCGCTGCTGGTGCTGTTCCTGCTGATCTATGTGGTGGGGCGGTTCAACCGTCGTGCCAACCCGGTCGCATCGAAGACCAGCCACAACACCGTGATCGAAGTGGTCTGGACGTTGCTGCCGGTGCTGATCCTGGTGGTCATCGCGGTGCCGTCGATCCGTCTGCTCGCCCACCAGTACAAGGCCCCGCCCAAGGGCGCGCTGACCGTCAAGGTTACCGGCTATCAGTGGTACTGGGGCTATACTTATCCCGACAACGGCGGGTTCGAGGTGATCTCGAACATCCTGCCCCCCGGCGAAGCGACCAAGCACGGCGAACAGGAACAACTGGCGGTGGACAACCGCATGGTGGTTCCCGCGGGCGAAGATATCCGCCTGCAGACGACCGGATCGGACGTGATCCATTCCTTCTCTGTGCCGTCGCTGTGGTTCAAGCTTGACGCCGTGCCCGGCCGGATCAACGAGAAAGTGCTGCATATCGATGAGCCCGGCGTCTATTACGGGCAGTGCACGGAACTGTGCGGCGTTCGCCACGGCTATATGCCGATCGTGGTCGAAGCGTTGCCGCGTCCCAAATTCGAAGCCTGGGTAAAGGCCCAGGGCGGCACTGTCGGGGCGCCTGCCTCGGCCACGCCGAAGACTGCCGCCGCGGCTCCTGCCAAAACCGGCGCCTGACACCCATTCCCAATCGAGGGTCGTAGTTCCATGGCCACTATTCCTGCTGACCACGAAGGCTTCGATGCGCACGGTCACGATGCGCACGACCACAAGCCGAGCTTTTTCGCGCGCTGGTTCATGTCCACCAATCACAAGGACATCGGCACGCTCTATCTGATCTTCGCGATTTTTGCGGGCGTGGTCGGCGGTGCCGTTTCGGGCATCATGCGCGCCGAACTGGCCCATCCGGGCATCCAGTACCTTGGCCACGTGGCCGCGTTTCTGGGCGAAAAGAACCCCAGCTTTGACCAGCAGCTTCACTTGTGGAACGTGCTGATCACCGCGCACGGTCTGATCATGGTGTTCTTCATGGTCATGCCTGCGCTGATCGGCGGGTTTGGCAACTGGTTTGTGCCGATCATGATCGGCGCGCCCGACATGGCCTTTCCGCGCATGAACAACATCTCGTTCTGGCTGACCTTTGTCGGGTTCTGTTCGCTGATGATGTCGGCGTTCGTGCCGGGCGGGGTGGGCAATGGCGCGGGTACCGGCTGGACGGTCTATGCCCCGCTGTCGACCAACGGGTCGCCCGGGCCGGCGGTCGATTTCGCGATCTTCTCGCTCCACCTGGCGGGCGCGGGTTCGATCCTGGGCGCGATCAACTTCATCACCACCATCTTCAACATGCGCGCGCCGGGGATGACCCTGCACAAGATGCCGCTGTTCGTGTGGTCAGTGCTGGTCACCGCGTTCCTGTTGCTGCTGGCGCTGCCGGTGCTGGCGGCGGCGATCACCATGCTGATCACCGACCGCAATTTCGGCACGACCTTCTTCGATCCGGCCGGTGGCGGTGATCCGATCCTGTACCAGCATCTGTTCTGGTTCTTCGGTCACCCCGAAGTCTATATCATGATCCTGCCCGGTTTCGGGATCATCAGCCAGATCATCTCGACGTTCTCGAAAAAGCCGGTGTTCGGCTATCTGGGCATGGCCTATGCCATGGTCGCGATCGGCGTGGTCGGCTTTGTCGTGTGGGCGCACCACATGTATGTCACCGGTCTCGATGTCGACACCAAGATGTACTTCACCGCCGCAACCATGGTCATCGCGGTGCCCACGGGCATCAAGATCTTTTCGTGGATCGCGACGATGTGGGGCGGTTCGATCGAATTCAAATCGCCGATGGTCTGGGCGATCGGGTTCATCTTTCTGTTCACCATCGGTGGTGTGACCGGGGTGGTGCTGTCGAACGGCGGCATCGACGACAACCTGCATGGCACCTATTACGTGGTGGCGCATTTCCACTATGTGCTGTCGCTTGGCGCGGTGACCTCGCTGTTTGCCGGGTTCTACTACTGGTTTCCCAAGATGAGCGGCCGCTGGCACAGCGAATTCCTGTCGAACCTGCAGTTCGCGTTCTTCTTCGTCGGCGTGAACCTGCTGTTCTTTCCGATGCATTTCCTCGGGTTGCAGGGCATGCCGCGCCGCTATCCCGATTATGCCCCGGCGTTTGAACATTGGAACACGCTGGCCACCGACGGCTATATGATCATGTCGGTCAGCATCGTGATCTTCTTTATCAACATCGCCTATGCGTTCACGTTCGGCCGCAAGGCAGAGGCCAATTGCTGGGGTGAAGGCGCCACGACGCTGGAGTGGACGCTGTCCTCGCCGCCGCCGTTCCACCAGTTCGAAACCCTGCCGGTGATCGACACTGCCGCCGCGCACTGATCGCATCATCATTGTCATGCGCGACGCCCCGGCCGCAACGCCGGGGCGTTTTGCGTTTGCAGGCCCGGATCGGCGTGTTAAGTGATCGCTTAAATCAAACAGGGAGCGGACGATGCCGGAATTGCGGCGAATCGATCTGGGGCATATTGCCTTGCGCGTGGCGATTGAAGGGCAGGGCCCGCTGGTCATCATGGTCCACGGTTTTCCCGAAAGCTGGTATTCGTGGCGCCATCAGATCGGCCCTGTCGCGGCGGCAGGCTTTACGGTCGCGGCGATCGACGTGCGCGGCTATGGCGGGTCGGACAAGCCGCACGATGTGGCCGCCTATGCCATGGAACAGATCGTCGGCGATCTGGTCGCGCTAAAGGCCGCGCTGTCGCCCGATGCCCCGGCAATCCTGGTCGGCCACGACTGGGGCGCGCCGATCGTGTGGAATTCGGCGTTTGTCCATCCCGACCTGTTTCGCGCCGTGGCTGGGCTGTCGGTGCCGTTCACCGGCGCCCCATCGCGCCCGTTTACCGAAGTGTTTCGCGAAAAGTTCACTGCCAAGGGGCTGTTTTTCTATCAGGAATACTTTCAGCAGCCAGGCCGGGCCGAGGCTGAGCTTGAAGCCGACATCCGCCGTTTCCTGACGCTGTTTCTGACCTCGATCGGCGGGGAAGCGCCCGACGGCGCCTGGCCGGTCAAGCCGGTCGATGCCTTGCTGCTTGATGGCCTGCGTGCACCTGCGGCGTTGCCCGCCTGGCTGACCGAGGCCGATCTCGACTATTACACCGGCGAATTCACGCGCTCGGGCCTGCGTGGTCCGCTCAATCGCTATCGCAACCACGAGGCCGACTACGCCTGGCTGTCACCCTTGGCCGGGCGCAAGCTGGAACAACGCGCGCTCTATATTGGCGGCACGCGCGATCCGGCCAGCACGCTGTTCGGCCAGATCACCGACCCGGTGGCGATGATGCGCCACTTTGCCCCCCGCGTCGAAGGGCACATGCTGGCAGGATGCGGCCACTGGACCCAGCAGGAACGCCCGGACGAAGTCAACCGCCTGTTGCTTGGCTGGCTGGCCAGTCTCGACTGATCAGCCGACCCAGCTCGCCAGCCAGTCGGCCAGCGCCTGCGGCGACATCGACCGTGCATCGGCAAGCGCGGCGGTGTGCCCCTGGTTGATCAGCTTGTTGCTGTGCGGTTCGACCACCAACACCGACGGCACGCCCTGCAGGCGCCCGGTGATGCCATAGCGCGCCGCGATCTGCCCGTTCTTGTCGAACCGGCCGACATCCACCGTTACCACTTCGTAGTGGGCCTCGACAAACGCCTTGAGCCGGGGGGTTTCGATCGTTCCGGCCAGAATACGGCAATCGAGGCACCAGTTGCCGCCCAGATCGATCAGCAGCAGCTTGTGACCGGCAATCGCCCGCTGGCGCGCCTCGGTCACCGCGCGGTCGGCATCGGCATGGGTGTCATAGGGCAGCGGCAAAGGTTGGGCCAACTGGTCAAAGCTGGCCACGCCGACTTGCGGTGCGTGAACGGCGGCAGCGGCGGGAACAGCAGACAGCATCGCGGCGGCGGCCATCACGCAAAAGGTGCCAAACGGGCGCATCAGGGGAAAACTCCATCGATCGGATTGGGTTATGTTGGCGCGCTGCTCGGAAATTGCAACCACCTGTGCACACCGCTTTCGCTTTCCCTGCGCCGCGCGGGGGCTTATAGGCCCGCAGATCATGTCGACTGTCCAGCCATCCCCGATCGTTGCGCCAATGACCGCCGAATGGCGCGATTTTTTTGCGCTGACCAAACCGCGCGTGATGACGCTGGTGATCTTTACCGGGCTGTGCGGGTTGCTGGCCGCGCCGGGGCATGTGCATCCGGTGCTGGGCTTTACCGCGATCTTGTGCATCGCGGTGGCGGCGGGCGGTGCCGCCGCGCTCAACATGTGGTGGGAAGCCGATATCGACGCGGGCATGAAGCGCACGCGCCACCGGCCTTTGCCTGCCGGACGGATGGACCCGATTTCGGCGCGCGATTTCGGGGTTGCCCTGTCGTGCGGTGCGGTGATCACCATGGCGCTGGCGATCGGCTGGCTGGCCGCGGGCATTCTGGCGCTGTCGATCTTCTATTACGCGTGGATCTATACCGTCTGGCTGAAACCGCGCACGCCGCAGAACATCGTCATCGGCGGAGGGGCGGGCGCGTTTCCGCCGCTGATCGGGTGGATTGCGGTTACCGGGCACATCACGTTGATGCCGGTGCTGCTGTTCCTGATCATCTTTTTGTGGACGCCGCCGCACTTCTGGGCACTCGCGCTGTTTGTGCAGATCGATTATTCGAATGTCGGTATTCCGATGATGCCGGTGGTCGCGGGGGAACGTTCGACCCGCCATCAGATCCTGGGCTATGCCGTGGTGTTGCTGCCGCTGACGCTGTTGCCGTGGTGGCTGGGCTATACGGGGCGGATCTATGGCCTGTCGGCGCTCGGCCTCGGTCTTGGCTTCCTTGCGCTGTCGGCGCATGTCGGGTTGCGGCGGCCGCTGCCTGCCGATGATGCGATGACGCCGGAAAAGCGCCTGTTCAAATATTCCATTCTCTATCTGTTTGTTCTGTTTGGCATGCTGGTGGTCGACCACCTCGCCACCACGGCCGGAGCCTGATCGATGACACAGCCGATGACCCCGACCGAACTGGCCGCATTTCGCGCCCGGCAGAAATCGCGTTCGCGCGCGCTGGCGCTGGTCCTCGGTGCGCTGGTCGTGCTGTTTTTCGTGATCTCGCTGGTCAAGATCAAGAACGCGGCGGATCTGCGCCACCAGATGGCGATGACGCCACCCGCCGCCGAACCGACGGACTCGCACTGACCATGGCGACCAACCCCGATCGCACGACGCGGGCCAATCGCAAGGTCGGGGTGATCATGGCGGGCGTGGCGCTGGCCATGCTGGGAATGGGCTTTGCGGCGGTGCCGTTCTATCGCGCGTTCTGCCAGGCCACCGGCTATGCCGGCACCACCCAGCGCGCCACCAGCGAACAGGCCGCCAACGTGCGCGCCACCGGCCAGATGATCACCATCCGGTTTGACGCGAATGTCGCACCGGGCATGCCCTGGCTGTTCCGCCCCCTGCAAGTGACCCAGGACGGCCATGTCGGCGAACGCAAACTGGCGATGTTCTATGCCAAGAACACCAGCGATCATGCGGTAGTGGGCCGCGCGGTGTTCAACGTCACACCCGAACAGACCGGGATCTATTTTCACAAGATCCAGTGCTTCTGCTTCAACAATCAGCGGCTTGAGCCCGGGCAGGAAGTGCGCATGCCGGTGATCTATTACGTCGATCCGGCGATCCTGACGGACCCCAATGCCAACCGTATTCCCGAGATCACGCTGTCCTATACATTCCTTCCTGCGGCCAACGCTGCGGGTTGATCACGCAGGGCTTGTCCGACACCGACAGAGTCGCTAAGCCTTCGGTGAAAGCGGTCTGGCGCGGCTTGTCGCGGGGGCCAAGAATACCTCACACATTGGGGAAATGGGACGATCATGGCTGGCGCCAAAAATCACGATTATCATATCCTGCCGCCCGACATCTGGCCGATTGTGGGCGCGTTTTCGGCGCTGACCATGTTCACCGGACTGGTCTTTTCGATGCACAAGATGCCCGGTGGGCCCGGCATTCTGGCCGCGGGCGTGCTGGGCGTCGCGCTCACGTTCTTTTCGTGGTGGCGCAATGTCATCAAGGAAGCACACGAGGGGCATCACACCCCGGTGGTGCAGTTGCACCAGCGCTATGGCATGATCCTGTTCATCGCTTCCGAAGTGATGTTCTTCGTCGGCTGGTTCTGGGCGTTCTTCGACTTTTCGCTGTTCCCGTCCAAGCTCGCGCTTGAGGTGATCGGCGGGCAATGGCCGCCAAAGGCGATCAAGGAAGTGATGAACGCCTTTGATCTGCCCTTGCTCAACACGCTGATCCTGCTGTGTTCGGGCACGACGCTGACCTGGGCGCACCACGCGCTGATCCATGGCAACCGCGTCGATCTGAAACGCGGGCTGTGGGCAACGATCCTGCTCGGTATGCTGTTCACCTCGATCCAGGCATTCGAATATGCCCATGCGCCGTTTGCCTTTGGCAAGAACACCTATGGTTCGGTGTTCTACATGGCGACCGGGTTCCACGGGTTCCACGTGATCTGCGGCACGATCTTCCTGATCGTCTGCCTGGTGCGGGCCTATCAGGACGATTTCACCCCGCGTCAGCACTTCGGTTTCGAAGCGGCGGCGTGGTACTGGCACTTCGTCGACGTGGTTTGGCTGTTCCTGTTTGTCGCCATCTATGTCTGGGGCAACTGGGGCGCCGTGGTTGAATAACCCGCCCGACACGACTGCTGCTGCAAAAGGGCAGCCCGGGATCGACCGGGCTGCCCTTTTCGCGACGGACGCGGCACGGGACGATACGATGTTCGATGCTTCGCGCGTGCCGCCCCGGCGCGTGCTCTATCCCGTCGTGCTGACGCTGATCGTGGTGCTGGTGCTGGCCGCACTCAAGCTTGATGATACGCTGCATCCGCCGCTGTGGGTCCATGCGCTGATCTGGCCCCCGGTGGTCGTGGTGGCGATGGTTGGCGCGCTTCGGCTGGTGCGGAGGACCACGGCATGAAACGGCGTCCCCCGGTGCTGGCGACGCTGGTCGTGCTGCTGGCGGTGGCCGCGATGATTGGCCTGGGCATCTGGCAATTGCAGCGCAAGACGTGGAAAGAGGCGATGCTGGCGCGGTTTGCCGCCGCCGATGCGATCCCTGCGCCGCTGGTGATCGCCGGCGCCGATCTGCCGCAGGATGCGGGTTTTCGCCATATTCGCTGGTCGTGCCCCCAAACCAGTGCCGATCAAGTGGTCGGCGGGACCAATGCCGCAGGGCAATCGGGGTGGGCGCATGTCGTGCTGTGCATCCATCGGTCGGGCGATGCGGCCACCCTGCTGCCGGTGGTGCTGGGCTGGTCGATGAGCGTGGCGCCGGTGCAATGGACCGGCGGCGTGCTGACCGGGATTGCCGTGCCGGGGATCAAGTCCGGGGTGGTGCTGCCCGAAGCAAGCGCGCTGTCGCGCAATCTCGACTGGCACATCGTCGCCGATCCGCCGCTGGCCGGGCTGGCCGCCAATGCGCGACCCGATCTGCACGACATTCCCAACAACCATTTCGCCTATGCGATCCAGTGGTTCTGTTTCGCCGCGACGGCGCTGGTCATCTATCTGCTGGCGCTGCGCAAGCGGTGACCCGCTGATCGGTTGCCATTGGCGGCCATCGCGGCTAGTCGCCCCGGCGACCACACGGGGTTTGCGATGATCTATGTCAGCACGCGGGGGCAAGCGCCCGCGCTCGATTTCGAAGGTGTGACACTGGCGGGCCTGGCCGGTGACGGCGGGCTCTATGTGCCCGAAGCCTGGCCGCAGTTTTCACACGCCGATATCGCCGCGATGGCGGGCCTGCCTTATGCGCAACTGGCCCAGCGCGTGATGCAGCCGTTTGTCGGCGACAGCCTGACCCCCGAACGCCTGCTGGAGCTGACCACGGCGGCCTATGGACGGTTTGCCCATGCCGCCGTCACCCCGCTCAAGCAGCTTGATGAACGCCAGTGGCTGCTCGAACTGTTCCACGGCCCGACGCTGGCATTCAAGGACGTGGCGCTGCAATTGCTGGGGCTGCTGTTCGAGGAATTTCTGGCCCGCCGCGACGATCACCTGACGATCGTCGGCGCGACCTCGGGCGATACCGGTTCGGCGGCGATCGATGCGGTTGCCGGGCGTGCCAAAGTCGATATCTTCATGCTCCACCCGCAGGGGCGGGTGAGCGAAGTGCAGCGCCGCCAGATGACCACCGTGCTGGCGAGCAATGTGCACAACGTGGCGATCGACGGCAGCTTTGACGACGCGCAGGCGACCGTGAAGCGCATGTTCAACGATGCGGCGGTCACCGGCCGGTTCGGCATCGCGGCGGTCAATTCGATCAACTGGGCCCGGTTGATGGCGCAAGTGGTCTATTATTTCGCCGCCGCGCTGCAATTGGGCGCGCCGCACCGCAAAGTGGCCTTCGCGGTGCCGACGGGCAATTTCGGCGATGTGTTCGCCGGCTATGTCGCCGCGCAGATGGGGCTGCCGATCGAACGCCTGATCGTGGCGACCAATATCAACGATATCCTCCACCGCGCGCTGTCCAGCGGCGACTATTCGGCCGGGACGGTCACGCCGACCGCTGCGCCGTCGATGGATATCCAGGTCTCGTCCAATTTTGAACGCCTGCTGTTCGATGCCGCCGGGCGCGATGCCGGGCTGGTTGCGGCGCAGATGCAAACGTTCGAGACGACGCGCGCGCTGCAACTGACCAATGCGCAGCGCGCGGCGATGGCGCGGCTGTTCACCAGCGCGCGGGTCGATGCCGATGGCATGGTCGCGGCGCAACGCTGGGCCTTTTCGGCATGTGGCGAAGTGATCGATCCGCACACCGCGATCGCCTTGCAGGCCGCGCGTGACGAACAGGGCCTGCCCGCCGACGTTCCGGTGGTGACGCTGGCCACCGCGCATCCGGCCAAGTTTGGCGATGCGGTCCATGCCGCGATCGGCCAGCACCCGGCCTTGCCCGAGCGGATGGGCGACTTGCTCGACCGCGCTGAACGCTATGACCGCCTGCCCGGCGATTACGACACGGTGCGCGATTACGTCACCGCGCGCGCCACCCCGCGCCACGCCTGATGGCCACGCTGGTCCTCCAGCCCCGGTTGATGGTGGGCAGTGGGTGGGATCACTTCGCGCTGCTCGATTCGGGGCACGGGCGCAAGCTGGAGCGCTATGGCCCGCACCGGTTTATCCGGCCCGAGCCACAGGCGCTGTGGAGCCCGCGGCTGGCCGACTGGTCGGCCGATGGCGAATTCATCCCCGGTTCGGACGAAGACGGCGGCGGGCGCTGGCATTTTCATCGCCCGGTGCCGCGTGATGGCTGGCCGCTGGCGCGCGACGAGGTGCGGTTTACCGCCGCGTGCACGCCGTTTCGGCATCTGGGGTTCTTTCCCGACATGGCCCCGGTGTGGGACTGGATGGGCGAACGGCTGGCCGGATGCACCGATGCCGCCACGCTCAACTTGTTCGGCTATACCGGGGTCGGCACGTTGTCGCTGTCTCGCTTCGGCCCGGTCACCCATGTCGATGCGTCGAAGAAATCGGTGGCGCAGGCGCGCGTCAATGCCGCGCTGTCGGGGATGGAGGCACGCCCAATTCGCTGGATCGTCGACGACGCGGTCAAGTTTACCGCGCGCGAAGTGCGGCGCGCGCGGCGCTATGACGGGATCATTCTCGATCCACCCAAATTCGGGCGCGGACCCGATGGCGAAGTGTGGCGGCTGGAAGATGGCCTGCCCGGCCTGATCGCCGATTGCGCGCAAGTGCTGGACAAACACAGCCGCTTCCTGTTCTTGACGGTCTATGCCGTGCGGATGTCGTCGCTGGCGCTGGCCGGGTTGCTGAACGAGGCGTTGCAGCACTTGCCCGGCACGATCGAGCATGGCGATCTGGGCGTTACCGAAACGGGCGAAAACCCCCGTGTGTTGCCAACGGCGATCTTTGCACGCTGGTCGGGCGATTAGAGGAGATTATGATGGCCGAAATCGCCGTTTTGCGCGGGCATGATGCTGGACAAAGCCACCACCCGGTGTCAGAGGCCCGCGCCGTGCAAGACAGTCTGATCCTCGAAGTCGCCAATATCGAAACCGACGTGCTGACCGGGATTTACTCGGAAGAGACCGGACGGCCGCAACCCTTGCGCATATCGATCTGCGTGGCGCTGGCGCCCGAGGCGCACTTTTCGCCCGACACGCCGCTGGCCGCCAGCAAGAACTATATGGATCTGAAATTCGCGGCGACGCGCGGATTGCCGCAGGGCGTGCATTTCACACTGATCGAATCGATCGGTGACCACATCGCCGAAACGCTGTTCGTACAGGATGCGCGGATCGAACGCGTGACGGTGAAGATCGTCAAGCTGGCGATCAGCGAAGCGGGCGAAGAGATCGGCATGACGCTGACCCGGCATCGGCGGGGATGATGCGCGCGGGCGATCGGCCCCTGGCGCTGATAACCGGCGGCTGGCGGCGTATCGGCGCGGCGATTGCCCGCAAACTGGCGCAGGCGGGCTACGATCTGGCGCTGCACGCGCACCACGAACACAGCTTTGACCCCGCCTTCGTCGCCGAACTCGCCACGATCGGCGCGGCCGTGCATTCGCTCGCGGCGGATCTGGCCGATCAGGCGGCGGTCGACGCGCTGATCCCGGCGGCGATCGCGGCGGCGGGGCGTGTGCCGGTGCTGCTGGTGAATTGCGCCTCGGTGTTTCGCGATGACAGCGCGCAGACGTTCGATGCCGCCAGTCTCGACCTGCACTTTCGGGTAAATTGTCACACACCGTTGCTGCTCACCCGCGCGCTGGCCGATGCGCTCGCCACCGTGGGCGGCGAAGGCGCGGTGGTGCATATCCTTGACCAGCGGATACGCAATCCAGTGCCCGACCAGATCAGTTATACGCTGTCGAAGCAGGCGCTCCATGCCTCGGTACGGACGCTGGCGCGGGCTCTGGCGCCGCGTGTGCGGGTCAACGCGGTGGCGCCGGGGCTGACGCTGCCGACCGACGATTACGACGATGTGCAGTGGGACCGACTGCGCGCGCTGATGCCGCTCGGCCGGCTGTCGACGCCCGACGATATCGCCGATGCGGTGCTGCACCTGGCCACGGCGCGCGCGACCACCGGCGAAACCCTGTTTGTCGATGGCGGATCGCACCTTGAATCTTACCCCCGCGACTTCGTATATCTGTCGCGGTGAACCTGTACCAACCCCTTGAGCCCGCTGCGGCCCCGCTGATCGACCGATTCGCCCGATCGATCACTTATCTGCGGCTGTCGGTTACCGACCGCTGCGATCTGCGCTGTTCCTATTGCATGCCCGAACGCATGACCTTTCTGCCGCGCGCCGAAGTGCTGACGCTGGAAGAGCTCTATCTGGCGGCGCGCGCGTTCATGGCGCGCGGTGTGCGCAAGATCCGGCTGACCGGGGGCGAACCGCTGGTACGGCGCGACATGATCGATCTGGTGCGCGCGCTGGGCCGCCATGTCGGGCATGATCTCGACGAGCTGACGCTGACCACCAACGCCACGCGGCTGGCCGAATTTGCCGATGATCTGGCCGCTGCCGGGGTGCGGCGGATCAATGTCTCGCTCGATACGCTCGACCGCGCGCGGTTTGCCACGCTGGCGCGGCGCGACATGCTGGACGACGTGCTGGCGGGTATTGCCGCTGCGCGCGCGGCGGGGCTGGCGGTCAAGCTGAACACGGTGGCGCTCAAGGGCGTCAACGAAGACGAAATCCCCGATCTGGTGGCCTGGGCGCATGGCCAGGGCCACGCCATCACGCTGATCGAGGTCATGCCGCTGGGCGATGTCGAAGCCGACCGATTCGACCATTATCTGCCGCTCGATGCGGTGCGCCGCACTTTGGAACAGCGCTGGACGCTGGTGCCCAACGCCGCGCGCAGCGGCGGCCCGGCGCGCTATGTCGATGTGGCCGAGACCGGTGGGCGGCTGGGGTTCATCACGCCGTTGACCGGCAATTTCTGCGCCGGGTGCAATCGCGTCCGGCTGACCGCAACCGGGCAACTGTTCATGTGCCTGGGCGGCGAGGGGCAGGTCGATCTGCGCGCCGCGCTGCGTGGCGACAATCGCGAGGCGGCGCTCGACGCGGCCTTTGCCCGCGCGATGGGCGAAAAGCAGGAACGCCACGACTTTGCCATTGCCGGGCCGGGGGGCAAGCCTCGGCTGGCGCGGCATATGTCGGTAACCGGCGGATGAGCGCGCGGCTGGTGTTTCTGGGGCGACTCGAGGATCTGGCGGGCACGGCCGAAATGGCGGTGGAACCCGGACCGCTCGATCAGGTGCTGGCCGGATTGCCGCGCGAACTGGCGGTGGCGCTGCTGGTCGATCGGGTGCGCTTTGCGCTGAACGGGCGGCTGCTCGCCGAAAGCGGCGGGATTACGCTGGCCAGCGGGGACGAACTGGCATTTCTGCCGCCGGTCAGCGGGGGGCAGGGGTGATCGATGTCCGGCTGGCCGAGGCGCCGTTCGATCCGGCGGACGAGCTGACCCGGTTTACCGCCCGCGTGCCCGAAGCGGGCGGCGTGGTCAGCTTTCTGGGCAAAGTGCGCGCCGACAGCGGGGTCGAGGCGCTCGACATCCGCCACTATGCGCCGATGACACTGCCGGGATTTCGCGCGCTGGCACAGACCGCGCTGCGGCGTTGGCAGCTTGACGGGCTGCTGATCGTGCACCGCGTCGGCGAAATGGCGCCTGGTGCGCCGATCGTGCTGGTGGCCGGCGCCGCGCGCCATCGCCGCGATGCCTTTGCCGCCACCGATTTCGTGATGGACCACCTCAAGGGCGAATCGTGGCTGTGGAAGCGCGAACGCACTGCCGCAGGCTGGCGCTGGATCGAACCGCGCGCGCAGGATCACGTCGATCGCGCCCGCTGGGGTTAATCGCCGATCACTTTGTGCAAGGCGGCGATTCGCGCGTCTTCTTCGGCCAGCATGCCGGCAACGGCATTGTCGGCATCGGTGACATCGGCATAGGTCGCATGGCTTGACGGCGTATTCGCCTCGGCCGACGATATCGCCGTCTTTCCGCGCAGCGCATCGAGATCGGCCAGCGTCTGGCGCGTTGCGCTGCGCGCGGCATCGAGCGCGCCCAGCGCGGTGGTCGCGGTGGCCCAGGCTTCGCTGCCGGTGGGCGCGCCGCGCGCGGCAGTCGCCAGCCGGTCGGCCTCGTCGGCGCTGTGCGAAAAGCTTTCATGTGCCCGCACCGCGTCGGCGGACAGCGCAGCGATCTGGTGCAGGATGGCGCTGTCGGCATGGCCCGGCGGTTGCGGCGCGGGGGTGGCGGGGGTGGTTGCGGCATAGGCCGCTTCGGCGGGACGCTGCGCCAGCGAGGGAAAGCGTGCCGTATCGGTGCACGCACCAAGCGTCAGGGCGAGCGCAAGCACGGGCAAACGAAGGGATGACAGGTCGGGCATCGGCGTGCCATAGCATGTCGTGCAGCGACCGCCAGTGGTCGGGTGGGGGAGCGGGCCGGTGCCGACTTCCCGAAACACGCGTTTCGGGTCAGGCACTCAGGTCGGTTGTTGTCGGCGCATTCGCGGTTCTTGCCGGGGTTATGTTGACAGCAACGCCACATTCGATTATCGGCGCCGCTCTTTTGAGGAACTTCGCAATTTCGCGGGGTTTCGCCCAATTCCCGCTGTTTGCGATTCGCCATGGCCATCCGGACCATGTCTTTCGCCGATATGGGTTGGTCAGGCATTTGAAACGGATAGCAGGAACCATGTTCGCAATCGTGCGCACGGGCGGCAAACAGTATCGGGTCGCCGCCGGAGACAAGATCGCGGTCGAAAAGCTGGCGGGTGAAGCCGGCGAAACGATCACGCTGGGTGACATCCTCCTGGCCGGCAAGGATGGCGAACTGGCCGATCCTGCGGCAGTGACGGTGTCTGCCGAAATCATCGCGCAGGCGAAGTCGGAAAAGGTGATCGTTTTCAAGAAGCGTCGCCGCCACAACTATCGCCGCAAGAACGGTCACCGCCAGCAGTTGACCCTGCTGCGCATCCTGTCCGTCGCCTGATTCGGCCAGATTTAGGAGCATTCTGAAATGGCACACAAGAAAGCAGGCGGCTCGTCGCGCAACGGTCGCGATTCGCAGTCGAAGCGCCTCGGCGTTAAGAAGTTCGGCGGCCAGGACGTGGTTGGTGGCAACATCATCATTCGTCAGCGCGGCACGCGCGTCTATCCGGGCGTGAACGTCGGCCTGGGCCGCGATCACACCCTGTTCGCCACGGCCAATGGCCGCGTGCGTTTCCATTCGGGCAAGCTCGGCCGCAAATACGTATCGGTCGACGCGATGGCGGAAGCCGCCGAATAAGCGGATGGTCATATCGGGCCATCCTGACGGGATGGCCCTGCCGGTGGGCGCAACGCGCACCGGCTGATTGAGGGAGAGGGCCCCGCCCGTCTCCCTCTTTTTGCGTCTCCCTCGTCCGTTGTCTTTGTGTCCTTGTCGAAGCTTGCGCTTCGAGAGTCGGCACCGGCCCGCTCCCCCACCCGACCATAGTACCCTATGGGTGGTCGGGTGGGGGAGCGGGCCGGTGCCGACTCTCCCAATTCGCCGCAGCGAATTGGGCAAGAACTCGCAAGGACACCCGATGCGTCCGGTTTGCGGCGCTGTTTGCCGCAAAACGGATGCATTCGGCGCTTGTCGAAATAGCCTTGTCACCACAGGCGGTTAGCTGCTCGGCAAAGGGAATGTCCCGGCCGTACGGTTCGCCTGGATGGATGGGCGGGGCGGATGTAGGAGAACGCACGTGTTCATTCGCAGCGAACGGCTGTTCTTGCGGCCGGCATGGCCAGAAGACTGGTCGGACATCCAGACTGCGCTTGGCGATCACGCCCATGTCCTGGCCGCACGGCCACAGGCGTGGCGCCACCCGCAATTCCTGATCACATTACCCGATCAGCATGGCGCACATGTGGTCGGCCTGATCTGTTTTGCGCCGTACCAGGGTGAAACCGAATTGGGCGTATGGATCGCGCAGCACGCGCGCGGGCAAGGCTATGCCACCGAAGCGGCGCGCGCGGCGTTGACGCTGGCGCGCATGCTGGGGCATTGCCGGCTGGTCGCCAGCCCGATCGCCGATTGCCCCGCCAGTGCCCGTGTGCTGGCAGGGCTCGGGTTTGCGCCCACCGGCCAGCGACGCGGCCTGGCACGCGAAGTTCACGCGCTGGACTTGTGCGCACCCGCCGACGATCCGGTAGACCCGGACATGCTGCGACGCGCGGCGTAACACCGAACTTCGCGATTCCTTGCCATTTTCGGCCATCGGGCTTAGGCGGATCGATCTGGCGGGATCGATCCGCCGGGTCGCATCAACAGGTCCAATGGCAACTCGCAAGCGTCTCAGTCCCGAAGAAAGCCGCACCACCGCGCTGGAGGCAGCGCGTCTGCTGTTGATCGAGGATGGGCCGCAGGCGGTGACGCTCAAGGCGGTGTCGGCGATGATCGGCCGCACCCATGCCAACCTGTTGCACCATTTCGGATCGGCCGCCGGATTGCAGAGCGAACTGGCGCGCCATCTGACCGGAACGATCTGCGCCCGCATCCGCGAGGCCGTGCTGGCCAGCCGGTCGGGCATGGGCAGCCCGCGTGATGTGGTCGATCTGACGTTCGATGCGTTCGATCGCGAAGGCGCGGGCGCGCTGGCATCGTGGATGCTGGTGACGGGCAACAAGGATGCGCTCGATCCGATTGTCGAAACGATCCACGATCTGGTGGTCGATCTCGACGAATTCGGCGGGGAAAAGCGGCGTGACAACACGCTGGCGCTGACTCTGATGGCGCTGGGCGATGCCTTGCTGGGCGGACCGCTCAGCCGTGCGCTGGAACTGCCGCGCCATGCCGCGCGCGATCGCGCCGAACAGATGCTGCGCGAATCGCTCGAAGACGAGTGCTGATCAGGCCAGTTCCATCCAGGACGGCGGGGTGGCGATATCTTCCACCCGCAGATGATCGACCGCCAGGTCCAGCGCCGGATAGGCGGCACGCTGCCGATCGGGGCGCGATTGCGCGATCGGCACGACCACCAGCCGCCGGTTGACCTTTTGCCGCCAGTTCATCCGCGCGGTGTTTTCCTGGCCGACATAGCAGCCCTTGGTAAAGCTGACCCCGTTGAGATCGGCGGCATTGGTTTCCAGCCACAGCGTCGCGTCGCTGCCGAGTTCGGCCAGTCCCTCGGTCACCCCCAGCGCCAGCCGGTGCGCCAGCCAGGCGGCGTCGGCGGGCTGGTCGTGATCGCCGACCGGGGCGATCCAGCGCCAGCCGAGGCCGGGCAGGCGCGGGTCGGGCACAGCGTGCGCGGCGGTGTCGGCCTGCCAGAACACGCCCAGCGTATCGTCGCGCGCGATCGCGATCTTGCGGCGCAGGCGATACAGTGTCAGCCGCCGTACCAGCGCATCGGCCGATGCGGCCTCGCAATCGATCAGCAGCGAGGCGCCATCGCGCCAGACCAGAAAATCGAACAGCGCCTTGCCTTGCGCGGTCAACAACCCGGCCCACACCGGCAGCGCCCCGGTCACGTCATTGGTCACCAGCCCTTGCAAAAAGGCGGCGACATCTTCCTGATCGTCGAGCGGGGACAGGCGCACCACGGCGCGGTCGAACAGGCGGGGGCCAGGTTGGGTGATCGGCATGGGTGACAGATAGGGGCTGTGGTGCGTATGGGAAAGCCCATGACCACGACTCTTACCATCCGCCGCCCCGATGACTGGCATGTCCACTTGCGCGATGGCGCCGTGCTGGCGGGGGTGGCACCGTTCACTGCGCGCCAGTTTGCCCGCGCGATCGTCATGCCCAATCTCAATCCGCCGATGACCGATGTGGCAGGGGTTGCCGCCTATCGCGCGCGAATCGCGGCGGCACTGGGCGAGACGAGCGGGTTTACCCCGCTGATGACGCTCTATCTGACCGATGCCACCGATCCCGACGAAGTGGCGCGCGGCTTTGCGCAAGGCGTGTTCGTTGCCGCCAAGCTGTATCCTGCGCATGCCACCACCGGATCGGCGCACGGGGTCACCGATATCGCGCGGATCTATCCGGTACTCGAACGTATGGCTGCGATCGGCATGCCGCTGCTGATCCATGGCGAAGTGACCGATGCGCATGTCGATATCTTTGACCGCGAGGCGGTGTTCATTGATCGCACGCTGACCCGGCTGATTGCCGATCTGCCCGATCTGCGCGTGGTGTTCGAACATATCACCACCGCCGAAGCGGCCGATTTTGTCGCCGGTGCCGGGCCCAACGTGGCGGCGACGATCACCCCGCAACACTTGCATATCAACCGCAACGCCATGCTGGTCGGCGGCATCCGCCCGCATGCCTATTGCCTGCCCGTGGCCAAGCGCGAACATCACCGGCTGGCCTTGCGCAAGCTGGCGACATCGGGTTTTGACCGGGTGTTCCTGGGCACCGACACCGCACCGCACGCGCAACATCTGAAAGAGGCGGCGTGTGGCTGCGCAGGGATTTTCAACGCCCCGTTTGCGCTCGAAAGCTATGTCACGGTGTTCGACGAAGAAGGCGCGCTCGACCGATTTGAGGCCTTTGCGTCGCTGAACGGCCCGGCTTTCTATCGCTTGCCGGTCAATCCCGGCACGGTCACGCTGGTGCGCGAACCGGTTACCGTGCCCGCCAGCTATGACTGCAACGGCACCACCGTGGTGCCGTTTCATGCGGGTGAAACGCTTAGCTGGCGGCTGGTGGATTGAGATAGCGGGTACGGCGCCACAAGTCCCAGACGAACAGCGCCACCGCGATCCAGATCAGCACGAAACAGGCCAGTTGCACCGGATCGAGCGCCTCGCCCAGCGCCACCCCGACCAGGAAAACGATCGTCGGCGCGGTGAATTGCAGAAAGCCCAGCGTGGATAGCGGCAGGTTGCGCGCGGCCACCGCAAACAGGATCAGCGGCACTGTCGTGGTCAGCCCGGTGGCGGCCATCAGCCACGCGGTCGTCCCGCCATGTGCGATGCGCAAGCCTTCGGGCGCTTGCGCCGCGATCAGCAGCCAGCCCAGCGCCACCGGAAACAGCACCATCGTCTCGACCGTCAGCCCGGTGATCGCGCTGACCGGGGTCAATTTTCGCACGAGGCCATAGAGCGCAAAGCTGCCCGCCAGCGACAGCGCGGTGCCCAGCATGTCGAGCGCGCCGACCAGCAGCAGCCCGATCCCCGCGCCGGCCAGCGCGACCGCCGCCCATTGGCGCCAGCCCAGCCGTTCGCGCAGGAACAGCGTGCCGATCAGCACATTGATCAACGGGTTGATGTAATAGCCCAGGCTGGTCGCCAGCACGTGGCCATGGACCACCGCCGTCACATACAACGTCCAGTTGGTGGCGATCAGCAGCGCGCTGGTCACCAGCCGCGCGATCAGCCCCGGCTGGCGCAAGGTCTGCGCCAGATCGCCCCAGGTCTTGCCCAGAGCGATGAACAGCAGGCACAGCGGCAGCGAGAACATCACGCGCCAGGCGACCAGTTCGAACGGCGGCACATCGCGCAGCGCGTGGAACAGCAAGGGCATGAAGCCCCAGGCGATATAGGCCGCCAGACCGGCGAGCAGCCCGGGGCCAAAGCGATGCGAAGGGCTGGCGCGGTTCATGCGCGGTGCTGTGGCAGGCGATTTTGTGTGCTGGCAACCCGAGGGTCGAAATTTTTTGCGAGTCGGCGTGCAAGGCGGCGCAGCATTCGGCATCTGTTCATATTGGAGGGTTTAAACATGAACCATCGAACGACCCACCGGGCACCGTTCGATGGAAACAGGATAAAGTGCCATGATGACCATGTCCAAATCGCTCGTTGCCCGTGCCGCGCTCGGTCTCGTCGCGCTGGCCGGGGTGGTTGCCGCAGTGCCTGCGTCGGCGCGTCCCTATGACCATTTTGCCGGACCCGGCTGGCGCCACGACCGCGTGATCGTCGAACCCGGCTATCGCCCGGTGGCCTATGGCTACGGCTATGGCTATGCCCCGGCATGGCGGCCCGCGCCGGTGGTCTATGGGTATGGCCCCGCGTGGCATCCGGCGCCCGTCGTGGTGTGGCACGCACATTATGGTCGTCGCTGGTAAACGGTTTGGGGCCCGTGCCGCCCTTGGACACCCGGTTTTAACCTTGTCCGGGTGACAAGGGCGGCATGATGGTGCGCGCTTCCTGCCTTTTGCTGGTTGTTCTGCTGGGCGCGTGCGGTGCCGATGCGCCGCCCGCCCCACAGGCCGCGCGCGATCCGGTGATGGCCGCTGCTTTGCAGGAGCCTTTGCTGGTCGATCCCGATTTGTCGCAACAGAACGCGCGCAATCTGGCGATCATCCCGCCCGGGCCGATTGCCGCACCGGTCCCGATCGCCACCGGCGCGCCGTAATACT
>NZ_KQ954255.1:0-6008 GCF_001519065.1 Novosphingobium sp. FSW06-99
TCATCCTGGTGCGTTCGTTCGCTGCAGGAATCATAAGTGCGATTCGAAGTCGCATTAAACTGTAGGGAATTGTCGGATTCTCTTCTTTTTGCCGTTCAGTGGCGGCGGCTAGAATCTGCTCAGCCTCTTCCCATTCATCGTTCTTCTGAAGCCAGTCGGCTACGGTCGCAATTGCGAAGCCTGTCATTAATCCGGGCGTCAGCATACTTCGCACGTAGCCCAAACCAGCGCTTACCCCATCACGCTTCGTGAGCGCCTCACCCACCAGCATGACTGAAACACAGTCCGTTCGCGATTTGAGAAGCCTGAATACTTCGGCCAGCTGATCTCGGTTCAAAGCAATCCGCGCTAAGTCCGGAGCAAGATCATTCGCGCCAGCATTCCGTGCCTTCTCAATCCAAAGCTCTGCCTCATCTGTACGTTTGACCCTGGCTAAGGCCGCCGCCGTGCACCGGAAAAGAGAAATACGTAGATTATTTTCGGCAGCGCGCAAATCGCCTGCAACCACCCGCTCTGCTAGCCGAACGAGCCTGTTCGGCCGCTCGGCATCGGTCAAAGCTCGCAGGCGTTCTGCCTTCTCAATTTCGGGCTCGACTAGCGCACGCACGGCATCTTCAGGCGTAGAGACGCCGACCTTTAACAATTCTTCAATTTTATCTAAGCGTTCGTGATTTTGGCTCGCTAAGAACGCTGCATTGTCAATAATCGCCAGATCACCAAAGCTTAGCTTCGCCTTAATCGACAGCGCCACGAAAGCGACTGCTGTATCGAAAACAACCTCACCCCACCACTGTCCATCTGATGAAAAGCTCGCGAAAGACGCGGCCGCAGAATTCCGGAATTTGTCGAAAGGTTGTCCAGACAGTGCTGCTCGTGCCCCTTCGATGACCAAAGCACGCACTGCATCTTGTTGCAGCCAAAGCTTCACATCAGGGTCATCAAATACGTCGGGAATATCTGAAAGCGCACGCTTCAGTTCATCGGATAGAAACTGCCCTAGGCTCCCCGCGTTTTCTGAAATCAACGAAAGGGCTTCGTCAAAATGGGCTGATAACAGTTGCAGACTTTGCCCCGCTATCTCTGCTGCCCCGCGCCGAGCAAGCTGCGGTTTAAGCGCATCGATTGCCGGCTTTAGGGCGGCTGCAACTGCCTTCGACCCCGCCTCTCGCCAACCTATGACCACCACTTACTCCTAAGTCGGTTCGCCGCCGAGAGGCCAACTTGGTGCGGCAATGCCACATGATCAACGAGGATTCCGATCAATCAACAGATTATTGGCACTCAGGATGTCAAACGCCTTCGTCGGAGCGCCGAAATTGGGCGCGGTTCAGTCGCCATCAGAGGCCAAGGCAAATGTCTGCTTCCAGCATTTCGCGATCCAGAACCAGTCTTTCCGGACAGTCCGCCCTTTCACCCATCCCCCCTCACAACCCCGCCAAAAACACCTCCGCGCTCGCCAGATACGCGTCCCGCTTGTCCGCGCTCATCCGGCGCCAGGTTGCATAGGGCTGGGCCAGGCGCGGGTTGCGGGACAGGCGGTCGGTGTTGCGATCCAGGAAGTGCCAGTAGAGGGCGTTGAAGGGGCAGGCGTCGGGGCCGGTTTTTTGCTTCACGTCATAGCGGCAGGTGGTGCAATAATCGCTCATCCGGGCGATATAGGCGCCGCTGGCGGCATAGGGTTTTGAGGCGAGGCGGCCGCCGTCGGCGTGCAGCGCCATGCCCGCCACATTGGGCAGTTCGACCCATTCATAGGCATCGGCATAGACCGCCAGAAACCATTCGGCGACCTCTTGCGGGCGCAATCCGGCGATCAGCGCAAAGTTGCCCATCACCATCAGGCGCTGGATATGGTGGGCATAGGCGTTGTCGCGGGTCGATCGCACGGTCTGCGCGATACAGCGCATCGGCGTGTCGCCGGTCCACCAGAACGCGGGCAGCGGGCGATGCGCCTCCAGCGCGTTGGCATCGGCCAGCCCCGGCATCGTCAGCCAGTACATGCCGCGCACATATTCGCGCCAGCCGATGATCTGGCGGATGAACCCTTCGGCGGCGGCCAGCGGCGCGTGGCCCGCGTGAAAGGCCGCTTCGACCCGGCGGCAGGCATCCAGCGGATCGAGCAGTCCGCAATTGAGCGCCGGCGCGATCAGCGCATGAAACATCGTGTCGTGCCCGGTCAGCATCGCATCCTGCCACTGGCCGAATTGCGGCAGGCGCGTGGCGATGAAATGGTCGAGCAGGCGTTCGGCATCGGCGCGCGTGACGGGCCAGCCAAACCGGTCGAGGCTGCCGAAATGGTGGCCGAACCGTGCGCGCACCAGCGTGATCACGTCTTGCGTGATCGCATCGGGGGCAAACTGCATCGGCGCGGGCGGGGTCAGGCCCGGCGCGGGGCCCGAACGGTTGTCGGCGTCAAAATTCCAGCGGCCCCCGACCGGCTGATCGCCCTCCATCAGCAGCCCGGTCTTGCGCCGCATGTCGCGATAGAACCATTCCATGCGCAATTCCTTGCGCCCGGCAGCCCAGGCGAAAAAATCGGGCAGCGCGCAGACAAACCGCGTGTCGGGCAGCACCCGCACGCGCAGGCCCGTGGCATCGCCCCAGGTGTCGATCATCTGTCGCACGCGCCATTCGCCCGGCTCGGTCACTTGCACCCCGCGCGCGCCATGGCGCCGCGCCGCGCGCACCACTTCGCCGGTAAACGATCCGCTGTTGGCCGGATCGTTCATCGCGACATAATCGACCCGCCAGCCATCGGCACGCAAGTCCGCCGCAAAATGGCGCATGGCCGACAGGATCAGCGCGATCTTGGCCTGATGGTGGCCGACATAGGTGGTCTCTTCGGCGACTTCCATCATCAGCACCACGGTATCGTCGCGGCTGCGGTCGGCCAGGCTGGACAGGGCAGGCGACAGTTGATCGCCGAGCACGGGAACAAGAACGGGGCCTTTGGTCATGCGCTGCCGTCGCGTGGCGGGGCCGGGTGTTCAACCTGTCCCTTGTGCCCTTTTCCTCCCGGCGCCGGAGAGGATCGGGTTATGCCACGGGGCGTTGTGGATCAGACGAAGCTGTAGGGGTCGATGTCGACCGCAACGCGCACCCCTTGCGGGAATTTCAACTGGGCCAGCCAGTCGCGCAGCACCGCCTGCAGATCGCTCGACCGCCGCGCGTTGATCAGCAGGCGATAGCGATAGCGGCCGCGCAGCAGCGACAGCGGGGCGGGGGCGGGGCCCAGCACCATCACGTCGGGCAGTTGCGGGCGCGTGCCGCCGATCGCGCGTGCGGCCTCTTTGGCTTCGGCCTCGTCCTCGCTTGATACGATGATCGCGGCCCAGCGGCCAAACGGCGGGGCGCCCGCATCGCGGCGCGCCTCGGTCTCGGCGGCATAGAACGCGTCGCGGTCGCCGCTGGCCAGCGCCATGATCACCGCCGCCTCGGGATGGCGCGTCTGCAACAGCACTTCGCCGGGTTTTTCGCCGCGCCCGGCCCGGCCCGACACTTGCGCGATCTGTTGATAGGTGCGCTCGGCTGCGCGCAGATCGCCGCCCTCCAGCCCCATGTCGGCATCGATCACCCCGACCAGCGTCAGGTCGGGAAAATGGAACCCCTTGGTCACCAGTTGCGTGCCGACAATCACGTCCACGCCGCCGCCGGTGACCAGCTCGACGAATTCGGCGGCCTTGTCCGGGCTGTTCAGTGTGTCCGACGTTGCCACGATCACCCGCGCATCGGGCAGGATGGCTGCCATTTCATCGGCGATGCGTTCGACACCGGGGCCGCAGGCGACCATGCAATCAGGCTCGTTGCATTCGGGGCAGGCGGGCGGCGGGGGCACCTCATGGCCGCAATGGTGGCACGCCAGCCGCCGCGACAGGCGGTGTTCGACCAGCCAGGCCGAACAGTTGGGGCAGCAAAAGCGATAGCCACAGCCCCTGCACAGCGTCAGCGGGGCATAGCCGCGGCGGTTGAGGAACAACAGGCTCTGTTCGCCGCGTTCGGCGCGTTCTTTCAACGCCTTGACCAGCGGCGGGGCAATCCACTTGCCGCGCTCCGGCTGATCGCTGCGCAGATCGACAATGCGGATATCGGGCATTTGCGCGCCGCCAAAGCGGTCGGGCAGCACCAGCCGTTCATAACGCCCGGCCTCGGCCATCGCCAGGCTTTCGAGCGCGGGGGTGGCGCTGGCCAGCACCACCGGCACGTGTTCAAACCGCGCGCGCATCACCGCCACGTCGCGCGCGTTGTACCGCACGCCGTCATCTTGTTTGAACGCGATCTCGTGCGCTTCATCGACCACGATCAGCCCCAGATCGGCAAACGGCAGAAACAGCGCCGAACGCGCGCCCACCACCACTTTGGCCCCGCCCAGCGCCACTTGTCGCCAGGCGCGGCGGCGTTCGGATGCTTTCAGCGCGGAATGCCAGGCCACCGGCGCGGCGCCAAACCGCGCCTCGAACCGGGCGAGGAAATTCTGCGTCAGCGCGATTTCGGGCAGCAGGATCAGCACCTGGCGATCCATGGCGAGCGCCGCGGCGATCGCTTCGGCATATGTCTCGGTCTTGCCCGACCCGGTCACCCCGTCGAGCAGGAACGGCTGAAACCGCCGCGCGCGCACCGCAGCGATGATCCGTTCCGCCGCTTCGGCCTGGCCGGGATTGAGCTGCGGCACGGCATGGGCGGGGTCGGGCCGGGGATAGGCGCGATCGCTGTCGACCCGCACCGCTTCCAGCAGCCCGGCGGTGACCATCCCGCGCAGCACCGCATCGGACACGCCTGCCGTGCCGGCCAGTTCGCGGATGGTTGCCTGTTCGCCCGCCAGCCGCTCGATCGCCTGCGCGCGTTGCGGGGTCAGGCGGCCCGGTTCCGCGCCGGTCAGGCGATATTCGGTGATCATCCCGCCGCCCTGCAACGCCGCGCCGCTCGACAAGGCCATGCGCGCGACAGAGGCCAGCGGGGCCAGGTAATAATCGGCGGTCCATTCGATCAACCGGCGCAGCGGCGCGGGCAGCGGCGGCACCGGCAGGACCTGCAACAGCGGACGCAGCCGCGCCAGCGGATAGTCCTCACCCGGAAGGCGCCCTTCATCCCACACCACGCCCAGAATCTGGCGCGGGCCGAGCGGCGCCAGGACCACGCTGCCCGGCACAACGGTCATCCCGCTCGGCACGCGATAGTCAAGCACCTCCAGCCCCGGATTGAACACCAGGCAGCGGCAGCGGGCAGGCGTGTTGGCAGCGTTCATGTTTGGCGGGATATAGGCGGCAGGTGCGGGCGGGGCCAGCCCCGCACCAACGGAGGCGGTTGATGACCCATTCGCGGATGGCCCGTCGCGCGGTGATGGCCGGGTTGACGGCGGTTCTGGCGGCCTGTGCGGCATTGCCGCCGTTCACGGTCGATGAAGCGGTGCGCCGCCTGTTGCGCCGCGCCACCGAACGCGCGCTGGCCCGGCTGGATCAGCCGGGCGGCGCGTGGGACAAGTTTGTCGCCGGGCTGAATCTCGGCCCGGGTGTGCAGGCCGTGTTGATGTCGCCCGATTTCCATCGGCGGCTCGATGCCTGGGTGCGCCCGGTGGCCCTGCGCGCGGTGCGGGCGGCGGCGCCCCGCATCGCCGCCGCAGTCAAAGTGATGGGCATCACCAACGCGCGCGCCGTGCTGGCGGGCGGTCCGCGCGCGGCGACGCGCCTGCTGCGCAGCGAAATGGGCCCCGCGCTGATCGAGGCGATGGTACCCGAATTTGCCCGCGCGCTCGACGATCCGGCGCTCGGGCCGTTGATCGCCACGCTGGCCGCGCTGGGCAGCGAGGCGCTCGCGCGCAAGCTGGCGCGCCACGCCGATGATGCGGTGTGGGATGCGATCGGTGATGAAGAGGCGGCGATCCGCGCCGACCCCACCGCAGGCGGCGATCCGCAACTGGCGGGCATGTTGGCGCATCCTTGATCGCTTCGGGGTTTGCCCGGGCCGCGTCATTGCCTATAGGGCGCGCAAACCCCGCCAGTTGCAGGACACCGCCA
>NZ_KQ954255.1:6781-220722 GCF_001519065.1 Novosphingobium sp. FSW06-99
CTTTGACGGCATGGCGCTGATTTCGGACATCCGCCTGATCTATGACAACTATCACTATCAGACGCAGATCCTGGTCGCCTCGATCCGCCATGGCATCCATGTGCTGGAATCCGCGCGCATCGGCGCCGATGTGATCACCGCGCCGCCCGCCGTGATCAAGGGGCTGTTCCGCCACGTGCTGACCGAAAAGGGCATCGAAGGGTTCCTTGCGGATTGGGCCAAGACGGGGCAGAGCATTGGCTGATATCCGCCCAATTCAGGGATGACCAACTGCCTTGCGTGATGAATCGCCTCTGGACCAGTTCCGTGCCGCGCTGACCGGCACGGCACGGGCGCTTGCCGAAGAACCCGAGATCGAGGTTGCCTGGACTGCCGATGCGGCGGGACAGGCCGGCACCGCCTTGCGCGTGCCGATGCCGCCGCGCGCGCTGCCTGCCGCGCAAGTGGCCGAAGCGCGCGGCTTTGCCGATTCGATGGCGCTGAAGCTGCGGCTGCACAACGCGGCGCTGCATCAGGCGCGCGCACCGGGTGAACCGGTGGCACGCGCGGTCTATGATGCGATCGAACAAGTCCGCTACGAAGCGTTGGGGTCGGACGGCTATGCCGGGATTCGCGGCAACATCGGCGCGGCGACCGATGTGCGCATGCTCAGCGATCCGATCGCGCGCGCCGCGCGGGCCGAAGACGTGCCCCTGCAAAGCGCGGTGTCGCTGCTGCTGCGTGAGGCGCTGACCGGCCAGCCGGTGCCCGAAACGGCGCGGCTGGGCACCGATCTGGTGCGAAGCTGGATCACCGCCAAGGCGGGCGACGACTTTGCCGCGCTGGCCGATGCGCTCGACAATCAAAAGGCGTTTCAGCAGCTTGCGCTCGATCTGCTGGGCCATCTCGAACTGACTCAGCCGAGCGACGCGCCCCCCACCGACAGCGAGGACGACGAAGGCGAAGACCTCGACGATGGCGAGGAACAGCCCGACGAAGGCGAAGACGCGTCCGACCAGTCGCCCAGCGAAATGGCCGGCGACACCAGCGAGGGCGGCGAAGACGGCGATCAGGACCAGGAACCGAGCGAAGCCGAAGACAGCGCCGATGCCGATATTGCCGACGATGGCGAAGAAGGCATGCTGCCGACGCGGCCCAACCGGCCCTGGACCGACTTGCCCGACGGTTTCGACTACAAGGCCTATACCGAAAGCTATGACGAAGTCGTCGCCGCCACCGATCTGTGCGACGAGGAAGAGCTGACCCGGCTGCGCGCCTATCTCGATGCGCAGATGAAGGGGCTGCAATCGGTCGTGACGCGGCTGGCCAACCGGTTGCAGCGGCGCCTGATGGCGCAGCAGAACCGGTCGTGGGATTTCGACCAGGAAGAAGGCCTGCTCGATGCGGCGCGGCTGGCGCGGGTGGTCATCTCGCCGGGCCATTCGCTCAGTTACAAAGTCGAACGCGATGTCGAATTCAAGGACACCGTGGTTACGTTGCTGATCGACAATTCGGGGTCGATGCGTGGACGGCCGATCTCGATCGCGGCGATCAGCGCCGACATTCTGGCACGCACGCTCGAACGCTGCGGGGTCAAGACCGAAGTGCTGGGCTTTACCACCCGCGCGTGGAAGGGCGGGCAGTCGCGCGAGGCATGGCTGACCGGCGGCAAGCAGGCCAATCCGGGCCGTCTCAACGATTTGCGCCACATTGTTTACAAAAAGGCCGATGAACCCTGGCGCCGCGCGCGCAAGAACCTGGGCCTGATGATGCGCGAAGGCCTGCTGAAGGAAAACATCGATGGCGAGGCGCTGTTGTGGGCGCACACCCGCCTGCTGGCGCGGCAAGAGGATCGCCGCATCCTGATGGTGATTTCCGACGGTGCACCGGTCGATGATTCGACGCTGTCGGTCAACAGCGCGGGCTATCTCGAACAGCATTTGCGCAAAGTGATCGACTGGATTGAAAAGCAGTCGCCGGTGCAACTGGTGGCGATCGGCATCGGCCACGATGTCACCCGCTATTACCGCCGCGCGGTGACGATCATGGATGTCGAACAGTTGGGCGGCACGATCGTGGAACAGTTGGCGGACTTGTTCGAGGACGATTGACGCGCACCGTTTAACCGGTCACTTAAACGTCCATGACCGAGCCCGCATCGCCATCCGTTTCCGCCGCCGTTGCCAGTCGCCGCTCGATTCGCCGGTTTCTGTCCGATCCGGTCGATCCCCAAGTTCTGCGCAGCGTGCTGGAAAAGGCGCAGCGCGCGCCGTCGGGCGGCAATGTGCAGCCCTGGAATGCCCATGTGCTGACCGGCGAACCGCTGGCGCGCCTGCTGGCGACGGTGGCGGCGGTGCTGCCGCAGGGGCGCGCGGCGCATGCCCCGGAATATGCGGTCTATCCGTCCGAACTGGCGGGCGCCTATGCCGACCGGCGGTATGGCGTGGGCGAGGCGATGTATGCCGCGCTGAACATTCCGCGCGACGACAAGGCCGGGCGACTGGCGCAATTTGCCGCCAATTTCCGGGGCTTTGGCGCGCCGGTGCTGATGCTGGTGCACATGCCGCGCTATATGGGCCCGCCGCAATGGTCGGACGTGGGCATGTGGTTGCAGACGGTGATGCTGCTGCTGCGCGAGGCGGGGCTCGATTCATGCGCGCAGGAAGCCTGGGCGGTGTTCCAGGCGCAGATCCGCAGCGTGGTGCCGATCCCCGATGATCACATCTTTTTCTGCGGCCTGGCGATCGGCCACCGCGATCCAGATGCACCGATCAACCGGTTTCCGGTGGCGCGGGCCGCGCTGGATGAAGTCGTGACCTGGGTGGGATTTCCCCAAGAAACAAATTCTTAACAACCCCCGTTCGTGCTGAGCCTGTCGAAGCACGCGCGCCAACATTCGCCTCACACGCGTGCTTCGACAGGCTCAGCACGAACGGGGGTTGGGGCATGGGGTGGATCGGGCAGGCTTGACGGTCCGTTCCTGTCCGGGGCAAGGCCGACGCCATGATCAATCCCCGTCCGCTCGTGCTGTTCAACAGCCTGACTCGCCAGCCGGAGCCGTTCAGCCCCGTTCACCCGGGCGAGGCGCGCGTCTATTCGTGCGGGCCGACGGTCTACAACTATCCGCATATCGGCAATATGCGCGCCTATGTGTTTGCCGATGTGCTGGGACGCACGCTGTCATACAAGGGCTATGCGCTGACTCACGTGATCAACATCACCGATGTCGGCCATCTGACCGACGATGCCGATGCGGGCGAAGACAAGATGGAAGCCGCCGCCGCCGCGCGTGCGCAATCGATCTGGGATATCGCGCGCCACTATACCGAGGCCTATTGGGCCGATATTGCCGCGCTGAATATCCGCGCGCCCGCGCAATGGTCGATTGCCACGCATTATGTGCCGCAGATGATCGAATTCGCCAAGACGATTGCCGAGCGGCACTGCTATGAATTGCCCACCGGGCTCTATTTCGATGTCGGTTCGGTGGCCGATTACGGGCGGCTGGCGCGCGCGCAGACGGACGAGGGCGAGGGGCGCATCGAGGAAGTGGAGGGCAAGCGCCACGCCGCCGACTTTGCCATCTGGCGCAAGACCCCGCCGGGCGAAACGCGGCAGATGGAATGGGATTCGCCGTGGGGCCGGGGCGCGCCCGGCTGGCACCTGGAATGTTCTGTGATGAGCGGCGCGCTGCTTGGTTTTCCGTTCGACATTCACACCGGCGGGATCGACCATCGCGAAATCCACCATCCCAACGAAATCGCGCAGAATCAGGCGTTTTGCTGCACCGGCAGCCTGACCGACCCGGCCAATTCGGGCGCGCGGGTGTGGATGCACAACAATTTCCTGGTCGAACGGTCGGGCAAGATGTCGAAAAGTTCGGGCGAGTTCCTGCGCCTGCAACTGCTGATTGATCGCGGCTATCACCCGCTGGCCTATCGCCTGATGTGCCTGCAGGCGCATTATCGCAGCGAACTGGAGTTTTCATGGGAAGGGCTGGGCGCGGCGTTGACCCGGCTGAAACGGCTGGTTCTGGCGATCGCGCAGTTGCGCGATCGCGCGGGCGAGGCGGATGCGACGCCGGGGCCCAAGTTTGCCGATCTGCTCGACCGCTTCGATGCAGCGATCAGCGAAGACCTCAACACCCCGCTGGCGCTGACCGTGCTGGATGAGATCGTCGCGCTGAAAAAGGTCGATCCGGCCGAAAAGCTGGGCGCGATTGCCAACGTGGACAGCGTGCTCGGCCTCAATCTGCTGACGCTGAGCCGTACCGAATTGCGCATCCGGCCCATGGCCGCGGTGATCGATGAACAGACCATCGGCGAAGTGTTGGACGACCGCCGCGCCGCGCGCGCCGACAAGGATTTCGCCCGATCCGACGCCCTGCGCGATGAATTGGCCGCCGCGGGGGTCGAGGTGATGGATGGCGACCCGCTCGGCTGGGACTGGCGCGTGCCATAATCCTCTCCGGCACGGGGAGGATCAGGGCCGTTGGGCGTGCAGGATGTGCGGGGTGACGACGATATAGAGGTCGGTATTCTGCCGCGTGTGCGATGTGTTGCGGAACGCCTGGCCCAACAGCGGAATATCGCCCAACAGCGGGATCTTGCTGCTGTTGTCGAGCACCGTGTCCTGCATCAGCCCGCCGATCACAAAGCTTTCACCGTCACGCACCATTGCCACGGTCTCTGCCTCGCGCTGCGAAATGGTGGGATAGCCTTGGGCATAGCCGGTCACGCTCGACACCACGCAGAACACGTGGCTGGTCACCACGCCGTCGTCGGCCACGCGGGGCGCGATCTGCAAGGTCACGCCGACATTCACATATTGCACTTGTTGCGACACGCCGTTGACCCCCGACAGCGTGATCGAGGTCAGGATCGGCAGCGCGTCGCCGGTGATGATCTTGGCCGTGCTGCCCGACAGCGCTGCGATGCGCGGGCGCGACACGATCTTGCCATTGCCTTTGCTGATCTGCGCCGAGATCGCCGCCTGCAACTGCCCGCTGGTCAGCACGCCGCCGCCGTTGGGGCTGAAGCCCGATGGCACATATTGCCCCGATTGCACCGAAAACAGCGCAATCTGGCCATTGGCATTGGTGAAATCGATGCCCACCGTTTTTGCCCCGCTTTCGGTCAGTTCGACCAGTTCGGTTTCGAACAGCACGCTGTCGAGCGGCACATCGATGCGCGCGATCTGCGCCTTGAGCCGGGCCAGCCGTTCGGGTGATCCGTGCAGCCAGATCGCGTTGAGCCGCCGATCGACCGCGATCGTGCCGGTGGCATCGACCGCTTCGCCCAGCGGCTGGTCGGGCGCCTCGGTAATGCCCGAACTTTGCGCGGCATAAGTCCCGCCGGTGAGGCTGGTCGAGCCAAAGCCGGGTTCGCGCGGGGTGAAATGGTCGTTGGGCTTGATCGTCGCGCCGGGGCTGATCAGCCCGACCACTTCGCTGACATCGGCGTATTTCAGCATGACCAGTTCGCTGATCGCATCGCTGTCATCGGCGGGGGTGCCATGCATGGGGGCGGGATCGGCGGCGGGGCGGGCGAGCGGGTGCACGGTGATCTCGATTGCGCTGGGGCTGATCGCGCGGGCCTCGGCGCGGGCCGGGGCCAGGCTGGCGAAATGGACGATCAGCACGCTGTCGGCCTGTTCAAAGCTGATCGAGCGGACAAATCCGTCTAGCCGCGCCTGCAGGCTGGCGCTGCTGGCGCGCGTGGTCAGCGCAAAGGCCAGCGCCGCGCGCCCGGCCGTGGCGGGGGTTTCGGCCAGGGCGGCAAAGCCATTGGCACGCGGTGCAAAATCCAGCCGGAACCGCGTTTCGGTGGCACCTTGCGCGATTGGCTGAATCGCGGTCAGCACGGCAGGGGCAACATCGGTCCGCATGTCGGCGATTTGGGCGCGCACCGGCATGGCCAGCATCAGTACGGTGATGCACAGGCCCGCAACGGCGGCACGCAGGGTCACAATCCCGCCTTGCCTTTGGGCGTGCCATTGCCCGATGGCCCGTCATAGCCCGGTTCCGCCTCGCAGAAATAGGTTGCGCCACAGGCGCCGTCGCTGCCCTTGATCACATCGTAAAGCTCTGCCGTGTGGCGCCACAGCGATCGGGCCCCGGTCGGCTTTGCGCCATAGGCGGCAAAGATCGCCGCGATCATCGGCGCGCCGACGCTGGTGCCGCCGAACACCATCCAGCCCGAAGTGTTGCCGGGGCCAAGCGGGCCATACGTCGCAACCCCGGTGCCGGGGGCGGCCACCACTGCAACATCGTTCATCATGCGTTTGGTGCACAAAGGGTCGGTCTGCCACACGGGTTTGTCATACATTGCCGAACACCCGCTGCCGGTGCCCGACCACACCGTTTCGGACCAGCCGCGCGCGTTGGTGGCATTGGCCACCAGCCGCGTGCCGCCCACCGCGATGGTCAACGGCGCGCTCGCGGGAAATTCGGCGCCATAGCCGCTGTCGCCCGCGCTGGCGGTGACGGCGATCCCCGGCAGGTGATAGGCATGCGCGAACGGGCGCGTGCCATCTTCGGCACCGCCATAGCTGTTGGAAATCGCGATCGCCCCGCGCGAGGCGGCCATGGCCACGGCGGCGGCCAGATTGGCCTCGCTGTCGTCATCGGCTTCGACCAGCAGGATGCGGCAGGCCGGGCATATCGCGCTGGCCATTTCGATATCGAGCGCCTGTTCCTGCGACCAGCCGGTGTCGGTAACAGGCAGGGTGGTGCCCCCGCGCTGGTTGATCCGCGTCAGGCATCCGCTCGCCACGGTACACTGCGGCAGGCCGAATTGCGCGCGATAGGTCGCCAGATCGCTTTCCGCCCTGGGATAGCCATAGGCATCGACAATCGCGATCACCGTGGCGTTGCTGCCGGTCAACGTCAGGTGATAGGCGTTGCGCAGATCGGCGGGGGACAGGCCTGAGGGCGGGCTGGCGCTGACCGCCGCCTTGCCGCCAAGCGGGGTGCCGTCGGCACGCACCACGACATGGGCGTGGCAATGCATGTGCAGGGGCCGCGCATCGCGCGCGCAGACCGCGCGGTGCAATACCACCCGCCCGCCCGCAATATCCGGCACGATCGGCCCGGGATGTGACACAGCATGTGCCGCACCGGGCGCGCAGGCCAGCACCAGCATGGCCAGATGCGCCAGCAACGGCTTGATGAATTGCGGCATGGTCCCTCCCTTTGCGCTTGTCGCCCGTCGCGTTACGGGTAAGCCTTCGCCGACGGGTGCGGGTGGCCAATCACCTCCGAACCCGAGGGAAATCGATGCTCCGCGTCCGAAAACAGATGCTGGCCGGGGCGATGCAGATCGATCGAAGCGGGAGCAGAAGCGTGGGTGAAGGCTCGGAAAAAACCATTGTCGTGGTCAATGCGCTGGCGGCGCCGCTGTTGGCGGGGCGCGTGCCCGATTGGGTCGATCTGCGCGGCTTTACCTCGACCGAAGAGCTGATGACGCTGGCACCGCTGGCCGAGATCGGCTGGTTCGATTTGCACAAGCCCGCGCCGATGGCGGCGGCGATCGCGCTGGCGACGCGGCTGCACTGGCTCAATTCGATCTATGCCGGGGTTGACGCGTTTCCGCTGCCGCTGCTGGCCGAACGTGGTGTCACGCTGACCAACGGCGCGGGGATCAACGCCATCACCATCGCCGAATATGTGGTGATGGGCATGCTGACGATGGCCAAGGGCTATGCGCAAGTCGTGCGCGCCCAGGATCGCCAGGAATGGCTGCAGGAATCGCCGGGCAAACAGGAATTGCATGGCAGCCGTGCGCTGATTCTGGGCGGCGGCGAAATCGGCGGGCGCGTGGCGCGGATGCTGGCCGGGTTTGATGTCGCGGTCACCACCGTGCGTCGGCGCCCTGCCGAAGGCGCCATCGGCCCCGATGCCTGGCGCGCGCGGCTGGCCGAATTCGACTGGGTGATCATCGCGGTGCCGGCCACGCCCGAAACGGTGGGCCTGATCGGCGCCGCCGAGATTGCCGCGATGAAGCCGGGCGCCGCGCTGATCAATGTCGCGCGTGGCACCGTGATCGATCAGGATGCCCTGATCGCGGCGCTGGACAGCGGGCATCTGGGCGGCGCATTTCTCGATGTGTGCACGCCAGAGCCGCTACCCCCGGGGCACCCGCTGTGGCGCGTGCCCAATGCCCATATCACCATGCATCTGTCGGGCCGCGCGCAGGACAAGATGTTTGCGCGCGCGGTCGACCGGTTCCTGGTCAATCTCGACCGCTGGCATCGCGGCGAACCGGTCGCGCCGCAAGTCGATCTGGTGGCGGGTTACTGATCGAGCAGCAGTGCGCTGACCTCGATTTCCGCCTGGGGATGCGGCAGCAGTGTCTGGGTAAAGCGTGTGACGGTGATTTCGGCGATCAGCGCGCCCTGGATGGCGATATCGGCATCGCCGATCGCGATGGTCAGCGCTTCGGCAGCCTCGACCGCTTCGGCGCTCTCAAAGCGCAGCACGAAAGTGTGTCGCGATCCGGTGAATGTGGCGCTGGCCCATTGGGTTTCGCCGTGGCGGGCCAGGCGGGCCAGCGGTCCGGCGCGATCGAACAGCGCCTGGGCCAGACGTTGCCCGGTGGTGATGCGCGGGCGATGGCCGGAATGGGTGCGGGCCGGGCGGGCGGCGGGGCGGGGGGTGTCGGTGTTGCGCCACATGGTCGTGCTCCGGGTTGCAGTGTTCATGAAATGTTCCACCCGTGGTTGCAGGGCAGCGGCACAAGTGCGCCATGCCCTGGGAAAGATTGGATCGCGGCGCGACGCGCCGTACCCGGCGAGTTGTGGCACGGGGCCGACCAGGTCGGCGAAAGCGGTGATGAGAGTGGCAAGGCGCATCGTCTGTTTCCTTCGAGTCGGCGTAATATATTTCCTAGATTGACAGGAAAAATCTTTCGGTCTAGGAAAAATCCTTCGAAATTGGGGTAAGGACTCGCCAACCATGCCGATGGACCTGCCTGATGACAGCAATGCCCGCACCCGTCTGATGGAGCTGGCGCGCGCGCGCGGCGTCAGTCTGGCCGCGCTGTCGGCAATGATCGGGCGCAATGCCGCCTATCTGCAGCAATTTGTGCGCAAGGGCAGCCCGCGCAAGCTGGAGGAAAACGACCGCCGCGCGCTGGCGATGTTTTTCGGCGTGGACGAAGGCGAACTGGGCGCGGTGGTCGCACCGGGCGTTATGGTGTCGGCGCCGCGCGCGGGGCGGTCGGAATGGGTCGATATTCCCCGCCTGGCGCTGGGCGCGTCGGCCGGGCCGGGGGCGCTGGCCGCCGACGAGGTGGCCGATGACCGCTTGCGGTTCAGCCAGCGCTGGTTGCGCACGCTGGGGCTCGATCCCGCGCATCTGTCGGTGATCGAGGTGGCGGGCGATTCAATGGAGCCGACTTTGCGCGATGGCGACGAGATTCTGGTCGACCGGTCGACCCGTGGCTGGCGCGAGGGCATTCATGTGGTGCGGATCGACGACGTGCTGCTGGTCAAGCGGCTGGCGCAAGGGTCGGCCGGGACGATCCGCGTGATCAGCGACAACCCGGCCTATGCCACTGTCGAACGCGTGCTGGGCGATGTGGCGATCGTCGGGCGGGTGGTGTGGAAAGGCGGGCGGATTTGAGGGGGTTGCGCTTGGGCGGCCATCGCATCATCTTGTAACGCGATGACCGAACCCGCCACTCCGCCCGCGCCGCCGCTGAAAGTGGCGATCATTCCCGTCACCCCCTTGCAGCAGAATTGCACGCTGGTGTGGTGCACCAAAACCATGCGCGGCGCGTTCATCGATGCCGGGGGGGATCTGGCGCTGTTGCGTCAGGCGATCGCCAAGACCGGGGTGACCATCGAAAAGCTGCTCGTCACCCACGGCCATATCGACCATTGCGGTGCGACCGGCGCCTTTGCGCGCGAACTGGGCGTGCCGATCGAAGGGCCGGAAGAGGCGGACCGGTTCTGGATCGCCCGACTCGATGAAGATGGCCGCAAATATGGCATCGACGGGCAGGTGTTCGAACCGACGCGCTGGCTGCACGATGGCGATACCGTCACGATTGGCGAATGCACGCTCGATGTGGTGCACTGTCCGGGCCATACCCCGGGGCACGTGGTGTTTTTCCACGCGGCGTCGCGTTTTGCCATTGTCGGTGACGTGCTGTTTCAGGGCTCGATCGGGCGCACCGACTTCCCGTTGGGCAATCATCAGCAACTGATCGATTCGATCACGCAAAAGCTGTGGCCGCTGGGCAACGACGTGACATTCGTGCCAGGCCATGGCCCGGTCAGCACGTTTGGCCGCGAACGGCAGACCAATTCCTATGTCAGCGACTATATGCTGGCGTGATCCCGCCCCGTTGCCGGGGAGGGATGGGCCTTACATATCAAGTGCGATGGTGGCGGCCCAGATGCCCAGGCCGATCAGGCTGACCATGGTGATCAGCGTGCCGACCGAGCGGCCTGCCTTGAACACCCCGCCATCCATGCCCACGCCATGCGCGATCCGGCCCAGCGCATAGAGCGCGGCCACCCCGGCCAGCCAGAGGTTGCCCGGCCGCGACAGTTCGATCACCGCGATCATGATCAGCATGATCGGAGTGTTCTCGATGAAATTGGCTTGCGCGCGCATACGACGGATCAGTTCGTCGTCGCCGCCGTCGCCCACCGAGATCTTCTTGGCAGAGCGCACCATGCCGATGCGCATGGTCAACCATATGTTGGTAAAGGCGGCGGCCGCGACCGACGCCAGGCTGATGGGCAGATACATCCTCTCGTGAACTCCTGTGGTGGCCGGGTTGTTTTTTTGGCCCGACGCATGGCTAGCCCAGCATGGCTTGCAAATCATCCGAAAATGCGTATAGGCGCCCCTTCGCCCGCGAGCGGCAAGTTTCGTCCAGCCCCATCCCTGGTCTTGTGCATGTTGCATGCATGATGCGCCTTTGGGGGTTGTCTGGTCGCAGGTTCTTGCCTATCGCGCCCGTGACACAGACATCAGATTATCAGGAACAGGTGCCGAAATGGCCGTCCCAAAACGCAAAACATCGCCTTCTCGTCGTGGCATGCGCCGTAGCCACGATGCGCTGAAACCCGAAGCATTCCATGAATGCTCGAACTGCGGTGAACTGAAGCGTCCGCACATGCTGTGCAACGCTTGCGGCCATTACAACGGTCGCGAAGTGATCGCAGTCGGTAGCTGAATTGAGGCATCGCGCGCCGGATCGCCAAGGCGAATCAGCGCGTGCATGACCGGGCCACGACACCACCGGTAACCGGTGCATGGCGTCGGGCCCGGCCGCGGCTGGCCCGATATTTTGCGGGCAGTGCGCGGGAAACAGCAAACGCGCAAAAGGGGACCACCACACCATGATGCTGCCGCGTATCGCAATCGACGCGATGGGCGGTGACGAAGGCGTGCGTGTGATGGTTGCCGGCGCCGCGCTCGCGCAGACGCGCAACCCCCAGCTCAATTTTCTGATGGTTGGCGACGAGGCGCAAGTCACCGCCGCCATTGCCGCCCATCCCGGCCTCGCCGCGTGTTGCGAAGTGCGCCACGCGCCCGACGTGGTCGCGGGCGACGAACGCCCGACTCAGGCATTGCGCCGGGCCCGCACGACATCGATGGGCCTGGCGATCGACGCGGTCAAACAGGGCGATGCCGGCGCCGCGGTCAGCGCGGGCAACACCGGCGCGCTGATGGCGATGGCCAAGCTGTCGTTGCGCATGCTGCCGGGTATCGACCGCCCCGCGCTGGCTGCGCTGCTGCCGACCTTGGGCGATCACGATCTGGTCATGCTCGACCTTGGCGCCAACACCGCCTGCGATGCGCGCAATCTGGTGCAATTTGCGATCATGGGCGCGGCCTATGCGCGGATCGTCAACGGGTTGGCCAGCCCGCGCGTGCGGCTGCTCAACATCGGCAGCGAAGAAACCAAGGGCACCGACGATTTGCGCGATGCCGCCGCCATGCTCAAACAGGCCGGTGGCGCGCTGGCGTTCACCTTCGACGGCTTTACCGAGGCCGACAAGCTGAGCCGGGGCGATGTCGATGTGGTCGTCACCGACGGCTTTTCCGGCAATATCGCGTTGAAGGCGATGGAGGGGGCGGCTCGCTTTGTCGCCGATCTGCTGCGGCGCAGCTTTTCCAGTTCGCTGCGGTCGAAATTCGGCTTTCTGATTTCGCGCCCGGCCACGCAATTGCTGCGCGACCATCTCGACCCCAACAACCACAACGGCGCGCTGTTTGTCGGGCTCAACGGCGTTGTCGTCAAAAGTCACGGTGGCGCCACGGCGCTGGGCGTGGCGCATGCCATCGAGATCACTGCCCGCCTGCTGGAGGAAAATCTGACCACGCGTATTGCTGCCGACCTTGCCGATGTCGGTACCGAAACGATCCAGCAACCCGTGCGAAGCGGCTTGCGTGGTTCCGACCAGCCCGCCACGGAGCATAAGTCATGACCGCGGCAGTGCGTCGGTCGGTCATTCGCGGCAGCGGATCGGCCCTGCCCGAACGGTGCGTCACCAACGCCGAAATGGCGACGATGGTCGACACCACCGACGAATGGATTGTCGAGCGCACGGGCATTCGCGCGCGCTATCTGGCGGGCGAGGGGGAAACCACCGGTTCGCTGGCCACGCTGGCCGCGCGCCGTGCGCTCGATGCGGCGGGCTGGGATGCGGCGTCGATCGATTGCATCGTGCTGGCGACCGCCACGCCCGACCAGACTTTTCCCGCGACGGCGACCATCGTGCAGAACAATCTGGGCTGTCGCGGGGGGATCGCGTTTGATCTGGCGGCGGTCTGTTCGGGCTTTCTCTATGCGCTGACAACGGCCGATGCGCTGCTGCGTGCGGGCAATGTCCGTCGCGCGCTGGTGATCGGCGCCGAAACGTTCAGCCGTATCCTCGATTGGGAAGACCGCACGACTTGCGTGCTGTTCGGCGACGGGGCCGGGGCGGTTGTGCTCGAAGCGGTCGAGGTCGACCCTGCCGATCCGCTTGCGCCGGGTATCATCGCCAGCCGCCTGCATGCCGATGGCGCCTATAACGATTTGCTCTATGTCGATGGCGGGCCGTCGACCACGCAGACCGTGGGCAAATTGCGCATGAAGGGCCGCGAGGTGTTCCGTCATGCGGTGGTCAACCTGGCGGGCGTGCTGGAAGAAGTGCTGGCCGAGGCAGGGCTGACCGCGACGCAGATCGACTGGGTGGTGCCGCATCAGGCCAATTTGCGCATTCTCGACGCGACTGCGCGCAAATTGTCGTTGCCGTCGGAAAAAGTGATCGTGACCGTCGACCATCACGCCAACACCAGCGCCGCATCGGTGCCGCTCGCCTTTGACGAGGCCGTGCGCGACGGGCGAATCAAACCGGGTGACCTGGTGATGTTCGAAGCGATGGGCGGTGGCTTCACCTGGGGTGCCGCGCTCGCGCGAATCTGAGACTTAGACCAAAGTCGGCTTGCCGGACCCCGCCAGCGCCCCAAAATGGCCCATATAAATCCCGTAACGCATTGCGTTGGGACGAAAACCCGTTATCTTTGCAGATGGGTAGTGGGCAATTGTTTCAATTGGGGGAAAATAAGATGCGTTCTGTTGGCACTTTGACGCGGGCGGATCTCGCGGAAAGCATCAATCGCCGTGTCGGATTGTCGCGTGCTGAATCGCTCGAAATGGTCGAGTCCATTCTCAACCATGTCTGCGATGCCCTGGCAGAGGGTGAAAATGTCAAGATTTCGGGCTTTGGCACATTTCTGCTGCGCGACAAGGCAGAGCGGATCGGTCGCAACCCCAAGACCGGGGTCGAGGTGCCGATCACACCGCGCCGCGTGCTGACGTTTCGCGCCAGCCAGATGCTGAAGGACCGCATCTGCGCGGGCGATTGAGCCTTTGGCAGTGAGCGGGACATCCCCCGCCACGCCAAAACCCGGGCGGACACCCCGGGTGCGCAACGGTTTGGCCACAAAACGCGCACCGGCGATACGCGATGACAATGCCCTGTTTCGGGACGGGGACTTGTTTCGCGACGGCAAGGAAGCCGACGCGTTGCGGACCATTGGCGAAGTGGCTCAGGCGCTCGGGCTGCGCCAGCATGTCCTGCGATATTGGGAAGACCAATTCCCCATGTTGCGGCCGCTGACGCGCGCGGGCGGACGACGCTATTACCGTCCCGAGGATATCCGGCTGGTGATCGATATCGACCGCTTGCTGCACCGCGAGGGCTATACCATTCGCGGTGCGCGCCGGGCGCTCGACCGTCCGCCGGTGCGGCGAGTGGTCGCCGCGCCAGCACGCGAATCGCACGCGCCGCTGATCGATGCGATCAATCGCCAGACTGCGGTGGCCGCAGGCGCAGACCGCGATGCCGATCCCGAGCAGACGCTGGTGGCCGCGCTGAGCGTGTTGCGCCAGCATCTTGAAGCGATCCGCAACCGGCTGGCGCGCGAATTGGCTAGCACTTAGAGCATCGTGCAAAAAGTGGGTACCGGTTTTTTGCAATAAACGATGTGAAAACAAAGACTCCTAAAGCATACTGCGTTTCAGATTAAACGCAGTATGCTTTAGCCGGGCAATTCCGGGCCCAAAGTCGGATCGAGATCGCGCGGCCTGACCAGTTCGGTCAGGCGCGCACAACCGATATCGATATCCGCCCAGCGATCGATTGCGCATTCGAGCACGGCAAACGTCGCGGTCGGAAATTTCTGTTCGACCAGCGTGCGCAAGGGGCTGGTGCCGTCTTCGGGCACAAGGTCGAAAATCAGGTCTTCCAGGCCCGGATTGTGGCCGACCATCAGCAGGCTGGCGGGATCGCCATCGATATCGCGCAACAAGTCGATCAACGTGGCCGAACTGGCCAGATAGATGCGCCGGTCCCATTCGATCGGCAGGGTGCGGCACCACGCGCGGCTGGCAATCTCGATGGTTTCGGTCACGCGCACGGCGGGCGAGGCGATCACCCGGTCGAATCGCCGCCCGCTGGCGCACACATGGCGGCCCATCGCGGCGGCCCCGCGTTGGCCGCGCGCGTTGAGCGGGCGATCAAAATCGCGTGCACGCGCATCGGACCAGTCGGACTTGGCGTGGCGAAACAGGCAAAGCGTCTTCACGCGGGGTTTCCGGTGGTTATCGAGGCGGTCGCGCCAGAAACACTGCCCGCGATGCTTTGTAAAGCGACATCGAGTGTCACCCGCCGCACCGGTGTGCCGACCGGAAAGGCCCCGATCAGCCGCGACGGAAATGCCGCCGACAGCACCACAAACGCGCCGCGATCGGTGCCCGAACGGATCAGCCGTCCAAACGCCTGCGCCAGCCGTGCGCGGATGATGGCATCGTCATGGGCCTGTCCGCCCCCGGCCAGCCGCCGAGCGCGGTGCAGGATCGACGGTTTGGGCCAGGGCACTTGTTCCATCACCACCAGCCGCAGCGAAACGCCAGGTACATCGACCCCGTCGCGCAAGGCATCGGTGCCGATCAGCGAGGCGCGCGGATCGTCGCGAAAGATATCGACCAGCGTGCCGGTATCGATCGGATCGACATGCTGGGCATAGAGCGGCAGGCCCGCGCGGGCGAGCCGGTCGACAATCCGCCCGTGCACCGCGCGCATCCGCCGGATCGCGGTGAACAGCCCCAGTGCGCCGCCGCCAGCCGCCTCGATCAGGCGTGCATAGGCCGCTGCCAGGGCGCCGATATCGCCGCGCGGCACATCGGTGACGATCAGCACTTCGGCCTGCGCCGCATAGTCAAACGGGCTGTCGACCGCGAACAGGCGCGGCGCCACGCCCAGGTGCCGCACCCCGCTGCGCACGATCGCGGATTCCCAGTCGGGCACCCCGGCCAGACGGTCGCACAGCGTCGCGCTGGTCATCAGCACGCCGTGCGCGGGCGCCAGTACGGTGGCTGCAAACGGCTTCATCGGGTCGAGATAGCGGCGGTGCAGGCCGATATCCCATTCGCGGCCTTCGGAGCGATCGACCGCCAGCCAGTCGACAAAATCGGGATCGGCAGGGCCGCCCAGCCGTGCCAGCAGCGCGATCCACCCGGCCAGCAGATCACACCGCCACTGGATCGACCCGCGCGCGCCTTCAATGCGCGCGCGCGCCGCCCCATCGAGCCAGTCAGGCGGATCGCCCAGGATGGCATCGAGCCGTGCACCCAGCCGGACGAGCGGCTGGCGCAAAGCCTCCAGCGCGTCCTCGGCCTCTCCGGCGACGGCGATATAGGCGCCGTCGAGCCCGGCCACTTCGGTTTCGAGGCCATAGCCGGCGTCCTGCCCGCCGCTTTCATCGCGCGCATGGACCAGCGCGCGGGTGGCGCTCAGCAGCGCTTCGACCGGGCCGGACGGCGCATTTTCGGCAATGCGGGCCAGCCAGCCTTCGCCCGGCAGGGCTTCGGCGGCTTCGCGCGCGCGGGTGATCGCGCGTCCGCCTTCCTCGTCATAGCTGGCGACATCGGCCAGGCGTGCGGCCAGACCCCGGCGGCGGCCGCGGGATTTGCCTTCGGGCCCGACTACCCAGCGACGCAATTCGATGGTTTCGGCGCCGGTCAGCGCGGCGGCAAACGTCGCATCGGCGGCGTCGAACACGTGGTGGCCTTCGTCGAGCACGATGCGTGTCGGCACGCCGCCATTTTCGCGCCCGCGTGCCGCATTGATCATCACCAGCGCATGGTTGGCGATCACCAGATCGGCCTCTGCCGAGGCGCGCGTAGCGCGTTCGATGAAGCATTTGCGGTAATGCGGGCAGGCGGCATAGATGCATTCGCCGCGCTGGTCGGTCAGCGCGGTGATCCCCCGGCGGCGGAACAGCGTGCCCAGCCAGCCGGGCAGATCGCCGCCGATCATGTCGCCATCCTGGCTATAGGCCGCCCAACGCGCGACCAGTTGCGCCAGGATCGCCGCGCGGCCCTGAAACCCGCCCTGCAACGCGTCTTCGAGATTGAGCAGGCACAGATAGTTCTCGCGCCCTTTGCGCACCACCACGTTGGGGCGTTCGCCTGCCTGACGGTCGGCAAAGGCGCGGCGGCTTTCGCGGCGCAACTGGCGTTGCAGCGCCTTGGTATACGTCGAAACCCATACCGTTCCGCCGGTCAGCGCGCTCCACAGCGAGGCCGGGGCGAGATAGCCCAGCGTTTTGCCGGTGCCGGTGCCCGCTTGCGCCAGCACCACGTGCGGCACGCGCGCAGTGCCGCGCGGGCTGAACGCATGGCCCGCCTCGCGCGCGAAATCGCGTTGGGCGGGGCGCTCTTCGGCTCCGGCACCGGCAATCGTCGCCAGGCGGGTGGCGATCGCCGCCTCGTCGAGCACGACTTGCGCGGGCTGGGGGCGGGGGGCGGCCTCTTCCCATTCGGGCAGGCGCGCAAACAGCCAGCGTTCGGCGCGATCGGGGCGGCGGATAGTGTCGGTCAACAGCGGCGCCCAGGGCCAGCGCAACCGCACCATGGTTTGCAACTGGGTCCACGCGCCTTCGCGTTCGGGCCAGTCGTCGCGCGCGGTCTGCGCGATCAGCCCGGCCGCCGCCAGACGCAGAAACGACGCCACCGCCGCATCGCCGACCGGTTCGGGCAGATCGAGTGCATGGGCCAGCCCGCGTGGTGTGGGAACCATGAAACGTGCCGGAAAAACAAAGGCATATAGTTCCAGCAGATCGAGCCCCGACAAGTCGGGATAGCCCAGGCGGCTGGCCACCAGCGGCGCGCCGAGCACGATCAGCGCGGTATCGGCGGCTGCCACGATGGCATCGCCCTTGCTGATTTCGCGCGGGCCCCGGGCATCGTCGATCCAGCATCCGCCGTGGCTGGCATGCAGCGCCGCAATCGGCAGGGGTTGCAGGGTGGCAGGCGGCGAATCCATTGCCCCTCGTGTGGCGGGCGCGGGGGCGAAAGTAAACGGGCCCGCGCCGCCGCGCCGGTATTCGTTGCGCAACATGCTTAATTGTTCGTGGCGTCGGTCGTTCTGTGGCTTTGGGAACCATTCGGACCGGGTGTGCAACAGCCCCGCCTATCCGGTCCGGACGGTTCTCGCCCATAGTGGAGAATGGGATCATGACCGTAATCAACACCAACATCTCTGCGATGGAGGCGTCGAACGCTTCGAACTCCGCGCAGTCCATGACTTCGCAGGCGATGGAACAGCTTTCCACCGGCCTGCAAATCAACAGCGCAGCCGACAATGCCGCGGGTCTTGCCATCAGCAACACGATGACATCGCAGATCGATGGCATGACTCAGGCCGTGTCGAATGCCAATGACGGCGTCTCGCTGGCGCAAACCGCCGGCGGTGCGTTGACCGAAGTGACCAACATGCTGCAACGCATCCGCGAACTGGCGGTGCAGTCGAGTTCGGGCACGTATCAGTCGTCCGATCGCGCCTCGATGCAGACCGAAGTTGCCAACCTGACCGACCAGATCAGCTCGATCCTCGACAGCACAACGTTCAACGGCGTGAACGTGTTTGCCGTCACTTCGGGCGCACCGGCCGCCAATGGCAGCAACGATATCAAGACGACGATCCAGACCGGCGCCAACAACGGCAACAACGTGGTGATCGACAGCCCGGCGTTCAACGGCTCCGAAATCTTCGGCACCAATGCCAGCGGGCAGGGTTTGACGGCCTTCAGCAGCGCATCGGGGGTCACGCTGGCACTCGATGTGTCGACCCAGGCTGCCGCTGCGACGACGATCAGCAATGTCGATGCCTCGATCGCGGAAGTGAACGCCAACCAGTCTGCGCTCGGTGCGGCGCAGAACCGGCTGACCTCGGTGGTGGAGAATCTCAACACCGATATCACCAACCTGACGTCGGCGCGCAGCCAGATCCAGGACACCAATTATTCGTCTGCCACCACCAATCTGGCCAAGGCGCAGATCCTGTCGCAGGCCTCGACCGCGATGATCGCGCAGGCCAACCAGAGCCAGCAGAATGTGCTGTCACTGCTCAAGAGCGGTTGAAGGCTTCGATCCATTCTCCCGCCATGGCGGGGCCGGGCGCATGCCTGGCCCCGTTTGTGGTGTTTACGCGCGGCCCCTGTGCGCATAGATGCGACGAATGGAAAACGCTGCGACCGCCATCGAGAAAACCTGGCTCACCGCCGATCGCCTGCTGGAGGATTCGTTCCGGCTGGGCAATGCCATCGTCGATTCGGGGTTTCGCCCCACGCATATCGTCGGCATCTGGCGCGGTGGCGCGCCGGTCGGCATCGCGGTGCAGGAATTGCTGGAATATCGCGGGATCGAAACCGATCACATCGCCATCCGCACCAAATCCTATGCCGGGATCGACCAACAGCACAGCGAAGTCAGGGTCTATTCGCTGGGTTATCTGATCGACACGCTGAACCCCGAAGACCGGCTGGTGGTGGTCGATGACGTGTTCGATTCGGGCCGCTCGATCGAGGCGACGCTGCGCGAACTGCGCACCCGGTGCCGCCATAACACCCCGCGCGAAATCCGCATCGCCACGGTCTACTGGAAACCCACCCGCAACAAGACCACCATGCGGCCCGATTATTACGTGCACGAAACCGACGAATGGCTGGTGTTTCCCCATGAAATCTGCGGCCTGACCGAGGCCGAAATCCGCGCGCACAAGCCGCAGGCGAGCCTGATTCTCAGAGATTGATTGAAAATTCGCGGAACGCGCGAATTTTGAAGTCGGCACCGGCCCGCTCCCCCGCCCGACCACCCAACAATAGTACCCTATGGGTGGTCGGGCGGGGGAGCGGGCCGGTGCCGACTTCCTGGAATTCCGGCAACGCCGGAATTCCCTATCAGGCGTCAGGGATTGAGGCTTGCCAAACACGGCATAATCGCGAATGGCCGCACGGCTATGACCGATATTGCCCAAATCTCACCCGCCCCTGTCGATGATGCCGTGTTCGCCGCCGCCCAGGTGTCGAAATCGTGGCCGTTCGAAGAGGCGCGCAAGCTGGTCAAACGTTTCCCCGGCGGCAAGCGCGATGCGGCGGGCGATCTGGTGCCGGTGCTGTTCGAAACCGGCTATGGCCCGTCGGGCCTGCCGCATATCGGCACGTTTCAGGAAGTGTTGCGCACCACGCTGGTGCGCCGCGCCTATCAGGCGATGACCGGCGGCCATCCGACCCGGCTGGTGGCGTTTTCCGACGATATGGACGGCTTGCGCAAAGTGCCCGACAACGTGCCCAACAAGGACGTGCTGACGGCCAATCTGGGCAAGCCCCTGTCGCGCATTCCCGATCCGTTCGGCACGCACGACAGCTTTGCCGCGCACAACAATGCCAGCTTGCGCGAATTTCTCGACCGGTTCGGGTTCGATTACGAATTCGTCTCGTCGTCGGATCGCTACAATTCGGGCGCGTTCGACGCGGCGCTGATCAATGTCCTGCGCCATTATGACGCGATCCAGGCGATCATGCTGCCGACCTTGCGCGAAGAACGGCGGCAGACGTATTCGCCGGTGCTGCCGGTGTCACCTTCCACCGGGGTGGTGCTTCAAGTGGCGATCGAGGTGGTCGATGCCGAGGCCGGGATCGTGCGCTTTGCCGACAGCGACGGCAGCCTGGTTGAACAGACCGTGCTGGGCGGCCAGGCCAAGTTGCAATGGAAGGTCGACTGGGCGATGCGCTGGGTCGCGCTGGGCGTCGATTATGAAATGTGCGGCAAGGACCTGACCGATAGCCACCTGCAATCGGGTCGCATCGCGCACGTGCTGGGCGGGCGCCGTCCCGAGGGGCTGATCTATGAGCTGTTCCTCGATGAAAAGGGCGAAAAGATCTCGAAATCGAAGGGCAACGGCCTGACGATCGAGCAATGGCTGGATTATGGCAGCGAGGAATCGCTGGGCTTCTATCTGTTCCGTGAGCCAAAGAGCGCCAAGTCGCTGCATCCCGGCATCATCCCGCGCGCGGTCGACGAATATTGGCAGTTCCGCGAAAAGCTGGCCACGCAGCCGGTGGAACAGCAACTGGGCAATCCGGTGTGGCACTTGCTGCGCGCCAATGGCTATCACGGCGGCGATGGCGACAAGTTGCCGGTGACTTATGGTCTGCTGCTCAATCTGGTCGGGGTGCTGGGCGCGGGCGCCAGCCGCGAGCAAGTGTGGTCTTATCTGGGCAACTATGTGATCAATGCCGACCCCGCCGCGCATCCGGCGCTCGACACGCTGGTGACGTGCGCGCTGGCTTATAACCGCGATTTTGTCGCGCCCACGCTGCAACGCCGGGCCCCATTGGCCAATGAAGCCGCAGCGCTGACGGCGCTTGATGCGGCGCTGGCAGGAATGACTGCCGATGCCGGGGCAGAGGCGTTTCAGACCGTGGTCTATGAAGTGGGCAAAGAGCCGGATTTCGGGTTCGAATCGCTGCGCGACTGGTTCAAGGCGCTGTATGAAACGCTGCTCGGATCGTCGGCGGGGCCGCGCATGGGCAGCTTTATCGCGCTCTATGGCCTGGCCAACACCCGCGCATTGATTGCCGAGGCGCTGGCGGGGGCCTGATCCGCGATCCACTGGTGGATCTTGGCCTCCAGCACTGGCAGCGGCAATGCGCCGCTGCCGAGCACCTGATCGTGGAATTCGCGGATGTCGAAGCGCGCGCCCAGCGCATCGCGGGCTTCGTCGCGTAGCCGCTGGATGGTCATCGCGCCGACTTTGTAGGCCAGCGCCTGTCCCGGATTGGCGATATAGCGATCGACTTCGGCGGCGGCGTCGATCCGCCCGATGCCCGAATTGTCGAGCATATAGGCAATTGCCTGATCGCGGGTCCAGCCGCGCGTGTGTAGCCCGGTATCGACCACCAGCCGCATCGCCCGCAGCATTTCATCGTCGAGCGTGCCCCAGTGCTGCAGCGGATCGCGATAGAGCCCCATGTCATAGCCCAGCGTTTCGGCATAGAGCGCCCAGCCTTCGACATAGGCCGGGTTGCCGCCAAACCGCTGAAAATCGGGCAAGCTGTCGTTTTCCTGGGCAAGGCTGATCTGGAAATGATGCCCCGGCGCGCCTTCGTGCAGATAGAGCGTGGTGATCCCGGTCATGAACCGGTGCGGCCAGTCATAGGTGTTGTACCAGAACACGCCGGGACGGCTGCCATCGGGCAGGCCCTCGCTATAGCTGCCGCCTGCTTCAAACCGCGCGCGGTATTCGGGATAGGGGCGGATTGCCAGCGGCGTGCGCGGCAGATGCAGGAAATAGCGCGGCGCCAGCCGGGTTACCTTTGCGCCGACGCCGCGAAACCCCTGGCCAAGCTGTTCGGCACTGGTGGGGTGAAACCGGCGATCGGTGCGGATCACGTCGAAAAAGGTGTGCAGCGGCATGGTATAGCCCAGCTCGCCTTCGACACCCTGCATGGCGCGCTGGATTCGCGCGACTTCGTCCAGCCCGGTCTGGTGGACCACATCGGGATCGAGCGACAGCGTGGTGTTTTCGCGCACCAGCAGGCGATAGAGCCCAGCGCCGCCGGGCAGCGCCGACAACCCGACCGAATCGCGCGCGGCGGGCAGGTAGGTTTCGGCCAGAAACCGGCGCAACCGAGCATAGGCGGGATAGACTGCCTCGGTGGTGGTGGCCAGAAACGCGCGTTCGATCCGCCGCCGCCGGGCCTGGGGGGTGCCGGGGGGCAGGTGACGTACGGGCACCATGAACAACGAGGTTCCGGGCGGGCGCGCCAGGATCGCGTCGATTTCGGCAATCATCGCGACCACGGTCAGGCGCGGTTCGACCACGCCGCTGGCGATGCCTTCGCGAAAGCGCGCCTCGGCGTTGGCGAACACCAGCGGCAGGCCGCGCTCAAGCGCCAGCCGTGCCTCGATTTCGCCCAGCGTGCGCAGCGATCCGCCTTCGCCGGTGGCCGCCATTTCGGGAAACTCGACCGGAAAGCCCATGAAATGGTTGAACGGCTGCACCCCCAGCAGGGCCTGCGCGGCGGGATCGAGCAGCGCATGCTGGTCGTTCAGGGTCTGGCGAAACACCGCGTAGGACAGGCGGTGTGGCGGATCGAGCGCGGCCGGGTCGATGCGATCGAGTTGCGTCAGCGTGTGTTCGATCACCGCGCGTTGCCGCGCGGCCAGTTCTGGCGTGAACACCAGCGCCAGCAGATCGTGCGGCACCGCTTCGCCGCGCGCCATCGCGCCCAGCGGATCGAGCGCCTGTTCGGCGCGGCTGTCTTCGGCAAACAGGCGGTCGAGCCGGTCGGCCATCGATCCGGTGCCGTCCGCGTCGGCGGCTGGCGGTGCGGGCGGCGGACGCAGGGCAGCGGGCTGGGTGTCGAGCGTGGCCGGCGCAGGCAGGTCGACGGGTGGCGGGGGCGCGGGGCGGGGCGGCTGGCCGGCGCAGGCGCCAAGCGCCAGCAGGGCCAGTGCCCAGCCTCGTTTCACGACCACGGACGCGCCCGATACCACTTGGTCAGGACATATTTGACCCCGCGCAGGACCGGCGCCCCGGCGTGGATCGTGCGCGGATTGGGTCGCCCGTCGGGCAGCATGTTGTTCCACATCAGCAGCACCCCGGCCTGCGGCGGGATCGACAGGCTGATCTTGGGAAAATCGGTGGCGCCGCCTTCCTCGACCGCGTTGAGATAGCCCATCGCGGTCCAACTGCGCTGGCCACCGCGTTTGCGTTCATCATCCCAATATTCGTGTTTGGCGACGAAGTAGTCGTAGTGGTGCTTGAATTCCTGACCCACGGCATAGCGCTGGCCCTGCAGGGTTTCGCCCAGCGCCGGGTCCATGCCGAGCAAGTCGTCGATCCGCCGTTGCAGCATGCCGATGAACGGATCGCGCGGGTCGACATCGCCGGTATAGCTGGTGCGGCCACCGTCGGTGTTGTTGTTGTAGGTGGGCGATGGGCGGGCCACGGTGTCGATCACCGCGATCAGTCGCCGGCAATCGGCAGCGGACAGAAAATCGGCCACCGCATAGATCTCGACGCCTTCGACCGGCAGGCGATAGGCTGACGGGTCGGCATCGAGTCTGGCCCGCACGGTTTCTCCGATGCGGGCCAGATCGGCGCGGTCGGGGTGGCGATTGGCGGAATTGAAGGAAAAAACCATGATTGCGCAGGTTCATGGAGCAAGGTGACGCGGACGGCAAGAGGGGGTGGCGCCGCCCGGCAAAGCGGCACCATGCACGTTATAGCGGCTGGTTTTAGTCCATTCTGGACAAAACTCATTGCAAAAACAGCAAAAATCTCGTGTGACGGTGGTTAATACGGGGATACCGGAAGTATCCGAACCGAAGCGGGACGCGCGATTCTCGTTCATGTCATGTTGGTCACTGGGCCAACAGTTGAACCGGACAATCTGGATTTGTCCCGCTGTTCTGATCGGTTGATGGTTGGCAACCCGTTTGACGGAGACGACAGACTTGGACGTCCGTGTGGATAACGATAGTCGGTATTTGCGTCGTGCAAAGATGGCCTATGAGGCACGGCGTCGGCGGGACGCGGCAGCGGGAATGGGGGGCCTGTTCGGGGAACCGGCATGGGATATCCTGCTCGACGTGTTCATCGCCCAGCGCAGCCGCCGCGAGATCCAGGTGTCGAGCGTGTGCATCGAGGCCGGTGTACCCTCGACCACGATCTTGCGCTGGCTGGCCCGGTTGGAACAGGAAGGGCTGATTTATCGCGCGTCCGACAATGTCGACGGGCGCCGCCGCTATGTGCGCCTGACCGAGGCGGGTGACGCGCTGATGATCCGCGTGCTCGATGCGATCAGGATCGGTGATTGATCGCCGCGCGTCACAGCAAATGATCGCCGCGCGTCACAGGAAAATGGCGCGCACCACGTCGATGACCTGCCCGGTGTCGATATCGACCAGCAGCGCGTCGTTGTAATAGCGCACCCAGCGATAGGGGCCCCAGACCGGGGGCAAGTGATAGATCGACGGATCGGCGATCCAGAACTGTTCGGCCATGAACGCGGCATCGAGCGGCGTATCATTGCCGACCGGCGCATAGGCATAATCGCCCAAGGGCGGATAATAATAGCCCAGCCGATAGGTTTCACGGTGGCTGGCGCGCCAGCCGGCCCAGTCATACCGGCTTTCACCGTGCCACCCGCGATTCCATCGCTGGGCACCCACCGGCGCGGCATAGGCTGCCACACGGGCCCGCGGTGGCTCTGCATCGGCGGCGGCGACCTGGGCCTGTGCAGCCGTGTGCCGTGATGGAGCGCTGGCGGCGTGCGCGGCGATATGACGTGGGACCGGGCTTGCGACCGGTGCGTGCCGAGGTGCGATGCGGGTCGGCAAGGCCGGCGCGGCAGCGACCGGCGTGCTGGCGGCATGCGTAGCCGCGGCGCGGGTGGTGGCCATCGCGACGTCCGGCGCGGTGGCCAGCAGCATCAGCTTGCGATGGTCGCGTCGCGCCATGGCCAATCTCCTGGCCCGACGCGCAAAGTGCGAATCGCCGGGCGATCAGGGTTATTCCGCATGACCGGTGGATAAAGTCTCAACATTCCGCATGGCGGGGGCTTGGTCGCCCCCGCCATCGGTTCAGCGTGACAGCTTCTTGTACGCCAGCGGCGTCGGCCGGTCGGCGGCATCGCCCAGACGGCGGCGCTTGTCCTCTTCATAAGCGGCGAAGTTGCCTTCGAACCATTCGACGTGGCTGTTGCCTTCGAAGGCCAGGATATGCGTGGCCAGACGATCGAGGAAGAACCGGTCGTGGCTGATCACCACCGCGCAACCGGCAAAGTTTTCGATCGCTTCTTCCAGTGCGCCCAGCGTTTCGACATCGAGGTCGTTGGTCGGTTCGTCGAGCAGCAGCACGTTGCCGCCCTGTTTCAGCATCTTGGCCATGTGCACGCGGTTGCGTTCACCGCCCGACAGCTTGCCGACGTTTTTCTGCTGATCCTGGCCCTTGAAGTTGAACGCGCCGACATAGGCACGGGTCGACGTGTCGAACCCGTTGACTTTCATGTAGTCGTGCCCGCCGGAGATTTCCTCCCACACGTTCTTGGTCGGATCGAGCGCGTCGCGGCTTTGATCGACATAGCCCAGCCGTACGGTCGAGCCGATGTCGATGGTTCCTTCATCGGGCTGTTCCTGCCCGGTGATCAGCTTGAACAGGGTCGATTTGCCCGCGCCGTTGGGGCCGATCACCCCGACGATGCCGCCCGGCGGCAACAGGAACGACAAGTCCTCGAACAACAGCTTGTCGCCATAGGCCTTGGTCAGGCCCTTGGCCTCGATCACTTTGCCGCCCAGACGTTCGGGCACCTGGATGACGATCTGCGCCTTGCCCGGGCTGCGGTTGTTCTGGCTGGCGACCAGTTCCTCGAACTTCTTGATACGCGATTTGGACTTGGTCTGGCGACCCTTGGTCCCGGCGCGGATCCATTCGAGTTCGTCGTTGATGGCCTTTTGCCGACCGGTCGCTTCGCGATCTTCCTGTTCGAGCCGCTTGGACTTCTTTTCCAGGTAGGTCGAATAATTGCCTTCGTAGGGGAAGTATTTGCCCCGGTCGAGTTCAAGGATCCAGCCGACCACGTTGTCGAGGAAATAGCGGTCGTGGGTGATCATCAGCACCGCGCCGGCATATTCCTTGAGATGGTTTTCCAGCCATTCGACGGATTCGGCATCGAGGTGGTTGGTCGGTTCGTCGAGCAGCAGGATCGACGGCTTCTGGATCAGCAGGCGCGTCAGCGCGATGCGGCGGCGTTCGCCGCCCGACAGGTTTTCGACCGACCAGTCCGACGGCGGACAGCGCAGCGCTTCCATCGCGATTTCAAGCTGGTTGTCGAGCGTCCAGCCATCGACCGCATCGATCTTGCCCTGCAGGTCGCCCATTTCGTCCATCAGCGCGTCGAAATCGACGTCTTCCGGCGGATCGGCCATCAGGTTGGAAATCTCGTTGAAACGGTCGACCAGATCGGCCACTTCACGCGCGCCGTCCTTGACGTTTTCAAGCACTGTCTTGTTGGGATCGAGCTGGGGTTCCTGCGCCAGATAGCCCACGGTGATATATTCACCCGGCCAGGCTTCGCCGGTGAAATCCTTGTCGATCCCGGCCATGATCTTCATCAGGGTCGACTTGCCGGCACCGTTGGGGCCGACGATGCCGATCTTTGCACCCTGATAGAACTGCAGGTTGATATCGCTGAGCACCGGCTTTTGCGCGCCGGGAAAAGTCTTCGTCATGTTCTTCATGACGTAGGCGTACTGGGCGGCCATGGTCGTCCTTTGGCAATGCGCGTGAACTGTCGTCTCGCGGCGCTCTACTAGGCGGGCGCGGTGCCTGCAAGCGGGGCGGTCGCTTCGCGGAAAAATCCGATCACTTCTGCCTCTACCGATCGTGTCGTGCTGCCTGGCTGGTCGATCACGTGCCAGGTCAGCACCGAATGCGGATCGAACGGCGTATCGGGGTTGGCATCGGCATCGTCCAGCTCGATCGCGCGAAACCGGTCGCCAAAGCGGTCTTTCAGCATGGCAAAGCGCGCAGCCGGCACCAGCTTGTCCGATTTGAAACGCAGGCCCAGCATCGACAGGTCTTCGGCGGCCAACCGTGAGCCGGCGCAGGCCAGTTCGGCCTCGCTGGCATCGATCATCGCGGCGCCCTTTTTGCTGATCGGCAGTGAGGGCTGCGACAGCACAGGGGCGACCACCGACGGTTCGGTCATCATCGCCAGCGCAAACCCGCCGGTAAAGCACATGCCAACCGCGCCCACACCGCGTCCGCCGCATTCGTCATGGGCATGGCGCGCCAGCGCGCGCAACCAGTCGACGATCGCGCTCGACTTGCCATTGGCCCAGGCGTTGAATTCGCGCCGCACGCACAAAGTCCAGATCGCCTGCGCCATCATGTACCGCTTGCTTGGCACGCGTCCGTCCTCGCCAAACAGGCTGGGGCAGAACACCGTCATGCCGGCCGCCGCCACGCGGTCGGCAAAGCGCAGCACCAGCGGGTGCAAGTTGGGCATTTCGTGCATCACGATCACCGCCGGACCGGTCCCCTTGCGCCAGACTTTGCGCGTATAGGGACCGGCGGTGAAATCGAATGCGGTATATTCGGCAAAGGCATCAACGTTGCGCATGGTCACCCCTCTACCAAATCCTCCCCGCGCCGGGGAGGACAGTTCAGAGGCGCTCGATGATGATGGCCGGGGCCATGCCGCCCGCCGCGCACATCGTGACCAGGCCATAACGCCCGCCGGTGCGTTCGAGTTCGTCGAGCACGGTGCCGATCAGGATCGAGCCGGTGGCGCCGATCGGGTGGCCCAGCGCCATCGCCCCGCCATTGACGTTGACCTTGGCGCGGTCGAGATGAAGATCGCGGATGAACTTTTCGGCAACCACCGCAAAGGCCTCGTTGATCTCCCACAAGTCGATGTCTTCAACGGTCAGTCCTGCCTTCGCCAGCACCTTTTTGGCGGCCGGAACCGGGGCGTTGAGCATCAGCGTCGGGTCATCGCCCTGGTTGGCATAGGCGACCACGCGCGCGCGGGGCTTCAGCCCGTGTTTTTCGGCATAGGCGGGGCTGGTGATGAGGATCGCCGCCGCGCCATCGACCACGCCCGACGAATTGCCGGCATGATGCACGCCCTTCCATTCCAGATCGGGATAGCGGCGCTTGATCTGCTGACGGAAAGTCGTGCCGCCCAGGTCGAAATCGGCGACCCCGTCAAAGCTGGCCTTGAGCGAAGACAGCCCTTCGATCGTGGTCTCGGGACGCGGAAATTCCTCGCGATCGAGCGCGACGGTGCCGTCGTCGTTATAGACCGGCACCACTGACTTGGCGAAGCGCCCTTCGGCAATCGCCACGGCGGCGCGCTTCTGGCTGACCAGCGCCAGCGCGTCGAGCGCCTCGCGGCCGATGCCTTCCTTGGCGGCAATCGCATCGCCGCACACGCCCTGGTGCGATTGCGGGTGGATCGCATCGAGCGCGGCATTGCCCGAACCCATGCCCAGCGGTTTGATCCCGGCATTGGCCTGTTCGGCGCCGTGCGCTGCGGTAAAGCTCATCATTTCGGTGCCGCCTGCGATCACGCAGTCTTCCATCCCCGACATCACGCTGGCAGTGGCCAGGTTGACCGAAGTGATCCCGCCGCCGCAGAACCGGTCGAGCGTGGTGCCGCTGGCCGAAATGTCATAGCCCGCCGCCAGCGCGGCCATGCGGCCCAGATCGCCACCCTGCTTGCCATATTGGGATGACGTCGACCAGATCACGTCATCGACCGTGCTGGTGTCGAGATGGTTGCGATCCTTGATCGCCTTGAGCACGGTGGCGGCCAGTTGCTGGGGGTGCAGATGTGACAGCGCACCTTTGCCCGGCTTGCCGATCCCGCGCGGGGTGCGAACGGCGTCGATGATATAGGCTTCGGCCATGACAGGGTTCCTCCAAAACGTTTAACCGAACGATTAAAGGCTTTGCGGCAGCCGCGCAAGCGTTAAGGTGGGGCCAAGGAGACCCCGCCATGCTGCACACCGAGATCCTCGACACCGCCCGTGGTTTTGCCGACCGGATCGTCGCCTTGCGCCGGGCGATCCATGCCGAACCCGAACTGGGCCTCGACAATCCGCGTACCCGCGACAAGCTGCGCGCGGCACTCGCGCACTTGCCGCTGGAATGGCGCGAAGGGCCTTCGACCACCGGGCTGGTGGCGCGGCTGGTCGGCACGGCGCCTGCCACCGGGCCGTTGCGCCGGGTGGTTTTGCGCGGCGACACCGATGCCCTGCCGATGGACGAGGAAACCGGGCTGCCGTTTGCCAGCCAGGTGCCCGGCGCGATGCATTCGTGCGGGCATGATACCCATGCGGCGATGCTGGCGGGCGCGGTCGATGTGCTGTGCGCGCGGCGCGACCGGTTTGCGGGCGAAGTGCTGTTCATGTTCCAGCCCGGCGAGGAAGGATTTCATGGTGCGCGGTTCATGCTCGACGATGGCTTGCTCGATCCGCTGCCCGATGCGGCCTTTGCGCTGCACGTGATGCCCGACAGCGGGCATGGCGTGGTCGCGGGGCGCGCCGGTGCGCTGTTGGCCTCGGCCGACCGGTTCGAGATCACCGTCGAGGGGCGCGGCGGCCATGCCTCGATGCCGCACCAGACGCTCGATCCGATGCCGATTGCCTGTGAAATCGTCACAGCGCTCCAGACGATGGTCACGCGCCGCTTTCCGGTGGCCGATCCGGTGGTGGTGACCGTGTCGCAGATCCATGCGGGCACCGCGCACAATGTGATCCCTGATCGCGCGGTGCTGAAGGGCACCATCCGCACGCTGTCGCCGCACAACCGCGTGGCGGTGCATGAACAGTTGATCACGCTGGCAACCGGCATCGCCGCCGCGCATGGCCTGTCGGCCAGCGCCGAGGTGTTCGAGGGGTTTCCGGTGACATTGTGCGATGCGCGCGCGGTCGATCTGGGCGAAGCGGTGGCACACGAGATCGGCGCGCCCTTGCGCTTTCACCGGCTGTCGCATCCGATCATGGGCGCCGAAGACTTTGCCTATGTGCTGGAAAAAGTGCCTGGCGCGATGTTCTTTCTGGGGGTCGCGGCGCCCGAGGCTGATCTGCGCCAGTGCCGGGGCATCCATTCGCCGCGCATGGTGGTCGATGAAGGCGCCCTGCCGCTGGGCACCGCACTGCTGGCCGGGTGCGCCGAGCGGTTTCTCGCACAGGGTTTTTAAACCGTCATCTGGCGACGGCATACGGGAACAATGATGAACGAGCGCGTCCTGCACTTTGAAGGCATTCACAATTTTCGCGATTATGGGGGGTATCAGGCGCGCGCCGGGCGGCTGGTGCGCGGGCGGCTGTGGCGATCGGGGCAACATGCCACCGCAACGCCTGACGATCTGCAACGGGTGCGCGATCTGGGCATTGCCACGGTGATCGACTTGCGCGGCGACAGCGAACGCGCAGCGTTTCCGTGCCTGCGGCATGAAGATTTTGCGGGCGACGTGCTGTTCGTCCCCGGCGAAACCGCCAGCATGCAGGGCCAGGCCGCACACGCCGAAGCCGCCGACCGGATCCGTACACCCGGCGACGCGCGCGACCGGATGATCCGGCTTTACGAAGGCATGGCGTTTCGCGGCGTGTTGACCGGCACCTGGCGCCTTTATGGGCAGGCGCTGGCCACCCGCGAAGGCGCCAGCCTGCTGCACTGTCTGGCAGGCAAGGACCGCACCGGGCTGGGCGTGGCGCTGATCCACCATCTGCTGGGCGTTCATTACGACGATATTGTCGAGGATTACCTGCTGACCAACACCGCCGGGAATATCGAGGCGCGGATCGCCTCGCAAAGCCATTCGCTGGCCGACATGGGGCTGGACGAGGCCACCATGCGCGTGGTGCTGGGGGTGGAGGCGGTCTATCTCGACACCGCCTTCGCCGCGATTCGCGACCAGTGCGGCAGCATCGAAGCCTATGCGCGCGATGTGCTGGGGATCGGTCCGGCACAGATTGTCATGATCGAAGCCCGTCTGGTCGATTGACTCCGCGGCCCGCGTGCTTATCTCGCGGGCGTAAACGGAGACAGCGATGACGACCACGCACAAGACCCGCATGCTTATCGTCGGTTCGGGCCCGGCCGGGCTGACCGCTGCGATCTATGGCGCGCGCGCGGGGATGCAGCCGATCGTGGTGCAGGGGTTGCAGCCGGGTGGCCAATTGACCATCACCACCGATGTCGAAAACTATCCCGGCTTTCGCGATGTGATCCAGGGCCCCTGGCTGGTGCAGGAAATGCAGGCGCAGGCCGAACATGTCGGCACGCGGATGATCTGGGACACGATCACCGATATCAGCCTCGACGGATCGCCGTTCCGCGCGGTGGGCGACAGCGGCGATATCTATGAAGGCGATTGCCTGGTGATCGCCACCGGCGCGCAGGCACGCTGGCTGGGCGCGCCGGGCGAGGCGGAACTGGGCGGCAAGGGCGTATCGGCCTGCGCCACGTGCGACGGCTTTTTCTATCGCGGCAAGAAAGTCGTGGTGATCGGCGGCGGCAACACGGCGGTCGAAGAGGCGTTGTACCTGACCAACCATGCCAGCGAAGTCGTGCTGATCCACCGCCGCGATACCTTGCGCGCCGAACGCATCTTGCAGGACCGGCTGTTTGCCCATCCCAAGATCAGCGTGCTGTGGAACAAGGCGGTCGATCGCTTCGTGGGTGAAAACGGGCTGACCGGGGTGGCGCTGACCGACACGGTGACCGGTGAATTCCACGAAGTGACGACCGATGGCGCGTTCGTGGCGATCGGCCATGCGCCCGCGACCGACTTGTTCCGGGGCAAGCTGGAACTCGATGCCAATGGCTATATCGTGGTCGAACCGGGCACGCCCAAGACCGCCATCCCCGGCGTGTTTGCCTGCGGCGATGTGATGGACCACACCTATCGCCAGGCGGTAACGGCGGCGGGCACCGGCTGCATGGCCGCGCTCGATGCCGAACGCTTTCTGGCCGAACGCGATTTTGCCCTGCTCAGCCAGGCCGCCGAATAGATCGCGATCCTCCCCAGCATGGGGAGGGGGAGGATTTTCAGTGTCTTGAGGCGGTCGCCTCAACCAGTCTGTCAAACAGCCAGGCGCAAGCATCGGGATCGTCGGTAAAGCTGTGGCTGTGGCCGGGATGGATCACCAGTCTGGGGTCATCGCCGGGCCACACCGCGCAAAATTGCGCGCCGACGCGGTCGCCCGCCGCAGCCAGCAGTGTGACGGGCCCCTCATAGCGCGCCAGCCCGGCCTGCAATTGCGCGATCAGCGGGGATGCGGCCGGTTCGCGCCGCGTTGCCCGGCCCAGCCCGCGCAGCAGCCGCAACAGATTGACCTGTCCGCTGACCAGCCGCCCCCACGCGCGCGGATCGATCAGGTTTGCGCCATAGCGCCGTCGCAGCGCGCCGGGGCTGTGGCCCTGGTCATCGCCGTCGAGCATCCACGGATTGGCGAGCACCAGCGCATCGAAGCCATGATCGCCCAGCGTCGCTGCGTGCAGCATCAATGCGCTGGCCGCATCGCACAGGCCATAGCCGACCACCCGGCGCATGCCCGGCATGGCCGCGCGGAACGTGCCCAGCGCGGCGGCGATATCATCGCGCGCGCCTTGCCAGCCGGGATCGTTGCCTTCGCTGTCGCCGATCCCGCGCCGGTCAAACCGGAACACCGGCACGCCTGCGGTATCGGCCAGACGCGCGGCCATGTCCGCCTGGCCGGCAAAGGCCCCGGCACGCACTTCGGTGCCGCCCGACACGATCATCAGGCCGGTCTGGCCATGCAGATTGCCGCAATCGAGCATGCCCGACAGTCGCGCGCCGCCGCACGGAAAGGTGACCGGGCGCCGGGTCATGCGGCGATCCCGGAGGCGATGATCGCCGCCAGCCGCGCCGATTGCGCCGGATCATGCCCGGGCTCGGCCCGCAGCCACAGCGCCGGGCCGCCAAGTTCGGACTGGCGGATCTCGCGCTGGCCTTCATCGAGCGGGCGCGCGCTTTCCAGCCCGGCGATCAGCGCCGGGCCGAGGTCGTACCCGGCCAGCCGCAGCCCTTCGGTGCGTCCGGTTTCCAGCAAGTCGGCGCTGTCGACGTATTCGCCCGTCTCACGCGCGGCCAGCACCGCTGCGCGCAGCATCTGGCGCAACAGGCTGGCCCCGCCGACCGGTTCGAGCACCCAGCCGGGCAGTGCGTTGGGAAATACCAGCACACCGCCACGCAGAGCCAGCACATGGGTCGCGGCAAAATGGCGCGCCGCGCGCGCCATGGCAGTGCGCCAACTGTGCAGGCTTTGGCTGGCGAGCGGTTGCAGGCTTTCGTTGGTGCCAGGCAAGTCGGGCAGAAAACTGTCGATCCCCGCACTGTCGAGCGCGCGCATGGTGTCGATCGCAAAGCGCCGGGTGCGGTTCATTTCGGCGAACAGCGGCGGCACGATCAGCAGCCGGTGGCGCCGGTCGCGGTCGAACACCGCGGCGAATTCATCGCCGCCCGAACAAGGCCAGGCCACGATCACCCGGCGCGCTTTGCCTGCACCAGCGCGGCCAGCGTGCCAAAGGTCGCCAGCGTGTCACCGGTCAGTTCGGCATCGTCGAAGATCACCCCGAAATGATCCTCCAGCGCGCCGAACAGCGTGGCGATCGCCATTGAATCGAGTTCGGGCAGCGCGCCCAGCAACGGCGTGGGCGCGGTCATCGCCGCCAGCCGGGCCGGGCTTAACCCCAGCACCTGGCCCAGCACGTCGCGCAAACCGGCATCGGTGTGTTCGTTCATCGCGTCGCCTTATCATCCGCATCGCCACGGGCAAGGTGCAGCGCCCGTTTCGCCACCATCCGCCCCAGCGCGGGCCAGTGCCGCACCGCGCGCGGGTGATAGGCCTCCAGCCGGTGGCGCACGGTCGCGGTTTCCATCCAGTCGCGTTTGTAGGCATCATCGCCAGTGCCGAAATCGATCGTATCGACACGGTCCTCGTCGAACGCCATGGCAAACAGCGCATGGCTGAGCACCGTGCCGGGCGAATGCACCGCCGCTGCCGGATCGTGGGCCAGCTTGTGGATGAACGCGGTGCCTGCCTCGACAGTCCAGAACTGCGCGGCGACCGGTGTGCCGTCGACCGTGGCCAGCCCGAGCCGCAGGCGCCCGGCGTTGCCCTCCGCCTGGGCAAAGCGGCGCAGAAACGCGGGCGAACCTTCGGCGGGTTTCCAGCTTTTGCCATAGATCGCTTCATAGGTGGCCCAGATGTCGGGATCGAAGGCGTGGCCGATGTGCACGGACACTTTGCCGCGCTTGCGCCGTACGGTTTCGCGCAACTGGCCGGGTCGGGTTGCCCACCATGTCGCGAAATCGCGCCCGGCGGGGTGCAATCTGTGGTTGCGATGATCGGGCGCCAGCAAACCGATCCACCCGGCCTGCCGCACCGCGGCCAGCATCACATCGGCCTCGGCGGTGGGTAGCGGCGCCAGGTGCAACGCGCCGCGCGGCGACAGGCTGCGGATCAGGGCGGGTAACAGGCGCGCACCCTGGGCGGCAAAGCGGGGGCGGGCGATGAAACTGTACCAGTTGGCCAGCGGGGCATAGCCTGCGCGCGTGGCGCACAAGGGCAATGCGGCGATCGCATCGCCTTCGCGCGCCACCGCGATCAGGCATTGTGCCGGATGCAGGCATTCCTCGGCCATCAGCCGCAGCCAATCCAGCCGGTCGAACGGTGTCACGCCCGGGCCCTGCGCGAACAGCGCGGCCAGCGCCGGGTCTGCTTGCGCTTCGTAAAGGTCTGCGTGATAGACTTTCATGGTGACCGCGACTGCTGCATCCCCTTCCGATCCGGTGGCCCGCCCGCTCGATCATCTGCCGTTGCGGGGCGCGCCCCATGCCCCGGCGCTGATCCTGGGTGACCGGATCATGGACTATGCCGCGTTAAATCGGCGTATAGGCCAGCTTGCGGCATGGTTGGCAAGCCATGCCGCGCCGGGGGCACGCGTGGCAAGCTGGTTGCCCAAGGCGGAACTGGCATGTCTGATGCCGCTGGCCTGCGCGCGCGCCGGGCTGGTACATGTGCCGGTCAATCCCGTGCTCAAACGCGCGCAAGTCGCGCATATCCTGGCGGACAGCGGTGCCGCGCTGCTGATCGCCAATGCCGAACGGCTGGCCACGATCGATGTGGCGGGCGTGCCCGATACGGCGTTGCTGTGCGCGCTCGATGCGTGCGATCCGCTGCCCGCGTCGCAGGCCGATCCCGGGACGCTGGCCGCGTTGCTCTATACCAGCGGTTCGACCGGGGCGCCCAAGGGCGTGATGCTCAGCCATGCCAATCTGTGGCTCGGGGCGACCGGCGTGGCCCATTATCTGCGGCTGGCGCCCGACGATCGCGTGCTGGCGGTGCTGCCGCTGGCGTTCGATTACGGGCAGAATCAGCTTCTTTCGGCATGGGCGGCGGGGGCCAGCGTGGTGCCGCACGACTATTTGCTGGCGCGCGACGTGCTGCGCGCGGTTGCGCGCCACGGCATCACCACGCTGGCGGGCGTGCCGCCACTGTGGCGCCAATTGGCCGCGCTCGACTGGCCGCCGACAGGTTTGCGGCGGATGACCAACAGCGGCGGTGCGCTCGATGCCGCGCTGGTGCGGCGGTTGCGCGCCCTGGCGCCGCAGGCTGATCTCTATGCGATGTATGGCCTGACCGAGGCGTTCCGTTCGACTTTTCTCGATCCCGCGCTGATCGATGCGCACCCCACCGCGATCGGCACGGCAATCCCCCATGCCGAAGTCCTGGTGGTGCGCGACGACGGCACCGAGGCGGGCGTCGATGAGGAAGGCGAGCTGGTCCATGCCGGGCCGCTGGTGGCGCAGGGCTATTGGCGCGATGCAGAACGCACTGCCGAACGCTTTCGTCCGGCGCCCGCGTTTTCGCGGCTGGGCGGCATGGCGGTGTGGTCGGGCGACCGGGTGCGGCGCGATGCGGCGGGGCTGCTGCACTTTGTCGGGCGTCGCGACGCGATGATCAAGACCGCCGGCACCCGCGTCAGCCCGCAAGAGATCGAGGACGCGGCGCTGGCCACCGGGCTGGTGCACGAGGTGGTTGCGCTGGGTCTTCCCCATGCCGACCTGGGCCAGGCCATCGCGCTGGTGGCGGTCGGCGTGCCGGGGGCCGACCGTGCCGCGCTGATCCCCGCACTGGTGCGCGAATTGCCCGCCTTCATGATCCCGCGCGTGCTCGACTGGCGCGATGCCTTGCCGCAGACAGCCAATGGCAAGCTTGATCGTGCGGGCCTTTACCGGGAATTATCGGCTTTGGCGGATAAGCCTGCGGCATGACACTTGTTGCCAGACCGATGGGGCCGGTGCCGCCGGGCTTTGCCGCGATCGACGGCGAACTGGCGATCGGTGGCGCGCGCGCGCGCGATCTGGTGGCACGCGCGGGTGGCGCGCCGCTGTTTGTCTATGATGCGGGGATGATCGCGGCGCGGATTGCCGCTTGGCGGCAGGCAATGCCCACAGGACTGGGGCTGCATTATGCGGTCAAGGCCAATCCGTTTGCGCCGCTGCTGGCGTTCATGGCGGCGCGGGTCGATGGTTTCGACATTGCCTCGGGCGGTGAACTGGCGGCGGTGCTGGCGGCGGGTGTGGCCGGGCCGCGCATCGGCTTTGCCGGGCCGGGCAAGCGCGGTGCGGATATTGTCGCCGCGATTGCCGCCGGGGCCACGCTTCATGTCGAATCCGTGCATGAGGCCGATCGCGCGCTGGCGGCGGGCGAGGCGGCGGGGATCGCGCCGCGCCTCGCGATCCGGGTCAATCCCGATTTCGAACTGGCGGGCGCGGGCATGCGCATGGGCGGCGGCGCGCGGCCCTTTGGGGTCGATGCCGAACAGGTGCCCGCGCTGGCGCGGCGGCTGGTCGCGGCGGGCGCGGACTGGCGCGGGTTTCATGTCTATGCAGGCAGCCAGTCGCTCGATGCCCGGGCGATCATCGCCAGCCAGGCCGCGACCCTCGATCTGGTCGCGCGGTTGGCCGATACGGCGGGAGTTGGCGTGCCGCTGTGCAATCTGGGCGGGGGGTTCGGCGTGCCTTATGTTCATGGCCAGGTGCCGCTCGATGTCGGGGCGGTCGGCGCCGGGCTGGGCGAGGCGCTCGACCGCCGCGCAGGGGTGCTCGGCGATACGCGGTTCGTGCTCGAACTCGGGCGCTGGCTGGTTGCCGAGGCGGGGGTCTATCTGGCCGAAGTGATCGACCGCAAGCACAGCCGGGGCGAGACCTTTCTGGTGATCGACGGCGGATTGCATCACCAACTGGCGGCCAGCGGCAATTTCGGCAGCGTGATCCGCCGCAACTATCCGTGCGCCATTGCCACGCGGTTTGCCGCGCCCGTCGACGATGTGGCGCATGTCGTGGGGTGCCTGTGCACCCCGCTCGACCGCATCGGCGATGCGCTGGCGCTGCCCCGGGCAGAGCCCGGCGATCTGGTCGCGGTGTTCTGCGCCGGGGCCTATGGCGCCAGCGCCAGCCCGGCGGCATTTCTGGGCCATGGACCGGCGCGTGAAGTCCTGATCGGGCAGGATTAACCCGGACGCCCGGCACTGTCCCGAGACGGGACGCGCCTGCCCAAGGGTAAAGCACTAACGGTATCTTTACCCTTTTTGGCCATAGCCATGGCTTGAAAATGCGCCCTGGTGTCCCCCCTGGAGACAGCCGGGACAGCCGGTCTGCCCGATAAGGATGGTTCATGCCAAACGACGCCTTGCCCGCCTTCATGCACCGTCCGGTCAGTCGGCGTGCGGCCATGGCCTTTGCCGGGCTGGCGGTGGCAGGCCTGTCGGGATGCGCCAACGGCGGCGGGGCGCAATTGCCCCCGGCCGCGTTCGTGTCGCTGCAGGAAGGGCCGGGCGAAGATTATATCATCGGTCCGCTCGACCAGTTGACGATCTTTGTCTGGCGCAATCCCGAACTGGGCGCGCAAGTGCAAGTGCGGCCCGACGGGCGGATCACCACGCCGCTGATCACTGACATGCCGGCGGTGGGCAAGACCCCGTCGATGCTGGCCGAAGATATCAAGCTGCAACTGTCGCAATATATCGAGGAACCGATCGTTTCGGTGATCGTCAACAAGTTTTCCGGCACGTACAGCCAGCAAGTGCGCGTGGTGGGGGCGACCGAAAAGCCCGCATCCTTGTCATATCGCGCCAACATGACGCTGCTCGATGCGATGATCGCGGTGGGAGGGCTGTCGGAATATGCCGCGGGCAACCGCGCGCGGCTGGTGCGGTTTGACAAACAGACCGGCAAACAAAAGGAATATGCGCTGCGCATCAATGACTTGCTGCGCAAGGGTGACACCCGTGCGAATGTGATGCTGATGCCGGGCGATGTGATCATCATCCCCGAAAGCGCGTTCTGAGCGGCGGGCGCGGGGGATGAGCGGACTTGTCGATCAGATCCGGGCGGGGCTTTACACCATCTGGAACCGGCGCTGGATTGCGCTGGGGGTGGCGTGGCTGGTGTGCCTGGCCGGATGGCTGGCGGTGGCCGCGATCCCCAACAAATATGAATCGCACGCGCGCATCTTCGTGCGCATCGACGATGTGCTGTCCGACCAGATCGGGCTGGGCGCCGATCGTCATCGCGATATCGACCGGGTGCGCGAAACGCTGACCAGCGCGGTCAATCTGGAAAAAGTCGTGCGTGCCACGCGGCTGGGCGAAAAAGTCACCAGCGACAAGGCGATGGAAGGTGCGGTTGCCGCGCTCGCCAATTCGATCAAGGTGACCAACAGCCAGGAAAATCTGTTCGAGATTGCCGCCACTTCAGGCCGCAGCGGCTATACCGATGCCGAAAACGCGAAACTGGCGCAGGATATCGCGCAAAAGATGATCGACATCTTTCGCGAGGAAAACCTGTCGGGCGGGCGCGGCGAAATGAGCGACACGCTCGCCTTCATGGACCAGCAATTGTCCGACCGGCAAAAAGACCTCGAAGCCGCCGAGCAGAAGCGCGAGGCGTTCGAGGCCAAGAATGCCGGGATGATGCCGGGTACCGGCGCGGCGACGGCGCGTATCGAAGGGGCCCGGTCCGAATTGCGCGGGGTCGAATCCGACCTGCTGGCGGCGCAAAGCGCGCTCGCCTCGATCAACGGGCAACTGGCCGGCACCCCGCCGACGATCAGCGTGCCGGGCACCGCGGGCGGTGCCAAGGGCGCCCTGGCGCAGGCGCAAAGCGATCTGGCCGCGATGCACGCGCGTGGCCTGACCGACAGCCATCCCGATGTGATCGCGCAACGCGCGCAAATCGCGCAACTGGCGCGCGCCGCCGCCAGCGAAGGCGGCCATGGTGGCGGGGGCACGCCCAATCCGGCCTATGCCTCGTTGCAATCGATCAAGGCCGACCGCGAGGCGAGCATGGTCGCGCTGCAATCGCGCAAGGCCGGGTTGCAGGCCGACATCGCGCAATTGACCACGCAGCAATATGGCGAACCGGCGGTCGCCGCCGAAGCCGCGCGGATCAACCGCGATTACGACGTGCTGAAGGAACAATATGACAAGCTGTTGCGCGACCGCGAGGCGCTGCGGCTGCGCGGCCAGGTCGAAAACGAACACAACGCGGTAAAATTCGAAGTGATCGATCCGCCGACCACCCCGCGCGAACCGGCGGCGCCCAATCGCCCGTTGATGCTGGCCGGCGTGCTGATCGCCGGGCTGGGCGCAGGGTTTGGCGCAGCTTTCGCGTTGGGCCGTCTGCGGGGCACGTTTGCCACCACGGCAGAGCTTGAACGCGCGCTGGGCCTGCCGGTGCTGGGTGCGGTCACTTTGGCCCTGACGCACAGCGCACTCGCCGAGCGGCGCCGCCAGATCAAGCTGTTTGGCGGCGGTCTGGCCGGGCTGGTGGTGGTGTTGCTGGCGCTGCTGGCGCTGGAATTCATGAAACGCCGGTTGGTGGCCTAGGCAGATGGAAGGACGCAACAGATGACCGACCACCGCCGCTTTCCCCCGACCGGGCCCGATGCGGCCCCGCCGCGGCGGGGCAAACGCGCCTCGTTGATCGAACGCGCGGGCGGCAGCGATGACTGGCGTCGGCTGGTCGCGCCGCCAGTCGACGCGCCGCCTGCCGAACCTGTCGCGGTTGCGCCCGTCGCCGAAGCGGGCGTGCCGGTGTCGTTCGCGGCGCCCGCGTTCGATACCGCCGCACTGCCTGCTGCGCGCGACTTTGGCGCAGTGGCCTCCGCGCCCCGGTTCGACGGATTGCCCGCGGGACAGACCTTTCGTGGCACATTCCACCTGATCGATCGCAAGCACTTGCGCGAACAGGGGCTGATCGAGCCCGAAGGCCCGGTGACCGCGCTGCTGGAGGAATTTCGCATCATCAAGCGGCAATTGCTGCTGACCGCCGCGGACAGCCAGGCTGGGCGCGCCGCGCGCCATGGCGAACGCATTCTGGTCTGTTCGGCGCTGCCTGGCGAGGGCAAGACATTCTGTTCGGTCAATCTGGCGCTGTCGCTGGCGGCGGAAAAGGACACCGAAGTGCTGCTGGTCGATGCCGACTTTGCCAAGCCTTCGGTGCTGTCCACACTGGGTCTGCCGGGCGGGCCGGGTCTGCTCGATGCGCTCGCCGATCCGCGCGTGGCGGTCGAAGATTGCATTCTGGGCACCGACATTCCGGGCCTGTTTGTGCTGCCCGCAGGCAATGCATCGGGCGCCGATACCGAATTGCTCGCCTCTGCACGCACGGTGCAGGTGCTCGACCGGCTGACCGCCAACACGCGCGGACGGATCGTCATTTTCGACAGTTCACCGGTGCTGGCGGCCTCTCCGGCCAGCGCGCTGGCGCTGCATGTCGGGCAGGCGGTGGTGGTGGTGCGCGCCGACATGACCAGCGAGGCCGCATTGCGCGATGCGGTCGGGCTGTTGTCGGGGTGCGAGGATATCAAGCTGTTGCTCAACGCCGCGCATTTCTCACCCAGCGGGCGCCGGTTCGGCACCTATTACGGGTACAAGGAGTAAGACCGCATGACCGGGGTCTGGCACACTGCCGCCAGCGCACTCGCGCTGATCGCGGCCTGGAACGGGGGGGACGCCGCGCTGGCACAAAGCGCGGGTGCCACGCCGCCGCTTGCCTATGGCAATGCCGATGCGGCCGACAGCGCCGCCACCGCGCCCGATGGCACGACCGCCAATGCCGCCGACAACACTGTGAGTGGTGGCGATTCCGACGGCAACCTGGCCGATGCCCACGGTCCGGCCAGCGGCACCGCTGCGGTTAAACCGCGCAAGCGCACGCGCATCGTGCCCTATCTCGAAGTCGACCAGACGATTTATGACCAGACCGCGCCCGAACAGCAGACGGTGACTTATACCACGCTGGCGGCGGGCGCCGACATGCTGATCAACAGCCACAGCACCACCGGCGTGGCGACGATCCGCTATGAACACCACTTTTCCGAAACGAAAGCGCAGGGCAGTTCCGACACGTTCACCGGGATTGCGCGCACCCAGACGCAGATCATCCCGCACACCTTGCAGTTTGATTTCGGCGGTCTGGCCACGCACACCGCGATCGCCGCCAATGGCAGCACGTATCTCAACCCGGTCGACAATGTCGGATCGATCTATCAGATCTGGTCGCTCTATGGCGGACCGTCGCTGCAGACCCATGCCGGGATCGTCGGGATCAAGGCGGCCTATGACGTGGGCTACAACGAGATCGACCAGATTCGCAGCTATGTTCCCAGCGGCGGGGGCGCGCCGGTCGACATCTTTGGCCATTCGCTGACCCAGCAGGGCACCGCCACAGTGGGCGTGCGGCCGGGCGAAGTGGCGCCGTTCGGACTGGCGCTGCTGGGCAATTATCTGCGCGAAGACATTTCCAACCTTGATCAACGCCTGATCGATGCGCGGCTGGGCGGGCAGATCACCCAGCCGATCACGCGCGATCTGGCGCTGGTCGGCGATCTGGGCTGGGAAAAAGTCCAGGTGTCGCAGCGCAATGCCGAACTCGATGCCAACGGCAACCCGATCGTTGGCAGCAACGGCCAATATGTCACCAATCCAAACAGCCCGCGCCAGCTTGCCTATCAGACCGACGGTCTGACCTGGGATGTGGGGGTGGTGTGGAAACCGAGCAAGCGCACGATGGCGGCGGCCTATGTCGGCCAACGCTATGACAGCACGACCTATTACGGATCGTTCTATCACGCGCCCAACAGCCGCTCGACGCTGAACGTGACGGTGTTTGACGGGGTCTACGGCTTCGGTTCGGGCCTGATGAGCACGTTGCAGGCGCTGCCGACCGATTTTTCGGTAACCCGCGATCCGTTCAGCGGCAATGTCGGCGGGTGTTATCTCGGTTCGACCGGGGGCAGTTGCACGACCGGCGCGCTGGGGTCGGCCAATGCCTTCATCTATCGCGCGCGCGGGGTGAACGCGGCCTATGCGCTGACACTGGGGCGGATGAATTTCAGCGTCGGCACCGGCTATGTCACGCGCCGCTTCATCACCGCCGACAATTCCGTGCTGGCCGCCGACAACGGCCTGCTCGATCGCACCTGGTATATCGATTCCAGCCTGTCGGGGCAGATCGATCGCCAGACCCGGTTTGTGATCAGTGGCTTTGCCTCGCTCTATCGCACCGACGAACCGGGATTTGCCGATTCGGGTGACTGGGGGCTAAACGGGATGCTGGTCCACCACCTGACCGACCACCTGGTCGGCACGGCGGCGGTCGAAGTGCTGGGGATCAAGCAGCAATTGACACCCGAACAGCTTGAAACGCTGGGCCAGCTCGGGCTGCGCTACAATTTCCGATAAGGAACGGACACCGATGTACGATCAGTTCTATGGGTTCAGCGCTCGCCCGTTCCAGCTTGCCCCCGATCCCGAATTCTATTTTGAAAGCCTGACGCATCGCAAGGCGCTGTCCTATCTCGGCTATGGCCTGTCGCAGGGTGAGGGCTTCATCGTCATCACCGGCGAAGTGGGCGCGGGCAAATCGACGCTGGCAGCGCATCTGGTCGCCTCGATCGATCGCCAGCGGCTGACCGTGGGCCAGATCGTCACCAGCCGGCTCGATGCGGGCGAACTGGTGCGGCTGGCGGCGCAGGCATTCGGTATCGCCTTGCCGGTGGGTGGCGCGCCCGACAAGGCGGCGGCGTTGGGCGCGCTGGAGATGTTTCTGCAGGAAGAGGCGCGCGCCGGGCGGCGTTGTCTGCTGATCGTCGATGAAGCGCAGAACCTGGCGGTCACCGCGCTCGAAGAATTGCGCATGCTGTCGAATTTCCAACTTGGCGCGCATCCGCTGTTGCAGATCCTCTTGCTGGGACAGCCCGAATTTCGCACCACGCTCAACATGCCCGTGCTCGAACAGTTGCGCCAGCGGGTGATCGCGACGCACCATCTCGACGCGATGGAGCCTGAAGAAGTCGGCGCCTATGTCGAACATCGGCTGCGCCATGTCGGCTGGACCGGCAATCCGGTGTTCGGTCCCGGCGTGTTCGCGCGGCTGGCCGAAGCCAGCGGCTGTGTGCCGCGCCGTATCAACCTCCTGGCCAACCGGTTGTTGCTCCATGGCTCGGTTGAGCAGGCCCGCCTGCTGGATGAAGCGATGCTGGATGACGTGATTGCCGATCTGGCGGACGATGTTGAACAACCCGAAGCGCCCGAGCCGGTCGCCACCGTCGCGCCTGCGCCCGCGCCAGAGCCCGTGCCTGGTGTGGAAAGCGCCGCGCCCGCGCCGATGGCCGAACAGACCGCGATCATGGCCGATCTGGCGCGCGAAGTGGCCAAACGCGACGAACAGATTGCCGAACTGCAACAGGCGGTGATGGAACTGGCCGAAATGCGGGGGCCGGGCGTGGTGGTTCAGCCGCCCGAACCCGATCTGGAACCGCTGTTGAGCGCGATTGTCGATCTGACGCGGCGGATCGAAACGCTCGAAATCCGCACCGGCGATCAGAACGAGGCGATCCGCCACGTGCTGACCATGCTGATCGAATGGCTGGAGGCCGAAAACGCCGCCGTGCGCGCGGCCTGAGCAGCGCCATGCAACCGGTCAACGGGCTATCTGTCGATGTCGAGGACTGGTTTCAGGTCGGCGCGTTCGAACGGGTGATCGACCGCCAGAGCTGGGACACGCTGGACTTGCGCGTAGAGCGCAATTGCGACGCGATCCTGACGCTGTTTGCCGATGCCGGGGTTGTGGGCACGTTTTTCACGCTGGGCTGGGTGGCACAGCGCTGCCCGGCGATGATGCGCCGGATCGTCGATGCGGGGCATGAAGTGGCCAGCCATGGCTGGGACCATGCGCGGGTGTTCACGCTCGACCGCGCCGGGTTTGCTGCCGATCTGGCGCGGGCGCGCGCCGTGCTCGAAGACGTGACGGGACAGCCGGTCACCGGCTATCGCGCGCCCAGCTTCTCGATCGATGCGCGCAACCCCTGGGCGCACGATGTGCTGGCCGAGGCGGGCTATAACTATTCATCGAGTGTCGCGCCGATCGTGCACGACCATTATGGCTGGCGCGAGGCACCCCGGTTTGCCTTTCGCCCGGTGGCAGGCGCCGATCTGATCGAAATTCCGGTGACCACGGTCGAATGGGCCGGGCGGCGCATGGCGGCGGGCGGGGGCGGGTTTTTCCGGCTGTTTCCTTATGCTGTGTCGCGCTGGGCGGTATCGCGGGTCAACACGCACGATGCGCGGCCCGCGCTGACGTATTTTCATCCCTGGGAGATCGATCCCGATCAGCCGCGCGTGGCCGCCGCGCCATGGCGTTCACGCCTGCGCCATTACAGCCGGCTGGGCGCGATGGCGGGCAAAGTGCGGCGCCTGCTCGATGATTTTGCCTGGGGGCGGATGGACGCCCTGGCCCGGGCGGAAGCGCAGCGGGTGCCGCGATGAAGCCAGTGACGCTGACCCGCGTGCGGCTGGCCGGGGCTGACGATGCGTCTGCGATCGCGCGCTTTGTGGCCGATGCGCCCGATGCCAGCGTGTTTCATCGCCCCGAATGGCTGGGCGCGGTGGCACATGCCAGCGGGCACACGGCGCATGTGCTGATCGCCGAGGCGGACGGGGTGCCTGCCGCACTGTTGCCGCTGCACGCGGTGCATTCGCCCTTGTTCGGGCGCGCGCTGGTGTCGACCGGGTTTGCCGTCGACGGCGGGGTAATCGGCGATGGCGCGCATTGCGGTGCGCTGGCCGAGGCGGCGACGCGGCTGGCCGCGCGGCTGTCATGCGGCACGGTCGAACTGCGCGGCGGGCCTTTGCCGCAGGCGCCGGGCTGGCACATCAAGACCGACAGCCACGCCGGGTTCGTCGCGCCGCTGGCCGCCGATGACGAGGCGCAATTGACCGCGATCCCGCGCAAGCAGCGCGCCGAAGTGCGCAAGGGGCTGGCCCAGGCGATGACCATGCGCATCGGCACCACAGCCTCCGATCGCAAAATGCACTATGCGGTCTATGCGCAATCGGTGCGCAATCTGGGCACGCCGGTGTTTCCGCGTGCGCTGTTCGATGCGGTGCTCGATGCCTTTGGCGATGATGCCGATATCCTGACCGTGCTGCACGGGGACGAACCGGTGGCATCGGTGCTCAACCTCTATCATCGCGGCGCGGTCATGCCCTATTGGGGCGGCGGGGTGTTCGCCGCCCGCGCGTTGAGGGCCAACGATGTGATGTATTACCGGCTGATGTGCCATGCGCGCACGCGCGGCTGCGACCGGTTCGATTTCGGACGCTCCAAAGTCGATACCGGGGCCTATCATTTCAAGCGCAACTGGGGTTTTGCGCCGCAACCGCTGGCTTATGCAAGCTGGGCCGCTGATGGCATGGCGCCACGCGATATCAACCCGCTCAGCCCGAAATACCGCGCGCGGATCGCGCTGTGGCAGAAACTGCCGCTGGCAATCGCCAACCGGATCGGGCCGCTGATCGCCAACGGTCTGGCCTGAACGATGCCCGGTCCCGCCGACGAGGTGCTGTTCCTCGCCCATCGCATCCCCTGGCCACCCGATCGGGGGGATCGCATCCGGTCGTGGCATCTGTTGCGTGCGCTGGCGGCGCGGGCGAAAGTCCATTGCGGCTGTCTGGTCGAAGGCAAAGTCCTGCCCGGCCAGGTCGAGGCGATTGCGGGCCTGGCCGAAAACTGGTGTCTGGCGCGGCGTTCGCCTTCGCTCGGGCTGGCGGCGGTGGCGGCGCTGGCAACCGGTCGTCCGATCAGCGTGGCGGCGTTTTCGTCGTTCCAGTTGCGGCAATGGGTGCGCGAAATGCTCGACACCGGGCGGATCGGCACGATTTTCGCGTTTTCGGGGCAGATGGCGCAATATGTGCCCGATGATTTTGCCGGGCGCGTGGTGATGGATTTCGTCGATGTCGATTCGGCCAAGTTCGCCGCTTATGCGGACACGGCGCGGTCGTGGATGGTGCGCGCGGTCCATGCGCGCGAGGCGCGCGTGCTGTCGCAATTCGAACAGCGCGCCGCGCATCGCGCCGACGTGTCGCTGCTGGTGACGCCGCAGGAACGCGATTTGTTCGTATCACGGATGGTCGATCCCGGCCGATGCGCGGTGGTGGCGCTGGGCAACGGCATCGATGCCGATCACTTTTCGCCCGATGCCGTCAAGCCCGACGTGCGCGGCGGGCGCCCGCTGATCGTGTTCACCGGGCAGATGGACTATGCCCCCAATGTCGCCGCGGTGATCCTGTTTGCACGTGAGGTGATGCCGGTGATCCGTGCGCACCATCCGCAGGCCGGGTTCGCCATTGTCGGCCGCGCGCCCTCGGCCGAGGTGCGCGCGCTCGATGGTGTCGACGGCACTTTGGTGACCGGCGAAGTGGCCGATGTGCGCCCGTGGTTGGCGGCGGCCGATGTGGTCTGCGCGCCGTTGCAGATTGCACGCGGGGTGCAGAACAAAGTGCTCGAAGCGATGGCGATGGCGCGCCCGGTGGTGCTGACCGGCGCGGCGGCGACCGGGATCGATGCCACCGATGGCGACCATTTCGCGATTGCCGAAGGGGCAGAAGCCTTGGCCGCGCGGGTGCTGGCGCTGATCGCGGATCGCGAAAATGCCCGGGCGATGGGCACGGCGGCGCGGCGCTGGGTGCTGGCGCATGCGGGATGGGACCAGGTACTGGCGCCCTTGCCGATGATAATGGGCTGGGCCGATGCAGCCTGATGCCATGATCGCCGAACGCGATGGGGCGCTGCGCGTGTCTGCGCCATGGCGTTCGGCACTGCTTGCGCTGGCGCTTGTATGGCTGGCGCTGATCGGGCTGTTGTTTGCCGATTGGCGCGCGATGGCAGGGCAGTGGTGGAACAGTTCGACGTATAACCACATCCTGCTGATCCCGCCGATCATCGGCTGGCTGGTGTCGCAACGCCATCATGACGTGCTGCGGCTGACACCGCGCGGCTGGTGGCCGGGGCTGGTGCTGTTTGCGGGCGCCGGGCTGGTGTGGGTGCTGGGCGATCTGGCGGGTCTGGCGGTGCTGCGCCAACTCGCGGTGGTGCTGATGGCGCAGGCCGGGCTGGCCGTGGTGATGGGCCCGGAAGTGGTCGTCGGGCTGGCGTTCCCGTTGTTCTACATGCTGTTTCTGGTGCCGCTGGGCGATGAGCTGATCCCCGGTCTGCAAACGCTGACCGCACGGCTGACCATGGTGTTTCTGGCGCTGGCGCATATCCGTGCGACCATCAACGGCGTGTTCATCACCACCCCTGCGGGCTATTTCGAGGTGGCCGAGGCCTGTTCGGGGATCAAGTTCCTCATCGCGATGGTTGCCTATGGCGCGCTGGTCGCCAATGTCTGTTTTCTGCGCTGGACCCGGCGCGCCGCGTTCATGGCGATGTCGGTGGTCGTGCCGATCATTGCCAACGGCTTGCGCGCGTTCGGTACGATCTGGATCGCGGGCTGGTATGGCATCCGCTTTGCCAGCAGTTTCGACCATGTGGTCTATGGCTGGGTGTTCTTTGCGCTGGTGATGGCGCTGTGCATGGCGGTGGGCTGGCGTTTTTTTGACCGACCGGTCGATCGGGCGATGATCGATCCCGATGCCATCGTGGCCAATCCGGTGGTGCGCTGGCTGGCGGCATGGCGCCTGTCGCCCATGGTCGGCCTGCCGCTGATGCTGGCGATCACGCTGGGATGCATCGCCTGGGGCGGGGCGGCGCAATCGTTGACGGCACCTTTGCCGCAACAGGTACGGGCGCCCGTGGCGCCGGGCTGGACAGCGGTCGCCACCAACGAAGGCATGGCCTGGGTGCCGCTGCACGGCGGCGCGGACCGGCAGTTCCATGTTCGTCTGCGCGATGCCGCGGGCGCCACCGTTGACGTCTCGCTGGCGATCTATGCCAACCAGGGCACCGGGCGCGAGGCGGGCGGGTTTGGGCAGGGTGCCCTGCCGCTGGGATCGCGATGGGCATGGGAACGCGCCGGGCCCACAATGGGTGTGGCCAAAAGCGACGTGATCCAGGCGCCGAGTGCGGGGCCATTGCCCGAACGGCGGCTGTGCCTGACATGGTATCGCAGCGGCGGTTTGCTTACCGGCAGCAATCTGGCGCTGCGGCTGCATGTAATGGGGGATCATCTGGCACTGCGACGGCAGGTGACGGCGGTGCTGATCGTGTCGGCATCAGACCGGTTCAACCGCGATCCGGCGGCGGCGTTGGCGGCGTTTCTGGCTGCTGTCGGCCCGGTCGGCCGCTGGATCGATGGCGTGACCGGGGGATAGGCGCGATGTGCGGAATTGCCGGGATCTTTGATACGCGCGGGCTGGGTCCGGTCGATCCGGCGCGGATCGAGGCCATGCTGGCCGCCGCGCCACACCGGGGCCCCGACGGGCGCGGCACGTGGACCGCGCCGGGAGTGGGGCTGGGCCATTTGCGGCTGGCGATCATCGACATTGCCGGTTCGCCGCAGCCGATGGCATCGAGCGATGGCCAGGTCATGCTGGTGTTCAACGGCGAGATCTACAATTTCCGCGAACTGCGGCGCGAATTGCGCGCGGGCGGCGCGGTGTTCCACACCGACGGCGACAGCGAGGTGATCATTGCCGCGTGGCAGCGCTGGGGCATCGATTGCCTGCCGCGCCTGCACGGCATGTTCGCCTTTGCGCTCTATGACTTGCGTCAGCGCACCCTGTTGCTGGCGCGCGACCGGTTGGGGGTAAAGCCGCTGATCATGGCGACGCTGGCCGATGGCAGCGTGCTGTTCGCGTCTGAACTCAAACAATTGCTGGTGCACCCCGGCCTGTCGCGTGCGATCGACCCGCTGGCGGTCGAGGATTTCATGGCCTGGGGCTATGTGCCCGACACGCGTTCGCTGCTGCGCGGGGTGGAAAAGCTGCCGGCCGGGCATTATCGGCTGTTGCGCCACGGCGCGCCGCCGGCTGCACCGGTGGCCTGGTGGGATATCAGCTTTGCCGACCGGGCCACCGGGTCAGAGGCCGCGCTGGGCGAGGAATTGCTGCATCGCCTGCACGAAGCGGTCACCTCGCGGATGACCGCCGATGTGCCGCTGGGCGCGTTCCTGTCAGGCGGGGTCGACAGTTCGACGGTGGTGGCGATGATGGCCGGGGCGAGCGCCGATCCGGTCAAGACCTGTTCAATCGGGTTCGATGTCGCCGCGCTGGATGAAACCGCCTATGCCGACCGCATCGCCGCGCAGTTTCACACCGAACATTACCGGCGCACGGTGGGATCGGACGATTTCGCCGCCGTCGACACGCTGGTCGCTATGTTTGATGAACCGTTTGCCGATGCCTCGGCGCTGCCGACCTGGCGGGTGTGCCAGTTGGCGCGCGAACACGTCACCGTGGCCCTTTCGGGCGATGGCGCGGACGAGGCGTTTGCGGGCTATCGGCGGCTGACCTTCCATCACCGCGAGGATCAGGCGCGCGCGCGCCTGCCACGCGGGTTGCGGCGCACGCTGTTTGGCGGGCTGGGGGCGATCTATCCGGCACTGGGCTGGGCGCCGCGTCCGCTGCGCGCGCGCGCGACGCTGCAAAGCCTCGCGCTCGACAGTGAAGAGGCCTATGCGCGCAGCGTCTCGGTCACTCGCGCAGAGGCACGCAATGCGCTCTATTCGGCCACCTTCAAACGATTGCGTGGCGACTACCGGGCTGAGACGCCGATGATCGACCTGATGCGCCAGGCGCCCGCGCGCAGCGGCCTCGATCGGGCGCAATATGCTGATCTGAAACGCTATTTGCCCGGTGATATCCTGACCAAGGTCGATCGGGCGAGCATGGCGGTCAGCCTTGAGGCGCGCGAGCCCTTGCTCGACCACCGCCTGATCGAATTTGCCGCGCGGCTGCCCGAAACCATGCGCGTACGCGGCACCACGGGCAAATGGCTGATGAAGGAGGTGATGCGCCCGACACTGCCCGACGATGTGCTGTTCCGTCCCAAAATGGGCTTTGTCACACCGATTGCCGCGTGGTTTCGCGGGCCATTGGCCGATGCGGCGCGTGGATTGACCGATCGTGGCACACTGGCTGCCACCGGTTGGTTCGAACCGGCACAGATCGCCGCGCTGGTCGACGCGCATCTGACCGGCCGCGCCGATACCAGCCGCACGCTGTGGCAACTGCTGATGCTTGAAAAAAGCCTGTCGCACCTCACCGGTGGCTGACCCGTCTGGCGCCGACCGGGTATCCCATTGTATAGAATCCGCAGACGTTTGCTTGGTTGACAACTCGTAACCGAAGTAACCCAATGTCAACCAATTCGGACTAATTTTGCGATGGGTTCCCACGGTGCCAAGGAAAAATGCGTAGACTCCTGCGATCTCCGCTAGTGCTCGCGCTGCTGATCGGGCTGATCGACATGGTCAGCCAGTTCAGCGAACCCGTGGCTCATGTGTACTGGAACGTAGCCTACAATCTTTGGCAACGTCCTGCGCCGCCGAACGTCGTGGTCGTCAACAGTCAGGATATCAGCGACCTTGGCGGGGCAGGGGCGGCACACCTGATCGATCTCGTGCGCACCAGCAATCCCCAGCGCCTGTACCTCGACACACCTTTGCAGTTTGGTGAGAAACCAGCAGACGATGCGAAAATGCGGGTGGCTTTGTCGCGGCTGGGAGATAATGCTGCGTTCGTGATACGACCAAATCTGGCGTGGCATTCGCGACAAGACAATTTCAACGTTCCCGATCCCACGCTTGCTCACAACCATCGGTTGGTCGTTTCTTCGTGGAAAACTGATTTCCTGCGGTTCGTGGAAATCGGATCCTATAAAGTCGAAATCGACGGGGTAAATTATCCAACTTTTAGCGCAGATATAGCGCACAGGTACTCTGGGATTCAATCTTGGTATTATCCAGATTTCTCGATAGATCCTGCAAGTATACCCACGTTGTCAGCACGATCTTTGATCAGTGGTCGCACCGATCGTGCTGCATTGACCGGTCGAACCGTGGTCATCTCGTCTGAAGACGAGCGCTCGTTGGGGAGCTACTTCGGTCATCCGCCGGATGTTGCACCCGTGGCATTGGATATTGCTGGCGCGGCTGCGTTGGATCGACCTTTTAATGTTGATCTGACTGGTTTGGCAATTTTGGCTTTGGTGCTTGGTCTACTGAATGTCGGCCATCACGCAGTCAGTCGGCGGATCAAATGGACGGCTTACGGTTTGGTGCCATTGGCGGTTTTGCCGCTTCCTGTGTTGCTTCGCAGCGTGGGAATAGTTGCCTATCCCGATGCCGCTATGGTTAGCGTCACGGTTTTTGCGGCAATCCGCCTGTGGCAAAAGCGCATTCGCCGCGTGCAGCACACCAGCTCTTCGGGTCTGCCCAACATGTTGGCGCTGTCCAACAGCGTTCTGCCGGTCGGCTGCGATGTGGTGGTTGCCACGATCGCGCGTTATGAGGAAATCCTCGCCACGCTGCCGCAGGATCTGCATGGCGAATGCGCGCGCCAGATTGCCCGCCGCATCGCGGTCGGTTGCGGTGCAGGCGAAATCTATCACTCCGATGGCGGTCACTTTGCCTGGGTTGAAGAGGCGCGTCCGCTCGATATGCAATTGAGCCATCTCGAAGGGCTGCGCGCGCTGTTCGCCGCGCCCCTGCAAGTCGGGCCGCACACTTTCGACACCAACATCCACTTCGGGCTGGATCGCAACGAAGGGGTCGAAACCGCCACGCGCGTCAATTCCGCGTTGGCCAGCGCCAACGAGGCCTTGTCGAGCGGCCGCGTGATCGAACTGTTCGAGGCGCAGCGGCTGGCCGAGGCGCCGTGGGAACTGTCGCTCCACGCGCGCATCGACGAAGGCTTGCGCAACGGCGACATCTGGCTGGCGTTCCAGTCGCAATGGGACATTGCCAGCAACCGCATCTGCGGCGCCGAAGCGCTGATCCGCTGGAATCACCCGACGCGCGGACCGATCGCGCCCAATGCCTTTATCCTCCAGGCCGAACGCGCCGGCCGCATCGATGCCTTGACTTATTGGGTGCTCGATCAGGCGATCGTGGCCGCGCTGGCGATCAATGCGCGCGGCGAACGCTTTCAGATGAGCGTCAACTTGTCGGGCCAGATGGTCGACAAGCCCGACCTGGTCAAGAATTTCGCCGACATCGCCCTGCGGCGCGGGATCGATCCCGGCCTGATCACCATCGAAGTGACCGAAACCAGCAGCGTCGGCAATCGCCCGGCCGCCGTCCACAACCTGACCCGGTTGCGCCAGATCGGGTTTCGCCTGTCGATCGACGATTTCGGGACAGGCGAAGCCTCGCTGACGTATCTGGCCGACTTGCCCAGCGACGAGTTGAAACTCGACCGCCGGTTTGTTTCGCGCATCACCGACAGCCATCGTGAACGCGCGATCGTCGCCAGCACGATCGGGCTGGCGCATGCGCTGGGACAGACTGTGGTGGCCGAAGGGATCGAGGACGCGGCCACGCTGGCGCTGCTGCGCGACATGGGCTGCGACCATGCGCAAGGTTTCTACCTGGGGCGGCCCCAGCCGTTCGCCGTGTTCGAGCGCGAGTACGAGGCGCGCTACCACCGGGAGTTCGGTCGCGTTTAGAACTTGTTAACCACTTCATTGAATGGTAAATAATGTCCTCCACCGTGGATGGAGGACATAACATGAAGAAGAAACCGCAGACTCGCGGAAGCCTTTGGGGCTGGCTGCTCGGCACCAACCCCTAAGCTTTTGGCTCTGCTGCCACACAAATTGCCCGGTTTCCGTGGCGTTTGAGTGCAGCGAAAAAGTTGGGAAAGCCCGCGCTTCGCGCGGGCTTTTTCGTTTGTGCGGCCTGAGGGTCGCGAATCACGGTTAACGAAATGAACGCGGGTGGCCGATCACGAATCGACCTGACCTCGATCCTCGTCTCATTTCGGGACTGTGAAATGCGGCCAACCGGGCAACGTTAACCCGTTGCGATCAATCGTCGCCGTGGCCCAGTGCCAGATAATCGCGCGATTGCATTTCCATCAGTCGGCTGACCGTGCGATCAAACGCAAAGCGGGCTTCGTCATCGCCGCCCCGGCTGGTGTCGTAGAGCGCGGCGGGCTCGGCCGCCGCCGTCGCGATCAGCTTGACCTTGTGTTCGTACAGCGCGTCGATCAGCGTGATGAAACGCATCGTCTCGTTGCGTCGTTCGGGCCCCAGCAGCGGGATCGCGACCAGGATCACGGTGTGGTATTTGCGCGCGATCGCCAGATAGTCGGGCGTGCCGCGTGCCTCGACACACAGCCGCTTGAAACTGAACACCGCCACGCCCTTCAGGCTCTTTGGTACATGCAGCGTGCGTCCGACCCCGACATCGAGTTCGGCCGAGGGCACATTGGCGCTGTCTTCGGGGGGGTAATCGGTCAGGCGGAAAAACGCCTCGCGCACTTGCGCGGTGGCGGCATCGCCCACCGGGGTATGCCAGGTGCCGACGCCCTGCATGCGGTCCATGCGATAATCGGTCGGGCCGTTGAGCCCCAGCACATCGAGCCGGTCCTTGATCAGCGCGATGAACGGCAGGAAGTGTTCGCGGTTCAACCCGTCCTTGTACAAGTCGGTCGGCGCGCGGTTCGACGTGGTAACGATGACCACGCTGTGGCGTTCGATCAGCGCGGTGAACAGCCGGCTCATGATCATCGCATCGGCGCTGTTGTTGACGACCATCTCGTCGAACGCCAGCACCCGCGCGTCTGCCGCCAGCGCGGCGGCCACCGGCAGGATCGGATCGCCGACTTCCTTCTTGCGCTCTTCGTGCAGGCGCGCATGCACATCGAGCATGAATTCGTGGAAATGCACCCGGCGCTTGGCGGTGATCGCCAGATTGTCGTGGAACAGGTCCATCAGCATCGATTTGCCGCGCCCGACACTGCCCCACAGATAGACTCCGCGCGGGGGCGGGGCGGCCTTGCGTGAAAACAGTCGCCCGACCAGGCTCATCGCCGGGACGGGATGTTCCAGCTCCTGCTGCAAGCGGTCGAGCCGCGCGGCAGCGGCGGCCTGTTCGGGATCGGGGCGCAATTCGCCCGCCGCAACGAGCTGCGCATAACGATCGCTGACCCGCATTCAGCGTGCCGAAGGTTTGCGCACGGTGCCGTTGTAGGCGGCGACAAGATGGCCGTCCTGTTCGACCGTGCCGCGCAGGAACACCAGCCGCCGTGTTTCGCGCAGCACTTCGCACACGGCATCGAGCGGTTGGCCGATCCGGCCCGCGCCGATGAACTGGGTCGACAGATCGAGCGTCACCGATCCGCCCGCATCGCCATCGAGCAGCAGGCGGATCGCGGCAAACAGCGATATGTCGATCAACGCCAGCGTGACCCCACCATGCACCGCATCGAGCAGATTGCTGTGCTGCACCGCCGGAAACATCCGCAACCGCGCCTGGCGCGCGCCGCCCGGTGCGGTCTCTTCACGCACCAGCAGCCGACCCATCGTCTGCGCGTTGAAACGGGTCTGGTCGGCCAGATCCCAGCTATCCCAGCCGGGATGATCTGCCGCCGGCCGGCGCACGAAATCGGGCGTTGATTCTGTCACGATCGTGGCGCCGCGATCAGATCGCGCGTTCGGCCTGCATTTTCTTGATTTCGCCGATCGCATGCGCCGGTGACAGCCCCTTGGGGCAGACATTGGCGCAGTTCATGATCGTGTGGCAGCGATAGAGCCGGAACGGATCTTCCAGTTCGTCGAGCCGTTCGCCGGTCATTTCGTCGCGGCTGTCGGCCAGCCAGCGATAGGCCTGCAGCAGGATCGCCGGGCCGAGGAACTTGTCCGAATTCCACCAGTAGCTGGGGCACGAGGTCGAACAGCACGCGCACAGGATGCATTCGTACAACCCGTCAAGCTTTTCGCGCTGTTCGGGACTTTGCAGCCGTTCTTTGCCCGATGGCGTGGGCGAAACCGTCTGCAGCCAGGGGCGAATCGAGGCGTATTGCGCATAGAAATGGGTGAAATCGGGGACCAGGTCCTTGATCACTTCCATATGCGGCAGCGGCGTGATGCGCACTTCGCCCTTCAGATCCTCGATCGCGGTGGTGCAGGCCAGGCCGTTGCGACCGTTGATGTTCATCGCGCACGATCCGCAGATGCCTTCGCGGCACGACCGGCGGAACGTCAGCGTGGGGTCCTGATCCGATTTCATTTTGATCAGCGCGTCGAGCACCATCGGACCGCACTGGTCGAGATCGATGTCGAAGGTGTCATAGCGCGGGTTTTCGCCGCTGTCGGGGTCATAGCGATAGACCTTGAACTTCCGCACCCGGCCACTCGTCGGCGCGGCGTGATGCCGGGCCTTGCCCGTGATCGTGGAATTCTTCGGAAGACTGAAAGTCGCCATGACCAAACCCTTTTGCGATGCGGCCTTTCGCCCGATGCCTTGCCGCACGTGCGAACGTTTGAATGTGTCCTTAGCGCAACCGGCGCAAGGGGCAAGCGTCTGATCGTGCAATCAGCCTGGCAGGTGTGGCGCCGACCAGCGCAATTCGTCGAGGAAAGGCGAATGCGCGCGCGCGGCCGCCCGCGCATCGGGATCTAGCGTGGCCAGCAGCAGCGACTCGTCATGTTCCGCCCGCGCACGCACCACCCCGTCGGGCCCGACGATCGCCGAGCGTCCGTCAAAGCGATAGCCGTGTTCGGTGCCGGACCGGTTGGCAAAGGCCAGCCACACCCCGTTTTCGAGCGCGCGCACGCGAATCACCGCTTCGGCCACCAGCGGAAATTCATCGCCCGCGGCGGTCGGCGCCAGCACCAGATCGGCGCCGCGCAGCGCCAGATCGCGCACGGTTTCGGGAAATTCGGTGTCGTAACAGATTGAAAATCCGATCCGCCAGCCGCGATATTCGGCAATCGCGCTGGGCATGGTTCCGGCGGCGAATAGCGCGCGTTCGTAATCGGACCAGAGATTGACCTTGCGATAGGTCAGCAGGGTGGTGCCATCGGGCGCGATCAGCCGCACGGTGTTAAACCGCTGCCCTTCGGCCAGTTCCGGATATCCATAGGCAATCGCCAGGCCGTGCCGCCGGGCCAGTGCGGCGATCCGGTTTTGCCGATCACCATCGGCCTGATCGCTGGCGTCGGCCACCGCACTGGCATCGAAATAGCCACTGGTCCACAATTCGGGCAGCACCAGCAGATCGGCCTGCGCCAGCGCGCCGCTGTCGAGCAGCGCGGCCAGGCGGTCGATCATGGCATCGGGCTGGCCGCAGGCGCCGGGCTGTTGCCACAAGGCAAGGCGAAGTGGGGGTTTGGAGTAGGTCATCGTTCAATCACCGGGCGTCCGCCCGATCGTCCACCCGGCGAGGGCTGAACGATCGGGCAGATGGCTCCTGGTCACTCGCCGAAGGTGCGCTGCCACCAGCCGCGCCGGGGCGAGGCGGGTGCATCGACCGGTGCGGTTTCGCCGTCGCTTGCCGGTTCGGATTCGGCAGCAGGCTCGACGGCGGTTTCGGTCACGATTTCAACGACTGCTTCGGCCGGCGCGGCGTCGGCTTTCTTGCGGCGCGCGCGCTTGGGCTTGGCCGGGGCCTCGACCTCAGCTTCAACGACGGCAGCTTCAACCACGACGTCAACCGGCGCAGACGCTTCGGCCTGTTCGATGTCGGCTTTCTTGCGACGGCCACGCTTGGGCTTGGCCGGTGCTTCGGCTTCGACCGGGGCTTCTGCTTCGACCACGACTTCGATCGGGGCAGGGGCCTCGATCACCGCTTCGGGTGCGACCGCGTCGGCCTTTTTGCGACGGCTGCGCTTGGGCTTGGCCGGCGCCTCGGGCAATGCTTCGGCAGCGACCGGTTCGGCTTCGACAGCGACAGGCGCCGCTTCGTCACCGCTTGCCGTATCGGCCTGCGCGTCATCACCGTCATCCGCTTCGTCAGCCGATTCATCGCCCTGCGCGTCACCAACCGGCGACCCGTCGCGATTGCGACGGCGCCGATTGCGGCGACGCCGCTTGCGACGGCCTTCACCGCCAGCCTCATCACCGTTTTCGACCGCAGTTGCGGCTGCGCCCTCGCTGGCCGGCTCGTCCTCGTCGGCTTCGTCACCGCCCTCTTCGCCGCTGCCGGCTTCGCGGGGGGTGTCGCCATCTTCGCGACGGTCGCGGTTGCGGCCACGACGGCGGCGACGGCGCTTGCGACGGCTGGCGTCGCCTGCGCTTTCGCCGCCTTCACGCGGGGTGTCGCGATCGGTGTCGTCTTCGGCTTCGTCCTCTTCGTCCTCTTCCTCGTCCTCGATCAGGTCGTCTTCGACGGGTTCGAGGATCGGTTCGAAGCGCGGTGTGAACTCGGGCCGGGGCCCGCGCGAGGCGACGCGCATCTTGGCGCCTTCGTTCTCGCCTTCGGGGATCACTTCAACCGTGACGCCATAGCGCGCCTCGATCTCGGCCAGATCGCCGCGCTTGGCGTTGAGCACGTAGATCGCCGCTTCCTGGCTGGCATAGAGCGTGATGACGTTGCCCTTGCCCTTGGCGGCTTCGTCCTCGATCATGCGCAGCGCCGACAGCCCGGCCGACGAGGCGGTGCGAACCAGCCCCGACCCGTCGCAGTGCGGGCAGCCGCGGGTGGTCGCTTCGAGCACGCCGGTGCGCAACCGCTGGCGGCTCATTTCCATGAGGCCAAAGCCCGAAATGCGCCCGACCTGGATGCGCGCCCGATCGTCCTTGAGCGCGTCCTTCATCGCCTTTTCGACTTTGCGGACGTTCGATCCGTATTCCATGTCGATAAAGTCGATCACGACCAGCCCGGCCATGTCGCGCAGGCGCAATTGGCGGGCGATTTCGCGCGCGGCTTCGAGGTTGGTCGACACCGCGGTCGCCTCGATGCCGTGTTCCTTGGTCGAACGGCCCGAGTTGATGTCGATCGATACCAGTGCTTCGGTAGGGTTGATCACCAGATAGCCGCCGCTGCGCAATTGCACCACGGGGTCATACATCGCGGTCAACTGGTCCTCGGCGCCATAGCGCTGGAACAGCGGGACGGGATCGGCATATGGCCGCACGCGCTTGGCGTGGCTGGGCATCAGCAGCTTCATGAAGTCCTTGGCGGCGCGATAGCCGCCTTCGCCTTCGACCACGACTTCTTCGATGTCGCGGTTATAGATGTCGCGGATCGCGCGCTTGATCAGGTCGCTGTCCGAATGGATCAGCGCCGGGGCGACCGAACGGATGGTGTTTTCGCGAATCTCGTCCCACAGCCGCGCCAGATAGTCGAAATCGCGCTTGATCTCGGTCTTGGTGCGTTGCAGCCCCGCGGTGCGCACGATGCAGCTCATCGTTTTGGGCAGCGCCAGTTCGGCAATGATCGATTTCAGCCGCTTGCGGTCGGATGCCGAATTGATCTTGCGGCTGATCCCGCCGCCATGGCTGGAATTGGGCATGAGCACGCAATAACGACCGGCCAGGCTGAGATAAGTGGTCAGCGCCGCGCCCTTGTTGCCCCGTTCTTCCTTGACCACCTGGACCAGCAGCACCTGGCGGCGCTGGATCACATCCTGGATCTTGTAACGGCGGCGCAGCGCCAGGCGGCGCGCGCGCAGCTCATCGGCTTCCTTGGCCTGGCCACGGCTCTGGCGACGGCGGCCACGGCCCCGGCGCTGACCATTTTCGGCCTCGCCTTCGCCATGATCGCCATGCGCGGTGTCATGCTGATCGCCGTCTTCGCTGTCGTGGTCGAATTCGTTGTCGATCACCCCGCCTTCGATCGTCGAGACCTGGTGCTTGTCGCCGTTGTCGACTTCGGTCACGCCCTCTTCGAACGAATCCGGCCCGTCAAAGCCGCCTTCGCCATAGTCTTCGTCGTCATCCTCGTCGGCGGCGCGCAGCGCGGCCTCTTCTTCGGCGTGACGCGCTTCTTCGGCGAGCAGGGCTTCGCGATCCTCCTTGGGGATCTGATAGTAATCCGGATGGATTTCGCTGAAGGCCAGAAAACCGTGGCGATTGCCACCAAAATCAACAAAAGCTGCCTGCAACGAGGGTTCGACCCGCGTTACTTTGGCAAGATAGATATTGCCCTTGATTTGCTTGTGGTCGGCAGATTCGAAATCGAATTCTTCAATCCGGTTGCCTTTGAGCACCGCCACCCGGGTTTCTTCGGGGTGGCGCGCATCGATAAGCATGCGCGTTGTCATCAAATAATCTCCAGCCGCGCGGCCGCGGGACGTATCCCGGGATCTGGGCGCGGTATATTGCTGAGGCGCGACCGCGCGTGCCGAACAAGGTTGTTCCGGCGTGGCGGTTCGCGAATGCGGGTTTGCCGGTTCGGAGCGCGGGCACAGGCCCGTTGTGCTCGCCGCCCGGCGGCGGTTGGTGTGCATCTGCTGAAACAACGCTGCGCGGCGACAGGCGCGCAAGCCAGGCTTTGCCATTATCCGGCGTCATGTCGAACATCGGCAAACCGCCGCAGATCGGCAAAACGCCGAAATTCCAACCGCGAAGGGCCCCCGTGGGGCGCTTCGTCAGGCTGGAAATACGGCTCGTCATTTCGGCATCAACCTTTGGCGCAGGCAAGGGGCACGCCAATCCGTGCCTTTTTCCCGCGCATTCACAACCGGTTCATCCTGCCAACGGACTTCTCTCGCCACATTTGCCCGAACAGGGCGTCATATGTGGCTGGTTCCGATGCGGGCATTCCCCGGTATTGGGCTTGCTAGCACTGCAAATGCAAAGCAGCAATTAAAACTCGCGCGCGACTGTAACCGGACCGGCGCCTTTTTTGTGCCGGATCAGTCGAAGGACTGCATTGCGCTGCTGTCACGCTTGCCGCAAAGGAACTTTCGGGCAAAGGGCGCGTGGGACATACGGTTGCCGGATGGGCGTGTCAGGGTCAGATTTCAGGCCGAATTTGCGGGGCAGCGGGCTGCGCGGACGGATGGCGATCGGCGCGATCGCGGCCGGCTTTGTCGTGCCTCTGCTGGTGCTGGGTCTGTGGTTGCACCACGCCATGACCGGGCGCACCGCGATGCCGGCCTATGTCGTGCGGTTGACCCTGCCCGACGGAGCGCGGCCGATCGGGTTGCCGCCGATCGAGGGCCCGGCCGATGCCAGCCGTCCGCTGGTGGTGATCGATGCCGGGCATGGCGGGCGTGATCCGGGCGCCGGCGGGCCGGGTGGGGCGCATGAAAAGACGCTGGCCCTGGCGCTGGCGCTGGCGGTGCGCGATGCGCTGCTGGCCGACGGTCGGGTGCGTGTGGCCCTGACCCGGTCGGATGATCGGTATCTGGTCTTGCCCGAACGCTCGGGCATCGCGCAACGGTTGCACGCCGATCTGTTCCTGTCGATCCACGCCGATGCGGTCGATGGCGCCGATGCCACCGGGGCGACCGTCTATACGCTGTCCGACAAAGGCTCCGACGCGCTGGCCGATGCGGCGGCGGCACACGAAAACCGGGTCGATACCGTCAACGGCGTGGCGCTGGGCGGACAGAACGACGCGGTCTCGCAATTCCTGGTCGATCTTTCGCAACAGCGCATGCGCACGCAAAGCCTGGCGTTCGCCGCGCTGATCCGGCGCGAGGGTGACGGGCATTTCCGGTTTCGCCAGCAACCGCTGCAACAGGCGGCCTTCGTGGTGCTCAAATCGCTCGATCTGCCCTCGGTGCTGCTTGAGGCCGGCTATATCAGCAGCCCCGAAGACGTGCGCGAGATGCAGTCGCGCGCCTGGCGCGACGAATTCGGCAAGGCGGTGGCACACGCGATCGAGATTTTCCTCGCCAGCCAGGCCACGGCCCCGAGCGGATGATGGCGCACCGTCCGTTCCGCCCGCGCGCCGGTAAACGTTGTGCGCACCCGTCAGTGCCATTTTGCAAATCGCCGAACCTGCTTTAAAGCCCCGCGACGATGGCCAACGATACCCCGCCCGACGACACCCCGCCGCAAGACCCGACCGAGCCCGGTCCCGTGTCCTTTCGCCTGCGCCGCCATGGTTCGGGCTGGATCAGGCGTGTGTGGCACGGGGTTGGCGGGCGGCGCTGGTCGCGCTGGCTGGCGGTTTCGGTGCTGGTGCTGGCGCTGCTTTACGGGGCGCTGTGGGTGCTGGTCCTGCGCAGTCTGCCCAGCGCCGACAAGTTGCTGACCTATCAGCCGCCGTTGCCGACAATGGTGCGCGGCAACGATGGTGAAATCGTCTCGTCCTATGCGCGCGAACGGCGTGTCGAGCTGCGCTTTGTCGATTTTCCCCAACCGCTGATCGGGGCGTTCCTGTCGGCGGAAGACAAGTCGTTCTTTTCGCACCACGGCGTCGATATCACCGGTCTGGCCGGGGCGGCGATCGACTATGCGACCAAGCTCGGCACCGGTGCACGGTCGCGCGGCGGGTCGACGATCACCCAGCAGGTGGCCAAGAACCTGTTGATCGGCAATGAATATTCGTTTGGGCGCAAGTTCAAGGAGATGCTCCTGGCGTTGCGCATCGAATCGCTGCTGACCAAACAGCAGATCCTCGAACTCTATCTCAACGAAATCGCGCTCGGGCGGCAGAGCTTTGGCGTGCAGGCAGCGGCGCGCGCCTATTTCGACAAGGACGTCGGCGATCTCAACCTGCAGCAAGTGGCGTTTCTGGCCATCCTGCCCAAGGCACCCGAGGATTACGGACGCGCCAAATCGGCCGACAAGGCGATGGCGCGGCGCAACTGGGTGCTCGATCAGATGGTCAAGAATGGCTATGTCTCTCGCATCCAGGCCGATGCGGCCAAGGCGCAACCGCTCGGGCTGGTGCCGCGCCATGCCGACAACTACACCAATGACGCGGGCTATTTCCTTGAAGAAGTGCGCCGCCAACTGATCGACCAGTTCGGTGAAAACGCCGATGACGGCCCCAACAGCGTCTATGCCGGCGGGCTGTGGGTGCGCACTTCGCTCGATCCGAAACTGCAGACCGCCGCGCAGGATTCGCTGCGCGCCGGGCTGTTGCGCTATGCTGCCGGGCACGGCTGGCACGGCCCGATCGCCACGGTCGATCCGGCGCACTGGCAGGGCGAACTGATCGGCAGCAACATTTCGATCCGCTATCTCGACTGGCGCGTAGGGGTCATCCTGGAACGCGCGGGCTCGGCCGGGCGGATCGGTTTTGCCGATGGCAGCACGGGCGATGTGTCGGGGCTGTTCGACACGATCAGACCTGGCGACGTGGTTGCGGTGGCCCCCAACGGCGGGGATTGGGCGCTGCGCATCATTCCCGAAGTATCGGGCGGGATGGTCGTGCAGGATCCTGAAAATGGCCGGGTGCTGGCAATGCAGGGCGGGTTCGACGCGCATCTGGGCTCGTTCAACCGTGCGACCCAGGCCAATCGCCAGCCCGGTTCGGCGATCAAGCCGTTTGTCTATGCGACCGCGCTCGACAATGGCATGACCCCGGCCTCGATCGTGCTCGACGGCACGTTCTGCGTCTATCAGGGGGCCGCGCTGGGACAGAAATGCTTCAAGAACTTTGGCGATGAAGGCGGCGGTGGCAGCCACACCATGCGCTGGGGGCTGGAACAGTCGCGCAACCTGATGACCGTGCGCATCGCCAACGATATCGGCATGGAAAAAGTCGTGCGCACGATCAAGGCGGTCGGCATTGGCAATTATGCGCCTTATCTGTCGATGGCGCTGGGCGCGGGCGACACCACGGTGGCGCGCATGGTCAATGCTTATGGCGCGCTGGCCGATCATGGCCGCCTGCACGACCAGACGCTGGTCGATTATGTGCAGGATCGCAACGGCAAGGTGATCTGGCGCGCCGACAAGCGCGCCTGCGACACCTGCAACATGGCGCAGTGGGACGGGCGGGCGATGCCCCGGTTCAAGCCGACCGGGCGCCAGGCGATCGATCCGCGCACGGCCTATCAGGTGGTGCATATGCTAGAAGGGGTGATCGTGCGCGGCACGGCGGCATCCTTGCGCGATCTCGATCTGCCGCTGTTCGGCAAGACCGGTACGACCACCGGGCCGACCAACGTGTGGTTCGTCGGCGGATCGCCGCGCATCATCGCCGGAATCTATCTGGGTTATGATCAGCCGCGCAGCCTGGGCGGCTATGCCCAGGGCGGGCGCGTGGCCGCACCGGTGTTCAGGCAATTCGTGCAGGAAACGCGCGATCAGTGGCATCCGATCCCGTTTGTTGCCCCCGAAGGCGTGCGGATGGCCAAGATCGACCGGGTTTCGGGCAAGCACGTGTTCGAAGGCACCCCCGATGATCGCGACCCCAAGGCAGCGGTGATCTGGGAGGCGTTCAAGCCCGACAGCGAGCCGCGCCGTACCAGCCGCGATCTGCAGGTATCGACGCGCGAAGCCGTGCTCGATGCGCTGCGCAAGGCCTATGCCGCGCGCTATGGCGCCGCCGCCGGAGCGGTCGACGACACCGGCGAAGATCAGGGCACGGTCTATTGATGGTCTGTGCCCTGCCTTTTCGGGCAGGCCATCTCTGCGCTTGAGAGCACGTGCAACTGTGGTATCGCTGCGGGCATGATCAAGCATCCCATCGCTGCGGCCGCTGCCGCGCTTTCGCTCGCGCTGGCTCCGCTGGCGGCCCATGCCGAACTCGCCGTGGGAACCACCGCGCCCGATTTCAGCACGCAGGGCGCGCTGGCCGGAAAGCCGCTGCCGGTTTCGCTCAGGGCGCTGCTCGCAAAGGGCGCGGTGGTGCTCTATTTCTATCCCAAGGCGTTTACCCAGGGCTGCACGCTGGAAGCGCATGCCTTTGCCGATGCCAGCGCCGATTTCGCCAGGGCCGGGGCCACCGTGGTCGGCATGTCGAACGACGGGATCGAATCGCTGGAAAAGTTTTCCTCGCTCGAATGCCGTGACAAGTTCACCGTGGCTTCGGCATCGCCCGATGTGATCAAGGCCTATGACGTGCCGCTGATCGCCAATGGCAAGGACACTGGCCTGTCGAGCCGCACCAGCTATGTGATCACCCCCGATGGCAAGATCGCGTTCGCGCATACCGACATGGATTGGCACAGCCATGTCGAACAGACGCTGGCCGTGGTGCAAAAGCTGAACCACGAACACTGACGCCGCGCCACGGGTGGCCCGGCCATGCGCGGCGCCAGGCTGGCGCCGCGCATAGAGATTCGCATTGCGAATTTTCCAAGAGGTTCTAAGCGGCGCAGCTTGTCGTTGTCTTGACCCGGCCGCGTGGCCGGATGGTGGAGTGTAAACTGTCATGCGTGCCGAAGGGCAGGCCCATATCGATCGCATCGAAAGCGCACTGGCGCTGGTCCGCAAGTTTCTCGACTGGGACCGCGCGGTGCGGCGGCTGGACGAACTCAATGCGCGGGTCGAGGATCCGCGGCTGTGGGACGATCCCAAGCAGGCCGAGACCGTGATGCGCGAACGCCGCCGGCTGGAAGCGTCGATCGGCACCGTCAACCAGATCGGCCAGGAAATGGCCGATGCCATCGAATTCATCGAACTGGGCGAAGCCGAAGGCGACGATGCGATCGTCGCCGAAGGGCTGGAAACACTGGCGGCGCTGGCCAACCGCGCCGATGCTGACAAAGTCCAGGCGCTGCTGGCGGGCGAAGCCGATGCCAACAACGCGTTTCTTGAAGTCCATGCCGGGGCAGGTGGCACCGAAAGCCAGGACTGGGCCGAAATGTTGCAGCGGATGTACACCCGCTGGGGCGAACGCCACGGTTACAAAGTCGAACTGGTCGACTATCACGCGGGCGAAGCCGCCGGCATCAAGAGCGCCACGCTGCTGATCAAGGGCGAAAACGCCTATGGCTATGCCAAGACCGAAAGCGGCGTTCACCGACTGGTCCGGATCAGTCCTTATGACAGCTCGGCGCGGCGGCACACCTCGTTCAGCTCGATCTGGGTCTATCCCGAAATCGATGACAACATCGATATCGATATCAACCCGGCCGATCTGAAAGTGGATACCTATCGCGCCTCGGGCGCGGGCGGCCAGCACATCAACACCACCGATTCGGCGGTGCGGATCACCCACGTCCCCAGCGGGATCATCGTCGCCAGCCAGCAGGACCGCAGCCAGCACAAGAACCGCGCCACCGCGATGGGCATGCTGCGCGCCCGGCTGTACGAGGCTGAACTGGCCAAACGCGAAGCCGTCGCCAGTAGCGACTATGCTGCCAAGACCGAAATCGGCTGGGGTCACCAGATCCGTTCCTACGTCTTGCAGCCTTATCAGCAGGTCAAGGATCTGCGCACCGGGGTGGTTTCGACCAATCCGGGCGAAGTGCTCGATGGTGCGCTCGATCCGTTCATGGCCGCCGCGCTGTCGCAACGCGTGACCGGCGAAAAGGTGGCCGTGTCAGACGATGATTGAGCGTGATCGGTTCGGCTCAATTTTGTCAAAAAAAAGGCAATGCTCTTTGCGCTTTGATACATTTGCGCCTAACTTGTGCGCCAACGGCGGCCCGGTGGGGTAACAAGGCGGCCGATCGCAAGGGTTGTGGGGCTGCGGGCCGGATCGCTGGATTCCGGCGGTGGCAGGGTTGAAAGTGTGATATGTCTGTTTTCAAAGGTTTGAAGCCCATTGTTTACGGAGGACGCGAAGTCTGGCCGCTGATCGAGGGGGGCAAGGGGGTTGCCGCCACCAATCATGCGAGTTCGGGCGCCTGGGCGGCGGCGGGTGGAATCGGCACGGTCAGCGCGGTGAATGCCGACAGCTACGATCCGACCGGCAAGATCGTGCCCCAGCTCTATCCTCAGCTCACGCGGCGCGAACGCCATGAGCAACTGATCCGCTATGCCATCGACGGCGCGGTTGAGCAGGTGCAGCGCGCGCACGAGATTTCCGGCGGCCAGGGCGCGATCAACATCAACGTGCTGTGGGAAATGGGCGGGGCGCAGGCCGTGCTCGAAGGCGTGCTGGAAAAGACCCGTGGCCTGGTCACCGGGGTCACCTGCGGCGCGGGCATGCCCTACAAGCTGTCGGAAATCGCCGCCCGCTTCAATGTGAATTACCTGCCGATCGTGTCATCGGGCCGCGCGTTCCGCGCGCTGTGGAAACGCGCCTACCACAAAGTGGCGCATCTGCTGGCGGCGGTGGTCTATGAAGACCCCTGGCTGGCCGGCGGGCACAACGGGCTGTCCAACGCCGAAGACCCGCGCAAGCCCGAGGATCCCTATCCCCGCGTCAAGGCGCTGCGCGACACGATGCGCGCCGAAGGCGTGTCGGACGACGTGCCGATCATCATGGCCGGTGGCGTATGGTTCCTGCGCGAATGGAACAACTGGATCGACAATCCCGATCTTGGCGCGATCGCCTTTCAGTTCGGCACGCGGCCCTTGTTGACTGAGGAAAGCCCTATCCCGCAGGCGTGGAAGGATCATCTGCGCGAACTCGATCCGGGCGATGTGCTGCTTCACCGCTTTTCGCCGACGGGATTCTATTCCTCGGCGGTGCGCAATCCGTTCCTGCGCAGCCTTGAAGCGCGCAGCGAACGCCAGATTCCCTATTCGCGCGTATCTGCGGGCGAACACACCGTGCAACTCGATGTCGGCGTGCGTGGCAAGAATTTCTGGGTGACGCCGGTCGATCTCGATCGCGCGCGCGGCTGGGCGGCGCAAGGGTTCGAACATGCCTTGCGCACTCCCGATGATACGGTGGTGTTCGTTTCGGGCGCCGAACGCGATACCATTCGCGTCGATCAGGCCGATTGCATGGGCTGCCTGTCGCATTGCGGATTTTCCTCGTGGAAAGACCACGATGACTATTCGACCGGGCGACTGGCCGATCCGCGCAGTTTCTGCATCCAAAAGACGCTGCAGGACATCGCGCATGGCGGCGATATCCAGCAGAACCTGATGTTTGCCGGGCATGCCGCCTATCGCTTCAAGCAGGACCCGTTCTATTCCAACAACTTCACCCCGACGGTGAAGCAACTGGTCGATCGCATCCTGACCGGCGACTGAGTATCACCCCGCGTCTGACGGGGCGGTCTCGGCGGCTTCGCTGATGCGCATCGGCACGACCATCGCCACCATCAGGGCGGCAATGGCAGTGCCGATCGCGCTCCACGCCACCACCACGCCCGCGCCGATCGCCTGGGCGATCACCTGGCGCACCGGGCCCATGCCGTGGGCATAGCCGCCGCCGCCCAGCGTTCCGGCGATCAGCGGCGCGGCCAGCATCGCCCCGGCCAGCCCGCCGACGCCATGCACCGCCACCAGACCGACCGCATCGTCGATCAGCGCGGCGCGCAGCAGGCGCGCGGCCGACCACGCGGCCAGCGCGCCGACCACGCCCGCCACCATCGCAGCGCCCGGTGCCATCGCCTGTGCGGCGGCGCTGGCTGCGACCAACCCGGCCAGCGCACCGCTTGTCAGACCGGTGGGGCCGGGCCGCCCCAGGGTGATCGCGTCGATCAGCAGCCATACCAGCGCCCCGGCGGCGGCGGCGGCCTGCAGGTTGATCAGCGCCGATCCTGCATCGTCGCTCGCCGCCAGGGTTGCCCCGGCGGTCAACGCCATCAGCGCGATCCAGATCATGCCGGTGCCGGCCAGTGCCAGCGCGGGCGCGTGGCCGGGCGCGGTTTCGGCCCCGGCGAAGCGGGCGCGCCGCCCCAGCAACAGCGTGATCACCAGCGCAGACACGCCGACAGCGCCATGCACCACCAGCGCGCCGCCATAGTCGACCGTGCCCAGACGCGCCGCCAGCCAGCCGCCACCCCAGATCCAGTGCGCCAGTGGCGCATAGACCAGAATGCTCCACAACCCGGCGAACGGCACGATCCATGCAAGATTGCCACGTTCGGCCCAGGCCCCGGTCAACAATGTGCCCGCCAGCACGGCAAAGCCCAGTTGCAACAGCACGAACACCACTTCGGGTACCGCGCTGTCGCCGCGCACATTGGCAAGGTCGATCAGCATCCATGCGTTGCCGCCACCCAGCCAGCCGTTGGAAACCGCGCCGAATGCCAGCGTGTAGCCGACCAGCACCCATAGCAGCGAAACCGCCGCCGCAATCGCCCCGACTTCGGTTGCCAGCGCAGCAAACGCGCGCGCGCGCACCTGGCCGCCCACGGCCAGCACCACGCCCGGCACGATCATCGCCAGCGCCAGCAAACCGGCGCCGAGCACGAAAGCGGTGTCGCCGCTGTCGACCACCGCTTCGGCGGCCTCGGCTTGCGCGTGCGCCAGGGCAGGGGCCAGCGCGAGCGCCAGGCCGATGAACAGCGATGTGTGATGCTTGGTCATGTCCGCCCCCTCATGCCCCAGACATGCTTAAAGTATTGCTAGCGCCATCCTTCGAGCACCTGGTCGGGTGGGCGATGGCCATCGGCCCAGAAACGGATATTGGCGATCACTTTCTCGCCCGAGGCGATCCGCCCTTCGACCGTGGCGCTGCCCATATGCGGCAGGATCGCGACATTGTGATGATCGCGCAGGCGTTGATCGACCACCGGTTCGTGTTCGAACACATCGAGCCCGGCACCGCCCAGATGGCCCGACATCAACGCGGCGATCATCGCGTCTTCCTCGACGATCTTGCCGCGCGCGGTGTTGATGATGAACGCGCCGGGCTTCATCAGCGCGATCCGCCGGGCATCGATCAGATGGTGCGTTTCGGGAGTGGCCGGACAATGCAGCGTCAGAATGTCGGCCTGGGCCAACAGGGTGTCGAGATCGGCCGCATAGTGTGCGCCGAGCATCGTTTCGAGCGCTTCGGGCGCGCGGTGGCGGCTGTGATAGACCACCGTCAGGCCAAACGCGCGGGCTCGATGGGCCACCGCCTGGCCGATGCGGCCCATGCCGACAATCCCCAGCACACGGCCGCCGACCCGGTGGCCCAGCAGGGTCGACGGCGCCCAGCCGTGCCATTGCCCGTTGCGCACCACGCGCCCGCCATAATTGAGTCGCCGCGTCACCGACAGGATCAGGGCCAGCGTCATGTCGGCGGTGTCGTCGGTGAATACGCCGGGCGTGTTGGTGACCATGATCTTGCGCGCGCGCGCCGCGCCCAGATCGATATGGTCGATCCCCGCGCCGAAATTGGCAATCAGCCGCAGCCGCCCGGGCGCCGCCGCGATCAGATCTGCATCGATCGTGTCGGTCACCGTGGGCACCAGCACGTCGGCATCGGCCATGGCCGCCGCCAGCGCGTCGCGGCTGAACGGATGATCGTCGGGATTGAGCACGACATCGAACAGTTCGGCCATGCGCGCCTCGGTTTCGGGCAGCAGACGCCGGGTGACGATGACGCGGGGCTTGCCCGCCACGCGGCGGGACGATGGCGGGATGGGGGCGGCGGTGGGCATGATGTTATCGCTATGCGCGTCGCGGGGCAGGGGTCAAGTGCGCTGTGTCGGCCATGCACGCGTGTCAGGCGGCTTGCCCTTGGCGCGCGATCCTGTATCGCAAGGGCGCGATGCATGTGACGATCCGCTCCACGATGATCCAGATAGGGCTGGCGGGTGCGCTGGTGCTTGGTCTGGCCGATATGGTGCTGTCCCGCGCCCATGCGGGAGAGCCCGAATCGGTGCCCTATTGGGCGTCGCTGCGTAACAGCCAGACCAACATGCGCGTCGGGCCGGGACGCGATTACCGCATCAACTGGATCTATGTGCGCGCGGGATTGCCGCTCAAGGTCTTGCGCGAAATGGAAGGCTGGGTGCTGGTCGAAGATCCCGACGGCGCGCGCGGCTGGATGCTGACGCAGTTTGTAGCGCGCAAGGCGCATACCGCGATCGTGCGCGGCGATGTCACAGATATCCGCGAAAACCGCGATGGATCGGGGCGTCTGATGTGGCGCGCAGAACCGGGCGTGATCGGACGCCTGGGCGATTGTGGCGGCGGGTGGTGCAAGATCGATATCGACGGGCGCCAGGGCTATATCCCGCAGACCGCGCTGTGGGGCGCAGGCCAGCCCTGATCCGCGCCGCGCAAATCGATCGCGGGCCGTTCCAACGTTAACAATTTGCTAAGCTGCGTGAACGAAGCTGTGCGGGCATGCGTTGGATGGTTTCGGTATGCGACAGCGCCTCGTTTCCCTTCGCTACCCGATTGCGTGGCCGGTGGCCCCGCCGCGTGAGGCGTCCGGCTGGATCGTCGCGCTGGGCTTTCTTGGCGCGCACCTCGTCTTGCCCCGGCTTGTGCCGGGCCTTGCCAAGCCGGTGTCGCTGGTCCTTCTGGCGCTGGCGCCATTGCTGGCGGCGGCGGCATGCCTGATGCACAGGCGCGGTCGGGGCTGGACCGCGCTGGTGGTGGCGCTGGGCCTGTGGTCGGGCGGAATGGTTGCCGATCTGTACGAATATCTGGTGCCTGGTACCGCGTCGGGCGAAACCAGTCTGAGCATGCTGCTGTTCGTGCTCTATGGCGTGCCGATCATTTTCACCACTGCCAGTCCCGCCAGCGAACATTGGCCGGTGCGCGTGGTCGATGCCGTGCTGGCCCTGGCGCTGGGGCTGCTGTTTTTCGTACATACACTGTCTTATGCTACGATGGCGGGTTCCAGCCCCGATGGCGCCGCCAATCTGCGGCTGATGTTCGACATCGAGAACCTGTTTGTGGTCGGTTTCGCGCTGATGCGGTTTGTCACCAGCCGCGCGCCGCACGATCGCGACTTGTTCGGGGTGCTGTCGCTGTTTGCGGCGGCCTACATGGTGGTTGCGGCCTATATCAACCACATGCAGGAAACCGCCGATTATGGCGGGATGGTCGACATTTTGATCGATCTGCCGTTCATCGTGCTGCTGTTGCTGGTCTGGCGACGGCCGGGGCCGCGCCACGACAGGGCCGGGCTGTCTGCATCGCACGAGCGGCTGGCGCAGGCGGTCAGTCCGCTGATGCTGCCCGCCACGTTGCTGGCCGTCGCGGCGGTGCTGCTGCACGCGCATCCACGCTGGGCGGTGGCCGGTTTTGCCACCGCGACGCTGGTCTATGGCCTGCGCAATGTGCTGTCGCATCTGCGCAATCTTGCCGAGCGTGATCGGCTGTCGCTGCTATCGCAAAGCGACCCGCTGACCGCCTTGCCCAACCGGCGCAGGTTTGACGATGTGCTGTGTCGCGAATGGGCCCGCGCGCGCCGCGCCGACACCGGCCTGGCGCTGCTGATGATCGATATCGACCACTTCAAGCTGCTCAACGATACGATGGGCCATCCCCGTGGCGACCAGTACTTGTGCGCCGTTGCGGCCGCACTGGCGGGATGCGCCAGGCGGACATCCGATCTCGTTGCTCGCTATGGCGGAGAGGAATTCGTGGCGATCCTGCCCGCGACGAGCGCCGAACAGGCCGCCGAACTGGCCGAAATCATGCGCCTGCGCGTGCTGGATCTGGCGCTGGCATCACCCGCGCCGATCGGGCGGGTCAGTGTCAGCATCGGCGTCGGCCACCTTGCGCGGATCGGCGGCGAAGATCCCGAAACGCTGCTCGGATATGCCGATCGTGCGCTCTATGTGGCCAAGCACGATGGGCGCAACCGCGTCCGCACCCTGACGCTTGGGTCCTGATTGGCTCGGTCACGGATCGCGTACGACCCGTGACCGATGGCGCGATTACACCAGTTCGACCGCCACCGCCGTGGCTTCGCCACCGCCGATGCACAAGCTGGCCACGCCCTTTTTCAATCCGCGCGCCTTCAGTGCGCCGATCAGCGTGGTGACGATGCGCGCGCCCGAGGCGCCGATCGGGTGGCCGAGTGCGGTGGCGCCGCCGTTGACGTTGATCTTTTCATGCGGGATGCCGAGGTCGTGCATCGCGAACATTGCCACGCAGGCAAACGCCTCGTTGATTTCGAACAAGTCGACATCGCCGATCGACCAGCCCGCGCGCGCCAGCAGCTTGGTGATCGCGCCGACCGGGGCGGTGGTGAAATCCTTGGGTTCCTGCGCATGCGCGGCCAGCGCGATGACGCGCGCCACCGGGGTCAGCCCTTCGGCCTCGGCCACCGACTGGCGGGTGAGCACCAGTGCCGCCGCACCGTCCGAAATCGATGACGACGTTGCCGCGGTGATCGTGCCGTCCTTGGCAAAGGCGGGCTTGAGCGCGGGGATCTTTTCGGGCTTGCCCTTGCCGGGGGCTTCGTCGGTGTCGACGATCACGTCGCCGCTGCGCGACTTCACCGTGACCGGCGCGATTTCATCGACGAACCGGCCTTCGCTGACGGCGGCCTGGGCGCGGCGCAGCGATTCGATGGTGTAGCTATCCTGCGCCTCGCGGGTCAGTTGATAGTCATTGGCGGTGTCCTGCGCAAATGTGCCCATCGCGCGGCCCGGCTCATAGGCGTCTTCCAGCCCGTCGAGGAACATATGGTCATAGGCGGTGTCGTGGCCGATGCGCGCGCCCGAACGGTGCTTCTTGAGCAGATAGGGGGCATTGGTCATCGATTCCATGCCGCCGGTCACGACATAGTCGATCGAACCCGACGCCAGCGCTTCGGCGCCCATGATCAGCGTCTGCATGCCCGACCCGCAGACTTTGTTGACCGTGGTTGCCTGCACCGATCGGGGCAGGCCGGCCTTGATCGCGGCCTGACGGGCAGGGGCCTGGCCAAGCCCGGCGGGCAGCACGCAGCCCATATAGATGCGTTCGAACTTGTCGCCCGCCACGCCCGAGCGTTCGACGGCGGCCTTGACGGCGGTAGCCCCCAGATCGGTTGCCGAAACATCGGCCAATGAGCCCTGCATCGCGCCCATCGGGGTACGCGCATAAGACAGGATGACAACCGGATCGGCGGCGGAAAACTGGGCCATGGTACGATGTCCTTCGGTTCATGGAAGGCCTGCGACGGGCAGGCGTTCCGATGGTCTTTGATGCTTCAATAGAACTGCACCGCAGCATTTGCAATTCGACCGGAGGTCACCCCCCGACACGCGCCTTGCCATGCTGCACTGCCCAAAAAGGTTGGGGTCTGGCGGCAATTATGCGGTCCCTCCCACTTGCGCAGGGGACCCGGCGGGACTAGGGGCCGGGTCACAAACTTCAAAAGGCGAGTCAGCCCCTTGCTCGACCATACAACCCTCGATCAGACATCCTATCTGGCCGGATACCTGCCGATCCTTGTGTTTCTGGGTATCGCGCTGGCCTTGTCGTCGGCTTTTGTGTTCCTGCCGATCGGCGCGTCGCGCCTGACCGGCACGCACAACCCCGACCCCGAAAAGCTGTCCGAATATGAATGCGGGTTTCCCGCGTTCGAAGATCCGCGCAGCCAGTTCGATGTGCGGTTCTATCTGGTGGCGATCCTGTTCATCATCTTCGATCTCGAAGCCGCGTTCCTGTTTCCCTGGGCGGTCAGCCTGAAACAGACGCAATGGCTCGGCTGGTCGACGATGATGCTGTTCCTGTTCGAACTGGTGATTGGCTTTATCTATGCCTGGAAGAAGGGCGCGCTGGATTGGGAATGACTGATATGGCGACTTCTCCTCTCGTGGCCGGCGGCGCGGATCTTGTCGCGCCGAGCCAGGCGTTTTTCGACAGTCTCAATGCCGAAGTGTCGGACAAGGGCTTTCTGGTCACTTCGACCGAAGAGCTGTTCCAGTGGGCGCGCACCGGCTCGTTGTGGTGGATGACCTTCGGCCTGGCGTGCTGCGCGGTCGAGATGATCCACGTCAACATGCCACGTTATGACATGGAACGGTTCGGCGTCGCCCCGCGCGCATCGCCGCGCCAGTCCGACGTGATGATCGTGGCCGGCACGCTGTGCAACAAGATGGCTCCGGCTCTGCGCAAGGTCTATGACCAGATGTCGGATCCCAAATACGTGATCTCGATGGGCAGTTGCGCCAATGGCGGTGGCTATTACCACTACAGCTATTCGGTGGTGCGCGGGTGCGATCGCATCGTGCCGGTGGATATCTATGTGCCCGGCTGTCCGCCGACCGCCGAAGCGCTGCTCTATGGCGTGATGCAGTTGCAGCGGAAGATCCGCCGCGCCGGCACGCTGGAACGCTGACGGAAAGGCTGGCAAATGGCACAAGTGCTTCATTCCGCCCCGCGTTACTCTGCGTTCGACGGTGTGCTCGATGCGCTTTCCGCGCGGCTGGGCGATGAACTGATCGCATCGCGCGAAGAACATGGCGAGCTGGTGCTGACCGTGCGGCGCGACAGCGTCGAGGTGACGTTGCGCAGCCTGCGCGACGACGAGGCGTTCCAGCAGTTGATGGATATCGCGGGCGTCGATTATCCCGATCGCGCCGAACGGTTCGAAGTGGTCTATTGCCTGTTGTCGGTCACGCGCAACTTGCGCCTGATCGTCAAGGTGTCGACCGACGAGGCGACGCCGGTGCCGACGGTGACCACGCTGTGGCCCAACGCCGGCTGGTACGAACGCGAAGTCTACGACATGTTCGGCGTGCTGTTTGCGGGCAACACCGATCTGCGCCGCATCCTCACCGACTACGGTTTTCAGGGCCATCCCTTCCGCAAGGACTTTCCGCTCACCGGCTATGTCGAACTGCGCTATTCCGAAGAGGAAAAGCGCGTCGTTTACGAACCGGTGCGTCTGGCGCAGGATCTGCGCCAGTTTGACTATACCAGCCCGTGGGAAGGGCCGCACTATGTGCTGCCCGGCGACGAAAAGGCGGGGGACAAGGCATGAGCTTCAGCCTCGAACAATCGCCGACCACCGGCGATGACGTCATCACCAACTACACCATCAACTTCGGCCCGCAGCACCCGGCGGCGCACGGCGTGTTGCGCATGGTGATGGAACTGGATGGCGAAATCATTGAACGCATCGATCCGCATGTCGGCCTGCTGCATCGCGGCACCGAAAAGCTGATCGAGCACAAGACGTATCTGCAGGCGCTGCCCTATTTCGACCGGCTGGATTATTGTTCGCCGCTGGCGATGGAATATTCTTATGTGCTGGCCATCGAAAAGATGCTCAACATCGAGGTGCCGCTGCGCGCGCAATATCTGCGCGTGCTGTTCGCCGAACTGACGCGCATCTGCAACCACATGCTCAACCTGGGCAGTCATGTCATGGACGTCGGCGCGATGACGCCGAACCTGTGGCTGTTCGAAATCCGCGAAGACTGCCTGGTGTTCTTTGAACGCGCATCAGGCGCGCGCATGCATTCGGCGTGGTTCCGCCCCGGCGGGGTGCACCAGGATGTGCCGTTGAAGCTGTTGACCGATATCGGCGACTGGCTCGACACGCGGCTGCCGCAACTGTTCGACGATGCGATGAGCCTGGTGGTCGATAACCGCATCTTCAAGCAACGCAATGTCGATATCGCGGTGGTCGGCAAGGACGACGCGCTGGCCTGGGGTTTTTCCGGCCCGATGATCCGTGGCGCGGGCATCCCATGGGATCTGCGCAAGGCACAGCCCTATGATGTCTATGACCGGATGGATTTCGACATCCCGGTGGGCACCAATTCGGATTGCTATGACCGGTTCATGGTGCGCGTCGAAGAAGTTCGCCAGTCGGCCCGGATCATGAAGCAGTGTCTGGCGCAGATGCCCGAAGGCCCCATCGCATCGAGCGATCGCAAAGTTTCGCCCCCCAAGCGCGGCGAAATGAAAAGCTCGATGGAATCGCTGATCCATCACTTCAAGCTCTATACCGAAGGCTTTCACGTCCCGGCGGGCGAAGTCTATGTCGCGACCGAAAGCCCCAAGGGCGAATTCGGCGTCTATCTGGTCAGCGATGGCAGCAACAAGCCCTATCGCTGCAAGATCCGCCCGACCGCGTTTTCGCACCTGCAGGCGATGGATTTCATGAGCAAGGGGCACATGCTCCCCGATGCCACTGCCATCCTGGGCGCGATCGACGTGGTGTTCGGGGAGTGCGACCGGTGACGCGCGACATGCTGCGCCAGGTGTCGATCGTCGCGTGCCTGGCCGGGCTGGCGACGGCGGCGGTGTTCTTTGTCGCCACGTTCAACGGCACGCCCACCCCGCAATGGATGCCCATGCTGATCGCGATGGTCGGCGGGTTCGAGCTGGTGCAGTGGGGCCAGGGCCTGTGGTTCGCGCGGTCGAGGCGCCGGTCATGAGCCGGCTGGCAATCGCCACCGCGATGGTCGCGGCCTACAATGTCCAGGACGCCGATGCCTATGTCGCGTTCATGACCGACGACGCCTGCGAAGCGAGCTATCGCGGCGCAGTCGTGCGTGAGGGCAAGGAGGGCACGCGCACCGGGCTGACCGCGATGTTTGCGGAATTCCCGGACAATCGCGCCGAAATCCTCGCCGGCTGGGAACTGGGCGAATATGCCGTGCTGCACGAACGGGTGTTTCGCAGCAACGATGCCCAACCCTTTGAAGTCATGTCTGTTTACAGCTTCGTGGGCGACAAGTGCGCCCGCGTGGAGTTCATTCGCTAATGGCCGACCGTCATCCCGAACCCGATTCGCCAGAGCTTCGCGCCCGCTGGGGCCAGTTTGACTGGACCGGCGACAACGCGGCCAAGGCGAAAGAGATTGTGGCGCGCTATCCCGCCGGGCGCCAGCGCAGCGCGGTGATGCCGCTGCTCGATCTGGCGCAACGCCAGGTCGGTGCCGAAGAAAACACGCAAGGCTGGCTGCCGATCCCGGTGATCGAATTCGTGGCCAGATACCTCGACATGCCGGTGATCCGCGTGCTCGAAGTGGCGACGTTCTACACGATGTACAATATCGCGCCGATCGGCCGGTTCCATGTGCAGGTCTGCGGCACCACGCCGTGCATGTTGCGCGGGTCCGACGACATTCTGGCCGCGTGCAAGGCAAAGGGCCTGAAAAAGGGCCACACCACGCCCGATGGCCTGTTCTCGCTGACCGAAGTCGAATGCATGGGCAATTGCGCGTCGGCACCGATGGTGCAGATCAACGACGACAATTACGAAGACCTGACGGCGGACAGCATCACGCATATTCTCGACGAACTTGCCGCCGGGCGTCAGCCCAAGACCGGCACGCAATGGCCCGGACGGCACACCGTCGAACCGGTCGGCGCGCCGACTTCGCTGATCGCGATGGTCAGCGAAAACCATGATTATCGAGGGGAGTGGTAAGCCATGGCACTGCTCGACCGGGATCGCATCTTTACCAATGTCTATGGCTATCAGCCATGGAACCTGCCCGCTGCACAGGCGCGCGGCGACTGGGACAACACCAAGGCGCTGCTCGAACGCGGGCGCGACGCGATCATTCAGGAAATGAAGGATTCGGGCCTGCGTGGCCGTGGCGGCGCGGGTTTCCCGACCGGCATGAAATGGTCGTTCATGCCCAAGGAATCAAAGGACGGGCGCCCCAGCTTTCTGGTGATCAACGCCGACGAATCCGAACCGGGTTCGTGCAAGGATCGCGAAATCATCCGCCACGATCCGCACAAGCTGATCGAGGGCGCGTTGGTGGCGGGCTTTGCGATGGGTGCGCGCGCGGCCTATATCTACATTCGCGGCGAATATATCCGCGAGGCCGAGACGCTGTTTGCCGCCGTTGCCGAAGCCTATGAGGCAGGCCTGATCGGGCGCAATGCCAGCGGGTCTGGCTATGATTTCGATGTGTTCGTGCATCGCGGCGCGGGCGCCTATATCTGCGGCGAAGAAACCGCGATGATCGAAAGCCTGGAAGGCAAAAAGGGCCAGCCGCGCCTGAAACCGCCGTTTCCGGCAGGCGCCGGGCTCTATGGTTGCCCGACCACGGTCAACAATGTCGAATCGATCGCGGTGGCGCCGACCATCCTGCGGCGCGGCGCGACGTGGTTTTCCAGCTTTGGCCGCGACAACAACAAGGGCACCAAGCTTTTCCAGATTTCGGGCCATGTCGAACGGCCCTGCGTGGTCGAGGAAGAGATGTCGATCCCGTTCCGCGAACTGATCGAGCGCCATTGCGGCGGCATTCGCGGCGGGTGGGACAATCTGCTGGCGGTGATCCCCGGCGGATCGTCGGTTCCGCTGGTTCCGGCCGCAGACATCCTTGATGCGCCGATGGATTTTGACGGCTTGCGTGCGGTCGGGTCGGGGCTTGGCACCGCGGCGGTGATCGTGATGGACAAGTCCACCGACATTGTGCGCGCGATTGCCCGGCTGTCGTATTTCTACAAACACGAGAGCTGCGGCCAGTGCACGCCGTGCCGCGAAGGCACCGGCTGGATGTGGCGCGTGATGGAACGCCTGCGCACTGGCGATGCGGCGGTCGAGGAAATCGACATGCTGCAACAGGTGACCAAGCAAGTCGAAGGCCACACCATTTGTGCGCTGGGCGATGCGGCGGCCTGGCCGATCCAGGGCCTGATCAAGCATTTCCGCCCCGAGATCGAACGCCGCATCCACGAAAAAGGTGCGCTGCGGGAGGCTGCAGAATAATGCCAAAGGTCAAAGTATACGGTATCGAACTCGACGTTCCGGCCGGGGCCACGGTGCTCCAGGCCTGCGAACTGGCGGGCAAGGAAATCCCGCGCTTTTGCTATCACGAGCGGCTGTCGATCGCCGGCAACTGCCGGATGTGTCTGGTCGAGGTGAAGCCCGGGCCGCCCAAGCCGCAGGCATCGTGCGCGCTGCCGGCCGCCGAGGGCCAGGAAATCCGCACCGACAGCGAAATGGTCAAGAAGGCGCGCGAAGGGGTGATGGAGTTCCTGCTCATCAACCACCCGCTCGATTGCCCGATCTGCGACCAGGGCGGCGAATGCGATCTGCAGGACCAGTCGGTGGCCTATGGCCGGGGCGGGTCGCGCTATCACGAGGAAAAGCGTGCGGTCACGCAAAAGACCATGGGTCCGCTGATCAAGACGGTGATGACGCGCTGCATCCATTGCACCCGCTGCGTGCGGTTCAGCGAGGAAGTGGCCGGGGTCGATGAAATCGGCGCGCTCTATCGCGGCGAAGGCATGCAGATCGCGACCTATCTCGAACAGGCGGCCAAGCACGAACTGTCGGCCAATGTCATCGATCTGTGCCCGGTCGGCGCGCTGACCAGCCGCCCTTATGCGTTCGAAGCGCGGCCGTGGGAGCTGAAAAAGACGCTGTCCATCGACGTGTCGGATGCGGTCGGTGCCAATATCCGGCTCGATTCCCGTGGCCGCGAAGTGCTGCGCATCCTGCCGCGCGTGAACGACGATGTGAACGAGGAATGGCTGGCCGATCGCGCCCGCTTCCTGGTCGACGGTCTGACCCGCCGCCGTCTCGACAAGCCGTGGCTGCGCGTCGACGGCAAGTTGCAGGCCGCCACCTGGGCACAGGCGCTTGCGGGCGTGGGCAAGGTCAATCCAGGTTCGTCGATCGCGGTGATCGCGGGCGATCTGGTCGATGCCGAAACGATGTTCGCGGCCAAGGCGCTGGCCGGGGCACTGGGGTCGAGCCTGCTCGAAGGGCGGCAGACCGGGCTTGCCTATGACACCTCGAACCTTGCGGCGATGGCGTTCAATTCGACGCTGGCCGGGATCGAGGATGCCGATGCGATCCTGATCTATGGCAGCCATGTCCGCGACGAAGCGCCGCTGCTCAATCCCCGCCTGCGCAAGGCGGTCAAGAAGGGCGCCAAAGTCTATCTGATCGGGCCCTGGTGGGAACCGACGTATGCGGCGACCCATCTGGGCGACGACGCCGGGGCGATCAACACGCTGCCCGACGATGTCGCGGCGGTGTTTGCCAATGCGGCGCGCCCGGCGATCGTGATCGGCGGCGGCGCGCTGGCCAAGGGCGGCCTTGGGGCCGGTCTGGCCTTTGCGGAACGTTTCAATCTGGTGCGTGAAGGCTGGAACGGCTTCAACGTGCTGCACTTTGCCGCTGCGCGGATGGCCGGGCTGATGCTGGGCTATGCGCAAAAGGGCGGGATTGCGGATATTGTGGCGGCGCAGCCCAAGCTGGTGATTTCGCTCGGCGCCGATGAAGTCGACTGGTCGCAATTCGCCGGATCGCTGATCGTGCACATCGGCCATCACGGAGACAAGGCCGCGCATGCCGCCGACGTGATCCTGCCGGGCGCCGCATTCAGCGAAAAGGACGGCACTTACGTCAACACCGAAGGCCGCGTGCAATATGCCGAAAAAGCGGTGTTTGCGCCGGGTGAAGCGCGTGAAGACTGGAGCATCCTGCGGGCACTGGCCGATGCCTTTGGCGTGTCGGTCGGGTTCGACAGTTTTGACGAACTGCGTGCCGCGATGATCGCGGCGGTGCCCGCGCTCGGTGTCGAGGGTCTGGCGCATTATGGCGCTCTGCCTGCCGCACCGGAAGGGGCGCATGCCGGAGGCGTGATCGGCTATGCGGTCAAGGATCGCTATCTGACCAATGCCATCGGCCGGGCCAGCCCGACCCTGCAACGCTGTTCGGCCGAACTGATCCACGGCGAAATTCATGCGGAGGCCGCGGAATGACCCCGTTCCTTTACAGCCAGGGCCTGCCTTACGCATGGGCCTGGGCGATCGCGACGATTGTCGAGATTCTGCTGATCGCGCTGCCGGTCATGCTGTCGGTGGCGATCGTGATCTATCTCGATCGCAAGATCTGGGCGGCGATGGCGCTGCGCAAGGGCCCCAACGTGGTTGGCCCGTTCGGCGTGCTGCAGTCGTTTGCCGACGGGTTGAAGGTGTTCCTGCAGGAAACCATCATCCCGGCGGCGGCCAACAAGGCGCTGTTCCTGATCGCGCCGATCATCACCTTTACCGTCGCGCTGCTGGCCTGGGCGGTGCTGCCGTTCGCCAAGGGCGCGATGCTGGCCGATATCAATGTCGGGCTGTTGTATATCCTGGCGATTTCTTCGCTCGGCGTTTACGGGATCGTCATCGCGGGCTGGTCGTCGAATTCGAAATATCCGTTCTTTTCGGCAATGCGCGCTTCGGCGCAGATGATCAGCTATGAAGTCTCGATCGGCTTCATCCTGATCTGCGTGGTGTTGTGGTCGGGCAGTTTCAACCTGGGCGCGATCGTCGAGGCACAGCGCGGGTTCGGCCTGTTCGGGCTGATCAACGGATTCTGGTGCAGTCCGCTGCTGTTCCCGGTCTGGGTGATGTTCCTGATATCCTCGATGGCCGAAACCCAGCGCGCGCCGTTCGACCTGACCGAGGCCGAAAGCGAACTGGTTGCCGGCTATCAGACCGAATATTCCTCGATGGCGTTCGCGCTCTACTGGCTGGGCGAATATGCCAACGTTCTGCTGATGTGTGCGCTCAACGCCACGCTGTTCTGGGGTGGCTATCTGCCGCCGATCAACCTGCCGGTGTTTTATCTGGTGCCGGGGCTGATCTGGCTGATCCTCAAGATTCTGTTCGGCTTTTTCGTGTTCTCCTGGGTCAAGGCGACCGTGCCCCGGTATCGCTATGACCAGTTGATGCGGCTTGGCTGGAAGATTTTCCTGCCGCTGTCGCTGGCGTTCGTCGTCGTGATCAGCGGTTACCTCATGCTCACCGGACATTTCGCATGACCGTCGCGCAAATCATCAAGAGCTACACGCTGTGGGAGTTCGTGCAGGCGCACTGGCTGACCTTGAAGTATTTCTTCAAGCCCAAGGCGACTGTGAACTATCCTTATGAAAAGAGCCCGATTTCTCCGCGTTTTCGCGGTGAACACGTGCTGCGCCGCTATCCCAACGGCGAAGAACGCTGCATCGCGTGCAAGCTGTGCGAGGCGGTGTGCCCGGCGCAGGCAATCACCATCGAGGCCGAACCGCGCGAGGACGGCAGCCGCCGCACCACGCGCTATGACATCGACATGACCAAGTGCATCTTCTGCGGGTTCTGCCAGGAAGCGTGCCCGGTCGATGCGGTGGTCGAGGGGCCGAACTTCGAATATGCCACCGAAACCCGCGAGGAGCTGCTTTATGACAAGGCCAAGCTGCTCGCCAACGGCGACAAGTGGGAGCGTGCGATCGCTGCCAATCTCGAAGCCGATGCACCGTACCGGTAAGGGGGCGTAACCATGATCCAGGCCATTGCCTTTTACCTGTTCGCGACGATGATGATCACTTCGGCGATCGTCACCATCACCGCCCGCAACCCGGTCCATTCGGTGCTGTGGCTGATCCTGGCGTTCTTCAACGCCGCCGGGCTGATGGTGCTGGTTGGCGCCGAATTCATCGCCATGCTGTTGATCATCGTTTATGTCGGCGCGGTCGCGGTGCTGTTCCTGTTTGTCGTGATGATGCTCGACATCGATTTTTCCGAACTACGCGGCGGGTTCATCCGCAACGCGCCGCTGGGACTGTTGCTGGCGGCGGTGTTGCTGGGCGAACTGGTGTTCGGTATTCTGGTCAGCAGCGCGGGCGATCTGCATATCGCCAAGGCGGCGACCGTGGCGGCCACGCCCGCGGGCCTGTCGAACACCGCCGCGATCGGCGCCCTGCTCTACACCCGCTATCTGTTCGAATTCGAGGCGGCGGGGATGATCCTGCTGGTCGCGATGATCGGCGCCATCGTGCTGACCCATCGCCAGCGTGGCGACACGCGCGGCCAGAACGTGTCGAAACAGGTCGCGCGGCGCCCGCAGGACGCAACGATCAACCTGCAACCTGAAGTGGGCAAAGGGGTCCAATTGTGATTGGTATTGGCCACTATGTCGGCGTCAGCGCGATCATGTTCGTGCTGGGCGTGCTGGGCATTTTCCTCAACCGCAAGAACGTGATCATCATCCTGATGGCGATCGAACTGATCCTGTTGTCGGTAAACCTCAACCTGGTTGCGTTCTCGGCCTATCTGCACGATCTGGTCGGGCAGATCTTCGCGATGTTCGTGCTGACCGTCGCGGCGGGCGAGGCGGCGATCGGTCTAGCCATCTTGGTCATCTATTTCCGTGGACGCGGCACGATCGCGGTCGACGATGTCAACCGCATGAAGGGTTGAGAGCGAACCGATGTCCCATATCCTGATCATCGTCTTTGCCCCGCTGGTCGCGGCAATCATCGCCGGGCTCGGCAACAAGCGTCTGGGCGCGGTGCCGTCCAAGCTGATCACCACCGGCGCGCTGTTCGTATCGTGCGCGCTGTCGTGGCCTATCTTTCTGGCATTCCTGGGCGGCCATGCCGAAACGACCGTCACCCCGGTGCTCAACTGGGTGCATTCGGGCGATCTGAATTTCGCCTGGGCTTTGCAGGTCGATACGCTGACGGCGGTCATGCTGGTGGTTGTCACCTCGGTTTCGGCGCTCGTCCACCTGTACTCATGGGGCTATATGAGCGAAGACCCGGATCAACCCCGGTTCTTTGCCTATCTGTCGCTGTTTACCTTCGCCATGCTGATGCTGGTGACCGCCAACAACCTGGTGCAGATGTTCTTCGGCTGGGAAGGCGTCGGGCTTGCCTCGTACCTGCTGATCGGGTTCTGGTTCCGCAAGCCCAGCGCCAACGCCGCCGCGATGAAGGCGTTTGTGGTCAACCGCGTGGGTGACCTTGGCTTCATGCTGGGCATCTTTGGCGTGTTCCTGGTGTTCGGCACCGTGTCGATCCCGGTGATCCTGCACGAAGCGCCGGGCCTGGCGGGCACCACCATCGGTTTCCTCGGCTTCCGGTTTGATACGGCCACTGTGCTGTGCATCCTGCTGTTCATCGGTGCGATGGGCAAATCGGCGCAATTGGGCCTGCACACTTGGCTGCCCGACGCGATGGAAGGCCCGACCCCGGTGTCGGCGCTGATCCACGCGGCGACGATGGTTACCGCCGGCGTGTTCATGGTGTGCCGCCTGTCGCCGCTGTTCGAACAGAGCCAGACTGCGCTCAATTTCGTGACCTTCATCGGTGCGGCGACCTGCTTCTTTGCCGCGACGATCGGCACCACGCAGACCGACATCAAGCGGGTGATCGCCTATTCGACGTGTTCGCAACTGGGCTATATGTTCTTTGCGGCGGGCGTTGGCGCCTATGGCGGCGCGATGTTCCACTTGTTCACCCACGCCTTCTTCAAGGCGCTGCTGTTCCTTGGCGCGGGTTCGGTGATTCATGCCATGCACCACGAACAGGACATGCGCTATTATGGTGGGCTGTGGAAAAAGATCCCGCTGACCTTTATCGCGATGACCGCCGGAACCCTGGCAATCACCGGGGTCGGCATCGACGACGTGTTCGGCTTTGCCGGGTTCTATTCGAAGGACGCGATCCTTGAGGCGGCTTATGCGCGCGGCACCGATATCGGTCTGTTCGCCTTTGCGCTGGGCGTGTTTGCCGCGTTGCTGACCAGTTTCTATAGCTGGCGCCTGGTGTTCCTGACGTTCTTTGGCAAACCGCGCTGGGATCAGTCGGAACATATCCAGCATGCGGTGCACGATGCACATGGCCATGACGATCATGCCCATCACGATCACGGTCATGATGGCCATGCCCACCATGATCATGCCAGCGACGGGACGGCGGGCTATCACCCGCATGAAAGTCCGCTCAACATGTTGGTGCCGCTGGGCGTGCTGTCGCTCGGCGCGGTGTTCGCCGGGTTCGTGTTCGCGCCGCAGTTCCTCAGCGAAGGCAGCGGTGAATTCTGGAAGGGTGCGCTGGTGTTCAACGAACACTTGCTCCACGCGATGCACCACGTCCCGGGCTGGGTGAAGCTGGCGCCAGCGGGTGTGATGCTGACCGGGCTGGCGATCGCCTATTACGCCTATATGGTGAACACCGCGCTGCCTGCGGCGTTCGTGCGGCAGTTCGGCTTTCTCTACCGGTTCCTGCTCAATAAGTGGTACTTTGACGAGCTGTATGACGCCGTGTTCGTCCGTCCTGCCATGTGGCTGGGCCGGTTCTTCTGGAACGTCGGCGACATCGGCATCATCGATACCTTTGGTCCCAACGGCGTCGCCAAAGTCGTCGCTCTTGCCAGCCGCGGGGCCGTCAGGCTCCAGTCCGGATATCTTTACAGCTATGCGCTGGTCATGCTCGTCGGCCTTGTCGGCGCGATCAGTTGGGTGATTGCACGATGATCGGCTTTCCCATTCTTTCGCTCATGTTGCTGGTGCCGCTGGTCGGCGCCGTGATCAGCCTGGTGTCGGATCGCAAGACCGCGCGGTTGGTGGCGCTGGCTGCCACGCTGGTCGATTTCGTGCTCGGCGTGCTGCTGTGGACGCATTACGATATCGGCGGCGCGCAGTGGCAGTTCCGCGAACATGCCGCCGTGTTTGCCGGATTCGACTGGAAACTGGGCATCGACGGCATCGCGCTGATGCTGATCGTGCTGACCGTGTTCCTTATGCCGGTGTGCATCGGCGCAAGCTGGAATTCGATCGAGAAGCGCGCGGGCGAATATTACGCCGCGTTCCTGTTCATGGAAACGCTGATGATCGGCGTGTTTGCGGCGCAGGACCTGTTCCTGTTCTACATCATGTTCGAAGCCGGGCTGATCCCGATGTACCTGATCATCGGCATCTGGGGCGGCGCCAACCGCATCTATGCCAGCTACAAGTTCTTTCTCTATACCCTGCTCGGATCGGTGCTGATGCTGATCGCGATGTTCTGGATGGCCAACGCGGCCGGTACCACCGACATCCCGACGCTGATGGAATATGATTTCCCACCGCAGGCGCAGACCTGGCTGTTCCTGGCGTTCTTTGCCAGCTTTGCGGTGAAGATGCCGATGTGGCCGGTGCACACCTGGCTGCCCGATGCGCACGTGCAGGCGCCGACCGCAGGCTCGGTGATCCTGGCCGGCGTGCTGCTGAAAATGGGTGGCTATGGCTTCATCCGGTTCTCGCTGCCGATGTTCCCGATCGCCTCGGCCCATTTTGCGCCGATGGTGTGGGGGCTGTCGATCGCGGCGGTGGTGATCACGTCGCTGATCGCGCTGGTGCAGAACGACATGAAAAAGCTGATCGCCTATTCGTCGGTCGCGCACATGGCGATCGTCACGGTCGGTCTGTTCGCGTTCAACCGGCAGGGCCTTGAAGGCTCGATGGTGGTGATGCTGAGCCACGGTATCGTGTCGGGTGCGCTGTTCCTCGCGGTCGGTGTGATCTACGATCGGCTGCACACGCGCGAAATCGTGCGCTATGGCGGCCTGGCCATCAACATGCCCTATTACGCGCTGTTCTTCCTGCTGTTCACGATGGCCTCGATCGGGCTGCCGGGCACCAGCGGGTTTGTCGGCGAATTCCTGTCGCTGCTGGGGATCTACAAGGAATCGAGCCTGATCGCGCTGGTTGCGACCACCGGGATCATTCTGGGCGCGGCCTATATGCTGTATCTCTATCGGCGCGTGGTGTTCGGTGATCAGAAGAATGCCGATGCCGCCGCGATGCCCGATCTCGATTTTCGCGAATGGGCGATGATGGTGCCGCTGGCCGCCGCTGTGTTGTGGATGGGGGTCTACCCCGAATCGTTCATTGCCCCGATGCGCAAGGATATCGGGACGCTGGAGGCGCGGGTGGCGATTGCCAGGCCCAAGGGAGATGCTGACGTGAAGTTCGGGGGCAAGACGCCCGCCGCCGTTGCGGCAACGCTTGGTTCGGCCCAGTTGAAGGGGGCGAAATAATGGATTTCCTCCATTCGCTGTTCGCCGTTTCGGCCGAGGACCTGCTCAGCACTTCGGTGCTGGTGCTGTTGCTGGTCGCCGCCTGGGGTGGTGACAAGGCGTCGCGCGCAATCTCGATCGTGGCTTTTGCGGTGCTGGTCGGTGCGGCCGCGCTGGCGGTTCCGGCGCTCACTGCCGGGGCCGGGGGCGCTGCGACATCGGCGTTTGGCGGGCATATCAAGCTCGATGCCTTTGCCGCCTTTGCCAAATTGCTGATCTACGTCGGGTCGGGCGTCACGCTGATCGTTGCGCCTGCCTATTTCGATCGGTTCAAGGCGATGCGCGCCGAATTTCCGCTGCTGATCCTGCTGGCGGCGCTGGGCATGGGGATCATGGTTTCGGCCAACGATCTGCTGACGCTCTATATCGGGCTCGAACTCAACAGCCTGGCCGCCTATGTGCTGGCCGCGATCCTGCGGGCCGACGGGCGATCTGCCGAAGCCGGGTTGAAGTACTTTGTGCTGGGTTCGCTCGCTTCGGGCATTCTGCTCTATGGCATCAGCCTGACGTACGGGTTTACCGGCACGACGTCGTTCGACGGCATCCGTGTGGCGCTGGGAACTGGCGCGCTGTCGATCGGGGCGACGTTTGGTCTGGTGTTCGTGCTGGCCGGGCTGGCGTTCAAGATCAGCGCCGCGCCGTTCCACATGTGGACGCCCGACGTCTATGAAGGCGCGCCCGCGCCGGTCACCACGTTTTTCGCAACCGCACCCAAAGTGGCCGCGCTCGCGCTGCTGATGCGGGTCAGCCTCGATGCCTTTGGCGGACAGCCGGGCGCGTGGCAGCAGATCGTGATCTTTGCCTCGCTGCTGTCGATCGTGATCGGCGCGCTGGGCGCGATCGGGCAGGACAACATCAAGCGCCTGCTGGCCTATTCGTCGATCAACAACGTCGGCTTCATGCTGATCGGGTTGGCCGCAGGCACGGCGGCGGGCGCATCGGCCATGCTGGTGTACCTGGCGATCTATGTGGTGAGTTCGGTTGCGGCATTCGTCGTGGTGCTGGCCTTGCGCGATGAGGCAGGCAACGCGATCGAATCGATCGCGCAACTTGGCGGCCTGTCGCGCACGCGGCCCTGGCTGGCGGCGGCGCTGGCGGTGGTGATGTTCAGCCTGGCTGGTATCCCGCCGCTGTTCGGGTTCTGGGGTAAGTTCCTGGTGTTCCAGGCCGCGGTGCAGGCCCATCTGGTGGTGCTGGCCGCGCTCGGCATTGCCGCCTCGGTGATCGGCGCGTTCTATTACCTCAAGGTCGTCAAAGTGCTTTATTTCGACGACGCGACCGACGCGGTGCAGGGCCGTGAAGAGCTGGCCAATCGCGCGCTGCTGCTCGGATCGAGCCTGTTCCTGTCGCCGCTCGGCTATCTGCTGACGCCCTGGCTGGGCAATCTGGCGGGCAGCGCGGCTGCGGCGTTGTTCCACTTCGCCTGATTGTCGTTGATCGAGACCGTCGCCGAAATCGCCTCGACCAACAGCGCGCTGCTGGCGCGGCTGGGTGAGGGCGGGGCCCTTGTCGAAGGTGACTGGCTGGTTGCCGACCGGCAGGTGGCAGGACGGGGCCGCGCCGGGCGCGCGTGGAGCGACGGGGCGGGCAATTTCATGGGTTCGACCGTGGCGCACCTGGTGCCCGGCGATCCGCCCGCGCCAACGTTGTCGCTGGTTGCCGGCGTGGCACTCCACCGGACCCTGTCTGCACTGCGCTCCTGGCCCGATATGTGGCTGAAATGGCCCAACGATGTGCTGGTGGCGGGGGCCAAGCTGGCCGGTATCCTGCTGGAACGCCAGGGCGATGCGGTGGTGGTCGGGATCGGTGTCAATCTTGCCAGTGCGCCTGCCTTGCCCGATCGTCCGACCATCGCGCTGGCCGATCTGGGATACACAATTGCGCGCGATACCTTTGCGCAGGCGCTGGCTGATGAATGGCGCACTGTGCTGACATTGTGGCACGCGCAGGGCTGGGCCGCCTTGCGTGAAGACTGGCTGGCGCGCGCCCATCCGCGCGGCACGCTGCTGTCGGTCCACGATCGCCAGGCCGGGTTGATCATGGGTGGCTTTGCCGGGCTGGAACCCGATGGCACCGCGCTTCTGCGCTTGGCGGATGGCGCGGTCCATGCCATCCACGCAGGCGATATAAATTTGGTGAGGGACTGATGCTGCTGGCGGTAGATGTCGGAAACACCAATGTGGTGTTCGCGCTGATCGACGGGCGCACGATCGTGGGTCGCTGGCGGATTGCCACCGATCCCCGGCGCACAGCCGACGAATATGCCGTGTGGTTGCTGCAACTGCTGCATCTGCAGGGGTATGCGCCCGATGTGGTGGGCGCGGTGATCGTATCGAATGTGGTGCCGCGCGCGCTGCACAACATCCAGGTGCTGTCGCAGAAGTATTTCCACCGCGATGCGTGGATTGCGGGCGAGCCGCCGGTGGAATGGGGCCTGCGCATCGATATCGATCAGCCGCGTTCGGTCGGGGCCGATCGCGCGGTCAATGCGATTGCCGCGCATGCGCGTTTTCCGGGCGATCTGGTGGTGGTCGATTTCGGCACCGCGACAACGTTCGACGTGATCGACAGCGAAGGCACCTACAAGGGCGGGATCATCGCACCGGGGATCAACCTGTCGCTCGAAGCGCTGGTCAACGCCGCCGCACGCCTGCCGCGCATCGCCATCGAGGGCCCGCGCGACAATGGCAGCGTGATCGGCCGCAACACCGAGGACGCCATGCATATCGGTGTGTTCTGGGGTTATGTGGCGATGATGGAAGGGCTGATCGCGCGGCTGCGGACGGAAATCGGCCGCCCGGTCAAAGTGATTGCGACCGGCGGGCTGGCGGTGCTGTTTGACAAACACACCACGATATTCGACCATGTCGAAACCGACCTGACGCTCGACGGGCTTGCGCTGCTGGCCGAACGGGTCCAGCGGTGATTGACGCGATGGTCCATCGCACTCTCAAGATTATTCAGGAATTTACGTGAAGCCTGGTAAGGAATTGCTGTTTTGTGCGCTCGGTGGCTCGGGCGAAATCGGGATGAACGTCAACCTCTATGGCTGCAATGGCAAGTGGTTGATGGTCGATCTGGGCATGACATTTGCCGACCCGTGGTATCCCGGCGTCGATCTGGTGTTCGCCGATCTCGATTTCATCGAGGAACGGTCTGCCGATCTGCTCGGCATCGTGCTGACCCATGCGCATGAAGATCATATCGGCGCAGTGCCCTATTTTGCGCAGGACCTTGGCGTGCCGCTCTATGCCACGCCGTTCACCGCGCGTCTGGTGCATGAAAAGCTGGTCGAGGCGGGCATCGAAAAAGACGTCGAACTGCGCGTGATCGAAAACGACGGTTCGCTCAGCCTCGGGCCGTTCGACATACGCTATGTCCCGTTGGCGCATTCGATCGCCGAAGGCAACGCGCTGGTGATCGACACGCCCTATGGCCGGGTGTTTCACACCGGCGACTGGAAACTCGACGATGCGCCGCAGATCGGCGAACCGGCGACGCCCGCGGAACTGACCGTCATTGGCGATAGCGGCGTCCTGGCGCTGGTGTGCGATTCGACCAATGTGTTCAACCCGCGCGCGTCGGGATCCGAAGGCGCGGTGCGCGATGGCCTGCTGGAAACCGTCGCCGGGCTGGCCGGGCGGCGCGTGGTGGTCACCACATTTGCCTCCAACGTGGCACGGTTGCAGACGCTGGCCTGGGTGGCCGGGCAGACCGGGCGGCGCCTGGTGGTGGCGGGGCGCTCGCTCGACCGCATCATCGGTGCGGCCAAGGCCAGTGGCTATCTCAAGGATTTTCCCGATTGCGTGCCGATGGATCGTGCGATGGATCTTCCGCGCGGCGAAGTGCTGGTACTGGCCACCGGCGGGCAGGGCGAACCGCGCGCCGCATTGGCGCGGATCGCGGGGGATTCGCATCCGGTGAAGCTGGAGGCGGGCGATGCGGTGGTGTTTTCCAGCCGCCAGATCCCCGGCAACGAACTGGCGATCGGGCGCATCCAGAACACGCTGGCCGGCAAGGGCGTGCGGCTGATCACCGACAGGCAATCGATGATCCATGTCTCCGGCCATCCGGGGCGCCCCGAATTGATCGAACTGTACAAGTGGATCAGGCCCGAGATCCTCGTGCCGGTGCATGGCGAAGTGCGCCACATGGACGAACAGGCACGTCTGGGGCTGAGCGAAGGCATTCCGCGCGCCATCCTGCAGAAGAATGGTGATCTGATCCGCCTGGCGCCCAACGGCCCGCACAAGATCAAGGAAGTGCGCAATGGCCGTCTGGTGCTCGATGGTGACATCATCGCGCCCGCCGATGGCGAGGCGCTGGCCGCACGGCGGCGCCTGTCACAATCCGGGTTGATCACCGTGGCGCTGGCCGTCGGTCCCGAAGGCAAGCAGGCCTCGGGCATCGAGATCGCCACGATCGGCATCCCGCTGGAAGAAGACATGGAAGCGTTCGTGGCCGAGGCGCAAGTCGATGCGGCCAGGGCGCTGACCGATCTGAAGGGTGACCGTCGCCGCGACCGTGGCGCGATTGCCGAAGCGGTTCGCCTGGCGGTACGGCGCACCGGCCATCGCTGGATCGGCAAGAAACCGATGGTGCAGGTGATGCTGCGCGGGCATTGATATCAGATCGCGCATGGCGCGACTCATACCTCCCGCCCCGCTTCCCGCCCCACCACTATAGCCTGATAGTATCGTTGGTGGTCGGGCGGGGAGGCGGGGCGACTGCACGGCAGTGCAGCTTTGTACAAGGAGATCGGGCGGTGCGTTGGACCTCTGTCGTTGCGATCTACGTGTTGTTCTGGGTGCTGTCGGCGTTTCTGGTGCTACCGTTCGGCGTGCGCACGCCCGATGAACTCGGGCTGGAAAAGGTGCCGGGTCAGGCGCACAGCGCACCGGCCAATTTCAGCCCGCGTCGTATCCTGCGCCGCGCAACGGTCGTATCGTTGATCGGGTTTGCGCTCTATTACTTGTGCTATACCCACCACTGGATATCGGTTGACGATTTCGATGTGGGCAAATGGCTGGGGTGGTACTGACCGGGTTGGCCGCTCACACCCCTTCGAGCGCGTAACCCGCCGAGCGGACGGTGCGCACCGGGTCGGCGACGCCGGGGATGGCGATGGCCTGGCGCAGGCGGCGGATGTGCACATCGACCGTGCGCAGTTCGATGTCGCTGCCGCTGCCCCATACCGCATCGAGCAGTTGGCCGCGCGAAAACACCCGGCCGGGATGTTCCATGAAATGGCGCAACAGACGAAATTCGGTCGGCCCGATCTTGATCTGTTCGCCCTGGCGCGTCACGCGGTGCGCGGTCGGATCGAGTGCCAGATCGCCCACGGTGATCGTTTCGCCCGCCAGCGCGGGGCGTACGCGGCGCAGCACCGCGCCGACGCGGGCGATCAGTTCGCGCGGGGAAAACGGCTTGGTCACATAATCGTCGGCGCCGGTTTCCAGGCCGCGCACGCGGTCATCCTCGTCGCTGCGCGCGGTCAGCATGATGATCGGCACATGCGCGGTGGCCTTTTGCCGACGCAGGCGACGGCACACCTCGATCCCGCTGGTCCCGCCGATCATCCAGTCGAGCAGCACCAGATCGGGGGTGTCTTCGGCGGCCAGCAGCAGCGCTTCGTCACCATCGTCGGTGGTGCGCACTTCATAGCCTTCGCCGCGAAAGCGGTATTCGACCAGTTCGGCCAGCGCGGTGTCATCCTCCACCAGCAGCAGTTTGGGCGCGGACATTGGCAAATCCCTATGTTCTGAACGCGGTGTTTCTATCGCGGCGATGACTTCGACCTGCTCGCGCAGACACCAGCAATGTTACGGTGTCATGACGAACAGTCAGGCCGGGGGCGGCACATCCTCGCGTTCGGGCAGATAGGTTCCGGTCGCCGCAAAGTGGACCATTTCGGCTATGTTGGTGGCGTGATCGCCAATGCGCTCGATATTGCGGGCGACAAACATCAATTGCGCAACGCTGCTGATCGTGGCCGGATTTTCGACCATATATGACACGAAATTGCGAAACACGCTGTCATAAAAGGCATCGACTTTGGCATCGCGCTGAACGATTTCGGCGGCGGCGACCGGGTCACGCGCGGCATAGGCGGTCAGCACGTCATGCACCATGTCGCCCGCCAGTTCGTTCATCATCGGCAGCAGGGTCAGCGGCTCGAACCGTTTGCGCCCCTCGATATGGCCGACACGTTTGGCGATGTTCTTGGCATAGTCGCCGATGCGTTCGATCACCCCGGCGATTTTCAGCGCGGCGATCACCTCGCGCAAGTCGTCGGCCATCGGCGCGCGCAAGGCAAGCACGCGTACCGACAGGCGATCGACCTCGCTTTCGAGCAAGTCGATGCGACGGTCGCGTGCGATCACGCCGGCGGCCAGGACTTCATTGCCCGACACCAGTGCATCCATGGCTTCGGCGATCGACAGTTCGGCCAGACCGCCCATTTCGGCCACCAGTCCGCGCAGCCGGGTCATATCTTCGTCGAAGGCCTTGACGGTGTGTTCTGCGACCATCGGAATCAGCGTTCCCTGCCAATAATGGAATATGACACGTGCGGTGTTTCGACAGATTCGCAAAGTGCTCCGACCGCCATTCGGGCAAATCCTGTTGGTAAACGGTCAGGCAGAGGCGCGAACCGGCTGTACCGGCGCCTGCGAACCCGCGATCAGCCCCAGCCGGATCGTTACGGTGGTACCGATGCCCAGCCTGCTGGCAATGTCCAGCCGACCGCGATGGCGCTCGACGATGTGTTTCACAATGGCAAGGCCCAGCCCGGTGCCCCCGGCGGCGCGGCTGCGACCCGGATCGGTGCGATAGAACCGGCGGGTCAGGTGGGGGATGTGATCGGGGTGGATGCCTTCGCCATGGTCGGTCACGCTCAGTACCGCTTCGCGGCCCACACGGGTCACGCGCAATTCCACCGCGCGCGACGGGTCGGAATATTTGATCGAATTGTCGACCAGATTGCGGATCACCTGATCGAGTTGCTGGCGGTCGCCTTGCACCAGGGCATCTTCGGCCTCGACCGTGATGCGGCTCTCACCCAGCGTCGCTGCCACTTCGCCGCCGATCGAGGCGGCCATCTGCCCCAGATCGATATGGTCGCGCGGCAGATCGTGCTTTTCCGCCTCGATCCGCGACAGCGACATCAGATCTTCGACCAGATGTTGCAGCCGCTTGGCTTCGCGCAGTACGGTGGCGTGGAACCGCGCGCTGGTGGCGGCATCGATGCGCGCGTCGGGGTCGGCCAGCGTTTCGATATAACCGATGATCGACGCCAGCGGTGTGCGCAATTCGTGGCTGGCATTGGCGACGAAATCGGTGTGCGCGCGGCTGATATCCGCCTCGGCGGTACGGTCGACCAGCTCGATCAGCGAAAACCGGTCATCGACCGCGACCCGGCGTACTTGCCAGATGCTGCGCGGCCCGGTCAGCCCGCGCACAGTCACGCTGCCTTCGGGCGCTTCGAGCAGGGTGATCGCTTCGGGATGGCGCAGCGCAACGCGCGCATCCTGGCCGATGATATGGCGGCCCAGTTCGTCGCGCGCGGCGGCATTGGCGGCGGCAATGCGCTGCCCGTCCAGCATCAGCACGGGCACCCCGAACGGTTCGATCAACTGGATCATCGCCTGCCGCGACAGCGCGGCATCCTCGGTATGGCGCACCTCGACCACCGTTTCGGGGCGATAGAGCCACAGCGAGGCCAGCCAGACCGTCGTCACGCCGATGCTGATCGCCAGCCCGGCGCCCGCCAGGATCATGCCGATCCCGACCGACAGCGCGACGATCGTGCCCCACAAGGGAATGCGTGACAGTCCAAAGCGGGGGGGAGGTGTGGGCGATGGTATCATCGTCTCGATCAATACGGAGGGAAAACAACCGCTACCAGCGCCAGGTTACCATATGGAGTCAAGATGGCAGGTCTCGGTCAGCCACCGGTGCGCAGTCCAATGGCCAGACTGACGATCGCGATGATCAGCGCCGCGCCAGAGACGGTGCCCCACGATATCAGCGATACTTTGTCCAGATCGGCGCGGCGACTGTGGCGATAATCGCGGATCATGCCGAACAGCGCAAGCATTCCGGCCAGTGCCGCGCCGGTAAACAACGGGTGGCTGGCAATGGCGGTCTGGATATCCATTGGCGGATGAAATCCGATGGTGACCCCAACGGGAATCGAACCCGTGTTTCAGCCGTGAGAGGGCCGCGTCCTAACCGCTAGACGATGGGGCCGCGGCGACAGATATGGTGACCCCAACGGGAATCGAACCCGTGTTTCAGCCGTGAAAGGGCCGCGTCCTAACCGCTAGACGATGGGGCCGTGCCGGCAGATATGGTGACCCCAACGGGAATCGAACCCGTGTTTCAGCCGTGAAAGGGCCGCGTCCTAACCGCTAGACGATGGGGCCAAGGGGCATAGCGCCGCTGGGCAGGCCCGCGCCTCTATTGGCTCTGCCGGAGCACGTCAACCCCAATTTGACAGTCGTGTCATGAGGAGAACGGCTGCCCCTTGGGGCGGTGTCGATCAATCCGCAAACGCCGCATCATCGACATGCAATTCGGCAGCGGGGCGGCTGCCCCAGTCGTCGATCCGCGCGCGCCCGGCCAGCCAGAAGCGGCGTCCCTTGTGGCCGTGGAGCAGGGTCTGGCCGAGGTCGGTGGCGGCGGCGCGAAACGCAATCGCCTTGAACGATCGGTCATCGTTGCCGCTGGCCACCATGCGCACGTGATCGGCCCCGACCGGTTCGCATTTGACCAGGCGCACAGGGCCGATCGCGACGCGCGGGCCGGGCCAGCCGATGCCGAACGGGCCCGCCGCGTCGAGCGTGGCGACCAGATCCGGGGTCAGCCCGCCGGGGGCCAGCGACAGATCGATCAACAACGTCTGTGCTGTGCGCGCGCGGGCAATATCGCGCGCCAGCCGTTCGTCGAGAAACGCGCGCAAGGCGTCGAGCCGGTCGGGCGCGATGGTCAACCCGCAGGCCATGGCATGGCCGCCGCCCGCCACCAGCAGCCCCGCCGCGCGTGCGGCAATCACCGCCGCGCCCAGATCGACCCCGGCGATCGACCGGCCCGAGCCTTTGCCCTGGCCATTCTCGTCGGCATCGAGTGCAATCACTACGGTCGGCTTGCCGGTCTTTTCCTTGATCCGCCCAGCGACGATGCCGATCACGCCGGGGTGCCAGCCTTCGCCTGCCAGCACGTGCACGGCACAGTCGCGCGCGCCTGCCAATTGCGCCTCGGCGGCTTCCTGCACCTGCTGTTCGATCGCGCGGCGTTCGTCGTTGAGCTGCGACAGTTGCATGGCGATGCCGGCGGCTTCATCGGCGTCGTGCGTGGTCAGCAGCCGCACCCCCAGCGAACTGTCGCCGATGCGCCCTGCGGCATTGATGCGCGGGCCCAACGCAAAGCCCAGATCGCTGCACGTCGGGCTGCGGCTCAACCGGCTGGCATCGATCAGCGCGGCCAGCCCGGCGTTGTCGCGCCGCGCCATGACTTTCAGCCCTTGCGCCACCAGCGCGCGGTTCAGCCCGCGCAATTGCGCGACATCGGCCACTGTGCCCAGCGCGACCAGATCGAGCAACGTCATCAGGTCGGGCGGGCTGGCCGCGCCGAAATAGCCCATTGTGCGCAAGGCGCGCGCGGTGGCCACCGCCAGCAGGAACGCCATGCCCACCGCCGCCAGATTGCCATGCGCGGCGGCCTCGTCGCTTTCATCCAGCCGGTTGGGATTGACCATGGCGACCGCCACCGGCAGTTCGGCGGCGCATTTGTGATGATCGACCACGATCACCTCCACCCCGGCGCGTGCGGCCATCGCCAGCGCGTCGTGCGCCATGGCTCCGCAATCAACCGTGATCACCAGACTGGCGCCTTCTGCGCCCAGCCGCACCAGCGCCTCGCCCGAGGGGCCATAGCCTTCGAGCAGGCGATCGGGGATATAGGCGCGGGCATCGCGCCCGCACAGCCGCAGAAACCGGATCAGCAGCGCCGCGCTGGTCGCGCCGTCGACATCATAGTCGCCATAGACCGCGATCGCTTCGCCGGCGCAAATGGCGCGGGCAAACCGTGTGGCGGCCACATCCATGTCGCGGAAAATCGAAGGGTCGGGCAGGAATTCGCGCAAAGTCGGGCGGCGATGACGGTCAAGATCGTCGCGCGCGATGCCGCGCGACAGCAGCAACTGGTCGACCAGGTCATCGCCCGCCTCGCCGCCGGCCATATCCATGTTGCCGCCGCGCCAACGCCAGGCGAGGCCGGACAGCGAGTGTTCGATGGTGGTGATCGATCTGGTCATGATGTGCAGCGGGACTAGGCCAAGTTGGCGCGCCAGACAATCGACAGCGCGCGGTTGGCCGCAAAACCACGCAATTGTAGCGCACCCGGTCTTGCCAACGGCGAAAGGGCATGGTGTTTGCGGTGCGGTTGGCGGTAGGATGGCCAGCCGTCGGGCGCGCGGCGTGGGGTGCTGCGCTGCAGCCATGGTGGATAACAAAGGCGTGGATGCAGCGGGGAACAGCCGACGGGACGATCGGGTCCTGCTGATCGTGTGGCATAGCCGGACCGGCGCGGCGCAGGTGATGGCGAATGCCGCCGGAACCGGCGCGATGGACGAGCCGGGATCGGCGGTGCGGGTGGTGCCAGCCACAGTGGCAGGCCCTGACGATGTGCTGGCTGCGGCGGGGTTTCTGTTTGTCTGCCCCGAAAATCTGGGCAGCATGACAGGGGAAATGAAGGCGTTCTTTGATCGGTGTTACTATCCCGTGCTGGGGCTGATCGAAGGACGCGGCTATGCCACGGCGATTTCGGCCGGAACTGCGGGGCACGGTGCCGAGGCGCAGATCGACCGTATTGCTACCGGCTGGCGATTGCGGCGGGTGGCGCCTTCGCTGATCGTGCGATCGGGGGCGGATACACCCGCAACGATTGCTGCGCGCAAACGTGTGTCGCGTGACGACGTGCAAAGCTGTCGTGATTTGGGACGTGCGCTCGCTGCAGGCTTGCAACTTGGGATTTTCTGATCATGTGATCGGATTGCGTCTGGGATCGCAGTATGCGTCATCCCGCTCTTGCATAGGACCGGGATCGATTGACGGTGGCAACAGACGAAGGCAATTCTGACAAACCTTTGCCCGCACCGGCATGGCGCGACATGTGCGCGCCGGTGGCTGCCTTGCTGTTCGATCCCGCCTTGCGCCCGAACCTGGCCGATGTTGCCGCGCTTTCGCGCGCGTCCGGGGCCTTTGCGGTAACCCATCAGGACGCCGTGGCCGGACAGGCCGAACTGCTGCGTGACGGTCTGACATTCGATTGTCACGGGCTGGCGCCGGGCGAGGCGCGGCGGATGGAAACCGCGTTGCAGCGCGTGGCGCTGGCCGCCGATTTCGCGATTGGCGATCAGGCCCTGCTGACGCTGGGGCCGGGGCCGCACCTGGCTGGTGCCGGACAACTGCTGCCGGTGGTGCGCATGCTGGCCGGACTGGTCATCGCACTTGGCGATCTGCCTGGCCTGCACGCGGTGGTGTGGTTGCCGGCACGCCTGGCGATGTCGCCACAATGGTTTGCCGAAGCGACCGGGGCGTGGCTGCGCGGCGGGCCGTTTCCGGCGCTGGCGTTGACCGCGCTGGCGCGCTCCGATCGGGGACTGGCCAGCCAGGGGCTATCCTATTTCGTCGGCCAGGAATTCGTGTTTTCGGGAAAAGACGGCATTTTGCGCGAAAGCGATGCGCGCGGGGCGGTGCGATTGACCGATTGGCTGGTCGCGCATGGCCGGGTCGACAGCCCCCGCGAAGTTGAACTGGCCGGGTTTGGCACCGTGCTGCTCGAACCGGATGGGCAAAACAGGCTCCACGCGCGCACTCTCTAGCTCCGATTTGGTACTATTCTTTAGCACCGATTTGGCATCAAGCCGCCCGGGACCCGTTTCGGCAATGGTTTGTTTACCCGCGCGGGGCAGCGTGATCACGGGACAATTGGGGTATCTTGGGATGACCAATCCAAAAGGGGCGCCGCGTGCGGCGTTACCATTCCGTTCGGTCAACGTACGCGGAAGCCCGGGTTACAGCGCCGGGTTGCAGCGGCATCATGTTTTGCCTCGACAAGTGCTGGAGGCGCGCGGGATTGCCGAATTGATCGACGAAGTGGGAACAGACTGCCTGGGATTTCATGATTTTCGTCGCAATGGCATGCTGTTGCCTGCGACCGACGAAGTTGCCATGCGGCTGGGCCTGCCGCTGCATCGCGGGCCACACCAATCGTACAACCAATTGGTCATCGAACGCATGGGCCAGATCGAGGCGGGGTGGCAGAAACGCCGCCGCAGCCGACGCAGCGATCAGGCCATGATCGAGGCGCTGATGCGCATCGACCTGCTGCAACGCGCGTTGCGCCGCCGCCTGCTCGACCCGGCAAGTTGGCGCGGCGCGCCGTTGCATGCCCGCGACCCGGCGCTTGATTTCAGCCACCTCGACCGCATGGCCGAGGCGCTGTGGGCCGCGACAGAAGCAGTCAGCGTGTAAACGGGGCGCTATTTTCGGTCAGCGCGACGATTGCCGCGCGATATTCGCCTTCGAACCGCGCCGTGCGTTCGGCCACGCTTTCGATTGCCTTGATCGTGCCGATGCCCTGGCCCGATCCCCAGATATCCTTCCACGCCTTGGCTTCGGTGTTGCCGCCCGAACCGAAATTCATCTTTGACGGATCGCTTTCGGGCAGATTGTCGGGATCGAGCCCGGCGTTGACGATCGACGCGCGCAGATAGTTGCCGTGAACCCCGGTGAACAGACTGGAATAGACGATATCGTCGGCCCCCGAATCGATGATCGCCTGCTTGTAGGCATCGATCGCGCGTGCTTCGTGCGTTGCGATCCAGGCCGATCCGATATAGGCGAAATCGGCGCCCAGCGCCTGTGCCGCCAGGATCGACCGGCCATGACCGATCGCCCCTGACAGCGCGACCAGCCCGTCGAACCAGCTACGGATTTCCTGCATCAGCGCAAATGGCGATTGCGCCCCGGCGTGACCGCCTGCGCCCGCTGCGACCGGGATCAGCCCGTCGGCGCCCTTTTCGATCGCCTTGCGCGCAAAGCGGTTGTTGATCACGTCGTGCAACACGATCCCGCCCCAGGCATGCGCCGCCTGATAGACATCCTCGCGCGCGCCGAGCGAGGTGATCAGCAGCGGCACCTGCCATTTGGCGCACAGCGCCAGGTCTTCTTCCAGCCGGTTGTTGGTCTTGTGGACGATCTGGTTCACCGCAAACGGCGCCGCCGGGCGATCGGGATGCGCGCGGTTGTGCGCCGCCAACTCTTCGGTGATCTGGTGCAACCATTCGTCGAGCTGGCTGATCGGGCGCGCGTTGAGCGAGGGAAAGCTGCCCACCACCCCGGCCTTGCACTGCGCAATCACCAGTTCCGGGCCCGAAATGATAAACAGCGGCGATGCGATCACCGGCAGGCGCAGATTGGCAAACAGCGGGGGCAGGGGCATTGCGTGATGTCCTTAATTGATCGGTTAAACGCGTGATAGGCGGGCGAGGCGATGCTTGTCAATTCATCCGGGCAGGATACTCTCGATGCCATAAGTGCGGGCCGCCGTGCCTGCGAACAGCGCGCGCTTTTCCTCTGCGGATGCCCCAGCGCTCAACCGCTTGAACGCGTTCCACAGCGTTGCGTAATCGGCGCCCCAGCGATCGACCGGAAAATTGCTTTCAAACATCGCGCGGTCGGGACCAAACGCATCGATGCAGGTTTCGATATAGGGTCGCCACAGCGCGGCCAGCACTTCGGATGATGTGCCGGCATCGGGGCCATGTTCCGGCATGCCGCAAAATGCCATGGCCAGGCCGCCCAGTTTGACCGAGACATTGGGCAGTGCCCCCAGCGCGCGGATCTTTTTACGCCAGATATCGAAGCGTTCGTGCAGCCGCCCGTGATAGCTGGCGATGTTGAGCGGGGTGCCGCAGTGATCGAGCACGATCGGCTGATCGGGAAAGGCGCGCGCCAGATCGATCACATCGTCCAACTGTGGTTCCAGCACCCAGGCATCGAACGTTAGCCCCAGCGCGCCGAGATGGGCAAACCCGGTGCGGAAAGCGTCGCTGGCATAGAGCCCCTGCGGGGCATGGAACGGCGCGCCCAGCACGTCCGGGTCGGCATCCCAGGCGCCCTGGTGGCGAATGCCGCGAAACCGGGGCGAGGCGGCGATCAGGGCTTCAAGCACAGCGCGTGCGCCGTCGCCGCTGGTCAGGTCGGCATGGCCGATGATCGCGGCGCAAGGGCGCCAGGCGCCATAGAGCCCGCTGGCACCTTGCGCGGCGACACCGTTGACGAATTCGACCTCGCCCACGGTTTTGAACGCGGGGTCACGGTCGCTGTCATAGAACGCACCGCATTCCATGAACACGGTGCCGATGACATTGTGGCCGCTGTTCACTTCGGCGTGCAACTGGTCGAATGCGTAATAGGGCGACAACGCGACCGCCGCGATAAACGGATGATGCGGCTGGGGAAAATGGCCGAGCAGGGGCCGCAAATCCCACAAATGGTGGTGCGGATCGATGATCGGCAGATCGGGTTCGAGAATCGTTTCAGGCATGGTCACTCCCGCGCATGGCCGTTCTGGCTCTGGGTTGGACTATGGCTGAAACACCGGCTCTCGCAAGCCGGTTCAATCGCTTGATTGAATGAGGGGCGGCGGGACTGCCGCCGCCCCCACATGGTTATCCGCGCGTGGCGTTGGCCGCCGACAGGATCGCGCGCACGCTGGCGGTGGCAACGTCTTCGTCGATACCCACGCCCCACACCACCTGGCCGGTGGGGGTCACGCATTCGACATAGGCCGCCGCGCGCGCATCGCTGCCGCCGGTCAGCGCATGTTCGGAATAGTCGCGCACATCGATGGCAATGCCGAACCCGTCGTTCAGCGTGGCCACCACCGAAGAGATCAGCCCATTGCCGCGCCCGCTGACCGATTGCACTTTGCCGTCGACCGCGATCTTGCCGGCAAACACGCGCGTGCCGTCGGGCGCCTTGGCTTCCTCGTAATCGATCAGCGTGAAATGCTGCGGATCGTCGAGGCGATAGGACTTGCGGAACACCGCCCAGATATCGTCGGCGTGGAGTTCGCGGCCCAGTTCGTCGGCCAGCGCCTGGACGTGGCGGCTGAAATCGGCCTGCATTTTCTTGGGCAGTTTCAGTCCCTGGTCCTGTTCCAGCACCCAGGCAAAGCCGCCCTTGCCGCTTTGCGAATTGACGCGGATCACCGCTTCATAGCTGCGACCCAGATCGGCGGGGTCGATCGGCAGATAGGGCACCGCCCACAACTGGTCGTTGCGGCGTTCCTGCGCGGCAAAGCCCTTTTTGATGGCGTCCTGATGGCTGCCCGAAAAGGCGGTGAACACCAGTTCGCCGCCATAAGGGTGGCGTTCGGGCACGGGCAACTGGTTGCAGTATTCAACCGTCTGGATCACATGGTCGATGTCCGAAAAATCGAGTTCGGGATCAACACCTTGCGTGTACATGTTCAGAGCGACTGTCACCAGGCAGCAATTGCCGGTGCGCTCGCCATTGCCGAACAGGCAGCCTTCGACACGGTCGGCCCCGGCCATCAAGCCCAGTTCGGCGGCCGCCACCCCGGTGCCGCGATCGTTGTGCGTGTGCAGGCTGATCACCGCGCGGTCGCGGTTGGGCAGGTTGCGGCAGAAATATTCGATCTGGTCGGCATAGATGTTGGCGGTGGCTGCCTCGACCGTCGCGGGCAGGTTGAGGATGATCGGTTTTTCGACCGTCGGTTGCAGGATTTCCATCACCGCCTCGCAGGCGGCAATGCTGAAATCCAGCTCTGCGGTCGAAAACGTTTCGGGGCTATATTCGAAATGCCAGTCGGTCTGCGGAAACCGGGCCGCCTGATCGCGCAGATGCGTGGCACCGGTGCGCGCAATGTCGATGATCTGCGCCTGCGACATGCCGAACACCACCTCGCGCCACAGCGGTGAAACCGCATTGTAGACATGAACGATGGCCTGCTTCGCGCCAGCCAGACTTTCGAACGAAGTCCTGATCAGGTCTTCGCGCGATTGCGTCAGCACTTGCACGAACACATCGTCGGGGATGCGCCCGGCATCGACCAGGCCGCGGATGAAATCATATTCGGTCGCCCCGGCGCTGGGGAAGCCGACCTCGATCTCTTTCAGTCCGACTTTGAGCAACAGATCGAAAAAACGGGCCTTTTTCTCGGCATCCATCGGGTCGATCAGCGACTGGTTGCCATCGCGCATGTCGGTCGACAGCCAGCGCGGCGCGCGGGTGATGGTACGGCTGGGCCATTGCCGATCGGGCAAGGGGACCTGCGGAAACGGGCGATATTTGACCGAGGGGTCTTTCAACATGGACATGGGATTATGCTCTGGAACCGGAGTGTTGCGATACTGTGGCGACGAAACATCCCTTGGGCGCCGTCACGCGCCGCAAGATCGACGCGTCAGCTCACGCCCAAGGGCGGATAAGTCGCAGAATAAGGTTCAGCGCGGGTGCCATTGCGACAGGCTATGGTCAATCGTGCGCGGCTTGTCCACAATGAATGCAACCGACAATAAGGGATGAGGATGCCGCCATGATCGAAGCTTATCATTTCGCCGTGCCCGACGCCGCCATCGCCGATCTGCACGCGCGCATCGATGCCACCCGCTGGCCCGAAGCCGAAACCGTGAACGACTGGTCACAAGGAGTGCCTCTGGCGGTGTTGCGCGATCTGGTCGCCACCTGGCGCCACGCGTACGACTGGCGCGCGGCCGAGGCCTGGATCAACGCGCAAGGCCTGTCGACCACCACTATCGACGGCCTGGCCATCCGCTTCCTGCACGTGCGCTCGCCCCGCGCCGATGCCACGCCGCTGATCCTCACCCACGGCTGGCCCGGCTCGATCCTGGAATTTCGCTGCGTGATCGAAGGCCTGACCAACCCCTCCGATACCAGTCCCGCGTTCCACTGCGTGATCCCGTGCCTGCCCGGATATGGCCTGTCGGACAGGCCCGTCGCCACCGGCTGGGGCGTCGAAACCATCGCCAGGGCCTGGGGCACGCTGATGGCGCGGCTGGGCTATACCCGCTGGTTCGCCCAAGGCGGCGACTGGGGTGCGGCCGTCACCACCCAGATCGGCCGCCTGAACATACCCGGTTGCGCCGGCATCCACCTCAACATGCCGATCGCGCGCCCGACCCCCGAAGACCTGGCTAGCCCAAGCCCCGCCGAACAACGCGCGCTGGCCGCGTTGCAGCACTATCAGCAATGGGATTCCGGCTATTCCACCCAGCAGCGCACCCGCCCGCAAACCATCGGCTATGCCCTGGTTGATTCTCCCGTTGGTCTGGCCGCCTGGATCTACGAAAAGATGTGGGCCTGGACCGACAACCAGGGCCGCCCCGAAGACGCGCTCAGCCGCACAGCGATCCTCGACAACCTGACCCTCTATTGGCTGACCGCCACCGGCGCCTCGTCCGCCCGCCTCTACTGGGAAAGCTTTGGCAGCTTCGCCCCCTCCGACATCACCATGCCCGTGGCGTGCAGCATTTTCCCCAAGGAAATCCTGCCGGCCCCGCGCAAATGGGTCGAACGCCACTGTACCAATCTGGTCTACTGGAACGACCTCGACACAGGCGGACACTTCGCGGCATGGGAACAGCCCGAGGTGTTTGTCCGCGAATTGCGCGCGGCGTTTGGCCAAATGCGGTAAGGGCCGCCAATGGCCCTGGTGCACGGCGCACGTGATCTGCGTGTATCAGAAAAAAGCCGGGCCACGGATTACGCCCGGTGTGATGGTGCTTGCAAGGCTGCGCGCCAGAGCAATTTTGCCGAATATTCGGTAATAGGGATAAGCCTTTTAACCTAGCTTCGGCTTGCGCACTTTTTACCATGACTGCCGCACAGATCGCCCCCTTGGCTTTTGCATTAGCCATGGGTGGCAGGGGATCGGTGGTATGGCAGGGAAACTTCAAGGCGCCAGCAGGTGGTTGCAGGATTGCAACCGACGCTGTTCTGGATTGAAGGCGCTGGCATTGGCCACCACGGCGATGATCGCCACGGTCGATGCATCGGCAGCGCATGCCGGAGAGATCGATAGTGCCCAGATCAAGGTATTTCAGGATCAGATCGCGGCGCTTCAGGCGCAGATCGACACCTTGAACCATGCCCTTGCCAAAGTTCAGAGCGCCTCGGCATCGGTGCCGACCGCACAGGCGGCATCGGCCGACCTGACGCCAAGGTTGCACGACGCCGGTGGACGCTTCTTCGAGCGCAAGCCCGGCGGACCTGCGACATTCCTGACCCGTGGCGGCGAAGTGACCGCCTATGGTCTGTTCGACGTCTCGTTCGATGGTGCCACCAAAGGCATGCGCGGTATGTCCGCACCGGACGGCGAAACGCCGATCGGCTCGCTCGGTTGGCAGCCGGACATTTCCACCAACATGTCCTATGTCGGCATTCGCGGATTTCAGGCGATCGGCAGCCACGGCTTGCGGTTCATCTACCAGCTTGAAACGCAGATCGATATCTCTGCAACCTCGGGCACTGGCGAAACCAACAGCAGTGCAAGCAATGTGGTCAAAGGCGGGTTGACCTCGCGCAACAGCTTTGTCGGGTTTGCCGCGCCACAGTTTGGATCGTTGTCTGTCGGCAAGACGGACGCGCCCTACAAGCAATCGACCGCGCGGATGAATCCGTTCATCGGAATGTGGGGCGACTACGCGTCGATCATGGGCAACACCGGGGGCGACAATCGCGTCGAGTTCGGAACGCGCCTTGACCATTCGATATGGTACGAAACGCCCGATATCCATGGCATCAAGTGGAACGTGCTCTATTCGCCTGGTCAAAATCGATCATCGAACAGCGACAACATTGCCGGTGGGGAATCGGATTGCACAGGGGGTAATATTCCGGGCAGTGGCGGCTCATTGCCTTTTGCGTGCAATGACGGTGCCTTCAGCGATGCGATAAGCACAAGCCTGGCCTATGCCCATGGGCCACTCTATCTGGTCGTTGCCTATGAACGCCACAGCAAGGTCAACCGGTCGAGCGATCTGACCGGGGAATATGCCAACCCGCCTGCCGCGTACATGGCAGCAGACACCGCTGATGAAGATGCCGCCAAGATCGGTGCGCAATTTGTCCTGCCGACCGGAACCACGGTCAGCGGGATCTATGAGCGGTTGCATCGCTATATTCCCGCGTTCCTGGAATTTCAGAACGAGCGCCAGCGTATCGGCTTTTGGCTGTCGGCGACGCAGAAGGTTTCCTCGAACGGTTTGCTGGCCTTCGGTTGGGCGCATGCCGGTCGTACGCCGGGCGATCCTGGCCAGCACAACACCTCGATCGTCCTGCCGCCGCTGGGCAGCCCGGGCGACGGCGTGGGAGGTGCCAATGTGGACAATGCGGCGAACATGGCCACAGTTGCCTACAAGATCGATTTTGGCGGCGGGCTGTCGGCCTATGTGGACTGGGCCAAAGTGTTCAATGGGCCTTATGCGCACTTCGCCCTTGGCGCGGGTGGCCGGGCGGTCACCATCGACTGCCACGACGCCAGCGACGCGACGGGCGATCAAACATCCGATCCGCATTGCTGGGCAGGGAACCGACCGCAAGCGGTATCAACCGGGGTGAGATACCAGTTCTGAGATGGCCGATTACCGAGATGCCCAATTCGGTTTCAATGCCAGATGCCACCAACGGCAATTGGATACCATGATCGGCGGGATCAGGAGATTTGGGGGCAGGGTCGTCAATTCGTTGACTATCTCGGAGATGGCCGTCGATTTCAAATAGGCGCACTGCCAACCGCGCTCCCCGGCGTTCTTGTCGCGATGACCTTTCGGAAACTACTCGTCCACCTCAACATGCCGATCGCCCGCCCAACCGCCGAAGACCTGATCAACCCCGGCCCCGCCGAACAACGCGCGCTGGCCGCGCTGCAACACTATCAGCAATGGGATTCCGGCTATTCCACCCAGCAACGCACCCGCCCGCAAACCATCGGCTGTGCCCTGGTCGATTCGCCCGTCGGCCTGGCCGCCTGGATCTACGAAAAGATGTGGTCCTGGACCGACAACAACGGCCACCCCGAAGACGCGCTGAGCCGCACAGCGATCCTCGACAACCTGACGCTCTATTGGCTGACCGCCACCGGCGCCTCGTCCGCCCGCCTCTACTGGGAAAGCTTTGGCAGCTTCGCCCCCTCCGACATCACCATGCCCGTGGCGTGCAGCGCCTTCCCCAAGGAAATCCTGCCCGCCCCGCGCAAATGGGTCGAACGCCACTGCACCAACCTGGTCCACTGGCACGACCTCGACCAAGGCGGCCACTTCGCGGCCTGGGAACAACCGCAAGTATTCGTGCGCGAATTGCGGGAGGCGTTTGGGGCGATGGGGTGAGGGAAGGGGGAAGTGGCCTCCGGCGGCCAAGGGCCATTGCCCTTGGAGCCCGTTTGTTTGGGCGTGGGCGCGGATGGAGACTTGGCGGAATGCTGCTTCGCGCTCTATTTGCCCTCGGGAGTCGGCCAGTGAGTGCGGTCCAGCAACGGACGACCTCGTTCATTCCGTATATTGTCCTCGGAACTCCTGTTCCAGGAACTCCGAAGAGCCTTATCAATGGAGGTTGTGAACGGATTGTTTCTTAAGCTTCTGTGGATAACTTGGGTAGTTGCAAAAATTTCACCTTGACACGTGCTTGACGCACTCCGCGATTTTGCGGTTTAAGAACAGCTCTCATTAAGTTTCGCGTCGATTCATAAATTCTCCATTCTGTCAAGAGGGTGGTTGACTTTTCCACGAATCAAACCTATATGTGGTTCTGCGGGGTCATTCGGCGCTGAAAATCCTGATGATGTCAGGAGAAGGTTTATCCGGGGTTTGGTGGGTGTTTATCGCCAGCAAGCCATAGGTGCCTAGGGCCTCGCAACTCACCTCGGTCCTGCACGAAAATTCCAGACACTAAACCTGTGTATGTTTCGTGGACTGTTGCGGTCGAACGTCTGTAAGCCGCTTTTTTCCAGAACAAGTTGAGAGATTTCGCGTTTTGCTGCTCGGGTTTCGGCCAGAAGGTGTTTGCCATTGCGAATATGGCATATTGCGCCAAGAATAACGTCGTTTAGTTGCAAGAGATCATCTTCGCATGAATCTTGAGAAACTAACTGTTTCAGCGGCCTGTGGTTTATTTCATGATCTCTAGCTAGGGCATTATTTATCATTTCTCGCATATCATTAAGTGATGTGCTGCTGTTTCGGTGATCCAAGCAGACGCACATGCCTTGATCGGTGGGATACAGTTTAGCGAATTTGTGGACTATTAGCTGGTAGTAAAGCTTGGATAGGCCAACATCTCTGTCGCCATTGTTGTATTTTTTATGGTTTGCTTGATGGCTGTCAAATACAAGGCAATGAAAATGCACCTGATTTGCGTTGTTTAAAGCGAAAAACAAATCAACAAGTGCTTTATATTCTTCAATTTTTTGATTCGATATTCTTGTCCATTTCAACTCAGCTCGCATGTTTAGGCGTTCTCGGTATGCCTCGATGCTTGCATGAATTTGTGGTATCATTGCGCGTCGAACACAAAAACCGCCTACTACAGTGAAACGATCTTTTGAGATGCCGGATTCGTCGGCAAAAAAGACGTATTCTTGTGGGGGGCAAAAACCGGGCATCGCCAATGACTGAATCTAACAAGCCATCGTGTCAATCCAGCAAATCTAAAGAAGCACGCGCTCTCTTGATGCGGATGGGGATGAAGCGCGCTTTTATGAGCGGCTGAAGAAGGTCGCCAAGGCCAAACCGGAATGACCATCTTGCGAAACAGTTTTAAAAATGAAGGGGTACGCTATGGCAACGCTAGCAAATTCCACTACATTCGAAGTTAACATCGCACTGCGCCAAGGTGTACAGGATGTTTGGAATGTCGAAGCCATCGACACTGATGGTTCGATCGAGCAAGCAATCTTCGCCGGGCCTCGTTCAGAGGAACGGGCGCGTGAATACGCACAATGGGAATACGATAGCTAGGCGATCACTTCGTACTCAACCTGATCAATGCAGGTTTGCGGTTTGATGTGGGAGTTTTGTGAATGCCAAGGCCCATCAATAACCGTGACCTGCGTGATCTCATCAATAGACATACAACGCCATTCTCCCCCGAGAGGCAGACCTTTTGAACTTTGGCCGCCGAACTGGAACATAAGAACTCTTTCGCGCCCATGCTTGTAGCCGATAGTGTGCGGGCAGCACTCTCTGTGCCGCCCTTGGTAAAGACAATGGACCTGTTGCCCATTTCTCATTGCAGACAAAATAGTTCGGTAGTTTGTGCTTGGCATTTTTACCTCGGCTCGCGGTAATCGATGACGGCTACTTTGTTACCAATACGTTCCCGAGTCGAGTCCGACTGAAGCATCCTATCTACGGGAGCCATTCGCCCGGCCCCCGGTGGGATTCGAACCCACACGCTCGAGATTGGCATTCCCGAGGCTGATCCGTCAGCGGGGCCACACTTAGGGTGAACGAAGGTAACTATAAACTGCCTGATTTCAAGGCGTGTTTGCAACGTATTTAACCGTCCCTAAAAACCCGCCACAAACACCAAAGGGGCCAGCCCGCAAGCCAGCCCCCCGTTGTCGTGCCGGAAAAGGGCGATCAGTTCTTGGTCGTGTCGACCAGTTTGTTCGCGCCGATCCAGGGCATCATGGCGCGCAGGGCGGCGCCGGTTTGTTCGATGGGGTGGGCGGCGGCGGCTTTGCGGGCCGCCTTCAGTTCGGGCTGGCCTGCGCGGTTGTCGAGGACGAAGTTCTTGACGAAGCGGCCGGCCTGGATGTCGGCGAGGACGCGCTTCATTTCGGCCTTGGTTTCGGGGGTGATGATGCGCGGGCCGGTGGTGATGTCGCCGTATTCGGCGGTGTTGCTGATCGAATAGCGCATGTTGGCGATGCCGCCTTCGTACATCAGGTCAACGATCAGCTTCACTTCGTGGAGGCATTCGAAATAGGCCATTTCGGGGGCGTAGCCGGCCTCGACCAGGGTTTCGAATCCGGCCTGGATCAGATGGGTCAGGCCACCGCACAGCACGGCCTGTTCGCCGAACAGGTCGGTTTCGCATTCTTCCTTGAAATTGGTTTCGATGACGCCCGAACGACCGCCACCGACGCCCGAGGCATAGGCGAGGGCGATGTCGTGGGCGTTGCCGGTGGCATCCTGGGCCACGGCGATCAGGCAGGGCACGCCGCCGCCTTTGACATATTCGCCGCGCACGGTGTGGCCGGGGCCTTTGGGGGCGATCATGATAACATCGACATCGGCGCGGGCTTCGATCAGGCCGAAGTGGATGTTGAGGCCGTGGGCAAAGGCCAGCGCGGCGCCGGGGCGCAAATTGGCGTGGATGTCGTCGGCATAGATGGCGGCCTGGTGTTCGTCGGGGGCGAGGATCATCAGGATATCGGCCCAGGCGGCGGCTTCGGCGTTGGGCAGCACCTTGAAGCCGGCACCTTCGGCCTTCTTGGCGCTGGCCGAGCCGGGGCGCAGGGCGATGGCAACATTCTTGACGCCGGAATCGCGCAAGTTCTGCGCGTGGGCGTGGCCCTGGCTGCCATAGCCGAGCACAGCGATCTTCTTGTCGATGATCAGGTTGAGATCGGCGTCGGCGTCGTAATAGACCTTCATATCAGTTCCGTTTCTGCAATTGGTGTGTTGATCGGGGAAAATTCAGGCAGCCTGGTTGCCACGCACCATGCCGACGACGCCGGTGCGGCCGACTTCGACGAGGCCGAGTTCCTTCATCAGCGCGACGAACGTGTCGATCTTGTCGGGCGAACCGGTCAGTTCGAAGACAAAGCTCGACGTCGTGGTGTCGACCACCTTGGCGCGGAAGATGTCGGCCACGCGCAGCGCCTCGACACGGAAATTGCCGGTTCCGGCCACTTTGATCAGCGCCAGTTCGCGTTCGATGTAAGGGCCCAGCTCGGTCAGATCGACGACTTTGTGCACCGGCACCAGCCGTTCGAGCTGCGCGCGGATCTGGTCGATGATCGAGGGCGGGCCGTGGGTGACGATGGTGATCCGGCTGACTTCGTGGTTGTCGGTGATATCGGCCACGGTCAGGCTGTCGATGTTATAGCCGCGCGCGGTGAACAGCCCGGCAATCTTGGCCAGAATCCCGGCTTCGTTGTCGACGGTGATGGTCAGGACGTGGCGTTCCTGCGCCTCGGCGGTCTCGGTGTTCATGGTGTGCGTTCTTTCAGGCCCTGGCAGGTCAAACGAGCGCCTTGGCGGCGTCATCCATCGTTCCGGCAACTTCATCGCCATAGAGGATCATGTCGGTATGCGCCGCGCCCGAGGGGATCATCGGGTAGCAATTGGCTTCCTTGACCACCAGGCAATCGACGAACACCGGGCCGGGGTGGTCGATCATTGCCTGAATCCCGGCATCGAGGTCATCCATGCTGGTGATGCGGATGCCTTTCCACCCGTAGGCTTCGGCCAGTTTGACGAAATCGGGCAGGCTGTCGGAATAGCTGTTGGAATAACGGCTTTCGTAAGTCAGTTCCTGCCACTGGCGGACCATGCCCATCCATTCGTTGTTCAGCACGAAGACTTTGACCGGCAGGCGGTATTGCGTGGCGGTGCCCAGTTCCTGGATGTTCATCTGGATCGAGGCATCGCCCGCGATATCGATCACCAGCGCATCGGGCAGCCCGGCCTGCGCGCCGATCGCGGCGGGCAGGCCATAGCCCATCGTGCCCAGCCCGCCCGAGGTGAGCCATTTGTTGGGGCTGTCGAAATGGAAATATTGCGCCGCCCACATCTGGTGCTGGCCGACTTCGGTGCTGATCACCGGATCGCGATCGCGCGTGAGCGCATAGAGGCGCTCGATCGCCTTTTGCGGCATGATCTCGGCGCCGCGATCGGGATAGGCCAGGCTGTTGCGCGCGCGCCAGCCGGCGATCTGTTCGTACCAGTTGGCAAGGTTGGCCTTGCCATGCCCGGCGGCCAGCCAGGTGGCGATCATCTGTTCGAGCACGATGGCGCAATCGCCGATGATCGGCAGATCGACGCGCACGGTCTTGTTGATCGAGGCGCGATCGATATCGACGTGGATCTTGCGCGAATAGGGCGCAAAGGCATCGAGCCGCCCGGTCACGCGATCATCGAAGCGCGCGCCCAGCGCGATGATCAGATCGGCCTTGTTCATCGCCATGTTGGCTTCATACGTGCCATGCATGCCCAGCATACCCAGCCAGGCCGGATCGGCCGCCGGAAACGCGCCCAGGCCCATCAGCGTCGAGGTGACGGGCGCGCCGGTCAGCACCTGCAATTCGCGCAGCAGGCGGCTGGCCATCGGCCCGGCGTTGATGATGCCGCCGCCGGTGTAGAAGATCGGGCGTTCGGCCGCGGCGATCATCGCCACCGCTTCGGCGATGTCGGCGGCAGGCGCGCTGGTCTGCGGGGCATAGCGCGTGCGGCGTTGCGGCGCGCGGCCGGTCCAGTGCGCCAGACTGATCTGCACATCCTTGGGAATGTCGATCACCACCGGGCCGGGGCGGCCGGCCGTGGCGATATGGAACGCCTCGTCGACGATCGCTGCGAGTTCGGAGGCGTCTTTGACCAGATAGTTGTGCTTGGTGCAGTGGCGGGTGATGCCGACGGTGTCTGCCTCCTGAAAGGCGTCGGTGCCGATCAGGCCGGTGGGAACCTGCCCGGTGATCACCACCATCGGGATCGAATCCATGAACGCGTCGGCAATGCCGGTCACCGCGTTGGTGGCGCCGGGGCCAGAGGTGACCAGCACGACGCCCGGTTTGCCGGTGGCGCGGGCATAGCCCTCGGCGGCATGGGCGGCGCCTGCCTCATGACGGACCAGAATGTGGCGGATGCGGTTTTCGCCGAACAGCGCGTCGTAAATTGGCAGCACTGCCCCGCCGGGATAGCCGAACACGAATTCGACTCCCTTGGCGACCAGACTTTCGACCAGGATCTCCGCGCCGCTGCGCTCGATGCTCACAATTCACGTCCTCGACAAGGCGGAAAAAGGGGCCCGATAGACCCATCCGCCGATGAACAACAGCCTTAAACCGATGGTGGTGATCGCTCACACACCCGCATCAGGCGGATTTATGGGCGATCAAAATAATGCGGCCCGGTACACTGCGAGGCGCACCGGGCCGTCTCTCCCACTTCGGGCACCGGCAAATCCCTTTGAAACAGAGACTCACCGGCATGTGAGGGTCTGCTACTTGATACAATAATACGTGTCAAGCGGCTAAAATTGAAACAATGATGCTATGTTGGGATTTTCGATGAAATTTTCGTACGCGATGCGTGGCCAGTCGGGCGGCATCTGGTGCCGCAGCCAGGTATATTGGCGCTTGGCATAGTTGCGCGTGGCCTGCTGGCCGGTGGCGATCGCGGTCGGCGTGTCGATGGCGCCGGACAGGAATTCGGTCACTTCGCGCACCCCGATCGCGCGCATCACCGGCAGATCGGGGTCGAGTCGCCGTGCCAGCAAGGCGCGCACTTCATCGATCGCGCCCGCCTGCCACATCATGGCAAAGCGCCGGTCGCAGCGCTCGTAGAGCCAGGCGCGATCGGGCATCAGCACACAGGCCGACACCGCCACGGCATCGCCGATGCCGCCCTCGCGCGCATCCTGCCACGCCGCCAGCGGGCGCCCGGTTGACCGCACGACTTCGAGCGCGCGGGCGATGCGTGCCATGTCGGCAGGGGCCAGACGGGCCGCACGTTCCGGGTCTTCGCGGGTCAGCGCATCCCATGCCTGGTCCACCGGCATGGCGCGCACGGCGGCGCGCACCTCGGGGTCGATCGCGGGAATGGGCGCGATCCCGTCGAGCAGGGTGCGGATATAAAGCCCGGTGCCGCCGACCAGGATCGGCAGCGCGCCTGCGGCATGCGCGGCGTCGATCTCGGCGCGCGCGGCACAGGCCCAGTCGGCGGCGGAACAGGCCCGCGCCCCGTCCCACGCACCAAACAGCCGATGCGGCACCCCGGCCATCGCGGCGGCGTCGGGCCGCGCGCTCAATATGGCCAGATCGGCATAGACTTGCGCGCTGTCGGCGTTGATCACGACGGCCTGCCCGACATGGTGGGCCAGCCGCACCGCAAGATCGCTCTTGCCGCTGGCGGTCGGCCCTGCAATGAGCGCGAGCCTTGGCTTGTGTGTGTTCGAGGAGTTTTCGGTGTTCATTGCCCGCCTGATAGCAGACCCGGAGACGCTTGGAGACCGGCTTGCCGTCGCCATGGAGGAAATCGAGGAGAGCGGCGCCGAAGTGCTGGGCGCGGGCATGCTCGATTCGAACCCCGACGTGCTCGAACTGGAAATCGTCGATGGCAACGCCGCCCTGGTGCGCGGCGTACTCGACCGTCATTTTCCCGATGCCGACCTGCTGCTGGCCGAAGGCGCGATCACGCTGCCGCAGGTGTTTGTGTCGGACATGGATTCGACCATGATCGGGCAGGAATGCATCGACGAACTGGCCGATTTCGCAGGGTTGAAGGCGCAGATCGCGGCGATCACCGAACGCGCGATGCACGGCGAACTCGATTTTGCCGCCGCGCTGCATGAACGCGTGGCGTTGCTGGCCGGGCTGCCGGAAAGCGCGATTGCCGATTGCCTCGATCAGCGGATCCGGCCGATGGATGGCGCGGTCACGCTGGTGCGCACGCTCAAGGCGCATGGCACGCGCACCGTGCTGGTGACCGGCGGGTTTCACCAGTTTGCCGACACGGTGGCCAGTGCACTGGGTTTTGACCGGGTGGTCGGCAACCGCCTGGGCGTCGAGGGTGGCGTGCTGACCGGTGCGGTGATCGGCCCGATCGTCGACAGCGCGGTCAAGCGCGCGGTGCTGGAAGACGAAGCCGCACGGCTGGGTGAGGGCGTGGTCAGCCTGGCCACCGGCGATGGCGCCAACGACATTGCGATGATTCGTGCCGCGACTCATGGGATTGCCTTTCGCGCCAAGCCAAAGGCGCGCGAAGCCGCCGATGGCCGCATCGATCGCGGGGATTTGACTGCCATTCTGGACCTTTACGGCATCGCGCGCGAAGCCTGGGTCATGGATTGACGAGATATTTACACTGGTGTTAGTATGTCTTGGCAGACAAGAGGATAACACCGACAATGAACGCGATCCCGTTTTCGGTAACTGCCGACCTGCCGATCTATGACGAGCGGCGCCCGGTGCTGCGCACGCGCCCGTTGAAGGCGTGGCGCCATTTTCGCGAACTGCTCAAGGACAAAGAGCGGACCGATGAAGTGTTCCGCATTTTCGAGGCGCTGCCGTGGCGCGGGTTTCCCGCCGCCGGGGTGAAATTCCTGTCGAGCGAGCGCGGGCAGGCCTTGCGCGCGCGGGAGCCCTATCTGCCGCCGATCCTCGATGATCACGCCGCGCTGCGCCGCACGCCTGTGGGTTCACTGGCGCATGCCTATTGCGATTTCATGGAGCGCGAGGGGTTGAGCGCGCAAGGACTGGTCGACGAATTCGAGAAATTCGCGGTCGGCAAGCCGCGTTTCCAGGACCAGTTCGCGTGGTATTTGCACCGGGGCCGCGATGTGCATGATCTGTTGCACGTACTGACCGGCTATGGCCGCGACGGATTGGGCGAAGCCTGCGTGCTGGCCTTTACTTACAGCCAGCAGCCAAGCCCGGCGCATCTGTTCATCGGCTATATGGCCGGGCTGAACATGAAAAAGACCGTCAAGAGCGAGGCGCCGGTGCTGCACGCGATTCGCGAAGGACAGAAACTGGGCAAGGCCTGTCCGCGCCTGATCGAAACTTCGATCACCGACTTGCTGCCGCTGCCGATCGATGAAGTGCGCCGCCGCCTGAACATTACCCCGGCGCGCCATTACCACCGCGCACACCAGGTCTGGCGCTCGATCGGCGTCGACCCCTACGACATGCTGGGCCGGAACACCGCCACCCCGCAGGACGTGCCACAAGCTGCGTAAACCCTTGCCCCTGAAGGGGGAGGGCTGGGTGGGGGTGTGTGCCGCCTGATCGATGCGCGGATCGCGGGCCTTGCGACACCCCTCCCCAACCCCTCCCCTGAGGGGAGGGGCGAATCAACCATCAGCCTTCCATCCAGTCGCGGAAGAACGCAGTGTTGCGCGCTCTCAGTGCGGTGATGGTCACGGCAAAGCCGGTGCCCGTTATCGCATCGCCGCCCGTGGTGCCGATCCGCCGCGCGGTCACGCCCGGTGCCGACAGATCGGCATCGGCGGGCGCGGTGACCACATAGCGGCTCTGGTCTTCGCCGAACGCGGTGGCGGCATCGAGGATACCATCGACGGTGCAGCCGATGCCGCTGGCCATCGCCATTTCCGCCAGCGCGACCAGCAGGCCGCCGTCAGCCACGTCGTGCACTGCGCTGACCCGGCCATCGGCGATCAGTTCGCGCACCAATTCGCCGTTACGGCGCTCTTCGTCCAGATCGACCGGCGGCGGGGCGCCCGCTTCGGCGCCGTGGATTTCGCGCAGATAGAGCGACTGGCCCAGATGCCCGCCTTGCGCGGGTCCGCCGATCAGCCAGATCGCCTCGCCGGGCGCCTTGAAGCGGATGGTGGCCATCGTCGCATGGTCGAGCATCAGCCCGACCCCGCCGATCGCCGGGGTGGGCAGGATCGCGCTGCCGCCGCCGGTCGCCTTCGATTCGTTGTAGAGCGACACGTTGCCCGACACGATCGGATAATCGAGCGCGCGGCAGGCATCGCCCATGCCGTTCAGCGCCTCGACGATCTGCGCCATGATTTCGGGGCGCTGCGGGTTGGCAAAGTTCAGGCAGTTGGTAATCGCCAGCGGGGTTGCGCCCACCGCGCAGATGTTGCGCCAGGTTTCGGCAACCGCCTGCTTGCCGCCCTCATAGGGATCGGCATAGCAATAGCGCGGGGTGCAATCGGTCGACATCGCCAGCGCCTTGTCGCTGCCGTGCACGCGCACCACGGCGGCATCACCGCCCGATTTCTGCAAGGTGTCGGCGCCGACCTGGCTGTCATACTGTTCCCAGATCCAGGCGCGGCTGGCCAGATCGGGGCAGCCGATCAGCGTCAGCAGGTCTGCGCCCAGATCGGTGCTTGCGGGCAGGGTGCCCAGCGCGGGCACCGCCGCCCAGGCCTTGTAGTCGGTCAGCGACAAGTGCTGGCGGTCATAGAGCGGTGCCTCGTCGGCCAGCGGATCGAGCGGAATGTCGCAGACGACTTCGCCGTTCCATTCCAGCACCATGTGGCCGGTGTCGGTCACTTCGCCGATCACCGCGAAATCGAGTTCCCATTTGCGGAAAATCGCCTCCGCCATTGGCTCCTTGCCCGGCTTCAGCACCATGAGCATGCGCTCCTGGCTTTCCGACAGCATCATTTCATAGGGCGTCATGCCCTCTTCGCGGCAGGGCACTTTGTTCATGTCGAGCCGGATGCCCGCGCCGCCCTTGCTGGCCATTTCGACCGAGCTGCTGGTCAGCCCCGCCGCACCCATGTCCTGGATCGCGACGATCGCATCGGTCGCCATCAGTTCCAGACAGGCCTCGATCAGCAGCTTTTCGGTGAACGGATCGCCCACTTGCACGGTTGGGCGCTTTTCGTCGCTCTTGTCGTCGAAATCGGCGCTGGCCATTGTCGCGCCGTGGATACCGTCGCGCCCGGTCTTCGACCCGACATAGACGATCGAATTGCCAAGGCCCGTCGCCGCCGAATAGAAGATCTTGTCGGTATCGGCGACGCCCACGGTCATCGCGTTGACCAGGATGTTGCCGTCATAGGCGCGGTGGAAATTGGTTTCGCCGCCCACCGTCGGCACGCCGACGCAATTGCCATAGCCGCCGATACCCGCGACCACGCCTTGCACCAGATGCTTCATCTTGGGATGGTCGGGGCGGCCAAAGCGCAGCGCGTTGAGATTGGCCACCGGGCGCGCGCCCATCGTGAACACATCGCGCAAGATGCCGCCGACCCCGGTTGCCGCGCCCTGATAGGGCTCGATATAGCTGGGGTGGTTGTGGCTCTCCATCTTGAAGATCGCCGCCTGGCCATCGCCGATGTCGATCACCCCGGCATTCTCGCCCGGTCCGCAGATCACCCAGGGGGCCTGTGTCGGCAATTTCTTCAGATGCAACCGGCTCGATTTGTACGAACAATGTTCGGACCACATCACCGAAAAGATGCCCAGCTCGACCACATTGGGCTCTCGCCCCAGCGCGTGGAGCACGCGGGCATATTCGTCTTCGGTAAACCCGTGGGCGGCGACGGTTTCGGGGGTGATCTGTGCAGACATGCGCGGCCTCTAGAACATCGGGCGCCAAAGTTGCACCCGGTTTTTTCACGATGTCAGCCGATCACGCGCCCCCGATCACCTTGCGCGTGACCGCCGTTGCCACCACCGCCGCAACCGCCGTGGCAAAGCTGCCCCAGGCAATGTCGATCGCCGACAGCCATGCGGGCCAGCGCGCCAGTGTGGCCTGATTGGTCAGGTCATAGGTCGCATAGCACAGGCCGCCCAGCAATGCCGCATTGAGCGCCGCCGTGCCGACCCCGTCGGCAAGGCCGGGGCGGATCGCAAACCACGTGATTCCGGCCAGATAGACCAGATAGAACAGCACCGCCGGACCGCCCCGGAAATCGGCCGCCAGCAGATCGCCCAGCACCGGGCGATAGATGCGCGATCCCGCAAATGTCAGCCAGCAGGCATCGAGCGCCCCGAATGCCAGTGCCGCCACCGTGTAACCGATCAGCCATTTCATCGTCACATCTCCGATCGCCGTGCAATTATGCCGGGTCGGGCTTGACCGTGCCCGAACGGCGCGTCAATTGTCCCCTTGATGACAAGCCAGATCGAAATAACCGCGCTCTCGTTCGAAGAAGCGCTAAAAGCCCTTGAGGATGTCGTGCGGCGGCTCGAAAGCGGCGAGGCGCCGCTCGACGAATCGATCGTGCTCTATGCGCGCGGCGATGCGTTGCGCGCGCATTGTCAGGCCCGGCTCGATGCCGCGCAGGCGCGTATCGAGGCGGTGGTCGCCGATCGCGATGGCGCACTTGCCACGCGCCCGTTTGACGAAACGGTTTGAACACGATGACCGACACTGATCAGGCCACCACCAAGCCCGCCTCGTTGCTGGCCGATGCGCTGGTGCGTATTTCGCAGGAAGTCGATGCCTGTTTCGATACCGTGCTGCCCGTGCCGGGCGACCCGCGCGACCGGCTGTACGAGGCCATGCGCTATGCCGCGATCGGTGGCGGCAAGCGGCTGCGGCCGCTGCTGGTCACGGCGGTTTCGGGGCTGTTTGCGATCGATCGGAATGTCGCGGTGCGGGTGGGCAGCGCGATCGAGGCGATCCATGTCTATTCGCTGATCCATGATGACCTGCCGTGCATGGACGACGATTCGCTGCGCCATGGCAAGCCGACCGTGCATCTGGCCTATGACGAGGCAACCGCCGTGCTGGCGGGCGATTCGCTGTTGTCGCTGGCGTTCGAGATCCTGTCCGATCCGGCGCTGATCGGTGACCCGTTCACGCGGATCGAACTGGTGCGCACGCTGGCGATGGCGAGCGGGGCGGGCGGCATGGCCGGTGGGCAGATGATGGACATGGTCGCCGAATCCACCGCGTTCGACTTGTCGACAGTCACCCGGCTGCAACAGCTCAAGACCGGCGCGCTGCTGGGTGCCGCGGTCGAAATGGGCGCGATCCTGGGCAAGATCCCGCCCGAAGGCCGCACCCACCTGCGTGGCTATGCCCGCGATATCGGGCTGGCGTTCCAGATTGTCGACGATCTGCTCGATGCCGAAGGCGATGAACAGATGGCCGGCAAGGCGCTGCGCAAGGATGCCGACGCCGGCAAGCAGACGTTCGTCTCGCTGCTCGGGGTCGATCGCGCGCGCGCCCAGGCCCGCCATCTGGTCGATCAGGCGATCGATTACCTGGCATCCTATGGCGAAGAGGCCGATCTGTTGCGCGCGGTGGCGCGCTTCATTGTCGATCGCGATCGCTGACCCCACGCTTGGCCGTCACAGACATGGAGAGGATTTCCCGTGGGCTTGGATAAACCGCGCATCGGGGTCTACCCCGGCACTTTCGATCCCGTCACGCGCGGGCATCTCGATATCATCCGGCGCGGGTCAAAGCTGGTCGATCGCCTGATCATCGGCGTGACCACCAACATGTCGAAAAATCCGATGTTCAGCCCCGACGAACGCATCGCCATGGTGCGCCGCGAAATTGCCGATCAGGGCCTGACCAACGTCGAAGTGACCGGGTTCAACGCGCTGTTGATGAAATTTGCCGAACGCCAGGGTGCCAGTGTGATCGTGCGCGGCCTGCGTGCCGTCGCCGATTTCGAATACGAATACCAGATGGCGGGGATGAACCAGCAGCTCAACAACCGCATCGAGACGGTGTTCCTGATGGCCGATGTCAGCCTGCAGCCGATCGCATCGAAACTGGTCAAGGAAATCGCGCTGTTCGGTGGCGACATCACCCACTTTGTCTCGGCGCCGGTGCGCGAACAAGTGGTGGCGCGCGTGGCAGAGCAGGGGCGGCTGGGCGATTATTGAGATTTCGCCCGGGAAATGTTCATTGCAGGCTAAGCGCGGGTCGCCTATCGGCGATGGCAGAATTTTGACAGGATGTGCCTTGATGCGTTTTCGCCTGCTTGCCTCATTTGCGCTCGGCGCCGCGCTCGTTGCCACCCCGGCTTTCGCCCAGGAGAAAGAGAAGGAAACGGTCAAGCCTTACAAGGTGGACCGGGTGGTTTCCTCGAGCACGATCCCCTATCTGATCGACGCGGATGAAAGCCACGATCCCGAAAACGTGCTGGTGCTCTATCTGTCGAATGGCGGGCGCGTCGCCATCCGGTTGATGCCGGCCTGGGCGCCGCACCATGTCGAACGGATCAAGACTCTGGCGCGACAAGGCTTTTATGATGGCTTGATCTTTCACCGGGTGATCGATGGGTTCATGGCGCAGACCGGCGATCCGACTGGGACCGGGCAGGGCGGGTCGAAACTGCCCGATCTTGATGCTGAATTCAACGACGTGCCCCACGGGCGCGGCACGGTGTCGATGGCGCGCACCGATGAACCCAACACGGCCAATAGCCAGTTTTTCATCGTGTTTTACCCGCGTTCTGCGCTCGATCGCAAATACACCAATTTCGGGCGGGTGATTTCGGGCATGGACGCGGTCGACCGCGTCGTGCGTGGCGAACCGCCTGCGCATCCGACCAAGATCGTCCAGGCGTCGATCCTGGCCGATCACAAGCCCGCGCCGGTGGCCGGGGCCGAAGCACCCGCGCCGGGCGCGATCACCGCCGACATGCTCAACCATTCGGCGACGCATTGATCGACGTTGACCGTGCGCGGCGTTAAGAGATTGCGGCGAACCCATGCGGGTTGACCTGTTCGATTTCGATCTGCCGACCGATCGCATTGCGTTGCGCCCGGCGCGACCGCGCGATGCGGCGCGGCTGTTGCATGTGCCCGGTTCGGGCGCGTTCCAGGATCTGGGCGTGCGCGATCTGCCGCGCCTACTGCGCGCGGGCGATGTGCTGGTGTTCAACGACACCCGCGTCATCCCCGCGCAACTCGAAGGCGTACGCGGCGAGGCGCGGATCGGCGCGACTTTGCACAAACGGCTCGATCTGCGGCGCTGGCAGGCGTTCGTGCGCAATGCCAAGCGGTTGCGCGAAGGCGATACGATCGATTTTGGGCAGGGCGTGACCGCCAGTGCCGAAGCGCGCCATCCCGATGGTAGCTGGACTTTGGCGTTTGGCGGGGATGATCCTGTCGAAGTGCTGCTCGAACGCGCAGGGCGCATGCCCCTGCCGCCCTATATCGCCGGCAAGCGCCCCACCGATGAGGCCGACCGCGCCGATTACCAGACGATGTTTGCCGCGCGCGATGGCGCGGTCGCGGCCCCCACGGCGGCGCTGCATTTCACCCCCGGCCTGCTCGACGCGCTGGCGCACGCCGGGGTGGCGCACGAAACGCTGACACTGCATGTCGGCGCGGGCACATTCCTGCCGGTCAAGGCCGACGACACGCAGGACCACGCAATGCATGCCGAATGGGGCCGGATCGAGCCCGACACCGCCGACCGGCTGAATGCCGCGCGCGCGAACGGGGGGCGCGTGATCGCGGTCGGCACCACCAGCCTGCGCCTGCTCGAAAGCGCCGCCGACGAGGCCTGCGTGATCCGGCCCTTTGCCGGGGATACCGCAATCTTCATCACGCCGGGCTATCGCTTTCGGGCGATCGACGGGCTGATGACCAATTTCCACTTGCCCAGATCGACGCTGTTCATGCTGGTGTCGGCGCTGATGGGGCTTGATCGCATGCAGGCCGCCTATGCCCATGCGATTGCCGAACAGTACCGTTTCTACAGCTATGGCGATGCCAGCCTGTTGATCCCCTGATCGCCGGAGTCTGACTCGAAACGCGCGAAAGAGCGCGTTTCGAAGTCGGCACCGGCCCGCTCCCCGCGACGAAGAGCACGAAAACGTCCGGGGGACGTTTTCGCTGAGGAGCCGACCACCCTACTATAGGTATCCTATGGGTGGTCGGGTGGGGGAGCGGGCCGGTGCCGACTTCCCGACACGGCAGTGTCGGGTCGCCCACTCAGAATTCCACTTCAAGTTCCTCGAAATCGTCGGCTTCGGCTTCGGCCCCGGCCTGCCATTCGCGCATCGGCTCCCACGCGGCGATGGTGTCGCAATAGGCGCTGCTGGCCGGGCTGAGTTTGACCGCATAAGTGCGGAACCGGGTGGTGACGGGGGCATACATGGCATCGGCGATGGTGGGCGCCGCGCCGAACAGAAACGGGCCGCCATAACGTGACAGGCAATCCTGCCAGATCGCCTCGATCCGCTCGATATCAGGCCGCGCGCCCGAAAATACCGGAAAGCTGGTGTGGCGCACTTTCAGATTCATCGGCAGGGCCGAGCGCAAGTTGGTGAACCCTGAATGGATCTCGCCCGAAATCGACCGGCAATGCGCGCGGGCGATCCGGTCGGTCGGCAACATCCGTGCGGCGGGATAGAGTTCGTTGAGATATTCGGCAATCGCCAGCGTGTCCCACACGCTGGCGCTCTCGTGGGTCAACCGGGGCACCAGCACCGAGGGGCTGAGCAACAGCAGTTCGGCCCGGTCGCTGGCGCTGTGTTCGACCCGCTGTTCATCGACATCGAGCCCGGCCAGGCGGCACAACAGCCAGCCGCGCAGCGACCACGCCGAATAGGTCTTGCTGGATATCGTCAGCACCGCTGCGGGCCTGACAATCTTGATCGACTTGCTGCCCGCCATGGTCTGCGTCCTGCCTCTCGTCGCTACCCTTTGCAGGTAACCATGTCGCGCGGCCCTTGCCAAGCGCATTGATGCAGCGCAGCATTAAACGGGCGATTATCCATTTCGTGCGATTCTTCGGTGTGGCGGTCAAAGGAAACCGGTGTGTACGCAGCGTTTCAGGCCTTTTCCGATGTGATGGAACCCTCGCGCCGCATGGCACGGGGCCTGCTCGGCTTGCGCGACCGGATCTGGCCCGATGCCGATCGCAACGACTGGGTGCGGCGGTTTCATGCCTTGTGCGACAGCTATGCACTGGCCAGCGTGATCAGCACGCGGCCCCCGTTTGCGATCAAGGCGGTGCCGGTGGGCAACCAGATGGTGCCGGTGCGCGAAGAGGTGGTGCAGTCTTTGCCCTTCGGCAATCTGGTGCATTTCGCCAAGGACGACCTCGATACGCCGCAGCCGAAAATGCTGGTGGTGGCGCCGCTGTCGGGGCACTTTGCGACCTTGCTGCACCACACCGTAGAGGTGCTGCTGCGCGATCATGATGTCTATATCACCGACTGGCGCCATGCGCGCGAAGTGCCGGTGGGCGAAGGCGCGTTCGGGCTGGACGATTATATCGACTATATCATCGCATTCCTGCGCCATCTGGGCCCCAACAGCCATCTGCTGGCAGTGTGTCAGCCATGCGTTCCCGCGCTCGCCGCCGTGGCGGTGATGGCGGGCACCCGCGATCCGTGCCAGCCGCGTACAATGACGCTGATGGGCGGACCGATCGACGTGCGCGAGGCGCCGACTGTGGTCAACGATCTGGCGCGGCAGCATTCGCTCGACTGGTTTGAGGCCAATCTGATTTCACAGGTTCCAGCGCGCTATGCGGGCGCGGGGCGGCGGGTCTATCCCGGTTTCCTGCAACTCCATGCCTTCATGTCGATGAACATGGGGCGGCATCTGGAACAGTTCCGCCGGTTCTATCAGGCGCTGGCCGATGCGCGGATCAGCGATGCCGACAAGATCCGCGATTTCTATGTCGAATATTTCTCGGTGCTTGATCTGACGGCGGAATTCTATCTGGAAACCATCGATCGGGTGTTTCAGCGCGCGCTGTTGGCCAAGGGCGAACTGGACCATCGCGGGGTGCGCGTCGATTGCGGGGCGATCCGCCATACCGCGCTGCTGACCGTTGAAGGCGAACGCGACGATATCTGCGGGGTGGGGCAGACCGCTGCCGCGCATCTGTTGTGTACCAGCCTGCGCCCCCATCTCAAACGCCACCATCTGCAACCGGGCGTCGGCCATTATGGGGTGTTTTCCGGGTCGAAATGGGAAAAGCAGATCTATCCTCAGGTGCGCAATCTGGTGCTGGCGATGAGTTAGGCAAACCAGTTCCAGATCAGCTTCGCCGTCAGCAACAGGCTGACGGTGACCAGCAGTGGGCGGATCACCGCTGCGCCGTGGCGCGTGGCGAGGCGGCTGCCGATCATTGCGCCGGTCATCGCGCCCAGACCCACGGTCAGGCCCAGCAGCCACAGCACTTGTCCACCGCTGGCAAAAACGATCACGCTGCCCAGATTGCTTGCGACGTTCAGCAGCTTGGTCAGCCCCATCGCGCGGGTCAGCCCCATGCCGCGCAGCGAAACCAGGCTGGTGGCATAGAACTGCCCCGCGCCGGGGCCGAAAAAGCCATCGTAAAAGCCGATTCCGGTGACCACCGGACGATAGGCGCCGATACCGATGCGCGGCGGCGCTTCGTGATCCTCCATCCGGCGAGACAGCATCGTATAGACCGCAACGCCGACCAGCAGCAGCGGCACGATCAGCGCCAGCGCGCGGCCATCGATCCGCCGGATCAGCAGCGATCCGGTCACCGCGCCCAGCAGACTGAGCGCGGCAAGCGGCAATCCGGCCCGCAGCGACAGCAATCCGGCGCGGCGATAGCGCCAGGTGGCCATGCTGGTGCCCATGATCGATTGCACTTTGTTGGTGCCCAGCACCAGATGCGGCGGCAGACCGGTGGCAATCAGCGCAGGCAGCATGATTAGCCCGCCACCCCCGGCAATGGCATCGACGGTGCCGGAGACGACCGCCACCCCGGTCAGCACGACAAACAGCACCGGGCTGACGGATACGGGTTCGAGCAGGGTCATCAAGGTCATTTGCACGCCATGGCAATCGCGCCTAAAGGCCGCAATCGCTGATTTTACAAAGATTGCCCATGACCGCTGCTGCGCCCCGTTTCGCCTTTCAGATCCACGCCACCGACGGCCGCGCGCGCACCGGCGTCGTACGCATGCGGCGCGGCGATATCCGCACGCCCGCGTTCATGCCGGTCGGCACCGCTGCCACGGTCAAGGCGATGAAGATGGACGATGTGCGCGCCGCCGGGGCCGACATCATTCTGGGCAACACCTATCACCTGATGCTGCGCCCTGGCGCCGAACGCATGGCGCGGCTGGGGGGCCTGCACAAATTCGGCGGGTGGAACCGCCCGATCCTGACCGACAGCGGCGGCTATCAGGTGATGAGCCTGGCCAGTCTGCGCAAGATTACTGAGGACGGGGTGACCTTTGCCAGCCATCTCGACGGGTCGCGCCATATGCTAAGCCCCGAACGCTCGATGGAAATCCAGCGCTTGCTGGGATCGGACATCGTCATGGCGTTCGACGAATGCCCCAAGATCGACCAGCCGCGCGACGTGATCGCGCGATCGATGGAAATGTCGATGCGCTGGGCCCGGCGCAGCCGCGCCGCCTTCGACGCAGGCGAAGACCACGCGCAAGGCGCCGCGCTGTTCGGCATTCAGCAGGGCGGGCTTGACGAACGCCTGCGCGCCGAAAGCGCGGGCGCGCTCGCCGCGATCGGGTTCGATGGCTATGCCATCGGCGGGCTGGCGGTGGGCGAGGGGCAGGAGGCGATGTTCGCCACGCTCGATTTCGCGCCGGGCCAGTTGCCCGACAGCGCGCCGCGCTATCTGATGGGGGTGGGCAAGCCCGACGATCTGGTCGGCGCGGTCGAGCGCGGGGTCGACATGTTCGACTGCGTACTGCCGACGCGATCGGGCCGCAACGGGCAGGGGTTCACCTGGTCCGGCCCGGTCAACGTGCGCAACGCGCGCCACGCCGAGGATTCAGACCCGCTCGATCCGCGTTGCCCATGCCCGGTCTGCACCCGGTACAGCCGTGCCTATCTTCACCATCTGCACAAGGCGGGCGAAATGCTCGGCGCGATGCTGCTGACCGAACACAACATCTGGTTCTATCAGCAATTGATGGCCGGCATGCGCGCGGCGATCGCTGAAGGGCGGTTTGCCGCATTCGCCGCCGACTTCCGGCGGGACTATCTGGGGCGCTGAACCGGCACAAAAAAAGGCGGGGTTGCCCCCGCCTTTTGTGTGTCTGGCGATGAAGCCCGACCGATCAGCGCGAATAGAATTCGACGACCAGATTCGGTTCCATCTTCACCGGATAGGGCACTTCGTCGAGCGTCGGAACGCGCACGAAGGTCGCCTTGTCGGCTTCGGCCTGAACATATTCGGGGATGTCGCGTTCGGGCAGGGCCTGGGCTTCGGCGATCAACGCCATTTCCTTGGCCTTGTTGCCCAGGCTGATCACGTCGCCGGGGCGAACGCGACGGCTGGCGATGTTGCAGCGCACGCCGTTGACGCGGATGTGGCCATGGCTGACGATCTGGCGCGCCGCAAAGATGGTCGGCGCGAACTTGGCGCGATAGACCACCATGTCGAGGCGCTGTTCGAGCAGGCCGACCAGGTTCTGGCCGGTATCACCCTTGATCCGCGCGGCTTCCTGATAGGTCGCCTTGAACTGCTTTTCGGTCACGTCGCCGTAGTAGCCCTTGAGCTTCTGCTTGGCGCGGAGCTGAATGCCGAAATCCGACACTTTGCTCTTGCGCCGCTGGCCGTGCTGACCAGGGCCATAGCTGCGGCGGTTGACCGAGGACTTGGGACGGCCCCAGATGTTTTCACCCAGACGGCGGTCAATCTTGTACTTCGATGCCTTACGCTTTGACACGCGAGGTTCCTTTCATTTGCGTCAAGGGCGGCACGATTGCCGCAGCCTTGCTGAGACCCGGGTTCGCACCATGACACCCATTGTATGTGTCATGCGGCCGCCGCTTCACCGGGTTTGCGGGGCCAATCGGACCGTGTTCCGGCAGGCCAGGGCCGCCGGGGTTCGCGTGGAAGGGCGCGCATCACCAGAGTTGCGCGCCGATGTCAAGCGTAACCCGTATTCCTCCCCGATTCGGGGAGGAATCAGAGGTCGCGGATGCGGCGGTGGTGGGCCAGCGTGGTCAGCACGCCGCGCATGGTGCGCACTTCCAGGTGGTTCCACGCCGCCTTGGTGAACATCGTGCGCAACGTGCGGCGGGTGACCTGGGCGCGGATTTCGGGTTCGAAATAGCCCAGCGGTTCCAGCATCCCGGTCAACTGCTCGAACATGCCGTCAAATTCGACCTGCGGGGCGGGGGGCAGCAAGTCTTCCAGCGGGGGCTGCACCAGATCGGCGTGCTTTGACCATTCATAGGCGCACAAAATCACCGCCTGAGCCAGGTTGAGCGAGGCGAATTGGGGATTGATCGGCACGGTGATGATCGTGCGCGCCAGCGCCACGTCATCGGTATCGAGCCCCGACCGTTCGGGCCCGAACACGATTGCGCTCTGTGCAGGTGCGGTGGCGATTTCGCGGGCGGCCACCTCGGGGGTGATCACCGGCTTTGACACGCCGCGCTTGCGCACCGTGGTGGCATAGACATGCGCGCAATCGGCCACCGCATCGGCCAGCGTGTCAAAGACTTGCGCGTGTTCCAGCACGCCATCGGCGCCCGCCGCGGCGGGCCCGGCCGACGGGTTGGGCCACCCGTCGCGCGGGGCGACCAGGCGCAGCCGGGTCAGCCCGAAATTGAGTATTGCGCGCGCCGCCTTGCCGATGTTTTCGCCCAGTTGTGGTCGCACCAGCACGATGACCGGTTGCGGGATCGGGTCGCGCTCGCTCATGGTTTGGCCACTTCGCGCACGCTGCTGGCAAATTCCTCGAAATCGCGCGCTTCGGTAAAGTCGCGATAGACGCTGGCAAAGCGGATATAGGCGACCGAATCGACCTGACGCAGCCCGTCCATCACCATTTCGCCGATCTGGCGCGAGGTTACCTCGTTTTCGCCGAGCACCTCGATCTGGCGCTGGATACCGGTGATCAACTGGTCCAGCCGTTCCTGATCGATCGGACGCTTGCGACAGGCCAGCCGCACCGACTGTTCGATCTTGTCACGATCGAACAGTTCGCGCCGATCGTTCGATTTGACCACCATGATGTCGCGCAATTGCACGCGTTCAAACGTGGTAAACCGCGCGCCGCACCCTTCGCATTGCCGACGCCGGCGGATCGAGGTGTTGTCCTCGCTCGGCCGGCTGTCTTTTACCTGGCTGTTGTCATGGGCACAAAACGGGCAACGCATTACATCTCCGGATAGATCGGATAGGCGGTGCACAATTCGGCGACGCGGTCGCGCACCCGCTGTTCGATCTGCCCATCGCCTTCATCGCCGTTGCGCGCAAGGCCTTCGACGACTTCGGCAATCAACTGGCCGACAATGCGGAATTCTTCTTCGCGAAAACCGCGCGTGGTGGCCGCAGGCGTGCCGAGACGGATGCCCGAGGTGACGAACGGCGAACGCTTGTCGAACGGCACGCCGTTCTTGTTGCAGGTCAGCCAGGCGCGATCGAGGCCCTTTTCCGCCGCCTTGCCGGTAACATCCTTGGGGCTGAGATCGGCCAGCATCAGGTGGTTGTCGGTGCCGCCCGAAACGATGGCGATGCCGGCATCCTGCAGGCTTTGCGCCAGCGCCTTGGCATTGGCGACCACCTGGTGGGCATAGGCCTTGAATTCTGGACGCAGCGCTTCGCCGAACGCGACCGCCTTGGCAGCGATGGTGTGCACCATCGGCCCGCCCTGCAGGCCGGGGAACACCGCCATGTTGAACTTTTTGGCCAGCGCCTCGTCGTTGGTCAGGATGATGCCCGAACGCGGACCGCGCAGCGACTTGTGCGTGGTCGAAGTAACGACATGTGCGTGCGGCACCGGCGAGGAATGCGCGCCGCCCGCAACCAGCCCCGAAATGTGCGACATGTCGACCAGCAGATAGGCGCCCACTTCATCGGCAATCGCGCGGAAAGCGGCCCAATCCCATTCGCGCGAATAGGCCGTGCCGCCCGCGATGATCAGCTTTGGCTTGTGCTCGCGCGCCAGCGCGGCGACATTGTCCATGTCGATGCGGTGGTCATCGGCGCGCACGCCATAAGGGATGGGGTGGAACCACTTGCCGCTCATGTTCACGGGCGAACCGTGTGTCAGGTGCCCGCCCGAATTGAGATCGAGCCCCATAAAGCTGTCGCCCGGCTGCAACAGCGCAAGGAACACCGCCTGGTTCATCTGGCTGCCCGAATTGGGCTGCACATTGGCAAATTCGCAGCCGAACAGTGCCTTGGCCCGCTCGATCGCCAGGTTTTCGACCACGTCGGCATATTCGCAGCCGCCGTAATAGCGCTTGCCCGGATAGCCTTCGGCATATTTGTTGGTGAAGATCGACCCGGTCGCTTCGAGCACGGCCAGGCTGGTGATGTTTTCCGATGCGATCAGCTCGATCTTGGTCTGCTGGCGATGCAGTTCCTTGCGGATCGCCGAAAAGATGTCGGGATCGGCGCTTTCGAGATGCTCGACGAAGAAACCCGCTTTGCGGATGTCCGGCGCTTTCGTCGTGGCTGCGGTCATCGTGTGGGCTCCTTTATGATCGTGTCAGAAGTTGGGGTGGGAAAGCTTGGCAACGCGGCCTTCGTGGCGTCCGCCCGCGAATGTTCCGCTCAAAAACGCCTGCAGACAGGCCTTGGCCTGATCGACACCGATCAGGCGCGCGCCCATTGCAATCACGTTGGCATTGTTGTGTTCGCGTGCCAGCGTGGCCGAATAGGGATCGGAAACCAGCGCCGCGCGGCAGGCCGGATCGCGGTTTACCGCGATCGAAATGCCGATGCCCGATCCGCACAGCGCCACGCCGCGCTCAACCTCGCCCGTGCCGACCGCCTTGGCCAGTTTATAGCCGAAATCGGGGTAATCGACGCGATCGTCGTTGAACGGGCCCAGATCGACCACTTCGTGGCCCCATTCGGCCAGTGCGACGGCAAGCTCGGCCTTCAGCGCAAAGGCGGCGTGGTCGGAGGCTATGGCAATACGCACTGGGGGTGACCTGACTGAAGGATGACGGGATTCGATATGGCCGCCCATAAGACCATCCGCGCTTGGGTGCCACATAATTTGCCTTTATGGACGGGGCCTGCACAGATGGGAGCGAAGGCGCGCGATGGACAGCGAGATCGGGATTGCAACCGCATGATGGCGCGCCATCTGCCCATGCTGGCGGCGCTGCTGCTGGCGATCGGGCTGTGCCTGATCGCCACCACCACGCCCTGGCCCGCACCCGCCGATCGCCCGGCGGGCGAATTCTCCGCCGGGCGGGCGATGGCCGATGTGCGCGTGATCGCGATCGCACCACATCCGGCTGGATCGCCCGCCGACGCGCACTTGCGCGACTGGCTGGTCAGGCGGCTGACGGGGCTGGGCATGACCGTGCGCGCCGACACGTTTGTGGCCGATCAGGCGCATATCGCGCGCAACATCGACTGGGGCGGCCCCGCAGGTATGCCGCGTACTTTGACCAATCTGGTTGCCGTGCTGCCCGGGCGCGATCGTTCGGCGCCGGCCGTGGCGCTGATGGCGCATCATGACAGCGTGGCCTATTCGCCGGGCGCGGCAGACGATGGCGCGGGGCTGGCGGCGATCCTCGAAACCGTGCGCGCGGTGGCCAGCGGGCCCAGGCCGCAACGCGATCTGATGGTGATTTTCACCGATGGCGAAGAGATTGGCCTGGATGGCGCGCGACATTTCTTTGCCGGGCGCCCGGCACCCGCCGATCCCGCGCGCGATCACATCGGCGCGCTGATCAATCTGGAGGCGCGCGGCGGCGGGGGGCGCGCCACGCTGTTCCAGACCGGCACCGGCAATGGCGCCGCCGTCGCACTGGCGGCGCGCGCGATCCGCCATCCTGCAGGTTCGTCGCTGGCGGTGTTTCTCTATCGCGTGCTGCCCAACGACACCGATGTGACCGAGGCGCTGCCGTGGCTGGCCGCGACCGGGGTGCCGGCCTACAACTATGCCTTTATCGGGCGACCGGGGCTGTACCATTCGCCCAGGGCGACTGCCGACCGGCTCGATCAGGGATCATTGCAGGATATCGGCGGACAATTGCTTGACCTGACGCGCGGCCTGCTGGCGGCACCGACCTTGCCGCGGCCCACGCCCGATCTGGTATTTTTCGATGCGTTCGGCTTTGCCCTGGTGACGATGCCGCTGTGGGCGGGATGGGTACTGTTGACGGTGGCGGCGCTGGCGATCGGCGCGATCTGGCGCCAGCACGGGCGCGGGCGCGGGCATGGCGCGGCGGCGCTGAGCGGGGCAGGGCGCATGCTGGGGCTGGCGGGCATGACCGCGTTGCTGGTGATGGGGGCCAATCTGGTGTCGTTCCATGTCGGCGGGCCCAATTATTACGACCGGCTGGCGGCGACGCCATGGCTGGAGGCGATGGCCTCGGTCACCGCGCTGACCGCGTTTTTCATCGTCGTCGGGCGCTGGCGGCCGGGGCGTGCGGCGCTGGCCGGCGCATTTGTTCCGCTATGGCTGCTGGCGGCACTGTTGCAGGCACTGGCGCCGGTCGCGGCCTATGTGCTGGTACTGCCAGTGTTGCTCGCCGCGTTGACCGCGCTGCTGCCCGACGGGCGCTGGGGCACGCCGCTGGCGGTGCTGTTCGCGGGCGTGGTGATGGGATACCAATTCGTGCTGGGTCATGAAATGCTGCAGGCGGTGGGCAGCGACCTGCCGCTGGTGGTAACGCTGCCGTTGGTGCTGGCCACGCTGGCGATCCTGCCGCTGTGGCAACCGCTGTCGCGCCGGGCGCGGCGCGTGACGGTGGTCGCTTGCGGGATTGCCGCGCTGATCATCGCGCTGAGCATCCGCGCGGCGCCGATTGCCGATACCATCCCGCCCTATAGCCGCACGACCCGCCCGGTGTCGTGAGTATGCATAAAATTTTGAAAAATAATGATAATATGTTTCAAGGCCGGTTCATTCTGAGCCTGTCGCAGGATGCGCGCCAAGGCCAGTCACCGCGCACCGACACCATGCCCATTGGGCAAAAGTCGCGCGCATCCTTCGACAAGCTCAGGGTGAATGGCTGTCGATCCCGTTTCAGGCGCGATTCGCCGATGTTTGCCGGATGATCGAAAAAACGGCGCCGGAGTTGCCTCCGGCGCCGCCTGTTTCACTGATCCAGAAACGAGCGCATCTTGCGGCTGCGGCTGGGGTGTTTCAGCTTGCGCAGCGCCTTGGCTTCGATCTGGCGGATACGTTCGCGGGTCACCGAGAATTGCTGGCCGACTTCTTCCAGCGTGTGGTCGGTGTTCATGCCGATGCCAAACCGCATGCGCAGCACGCGTTCCTCGCGCGGGGTCAGGCTGGCCAGAACCCGCGTCACGGTTTCCTTGAGGTTGGACTGGATTGCGGCATCGACCGGGATGATCGCGTTCTTGTCCTCGATGAAATCGCCCAGGTGCGAATCTTCCTCGTCGCCGATCGGCGTTTCCAGGCTGATCGGCTCCTTGGCGATTTTCATCACCTTGCGCACTTTTTCGAGCGGCATCGACAGGCGTTCGGCCATTTCCTCGGGCGTGGGCTCGCGGCCCTGCTCGTGCAGGAACTGGCGGCTGGTGCGCACCAGCTTGTTGATCGTTTCGATCATGTGCACCGGGATACGGATGGTGCGCGCCTGATCGGCGATCGAGCGGGTGATCGCCTGCCGGATCCACCACGTGGCATATGTCGAGAACTTGTAGCCACGGCGGTATTCGAACTTGTCGACCGCCTTCATCAGGCCAATGTTGCCTTCCTGAATCAGATCGAGGAACTGCAAGCCGCGATTGGTGTATTTCTTGGCGATTGAAATGACCAGGCGCAAATTGGCCTCGACCATTTCCTTCTTGGCGATGCGCGCTTCGCGTTCACCCTTTTGCACCATGTTGACGATGCGCCGGAACTCGCCCAGCGACATGCCGGTGGCCGCCGCGATGTCGGAGATTTCGCTGCGGATGCGTTCAACGCCGACGCCTTCGACCGAGGCAAAGGCGGCCCATTTCTTGTCGCGGTTGGCAACGCTGGGCAACCAGGCTTCATCCAGCTCGCGCCCGACATAGCTGTCGAGGAAATCCTTGCGCGGCACTTTGTGGCGTTCGGCCAGGCGCAGCATCTGCCCGCCCAGCGTGGTCAGCCGACGGTTGAAGGCATAAAGGTTGTCGACCAGATATTCGATCTTGGTGGCGTGGAACTGCACCGATTCCACCAGCGCGGTCAGCTCTTCGCGCATGCGGTGATAGGCGGCTTCCTTGTCGGCGGGAAAGCCGATGCCAAGCCCCAGCGATTCGAGCCGCTTTGCCTGCATCTGTTCGAATGCGCGGAACGCCTCGGTGATTTCGGCAAACTTTTCCAGCGCGGCCGGCTTCAGTTGCGCTTCCATCTGGGCGAGCGAGAGGGTGTTGTCCTCTTCGTCGTCTTCTTCCTGACGGGGCGCGCGACGTTCGCGCAGTTCGTCGTCCTCGTCCTCTTCGGCGGGTTCCTCGGCGACTTCCTCTTCTTCCTTGAACGTCGGTCCGGCGGTGGCTTCGGTGATTTCACCATCGCCTTCCTCGCCGTCTTCGGACAGGTTTTCCGGCTGCGGTTCCTTCGACAGCATCGCGTCGAGATCGAGGATCTCGCGCAGCTGCATTTCGCCCGCATTGAGCGCTTCGGACCACTGGATGATCGCGTGGAAGGTGATCGGGCTTTCGCACAGGCCCAGGATCATCGTGTCGCGCCCGGCTTCGATCCGCTTGGCGATGGCGATTTCGCCTTCGCGGCTCAGCAGTTCGACCGCGCCCATTTCGCGCAAGTACATGCGCACCGGATCATCGGTGCGTTCGATGGTTTCCTTGCGCTTTTCGACGACCGGTCGGTCGTCCATGCCGACATCGGCCTCTTCGACCTCTTCGGCCTCGCGCTCTTCGGGATCGACCGCGTCTTCATCGCTTTCGACGATATTGACGCCCATTTCCGAAATCGCCGCCATGATGTCTTCGATCTGTTCGGAAGACATCTGGTCCTGCGGCAGGGCCTCGTTCAATTCGTCATACGTGATGATCCCGCGCCGCTTGGCGCGCGCGATCAGTTTCTTGACCGAAGCGTCGTTGAGGTCGATCAGCGGAGCATCGCCGCTGTCGGTCTTGTCATTCGATGCCATTGAACCCCGATACCACTTGTTCGAGCTGCGCCATTTTTGCGGGCAGCACCATGTTTTTGGCGCCGCTATAATTATAACGCAGCACGCGCACGACCCATTTGCCCCAAGCGTGCCCGCAATGCCAGCTTTCGTTGCACCAGGCGTTGCTGTTCGGCAAAACTTTGTTCGGTCAGCTCGTGCTGGGTCCTTGCATTCGCGTCTGCCAGGGCCAATTCAACCAACGGTAATTCAACGATTATCTCGATCGATTCGGCTATTCCGGCAGGGTCGCCCCGCGCGATGAAATCGTACGGCATGCCGCCCAGATCATCGATCGTCGGCAGAACCAGCCCACGCTCGACCAATCTGGTGACGAGATCGGCGGATTCAAGCCCCGGCGCATCGCCATGGCCACCATGCGAATCGCCCAATTCGAGCAACGAATCGAGCAGGCCGCCCTGCGTCAGGTCCGATGCGCCGATTCGCGCCATCTGTTCACCATGGCGCACGATCAACCGGGGATCGGCAATCAGCCCCATCAGCACCGCGGCCAGCAGCGGGCGCAAGGTCAGCAGGACTTGCCCGACTTTTTGCATCTGGGTCAGGTTTTCAGGCGGCAGCGGCGGTTCGGGCGGCAGCCAGCGCCCGTTGGGGCCCTTGGTCCCGCGCCGGGGTGCCGCAGTGCGTGCGGGCGGCTGGCCCCGGTCGCGCGCCGGAAAGGCCAGCGCGCCAAACCGGTCGAGCAGATCGCGGCGGTAGAGCGCACGAATGTCGGGATGCTGGATGGTCTCGGTCGCCTCGATCAGCCGCGCTTTCAACCCGGCCTTGTCTTCGGGCGTGGTCAGCGGGCCGGCATCGCGTTCGGCCACCCACAATGCCTCGATCAGCGACAGGCCTTGCGTCAGCAGCGCCTCCATCGCGGCGGGGCCTTGCGCCTTGACCACATCGTCGGGGTCCATCCCGGTGGGCAAAGTGACGATCGACAGGCTGTGCCCCGGTTTCAGCAGCGGCAGCGCGCGGGTGACCGCCCGGCGCGCCGCCCGCTGCCCCGCCGCATCGCCATCGAAACACAGCACCGGGCAGGGCACCACTTGCCACAGCCGCTCGATCTGGTCTTCGGTCAGTGCGGTGCCGAGCGGGGCGACAGCCTCGGCTATGCCTGCGGCGGCCAGCGCCACCACGTCCATATAGCCTTCGACCACCACCATCCGCCCCGAGGCGCGTGCCGGGGGCGCGGCGCGGTGCAGGTTGTAGAGCGTACGGCCCTTGTCGAACAACGGGGTGTCGGGCGAATTGAGGTATTTGGGCGCGTCGGTCTTTTCGGCGGTGAGGATGCGCCCGCCAAACGCGATCACCCGCCCGCGCGTGTCATGGATCGGCAGCATCAATCGCCCGCGAAACCGGTCATAGGGCTCGCGCCCGTCGACCGCGATCAACAGCCCGGCCTCGACCAGTTGCGGCGTGCCGAATTGCGCGAGCGCGGATTTGAGCGCGCCGCGCGAATCGGGCGCAAAGCCGAACCCGAACGCCTCGACAATGCGCGCCGGAAACCCGCGCGTTGCCAGATAGGCACGTGCTGCGCCGCCCGCATCACCGGCCAGGTTGCGCGCAAAGAAATCCTGGGCGGCGGCCATTGTGTCGTGCAGCGTCTTGGCCGCCTCGGCGCGCTGGGCCGCGCGCGGGTCGGGGGCGGGCATGTCCATCCCCGCTAGCAGCGCCAGTTCCTTCACCGCGTCCATGAACGGCAGGCCCTGATGCTCGGTCATCCAGCGGATCGCATCGCCATGCGCGCCGCAGCCAAAGCAGTGATAGAACCCCTTGTCGTCGTTGATCGTGAAACTGGGTGTCTTTTCGTTGTGAAACGGGCAGCACGCCTTGAATTCGCGCCCCGCCTTCTGGACACGCACGCTGCGCCCGATCAGCCCAGACAGGCTGACGCGGGTGCGCAGTTCATCCAGCCATTGCGGGGTCAGGCTCATTAATTGGCCAGGGCGGCTTTCACCAGCCCGCTCGCCACGCTCATGTCGACTTCGGTGCCATGGCGGGCCTTCAGCGCGCCGATCACTTTGCCCATGTCCTTGGGCCCGGTCGCGCCGGTTTCGGCGATGATCGCGGCGATCACGGCCTTCACCTGGTCTTCGCTCAGCCGCGCGGGCAGGAATTCCTCGATCACCGCCAGTTCGCCGCGCTCGATCGCGGCCAGTTCCTCGCGGCCACCCTGTTCATACAGGGTAATCGATTCGCGGCGCTGCTTGACCATTTTCTGCAGCACCTCGACCACCAGCGCATCGTCGTCGGGCAGGCTGGCGGCGGTGCGCAATTCGATGTCGCGGTCTTTCACCTTGGCCAGAATCAGCCGCACTGCGGCCAGGCGCGCCTTGTCGCCGGCTTTCATGGCGGAAATCTGGGCAGCCTTGATGGTATCGCGGATCATGATCGTCGGTTTCCTGAAAAAGGGGCGTCAAACGCCTGTCACCAACCCTTAAGCGAAGATTCTGTGAACCGCTAGGTTGACGCTGCGGCCCGATGCGCCTAGCGGGCGAACCTTAGCAACATCGCCAGAACCCCTGCCTAACGGAGCGCCCCAGACCATGGCCGACCCCGCACTTTCGCACGCGCCTCAACCAGACGGCGCGACGGGAGTCTTAGTTCTCGCCGATGGTCATGTCGCCTGGGGGCGCGGGTTTGGTGCAGTTGGCAATGCGGTGGGTGAAGTGTGCTTCAACACCGCGATGACCGGCTATCAGGAAGTGATGACCGATCCCAGCTATGCCGGGCAGATCGTCACGTTCACGTTCCCGCACATCGGCAATGTCGGCACCAACAACGAAGATATGGAAAGCCACGGCGTCGAAGGCGCGGTCGGCTGCATCGTGCGCGAAGACGTGACCGCGCCGGCCAATTTCCGCAGCCAGGGCACATTCCCGCGCTGGCTGGAACTGCAGGGCAAGATCGGCCTGGCCGGGATTGACACCCGCGCGCTGACCCGGCGCATCCGCCGCCTGGGCGCGCCCAACGCGGTGATCGCGCATGCGCCCGACGGGGTGTTCGACCTGCCCGCGCTGATCGAACGCGCGCGCAACTGGCCCGGCCTCGAAGGCATGGACCTGGCGCGCAAGGTCAGCCGCGAAGCGCATGAGGCATGGGAAGGGTCGATCTGGCGGCTGGGCGAGGGCTATACCCGGCCCACCGGCAGCCAGCGCCCGCATGTCGTGGCGATCGATTACGGCGCGAAAGACAACATTTTCCGCAATCTGGTCGCCGCCGGGGCCGATGTCACGGTGGTGCCCGCCGAAACCCCGCTCGATACCGTGCTGGGGCTCAAACCGGCGGGCGTGTTCCTGTCGAACGGGCCGGGCGATCCGGCGGCCACCGGCGTCTATGCGGTGCCGGTGATCAAGGGGCTGCTCGATGCCGATGTGCCGGTGTTCGGCATTTGCCTTGGCCACCAGATGCTGGCGCTGGCGACCGGCGCGCGCACCATCAAGATGCACCAGGGCCATCGCGGCGCCAACCATCCGGTCAAGCGCATCGATGACAGCGTGGTCGAAATCACCAGCATGAACCACGGCTTTGCGGTCGATGCCGCGACTTTGCCCGAAGGTGTGGTGGAAACCCACGTCTCGCTGTTCGACGGATCGAACTGCGGCATCGCGATCACCGGCAAACGCGCATTCAGCGTGCAATACCACCCCGAGGCGAGCCCCGGGCCGCAGGACAGCTTCTATCTGTTCGAAAAGTTCGTCGGCGCGCTATGACCGGGCCCATGACGATAGCCCCCGCCCCGGCGGAGAGGGGGTTGGGGGAGGGGGCTCCCCCCCTGGCATTGGCGTTGTGCGCTCTCGACACCGTTGTACACCCCCACCCAACCCTCCCCCTGCAGGGGGAGGGCTTTTCAGGTGCGGTTTCGGGCGATGGCGAGGTCTTGCAGGATGGTGATGATCACGCCATCGGTGTTTTCGAGCACGTCGTTGTTCCAGAAGCGGATCACGCGATAGCCGTGGGCTTCAATCAGGCGGGCGCGCGCAGGATCGGTCGCGCTGTCGGCGTGTTGTCCGCCGTCGATCTCGATTGCCAGTCGCGCGCTGCGGCAGGCGAAATCGATCACGAAATCGCCGATGGGGCATTGCCGCGTAAACGCAGCGCCCAACTGGCGTCCTTTCAAACGCGCCCACAGGCGTTTTTCCGCCTCGGTCGGATTGGCGCGCAGTCGCTGCGCGATGTTCGTGCGCTGATTTCCGACCATACCCTCAACCTCCATTCTAGCCCCTCCCCTCAGGGGAGGGGTTGGGGAGGGGTGTCCAGCGCCCGCGAGGACACGCTTCGATCCGGCGCCGGACACCCCCACCCAACCCTCCCCCTGAGGGGGAGGGCGTTCACCAGCCCTGTTCACTTTACCATGGCAGCATAACCCACCATGCCCAAACGCACTGACATCAACTCGATCCTGATCATCGGCGCCGGGCCGATCGTCATCGGCCAGGCCTGCGAATTCGATTATTCGGGGACGCAGGCGGTCAAGGCGCTGAAGGAAGAGGGCTATCGCATCGTCCTGGTCAATTCGAACCCGGCGACGATCATGACCGATCCTGAAATGGCCGACGCCACGTATGTGGAGCCGATCACCCCCGAGATCGTCGCGAAAATCATTGCCAAGGAACGCCCCGACGCGCTGTTGCCGACGATGGGCGGGCAGACCGCGCTCAACACCGCGCTGGCGCTGTTCCGCGACGGCACGCTGGAAAAGTATGGCGTGACGATGATCGGCGCCAATGCCGAAGCGATCGACAAGGCCGAAGACCGCCAGAAATTCCGCGACGCGATGGACAAGATCGGGCTTGAATCCGCGCGTTCGGGCGTGGCGCATACGGTCGAGGAAGCGCTGGCGGTGCTCGAAACCACCGGGTTGCCTTCGATCATCCGGCCTTCGTTCACGTTGGGCGGGACGGGCGGCGGGATTGCCTACAACAAGGATGAATTCATCCAGATCGTGCGCGGCGGGCTGGAAGCCTCGCCCACCACCGAAGTGCTGATCGAGGAATCGCTGCTCGGGTGGAAAGAGTACGAGATGGAAGTCGTGCGTGATCGCAACGACAACTGCATCATCATCTGCTCGATCGAGAATGTCGATCCGATGGGCGTGCACACCGGCGATTCGATCACCGTCGCGCCCGCGCTGACGCTGACCGACAAGGAATACCAGATCATGCGCAGCGCCTCGATCGCGGTGCTGCGTGAAATCGGCGTGGAAACCGGCGGATCGAACGTACAGTTTGCGGTCAATCCCAAGGATGGCCGCCTGATCGTCATCGAGATGAACCCGCGCGTGTCGCGATCGTCGGCGCTGGCGTCAAAGGCCACCGGGTTCCCGATTGCCAAAGTCGCGGCCAAACTGGCGGTCGGCTATACGCTCGATGAAATCACCAACGACATCACCGGGGCGACGCCGGCCAGTTTCGAACCGACGATCGATTACGTGGTGACCAAGATCCCGCGCTTTGCGTTCGAAAAGTTCAAGGGGTCCGAACCGCTGTTGTCGACCGCGATGAAATCGGTCGGCGAAGTCATGGCGATCGGCCGCAATTTCAAGGAATCGGTGCAAAAGGCGCTGCGCGGGCTCGAAACCGGGCTAGACGGGTTCAACCGCGTCGAGGAACTGGAAGGCGCCAGCCGCGACGAGATCAATGCCGCGTTGTCGCGCGCCACGCCCGACCGCCTGCTGGCGATCGGCCAGGCGTTCCGCGAAGGCTTCAGCGTGGAGGATGTCCACGCCGTCACCAAATACGAACCGTGGTTTCTGCGCCAGATCGCCGAAATCATCGCGCAGGAAGCCGATGTCATCGCCAACGGCCTGCCGCGCGATGCCGCCGGGCTGCGGCACCTCAAATCGATGGGTTTTTCCGACAGCCGCCTGGCCAAGCTGGCGGTGCGTTCGGTGCAGATGGCGGGCAATCCCAACATGGCGCGCGCCGGTCTGGTGCACGATGTGGTCGAGGCGATGGCCGGCGCCACCAGCGAGGCCGAAGTGCGTGCGCTGCGCCACCGGCTGGGGGTGCGCCCGGTGTTCAAGCGCATCGACAGTTGCGCTGCCGAGTTCGAGGCGGTGACGCCTTATATGTATTCAACCTATGAAGGTGGCCTGTTCGAAGCGCCCGAAAACGAATCCGCGCCGACCGATGCGCGCAAGATCGTGATCCTGGGCGGCGGGCCCAACCGCATCGGGCAGGGCATCGAATTCGATTACTGCTGTTGCCATGCCTGTTTCGCGCTGGGTGATGCCGGGTTCGAAACGATCATGATCAACTGCAACCCCGAAACCGTGTCGACCGACTATGACACGTCGGACCGGCTCTATTTCGAACCGCTGACCGCCGAGGACGTGCTCGAAATCCTCGATATCGAGCGCTCGAACGGCACGCTGGTCGGCGTGATCGTGCAGTTCGGCGGGCAGACCCCGCTGAAACTGGCGCAGGCGCTGCAGGATGCGGGAATTCCGATCCTGGGCACATCGCCCGACTCGATCGATCTGGCCGAAGATCGCGAACGCTTTTCCGATCTGGTCGAACGGCTGGGCCTGTTGCAGCCCGCCAATGGCCTGGCGCGCAGCCGCGATGAAGCAGTCGCGGTGGCGGCGCGCATCGGCTATCCGGTGCTGATCCGCCCCAGCTATGTGCTGGGCGGGCGCGCGATGGAAATCGTCGACAGCCAGGCGCAGCTCGACGATTATATCGCCACCGCGGTCAAAGTGTCGGGCGACAGCCCGGTGCTGATCGACCAGTATCTTCGTGATGCCATCGAATGCGATGTCGATGCGCTGGCCGATGGCGATCAGGTGGTGATCGCAGGCGTGCTGCAACATATCGAGGAAGCGGGCATCCATTCGGGTGACAGCGCCTGCACCCTGCCGCCTTATAACCTGCCGCCTGAAATCATTGCCGAAATGGAACGTCAGACGGTGTTGCTGGCCAATGGCCTGACCGTGCGCGGGCTGATGAACATCCAGTTCGCGGTCAAGGATGGCCAGGTCTATCTGATCGAGGTGAACCCGCGCGCCAGCCGCACGGTGCCGTTTGTGGCCAAGGCCATAGGCCAGCCGATCGCCAAGTTTGCCGCGCGCATCATGGCGGGCGAAAAGCTGGCCGATCTGCCGCCGATCAAGCGCGACATCGACTATATGGCGGTCAAGGAAGCGGTGTTCCCGTTTGCGCGCTTCCCCGGCGTCGATCCCGCGCTGTCACCGGAAATGAAATCGACCGGCGAAGTGATGGGCATCGACGCCAATTTTCCGGTCGCCTTTGCCAAGTCGCAATTGGGTGCGGGCACCGGGTTGCCCGGCGCCGGAACGCTGTTCGTGTCGGTGAAGGACAGCGACAAGCCGGTGATCGTGCCGGCGGTCAAGACTTTGGTCGGGCTGGGGTTCAAAGTGGTGGCAACCGGCGGCACGGCGGACTTTCTTGCCGAGCAGGGCATTGCGGTCAATCGCGTCAATAAAGTCGCCGAAGGCCGCCCGCATATTGTCGACCATATCATCGATGGTGAAATAGCGCTTATTTTCAACACCACCGAGGGTTGGCAAAGCCACAAGGACTCGCAATCGATCCGGCGCTCGGCCCTGGTCGGCAAAGTGTGCTATTACACCACCGCCGCCGCCTCGCTGGCTGCGGCCGAGGGCATCGAAGCTTTGCGCAGTGCCGAACTTGATGTCCGATCGTTGCAGGACTATTATAAATAGGCTTCCACAGGTTTCCCCTGCACAAGCAGTCGTCTTGCCCGGGTTCGTCGCGGACCCGGCAGGGTGGATTTTTCCCTCGACGCGCCCCGGATTGGTGGGGCGCGGCGCAGACCGGTTGAAAAGGAATACGGATGGCGACTGACAAGCTGCCGATGCTTCAGGAAGGCTATGACAAGCTGTTTTCCGAGCTGAAAGCGCTGCGCGAGGAACGCCCAAAGGTCGTCGATGCGATCGAGGAAGCGCGAGCGCACGGCGATCTTTCCGAAAATGCCGAATATCATGCCGCAAAAGAGCGTCAGGGTCAGATCGAAGCGTCGATTGCCGATCTTGAAGACAAATTGAGCCGCGCCAATATCATCGATCCGACCACGCTGTCGGGCGATCGCATCGTGTTCGGTGCCACCGTCACGTTGCTCGACGATGCGGAAAAGCCGGTGCGGTACCAGATCGTCGGGCTGGCCGAGGCCGATGCCAAGCGTGGCCGCATCAGCTATAACTCGCCGCTCGGGCGCGCGCTGATCGGGCGCCGCGTCGAAGACGAGATCGAAGTGACCGTGCCTGCGGGCGACCGGTTCTATGTGGTGGAAAAGATCGAGTTCATCTGAACCCGATCTGTCCCCCGTGCAAAAAAGCCCCGGAACCTGATGGTTGCCGGGGCTTTTTTGATGATCAGGTGGTGGGCAGTTCGGGTTCGAGCAGCCGGTGCAGATGGACGATGACATAGCGCATTTCGGCATCGTCGACGGTGCGCTGCGCGGCGGCGCGCCAGGCTTCTTCGGCGGTCTTGTAGTCGGGAAACACGCCGACCACGTCAATCGCGTTCAGATCGACAAAATCGAGGCCCTGCGGGTCCTGGACCCGTCCGCCCATCACGAGGTGGAGCTTCTGCATGGGATACTTTCCGTAGGGGAGGAGGAGACTTTGCCCCTGACAAATGCGCCCGCGCAATTCAAGTGCGATGAAAGTCTTTATTCGGGCCGCTACGGAGTGTGCCCGGTCATTCGGGGTCGTGGTTGCGCTGGGTCCACCGATGCACGGCGGCCTCACCCGCCTCGCGCAGGGTGCTGATCGCAAGATCCGCCAGGCCCGACAGCTTGTGCCCGGCTTCGGCGCCGTTTTCGCCGATCCGGCCAAGCTGGCCGGTAATGCGTTCCTCGATCTTGCCCAGACCGTCCTTGCCGCTGCTGGCCGCGCGGCTGGCATAGGCCAGCGCGAGTTCGGCGCCCAGACCGGCCAGACGGGCCAGCCGCGCCGGGCTGGGCAAGGCATCGGCGGCTGGGGCCGCCTTGGCCTGGCGCCGCCGTGTCAGCACGCCCGCGATCAGCGCGCCGACCACGATCCCGCCGGCCACGCTGGCCACCGGATGGTCATGCACGAATTCGCGCGCCTTGCTCGATGCATTGGCGGCCAGCGCGGTGCTGCGTTCGCGCGCGGCCTCGATACGATCGGCGAGTTTGCTGTCCTGTTCGGTCACGGTGAAACCTCCTGAAAGGGTTTGGGGGTCAATCGCGCCACTGTGACCAATGGTGCGCGACCCATGTCCATCCGCTATGGCCCAGCCGACCTAGCGGTTTCCTGAACAGCCAGCCGATCACGCTGGCCAGCGTGCCGCCCAGCACTGCGCGGTTTTCCAGCGCCAGGTCAATCGCGTTTTCCGCCGTATCGACCGCGGTGGTGATCGCCGCCTCGCGCAGGCGCGCGGTCAGCGGGCGTTCGGCCAGATCGCGGCGCAAAGTGGCCAGATTGGTGCGCACATTGCCGCGCGCCATGTCGCGCAGCCGCCGCGCCTCGATCAGGGTGACCTCGTCGGCGCGCAAGGTCATTGCCCATCCCCGTCGTCGGGCCGTGTCAACAGGCGGACGGTCCGCCGGGCCAGCGCGACCGCCCGCCACGCGCACACCGCTGCGGCCAGCCCCAGCGCAGCCGTTACCAGCGCCAGCGCGCCCCACGGGCCAACCAGCGGCGCCAGCGCCAGCAACAGCCCGACCACCAGCGCCATCAGCATGAAGAACGCCAGCGCCAGCGCCAGCGCCGCCAGCAGAGCCAGCGTGCGTGCGCGGCGCAGCGCAAAGCCCAGCGCGGTGCGCCAATAGGCGGTCTCCGCCTCGACCAGCGTCTGCGCATCCTCGATCAGCGCGCGCAGCAATGCCACCAACGTCGGCGGTTCCGGGTCATCGGTGGGGGTCACGAAAGGGTGCCGTTCCGTTCGATCAGGCGTCGCGATCGCCCGAACGGCTGAACAGCCGCGCAAACAGGAACCCGGTGACGGCGGCAATCCCCAGCGCGGTGGCCGGGCTCTTGCGCACGAATGTCTTCACGTCTTCGCCCAGATCGGCAAAATCCTTGGCCGCCAGCTTTTCGGCCGAAGATTCCAGCGCCCCTGCGGCAGAGCGGGCATAGTCGCCATAGCCCACACCCAGCTTTTCATCGATCACCGGCGCGGTGTCGGCAATCGCGCGGCCCACCACGGCGATCGCTTCGCTGGTCTTGTCCTTGCCGGTGCGCGCCAGTTCCAGGCTCTTGTCACGGGCCTGAGTGGCCAGCACGGTGGCCTGTTCGGTCCATTCGCTGGCGGTGGCACCGGCCTTTTCGCGCGCCGCGGCGGCTGCTTCGGCAGCATTGGCGCGCAAGTTTTCGGCATTGGCGCGGGCATCTTCGATGGCGCGCGAAAACCGTGACTTGATGGCGTCTGCGGCTTCGGCGCTGTCGGCGTCATTGGCGGGCACGTCGATCGGTTCGGGTGCCGGGGTGGGGGTGGTTTCGGTCATGGCTCAAGGCCTCCTTTGGGCAAATGACGAAGCGAAGCACGCGCCTGCAATGCAAGCCCTTTTGATCCTAGCCGAAGGTTCCCGCGAATGCGCCCATAAATTCGTCTTCACAACACTTCGCAGTTGCACTGTGGCGCTTGCCTGACACCGGCGCAGCCGATAGGAGCCGGGCCAAACCGCGTTGTCCACCGCTTCCTTGCACCGGCAGATTGCCGCAGGCGCTTTTTGAAAGGCCAGACCATGACCGCGATCATCGACATTCACGCGCGCGAAATCCTCGACAGCCGTGGCAACCCGACCGTCGAAGTCGACGTGTTGCTCGAAGACGGCTCGTTCGGCCGCGCCGCCGTGCCCTCGGGCGCATCGACCGGCGCGCACGAAGCCGTCGAACTGCGCGATGGCGACAAGAGCCGGTATCTGGGCAAGGGCGTGCTGAAGGCGGTCAACGCCGTCAACACCGAAATCGCCGAAGCCGTGGTGGGCATCGATGCCGAAGACCAGCGCGATATCGATCTGGCGCTGATCGCGCTCGACGGCACTGAAAACAAGGCGCGGCTGGGCGCCAACGCCATTCTGGGCACCAGCCTGGCGGTGGCCAAGGCGGCGGCCGATGCGCGCGGCCTGCCACTCTACAGCTATATCGGGGGGGTTTCGGCGCATCTGCTGCCGGTGCCGATGATGAACATCATCAACGGCGGCGAACATGCCGACAACCCGATCGATTTTCAGGAATTCATGATCCTGCCGGTCGGCGCGCCCAGCCTGGCCGAAGCGGTGCGCTGGGGGTCGGAAGTGTTCCACACGCTGAAAAAGGGCCTGCACGAAAAGGGCCTGGCCACGGCGGTGGGCGATGAAGGCGGCTTTGCCCCCAATCTGTCGAGCACCCGCGATGCGCTCGACTTCATCCTCGCCTCGGTCGAAAAGGCCGGGTTCAAGCCGGGCGTCGATATCGCGCTGGGCCTCGATTGCGCTGCCACCGAATTCTTCCGCGACGGCAAGTATGAAATCAGCGGCGAGGGCCTGTCGCTCAGCCCCGAAGCGTTTGCCGACTATCTGGCCGCGCTGGCCGATGCCTATCCGATCGTGTCGATCGAAGATGGTATGAGCGAAGACGATTTCGTCGGCTGGGCGGCGCTGACCGCGCGGCTGGGCAACACCGTGCAACTGGTCGGCGACGATGTGTTCGTGACCAATCCGAAGCGCCTGACGATGGGCATCGAACAAGGCCTGGCCAATTCGCTGCTGGTCAAGGTCAACCAGATCGGCACGCTGACCGAAACGCTCGAAGCCGTCAGCATCGCGCAGCGCGCCGGGTACACGGCGGTGATGTCGCACCGTTCGGGCGAAACCGAGGATTCGACGATTGCCGATCTGGCGGTGGCCACCAACTGCGGCCAGATCAAGACCGGCAGCCTGGCGCGCAGCGACCGGTTGGCCAAGTACAACCAGTTGATCCGCATCGAGGAAGAACTGGGCGCCTCGGCCCGCTATGCCGGCAAGGCCGCGTTCGGCCGCATCAAGATCTGACCAAAAAAAGCCCTCCCCCGGACGGGGGAGGGTTGGGTGGGGGCGTGCCACGCCACGAAAAATGGCGCAACCGCCCCCCACACTCATCCCCCCGCAAACCCCACCACCGTAATCGAATAAGCAGGCAAATCCACCACGCCCCCCGCCACATCGAACCGGTGCGGCGGATCGTCCCGCGTGGGATGGCTGTTTTCCCCCGCCGCCAGCCAACGGTAATCGCGCGCGCCATATTGCACCACGTGCCAGGCCCCGCCGGGCGCGTGCCCGCCCAGATCGATCCGCACCGCATGCGCGTGCGCCTCGTCGCGGTTGACCAGCAGCACCGCCCAGGTGCCATCGGGGCGATGCACCGGCCAGGCCACCACCGCATGATCGGCATTGCCGCCGGGCAGATCGACCGTGCCGCGCACGATCCGGTGCGTGCCGCCGCCCGGCACCACCCAGTCATGCGCCAGCATCGACAGGCCCCAGAATGCGGGCGTGGCCCAGGCCGCCTGATGCCGCGCATCGGCGCCAAACAGCATCAGTTCGCCATAGCCGGTGCAGGCCTCACCGGGTTCATAGAGCCGGTCGGGGCCATAGCCGAGCAGATAGGCGGCATGCCCGCCCTGCGCGAGGAAATGCGCCACCAGATCGACATCGAACAGCGCGCCAGGCATGTCGACCTCGGCCTGCCCCGAAAAGGCCGAAATGCCATATTCGGTGACGATCCACGGAATACCGGTGGGCACGCCATCGGCGCGCAGCCGCGCCATTGCCTGATCCAGCCGGTCGGTCGCCCCGCGCAGCATCGCGGGGATCTTTCCGCACAGGCTGTCATAAGGGTAATGTTCCATGCTGAAGAAATCGAGCGGCGCGGTGCGGCCCGGCGTGCGGATCGCGCGCAGAAAGCGGCGCGTGAACGAATGGTCGGGGGTGTCGTCGGCCCAACTGTCGGCCACCGCGTCCTGCAGATTGGGCCCGCCGATGCGCACGTGTGGATCGACTGCCTGCAACGCGCGGGCAAACTGGCGATAGAGCGTGGCGAAATCTTCGGCGCTGATGTTCTGGCCGTCGGGTTCTTCGCCCATTTCAATCCCTGCCACCGGATAGTGGCGGCGGCGCAGAAAGCGCAACGCGGCGGCGGCGTTGTCGGGCGTGTCGTACAAGACGCCTGCGGGCACCACCATCGGCAGGCCATTGGTCACCCCGTTGCGGTACAGCCGGTCAAACCCCGGCTGTTCGGCATCGGCATCGCGGTCTGTCGCGCGGTGCCAGGGGTCGGTGGATGACACGGTGATCTGCGTCTGGTCGCTGCCGTCGCGGGCATGGACCATCGCATCGACAAAGCGCCCGCCGGCGTCGATATGGCCAATGCCCAGCTCGGCAATGGCATAGCCCATGGCATCGCGCGGATCGCGCGCACCGGCGGGCGCGGTGTGCGACGATACCTCCAGCAGGATGCGCACCAGCCGCGTCCGGATCGGCCGATCGGCCAGCCGCAGCACGCCATCGCCGCCGCGCCCTTGCGCGATCACCCCCTGGGGAAAATCGCGCCAGTGCTGGAATTCGTCATAAGGATCATCGCCCGACCAGTATTGCACGCGAAAGGCCCGCGCATAGGGTGCCCCCCACGCGATGCGCGCCGCCGAGATCGTCTGTGCCTCGTCGAATTGCACCACCACCCATTGCGGGCGTTCGGGCGCATGGGTCTGCGCCGCATCGAGCCAGGGATTGGATTTCCAGAACGTGGCACGATCGCCATCATCGATCCGCGAATAGCCGTCGTCTTCGGCCTGATCGACCGAATCTCCGCGCCGGGGCAGGGCATAGCCCCACCCGCGCAGGACCGGGCGCACCGGGTTGTCGCTGCCCGTCCAATAGCCCTGGTGGTGTGCCGGATCGCTCCACGTTCCTTCCTCACCCCAATGCCAGGCATCGATGCCCAGTTCGGTGCGCAAGCTGTAACTGATCGGCCGCAACCCGGTGCTGCGCATCGCGGCGATATTGTGCGGGGTATAGAGATCGTCGATCTGCCCCGCAGGCAATCCATCGACCGCCGCGCCCAGCGCCTGATCGGGCACAAACGATGCCAGCGCCGCGCGCGGATCGATATGCACCGTGCCCGTGGTGCTGCCCCCGGAAGATTGCACCGAACAGGCCGCCAACCCCACGGCAAGCCCGCAAATCCCCAATCTGGCCCGCAATGCAATCCCCCGCTCGGTCAAGACCCCCGCCCACGCCGATCTGTCGAAGGCGCCCCAGTCCAGCCGATTTTGCCCCCTGCGTCCAGCATCAAGGCACCCGGATTGGATGGCATCGCCGCGATTCAACGTGGAGGATCTCATCGGCGCTAAGCGAGCGTGCTGCTTTTCCCGTGCCCGGCGAATCTTATCGTCGCCAACCCGATGTTGAACAGTGCGAGTTCGGACGTCAGAACCTGCACTTCGTTCAGCGTCGTAGCGTGGCACTTGAAAGACCATGGCTGGGACAAAACTGCTGTGCCAAAGTTATATCCTTGACGGCAGATCTTGTCAGTATGTGCCATCAATCACGTGACTGATTGGTTTAGATAATGGCAAAAATGAGCAAGTTAGATGCAAACCAGCGTCTGACGATCAAAGCTAGCTGAGCGAGCAATTTCATAATTCAATCTTAATTGCCCGTCACGCCTTCACCAATTCGCCGAAACCTTCGGACCAGCTTCTCTTTTGCATCTTCACTCAGATCAGATAGCTCCTTAGAAAGCATACGAATTGAACGATCCACATCACCAGACACCGCCGCTAGGACCGCGTCGGCTTTCGATATTGCGATCTTGTGCCCAGCCGATGGGTTTCTGGCTTTCAATTCTGCAATCGTTCTTCGAAGAAGATCAGGATCTTGTGTCGAAGTCGCCATGTCCAACTTAGTAAGAAGTGGGTAAATTATTTCGGGGTATCTAGCTATTGCAGCGTCAATTTGACTGAACGCCTCGTCCTGTCTTCCAAATTCAAACTCGAAGCGTGCTTTTAGGTTATCGAGCATCTCTGTAGCTCGGGCTCCACCCATTTTCTCTAAAGCGCTCAACACCGTCTCGGCCTCTGACTTCGCGTAATCCCTATCGGGAATATGCATTAGGCACAAAAAGTAAGCTTGTGCCAGATAGGGATTGCGTGGATATCGTTCGAAGTTCTCACGCGCCAGAGATATAGCGCCTTCGAAGTCCTCGACCGTAACGAGCACGAACACGATTTCACGGCGTGCCCGCTGTTCTGTCCGGCGATGATCCATCGACTTCTTATATCGAGCCAGTGCCTCTCCAAATCTCCTCCGAAGGCGATAATAAAATCCGAGAAGAAAATCATGCTCTGGTCCATTGATATGCTGCACTTCATCAAGAAACCGCGGGTCGGATAAGCGGGCAAGCGACTGACACAGGTAATATCTGATATCCTGCTGTGTATGATTGTCAAAGTTTTCCTTGTTTTGCAGAACCCGATCAGCAAGCGTAATCACTTCCCGATAACTTCTGCCATCATAAAGCTGACGCATTGTTTGCAAAAAGTGAGCTGGTATCAACATCCTCTCTGGAACGGGAACGCCGGATGAAAGCGCTTCGCGGACTGCGATCTGGTATTCAGAGACATCAAAAGTGATTTCATCATAGGTCTCTACAAAATTATTTACAAATCTATTAAGTGCAACGGTATATATCTCGGCCACATCGGTTCGATCACGAATTATCGCGTCTCTGATAACCTCATTTACCCTGAAGTAGTTCCCACTTGGTCCGATAGCCTCACAGACATTGTAGGCCACCAACGTATCGATATATCCAACTATTGCAGTACCGATTAAAGTTTCGATGGTGGCAACAAAATCTATAGATACAAATTCAAACGATGATATGAACCGTAGGAAATCCACAAGTTCAGCTTTGTCTGAAAATTTATTAATTATGATGCTCGCACGGTAGGTTGAAAAATTCGCAATATCGTGGGAGTTCTTAAACGCCTTTTCGGGACCAAGATCAGATATCAGTGAAGCAGCGTACGTTACCTGCTCTGGGAAACCCTTCAAAAGGGGAGTGAAATTTTCGTAATCTTGCCTGCTTAGGGAGAGCTTCATCAAATCGGCATATCTCTTAAACAAGCCGATCCGCTCTAAATTATCAAGCTCAGGAATATGTATAAAGAAGTAATCATTATTTTTAATATAGAGATGTTTCTTCGGTCTGGCTGATGAGGCCACGCAGACCGCGAGTCTGTCTTCGGGCAATAGAGCAACCGCGTCCTGGAACCATGGTGCAATTTCGCCTTCGAAACGTACAATTCCGTAATCATCACTTATCATGAGTAGCTCGTGATGTTTGATCACGTCGCCGATCAGCGCGGAGCAAAGCTCAATCTTCGACTCCATCGATCGGTTCAAGAGGTCACTGATATCTATGTCTTCGGTAATACCGATGTCGTAGATTTTGAGGATTAGCCCTTCAATGCTATCGTCCCGGGCTAGTTCGATCGGGATAGGTTCATACGTATCCCGCACGAGGTTGGCTTTGCGGAGTCCATGCTTGAGCGTTGTTTTTCGTCCGATCTCAGAGATTCCGGACGCGATAATCACACGGGGTTGTGGCTTGGTAAAATCATCAAATCGCTGTTCAATATCTCCAAGCTGAACGTTCCTCCCAACAAATATCTGGTCGCGCTCTTTGAGCATTGGGTGCGTTTGCCACGAAACCTCTCTCATGCGCTCACGTATCCGCTTTGCGGCGATTGTTGGCCTCGTAATCGGGCGCAGATTGTAAGACTCACGCACCCAAGATGGGATACGCGGATCGGTGTGGTCGATGTTTCGGTCTATAATAATCGGGAAAAAACGCTTAAGTTGACCTATGTTTAACCTCTGCTCGGCTTCTATGATCTCGCGACGTACCCATTCGGAGTTTAGAGAATAATCTGAAATCAAGAGAACAAATACAGAAGAGCGATCTAGGGCATTCAAGATTTCCTCGAGATTACCCATCCCTTCTTCAAAGGTGGCCTCATCATATTCAACGTTCGGTTTGAGCGCATTAGCAACGGTCGATGCGTACATCGCCTTGTCGCGACTGCTGTGTGAAAGAAAGCACTTCATTTGAAAATTCGTCCGTTCCAGATATTCGCGATCTACGACACCATACCTTGAAAGCTATCCAGGGGAAGAAGTCTATCGCTGATTGACTGAGCAACGTGAACAGGGCGCTGGAGGGCGCGGGACATATGTGGTTAGCTTACGTCGAGATCTGACGCTCTTCATCGCCGAGTTGAATGGCGTAATTTGGTCGGGTGCTGCCGCAGGCGCTTCGCCGCTGGAGCGGCAGCTATCCTCATTCCAATGTCGTAACCTGCCATTCCGGTTCTTCCCTAACAATTGCTTCACGCCACCCGCCCCGTGTCCCGCGCAAAATACAGTGCCAGCGGCCCCATGCCGAGCCCCTGAACCAGCACCGAAAAGATCACTACCGCGAAAGTTGTCGCCACGATCAGGTCGTGGGGGCCGCCGGGGGGCAGGCTGAACGCCATGGCCAGGCTGATGCCGCCGCGCAGGCCGCCCATGGTCAGGATCACGCTGGCGCCGCGGTCGTTGTGGCGCAGGCTGAAATAGGCGCCCCACGGGATCACCACCAGCAGGCGGGCCAGCGCGACCAGCACGATCGAGCCGATCCAGATGCGCACGGCGCTGCCGTCGAACGGGATGACAAAGATTTGCAGGCCGGTCAGCAGAAACAGCAATCCGTTCAGCAATTCATCGGCCAGATGCCAGAATCCCTCGACATAGCGGCGCGAAGCGGGGGTCATGCCGGTCTGCACGCCGATCGATCCGATCAGCAATCCGGCCGCGGCGGCGGCAATCGGGCCGGATACGTGCAACGCCTGTGCCAGGGCATAGGCGCCGGTGGCCAGCGCCAGCGACGCGGTCAATTCCACCACATAGTCGTCGATCGTGCGGATCACCATGATCACCAGCCAGCCACCGGTCAGGCCCAGCGCCAGACCGCCGCCGATTTCCATCACGATTGCGCCTGCAATGTGCAGCGGGTGCGGCGCCACGCCGCTGGCCGCAAAGGCCAGTGCGGCGGTGAACGCGACCAGCCCGACCCCGTCGTTGAACAGCGCTTCGCCCTGCAACACCGCGCCCAGCCGTTCCGACAGCACGCCCGACCGGGCCAGCCCCATCACCGCCACCGGATCGGTTGGACTGATCAGCGCGCCGAACACCAGCGCCCAGGCCAGCGGCAGGTTCAGCCCGGCCAGCTGTGCGATCGCCCACACGCCAAACCCGACCAGCGCGGTCGAGGCGAGCACGCCCAGCGTCGCCAGCGACCAGATTGCCAGACGGCGGCGGCGGAATTCGCCCAGATCGATCTGCATGCCGCTGCTGAACAGCAGGAACGCCAGCATATAGCTGACCACCGCCTCGGAGAAATTCAGCCGGGCAATCTCGTGCCGCACCGAATCATAGCCCCAGAACGGGCCGATCATCCGCTGCGCCGCAAACAGCACGCCCGCTGCGACAATCCCGGCCGACAGCATCGCCACGCTTTGCGGCAGGCCGACCGTGCGCACGTTGATCCAGCCGACCAGCGCCATGACGCCCAGAAAGATTGCGGTGATCTGAAACAGGTCCATGGCGCGCAGCCTAACGCGCCCGGCGTGCAGACGGAAATGCAAAGCGCGTCGTAAACGCATGCGCAGGTCTCTCGTCCCGGTGATCTGCCCGGCGCAACAGACTGTGCAACCTGTGTCTTAAGCGATCGCTTAAATCCGCTTCACAACCCCGGTGCAATGTGCCAGCCTGATCCGTGCGAGAGGATAACGACAATGGCACCATTCCCCACCACGGCGGGCGAAGTCACGCCCGGCTGGATCGATGCGCGGCTGAAGGCGGCGGGCGCGATGGACCAGGGCGCGCGAGTGTTGGCGATCAGCCATGTGTCGATCGGCACCGGGCAAGTGGGCGATACCGCGCGCTTTACGCTGACGTATGATCGCACAGGCGCCGGGCCGGACACGGTGGCGGGCAAATTCGCCTCTGCCGATGATACCAGCCGGTCGACCGCTGCGATGTTCGGGCTCTATGCCCGCGAAGTGCACTTCTATCGCGAACTGGCGCCGCACATCGATGTGCGCACGCCGCGCGTCTATGCCAGCGAGCTGGGCGAGGAAGGCGCGACATTCGTGCTGTTGTTCGAGGATCTGGGCCCCGCGCGCAGTGGCAACCAGTTGGCCGGGTGCTCGCTGAACGAGGCGCGCCATGCCCTGATCCAGGCCGCCGCGCTGCACGCGCCCACGTGGGGTGCCACGCAATGGGGCGCGGCGGCGTGGTTACAGCCCGTGCCGGGGTTGGTGGAACGTATTTCACAGCTCTATCCCACCGCCCACGCGATCTTTCGCGAACGCTATGACGGTCTGTTGCCGGGCGACCTGATGGCGGTGTGCGATGCGCTCAACGCCAACATTGCCACATATTACCAGCGCGATCCGGCCTTGCGTGCGGTGTGTCATGGTGATTTCCGGCTGGACAACATGCTGTTCGATGCGCGCGACGGGGCCGATCCGATCGCGGTGGTCGACTGGCAGACCGCCGGGTGGGACTGCCCGATCAAGGACATTGGCTATTTCCTGGGCTGTGGCATCGGCAGCACGGTGCGCCGCGCGCACGAGGACGAACTGCTCGACCTCTATTGCGCCGAAATGACCCGGCGCGGCGTGCCGCTGACCCGCGCGGCAATCTGGGACCGCTATCGCCTGGGCGCGCTGCACGGCGTTTCGACGGCGGTGTTCAGCAGCGCCTTTGTCGTCAGAACGGAACGTGGCGATGCCAATTTCCTGTCGATGGCCCGCAACGCCTGCGAACTGGCGCTCGATCACGACAGTATCGGCGCGCTGACGCGCCTTTTTGCAAAATTCGCGGAAGGGTGAATCTTGAAGATGGCCCCGGCCCGCTCCCCCACCCGACCACCCACAGGGTCCTGTCGCAGGGTGGTCGGGTGGGGCGCGGGCTGGGGCCGTCTTCATGCCAAAATCTCATGGAGACCGGAACATGCTGACCAAAGGCGATGATTTCCCGCTGCACCAGACGCCCGAACCGGTGGCCTATGCCGGCACCGACCGCAATTTCTACGACCGCTATTTCTTCAACGGCTATGCCCCCGACGGCAGCGGGTTTTTCGCGGTGGCGTTCGGGGTCTATCCGCATCTCAACGTGGCCGACGCGCATTTTGCGGTGATCCGTAACGGGGTGGAATATTGCCTCCACGCCTCGCGCGAATTGCACATGGAGCGGCTGGACCTGACCGTGGGGCCGATTGCGATCGAGGTGGTCGAGCCCTTGCAACGGCTGACCGTGCGCGTGGCGGGCGAGGGGATCGCGGCGGAACTGCACTTTACCGGCCGTGCCTTTCCGATCGAGGAGCCGCGCTTTACCCACCGCATCGGCCCGCGCACCTATATGGATTACACGCGGTTGACGCAGAACGGGTTCTATTCGGGCTGGATCGAGGTCGATGGCGTGCGCGAGGTGCTGCATCCCGCCACCGTCGGCACGCGCGACCGGTCATGGGGCGTGCGCCCGGTCGGCGCGGCCGATGCGCAACCGCACGGGCATGGCGTGGTGCAGGGGTTTTTCTGGCAATGGACGCCGATCAACCTGCCAACGCGCAGCGTGTTTTTCCACCTCAACGCCCATCGCGACGGATCGCCATGGAACACCCGCGCGGTGATCGCGCCCGATCGCGGCGGGCATGCCGATTTCTTCGAAACCCCCTCGGCCCGGCTGACCGCGCCCTTGCTGCCCGGCACGCGCTGGCCCGCGCAGGGCACTTTGACGATCGGCACCGACGACGGCCCGCTGACGCTGGAGATCGAGCCGCTGGCGCGGTTTCAGATGCGCGGGCTGGGCTATGTCACGCAAAAGTGGAACCACGGGCTCTATCACGGGCCGCTGGTGGTGGAGCGCGAGGATCTGGCGCTCGATGCCTTGCCCGCGATGGCACCGACGATGGAAAACCTGCACGTGCAGATCGTGTCGCGGGTGACCACCAGCGCGGGCGAAGTGGGCACCGGGGTGTTCGAACAACTGATCATCGGCGCCTATGATCCGCTGGGGCTGAAGGACTATTTCGACCATGGCTAGGTGGCAGTTCGCGCTGGTGATCGCCGCCGGGCTGGCGGTCGGAGCGGGATCGGCGGTGGTCTATATGCGCCAGGGGATGGCGCCCGCCGGCGGCGGCTGGATGGGCAGCAAAGTCACCGGATCGGTCGATGCCGATGCCTGGACCCGCGCGCGGGTTGCGGTGTCGGGCCTGCTGGCGCTCAATCGCGGCCAGGCGCTCTATTTCGTGCGCAAGACCGACGAGGCGGGGCGGCCCTTGCGCGAAAATTGCCGCTATCGCGTGGCGGGCGGGGCTTTGCCGGGGCGCTGGTGGTCGGTCACGGTCTATGCGCCCGACAATTTTCTGCCGCGCAACGATGATGGCGCGTTGTCGTTCGATGCCACGCGGGTGCACCCCGATGCCGCCGGGCAGTGGCAGGCGGTGGCGGCCAGCCATCCGGTGCCAGGCGCGGTGTGGGTATCGACGCGCCGCGCCGGACAGTTTGACCTGACGCTGCGGATCTACAATCCAACCCCGGCGGCGCAGGCCGATTTCACCACGATCGCGTTGCCGAGCGTCACGCGGATCGGTTGCGAGGGAGGGCAGGGGGCATGAGCCGCGCGGTCTGGCTGGGGGTGTGTTTCTGTGCGGCGGCGGCGGTGGGCCATGTCGGCACGGTGATCGCCGCGCCGCAGGTGATCATGCATGTGGCGATGGCGCGGCTGTCGCAGCATGACCGATTGATCAACGTATTCAGCTTTTCACCGCGGGTCGATGCCCATGCGCGCTGGGTGGTGCGGCCTTCGCCCGATCTGGCCTATGCCAGTTGCGTCTATGACCTGTCGCACGGGGCCATTCTGGTCAGCGCCGCGCCCAGCGCCGATCATGGGTATACCTCGATTTCGGTGTTTGCCGCCAACACCGACAATATCGCGGTGTTCGACACGTTTGCGCAGCCGCAAGGGGTGCGCTTTGCGCTGGCGCTGGCCGGGCAGGCCGTGCCCACCGGCGTGCCGGTGGTGCGCGCGACGACCGCGCGGGGGATTATCCTCGACCGCCGTCTGGCGCCCACTGCGGCGACCTTTGCCGCCGCCGACCAGGCGCGCAGCGCAGATCGCTGCGCGCCGATCTGATTGCCCCGTCACCCGCAGAAACCCGCCGATCGTCGCGATCGCGTTCGTAAAAAACCTGTCCGGTTCAATGCCCTGTTGACAGTGTTGTGACGCTTTAGCCGAGCACGATCAGCACCGCTGCGCCCACCGCGATCAGCCCGCCGCCCAGCGCGCGGGTGCGGTTGACATGTTCGTGCAGGAACACGGCGGCGATGATCAGGCCGAACACGATCGATGTTTCGCGCAAGGATGCCAGCCGCGCGACATTGCCCAGCCGATAGGCGCCCAGCGCCAGGCTGTAGGATGCGATCGACAGGGCCCCGGCGATCAGCCCGACGCGCCATTGCGTGCGCGCGGCGATGACGAATTCGTGGCCGCGGCGCCATGCGAAATAGCCGCCGATGCCAACCCCGGTCACGATGAAATCCCACACCACATAGCTGATCGCGGCGGGCGTGGCGCGCACGCCGCGCGCATCGACCACGGTATAGACCGCAATCGCCGCCCCGGTGCCCAGCGCCCAGCCGATCGCGCGCCAGGGCGGGGCATTGCGCGCGGCCACCAGCACCGTGCCCAGGCACACAAAGGCGATGCCCAGCGCGATCGCCGCCGTGATCGGATCGCCCAGCACCATGACCGAGGCGACCGCCGCGATCACCGGCGCGGTGCCGCGCATCACCGGATAGACCGCGCTCATGTCGGCCAGCGAGAACGCGCGCACCAGACAAGTCAGATAGACCAGATGTGCGGCCAGCGACCCGGCCAGCCAGATCCACGCGCCATGGGGCAGCGGCACGATGAACGCCAGCGGCAGCATCAGCAGCGCGGATGATCCATCGATCATCGCGCGCCCCGACATCTTGTCGCTGCCACCGGCCTTGAAGATCGCGTTGACCGTGGCATGGATCATGCCCGATCCGATCATCATCAGACCCGCAATCTGTGCCCCGGCAAATTGCGTTGGCCCGATCGCGCTCAGGCGAAACGTTCCCGCAGCGCCAGCAGGGTCAGCGCCGCCTTGGCCGCTTCGCCGCCCTTGTCCTTTTGCGCGGGATCGGCGCGGACCAGCGCCTGTTCCTCGTTTTCGACGGTCAGGATGCCGTTGCCGATGGCCAGGCCGTCGATCGTCAGCGCCATGATCCCACGCGCGCTTTCGCCCGCGACGATTTCAAAGTGATAGGTTTCGCCGCGAATGACCACGCCGATCGCGACATAGCCGTCATAATCGCCGCTCTGGTCGGCCAGTGCGATCGCCGCGGGCACTTCCAGCGCGCCGGGCACGGTGATCACTTCGGACTGGTGCCCCGCCGCCTTGATCGCGGCCTTGGCGCCCTTGATCAGCAGGTCGTTCAGGTGGTCGTAGAAACGGGCTTCGACAATCAGGAACTTGGCCACTTCGATTACTCCACGCTGATCGATTGTTCACCGGCAATGTTCAGGCCATAGCCTTCGATCGCCACGACATTGCGGTGCGAATTGGTCAGCAGCACCATGTCATGCACGCCCAGATCCGCCAGAATCTGCGCGCCGATGCCATAACTGCGCAAGTCCATGTCCATGCCGCCCTTGCCGCTGGCTTCGGCGATCAGTTGCATTGGGTCGCTCGGCATCAGCAGCACGATCACCCCCGCACCGGCATCGCCGATCGCGCCCATCGCGCGTTGCAGCACGCGCTTGCGCGGGCCGGGCTGGCCCAGCACGTCGGACAGCACCGAAATCGCGTGTACGCGCACCAGAGTCGGCTGATCGGGGGTAATGGCGCCCTTTTGCAGCACCAGATGCACCGAACCGTCGATCTTGTTGCGATAAGTGCGGATGGTCCAGTCGCCGCCATAGTCCGACTGGAACGGCGCCACCGAGGTGCATTCGACCAGATTGTCGTTGCGGCGGCGATATTCGATCAGATCGCGGATCGTGCCGATTTTCAGCCCGTGGCGGCGCGCAAACGGCACCAGATCGTCCATCCGCGCCATCGTGCCGTCTTCGCGCATGATCTCGCAGATCACCCCCGAGGGGTTGAGGCCGGCCAGCCGCGCAATATCGACCGCCGCCTCGGTATGCCCGGCGCGCACCAGTGTGCCGCCGTCGCGGGCGATCAGCGGAAAGACATGGCCGGGCGTGACGATATCGTCGCGGGTCTTCGATGCGTCGATCGCCACCGCCACGGTGCGGGCGCGATCGCCCGCGGAAATGCCGGTGGTGACGCCTTCGCGTGCCTCGATCGAGGTGGTGAACGCGGTTTCGTGGCGGGTACCATTGTTGCGGCTCATCAGTTCGAGCCCGAGTTGTTCGACGCGGGCGCGCGTCAGCGTCAGGCAGATCAGGCCGCGACCGTGGGTGGCCATGAAATTGATCGCATCGGGGGTGGCCATCTGGGCCGGGATGACCAGATCGCCCTCGTTTTCGCGATCTTCGTCATCGACCAGGATGAACATGCGGCCGTTGCGCGCTTCGTCGATGATCTCTTCGATCGGGACAAGCGCGGGGGCGTCGTCGCTGTCGCTCAGCACGCGTTCCAGTTTTGCCAACGTGTCGGCGGTCGGGTTCCAGCCCGGCTGCGTTACGTCACGCAAGGTGTTGGCGTGGAGCCCGGCGGCGCGGGCGAGACTGGCGCGCGACATGCCACCATCGGTGACGAGTCGGCGGATGCGATCGATGAGGTCTGTGGACATGACGCCGATCTATGTCACCCAAATGTGTATTGCAAGGGGGTGGTACACATTAAAATGTGTTTCCCCTACGGCAACCTCGGGTTCTTCTGGGCCTGCGATACGACCTGTTTGCAACACTTTCCGCCAAATTCCGCCCTTGAAGTGCGTGGTTTAAATAACCGGTTGACAAAGTACTCGCTCCGTTATGTCCTGCACATCTCGAACACCCGCATGTCAACGACGGGGTTCGCTGGAGAGAGAGGTCTGAAGCTATGAGGGGCAAGCTTTGCCTGTTGGCTGGCGTGTGCGCGGTCGCTTTGTCACAACCCGCTTTTGCACAAGACGCCAAACCCGCCACAACGGCGGATACGAGTGGTGTTCAGGAAATCATCGTTACGGCACAGCGCCAGGCGCAGCGCCTGCAGGACGTGCCGATCGCGGTGAGCGCGTTCAACGCAAATGCGCTGGAAAAACAACAGATAAAGACTACCAGCGATTTGCAGTTGTCGTTGCCGAACGTCACTTTCACCAAGACCAACTTTACCAGCTCCAGCTTTACCATTCGCGGCATCGGCAGTTTGTGCGTCGGGGAATCGTGCGAACCGTCGACCGCAATCAGCCTCAACGATGCGCCCTTGTCGCCGTCGACCCGCCTGTTTGAAGGCGAATTCTACGATCTGGCGCAGATCGAGGTGTTGCGCGGCCCGCAAGGCACGCTGTTCGGCAAGAACGCCACCGGGGGGGTGGTCAATATCCACACCGCGCCGCCGGTGCTGGGCAAGTTCGAGGCGTCGGCCGATGTCGAATACGGCAATTACAACGACCTGCGCGTCAAGGGCATGGTCAACGTGCCGATCGGGCAGGATCTGGCCGTGCGGGCCTCTGGCTATTACCTGCGGCGCGACGGCTATACCACCAACCTCTATGACGGGTCGAAGATCGACGGGCGCAACGAATATGGTCTGCGCGGATCGCTGCGGTGGGAACCGAGTTCACGCACCACGTTCGATCTGGTCGGGCAGTATTTCCGCGAAAACGATTCGCGCATGCGCGTGCAGAAACAGGAATGCCAGACCGATCCGACCGGGATTCTGGGCTGTCTCAACGGGTCGCTTGGTACCGGTGTGACCAATGCCAATTCGACGCTCGGCGCGGTGCTGACTTCCAAGCAGTTCTTTGCCATCGAGGGCTTGCCTTCGGCACTGGCGCTGGGCAGCGTCTATGGGCCCAACGCCTATGGTACGGCGGTCAATCCGACCAGCGTTCACCAGGTCTATACCGGATTTGATCCGCGCTATTACTCGGTTGATACGATCATTCAAGGCCGGTTGAAGCAGGAAATCGGGGACCAGTTCGAACTGCATCTCGACGGCAACTATGAATACACCAACGTCGATTCGATGCAGGATTACAACAACCAGGTTCAGGATCGCAGCGTGATCCAGTCCGGGCTGAACGGGCTCTACGCGATCGCCAACAATCTTGCCGGTATCCCCGCGCCGACCGGCGCCGCGCTGGCGGCCTATCTGAAGCCGGTGGCGAATGCATTGATGCCGCAAGGGCCGGGAGGCCCGCTGTGCACGTCGTTGCCGACAGCGAGCGGAACGGGCGTCTATGGCGGCAACAGCGTGTGTTCGAACGTTCCCTTGCAGTTCGACCGTTCCGACGAAGTCAGCAACACCTGGTCGAGCGAGGCGATTTTCACCTCCAAATTCAGCGGCCCGTTCAATTTCCTGCTGGGTGGAATCTATTCGCACTACAAGATCAATTATAACGACTACTTTGTGAACGAATTTGAACTGGACTATTTCGCCGGTGTTGCCGGTACGCTGGGGTCGCTTGGCGGCGGCGGGGCTCCGGCCTATCTCGCCACGCCGTTCTACGACAACAACACCAACTATTACCGGACAAATTCGTATGGTCTGTTCGGTGAAGCGTATTACAAGTTCAACGACAAGGTGAAGCTGACCCTGGGTTTGCGCTACAACAACGATGACAAGCTGGTTTCGGCGCATACCACCACCTTCAACCTGCCGGTGGCGTTCTCCAGCACCAACAACGTTTCCGCGCTGACCGCGGCGGTGCCCAATGCGGTGCAGTCGGGCACGTTCCGGGCGCTGACCGGGCGGGCGGTGCTCGATTGGGAGATCACCCCCAACAACCTGCTCTATGCGTCCTATTCGCGCGGTTACAAGGCGGGCGGTTTCAACCCCCCGCTGTCCGCTGCCGATGCAGGCATCACGGTGCCGACGACGTTCCAGCCGGAATTCGTCAATGCGTTCGAAATCGGGTCGAAAAACTCGTTCGGCAATGGCCAGTTGCAGTTGAACCTGACCGGGTTCTTCTACGACTACAAGGACCTGCAGCTTTCCAGCATCATCGCGCGGACCTCGGTCGACGAAAACGTCAGCGCGCATGTCTATGGGGTTGAAGCAGAGGCGGTGATGCGCCCGATCCGGCAATTCACGGTCAACATCTCGGCCAGCTATCTGCACACCGCCGTGTCGCAGGATGAATATCTGGCCGATCCGCGCGACTTTGGCGGTGGCCGGTCGGATGCGGTGATCATCAAGGATCTGACCAACGGGTCGAACTGCGCGGTTGCGCCCAACACCGCGGGCAATGCGGCCGGGGCCAATGCGTTTGTCGATACGGTCAACAACATCATCAACGCCGGGGGCATCCCGGGTGTCGGCGCCGGTGCCGGGCTGCAAGGCACGACCGCGTTCCCGGCCGGTGGCGGGATCGCCTCAACCGGGGCCTATTCGATCTGCGCCGCGCTGCAAGGCGTTGCCGCAGCCGATGGGCTGGCCTTTGATCCCAAGGGCATCACGGTCTATACTTCGGGCATCCCGGTCAACATCAAGGGCAACCAGTTGCCGGGTGCGCCCAACTACAAGATCTCGATCGGGGCACAGTATGAAATCCCGCTCGATCGCCTGGTGCTGACGCCGCGTGTGGACTTGCACTACACCGGGGAATCGACCGGCAGCATCTTCAACGGGCCTGTCAACGCGGTGCCATCCTATATCCAGATCAACGCGCAGCTTCAGCTCGATGGTCCGGACCACAAATGGTACATCCGTGCGTTTGTCGAAAACCTGACCAACAACAACGCGATCACCGGCGAATATGTTACCGACCAGTCGTCGGGCCTGTTCACCAACGTCTTCTCGCTCGATCCGCGCCGCTATGGCATCGGCGCCGGGGTGAAGTTCTGAACGAGGTTTGGGGGACCGGCGCCAGATATAAGGCGCCGGTCAGGAGGGACGCCGGGGGCCATGTGCCCCCGGCGTTTTTTTCGTCCTGTCGAGCAAATTCAAGTCGATACCATCGGATGGGCGGATTGGGAAAATTCAGGCTATTTCATGACGCGAGCGCAATGGCAGGAAACGCCCAAAGATGGTCGTTCCCAATGTCGGCACAAAGTATTAACTGCGGACGTAACCGATAGGATATAGCTGGGACCGATGGGGAATATTCTTTGGCATCTGAGAGGCTCAGTCACTCTAAATGGCAACCAAGATTCAGCTTTGGATGGGATCGAGGGCCTTTTGGGTGCCCAATACAAGACCGTGATCGAACGTGGATCAGATCATATTTCTTTCGATGATCCCCTATGGCGCAGCATGTTCGTTCCAAACTGGCTGGCAATGGTGATGTATGACCGGGGACACTTCTGGACAGATAATTCGCAAGGCACGCTACTGCTCTACTATGATCTGCGAAGCCTTCACGGCATGTTGTTTTGCATGTTCGCGGCCGGATTGGCCTTTTTTTTCGGCATGGCAGACCAAGGGTTGCAATCCGGTTTGGCGTACGCAGCTTTTGCATTCGTCTGGCTTTATGGCGTTAACATGCTTCTGGCATTAATTCGTGTGCCTCGCGCTATCCTCGAAGCAGTGAGAGAGTAGTCCACTTTTGGCGCAATATGGGAGATTGCAGACAGTCAGCAATCCTCCAATTGCGGACATGCTTATATTCAGGCATGGTCGCGCAATGAAATGGATAGTGACCTTAACGTTATTGTTGTCGCCCACAATGGCATTGCCTTCCGAGGTTGCGCCTGACGGTGCGCTGAAATTCGCAAATCAAGTCATCGCGTACGATCTTTCAAATGATGCAAACATTTCAGACAGCAAATTCTTGGCGTTTCTTTCACCCAGGCTCCGTGCAGCCTTTGTGCGAGATGACCACCTGAATGACCATGGCTATCTGGAAGCCTATCTGGACCATGACCCCATTTGCATGTGTCAGGATAACGGCAATCTCAAGATTTCGATCGTTTCAATCAAGGGCGGAAGCGATGCTGCTGAAGTGCAAACTCAAGTAGCCGGTGCCGACGGGGTTATTACGCATGGAATTTTGTGGCTGAAGCGGGGAAAGCATGGCTGGATGATCGCAGATATCTCCGAACTCGAGGCAGGTATCTGTTCACTACTCTCGAACTTTGAACACCATAACTCCCCGCTCAGAAAGCGTCACTAGGCTGACCACACTTTGGTTCTGGCTTAGGCAAAGGCTCAAATTCTAATAGTCCGCTTCCCTCCACTTTCCGCCGGTCGGTCGAGCCTTAAGTTTGTCGACGCAGTCGTTATTCGCTCATCCTTGACCTGTCGAAGGATGCGCGCGGCGGTTGGTCAAAGGCCGTGGTGGCGCTACACCGTCGCGCGGCGGATCACGTCGCGATAGCCGTGCGATATTGCGTCGTGGCCTTCGTAAAAGCCCCTCTCGCGCAACACCTGGTGCATGCGTTTCAGGCGATAGGGCGGCACACCGCCGGCGACATGATGTTCCAGGTGCCAATTGACATGGTTGGGTGCGATCAGCAGCCGTTCCCACCAGGATACCAGCGTGGTCGCGGTGTTCAGGCGCGGATCGGTCTGGCCGCGATCGGCCACCACGCCGTGTTCGCCGATCTGGCGCAGGCGCATGATCACCGGATAGACGAACAGCCAGGCCACCCACCACAGGCCATAGGCCCACCCTGCGCCAAGCGCGGCAAGCATCCCGGCCAGCAAGACATGGAACGCAACCCACGGCCATTGCCGGCGCAGCCGGAACCGCGCGAGCATCAGCCGCAAATCGCGCAGCCCGGTGCGCCCCGACAGATCGCGCCACAGCTTGCGCCGCAACGACGCGCGCGAAACCGGATAGGCGGCGACAAAGCCCAGATCGGGATCGCGCGGCGTACCGGCATGGCGATGGTGCGACAGGTGATACGTGCGATAGTCCGCCAGCGAAATGTTCATCGGCCAGCCCGCCAGCCACTGCCCGACCGTCTCGTTCATGCGCGTGCTGCGAAACAGCGCATGGTGCGCGCAATCGTGCACCAGAATGCCAAGGCCGAGCTGTCGCCCGGCCAGCACCAGCACCGCCACTACCAGGGTCAGCGGATTGGGCCACACGATCACCAGTGCAAAGGCCAGCGCGATCAACCCCCAGTTGGCCGCAAAGGCCCACCATGCCCTGAGATCAGAGCGGCGGTTGAGCCTGACCAGTTCGGCGCGCGATAGATAATCGGATAGTTTCATCATCCTGTCCCGTCGCGGCAGAGGGAACACCAAACCGCGCCGGATGTCAAAACCGATCGACCAGGACGGCCCGCACAGTTGCTCGCCCGAGGCGAGGCAGATCTGGCAGCCCTTGCTGGTGGCCACGCCATTGGCCAGTTCGGCAAAGATGCGCCGTGCCGCATCGCTTTGCAGCGCCTGGCCGATGTGGTCGAAATCGGACAGGCTGCCAAATGTCGCGGTGCTGTCCAGATCGAGGCAGCAGATGCCCAGCTTGCCGGTGGCAAACACCGCCAGCGACGGCGCCTGGGTAAAGCCGCAGCGCGAACGGTTGACCACCGATCGGGTCACCGTCCAGCGCGGATCGTATTCGAGCACCAGATTGGCATATGTGCCCACCGGGCGCGGCGACATGAAGGCGATTTGCTCGTTGCCCGCCGTGTCGGTCCAACGCATGATCGGCAACGGGTTCCCAACATCATGGCTGGCATCGAGAAACGCAGCGCGGATCGCCTCGAAACCGTTGGTCAGCGCGCGGGCATGGCTGGGTGCGCCTTCGTCGACCATCTGAGTCGCATTTCTGATTGCAGAAATTGGTGATTTCCCACTACACGACATCGACGTGCGGTTTGCCGTGGCGCAGCGGATAGGCCGGTGGCGGCGCCAGCGCGATCGCGGCGAACCACTGTTGCACCGGGGCAATCAGGCCTGGCCCGTAAAGGTCGAACGCGCCACCGGTGGGCCAGTTGCCCAAGGCGGCTGTGGCCTCTGCGGCAATCGCCGGACAGGCCGCCAGGCAAAAGCGCAGGCGCGCCGTCTGCCCCAGCCAGTCGTCATGCCCGATCGCGTGCAGCACTGCCGCAATCACCGCAAAATCATCGCCGAACCCGTCCTTGTCGGCGGCCTCGATCGGCAGGCAGGCCCCGGTCAGCAAGGCATCGAGCGCCCCCGCCAGATCGCCAGCATCGGCCAACCGGCGCGCCTGGTGGCGATAGAGGCGCGGATCGAGGGGACTGGTGCCACCCTCTGACAGCGCAGTCCACAAGGCGCGCGTGGTGGCATCGCGGCCAAACATGTGGCCGCGCACGCTGTGTGCCTTGGCCAGAAATTCCACCGGTCGGCTCTTGGCTCCGGTGCCCAGCACCGCCAGCGCGTCGTCAATCTGGCCCGCGCTGGCCAGCAATCCGGCCATCACCAACAGCGCGGCATCGCCCAGCCGCGCAATATCGACATTGCCGTCGGGAAAGGACGAGGCGACCAGCGTGTTGAACCCCGCCAGCGCGGCCTCGGCCGGCATGGCGGCCAGCACATCGAGCGCATCGCCAAGCCCCTGCCGATTGTCCGCCATTTCGAGCACGCGTGCCAGCACTTCGAGCAGGACAATCTGGCCCTCGGTCTGGTCGAAGGCCAGTCCGGCGGCCATCGCATCCTCGACCGCGGCGACCAGATCGCGCGGACAATCGCCCTGCGTCTGCACCAGAATGGCCGCGAGCGTGTCGGCGCGACGGACCGAGCCTTCGGCCGGGCTCCGGGCTGCGAGAATGGGGCCGTGCTCCATGGTGATGCGTTCCAATCCAATCGCAAACGTGGTTAATATTGCGTGGATTGAGCATGAAGACCGGCTAGATATTGCAAACGGCCCTACGCGATGAACACGTATGGCGGCCCGCGGACATTCACGCAGGCGCTACGCAAATTTCCATAGCGGCCCGCTTGGCAGCCATAAACCAACCCACGCCAGAATGCAGACCCGAGGGACAGCGGTGGAGATGTCTATCCCGGCCAGCCCTGCCTGCGCGCGCGGCACAGTCCACTGCCTGTCTCGTCCACCGCAGGCGAGGGTCGATGAAAGTCCTGTTCTATCTTCCGGTGATCACGCCCTGGTGGTTTGTCCATATCATAACGCCGGTCTTGCGCGCGCTCGACGGCGATGGCGCCGTGGCGCAAGTCCATGTGATCGTGGCGCCGCTGTGGCGCGGCACCGGCATCACGTCGCAGCACTGGCAACCGCTGGCCGGGCTGACCAAGCTGCGCCTGCATCTGATCGATCTGGCCTGGGGGGTCACCGCCTGCGCCGATTTTCGCGAAGATGGCGCGCGGATTTCCGGCCTGGTCGATCTGATCGATACCATCGCACCTGATCTGACCCTGGTGCGCAGCGCCGATCTGGCCACGCCCGCGCGCTTTGCCGGATGCACACGGTTCATCACCGAGGCGGCGGCGGGGCCGTTCGTCACCGATCCGCGCTGGATCGTGCTCGAACACCGACCGTTTCACCACGGTCACCGGCCTGACGGGCCGCTGGCCATGGTAGATGGCTGTGCCGATGCGGTGGTGCAAATGGCGCCCCCGGCGCCGCAACCGGGCATTGCGGCCACGCGCGCCGGGCTTGGCCTGCCGATGGATCGGCCCGTGCTGGCGGTGCCCTTGCACTATGAGCATGAGGAGAATTTTTACTTGCGCCACGCCGCGTCGGGCCCGGCGCCGGGGCTGATTGCGCGCCTGCTCGACCATTTCGACGCGCGGGTGCTGCTGGCGATCACCGATCATCCGCTCAACCGCCTGCATGTCGATCGCGGCGATCTCTATCGCATGCTCGATGCACTGGGCGATCGCGTACAGCTTTGCACGCAGGATGATGCCACCGCGGGTCTGGCGCGCTGTGCCGATGCGATGGTTTGCGATCTGAGCAAATGCTGGTCGCTGGCGGCCTGGTACGGCACGCCGATCATGCATCTGGGGCACTGGCCGATGGCAGACTGGGTGCATGCCCTGCCGGGGCTGTCCGCCTGTCCGCCGCTGCCCCGGCGCGCCGATCTGCCCGCCGCCGACCCTGCCGAATGTCGCCGCTGGTTCGGCTGGCATCTGGGCACGCGTCTGTTGCGGCCCGACCACTGCGATCTGGCGATGCTGCTGCGTCTGGCCGACGGCACCCCCGATGAGGCCGATATTGCGGCCAATCTCGCCGCGTTGCGGGCGGCGCAACCGGCATGAGCAAACCTGCCCCCGCCTTGTCCGGTCCGGTGCCAGTGGACACGGCGATGCCGTGGGCGCTGGATGTCTTGCGCAAGGAGGCGGCGGCGCTGGCCGGGTTGATCGCCGATCCGCCGCCTGCCCTGGCCGGGGCGATCCACCGCGTGGCGGCCACCGATCGCCCGGTGTTGTGCTGCGGGGCGGGCAAATCGGGGCTGGTTGCGGCCAAGACGGCGGCCACATTGGCCAGTCTGGGCATCCCGGCCTTTGCCTTGTCTGCGGGCGATGCTGCGCATGGCGATCTGGGCGCGGTCACGCCGGGCAGCACGTTGCTGCTGTTTTCCAACAGCGGCAACACCGCCGAAATCCTGCGCATCGTTCCCGGCCTGCGCGCACGCGATTGCCATCTGATCGCGCTGGTGGGCCGCGCGGATTCGCCGCTGGGCCGCGCCGCCGATACCGTGGTCGAATTGCGCCTGGCGCATGAGGCCGATCATCTCGGGCTTGCTCCCACCGCCAGCACGACGCTGCAGATGGCGGTGGGGGATGCCATCGCGGTAGCCGCCAGCCGCTTGCGCGGGTTTTCGCGCGCGGATTTCCTGCGCAGCCACCCGGCGGGGCTGCTGGGCCAGCGCGCGCTGCCGGTGACGGCGGTAATGCGCCGGGGCGCGGCGCTGCCCACCGTGCTGGCGCACATGACCCTGGCCGAAGTTGCCAGCGTGATGTCGTCGGGGCTGATCGGGGCGGCTTGCGTGGTCGATTGGCAGGGCGGGCTGCTGGGGCTGATCGTCGATGGCGACATTCGCCGCGCGGTGCAGGCGCAGCAGGATTTTCATCGCGTGACCGCCGCCGCGGTGATGCGCGAAAGCCCGGTGGTGGTCGCCGACACGGCGCTGCTGGGTGAAGCGCTCGATCTTATGCAGCACCGCGATCGCGGCCTGCTGGTCCTGCCCGTGGTCGATGACGCCGACCGGTTGCAGGGCATTCTTCACAGCGTCGATCTGGTACCCGGCCGATGAAGCCCTTCAATCCCGCCCCGCGCGTTGTCGCGATCACCCCCGCCAAGGGCACCAGCGAACGCATCGCCAACAAAAATTGCGCGGTGCTCGATGGCGACCACTTGTTCCGGCGCAAACTGCGGCAATTGCTCGGTTGTGCCACGATCGATGCGGTCTTTCTCGATACCGAATGCGACGCGATTGCCGATCTTGCCGCCGATCTGCCGGTGCGCCGCTTGCATCGTCCGGCGGCGCTGGCCAGCAATGCCTGCGACGGGCACGACCTGTTTGCGTGGGAATGTCACGCGGCAGGACCGGCGGATTTCTATGTCCAGGCCTTGTGCACCGCGCCGTTCGTCAATGCCGACACGATCGACCGCGCGGTGCGCCGCCTGATCGAGGACCCCGCCGCCGACAGCCTGGTCGCGGTGTCGAAGGCCAGGCAGTATGGCTGGTCGAACGGTGCGCCCGATTATGGTGCGGGGCGCATACCCAACAGTGTCGATCTGTCCCCCAGCGTGATCGAGGCGATGAGCCTCTACATCGTGCGCCGCCGCCCCGGCGAGGCACCGCCAACGCGCCGGTTCGGCACGGCGCCGGTGCTGTTCGAACTCGATCCCACCGAACAGGTCGATATCAACAACCCGGCCGATCTGGCCATGGCCGAGGCCTTGTGCGCGGGCCATCGCGCGGCGCAAGTGACGCGCATGCGCGCGCTGTGCCCCTATCTGTCATCGCCGGTGCTGGCCGATATCGCCAAGGACACCGGGCTTGGCGCGGTACTGCCCCGGGCCATCGCCGCCACCAGCCCCGGCAAGATGCTGGGCCGCGCGCGCACGCTGCAACTGGTCGCCATTCCGGCGCAGGAGCGCACGACCGAGCGCTGGCGCGGGATCTACGATGCGCTCGACAGCTATCGCTTTGTGCGGCCCGGGTGCGTGATTGCGGTGGCCAACGAGGTGCCCGCTCATGCCTATTTCGGCGATCTTAACGCCACGCTGGCGATCCGGTCGGGTGCGGTCGGCGCGGTGATCGACGGGGTCACGCGCGACAGCCGCGATGTCGCGCTGCTTGGCCTGCCGGTCTATGCGCGGGGCAGCTATTGCGATGATATCAAGTACGAAGGCACGGTTGGTGCGATGAACCGCCCGATCCGCATCGGCGACGTGCCGATCTGCCATGACGACATGATCTTCGGCGACGAAAACGGCGTGGTGGTCATCCCCGAAAAGCACTGGCCGCATGTCGAACAGGCGGCATGGGACGTGCTGTCGAATGAGGCGCGCATCCGCATCATGGCCGCGCGCGGCCAGGATGTGCAGACCATCCTGGCCGAATGCGGCGCATTTTGAGGCGGCGTGGCAGCAATCTGCGGCGCACCCGGCCACACCGTCAACACGCGATGGCGGGCGCCGACAAATTTGCGCGTTTGCGACAATTCCGGTGAAGCGATCCAGGTTAGGTTGTGATTCGGACTATCTGAAAAGCGTTCCGTTGATTCGGTTTCTTTGCTTGTTGCAGAACAGCGCAATGGATTGTCGCGCGGGCGTCTGCGTTGCCTCAAGGTGCTGATCAGATTGCTGTCTTGCGCACGAAACTCGTGCTAGTGTTGGAACGACCGTTGTCGATTTACAAGGTGACAGAGGCATGATCGGGCGTGATACTCTGCGTAATTCACTTCCTGTCGATCGCCCCGCCACCCAACCGTATCGGTTGGTCGCGTCAGCCTTGTGCAGTTTGCTGATCGTTGGGTGCACCGCAAAACCAGCGGCACCGGCGCCGCGTGTACCGCATGTTTCGGTGGGCAAACCGCTGCGCCGCGACGTGGTCGATTGGGACACCTATATCGGACGGTTCGAGGCACCCCAGTCGGTCGATCTGCGCGCCCGGGTAACCGGTGTGGTCACCCGGATCCTGGTCAAGGACGGGCAGGACGTCAAGGCGGGGCAGCCGCTGTTCGAGATCGATCCGCGCCCGTACCGTGCGGTCCTGTTGCAGGCAGAGGCCCAGATTGCCGCTGCGAATGCCACGCTGGCCAACGCGGCATCGGTGGAAAAACGCTCGGCCGAACTGGTCAAGGCGCAAGCGGTATCGCGCGAAGAGCTTGAAAACGACCAGGCGCAAGTCCGCACGGCAAAGGCCAATCTGCAATCGGCCGAAGCGGCCGCCTACAATGCCCGGCTGAACCTGGGCTTCACGATGGTGCGGGCGCCGGTCAGCGGACGGATTTCATCGCGGCGGGTGTCGCTGGGTGATCAGGTTACCAATGGTGACACGCTGTTGACCACCGTCGTGTCGCTCGATCCGATCTGGTTCACGTTCGACGGTGCGGAAAGCTTCTACCTCAAATATATGCGCCAGGCGCTGACCGGCGCGCGCAAATCCTCGCGGGTTGCCCCCAATCCGGTCGATATCCAGCTATCCGACGAAACGAACTATCCCCATCGCGGAGAGATGGCGTTTGTCGACAATGCCATCGACACCGGATCAGGCACCATCCGCGCGCATGCGGTGCTGCCCAATCCCGATCACTTTCTGACCCCCGGCATGTTCGGGCGGGCCCGTCTGCTCGGTTCGGGCTCGTATCACGCGCTGCTTATTCCCGATGAGGCGATCGTTACCGACCAGTCGCGCAAGCTGGTGTTTGTGCTCGGCCGCGATGGCACCGTGACGCAACGGGTCATCGAAACCGGGCCCCAGATCATGGGCTTGCGCGCGGTTCGCGATGGGCTCGGGCCAAACGACATGGTCGTGCTGGACGGGTTGGCACAGTTGCAGCCGGGCGCGAAAGTCGACGCCCGGCAAGTGGCCATCAAACCCCGCTCCGCCGACACCGAACCGGGCACAGAACGCCTGACGGTGCCGCAGCCGAATGCCGCGACGCTTGCCGGCTCGGCCAAATAGGGGGCCGCGCGGTGCGTTTTCCCCATTTCTTCATCGAACGCCCGATCTTTGCGGCCGTCGTTTCGATCCTTATCGTCATCGTCGGGGCGATCTCGTTTCCAAGCCTGCCGGTGGGGCAGTATCCTGAGATCGCACCACCCACCGTAACCGTCAGCGCAAGCTATCCCGGAGCCACCGCCGAAACGATGGCGGCGACGGTTGCAACGCCACTTGAAGAACAGATCAACGGCGTCGAGAACATGCTCTACATGTCCTCGTCCTCGGTTGGTGACGGAACGCTGACGATCACCGTCACGTTCAAGCTGGGCACCGACATAAACGCCGCGCAAGTTCTGGTGCAGAACCGCGTGTCCGAGGCGGAGCCGCGCCTGCCCGATCAGACCAGGGCGATCGGTGTGACTGTGCGCAAGGCGTCACCCAACATCCTGATGGCGCTGTCATTCTATTCGCCCGATCACTCGCTGGATCAGCAATATATCTCCAACTACGTGACGCTCCAGGTGACCGACCGTATCAAGCGTATTGCCGGGGTCGGCGATACGCGGGTGATCGGCGGGCGCGACTATGCGATGCGGATATGGATCGATCCCGATCTGGCCGCCTCGCGCAATTTGACCGACCAGGAGGTTATCCAGGCGATCCAGGGCCAGAACGCGCAAGTGGCCGCCGGAACGATCGGATCGCCGCCGTTCGGCACCAAGCCCAATGCCTTTCAGCTTGGCATCCAGACGCTCGGGCGGCTGACGTCGCCCGAACAGTTTGGCGACATCATTCTCAAGCGGCGCGATGACGGGGGGCTGACGCGCCTGCACGACATCGCGCGGATCGAGCTTGGCGGGCAGGACTACACCACCAATGCCTATGTGGCGGGCAAGGATTCGACCGTGCTGGCGGTCAACCAGTTGCCGGGTTCGAACGCGCTGGCCACCGCAGACGCCATTCACCGCGAAATGGCCGAGCTGGCGAAGAGCTTTCCGCCGGGAATGGCCTACGAAATCCCCTATCACCCGACCGACTATATCTCGGAATCGATCCACGAGGTGCGCCAGACGCTGTTCGAGGCGCTGGTGCTGGTGGCATTGGTCGTGCTCATCTTTCTGCAAAGCTGGCGTGCCGCAATCATCCCGCTCATCGCGATCCCCATCTCGTTGACCGGTTCGTTCGCCTTCATGGCGGCCTTCGGTTTCTCGTTGAACAATCTGTCGCTGTTCGGGCTGGTGCTGGCGATCGGCGTGGTGGTCGACGATGCGATCGTGGTGATCGAAAATATCGAACGGCTGATGGAAGAGGAAGGACTGTCCCCGCGCGAGGCGGCGCATAAATCGATGGACGAAGTGTCCGGCGCGCTGATCGCGATCGCGCTCGTGCTGTGCGGGGTGTTCATCCCGACCGCGTTCATTCCCGGCATATCGGGGCAGTTCTACAAGCAGTTCGCGCTGACCATCGTTGCCGCGACTGCGCTGTCGGCGTTTGTGTCGCTGACCCTTTCACCCGCGCTCGCAGCCTTGCTGCTGAAACCGCGCCAGCGTGACCAGGCGCCGAAACCGGGCGTGCGCGGATGGCCGGGGCGGTTTGCCAACGGGTTCAACAACGGCTTTGACCGTCTGTCCGATCGCTATGGCAAGCTGACCGTCAGGCTGGTGCGCGCGCTCGGGCTGATCGCGATCGCCTATGCCGGGCTGATCCTGATTGCGGGCTGGCGCTTCACGGAAACGCCGACCGGGTTCATTCCGCCGCAGGATCAGGGCTATCTGATTTCGGCAGTGCAGATGCCGCCCGGCACGTCGCTGGAACGCACGTCGGATTTCATGAAAAAGGCGATTGCGCTGGCCGGTGGGTTGAAGGGGACCGATACCAGCGTCGCCTTTGCCGGTTTTGATGGCGCCACGTTTACCACCGCGCCCAACACCGGCGTGATTTTCGTGGCGATGAAGCCGCGCAAGGATCGCGACGACATCACCGCGGACGAGTTCGCCAACCAGTTGCGCAAAGTCTATGGCACGCTGACCGAGGGCCGCATCCTGGTCATTCCTCCCCCGCCGGTGCAGGGGATCGGCACGGGCGGCGGGTTCAAGATGGAGATCGAGGATCGCAGCGGTCTGGGCTTTGTCGCGCTGGAAAAGGCGGCCAATGCGATGGCCCACGCCGCGAACGGGTCGCCCGGCATCCAGTCGACATTCACGACGTTCAGCAACCAGACCCCGCGTCTGACGGCGGATATCGACCGTGAACGGGCCGAACAGGCCGGCGTGGCCGTGCCGAACGTGTTCTCGACACTGGGCACGTATCTGGGGTCGGCCTATATCAACGACTTCAATTATCTGGGCCGTACCTGGCGTGTCACAGCGCAAGCCGACGCCCGGTTCCGCCAATCGACCGCCGACATCGAACGGTTGCGCACCCGGTCCGCCAGCGGCGCGATGGTGCCGCTGGGCGCGGTGCTGACTGTCAGGAACGACGCCGGGCCGTACCGCGTGGTGCGCTACAACCTCTATCCCTCGGCTGAGTTGCAGGGCGACAGCGCGCGCGGTTTTTCGACCGGCCAGTCGCTGGCCACGATGGCCGGTCTGGCGCAGAAGATCCTGCCCAAGGGCATGACGTACGAATGGACCGATCTGGCCTTTCAGCAGCAGCAGGCGGGCAACACCGGCATCTACATTTTCGCGTTGGCGGTGCTGTTTGTGTTCCTGTTGCTGGCCGCGCAGTATGAATCGATCGTGCTGCCGCTGGCGGTGATCCTGATCGTGCCGATGTGTCTGCTGGCGGCGATCCTGGGCACCAACCTGATGGGCATGGACAACAACGTGCTGACCCAGATCGGGCTGGTCGTGCTGGTCGGGCTGGCCGCCAAGAATGCCATCCTGATCGTCGAATTTGCGCGGCAGGGTGAAGAGCACGGGCTGAGCCATCGCGATGCTGCGGCGCGCGCCGCGCATCAACGCCTGCGGCCGATCCTGATGACCTCGATCGCGTTCATTCTGGGTGTGCTGCCGCTCGTCCTGTCAAAAGGCCCCGGCTACGAAATGCGGCAGGCGCTGGGGGTTGCGGTCTTTTTCGGGATGATCGGGGTGACGTTCTTCGGGTTGCTGTTCACCCCGAGCTTCTACGTCATCTCCAAGATGTTTGGCGAACGGGCGGCCACATGGGCCGCCGGATTGCGCCACAAACCAGAGCCCGACCCGCCCGGCGAGGAGACCGCAGGATGACCCGGCTGGCAAACGGCATGGGCGCGGCCCTGCTGGCAACATGCGGCCTGGCGGGATGCGTCACCGGCCCGAACTATCACGCGCCGCGCATGGTCGCCGAGGCGCAGGCGCCGTTTCGCGAGGCGGCGACCCCTGCCACGCTGTCGGGCCAGCCATTGCCGGCGAACTGGTGGGTGATGTTCGACGATGCCGCGCTCAATGCGCTGGTGCGCGATGCGCTGGCCTATAACACCGACATCAGGCAGGCCGCCGCCAACTTGCGCAAGGCGCGCGGCGCGCTGTCAGAGGCGCGGGCAGGGCGGTTGCCGACGACCACGCTGTCGGCCGGATACGATCGCGAACGCGTCGGCGCCTACAGCGTCGGCGAAGTCGGCAGCGGCGTAAGCGCCAGCGGGGCCGTGCCCAGTCACGAAGATTTCAACTATTATCAGGCCGGTTTTGACGCGAGTTACGAGGTCGATCTGTTCGGCCGCGTATCGCGCTCGATCGAGGCGGCGCGCGGCGATGCCCAGGCCTCGCAGGCGGCGCTCGACGCGGTGCGGATTTCGATCATCGCCCAGGTCACACAAAGCTATGCCGACGCCTGCGGCAACGCCGCCCAGGCCGAAGTGGCACGCGAAACCGCCAGCCTGGAAAGCGACACCTTGCGCCTGACACAACGGCTGCTCGACGCCGGTCGCGGAACCCGGCGCGACGTCGATCAGGCGCAAGTGCTGGTCGAACAGGCCAATGCCCAGGTTCCCGATCTCGAAGCGGAACGCCGCGCGCAGCTCTATGCGCTGACGGCGCTGACCGGGCGTCCCCCGGCGCAAGTTGATGCGGCCGCGGCGCAATGCCATGCGGTGCCGCGCGTGATGACGCCCATCCCGGTCGGCGACGGTGCCGCGCTGCTCGCGCGCAGGCCCGATGTGCGCCAGGCCGAACGCACGCTGGCGGCCGACACCGCGCGGATCGGGATCGCGACCGCGGCGCTCTACCCATCGGTTACGCTGGCGGGTTCGGCCAGCCTTGGCGCGCCGCAGATCAGCAACCTGGGCAAGCCCGGGGCGTTCAACTATGCGCTCGGGCCGCTGATTTCGTGGACATTTCCCAACTTTGCGGCGACGCGCGCGCGCATCCGGCAATCGAAGAGCCAGGCAGAGGCCTCGCTGGCGGCATTCCAGGGCACGATCCTGACCGCGCTGAAGGAAACCGAACAGGCGCTGGCGCGGTCCGCAGCGGCGCAACGCCAGAACCTGTCGCTCAAACGCGCGGCCGATGCGGCCGACGATGCCGCCCGGCTTTCACGGCTGCGCTTCGATCAGGGGCGGGACAATTTCCTCAACCTGCTGGTCGCCGAACAGAACCGTGCCGCCGCGCGACAGGCGCTGGCGCAATCGGATACCAAAGTCGCCGATGCCCAGATTTCGCTGTTCAAGGCGCTGGGCGGCGGCTGGGAAACCGCGCCGCCGATTGCGGCGGGCCCGCCATCGGCACCCTGACCTCGCAATCTTGCGATCCGGTTCCACGCCTCCAATCGACACCGTTACCCGGCCGGCGGGTTCGGCCTCATCGCCAGCGCGGCCATGCCGGTGGCCTGATCGGTCATGAACAGATAGGCATCGGTGCCAGGCTGACGATCCTTGTTGATCGATTTGGCCGGAACCGCTCCGCTCGTCTTGTCCTGATGCATGACAATCCAGTTGCGCGCGGATTTCAGCGGCGCTGCGGTCACCGCCATGCCCTCCTCACGCAACACCAGCGCGATCAGCGCCGTGGCATAGCCGTCGCTTTGCGCGGGCAGGGCGGACTTGTCGACGCGTTGCCAGTTTGACAGGCTGGCCAGCGTCCATCCGCCATCCGGCTGTTGGCAGGCGACCAGGTCTGCAATGATCTTCTGGCGCTGTGCCTCGTCCAGTACGCCGTGCAACTGGCTGTCGGCCCAGACCAGCAGGGTGCGGGTGTAAAGCGAACCGGTCAAACCTGTTTTCAGGTAATTCCGCAGCGCGTCGATGTGCGGCGCAACCGCGGGATCGGTGGAATAGCCGCCCGGTGCGCGCGCCACGGCCAACGCCGCCAGGGTTGCCCCCCAATACGTCGCGGTAGGCGATTCAAACGGTTCAAGGTGAAAATCCAGCCAGGTAAAGCCGCCCTTCTGGTCGCCCGCCTGCATTTGCAGGGCCCACATATTGGCGAAGGCCTGGCGCGTGTCGGGCCCCAGATGGCCGCGCTCGTTGTCGCGCGTTGCCAGGATGAGCGCGTTGAGCACCGATTCCACGCCGCGCGATTCCGCCGATTTGGGCACGCCGCGGGTCTGGTCGGGATAAAACGGTTCAACCTCGCTCCACAGGTACACCCGCTTCCCGACATCATCGAACATCGCCATTTCATCAACGCTCTGATGGGTCAGGCCAAGTTGGCCCCGCAAGGCCGGCATGGCCAGCGTATGCGGCAGCGATGTGTGGCACGATACGCAGCGCGTGCCATGATCGCGTTCGTCCTTCGACCATTGCCGCCACCAGGCCATGCGGGTGTCGAGATAGTGCGCCGCCGCCGCCGCATCCCAACCGGGCGCGCGGCTGGGCACCGCCTGACTTTGCGAGACAAGGCCGACGGTCAGGGCCAGGGTCGAAATCAGCAGAGGCAAGCGCATCGTGTCATTCCCTCAATGTTGGCGTAAACGTCGGCACAGCCTTGCGCGGTGCGATCGTGTGGCAATCCACCGGTTCACAGCGGCCACCATGTCAACGTGTGCTGGTCGTGGGCCGTGGTCCACAGCCCGTGGCGGGTATAGCGCAAGGCGCCGCTGCCCGATTTTGGTCCGACGCGCGCGGTGATCGTCAGGGTGTCCGGATCGATCGCGACATAGACCTGGTCGTCCGTCGTTCTCAGCCAGACTTTGCCGCCGCCTGCGTCGATGTCACCCCATTTCAGGCTGTCGCCCACTTTGACCCGGCCAGTCACTTCACCGCTGTCGGCGTCGATCCGGGCGAGGGTGCCATCGCCCTGTTCCTGAACCCACACAGCCCCTGCGCCCGCCACCAGAAAACCGGGTGCACGGCCCAGTAGCGTGGTCTTTGTCACGGTGTTGGTGGCGGGATCGATCCGCTGAACCGATTGGTGCGGCCCGCTGACGGCCCACAGCGAACCCAGCCCGAAGGCCAGATATGACGTTGCAGGATCGACCGTAATCGATGCGATCACGCGGTTGGAGGCGGGATCGACACGCGCAATCAGGCCTTTGGCATCACTGGCCACCCAGATCGAACCTGCACCCGCCACGACATTCAATTCGCCCCCGGGATCGGCAATCCCGGTTGCGATCGATGCGACCACTTTGGGGTTGCGCAGATCGATGCGGTTCAACGTGCCTTGCCTGCAATCGGCAACCCACAATGCGCCGGCGGCGATGGCCATCGCGCCGCAGGGCTTGTCCATCGCGACCGCGGCGATTTTGCCGTGCCGCGACCAGCGCTCGACACGGCCCTTGTTGGTCACCCATACGGTCTTGCCGTCAACCGCCAGAAAATCGGCAAAACCGGGCACGTTGATCACGTCCGCAGGCCGGGCGTGGGTCGCCGCCGGGATCATCGCCGCCCACGCGCAGAGTGCCACACCGATGGTGCGAAACGCCATCATGAGGCATGCCCGATCGTCCAGACATACGCGGCCAGCGCCTTGACATCGTCGGGCGACAGCGCGACGCCGCCCATCGCAGGCATCGCGCCGCTGGCCTTTTTGGGCTGGCTGACTCCGTTGACAATCGTCTGCGCCAGGCCGTCGACCGACCCGTCGCTCCACAGCCAGGTCGGGCCGGTAAGCGATGCACCGGCCATGCTGCCGCGTCCGTCGGACCCGTGGCAGCCCACGCATGTGCCGCCTTTGGCTTCCCCCATGTAAATGGCACGGCCCAACGCAACCTGTTGTGCGGTCACACCGGGCGGCAGGGCGCCGTGCGGCACGGCATCGGCCGATGCGGGGGCGATCTCTGCCTTGGCGGCGGCGACCAATGGGGCCGTGGCCGGGCCGTGATAAGTGATCCGCCAAATTCGCCCGCGCACATCATCGGCAATATAGAGCGCGCCGTCGGGGCCGACCGCAAGACCGGCGGGACGATGCAACGCCCTGCCAGGTTCCTTGAATGCCCCGGCAAACCCGTCTGCAAAACGAATCCACGGGCCGTTTGCCCTGCCATCGCGCAAGGGCTGAAAGGCGACCAGATAGCCATCCTGCGGCGCCGGCGCCCGGTTCCATGAGCCATGGAAGGCGATGAACGCCCCTTGGGCGTAGGCCATCGGGAAGCTTGTGCCGGTATAGATCGTGGTATCGTTCGGTGCCCAATGCGCGGGGAACGCAGCGACCGGGGGCGTTGCATCGGCGCAGATCCCCTGGGCCTTGCCCCCATCGCCACCATATTCGGGCGCCAGCACATGCCGCCCCTGGATGCCATCGTAATAGCACGTGGGCCACCCGTAATCGGCGCCCTTCGAGGGTGAAAACAGGATCTCGGCGGGCCGTTCGACTCCCTGCTCGACCGAATAGAGTGCGGGCCAGTTCTGGCTCAACTGGTCGCGGCCGTGCTGAACGGCGAACACGCGACCGGTGTTGTCGAAACTGATGCCACCTGTATTGCGGATGCCCTTGGCCCAGCGCTCGGCGGGCGAAAAGACCTGGCCCGTGCGGTCTGCGCGGTAGGCCCAGATACCGCCGCGTGTCTGCGCTTCGATGCAGGGGACTGCCCCTTTGGCGCCGGGTTTGCGATTGGGGCTTTCGCAGGTGTTGGTGGCCGATCCCGAATTGAGCAGCAGCGTGCCGTCTGCCTCGATCGCAAAGGGATGCATGGGGTGGTCGCCCGTCAGCGGCATTCCGGACAGGATGGTGGTGGGCGTTCCCACCGGGGCAAGCTGGCCCGGTGCAAGCGGATAGCGCATGATCCGGTCGGTCTCTTCGACGTAAAGTCCGCCATGCCATAGCGCGATCCCCGTGCCGCCATGCCCGCCTTTGGCCTCGCTTGGCCCAAATCGCTCGGTGCTGTCGGCGACACCGTCGCCATCGCGATCCTTCAGCGCGACGATGAACCCGCCGCCCGGGGCAGGCGGCGCATTGCGGAAATAGCGCCCCGACCAGGTGTTGACATAGACCGTGCCATCGGGCGCGACCGCCATATGCCGGGTATGGCCGAGATTGTCGGCAAACACGGTTGCGCAAAATCCGGGCGGCAGCGTCAGGCCGCCATTGTCGGCGGGGCAGGCATCGCCACTTTGCGCGGCACTGGCCGGTTTCAGCACAAGACTGACGGCAAGGACGAAAGGTATCGCAAAAATCGCGGCGCGCAGGGGTGTTGTCACGCAAAGCCTCTTGATCATCATGGTCTGAGCGCGACCGGCGTCAGACGGAACGGCAGGTCTGCCGTGGAATCGGCAGGACGGAAAATGGCCGACAGTTGCCCTTGCACATACCATCCCGACCCCAGCGCAGTCCCGACGCCGGTGGGTTGATTGATGCCCGTCGCCAATGTGGTGATTTCGGCCCGATCACCGACAACTGTAAAACGCGAGATCGTGCCTTTGCCTTCGGCCAGCAGGAAATCCGCACCGCCCAGCGGGCGCATGCCATCGGGGCTGGCCAGCGGACGCGAGAGTGCCAGCGGGGTGACTTTGCCCGCCTTGCCATCCGGTCCGATCGTGACGCGATAGAGCGCACCCGAACGGACATTGTTGACATAGAGCGCGCCATCGGCCCCCACCGCGATGCCATCCAGCCCGCCGACTTTGCCCGGCGGGTTGAACGTGGTGTCTTCCAGCCAGACCTCCAGCGCGGTTGCCCCCGGTCGCCAGCGCAAAATGCGCGGCTGGCCGGTGTCTGTGACATAGAGCGATCCGTCACGACCCACCGCCATATCGTTGCACACCGGCTTTTCGCCCGGCAGCCGCAGACTGACGCGACCATTGCCCGTGGCCAGATCAAAACCCTTGAGCCAATGGCCGGGGTCGGCGCCGGCCACGCTCAACGTGCTGCCCGGAAAGTCGTTGGTACATGTCCACACGATATGATGGCGCAAGTCGGCCAGCACGCCAAACAAGGCGCCGCTGCCATAGGCGCCAGGCGCGATCCAGCGCGTGACGGTGCGGGTCCGTAGATCGACTTTCAGCACCCCGCCAAACATCGAGCCGACATAGGCCATGCCATCGGGCGTGATCGAAACGCTTTCCGGGTGAAGGTGATCGCCGGGCAGGCTGATGGCCTCTGGCGCGGGGGCCGCGCCTGACAGTGCGACCAGCGAGAGCATGGCAAGGCAAAAGCGGTTCATCAGCTGTGCACCCCAGCCATAACACGGTCGGCACAGAGTTGCCGACGACCCGGTGAGGGCCTGTTCCGCCAAAGTTTGTCCGAGATATCTGGACAGTCGTCAAGAGTTGTCGCAGCCCTTTGTAAGCCCTCCGCGCATGCGATCGGCGATCCCGTCAGGACCGTGATTGCGGGTGGTTCCCGGCCGACGAGGCCAAAAAGGGTTGATCGCAATCGGCCGTGGCACTCGACAAGGCCCGCCATCTGACGCAGTTTTTTGTGCATTGCGCGCATCATGCTGCCGCGATCGGCGCAAGCCAGAGGAGTGTCAGCGATGGCGGGTTCCGACGTGTCAGGCGATGCTACAGTCTCGCTCGATGCGGGATTGGCGCACGCCACTGCGATGCTGCGGCACGATCCGCGTCGCGCGCTGGCGCTAGCGCGCGACATTCGGCGTGCAGCACCCGGCCATCCCCGGGCGATGCTGATCGAAGGACAGGCCTTGCAGATGATCGGCGATCTGCCGTCTGCGCGCACCGTGCTGTCCCAACTGGCCCGCCAGCAGCCCCGTTCGGCAATGGTTGCGTTCGAACTGGCGCTGACCCATGGCGGACTGGGCGAACACGATCTCGCCGTGGATGCGCTGGAACACGCGGTTTCACTCAAGGCGGATTTCCTGCCGGCATGGCAGGCGCTGTCGGCCGCGCTCCGCGCCGCCGGGCGTGAACCGGATGCACGACGCGCGGACTTGAGCGGGGTGGCGGCAGCGGGCCGCGATCCCGTGCTGGTCAAGGCCGCGATGGCGATGCACGACGGGGATCTTGCCCAGGCCGAAGCCATGCTCGAAGAACGGGTCCGGCTGTTGCCCGGCGATGCGGCGGCGTGGCGGTTGCGCGGTGAAGTGGCATGGCGGCAAGGCGATCGGGACCAGGCGATCGCCTTGCTTGCGCGCACGCTGGCCATCGCGCCGGGGTTCAGTGCGGCGCGCGAGTTGCTGGTGCGGCTTTTGCAGATGGGGCCGGAAGCGACCGAGGCACTGGCGCACGCCACCGAACTGCTGGATCAGGAACCGGACAATGTCGGCCACGCGCTGCTCAAGGCGTCGCTGCTGGTGCGGCTGGGCGAACAGGAGGACGCGGCCCGGATCTATCGCGATCTGATTGCGCGCGGGGCAGGCAGCCCGCGCATCTGGCTCAACCTGGGCCATGTCGACAAGACACTCGGCAATCAGGCGGACGCGATCGCGGCCTATCGCAGCGCGCTGGCAGACGATCCCGCGCTGGGCGAGGCGTGGTGGAGCCTGGCCAATCTCAAGACCGTGCATCTGGATGCGGCCGATATCGCCGCGATGGAAAGGGTGCAGCACGACCAAGAGGACGACGAACAGGCCAGCCAACTGCATTTTGCGCTCGGCAAGGCCTATGAAGATGCCGGCGATCCCGCGACCGGCTTTGCCCACTATGCACACGGCAACGCCTTGCGCCGCAAGGGGCTGGATTACGACGAAGCGCGGATCATCGGCGGGGCGCAGGAGCATGCGCAACTGTTCACCGCGCCGTTCCTTGCCAGTCGCGCCGGGCAGGGCTGTGCGGCCAACGATCCGATCTTTGTTGTCGGCCTGCCGCGTGCCGGATCGACACTGGTCGAACAGATCCTGTCGAGCCATTCGCAGATCGAGGGTACCCTGGAATTGCCCGACCTGATGATCATCGGGGACCGGTTGCATGCGCGCGTGGCAGAGGGCGAATTTGCCAGCTTTGCGGATGCGGTGCGCAGTCTGGCGCCGTCCGATCTGGTCCGGCTGGGCGAGGAATATCTTGATCGAACGCGCCCCCATCGCAAACTGGGGCGTGCGCGGTTTATCGACAAGATGCCCAACAACTGGATGTATACCGGTCTGATCCGGCTGATCCTGCCCAATGCCGCGATCATCGATGCGCGCCGCCATCCGATGGGCTGCTGCTTTTCGGGGTGGAAGCAGTATTTTGCGCGCGGCCAGTTGTTTACGTATGATCTGGCGGAAATCGGCCGGTATTATCGGGCCTATGTTGCGCAGATGGCGGCGTTCGATCGCGCAATGCCGGGCGCGGTGCATCGTGTGATCTACGAAGCGATGGTGGCCGATACTGAAGGCGAAGTGCGCCGTCTGCTCGATCACGTCGGCGTGCCGTTCGAAGAGGATTGCCTGGCATTTTATCGCAACCGCCGCGCAGTGCGCACAGCGAGTTCCGAACAAGTTCGCCAGCCGATCTTTACCGATGGGGTCGATCACTGGCGCCAGTTCGAACAATTCCTCGAACCATTGCGTGTTGCGCTCGGCCCGGTCGAGGCGGCCTATCCCGACGTACCGGCCGATCTGGCCTGACCGGCGCGGACCCCATTGCCCAAGCGATGGGCCGGAACATCGCACCAAGAGACACCTTGCGATTTTCCAAAGCGGCCAGGCCCTGATTTCGCCTTTGTCAAACAAAGCGAAGAAAAGGGTGTTGACTCGTTGCCGCGTCGCAGCATTATCAACCTTGGACGGTCGTCATGTTTCTTCGTTGCCGGGGATCGTCCGGGGAAATTCTAAAACAATCTAATTGAGCGCTGGCACGCTCGACGGCGGTTCACGTGAAGTGATTCCGGCGAGAAGCATCATTTGCTCTCGATTTTGCCAGCGCCCCCAATAGCGGTCTCCACTCATGCTGCATTGCAGCATGGGGGTCAATGGCGCGCGCGTATTCGCGATACATTCTGATCGATTTGAACAAGGGGCACACGAGACATGAAACGACCAAAGCATCGCAGATTGAAACTGTCGACTGCGTTGAGTGCGACGACGATCCTGGCCGGTATTGCATGTCCGATGCTGGCAATGGCGCAGGATGCTGTCTCGACAACCGCGCCGGCACCGCCGCCGACGGGCGATGGCGGTACTGGCCTGGACACGATCGTGGTGACGGCAACCCGCGAAAAGACCAGCGTCCAGAAAGTGCCGATTTCGATGCAGGCTTTTTCCGCGACCGCGCTTGAAGATCGGCAAGTGCAAGGTCTGTCGGACCTTGCCACCTTGTTGCCATCGGTTTCGTTTGCAGGGATCGGCCCGGGTCGCAACACGCCCTATTTTCGCGGTATCGTGCCGGCGGGCGGCAACTATGCCTCGGTCGGCTATTACCTCGACGATATTCCGATCACCGGCACCGGCGTACCGGAGATCCACACGTATGATATCGAGCGGATCGAGGCGTTGTCCGGTCCGCAAGGGACACTTTACGGCGCAGGCTCGCTGGCTGGCACGATCCGTTTCATCACCGACAAGCCCAAGATTGGCAAATGGGAATACGGTATGGAAGTGGAGGCCAACAAGTATGGCGGCCATGGCGCGGGGGGCAATTTCGAAGGCTATATCAATGTCCCGGTCAGCGAAAATGTCGCCATACGGGTGATGGCTTATTATCGCCATGACGGTGGGTACATCAACAACACGCCCAACAACGGGCAATTTGCCGATTTCGGCGGTTCGCCATCAGTCCTGAATCTGGGCGACAACAATCCGGCCACAAGTTACACCCTGAACAATTCGAATATCGCCAAGAACAATTACAATCCGATCTATGAATATGGCGGTCGTTTTCAGATGTTGTGGGAACCCGGGCCGGGCTGGGAAGTCATGCCTGAAATCACTGCCCAGCGGCAGACGGCATATGGCTATTTCGGTTATGATCCCAATGTCGGCCAGCTCGACGTGCATGACTATTCACCCACGCGGAACGATGATCGCTGGTTTCAGGCCGAATTGTCGATCCATGGCCATATCGGCGACTGGGACGTGTTTTCGGCGACCGGCTATTTCAAACGCCAGATCTATCTGAATAACGACTATACCTATTATTCGGTAACCTATGACAAGGAAGGCACGACCAGCCTCAGCAATGAAAATTACAATGAAAATTATTTGCAATTTTTCAGCAAGAACGGCTGCACGGGTTCGGGCGCAACACTCAAGTGCACGCAATTGATCAATCCGACCCAGGCCTATTTCGCCAACAACAGCCAGGAAAAGTTTACCCAGGAAGTTCGCATCAAGACCCCGGCGCATTGGCCGTTCGATGTCACGCTGGGAGCATTCTACCAGAACCAGTTCGACGAAAATAACAGCAATTATTACATTTCGGGCCTCGGCAATATCGAAGGCTATACGGAATCCGGTGGCGGCCTGAACCCGGCGGGATTCGGCATTCCGGTACAGGACGGCGGCACGATGGTGCTGGGATCGCCTGCGGTCAAAGGCGATACGTTCTATCTTGTCGAAAACAACCAGTATTACCACGATGAAGCCATCTTCGGCGAAGGGCACTATGCCATCACCCCGAATTTGAAGTTCACCGGCGGTCTCCGCTATTTCTGGACCGCCTATGATACGCTCGGGCTGGCAGGCGTGATGGGGTCGGCGCAGAGCACGTCTTCATCGCTGTTTGTGCCGACCGGTACGTATGGCTGCCCGACACCGTTGCCGACCAACACGCGGTTGACCTGCCTGAACAGCAATCCCGCCGCAGCCGATGAAGTAGGGCGGTACCGGGAAAGCGGCGAAACACACAAGGCCGCGCTCGACTGGCAGTTCGAATCCGACAAGATGGTCTATTTCAACTATTCGACCGGATTCCGCCCGGGCGGGTTCAACCGTCCCTTGCGCATTCGCGGCTATGGCCTGGCCACGGTCGAGCCGTTCAAGTCGGAAAAGTTGAGCAACTTTGAACTGGGTATCAAGACCACCTGGAACAACATCTTCCGACTTAACGTTTCTGCCTATTACGAGACCTGGAACAATATCCAGTACAGCGTAGTCGTGGCCGGAACCCAGGGTGCCGGCATTACCGGCAATGCCGGGACCGCGCACGTCAAGGGGGTGGAATATGATGCCAACCTCAAACTCGGCAAATTCACCATTTCGACCAACGGCGCCTACAACGACGCACGGCTGGCGTCGGATTTCTGCAATTTCGTTTTCAATCAGTCCAACGGTTCGATTGGCCAGTTGTCGTCATGTTCCGCCGGCACGTATAACAGTGGAACCCCGACGGTGGCAGCGACCGGCGGCACTCGCCTGCCGCGCCAGCCGATGTTCAAAGGCACGACGTCGGTACGCTATGACACCGAAGTCGGGGACTACAAGGCGTACATCCAGGGCGCCATGCTGTATCAGACCGGTGCAACGCAGAACCTGAACACCTATCTCGATTCGCTGTTGGGCGACACGCCGGGCTTTGCCAGCGTCGACTTCTCTGTCGGTGCAAACAAGGGGCCCTATCATGTCGAACTGTTCATCCAGAACGCGTTCAACGAATTGGGGCAGCTTACCAAGAACACGTTCTGTTCGATCCAGGAATGCAGCAATTCTGCGCGCACGTTCACGATCAAACCGCAGTTCTTTGGCATCAAATTTGCCTACAACTACAAATAGTCCTTTTTTCCAGTTCCCTGCCTGCCCCCCGTGTCCACCGCACGGGGGGTCTTTTGTGGGGTTCAGGTCAGTCGCCCGGTGGCGAACAGTCCGCTGACTTGCGCCGTGGCAAAGCTGACGCCATGCAGATTGCGCCGGGCGGACACACCGGGGATCGGGCGCGGATAGCCGGTGGCGTAATGCACGCCATCGGCCAAATGCACCGTGCCGCGCGGCAGGTCCCAGTCCAGGCCGACCGCGACTACACCAGGGCATTGTCCCGGCCAGCACGGCGCGCCATCGGGCCCCGTGGCCGGCGCAACGATGTGTGCCACCCCGGCGGCGGCGACCGCGCGCGCGAACATGTCGGCATGGGCGGCATTTGTCGTGCCGAGGCTGCAATTGATCACCTGCGCGCCGGAACGGGCGGCCCACACGATGGCGGTGGTCAGCGCCAGCGCGCTGGCGCGCAGGCCATCGCGAAACACGCGGATCGGAACAATGTCGGCGTCGGGAGCCAGTTCCTGGATTGCGGCGGTAACCGCGGTGCCGTGTCCCAGCCGGTCCAGCGTTGCCTCATCGCCCGCAACCACGCTGCCATCGGCGGCGATCATCACCCCGGGCAACAGGCGCGCGGTCACGACATGCGGATGCCCGGGGAACACGCCGCTGTCGATCACCGCAATGCGCACGCGATCAGCCACGGGTGACGACCGTGGCCTGCCCGCCGTCGAGCGTGATCACCATGTCGGCCAGCGCGGCCAGCGCGGGCTTGTGCGTGATGATCACGATCGTGGCATCGGGCAAAACGCTGCGCAGCCCCTGCGCGACGTGGCGTTCGGTTTCGGCATCGAGCGCCGCGCTCGGTTCGTCGAGCACCAGCACCGCCGGGCGCCGCAACATCGCGCGGGCCAGCGCGATACGCTGTCGCTCGCCCGCCGACAGCGCCAGGCCGCGTTCGCCCACCGGCGTGTCGAGCCCTTGGGGCAGGCGCGCCAGCAGGTCGCCGAGCCCGGCGGCCCTGGCTGCGGCGTCGATGGCGGTGCGTTCGGCGTCGGCCACGGCAAAGGCGATGTTTTCGGCCATCGTCGCGTTGAACAGGAACGGCGTCTGATCGATCAGCACCACCGCCCGGCGCAGATCGGCCAGCGCCAGATCGCGCGCATCGATCCCGCCGATCAGCACCTGGCCCGCATCGGGATCGCGAAACCGTACGATCAGATCGGCCAGGGTCGATTTTCCCGCACCGCTGACCCCCAGGATCGCCGCCATCGCGCCAGCCGGGATGTGGCAATCGACCCCGGTCAGCACGGCATCCCGGTCATGCCGGAAATGCACGCCTGCAAAGGCGATCGACAGCGGCCCCTGCGGTGCTGGCCGCGGATGGTCCGGCTCTGCCACATCGGGTGGCGTGTCAAACAGTTCGAAGATGCGCCCCAGCGCGACGCGCGTGGAGGCGAGGCCCGACGACAGCCCCAGCAGCGATTGCACCGGCGTGAACAGGCGCCCCTGATAGGCCATGAACGCCACCAGCGTGCCGATCGTCATCGTGCCCGACAGGATGCGCCACCCGCCATAGAGCGTGACCGCGGCACTCGAACAGGCCAGCACCGCCCCCGGCACGGCACCGGCCAGAAACGACGCCATCTGCATCTGCAACATCGTCGCAACGAAGGCCCGGTTGCGTGTGGCAAACCGCGCCGCTTCGTGCGCTTCGCCGCCCAGCGCGGTCACCACGCGCATGCCCATCACCGTATCGACCAGAAAACTGCCAAGATCCGCACCGCGTTCGCGCATCGTCCTGGTGATCGTCACCAGCCGCCGTTGCAGCAGGACGAACAACCCCGTCGCGACCGGCACCAGCAGCGTGCCGAGCACAAACAGCCGCCAGTCGAGCCAGACCATCATCGCCAGCGAACCGATCAGGAACAGCACATTGCCCAGCACCGCCAGCAAAGTGTCGCCCGCCGCGCGCTGGACATCGCTGACATCGCTGTTGATCCGGCTCATCAGATCGCCCAGCCGGAACCGCGCATAAAAGCGCGGGCTCAGTTTTTGCAGATGGGCCAGCAGCGCCACGCGGATATCGAATAGCATCGCCGCCGACAGCGCCACATAGCGGTACGAGGCCATGATATTGAGCACTGCGCCCACCACCGTCACCAGCACGGTCAACCCGGCGATGCGTACCAGCAACGCGAAATTGTGGTGCATCAACGCGCCGTCGATCAACAGTTTCGACAACCACGGTTGCACCATCCCGACGGCGGTGGCGGTTAAACTGATCATCAGCACGCCGACAAACCGCAGGCGATAGGGCATCAGCCATGGAATCAGACGGCGGTATGTGCCCCAGTTTGCGACAGGCGATTGGAGGGGCGGGTTCAGGCAGCAACCTCGCGCGCGACCAGGCGGTCGCCCATCAGCACGAACTGCGCCTCGCCCGCCTGCGCCAATTGCCGGGTGCACCAGGCGTGACCTTCGGCCAGCGCGCCTGCCTCGGCGCGCCACCACGCGCTGTTGCCCCCGCGCGCATAGAACGGCCAGGATACGGTCAGGTGGCGGCGCATCGTGGCGATCATCATGGCGCGATAATGCGCAAGCACTGCCGCATCGTCCAGCCCCGCGTCGTGCCCCGAAATTGCCGCAGCCGCCGCAGCGGCCAGAATGCCGCCGCGCACCGCCGTCGCGGTGCCATCGCCGCAAATCGGATCGAGCGCCAGCGCCGCGCTGCCCAGCACGAGCGATCCAGGCCCGGCGGGATTGTCGAGCAGTTTCGGCGCGGTCTCGAAGCAGGACGAGACCGCGCCGATTGCAGCGACTGCCGGTGCCACCAACCGGCTGTCGCGCAAGGCCAATTCTGCGTCGTTGCCAACCACCAGCAACCAGCCGGTGGTTTCGCCCGTCGGTATCAGGAACAGCCAGCCCTGCGCCAGCGCCTCTACCAGGGCAGCCGCGCGATTGGCCCGGGGCGTCAATTCCACCGGCAGCGCCATGGCCTCGCGTGCGCCAAAATGAATCACGCGGGCATCGGCAGGCGGCGTGGTGGTCAGCGCAAGGGCAGGGGAGGTGTGGTCTGCGTCCTCATGGCTATCCGGCCAGGGCAGTGCCTGCGCCAGCCGGTTCCCGGCGATCACCCACCCGCGATGCGCAAACACGCGGGGCGTGTCAGTGCCCCACAACACCACCCGCCGTTCGATCGGGTGTGCGCCGTCCGGCAAGGCAAACCCTGTAAAGACATCGCCCAACAGGGCCAGCGCCGCCTCTCCCAGCAGCACCACCGGTGCTTGTCGCGCCGCCGGTGCGGCCCCGACCGCCACCGGAATACCGCGCGCGGCCAGGCATTGCGCGGCACTGGCGGCGGCAATCCCCTGGCCAGACACACGCAGCACCATCGTCACTGCAACGCGATCATCCCGGCCATGGTGGCGTCCGCCGCCATATCCCAGGTCTTTTCCCATTTCAGGCTGGCCGCATCATAGACCTCGATGTCGTAGCTGGCGCCATAGATATAAAGCTTTGCCCCGTCCTGCGACATGCCGAGCGTAAAGCGCGATCGGCAATGAAATTCCTGTTTGTCCGTCAGTTTCAGGTCGGTCAGATCGAATTTCCAGAACTCGCAGCGCTTGTTGCCGGTCATCCCGGTGGTCGCGACGGTATAGGCGGTCTTGCCGTCAGGGGTGACTTCAAGGCCCGAGATCTGGTTGGTGATCGGCCCGATCGGGGTGAAGGCAAACTTGCGCGCGGTCAGGTCGAACCGGCCGATGCCAAAGATCTTGTTGTGCACATAAGGATCGTCGGCGGTAAACATCGACACCAGTTGGTTGGGCGTGGTCAATTGCAACCCTTCGATCCCGCCGCCGAATGCCACGTTTTCATAGCCGGTGGCATCGGCCTTTTCGACATCGATGCGATCGACCACTTTCAGGCTGGCGGCGTCGACCAGCAGAACCTTGTTCTTGAACAGATAGAGCGTCTTGCCATCGGGCGAAATCATCATCGGCGCGCGATATCCGCCGGCCAGGGCATCATCCTGCGGTTCCAGATCGGCGGTCCGCACGATTTTCTTCGCCACCAGGTCGATCACCGCAAATTGTTGTTTCGACACCACATAGCGATCGACCTGTTTGTCGATGCGCATCAGCACGGTGTAGAAATAGCGTCCGGTCGGATCGGGCACACCGCCATTGAAACGATACTTTTCGGTCGGCGTGTTGAGGGCGAATTGCGTCAGGATCTTGTGGGTTGCGGCATCGAGCACGATCACCCCGCTGGTGGTGATGGTCGTGGCATAGATCTTTGACCGATCGGCGCTCAGCCGCAACGACACCGGCAATCCGGTTTCCAGCGCGATCTTGTCCTTTACCGCACCGGTCTGGTCATCGATGGTGAACAGTTTGTCGGGATACGTGCCCAACATCAACGACCCGGCGTGGGCGGGCACAGCCGCCGCCAGTGCGATCAGCGTACAAATCAGTTTACGCGGCAACATGGGCATATCCCCCCGATAATCGATGTGGCGGCAACAAGTCAGGGAAACACGATGTCCAGATTGCGCCAATCCTTGGTCGCGGCGGCGCAATTGCTGGCCCAGTCGGGCGAATAGTTGACATGATCTGCCACCTGTACCGGCCAGAAACACGTGACATAGCAATCGTACAGATCGCGCTCGACCGGTTGACACAGCCCGGCGGTGCCGCCCGTGGCATCGACTTCCCAACCCGGCGAAAACGACAGCGAACAGCCCAGCGGCACGTGTGGTCGCGGCGCCTGCTGCAACGCCACGACATCCTCTTCCTGCGCGGCCAGATCGGCCGAAATGCGCCGGGCCTTGGCGTTCAATGGGGTGAGGTGCTTCATGACAAGCCCTTTCGGTCGGCAAAACGTTCGAGGAACTGCGGGTTGCGCACTGCCAGCGTGCCATAAATGGCCAGCACGCGATCGGTCCATTCGCGGATCCAGTCGCAATAGTGCAAGTTGGCGTGGCCGGTGTCGCCATAGCGCACAAACGCTTCGTGATGGCAGCCCCCGGCGCACAGCGGCCGCGCCCAGCACGACGTGCATTCGTACTTTGCCCCGACGTGCCCGCGCGCCAGGAAATCGGCGCGCCTGTCCTGATCGACGCCGCTGCCGACGTGGCCCAGCACATGCTCGTCGGCATCGGTAAAGCGGTGGCACGGCGACAGATCGCCCGATGGGCTGACCCCGAGCAGGCCGAGCCCCGCGCCGCACGGATGCGATTTGTTGGTGCCGACGACCAGCTCGCTCAAGGTTTCCGACACATTCGAAAACCCGTGCATCTGCCCGCGCAACGCATGGTCCAGCCATTCGTCGGCCAGCGCATGAAATCCGTTCAGCACGCCGCGCATGCCATCGCCGTTCAGCCCGAAATCGTGCCCGTCTTCGGTGGTGGTAACCGGCGCAAAACCGATTTCGTGAAAGCCGATGTCGTGCTTGAGATGGTGATAGATCGCCACCACATCAGTCACCCCGGCGCTCAATGTCACACGCGCGGTGATCGCGCGCGTCTTGTGCCGCGCGATCAGGGCCTTCAGCCGGGGCAGAATGACCGCGTAGCTGCCTTTGCCGCTTTTGTAGACACGGCGGGCATCCTGCATTTCCTCGGGGCCATCGATCGACACCGTCACGCCCACCGCATGGCCGGCCAGAAAATCGATGATCGGATCGGTCAGCAGCGTTGCATTGGTGGTCAGGCTGTAGGTCACGCGCCGCCCGCTCTCGGCCGCTTTGGCATCGGCATACGCGACCACATCGCGCAGCAATTTGAAATTCATCAGCGTTTCGCCGCCAAAGAACGTCACATGCACCGCATCGCGGCCTTTGGCGCTGTCGAGCAGGAAATCGACTGCCGCGCGCGCCGTTTCGGGCGTCATGTATTTGGGCTTGCCGGTTTGCGTCGAAATCTTGTCGGCACCGAATTCATAGCAATATGTGCATGCCAGATTGCACTGGTTGGTGACGTTGAGCACCAGCGCCTGCAACGGAAAATCGGCGGGTGGGCTGTCGACCAGCGCGACCGGCGACACGACATGATCGGCCTCGATCAAGCCGACCAGGCGCAATTCGCGCAGCAGTCCCTCGGCATCGGCCTGGCTCATCCCGTCGTCGGTCAACGCTGCGGCCAGATCGCCATGGGCCACCGGTGCATCGCGCAACCGGCCCAGCACATCGGCAGTGGCCGCATCGAGGGCGAAAATTGCCCCGGCGCGCGGCAGATAGACGAAGTCCGCCTCTGCCGCGAGGAACCGGTGCATTTCTCCCGCGCGGTAGCGGTGTTCGAGCAAAGTGGTCACTGCGTCACCTCCGGCTGGTCCCAGCGTTTGAAGGAAGGCACCGCCACCACCAGATAGGCTTTGGCGCTCAACGGATCGCCGTGGCTGTCCCTGGCCGTTTTGGCCGTCGCCACTACCCACACCGTGCCCAGGTTGTCGCGGTCGCCAGACCGTTGCGGATTGGGACCGTCGAGGTTGGGCGTAAAGAACCCCGCCTTGCTGATCCCGCCGACATATTTGATGTCGTCGTCATACCAGGTGGACCGGAACGGCTCGATGCTGAAATCGGCATCGACCAGCCCCACTTTGACATCGTCGGCGGTGTGCGGTTTGCCATCGGGGCCGGCATCATAGCCCCAGGCTTCGAACTGGCCATAACCTGCCGGATGTGCCGCTCCGCCCAGCCGGGCAATCGCCGTTTCGGGGGTGACCTTGATATAGGAAAGCGTGTGCCACACCGGCAGCGCGGCGGGCAGCACGGCCGAGCCGACCGTCACATCGTGCAACCCGGACGCGACATCGGCGGCGGCGTCGACATCCACCACCAGCTCGCCCGGTGTCGCCGAGGCGATCCTGGTGACAGTCAGGCCCTTGCCCAGATCGATGTCCCGGGTGGTCAGACCGGCGGGAAAGGCATCGCCCAGAATGCGCAACGCCTGCCCCTTTGCCCCGGCCCTGATCCCGCCGGGCGAAATCGCCCCGATTACGGGCGCCCCGTCGGCGCGGGCAAGCGTCACGTCATACCCGAATTCCTGATATTCGCCCCAGAACCAGCGGCCCACGGCACTTTTGCGGTCGGATGAAAACTGCATCACTTCGCGCACCGGCTGATCGAGTGAATCCGGCGCGAGCTTGCCGGTGGCGCCCGTCTGCGCGCGGCCGCGCCAGGTATACCCGCCATAAACGACCCCGCCGCCGCTGGTGGAAAGCGAGGGCCCGCCGTTCAGCGATTGCAGCGTGGTGTGGGTGACAAATGCTTCGCCAGACGCGCCGGGGGTGACTTCGAGCGTGCCGAAATAGACCCCCTTGCCAGGCAAATGCGCGCTCACCAGCCACTTGCCGGCCAGATGCGGGCTCTGTTCGCGCTGGCTCCAGGCGTCCCATTCGGGCGAATGCAGCGGCGCCACCTTGCGCAGGTAGGCCAATGCGACTTGTCCCGACGTCAACGGAATGGCGCCGGGTTTGTGCACCACCGGTGTGGTCTGGCCAAACACCTCGCCCGGTTCATCCACCGCCGGGCGGCGATATTGCGAATCCGCCTGCGAATAGAGCGCAATGTGGAAATCCTGCAGCAATTTCCATTCGTGCGACGACCGTCGCCACGACAGCGGCTGGGCAAAGGCATGGCACGCGGCGCACGACGTCCGCACGGATTCGCTGGGAATATTCGTTTCGTCGATCACCCGGTGTTCGACCAGATAGGACACCGGCCGCGCCTCGTCGGGGGCCAGGCCATGGCTGTCGGCCAGATAATGGACAATATGGCGCGCTTCATCGGGGGTCAGTGCCGCACCGTTCAGCCGCACCATGCGCTTGATCGCCTGGTCCCAGCCTTCGGGCGTGGTGCGCACCCATGAAATGCGCGACAGATTGCCTTTGGCATCGGCGGTGTGGCACGCGCCGCACTTTTCGCGGGTCAGCGCGTCGGTCACCGGGATGCCGGGCTCGGTCTCGCTGTCTGTCTGCGCGCCTCCCGGTGCCGAGCTGACTTGACCGACAACGGCGCTGGCAGTCGCAAGTGTTGCAGCAAGCAGCAGCGACCTGACGCCATACCGTGCAACTTTGGCACGGCGGAGATTGGGCTCAATTTCGTGTTCCGGAACAGGGCACGCCATGCGTCGGTAGTCCCCTTGCTGAAGTTGCTCGCACCAACCCCGTCGGTGCGAAATCACCTGCGATTTCAACAGTAATTGCGACAAAAATTTGTGCCGGACAGGTTGAACCCGGTCCCGCCGTACAAACCGATTCGGCTGTGCGGGCCCTCGAAATCTGAACAGATGTCCAGAGTTGGTCAAACGCTTTGTGCGGCACGTCGGCCGATCCGCTTAAAAGGGGTTTTTCGGGTCAGGATTGCCGACCGGCGCTTACGAGACCAGCAAATGCGCCCTGAACAAAGCCCTGACCAGGCGTGCTTCCAGCCATCGCCCGATGACATAAAGCGCGGCGAAGATCCCCGCAAAGACATAGCCCGGTGTGGGCGAAGGCTTCTTGTCCTGTGCTGCGTCTTTGCCGGACGTGTCGGGCGCGGGTGCGCCCAGTGCCTTGTCGATCGCGTTCATCGGTATGCCGGGCTTTTTCGGCGCGGGTTGCTTGATCGCCTGGGCCGCCGGTGTCGTGTCGAATTTGCCGGTGAGTATGGTCAACTGGGCGATTGCCAGAAACAGCAGCGGTGCCAGGAAGCAGAACAGCAGTGCCCGACTGTTCAGATCATAATGCAGCACCGGCCCGGACATGCTGGTGTCGATCTGCAGGATGCCACCGTCGAAAACAGCCATCCTGTCTTGCGCCGCCTGATTTTTCTTCCTGAAAATCAACGTATTGTTGCTGCACTCGTGACTGGTTCCAGCCTGCCGGAACAGCGGGGACAGCCGATTGAAGGCATCCTCTGCAGATTGGGTGGGACCGATGTCCAGGCTGCCCCTGACATGCCAGATCCAGTCGATGGCACGCCGGCCGATCATTCGGCCGGCACGGCGATCGGTCTGCCCATCCGTTGTCTGATCGTTTTCCAGCCCTCGGTGAACGGATACGTCATCTGTTCGCGGATCGACATGCGTCGACCACCTTCCATGCCCAGCAATTCGGCCTCTCCATCGATGCAGGTTCCGAACATACGGTCGATGAAAATGTAGGAACCGGCGTAATTGCTCCGCGTCGCTTCATAGTCTTGCGAATGGTGCAGGCTGTGATGCTCGGTCGTATTGAACAGAAACCGCCACCATCTCGGCGAATTGAAGCGCACATTGATGTGCTGATAGGTGCCGATCGCCAGGCCGAAGGTTCCGGCGATCAGCGCGGCGCGCGGTATGAAATCGAAAAACCCGCCAATGCCGAGGCCGATCAGAAACAGTTCGACCGGATTGCCCACCGCGCCTTTGTTCACATTCAACTGGGTGATGTAGTGGTGCACCGAATGGGGCAGCCACAATGGATACCAGTTGTGCATGCCACGATGCATCCAATATTGCCCGAAATCGAAAATGAACGAGATCAGGAAGGCCTGCACCAGAATGGGCAGGCCGATGAACCACGCAAGCTTTTCCCAATGGAAATGGTGCTGCAGGGCCTTGGCCATGACGCCGCTGCCAATGTAGTTTTCGGCCAGGCGGATCAACGTATAAGTCAGCCCGACATAGAACAGGTCGGTCGCCAGTTCCTTCCAGGTCAACCGCCAGCTTTCGTGGCGCGGATTTACCCATTCCAGACCGAGCAGCAGCACCTTGAAGCCGATGCCGATGCCAATCGCTGTTGATGCCTTGGCGATGGAATTGGGCGCATAATACCAGAAGGCGAGCAGCGCGAACAACGCCACCGGCTGGAACCATGTAAAGACGAACTGTTTGAACGGACCGCCTTCCACCCGGGGAATGTTTTCCCATCCCACGGTTACCGGTGCCTGCGTTCCGATCAGCCTGTTGCCAACGCGAATTCCGTCCATCATGCCCCGCCCACGTGGTGTGTGCGTCAAACTATCCATACCATGGCAAGGGCGTCATACGCCATTGCGCGTATGCCCCGGCCAATCAGCCGCCCATTTCCGCCGCCATGCGTGCTTCACGACAATCGGGGATGATCGGGATCAGGTTGTGTTGCGGCATCGCGCAATCCGCAGCGCTGGAGAAAGTCGAAAATTCCGTCGTAAAAGCCTGGCGATCGGGTCGGGTCGCGGTCATCGCCTTTCGGTACAAAGATGACCATGCCCTGACGCGCACGGGTCAATACCACGCGGTAGGTGTTCTTCAGGTAGAGCCGCATGAACCGGTCGTTGATCGACTGCCACCGTGTGCCCTTGAACTTGTACGGTCGCCAGCCGGCGCCATCATGGCGCAAATCGGCATCCCAGCAGACACAGGTCCAGTCCAGTTCCAGGCCTTGCACATCGAACTCGCTGGCAACGTCTTCCAGATAAAAAGACGAACGCACATCGTCGCGGCCGTTCAGGAACCAGTTGGGCGGTTCGATCGCAGCCTTGACGTTCAGCCCCTCCGCTTTCAGCCGCGAGGCACCTGACGAAGCAACAAGACCATAGCGTTCCGACCCGCGCGCCTTGGTCCTTAGCCAAGCCCGCGCTTCATCCAGATCGCGGCTCAGCACGATGGGATAGTGTCCAAGTCCGACAAATGCCGCCCGCGCGGCATCGGCGTCACCATCGACAACATGCGAAATCAAGCTCGACAGCGTCTCGGCGCGAAACGAGCGCATCGACACACCCAGGTGCAAGTCTGGACTGAGCGCAACGCGTGGCCCGGCCAGAAAGCTTTGGGCCTCCTGATTGAGGTCATAATCCGGATGGTCGATGCGATCGGAGGTGTAGACTCGCCAATGCGAGAAGCGGCTTTTCAGTGCCGCCATCCACTCGCTAAGGCCGGCTTCGCCGTCATTGATTTCCTGGCCGCCGCCGATCAGGCAGATGATCGTGCACCATTCGGTGTGCCGGTCCATGACCCCCAAAAGGAATTCCGGTTCGGACAGGTCGAAATCCGCAAGGCCGCGCTTTTGGCGCATGAAGGCGGCGGCTTTGCGCTGATTCCAGGCACGCTGGGCTTCGTCAAAGATAACGACATGGTCGGAAGGTGCCGCGTCGGAATGGACATATTCATCGCGGAAATGATGGATGTTTTGAATGAAAGCCCGGACATGGCGTTCGGCTGCCGACCGTTGCCCGCCGGTGCGCGCGCGGTGATCACGAACCAGCGCTTCGCGAAGCACGTCGACCAGTGGACCATTGCCCGAAAGGAAGGTGGCGTGCTCGTCGTTTTCGCCTGCGCTGCGCCGTGTGGCGATATTCAGCCCGGCCAGGGTCTTGCCGGCACCGGGCACGCCCGTGATGAAGCAGATCGCCTTTTCACCGCCGCTGCGACTGGCTTCGATCGCCTGGCTGACGGCGGCTTCGGTGCGTGTCAGGTTGATGGCGCCGGCGTCGTTGCGGGTAATGTCTTCGACATTGTGCCGCGCATAGAGCGCAGTCGCCGCCTGGATAATCGTAGGCGTCGGCCGATAGCCGCTCGCCTCCCAGGCCGCCACTTCGAAGCCGGACGCGCCATGGGCTGCGCCAATCATCCGGATGGCGGGGCCCAAGTCCTGCGGGCACACAAGCACAGGCCGGGCGACATGGTCGAAGGCCAATTCGAACTGAATGTCGCGCGATTCGCGTGCCTCGGTCGGCACCAGGATCGGAAAGATCGCCAAGGCATGGCTGGCTTCATGGAAGTTTTTCAGATCGAGCGCATAATCCTCTACCTGTTCCATGGCCGCAGCTTCAAATCGGGACTGGCCATCCTTGAATTCAATTACAAAGATGGCCTGGCCGACAATTACGACCGCATCGGCGCGCTTTCCCATGCGCGGAATCGCGAACTCAAAGTACAGCGCAAAGGCGGTTGTTTCGGCCAGAGCCGTACGCATCACCTCGATCTGTCTCAGCCAGGCCTGCTTCTGCCCGGCCTCAACATCAAAATGGTGCCGGCGGGTCAATTCACCCAGAATATGTGAGGGCGTATCTGCATAAAACCGCTCGCGGTCTGCTGAGTAATAGGCGCGCATTCAACCCCCCGTGGTCCCGGCGCATACCAGGTTTTTATCCGCGCGACGATATTGTGCAGGCTGACTGTCAATCTGCGGGCGAATGTACGTGGAGGGCGCGCGCACGCAGGTGCAGGGCCTTGTGGACTTTCTGCGGTTTGCGCGAGTCATCGCCGTGCCAGAGGCAGTGAAAAGTGTCCGTTTGGCGATTCATTGCTGTCTTGGAAGGCCCTCGGGTACCGTACTCAGGGAAATATTGCCAGAGGAATCTCTACTATAAAGATAGACTATCTGGTTTGGAAGTTTTTATGCCGTTTCTGATCGCGAGGTTTGGGGAAAAAAGGCGCTCCGCAAAAGGGGGGAGCCAACATGCGATTTTATGGGATGAAGCAACGCCACATTGCCCGGCTGAGTATGACTGGGTGCGCATCACTGGTGGCACTGGCTTGGGCAACATCACCGCACGCGCAGACAGTGACCGATCCCGCCGCCAGCCGCGACGCGCGGATTGAAGCTATCCAGGCCGAATTGAACACATTGCAGGCAGAACTGGCCGCGTTGCGGCAGGAGGGGCGGACGCCGGTTGCTTCTGCGCCTGGCCAGGCTGCTCCGCAGGTGCCAACCCCGCCAACGCCGGGGTCCGCCGCGACCGCGGGGCTTGGCCAACCGCTGGCGCCGGGTGAAACGGGCACGAGCAATGCGACGCTCGCTGCAGACCATCCGCGTATCTTCGGTGCCGGCATCCCGACCACGGGCGCCGTCTCGCGGATTGATTCCGGCCATCCGATCATCTCGACCGGCGACGGCCGATTTACCGCCAGTCTGCTCGGCGTAATGCAGTTCGATGTCGCCGACTATTTCCAGCATGCTGCCGGAACGCTTGCGACCGATTTTCGGCGTGCCGGCGCCGCGAGCAACACCGCGCACGCGCTCGATCTTGCTGATGGCACGACGTTCCGCCGTGCGCGTATCGGCATCGGCGGTCATGCCTTTGGCGATTTCGAATATTCTGTTCTGTTCGATTTTGGGGGCGCGGGTGAAGAGGCTGCGGGCCACGTTCAGGAGCTTTGGCTGCAATATTCGGGTATCAAGTACACGCACATCCGGGTCGGCGCCTTTGCGCCCTTCATCGGCCTCGAGGATGCCGGCTCGACCAATGGAATGATGTTCCTTGAACGACCGTCGGTCTCTGATGTTGCACGCGGGCTGGCCGGGGCCGATTATCGGGAAGGCGGGCAGATCGCCTTTACCGGCGAGCGCTGGTTTGCCTCGGGTGCGATCACTGGCAGGCAGGTGAATACCGCCGGCAGCACGACGGCCCAACCTTATCAAGATCCGCTGGGCTTTATTGCGCGGGCAGGGCTCTTGCCGATCAAGAGCAACGCTGATCTGGTTCATGTCGGAGTTCATGGCAGCTATGTTGCGCATCCTGCAAATACTGCCGGACCCAATGCGGCACCTGGCACGGCGATCAGCCCCCTCGATTTGAGCGTTACCCCCGAATTGACCGTCGACAGCACCCGCCTGATCGATACCGGGTCGATCGATGCGCTGCATGCCTATACGGCCGGTGTCGAATTTGCGGCGCAGCACCGCAATTTTCAGGTTCAAGGCGAATATGAACGGTTCGGGATCGAGCGCCGTGCGGTCGGCATCGCCAATCCGCGATTTGATGGCTTTTATGTTGAAGGAAGCTGGATCATCACTGGACAGCAGCGGCGTTACAATGACGGGAACTATGCGTTTGACGGCCCGGAAGTTATCGGTTCGTTCAATCCGAAATCAGGCAGTTACGGCGTGTGGGAGCTGGCGTTGCGCTATTCGGATATCGATCTTAATTTTGATCAGGGTGTCGCCGGTGCCGCGTTGCCTGTGGGAGGCGTGCGCGGCGGCAATCAGAAAATCGCGACCGCCGGAATCAATTGGTATTTGAACTCGATCTCGCGCGTCATGTTTGACTATCAACTCGTTACGATCGACAGGTTGTCCCCCTCTGCGATCACTTACCAGACGCCGGTGGGCGCTCAGATCGGACAAAGCTATTCTGCCGGATCGCTGCGCTTTCAGCTCGCTTTCTGACCGAATTTCCAGGTGGTGACTGCGCGCATTGGAGCGTGTTTCAGCGCAAAAGACCCAAATCGAAGATCGCTCACTGAAATCTTGGCCCCAGCACTCATTGAAATAGAGGTTGGCCTGTCGTCAAACAGGCCATTTTGCCCTGCGAATTTTTCCGAAATCGAGCAGGGAACATTGCTGCCAAGATCGATGACGCCCTTGCGATCGCATTTGGGATTTGAAGGTGTTCTGTTATGAGCATGCGTCTTTGTCGAAAGGTTCAGATCCATGATGTTGAATTCCTGGCGCAGATCGCGCACCACGATCGGCATGTGGTTTGCGGCTGTGCTGTTGGCGCTGGCCGGACCTTGTTTTGCCGACATTCCGTCCGGCACTGCGACACCTGCGCCGTACTATGTGTTTCAACACGTGGTTTATCAAAACGATGGCGGGATGCCGGACAACCGCGCTTATTTCGGGCGCATTCTGCATCACATCGCCGCGCACATCGCGGCGACTGACGGAAAAGTGGAAATACGCGTGGTCAACTTTGCCGCTGGTGTGACCATGTTTCAGATGGCCAGGACTGACGAAGATCTTCGCACCCAGATCGATGCATTGCGCGCCAAGGGGGTCAAATTCCTGGTCTGTCGCAATACGCTCAATGGCATGGGTCTCAAGGTCGAGGATCTCTACGGGGTCAAGGCCGAGGATGTGGTGCCGAGCGGCGTCGCCGAAATCGCGCGTCTGCAGGGGCTCGGCTTTGTCTACGTCCACCCTTGACTCAGGGTGATTGCGCTACCCAACTGCGGTAAAGCATATAAATTGCCACAAGCAGGATGCCGGCTGCGAACAACGTGCCAAGCCGTCCCTTGTGCCCTGAAAGGCCACGCGAGGCGGCACTGCCCAGCACTGTGCCGCCAACTCCGCCCAGAATGAATGTGCCCGCCAGGGACCAGTCGACCAGACCCGCCACCGCGTAGTTGGCGGCGGTGGTCAGGCCAAAGGCGCTGACCGCAACCAGCGACGTGCCGATAGCCTGATAAATAGGCATCGACGTCGCCGCGATCAGTGCTGGCACGATCAGGAATCCTCCACCAATGCCGAAAAATCCGGACAGGCAGCCGGTCGCAAGGCCAAGGCCAAGCACGCGCGGCAGGTTGCCGCGATGGCACGTCACACCGTCGATTCCGCGATGCTGGCGCGATTGGAACATCGCCGCCGCGACCGCCACCATCAAGAGAGCGAACAGGAACAGCAGCCGTTGGCCGTCAACCATCTTGCCCAGGCTCGATCCGGCCACTGCGCCGATCACTCCGGTCAGCGCGAAGACTGCGCCGATGGTCCAGTTGACATTCCGGCATCGTGCGTGCCCGGCAAGTCCGGCCAGGGCGTTGCTCGCCACCGCGAGGGCGCTCGTTCCAATGGCCACATGCGGATTCTTTACGCCGACAACATAGACCATCAACGGAACCGCCAGAACCGAGCCACCACCGCCCAAAAGGCCCAGCGTAAAGCCGACCAACCCTCCGCTCAGCAGGGACAGCAAAGCATGTGCAAGGCTCACAAGCGGAACGAGCGGACCGCTTGCATCACGCGCGGCACAGCCTGCGTCGTGGCCGTGCCAAACCTTGATCGATTGAACGTCATCGATTCCTCTCCTGGCGTGGGTTTTGTGCGCCTGCTATTCGCGCTTGGTTGGCGCGCCTCGCGCAGTCATGGCACAGGAGCGCCCGCGTTGCAGCGGTAAGTTGCACCGGGTCGCGGTTCGAGGTGAAGCCGATTTAAGTTGATTGCGCGGCTCGTCCGGCCAATGCCAGTTAGACGCAACACGAAGCAGGGCAAAGCAGGGTCGCATGGCGCAAATCCTGGTAGTCGAGGACGATGCTGAAACCGCCGCGCTGATCTGCGCAGCGCTGGAGGCTGAGTTGCATCGCGTCGTGCATCTAAGCGATGGGCGCAAGGCGCTTGACCGGTTGAGCGAGGAACGCTTCGATGCGGCGACGGTCGATCGCATGTTGCCAGGCATGGATGGACTGACGCTGGTGGCGCGCATGCGCGCGCGCCAAATTACCACTCCGGTGCTGGTGATCTCTGCCCTTGGCGATGTCGACGAACGCATTGCAGGCTTGCGCGCCGGCGGTGACGATTATCTGGGCAAACCGTTTTCGCCGGCCGAGATGGTCACCCGGATCGAGGTTCTGCTGCGGCGGAGTCGCGATTATCCCGAAGACGGCTTTCTGCGCGCCGGGCCGATCGCGCTCGATCTGGTCAAGCGCAAGGCCTGGGTCGACGGTGAAACGCTTGATCTTGTCAACAAGGAGTTTCGGCTGCTCGAATTTCTGGTTCGGCACGCTGGCCATGTCGTCCCGAGGCAGGTTATCTTCGAACAAGTCTGGGGCCTGTATTTCGAAGCGAGCGACAATCTGATCAATGTCCATGTCGCCCGGCTGCGGCGCAAGCTGGAGCGGCCAGGCTGGCCCGCCATGATTGAGACGATCAAGGGCGAAGGCTATCGCCTGGCGGTGGCATGAGCGAGCCGGCGCATGCCGCCGCCCCGGCTCGTGTGCCGCGCCTCACCGATCTGCGGCACACGACGGCATTTCGGCTCAGCGTCGGCTTGACCGGTGTCTTCGCGCTGGCGATTTTTGCTGTGCTGTGGCTGATCTATAGTCAGACCACGGCCGAGATGATGTCGCGCACCGACGAGACAATCGCGTCGAAGGCGCGGATTCTGGCCGCCTCGACGTCGACTGTGGCGCTGACCCAGGCGGTGCGCGCCCTGCACGATCCGACCAGCAACCTTGAAGGCATCGCCGTTTTCGATGCCGGTGGGAAGCGCCTGCTGGGCGATCCCGGATTGGCGCCGCCATTTCCGCTGGGGCGGATGTTCGAACGACTGAACGGCCCGCGTGGGGCACCGGTGCGGGCGCTGGCACTGCCCGCAGCCGAACGTCTGACTGTGGTTGTGTCGCGCGATATCAGGCCGATCCTCGATTTGCGCGCACGTATCCTGGCAATCATGCTGGTCAGCGGTGCAGGCGCCGTCGCTGTCGCGCTGGGCGCAGGGATCCTCCTCAGCTTGTGGCCGATGCGACGTATCCGCCGGCTGGAGGCAACGGCGGTGCGCATTGCGATGGGAGAACTGGACTTGCGCGTCGCGATCGGCCGACGCGGCGATGAATTCGACATGATAGCCTCGATCATCAACACCATGGTTGACGAAATCGAGCGCCTGTTGCGCCAGGTGAAGGGCGCAACCGATGCGATCGCACACGATCTGCGTACGCCATTGTCGCATGTTCGCACCCGGCTCGAGCGCATTGCCCTGTTGCCGGCGATTGCGCGCGATCGCGACGGAAATGCCGCCGTCCTGCTGGCCGGCGCGCGCAACGAACTTGACGTGGTCCTCGCGCGGTTTCGCGCGCTGTTGCGGATGTCCGAACTCGAGGCCTCGCACCGGCAATCGCAATTTGCCGTGTTCGATCCGGTCAACATGGTGCGCGAGGTTTCCGAACTGTACGAGCCGCTGGCCGAGGAGCGCGGCATCACGCTGGATTGTTCGGGGCCGGCTGCACTGGGCATTCTGGGCGATGAGCGGCTGCTGTTCGAAGCGGTCAGCAATCTGGTTGAAAACGCTATCAAGTTCAGTCCGCCGGGCGGACGCATCGCGCTCGACGTGACTCAGGCCGACGGCGACATCACAATTGCTGTGGCCGATCAAGGGCCGGGCATTTCGCATGCCGAACGGGCACAGGTGCTCGGGAGATTCCAGCGTGGCAGCGCTGCGGTGGATTCAGGTGGACCCGGTTCTGGATTGGGGCTGAGCCTGGTAGCAGTTATCGTCGCGCTACACGGCTATGTCTTGCACCTTGATCCGGCAGGTGGCTGGCCGCGCCCCGGCCTGCTTGCGCGGATAGTCGCGCCGTGTGCGTCGACTGCACGATCTGGCGGTCGGTGAATTTTTCTTAATTTGCGGCCGGGCTCCCGGTTAAGGCAAGGCGATTTCCATGCTCAAACTGGTCCAACTTGCCTTGTCGAAGCCGATCACGTTCGTGGTCATGGCGATATTGATCGTGCTGGGAGGGGTCATCTCGTGGATCACCACGCCTACCGATATCTTTCCCGATATTCGCGTGCCGGTGATCGCGGCGGTGTGGCAATACAACGGCCTGTCGCCGCGCGACATGTCGGGCCGGGTGATCTATTACTACGAGCGGCAGTTGACCTCGACCGTCAACGACATCGACCATATCGAAAGCCAGTCCTACACCGGCATCGGCGTGGTGAAGATCTTTTTCCGCCCCGGCGTCGATATCCGCACCGCCACCGCGCAAGTCGCCTCGGTATCGCAGACCGTGCTCAAGCAGATGCCTGCCGGGATCACCCCGCCGCTGGTGCTTAACTACAGCGCCTCGACCGTCCCGATCCTGCAGCTGGCGCTGTCGTCAAAGGTGCAGTCGGAACAGCAACTGTTCGACATCGCGCAGAACACCATCCGTTCGTCGCTGGCGACGGTGCAGGGCGCGGCGATGCCTTCGCCCTATGGCGGCCGGGTGCGCCAGATCCAGATCGATATCGATCCCCAGGCGCTGCAGGCCCGGCACCTGTCGACCACCGATATCGGCACCGCGCTGGCCGCGCAAAACCAGATCGTGCCCGCAGGCACCGCACGCATCGGCCCGTTCGAATACACCATCTCGCTGAACAACGCACCCGAAGCGATCGACGCGTTGAACAACCTGCCGATCAAGACCGTTGATGGAGCCACCGTGTTCATGCGCGATGTCGCCTATGTCCACGATGGATCGCCGCCGCAGCAGAACGAAGTGCGCGTCGACGGGCAGCGTTCGGTACTGATGACACTGCTCAAATCGGGCAATGCCTCGACCATCGCGATTGTCGCCGATGCGCGCGCATTGATCGCGCGGCTGCGTCCGACATTGCCCGACGGCCTGAAGATCGACCTGTTGTCCGACCAGTCGTTGTTCGTGAAGGCAGCGATCGGCGGCGTGGTGCGCGAAGGGGTGATTGCCGCCGCGCTGACCAGCCTGATGATCCTGCTGTTCCTGGGATCGTGGCGATCGACCGTGATCATCGCCACCTCGATCCCGCTGGCCATTCTGGCGGCGGTGATGGGCCTGTCGATTGCGGGTGAGACGCTCAACATCATGACGCTGGGCGGGCTGGCTCTGGCGGTAGGCATTCTGGTCGACGATGCCACCGTGACTATCGAAAACATCAACTGGCATCTCGAACAGGGCAAGCCCGTCGAAACTGCGATCATGGATGGCGCGCGCCAGATCGTGCAGCCCGCGTTCGTGTCGCTGCTGTGCATCTGCATCGCGTTCGTGCCGATGTTTTTCCTGGGCGGGGTACCGGGTTTCCTGTTCACGCCGATGGCCAAATCGGTGGTCTTCGCGATGATCGCCTCGTTCACGCTGTCGCGCACGCTGGTGCCGACAATGGCCAACTGGCTGCTGCAACAGCATGCCGCGCCCGACACCGCCGACATCATGATCAGCCACGATGCGATGACCGACCATACCGGATCGCACAATGTGCTGCGCCGGTTCCAGCACGGTTTTGAACGCGGGTTCGAGGTCATCCGCACGTGGTATGTTGGCGTGCTCGCCCTCGCGCTGGCGCACCGCCGGGCGTTTGTGACCGGGTTCATGGTCCTGGTGCTGGCCAGTTTCGCGCTGGTGCCGTTCCTGGGCCGCGATTTCTTTCCCACCGTCGATTCTGGCCAGATCAGCATCCACGTGCGGGCACCCACCGGCACCAAGCTGGAAGAGACCGCCGCGCTGTTCGATCATATCGAGGCCCGCATCCGCCAGGACCTGCCCAAATCGGAAACCGGCACGATCATCGACAACATCGGCATGACCGTGTCGGGGATCAACATGGCCTATTCCAACAGCGGCGGCATCGGTCCGCAGGATGGCGACATCCTGATCACGCTGAACGAGGGGCATCATCCCACCGGCGGCTATGTGCGCAAATTGCGCCGCGATCTGCCGCAGGCCTTTCCGGGCACGACGTTCGCCTTTCTGCCTGCCGATATCGTCAGCCAGATCCTCAATTTCGGCGCGCCCGCCCCGATCGACGTGATCGTGGCCGGCCCCGACAATGTCGCCAACGAGGCCTATGCCAACCGTATCGTCGACCGGCTGAACCATGTCGCGGGGATCGCTGACGTGCGCGTGCAGCAGCCGAGCAACTATCCCGAGCTGAAGGTCGATGTCGACCGGTCGCTGGCCGACCGCGTGGGGATCACCGAAAACGACGTGACGCGCGCCCTGTCGGTGAACCTGGCTGGCAGTTTTCAGGTGGCCCCGACGTTCTGGCTCAATCCGAAAAACGGCGTGTCCTATCCCATCGTGGTGCAGGCGCCCGAATACCGCGCCGATACCTTGAACGCGCTGGTCAACGTGCCCGTTACCGGCACTGCCCCTGGATCATTCCAGACGCTGGGCGGGCTCAGCGATATTCACGAAAGCCGCACCGCCGCGGTGATCAGCCACTATGCCATCGCACCCGCGATCGACATCTATGCGACGCCGCAGGGCCGCGATCTGGGCGCGGTGGCGAGCGACATCCAGCGCGTGCTGGATGACACGCGGGCCCAGTTGCCCAAGGGAGCGACGGTCACACTGCGCGGGCAGGTGCAGACGATGAATTCGGCCTTTTCCGGACTGATCCTGGGTCTGTGCGGGGCGATCGTGCTGATCTACCTGCTGATCGTGGTCAATTTCCAGAGCTGGATCGACCCGTTCGTGATCATCTCCGCGCTGCCCGCCGCGCTGGCAGGGATTGTCTGGATGCTGTTCGGCACGCACACCACGCTGTCTGTGCCAGCGCTAACCGGGGCCATCATGTGCATGGGGGTGGCCACCGCCAATTCAGTGCTGGTGATCACGTTTGCGCGCGAACGGCTGACTGCCACCGGCGACGCGCTGCGCGCCGCACTCGAAGCCGGGGCCACGCGGTTCCGCCCGGTGCTGATGACGGCGCTGGCCATGATCATCGGCATGGCGCCGATGGCGCTGGGCCTTGGCGAAGGGGGCGAACAGAACGCGCCGCTGGGCCGCGCGGTGATCGGCGGACTGTTTTTTGCAACCATCGCCACGCTGGTCTTCGTGCCCGTGGTGTTCAGCCTGGCCCACCGTCGCCACACCGGCGACGCGGGCGATGCGGCGAAAGATCATCAGAAGGAAATGCAGCATGTCTGATCTCCACGGCCTGCCCGCCGGTGACGGGACTCCGCCTCGGGGTCTTGCCCGGTTTGGCGCGATCGCGGCCGGGTTGCTGGTCCTGGTGCTGGCGGGGGGCATCTATGTCCGCGTGCGTGACGATCACGAGGCGCAGGCCACTTCCAATATCCAGGCCCGGCCCAATGTCCGGCTGATCACCCCGATCCCCTCGGGCGCGGCTAACGAATTGGTGCTGCCCGGCACGATGCAGGCCTGGTTCACCGCGCATATCTATGCCCGCGTCGCCGGCTATGTGCATACCTGGAATAAGGATATCGGCGCCGACGTGGGCGAGAATGCCGCACTGGCGGTAATCGACACGCCTGAACTCGATCAGCAGATCATCCAGGCGCGCGCCACGCTTGACCGCGTGCGTGCCGAAGCCGCGCTGGCGCGTTCGACCGCGGCGCGGTGGAACGACCTGTTGAAGAGCAAGGCCGTGTCGGTGCAGGAAACCGACGAGAAGAACGCCGACGCCAAGACCCACGCCGCCGCCGTCGAAGAGGCCTCTGCCGCACTTGGCCGGTTGCTGGCGATGAAGCGCTATGCCACGATCCGGGCGCCGTTTGCCGGGCTGGTTACGCAGCGCAACGCCGATATCGGCGATCTGGTCGGCCCGGGCGCCACCAACCAGACGCCGATGTTTGCCATGGCCGACGAACGGCGCATCCGCATCTATGTCAACGTGCCGCAGCAATATTCGGCGGCGATGCACGCGGGTCTGACCGCCACGCTGAAATTGCCCGATTATCCGGGCGAAACGTTTCCGGCGGTGCTGACCGACCAGTCGTTTGCCATCGACCAGCGCAGCGGATCGCTGCAAGTGCAGTTGAAGACCGACAATCCGGGGTTCAAGCTGAAACCGGGCGGGTATGCCGAAGTGCACTTTGCGCTGCCTGGTGGCGGACAACGCCTGATCGTGCCCTCGGGCGCGCTGGTGCTGCGCGATCATGGCAGCCAGGTCGCCACGGTCACCGCTGACGGCAAAGTCCATCTTGTCCCGGTGGTGATCGGGCGCGATCTGGGCGGGCGAGTCGAGATCAATTCGGGTCTTGTCCCCGGCACGCGGATCATCGCCAATCCGCCGGATTCGATCAGCGAAGGCGAAGCGGTGGCGGTGACCGACGCTTCGGCGGGAGCACGCCCATGATCCGCAGGGGTCGGCGCCTGCATCGACAGGCGCTGCTGGCCGGTGCGCTGTTGCTGCTGGCCGGATGTGCAGGCGCGCCGCCTTATCACCCGGCCGCGGTCTACCCGGCCAATGTGGCATCGGCCGACAGCTTCCGCGAGGACGGCATCTGGGCGCAGGCGACCACGCCTGATGCGGCAACCGCCGACTGGTGGCGCGCGCTTGGCGATCCGCAGCTCGACACGCTCGAACAGCGCCTGTCCGATAACAGCCCGACGCTGGCCGCTGCCCTGGCGCGCAGCCAGGAGGCGCAACAGGCCTTGCGCGTGGCACAGGCCGATGCCTTGCCCACCATCGGGTCGGCGGCATCGCTGGGGACCGATCGGCAATCCGATGACCGCCCGCTGCGCAGCGCCAGCCAGCCGGTCTATTACGGCAACAATATTGCGGGACTGGGCGCGAGCTACGAAGTCGATGTGTGGGGCAGGGTCCGGGATTCGATCGCGGCCGGGCGCGCCAACGCCGTAGCCAGCGCCGATGATGCCGCCGCCATACGCCTCAGCCTGCAGGCGCAACTGGCAACGACCTATATCGTGCTGCGCGGGCTCGATGCGGAGACCGACCTGCTCAAGCGCAACATCGCCGTCTATACCGAGGCGGACAATGTTGTTCGCAGCCGTTACGTTGGCGGGGTGGCGACCGAGATCGATACCGGTCGCTCGGGTGCACAGCTTGCCGATGCAGAGGCGCAACTGGCCGATGTCCGCGCCGCGCGCGCCGCGCTGGAACATGCCATTGCCAGCCTGATCGGCACGCCGGCTTCTGCGTTCGCGCTGCCTGTTGCCAATGCCACGCTGCAAATTGCAGTGATGCCGGCCGGTCTGCCCTCGACCCTGTTGCAGCGGCGGCCTGATGTCGCGGCGGCGGAACGGCGGATGTATGGTGCCAACCGGGCCATCGGGGTGGCGCGCGCCGCGTTCTTCCCGACCATCGATCTGACGGCACAGGGCGGAACCAACGCCACCAGTCTGGCGGGCCTTGCCATGGCGGGCAACGCGTTCTGGGCGGTTGGCCCGACGCTGGCGCTGACGCTGTTCGACGGCGGGCGCCGCACCGCGCAAGTGCGTGCTGCGCGCGCGCGCTGGGATGAAGCCGGCGCGGCATACCGTGCCACCGCCCTGACCGCGTTTCAGGAGGTTGAGGACAGCCTGTCCGCGCTCCACCATTTCGGCGACGAAGACAGCGCCCAAATCCGCGCCGCCACCCAGGCCCAGCAGGCCGCCGACTTGTCGATGCTGCGCTATGAAAAGGGCGTGTCGAATTACCTCGATGTGGTCACTGCGCAGACCACTGCGCTGTTCGAACAACGCCGCGCGATCGAAGTGCACACTTTGCGCCTGAATTCGGCGGTGTCGCTGGCCCGCGCGCTGGGTGGTGGCTGGGCGCCGGGCAAATCGCCGCGCACGGCGCGCTAACCCAACAGAGTTCGGACAAGCCAACCTTGCCCTTCCTTCGTTAACCAAGGACAACCCAGATGCTGATGGCAAAAATCACTTCGATCGCTTGTGGGGGCGTTCTCGCGCTCGCCCTGGTGGCGCCCCATGCCGTGATGGCGGAGCCGGCTGCGGCGTTGCGCTTTGCCGATCTTGAAGCCGGGATGCAGCCCTATCGCCAGTTTGCGTCTGCCTTGCCGAACTGGCAGGACATTCCGACGCCAGTTGGCGAATTGCAGCAGGCCTATGGCGCCTTGCGGACGGCGATACCGGTTGGCCTGGCCGCTGCCGAAGCGCAAGACCGGCTCCGCGCGGCAGGCGGCCGTTGCACTGTCGCTTCGCAAGGGACCCTCATGTGCACTTACGGCGATGTCGAACATACCAACGATTTCATCGACCATGTGAACTGGCGCGTCACGGCGCCGGTCGCCGACGGGCATGTCGCAGATATCAAGGTTGCGCGCGACTGGTATCGCGAGTGATCGGTTTGGGTGAACGCGGTCGCCGTCGGACGCGCCGGGGCGTCTTGGCGCGCGAATAACCAGGTTGGCATGTGTTGCATGAAAGACCCACCCGGGCCGCGTTGCGACGCTCCGTCGGACTGAACCCCGCGTCTACGGGCTCTGTCACAATACCGCAACATCCTCCCCATACCGGGGCCCAGCATCAACCATGATCGCAGAGGGTTCCCATCATGAAATTGCAACATGCGCTGCTGGCAGCGGTATCCATCGGCGCGGTTCTCGCGCCGAACGCACAAGCCGCTGAGAAAAAGCATGCCAAGCCGCATCATCACCACACCGCCCCGGCTGCCAAGAGCTCCGAATCGGTTGTGCTCAAGAGCGAAGTCGAAGAGCTGAAGGCTCAGGTCACTGCGCTGCGCGAAGAAATCAAGGCGCAGCGTGAAACCGTTGCCACCACCCAGACCGCGGTTGCCCAGACCCAGGTGCAGGTGACCCAGACCCAGCAGCAGGTCGGTTCGCTCAGCCAGAGCGTGGCTGAAACGCCGAAGCTGGCCAAAGCTGCTGCCGACACCGAAGTCGCGAGCGCGATCGAAAAGGAACACGCCAAGGGCTATATCGACTTCAAGGGTATCCGGATCACGCCCGGTGGCTTCCTTGAACTGGCCGGTGTCTATCGTCAGCATTATCAGGGCAACGACATCGCATCGAGCTTTTCGGTGCCGTTCCCCAACGCGCACAACTATTATGTGGGCGAAGGCCGCTTCACCGCGCGGCAGAGCCGCCTGTCGTTCCTTGCCCAGGGCAAGCCGAGCGAGCACACCACGCTGTCGATGTATGGCGAATTCGACTTTCAGGGTGCGGCGCAGACGGCCAACTCGAACGAAAGCAACAGCTACAACCCGCGTATCCGCGTGCTCTATGGCCAGGTCGACTGGGATCGCGGCGACAGCGGCATCCATTTCCTGGCCGGTCAGAGCTGGTCGCTCGCCACGCTTCAGGGCAAGGGCCTGACGCCGCGTTCGGAAGTCATTCCGTTGGTGATCGACGCGCAATACGTTCCCGGCTTTGCCTGGACCCGCAACCCGGGTGTGCGTCTGACGGCCGACTTTGCCGACCATCACCTGTGGATCGGCGCTTCGGTTGAAAGCCCGGCGACCCTGTTCGGCGGCACTGTGCCTAGCACGGTGACCAGTTCGATCACCGGCGGTTCGGGCTACAACAGCGCCAACTCGCTGACGCTCAACAGCGTTCCCGACTTTATCGAAAAGGTCGCCTATCAGGGCGATATCGCCGGGCATGCGCTGCATATCGAGGGCATGGCGATCGAACGTACCGCCACCGCGCGCGTCAACGGTCAGTACAACGTGAACAAGGGTTCGGCCGGCTTTGGCGGCGGCGTGACCCTGCAGGCCGTGCCCAAGGTGTTCGACCTGCAGTTCAGCTATCTGGGTGGCAAGGGTATCGGTCGCTATGGTTCGACCCAGTTGCCCGACGTGACGTTCGATGCTGACGGGTCGATCCACGCGATCAAGGAAACCATCATGCTTGGCGGTGCGGTTCTGCATCCCACCAGCATGCTGGATGTCTATGGCTATGCGGGTGAGGAATTCGAATCCGCCCTGCCGCTTTCGGGCAGCTATGGCATCGGCAACCTTGCGGCGAACGACAGCGGTTGCTTCACCGAAGGCGGTACCTGCGGTGGCAATACCCGCGCGATCCGTCAGATCACCGCCGGCCTGTGGCAGAAAATCTACAGCGGTTCGTTCGGTCGCGCCCAGGTGGGTCTGCAGTACGATTACACCCAGCGCGAACTGTTCGTCAGCAACAACTCGAACGGCGTTCCCCGCGTCAACCAGAACATGGGTCTGATCAGCTTCCGCTACTACCCGTTCTGATCGAACGGCCCGGCGCGATCGGTTGATTGCGCCGGGCAGGTTCCCTGCGCCCCAAACGTGCGGGCCAGAATTCCGGCAGCACCGGAATTCTGGCCCGCACGTCGTTTTGCGCCATGGCGCCCCGCCAGACCGTTGCCCGTTCGTGCCTCAAGCTATATTCGAAAGAATACAGAAAATCGAGCCGTGTCCGGGTGTGGCATGGCAAAGGGGGGCGAAAATGATTTCAGCGATCTGTTTCAAAGGGAAAATTCTGGCTGCATCGGTTGCCGTGGCCGCTCTGGTCACGTGTGCTGCCGCCGTGGCCCAAACCGCGCCCGCACCGAGTGGTGGACCAAAGGCCGACGACGAACACCCGCTGACCTGGCACGGCATCACCATCTACGGCACACTCGACATCGGCGTGGGCTGGGTCAGCCACGGCCTGCCAGAAAACGCCGACAACTATGAAGGCGAATCGCTGCTGAGCAAGAACGGCGGCGGGTCGCGGTTCGTATTCGCGCAGAACAACCTGTCGCAGACCGGGGTTGGCATCCGGGGCAAAGAGGAATTCACGCCGGGCTGGTCGGTGGTGTTCAACGCCTCGACCGGGATCAATCCGCAATCGGGCGATCTGGCCAACCAGGTCGGCACCAACGTCCTCAACAACGGGCTGCCCCGCGCCGCCTATTCGTTTGTCGGCGACGGCGCGCGCGCGGGGT
>NZ_KQ954255.1:220747-252136 GCF_001519065.1 Novosphingobium sp. FSW06-99
AGTCAATCCGCTGCTCGGGCCGACCAGCCTGACGCAGCCTTATCAATCGACCACCAACAGCATCAACACCAACCCCATCTCGGGCGCAAACCTGATCGATCCGGCCAACACCGTATACGGCATCGTCACCGACAACTCGGCGATCATGGTCGCTGCGAAATATACCCTCGACAACGTCCGGCTCTATGCCGGCTTCGAACATATTCTGTACAAAAATCCGGCCCACCCGCTGGGCATCGGCGCCACCGCGCAGGGCGGCTATATCCTCAGCGGGGTGGAGGACAACAACCTCGATTCCGACAAGAACGTCGCGGTGTTCTGGACCGGCGTAAAATACACATACGCCAAAAAGACCGATTTCACCGTGTCGTACTATCACGAATACCAGTACGATTTCCGGATTCCGCAAACCTGAACCCCCAGCTCGATGCGCGCGTCATGCGCCGGCGCGCTGGATGAAGTGTCGTTCTATGCCGACCATCGTTTCAACCGGCGTTTCGACACCTTTGCCGGGATTACCTATTCGGCCGTGACCGGTGGGCTGGCCATCGCCATTCCGCATGGGCCGGGCGTTCCCTATTATCACAACAACAACACCGCACCGGTGGTGGGGGCTCGCTACGCCTTTTGACACCGCGACGGTTCGCCGCGGCTGATCGGGCCCGTCGACCCCACTGCGTACTCAACGCAGTGGGGTCGATACCTCAACTTAAATCACCATCACCTATATCCTCGGCAAGTGTGCAAAATATCATCACGAATAAAGCATGAATTTTCATCGCATTGGCGAATTTTCAGTATTCAATCGGTATTTTTCAAAAAAACTGCAAGTCGTGACTGAAATATTGCGCAAATGAAAAATAAATCAGGAACCTTGCCATGGAACTGTCGTTGGTGTCGAGTTCGGGTTTGTTCAGGGTGTCAAAGGCCAGCCATACCGTGGCCCTGCTCGGAACCACGCTGTGGCTCGGTCTGGCATCCGGCGCTCAGGCGCAAAGCGTGCCGTCCGGCGGCGACGACAGCCTGACGTTTCACGGCATCACGTTATCGGGGATCATCGATGTCGGCGTCCAGCATGACAGCCACGGCGCCCCGGAAAGCGACTATTACCCCGCCGGTACCAATTCGTTCATCACCAAACAGAACAACCGGCCGATCACCGCGGTCGTGCCAAGCGGCCTGGGCCAGTCGAAAGTCGCGTTGGCGGGCAAGGAACCTGTCGACGACGAATTCGCGGGCGTTTTCAAGCTTGAAACGGCGTTCAATCCGACATCGGGCAATCTCAGCGACGGGCCCAAGGCGCTGACCATCAACAACGGGGTGGCGCTCGCGTCGCAAACCATGGCATCGGATTCGAGCTATGCTGGCCAGGCCTTCAACAGCGCGGCCTATGTCGGCATCGCCTCGAAGCATTTCGGCACGATCACGTTCGGCCGCCAGACCAACCTGCTTGCCGACGGGGTCGGTCTTTATGACCCGATGGCCCTTGCGTTGGCCTTCTCGATCATAGGCTATTCGGGCGTCTATGCCGGTGGCGGCAATACCGAGGACCGGCGCTTTGACGATTCGGTGAAATACCTCGTCCAGGTCGACCATGTCCGTGCCGGTGCGCTCTACAAGTTCACCCAGTACAGCGGCGAGGCCAAAACCGCCTATGGCTTCGAGCTTGGCGCGTCGACTGCCAACGGTTCGATCGATGTCTATTACCAGAAAGTTACGGCAGCGGTATCTGCGGCCTCGCTCAGCGCAGCGCAAGTCGGTGCGCTGATGACCGCATGCCCCGGTTGCAGCGTCGGCACATCGCTTGCCGGCACGATCTCCGACAACCAGGCCTTCAGCGTGATGGGATCGTATGTGGTCAAGCTCGTCAGGCCGATCAAACTGTTCGGCGCCTATGAACACATCGAATACAAGAATCCCGCCACACCCCTGAGCGGTGCCACCGGCACGGCGTACAGCACCATCGGTGGCTATACGATCCCCTATGCCGATCTCAACCAGACGGCCTACACCAACCCCAAGAAGCTTCAGGTGTTCTGGCTGGGCGCACAAGTGGCGGTGACCACCCGGCTTGCCCTGCGCCTCGCATATTACAATGTCCACCAGAACAGCTATGCCACCGGCACCCACACCGGTTGCACGACCAGCGCAAGCAGCGGCTGTAGCGGCGACCTCCAGGCGCTTTCGGCGGCTGCGGTCTTTGGCGTCAACAGGCACATCGATGTCTACGCCGGCTTCATGGCCAGCAATGTAACCAACGGCTTTGCCAGCGACTATCTGTTCACCAATGAATTCGCCCCGACAGCAGGCCTGCGCTTGAAGTTCTGACCGACTTCCGGTCCGGCACTCGGCGGTTTGCGGTATCAAGCTCCGCGCGGTTTACCTTTCAGCGATCGGACGCCTGTGCAGGAAAGATCGCGATCAAGCCGATATTGCTATAGCAATGATATGAATAATCCATTGGATCGAGGATTTCAGGGGTCGTAGCCACGGTACTGGCGATCAGGAGCGCCCGGTACGGGGGCCCTGCGACCGTGGCTTGTGGGAGAAGGGTCAATGGCCAGTGTGAAGGCTATCCCGATCGGGCTGGCGGTTGTTGCGCTTGCGGCCGGATGGTCCGCCATGCACGTGGTCCGGGCCAGCGCCGCTTCATCCACGGTGCTTCAACCTGCGCTCTGGACGGTTCCCGATATCGCCAGCCTCCCCGATGATGTCTGGGGCCGCACCGTGCGCAAGGGGCACGATCTCGTCCTGCGGACGGCGGCGCTGATTGGCCCGGGGGCAACCGATCCTGCCCGCCGTTTTGGCGGCAACGGGCTTGACTGTCAAAGTTGCCACATCGACGGCGGTACGAAAAAATTTGGCTTGCCGCTGGTCGGCTCCTTTGCCGCCTATCCCGCTTATCGGGCCAGATCGGGCTCAGTCGGCACGATTGAGGATCGCGTCAACGGTTGCTTAATGCGCAGCCTCAATGGCAGGCCATTGCCCGAAAGTGGCCCGGAGATGACAGCAATTGTTGCCTATCTGAAGTTCCTGTCGACGGGACAACCGGTCGGCCGCTTGACGGAAGGCAGTGGGCCGGGGCTTATGCCCGAACTTGCACGCGCGGCCGATCCCGTGCGCGGGCAACAGGTCTATGCCGGGCAATGCGCGGTCTGCCATGGCGTGCATGGCGAAGGGCAAGGTGGGAGTGGTCAGGGCTATGTGGCCCCGCCCTTGTGGGGCCCGGACAGCTTCAACGACGGTGCGGGAATGGCGCGCCTGACCAATGCCGCGAATTTCATTCACAACAATATGCCCAACGGCACAACATGGGCCGATCCGGCGCTGTCGGTCACCGATGCCTGGGATGTGGCGGCCTATATCGAGACCCAACCGCGCCCGCACAAGGCTGATCTCGATCGGGATTTTCCCAATCGCCGCGAAAAGCCGGTCGATACGCCTTATGGTCCTTACGCCGACGGTTTTCCCGCCAGCCAGCACAAGTTCGGCCCTTTCGCGCCAATCCGCGCGGGCGTTGTCAGGCCCTGATTTTGAAGGAGAACATCATGCGTGCCACTGATCGCCGAGCGGTCATCCAGACGATGGCGATGGCTGCCGGCGCGTTGGCTGCAACCCCGGCTATTGCCGCGCCCGACCAGCCGGGGCAGGTAAGCGCCACGATCGACGAGTTGTCCCGCCGACTCGCCCGCGCGCCCCGCCGCCGTGATTACAAAACCGTGCCGATGATTCTCGATCATCCCGAACAATGGGATCACGAAGCGCTGAGTGATGTCCTGGCCTATGGCGGCGCAGTCAAGCAGGCGTGGGATGTTACCGATCTGGCCGGGCCCTGGCTCAACGCCATGCGCAATTCGCTCAACGGCCAGGTGTTCGGGTTTGGCCATCGTGATTTCCTGGTGGTTTCAGCCACCCATGGCAGCGCCAATCTGGCTTTGCTCGACCAACTGGCCTGGGACAAATACGAGCTTGCCCAGATTGCGCCCAAGGGTTTTGATCGCAACACCCTGATCCAGCCGCGTCCAGCCGCCAGCGCCGATCCGGGCGATATCCAGAACCCACACGGCATCTATTCCGCCGACAACGGCTCTATTCCCGCCCTCCAACAGCGCGGCGCGGTGTTCATGTCGTGCCACAATGCGCTGTGGGAACTGGCGGCAAAGCTGGCGGCAGCGGGCACCAATCCCGATCGTTTGTCGGTCGATGCGCTGGCCGCGGATCTGACCAATCACCTGGTGTCCGGTGTTGTGCTGATGCCCGGTGCGGTCGCGACGCTGCCTGAACTGCAACGTGCGGGGTTCGCATATGCTCGCTAGGCGGTTCGGGTGGGCCGCCGCGTGCCTGCTGGCGTGCTATGCTCAGGCCTTTGCTCAGGCGCCGGGCGATCAGTTTGCCCCGCCGTGGCAACACGGCGCCAACAACGATGCGGCTAACCGTGGTGTCGAATTCACTGTGCCGCAAATCGACGTGCTGGCCGATTTTCATGGCGACCTGACCGATCCCCGGCTCGTACTCTATGTCGGGGGCAATTACTTTTTCGTGATGGCGCCGCTGGTCAAGGCATTCGAAGACGTCAATCCCGCCTACAAGGGTCGGCTCTTTTGGGAAACGATCCCGCCCGGCCTGCTGGTTGAACAGATCAGGGCAGGGGGGCGCATCACCAGCGGCAACATGACCTGGACAGCGCGGGGCGATGTCTACTTTGCCGGGCTTGGCGCGGTGAACCGGTTGATCGACCAGCATCTGTTGACCGGCCCGGCGATCCCTTATGTGACCAACACGTTGACCATCATGGTGCACAAAGGCAACCCGAAGGCGATCGCCTCGCTGGCCGATCTGGCGCGCAGCGATGTGCGGCTTGCGATGCCGAACCCGGAGTTTGAAGGCATTGCCCGGCAGATCCGGGAATCGCTGCTCAAGGCTGGCGGCGAGGACCTGGCCAAAGCGATCTATGACTCCAAGATCGCCGATGGCAGTGCCATGCTTACCCACATCCACCACCGGCAGACGCCGTTGTATCTGATGCAGGGCCTGGTCGATGCGGGCGTCACCTGGCAATCCGAAGCGCTGTTTCAGGAACAGATCGGCAATCCGATAGCCCATATCGATATTCCGGCAGCGCAGAATGCCACCGAGACCTATGCGGGCGCAGTGATTGCAGGTGCACGGCATCCCGACGCAGCGCAAGCCTGGCTGACGTTCATACGTTCACCGCAAGCCATGGTGATATTTGCGCGTTATGGCTTCAAGCCAGTCGAGGCCGCCCGCGCGCGGCGGTGAAGTCATCAAGGACTTCGATGGTCAAATTGACTGGACCATTTGACTGGCGATGGCTGTCATTGCCCGACAATTCATCGCAAATTGAGGTTAAAGTCATCACAATTATCCATAGGATCGATGGGCCGCGCCCCGTGTGCATAGCAAGACAATCATCATGCAATGCGCCCGACAGCCGACATGCGGCCGGCTCTTGCCGCGATCGTGTCCCACTGTGTGGTGCAACTTCGCCGGCGTAGTCAAGGCGATGCCCAGCAAGACCGATTTGATCATCGCTCAATAGCGACACACCTTCCAGCGTCATGTAGTGGGCGCGCTGGACGGCCCATTCATCGTTTTGTTCGAGCAGGATAGCGCCGACGAGGCGAGTGATTGGGTCCTCGTTTGGGAAAATGCACTTTTTCCCAGCAGCGCTTGAACGTTCATCCTATCTTCGATTATCGGCGCTCTCCAAAGGTTTGAGTCTCGCAACCCAACCTTATCCGAAGATCTCCGACGACCACCCGCGAAGCTGACCGGCCGGCTACAGCGCAATTCCGAAAGCGCGCGGCCGGTCAGCTTCGCTACCATCGGAACCTACACCACGTAGGGGGACGCGACCGGTGATCACTGACGGCCCTGTGCAATTTGTGGCAGCAGGATCGCGCACCCAATTGCTGTGCCGAGGCACCAGTTCCACAATGGCGCACGGTAGTGGCCAGTGTCAGGATTAGGAAGGCGCTGTCTGGGCAGTGAGCTGGTGATTGGGGGCGCGGAAATAGAGGGCATGATGCCTAACGACGCCAGCCGCACACATATGAGGCTAAATCATCACCCAAGTCATTGAAAAATGGTGGACACACTTGGGTTCGAACCAAGGACCCGCTGATTAAGAGTCAGCTGCTCTACCGACTGAGCTATGTGTCCATCACTGTCGCGCCAGCCGTGCTGGCCGCGTGGGAAGCGCTCCTCTAGCGATTTTTGGCGGTCTGCCAAGCCCCAATCTGGGGCCTGGGCAAAATTTTTCAGCCGAGCCCGCGCGGGCGTTGGCGGGACCAGCGGTCGACGGCCATGATCGTGCCGATGCAGATCATGTTGGTCATCATCGAAGAGCCGCCGTGGCTGAGGAAGGGCAGGGGGATGCCGACCACCGGGGCCAGGCCCATGACCATCATCATGTTGATGCACACATAGAAAAAGATCGTGGTGACCATGCCTGCGGCAAGCAGGCGGGAAAACCGGTCGGGCGCGCGCAGTGCCACGTTCAGCCCCCAGCTCAGCACCACGGCAAACACCGCCAGCACGAACAGCCCGCCGACCATGCCCCATTCTTCGGCCATTGTCGCAAACACGAAGTCAGTGTGCGCCTCGGGCAGGTAATCGAGATGGCTTTGCGAGCCGTTGCCGAACCCCTTGCCAAAGATCCCGCCTGACCCGATCGCGATCTTTGACTGGGTGATGTGATAGCCCGATCCCAGCGGATCGCTTTCGGGATCGAGAAACACCAGCACGCGTTTGCGCTGATAGTCGTGCATCACGAAAAAGAACATGATCGGCGCGACAATCGCCGCGCCCAGGCCCCCGCCGACAAACAGCCACAGTGGCAGTCCGGCAATGAACATCATCATCAGCGCGCCAAAGCTGATCGCCAGCGCGGTGCCCAGATCGGGTTGCAGCATGACCAGCCCCGCCGGGATCGCCAGCATCACCAGCGGCGGCACGATCGCCCGCCAGGCGCGCACTTCGTTGAGCGGCAACATGGCATAGAACCACGCCAGTACCAGCACGATGCCCGGCTTCATCAGTTCCGACGGTTGCAGCGTCATGAACCCCAGATTGAGCCAGCGCTGGCTGCCGCCCCCGATGCGCCCGATCAGTTCGACCAGCACCAGCAGCGCGCACAGCACGGCGTATCCTGGCAGCGCCACGCGCTTGAACCAGTCCTGCGGCACGCGCGCCAGCAGCATGGCCATCACCAGAAATCCGAAAAAGCGCGCGACATGCATGCCCGCCCACGGGGTCAGGCGTCCGCCCGCCGCCGAATAGAGCACGGTGCCGCCAAACAGCGTCAACGCCGTCAACGGGATGATCACCTGCCACGGCTGGCGCGCCAGCGCCTGTGGCACGTATGCGCGGGGCATCATTGGGTGGTTCCCCCGGTCGGTGTCGGCGCGGGCGCAGCGGGCAACGGTGTGGCGATGGGCGCCGGATCGGGTTCGGGCGCGGGGCTGGCGGCGTCGGTCTGCGGGGTGGCGGGTTCGTCGTCCCGATCATCCTGGTTGGCGGCCTGGTTGGCGGCTTCGTCTTCGGGCGCAGCGGGCGCGGTGGCGCCGTATTTCGCGGCATAGGCGGCATATTTGGCGGCCATGCGCTGTTGCAGCGTGCCGCCCCACTGGCGCTCGTAATCGTCGAGCACGGCCATGGCCTTGGTCTGGTCGAACAGATAGGTCATCACATCGCGCGCGATCGGATAGGCCGCGCCCGAACCGCCGCCGTGTTCGACCACCACTGCGGCGGCATAGCGCGGTTTGTCGAACGGTGCGAAACAGATGAAATGGCCGTGGTCGCGGCGTTTCCATTCGCCGCCCTTGCCATTGCCCATGTTGAGCCCGACGACTTGCGCGGTGCCGGTCTTGCCCGCCATCAGCACGCCAGGGATCGGGATGCGCGCCTTGCCTGCCGTGCCGCGCCCGTTGACCACTTCGTTCATCGCCGCATGCACCAGATCGAGGTGATCCTGGGCAAATCCCATCGAGGGCGGTGGCGGCGCGTGGCGATCCAGCACGATGCGGGGCATATGTTTCAGCCCAGAGGCCAGCCGCGAGACATAGACCGCCTGCTGCAACGGATTGACCAGCATATAGCCCTGGCCGATGGTCGCGTTGACGGTGTCATAGACCGCCCATTCCTTGTGATACTTGCGCAGTTTCCACGCCGGATCGGGCACCGTGCCATAGGATTGGCCGGGGTAGGGCAGGGGAAATTCGCCGCCCAGACCCATGCGCCGCATCATTGTGGCGATGGTGTCCATGCCGATCTGTTGCGCGAAATGATAGAAATAGACATCGCACGACTGATAGATGCCCTTCATCATGTCGGTGGTGCCGTGGCCGTGGTGGTTCCAGCAATGGAACACCCGGTTGCCCACGCGCAGGCCACCCGCGCAATTGACCGTGGCATGCGGATCGAGCCCGGCTTCGAGAAACGACAGCGCGACCATCGGCTTGACCGTTGATCCGGGGGGATAGAGACCGCGCAGCACTTTGTTGCGCAACGGCACATGGTCGTCTTCGGACAGCATCTTCCATTCGATGCGGCCGATCCCGTCGGAAAACGAATTGGGATCGTAACAGGGCATCGACACCATCGCCAGCACGTCGCCGGTCAGGCAATCCATCACTACCACCGACCCGCTTTCCAGCCCCATCCGGCGGGCGGCATATTCCTGCAGGCCGGCATGGATCGTCAATTGCACCGGCTGGCCCGGTACGTCTTCGCGCGTGCCCAGTTCGCGCACCACGCGGCCGCTGGCAGTGGCCTCGACCCGGCGCGCGCCGGGCACCCCGCGCAGGCGAACTTCAAATGCCTTTTCAAGGGCATCCTTGCCGATCTTGAAGCCCGGTGTGATCAACAGCGGGTTGTGTTCGCGCACATAGTCATCGGCCGAGGCAGGCCCGACATAGCCGACCAGATGGCCCACCGCCGCACCCGCCGGATAAAACCGGGAATAGCCGCGCTGCGGGATCACGCCGGGCAATTCGGGCAGGCGCACGCTGACCGCGGCGAACTTGTCCCATTCCAGCTTGCTGGCGACTTCGACGGGTTGAAACCCGCGCGATTTGCCGATCTTGTCCTTGATATCGGCCATGTGATCGTCGGGCAGATCGAGCAGGCCCTTGAGCGTGGCCAGCGTGGCATCGGGATCGATCAGCCGGTCGGGAATCAGATCGACGCGGAAATCGGCGCGGTTGGATGCCAGTGCATTGCCGTTGCGGTCGAGCACCCAGCCGCGCCGGGGCGGGATCAGCGACAGATTGACCCGGTTGCTTTCCGAAGCGGCGCGATATTTGGCGTTTTCGGCGACCGCGAGATAGCCCAGCCGTCCGGCCAGCAACAGCCCCACGCCGCCCTGAACCGCGCCGAGCAGAAACGTGCGCCGTTCAAAGGTCTGCGTCAGCCGCGCGGCGGTCATCGGCAGTTTTTCGCTCTTTTTCATGGCCGCACCGTCACAGCCGTCGCAGCGGCAGCAGGCGCAGCTTGTCGAGCAGCGCGACCAGCCGGTTGACCACCGGGAACAGCACCACGGTCATCAGCCATTGCGGCCCGATCGTCAGCGGCAGCGGATAGTGCGCCGCCACCCCGGCAAGGCCCGAGGCCAGCACCAGATAGGCGCTGAGCAGCACTGCGGCGGCCAGCCAGTCCTGCCGGAACCCGCGCCACAAAAACCGTTCGTCGATCACGTCCATGGCCAGCATGGCCGCCGACCATAGCACGATGGCCGATCCGAACGGCTGTCCACTGAACAGATCATCCCACGCGCCCAGTGGCAATCCGGCCCATACCGGCAGGAAACTGGGCCGCAGCATGCGCCAGGCGAGCAATGTCATGAAGGCGAACGGCGGGATCACCGGGGCAGAGGCGATCACCGGCGAAAATGTCACCAGCGACATCGCCATGATCGACACCCACGGCAGCCCTGCCGCCAGCCATGGCAGCGGCGCGCGGTTGATCGGGCGGCGCGGGGCGACATCGCGCCGGTCGACAAGACGCGTGCTGGCTGGGCGTGCAGTCTGCGCCATGGCTCAGTTTTCGTCTTTCAACGGCGGGCCGGCGGCCTTTACGCTGGCCGCCATCGCGGCAACCGCATCACCCTTGTACGTCGGCAGCACCAGTACATAGTCGGTGGCCGCCGGGTCTGCCGCCAGGCGCCCTTCGGCACCTTCGCGGCGCGCGGTGGCAACCACCGCCACGGGAATGCCGGGTGGATAGATCCCCCCCGAACCCGATGTCACAAACACGTCGCCGGGGTGCAGCGGGTTGTTGCCCATTGTCAGCAAGCGGATTTCGATCCGGCCATTGGCGGCGCCCTGGACAAACCCGGCCAGGCCATCGCCCGCGCGGCGCACCGGCACGACATTTTCGGCATCGCTGATCAGCAACACGCGTGCGGTGTCGCGTCCGGTTTCGACCACGCGCCCGATCAGGCCTGCGGCGGCGCGCACCGGCTGGCCTGCGCGCACACCGCGTGCCTCTCCAGCGTCGATAATCGCATAGCGGCGTGCGCTGGCAGCGGTCGAACCGATCAGTTGCGCGCTGGCAACCGGCGGCAGGGCCGGGTCGACGATGTGCAACAGCGCCTTCAACCGGCGATTTTCATCGGCAATTGCCCGCGCGGTGACGGCGTTGGCGCGCGCGCCTGCCACTTCGCGGGTGAGTTCCAGGTTCTGGTGGCCGGTTTCGAAATAGGCGCCGATCGTCGCGATCAGCCCGGCGCCCGACCGGCGCGCGGTGGCCGAGGCTTCGCCCACCGGCGCCACCACTTCGCTTGCCGCGCCGCGCAAAAAGGCAAAAGCCCCGGGATTGAACAGCGACAGGGCAAGCGCGATCAACCCGACCACGATGCCCACGACGGCAATGACGTAGCCGGTAAAGATGCCGTATTGCGCCCTGCGCGAATAGCCCGGGCGCAAGTCTCGCGACCGCGCCATAAATTCTATTCCCTTTCCGACCGTACCCTGCGCCAGGGCACATGCCCTGTGATGACGCCGGATACGATGAAATTGTGCTGAACGCGCCGAAGCCCGCCCGTCAGGCGGTCATCAGCACGCCGCGATAGATCGGATCTTCCATCGCACGGCCAGTGCCCAGCGCGACGCAGCTCAGCGGATCTTCGGCGACCGACACCGGCAGCCCGGTCTCTTCACGCAAATGTTCGTCCAGCCCGCGGATCAGCGCGCCGCCACCGGTCAGCACGATGCCCTGATCGACGATATCGGCCGCGAGTTCGGGCGCGGTGTTTTCCAGCGCAATACGCACGCCTTCGACAATCGCGCCGATCGGTTCGGACAACGCTTCGGCGATATTGGCCTGGCTGATCACGATTTCCTTGGGCACGCCGTTGACCAGGTCGCGGCCCTTGATGTGGATCGCTTCGCCGATCCCGTCGGCCGGGGTCGTGGCGATGCCATAATCCTTCTTGATGCGTTCGGCGGTCGCTTCGCCGATCAGCAGGTTGTGGTGGCGGCGCACATAGGACACGATCGCTTCGTCCATCTTGTCGCCGCCGACCCGCACCGAGGTGGTATAGGCCAGACCGCGCAGGCTCAGCACTGCGACTTCGGTGGTGCCGCCGCCGATGTCGACCACCATCGAACCGACCGGTTCGGTGACCGGCATGTCGGCGCCGATCGCGGCGGCCATCGGTTCGAGGATCAGGAACACCTGGCTGGCGCCCGCGTTGCTGGCGGCATCGCGGATCGCGCGGCGTTCGACCGACGTCGAGCCCGAGGGCACGCAAATGACGATTTCGGGGTAGCGCAATACGCTTTTCTTGCCGTGCACTTTCTGGATGAAGTGCTTGATCATCGCCTCGGCCACTTCGATGTCGGCGATCACGCCATCGCGCAAGGGGCGGATCGCTTCGATGTTGTCGGGGGTCTTGCCCATCATCATCTTGGCGTCGTCGCCGACGGCCTTCACGCGCTTGACGCCGTTGATAGTCTCGATCGCCACGACCGAGGGTTCGTTGAGCACGATTCCGCGATCCTGCACATAAACCAGCGTGTTGGCGGTGCCGAGGTCGATCGCAATGTTCTGCGAGCCGAATTTGAAGAATCGTGAAAACATCGAGGCCATTACAAAATCCGTCGAATCAGCGGGTTGGCTGGCAGACGCCGGCCGCTCCGAAACTTGGGTGCACACGCGAAGGCGCCCCATTAGCGCATGGCTTGCGCAAAACCCATACATTTGTGACTCGGATTTCGGGATAACCTGCGCCACCTGTCTCGAAAATCCACGGGTTCGGCGCTAGGCTTGCATGATGGTGCCCGAAACCCGACAGATCCGCAGGCTTCCCGAACAGCTCGTCAACCGCATCGCGGCGGGTGAAGTGGTCGAACGGCCGGCCAGCGCGCTGAAGGAACTGGTCGAAAACGCCATCGATGCGGGGGCCACCCATATCGCGGTGCGGCTGTCCGAAGGCGGGCTGTCGCTGATCGAGGTGAGCGATGATGGCTGCGGCATGCGCGCCGACGAGATCGCGCTGGCGCTGGAACGCCATGCCACATCGAAACTGCCGGAAAGCCTGATCGGTGCCGATTCGGCGCTCGAACGCGTGGTCACGCTGGGCTTTCGCGGCGAGGCGCTGCCCTCGATCGCCTCGGTCGCGCGGCTGTCGATCGAAAGCCGATCGCGTGAGACGGGCGAGGCTTGGCGGCGGGTGGTCGATCATGGTGAGCTGATCGCCGATGGCCCTGCCGCGTTGCCGCCGGGCACGCGGGTGCGGGTGGAGGACTTGTTTGGCCGGGTGCCTGCGCGGCGCAAGTTTCTGCGCTCGGCACGATCGGAATGGGCGGCGGCGCTCGATGTGGTGCGCCGGCTGGCGATGGCGCGGCCCGATATCGGCTTTACGCTGGAATATGACGGGCGCCGCGCGCTGCAGGTGCAGCCGGGCGAACGGCTCGATGTACGGGTGGCGCAACTGGTGGCGCGCGATCTGCCGGCCAATTCGGTCGCGGTCGATCTGGCGCGCGGGGATTACCATCTGGTCGGGGTGGCCGGGCTGCCGACCTGGAACCGGGGCGTGGCCGATCACCAGTACCTGTTCGTCAACGGGCGCCCGGTCAAGGATCGCCTGTTGATCGGTGCGGTGCGCGGTGCCTATGCCGACATGCTGGCGCGCGACCGCCATGCCGTGCTGGCGCTGTTCCTGACGCTGCCGGCCGAAGATGTCGATGTGAATGTCCACCCGGCCAAGACCGAAGTGCGGTTTCGCGATGCGGCGCTGGTGCGCGCGATGATCGTCACCGGGCTGCGCCAGGCGCTGACCGAGGGCGACCGCCGATCGGTACAGACCCCCGATCGCGCGGCGATGCAGGCCTGGCAGGTTGAGCCGGTGGTGCCTGTGGCGCCGCTGGCGGCACCGCAATCCAGCCTGTTTGCCGCCGCTGCATCGCCGCGTCTGGGCGAGGCTGGCGCTGCGTGGCGCGGCTATGAAGCGGCGGTGATGGCGCGTGCGGAGCCCGCCGCGCTGCCGGTGCCCGAGGCGCAGGCGCATCCGCTGGGCGTGGCGCGCGGGCAGGTTGCGCGGACCTATATCGTGGCCGAGGCGGACGATGGGCTGGTGCTGGTCGACCAGCATGCTGCGCACGAGCGGCTGGTGCTCGAACGGCTGCGCGCGGCGGGGGCCGGGCAGGGTGACGCCCCGGCGCAGGCGCTGCTGCTGCCCGAAGTGGTGGAACTCGACGAACCCGATTGCGACCGGATCGAGGAAGCCGCCGCAGAGCTGGCGCGGTTCGGGCTGGTGGTCGAACGGTTCGGGCCTGCGGCGGTGCTGGTGCGTGCGGTTCCGGCCGCGCTGGGCAAGGGCGATCCGCAGGCGCTGGTGCGTGATGTGGCCGACGATCTGGCGCGTAACGGCGCCAGCCTGCTGGTGGGCGAACGCATCGATCTGGTGCTGGCAACAATGGCCTGCCATGGTTCGGTGCGGGCCGGGCGCGTGCTGTCGGTGGCGGAAATGAACGCGCTGTTGCGCGAAATGGAGGCGACACCGCGGTCGGGCCAGTGCAATCACGGTCGGCCAACGTGGATCAAGCTGGCCCATGGGGATATCGAAAAACTGTTCGGGAGGGGATGATGCGCAGACCTGTGATGGCCATGATGGTGCTGGCGCTGGGCGCCTGTTCGGGCCAGAATCCGACCCAAAAGCCTTCAATGCCGCAACTGGCGTTACAGCCGATCCTCTATCCCGACATGACGCAGAACAAGCTCTACGGCCCGGCATGCAATTTCGTCGCGGCCAACGGCGGGATGGGGGCGGTGTTTCTGGCGCAGGCGGATCGCGGTATTTTGAAGCTTGACGACCATGTCGTGATCATCCCGCTGGCCAGCGACGGCGCCACGCTGCCCCAGGGCGCACACACGCATTACGCAGGGCCGCTCTATGCGGCGACTTTGCGGCCAGCGCCCGGCAGTGCGCCCAAGGCGCGCGGTGCGCTGATCATCCTGCGGGGACATCTGTCGATCACCGATGCCAAGGCGCAACCGGTCTATGATGCGGATGGCGACATCCAGTGTCGCCCGAGCTGATCGGCGGCGGAATGCTCCACCGCCGAACGCCGTTGTCGATCAGGGTTTGCAGTGATCGGCGCAACCGGTGACCGGTTGCGGTGCGACCGGCGGCGTGGTCTGCTTGGGTGCGTGGGGATGATGCGGCCGATGATGGCGATGGTGATGATGATGGCGGGCGAACGCCGGATTGGCTGTCAGCATCAGCGCCGCGCCAAGAGATATGCCCACGATTTTCGCAACTGTTGAACGCATTCCAGCGGTCCCTCTGCAACTGCCCCCGGAAATCGCCGAAAGGCCCCGGAGCCAAACTAGAGCAGACCCATCCCGACCAGCAAGCGTTTAAATCTGGCCTGGCCGCGTAGCGGATCGAGCATCGGTTCGACCAGCGCCCAGGCAAGCCCGGGGGTGTTGGCCGCGCGCGCCTTTTCCAGCGCGTCGAGCGCCCGGTCGGTCTCGCCCCATTGGGCCAGCACCATCGCCTGCAGGTAGAGCGTGGCATCCCCGAACTTGTGCGCCAGCATGTCCAGCGATTGCCGTGCGGCGGGCATCGCTTTCAACCGGCGATCGACTAGTGCCAGCCCGGTCAGCCTTTGACGCTCGTCGGGTTCGGCAACAAAGGCTGCGCGCGCTGCCGTCAGTTCGCCCTGACACAACAGGGCAAAACCCAGACTCGATTGCGCATGGCTGAGCCCGGGGCTCATCGCCAGCGCCTGACCGAACAAGCGCGCGGCCTCGGCAAAGCGTTTGGCGCAATAGAGGAACAAGCCCTTGCTTTCGTAAGTCAGGGGATTGAGCCGATCGAGATCGATCTTGCGCTCAATCGCGGCAATGCCTTCAGCCAGGCGCCCCGTTCTGGCGGCGAAATAGGCATATTGGCCCAGGACTTCGCTATCCATCGGGCCCAGCGTGTGCGCCTTTTCGTAAAACGGCCGGGCGGCGCGGAAATCGTGGCGTGAATAGAGCGTCTCTTCGCCCAGTACCAGCCAGCCATAGGCATAGCGCGGTGCCAGTTCGACCGCGCGGCGCGCCGATCCCATGGCATCGGCGTGGAGCGCGGCCAATTGGTCGGCGGGGGCATATTCGCTGGCAATGTCGAGCAGCGTGTCGGCGCGCATGGCGTGCGCCTGCGCATAATTGGGGTCTGCGGCGATGGCCGCGTCGAAACTGGCCAGCGCCTTACGGTCGGCATCTTCGCCGGTATCGCTGTTGTAATAGGCCCGGCCCCGCAGAAAGGCGTCATAGGCGGCCACCACCGCCGTGCCCGATTTGAGCAGCGTGGCGGCGGCGGCGGGGATCTGGCCGGTGATCGCCTGGATCACGGTGGAGGCAATCTCGCTCTGGACGGCAAAGATGTCGCGCATCTGCCGGTCATAGCTTTGCGACCACTTGGTCATGCCGGTGCGCACTTCGATCAGTTCGTTGGTGATGCGCAAGGTATCGCCCGCGCGGCGGACGCTGCCATCGAGCAGCCAGGCCACACCCAGTGCATCACCGATCGTCCTGGCGTCGGCTTCGTGGTTGCGGAAATGGTCCGACGATATTTGCGCGGCCACCTTGAAGCCGCCGACTTCGGCCAGTTTTGCGCGCATTTCCTCGGACAGCCCGTCGGAGAAATAGCTCTGTTCGGGATCGCCGCTGAGATTGGCGAACGGCAGGACGGCAATGCTGCCATCGGGCGCGCCGTGTGCACCAAGCACGCGCCACGCAGCATAGCCGCCGCCCAGCGCGGCAACTGCGCTGCCCGTGCCGAACAGCAGGGCCCGCCGGCCGAGCGTGGCGCGCAGCGCCGAGGGTCGCGCGCGGGCGTCGGGCGAGGGCGTGGCGCGCGCCGTGCCACCCGCCGCAATCGCGCTGACCAGCGCGGCAATCTCTGGCGCCTGCGCCGATCCGCGCCATTTGCTGAAATCGATGAAATGGTACTGGCGAAACCCCAGCGGTGGCAATGTGCCGTCGAGCGAGATCGGCACCAGCCGCCCGCGATCACGCCCGTGCGAGGCCTCGTCACGCACCCAGTCGGACGCGACCGAATGCACCGACCAGGCGACAATCACCACATCGGCCAGATCGAGCGCGCTCTCGATGCTTTTGGCAAAAGCCTCGCCGCCCTCGATCAGCGCATCCCACCAGACCTGGTGCCCGGCCTCGGTCAGCACGCGGGTCAGCGGATCGATGCGTTCGCGGTCGGCGCGCGCGTAGCTGATGAACAGAATTCGACCGCGCTGGCCGGATGGTACCATCGTCATCGTCCGCGACCGGTCTGTCCCGGCACACAGGCGCAGGGCGTCACAATGCGCATGCAATCCTTCCGCTCAGGTATGGCTGACGGGCGACCTGTTCCCCATAAGTCCCCGATCCGAAACGGACTAAATCACGCCGGGCCGGAAGCGTCAACGCCCCAGCGAGGTACAACGCCTGACAGATTACAAGTCGGTTCCCGCCGGATCGCGGGTGCGGATCATCGCCCGGCTGGTCATGCTCATCACCATGACGTTGTCCTGGTTGAACACCCGTGTGGCTGTCCTGAAGATGCCGCGATCGGGCTTGGTCGCGCTGCGGCGTTTTTCCAGCAATTCGGTTTCGACGCTCAGCGTGTCGCCGGGATAGACCGGGCGCAGCCAGCGCACGTCATCGACGCCGGGCGAACCCAATCCCTGATGGCCGGTGTCGCGATGGCGTTCGACCAGCATTGCCATGGTCATCGCGCACGTGTGCCAGCCGCTGGCCGACAGCCGCCCGAAATGGGTCGCCGCCGCAGCCGCGTCATCGAGGTGGAACGGCTGCGGATCGTATTTCGACGCAAATGCGATGACCTCTTCGCGGGTAACCGCATAGGCGCCGAACCGGTGGATTTCGCCCACCACCAGATCTTCATAGAACTGCATCGGCTTGCTCTGCCCGTTTAAACATTGAAGCGGAAATTCAGCACGTCACCATCCTTGACGACATAGTCCTTGCCTTCCTGCCGCAACTTGCCCGCATCGCGCGCGCCCGCTTCGCCGGCCAGCGCGATGTAATCGTCATAGGCGATGGTTTCGGCGCGGATGAAGCCGCGTTCGAAATCGGAATGGATTTCGCCCGCCGCCTGCGGTGCACGCGCGCCCTTGTGCACGGTCCAGGCGCGGGTTTCCTTGGGGCCGACGGTGAAGAATGTGATCAGGTGCAATAGTTCGTAGCCCGCGCGGATCACGCGGTTGAGCCCGGTTTCGTGCAGGCCCATTTCCGCCAGAAAGGCCAGCCGTTCGTCGCCGTCCATGCCGACCAGATCGGATTCGATCGCCGCCGACACGATCACCGCTTCGGCGCCTTCGGCCCTGGCCTTTTCGAACACGCGCGCCGAAAACGCGTTGCCGTCGGCCGCGCTGTCTTCTTCGACATTGCAGACATAAAGCACCGGCTTGGCGGTCAGCAATTGCGCCTGCTTGAACACGCGCAGCTCTTCTTCGTCTTTCGGCTCGGTCAGGCGCGCGGGCTTGCCCTCGCGCAGCAGATCGAGCGCCTGGCCGAGCACGGACGCCATCAGCTTGGCCTCCTTGTCGCCGCTGCTGGCCTTTTTCTGCGCGGCGGGCACGCGCTTTTCCAGGCTTTCCAGATCGGCCAGCATCAGCTCGGTCTCGACCGTTTCGGCATCCGAAATCGGATCGACCTTGTTGTCGACATGCTGGATGTCGTCGTTTTCAAAGCAGCGCAGCACATGCACGATGGCATCGACTTCGCGAATGTTGCCCAGGAACTGGTTGCCCAGCCCTTCGCCCTTTGACGCACCGCGCACCAGGCCGGCAATATCGACAAAGCCGAGCTGCGTGGGGATGATCTTCTGGCTGCCCGCGATGGCGGCCAGCTTGTCCAGCCGGGGATCGGGCACGCCGACATTGCCGACATTGGGCTCGATCGTGCAGAACGGATAATTGGCCGCCTGCGCCGCCTGCGTTTCGGTCAGGGCGTTGAACAGCGTCGATTTGCCGACGTTGGGCAGGCCCACGATGCCGCAACGAAAACCCATGTGCGTGTCACTTTCCTGATCGGGTGCCGAGGATGGTCCGGCAATTTGACTTTCCCGGCGCGATGGTATCCCTTTGCCCCGAGGTCAAGGGGGGAGACGTCGCAATGGCATATCTCAGGGCGTTGATTGCACTGTTCGCGCTTGTGCTGGCAATCCCCGCCATGGCCGCACCGGTGCTGGCACGTCACGTCACGGTGATCACGCTGTCGACGATGCTGGCCGATCAGGGCATTGGCGAATGGGGCTATGCCGCGCTGGTCGAGGTGGACGGGCATCGCGTGCTGTTCGACACTGGTGCGCATGCCGACGTGGTGCTCCGCAACGCGGCCGATCTGCATATCGACCTGTCGACAGTCGAAGACGTGGTGATCACCCATTTTCACGACGATCACACCGGCGGCCTGCTCGCGCTGCGCAAGGCGATGATGGCCAAAAACCCTGCGGCGCTGTCGCGCCTGCATGTCGGGGCGGGGATCATGGCCGACCGGTTCGACGCCCGCGGGCATCTCGACAACGGTTTTCCCGCGCTGGCGCGCGCCTATGTGGCGACAGGTGCGACGCTGATCGAACATGGCGCGCCGGTGATGCTGGTGCCGGGCCTGTGGCTGACCGGGCCGGTGCCGCGCCACCACGATGAAACCAATTTCGATACCGCAGAATTCGTACACACCACCACCGGCGCGGTTGTCGATCCGGTGGCGGAGGATTCCTCGCTGGTGATCGCCACCGCCGATGGCCCGATCATCGTTACCGGTTGCGGCCATGCCGGGATCATGAACATTGCCGACGCGGCCCAGGCGATCACCGGTGATGCGCGGCTGTTGGCGGTAATCGGCGGGCTGCACTTGTTTGCCAAGCCCGATGCGGTGCTGGTGGCAACGGCGGCGCGGCTCAAGGGTCTGCGCTATCTGCTGGCAGGCCATTGCACCGGCATCGAGGCGACGTGGCGGTTGCGCGGTCTGCTTGGGCTCGATCGGCACACGGCCGTGGTCGAGGCGGTGGGGTCGCGGTTCGTCTGGGGCGAGGCGCATCCGGGTATCGTCGCGGGGGACATTGCGGGCTGATTTACCGAACCTTCAACGCTTGCTGGCATAGACCGGCGGCGATGAGACGAATTCTTGCGATGATGGCCTCGATGGCCCTGGCCGCGTGCAGCCATGTCGACCCGGCCGCGCGGTTGGCCGAAGCCAAGGCGGCGTTTGCCGCCGAAGATTACGATCATGCGCGCATCGCGGTGCTCGCCGCGCTCGAAGTGCAGGGCGACAACCGCGAGATGCTGTTGCTGCTGGCGCGCGCCGAACTGGCGCTGGGTGATGGCGAAGGCGCCGCGCGCACGCTGGCACGCCTGTCCGACGGCGGGATGCATGGGTCGGACTGGAACGAATTGAGCGCGCAGGCCGCGCTGTTGCGGGGCCAGAGCGATGCAATGGCACGGTTGCTTGGCGCCGACCAGGGCCCGGTGGCATGGCGGTTGCGTGGCGAAGCGGCGCAAGCGGCGGGCGATATGGTGGCGGCGCGCGCCGATTTTCAGCGCGGCACGGCTGCCGGGGCCGATTTCCGGCTGGCGTGGGACTATGGGCGGATGCTGATCGATGCCGACGACATCGACGGCGCAGACCGGGCCCTGGCGGTGATGCGCCAGGCCGGGCCCGACCGGCTCGATACGTTGATGACGGCCGGGCTGATCGCCGAGCGTCGCGGGCAAATGGACCGCGCCATGCAGGCCTATGCCGGGGCCGCCAATCGCTATGCGACGCGTCCCGAACCATTGCTGGCGATGGCCGACCTGGCCGACCGCTATGGCGATCTGGCGCATGCGGCAGGCTATGCCGCGCAAGCCGCCGCGCGCGCGCCCGATGTGCCGGCGGTGGTGTCGATGACCGTGCGCATCGCCGATGAACAGGGCCAATGGGATAAAGTGCGCGCGCTGATGGCGCCGCACGAGGCCGCGCTGGATCTGCATGGGCCCGATGCGCTGGCCTATGCCGACGCGCTGCGCCATCTGGGCCGCACCGAGGCGGCGCGCGCGATCGCACAACAGGCGCTGTCGCTCAGCCCCCAAAATCCGAAAATCCGCCTGCTGCTGGCGCAATGCGACATCGATCTGGGTGATGGGGCAGGGGCGTTGCGCACCATTCGCCCGCTGGCCGACAGCGTGCTGGCGGGCAAGCCAGAGCTTGATCTGGCCATCCGCGCCGCGACATTGGCCCGCGATGGCGCCCTGGCGGGCTATGTCGCGCGCCGCAATGCGCCGCAACTGGCCACCATCAATGCCGCCTCGATGGCTGCGATGGCGGCCATGGCGCGCCGCGACTGGGCCGCCGCGCTGACACTTTGGCGCACGATTCCCGGCGCCGAAGGCGATGCCGAGGTGCAGAAGCTGATGGCGCTGACGGCCAGTCGGCTGGGGCAGGGCGATGCCGCGATCGGCTATGCCGACCGTGCGCTGGCGCTTGATTCAACCAATCCTGATATGCTGCATATGGCGGGGGTGGTGCGTCTCAATGCCGGGCGCGATCCCGAAACATCGCGATCCTTGTTGCACCAGGCGCTCGAACGCGACCCGACCAACCACCTGTTTCGCGCCGATTACGCGCGGGCGGGTGGCTGATCGGCAGATTGCCGGTTCAGCCCCGGCGCCGGCGGGTGAGCGCCATGCCGACAAAGCCCAGCCCCATCATGCCAAGCATGCCCGGTTCTGCCACCGCCATACCGCCGGATGTCGAACCACCGGACGTCGACGATGTGGTCGAGCCGCCCGACGTCGATGAGCTGCCCGAGGTCGATGATGTGGTGGAACTGGTAGTGGATGAAGATGACGAGCTGGAGCCACCCGTGCTTGACCACCCACCCGAACTGGTGGTGCCGATCGGGGTGATCGGGCCCGACCCGCCGCTGGACGAGGATGAACCGCCTGAGCTGGACCATCGACCATTTCCGGCCACGGCAGGGGTGGCGGCAAGCATGCCGATCAGGACGACGGTAGCGGTCGCAATGGGCTTCACTGGACTTCCCCTGGTATGGTTGCCCGAAACGGCCGGGTCACACGATTGTTTGGTTAATACCTGAATAAGCATAAACCATGCCAGGCAAGGAAGTCCGCGGTTTTTGGTGGTCAAGGCCTGTCGTCTCGGGCCTGCGATGTAAGGTATGCCGACATGGCCGCGTTAATCTTCTGTGCGACCCGGCCATCGCCGACAGCCAGGTCGCATGGCAGGATCAGCGGCGGCGACGGCGCGTCATGGCCATGCCGACAAAGCCCAGCCCCATCATGCCGAGCATGCCCGGTTCGGGTACGGTGGTGCCACCAGACGACGATGTGGTGCTGCCGCCAGAGGTGGACGATGTGCTGGCGCCGCCCGAGGTGCTGCTCGACGTGTTGCCGCCGGACGTCGAGGAGGTTGTGTTGCCGCCCGAAGTCGAGCTGCCGCCCGAAGTGCTGCCACCTGAAGTGCTGCCACCCGACGTTGACGAGGTGGTGCTGCCGCCCGAGGTCGAACTGGTCGACGTGCCGCCGCTGCTGCTCGATGTCGAAGAAGAGGTCGACGAGCTCGACGACGACGAGCTGCCGCCATAGCACGATGGTGCCTTGGGCGGAGCAGGGGTCCAGGGCGCCGGGGTAATGATCGGGGGCTTTGGCGCGATCGGGGTAGGCAGGACAGGAATGGGCAGGATGCCGGTAACGCAGCAGGCCAGCGCTGCCGAGGCGGTAAGCCCGCCGATGATCACGGTGGTGGCCGATGCAATGCGTTTCATGGTCGCTTCCTCACTGAATGGGCTCGATCGTGCCGAAGTGTCTGTCTGGTTAAAGACAAACATTGCACAGGCCGTGCCAAATGAGGAAATACGACAGTTTCAATGGTTAACGATACTCTCGCAGTCGCCAAAGCGTAATCAATTTCGACTCATGCAGTTTAACCAAAATTGATTTTTACTTTAAAAACGTACTTAATGCCCTGGGCGTGGTTTCAACCCTGCTGGATCAAGGCCACGTCGTTCATGAACCGCGTGTCGTCGCCGCGTGCCAGCCATTCGGCACCGCGCGCGATCGCGCCCAGCATGGTCACCAGATCGTCGCCTTCGGCCTTGGCATAGTTGCCCAGCACATGGCCGGTGACGCGATCCTTGTGCCCGGGATGGCCGATGCCGATCCGCACGCGGCGGAAATCGGGGCCGCAATGCTGGTCGATCGATCGCAGGCCGTTGTGCCCCGCCGTGCCGCCACCGGTTTTGACTTTCACCTTGAACGGCGCAAGGTCGAGCTCGTCGTGGAACACCGTCAGCGTATCGGGCGCCAGCTTGAAGAATCGCAGCGCTTCGCCCACCGCGCGTCCGCTTTCGTTCATGAATGTGGCCGGTTTCAGCAGGATCACGCGTTCGCTGCCGATCCGCCCCTCCTGCACCCAGCCCTGAAACTTTTTCTGGACCGGGCCAAACCGATGCACTTCGGCAATCGTGTCGAGCGCCACGAACCCGACATTGTGCCGGTTGAGCGCATATTGCGGGCCCGGATTGCCCAGGCCGACCCAGACTTGCATGGCGAACCGAACTCCTTGGGGATGGGGCGCCCATAGACCCGGCGCGCAAAAAAAGAACCCCCGTCTCGCGGCGAGACGGGGGTTCCGGTGATCTGCAGCAGGACCGATCAGCCCTTGGCAGCGTCGCCTTCGCTCGACTTCAGCGCCGAAGGGGCAACGATCGTGGCGATCGTGGCATCTGCTTCGTGGGTGACCACTTTGCAGCCCTGGGGCAGCACGATGTCGTGCATGTGGATCGACGCGCCGACATCGAGACCGGTCAGATCGACGGTGATGTCATCGGGGATCGCTTCGGGAATGGCGATCAGTTCGAGCTCGTGCGCAACGATGTTGAGCACGCCGCCCTTCTTGATGCCCGGCGAATCGGCTTCGTTGACGAACAGCACGGGCACTTTGACGTGCACCGCGTGGGTCGCAGAAACGCGCAGGAAATCGACGTGTTCCGGCCGGTCGGTCACCGCATGGAACGCAACATCCTTGGGCAGGGTGCGCACGACGGTGTCGCCGACAGTCAGTTCGACGATCGAATTGAAGAAGTGGCCCGTCGAAAGCGCCTTGCGGAGCGCCTTTTCTTCGAGATGGACGGCCAGCGGGGTCTGATTGTCGCCATAAACCACGGCGGGGGTGCGGCCGGCACGACGCAGCACGCGGGAGGCTCCCTTGCCTACCTTTTCGCGCGGTTCGGCCGACAGATGCAGCGTTTCGCTCATTTGTCTGATCCTTAGATGAAGATATACACGTGTTTCCCGCCACGCCTCCAGGGATGACCATAACGGGAAGCGGCGGCCCTTAGCGGTTCCGGCGAAAAATGCAAGGATCAGGTGACCGGCGTCACGGTCCAGCCTCTGGCGCGCAGCAGCGCCGGCAGGCCGTCGGGCCCGGCCACGTGCGCCGCGCCCACCGCGATGAACGGATGCGCGCCGCCATGCAACAACGTGTCGATCTGTCCGGCCCAGGCGCGGTTGCGCGTGGTCAGCAGCGCCGCGTGGAGCACGGGATCGGCCAGAAAATCGCTGGTCGCCTCGCGTGCCAGGCCTTGCACATCGCCGTTCAGCCATTTTGCCAGCAGATCGGCATCGTCATTGCGCGGATCGGTCGCCTCGCGCGCGACACTGGCCAGCAGCACGGTCTGTGCGTGCGGGGGCAGCGCATCGAACACCGCAAACTGGCTGTCGATCGTTTCCAGCCCGGACACCTGCTTGCCCGTCATTGCCTGCCGCAACTGGGGCTCGACCCCGTCTTGCGCATCGGCGCCGGCCTTCTGGCTGGCCAGCGCGGACATCTGCAAGGCGACCGCCCAGCTTTCCTCGTTGGCAAACCGCGCATCGTCGAGCCCCAACCGGCGATAGGCGGCGATCAGCGCGGCGCGCCCGGCGCCATCGAGCCGCTGGCTCGGCGGGGGAAGGCCGGGGGTATAGGCCAGCCGCGCCAGCGCCTTGCCCGCGATGGCCGGATCGATCGGTTCGCCGATTTCCATCACCAGCCGGTCCGCCCGCGCCATCGCCGCATCGATCGCCGGGCGCCGCCAGGATGTGCCGGGCGGCAGGGCGTGGATCGTGCCCAGGATCCACCCGCATGCCGTGCCATCGCGGCTGATCTGCCATAGTGCGACATGCGATGCGGGTACCGGCGCGCGCTGGCAGGCGGCGGCCAGTACGATCAGCAAACCCGCGATCCAGCGGCGCATCATTGCACCCGTTCGACGGCAATCCCCGCCTTGGCCAGATCGTCCTGCACGCTGCCGGGACCGGCCAGATGCCCCGCGCCGACGGCCATGAACACCGTGCCCGGTCGTTGCAGACGCGCGGTGATCCATGCCGCAAACCGCCGATTGCGCTGGGTGATCAGGCGGTCGATCAGCACCGGATCGTCCTTGGCGTCATCCTCGATCATCAGCCGCGCCAGCGCCTCGGCATCGCCTTTGCCCCAGGCGGCGATCATTGCGTCGATCTGGCTGTCGATCGTGTCGAAATCGGTGATCACGCTCTTGAGGTAGCTCAGTTGCGAGGCCTGCGGCAGGCCGTCGAGGATGGCCAGTTGTTCGTCGGGCGTCTCGATGCCCACGCGCGGCACCTTGCGCGCGGCCTCCCGCGTGAACAGCCCGGCCTCGACCCCCTGTTTCGGGTCGAACCCTTTGTGCATCAGCGGCAGCGCCGACAGCATGACCGCGGCAAACCACGGCTTGCGATCGTCGATCATTTCGGGCTTCAGGCCAAAACGGGCGAACCGTTCGGCCAGCGCCTTGCGTTCGTCGGGCGCGATCAGCGCCGACAGATGCTCGCCCGCCGGCAGCGCCGAATGCGCCACCAGCGCGGCGCGCGATCCGCTGCCGTCGGGATCGTCGATTTCGGTGGCGATTTCATCGGCGCTGTCGGCGGCCTGTGCGATCGGGCCATCGAGCCATGGCGTGCCGGGGGGCAGCATGTGGATGGTGCCGAACAGCCAGATCGTGGTGTGATCGCGCGTCACTTTCCACAGTGCGGGGTGCAGCGGTGCGGGGTCGGCCTGCGCCAGCGCGGGGGCCAGCAGCAGCAGCCAGGACAGGCGGCGGAGAAAGGGGATACGCATCATGCACCGGAATGGCGCAGCCGCGCGTCGGCGGCAAGCCCCGCCAATCGTGCCAAGCGTGCGCAAAGCGTACCCGCCCCGGTTGATTTGCCGGGGCCAATGGGCCAAAGGCGCGCGCATGGCCGATACTTTGCAGACAGCCCCCAGCTTTCAGGACATGATCCTGCGTCTTCACGCCTATTGGAGCGCGCAAGGCTGTCTGATCCTGCAACCGTATGACATGCGCGTGGGTGCGGGCACGTTCCACACCGCCACCACGCTGCGCTCACTCGGGCCGGAATCGTGGAATGCCGCCTATGTGCAGCCCAGCCGTCGGCCCACCGATGGCCGCTATGGCGAAAATCCCAACCGGTTGCAGCACTATTACCAGTATCAGGTGATCATGAAGCCGAGCCCGGCGGATTTTCAGGCGCTCTATCTGGGCAGCCTGTTTGCGATCGGCATCGATCCGCTGCTGCACGATATCCGCTTTGTCGAGGATGACTGGGAATCGCCCACGCTCGGCGCCTGGGGGCTGGGCTGGGAAGTGTGGTGCGACGGCATGGAAGTCAGCCAGTTCACCTATTTTCAGCAGATGGGCGGGTTTGATTGCAAGCCGGTGGCGGGCGAGCTGACCTATGGGCTCGAACGGCTGGCGATGTATATCCAGGGTGTCGACAGCATCTACGACTTGCGCTTCAACGATGCGGGCGTGCGCTATGGCGACGTGTTCCTGGAAAACGAACGCCAGATGTCGAAATGGAACTTCGAAGTCGCCGACACCGATACGCTGTTCCGGGGCTTTGCCGCCGCAGAGGCCGAATGCCGCGCCGCGATCGAGGCCGAAGTGCCGATTGCCGCCTATGAACAGGCGATCGAGGCCAGCCATCTGTTCAACCTGTTGCAGGCGCGCGGGGTGATTTCGGTGCAGGAACGCGCCAGCTACATGGGCCGCGTGCGCGATCTCGCGCGCGGATCGTGCGAGGCCTATATGGCAAAGTTCAAGGACGACTGGGCCGCCAAATTTCCGGGGTGGAGCGCATGAGCGCCGATTTTCTGCTCGAACTGCGCAGCGAAGAGATCCCCGCGCGGATGCAGGCGGGCGCACGCGCCGATCTGGAACGCCTGTTCCGCAAGGAACTGGTTGCCGCCGGGATCACCCCCGGCGCGATCACCGTATGGTCCACGCCGCGACGGCTGGCGCTGATCGCGCGCGCGATGCCGCTGGCCACGCAAGCGGTGCACGAAGAGGTGAAAGGCCCGCGCACCAGTGCCCCGGCGCAGGCGCTCGAAGGGTTTCTGCGCAAGACCGGGCTGTCGGCAGAGCAATTGACCGAGCGCGACGGGGTATGGTTTGCCGTGCTGGAAAAGCCCGGCCGCGCCACCGCCGAGGTGCTGGCGGCGGCGATTCCGGCGATCATCCGCGCATTTCCCTGGCCCAAGACACAGCGCTGGGGCGCGCAATCGCTGTCGAGCGAATCCTTGCGCTGGGTGCGTCCGCTGTCGGGGATCGTGGCGCTGCTGGGCGGCGAGGTCGTGCCGATCGATGTGGGCGGGATCGTTTCGGGCCGCGAAACGCTGGGCCATCGCTTCATGCATCAGGGCGTGGTCACCATTGATGGCGCCGATGACTATGCCGACAAGCTGCGCGCCGCGCATGTGATCGTCGATCATGCCACGCGTGAAGCCATCGTGCGCGACGGCGCGCAACGCGCCGCAGCCGATGCGGGCCTCGTGCTGGTGGAAGACGAAGGTCTGGTGATCGAGAACGCCGGACTGACCGAATGGCCAGTGCCGCTGCTGGGACGTTTCGACCCGGAATTCCTGGCCGTCCCGCCCGAAGTCATCCAGTTGACCGCCCGCGTCAACCAGAAGTATTTCATCTGCCGCGATCAAGCTGGCGCATTGGCCAACGCGTTCATCTGCACCGCCAACATTGTCGCCAGCGATGGCGGCGCGGCGATCATCGCAGGGAACCGCAAAGTCCTGGCCGCCCGCCTGTCCGATGCGCGGTTCTTTTGGGACCAGGACCAAAAGACGCCGCTGGCCGAACAGGCCAAAAAGCTGGCGCGGATCACCTTTCACGAAAAGCTGGGCAGCCTGGCCGACAAAGTCGCGCGCGTGGCGGACCTTGCCGAGGCGCTGTGCGCGGTCATCCCTGGTGCCGACCCGGTGCAGGCGCGGCTGGCGGCAGATCTGTGCAAGGCCGATCTGGTCACCGAAATGGTTGGTGAATTCCCCGAATTGCAGGGGCTTATGGGCGGCTATTACGCCCGCGCCGAAGGTCTGCCCGATGCCGTGGCCGATGCCATCCGCGACCATTACAAGCCAGTCGGTCAGGGTGACGATGTGCCCACCGCGCCGGTTTCGGTGGCGGTGGCGCTGGCCGACAAGCTCGACACTTTGCGCGGCTTTTTCGCGATCGATGAAAAGCCGACCGGTTCGAAAGATCCGTTTGCGCTGCGCCGCGCGGCGCTGGGCGTCATTCGCCTGATCACCGACAATGGTTTGCGGCTGGCTGTGGCCGAAGGCGATTTGCTGGCCTTTTTCGCCGACCGACTGAAAGTGCAGCAGCGTGAGGCGGGCGTGCGGCACGATCTGATCGATGCGGTGTTTGCGCTGGGCGGCGAGGATGATCTGGTGCGCCTGCTGGCGCGGGTCCATGCGCTCCAGGCGTTTGTCGGTACCGATGATGGCAAGAACCTGATCGCGGGCTACAAGCGCGCGGCCAATATCCTGAAAAAGGAAACCTGGGAGGCACAGGCGCACGCCTATACCCCCGAACCCGCCGAAGCGGCGCTGGCAAACGCGCTGGCCGAGGCTGGGCCAAAGGTCGATCTTGCGCTGGCGGACGAGGCGTTTACGCAGGCGATGGCCGCGCTGGCCAGCTTGCGCGCGCCGATCGATGCCTTTTTTGAAACCGTCACTGTCAACGATGCAGATGGGCAAAAGCGCGCCAGCCGTCTCGGCTTGCTTGACCAGTTTCGTGCTGCAGTGCACAAGGTCGCCGACTTTTCCCGTATCGAAGGTTAGGCGTCCGGTCCCGACCGGGCGTCGCATGAGCGTAACCGAGGAGCCTTCTCGATCATGAGTGCATACGTATTCCATTTCGGCGGTGGGGCCCAGTCAGACAATCCCCGGTCGCGTGACAAGACCATTACCGGTGGCAAGGGCGCCAACCTGGCGGAAATGGCCAGCATCGGCCTGCCGGTGCCGCCGGGCTTCACCATCAGCACCGAAGTGTGCACGCAATACAACGGCGCGGGCAAGACTTTCGACGCCGATCTGCGCGATGCGGTGGCACGCGGGATTGCCCATATCGAGGCCGCGACGGGCCGCACATTCGGCGATGCGGGGACCCCGCTGCTGGTTTCGGTGCGGTCGGGCGCGCGCGTGTCGATGCCGGGCATGATGGACACCGTGCTCAACCTCGGGCTCAACGATGTCACCGTCGCGGGGCTGGCCGCAGGGTCGGGCGATGCGCGCTTTGCGTGGGATTCCTATCGCCGGTTCATCCAGATGTATTCCGACGTGGTGCTTGGGCTCGACCATCACCGGTTCGAGGATGCGCTGGAAATCGCCAAGGAAGACAATGGGTTCTACGCCGATGTGGAGATGCAGGCCGAACATTGGCAGGCGCTCGTCAAGCAGTACAACGCGATTGTCGAGGAAGAGCTGGGCCGTCCGTTCCCGCAGGATGTGCACGAACAGTTGTGGGGCGCGATTGCCGCCGTGTTCGACAGTTGGGAAAGCGACCGCGCCAAAGTCTATCGCCGGTTGAACGACATTCCCGCCGACTGGGGCACCGCCGTCAATGTGCAGGCGATGGTGTTCGGCAACATGGGCGACACCTCGGCCACCGGCGTGGCGTTCACCCGCGATCCGGCCACCGGTACCAAGGCCTATTACGGCGAATGGCTGGTCAATGCGCAAGGCGAGGACGTGGTCGCGGGTATCCGCACCCCGCAATACCTGACCAAAGCCTCACGCGAGGCGGCAGGCGCCAAGCCGCAATCGATGGAAGAAGCGATGCCCGGCGCCTATGGCGAACTGGCGGCGGTCTTTGAATTGCTCGAAAAGCATTACAAGGACATGCAGGATATCGAATTCACCGTCGAGCGCGGCAAGCTGTGGATGCTGCAGACCCGGTCGGGCAAGCGCACCGCCAAGGCCGCGCTGAAAATGGCGGTCGACATGGTCCACGAAGGGCTGATCGATGAAAAGACCGCGATCCGCCGGATCGATCCGATGGCGCTCGATCAGTTGCTGCACCCCACGCTCGATCCCAAGGCGCCGCGCGATGTGCTGACCCGCGGGCTGCCCGCGTCGCCGGGCGCGGCGTCGGGTACGGTGGTGTTCGATGCCGATACCGCCGAAAAGCGTGCCGAACGCGGCGAAGCGGTGATCCTGGTGCGCGTCGAGACCAGCCCCGAAGACATCCACGGCATGCATGCCGCGCGCGGCGTGCTGACCGCGCGGGGCGGCATGACCAGCCACGCCGCGGTGGTGGCGCGCGGCATGGGTCGTCCCTGTGTATCGGGCGCCTCGGCGTTGTCGATCGACATGGCCAGCCGCGTGGCGCGCATTGGCAATCGCGAACTGCGCGAAGGTGATGTGATCACGCTCGATGGATCGAACGGCGAAGTCATGGCCGGTGAAGTGCGCACGGTCGAACCCGAATTGGTCGGTGATTTCGCGGTGTTGATGGCCTGGGCCGACAGCCATCGCCGCATGAAAGTGCGCGCCAATGCCGAAACGCCGAACGATTGCCTGGTCGCGCGGCAGTTCGGTGCCGAAGGGGTGGGGCTGTGCCGTACCGAACACATGTTCTTCGACGCCGGGCGCATCCTGTCGGTGCGCGAGATGATCCTGGCCGAAAGCGAGGCGGGCCGCCGCTCTGCGCTGGCCAAGCTGTTGCCCGAACAGCGTGCCGATTTCACTGGCATCTTTGAAGTGATGGCCGGGCTGCCGGTGACCATCCGCCTGCTCGACCCGCCGCTGCACGAATTCCTGCCGCAGGGCGATGCCGAATTTGCCGAACTGGCCGAAGTGACCGGGCTGGGGGTCGACCATCTGCGCCGCCGCGCCGATGAATTGCATGAATTCAACCCGATGCTCGGCCATCGCGGGTGCCGTCTGGGGATCACGTTCCCCGAAATCTATGAAATGCAGGCGCGCGCGATTTTCGAGGCCGCGCTCGATGTCGTGGCCAAGACGGGCGATGCGGTGGTGCCCGAGATCATGATTCCGCTGGTTGCCACGCGCAAGGAACTGGAAATCCTGCGTGCACTGGTCGACCGGGTGGCGGCAGACGTGTTTGCCGAACGCGGATCGACGCTCGACTATCTGGTCGGCACGATGATCGAACTGCCGCGCGCGGCGCTGATGGCGCACGAGATCGCGCAGGAAGGCAAGTTCTTCTCGTTTGGCACCAACGACCTGACGCAGACCACGCTGGGGGTCAGTCGCGACGATGCCGCGCGGTTCCTCAATCCCTATGTGGAAAAGGGCATCTATCCGCGCGATCCGTTCGTCAGCCTGGATATCGAAGGGGTCGGCCAACTGGTCGAACTGGCCGCCGAACGCGGCCGCCAGACCCGCCCCGATATCAAGCTGGGGATTTGTGGCGAACATGGCGGCGATCCCGCCTCGATCGCGTTCTGCGAAAAAGTGGGGCTCGATTATGTTTCGGCCAGCCCCTACCGCGTGCCGATTGCGCGGCTGGCCGCAGCGCAAGCCGCTCTCGGCTAAATCCTTCCC
>NZ_KQ954255.1:252869-385413 GCF_001519065.1 Novosphingobium sp. FSW06-99
GTTTCGGGGAGGATCAGAATTTTGGGGGTCTGAGGGCTTTGGCCCAGCCCGACAGGGTCAGGATCTCGAACGTTTCGGTCACGCGTCCGTCTTGCGCCACATCGGCGAAGGCGGCGCGTGCGCGGGCCAGCGCGGCCTTGCCGAGCGGCGCGCCGCCACGCGACAGGCAGGCCGACAGGGCCTGCGCGCGCAGATCGCCGACCAGCCGGTCCAGACTGCGATAGCTGACCGTGATGCTGTGGCTGTCGACCACCGGATCGGCAAAGCCGGCGCGTTGCAGCAATTGCCCGCCCGCGCGCACATCGACCTGCGGATGGATGCGCGGGGCGGGGCGGTCGCCATCGGCGGTCAGCATCACCGCGCGCAGGGCCGGCAGGCTGCCCGCACCGTTCAGCGCGGCAATCATCAGGCCGTCGGGCGCCAAAGCGCGGCGCAGATGGATCAGTGCGCCGGGCAGGTCGTTGACAGTGTCGAGCGTGCCCAGGCTGGCGATCAGGTCGAACGGTTGCGCAAACGGCAAGGGCTGTTCTTCATCGATCGCCGGCGAATCGCCGCCCGGTGCGGGATCGGCGTGCGTGACCACGGCGCCTTGCGCGGCCAGAGCAGCGGCCAGCGACCCGGTGAAATCGCCCACCACCAGCGCGCGCGCCGGGGTGTGGCGCAGAAACGCCAGCCGGTCGAGCACGTCATCGATCATGTCGTCGATTACGAACCGCGCTGCATCGGGCTGCCGTTGCAGCACGCGCATGCGCTGACGCAGGGCAATTCGACGGCGGGGGGAAAATATCCGGGGCGGGGCAGGGGGCGCGCTGGCGGTCATGAATTCTCCCCTGCCGGTGCCGGGCGCTCTTGCCAAGCCCGGCATTCGTGCCGACTGTGCCGCGATGCGTTGGAACAAGGCCTTTGCCCCGCTGGTCGATCTGGTGTTCCCGCCGCGATGCCCGCTGTGTGGCGCGGCGCTGGCGCAGCACGGGGGGCTGTGCCTGGCGTGCTGGCAAGGGTTGGCGATTCCCGGCGGTCCCGGTTGTGCGCTGTGCCAGCGCCCGTTGCCCGATCGCACCGCCGAACAGGGGGGCGATGCCGCGCTGGCGCTGGCCGACGCGGCACTGGGCAACTGGATCTGCGCGCCGTGTATGGCCGAACCGCCGCGCCATGCAGGCGTTGCCGCAGCGACGCTGTACAACGACATTTCGCGCCAGATCGTGCTGGGCTTCAAGCATGGGCGGCGCATTGCGCTGGCCGATCTGATGGTGCGGCTGATGGTGCCGCGCCTGCCACGGCTCGATGGCGAATGGCTGGTGGTGCCGGTGCCGTTGCATCGCTGGCGGTTGTGGCGGCGCGGGTTCAACCAGTCGGCACTGCTGGCGCGGGGGATCGCACGCGCCATCGGGCAGCCGCTGCTGGTGGATGGTTTGCTGCGCCCACGCGCTACCCCGCCGCTGGGCCACCTGGGCAGAAAGCGGCGCGCCGCACTGTTGCAGGGGACGATTCGCGCCAATCCGGCCCTGGCGTCGCGGTTGCGTGGCGCGCGGGTGCTGTTGGTTGACGATGTGCTGACCAGCGGGGCCACCACCGATGCCTGTTTGATCGCGCTGCGCAAGGCCGGGGTCAAAACCGCGCGGATTGCCTGTTTTGCACGGGTGATCGACGATACCCACGCAATCGCCACGCACCATGATCATGCCGATGCAGAAAGGGAAACAGGCCCCAAAACATTGGCGCCCGAAGCGTGAGCTCCGGGCGCCAGCGTGACGAATTTGCAGCGACATGGTAGATTTTCATCCACCGGGCGGCCCCCCGACCGCCATCGCATTTGGTCCCTCATGTCCTGCGGCACTGGCGGTTCAACGCACCAGCCAACGCGCAGTATTTCCCTGAACTTTGGCGCCGTTTGCGCCGCCGATTGATGTTTGAAACCAACTGGCGGTTCAGAACGCGGTTCCCTCAAACCGCACGCCCTGTTTGCCGCGAACTGGCGCGCAGTGAAACGGGAATGTAACAGCAGCGTGGATTTTGCACCGTTGATGTGGTTATCGTGCAACAAATGCCGCACGGCTTGCCAACACTTTATCAAGGATTGCCCCCATTTCGACCCTTAACGCCGCCAGCGCCACGCCTGCTGCCCCGAACGATCGCGAACAGGGCAGCGTGTTCATGCCGCGCTTTGATTCTGCCGGGCTGGTGACCGCAGTCGCGGTCGATCGCACCAGCGGGCGCCTGCTGATGCTGGCGCACATGAATGCCGAGGCGATTGCCCGCACGCGCGAAACGGGCTTTGCCCATTTCTGGTCGCGATCGCGCGGCGCCTTGTGGATGAAGGGCGAAACTTCGGGCCACGTGCTGCGGGTGGCCGAAATCCGCGTCGATTGCGACCAGGATGCGCTGGAACTGCGGGTCGATGCTGCGGGTCCGGCATGCCACACGCTGGCACCTGCCTGTTTCTACCGGCGGCTGACCACCGACGGTTCGCTGGAACGGGTGCCTGATTGACGCTTACGTAAAGGTTAGCTAGTCTGCGGGCATGTCGACGCAGCCCGCAAATCTATCGAATCACGATCCGGTCCATCAGCATGCCGATGCGCATACCGGCCATCTGCACCAGCCCGATGAGCTGGCGCGCGAAAGCTATACGATATCTGACTTGTCGGCCGAATTCGGGGTAACCGCGCGCGCCTTGCGCTTTTACGAAGACGAAGGGCTGATCGCGCCGACCCGCAATGGGTTGTCACGCATCTATTCAAAACGCGACCGGGCGCGGCTGGCGTGGATCATGCGCGCCAAGAACGTGGGCTTCAGCCTGCAGGAAATCCGCGACATGATCGATTTGTACGACCGTGGCGATGGCCGCATCGAACAGCGCCGCGTGACCATCGCCAAATGCCGCGAACGGATCGCCAATCTGCGCCGCCAGCAACAGGATATCGAGGCGACCATCGCCGAACTGACCAGCTTTGTCGGCCTGGTGGTTGACCGGGAAAAGGCCGAAGGCCGCGACCCCGGCATCACGGTATAACGACACAACACCACAACACCGTTTTCAGGAGCCAGGATATGCCCGTTTACAAGGCGCCCACGCGCGACACCAAATTTGTTGTCAACGAACTGATCGGTCTGGAAAACTTTGCCAATCTGCCGGGTTTTGCCAATGCCGCGCGCGATCTGACCGACGCGGTGATCGACGAGGCGGGGCGGTTCGTGTCTGAAGTGGTGGCCCCGCTCAACCAGATCGGCGATCGCGAAGGTTGCACCCGGCATGCGGATGGCAGCGTGACCACCCCGACCGGGTTCAAGGCGGCCTATCGCCAGTATGTCGATGGCGGCTGGGCCACGTTGAGCGCGCCCGAACAATTCGGCGGGCAGGGGCTGCCGCATGTGATCGGCTTTGTCATGGAAGAATACCTGGCCAGCGCGAACCAGGCCTTTGCGATGTATCCCGGCCTTGCCAACGGGGCGATTTCGTCGATCCTGGTCAAGGGCTCGCATGAGCAGCAGCAGACCTATCTGCCCAAGATGGTCAGCGGCGAATGGCTGGGCACGATGAACCTGACCGAGCCGCATTGCGGCACCGATCTTGGCCTGTTGCGCACCCGCGCCGAGCCGCAGGCCGATGGCAGCTATGCGATCACCGGGACCAAGATCTTCATTTCGGCGGGCGATCATGACTTGTCGGAAAACATCATCCATCTGGTGCTGGCCAAGACGCCGGGCGCGCCCGAATCGTCAAAGGGCATTTCGCTGTTCATCGTTCCCAAGTTCCTGATCAACGCCGATGGATCGCTCGGCGCCAGGAATGCCGTGTCGGTCGGCTCGATCGAAAACAAGATGGGCATCCATGGCAACGCGACGTGCGTGATGAACTATGACGGTGCCAAGGGCTTTCTCGTTGGCGAGGAATGCAAGGGCCTGGCGGCGATGTTCATCATGATGAACGCGGCGCGGCTGGGCGTGGGCATGCAGGGGCTGGCCCAGGCCGAGGCGGCTTACCAGAACGCGGTGCTCTATGCGCAGGAACGCCGCCAGGGCCGCGCGCTGACGGGCCCGGCCGAACCGCAGCAAAAGGCCGATCCGCTGTTTGTGCATCCCGACGTGCGCCGCATGCTGATGGATGCCAAGACCTTTACCGAAGGCATGCGCGCGCTCAGCCTGTGGGGCGCGCTGCAAGTCGACTTGTCGCATTCCGCGCCGACTGAAGAAGCGCGCCAGGCGGCCGATGACGTGATCAGCCTGCTGACCCCGGTGATCAAGGGCTATGGCACCGACATGGGCTACAAGACTGCCACCGACATGCAGCAGATCTGGGGCGGGCACGGCTATATCGCCGAAAACGGCATGGAACAGTTCGTGCGCGATGCGCGCATCGCGATGATCTACGAAGGCGCCAACGGGGTGCAGGCGATGGATCTGTGCGGGCGCAAACTGGCGCAGAATGGCGGTCGCGCGATCCAGCGGCTGTTCAAGCTGGTCGATGACGAAGTGGCCGCAGCAGGCGAAGACCTGGCGGCCGTGGCGGGCCCGCTGGCCAAGGCCAATGGCGAATTGAAGGCCGCGACCCTGTGGTTCATGCAACACGCGATGGCCGACCCCAATGCGCTGGGCGCCGGGGCCTATGCCTATATGACGCTGACGGGTGTGGTGTCGCAGGGGCTGATGTGGCTGAAAATGGCGCGTATCGCCGCCGCCGCGCTGGCCAACGGCACCGATGAACCGGCATTCTACACCGCCAAGCTGACGTGTGCGCGCCACTGGGCCACGCGCTTTGCGCCACAGGCAGGCGCCCTGCGCCGCGAAGTCGAGGCCGGGCCCGATACCGTGATGGCGCTGCCGATCGAGGCGTTCGCGACGGCCTGATAGCTTCCCTGAAACGGGGAGGAGGACCAGCGAAGCCGGTGGAGGGGCGGTGCCCCATGCGAACCTTGCGCAATGAGGCACCGCCCCTCCACCCCCCTTCGGGCGGTCCCCCTCCCCGTTCCGGGGAGGATATCAGGGGTAGATTTCGTCGAGCAGTCCGTTCAGCGCGGCCCATGACTGGCGGTCGGCGCTGGCGTCATAGCCGATTGCGGGCATCCCGCGCGCATCGCTGCCGGGATCGGTGAAGCCGTGTTTCACTCCCGCATAGCTGTGGAAATGCCAGTTGGCACCGGCGGCATCCATTTCCTCCCAGAAGGCCAGCACTTGCGCGCGCGGCACCAGCGGATCGGCATCGCCGTGGCTGATGAACACCCGCGACGCGATTGCGGTGGCCGCGCGGTCGGTCGACAGGATGCCGTGAAAGCTGGCGACGAGGGCCAGATCCTCGCCCGCGCGGGCGGCTTCGAGCGCGGCCTGTCCGCCCATGCACCAGCCGATCGCCGACAGCGTCAGCCCGCCTGCGCGCGCGCGCAAGGCGGCCACGCCGGCACCGATGCGGCGGCGATAGGCATCGACGTCGGCGCGCAAGGCATCGGCCAGGTCTCTTGCGTGCGCAAAATCGGTGACGGACGTGCCATAGAAATCGGCAATCAGTGCCAGGAACCCGGCCTGGGCCAGCATCTGCGCACGGCGTTCGATCGGTGCGTTGACGTTCATGATTGTCGGCCAGATCACGATTGCCCCGCGCGGGGTGCCGACCGGGCGGGCCAGCCACCCGGTCAAGGCCACTGCGCCATCGGCATAGTCGATGCGTTCCAGAGTCATCCGGGGATCACTCCGGCAGGAAATCGGGCACCGACAGATAGCGTTCGCCAGTGTCATAGTTGAACCCGAGCACGCGGCTGCCGGTGGGCAGGTCAGGCAATTTCTGCGCGATCGCGGCCAGCGTCGCGCCCGAACTGATACCGACCAGCAGACCTTCGAGGCTGGCGCTGCGCCGTGCCCATTCCTTGGCGTCGGCGGGATCGACCTGGATCGCGCCTTCGATCGACTGGGTGTGCAGGTTGCCCGGGATGAACCCGGCGCCGATGCCCTGAATCGGGTGCGGCGCGGGCTGGCCGCCCGAAATCACGGGCGACAGCGTGGGTTCGACCGCCCACGCCTGCAAGTTCGGCCAGGTCTGCTTCAGCCGTTCGGCACACCCGGTCAGGTGCCCGCCGGTGCCCACGCCGGTGATCAGCACGTCGATCGGCGTGTCGGCGAAATCGGTCAGGATCTCGATCGCGGTGGTGCGCACGTGTACCGCGATATTGGCGGGGTTTTCGAACTGTTGCGGAATCCATGCGCCGGGGATTTCGTCGCGTAACTGGTGCGCGCGTTCGATCGCGCCTTTCATGCCCTTTTCACGCGGGGTCAGGTCGAACGTGGCGCCATAGGCGAGCATCAGGCGGCGGCGCTCGATCGACATTGATTCGGGCATGACCAGGATCAGGCGATAGCCCTTGACCGCCGCGACCAGCGCCAGGCCGATGCCGGTGTTGCCCGAGGTCGGCTCGATGATCGTGCCTCCGGGTTTCAGGGTGCCGTCGGCTTCGGCGGCTTCGATCATCGACAGCGCGATGCGGTCCTTGATCGATCCGCCGGGGTTCGACCGCTCGCTCTTGATCCACACTTCATGGTCGGGAAACAGCCGGGACAGCCGGATGTGCGGCGTGGCGCCAATCGTCGCAAGAACGGAATCCGCTTTCATGTCGCTTGCTCCTTCAAAGTGTTCAGGTTTCAGCATAATGCGTTGAAAATGCGCGCGTTCTGCGCAATTCGGGAAAGGCGAAGGTCCATATCACGGTGATCAGCACCGCGCCGACCCCGCCGAACACCACCGCCCCGGTTGCACCCAGCAGCGCGGCGGCAAGCCCCGATTCCATTTCGCCCAGTTCGTTCGACGCGGAAATCGCCAGCCCCGAAATAGACGAGACCCGGCCGCGCATGGCATCGGGAGTATGCAGTTGCACCAGCGTGTTGCGGATGAACACCGAAACCATGTCGGCCGCGCCCAGCGTCGCCAGCAGCGCCAGCGACACGATGAAATTGCGCGACAGGCCAAACGCGGCAGTGGCAATGCCGAACGCGGCGACCGCCAGCAGCATGCGCGCGCCGACATCGCGCTCGATCGGGCTTCGTGCGATGATCAGGCCGATCACCGAGGCGCCAAGGCTGGGCATCGCGCGCATCAGCCCCAGCCCGAACGAGCCGACGGGATGGCCGTGCCACAACAGGATATCGCGCGCATAGACCGGCAGCAGCGCGGTGGCCCCGCCCAGCAGCACCGCAAACAGATCAAGCGTGACACAGCCGAGCAGAAACCGGTCGCGCCAGACATAGACCATGCCTTCGCCGATCTGGCGCAAGGGGTGGGTGTGGTGATTGCCGGGCGGCGGCGGCACCGGACGGATGCGCCCTGTGCTGATCGCCGCGATCAGCAGCAGCACCGCCGACACCGCATAAGGCAGCGCGGGATGAAGCGCAAACAGCACACCGGCCAGCGCAGGCCCGGCGACAGAGCCGATCTGCCACGACATCGCGCTGATCGCCACGGCGCGCGGCATCAGTGCGGCAGGCACGATATTGGGCGCGATCGAACTTTGTGCGGGGCCGATGAATGTGCGCACAGCACCATGCAGGGCGGCCATGACAAACAGCAAAGGCAGCGTCAGCAGCGAAAACACCGTGCCGAGCGCCAGCGCCAGCGCCACCAGCACATCGGCCAAAGTGACCACCGCGACAATTGCGCGCCGGTCGAACCGGTCGGCCAGCACGCCGGCCACCGGGGCAAACAGAATCTGCGGCAGGAACTGCACCAGGCCGAACAGGCCAAGCTGAAACGCCGCGGCGCGGATCGACATGCCATAGGACCCGCGCGCCAGATCATAAAGCTGGTAGCCGAGCACGACCACCATGCCGCTGGTGGCGAACACGGCGGCACAGCGCCCCACCCAGAAACGGCGGTAGTCGGCAATCGCCAGCGGCGAGGATGGCAGGGCTTCGCGCGTCGTCACGCGCCGTGGCATGGCAGCGCTAGCGCGGCTTGCCAAGCACGCAAATGTGTCAGCCGTGCATTCTCAACGAAATTTGTTGATATAGCGCTCGCTCAATGTGGCGAGCGCAGCCGGGGATTGGGCTGGAGCGCCTTGATCATCCTCGAAAAGTCATCGATGCGCACGATGCGTTCGAACTGAAACCCCGACCGCATCGGATCAGACCACACCAGAAAGGCCTCTATCCGACCAATATGCGGCAGGCGAATGGTCAGACGTTCGCCGCGTTCGAGATCAAGTGTACCGCGCACCATGAACCCGGTGGTCGACACGTTGATCAGATTGAGCATGATGTCGCCTAGCCGGCGATGCTCTCCGATCAGCGGCAGATCCACGGGATGACGGGTGGAACGGCGTTGATCGGTGACTGATAGCTGAGCCCCGCCGGACATCGTTCCTCCTTGTGGTTCGAGAATTGGGTGGTTCGAGAATTGGGTCGTCCGAGAATTACCATGCAACTTGCGCACGGGATGCCCGCGGCAGGTACGAGGCCATATTCATCCGAATTGGCTTACATTTGGTAAAACAGGCGGCAAATAGATGCCGGTTGCGGCCACGATCTGCCGGTAAGACTCTGGCAATGTTATAAAAATGCCCCGATGCGGGACATCGGGGCATGGTTTGTGGACCGGATCGGGACTCTGGTCAGGCAGGGCGCAAGATGCCGTGCTTCTTCTTGCCTGACGACAGCCGCGCTTCGCCGGAATTCACCACGATTCGAAAGGCTTCATCGGTTACCGGGGCGCCATCGAATCGCGCGCCGCCACCGGCGATCAGGCGCTTGGCCTCGCCCCGGCTGGCGGCAAAGCCCAGCGCGATCAACGCGTCGACCACGCCGATTCCCTCGGGCCCGACTGCGATGGTCGGCAGATCCTGGCCCAGGCCGTCGCCCGCAAATGTCGCTGCGGCGGTTGCGGCGGCGGCCTGCGCCGCCTCGTCACCGCGCACCAGCCGCGTCACTTCATTGGCCAGCACCACTTTGGCGGCGTTGATTTCGCTGCCCGCCAGTGCTTCGAGCCGGGCAATCTCGTCGAGCGGCAGATCGGTGAACAGCCGCAGGAACCGCCCGACATCGCGATCGTCGACATTGCGCCAATATTGCCAGAAATCGTACGCGGGCAGCATGGCCTCGTTGAGCCAGATCGCGCCATTGACGCTCTTGCCCATTTTTGCCCCGTCGGCAGTGGTCAGCAGCGGGGTGGTCACGCCGAACAGTTCGATCCCGTTCATCCGCCGGGTCAGTTCGATGCCGTTGACGATATTGCCCCACTGGTCCGACCCGCCAAGTTGCAGGCGGCAGCCATGGCGCAGCGCCAGTTCGCGGAAATCATAGGCCTGCAGGATCATGTAGTTGAATTCGAGGAAGGTCAGCGGCTGTTCGCGATCGAGGCGTGTTTTCACCGAGTCAAAGCTGAGCATGCGGTTGACCGTGAAGTGCGGCCCGACCGTGCGCAGCAGATCGATATAGCCAAGCTGAGCCAGCCAGTCGTCGTTGTTGACCATCACCGCGCCGGTCGGGCCTTCGCCGAAATCGAGCAGGCGGTGGAACACTTGCGAAATGCCCGCGATGTTTGCTGCGATCGTTTCGGTGGTCAGCAGCTTGCGGCTTTCATCCTTGCCGCTGGGGTCGCCGATCTTGGTGGTGCCGCCGCCCATCAGCGCGATCGGCTTGTGCCCTGCCTGTTGCAGGCGGCGCAGCAGCATGACCGAGGCCAGATTGCCGATGTGGAGCGATGGCGCGGTGGCGTCATAGCCGTTATACGCGGTGACGATCGCCTCGCTGGCCAGCGTGTCGAGCCCGTGGGCGTCGGTCAACTGATGGATATGCCCCCGTTCGGAGAGCAGGCGAAGCAGATCGGACTTGTATGCGGTCATGACACTCTTTCCTGAACTGCGTGGCGCCTAGCATGGAGCGGCAGGCTTGAAAACGCTGGAGCTGATTTCGCATCCCGCGCACCCACCCTTGCGCGTGCGCGCGGTCGCGGCGCGGGTGCTGTCGCACGATGCCGACTGGTGTGTGCTGCGCTGGAAAGTCGATGGGGCGGCCGATCTGGTGGTGCCGCCGTTTGCGGGCAACCGGCGGCAGGACGGGTTGTGGCAGACGACGTGTTTCGAACTGTTCCTCGAAGCCCTCCCCCTCCAGGGGGAGGGTTGGGTGGGGGTGTCTGACGGGGATGCGGTGCGCGACCCGTCGGGCGTCGGACACCCCACCCCAACCCCTCGCCTGGGCGCAGGGGCTTACAGCGAATTCAACTTTGCCCCGTCCGAGCGCTGGGCGGCCTATGACTTTACCGGGTATCGCACGGGCATGGCCGAGCGCGCGATGGCGCGCGCGCCGGTGATCACCCCGCGCCGGGGTGGCGATGTGCTGTTCTGCGATGTGGCGATCGCCAGTGCCACGCTGCCGCCGTTGCCGTGGCGCTATGGGTTGACGGCGGTGCTGGAAGAGGCAGGCGGGGTGAAATCCTATTGGGCCCTGGCGCACCCGGCCGAAAAGCCTGATTTCCACGATCCGGCTTGCCTTGGCGCATGGCTTGCGGCACCGGATGACGCATGACAGTCCTGTTTGGCATCGACCGCCTGATCGCTGATCCCGCCTTGCGCCAGCCGCTGATCGGCAAGCGCGTCGCACTGGTGGCGCATCCTGCCTCGGTGACGCAAGACCTGACCCATTCGCTCGACGCGCTGGCAGTGCTGCCCGAAGTGCGCCTGACCGCCGCGTTCGGTCCGCAACACGGGCTGAAGGGCGACAAGCAGGACAACATGGTGGAATCGCCCGATTTCACCGACCCCGATCACCATATTCCGGTGTTCAGCCTCTATGGCGAAGTGCGGCGGCCGACCGCAGCGATGATCGATCACGCCGATGTGTTCCTGTTCGATCTGCAGGATCTGGGGTGCCGCATCTATACGTTCGTGACCACGCTGCTCTATCTGCTGGAGGCGGTGTCGGGCACCGGCAAGGCGGTGTGGGTGCTCGACCGGCCCAATCCCGCCGGGCGCCCGGTCGAAGGCACCACGTTGCTGCCCGGGCACGAAAGCTTTGTGGGCGCGGGGCCGATGCCGATGCGCCACGGGCTGACGCTGGGTGAAATGGGCCGCTGGTTCATCGATCACTATGGCCTCGATGTCGATTACCGGGTGATCGCGATGGAAGGCTGGGCGCCGGACCACGGCCCCGGTTTCGGTTGGCCCGAAAGCCGCGTGTGGATCAACCCGTCGCCCAATGCCGCCAGCCTGAACATGGCGCGCGCTTATGCCGGCACGGTGATGATCGAGGGCGCCACGCTGTCCGAAGGGCGCGGCACCACCCGGCCGCTGGAAGTGCTGTTCGGTGCGCCCGATGTTTCGGCCCGCGCCGTGCTGGCCGAGATGCAGGCGCTGGCCCCGCAGTGGATGGCGGGCTGCGCCTTGCGCGAATGCTGGTTCGAACCGACCTTTCACAAACACGTGCATCAGGCCTGTTCGGCGCTGATGATCCATGCCGAAGGGCGGTTCTATGACCATGGCGCGTTTCGCCCGTGGCGATTGCAGGCGCTGGCGTTCAAGGCGATCCGGCGGCTGTACCCCGATTATCCGCTGTGGCGCGATTTTCCTTATGAATATGTCACCGACCGGCTGGCGATCGATGTGATCAACGGCGGCCCCGCCTTGCGCGAATGGGTCGATGACGCGGCGGCGCAGCCGGGCGATCTGGATGCGCTGGCGGCGCGGGATGAGGCGGCATGGATCGACCAGATGCGCGCCTATCAAATCTATTGAGCAAGCAGGGGCGCCGTTGACGGCCGGCGCCGGATGCTCATCGGCGCGGTTTCGGGCAGGAACAGCATTGCGGCCAGGCCCATGCAGGCGACGGCCATCAAATACCACGCCAGCACCGCCGGGTTGCCGGTATGGTGCAGCAGCCAGGCCAGATTGAGCTGGGTGGTGCCGCCCATCGTGGTGACTGGGATGGTATAGACCAAGGCAAACGCGCGCGATCGCATGTGGCGCGGCAGGCTTTCGCTGACGGCGGTGAACGCGGCCGAAAACGGCATCGTGCCAAGGCCAGACAGCACGATGTTGAGTGCCATGAACGCAAACACCGTGGGCGCGGCCAGAAACCAGGTGAACATCGGCATGATCGCGATCACAAAGGCCAGTTGCGGCCAGATCATCGCCGGGCGCCGCCCGACCCTGTCGCACAGCCAGCCGCCGATGATCGCGGTGATCATGCCCGCCGCGTTGTTGGCCAGATCGCCCGCCATGCCGACCCAGATCGGCAGGTGCAGCGTGTTCTGCGCATAAGTCGCCATATAGAGAAAGATATAGGTCGTGGTGGTGCCCGCGCCGATGATCAGCATGCCCAGCACGACAATCCGCGCGAATCCTGTGCGCGTGGCCGACAAATGCTCGGCCTCGGTCATCGGCGCGTCGTGGTGCACCGGGTGGTCGGGCAGGCTGCGCCGGATCAGCAGCGCAAACGGCAGGATGGTGGTGCCGACCAGCAGCGCGATGCGCCAGCCATAGCGCCCCAACTGATCATCGTTGAGCCACAGGCTGAGCAGAAAGGCGACCAGCGCGCCTACCGTGAACGCGATCATCTGGCTGGAATTCTGCCAGCTGGAGGCCCAGCCGCGCCGTTCGGGGGGCACGGATTCGAGCATGTAGGTGGTTGCCGCGCCCACTTCGCCCCCCAGCGCAAAGCCCTGGCACAGCCGGGCGGCAATCGCCAGGATCGGCGCGGCGATGCCGATCGTGGCATAGCCCGGCGTGCAGGCCAGCGTGACGATACCGACGCCCATCAGCATCATCGAAAGAAACATGCCGCGCTTGCGCCCGTGGCGATCGGCATAGCCGCCGATCATCCACGCCCCCACGGGCCTGGCGACGAACCCGGCGCCAAACGTCGCCAGCGATCCCATCAGGCTGAGATAGTGATTGACCGAGGGGAAGAAGGTATGCCCGATCTGGATCGCGAAATAGGCGTAGGTGACGAAATCATAGAATTCGAGCGCGTTGCCGCATGTCGCCGCGACCACGGCGCGGCGGGCAAGGCGGGGATCGTGCGCGGGCGTCGTCATCCAGGTCCTTTCGCGGGCAGGGCGCAGTAATCAGCCCTGTGCGCAAAAGGTCAAGCGGGGGGTCACCCCTTCTTGCGGGTCAGTTCACGCATCGCTGCATCGAGCCCGTCGAGCGTGAGCGGGTGCATCGAACCGCCGACCAGATCCTTGATCATCTTGGTCGATTGCGAATAGGTCCACTGCTTTTCGGGCACGGGGTTCAGCCAGACCGTGGCGGGATACGTCTGCGCCACGCGGTGCAGCCAGACCGCGCCGGCCTCTTCGTTGAAATGTTCGACCGAGCCGCCTGGATGGGTGATTTCGTAGGGACTCATTGCCGCATCGCCGACAAAGATCGCCTTGTAATCGTGGCCGTATTTGTGAAGAATGTCCCAGGTCGTGGTGCGTTCTGACCAGCGGCGGCGGTTGTCTTTCCACACCCCTTCGTACAGGCAGTTGTGGAAGTAGAAGAATTCCAGGTTCTTGAATTCCGCCGTTGCCGCGCTGAACAGTTCCTCCACCAGTTTGATGAACGGGTCCATCGATCCGCCGACATCGAGGAACAGCAGCAGCTTTACCGCATTGTGCCGTTCGGGGCGCATGCGGATATCCAGCCAGCCCTGCCGCGCGGTGCCCTCGATCGTGGCATCCAGATCAAGCTCGTCGGCGGCGCCTTCGCGCGCAAACCGGCGCAGGCGGCGCAGCGCGATCTTGATGTTGCGGGTGCCCAGTTCGCGCGTGTTGTCCAGATTCTGGAACTCGCGCTTTTCCCACACCTTGATCGCTTTGCCGTGCTTGGCCTCGCCGCCGATGCGCACGCCTTCGGGGTTGTAGCCCGCATTGCCGAACGGGCTGGTGCCCCCGGTGCCGATCCATTTGTTGCCGCCCTGGTGGCGCTTTTCCTGTTCTTCGAGGCGCTTTTTCAGCGTCTCCATGATCTCGTCCCACGACCCCAGCGCCTTGATCGCGGCCATTTCCTCTTCGGTGAGGAACTTTTCGGCCACCGCTTTCAGCCAGTCTTCGGGCACATCGACCGGGCGCTGGCCATAATCGGTCAGCAGGCCCTTGAACACTTTGTTGAACACCTGGTCGAATCGGTCGAGCAGGCCCTCGTCCTTCACGAATGTCGCGCGCGACAGGTAATAGAACGCCTCGGGCGTGCGATCGATCACCTCTTTGTCGAGCGCTTCGAGCAGCACCAGGTGCTCCTTGAAGCTGGCCGAAATCCCGGCGGCGCGCAATTCGTCGACGAAGTTGAAAAACATGGGCTCAGCCTTGGGCAAGGGGCGGCGGGGGAGGGGGCTGGCGTTCGAACCGGTCGAGCGCGGGGTCGAACACCGCCCAGGGCGGGGCATCGGCGGTCCAGATTATCGCCTGCGGGGCCAGATCGTGCGGCTGGTCGATCACGCCGAAACGCACCGTGCGGATATGCGGGCGGGCCGAACTTTGCGCATAGACCTGGCTGCCGCAGCCGGGGCAGAAGTGGAAGGTCAGCGTGTTGCCGCTGGCCGCGGTCCAGGTCGAATGCGCCAGCGTGCCGTCGATGTGCACCGCGTCGGCGGGGAACATGGCGTTGGTGGCGGCACTGCCCGTGGCCAGCGTCTGGCACTGGCGGCACCAGCACTGGCGTGTGGCAATTGCCCCGGCCGCGATCTGCAAGGTGACCGCGCCGCAGGCACAGCGTCCGGTATAGCTCATCTGCGTTCTCCCGCGGTTCGTCCGGTCGTTAACCGTTGCGCCGTGCCATGAAGGCCAGCCGTTCGAACAGCATGATGTCCTGTTCGTTTTTCAGCAAGGCTCCGTGCAGCGGCGGGATCGCCTTGGTCGGGTCGCGGTTCTGCAACACGTCGAGCGGCATATCTTCGTTGAGCAGCAGTTTCAGCCAGTCAAGCAGTTCAGACGTGCTGGGCTTTTTCTTCAGACCCGGCACATCGCGCACTTCGTAGAACACCTCCATCGCCTTGGCGATCAGCGTGCGCTGGATGCCGGGGAAGTGCACATCGATGATCGCCTGCATCGTGTCGCGATCGGGAAACTTGATATAATGAAAGAAACAGCGGCGCAGGAATGCATCGGGCAGTTCCTTTTCGTTGTTCGAGGTGATCACCACGATCGGGCGTTCGGCGGCGGTGATGCGCTCCTGCGTTTCATAGACGTCAAAGCTCATGCGATCGAGTTCCTGCAACAAGTCGTTGGGAAACTCGATGTCGGCCTTGTCGATCTCGTCGATCAGCAGCACGGGCAATTGGGGTGCGGTGAACGCCTCCCACAGTTTGCCCTTCTTGATATAGTTCTTGATGTCGTGGACGCGTTCGTCGCCCAACTGGCCATCGCGCAGACGCGCCACCGCGTCGTATTCATACAGGCCCTGCTGCGCCTTGGTGGTCGATTTGACATTCCATTCGATCAGCGGCGCGCCGACCGCCTTGGCGATTTCGTGCGCCAGCACGGTCTTGCCGGTGCCCGGTTCGCCCTTCACCAGCAACGGGCGGCGCAACAGCACCGCTGCGTTGACCGCAACTTTCAAATCATCGGTGGCGACATAGTTGCTGGTGCCTTCAAAGCGCATCGATCCGTCCTGCCCATTTAACCAAGTGATTAAGACTATCGGGGTTGTGTGATCTCGGCAAGGGGGTCGCGCAATGGTGCGATGCCGACCGTGCGTGCCGCAATTGCCATGAAAATGCGGGCATCTGTCGCAAAACGTCGCAAGGGTGATGGTTGCACCGCAAAACGGTTGCATCCGCCTCGGCCCATTGGCAGGGCCGATCGATGGGATTTGCGGTTTGAAGCGTTGTTACGGGTGATGGAATCTCCGCTGTTCACACCTGACCAAAATCCGGGTTTTGGGAACGAGGTGCCGGGCCGTTATGGCGCGCCGCGCCAGTCTCGCTATGTCGCCGCTGTGCTGTCGGCCGGCGTGTGCGGCCTGCTGGCGCTGGTGCTGATCTCGATGGCGGCGGTGCAGGACCTGGGCCGGGGCAACCAGTCGATCCTGACCGCGCTGACGCTGGTGCCGCCGCCGGTCGAAAAGCAGAAACAGCCCAAGCCGACCAAAGCCGCGCAGGCGCCCAAACCAGCCCAACAGACCGCACCGGCAGCAACCATGAAGCAGCCGCCGCACATCGACGTCAACAACCCGAACAAAGTCGAATGGCCGCCAGGCTTCATCCACACCGACCATCTGGAAATGGCCAATTCCGATATCGCTAAGATCCATTCTGGTGTTGCGCCTGGCAATGCGCAGGCATCGGGCGGTGGTGGCCATAGCTTTGGCGATGGACCGGACGATCGTGGCTATTACCGAGCGCACTGGTACCGCAAGCCGCCAAGGTCGGTCTACGAAAGCTATATGCGGCCAGAACAACGCGGCATCACGGGATGGGGGGAAGTTGTCTGCCGCGCGATTGACCAGCATCACGTTGAGGATTGTCATGAGCTGGCTGAATCTCCGCGTGGTTCTGGGTTCGCGCGCGTCATGCGCGAAGCGGCCTGGCAATATCTAATATGGCCACCAAAGAAGGGTACCGAATATTTGATTGGCGCTGAGGTTGTATTCCACACCGATTTCAACGTCGGAAAAGAAGAAGATGACACACCGAAAACTGGCGAATCCCCGTGATTTACCACACAGCGTGGCAGAGCAATTGGCCAACCAATCGGATGCGCTCTGATCGGGCGGGCTTACTCACGCCCACTTTGTCTTCCTGGACTTGACTCCGGATCAAACTTCTTTCTGATCGATTGCGGAAACAGGAATCTTTGTCTGGATAAAGCTCGTACGTCATTCACACATGTGCATCTATTCTGATTTAAAGCAATGGTCTCAGAAAGATCCGTTCACCCTGAGCTTCGTCGAAGAGTGCGCGCGGCGGCTGCCTGAAGGGCGTATTGGTGGGCCCAGGGCAAACGTCGGTGCGCTTCCTTCGACAGGCTCAGGATGAGCGAAATTATATTAATATCAGTGTGTTAATTTATATTATCTGCCGCCGCTTGGACCTGCGCGTCGGGCAAATCGCATGTCGAACCAAGGTGGGCGCATGGCGTAGGGGGCAAGCCCGGAGCGACGGAAATCGTCGGTTTTGCGCCGATCAGGCGTCGATCAGATCCGGGTCGATGTCGCCCGCGCGGTTCTGGATGAACATGAAGCGGTGTTCGGGGTTGCGGCCCATCAGGCGGTCAACCAGATCCTTGATCACATGGCGCTGCTCGTGCGTGTCGGGCAATGTGACGCGCAGCAGCGACCGTGTCGCCGGTGACATGGTGGTTTCGCGCAATTGTGCCGGGTTCATTTCGCCCAGGCCCTTGAACCGTCCGACGTCGACTTTCCTGCCCTTGAACACCGTGGCTTCCAGTTCGGCGCGGTGGGCGTCGTCGCGCGCATAGGCATTGGTGGTGCCCGCGGTCAGGCGATAGAGCGGCGGTTGTGCCAGATAGAGATGTCCCCGGCGGACCAGGTCAGGCATTTCCTGGAAAAAGAATGTCATCAGCAGCGTGGCGATATGTGCGCCGTCAACATCGGCGTCGGTCATGATGATCACGCGGTCATAGCGCAGGGCGTCGGCGTTGCAGTCCTTGCGCGTGCCGCAGCCCAGCGCCAGCGACAGATCGGCGATTTCCTGGTTGGCGCGGATCTTGTCGTTGGTGGCCGAGGCCACGTTCAGGATCTTGCCGCGAATGGGCAGGATCGCCTGCGTCTTGCGGTCGCGCGCCTGTTTGGCGCTGCCCCCGGCGCTGTCGCCTTCGACGATGAACAGTTCGGTTTCGCCATCGCCTTCGCCCGAACAGTCGGTCAGCTTGCCCGGCAGGCGCAGCTTGCGCGAATTGGTGGCGGTCTTGCGCTTGATCTCGCGTTCGGCCTTGCGGCGCAAACGTTCGTCCATGCGTTCCATCACCGCGCCCAGCAGTGCGCGCCCGCGATCCATGTTGTCGGTCAGGAAATGGTCGAAATGGTCGCGCACGGCGGCCTCGACCATGCGCGCCGCTTCGGGACTGGTCAGCCGGTCCTTGGTCTGGCTCTGGAACTGGGGGTCGCGCACGAACACCGACAGCATGATCTCGCTGCCGGTAATCATGTCTTCGGGCGCGATGTCCTTGGCCTTTTTCTGGCCGATCAGATCGCCAAAGGCGCGAATGCCCCGCGTCAGCGCGGCGCGCAGCCCTTGTTCATGGGTGCCGCCATCGGGGGTGGGAATGGTGTTGCAGTAATAGCTGTAGGCGCCGTCAGACCACAGCGGCCAGGCGATCGCCCATTCGACGCGGCCCATTTCCTCGCCATCCGGGCCCGCCGGAAAATCCTGCCGCCCGGCAAAGGGAATGGTGGTCACGCATTCGCGCCCCGCCACTTGTTCGGCCAGGTGATCGGCCAGACCGCCGGGAAACTGGAATGTCGCCTCGGCGGGAACATCGTCGCTGGCAAGCGCAGGCGCACATTTCCAGCGGATTTCGACCCCGGCGAACAGATAGGCCTTTGATCGCGCCAGCCGGAACAGCCGCGCCGGCTTGAACCGCGCGTCGGGCCCGAAGATCGTGGCGTCGGGTTCGAACATGACGGTGGTGCCGCGCCGGTTGGGGGCATTGCCGATGCGTTCGAGCGGGCCTTTGGCGTGACCGCAGGAAAACTCCTGCGCATACAATTCCTTGTTGCGCGCCACTTCGACGCGCGTGAGCGTCGACAGCGCGTTGACCACCGAAATCCCGACGCCATGCAGGCCGCCGCTGGTGGCATAGGCTTTGCCCGAAAACTTGCCGCCCGAATGGAGCGTGGTCATGATCACTTCGAGCGCGGACTTGCCCGGATATTTGGGATGCTCGTCGACCGGGATACCGCGCCCGTTGTCGCTGATGGTCACCCGGCCGGCGCTGCCGGGGGCTTCTTCGATGGTGATTTCGATACGGTTGGCATGGCCCGCAACGGCTTCGTCCATCGCGTTGTCGAGCACTTCGGCCACCAGATGGTGCAGCGCGCGTTCGTCGGTGCCGCCGATATACATGCCGGGGCGCCGGCGCACCGGCTCCAGCCCTTCGAGCACTTCGATCGCGGAACCATCATAGCTGTCCGCTGACGACGGGGCGGGCAGCTTTGCAAACAGGTCATCGGCCATGGCAGGTGCCATAGCGGATCGACCGAATCGCGCGCAAGGCAGTGCGCACGCTTATCCCGGCCTTATTGATGATAGGGCTGCTGGAAATGTTCGGGTGCGGCGCTGACCTTGACGAAAGTGCCGCCGTGCACCTCGCGCACTTCCAGGGCGCGTTCGGCAATGCCGAATTCGTTGAAGCGGAACACTCCGTCGATGCCGATGAAGCCTTGCGGATCATAGAGCTTGGCGGTGGGGAACAGCGCGGCATCCTTCCACCCGCGTGCGACATTGAGCGTCAGCAGCACCGCGTCATAGCCCAGCGTGGCGATCGGCGGTGGGCTGGACCCGAACCGCGACCGGTAGGATCGTTCGAACAGGCCGAACCGGGTATCGGACACGGTGGCAAACCATGCGCCATCGAGCGCCTTGCTTTTGGCGATGGCGGGATCGCCTGCCCACAGTTCGGTGCCCAGCAGGCGCACGCCATTGGCAAACGGCGCGGCATACGTCGCGATGCGCGCATTGTCGGCGATCAGGATGGCATCGACCTGGCCTTTGGCCTTGACCCGGCGGATCGCGCTGCCCGCAGAGGTGTTGGTGCGTTCATAGAGTTCGACGTCGGTCACCCGCACCGAATTGGCACGCGCCGCTGCAGCCAGCCCCGATGCAACGCGCTGGCCATAAGTACCGGTGGGGATGATCGCGCCGATCGCGGTAACGCCATGCGCGCGGGCATAAGCGATCACGCGGGCCACCGATTGCCCCGGCACTTCGCCAAACACGAAGACATCGCGCGCGGCGACATCGGCATCGTTGGAAAAGGTGATCATCGGCACATGGGCGGGCCGCGCCACGCTGACCACGGCGGTCACGTCTTCGGCATTGAGCGGGCCCAGGATCAGCTTGTTGCCGTCGGCGATCGCCCGCGCTGCGGCGGGACCCGCGCCATTGGCGGTGTCATACGTTGTGATCCGCAGGTTCTGCGCATTGGTGTCAAGCAGCGCCTTGGTGGTGGCATTGGCAATCGCCTGGCCCACCGTGGCATTGCTGCCGGTCATCGGCACCAGCAGCGCGACGCGGTGACGATCGCCATCGCTGGGCAGGACATTGGCCATCGGCGCGGCTTCGACCGGTTTCTGCACCGGGGCGACCGGCGCGGGCTTTGGCACCACCGCACAGGCCGACAGCAACGCCATGATACCCATACCCATCGCACGCCGCATCATTGTGCCGCGCGTGTGCTTGCTTATCATGCGCCTTGCCTCTTTCCCCTGCATCGGTCCATGGGTGGACCGATGGAAACCCCAATGCCCGAACCGCTCGTGCTCGCACCCGGCCTCTATATTGTCGCCACGCCGATTGGCAATCTTGGCGACATGACCCGGCGCGCGATCGACGTGCTTGGTGCCGTAACGGTCATAGCGTGTGAAGACACCCGCGTCACCGGCAAGCTGATGGCGCATCTGGGGTTGAAAAAGCCGCTGCGCCGCTATGACGATCACGCCGATGTGGCCGCGCGCGACGGGTTGATCGCGCTGATGCGGGCAGAGCCGGTGGCGCTGGTCTCGGATGCGGGCACGCCGCTGATTTCCGACCCCGGCTATCGCCTGGTGCGCGCGGCCCAGGCGGAAGGCATCGCGGTAACCAGCCTGCCGGGCCCCAGCGCGCTGATCACCGCGCTGACGCTGGCGGGATTGCCGACCGACCGGTTCCTGTTCGGCGGGTTTCTGCCCGGCAAGGACAAGGCGCGCGGCGATATGCTGCGCGAACTGGGCGCGGTGCCGGCCACGCTGGTATTCTATGACACCGGGCCGCGCCTGGCTGATACGCTCGACGCGATGGCGACGATCCTGCCGGGGCGCGAAATTGCGGTCGCGCGCGAACTGACCAAGATGTTCGAGGAATGCCGCCGGGGCAGCGCGGCGGAACTGGCCGCGCATTATCGCGAACATCCTCCGCGTGGCGAGATCGTCGTGCTGGCGGGGCCGCCAGTGGCGCCGGTGGCGCCTGATGCCGAAGCAATCGACGCGGCCTTGCGCGCGGCGCTCGAACGCCTGCCGATGTCGCAGGCGACCAAGGATGTGGCGCGCGCGCTGGGGGTCGATCGCCACGCGCTCTATCGCCGGGCGCTGGAATTGCAGGCCGAGGCACCGTGAACCGGCGCCGCGCCGATCGCGACGGGCGCCGCGGCGAAACGCTGGCCGCGCTCTATCTGATGGCCAAGGGCTGGCGCATTGTTGCGCGGCGGCAACGGATCGGTCACGGGCGCGGGGTGGGCGAGGTCGATCTGGTGGCGCGGCGCGGGCGGGTGCTGGCCTTTGTCGAAGTGAAATGGCGGCGCAATGTCACAGCCTTTGCCGAAGCGATCGACGAACGCCGCCTGCAACGCGTGGCGCATGCGGCACAGGCGCTGATCCCGCGTCTGGCGCGGGCCGAAGACACGGTGCGGATCGATGTGATATTGCTTGCGCCATGGCACTGGCCGCGCCACATCGTCCATGTCTGGCAGCCCTGAACAGGTTGGAGACGTTGGTGTCGCGTGATTTTTTGTGTCACGCCTAACGCACGGGAACATATTGGCATGCCGGTACGCGTCGCGGTCCAGATGGACCCTCTGGCCTCGATCAACATCGCCGGGGATTCGACTTTTCACCTGATGCTGTCGGCGCAGGCGCGCGGGCACGAGCTATGGTATTACGACGTGCGCTCGCTGGCCTGGCAGGCCGGGCGCGTCACCGCCGATGCCGCGCCGGTCAGCGTGCAGCGCGTGGCGGGCGATCACTATACGCTGGGCGAAATGCGCAAGATCGATCTTGGCCGCGATGTCGATGTGGTGCTGATGCGGCAGGACCCGCCGTTCGATCTGGGCTATATCACCGCGACCCATCTGCTCGAACGGCTGGAGGGTGAAACGCTGGTCGTCAACGACCCGCGTTCGGTGCGCAATGCGCCCGAAAAGGTCTATGTGCTCGACTATGCGCGGTTCATGCCGCCGACGCTGATCACGCGTTCGGCCGCCGATGTGCGCGCATTTCAGCGCGACCACGGCGGTGGCGCGGTGGTGGTCAAGCCGCTGCACGGCAATGGCGGCAAGGCGGTGTTCAAGATCGACGCCGATGGCGGCAACCTGTCGGCGCTGTCCGAACTGTTCGGGCTGGTCTGGCCCGAACCCTATATGGTGCAGACGTTCCTGCCCGAAGTGGCCGAAGGCGACAAACGCATCGTACTGGTCGATGGCGACGTGCTGGGCGCGATCAACCGCAAGCCGGGCGAGGGCGAGTTCCGTTCGAACCTGGCGGTCGGCGGTTATGCCGAAAAATCCGGCCTGACCGAGCGCGAGGCGGAAATCTGCGCCGCCCTGGGCCCCGAACTGAAGGCGCGCGGGCTGGTGTTTGTCGGCATCGACGTGATCGGCGGCAAATGGCTGACTGAAATCAATGTGACATCACCGACCGGTATCGTCGCCATCGAAAAATTTGACGGAACCGATACCGGCGGCGCGATCTGGGACGCGATCGAGCGGCGGTTGCATGGTGAAGGAAGCCGCGCATGAGTGCCGACGACGACAGCCTGAAGACCGATCGCCGTGATTTTCTGGGCGGGCTGGCGCTGGGGCTGGGCGCGGCGCTGGCGAGTGGCGCGGCCGAAACGGCACAGGCACGGGCTGTGGAAAAGCCTGGGGACAAAGCTGTGGACGCGGCGCTGCGACGCCAGATCGACACGATCGTGGTGATCTATGCCGAAAATCGCAGCTTCAATTGCCTGTTTGCCGATTTTCCGGGGCTGGCCGAACCGCTGGCCAAAGTGTCGCCGGACCGTGCCGCGCAGCGCGACCGCGATGGCAGCGTGCTGCCGCATCTGCCGCCGGTGTGGGAAGGGCTGGTCCCGGTCGAACAAGTGGTCGAACACCGCAAGCACAAGATCGGGCAGGATGACCTGCCGCAGATTGCTAACGGACCGTTTGCGCTAACGACGCCGGCTGGGGATCCGCTGCCGACCGGGCTGGTCACGCGCGATCTGGTGCACCAGTTTTATGAAAACCAGTTGCAGATCAACGGCGGGCGCAACGATGGCTTTGTCGCCTGGGGCGACAGCGGCGCGCTGGTGATGGGGCACTATGCGCAGGCGCGGCGCGATCTGCGGCTGTGGCAACTGGCGCGCGAATTCACGCTGTGCGACCGGTTCTTCATGGGCGCGTTCGGCGGTTCGTTCCTCAACCACCAGTACCTGATCGCCGCGCAGCCACCGCTCTATCCCCATGCCGATACCAGCATCGCCAAGGATCTGGTGGCGCAGCTTGAGGACGGCCCCGGTGGCATTCGCCTGAAACGTGCCGCGGAATGCAAGGCCAGCGCGCTCGACGGCCCGGCGATTTTCGTCAAGAGCCAGATCGCGCCGCCTGCGCCCGGCTATCCCGAATTTCATGCGGTCAACACGATGCTGCCGCCTTATCTGCCTTCGCCCTGGGCCGATCCGGCGCGGCCCGGCTATGCCGATGCCACGCGGCCGATCATTCTGGTGCCGCAAAGCCACGACACCATCGGCAGCAAGCTCGACAAGGCCGGGGTGGAATGGGCGTGGTATGCCGGTGGCTGGGCCATCGCGCTGGCCGGCGCAAAAGGCGACGGGCAATATCCGCCGTCGCCCAATTTCCAGTTCCATCATCAGCCGTTCAACTATTTCGCCGCGCTTGCCCCAGGCACGGCGGCGCGCGACCATCATCTGCGCGATAGCGGGATGGGCGACACCGCCCGCACCAACCGCCTGCTGGCCGATGCCGAAGCGGGCAAGCTGCCCCCCGTCACGTTCTACAAGCCGCAGGGCAATCTCAACATGCATGCCGGCTATTCCGACGTCGATTCGGGCGACCGCCACATTGCCGCGGTGGTCGATGCCTTGCGCGCCAGCCCGCAGTGGGACCGCATGGCGATCGTCATCACGTTCGATGAAAACGGCGGCTGGTGGGACCATGTCGCCCCGCCAAAGGGCGACCGCTGGGGCCCCGGCACACGCATCCCCGCGCTGGTGATCAGCCCGCACGCCAAAAAGGGCCATGTCGACCACACGACGTATGACACCGGATCGGTGCTGCGCCTGATCACGCGCCGGTTCGGGCTGGAAACGCTCGACGGGCTGGCGTTGCGCGACCGCGCGATGGTGGAAGCGGGCGGCCCGCCGCCGGGCGACCTGACCGACGCGCTCGATCTGGCGTGATCTGATCCTCCCCGAAGCGGGGAGGATCAGATTATTCAGCGGATTCGGCCAGCCACTGTTCGAGATATTTGATCGAATAGTCGCCGTCGATGAACGCCGGGTCTTCGATCAGGCGCTGGTGCAGCGGGATCGAGGTCTTGACCCCTTCGATCACCATTTCCTGCAAGGCGCGCTTCAGCCGCATGATGCAGCCTTCGCGGGTGCGGCCATAGACGATCAGCTTGGCAATCATCGAATCGTAATAGGGCGGGATGCGATATCCGGCATAGAGCCCCGAATCGACGCGCACATGCATGCCGCCCGCCGCGTGATAGGCCGTGACCAGGCCGGGCGAGGGGGCAAACGTGAACGGGTCTTCGGCGTTGATGCGGCACTCGATGGCGTGGCCGGAAAACACGATTTCATCCTGCGTGACCGACAGTTCGCGGCCATCGGCAATGCGGATCTGTTCGCGCACCAGATCGACCCCGGTGATCGCTTCGGTCACCGGATGTTCGACTTGCAGACGGGTGTTCATTTCGATGAAATAGAACGCGCCGTTTTCCCACAGGAATTCGATCGTGCCGGCACCGCGATAGCCCATGTCGGCCATCGCCTTGGCGACGATGCCGCCCATGCGGTCGCGCTCTGCGGCCGAAATCACCGGGCTGGGCGCTTCTTCCAGCACTTTCTGGTGGCGGCGTTGCAGCGAACAGTCGCGTTCGCCCAGATGGATCGCCTTGCCATTGCCGTCGCCGAACACCTGAAATTCGATGTGGCGCGGGTTGCCGAGGTATTTTTCGAGATAGACGGTGGCATCGCCGAACGCGGCCTTGGCCTCGCTGCCGGCCTGCTGCATCAGCGTTTCCAGCTCGTCGGGACCGTTGCACACTTTCATGCCGCGCCCGCCGCCGCCTGAGGCCGCCTTGATGATCACCGGATAGCCGATCTCTTCGGCGATCCTGGCCGCCTCGACCGGATCGTCGATTGCCCCGTCAGAGCCCGGCACCAGCGGCAGGCCCAGCTTGCCCGCGGTGCGCTTGGCCTCTACCTTGTCGCCCATGGTGCGAATATGTTCGGGTTTTGGCCCGATCCAGGTGATGCCATGGGCTTCGACGATTTCGGCGAACTTGGCGTTTTCCGACAGGAACCCATAGCCGGGGTGGATCGCATCGGCATGGGTGATTTCCGCCGCCGAAATGATCGCCGCGATGTTGAGATAGCTGTCCTTGGCAGCGGGCGGCCCGATGCACACCGCATGGTCGGCCAGCCGCACATGCATCGCATCGGCATCGGCGGTGGAATGCACCGCGACTGTTTCGATACCCATTTCGCGCGCGGCGCGATGGATGCGCAACGCGATCTCGCCACGATTGGCGATCAGCAACCGGGTGATGGCCATCTGTGCGTGTCCCGTCAGGCGATCACGACCAGCGGCTGGTCAAATTCGACCGGCTGGGCATTTTCGACCAGAATCGCGCTCACCGTGCCTGATGCCGGGGCGGTGATCGTGTTCATGACTTTCATCGCTTCGATAATCAGCAAGGTCTGCCCCGCCTTCACCGTCTGGCCCACCGCGATGAAGTGCGGCGCGCCCGGTTCGGGGGTCAGATAGGCGGTGCCGACCATCGGCGAACGCACGGCGTTGGTATGCGTTTCAGCCGGGGTCGGGGCCGGCGCTGCCGCCGCGATCGGGGCAGCGGCGACTGGCGCGGGCGCGGCCACGGCAGCCGGGGCAGCGGTCAGCGTGCGGGCCACGCGGATCTTGCGTGTGCCATCTTCGACTTCGATTTCGGTAAGCCCGGTCTCGGTCAGCAATTCGGCCAGTTCGCGCACGAGTGCGCTGTCGATGGCCATCGTTTCGGTGTTCGCGCCGCGGTCTTGCGCCATTTGTCGTTGTCCTCGCGGTGGGATGAATGCGTTGCGTAGCGCCGCGCCATGCCCGCGACGGGCCCGGCTGGCAAGAGGCTTGTCGCAAAGCCGTTACGCGATTCCCCGGATTAAAGCTGTGCGACCGCCTCCAGCGCGAGCAGATAGCTGTTTGCGCCAAACCCCGCAATGGTGCCCAGCGCGGCCATGCCGACATAGGATTTGTGGCGGAATTCCTCGCGCCGGTGCGGGTTTGACAAGTGCACTTCGATCACCGGAATGCGGATCGCCTTGATCGCGTCGTGCAGGGCAACGCTGGTGTGGGTAAACGCCCCGGCGTTCAGCAGTACCGCGCGCGCGCCTTCGGCCTGTGCCTCGTGCAGCCAGTCGACCAGATGGCCTTCGTGGTTCGACTGGCGCATGTCGATTTCCAGGCCCAGTTCCTGCGCGCGGTCTTCCAGCCGCCCGGCAATATCGTCGAGCGTGTCGTGGCCATAGATATCGGGCTCGCGCAATCCCAGCAGGTTGAGATTGGGACCGTTGAGAACATAGATGACCTGGGTCATGGCGCAGCAATCCGGTTGGCGTTTCTGCCCGCGTGATAGCCGCCAGGCCCCAAAGCGCAACTTATTGCTGTTGCGGCTCGGTGTTCACCACCGGAACCGGCTCGATCGGTGCGGTGTCGGAGACCGGTTTGCCGAAATCGTTGGCGCCATCGTCAAACTCGGGCTTGTCGGCGGCCTCGGCATGCGGTGCGGGCTCTTGCGCATGGAGTTGCGCGCGGGTTTCGGCATCGCGCGCGCGCTTTTCGGCCGCGGTGGCGCGCGCTTCGGCGGCCACCAGCTTTTGCTGCATGTCGGCCTGTTCGGACGTCGACGCCCCCGAACATCCGGCCAGCAGTGCGGCAGGGGCAAGCATCAGGCAAAAGGCGCGGTGGGGAACCATCGCCATGGACCATAGCGCCAAAAGATTACCCAATCTTCACCATCATGCGCGTTCCTCCTGTGGCCGCTTGCCTGTCATGCGCAGATAGAATCGCGAGAAATAGGACGGATCGGCAAACCCCAGTTCGGCCGCCACCGCACTGGCGCTGATGCCGGTATAGCGCAGCAGGCGTTGTGCTTCGAGCGCCAGGCGCCGGTTGATCAGCGTCTGCGGGCTGTGGCCGAGATGGCGTTGGGTCAGCCGGGTCAGCGTGCGTACGGTGGTGCCGATCGATCGCGCATAGAACGTCAGCGGGCGATGCTCGGCCAGATGGGTTTCGACCATGTGGCGAAACACTGCCAGTCGCCGGTCGCCGGGGCCATCATCGACGGGATCATCGGCGATCAGTGCGCGCACCAGCGCTTCGGCCAGCGCATCGAACAGCGCATTGCCGACGATGCCCGCATCACCCAGCCCCAGCAGTTCATCGGCCAGCCGCGCCGTGCGAGCCGCAGCGGCGCCTTGCAACCGGCCATGCCCGCCGCGCGTCAACAGCGCGCCAAGCGCGTCGGTCGGGCCTTGCGCGCGGCGCACGAATTCCTGGCTGAGCGTCAGCACATGGCCGCGCGTGTGTGGCGCGAACCGGAACCCGTGGACCACGCCGGTCGGCACGATCAGGAACGCCGGGCCGGTCAGCGCGAACAGCGCGCCGTCGAGCGTCACCTCGGCAGGCCCCTCGTGCACCAGCAACAGTTGCACCGCGCGATCATGGCGATGCGGGGCGATGGCCCAATCGTGCAAGACACTGCGCGAGGCGATCGTTTCGATATGACCGAACCCGACCGGGTTTTGCCAGTCATCCTCGCCATAGAGCGCGAACGTCGGGATGGCGGCAGGGATCATGCATTTTGTCCGGAAAGTACCAGCGATCTGACCGCACCATCCCTTCACGAAGCTGGGCCTGCCGTCAATAGTCGGGGTTGACCGGCAAGCCGGGATGCAATGGGGAGAAATGCCTGTGAAAACCCAGGTCGCCATCATCGGCGGCGGGCCCGCCGGATTGTTGCTGGGCCATCTGTTGCGCGCCGAGGGCGTGGATTGCATCGTGCTGGAACGCCAAAGCGGCGATCATGTGCTGTCGCGCATCCGTGCGGGCGTGCTGGAACAAGTCACCGTCGGCCTGATGGAACGGCTGGGCCTCGATGCGCGGATGAAAGCGGAAGGGTTGCCGCATGGCGGGTTCAACCTGGCCGATGGCGAACGCCTGATCCGCATCGATGTGGCCGGGCTGACCGGCCAGAGCGTGATGGTCTATGGCCAGACCGAGCTGACCCGCGATCTGATGGAGGCCGCGCCTGCGCGCGCCCTGGAGGTGATCTATCAGGTGAGCGATGTCGCGCTCCACGAAATCGACGGGGATGCGCCTTATGTGACGTATACCTGCGACGGGCAGGCGCGGCGCGTCGATGCGCGGATTGTCGTCGGGTGCGATGGATTCCATGGCCCCAGCCGCCGCGCCATTCCCGAACAGGTCGGGCGCGGCTTTGAACGCGTCTATCCGTTCGGCTGGCTTGGCATTCTGGCCGATGTGCCGCCATGCAATCACGAACTGATCTATGCCAACCACGAACGCGGCTTTGCGCTCGCCTCGATGCGCAGTGCGACGCGCAGCCGGTACTATATCGATGTGCCGTTGACCGAACGCATCGAGGACTGGCCTGACGATCGCATCTGGGACGAACTGGCGGTGCGGCTGGGCCCCGATGCGGCGGCGCATATCACGCGCGGGCCGGCGATCGAGAAATCGATCGCCCCGTTGCGCAGTTTCGTGTTCGAACCGATGCGCCACGGCAGCCTGCTGCTGTGCGGCGATGCGGCGCATATCGTGCCGCCGACCGGCGCCAAGGGGCTCAATCTGGCCGCCAGCGACGTGCACTATGCGGCGCAGGCGCTGATCGCGCTGTTTCGCCACGGCGATGGCGATGCGGTGGCGGGCTATTCCGGCAAGGCATTGGCGCGCGTGTGGAAAAGCGAACGGTTCAGTTGGTCGCTGACCAAGCTGATGCACCGCTTTCCCGAAGACGGCCCGTTCGAACGCCGCATGCAAGTCGCAGAACTCGATTACATCGCGTCGAGCGAGGCGGCGCAGCGGGCGATCGCGGAAAACTACGTGGGGTTACCGGTATAAATCTAACCATCTATAATTATTAATTGACGTTGGATCGAAATATTGCCTTCGATAAATATAAATTAACCATAAATGCGTCTATATATTTTCTTCGAGAATTCCATTACGGCAATATCATTTTCGCAGAAAATTTTATTTATGTATTCTGAATCAATGTTTACTGTATCCAAGATCATTTTGGAAAATAATGGATTGTCTGTGTTTGATGTATGCAGGTTTATTACGCTTGAAAATGCTTGAATTCTCTCAAAGCACCAAGTTAACATTTTTATCGCATCTTGGCATTTTTTGTAATCATTGAAATCGAATACCTGACCCTTTGCTGAAAGAGATTTTAATTTTATAAATGAAGGCTCTGATTTTTTAATGATGTAAAAAATTCATTTTGTATTTCGTGCCCACTATTTTTGATATATTCACAAATTGCATCAAGGATTATTTTTTCATCTTCGTCTTGAATCCAAGGGCGCTTGTGGCAATCGATACCTAGCTTTGCTGTGTATAGAAGAAATACAGGCTGCCTCATATCCGTTAGATAAGTGTGCATAGCTTCGATAAGGTTGTCTAGAAATTCTGCTTGGCGCTTTGCTTTGTCTTGCTTCTGCCAATTTCGCAAGGCTAGCCAAGCAATGAATGCTGGTAGGACCGCGGACACGGTTTTGATAATTTCGAGACAGTTGACGAGGAATACGCAGTTCGTCGAGGATGGCATCATTGCACCCCGGCTTTTGAAAACAGGTTCATCACACAGATGCCGATGATGATCAGCGCCATGCCTGCCACCGCCGGGGCATCGAGTTTCTGGCCCTGAAAGATCCACGCGACAGTCGCGATCAGCACGATGCCGAGCCCCGACCAGATGGCATAGAGAATGCCCGTCGGGAACGTCTTGAGTGCCAGCGACAGCAAGTACAGCGCGATCACATAGGCGACAATCGCGACCAGGCCGGGCACGATGCGTGCAAAGCCGTCGGATTGCTTGAGCATCGATGTGCCGAGCACTTCGGCGATGATCGCGATCGTCAGGTACAGATATTTCACCCGGATGCTCCCATGCCCAATGCCGGGCAGGGTAGCATCGGTCGGCGGTCCTGTTCGACATCTTTTTGCCGCCACGCCCAAGGGGGAATACGCAGACGGGTCTGGCCGGTCTGGTAATGCCCGATGGTTAGGAGCCTCGGCAATGTCCATGCACACCGTGATTTCCTGCCATCGGCATCAGTTCTGGCGGCCTGGTTGTGCGCCGTGGCGCGCCGGTGCCAGGCAATGAACGCGCCATTTCGATCGCCCAGGGCGCAGACGCGTCGATCCGCACCGGATGGGCAGACCGAGCCCGCGCTGGCGGTGCTGTCGATCGACCATCGCGGCCTGATCGTCGATGTCAACGATCGCTTTCTCGATCTCAGCGGCCATGCCCTCAACGATATCCACGGCAGCCCTTATACAGCCGTGATCGCGATGCGTGTGCTGCGCTATATCGCACTCGATCTGGGGCTGGATGTCGATGATCCCGCGCATGGCGAGCCACAGCCAATTCCCCTGATCACCAAGGCCGGTGACATCCTCTGGCTCTACGGCACTTTGACTCGCGGCGGTACGGGCGAGGATGCAACCATCCGTCTGGTGGCACATGATTTCGACATGCTGGGGCAGCGGCTGATCACCGAAAGTGGCCTTATCGAAGCGATCGACCAGCAGTTTCTGGTCGCTGCCTTTGACATGAATGGCACGCTGACCCGCGCCAATCCCCGGTTTCAAAAGGCGTTCGGTTTTACCGGCGCCGATGTCGGGATGATCGATCACGGCGCGCTGGTTGATGCCGATTATGCCGCCACGCGCGAATATACCGCGTTCTGGAACGCACTGCGATCGGGTACCCGCCATTGCGTGCAGGCGATGCGGTATGGTCGCAACGGGCGCCAGGTCTGGGTGGATGGCGCCTATCACCCGATTATGGATTCGCGCGGCCTGCCGGTGGAGGTGGTGTTTCTGGCGCGCGATCTGACGCTGCAAAAGCGCACCGAGGCGCACGCCAGTGCGCAACTGCGCAAATCCGCGACGATCGACGCGTTGACGGGCCTGGCCAACCGGGCCACATTCCTGCGCTCGGTGCAGAGCGCGTTCAATCCGGTTGGCGGCAGCGTGACCGGGGCAAGTCTGATCATGCTGATCGATATCGACGGATTTTCGTCGATCAACGCCGCCTATGGCCACGAAGCGGGCGATGCCATCCTGTGGGTGGTGGGCACACGATTGCGCGATGTGCTGCGCGGGCGCGATATCGTCGCGCGCATCAATGGCGATCTGTTCGCGGCCTTTGTCGAGACACCGGCGGACGAACGCGGTGGGCTGGGCGGGTTTGTCGAACGGGTGCAGCAGGCCATCGCCATGCCGATCGCGGTGGGCGACCTGCAGATCACGGTGACGGCGTCGGCCGGGCTGATCTGCGATCAAGGCTGGCGCATGGCACGTGAGGCAGGCGCAGACGATATCATGGTCTGCGCGCAGGCCGCGCTGGCGGCGGCCAAAGTTGAAGGCAAGGCGTCATCGCGGATCTATGACACTGCGCTGGCCGATGCGACGCGCCGCAGCGCGGTGATCGAGCGTGATCTGGAACGGGCGCTGGAATCGGGCGAGATCTGCCTGCACTATCAGCCGGTGGTGGCGCTGGGTGGCGGCGCGGTCGTCGGGTATGAGGCGCTGGCGCGCTGGCACCATCCGGCGCTGGGCGACGTCGCGCCGCCCGAATTCATCGACGTGGCCGAACGCAATGGTATGATCCACGCGCTGGGGCGCCGCCTGCTGGAAACTGCCGCACGGTTCGCCGCCACGCTTGCCCCCGATTTGTGGGTGGCGGTCAATGTTTCGCCGATCCAGTTGCAGCGGCCAAAGTTTGCCAGCGACGCGCTGGCGCTGATCGAGGGGCTGGGGCTGTCGCCCGATCGCATCGATATCGAGATCACCGAATCCGCCTCGCTCGACATGTCGAGCGCGGTGCAGGACAATATCCGCACGATGCGCGCGGGCGGGCTGAAGATTTCGCTCGACGATTTCGGCACCGGGTTTTCGTCGTTGTCGCAATTGCTGAAACTGCGCGCCGATCGCATCAAGATCGACCGCAGCTTTGTGATGGATTGCCGCGATTCGCAGGAAAAGCTCGGCATCATCCGCTCGATCCTGGGCCTCAGCAGCGCGATGGGCATGAAAGTCGTCGCCGAAGGGATCGAAACGCCCGAAATTTCCGCCCTGCTGCATGAACTGGGCTGCGACTATGGCCAAGGCTATCTGTTCGGGCGTGCCACATTGTCGCCGGGGACATGAACCGGGTGTGCCGGTCGTGCCGCCATCCGGGCGGCACGACCGGCACGCGCGATCATGACCAGCCGTCCTGTGCTTCGAGTTGCGCGGCCAGCTCGCCGATCACGCGGTAGCAATCGAGCACGCCGGCGACCGAACTGTTGGGCTGACGGCCCTCGCGGATCGCGGCGATGAATTCACGGTCCTGCAATTCGATGCCGTTCATGCTGACATCGACATGGCTGACATCGATCTGCGCATCGCGGCCATCGAACAAGTCGTCATAGCGCGCAATATACGTGCCGGTGTCGCCGATATAGCGGAAGAACGTGCCGAGCGGGCCGTCGTTGTTGAACGACAGCGATAGCGTGCACAGCGCGCCGGTCTCGGTCTTCAACTGGATCGACATGTCGAGCGCGATGCCGAGATCGGGGTGTTTGGGCCCCTGCAGCACGTTGGCGGCGACGATCCTGCCCGATTGATAGGCGAACAGATCGATGGTGTGCGCGGCGTGGTGCCACAGCAGGTGATCGGTCCAGCTACGCGCCTCGCCTTTGGCGTTGATGTTCTTGCGGCGGAAGAAATAGGTCTGCACGTCCATCTGCTGCACGGCGAATTCGCCCGCGACGATACGCTTGTGCACCCATTGGTGCGACGGGTTGAACCGGCGGGTGTGGCCGACCATCGCGACCAGCCCGGTTGCCTCCACTTTGGCCTGCACCGCCTGCGCATCGGCCCAGCTATCGGACAGCGGGATTTCGACCTGGACATGCTTGCCTGCGTTCAGGCAGGCGATGGTCTGTTCGGCATGCATCTGGGTGGGGGTGCACAAGATGACCGCATCGACATCGTCACGCGCCAGCGCATCGGCCAGTTCGGTCGAACTGTGCCGCGCGCCATATTTGGCGGCAACTGCGGCGGCCTGTTCGCCGGTGCGGCTGATGATCGAGACGATTTCGACGCCATCGATATTCTTCAGGCCGTCGAGATGCTTTTCGCCGAAAGCGCCCGCTCCGGCCAATGCTATTCCAACCATGGGGCAAGTCCTTGATTCAAAAAAGCCGGGCACGGGTGTGAGCCCGCGCCCGGCAGGGTGGAATTCAGTCCGCCGGTTCGAGCACGATATGCCCGATCGCGGTGTTGCTGCACGGAATGTGGTAATGCCGGTGCAGCAGGCGGGTTTTCGGCCCCAGCGCGCCGCGCATGATCAGCCACATCACCATTTCGATGCCTTCGCTGCCGGTTTCGCGCAGATATTCGATATGCGGGATCCACCGCGCGGCGTCGCTGTCACCCACCAGCATGTCGAGGAACGCATTGTCCCATTCGCGGTTGAGCAGCCCCGCGCGTGGGCCCTGCAACTGGTGGCTCATCCCGCCGGTGCCCCAGATCTGCACGTTGAGATCCTCGGGAAAGCTTTCCACCGCGCGGCGGATCGCTTCGCCCAGCGCCCAGCAGCGATTGCCCGACGGCACCGGATAGGTCACCACATTGACCGCCAGCGGCACCACTTTGGCGGGCCATTTGTCGGGCGTGCCGAACATCATCGACAGCGGCACGGTCAGCCCGTGATCGACATCCATCTCGTTGATGATGGTCATGTCGAAATCATCGAGGATCAGGCTTTGCGCGATATGCCAGGCCAGATCGGCATGGCCTTCGACATCGGGCACTTTGCGCGGGCCCCAGCCTTCGTCGGCGGGCTTGTAGTGATCACCACAGCCGATCGCGAACGTCGGCACGATCTTCATGTCGAACGCAGAGGCGTGGTCGTTGAACACCAGAATGACCACGTCGGGCTTTTCGGCCTTTTCCCATTCGCGGGTCCAGTCATAGCCGGCAAAGATCGGCCCGAAATAATCGTCGCGCGTCTTGCCCTGATCGACCGCGACGCCCAGCAGCGGCACGTGGCTCGATCCCACGCCTGCGGTAATGCGTGCCATGTCAGTAACCCCCTTTGATCGAACGCTGGCCTTCGGGGCTGCGGCCGCCGTCAAGCATCATTTGCCGGTATTCCGGCCAGGTCATGTCGGTCATCGTCGAGACCGCCTCGGCAAACGGGATGCCGTCGCTCGAAAACAGTTTCGACAGGAAATAGATATTGCCGCCCATGTCGAGCAGGGCGTTGTAATCGCGCGCCAGCAGCGCCGCCTTGGCCTCTGCCGAGATCGGCCATTCGTCCAGATAGGCAGCCTCGTCGGCGCGAAACCGTGCGCGGTTTTCCGGCGTCATCAGGCTCATCGCGAACTGGTTTATGTGATAGCCCTTGCGCGCGCGCGCCGCCGTATAGACGCGCGTGCCGGGGATATCTTCCAACTCGGCCAGATAGGCGTGAATGTCGCGGATTGCTGGTGCCTGTGTCACAGACCCTTCTCCTTCAGCCGGGCATCGAGCCGCGGGAACACACGGCGGGCGTTGCCTTCAAAAATCGCGTGACGCTGATCCGCCGTGATCGGCAGCGCGTCGATATAGCGCTTGGTATCGTCGAAATAATGGCCGGTGGTGGGGTCGATCCCGCGCACCGCGCCGACCATTTCGGACCCGAACAGGATGTTCTTGGTCTCGATCACTTCGTTCAGCAGGTTGATCCCCGGCTGATGATAGACGCACGTGTCGAAATAGACGTTGTTCATCAGATGGCTGTCGAGCGCAGGCTTTTTCAGCATGTCGGCCAGCCCGCGATAGCGCCCCCAGTGATAGGGCACGCCCCCGCCGCCGTGCGGGATGATGAAGCGCAATGTCGGGAACCGGCCGAACAGATCGCCTTCGAGCAATTGCATGAACGCGATCGTATCGGCGGCGATGTAATAGCCGCCGGTGGCATGCATGGCCGGATTGCACGATCCCGACACGTGGATCATCGCCGGAACGTCAAGCTCGACCATCTTTTCATAGAACGGGAACCAATACGGATCGGTCAGCGGTGGATGGGTGAAATGCCCGCCGCCGGGATCGGGATTGAGATTGCAGCCGATGAATCCCAGTTCGGTGACGCAGCGTTCAAGCTCTGCAATCGACGAGGCCATGTCCGCCTCGGGCGATTGCGGCAGCATGCAGACCCCGGCGAAGGTATCGGGAAACAGGCCGACCACCCGCGCGATCAGGGTGTTGCACGCCTGTGCCCACGGCACCGCGACCGACTGATCGCCCACATGCGGGGCCATCGCGCTGGCGCGGGGGGAAAAGATCGTCAGATCCGCGCCGCGTTCCTCGATCAGGCGCAACTGATTGGCCTCGATCGTCTCGCGGATTTCGTCGTCGCTGATCGAGGGGTAGGGCGGGGCGGCCTCTCCGGCCTTGAACGCGGCGGTCTGCGCCGCGCGCCAGGCGTCGTGCGCCTTGGGCAGGACGGTATAGTGCCCGTGGCAATCGATGATCAGCGTCATGCGCCTGTTCCTTCGGGTTTTTTCGGTGTCGGTAGCGGGTGCCCGGCCTGTTCGCGCTGGCGCAGCACGGTGCCATTGGTCATCATCGGTGCCACGCCCAGTGCAATCAGCGTGCGTGCGCTTTCTTCCATCTCGGCGGCGCGCCGCGCGCCGTGGGTGGCCATGCGTTCCAGGTTGTAGGCGGCGCGGGCAAACCAGCTTGCCTGGCGCTCGCTGGCATCGAGCGAGGCAAGCACCTCTTCGGCCACCCCGGCGCGCGTGGCGGCCAGCATCATTTCGGCGGTCAGCGCCTCGATGCCCTTGACCATTACCGAGCGGATCATCTTGATCGCGCTGGCCCGGCCGACCTCGTGGCCGACCACGCGCCGATTGGTAAAGCCTGCCACGCTAAGCGCGTCGGCGGCGGCCTCGGCGGCGTCGCCTGCCAGCAACAGCGGCACCTTCAACCGCGCCGGTTCGACCGGCGCCAGCACCGCGACATCGACATAGCGCGCGTCATAGGCCTCGATCGCGGCGGCGGCGGCGCGCTTTGTTTCGGGGGCGACCGAATTCATGTCGCACCACAAGGCGCCGGGCGACAACAGCGGCGCAAAGTCCTGCGCAACCGTCAGTGCCGCATCGGCCGTGACCAGCGACAGCACCAGCCTGGCCCCGGCCAACGCTTCGGCGGCGCTGACGGCAAACGGCACGCCCAACTCTGCCGCCACGCGCGCGCGATCGGCACGAATGTCGAAAGCGCGCGCCGCACCGGCCCACCCCGCCGCGCGGGCAAACGTCGATCCGGCTTCGCCAAATCCGATAAGGGCGATGTGTCCTGCCATGCTCGCATCCCTGCCGCACCCCCAACGGGGCTGCCAATCCAATTGCGCCGCGTGGCATTAGATTATGCTAAGTCTGCTTGGTTTGACATGCACCGGCGCGCGCTTTGATCCAGATCAAGCCGACGCGGGGCGCACGCTGTCACATCGCGGACAACGTTTCAGTTTCTGAGTCGAAACGCGTGAAAGGGCGCGTTTCGAAGTCGGCACCGGCCCGCTCCCCCACCCGACCACCCATAGGGTACTATCGTAGGGTGGTCGGGTGGGGGAGCGGGCCGGTGCCGACTTCCCGACACGACAGTGTCGGGTCAGACCTTCAGACAAACCATGGGAGCATGTCTATGGCCGACCCCGAACGAGACCCGCCCATTCCCGGCACGACGTTGTTCGACGGCGATGCGGCGGTGAAGGGCTATGCGCTCAATGCGATGTGCTATTCGTTCAACGATACGGCCAACCGGCAGGCCTTTGTCGATGACGAAGCGGCCTATTGCGCGAAATTCGCGCTGACCCCCGCGCAGCGGCAGGCGGTGGCCGATCGCGACGTGCTTGGCATGATCGCGGCGGGCGGCAACATCTATTATCTGGCCAAGCTGGCCGGGATCTTCGGATTGAACGTGCAGGATGTCGGCGCCTTGCAGACCGGCAGGACGGTTGCCGAATTCAAGCAATTTCTGCTCGATCAGGGAAAGGAACTGGCCCATGGCTGAGATCGTTGGCGCCTATTTCACCAGCCACGTGCCCGCGATCGGCGGCGCGATCCATCGCGGCGATCAGCAGACGCCGTATTGGAAACCGTTTTTCGACGGCTTTGTCCGCGTCCACGAATGGCTGGCCGAGGTCAAACCCGATGTCGCGGTGGTGTTCAACAACGACCACGGGCTCAATTTCTTCCTCGACTGCCTGCCGACATTCGCGGTGGGCGCTGCGGCGGAATACCACAACGCCGATGAAGGCTGGGGCCTGCCGCTGTACAAGCCGTTTGCCGGGCACCCCGATCTGAGCTGGCACGTCATCGAAACGCTGGTGGCCGACGAATTCGACCCGGCCACCTGCCAGAAGATGCTGGTTGACCATGCGCTGTCGATCCCGTTCGAACTGGCCTGGCCGGAGGTTGATGCCTGGCCGGTGAAGATCGTGCCGATCGCGATCAACACGGTGCAGCATCCATTGCCCAGTGCCAAACGCGCGCTGGCCTTCGGGCGCAGCGTGCACCGCGCGCTGGCAAGCTGGCCGGGGGCCGAACGTGTGGTGGTGATCGGCACCGGCGGCTTGTCGCACCAGTTGGACGGCGCGCGCGCCGGGTTCATGAATCCCGAATACGACCGGTTCTGCCTCGATCATCTGGCAAACGATCCCGATGCGCTGACCCACCATTCGATCCACGAGATCGTGCGCCTGTCGGGCACCCAGGGCGTCGAAGTGCTCAACTGGATCGCCGCGCGCGGCGCGCTGGGGCCAACCGCGCGCGAGGTGCACCGCAATTACCACATCCCGATCTCCAACACGGCGGCGGCGACCTTGTTGCTCGATCCGGTATAGGGCCCTACCGGGCCAGCGCCACGGCATCCAGATCGGCCAGAAATTCTGCCTGTACCGCGGTCGGGCGCCATGAGGCGCGGGTGGTGACGCCGATCACGCGGTGAAACGCACGGGGCACGGTGCCGAGCGAGACCAGCCAGTTGGCCTCCAGCTCGACCGCCGCCTGATCGGGCGAGACGAGCGCGAGGAAATCGCTTTCGATCAGGACCTGGCGGATCACCATCACCGATCCGGATTCGACCGGCACGGCCGGGGCGGGCACGGCGGCCTGGGCAAACATGGCATCCCATGAATCGCGCAAGGGCGCGCCGCGTCCGGGCAGAATCCACGGATAGCGGGCTAGCGCGGCCAGATCGGGCGCGCCGCCTGCCAGCGGATGATCGCGGCGCGCGACGATGATCGGCTCATCCTCGAACAGCGCGGTCTGTGCCAGATCGGGTTCGAGCAGGGGCAGGCGCAGCGCGCCGATCATCATGTCGATCATGCCGTTGCGCAACGGCTCGACCAGTTCGGCGCGCGCGCCTTCGGCAATCGCGATATGCACGTTGGGATGGCGCTTGAGAAACCGCGCAACGGCGGCGGGCAGGATGCGCGCGCGCGACAGCGGCATGGCGCCGACCGTGATGCGGCGCACTTCGCGGCCTTTCAGTGCCTCGATTTCGGCCAGCCCGGCTTCGAGTTCGACACGGGCGAGGCGGAACGCGCGGGCAAGCGACTGGCCAGCCTCGGTCAGCACCACGGCGTTGCTGCGTCGTTCGACCAGTGTCTTGCGCAACGACAGCGACAGGTCCTTGACCGCGCGATGCAGCGTCGGCACCGCCAGGCCCGTGGTCAGGCTCGCGCCCAGATAGCTGCCGCTGTCGGCCAGCGCGAGCAGCGCGCGCAAGCGGGCCGTGGTGACATGCGGGCTGCTGACATGGCCCAGCGCGCTGCGGATACGTGGCACCAGCACATCGGCGGCGGGCGTGGGCACCATACCATCGTGGCGGCGTTCAAACAGCGGCAGGGCCAACTGGCCTTCCACGCGGGCCAGCGCCTGGGTCAGCGCGGGCTGGGTCAGATTGATCGCACGGGCCGCCGCGCCCATTGTACCCAGTTCCGCAATTTGCGCGATCGCCGCCAGATGGCGCAAGTTGTAGTCCCAGATTTCCAATCACCGCTCCTGTTGGTCCAAGCCCCGCTTTAGCAAAATCTAATGGCTTGGCCAGAGTTCCGGCTTTCCCTCGCCGCAAGTCGGGCGCAACCCGTCGCAATCAGCCATGCAGACGGGATGCGAAACGTGAGCGGTATTGTCGTGCAGAACATCGAACGGGCGCCGATCGAAATTATCGATGCCCTGGCCCATTGCGGCGTCGCCACGGTGCACGAGGCGCAAGGGCGGACCGGCCTGCTGGCCAGCCACATGCGCCCGATCTATGCCGGTGCGCGCATTGCCGGATCGGCGGTGACGATCAGCGCGCCTCCGGGTGACAACTGGATGGTGCATGTCGCGATCGAACAGTTGCAGCCGGGCGACATTCTCGTGCTGGCGCCGACATCGCCATGCGAAGACGGCTATTTCGGTGATTTGCTGGCCACTTCCGCACAGGCGCGCGGCTGTCGCGGGCTGGTGATCGATGCCGGGGTGCGCGATGTGCGCGATCTGACCGAAATGCGGTTTCCGGTGTGGTCAAAGGCAATCTTTGCGCAAGGCACGGTCAAGAACACGCTGGGATCGGTCAATGTGCCGGTGGTCTGCGCCGGCGCGGCGGTCTTGCCGGGCGATGTGATCGTGGCCGACGATGATGGTGTCTGCGTGGTGCCGCGCGCCAAAGCGGCCGAAGTGCTGAAGGCCGCACAGGCACGCGAAGCCAATGAAGGCGAAAAGCGGGCCAAACTGGCCGCAGGCGTGCTTGGGCTCGATATGTACAAGATGCGCGAACGGCTGGAGAAGGAAGGGCTGAAATATGTCTGAGCCCACCGCCCCGATGGGTGCTCGCTCTGCCAGGTGCACCTGGATGCGCGGCGGCACGTCGAAAGGCGGCTATTTCCTTAAGGATGATCTGCCCGCAGACGTGGCAGAGCGCGACGCCTTTCTGCTGGCCGTCATGGGATCGCCCGATCCGCGCCAGATCGACGGGATGGGCGGCGCCGATCCGTTGACCAGCAAAGTCGCGGTGGTGTCGCGTTCTGCGCGCGAGGGGATCGACGTCGATTACCTGTTCCTGCAAGTCTTCGTCGATCAGGCGATCGTTACCGACGCGCAGAACTGCGGCAATATCCTGGCCGGAGTCGGCCCGTTCGCGATCGAGCGCGGGCTGATCCGCGCCACCGGCGACGAAACCCGCGTGGCGATCTATATGGAAAACACCGGGCAAGTTGCGGTGGCCACGGTGCAGACGCCGGGCGGCGTGCCGACATATGCCGGGAACGCCGCGATCGACGGCGTGCCCGGCACGCATGCCCCGGTGCCGCTGGAATTTCGCGACACCGCCGGATCGAGTTGCGGCGCCCTGCTGCCCACCGACCAGACTGTCGATGTGATCAACGGCGTGGCGGTGACGCTGATCGACAACGGCATGCCCTGCGTGGTGATGGCGGCGGCTGATCTGGGCATCACCGGCTATGAAGATCGCGAATGGCTGGATGGCGCGACCGAACTGAAGGCGCGGATCGAGGCGATCCGGCTGGCGGTCGGCCCGCTGATGAACCTGGGCGATGTTACCGACAAATCTGTGCCCAAGATGATGCTGGTGGCCCCGCCGCGTCAGGGCGGCGCGGTGACGGTGCGCAGTTTCATCCCGCACCGCGCGCATGCCACGATCGGCGTGCTGGGCGCAGTGTCGGTGGCGACGGCCTGTCTGTTGCCGGGCTCGCCCGCCGCCGCTGTGGCGCACGTGCCCGATGGCGCGCGCAAGCTGCTGTCGGTGGAACACCCGACCGGCGAAATGAGCTGCGTGCTCGAAACCGATGATGGCGGCGCCGTGGTCAGCGCCGCGCTGTTGCGCACCGCGCGCAAATTGATGGATGGAGTGGTGTTCGGATGAGCGATCGGATTGTTTCCTGGCACGCCAGCCCGTCAAAGCCGCGCTATCGCCCGCCCGCTGGCGCGATCGATGCGCATTGCCATGTGTTCGGTCCGCAGGCGCAGTTTCCGTTCAGCGCCAAGGCCAAGTATCTACCCGAAGATGCCGGGCCGGACAGGCTGTTTGCGCTGCGCGATCATCTGGGCTTTGCCAAAAACGTCATCGTGCAGGCCAGTTGCCACGGCACCGACAATGCTGCCACGCTGAATGCCATTGCCCGCTCGCAGGGCAGCGCGCGCGGCGTGGCAGTGGTCGATCCGGCGATCGGCGAGGATGAACTGCACGCGCTCCACGCCGGAGGGATGCGCGGCATCCGGTTCAATTTCCTCAAGCGGCTGGTCGATGATGCGCCCAAGGACAAGTTTCTCGATGTCGCGCGCCGCCTGCCCGCCGGCTGGCATGTGGTGATCTATTTCGAGGCCGACATCCTCGAAGACTTGCGCGCATTCATGGACGCCATCCCGGTGCCGCTGGTGGTCGATCACATGGGCCGCCCCGATGTCGCCCAGGGCCCCGATGGCGCCGACATGAAGGCGTTTCGCCGCCTGCTCGATTCGCGTGACGACATCTGGTTCAAGGCGACATGCCCCGATCGGCTCGATCCGGGCGGCGATCCGTGGAATGCCTTTGCCGAGGCGGTGGCGCCGCTGGTGGCCGATTACCCCACCCGCGCGCTGTGGGGTACCGACTGGCCGCACCCCAACATGCAGGACGCCATCCCCGACGACGGCCACCTGGTCGACATGATCCCCCGCATCGCCCCGACCGAGGCATTGCAACACCAGGTGCTGGTGGCCAACCCGACGGCGCTCTATTGGGCGGATTAATCAAGGTCTGATCAAGCCCGCAATAAATCGTCCCCGGTACGGGGAGGATTGAAAATGACTGGCTGGTGCGGGGCGGCCCGGGGCGTCAGCCGACCTTCACACCCTTCCAGAACGCGATGCGGCCCCGGATAGCCTCGGCCTTTTCTTTCGGGTCGGGGTAATACCAGGCCGCATCGGTGTTGTCGGCGCCGCCTGCGTGCAGGCTGTAATAGTGCGCGGTGCCTTTCCAGGGGCAGATCGTCGTGGTCGTGCTGGCGCGCAACAGCGTGGTATCGACCGATGCTGTGGGGAAATAGTGATTGCCTTCGACCACCACCGTATCGTCGCTGCTGGCAATCAGAACGCCGTTCCATCGTGCTTCGACCATCATCGCTCTCCCTATCCGCACAAGTCGGGGCGGGGCCGGGCGATGTCAATGCGCACCTAGGTGCTTGCGGACGGGCGCGCTTGGTGGTCTGATTGTGCCATGCAACTGCAACTGTTTCGGTCTTTGTGGGGATGGCCCGTCGAGGGTCCAGCCGATTGGGCGCGGTGTGGGGCGCAATGCCGCGAAAACCGCTTTGTCGGGGTGGAGGCGCGGCTGCCGGCCGATCCCTTTGCGCGGCGTGCGCTCAAGGCGGCGCTGGCCGACGAGGGGCTGGCCTATATCGCAGTGGTGTTCACCGGCGGTGATGTCATTCCCGACCAGACCTGGACCCCGGCGCAGCATCTCGACCGGCTGGCCGAGGCGATCGCCGGGGCGCAGATTGTGGGCGCCCGGTTCGTCAATGTGTTGCCGGGCAACGACCGTTGGCCATTGGCCCAACAAGTCGATTTCTTCGGCCGGGCGCAGGCGCTGGCCGATGCGGCGGGGCTGACGTGCAGTTTCGAGATTCATCGCGCGACCTCGCTCTACAGCCCGTGGGTGACGCTGGACATCATCGCGCAATTGCCCGATCTGCGGTTTACCGCCGATCTCAGCCATTGGGTGGTGGTGTGCGAACGCCTGCTTGACCATCCCGCCGACGATCTGGCGCCGTTCCTGTCGCGCGTTCACCATGTGCAGGCGCGCGTCGGCTATGACCAGGGGCCGCAAGTGCCGCACCCTGCCGCGCCCGAATATGCCGCGCCGCTTGCCTGGCACCAGGCGCAGTGGGAACGGGTCTGGGCTACGCATCGCGCCGCCGGGCGTGCGACAACCACGGTTACCCCCGAATTCGGCCCCGATGGCTATACGCACTTGCTGCCGTTCACCCGCGCGCCGGTCGCCGATACCTGGGACCTCAACCGCTGGATGGCCGCAACCACCCACGATCATTTTGCCGCATGGAGCGCCTTGCCATGACCTCATTTCAAGCCTTGCCGATCATCGATATCACCGGCCTGTTCAGCGCCGATCTTGCCGCGCGGCAGGCGGTGGCCGAAGAACTGGGTCGCGCCGCGCGCGAGGTGGGGTTTTTCTATATTCGCGGCCATGGCATCGCGCCCGAACGCATCGCGGGCCTGCGCGCGGCGGCGCAGGCGCTGTTCGCGCGCGAACACAACTGGAAAATGGACTATCACATCGGGCTTGGGCGCGGGCACAAGGGTTATGTGCCCGAAGGATCGGAATGGTACGGCAGCGGGCGCCCCGACCTGAAAGAGGCCTGGGACATCGGCTTTGAAGCCGATGACGACCACCCGTTTGTGCGCGCGGGCCAACCGCTGATCGGCGGCAACAAGTGGCCTGCGCTGCCGGGGTTTCGCGAAACGGTCGATGCCTATTACGCCGATGTCTTTGCGCTGGGGCGCACACTGTTTCAGGGGTTTGCACTGGCGCTGGGGCAGGATGAACATGCGTTCGATGCGCTGGTGACATGCCCCCCGTCAAAGCTGCGGCTGATCCATTATCCGGTCGATCCGTCCGCCGAGGATGCGCCGGGGATCGGCGCGCACACCGATTACGAATGCTTCACGCTGTTGCTGGCCGATCAGCCGGGGCTGGAGGTGCTCAACGGCTTGGGCCAGTGGATCGATGCGCCGCCGGTTACCGTCGATGGCGAGGAACTGTTCGTGATTAATGTCGGCGACATGCTCGAAGTGATGACCGCCGGGCAATTCGTGGCGACGACGCATCGCGTGCGCAAAGTGCGGGCCGAACGCTATTCGTTCCCGCTGTTCTTCGCCTGCGACTATGCGACCAAAATCCGCCCGCTGCCCGAATTCGACCCGACCGACGAAAAAACCGCGCTCTATCCCGATATCTCGATCGGCGATCACATGTGGTCGATGGCGTTGCAGACTTATCGCTATTTGCGCGACAAAGTCGCGGCGGGCGAGCTGACGCTGCCCGAAAACGCCCGCGCGACCAACACCTTTGGCCAGTTCAAGACCCTGGCGGAAACGCCCTGAATCCTCCCCATTCCGGGAAGGATCAGGCCACTCCGCGATCCTGCCCTTGCCAGAATTCGGCGCGCATTGCCTTTTTGTCGAATTTGCCGACGGCGGTGCGGGGCAGGGCGTCCTTGAACACCACGTGCTTGGGCGCTTTCACGCTGCCGATGCGGGCCTTGCAATGGGCGATGATCGCGGCGGCGTCGGGCGCGCCAGGGCTGGTGACGACCAGCGCGGTGACCGCTTCGCCCCACTTTTCGTCGGGAATGCCGATCGCCGCACATTCGAGAATGCCGGGCAGTTCGGTCACCGCCGCTTCGACTTCGGTGCAGAACACGTTGAAGCCGCCGGTGACGATCATGTCCTTCTTGCGGTCGACGATGTAATAGAACCCGTCGGCATCGCGCCGACCGACATCGCCGGTGTGGTGCCAGCCATGCGCCCAGGTTTCGGCGCTGACTTGCGGCATTTCGAAATAGCCGCCGCCGACGATGCCGCCGCGCCCGACGATTTCGCCCACTTCACCATCGCCCAGCAGGTTGCCGTCATCATCCATCAGTTCGACCCGCACCGAATAGGTCTGGCGCCCGCAACTGGCCAGCCGTTCGGGATGATCGCCCGCCGCCGCCGCCGCGACGTCGCGCGGTGAAAGCCAGGTGGCAACCAGGTGAAATTCGGTCTGGCCATAGCTTTGGCACATGCACGGCCCGAACACGTCGACCATCTGGCGCAGCTTTTCGGGCGCGCAGGCCGACCCGGCCAGCAGGAAATATTCCAGGCTGGTATAATCGACATCGCGCACGCGCGGATGGGCCAGCAGCGTATACACCGCCGTGGGCGGCAGGAATGTGTGGGTCACGCGGTATTGCCCGATCGCGTCCATCACCGCATCCGCATCGAATTGCGGCAATACCACCACCGTCGCGCCCATCGCGATCCCCGCCATCGTGAACGGACCGGCCGCATGGGTCAGCGGCGCGGTGGCAAGGAACACCGGCGGCCTGTCGTCGCCGGTGTCTTTCAGCGCCATGATGTTGCCGATGGTTTCCAGCATCGTGCCCCAACTGCGGTTGAGCACGCGCACGCCCTTGGCCGGGCCGGTGGTGCCGCCGGTGGCAATGATCGCAGTCAGTTCCTCGCCATTGCCGGTGGGATCGCCCCAGTCGGGCACCGGCGATGATCCGGCCGGCAGCATGAACCGGTCGAGCGACGGCACATCGCCATCGTCTGCATCGATGCATACCATCAGGCGGATGGTCGGCACCGCCTGCTGCACGGTGCGCGCATCCTCGGCATAGTGCGAATGATAGAACAGCACAGTGGCGCGCACATACGTCAGATAGGCGATGTTATCGGCCAGCGCGTTGCGCGTGTTGACCGGAATCCATGCCGCGCCCGCGCGCCACAGCGACAGCATCGCCACCAGCACGCCGGGATGGTTGGGGCTCATCACCGCCACCGCCTCCTGATGCGCCAACCCCGCCGCCAGCAGGGCCCCGGCAACCCGGTGGCTCAACGCCTGGACTTCGCCATAAGTCAGCGACTGGCCATTGGCGATCAGCACAGTGCGATCGGGATGGAGCCGGACCTGCCGGTCGAAATAGTCGATATTACGCATCGCTGGCGGCCTCTGCGCGTCCGGTGATCTTGGCGGTTTCGGCAGAGGTCGAGGCGGGGCCGGTGTTGCGGCTGATCAGCCCGCCGACCAGCGTCGGACCTTTGGCAAAAGGTTCGGGATCGCCTTCGCGCACTTGCAATCCGAACAGCGGGCTCATGCCGGGAATGCGGCCCAGTCCGCCGTAGAGATCAAACCCGCGATCGATCCAGTCGCGCAAGGGTTCATCGTCGGTCATCGGCGGGATATCGGCGATGCTGGCACACCACAGGAACACCGCCAGCGCGCGATAATCGGCATAGTTGGGGGTGTCCCCGCCCAGCCATTTGTGTTCGCGCAGGATGCCGCGCAGCAATTCCAGTTCGGGCAGCACCAGCGGCAGCCGGTCTTCGCGGCCCACGATCAGGTCTTCCATCGGGGCGCCCCACATGCGGCGGCGCGATTCGACGATATAGGGGATGTCCTGTTCGAAACAGCGATCGCGGTATTGCACCGCAAAGCAGCGCGCCCAGGGGCCGACCGCCGTCTTCCACAGCCAGGTTTCCAGGAACTGGGTCAGCACGCGCACCGATGGATCGCCGATCAGCGTCGGGCGATCGGGATATTTGCGGTCAAGGTGTTCGGCGATCAGCCACGAATCGAGAATCCATTCGCCATCATCGACAATCACCGGCAACCGTTCGGACCGGCCACCGGTGCGATCGAGGATGCCGATGAACCCGCCATCGATCACATCAAGGTCGAACCCTTTGTGTTTCAACGCATATTTGGTGGCCCATACGAACGGGCTGGTGGTTGCGCCGCTGGCATGCTGTAGGTCGAAAAAGGTGATGCGGTTGTTCTGGGCCATCTTTGCCATCCTCTCGCGCCGGGGCCTGTCGCGCGCATCGGGTGATGCACGGCGGCACCGATCGGTCCGTTATTTGTGAGTAATACATACAATAACGATGAAGGAAAGCGGGATTTGGGGCTGGCCGCATGCCCGTCAGACCCTCAGCCCTGGCGGATCAGTCCGCGCGCCACAGCGCGCCCAGTGCGGGCACCAGATGGTCGCGGTGTTCAGGCGCGATGCGGGCCAGCAGGTCGTCTTCGAATGTGGTGGTGATCGCGTCGGCTTCGGCGCGGCGCTGATGGCCAAGCGCGGTCAGCAGCACGGCCTGGGACTTGCCGTCGATCGGCTTGCGCTCGATCAGCCCCGCCACTTCCAGCCGCCCCAGCAGCGGCACCATGTTGGCGCGCTGGATATCAAGCACGCGGCCGATTTCGCTGGCGGTGACATCGTCGCGCCGGTCGACCAGCAACAGCACCGAAGCTTCGGCAATGCGCAGATCGATCGTGGCAAGGCGGCGCGAAAGTTCGCCCATCATGGCATTGGCCGCACGGCGCAGGGCATAGCCCGGACGTTGGCGCAGGATATCGGTCATCGGGTCAGATTCCATCGATCCGCAAAGCGGATGGTTATTGACAATAACAATATCATCGATATTGCTCATACCATATCAGCCAGATCACGAAAGAGGGTCCCATGAGCGAGCGCAGCGAAGAGGATACTGTGGCATTTTCGGTGGAAAACCGGATTGCCTGGGTCAAGTTCAACCGTCCCGAAAAACGCAATTGCATGAGCCCCAAGCTCAATCGCCGCATGAAGCAGGTGATCGAAGATCTGGAATTTCGCGACGATGTCGGCGTGCTGGTGCTGACCGGTGAAGGCGAAGCCTGGTCGGCCGGCATGGATCTGCGCGAATATTTCCGCGAGACCGAAGCACAAGGGCTGGGCGCCGTGCGCAAGGCGCAGCGTGAAGCCTATAGCTGGTGGGACCGTCTGCGCTGGTATGAAAAGCCGACCATCGCAATGATCAACGGCTGGTGCTTTGGCGGCGGTTATGGCCCGCTGTTTGCCTGCGATATCGCCGTTGCGGCGCACGATGCGCAATTCGGTCTGTCGGAAATCAACTGGGGCATCCTGCCCGGCGGCGGCGCGTCAAAGGTCGCGGTCGACCTGATGCCGCTGCGCAAGGCGCTCTATCACGCCATGATGGGCGAAAACCTGACCGCCACGCAGGCTGCCGAACAGGGCCTGATCACCGAAGCGGTGCCGGCCGATCGCCTGCACGCGCGCGTGCTCGAAATTGCCGAGGCGCTGCTGAAAAAGGATGGCAATGCCCTGCGCGCCACCAAGTGGGCCATTCGGCGCATGACCGAAATGACCTATGACAATGCCGAGGACTATCTGATCCGCGCACAGGAAGCGCTGCACAGTTTTGGCGGCGTGGCCGCGCGCACAGAAGCGACCAAGCAGTTCCTCGACGAAAAGACGTTCAAGCCCGGGCTGGGCACGTTCGACACGTCGAAAATCAAAGGCTGAACGCATAACGCATAGCGGTGGAGAGAATGCATGTCTGACACGTCACCGCGTTTCGCACGCGCTGCGCTGGCGCGACTGTTGCGGCCGAAATCGGTGGCGGTGGTCGGCGCCAGCGACAAGCCGGGCGCGCTTGGCGCGACGCTGATCACCAATCTCGATCGCGCCGGGTTTGCCGGTGACGTGTGGCCGATCAATCCCAAGCGCGACACGATCGGCTCGCGTAAATGCCTGCCCGGCATTGCCGATCTGCCGATGGGTGTCGATGTCGCGGTGCTGGCGATCCCGCGTCCGGCGGTGCTCGACGCGGTGCGCGCGCTGGCCGCGCGTGGCGTCGGCGCGGCGATCGTGTTTTCCGCAGGCTTTGCCGAAGACGGTCCCGAGGGTCTGGCCGAACAGGCCGAAATTGCCGCTGTCGCCGATGCGGCGGGCATGGTGATCGAAGGGCCCAATTGCCTGGGCCTGGTCAATCATGTCGACAAGATCCCGCTGACCTTTGTCGAAGCGTTCTGCGAGCCGCCCGCCGGGCGCCGTGCGGTGGGCGTGGTGTCACAATCAGGCGCGATGGCGGCGGTGGTCGGCACGGTGCTGATCGCGCGCGCGATCCCGACCAGCTTTTCGGTATCCACCGGCAACGAAGCGGTCAGCGGGGTCGAAGACTATGTCGACTGGCTGATTGATGATCCCGATACCCAGGTCATCGCGATGATCGTCGAAAGCTTTCGCAAACCCGCGCGGTTTTTGGCCGCCGCGCGGCGCGCACGCGCGGCGGGCAAGCCGATCGTGCTGCTGCATCCCGGCACATCGAGCGCGGCACGCGAATCCGCCGCGACCCACACCGGGGCGATGGCGGGCGATTACCAGTTGATGCGCGCCAAAGTCGCGCGCGCCGGGGTGATTTTTGCCGAGACCTTGCAGGAACTGGGCGATCTGGCCGAATTGCTGGTGCGCTGCCCGGCGCTGGCGCGGCCTGACATTGCCGTGCTGGGCGAATCCGGCGCGTTCAAGGCGATGGTGCTCGATCAGGCCGAACGGCTCGGCCTGCCGCTGACCGCGCTCGACAACGCCAACGCGCCCGCCTTGCGCGCGGCGTTACCGCCGTTTGTGCCGGTCAGCAATCCGCTCGATCTGACCGCGCAAGGGCTCAGCCAGCCTTCGCTCTATACCCAGGTGATCACCGCGCTGCTCGATGATGACCGGGTGGGGGCGGTTGTGGCCGGGATCATCCAGTCGGACCCCGCGACTGCGGACATCAAGGTGCCCGCGATCCTCGCCGCGCTCGATGGCCGCGCGCTGACCAAACCGATGATCTTTGCCGGGCTCGACGAAGGCGCGCGCATGCCCGACCACTATATCGCTGCCCTGCGCGCGCGGGGCGTGCCGTGGTTTCCCACCACCGAGCGCGTGCTGGCGGCACTCGCCCGGCTGGGTTTGGCGCGTGGGCCCGCCGACGGTGCGGCAATTGCGCCGTTGCCGTTGCCCGCGTTGGCTGACGAGGCGGGGGTGGTCCCCGAATATCGCGCAAAGGCGCTGCTCGCACCACTCGGCGTGCCGTTCCCCGCAGGCGCCTTTGCGGCCGATGCCGATGCTGCGGTCGCGGCTGCGCAAGGCCTGGGCTATCCGGTGGCGATGAAGGCACAGGCCAGCGCGCTCAGCCACAAAAGCGATGCGGGCGGGGTGATCCTCAATCTGGCCGATGACGATGCAGTGCGCGCGGCCTGGTATCGCATGCATGCCAGCGTTGCCGCCTATGACGCGACGATCGCGCTCGACGGTGTGCTGATCGAGGCGATGGGGCCGCGCGGCGTGGAAATGATCGTCGGCGGGCGCAACGATCCCGAATGGGGCGCGGTGGTGCTGGCCGGATTTGGCGGGGTGACCGCCGAAATCCTGCAGGACGTGCGCCTGTTCACCCCCGACATGACCGAGGCTGAAGTGATTGCCGATCTGGGCAAGCTGAAAAGCGCGGCGCTGCTGGCGGGCTGGCGCGGTGCGCCTGCGCTCGACGTGCCAGCACTGGCGCGGCTGATCGTGACGGTGGCGCGGCTGCTGGAAAGCGAACCCCGTCTGGCCGAACTCGATCTCAATCCGGTCATCCTCTATCCTGCGGGCGAGGGCGTGATCGCGCTCGATGCGCTCATTTTCGCACAATAGACCACGCGGGGGCGGTGCTGCGTTTGCGGCACAGATCTACCAAACGGACGGGGCGCGGCGAAGGCCGCGCCCCGTTTGGTTTGTACCAGAACGGTAAATGGGGTGACGGCCTCGTACGTCCCGAGATCCCGTTGACCGAGTGCTGCGGCTGACCGCATTGGCAAATCACGGCATGTCTCGGAACACGCTGTTTTTGCAGCGTTTGGGGTAAAAAGCCGGCCGCCATTTACGGGCCCGGTTCCCAACCAGCGCGAAAGATTGGTGACAGCAATCTTTTTTCCGCCAGATTGGTGGAGATAACATCACATTTCAGAAATGTTTAATGAATATTAATCCGATGAAAACATCGGCAAGTGGTCTGACCCACTATTGAAAATTTGTTGCGGTCAAATAGACATGCCAACGATTTTTCGCGACTGCCGCGATTCGACCGACGTAAATTACAGGGGCTATTACGTATGTTGCGACTGAAGTCACAATTGATCGCCAGCACGGCAATCATCGGTATGTTCGCCATCGCGGGGACGGCGCAGGCGCAAACCGCGCTGGTGGTTGCTGGCGGTGGCGGCGGTGCTGGTTATGAAGGTGTCAACGGGATCGGCGCGACAGTCAGCACATCGGGGGCGGATGGTACCGGTGGGGTTGCCGCAACGAGCGGCGCGGGCGGCACCGAAGGGTCGGGCGGAGGCGGTGGCACCGCAGGATTTACCGATGGCGGCGGCGGGGCCGGCTTTTTGGGCAACGGCGCCGACGGTTCGGGTGGACAGGCCAGCCAGGCCGGGCTTGGCGGCCAGTCTGCACCCACCTTTGCCGGTGGGCTTGGAGGGCAGAATTCGAACGGCCAACCTGCCGGCGGCTTTGGCGGCGGCGGCGGTGCCGGATTTCAGGGCGGCGGCGGCGGCGGCGGGTATTCGGGCGGCGGCGGCGGGTCGGGTGCTACCGCAGGCGGCGGCGGGGGCGGCTCTTATGTCGCGGGTTCGCTGACGTCGGTGACGCTGACTGCCGACTATAACGGTTCGTCTGCGCAGGGTGTGAATGGCCTCAACGGCGAAGTGATCATTGGCACGACGACCTTTGATTATACCGGCACGATCGTTCAATATGTCGTGCCGACGACCGGGTCCTATCTGATCGAGGCCATCGGCGCACAAGGCGGCGGCGGTGACATTGGCACCGTCGGCGGATATGGGGCGCTGGCATCGGGTTATGACCTGCTGACGGGTGGCACCACGCTGGATATCGTAGTCGGCGGAGGTGGCCAGAACGGCAACTTTGGCGGCATCTGGGGCGGCGGCGGCGGTGGCGGCAGCTTCATCTATCTGGCCGCCGCGCCGGCAACGCCGATCGATACCAACGGGCCCTATCAGACGAGCGATCTGGGCACGACGGTCAACCCGGATTTTCAGGGTGGCACATTACAGGTCGTGCCGGGCGCGACCACCGTTTCGAGCAATTTCACCGTTGAAGCCTATGTCGGCAACACCATCGATGCGATCGGCAACAACGCCAATTTTTCCGGTACGTTCACGGGTGCAGGCGGCCTGATCTTTACCGACAGCAGCAATCTGGGCAGCACGATCGTGCTGAGCAATGCGGGCGGCAATACTTATTCCGGCACGACCGAAGTCAGCGGCGCGACGCTGCAGGCTGGTGCGGTAAACGCCTTTTCGCCCAATTCCGCGGTGCAGCTCGACAATGTGGCGGGCACCGTGCTGGATCTGAACGGCTATAACCAGACGATCAACGGCTTGTCCGGCGGCGGCGCACTGGGCGGCAATGTTCTGCTGAGCGCGGCGCTGGTCAACACCGGCGGCGGCACTTTTGCGGGCGTGATCTCGGGCAGCGGCAGCCTTGAACAGGCCGGCGGCGTCGAAGTCCTGTCGGGCGTGAACACGTATACCGGGCTCACCACGATCGATACCGGGGCAACCCTGGCATTGGCCGGCGCCGGATCGATCAGTGCCAGCGCGGTCGCGGCCAATGGCGCGTTCGACATTTCGGGCACCACGTCGGGTGCGTCGATCACCAGCCTGTCGGGCAGTGGCACGGTCGCGCTGGGTGGCCAGACGCTGACCCTGACCAGTGCGAGCGACACTTTTGCAGGCGTGATCGCCGATGGCGGCCTCAGCGGCGGCACGGGTGGGGCGCTGACCATCGCGGGCGGCTCGGAAACGCTGTCGGGTGCAAACACCTATACCGGCGCGACCACCATCAACACCGGGGCGACGCTGCTGCTGTCCGGCACGGGCAGCATCGCCGCATCGTCGGGGGTCCTCGCCAACGGGACGTTCGACATTTCGGGCACCACGTCGGGTGCGTCGATCACCAGCCTGTCGGGCAGCGGGGCGGTTGCTCTGGGTGGCCAGACGCTGATCCTGACCAACGCGAGCGGCACCTTTGCGGGCGTGATTGCCGACGGCGGCCTCAACGGCGGTACGGTCGGGGGGCTGACCATCGCGGGCGGCGCGCAGACGCTGTCGGGTGCAAACACCTATACCGGCACGACCAGCATCACCAGCGGCGCGACGCTGCTGCTGACCGGTACGGGCAGCATTGCCGCATCGACGTCCGACTTGGTCTATGGGACGCTTGATATCTCGGGCACCACGTCGGGGGCGTCGATCTCCAACCTGGTTGGCACGGGCACGGTCGCACTGGGCAGCCAGACGCTGATCCTGACCCAGACGGACACGATCTTTCGCGGCGTGATCAGCGATGGTGGCCTTTATGGCGGCACCGGCGGGTCGCTGACGATCGCGGGTGGCATGCAAATTCTGTCTGGCGCGAATACCTACACCGGTGCGACCACCATCGCCACGAACGCCGGCCTGTTTCTGACAGGCAATGGCAGCATTGCGGCATCATCGAATGTCCTGGACGACGGTGTGTTCGACATTTCGAAGGCCAAGGCAGGTGTGTCGATCACCAGCCTGTCGGGCAATGGTTCGGTCGGCCTGGGTGCCAAGACGCTGACGCTGACCAACGCGAGCGGCACGTTTGCGGGCGTGATTGCCGATGCCTCCATCTCTCGAGCCACGGGCGGGGCGCTGACCATCGCGGGCGGCTCGGAAACGCTGTCGGGTGCAAACACCTATACCGGCGCGACCACCATCAACACCGGGGCGACGCTGCTGCTGTCCGGCACCGGCAGCATCGCCGCATCGTCGGGGGTCCTTGTCAACGGGACGTTCGACATTTCGGGCACCACGTCGGGTGCGTCGATCACCACCCTTTCGGGCAGCGGGACGGTTGATCTGGGTGGCCAGACGCTGATCCTGACCAGTGCGAGCGACACGTTTGCGGGCGTGATTGCCGACGGCGGCCTCAACGGCGGCACGGGCGGTGGGCTGACCATCGCGGGCGGTTCGCAGACGTTGACGAGTGCAAACACCTATACCGGCGCGACCACTATCGCCAATGGCGCGACGCTGGCGCTGACCGGGACGGGCAGCATTGCCGCATCGTCGGGAGTCCTCGCCAACGGGACGTTCGACATTTCGGGCACCACGTCGGGTGCGTCGATCACCAGCCTGTCGGGCGGCGGTGCGGTTGCTCTGGGCGGCCAGACGCTGGTCCTGACCAAGGCGAGCGGCGCGTTTGCGGGCGTTATCGCCGATGGCGGCCTCAGCGGCGGCACGGGCGGAGCGCTGACCATCGCGCGCGGCTCTGAAGCGCTGTCTGGTGCAAACACCTATACCGGCGCGACCACCATCGCCAATGGCGCGACGCTGGCGCTGACCGGCAGCGGCAGTATCGCCGCATCTTCGGGCGTGGCGGCCAACGGTGTGTTCGATATTTCGGGCACCACTGCGGGTGCTTCGATCACCAGCTTGTCGGGCAGCGGCGCGGTCGCTCTGGGCAACCGGACGCTGACCGTGACCGATGCCGCCACCACCTTTTCCGGCGTGATCGCCGGATCAGGCGGGCTGACGGTTGCGGGCGGCACGCTGACGCTGACCGGCGACAACACCTATGCCGGGCTCACCTCGATCGGCAGCGGTGCAACGCTGCGGATCGGCACGGGCGGAACATCGGGCGCAGTGGCGGGTGACTTTGCCGACAATGGCACGCTGGTGTTCAACCGCAGCGACACCGTCACGATCACCGGCAATATCGGCGGGACGGGCGCCCTGACCCAGCTTGGCACCGGCACGCTGGTGCTGCTGGGCAAGGATACCGTTTCGGGCAAAGTGACGGTGGCATCGGGCACGCTGGAAGTGGGCAATGCGGCTACGCCGGGCGCGGTGCTCAATGCTTCGTCGGGCGGCGTGACGGTTGGTGCAGGGGCCACGCTGGAAGGCCACGGCACGATCCTGGGTGCGGTCACCAACACGGCAGGCGGTACGGTGCGGCCGGGTGGCAGCATCGGCACGCTGACCGTCGGCTCTTATGTCCAGGGCGCCAATTCGACTTTGGCGATCGAGGTTTCACCCACCCAGTCGTCGCTGTTGCAAGTGACCGGCACGGCCTCGATCGCGGGCACGGTTGCGGTGACGCTGGATCCGGGCACGTATGCCTCGCACGTCTATCCGATCCTGACCGCCGCATCGGTCACCGGCACCTTCAGCACGCTGACGGCCAGCGGCGCGGCACTGCCGGGGCTGGTCTATGGCCTGTCCTATGCGCCAGCGGGCAACGAGGTCGATCTGGTGCTGGCATCGACCAAGGGCACTTCGGTCTATGGCGATGCGCTGTCTGCGGCGCTCGACAGCGCCGATGCCTATGCACGGACCGTGCTGGACCACGGTGTGGACTGTGCGGGCGCCGACCAGGCCAGCGGCGGCACCGCCTGTGCCAGCAACGGCGTCTGGCTCAAGGCGCTGGGCAGCACGGGGGAAACCGACAGCACCCCGCTGGCCAGTGGCTACAGCTTCAACCGGGGCGGCTTCATCGGCGGCATCGACCGTACGGTTGCCGCGGGGATCAAGCTGGGCGTCTCGTTCGGATGGCAGCACACCTCGACCAATTCGTTTGACTATGCGGCCAGTGCAAAAGTCGATCAGTATGACTTTGGCCTCTATACCAGTGTGCAACTGGGCGTGGCACGGATCGATGCCGACGGGTTCTATGGATCGTCGACCAACCACGTGACGCGTGACACCCAGGGCGGTGGCACCGCGCTCGCGCAGTTCAACGGTCGCGGCTATGGCGGGGCGGTGCGCCTGTCACTGCCGTTGAAGGACAGCGTGGCAACCCCGTTTGCCGAACTGCGCTGGACCCATCAGACGCGCGATGGCGTGACCGAAAGCGGGGTCGGCGCGCTCGATTTCGGGATCGCCCGGCAATCGCACGACGATGGCCATGCGATTGCCGGCCTGCGCATCGCGCCGGTCTATAGCGCTGGCGCCGGATCGATCACGCCGCATCTGGAAATCGGCGTGGATCAGCAGATCGGCCAGACCGACCGCACGGTCTATGGCACCTTGGCCAGCGTGACCGGGGCCAACTTTGCCGGTGCGGCGGTCAGCGCCGCGCGCACGGCGGCGCTGGTCAAGCTGGGCTTCAACGCGCAGACCAGCCGTTCGATCGAATTCTTCGGCGATATCGACTGGAAATACAGCGACAACCACAACGAGGGCACGGCCAACATCGGGCTGCGCGCGCGGTTCTGATCACTGGCGCAACAGGGTGAAGCGCCACAAGGCCCCGGCGCGAACTTCGACGGCGCGGCGAAAGCCGCGCCGTTCCAGTTCATGGGCGATCATCACATAATCGCTCCACGTGCTGACGCCGTCGATCCGCCGCGCGCCTGCAAGCCCGCTGCGGATGCGCGCCCAATGCGCCCGCCGTTCGTCGACGAGATCGATGAGGCGATCGGCAGGCGCCGGACCGGCGGCAAAGCGGCTGTCGTGGATCGCCACATCGGCGACCGGCACCGCGCGGGCGAGCGGCACAAGTCCGGCCAGCAGGCCACCCTTGATCAGCGTCCGACGCGCCAGCCTCACTTGCCCCTCCCGAGCCAGGTGGCGATGCTGGCCAGCTCGGCATCGGTGACATCGACGCGCGTCTGCGGCGGCATCGCCCCTTTGCCCATGCGCACGATCGCCCGGACATAGCCTGCGGTCAGATCGTCGCGGTTGGCCAGCAGGGCGCTGGCCGGGCTGGCACCGACGGCCAGCCGCTGCTTGACCAGCAGATTGGTGCCCATGCCAAAAGTCAGGTGGCAATATCCGCAATGGTTTTCGAACAGCGCCTTGCCATCGCGCCCCGGTGCCAGCCGGTCGCCCGGCGGGGCAGGCGCGCGCATCTGATAGGGGGGCAGCGGCGGCGGATCGGCCAGCACCATGCCCGCCTGGGCCAGCGTCAGCGCGGCGCCCAGCGCCCAACGTGCAATCGGTGTCATCACGCCCGGCCCTCCTTTGCCTGATCGCGCCAGGCCGCCGGCCACACCCCCTGTTTGCCCGGCGACAGCACGCCATTGGGATCGAGCGCGTCCTTGATCCGCTCGTTCAGGCGGCGCAGCGCGTGACCGTTGAAGTCATACGTGTCCATCACCGTGTCCATCCAGCCCAGGTGGGTGCGATATTCGCCGTACCCGGCCTTGGCGGTTTCGCCGATCAGCGCGTTGAACAGCGACTTCATGTTGGCGATCTGTTCGGGCTGGTCGCGGTCGAACATCAGCATGTTGATATTGGTGGCAAACCGCCCGCCGATGGTAAAGCTGGCATAGAAATCGACATCGTGCGCGGCGATGATCGCGCGGCTGCGCTTCAATTGGCCCATCACATGCTCTGACGTGGCGGGCACCACCGGGGAAAATCCCATATGCGCGCCGCGTCCGCCGACCCAGTCGCTCATCTGCAAGGGCACTGCCGACGGCACGCCCATGGTGGTGTCGATGGCGTTGCGTTCATCGCCGCTGTGCCACCAGTGCTCGGCCGGCGGCGCGGCCAGATTGCGCGCCATTGCCGCGCGCACGATATCGGCCTTGGCGCGGATCACGCTGTCCTCGCCATAGAGGCGCAGTGCCACTTGCCAATAGCCCAGCTTGTATTGCGCCAGCAGTTCCTTGACGCGCCAGTCGGGAATGGCGCCGGGCTTGTCCCAGAAATCGCGGCGCTGGCCTTTGAGCACCATCTTGCCCAGCCAGCTCGGGATGAACACGTTCTGATCGATCGTCCCGGAGATTTTCAGCGGCGCGATGGTGTCGATCACCCAGCCGATGTCGTCTTCGTGGGGGATGTCGAACACCAGTTCGAGCGAGGCGGCGGGCGCGGGTTGCAGCCACAGCCCGGCGCGGGTGACCACGCCCAGGCTCGATTGCGTAAACGCCAGATCGAACGTCGGGCCATAGCTGAGCGGGTGCAAGTGCCAGGCATGGTTGCCGGTCATCGCGCCCATCCCGGTGCGCACCAGATCGCCATCGGGCAGCACGACCTCAAACCCGCACAGATTGCGCGCGTGCAGGCCATAGGGGGTATAGCCGATGCCGTGTTCAAACGCATTGCCCAGCACCGAGCCCCAGGCATTGCCGGGCACCGACAGCCACAGCGGCAGGTTTTCGCGCGCGATCGCCTCGTGCAGGTCGAAAAAGCTGACCCCGGGTTCCAGCACGCAATAGGCCAGTTTGGGATCGATATCGATGATCCGGTTCATCCGCCCCAGATCCAGCACCACGCTACCCGCCATACGCGGCGCGGCAGTGCCATAGCCCAGGTTCTTGCCGCGCGAGACCGGCCACAGGGGCACTTTGTGTTCGTTCGCCAGCCGCACGATGGCCTGCACTTCCTTGACCGAGGCGGGCGCCACGGCGGCCGAGGCAGGCCATTGTTCGGCAGGGCCGGGGGCATAGATATCGGCATAGGCATCGCGATCGGCATCGCTCGACAACACCCAGTCCTTGCCGACCACCCCGGCAAAGGCGGACAGCGCGGTATCAAAGGCCCGTGGCCCGAGGCGGGGGGGGAGCACCAGTTTCATGCGGCGTTTGGTCCTTCAATAATTCGACAGAATGGCAAGGCTGGGCGCATCGAGCGGCAGGCCGCGTCTGCGCTTTTCAAGGTCTTCGGCGCGGGTCTTGGCTTGCTGATCGATCAGCCAGGCGTGGATCGCATCGGCGTCGGCGGGTTTGAGCGCATCGTCCCAGCGCGGCATGCCGGCCGCCTGGTACAGCCCGCCCAACACGATCTGGCGGAACGCGGCATGCGTCTCGGTGCTCATCCGCCGCAGATCGGGGGTGATCGAACGCGGCTGGTTGGCATGGCACAGCGCGCAGCCGACCGAAAAGTACAGCCCCTGTCCGCGCGCGATCGTGGCCGGGGTCACGCCCGGCGCCTGCGGTGGCGGCGGCGGTGCAATTTCGAGCGGGGGCAGCGGCGGCGGGATCGGCACCGGGCCACCATCCAGCCGGAACACCAGAAGGCGGCCCATGTTGCCGCGTTGATAGGCGGCGGAATAAGTCGGCACATAAGGATAGCCGCCGCCGCCCCAGGCCGCCATCACCGCGATATATTGCACCCCGCCCAGCCGATAAGTCATCGGCGCGGCCATGATCGTGGTGCCGGTCCGGATCGATTTGAGCAGGCGCCCGGTCTGCGCATCGAGCACGCGCAGCTCGCCGCCGATCGTGCCGTGGACGACCAGCCCCGACGCGGTTGCCAGCACGCCCGCGCGATCCTGCCAGCCGCCGGTCGGGTCGGACCACAGCGTTTGCCCGGTCAACGGATCGATCGCGCGGATATCGGCCCGCGCGGGATTGGCCAGCACGTCCTGCCACGCGGGCAGCGCCTTCACCGCCGCCTGTACCGGTGGCGGCAATGTGGGCAGTGCGCGGGCCAGATCGCTGGTGAAGATCAGCGCCGCGCCGGTATTGAGCCCCTTGGCGGCATAGGGCTTTGGCCCGGGCGGCACGAAAATCAGATTGCCCATGTCGAGCACCGCGCCATACCAGCGGCCCCGTGCCGCATCATAGGCGCCGGGGTGCCAGTTGCGCGCGCCGGGGGTGGCGGGAAACACGATTTTCGGCCCCGCCGAAATGTCGGCGGCGGGGTCGAGTTCGGGCTCGCCCGACACGGCATCGATATGGCGCGCCCAGTTGACCCGCACGATCGGATTGGCGCGCAGCACCGCGCCGGTGGCGCGATCAAGCGCATAGAGAAACCCGTTTTTCGGCGCGTGCAGCACGACCGCGCGGTCGCGCCCGTCGATCGTCATGTGAGTCAGGATCATCGGCGCGGTGGCGTCGTAATCCCACTGATCCTCGGGGCTTTCCTGATAGAACCAGCGCATCCGCCCGGTGCGCGCCTCGATCGCGACGATCGAGGAGACATAGAGATTGTGCCCGCCGCGCGGGCTGCGCGCGGTCAGGCTGTAGGGTTCGGCATTGCCCGTGCCGACCAGCACCAGCCCGGTTTCGGGATCATAGGCGATGGCATCCCACGGTGACCCGCCCGCACCGATGTCCCACCGGCTGGCCGGGTCCCAGGTCTTGAGCGCGGCGTCGAGTTCCGGATTGTCCTGCGGGCCCAGCGCGGGGTCTTTGGGGGTGATGTGAAACCGCCAGCGCAAGGCACCGGTCCGCCGGTCATAGGCGGTGACATAGCCGCGCGCGTCATAATCCGATCCGGCATTGCCCAGCACCACCAGATCCCCGGCCAGTTCGGGCGCGCCGGTCGAACTGGTGCCGCGATGGTGGTCCTCGATCGTGTCGACTTTCCACACCACCGCGCCGGTTCCGGCATCGAGCGCATAGAGCCAGCCGTCGAGCGCGCCAACATAGACCAGACCCTGGGCGACCGCGATCCCGCGATTGGCCATGTCGCAACACACCGACCGGTTGATCTGCATGTCGATGTCGGGTTCGAACCGCCACAGTTCGCGGCCCGTCGCAGCGTCAAAGGCATAGACCCGGCCCGCCACGCCGCTGGTATAGAGCACCCCGCCGACCATCACCGGGGTCGCTTCGAGCACGCGGTTGGTGCCCAGTTCTGCCTGCCAGGCCAGCCCCAGCCGCGCGACATTGCCAGGGTCGATATCGGTCAGCGGCGAAAAGTGCGTCTTGCCGGCATCGCCGCCCGGGCTGGTCCATTCGACATCCTGCAACGCCGCCCCCGCCAGCGGTGAGGTCGCCAGCGCCGCCAATAGTCCCAACCATGCCTTCATGCGATCGCATCCCACGGGCAGGGCATGCGATAGGGCACGGTGATGAAATTGGCCTCGATCTGGCAGATCATGCCGTGATCGATCTTGAACAGTTCTGAAATGTAGAAGCTGTGCGGGCGCCGCACCGGGCTTTTGACGGTGCGCCCGTCGGTCAACTGATACGTATCGAGCCGCCCCGAATGATCGATGAACCCGAACGCCAGCACCAGCCCGCGTTGCTCATCGACCATCGGGAACCGCCGCGCGCGCAATTCATCGTCATAACGATAGTTGCCCATACGGAACTGCGCCTCGCACCCCAGCGCCGACACCGGCACGATTTTCGCGAATTCAGGATTGTTAGTGGTCTGCACGCCGTTTTCGACGCGCTGGCAATCGGGGTGAAAACGGGTGTGGATGGTGCCGTCGTTCAGTTGCAGCGTGTCGAAATAGCCATCTGACAGCCGCACCATGTCGGCGCGCGGCATGGGCGCCACGGCGTCGGCTTCGAGGATCGGCTTGGTCCAATAGCGCGGGTTTTCGAATTTGATGCCGCTGTCCGACTGGCGCACGATAACCATTTCGGCTTCGGCCACGGCGCCCGTGGCATCGATCGCCAGGCGCAGGGTAAAGCCCGATTCCTCGATCGCCTCGATCACCGTGCCGAAATAGCCGACTTGCCCGGTGGCGGGATCGGCAAAGCGCAATTCATAAGCCCCCAGACCCTGGATCGTGCCCCAGACCCCGTCGCCGATCGCCAGCATCACGTTGTTTTCAGACACGCGGGCATCGCGCGCCCAGGTCACCTGTGCCGCATCCCCGACGCGCAGCGCGTCCAGATAGCGGTCGAGCGCGGCGTAAAGCGCCTGCCGGTCCATGATCTCTCCCGAAATTGTGCTTGCGGCCTTGTTTCGACCTCGCCACTATCGTATCAAATGTTATAAAGAGCGCAAGGGGTGGTTTGTCGTTTGCGCCACGCGGGAGGATCACCGGGCATGGGGCGCAGCGCCGAAGAGGCCGCCAATCTGGCACACGTTCTGGCGATGTACGAGGCCGTGCTGATGGCGCTCGATTCGTCGCGGGTGGATCAATACATTGCGCAGCATTACGTGCAGCACAGCTCGCTGGCAGAGCCGGGGGTGGCCGCGCTCAAGCGCTGGCTCGATGATCGACGTGCGGATTCGCCCGATGCGGTGCAGACCATTCACCGTGCCTTTGTTGATGGCGATCATGTGATTGTGCATGTTCATGTGGTGCGCTGGCCAGGCGATGCGGGGCTGGCGGTGGTCGATATCTTCCGCCTGGACCAGGGCATGATCGTCGAACACTGGGATGTGATCCAGCCGGTGCCTGATCAGCCGGTGAACACCAACACGATGTTTTGAAGGGAGAACGATGATGAAGCGCACTGCGCTGCTGGCAACCGTGCTGGCGCTTGGCCCTGTTTCGGCGCAGGCCGAACCTTGTGCATGGGCCCCCAAACAGATCGTCTCGCAGTTTCTCGACGCGTTCTATGGGCAGGGCAAAGTGCGCGCTGCGTTCATGGCCTGGGTCGATCCCGGCTATATCCAGCACAACCCGTTTGCGGCCAATGGCCGCGATGCGGCGATCGCCTTTCTCGAACCGTTTGTCGCGGCGCATCCCGAATGGCACGGCGAGATCAAACGCGTGATTGCCGAGGGCGATCTGGTGGTCGTGCACAGCCATGTGCGCTGGACCAAGTCTGATCGGGGCAACGCCGTGGTCGACATATTCCGCGTCGCAGGCTGCAAAGTGGTTGAACACTGGGATGTGCTGCAACCCGTTCCGGAGACATCGGCCAATGCCAACACCATGTTCTGAAAGGGGACGGTTTCGCGACCAGTCCGTGGTCATCCTGGGCGGCAATGCCGGGATCGGGCTGGCGGCGGCACGGCTGTTTGCCGGCGAAGGCGCGCGGCTGGCGCTGACTGGGCGCAACGCGGAAACCCTGTTGGCGGCCGGTGCCGAGACCGGGGCGATCACGCGTGTGGCGGATATGGCCGATACCGGGGCCTGCGCGGCGGCACTGGCCGCGTTTGCCGGGGCGCTCGGACCGATCGACGTGCTGTTCCTCAATGCCGGGGTCGGCGGGTTTGCGCCGGTTGCCGATGTGACCGAACCTTTCTGGGACCAGATCCACGCGGTCAATCTGCGCGGTGCGTTTTTCGCGTTGCAGGCCGCGCTGCCGCATATGCGGGATGGCGGTGCGATCGTGGTGACCGGCTCGATCGGATCGGTCGCGGCGGTGCCTGGCAATGTCGCCTATGCCGCGGCCAAGGCAGGGTTGCGCGCGGTGGTGCGGATCGTGGCCAAGGAACTGCTGCCGCGCCGCATCCGGGTCAACATGATCAGCCCCGGCCCGACCGATACCGAAATCTTCAAGCGCGACGCGGCCGAGGCCGAGATCGCCGCGATGCGCGCGATGTTTGCCGACGTGGTGCCGATCGGCCGCATGGGCGAAGCCGACGAAGTGGCCCGCGCCGCGCTGTTCCTGGCCAGCCGCGACGCCAGCTTCATCAACGGGGTCGATCTTTATGTCGATGGCGGGTGCGTGGAGCTGGGGTAGGTCGGCCACCGAGCGTGCGCGGGGTATCCCCGCAGCGGTCAACAAGCCCTGCCCGCACGGGGAGGGGCTATGCGGGCATGGCAATCACAATCCTGCGGGCACCGCATCGAGCAGCATGGTCTTCATTTCGAGATAGGGCAGCAGGCCTTCGGGCCCGCCTTCGCGGCCGATGCCCGATTGCTTGAAGCCGCCGAACGGCAGGCCGAAATCCATGCGCAGCCCGTTCTGGCCAAAGCCGCCGGTGCGCACGCGCCGGCCGATGCGCCAGGCGGCGTCGGCATCGTGGGTCAGCACCGATCCGTTAAGGCCATAAGTGCTGTCATTGGCGATGCGCACTGCGTCGTCTTCGTCGTCGGCGGGGATCAGGCACAGCACCGGGCCAAAGATTTCTTCCTGTGCAATCGCGCTGGCGTTGTCGACATGGGCAAACAGCGTCGGTTCGATGAAATAGCCCCGGTTGAGATGCGCCGGGCGCCCCCCGCCGGTCACCAGATCGGCCTCTTTGCGGCCCTGTTCGATATAGCCTTCGACGCGCTCCAACTGGCGCTTCATCGCCAGCGGGCCGAGTTGCGCGGCGGGATCGTCGCTGTGTCCGATGTGCACGCCGCGCATCTGTTCGGCAATCGCGGCGGCCAGTTCGTCATGGCGGTGGCGCGGCACGATCACCCGGCTCAGCATCGCGCAGACTTGCCCGCTCATCATCGTGATCGTGCCGGTCAACAGCCGTGCGGCATCGGCAATGGCAAAATCGTCGCGCACGATCGCCGCCGATTTGCCGCCGAGTTCCAGCGTGCAGCGCGCCATCCGCCCGGCGCAGACCGTGGCGATGCGTTTGCCCGCCAGGGTCGATCCGGTGAAGCTGACTTTATCGACACCCGGGTTGCACACCAGATGGTCGCTGGCTTCGCGGTGTGCGGGCACCAGATTGACCACACCGGGGGGCAGGCCCGCCGCCTCCGCCGCCTCGGCGATCAGATAGGCCTCCAGCGGGGTTTCGGGCGAGGGCTTCATGATCACCGTGCACCCGGTCAACAGCGCATAGGCGACTTTGTTGGCCATGATCCCGAACGGGCCGTTCCACGGCGCGATCGCGGCAACCACGCCGACCGGTTCGTGCACCACCAGCGCGCAGGCGGCGGCCATGCTGGGGCGCTGTTCGACAAAGGCAAAGCGTTCGGCAAAACCGGCGATCTGGCGCAGCGCCATTACGCTGCCGGCGTGCATCGGCCCGGCAAAGCTGGCGAGGCCCCCCATCTGCGCGCTCCACGCCCGCGCCAGTTCGGGCACGCGTGGTTCGAGATGGTCGATCATCCGCCGAAACGCGGCAACGCGCTCGACGGGCGGCGTGTGGCTCCACGGGCCATGGTCGAATGCCGCGCGGGCGGCCGTCACTGCCGCATCCATATCGGCCTCGTCGGCCTCTGCCACCCGCGCCACCACGTGTTCTGTGTCGGGCGAAACCAGCTCGATCAGCCGCCCGCTATGCGCTGGCACCCATTGGCCGCCGATATAAATCCGTTCGGGATGGGCGATCGATACGCCGGTGGGCAGAAGCGTCATCGTCGGAATGTCCTGTTGCAAAAGGGCCGGGCAATGGGAGGCGCCAAGCCATCCCCATTGCCCGGCGGCACGGATCAGAACGTCTTTTTGACAGTGATGGCCCATTCGCGCGGACGGCCCGGCGAACCGGCGATCACCCCGGCGCCCGCACCGGTCAGGTCGAACTTCGATGTGTAATAGTACTTGTTGAACACGTTGGTCACCGCCAGTGCGACCGACAGGTCCCGCTTTGCGCTGCGCCAGGTCAGCCGCGCGTTGGTCAGCGTATAGGCGTCGAGCTGGCCATAGATCGCCGAGGGCGAACCGGGGGCCGGTGCGGCGACATTGCCGATCTGGCTGCCCTGATAGCTGACATCGACGCGCGGGGTCAGCGATCCGTACTGGGCCAGTTCGGCATCGTATTGCGCGCCGACATTCCATTTCCACTTTTCAAAGCCGGGCGGTTGCTGGTTGATCAGGCTGGTGACCGAAGGATCGTTGCTGCATGGGCCTTCGGCCAGCCCGACGACTTGCGGATTGACGCAAGTCCAGTGCCAGTCCTGATAGGACAGCGAACTGTCGATCACGAAACCCGCCACCGGGCGCAATGTGACTTCGGCTTCGACGCCCTTGGAATGCGCGTTCCCGGCATTCTGCGGCAGCGCACAAGGGCCAGGGCCGCCATATTGCGGGCACGACAGCAGCGTCAACTGCGCGTTCTTGAAGTCGAGATAGAACACGTCGAGGTTCAGCCGCAGCTTGCGGTCGAACAAGTCGGTCTTGGTGCCCAGCTCATAGTTGACCACCGATTCCGACCCGAACGCGATCGCCTGTGCCGGGTTGAACGGACGCGGCCCGTCGCCACCCGCCTTGTAGCCAGAGGCGACCGAGGCATAAGCCATCACTTCGGGGCTGAACCGGTAGTCGACGGCAAAGCGGTAATCGACCCGGTTGCCGTTGAACGGCGGCGCGGTATAGCCGTTGAGCGCGCCCAGGAACGTCGACGGGGTCACGCCGTCGAGGTTGAGCCGCACGAAAGTGTAGCTCTTGTAATCGTTGGTATAGCGCAAGCCGCCGTTGATGGTCAGGTTGTCGATCGGCTTGATCTCGATATCGCCATAGACGCCCTTCGATTTGGTCTGGATCGGGTCGTTGCCGATGAATTGCAGCGGATAGACCGGGCAAGTCGGCGTGTTGACGCCGCCGATTGCGGCGCAGATCGGCCCCGACACGCCGACCGCGACATAGCGGATATCCTGCAGCGTGTAATAGACCGCCTTTTCATCCGAAATATAGCCGCCACCGGTCACGTTGATCATGTCGTTCAGTTTGGCATTCACGCGCAGTTCCTGGCTCCATGACCAGTCGGTGATGTCGTTGTTGCCAAACCCGATCGGCGCGGGCGACAGCGAGCTGTCGACGCTGAACTTGTCTTCGAATGCGCGGTAGGAACTGATCGAGGTGATCTTGACCGTGTCGGTCAGGTTGTAGAGCACTTTGCCCGACACCCCCCAACTGGTGTAGGTCGTCAGCTCGGACCCCGATGTGGCCTGGAACGGCATGCCCTGCAGCGCGGGAATGTCGCCCGCCACAAAGCTGGCGGCCGGCGCGCCGGTCACGTCATAGTTGCAGAACGCGCCGCAGATGAACCGGCTGTCGAACGGCACGCCCGGTGCTGCCGCCACGTTGGGGTTGGGATTGTTGGCATAGAGCAGCACTTGCGCGGCATTGTGGTGCTGATCATGGGTATAGTCGCCGCTCAGCGTGGCATCGAGTTTGTCATCCGGCTTGAACCGCAGGATGCCGCGTACCGCCTGATAGCCGACATCGCCTTCCTTGTATTTCAGGCAGTTCGATCCGCCGACGGTCGATGCGACGCCGCTGCCGGGATTTTTGCAGCCATAGTCATAGACATTGACATAGCCGTCCTGGCTGGCGAACGCGCCCGAAATGCGGCCGAACAGCGTGTCGGTCACCTTGAAATCGGCGCTCGCCGCCAGATTGATGCGGTTGCGGCTGCCATAGGTCGCGGTGATAAAGCCGTCGGTATCGCCTGAAGGCTGTTTCGAATAGAACTTGATCGCGCCGCCTTCGGAATTCTTGCCGGTCAGCGTGCCCTGCGGCCCGCGCAGCACTTCCACCCGGTCGACATCCATCAGGTCGAGATTGGCGCCGGTCAGGCGCGGGAAATAGACATCATCAATATAGATGCCCACGCCCGGTTCCATCGCCGGGTCGAAATCGCCCTGGCCCAGCCCGCGGATCGAGGCGGTGATCGAATCCCCGAATGCCGCCGAGGCCGGGCGCAGCACGACGCTGGGTGCGCTGTCGGAAATGGCCGAAAGATTGCCCGCGCTGCGGTCTTCGAGGTTTGCCCCGCTCAGCGCGGTGATCGCGATCGGCGTATCCTGCAGCTTTTGCGTATGGAACTGCGCGGTGACGATGATTTCTTCGACTTTGGGAGCGCTGTCGGGCGCAGGTTGGGCAGGGGCATCGGCATGGGCCGTGCCCGCAACCACAACGCCGAGCGCCAGACCCAGCCACGACGCCCCGGCCAACGACCGTTTGCTGCGCAGCATACGATTGCCCGGCGCGCGCGACATCCTTTCAGCTTTCATGTCCCTAATCCCTCTCCTTTGCGGCGTCTCTTGCTGTTCAGGACACCTGCTTTTTGTAGGTAGTACATACGAAAAGAACCTTGGCAAGAGGGCATGTCGCAAGGCGCTGTTTTGCAAGCCCCGATGCTGTAAAAAGATCACATATGATAGAATGTGGCAGTGGTCTTGCCGCAATCGTGCAGGCTGTGTCGGGGTCTTTCGCGCCGAATCGGGGGTGACGCGCCAATCGCTGGTCGACATGCATTTGCGGTTGCAAGCCGACACAGATTTTGTATGTCTTGCCTACAAAAGAGGCCTCGCGCAGCCGTCGCGTGGGACAGCCCCGTAAACAGAGGATGACCGATGAACGACATCGCCCCGATCAACGCCCCGATCAGCTATGTGCAGCCCGCCTATTCGCCCGCTGCGGCAAAGGCGCTGGCGCGAAAACCGCAACTGTTCATCAACAACCAGTGGGTCGATTCGACGCGAGGGTCGGTGATCGCGGTGGAAGATCCGTCGAACGGCAAGATCGTCTCGCACATTGTCGATGCCGCGCCCGCCGATGTCGATCGGGCGGTGGCCGCCGCGCGCGCCGCGTTTGACGATGGGCGCTGGTCGGGCCTGCCGCCGATGGCGCGTGAACGGATCATCAACCGGCTGGCCGATCTGATAGAAGCCCATGCCGAAGAATTTGCCGAGCTGGAAGCGATCGACAATGGCAAGCCCAAGAGCATGGCTGGCGCGGTCGACATTCCCGGGGCGATCAGCCAGTTGCGTTTCATGGCGGGCTGGGCCAGCAAAGTCGCGGGCGAAACCACCGCGCCCTACACGCTGCCTGCCGGGACCGTGTTCAGCTATACCGTGCGCGAACCGGTCGGTGTGTGCGGGCAGATCGTGCCGTGGAACTTTCCGCTGCTGATGGCCACGCTGAAAATCGCGCCCGCGCTGGCGGCCGGGTGCACGCTGGTGCTCAAACCTGCCGAGCAGACCTCGATCACCGCGCTGCGGCTGGCCGATCTGGTGGTCGAGGCCGGGTTCCCGGCGGGCGTGATCAATGTCATCACCGGGCATGGTCATGTGTCGGGCGACCATCTGGTCAAACATCCCGATGTCGACAAGATCGCGTTCACCGGCTCGACCGAGATCGGCAAAGTGATCAACCGCGCCGCCACCGATACCTTGAAGCGCGTAACGCTGGAACTGGGCGGAAAATCGCCGGTGGTGGTGATGCCCGATGTCGATGTCGCGCAAGTGGCGCCGGGCGTGGCCGGGGCGATCTTCTTCAATTCGGGGCAAGTGTGCATTGCCGGATCGCGGCTGTTTGCGCACAAGTCGGTGTTCGACGACGTGCTTGAAGGGATGGCCGCCACCGCGCCGTTCTGGGCGCCGCGCCCCTCGCTCGATCCCGCCGGACACACCGGCCCGCTGGTCAGCAAGGAACAACACGACCGGGTGATGGGCTATATCGCGGCGGGCAAGCGTGATGGCGCCAGCGTGGTGATCGGCGGCGATGTCCCGGCCAGCGACGGCGGCTATTACGTCAATCCGACCATCCTGGCCAATGTGAACCCGCAAATGAGCGTGGTGCGCGAGGAAATCTTCGGCCCGGTGGTAGTGGCACAGCGGTTCGAGGATCTCGATGAAGTGGCCAGGATGGCCAACGACACCTGTTTCGGGCTGGGTGCGGGGGTGTGGACGCGCGACCTGACGGCGATGCACCGGCTCGCCTCGCGCATCAAGGCGGGCACGGTGTGGGGCAATTGCCATGCCATGATCGACACCGCGCTGCCGTTCGGCGGGTACAAGCAATCGGGGCTGGGTCGCGAACAGGGCCGCGCAGGGATCGAAGCCTATCTCGAAACCAAGACGGTGATCATCCAGTTGTGAGCGGGCGGTGCGCGCGGGCTTGCCGCCCGCGCGCGCAAGAGGGACAGTGGCGCGTTGCCCCCCCTTTGGAGTGTTTGTGATGCCGATCGATCTGTCCCGCATTTCCGCCATCGACGTGCACGTTCACGCCGAAGTGTCGTGCCACGATCCCGAAGACCCGGTGATGGGCCAGTTCTTCGACGCTGCCAGCGCCTATTTCAAGGCGCCTCGCGAACGCCCGAAAATGCCCGAGATCATCGAAATCTACCGCGAACAGCAGATCGCGTTCTGCATGTTCACGGTCGATTGCGAAAGCGGCATCGGCGCCAAACGCGTGTCGAACTATGAAGTGGCTGAAATCGCCAACCGCAATGACGATGTGTGCATCCCGTTTGCCTCGGTCGATCCGCACAAGGGCAAGCTGGGCGCGCGCGAGGCGCGCGACCTGATCGAAAACCATGGCGTGCGCGGGTTCAAGTTTCACCACATCATGCAAAATTGCCTGCCGGCCGATCAGATGGGCTATCCCATTTATGAAGTGATCAACCACTACAAGCTGCCCGCGATCTTCCACACCGGCCATTCGGGCATGGGCACCGGGATGCGCGGCGGTGGCGGGGTGCGGCTGAAATATGGTCAGCCGATGCTGGTCGACGATGTCGCGGTCGATTTTCCCGACATGAAGATCATCCTGGCCCATCCGAGCTGGCCATGGGTCGATGAAAGCCTGTCGATGGCGCTGCACAAGGACAACGTGTTCATCGATCTGTCGGGGTGGAGCCCAAAGTATTTCGCGCCGCAGATCATCCAGTACGCCAACACCCAGTTGAAGCACAAGATGCTGTTCGGCAGCGATTTTCCGCTGATCCACCCGGCCAAATGGATTTCCGCGGCAAAGCAGGTGGGGTTCCGCGACGATGTTCTGCCGCTGATCATGAAGGACAATGCGGTGCGCGTGCTGGGGCTGGCCTGAGCCAGTGGATTTTGCAGGCGCCCATGCCCTGGTGACCGGCGGGTCGACCGGGATCGGTCTGGCCACCGCGCAAGTGCTGGCATCGCGCGGGGCGCGCGTGTCGATCATCGCGCGCGACCGGGCAAAGCTGGATCTGGCGCGGGCTGCGTTAAGCGGCATGGTGGCGACTTTCGCCGCCGATGTGGCCGATGCCGCCGCGCAGGACGCCGCGCTCGATGCGGCACAATCCACCTTCGGGCCGATCGACCTGGTGTTTGCCAACGCGGGCACCGGGGGCAGGTTCGGCCCGATCGGTGAATGCCCCGATGCGGTGTTCGAAGCGGTGCTGGCGACCAATCTGACCTCGGTGTTCTGCCTGCTGCGCGCTGTATTGCCCGCCATGATCGAGCGCGCGCGCGGCAGCGTGGTGGTCACCGGCAGCCTGGCCAGTGTGCGCGGCATGGCGATGAACGCGGCCTATGTGGCATCGAAACACGGCCTGGTCGGGCTGGCGCTGGCCGCCGCGGCAGAGGGCGCCGGGGCGGGGGTGCGGGTCAATTGCCTGCTGCCCGGATTTATCGACACGCCGATGCTGCACCAGTTGGGCGATGATCCCGCCGCGATCCGCGCGCGGCTGGGCGCCAAAGTGCCGCAGGGCCGCGTCGGCAGCGCGCACGAAGCGGCCGAACTGGTCGCCTTTCTGCTGTCGGATGCGGCCAGCCATATCACCGCCCAGACGATTGCCGTCGATGGCGGAATACTCGGCACACTGATGCCGGGATAACGGGAGAGTGACAATGAGCCTGGTCTATTACCACGCCGAACCGGCGGCCAATTCGCTGAAATCGATGATCTGCCTCAAGGAAAAGGGGCTGGCGTTCGACAGCGTCTATGTCGATCTGCACAAGTTCGAACAGCATTGCGACTGGTTCGTGGCGATCAATCCCGAAGGCCAGGTGCCGGTGCTGGTGCATGACGGGGCGGTGATCACCCAGACCACCGTGATCAACGAATATCTCGAAGACGTGTTTCCCGATGTGCCGCTGCGCCCCGCCGATGCGGTGGGCAAGGCGCGCATGCGGTACTGGAACAAGTTCGTCGACGAACACGTGATGAACTATGTTTCGATGCACGGGTGGCATCGCATGGTCGGCGTGATCGCACGCGGGATCGAAAGCGGCGAATTCGAAAAGCTGGTCGAACGCATCCCGCTGCCCGATCAACGCCGCAAATGGCAGACCGCGCGTTCGGGCTTTTCCGAGGCCGATCTGGCGCATGCGACCGACAAGATCGTCTATGCCTGTGCCAAGATCGAGGCGCACCTGGCCGACAACGCGTGGCTGGCAGGTGCCATGTTCACCACTGCCGACGCCAATTTCTACGCCATGTGCGGGATGATGGTCGAACGCATGTTTCCCGAGCTCGAAGTGGCGGCAAACTATCCGCGGCTGATCGACTGGCGCGAACGGATGACCGCGCGGCCCGGCGTGCGCGCGGCGCTGGAGATGCCCGACCATACCAATCCGGCCTTGCGCACCTGGACCGGGCACGTGCGGTAAACCACGGATATGGCGACATTTGTCCTGATTCATGGGTCGTGGCACGGCGGATGGTGCTTTGACCAGGTGCGCCCGCTGCTCGAAGCGGCGGGCCATGCGGTGATGGCGCCCGATCTGCCCGGCATGGGCGGTGATGAAGCGGCGCTGGCGGCGGTCACGCTTGACGGGTGGGCGCAATTTGCCGCCGATCTGTGTCGCAACGCGCCGCAGCATCCGGTCATTCTGGCCGGGCACAGCCGGGGCGGCCTGGTGATCAGCCAGGCCGCCGAACTGGCGCCCGATGCCATCGGCACGCTGGTCTATATCTGTGCGATGATGCTGCCCGATGGCATGTCGCGCGCGCACTTCAAACAGGACGAAGGACCCAATCCGCCGTTCGACGCGCTGATTTCGCGCACGCCGGGCGGGCATGGCACGCGCATCACCGGTGCCGATCCGGCAGCGGTGTTTGCACAACTGTCGCCGCCCGACCTGGTGGCAGGCGCTATGGCGCGGCTGGTCGATGAACCGCACGGACCGCGCGCGCAACCGCTGCGGCTGAGCCCGGACCGGTTTGGCCGGGTGCCGCGCGTCTATATCGAATGCACCGACGACCGCACCATCCCGATCGCCAGCCAGCGCCGGATGCAGCATCTGGTGCCCGGCGCGCGCGTCGAGACCCTGTGGGCCGACCACAGCCCGTACCTGTCGCGCCCCGAGGCGCTTGCGGCGATGCTGCTGGCCCTGGTGTAGGATCCTCCCCGCCGGGGCGGGGAGGATGGGTGGATCAGTCGCGGAACACCACAGTGCGCGATCCGTTGACCAGCACACGGTCTTCGAGATGCAGGCGGACCGCTTCGGCCAGCACGCGGCGTTCGATGTCGCGGCCCTTGCGCACCAGATCGTCGGGGCGGTGGGCATGGGTGATCGCCTCGACATCCTGGTGGATGATCGGCCCTTCGTCGAGATCGGCGGTGACATAGTGCGCTGTCGCGCCGATCATCTTGACCCCGCGCGCATGCGCCTGGTGATAAGGCTTGGCGCCCTTGAAACCGGGCAGGAACGAGTGGTGGATATTGATGCAACGGCCCGACAGGAACACCGCCATCTCGTCCGACAGGATCTGCATATAGCGCGCCAGCACCACCAGATCGGCGCCGGTCGCTGTGATCACTTCGCGGATCTGCGCTTCCTGCTGCGGCTTGGTGTCGCGGGTGATCGGGAAGTGGTAATAGGGGATATCGCTGAGCAACGTGATCGCCAGCGCCTCGCGCGGGTGATTGCCGATGATCGCCACCACGTCCATGTTCAATTCGCCGATGCGGTTGCGATAGAGCAAGTCGCCCAGGCAGTGGTCGAACTTGCTGACGAGCAGCACGACCTTGCGCCGCGCGGCCTTTTCGCGCAGCGCCCAATGCATCGCATGTTGCGCAGCAAGGGGTTCAAATCCCTGACTTATCTCTTCCACTTTGGCGCCGCGCGGGTCGAATTCGACGCGCATGAAGAACGTGCCCTCGATTTCGTCGTTGAACTGTTTGGCCTCGACGATATTGGCCCCGGCGCCAGCCAGATAGCCGGTCACCGCTGCGGTAATGCCAGGGGTGTCGCGGCAGGACAGCGACAGGATCAGGTGCTCTGGGGCGGAAATCAGGGACATTTTGTGCATCTCTCCTCACGGCCGATGGTGCGGCGTTTGCCTGACCACTTTTCATTTGCATGGCAACCAATTCATAGTATGTGTTGCATACAATTGGCAATGCCTTGGCGATAAACGTTTGGAGGGGAATACCGTGTCTGCCACGAATCTGGACCAGCTGCTGGCGCAGCAGAGCAGCATCGTCGACATGCTGCGCAATTCGCAGCTTGGTGCCTATGTCTACCCGGTGGTAGCGCCCGAATTTTCCAACTGGCGGTCCGAACAATGGGCGTGGCAGCACAGCGCGGTGTTGTTTGACCAGTCGCACCACATGGTGAACCTCTATATCCGGGGCAAGGATGCGGCAAAGCTGCTGTCCGACACGATGATCAATTCGTCGAAGGGCTGGACGGTCAACAAGGCCAAGCAATATGTGCCGACCACGCCTTATGGCCATGTCATCGGCGACGGCATCATCTTTTGGGAAGAGGCGGAATCGTTCACCTATGTCGGTCGCGCGCCCGCGTCGAACTGGCTGCGTTATCACGGGGCGACCGGCGGCTATGATGTCGAGATCGAGCTCGATGATCGCTCGCCCATGCGGCTGATGGGCAAACCGGCGCATCGCAAGGAATGGCGGTTCCAGATCCAGGGCCCGCAGGCGTGGAACGTGATCGAAAAGCTGCACGGCAAACCGCTGGAACAGCTCAAGTTCTTCAACATGTCGACGATGAATATCGCAGGCCGTTCGGTGCGCACGCTGCGCCACGGCATGTCGGGCGCACCGGGGCTGGAAATCTGGGGCCCCTATGAAGAACAGGAAGAGATCCGCGCCGCCATTCTGGAGGCGGGCAAGGAATTCGGCCTGATCGCCTGCGGCAGTCGCGCCTATCCGTCGAACACGCTCGAATCCGGGTGGATTCCCTCGCCACTGCCGGCGATCTACACCGGCGAAAAGCTGAAGGGTTTCCGCGAATGGCTGGGGGTCGACAGCTATGAGGCGACCGGTTCGATCGGCGGTTCGTTCGTGTCGAACAATATCGAGGACTATTACCTCAACCCGTGGGAGCTGGGTTATGGCCCGTTCGTCAAGTTCGACCATGATTTCCATGGCCGCGAGGCGCTGGAAAAAATCGATCCGGCGCAACAGCGCAAGAAAGTGACGCTGGCCTGGAACCCCGAGGATCTGGCGAAAATCTGGGCCTCGCTGTTCAACCCCGATGGCGACCAGTACAAGTTCTTCGACGTGCCCCTGGCCAACTATGCCTCGTCGAATTACGACCGCGTGGTCGATGCCGGCGGCAAGACGGTAGGTCTGTCGATGTTCACCGGCTATTCCTACAACGAGAAATCGGGGCTTTCGCTCGCCACGGTCGATCATGAAATCCCCTTCGGCACCGAAGTGCGCGTGGTGTGGGGCGAAGAAAACGGCGGCACGCGCAAGACCACGGTCGAACCGCACAAACAGATCGAAGTGCGCGCGATCGTCAGCCCCGTGCCCTATAGCCGGGTGGCGCGCGAGGCCTATGCCGAAGGCTGGCGCACCGGGCGCTGAACGATGGCGATCCCCCAGATCCACCCCAATTGGGACAGGGCTCCAACGACGATCACCGAAGGCTATTCGCTGGAGATGACCGCCAAGGACAAGGCTTCGCTGCACGAGGCGGCGCCGCTGATCCCGCCCGAAACACCGATCGCGGTGACATTCCTGCCCGGTGAAGAGGCCAGCGCGCGCATTGCCGCAACGGTTGCGGTGCGCGAACTTGGGCTGGAGCCGATGCCGCATTTTTCGGCACGGCGGATCACCTCGGAAGATGATTTCGAGGGCTATCTGCATGCCGTCGTGCGCGAGGCGGGGGTCCGCCGTTGCTTCATCGTGGCGGGTGATCCGCCCGAACCGCAAGGGCCCTATTTCGACACCATGGCCTTGCTGGCGACCGGCGCGTTCGAGCGCGCCGGGATCACCGCGATCGGCGTTGGCGGCCATCCCGAAGGCCATCCCAACATGTCCGTCGAACAATGCTGGGACGTGTTGACGCGCAAGGCGGCCGACATTGCCGCACGCGGCATGGCGCCGCTGGTGGTCACGCAGTTCGGGTTTGATCCCGATGCCTTTCTGGCCTGGCTGGTCGAATTGCGCGCGCGCGGGATCGATGCGCCGGTGCGGATCGGTGTGCCTGGCCCGGCGGGGATCAAGCGGCTGTTGTCGTTTGCTGCGCGCTGCGGCGTGGGCGCCTCGACCAGCGTCTTGAAGAAATACGGCATTTCGGTCACCAACCTGCTGGGCAGCGCGGGGCCCGACAAGCTGGTCGATGCCTTTGCTGCGGGGCTGGGGCCGCAACATGGCCGCGTGCGGTTGCATTTCTATCCGTTCGGCGGCTTGCGCAAGACGGTCGAATGGATTGCCGATTACGAACGCCGCCACACAACGCCCTGAATCCTCCCCGTTTCCGGGGAGGATTGGGCGTCAGAAATCGGCGGCGCGGGATCTGGCGCGGGCGTCGGCAAAGCTCTTTTCGCGGAACGCTTCGAATGCGACGCGCTGGTCGAACCCCGGGTCTTTGGGATAGTCCTGATATTCGGCGATGATCTCGTCAAAGATGCCGCGCAGTTCGGCCTTGTGGTCCGGGTGGGAAAAGATGTGCAGCCGGTTGGCACGCATCGCCTCGATCACGCGGGCGCCGATCACGTCGGGCTCCATGCCGAATTCGTGGACACCGGCCAGGCGCTCGACCGCCTCCTTGTTGACCGGGCGCGCGCCGGCCTTCAGTCCGTCGGGGCGGATATCGTCGCTGGCATAGATATAGCTTTTGACCAGCCCGGGACACAGCACCGATACGCCAATGCCATATTGCAGCAGCGAATAGTGCAGCGATTCCGACAGGCCGCGCACCGCAAACTTGGTGGTGTTGTAGATGCCGGGCGTACCGGCGGCGAGAAAGGCCGCCATCGATGCGGTGTTGACGACATGGCCGCCCTGTAGCGTGCCCGCCTTCACTCGTTCGACCATGCGCGGAACAAACGTCATCACCCCGTTGATCACCCCGTGCAGGTTGACGCCGAGCAGCCAGTCCCAGTCGTCATAGCTGCTTTCCTCGATCGGCTGGAACAAGTTGACCCCGGCGTTGTTGCACAGGATCGACACAGGGCCGAACCGCGCCTCGACTTCGTCGGCGGCGGCGCGAAATCCGTCGCGGCTGGAAACATCGAGTTCGACCCCCATCACCTCGCGGTTGTCGAGTGTCTGCAACGCGCGGTCGATCGCATCGCGGCGGATGTCGGCGATGGCGACCTTGCACCCTTCATTGAGCAACTGGCGCACCAGCCCGATGCCCACCCCGTTGGCGCCCCCAGTGACAAAGGCGGTGCGCCCGGCAAAATTCTTCATGGCTCAGGCTCCCTGGATTTGCGCGGCGCGCAGGCGGTTCTGGCGGGCGATCTCGTCGGTGATTGCGGGGTTGCGGAACAGGCGGTCGAAGGTCGCCTTGTATTCGGGGTTTTCGGGCAGTTGCGTCTGCACCGCAGCAGTCGTGGCTTCGCCGCGTTCGCGCACCCCGGTCAGAAATTCGCTGTGTGTCAGGATATACAATTCGTCGTTGAGAATGCCCTGCAGCACGCGCGCGCCGACTTGTTCCTTGGTCTGGTAGAGGTGGAACAGATTGCCGCCGGCCTGGCGACGCTTGTCCGCCTCGGCATAGCCGGTCTGTGCCAGCGTGGCGGGCCGGGTCTGGCCCGCCTCGGCAATGTTCGATTGCACCGCGCCGGGGCAAAACGCCGAACAGATCACCCCGCGCGGTTCCAGTTCTGGCCGCATGCATTCGATCATGCCGACCACCGCCGCCTTTGACGTCGAATAGATTGTCGTGCCGCCGACCGGTACCAGCGCCGACATCGAGGCGGTGTTGACCACGTGCCCGCCTTCGCCATGCGCCAGGATACGCGGCAGGATTTCCACCACGCCATTGATCGCACCGCCCAGATTGACCCCGATCACCCAGTCCCAGTCGGCATGGGTGGCAATGTCGGTGGGGCCGACCACCGCCACCCCGGCGTTGTTGACCAGCAAGTGGATTTTGCCAAAGCGCGCCTCTGCCGCATCGGCGGCGCGGGCAAAATCGGCGCGGTCGGTGACATCGAGCCGCAGCGCCAGCACGTGCGCATCATCGCCCAGTTCGGCGCGTGCCGATTCGAGATGATCGTCGCGAATGTCGGCAATCACCACGTTCATCCCGGCGCCCAGCACCGCTTTGGCTATGCCCAGCCCGATGCCGCTGGCGCCGCCCGTAATAAACGCGGTTTTCCCTATCAGATCCTGCATTTCCCGCTCCCATACGGCGGGGGTGCCGGGCGTTCCGGTCATCCCCCGCAAGGTCGTTGCTGTTTTTTCGCAGCCGACTATTCACCATGCTGCGATTGTGTGCAAGACATACGATATCAAATGGTACGGTGGCGTGACACGATGCACGACCGGCGGCCACACACGGGATGAGATGATGGCCATGGCAGGCGCAGTACAGCCCGGACTGACGGGCGAACCCGATGCAGCAACGCCCGCGCACACGCCGCCTTCACCGGTGGCGCGGCACTGGGCACTGGCGGTGATCGTGCTGGGCACGTTCGTGATCTTTTTCGACCAGGTGACGTTCGGCATGCTGGCCGAACGCATCAAGCACGATTTCGGTCTGACCGATTCGCAACTGGGTTTTCTGGCGGGCCCGGCAGGGGTGATCGCGTTTTTCTTTGTGGGCATTCCTCTGGCGCGATTGGCCGACGTGTTTCCGCGCAAGCTGGTGCTGGCGGCGGGATCGCTGGCAATCGGCACGGTCATCGCGGCGGGCGGGCTGGCGCAAAACCTGGCGCAATTCGTGGCCGCGCGGGTGTTTCTGGCGGCCAGCGGATCGGCGCATGCGCCGGCCAGCTATTCGCTGCTGGCCGATGCCTTTCCGCCGCGACGGCTGACGCGGGCGTTTGCGCTGCTGCAATTCGGGTTCATCGGCGGGACCACGCTGGGGCCGCTGATCGGCGGGCGGCTGGTGATGCAAAGCCGTGGCTGGTCGACCCATCTGGGGCCGCTGCACATGTTTGGCTGGCAATGGATCCTGATCGGGTGCGGCGCGGCCGCCATGGTTGTGGGCCTGTTGTTCCTGACCGTGCGCGAACCCGATCGCGCGGCGGCGCTGCAACGCGGCGGAGTGCATGACGGGCTGGCGGCGATGCTGGGCTGGCAGGCGATCGTTGCGCTGGCCGAACGCCCGCGCCTGTTCGTGCCCCTGTTCGGCGCGCTGGCGCTGTCGGCGCTCGACGTGTTCGGGCTGCAATTCTGGCGCACGCCGTTCCTGATCCGCACGTATGGCTGGAACGAGGGGCAGATCGGTGCGGCGATGGGCCTGGCCGTGCTGGTCGGGTCGTTGACCGGGCTGGCGCTCGGCACCGTGCTGGTCGAGGCGCTGGCGCGGCGTTACGCCGATGCCAATGTGCGCGCGGCGGCGATCTGCTTTGCCGGGACGACAGTGGCCGCTGTGCTGTCGCCGCTGATGCCGCGCGCCGAGTGGTCGCTGGCGCTGATGGGGGTGGGGGTGGCGTTCGGGCTGGCCGGTGCGGTGCCGCAAAATGCCGCCGTGCAGCGCGTGATCCCGCCCGCCATGCGTGCGCAAGTGACAGCGATCTATCTGTTCATGTTCACCTTTTTCGGCGCGATGGGCAGCTTTGTGGTTGGCGTGGTGCAGGACCGGGTGGTTGGTGATCCGCATCGCCTGTGGCTGACGCTGGTCATCTGCGCCGCCACGCTGTTGCCCGCCGCCACGCTGCTGATGGTGCTGGCGATCAAACCCTATCGCGAAGAAATCGAACGACTGGAGCGAACCGCATCATGAGTGATTACCCCGCGCTGTCGATGATCATCGCCGGCGAACACGTGACCGGTGGCGGCAGGCGCACCCATGCCGTGGTCAATCCGGCCACGGGTGAGGTGATCGGACATCTGCCGCTGGCCGATCCGGCCGATCTTGACCGGGCGCTCGATGCCGCCGCGCGCGGCTTTGCCCGTTGGCGCCGATCGAGCGCGGCCGAGCGCGCGCACGTGCTCGAAGGCGCGGCGCGCCTGCTGCTCGAACGGCAGGACATGATCGCGCGCAACGCCGTGCGCGAACAGGGCAAGACGCTGGCCGAGGCGCGGGTCGAGGTGCTGATGGTGGTCGGCCTGTTCCGGTTCTATGCCGGGGAATGCCAGCGCATTTATGGCCGCACGCTGGTGCGCCCTGCCGGGCAGCGATCGACGGTGACGCATGCCCCGGTCGGGCCGGTCGCGGCATTTGCTCCATGGAATTTCCCGATCGGCAATCCCGGGCGCAAGCTGGGCGCGCCAATCGCGGCAGGCTGTTCGGTGATCCTGAAATCGGCCGAGGAAACCCCCGCTTCGGCGCTGGCGGTGTTGCAGGCGCTGCTCGATGCCGGGCTGCCCGGCGATGTGGCGCAGGCTGTGTTCGGCGTGCCCGACGAAGTCAGCCGTCATCTGCTGGCCTCTCCGGTGATCCGCAAATTGTCGTTCACCGGGTCGACCGTGGTGGGCAAGCATCTTGCGCGGCTGGCCACCGACAACATGCTGCGTACCACGCTCGAACTGGGCGGGCATGGGCCGGTGCTGGTGTTTGGTGATGCCGATATCGAACGCGCGCTGGATACCGTGGTGCCGCACAAGTTGCGCAACGCCGGGCAAGTCTGTGTCAGCCCGACGCGGTTTCTGGTCGAGGAAAGTGTGTTTGACCGCTTTGCCACCGGGTTTGCCGCGCGCGCCGGCGCAACTCGGGTCGGAGACGGGCTCGATCCCGCGGCGCAGATGGGGCCAATGGCCAATGCCCGGCGTCCGGAAGCGATGGACCGGCTGATCGGTGATGCCACGGCGCAGGGCGCGCGGCTGCTGACCGGGGGCGCACGCGTCGGCAACCATGGCTATTTCTTTGCGCCGACCGTGCTGGCCCAGGTTCCGCAAAGCGCCGCGATCATGAACGAGGAACCGTTCGGTCCGGTCGCCATCATCAACCCGCTGCCTGACGAAGCAGCGATGATCGCCGAGGCGAACCGGCTGCCCTATGGTCTGGCCGCCTATGCCTGGACCGAGGATGCCCGGCGCCAGCGGCGGCTGGCCGAGGATATCGAAGCCGGGATGATCGGCCTCAACACCACCATGATCGCGGGCGCCGATGCGCCGTTCGGCGGGGTCAAATGGTCGGGCCATGGCGCCGAGGATGGCCCCGAGGGTCTGCACGCCTGCCTGGTCACCAAGACCGTACATGAAGGATGATGACGTGACTGACGATCTGAAAACGGGCGGTGCCCAGGGCTATTTGCGCATCGCCACCGAAGAGGCCTTTGCCACGCGCGAACAAGTCGATGTGTTTCTGCGCATGATCCGCGATGGCCAGGCGGATCGCGGGCTGGTCTCGCTATGGGGCTTTTACGCGCAATCGCCGTCCGAACGTGCGACCCTGATCATGGAACGGCTGCTCGATCTGGGCGAGCGGCGGATCGCGGACATGGATGCGACCGGGATCGACAAGGCCATTCTGGCGCTGACGTCGCCCGGCGTGCAGCCGATGCTCGACCTGGATGAAGCCAAACGCATCGCGCGCGCCGCCAATGACCAACTGGCGGCGGCCTGCGCGCGCTATCCCGACCGGTTCATCGGGCTGACCGCAGTGGCACCGCAAGACCCGGTGTGGTCGGCGGCGGAAATCCGCCGGGGCGCGACCGAGCTTGGTTTCAAGGGCGTGCAGATCAACAGCCACACCCAGGGGCGCTATCTCGACGATCCATTCTTCGATCCGATCTTTCGCGCGCTGGTCGAGGTTGATCAGCCGCTCTATATCCATCCCGCCACACCGCCCGACAGCATGATCGGGCCGATGCTGGAGGCCGGGCTCGATGGCGCGATTTTCGGCTTTGGCGTGGAAACCGGCATGCACCTGCTGCGGCTGATCACGATCGGCATTTTCGACCGCTATCCGACGTTGCAGATCATGGTCGGGCATATGGGCGAGGCACTGCCCTATTGGCTTTACCGGCTCGATTACATGCACCAGGCCGGGGTGCGTTCGAACCGCTATGAACGGATGAAGCCACTCAACAAATCCATCGCCGACTATTTCCGCTCGAACGTGCTGGTGACCTGCAGCGGCATGGCGTGGGAGCCGGCGGTGCGGTTCTGCCAGCAGGTGATGGGCGATGATCGCGTGCTCTATGCGATGGATTACCCCTATCAATATGTCGCCGATGAAGTGCGCGCGATGGATGCGATGGATATCGGCATCGAGGCCAAGCAGCGCTTTTTCCAGACCAACGCCGAACGCTGGTTCAAACTGTGAAGGGCTGCCAGCGGCTGTCGCGCGATGCGTGGATCTGTCTTGCGCTGGTGGCATCGATGCAATGCCTGTCGATGCTCGATCGCAACATTCTGGCCATCCTCAATCCGCGCATAAAGGCCGATCTGCATATCGGCGATGCCGAAATGGGGCTGCTCTATGGCACGGTGTTCGCGCTGTTCTATGCGGTGTTTTCGCTGCCGCTGGGCCGGCTGGCCGATGGCTGGCGGCGGGGCTGGCTGCTGGCGATCTGCATCGCGTTATGGTCGCTGGCGACGGCGCTGGCCGGATTTGCCAGTGGTTTTGCGCTGCTGGCGGTGTCGCGGCTGGGGGTCGGCATCGGCGAAGCGGCTGGGCAACCGGCCGGCACCAGCCTGGTGTTCGATTATTTTCCCAAGCACCGGCGCGGGCTGGCGCTGGCGGTAATGGCGGCCCTGCTGGCGGCGGGGCTGGGGTTGTCGTCGGTGCTGGGCGGCATGGCGGCGGATGGCTGGGACCATGCCTTTGCGGGCCATGCGGCGCCGCTGGGGCTGAAGGGATGGCAATTCGCGTTTGTGCTGGCGGCGCTGCCCGGCGTGCCGCTGGCGCTGCTGTTGCTGCTGATGCGCGAACCGGTGCGGGGATTGAGCGACGGGATCGTCAGCCGCGTCGATCCGGCGCCGTTTCGTGCCAGCCTCGATGTGCTGATCGCGGTGCTGCCGCTGGGCGTGTGGTGGACTTTGGCGCGGCGCGGGGCTGGGCGCGGCGCGATCGTGCGCAATCCGCTGGCATTGATCGCGATCGTGGTGGCGATGGTTGGGATCGCGCATCTGTGCGCGTGGCTGTCGCCGCGTCCGCCGCTGCATCTGCTGGGGCTGACGATCGATCCGCACGCGCTGCAATGGACGATCGTGGGCATCGGTGGCTATGTCGTGGTCAATTTCCTGCAATCGCTGCGGCTGGCCGATGCGCCCACCCATGCGGTGATCATGGGATCGCCCGCGCTGTGGCTGTGTCTGATCGTTGGATCGTTGCAGACCACCATCAATTATGGCGTGATGGGGTTTACCCCGGCGTTCCTGATGAAGACCTGGCATCTGAGCGCGGGCGATGTCGGGGTGAAATTCGGCCTGTTGTCGGCGGTAATCGGCATGATCGGGCCGATGCTGTCGGGGCCGCTGTCGGATTTTTTTGCCGCGCGCGCCGGGGCCGGGGGACGCGTCGGGTTGGTGGTGTTGGCGCTGGGGCTGTCGCCGTTTGTGGCCATGGCGGTCTATACCGCGCCTGATCCGACCGCGTTTTACCTGCGTTTCACGCTCTACAGCGTGATCCTGACGATGTGGCTGCCGCCGCTCTATGCGGTGCTGTACGAACAAGTGCTGCCGCGCATGCGCGGGCAGACGGCGGCGCTCTATATCCTGCTGATGACGATTCTGGGGCTGGGTATCGGGCCCTATTGGGTGGGTATGGTGGCGGACCGGTTGCACGGCAATCTGGGGCTGGCGATCCTGTCGGTCAACGCCCTGGCGCCGGTGATCGTGGTGCTGCTGCTGGTGCTGTGGCGCCGGGCCGAACGCGATGCGGCCGCGGCGTTGGGCCGGGCGCAGGCGGCGGGGGAGCCGGTGTAGGGCACTGATACCGCGAAAGAGACACGCTCAGCCTGAACGGATGTCTTTGTAAGGCGGGCCTATGTGACGCGCCAGACCCATAGATGGATGCCGAGTGGATAGCGGGCGCCCGCGCACACAAAGATGGACCGGTTCATCCATTCATAGGCCCCGTTGGGCGCGATGAATTCGGGTACGGTGCGGAAATAATAGTCCGCCGGATCGACTGCTTCGCCCGCTGCCAGCCGCGCCATCACCTCGGGGGGGCCATGGCGCAGGCCCCGGTTGCGAATCTGGATGACCACGCCGTCGTCGGTTTCGATGGCATAGAGCGCGTCGGCCACGGTCACACCGTCGTGCCGTGTCCATTGCCAGTCGGCCGAATTGCCGACCAGCCGCCCCTTGATCAGCGGGCCTTCAACGCGCCCGCCGCCGACGATCGGCACGATGCGGCGGGTGCCATCATAGGTTTCACCGATGGCGCGCGGCGGTTCGAGATCGCCGTGCGCCTCGTAGACAAATTCCAGACCGGGCTTGATCACGCGGCCAGCCCGATGGCATCGGCATTGACCCAGTTGCCATGCAGGCCAAAGCGCAGGCGGATCGGGATATGCACGGTCGCTACGGGCCCCTTGGCAATGTCGAGGGCATCAAAGATCAGCAGATCGCTGCGCGCTTCGTCAAGCCGGTTGCACACTTGCACGATCCAGCCGTCGCCTTCGGGGGCATCGGCCTCGCGCGGCACAAAGCACGGTTCCTGCAGGCTGCTGACCGGGCCGCACCACCAATGCTGTTCGGCACCGGTTTCAAAATCCTTGTGGAACAGGCAATTCATCAGCAATCCGCCCGCGCTGCCGCCGCGCAGTTCGACCGGGCGTGCCACGTCCATTTCGAGAAACCAGCCATGGCGCGTCTGGCGTCCGGCAAAGCGGTCATCGATGCGCGGGAATTCGCCCATCGTGTCGGACAGGCGGTTGATCGCGGCAAAACCGTCGTCGTTGCTCGCCAGGTCGACCACCCATTCGGTGGGGTGGCTCATCGCCTCGCGCGGGTTGAACGGTGCGCCGTGCACATCGGGAAAGAACGGGAACATGTTGTTCTTCGCCTCGCACGTCACAAAGTGCACTTTGCTGCCATCCTGCCAGGCGTTGAGCACATGGCTGGCAAAGCAGTTGTCGCGTTTGAACCAGCGGATATCGGCATCGGTGACCCCGTCGCGGCGCGGGATGATGCCAAGATAGACCGGCATCGTGGTGTCGAACCCGAAATGCGGCTTGCCGGCCTCCAGCCGTTCCCAACTGCCGATCGAGGGCACGATATGCAGCACCAGATAATCGCGCGTGATGCCGAAATCGTGCATCATGCAATAATACGGCACCTTGAACCACACTTCGCGGATCAGCGTGCCGTCGGGCGCGACTTCCAGATAGGTCACATCATCGGTGCACAGCCCGCTGGCGGCATAGCCGATGGCGACCATGTTGCCGGTGGCATGATCGATCTTGGGATGCGCGGTGAACGTCTGTCCGGTCATCGCGCCGCCGAATTTTTCGAAACCCAGCGTTTCCATGCTGACCGGGTCCATCAGCAGCGCGGGGCTGTCTTCCTTCAGCGCCCACAGTTTGCCTGCGAAAATGAACGCATTGGTGTTTGCGGTCGAACGAATTTCTCCGGCAACTTCAGGCAGATCGCTTAAGGGGTTGCGATAGTTTCCGAACAAGGCGTGCCCAGCCGCATGTTCCAGTTCCCACTTGCGGGTGCGGGCCCAGCGCTGGCGGAAATCGACCTGGCCATCGTGGATATGGAACCGGGTGATCATGCCATCGCCGTTGAAAGCGATGTCATCCCCATGCAAAGGAGGGAATTGCGGATCGGGCTGAACGCGGTAGAACGCGCCCGCAAGACCGGCCGGAATGGTGCCCTCGTGCGCCAGATCGGCAATGTCGGCTTCGATCCGCGAAGGCGTGTTGAAACCGGTAAAGGCGGGTGTCTGTGGAAAATGGGCCATCGACAACGCTCTCATTTGTTATTGTATGTTGTGCTGACAATCCCCTAGGGACACGTGAATGGCAAGGCCAAAAGAAACACTCGTACCGACCACCCCGCATGTGGAGGGTGATGAGGACATTGGCGAGATCCGGTCGATCGTCGGGTTTCACATCCGGCTGGCGCATGGCGCGACGTATCGCCATTTTACCGAGACATTTACCGATATCGACCTGACCCAGAAACAGGTGTCGGTGCTGTGGCTGATCGACGATCACCCCGATATCGCGCAGACCGACCTGGCCCATCGCATGCGCATGGACCGCGCGACGACGATGGCGATTGTCAACCGGTTGCAGGATCGTGGCTATCTGGTGCGCGGCGCCTCGTTGACTGACCGGCGCAAACAGACGCTCAACCTGACCGATGATGGCCGCGCCGCGCTGGCCAAGGCCAAGGAGGCGATCCTGGAACACGAACGTTGGCTGAAATCGCGCTTCACCGACAAGGAAGTCGAAATGCTGATCGAGATGCTGACCCGCATCCACGAATGAGCGGAAACCTTCTCGCCCTTGTAATGTGGCGCGCCCGGACCAATTGAAGGTACATCTTTCCCCCATCGCAATCGAGGACACGATCATGGCCAATGGCGACCCTGCCGACAACCTGCCCGCAGGCTATGTACCCCCTGCCGTGTGGACATTCGACCAGCCTTCCGGCGGGGCCTTTGCCAATATCAACCGTCCGGTGTCGGGCGCCACGCATGACAAAGTGCTGCCGGTGGGCAAGCATCCGCTGCAGCTCTATTCGCTGGGCACGCCCAATGGCGTCAAGGTGACGATCATGCTCGAAGAGCTGCTCGCCAAAGGACACAGCGGTGCCGAATACGACGCCTGGCTGATCAACATCGGGCAGGGCGACCAGTTTTCGAGCGGGTTTGTCGATATCAACCCCAATTCGAAAATCCCGGCGATGGCCGATCATTCGTTCGATCCGCCGGTGCATCTGTTCGAATCCGGCTCGATGCTGTTCTACTTGGCCGAAAAGTTCGGCGAATTCCTGCCGACCGAAACGCGCGGGCGCGCAGCGGTGATGAACTGGCTGATGTGGCAGATGGGCAGCGCGCCTTATCTGGGCGGCGGGTTCGGGCATTTCTATGCCTATGCGCCGATCAAGATCGAATATGCCATCAACCGCTTTGCGATGGAAACCAAGCGGCTGCTGCACGTGCTCGACACGCAATTGGGCAAGACCGAATATGTGGCCGGCAACGATTACACGATTGCCGACATCGCCAATTTCACCTGGTATGGCAACATGGTGCGCGAAGCCTATGGCGCGCAGGAATTCCTGTCGACGCATGAATACACCAACATCGCCCGCTGGGTCGATCTGGTCGGCGCGCGCCCGGCGGTGCAGCGTGGCCGCATGGTCAACCGCGCGATGGGCGATCCCGCCAGCCAGTTGCGCGAACGCCATGACGCCAGCGATTTCGATCTGAACACCGAAGACAAAGTCCAGGCGCGCGGCGGTAGCCGGGTGTGATTTTTTCGCAGATCAGGTCAGGTCGCTGATCCTGATCTGCGATCCGGCCAGCGCGGCGCGGTTGGCTTCGCGGCGCAAGTCTTCGATATGGGCGCGCCCGGCGGGAATCGGCTCGTCGGGCAGCGCCGCCAGCAATTCGGCGGCAATCGCGTCGAAATCCTCGCGATGATCGGGATGGGTCAGGATCAGCGGGCGATTGTCGATCATCCCGCGCAGGGTTTTGCAGCCGACTTCGAACGCATCCATGCCCAGATCGAACGCGGTGCCGAATTGCGCCAGTTCATCGGCATCGATCGCGGGAAAGCCCGACTCGGCAAACCGGGCGGGGCGCTTCAACGCGCTGTCCCAGGCGTTGCTTTGGGTCAGGCCAGGGCATAGCAGCGACACGCCGATGCCGTGGGGCATGAGGTTGTACCGCAAGCTTTCGGTCAGGCCCCGCACGGCAAATTTGCTGGCGGTATAGATACCCGCCTGCGGCCCGGCGCAAAAGGCCGCCATCGAGGCGACATTGATCACATGGCGTGGGCCATCCAGCGCCTTCATCCCCGGCAACATGGCCACCAGCGCATTGGCCACCCCGCCGAAATTGACCCCCATGATCCAGTCGTAATCGGCATGCGTGGCGCAATCGGTCGGTCCGAACACGCTGATCCCGGCGTTGTTGACCAGAATGTGCACCGGGCCAAGCTGCGCAGCCAGTTCCGCCCAGCGCGCGCGGTCGGTAACGTCGAGATGTTCGAATCGGGGCGACGGCAGGCCATGGTCGGCAAACCAGCGCGCGGTGGTGTCGCGATGGGCGCGATTGCGCCAGGTCAGCACGAGTTCGATCCCGGCCTGCGCAAACGCGCGCGCGATTCCGAAACCGATCCCCGACACCCCGCCGGTGATCAGCGCGGTTGTCCCGGCAAAGCGATCTGCCTGCATCATGTCCAATTCCCTCTCGCCACGCATTCTATCATTTGTTAGCAATGCATACCAAATGACCCCGGCGGCAGGCAAGCCGGGGCGCACCATGATCGTGGGAGAGCTGGAATGGATGATGCAGATGCACGGCTGGCCGCGCTGGAAGCGCGCGTGGGTGAACTGGAAGATCTCAACGCGATCCGGCGCCTGCAAATGGCCTATGGCTATTATATCGATTACAACCGGCCCGAAGAGACCGCCGCGCTGTTTTCACACGACGGCGCAGTGGTGTTCCTGTCGGGAGAATATCGGGGCCATGCCGGGATCGTGCGGTTGTACGGCACCTGGTTCCAGAACCTGTTTACCGGCGGACGACGCGGACCCGTCGATGGGCTGTTGCTCGATCATTTCCAGTTGCAGGATATCATCACCGTTGCCCCCGATCGCCAGACCGCCAAGGGCCGGTTTCGCGGCCTGCTGGCGGGTGGCTGGCACGACAGCGCGCTGGCCGACAAGCCCGCGGGCGTGCCGCAGCAATTCTGGGAAGCGGGCATCTATGAAAACGACTATGTGCGTGAAGGCGGCGTGTGGAAAATTCGCCGGCTTGATTACATGATGCAATGGCAGGCCGACTACGAAACCGGCTGGGCGCATACCGTGGCGCATCTGCAGCCGGCGCAAGTGTGCTATCCCGAAAACCCGATCGGCCCCGATGTGATCCTGCCCGAAAAAGAGCTGCGCCAGACCTGGCCGCACCGGCAGGAAGTGGCGATGAGCTTTGCCCATCCAGTGCTGGGTGCAGCGTTTGTGCGCGGCGATTTTACCCAATTCCAGCGCAAGTGGCCGTGACTCACGCGTCCTGATCGGGCCGGGCCAGCTTTACCTCGCTGTGGTGATCGCGGATCCACGCGATCAGCCGCGCGTTGACTTTGTCGGTCAGGCTGGCGAGCTGCTGGCGCTGGCGATTGGTCAGCGAACTGAGCAGCGCGTCGGCCACCACGTCGAAATGGGGCTGCGTGCGGCGATAGGCCTCGTGCCCTTCGGCGCTCAGCCGTACCGGGCGACGACGGCGGTTGTCAGGGTCGACGGCATCCTCGATCCATCCGCGATCGCGCAAGCTGGCGATCGCCCGGCTGATGTTCATTGGCGGCAGGCCGGTGATCTCGACCAGATCGTGCCCGGCCAGGGCGCCTTCACCTGCCAGCGCCATGATCACGCGCAACTCGTTGCTGCTGATTTCGGCGGGATCGCAGACCCCGTCGCGCATCGGGCCGGAAATGAAACTGCCCAGTTTCAACAGGCGCACCAAAAGCTCGGCGGGGGCAGGAAAAGGCGTGTCGGTGGATTGATCGTTCATGGGGCGGGAGCTAAGACACAGCGCGGCGCGGCTTGCAAGAGGGGCCGGCCATCAAAATGACAACGATTGTTAGCGTGAACTGGCCTTGCCGGTGGTGCGGCTGGACGATACATTGTAAGCAATACATACAAATCGGGGAGCACACATGACAGCGCGGATCATCGACGGCACGGCTTTGGCGCGTCGTTTGCGGCAGGGCATTGCAACACGTGTCGACGCGCTGACCGCGCAGGGCGTAACGCCGGGGCTGGCGGTGATTCTGGTTGGCGATGATGCAGCCAGCGCGGTCTATGTCGGGCGCAAGGTCAAAGCGTGCGAAGCGGTCGGCATTCGCAGTTTTGCCGAACGCTATCCCTCGACCATCGACAACCAGACCCTGCTGGCGCGCATTGCCGCGCTCAACGCCGATCCGGCGGTGCACGGCATTTTGGTGCAATTGCCCTTGCCGCCGCAGATCGACATGCCGCGCGTGCTCGAAGCGATCAGCGTGGACAAGGACGTCGACGGGTTCCACCTTTACAACATCGGCGCGCTGGTCACCGGCAACACGGTGTTTTCGCCCTGTACGCCCTATGGCGTGGTCAAACTGCTCGAATCCGAAGGCATCGATCTGCGCGGGCAGAATGTGGTGGTGGTGGGTGCCAGCAACATTGTTGGCAAACCCACCGCGCTGATGCTGATGGCCGAAGGCGCCACGGTGTCGATCTGCCACATCCACACCCGCGATCTGGCGCAATATACCATCATGGCCGATATTCTGGTGGTTGCCGCCGGGGTGCCCGGCCTGATCGTGGCGCAGATGGTCAAGCGCGGTGCAGTCGTGATCGATGTCGGCATCAACCGCCTGCCCGACGGGCGGATCGTCGGCGATGTCGATTTCGCCGGCGTGTCGGCCAAGGCGGCGGCGATCACCCCGGTGCCGGGCGGCGTCGGCCCATTGACCGTGACCATGCTGCTGGAAAACACCGTCGTGTCGGCAGAGCGCGCGCTGGCAGCGACGGCGGTGGAGGCCTGAACGATCAGGCCGCCAGCCGCGCCCCGGCGATATCGGCACCCTGGCGCAGCGCGGCCAGTTTCTTCCAGGTGACTGCCGGGTCGATCTTGCCATAGCCGGCAAACGTGCCGAACCCGCAATCGGTGGAGGCGATCACGCGGTCGGCGCCGACAATCGCGGCAAACCGTTCGATGCGCTGGGCCACCAGTTCGGGGTGTTCGACATAGTTCGAACAGGTGTCGATCAGGCCCGGCGCCAGCACTTTGGTATCGGGTATCCGCGCGTCGGCCCAGACTTTCCATTCGTGTTCGTGGCGCGGGTTGGCCGCTTCGAACAGCACGGTCGATGGTCGCGCGCCCAGGATCACGTCGATCACGCGTTCGAGCGGAATGTCGTGATCGTGCGGGCCCTCGTAATTGCCCCAGCACACATGCATGCGCAGCCGTTCGGGCGGCAGATTGGCGGTTGCCGCGTTCAGTGCCTCGACATTGGCGGCGGCGATTTTCACGAATTCGGCTTCTGACAGATCCTGATACCCGGTGTGGCGCGACATCGCCAGATCGGGGCAATCGAGTTGCAGATCGAACCCGGCGGCGACGATCGCCTCATACTCGGGGCGCATCGCATCGACCAGATCGGCCAGGTAGGCCTCGTGGCTGGGGTAGAACTGGTTGGGCTGAAACGCGGTGATCAGGCCGGGCGAGGCGGCATTCATGAAGCCGCGCACCGGTTTGCCCTCGGTCGCGGCGGAAAACCGGCGGATATCGTCGAGCGCGGGTTGCAGATCGACCAGCCGGACCGGGCCGATGCAGGCGGCGCGGACAAATTCCTGATCGCCCATCACCGCCGCCAGTTTGCGCCGGAAATCGGGCAGCGGGGCCAGATCGAGCGCGGGTTTGCGTGGCACATCGCCGCCAAAGCCCGACAGGCGTTCGGTCATATAGGTCGAATAGCCGACTTTGCCGAGTTCGCCATCGCTGACCACGCTGACCCCGACGGCGATCTGCCGGTCGACCGCATCGGCCACCGCGGTGGCAACCACGCGGTCGAATTCCGCGGCATCATAAGCCTGGCCATGGTCGCGCGCGAGCAGCAGCGGCACCAGCGCCTCGCCGCGTGGCAGGCTTCCGACATGCGTGGTGGCGATCGTGCCCATCGTCGAATGATCCTTCCCGGTCGTGTTTTTCGATCTTGCAATTTGTATGTATTACTAACAAAACAGCCGGCAAGCGCAAGCGTCGAACCGATGCCGCGATCACACTTTATGGGAGAGAACGGACCATGACCAGCAATCTCGAATCGATCCTGTCCAGCCTGGGCGACAGCCCCGCCGATCTGGTGACCTGGCTGCGCAACCAGCAGGTCGGGCCCAATGCCTATCCCGGCGTGCCCGCCGAATATACCAACTGGCGTGATGAACAGCGCGCGTGGAACGAGGCGTGCGTGCTGTTTAACCAGAGCTATCACATGGCCGAACTGATGGTCGAAGGGCCGGGCGCGTTCGATTTTCTGCACGGGCTGGGCATCAACAGCTTCAAGGGGTTCATCCCCGACCGGGCCAAGCAATATGTGCCGGTGACGGCCTATGGCCATGTCATCGGCGATGTGATCCTGTTTTATCTCGCGCCGGAAAAGTTCAATCTGGTGGGCCGTGCGCCCACGCTCAATTGGCTGATGTTCCACGGCGAAGGGCGCGAAGGCGTCACGCTGACCTATGACGAGCGCACCGTGGCGCGTCCCGATCCGGAAAACCGCCGCCATTACCGGTTTCAGTTGCAGGGGCCCAATGCGGCGGCGGTGCTGACAGACGCGATGGGGACGACCGCGCCCGATCTGAAATTCTTTCACATGACCTGGATCGAGATCGCGGGCAAAAAAGTCCACGCGCTGCGCCACGGTATGGCCGGGCAGCCGGGCTATGAACTGATGGGCCCGTTTGAAGACCATGACACGATCCACGCCGCCTTGGTCGCGGCGGGGGCCAACCATGGCCTCGCGCTGGTCGGCGGACGGACTTATTCGTCGAACACGCTGGAATCCGGCTGGATTCCCTCCCCTTTGCCGGGGATCTATACTGGCGAGGAAAACCGTGCCTATCGCGAATGGCTGACGGCCAACCAGTACGAATCGCGCTGTTCGGTCGGCGGCAGCTATGTGCCCGACAGCGTCGAGGGCTATTACACCACGCCGTGGGATCTGGGCTATGGCGCGTTCGTCAAGTTCGACCACGATTTCATCGGTCGCGAAGCGCTGGAAGCGATCGCTGCCGGGCCGCACCGCAAGAAAGTGACGCTGGCGCTCGACGATGAAGCGGTGTCAGAGGCGATCTTTGGCCAGTTCGGCCGCGAAGGCCTGCGCCCCAAATATATGGAATTCCCCAGCGCGGTCTATTCGATGCACCAGTTCGACCGGGTCGAGCGCGACGGGCAACTGATCGGCCTGTCGACCTGGATCGGCTATACGACCAATTACGGCAAGATCGTCACGCTGGCGATGGTCGATCCCGAACACGCCGAACCGGGCACCGAAATCGATCTGGTGTGGGGCGAACCCGATGGCGGCACGTCAAAGCCGACGGTTGAAAAGCACCGCCAGATCCGCATTCGCGGGGTGGTTGCCCCGGTGCCCTATTCCGAAGTCGCGCGCACCGCCTATGCGCCAAGCTGGCGCAGCAAGCAGGCCTGAAAATGTTCGGGCCGGGCAAGGGTATTGCTTGCCTTTGTCCGGCCGCGAGCATAGGTATAATTCATAACAAATGGTACGGTTGAAACCGATACCGGTGGAGAGGATACCCATGACAGACCTGACGGCACTGGTGGCGCGGATCGAACGGCTCGAACACGACCTGGGCGTGGCGCAGGACATCGAGGCGATCCGCAAGCTGCAGTACACCTATGGCTATTTCATCGACAAATCGCAGTACAACGAAACCGTCGACCTGTTTTCCGATGATGGCGAAGTGTGGTTCCTGGGCGGCATCTATCGCGGCAAGGCGGGGGTCAAACGGCTCTATATCGACCGCTTCCAGACCAATTTCACCAGTGGCCACAATGGTCCGCGCTATGGCTGGCTGCTTGATCATCCGCAGTTGCAGGTGGTCATCGATGTTGCCCCCGATCGCCAGACCGCGACCGTGCGCGGACGTTCGATGATGCAGGCGGGCCTGCACGAAACCGCCGAGGGCAACCAGCGCGCGTGGTGGGAAGGCGGCCTTTACGACAACCGCTATGTGCGTGAAGACGGCGTGTGGAAAATCGCCCGGCTGGGCTATTTTCCGTTCTGGCACGGCAGTTTTGCCGAAGGCTGGGCCAAGACGCCGATCGATTATATCCCGATGACAAAGACTCTCTATCCAGAAGATCCGCTGGGCCCAGATGCCTTTGTCGACCCGCTGCCGCGCCTGTGGCCCGCCACCGACATTGTGCCGTTCCCATATCCGCACCCGGTAACCGGCGCACCGATCGTATGCGACAACAGCCGCGCCCGCGAAGGGTTCGAGGATTGACTTAGCCCCTCCCCGTGCGGGGAGGGGTTGGGGGAGGGGTGTGCGGCGCCCGATCAGGGCCTTCCCTCAAGGCCGGGCGTCGCACCCTTTTCAGACCCTGACGGACAAGCGCAACAAGGCATTGGCATGAGCGAACAGAGCGAACCGGACTTTGCCACCCTGTTGGCCGAACGCGCGATCGAGCGGTTGATCATCGACTATGCCGCGCTCAACGATGCGGGCGACTGGGAGACGCTGGCCGCGCTCTATCTGCCCGACGGGCGGATGAGCAGGCCAACTGCGCCCGAGGTGTTCATCACCGGGCGCGCCGAAATCCTGGCCGCGTTCGCCGCGCGGCCGCGCCGCGTGGCGCGGCATATCATCGCCAATCTGCGCGTGACGGTCACTGGCGACACCGCCACCGCAACCAGCCAGATCCTGCTGTTTACCGCGCCCGCCGCGCCACCGCTGGTGGGCACATATCACGACCGGCTGGCCCGCACGCCTGCGGGCTGGCGCTTTGCCGAGCGCGCCGGAAGCCTGGATTTTCCGCCAACCTGAAAGCGCGCGCGATGCCGAATGTGCCGAGCCAGCCCTTGCCCGAAGTCGCCGTGCAGATCACCTATCTGCTGCCGACCAGCCGGATCAACCGGCGGTTCTGGGCGCCTGGCGAGGAATACAACACCGGCGTCTATGCCCCCTATGACGTGACGATCCGCAATGCGCGGCTGGCCGGGCCGTTCACGGCCGACCGGCACGGGTTCTGCCTGGCCAGCCATCCCACCGCGATCACCGACTGGGACACCAATTATGGTCCCGACAGCGCCTATGCCGCCGAAGTGGTGGCGGCGGTGCGCGGCCTGACCGGGGCCGATCTGGTCGTGCCGATGGGCGGCATGGTGCGCACATCGGGGTTGACCAGCGCGATGATGCAGCCCCCGGCGGCAGAGGCGCATGTCGATTTCACCACGCGTTCCGCACAGATGGTTGCCGAACGGGTCTATCGCAAGGCGCGGCCCGAGGGTGCGGGCTATGACCGGTTCATCTGCTTTTCGCTGTGGCGCGCATTGTCTCCGCCGCCGCAGGACATGCCGCTGGCGCTGTGCGAAGCGGGCAGCGTGCGCGATGATGAAGGCACCGCCAACACCAAAGTCGATGTCGATGCGATCCCCACCGGCGATGCGCTGTTCGCGCCGATCGCCGGCGAAGAGGATATGGTGGCGGCCACCATCTTTCACCATTCGCCCGACCATCGCTGGTGGTTTTTCCCCGACATGACGCCCGACGAAGTGATTTTCATCAAGTTCCACGATTCCGATCACAGCCGCGCCTGGCGCGCGCCGCACACCGCGTTTCGCGATGTGTCGCGGCCCGATGCGGTCGAACGGCGCAGCATGGAATTTCGCGGCGTGGCCTATTTCACCCGGGATGCGTCATGACCTTTTCGACGCTCGACCAACCACGCCTGGAATTCGTGTTCGAATGCCGGCTGATGTTCACCCGCGTGTTCGCCATCCCCCATGTGCCCGATGGCGGGTTCCGCTCGGCGGTGCTGGTCGATGAAGGGCATTTCGAAGGGCCCGGCTTTCGGGGCCGCGCAGTGCCCAATTCGGGCGGCGACTATGCCCATTTCCGCGCCGACGACACCGCCGTGTTCGACGCGCGCTATCTGCTCGAAGTCGATGACGGCACGCTGATCTATATGCAGAACCGTGGTTTTCTGTGGGGCAGGGCGGCCGACGCGATGGCCCGCCTGCGCGCCTGGGCCTTCGAAGGCGGGCCACCCGTGGCACATGGCGACTATTACCTGCGCGCCCAGCCCAGCTTTGAAACGCCCAAAGGCCGCCACGACTGGATGACCCGCCACGTGTTCGTCGGCGTGGGCGAACGCAAGCCCGATGGTAATCTGGTGCGGTATTATGCGCTGACCTGAGCCGCGAAGTTGCCGGGGCGCGAATTTCATCGCACCCCATTCCCTTCGTCATGCCGGACCTGATCCGGCATCCAACCTGAGGCCAGGTGGAGGACTTTCACCGGAGCGACACAGTTCTCCTCTGTCGCGGCCAATTCCGGTTGGCAGGATTTGGCGTAGAGGCCTGCAGCATGCGCAACCGCCAGCAGTATCGCGCTACGGCGTGCTGGATGCCGGATGAAGTCCGGCATGACGTGCCGGGCGGGATCAGCGCGCCGCTGCGCGCAGCATGGCCACGTTCGCCTCGATCATCTGCCGCGTGCTGCGCGCGGGTCGGCCAAGCAATGCGGCAACGTGATCGCTGCGGATGGCGAGGAACCCTTCGCGGATCGCCTGGCCAAAGGTGACCATATCGTCGCTGTTCCACGGGATGCCGTCCACCGACTGGTCATCGACCGGGCGGCGGGGAATGCCCATGGCGTCGAACAGCGCATATTGGGCCGCATCGTCGATTGTGCGATAAGTCAGCGGCACGCCAGTGATCCCGGCCATCAGCGCGGTGACCTCGGCAAATGTCTGCAAGTCGGGCCCGGTGATGTCATACGTTCGGCCTGCATGGCCTTCGCCGGTCAGCACGGCGGCGGCGCATAATGCGCAATCCTCGCGCCACACCATTGCTTCGCGGCCGTGCCCGGCGTTGCTGATCCATTCGCGGCTGGCCATCACGGCGGGGCCGGCCATCACGATCATTGCATCGGCGTAATGGGCATCGCGCAGCATTGTCCAGCGCAGCCCGCTGGCCTTGATCAGGCGTTCGGTCTCGCTGTGGTCGTGGCGCACTTCGGCGGGGTTGGCGGGATCGTCGATGCCGATGAAGCTGGTATAGACCAGATGGGACACCCCTGCCGCCACCGCCGCATCGATCGCCGCCCGGTGCTGCACCACCCGCGCCCCGACGCGCGTGCCCGATATCAGCAACAGGCGTTCGGCCCCCGCAAACGCAGGCGCAAGCGATTCGGGCCGGTCATAATCGCCAGGCCGCACGGTGCAGCCGCGCGCGGCATAGTCGGCCAGCCGCTCGGGCCTGCGCGTCATCAGGATCAGGTCGGCCGCGCGCCCGGCGGCGATCAACGCCTCGATCACGATCCGGCCATAGTGGCCCGATGCGCCGGTGATGGCAATGCGGGTCATGCCGGGCCCCCCACCCACCAGCCGTGGACTTGCGGGCGCAGGCGGTGCGGCATCGTGACCCTGGCCACCGGCCCGGCGCCGATCCGCCCCGCATCGATGATCCAGCACTCGTGGCTGAACGCGTCGGGCCCGTGCTGGTGATCGACCACCGTTACCAGCCAGCCCTGATGCCCCGGTTCGGCGGCGGGCACATGCACCGGCTCGTTGAAGCAACTGCCCATCGACAGCGCCAGCGCCTGCGGTGGGCCGCCGGTGAAATCGAGCCGCAGCAGCATGTCGAACATCGCCCCGACCGGGCCGCCCATGACCGGGGGGCCGCGCCGTTCGGGGTTCATCGTCAGCATCCAGGCATGGTCATATGCGCGCCCCTGCCGGTCGGCGGGGATCACCGGAAAATCGCCCGGCGGGCCGATCACGGTTTCACGGATGGCATCATCGGCGCCGTTTGGATCGACGCTCCAGCGCGCCAGCCGTCCGTTGAGATCGCTCTGGTCGATGGCGATGCCCGATGCCGCGCGGATGAACGGAAAGGCGTTGGAATCCGACAGGCACTGGTCGAAATGGATCACGCCTGCCGCATCCTCGAACGCGTTCATCATGTGATAGCACGACACGCCTTTGGGCCCGCGAAACCAGCGGATCTGCGCCACATCGCCATAACGCGGCATCACCCCCAGCCAGCTATCCTGATCCTGATCATGCACCCAGTGATCGCCGCCCGCCTGCAACCGCGCCAGATCGGCGCTGGTGGGATAGATCGGAAACAGCACATGATGCGCGGTGATCGCAAAATCGTGCATCATCGCGCAATAGGGCGCATCGAACCACTGTTCGCGCACCAGATGACCGTCGCGATCGATCACCAGATAGGCCACCGTCGGACTGGCCAGCCCTGCCGCCTCATACCCAAACGCAAACATCTCGCCAGTCGCCGGATCGATACGGACATGCGCGGTGAACGTTTCGGACCGCAGCGCGCCACCGAAATCATACGATCCCAGCGTTTCCAGCGTCACCGGATCGACCTGATAGGGCCGTCCCTCCTCCTTGGTCAGCAACAGGCGCCCAGCGTGCCACACCGGGGTGGTGTTGGCGACCGTGCGGTCGATGCCCGCCGCTTCGGGCTTGTCGGTATAGGGGTTGCGATATTTGCCGAACAGCGCGCGCCCTGCGGCGCGCTCGGCCAGATGGCGCGCGGTGCCGACATAGCGGATCGCGGTCGACACTTTGCCATCGGCAAAGCGGATCGCCGAAACCATGCCATCGGCCGACAGGATCGCCCCGGCATCGCTGACAAACGGCGGATAGGCGGGATCGGGCACCGCACGAAAGAATGTGCCGCAAACATCGGCGGGGATTGCGCCGGTGACGGGCAGATCGTCCACCGCATATTCGGCGCGTTGCGGGGTGTTGAGCCCCACATAGTTCGGCTCTTGCGGAAAACCGCCCTGTTCGCCTGCGGCCATCGACCCTCTCCACATTTATAACATTTGTTATCGTTTCGGAGATTTCGCGGCATATTGCAAGACCGGAAACGCAAACGGCCCGGTGTTGCGCACCGGGCCGTTGCAGGTTTTGCGGGGGGAAGGGGCTCAGTTGCCGTTGCTTTGCCCGCCGCTCCAGTTGCCGCCGCCGTTCTGCTGATGCTCGGCGCGCATCTTCTGCATATAGGCGCGCAGATCATCGCGGCTGATCTTGCCGGTGTGGTTCACGTCGATCGCGTTGAAACGGTCTTCGCGGCGCCCGGCGGCTTTCCATTCGTCAAGCGTGATAAAGCCGTCGTGGTTGGTGTCCATCGCGTCAAAGCCGTGCGCGCCGCCGCCGCCGCCGTGATGGTGTTCGCCCTGATCCGGCGCGGCGGGGGGCGCATTCTGGTCGGGCGCGGTCTGCGCCATCGCCAGCGGTGCGGCGGCCAGCAAGGCCAGTGAAAGCGGAAATGCCAGTGTCCTGGTCATGGCAACAAGTCTCCCGATCTGCATCACGGCAACGCCGCTGCATGCCACAATTTAGTCTGCGAAGGGGCCATGCGGAAGATGGCGCGACAAACTGTGACCAACTGCGATCATTCGTGCCACAGCGCGATGCAGCGCATTTCGATGCTGGCACGCGGGGCACACCCCACAGGCGCGCGGCGATTGTCGAATGCGACATGCGGCACCGCGCGACCATCGCGCGAATCGCTGCTCTGGAACAGCAGCACTTCATCGCGCGTCAGATCGGGAAACCAGTGCCAGCGGTGCGCGGCATTGGCCGCCAGCACCCAACTGCCAAACCGCCATGGCTCGCCACCGGGGGGATCAAAGATCGCATCGGCCTCGATCCTGTCATCAGGCGCGACGCTGGTCATATCGCACAGCGCCAGCGACACATCCTGCGGCGCGCCCGAAAACGCGCGCCACGCGTTGTAATGCGCGTAACGGCGCACCGCCTGTCCCGCCGGGATGGTGAGCCGGGCGAATTGCGCGGCGGTCTCGGCGGTCTGGTCGATATGGACAAACCGCGCCGGATGTGAATTGTCGCGCGTGCCCGCCTGTCCCGAAGCCTCGCTGAAGCGCACGATCCCCGGCGCGGTCACGATCACCGCATCGGCGCCGGTGGCTGCGCGCACCAGCGCGACGATCTCGTCGGGATAGACCGCAGCAACCGCATCGCGATCGGTAAAATCGCCGACCGCACTGGCATGCGGCAAACAGGCAAAGCCCTCGCGATCAAGCTGGGTACCGGCCCGCCGCCCGTCGATCAGCGGCATGTCGCGCGGATCAAGCGGCACGCGGTCGAGGTGATGCGCGTTGGCGTAATAATAAGGTCGGTTGCCGTCGCGCGCGACATAGGCGATTTCGGCGCTGTCGGAGCCCATGGCACAATCCTCTCGTGGCCGCCGGGCGCTGGCTGGCCCGGTCTTTGGCGCCAGAGTGATGGCACTGCTTCTGCTTGTCGAGGGGTTTTGTATGTTTCGCGTACAATGACCGCGAGCGCCCCGGTGGGGCAGGCTCGCTTGTCCAGCTATCGCGGATAGAATTGGTCGGGACGAGAGGATTCGAACCTCCGACCCCCACACCCCCAGTGTGATGCGCTACCAGGCTGCGCTACGTCCCGACCGGAGGACGGGCCTATACGGAGCGTGCATCGCGATGGCAAGCGGGTTGGCGCGACTATTTTTGCGAAGCGGCATTCGGGGGGCGCCGCACCCGGGTTTGCCGCTTGGGTTTGCCAATGCGCGGCCAAACTGCTAGTCGCGCCAGCCACGTCGGGGAGTGGGGGGCTTTAAAGATGGCCTCGTGCGCCCGATATGGCGATTCGCGAAACACAGACCCAGATTTCTTCCATGAACGGACCTGCCTTGTTCTCCATCCTTGATCTGGCCGCCGCGCAAACTGCCGGTGATCCCCCCGCTTATGTCCAGTTCCTGCCGCTGGTGGCGATGGCGGTGATCTTCTATTTCCTGATCCTTCGCCCGCAGATGCGCCGGCAGAAGGATCACCAGGCAAAGCTTGGCACGATCAAAAAGGGCGATCAGGTGGTGACCGCCGGCGGGCTGATCGCCAAAGTGCTGAAAGTCGATGAAACCACGGTCGATCTGGAAATCGCGCCGGGCGTCAAAGTCCGTGCGGTGAAATCGACCCTGGGCGATATCGTCCCGCCGGGCGGTACGCCAGTGGCCAACGACTGAGCGGACGGGACCTTTACGCATGCTCGAATTTCCGCGCTGGAAAGTCATCTGGCTCTGGTTGATTACCCTGGGGTTTGCGCTGGCGGCCTTGCCGTCGGTGGTCGATGTCGCCGGGCTGCGCTGGCCCGCCGGACTGCCCGAACCCAAAGTCAATCTGGGCCTCGACCTGGCCGGGGGCAGCGATATCCTGCTCGAAGCCGATCCCACCCAGGTCCGCACCCAGCGGATCGAGGGGATGGAAGAATCAGTGCGCAACAAACTGCGCACAATGTCGCAGCCGGTGCGGATCAGCGATATTTCCAACAACAACGGCACGTTGACGTTCCTGGTCGATGACCCGTCAAAGATCGACGCGGTGCGCGAAGCGGTGCTGCCGCTGACCAATGGCGCCGGGCTGACCGGCAAGCGCGACTGGACGATCAACGTCGTCGACGGCAATCGCTTTGTGCTGGCGCCAACGCAGGAAGGCATCGACCAGGCGGTGACGCAGGCGATGGACACCGCGGTCGAAGTCGTGCGCAAACGTATCGACGCACTGGGCACCAAGGAACCGACCATCGTGCGTTCGGGCGCCGACCGCATTCTGGTGCAGGTGCCTGGTCTGCAGGACCCGCAGGCGCTGAAAAACCTGCTTGGCCAGACGGCCAAGCTGGAATTCAAGCTGGTCGACGGCTCCGCCAATCCGGCCGACGTGGCGCAGGGCATTGTGCCGCCGGGCGACGAGATCGTGCCTTATGCCGATGTGAAGCCCGGCCAGCCCGCGCCCAAGATCGCGGTGCACCGGCTGGGCGGGATTCGCGGCGACGAACTGACCAACGCGCAACTGTCGAACAACCCGCAGACCAACGCGGCGGACGTGGCGATCACCTTCAACAGCGACGGCGGGGCCAAATTCGCCAAGCTGACCTCGGCCAACGTGGGCAAGCCGTTTGCCATCATCCTCGACGGCAAAGTGCTGTCGGCGCCCAATATCAATGAACCGATCCTGGGCGGCAGCGCGGTGATCTCGGGCAATTTCACCAACGACAGCGCCAGCCAACTGGCGATCTCGCTGCGGTCGGGTGCCTTGCCGGTCGATCTCAAGGTGATCGAGGAACGTACCGTCGGGCCCGATCTCGGCGCGGATTCGATCCGCAAGGGCGTGATCGCGATGGGCGTCGGCACGCTGGCGCTGGTGGTGTTCATTCTGGTCACATATGGCCGGTTCGGGGTCTATGCCTGCGTCGCGCTGCTGATCAACTTGTTCATGATCCTGGGCACGATGGGGCTGATCGGCACCACGCTGACATTGCCGGGGATTGCCGGGTTCGTGCTGACGATCGGCGCGGCGGTCGATGCGCAAGTGCTGATCTTTGAGCGCATCCGCGAGGAACGCCATCGCGGGCGGCGCGTCGTGCAGGCGGTGGAAATCGGCTACAAGGAGGCGACCCGCGCGATCTTTGACGCCAATTTCACCAATATCATCGCCGCCACACTGATGTTTGCGTTCGGTTCGGGCCCGGTCAAGGGCTTTGCCGTGGTGCTGATGATCGGCATCGTGACGTCGGTGTTCACCGGCGTGGTGCTGACGCGGATGTGGGTCGCGCAATGGTTGCGCCGCGCCCGTCCCGCCGAAATCAATCTGTAAGAGGAGGCCGGTTCGATGAAACTCCTCAAACTCGTTCCCGACCATACCAACATCCATTTCCTCAAATGGCGGGTGCCGTTCTATCTGGTCAGCGTGCTGCTGGTCGCCGCCTCGTGGGGGCTGGTGCTGACCAAGGGGCTGAATCTGGGCGTCGATTTCATCGGCGGACAGATGATCCGGGTGACGTTCGACCACAGCGCAGAGGCGCCGGTGGCAACCTTGCGCGATGAAGTGACCCAACTGGGCTATGGCGAGCCGACGATCCAGCGGTTCGGCAAACCCAACGAGATTTCGATCCGCATGAAATTGCCGGTCGGCGCCGACAAGGACCCGGCGCTGTCCGACAAGATGTCGCGCACGATCACCGCATCGGTGAAGGCGCATCATGCCGATGCGCGGATCGACGGGGTTGATTCGGTGTCGGGCAAAGTGTCGAAGGAATTGGGCTGGGATGCGTTCCGCGCGCTCGGGCTGGCGGCGGTGTTCGTGGCCGGTTATATCTGGCTGCGCTTTGAATGGCAGTTCGGGATCGGCGCGTTGCTGTCGCTGGTTCACGACGTCAGTCTGACTTTGGGCCTGTTTGCGCTGACGCAGATGGAGTTCGATCTGAATATCGTCGCGGCATTGCTGACGCTGATCGGCTATTCGCTCAACGACACCATCGTCGTCTATGACCGCATCCGCGAAAACCTGAAAAAGTATCGCAAGATGCCGATGCCCGAATTGCTCGACTTGTCGGTCAACGAAACGCTGGCGCGCACGATCGTGACCTCGCTCTCGATGCTGATCACGCTGATCGCGCTGCTGCTGCTTGGTCCGCAAGTGATTTTCGGCTTTACCGCCGCGATCACGCTGGGGATTTTTGTCGGCACCTACAGCTCGATCTATATGGCTGCGCCGATCCTGATCTGGCTGAAAGTGTCGTCCAAGAGCTTTGTGCCCGGTGAGGCGTCGGGCGACGTTCCGCCCTCGGCCAAGCGCGCCTGACGCAGAACCCTCCTCCGTCGCGGGGAGGGTTTCAGCCAATCGCGGCGCGGTAGATTTCGGCCAGCCGCGCCGCGTTGGTATCCCACGTGAACCGCGCGGCAACCGCGGCGACTTCGGCGGGATCGAACTGTGCGTCGAGCACATCGCGCAGCCCTTGAGCAATTGCGGCTGGTTCGCGCGCCACCAGGCGGCCTGCTGCGGGGCGGTCGATCACCTCGCGCGCACCGCCGACATCGGGGATCACCAGCGGCGCGCCGCTGGCCAGCGCCTCGATCCAGGCATTGGCGATGCCTTCGCGTTCAGAGGCCAGCACCATCGCCTCGGCCGCGCTCAGCAGCAGCGGCAGATCGTCATGGCCCAGGCTGCCGGCAAAGCGCACCCGCGCGTCCAGCCCGGCGCGCGCCACTTGTTGGCGCAATGCGGCTTCGTCGGGCCCCGCGCCGACCAGCACCAGCGCCACATTGTCGGGCAGATCGCGCAGCGCCTCGATCGCCAGCGCCTGGCCCTTGATCGCGATCAGCGCGCCGACGCTCGCCACGATGCGCGCCGTGGCGGGTATGGCCAGCGCAGGCAGACGCTCGGCCAGCGCGCGGCGCGCATCATCGCGCGGGCGCGGGTAAAACCGGCTGTGATCCAGCCCGGTATAATGCACCTGCATACGCTCTTCGGGCAGGCCCAGTGCCACCATGTCGCGCGCCAGCGCCGCTGAGACCGACAGCAGCACACGCGCCTGATCGGCGGCGGCGCGGATCTGCGCCAGCGCGGCGGGCCGCGTGCCCCAATAGAGAATGTCGCCGCCGCGCGCCTTGATCGCCAGCGGCAGGTTCAGCGCGCGGGCGATCCGCGCGGCGGCAGGCCCGTCGGGATAGAAGAATTGCGCATCGACCATGTCGAACGGCCGTTCGGCATGCAGGCGCCGCGCCAGCGGCAGCACCGCGCGCGCGATGAGCAGGGGATTGAACCGCCCGGACAGACCGGGGATCAGCGCAAACCGCGGATGGTACACGGTAACCCCGCCGGAGTGTTCGACCGCCGGGATCGTGCGCAACGCGGCATAGCGCGCCAGCGGCAGCAGCGGGGGCAGGCCGATCGGGTTGATCACCGTCACCTCCCAATCGCCCCGGCGCGCCAGCCCCTCCATCTGGTTCTGGACAAACCGGCCAAAGCCGGGGCGGGGCGGGGCGGGATAGAGTGTCGCCAGCGACAACAGGCGCAAGGTCAAAGGCGGCGCACCAGCATCTCCGCCACGGCGAGCCAGTTGGGCCGGTCGATCACCACCTGCCGCTGGCCGATCCCGGGGGGCAGGATGGCAATGCGTTCGCCATCGCGATCGATCATCCGGCCAAACGCGTAGCGTCCGCCGGGGCGCGGGGCGAGCACGTCGCGGTTGAGCGCGCGGGGGAATTCGTCGGGCCCAGTCTGGCGCAGCCAGATCTGGTCGCCGGTGCGGTATTCGCCCGCGCTGGCCTCGACCGAGACCACCACCAGCGTTGCCTCGCCACCCGGCACAATCGGAAACAGCGCCTCGACCGGGTTGGTCACCGCTTCGGCACCATGGACGCCCAGCCGCGCGATCAGCGTCGGCGTGGTGCTGCTTTCCGCCTTGACCAGCAATTGCGGATCGACGCCCAGCGCGCCGGCAATGCGGTTCATCCACGATAGCGACAGCGACCGCATGCCGGTTTCCAGCCGACCGATCGTCTGCGCCGTGGTCGGCGGCTGGCAGCGGGCCGCCACTTCGGCCAGCGTCAGGCCCTTTTGCCGGCGGATGTCGCGAATGCGATTGATCATGTTCAACTCTCGCAAGGCACAGGGACTACGCAAATAGTCCTATACTATTGGCGGCTGGGCAAGTGCGCGATCCGTATCCTTGTTGCGTGACATGCAAATTTCATAAAGAGTTCAACCTTCGACCAGCTCGGCCAGCTCCAGCCAGCGCATTTCGGCCGCATCCTTGTCGGCGCGCAGGGCATCGAGCGCGGCGGTCAGCCTGGCAAACCGGTCCGGATCGCGCGCATAGAGCGCCGGATCGGCCAGATCGGCCTCGCCCCGTGCGATCGCGGTGTCGATCTCTTCGATCCGCCTGGGCAGCAATTCGTAATCACGCTGATCCTTGTACGACAGCTTGGCCTTGCGCGGCGGCGGCGGCGGGGGAGGCGGCGCGGCAGGGGTTGCGGCGGTGGCCTTGGCCACCGGGCGGCCCTGCTGGCGCTGCTTGCGGATGGCGTCCCAATCGGCATAGCCGCCCGCCACCACATCGACCCGGCCCGATCCGTCGAGCCCGAGCGTGATGGTCACCGTGCGGTCGAGAAAGTCGCGGTCGTGGCTGACGATCAGCACCGTGCCGTCATAATCGGCGATCACTTCCTGCAACAAGTCGAGCGTCTCCAGATCGAGATCGTTGGTTGGCTCGTCGAGCACCAGCAGATTGGACTTGCGTGCGAATTCGCGCGCCAGCAGCAACCGTGATCGTTCGCCGCCCGACAGCGTGCCCACGCGCGCCTCGACCAGGCCGGGATCGAACAGGAAATCCTTGAGATAGCCCTGGATATGTTTGCGCACACCGCGCACATCGATCCAGTCGCCCCCTTCGGCCAGCACGTCGCGGATGCGCTTTTCGGGCGACATCAGGCTGCGTTGCTGATCGATCATCACGCCTTCCAGCGTCTTGGCCAGCGTGATCGTGCCGTTGTCTGGCGCCAGTTCGCCGGTCAGCAGTTTCAGCAGCGTGGTCTTGCCCGCGCCATTGGCGCCGACCACGCCGATGCGATCGCCGCGCGTGATGCGCAACGAAAAATCCTTGATGATCGTGCGTTCGCCAAACCGCTTGGTCACGCCATCGGCCACGATCACCGCCTTGCTCTTGGCATCGTCGGTGGCCAGTGCCAGCTTGGCCGCGCCCTGCGGTGACAGCATGGCGGCGCGTTGCGCGCGCATTTCGCCCAGCTTGGCCAGCCGCCCCTGGTTGCGTTTGCGCCGCGCGGTCACCCCGCGTTGCAGCCAGTGCAGTTCCAGCTTCAGCTTGGCATCCAGCTTTTCGGCGGCGCGCGCCTCTTCGGCATAGACCGTTTCCATCCACGCTTCATAGCCGCCAAAGCCGATGTCCTTGCGCCGCAGGCTGCTGCGATCGAGCCACAGCGTGGCGCGGGTCAGCCGTTCCAGAAACGTGCGGTCGTGGCTGATCGCGACAAATGCGCCATTATAGCGTTGCAGCCACGCCTCCAGCCATTCGATCGCCGACAGGTCGAGGTGGTTGGTCGGTTCATCCAGCAACAGCAGATCGGGCTCGCTGGCCAGCGCGCGGGCCAGCGCGGCGCGGCGGCGTTCGCCGCCCGATGCGCTGTCGGCCTGGCGCGACAGGTCGATGCCTAGCTGGTCGGCGATCGCTTCCACTTCGTGCCGTTGCGGCGCATCGGCGCCGTGCAGTGCAAAATCCAGCAGCGTGTCGTGCCCGGTAAAGAACGGGTCCTGTTCCAGCGTGACGATACGCGTGCCCGGTTGCACCGAGCGTTTGCCGCGATCGGCCTCGATCAACCCGCCGATCAGTTTCATCAGCGTGGTTTTCCCCGCGCCGTTGCGCCCGATCAGCGCCAGCCGGTCGCGCGGCCCGATCGACAGGTCGATGTCCTGAAACAGCCAGCCGCCATTTTGATTGGAGGCGCCCTGGATCAGGCCAAGGCCTTCCCAGCTTAGAATTGGTGCAATTGCCATAGGCCGCGCGCATAAAGCAGATGGCGCCAATGCAAAAGCCTGTCCCGATAAAAACCGGGCGCATGCGCAACAGGCTTGCAACCTCATTCACTATGCGTTCAATGCACCCATGGTAGGGGCCGTGGCATAATGAAACGCAATCATCTTGCCCTATGCGGCGCCATGGTCGTGCTGGCGCTGTTGTCGCCGCCGCCGGTGGCTGCGCATCCGGACCGGTTTGCCCCCGCGTCGTTCCAGCGCGCGGCAATCGATCGCCATCCGGGGCACGAAGCGCAAAACGAGGCCAGGCGCGAAATGCGCGCGGGCAATGTGCATTCGCTGCGCGATATCGAACGATCGGTGCTGCCGACCATGCGCGGCACGCAATACCTGGGCCCCGAATACGATCCCGAAGCGATGGCCTATCGGCTGAAATTCATCCGCGACGGGCGTGTCACCTTTGTCGATGTCGATGCACGCACCGGGCAAGTGTTGTCGCGCACGCGCTAAGCCGCGGGTCTGATTGGAAATTCCGGCGATTCCGGAATTTCAGGAAGACGGCACCGGCCCGCTCCCCCACCCGACCACCCATAGGGTACTATCGTAGGGTGGTCGGGTGGGGGAGCGGGCCGGTGCCGTCTTCAAAATTCGCCCTTTGGCGAATTTTCAATCAGAGTCTGAACAAGAAGCAACTGTCCCATTCCTTGACCGTTCAGGATCAAGGGCGCAAGGATCGGGGCATGAACGGCGCAGGGCCGCAAGGCCCTTTCGCGAACAAGGGGCAGACAACTTCCATGCGTATCCTGATCGTCGAGGATGAACCCACGCTTGGCCGCCAGTTGAAATCGACGCTCGAAGCGAACGGTTACGCGGTCGATCTGTCGACCGATGGCGAGGACGGGCATTTCCTGGGGTCGACCGAAGAATATGATGCCGTCGTGCTCGACCTGGGCCTGCCCGAGATCGACGGCCTGACCGTGCTGGGCATGTGGCGCAAGGAAGGGCGCAAGTTTCCCGTGCTGGTGCTGACCGCGCGCGACAGTTGGTCCGACAAAGTTGCCGGGCTCGATGCCGGGGCGGACGACTATCTGGCCAAACCGTTCCAGACCGAGGAACTGATCGCCCGCCTGCGCGCGCTGATCCGTCGCGCCTCTGGCAACACCAGCGCCGAACTGATCGCGGGCGATGTGCGGCTCGACACCCGTTCCGGCCGCGTCACGCTGGCGGGCGAGCCGGTCAAGCTGACCGCGCAGGAATACAAGCTGTTGTCCTACCTGCTGCACCACAAGGGCAAAGTGGTCAGCCGCACCGAACTGATCGAACACATCTATGATCAGGATTTCGACCGCGATTCAAACACGATCGAGGTGTTCGTCACGCGCATCCGCAAAAAGCTCGGTCCCGACGTGATCACGACAATCCGTGGCCTCGGTTACAGCCTCAACGAACCCGCCTGATCGCGCCCCGGCGCCGGTGATCGGGACGGCGGCGGCCGATATGGCCGCCGCCGCCGAAACCGCGCCCGGTGCCACCGCGCCGCACACCGGATCGCTGCGGCGGCGCATGCTGTTCATCGCCTTTGCATGGATCTTCGTGCTGCTGCTGGGCGGCGGGCTGGCGCTCGATCGCACGCTGACCGGGCTGGTCACGCGCAGCTTTGACGATCAGCTCAACTATATGTTGACGGCCATGGTCGCCTCCGCCGAAATCGGCCCCGAAGGCGAAGTCTATTTCAGCCGGGGCCTGGGCGATCAGCGCTTCCTCGAACCCAACAGCGGGCTCTATTGGCAGATATCGGGCGCCGGGCACGACGAATTCCCTTCACGATCGCTGTGGGACCGCACGCTCAAGCTGAAAAACGACCACTTCGACAATCAACCCCACATCTATGACAGCAACCAGTTCGAAGGCGAGCCGCTGCGCGTGATCGAACGCTCGGTCATCCTGCCCGGCAGCGGCACCCTGTGGCAATTCGCCGTCGCCGAAAGCCGCAGCGAACTCGATGCGCAAATCCGCCGCATCCGCGCCATCCTGATCTGGTCGTTCGTCGTGCTCGGCCTGGGCCTGATCGCCATGGCCGTCGCGCAGACGTATTATGGCCTCGGCCCGTTGCGCCGCGTGCGCCTGGCCATCATGCACTTGCGCGAAGAAGGCGGATCGCGCCTGACCGAACCGCTGCCCCTCGAAGTGCAACCCCTCGTGCTCGAACTCAACGCCCTGCTCGCCCACTCCGAGCGTCAGGCCGAAGCCGCGCGCACCCACGCCGGCAACCTGGCCCACGCGCTGAAAACCCCGCTGACCGTCGTGACCAACGCCGCCGCCGCCCACGCCGACGATCTGGCCGAAACCGTCACCCGCGAAGCCGCCGTCATGCGCCGTCAGGTCGATCACCACCTGGCCCGCGCCCGCGCCGTCGGCCGCCGCGCCGCCGGACAATCGCGCGCCACCGTGCGCGAAAGCGTCGCCGCCGTGCTGCGCGCTGTCGAACGCCTGTACCCCCAGGTCCGCTTTGACCTCGACGGCAATCCCGAAGCGCAAGTCGCCGTCGAACGTCAGGACCTCGACGAAATACTGGGCAACCTGATCGAAAACGCCGCCAAATACGGCGGCGGATCAGTGTTCATCACCGTAGAAGCCAAAACATCAGACGCCCAACACTGCGACATCTGGATCGAAGACGACGGCATGGGCATCCCCGAAGCCGCCCGCAACCACCTGTTCACCCGCGGCGCCCGCCTCGACACCGGCAAACCCGGCACCGGCCTCGGCCTCGCCATCGTGCGCGACGTGGTCGAAATCTACGGCGGGTCAATCGAACTGGGCGAAAGCGAGGATCTGGGCGGGTTGTTGGTCGTGCTACGGCTGCCCAGGGCGCGGCAGGTGAAGTAGGGGAAGGGGGCCTCCGGCGGGCAAGGGCTATGCCCTTGCATCCCGGGTTCTTTGGTGGGGTTCGGGTCCGATCCTGAACGTCTGGCTCAGAAGGCCGCCGGGATAAAGCCGCCGCCCATTTGCCCTGCCTGACTCATCGACAATCGCGCGCCAACACTTCACATCGCACCCATCCTGTCCCCTCGTTTTCTCGGCCCTGGGTCAGGAACCCGCTGGTTTTTTTGGGTTATTGGGTAATGAGTCCTCGGAGATTGTGTCCTCCGAATTCGTGTCCCAGTCCACCAGTGCGAAAATTTACTTGACTCTTAAATCTCTTAATTTTATATTTTTTTAAGATTTTGGAGATTTGGCATGCAACAGCGCCCAATTGAAGTAGATATCGACGTTTATCGCTTCATCGAAGGAAAGCGGACCTCATTCGCCCAATCCCACAATGATATTCTCCGCGTGATCGCAGGCCTAACACCTGCCGTGTCGTCGAACGACAAAGTTGGAATAGATTCGTCCGCAGGGCTTGCATGGACCGGGAAGGGCGTTTCTCTTCCTCATGGCACAAAGCTGCGGATGAACTACAACGGTAAGACCCACCATGGTGAAATCTTCAATGGTGCGTGGCATATTGAAGGTGGCATTTACCGCTCCCCATCAGCCGCTGCGGGTGGCGTTGCGAGATCAAAGCAGGGCCGCCCAGTGTCTTTGGATGGCTGGTCCTACTGGGAGACGCAAACTCCTCATTCAACTCGCTGGAAGCCGATTGCCGAGCTGCGAACGAAATCAAACACCTAGCCCGGGAATTCCGGGGGCATCTTTGTCGCCAGAATTCCTATGGTCATGCGATTACCGGCATTCCGACAATGTAGGGTGCGAGGCCCTCCGGATAATACTGCATCATGCGCTTGCTGTTTGCTTCAATGATGGGGTCAACCTTGTTTGCCTCGTACCACACATAGGCTGCATCACACATGTTTTTGCAGAATTCGACGACCCCATAAATGTAGGCATCGTTGAACTGGCAATTGGTGAAAGATGCCCCGCCAGGCGGGGTGAAAACAACGCGGGCGACGTTGTGCTGCAGATTGCCAAATCTGCCTTGATGCAGGACGCCACAGCGTATCGAATAAAGATCGTCGGGCGTAACAAAGCTGAAAGCTGTGCCAGTCAGATTTGCGGCGCACCAAGCCTTATATTCCTTACCTCCAGCCCTTCCATCTTGTGATGCTAGCGATGCGCATATCGTAGGCAACGCCGAAGCCATGCCAATGGCAACCAAATGAAGTCCGCCGTTAGCCGCAGCGTTAATCTGATTGAGCAGCGCATACAGCGGCGAAGGGGTCGTCTCCGTCAAATTCATTCTCCCGCTTAAGCCACGCCAAGTAAATTCCGGAATTCTGTGGACAGCTTACGCATCTCTATTGATGAACCAAAGGTCGGTTTTGACAGGCGAATTGGGTAGAGGTTACGGCTGCAACTGAGGCGGCTGACGCCTTCGATGGTATCATTGCTGCTGGTCGTCGTCAGTCCACCCCGCAGTGAAGTCCTGCCCGCCATAATACAGACCCAGTATCGAAACCTGGACGGCATCGACCGTATAGGCGATCGTCACTCGGCGGCGAAATGGGATGGTGCGGAGGCCGGGGCGAATGTCATCGCGCTGCGTGCCGCGATGCGGGAAGGTTGCAAGGGCTTCACATTGTTCGATGATTGCCGTCGTAAAGCGTTCGGCGATGTCTGCTGATGCTTCTTGCGCGATATAGCGGTACAGGGAGACCAGTTGGGCTTCTGCCGCTGGTGCGAACACAACACGATGCGACATGGGTCAGCGCGTTTTGGCGCGCTGCTGGTGTTCGGCGGCCAGCGTGGCCTTCACGTCGCCGATCGATCGTGCCTGAACAGGGTCAGATTTGAGCCCATCGTAGATGGGTGCGATTTCGTTGCGCAGCCATGATTCAAGCGCTTTGTCGCGGGCTTGCAGGGCGCGCAGGCCGGCGCGGATCACTTCGCTTTCGCTGGCATATTCGCCCGAGGCGACCTTTGCGCGGACTTGCGCCGCCATTTCGACCGGCAGTGTAACGCTCAATTGCTGAGTCGTGCGCATAGGGCTGTCCTTGATGGTTGAATGGGATTTAATCCTATCGACGATGCAGTTCAAGCTGACGATGCAAGTTGGTCAATCCGGGGCTGATGCGGCCGCTCGGGCGGCGAGAGCAAAAGAACCCGGGATGCAAGGGCAGTAGCCCTTGCCCGCCGGAGGCCTTTCTTCCCCTTCAAGCCCGGGGATGCGCCCCGCGATAGACCTCCAGCAGGCGCGCCGCATCGACGCGGGTGTAGATCTGGGTGGAGGACAGGCTGGCGTGGCCGAGGAGTTCTTGCAGGCTGCGTAAGTCGGCGCCTGCGCCCAGCAGGTGGGTGGCAAAGCTGTGGCGCAGGGCGTGGGGGGTGGCGGTGGGGGGCAGGCCCAGGGCGATGCGGGCGCGGGCCATGGCGCGGCGGATCAGGGCGGGGGACAGGGGGCCGCCTTTGGCGCCGCGGAACAGGGGTTGGTCGCGGGGCAGGGGCCAGGGGACCTGGGTGGTGTAGTGGGTGATCGCGTCGCGCACGACGGGCAGGATGGGGATCAGGCGTTGGCGGCCGCCTTTGCCGGTGATCACCATGGCCTCGCCCAGCGGCAGGATGGCGGGGGTCAGCGCCAGGGCTTCGCCGATGCGCAGGCCTGCGCCATAGAGCAGCAGCAGGACGGCGGTGTCGCGCGCGGCGATCCACGGTTCGGCGGCGTTGTCGGCGACGGTCTGGGTCAGGTGCTGGGCTTCGTCGGGGGTGACGGGGCGGGGCAGGCCTTTTTTGACGCGCGGGCCGCGCAGTTTGGGGGCGGCGGCGGGCAGGCCGGCCTGGCTGCGGGCAAAGGCGAGGAAGGCTTTGAGCGCGGACAGTTCGCGCGCGGCGGAAACCTGGCCGATCCCGGCGGCACGGCGGGCAGCAAGCTGATCGCGCAGGCCGATGACATCGAGCGTGGACAGGCTGGTCCAGTCGAGCGGGCCCTGGTCGCCCAGCGCGGTCAGCAGGCGGCGGGCGGTGGCGACATAGGCGCGCACGGTGTGTGGCGAACGGCGGCGGGCGTGGGCGAGGTGGTCGTGCCAGGGCCCAAGGATATCCGCGTGGGTCATGCCGCGACCAGTTCGCCCAGCAGGCCATCGAGCAGCGGCATGCCGTCGGGGGTGACGATCAGGCGGTCTCCATCGCGACGCACCAGGCCCAGATCGGCGTAGAACCGGGCCTTGGTGGGGTTGATCAGCGCATCGTGCGGCAGGGCAAACCGGGTGGACAGCGCGGCCAGATCGACCCCTTCGCCCAGCCGGAGCCCCATCAGCAACGCTTCGCCGGCTTGTTCGTCGGGGGCCAGCGTGCGTTGTTCGGCCAGGCCGTGGCCGTCGCGAGCGATTGCCGCCAGCCAGTTTTCGGGCTTGCGGTGGCGGGTGGTCGCCTGGCCCAGTCGGCGGCCATGGGCACCGGGGCCGATCCCGGCGTAATCGCCATAGCGCCAATAGGTCAGATTGTGGCGGCTCTGTTCCCCGGCGCGGGCGTGGTTGCTGATTTCATAGGCGGGCAGCCCGGCGGCATCGGTCATGGCGCGGGTCAGCGCGAACAGGTCGGCGGCGGCATCGTTGTCGAGCGGGGTCAACTGCCCCTCGCGCACCAGCGTGGCAAAGCGCGTGCCGGGTTCGATGGTGAGTTGATAGAGCGAGAGGTGCCCGGTGCCGAAGGCCAGCGCGCGGGCCAATTCGGCCTGCCATTGCGCGGGGGTCTGGCCGGGGCGGGCATAGATCAGATCAAAGCTGACGCGGCCAAAATGGCGCTGGGCGATGTCGAGTGCGGCCAGCCCTTCGCGGGTGTCGTGCAGGCGACCGAGAAAGCGCAAAGTCTGGTCGTCGAGCGCCTGCAGGCCGAGCGACACGCGGTTGATCCCGGCACTGGCCAGCGCGGCAAAGCGCGCCGCCTCGACCGACGAGGGATTGGCCTCCAGCGTGATTTCGATATCGGGATCGAGCGTCCACAGCCGCGCCGCCGCCGCCAGCAGACCTTCGACCAGTGCGGGTGGCATCAGCGAGGGCGTGCCGCCGCCGAAAAAGATCGAGGTGAGGCGGCGGCCCGGCAGGCGCGCGGCCTCGTGCGTCATATCGGCGATCAGCGCGGTCAGCCACTGGTCGTGATCGACCCCGTCGCGGACATGGCTGTTGAAATCGCAATAGGGGCACTTTGCGAGGCAGAACGGCCAATGGATATAAAGCGCCAGCGGGTCCATCATGATCCTTCAAAGCCCCTCCCCGTGCGGGGAGGGGTTGGGGAGGGGCGTACCGTGGGCGCGCAAGTGTGCAACCTCCGGGCGTGGTACACCCCCACCCAACCCTCCCCCCGCAGGGGGAGGGCTTTAGTGAGTCTAGCCCGGAAACTGGTCGGCGACCAGTTTGGCAAAGGCATCGGCGCGGTGGCTGATGGCGTGTTTTTCGGCCGGATCGAGTTCGGCGAACGTGCGTGTGTCGCCATGGGGGACGAACACCGGGTCATAGCCAAAACCCAGCGTGCCGCGCGGGGGCCAGGTCAGCGTGCCGTCGATGCGGCCCTGGTATACGGCTTCGGCGCCATCGGGCCAGGCGATTGCCAGCACGCAGGAAAACCAGCCGTCGCGGGGGGCATCGGGGCCGAGCTGGGCGAGCTTGCCCTCGACTTTGCCCATCGCCATGTACCAGTCGCGGCCCGGTCCGCCTTCGAACACGTCGGCTTCGGCCCAGTCGGCGGTATAGACCCCCGGCGCGCCGCCCAGCGCAGCAACCGACAGGCCCGAATCATCGGCCAGCGCGGGCAGATTGGCGGCCTGCGCGGCGGCATGCGCCTTGATCAGCGCGTTTTCGACAAAGGTGGTGCCGGTTTCGGCGGGTTCGGGCAGGCCGAGTTCCCCCGCCGACACGCAGTCAAGCCCATAGGGCGCGAGCAACGCGCGGATTTCACGCAACTTGCCCGCGTTGTGGGTGGCAATCACCAGCTTGCCGGGGCCAAGGCGGCGCGGCGTGCTCATTTGCCGAACGCGCGATCCTGCGCCGCAAAGATCTGTGTGCAGCCGATGCGGGCCAGCCGCAGCAGGCGCAGCAGGCCTTCTTCGTCATAGGTCGCGCCTTCGGCGGTGGCCTGCACTTCGGCGATATGGCCGCCTTCGATCAGCACGAAGTTGGCATCGGCATCGGCGCTGCTGTCTTCGACATAGTCGAGATCGAGCACCGGGGTGCCGCCGACGATCCCGCACGAGATGGCCGCCACTTTGCGCGGCAGCGGATCGTCCTTGATCAGGCCCTGGGCCATCAGCTTGTCCACCGCCAGCCGCAGCGCGACCCACGCGCCCGAAATGGCCGCCGTGCGCGTGCCGCCATCGGCCTGGATCACATCGCAATCGAGCGTGATCTGGCGTTCGCCCAGCTTCTTGAGATCGGTGACGGCGCGCAGTGAACGCCCGATCAGCCGCTGGATTTCCTGCGTGCGGCCCGATTGCTTGCCCTTGGCGGCTTCGCGGCTGCCACGGGTGTGGGTGGCGCGGGGCAGCATCGAATATTCCGCGGTGACCCAGCCTTCGCCCTTGCCGCGCAGGAACGGCGGCACGCGTTCCTCGACCGAGGCGGTGACCAGCACCTTGGTATCGCCAAAGCTGATCAGCACCGATCCTTCGGCGTGCTTGGTGAAACCGGTTTCGATGGTGATAGCACGCATTTCATCAGCGGCACGGCCGGAAACTCGCATGGGGCATGGTCCTTGATTGCGGATAACGCCGCAGCCCTTGGCGTATCCGGCCCCCGACCGCAAGGCTTGTTCCCCGCGCAACAGGCACTAAGAATGGAACGGTGATGACTGGACCCACACTCACCGATCTGTCGATCCGCGCGCGCGACATTTTTCGCCTGGTGGTTGAAGGCTATATCGCCAGTGGCCAGCCGGTGGGGTCAAAGACGTTGGCGGGGCCGGGCGGCATCCAGTTGTCGCCTGCCTCGATCCGCGCGGTCCTGCAGGAATTGCAGGATGCCGGGCTGTTGGCCGCGCCGCATACCAGCGCGGGGCGGCTGCCCACCGAAGTGGGGCTGCGGCTGTTTGTCGATGGCATCATGCAAGTGGCCGAACCTTCGCAGGCCGAACGCGCGCAGATCGAGCGCGGGCTGGCGTCTGGCGGGACGATCGAGGCCGCGCTGGCGGCGGCGAGCGTGGCCTTGTCGGAAATGTCGGCGGGGGCGGGGGTGGTGATGGTGCCGCGGCGCGAATTGCGGCTGTCGCAAATCTCGTTCGTGCCGCTGTCGGCGCAGCGCGCGCTGGTGGTGCTGGTGGGCGAAGACGGGGCGATCGAAAACCGTGTGCTCGATCTGGACGAACCGATCGTGCCCGGCACGCTGGAGGCGGCGGGCAACTATCTGACCGCGCGGCTGACCGGGCGCACGCTGGCCGAGGCGGCGCAGGCGATTGCCGATGACATTGCCGGTGGGCGCAGCGCGCTCGATGCGGCGAGCGCCGATCTGGTGCGGCGGGGGCTGGCGGTGTGGAGCCGCGATGCCGCGCAGCGCCCGGTGCTGGTGGTACGCGGGCAGGCCAATCTGCTCGACGATGCGGCGGTGCACGATATCGAACGTGTGCGGCAATTGCTCGACGAGCTTGAAAGTGTCGAATCGATCGCGCATGTGCTTGATGCCGCGCGTGAGGCGCAGGCGACGCGCATTTTCATCGGCAGCGAGAACCGGCTGATGTCGTTATCGGGGTCGAGCGTGATCGCCACGCCCTGGCGCGATGGAGAGGGCCGCGTGGTCGGCGTTGTCGGCGTGATCGGGCCGACACGGTTGAATTATGCGCGAGTCGTCCCCATGGTTGATTTCACCGCTCAATCGTTGAGCAAACTTATCGGACAAGACGGATTTTCACGAAAATGACCGACAACGAGCGCCGCTCGCACGACCCCGAAGCTGCCGCAGAACTGGAAGGCGTGCCCGCAGACATGATCGATGATACCGGCAAGACCCTCGACGCTGATCTGGCGCGGCTGGTCGATGAACTCGACACAGCCAAGCAGGACATCCTCTATGCCAAGGCCGAGACGCAGAACGTGCGTCGTCGCCTGGAAAAGGACATTGCCGACGCGCGTACTTATGCCGCAACCGCGTTTGCGCGCGATATCCTGTCGGTGGCCGACAACATCGCCCGCGCGCTGGAAGCGATCCCGGCCGAATTGCGCGCCGATGACAAGTTCCGCAATCTGGTGACCGGGCTCGACGCCACCGGGCGCGAGATCGAAAAGGTGTTTGCCAGCCATGGCATCACTCGCATCGCCGCCAAGGGCCTGCCGCTTGACCCGCACCAGCATCAGGCGATGATCGAAGTGCCCTCGGCCGATGTCGAACCGGGCACCGTGGTGCAGGAATTGCAGTCCGGATACATGATCAAGGACCGCCTGTTGCGCGCGGCCATGGTCGCCGTGGCGAAAAAGCCCGACTGATCGCTTTTCCTCCCCGGCAACGGGGAGGGGGACCACCGGAACGGTGGTGGAGGGGCGTCGCCCCAGGCACAGCGCTTTGTGGGGCCGCGCCCCTCCATCAGCTTCGCTGGTCCCCCTCCCCATTCTGGGGAGGATTTTTTGGGTCACATCTTCATGCCGCCCATGTCGCCGCCGGTGGCGGTGACTTTGGCCGATCCGATCACTTTGTCGCCATTGTCGAGCGTCAGCGTCACGGCGGTGTGGTCGCCGGGTTTCAGCGCGCCGTCGCCATCGAACAGCATGACGTGATAGTTACCTGGGGCAAACACGATCGGCTTGCCCGGGGTCAGCGGCAACTGGTCGACCGGGTCCATGGTCATCACGCCGCCTGCCATCTTGCTCTGGTGAAATTCGGCGCGGGCGAAATGGCCGACATTCACGCCGACCAGGCTGCCGCTGGCATCGGGGCCGACGGTCAGCACGAAATAGGCCACGGCAGGACGCCCCGGCACGGCGGGCAGTTGCACGGTGGCGTCCGCCAGCGACAGCTTTGCCGCAGCCGATGCCACGCTGGCGGCATCGGTCGGCGCGCTCGATTCTGTGTCGGGCGTTGGCAGCGGCGCGGTGTCCGGCTTTGACGAACACCCGGCCAGCGCGATCAGCGCAAATGGAACGATCAGGCACTTGTGGCGCACGAGGGGCTCCCTTTTACGAGACAAATTGAACTGCGGCCCGATCTAGTCCCAACCAACCCTTGTGCCAAGCCGATGCACACCTATATCCGCCGGGTCTGAGCCGCGAGACGGTCGTTCGCCCGGCAGGGGGGCGACCAGCACCACAGACCTGTGGGCGCGGTGTCACTGTATACAAGGAAACGGGATATTATGGCAAAAGTGATCGGTATTGACCTCGGCACGACCAACAGCTGCGTTGCGGTTATGGATGGCGGCACGCCCAAGGTGATCGAAAATTCCGAAGGCGCGCGCACGACGCCGTCGATCGTGGCCTTTACCAAGGACGGCGAACGCTTGATCGGTCAGCCGGCCAAGCGTCAGGCCGTGACCAACCCCGACAACACCATTTTTGCGGTCAAGCGCTTGATCGGCCGTCGTTTTGACGATCCGATGACCCAGAAGGACGCCGGCCTGGTCCCCTATGGGATCGTCAAGGGCAAGAACGGCGATGCCTGGGTCAAGGCCGGTGGCCAGGACTACAGCCCGTCGCAGGTGTCGGCATTCATCCTTCAGAAGATGAAGGAAACCGCGGAAAGCTATCTGGGCGAAACCGTCACCCAGGCAGTGATCACCGTGCCCGCCTATTTCAACGACGCGCAGCGCCAGGCGACCAAGGACGCCGGGCAGATTGCAGGGCTCGAAGTGCTGCGCATCATCAACGAACCGACTGCGGCGGCGCTGGCCTATGGCCTCGACAAGCAGGACGGCAAGACCATCGCGGTCTATGACCTTGGCGGCGGCACGTTCGACATTTCGGTGCTGGAAATCGGCGACGGCGTGTTCGAAGTGAAGTCGACCAATGGCGACACATTCCTGGGCGGCGAAGATTTCGATACCGTGGTGGTCGAACACCTGGCCGACAAGTTCAAGGCGCGCGAAGGGCTTGACCTCAAGACCGACAAGCTGGCGCTGCAACGCCTGAAGGAAGCCGCCGAAAAGGCCAAGATCGAGCTGTCTTCGGCGCAGACCACCGAAGTCAACCTGCCGTTCATCACCGCGCGCATGGAAGGTGGCACGACCACCCCGCTGCACCTGGTGGAAACGATTACCCGTTCGGATCTCGAACGCCTGGTAGCCAAGCTGATCGACCGCACGCTCGAACCCTGCCGCAAGGCGCTGGCCGATGCCGGTGTAACCGCCAAGGACATCGACGAAGTCGTGCTGGTGGGCGGGATGACCCGCATGCCGCGCGTGCGCGAAGTGGTGAAGGATTTCTTCGGCAAGGAACCGCACACCGGCGTCAACCCCGATGAAGTTGTCGCCATGGGCGCGGCGATCCAGGCCGGCGTGCTGCAGGGCGATGTCAAGGATGTGCTGCTGCTCGACGTGACCCCGCTGTCGCTGGGCATTGAAACGCTGGGCGGCGTGATGACCCGGATGATCGATCGCAACACCACGATCCCGACCAAGAAGGCGCAAGTGTTCTCGACCGCCGAGGACAACCAGCAGGCCGTGACCATCCGCGTGTTCCAGGGTGAACGCGAAATGGCCACGGACAACAAGCTGCTGGGCCAGTTCGATCTGGTCGGCCTGCCGCCCGCACGGCGCGGCGTGCCGCAGATCGAGGTGGCGTTCGATATCGACGCCAACGGCATCGTCAACGTGTCGGCCAAGGACAAGGGCACCGGCAAGGAACAGCAGATCCGCATCCAGGCCTCGGGCGGGTTGTCGGAAGGCGACATCGACCAGATGGTGCGCGATGCCGAAAAGTTCGCCGCCGAAGACAAGAAGCGGCGTGAAGCGGCCGAAGCGCGCAACAATGCCGACAGCCTGGTGCATGCCACCGAGCGTCAGTTGGAAGAACACGGCGACAAAGTCGATGCCAGCCTGAAGGCCGACATTACGGCGGCGCTGGCCGACACCAAAAAGGCGATTGAAGGTGGCGACACCGACGATATCAACGCCAAGGCGCAGGCCCTGACCGAAAAGGCGATGAAGCTGGGTCAGGCCATCTATGAAAAGGAACAGGCGGCTGCCGCTTCGCCCGGCGCGGCGCAGCCCGCTGGCGGCGAAGACGTGGTCGATGCCGAGTTCTCGGAAGTCGACGACAAGGCCTGACGTCAGGTGCGGGCGGTGCCGGATTGTCCGGCACCGCCCGTTCGCGCATCCCAGTAGTCCTGACCGGAAAAATGCCTGATGTCGGCCGAGATTGATTTTTACGAACTGCTCGAAGTCGAGCGTAGCGCCGATGACAAGACCATCAAGTCATCGTTCCGGCGCCTTGCCATGCGCTTTCACCCGGACAAGAACCCCGGCGATGAAAGTGCCGAGGCCCGTTTCAAGCAGATCAACGCCGCCTATGCGGTGCTGTCCGATCCGCAAAAACGCGCCGCCTACGACCGTTATGGCCATGCCGCGTTTCAGCAGGGCGGCCCGGGCGCGGGTGGCGGCGGATTTGGCGGCGGCGCCGAATTTGGCGATCTGGGCGATATTTTCGAAACCATCTTTGGCGGTGCGTTCGGCGGCGGCGGGCGGCAACAGGCCCGGCGTGGTGCAGACTTGCGCTATGACATGGAAATCACGCTCGAAGACGCGTTCCATGGCAAGACCACCGAAATCTCGGTCGAAGTGTCGCAGAAATGCGAACCCTGCGGCGGTTCTGGTGCCACACCCGGCACCTCGGCCCGGCGTTGCAACATGTGCGGCGGGCACGGCAAAGTGCGCGCGCAACAGGGCTTTTTCATGGTCGAGCGCGCCTGCCCGACCTGCCATGGGCGCGGCGAAGTGATCGAAAGCCCATGCCGCAGTTGTCGCGGCGAAGGCCGGGTCGATGCGGCGCAGCGGCTGGAAGTGCAAGTGCCCCCCGGCGTGGACAACGGCACGCGCATCCGGCTGGCAGGCAAGGGTGAGGCGGGCCCGTTCGGCGCGCCGCCAGGTGATCTGTATATCTTTCTGCACGTCAAGGCGCACAAAGTGTTCGAACGCGACGGCACGACGCTGATGACGCGCGCGCCGATCAGCTTTACCACCGCGGCGCTGGGCGGAACGATCGAACTGCCCGGCCTGGATGGCGCCAAGCATGTCATCGAAATTCCCGCCGGGATCCAGTCGGGCAAGCAGTTGCGCAAGCGCGGCGCGGGCATGCCGGTGTTGCAGGGACGCGGCGCGGGCGATCTGGTGATCGAGATCCACGTTGAAACACCCACCAAACTGAGTGCGCGCCAACGCGAACTGCTGCGCGAATTCCAGGGCAGCGAAACCGGCGACGAAAGCCCCCAGACCAAGGGCTTTTTTGACCGCATCAGGGATGCGTGGAACGATCTGACCGAGTAGTGTCTGACTGTGTCGCGAAGGCCACCTCCACCTCGCGCCGGATGCCGGGCACCAGCGTGGGGTCGGTGGTCAGGCTGGGTTCTTCCTCGTCGAGGATGGCCAGGAAGGCGTCGCGTTTGAGGATGGCCAGCACATCGTCGGGCAAGGGCGGTTCCACCGACGAGGCGATTATGTCGATCATGCGTTCGGCGCCGTGCAGGCGGCCCCACAGATAATCGTTTTCGCGATAGGCGCGGCTGAAAAACGCGCCGAAGCTGTAGAAGGCAATGCCCTTCAGGCACGCGGTGGTGCCGCCACTGCGGATTGAGCGGGCATCGTCGGGCGAAATGCGATCGACCTTGATCGGATCGAATTCGCCCAGCGCCCCGCCATCGGCACCGTCGCTTTGCGACAGCGGCAAAGTGGCGATATCGTACCAGGGGAAGCCCAGATAGGCGAGCAGGAAGCGGCGGCGCAGCGGGCGGTCGAGCACAGTCAGCGCATCGACCATCATCTGATCGACTTCGACATCGATGCTGGCCAGATCGCGGCGGGTGGCGATGGCCGCCAGCACGGCGCCGGGATCACGTTGCACCACCGCCGCCGAGGCGGCAAATCCCGGGCCGAGCCCGCGCAGGGTTTCGCGTGCCTGGTACAGCGCCTGCGCGCGATAAACGATCGCGCGGGCGGCTTCACGGCCCGATCCATTGGCCTTGAACTCCTGGTCGGTCCAATCCTGGGTCAGCCGTCGCGCCAGCAGTTTCAGTCGACGGATGCGAAAACCGATGTCCTGCGCGCGAAAGAACGCGATCGCCGCCGCGCTGGCATCGCCCTTGTCGGTCACCAGTCGGCCCAGGCCCGCCAGATGGCCGGACAGCGCGGTGGTGATCGTTTCGATTGACCCGGCATCGGTGTTCGCTTCGGCAATCGTGGTGGCAAGGTCGGCGATGATCGCATCGAGCTTGACCCGGGCATAGCCGTGATAGGCAAATCCGGCGGATTGCGCGGCGGCCTGCTGTGCCTTGGCGCGCCAGGCGGTCAGCCGCGCGCGGCTGGGCGATTCAAAGAACAGCGTATAGCCAAACAGGCGGGCGACTTTGGTCTCGATATCGGGGCGCATCGCCTCGACCAGTGCGCGCAGCCGTTCGCGGGTGCGCGATTGCTGGTTGATCATCGCCAGGTTGTCGCGGATCGGCTGTTCGCGCGGAATCGATGACAGCGCGGCAAAGATCGTGGTGAAAAAGCCGGGGCTGCGCCGTTGTGCGGTCTGCGATGCGGCGGGGTGGGGTTCGATATAGACAAACCGCCGGTCGACTTCGCGCCGCGCCGGGCGGTCGCGCAAGGCCGCCATCGCCTCGGCAAAGGGCCTGTTGTTGAGCACCGCGCCGTCGATCAGCGCGGCCTCGTGCGTGCGCCCTTCGCGCCAGCGTTCGGGCATCACGCGTTTGAGAAAGGCATCGCGGCCCGGCCAGGGCAAGTCGCGCTCGGCCGCCAGCGCATCGATTTCGGCCAGCGCCAGCGGGGGAAACGCGCCGGGAAAGCTGGCCGTGGCACGGGCCGCCAGGATCAGTTCGATGTTTGGCGCCAGGTGCGCGCCGGGCGCGGCAAAGGCGTTGAAGCCGATCGTCTGGCGGTGTTCGCTTTCGTGCACCAGCGGCGGGCTGTTGAGCATGAGTTCGGCGCGATGCCCCTGCAGATCGGTGGCGGTCACCACCAGATCGAGCGGATGGCCGCGTGGCAGCAGCGGGTTGCCGTCTTCGCTGAGATCCATGGCGGCAAAAGCATCGGCGAGCAGGCGGGAAAAACCCGATCCGCTGAACGGGGGCTGGAACCAGCGCGCGCGGATCAGGCGCGAGACTTTGGTGCGCACTTCGGCGCGGGTGTCGCGCGCCAGGCCCGCATCGTCGAGCCCGTTGCCTGGCAGCCGCAGCGCCAGCCAGACCATCGGCCAGGCCCAGATCTTGGCCAGACGGCTCCAGGGCCGGGCTTCGGGTGCGATCAGCACATCGCTGTCGGCGGCGTCGAGCCACAGCCGTGTCAAGGCATCGAGGCTTTGCCCGCGCATCAGTGCCTGCGCCAGGAACACCGCGTTGATCCCGCCCGCGCTGGTGCCCGACAGGATATCCGGGATCAGCCGCAGCGCCAGATCGCGCGACCGCCCGATCGTGTCGAACAGGCGGTAATAGACCCCGGCCACGCCCTCGGGATGCGGATCGCCCGCATGCCAGGTGCGGCTGGCGCCGGTGGCATGCCAGATCTCCTTGGTCACGCCGTGCATCGTGACCGCAAGACTGATCCCGCCATAGCAGACCAGCGCGACGCGCAGTTCCTTCTCCCGCATGGTGATGTCATTGCACCGGACACGCGCGCTGACCAGCGTGAACAGGTGCGTTGTGGTGCAAACATCTCCAAGAGTTTGAATGGAAATTCCGGCGGGCCGGAATTTCAGGAAGACGGCCGGTGCCGTCTTCAAAATTCACCTCTTTCGGCGAATTTTCAATCAGACTGTAAATCGGGCCGACAAGACGCACCGCGACGACCCGAAAAAGCCCGGTTTTGCAATCACGCTATGGCGGCGATCGCGATCAGGGACTGTCAAGTTTACCGACGCTTTACGGTTCGGCTGCTAAGACATCGGCTCAGGGTCCGCGCTTGCTCCGGGTGGGGGCGCGGGTCGGCGTCCGCTCAACCCAAGGGCATCCGTTTCGATGATCCGCTTGTTCAAGCACTATATTCCGAACGCGGTCCTGTTGCTGGGGCTGTTCGATTTCGTGCTGCTGGTGGCGGCGGGCGAATTGGGCTGGATGGTCCGCGCCTGGCAGATCGGCATCGGGCTGGGCGCGATCAGCGACCGCTGGGCGCCGCTGCTGATCTTTGCCGCGCTGGTGCAGACCGCGATGATCGCGGTGGGCGTCTATGGTTCGGACGCATTGCGATCGATGCGTTATGCCGGTGCGCGGTTGCTGGTGGCGATCAGCCTGGGCATCATCGCGCTGTCGGTGGTCTATTTCCTGTTGCCGGGGCGCACGTTGTGGCGGTCGAACTTGTTCTACGCGATGTTCATCGCGATCGCGCTGCTGCTTGGGATCCGGGTGCTGCTGGGCGGGGTGCTGGGAACGTCGGCGTTTCGCCGCCGCGTGCTGGTGCTGGGCGCGGGCGCGCGGGCGGCCCGGTTGCGCAAGCTGGGCGAGCGTCCCGAGGCGGGCTTTGTGATTGTCGGCTATGTCGGGATGAGCGCCAAGCCGGCCGAAATCGAAGAGGCGATCCACCGCGACGCGATCGCCAACCTGACCCGGTATGTCGAAAATCTGGGGGTCAGCGAAGTCGTGCTGGCGCTGGAGGAACGGCGCAACGCGCTGCCGCTCAAGGACTTGCTGCGGATCAAGACGACCGGGGTGCATGTCAATGAATTTTCGACCTTTCTTGAACGCGAAACGGGGCGGGTCGATCTCGATACGGTCAATCCGAGCTGGTTGATCTTTTCCGACGGGTTTTCATCGGGGCGGATGGTGTCGAGCGCGATCAAGCGCCTGTTCGACATTGCCGCCAGCCTGTTGCTGCTGGTGCTGACCGCGCCGCTGATCCTGGTTTTCGCGTTGCTGGTCAAATTGGACAGCAAGGGCCCGGCATTCTTTCGCCAGGTGCGCGTCGGGCTTTATGGTCAGTCGTTTTCTCTGATCAAGCTGCGCTCGATGCGGGTGGATGCCGAAGCGGGCGGCGCGCAATGGGCGGCCAAGCAGGACCCCCGCGTGACGCGCATCGGCCGCATCATCCGCAAATGCCGCATCGATGAACTGCCGCAGGCGTGGACCGTGCTGAAGGGCGAAATGAGCTTTGTCGGCCCGCGCCCCGAACGCCCCGAATTCGTCGACGATCTGGAAGAAAAGCTGCCGTTCTATGCCGAACGGCACATGGTCAAGCCCGGCATCACCGGGTGGGCGCAGATCAACTATCCCTATGGCGCATCGATCGAGGATTCGCGGCACAAGCTCGAATACGACCTCTATTATGCCAAAAATTACACCCCGTTCCTCGATCTTCTGATCCTGCTGCAAACGCTGCGGGTGGTGTTGTGGAACGAGGGCGCGCGCTGACCGGGGCCGGGGCGGGGACCATGGGCATATTCCAGTTTACCTGGAGCGCGGCGGGACGGTCGATGGACCTGGTGACGGCCTTTGTCGCCATGTTGCTGGTGGTGTGGCTGATCGAACGGCACCGGCGGCGGCCCGGCGAGGGCGCGGCCGATGCCGTGGCGGTGGCTGTCACCGCGCTGTGGTGCCTGCTGGTTTCGGCCACCGGTACGGGCAGCGTGCTGTCGACATTGGGTGAAGTCGCGCGCAATCTGGCCTGGCTGATGGTCGTGCTGGCGCTGTTTGCGCGCGATCGCCGCGACGAAACGGTGCGCCCGGTGCGCCCGGTGCTGGCCGCGCTGGCGCTGGTCGAGCTGTTCCAGATCGCGCTGGTGGTGCTGACCCAACGTTATGCAGGCTTTCCCGAGGCGGTGGTGATGATCGGGCAGATGTCCGACTTGTTCCACTTGCTGTCGACCACCGGTGCGCTGGTGCTGGTGCACAATCTCTATGCCGGTTCGGTTGCGGGACAGCGCGGCGCGGTGCGATGGAGCTGTCTCGCGCTGGCGCTGATCTGGGGCTATGATCTCAACTACTATACCATTGCCTATCTCGCGCGGGGGGTGCCGGCGGAACTGGTGACTTTGCGCGCGCTGGCGCAAATGGTGGCGATGGTGATGATCGGGCTGGCCGCGCGCAAGGGGTCATCGCTGCGGCTGTCGCCGTCGCGCACGGTGGCGTTCCAGTCGCTGGTGCTGCTGATCATCGGCATCTATCTGATCGTGATGGTCGGCGCGGCGCAGTCGGTGGCCTGGGCCGGGGGCAACACCAGCGAACTGGTGCAACTGGGGTTTGCCTTTGTCACCACGGTGATGATTATCGCGCTGGTGCCTTCGGCGCGGTTGCGGCGTTGGCTCAATGTCGTGCTGGCCAAACATTTCTTTCAGCACCGCTATGACTATCGCGCCGAATGGCTGCGGTTTGCGCGCACCATCGGGCGCGCCGATGCCAATGCCCAGCCGCTCCACGCGCGCGTGGTGCAGGCGGTTGCCGATATTACCGACAGCGCGCGCGGGGTGCTGCTGGTGCCGGGTGAAGGCGGCGCGCTGGTGCTGGCGGCACGTTGGCAGTGGCCGACGCTCGACGTTCCGGCGGTCGCGATCGATGCGCGCGCCGTCGCCTTTCTGGAACGCAGCGGCTTCATCGTCGATCTCGATCAGGTGCGTGCCGGCACCGACCACGCCGGCGAAGCCTCGCTGATACCCGCCTGGATGGTGGATGAAGAGGCAATCTGGGTGCTGGTGCCGCTGCTCCATTTCGAACGGCTGGTCGGCCTCGTCGTGCTGGGGCGCCCGGCCTTGCCGCGCGAACTCGATTGGGAAGATTTTGATCTGTTGCGCGTGGTCGGGCAACAGCTCGCCAGCTTTCTGGCCGAACAGGGTGCACATGCCGCGCTGCTCGAAGCCAGCCGGTTCGACGAATTCAACCGCCGCATCGCCTTTGTGATGCACGATATCAAGAACCTGGCCAGCCAGTTGGCGCTGCTGGCGCGCAATGCCGAACGCCATGCCGACAATCCCGCATTCCGCAGCGATATGCTGGTCACCTTGCGCAACGCGGCCGACAAGCTGAACGCGCTGATCGCCCGCCTGTCGCGCTATGGCGCGGGCACGGTGTCGGCAATCGAGCCGGTCGATGCGTCTGCGGTGGCCCAGGCGGTGGCGGCGCGTTGCAACACTGCGCTTGGCACCGTGCAAGTGTTCGCCACCGATGTGCAACCGTGCCTGGTGCTGGCCGCGCGCGACACGCTCGATCAGGTGATCAGCCATCTGGTGCAGAACGCGCTCGATGCCACCGAGGGCAAGCTCGGCGTGTTCCTGCACACCCGCACTGACGCTGGCCATGGCGTGATCGAAGTGGTCGACAGCGGCAGCGGGATGAGCGCCGATTTCGTGCGCAACCGGCTGTTCACGCCGTTCGTATCGACCAAGCCCGGCGGGTTCGGCATTGGCGCATTCGAAGCGCGCGAACTGGTCAACGCCATGCACGGGCGGCTCGAGGTTGAAAGCCGTGAAGGACTTGGCAGCCGTTTTGCCATCCGCCTGCCGCGCGCGCCCGACGGCGCCGGGGCCCATTCCGCCACTCCCGCCATTCCCGCGCCCGCGACGAAAGCAGCCGTGTCATGACATCGATCCGCCCAAAACTTCTGATCGTGGAAGACGATCCCGGCCTGCAGGCCCAGCTCAAATGGGCCTATGAAGATTTCGATGTGCTGATCGCCGGCGACCGCCAGAGCGCGATCACGCTGCTGCGTGCCGAAGAGCCGCCGGTGGTCACGCTCGATCTGGGCCTGCCACCCGATCCTGATGGCGTGACCGAGGGGTTTGCGCTGCTCGACGAGATCATGGCGATCAAGCCCGATACCAAAGTGATCGTCGCATCTGGCCATGGCGCGCGCGAATCCGCGCTGCGCGCGATCCAGCGCGGCGCCTATGATTTCTATGCCAAGCCGGTCGATATCGATGCCATCGGCCTGATCGTGCGGCGCGCGCTGCACGTGTGGAAGCTGGAAGTGGAAAACCGCCTGCTGGCAACGCGCGCACCCGAAGACCATCGCGTGCTGGGCCGCCTGATCACCGCAGCGCCCGAAATGGTGAAGGTGGCGCGCACCATCGAGCGCGTGGCCAACACCAATGTTTCGGTGATGCTGCTGGGAGCCAGCGGTACCGGCAAGGAATTGCTGGCGCGTGGCCTGCACGAGGCATCGAACCGCGCGCAAGGCAGCTTTGTGGCGATCAACTGCGCGGCGATCCCCGAAAACCTGTTGGAAAGCGAACTGTTCGGCCATGAAAAGGGCGCCTTCACCGGTGCGGTCAAGACCACCGAGGGCAAGATCGAACAGGCCAGCGGGGGGACACTGTTCCTCGACGAAGTGGGCGACATCCCGCTGCAATTGCAGGTCAAGCTGTTGCGGTTCCTGCAGGAACGCACGATCGAACGGATCGGCGGGCGCCGCTCGATCGAGGTCGACACGCGGATTGTCTGCGCAACGCACCAGAACCTTGAGGCGATGATCGCCGACGGGCGGTTCCGCGAAGATCTCTATTATCGCCTGGCCGAAATCGTCGTGCGCATTCCGGGTTTGTCCGAACGCGCGGGCGATGCGGTGCTGCTGGCGCGTGCGTTCCTGGCGCGCTTTGCCAAGGCGATGAACCCGGCGGTGCGCGGGTTTGCCCCCGATGCGCTGGCCGCGATCGATGGCTGGGGCTGGCCGGGCAATGTGCGCGAACTGGAAAACCGGGTGAAGCGCGCGGTGATCATGGCCGATGCCAAACTGATCACCGCTGCCGATCTCGATCTGGCCGAACCCGGTTCCGCAGAAGACCAGACGCTCAATCTCAAGACCGCGCGCGAAGTGACCGACCGGCGGATGATCCGCCATGCCTTGGCGCGCAGCGAGGGCAATATCACCAACACCGCACGCTTGCTCGGGATCAGCCGGCCCACGCTGTATGATCTGCTCAAGCAATATGACTTGCAGCACTAAGCAGTCATGATCCGCTGGCGGCCTTGTCGCGCGGCCCTGCTGCGCAGCGCGGTGATCGCGCTGGCGGTGTCGGGTGCGACCATGGCCAGCGGCGGCGACAGCGCCATCGCGGCCGCGCGCCATGCGGCGGATGCGGCAATCGCGCGGGGCGATCCGGTGTCTGCCGAAGTGGGCATTCGCAAGGCGATCGCGCAGACCCATGCCGATGATGCCTTGCGCGCCTGGCTGGCGCAGGCGCTGCTGGGCGAAGGCGATCGCAATGCGGCTCGGCGTGTGCTCGATGCCGGGGCGCTGACCCCCGACAGCGCCGGGCTGGGCTGGCGCGTGCGCGGGCTGATCGCACTGGCCGATGGCGATCTGCGCGGCGCGGCGGCGGCGTTCGACCAGGCGCTGAATGTTGCCCCGCACGATGCCGACTTGTGGGTGGCGATTGCCTCGATGCGGTTTACCGGCGGCGAACAGGCGGCGTCCGAGGCGGCGGCCGACCGGGCAGTGGCGCTCGACCCGCGCAATCCGCGCGCGCTGGCGCTGCGCGGGATGCTGATCCGCGAACAATATGGGCTGTCCGCCGCGCTGCCGTGGTTTGAACAGGCGCTGTTGCTCCACCCCGATGAACCCGCGCTGCTCGATGCCTATGCCTCGACATTGGTCGATATGGGCGAATATCGCGCCGCGCTGATTGTCGCGCGCAAGCTCTATGATGTCGAACCGAAGAACCAGCGCGCGCGGCTGATCGAGGCGGTGGTGGCGGCGCGCGCCGGGCAGACCGAGCTTGCCCGGTCGATCCTGCAACGCACCGGAACCGCCTTTCGCGACATGCCTGCGGCGATGCTGTTGACCGGGGTGCTCGAATATCGCGCGGGCAATGTCGACCTGGCGGTCGAAGCGCTAGAACGGCTGGTCGATCGTCAGCCCGACAATCTGCTGGCACGCCATGTGCTGGCGCGCGCGCTGGCCGCCAAGGCCGATTGGCGCAGGCTGGTCGATCGCTTCGATGGCGATGTCACCGCCGGACGCGCCGGGCCCGATCTGGTCGCGCTGGTGGGCACGGCGTGGACGCGGCTGGCGGCGCGCGGTGGCGATGCGCAGGCGCATGCCGACCGCGAACGGGGCCGCGCACTGATCGCGCGCGCCGCCGCGATGACCGGGGCCGCCCCGGCTGCGGCGCTGCCCGCCAACGCCACACTTGCGGTGCTGGCCCAGCACTATGCCGACAATCCGCGCGCGGCGGGCAATGCGGTGCCCTATATCCGCGCGTTGATCGCGGCGCACCAGGCCGATGTGGCACAATCGGTGGCCGATCGGTTGCGCGAAGACAATGCCGGGAACACCGACGCCAACTTGCTGGCAGGCGATGTGCGGATGATCCGGGGTGAAGCGCGCGGCGCGCTGATCGATTATACCAATGCCGCGGCAATCCGCTTCAACGTGGCGGTGCTGGTGCGGATGGATGCGGCCTTGCGCGCGGCGCGGCGCGGGGCCGATGCGGATGCGATGACATCGCGCTATCTGGCGCAAAATCCCGAAAGCGTGACCGCGATGACGCTGCTGGCGGCGGGCTGGGCGGGCAACCCGGCGCGCGCGCACGATCTGCTGGCGTTGCGCAAGGCGATCCTGGCGCGCGGGGTGCAGATGCCGCTGGTGCAAGCCCCCTCGACAGCGGGGGGCAAGACGGGCTAGGTCGGCAATTCAATCGATCGATTAAACGATGGGGGATGGCCGATGCCCGGCGCGCTGGATGGACTGACAGTACTCGAATTCGCCGGAATCGGGCCGGGTCCGTTCGCCTGTATGATGCTGGCCGACCATGGCGCGCGGGTGATCCGCATCGAACGCCCGGGCGGGGCAGGCCGGTTTGGCGATGCGGGCAACCGCGACATTCTCAACCGCAATCGTGAACGGCTGGCGCTCGATCTGAAGGATCCGGACGCGATCGCGCAGATCCGCGAACTGGCCCGCAGCGCCGACGTGCTGATCGAGGGGTTTCGCCCCGGCGTGATGGAACGGCTGGGGCTGGGGCCCGAGGTGTTGCTGGCCGACAATCCCCGGCTGGTGTTCGGCCGCATGACCGGCTGGGGGCAGGAGGGGCCGATGGCGCCGCTGGCCGGGCATGACATCAACTATATTGCGCTGTCGGGCGCGCTGCACACATATGGTCCGGCGGGCGGCAAGCCGAGCTTTCCGGTGAATGCCGTGGGCGATTTCGGCGGGGGCGGCATGTTGATGGCGTTTGGCGTGCTGGCGGCGGTGTTTTCGGCACAGCAGACCGGCAAGGGCCAGGTGGTCGATTGCGCGATGGTCGATGGTGCGGCGATCCTGTCGGCGATGACCTGGAGCTTTTTCGGCAATGGCCAGTGGCGCGACCAGCGCGGGGTTAACCTGCTCGATGGCGGCACGCATTTCTATGACACCTATGAAACCGCCGACGGCAAATGGATTTCGCTCGGGTCGATCGAGCCGCAGTTCTATGCTTTGTTGCTCGAACGCACCGGGCTGAAAGACGATCTGGCGTTCGCGCGGCAGATGGACCCTGCCGCGTGGGGGCCGTTGAAGGCCAAAGTCGCCGCATTGTTCGCCACCCGCACGCGCGACGAATGGTGCGCGCTGCTCGATGGCACGGATGCCTGCTTTGCCCCGGTGCTGAGCCTGGGCGAGGCGCCGCACCATCCGCACAACGCCGCGCGCGGCACGTTTGTCGAGGATGGCGGCATGGTCATGCCAGCCCCGGCGCCGCGCTTTTCGGGCACGCCCGCGCCTGCGCCCAGCCTGGCGGGCCGGTCATGACCGCTGCCGCGACGCCCATAGCGACAGGCCGATCAGCACCGCGCCGATCAGGCCGGTAACGGTTTCCGGCACGGCATGCCGTGCCGAAACCAGCATGATCACGCCCAGCGCGACGATCGCCCAGAACGCGCCGTGTTCGAGATAGCGGTATTGCGCCAGCGTGCCTTCGCGCACCAGCGCCAGCGTGATCGACCGCACGAACATGGCGCCGATCGACAGCCCCAGCGCGATGATCACCATGTTGTTCGACAGCGCAAACGCGCCGATCACCCCGTCAAAGCTGAACGAGGCATCAAGCACGTTGAGATAGAGGAACCCGCCAAGGCCCGAACGTACCAGCGTGCCCGCCACGCGCCGCGCCGCCTCGCGCGCTTCGAGCACGGTGCCGATCGCCTCGACGGCGATATGCGCGATGATCCCGGCCAGGCCTGCCTCGACAAACACCAGCGCGGCGGGCCCCGGCAATTGCCGCGCGATCGCCAGCAGCAGCACCAGCACCAGCGCGATCCCGCCCGTGCGCACCAGCGCCAGCGCGGCCAGTCGCCGTTCGACCCAGCCGATCCAGTGCACCGTCTTGTCGGGATCGAGGAAATAGTCGAGCCCGACCAGCAGCAGGAACGCCCCGCCAAACCCGGCAATCGCGCCATGCGCGCCGCTGACCAGCATTTCGTAACGCGCCGGTTCGGTCAGTGCCAGCACGGTCGCATCGATCGGGCCGACGCCTGCCGCCAGCGCCACGATCGCCAGCGGAAACACCACCCGCATGCCGAACACCGCGATCGCCATGCCCCAGGTCAGGAACCGGCGTTGCCAGACCGCGTCCATCTGGCCCAGCGCGGCGGCATTGACCACCGCATTGTCGAACGACAGCGACACTTCGAGCACCGCCAGCACCAGCACGACCCAGATCACCCCGGCGGTGGCCACCAGCGATCCGGTGTCGAACCAGCCATAGAGCGCGGCCAGCGCCAGCGCGACGGCGGTAAACAGCAGCGATCCCGCAAAACGGTGCATCACTTATCCTCCCCA
>NZ_KQ954255.1:385810-431887 GCF_001519065.1 Novosphingobium sp. FSW06-99
TTCTGGGGAGGATATCATTGCGGCGTGCCTTTGCGTGGCTGATAGGTCTGGTCGGGGCCCGGAAAGCTGCGCGCGCGCACTTCGGCGGCATAAGTCTGCACCGCATTGTCGATGGTTGCGGCGATGTTTTCATAGACTTTGACAAAGCGCGGGACGCGCTCGAACATGCCCAGCATGTCTTCGGTCACCAGCACCTGGCCGTCGCATTGCGCCGAGGCGCCGATGCCGATGGTGGGGCAGGCGATGGCGCGGGTGATCGCCACCGCGATCGGTTCGACCACGCCTTCGATCACCACGGCAAAGGCCCCGGCGGCATCGAGTGCGCGCGCATCGGTCAGGATCTTGTCCGCCTCGGCGGCGCTGCGTCCGCGCGCGTTGTAGCCGCCCAGCACGTTGACCGCCTGCGGTGTCAGGCCGACATGGCCCATCACCGGGATGCCCCGGCGCACCAGAAAGGCCACCGTTTCGGCCATTGCCTCGCCACCTTCGAGCTTGATTGCGGCGCAGCCGGTTTCCTTGAGCACGCGCGCGGCGCTGGAAAAGGCCAGTTCGGGCGAGGCTTCGTAGCTGCCGAACGGCATGTCGACGACCACCGCCGCGTGATAGCTGCCGCGCACCACCGCCGCGCCATGGGCGATCATCATGTCGAGCGTGACCGGCACGCTCGACGGCAGGCCATAGATCACCTGGCCCAGCGAATCCCCGACCAGTAGCAGATCGCAATGCGCATCGAGCAATTGCGCCTGCCGCGCGGTATAGGCGGTCAGCATCACGATCGGCTCGGCGGTCACGCCATCGACCTTGCGTTCGCGGACCTGCGGCACGGTCAACCGCTTCATCGGCGCGGGCGTGGGATGCGCCCGGCTGGTGGATGTATCGAGCTGGAACGTTGTCGACATGGTCTTTTCCCACTCTTTTGGCAGCGAATGCCTTGCCTTCGTGTCTGACCCGAACCTGGCGGTTCGGGAAGTCGGCACCGGCCCGCTCCCCACCTGACCACCCACGTAAGTGTATGTTATTGGGCGGTCGGGTGGGGGAGCGGGCTGGTGCCGACTTCGAAACGCGCCCTTTCGCGCGTTTCGAGTCAGACCCTTAACCGGCCAGACGTCAAGGGCAAGGGGCAGCGGCAGGCAAAAAGCTCTTTGCCGGGGGCGGGCATGCGGCTAGCGTCGCGCGCCATAACCTGGTTTCGATTGCAATCAGGTCCGTCCGGCAGGTTGCGCCGGAGCGGGCCGAGATCTTGCAATGACCAAGGCGGGAGAATTCAATGTTTGGTCGCGTCAAATCACTCGACGCCATTCTAGCCACGGCCGAGAAGAAATCGCTGCATCGGTCGCTGGGTGCGTTTCAATTGACCATGCTGGGGGTTGGGGCCGTCATCGGCACCGGGATTTTCGTGTTGACGGCAGAGGCCGCGCAAAAGGCGGGGCCGGGCATGATGCTCAGCTTTGTGATTGCCGGGTTCGTCTGTGCGGTGGCGGCTTTGTGCTATGCCGAAATGGCCGCGATGGTGCCGGTTTCGGGGTCTGCCTATACCTACAGCTATGCGGTGATGGGCGAACTGGTCGCCTGGATGGTCGGCTGGGCGCTGATCCTGGAATATGCGATTGCGGCGGGTGCGGTGTCGGTCGGCTGGTCCGGCTATATGATCGGGTTCGTCCAGAACAGTTTTCACATAATCGTGCCGCTCGAACTGGTGCGCGGGCCGTTTGACGGCGGGCTGATCAATCTGCCGGCGATGGCGATTGCGGCGATCATCACCGTGCTGCTGGTGCTGGGCACCAAGGAAAGCGCGACGGTCAACGCGGTGCTGGTGGCGATCAAGATTGCCGCGCTGACGCTGTTTGTGGCGCTTACGCTGCCGGTGATCCGCTCTGGCCAGTTCGTGCCGTTTGCCCCGCTCGGGTTTACGGGCATTTCGGGCGCGGCGGCCTCGATCTTTTTCGCCTATGTCGGGTTCGATGCGGTGTCGACCGCCGCCGAAGAGACCACCAATCCGCAGCGCAATATGCCGATCGGGCTGATCGGCAGTCTGGCGATCTGTACGGTGTTCTACATGCTGGTGGCCGCAGGGGTGATCGGCACGGTGGGCGCACAGCCGGTGTTCGGGCCGGGGCATGTCGCGCTCGATCCAGGCACGCCCGCGCTGTCGCAGGCCTGTTCGCTGATCCATGACAACGCGGTGGTCTGTTCGAAGGAAGCGCTGGCGTGGACCTTGCGGTCGGTCGGCCATCCGTTTGTCGGCTGGCTGGTCGGTGCGGCGGCGATTCTGGCGCTGCCCTCGGTGATCCTGATGATGATGTTCGGCCAGACGCGCATTTTCTTTGTGATGAGCCGAGACGGGCTGCTGCCCGAATTCTTTTCGAAAGTGCATCCGAAATTTCACACCCCGCACGTCATCACCATCCTGACCGGCATCTTCGTGGCGCTGTTCGCGGCGTTCTTTCCGGTTGGGCTGCTGGCCGATGTGTCGAATTCGGGCACCCTGTTCGCCTTTGCCGCGGTGTCGATCGCGGTGATGGTGCTGCGCGTGACCGATGCCGGGCGCCATCGTCCGTTCCACACCCCGGCGGTGTGGGTGATCGCGCCGATCTCGATCCTGGGCTGCCTGTACTTGTTCTACAGCCTGTCGGCGGCAACGGTCGAACTGTTCATCGGCTGGGCGGCGCTCGGCCTGGTGGTCTATTACGCCTATAGCCGCAGCCGCAGCCACGTCGGGCGCGGACTGACCGAAGTGCACGAAGAAGACGCCGATCTGCCGCCTTCATCGGTGCCGCCGATTCTCTGACGGATCTGTTTTTCGGCAAATTCTGCGGGCCGGGGAGCAACAGTTCCCCGGCCCGTTTGCTGTTGCGCAATCGGCAAATGAGAACATAATAGGAACATGGATCGATTCGCAGCCTCCGTATCATTCCTCCCCGGCACGGGGAGGGGGACCGGCAAAGCCGGTGGAGGGGCGCTGCCTCTACAGAACGCCATGCGCGGGGCGATCCCACTCCACCATCCCGCACGTGCCTCCTGCCGCCACACCGAACTGTTCGCCTCTGCCGATGAGGCAAGCGGCGCCGCGCTGGCACTGGCCCTGGCGCGCGATGCCATGGACGATCCGGCCGATCATCGCCCGTGGCTGTGGGTGCAGGACCGGGCGGCGATCCGGCTGTCGGGGCGGCCCTATCGCCCCGGCCTGCCCACGGGGCTGCGCCATCGCCTGATCCATGTCGCCGCCCCGCGTGCCGAAGATGCGCTGTTCGCGCTGGAAGAGGGGTTGCGCTGCCGCGATCTGGCCTTTGTCATCGGCGAAGTGGCGGGCAATCCGGCGGCGCTGGATTTCACCGCGTCGCGTCGGCTCAGCCTGGCGGCGGAACGCCATGGCGTGCCGTTGTGGATGGTGCGGCTGTCGGCGCGGCACGATCTGGGCTCTGCGCGCATGCGCTGGGACGTTGCCGCCGCGCCCAGTCCGTCGCCGCGCTGGAACCGGGATGCCCCTGGCGATCCGCGCTGGCGCGCCGATCTGTTCCGCGCGCATGTGTTTCAACCCGGTCAATGGATAGTTGGTGATGATGGAGAACGGCACAGCCTCGCCGTCTTCGCGACGGATCATGGCGGCGTGGTGTCCGACGCTGGCGATCGATCGCTGGCGGCTGGGTCAGGACAGGCCTGATCCGTCCGCGCCGCTGATCCTGATCGGCGAAACCGCACATGGGCCGCGTATTACCGCCGTCAGCCCCCCGGCGCGCGCCGCGGGTGCGCGCCGGGGCATGTTGCTGGCCGATGCGCGCGCACTGGCGCCGGGGCTGGTAGTGCATCCCGCCGATCCCGCCGGGGATCATGCCTTCCTCGAAACGCTGGCGCTGTGGGTACAGCGCTGGGGGCCGTGGAGCGCGCTGGACGCGCCCGACGGACTGATCGTCGATGTGACCGGGGTGGCGCACCTGTTCGGTGGCGAAGACGCGCTGATGGTCGATGCCCGTGCCTGTTTTGCCGCGCGCGGGTTGCAGGTGCGGCTGGCGATCGCGCCCACGGCGGGGGCGGCCTGGGCACTGGCACATCATGGCCCCGACCGGTCTGCGCTGGCCGAGGGGGGCGATCCGCTCGATGCCTTGCGCGATCTGCCGGTGGCGGCGCTGCGGCTGGATGATGCGGTGCTGCTGCTGCTCGACCGGTTGGGGCTCAAACGTATCGGCGATCTGGCCGCGATCGGTCGGTCCGCGCTGGCGCGGCGGTTTCGCGACCGGCGTGCGCCTGCGGCCAATCCGCTGGTGCGGCTCGACCAGTTTGCCGGGCGCGTGCCCGAACCGATCCTGCCGGTCATCGCCGCGCCGGTGCCGACGGTGCTGCGCCGGCTGATCGAACCGCTGCGCCATCGCGATCTGCTCGACCGGGTGGTGGCCGATCTGGCGCTGGCGCTGGCACGGCGGCTTGAAGCGCACGGGCAGGGCGCGCGGCGGCTCGACCTGACTTTGTGGAAAGTCGATGGCGGGGTGTTGCGGCGCGCGCTCGAACTGGCGGCGCCGACCCGCGATGCGGCGCATATCACCCGGCTGTTTGCGCACAAGCTGGACGATTGCGACGCCGGTTTCGGCATCGAGGTGGTGCGGCTGTCGGCGCCCTGGGCCGAACCGCTGATGCTGAGCCAGACCGATCTCGAGGCATCGGCGCAACAGCACGGCACCAGCCTGGCGGCCTGTATCGACCGGCTGACGGCGCGGTTGGGGGCTGCGGCAGTGGCCATGCCGGTGCCGCGCGCCAGCCATCTGCCCGAACGCGCGCAAGGCTGGGTCACCCCCGATCCGACGCGCGCGATGCAGGAGGAACTGGCGTTCCACGCCCGCCCGCTCAAACTGCTCGACCGCGCCGAACCGATCGCGGTGATCTATGAGGCGCCCGACGGATTGCCGCGCCTGTTCCGCTGGCGCGGCGCGGTGCACGAAATCGCCCGCGCCGAAGGCCCCGAACGGATCGCGCCCGAATGGTGGCGCGAAAAAGGCGGGGCGCGGCTGCGCGATTACTATCGCATCGAAGACAGCAGCGGGCGCCGTTACTGGATCTATCGCCGGGGCCTGCCCGGCGACGGGCGCGGCGGTGTGCCCGAATGGTTTCTGCAAGGCTTGTGCGGATGACCGGCGTGGCAAATCGAACGCCGGTTATAGCTCCACGATCGATGCGTCATCGCGTGCGCCTGCGTGCGTGCGGTGCATAGACTGCGGTGTGAACACTGCGTGGAGCGGCGAGGATGGCGAATTGAGCGGGCGGCGTGTGGCATGGCTCGATCTGGCGCGCGGGCTGGGGGTGGTGCTGGTGGTCGCAGGGCATGCCGAACGCGGGCTGGTGTCGGCGGGGATTGCCACGGGCGCGGGCTGGCGCACGTTCGATCTGGCGCTCTATACCTTTCACATGCCGCTGTTCATGGTGCTGGCCGGGTTGAATGTGCCCGGATCGCTGCGGCGCGGGGCGGGCGATTTCCTGCGGGCCAAAGTGTCGACGATTGCCTGGCCCTATGTGTTGTGGTCGCTGGTGCAGGGGGTGCTGATGGTCCGGTTGTCGGGGATGACCAACGGCCATGCCGACTGGTCGGCGCTGGCGATGATCGCGTGGCGGCCGATTTCACCGTTCTGGTTCCTCTATGCGCTGATGGTCTATATGACCGTGATCGCGTTGGTGGGGGTGCGCGCGCGTGTGCTGATCCCGCTGGCGCTGGCGGGCATGGTCGCCAGCCAGTTTCTCGATGGCGATCAGATCGCACACCAGGTGTGTTACCAGGCGGTATTTTTCGTCACCGGCGTGCTGGCGGCCGATACGATCAGGGGCTTGCGCGCGCGCACGGCGTTGCTGGTGCTGCCCGCCGCGATCGCGCTGTGGGTCATCGGCTGCCTGGTGATGCCGTTGTCTGGCGAGGCGCCCTATCTGAAACCGGCGGCATTGCCGGCCGCGATCGGCGGCATCGCGGCCATGCTGGCGCTGTCGCGGTTGCTGGCACAGACCGGCGCGCGCGCGCTGTTCGTGCCGCTGGGAACGGCATCGATGGCGATCTATGTCATGCATATCCTGGGCACGGCGGGCGCGCGCACGGCGCTGATGCACTTGCATGTGCCGCATTGGGCCGGGCTTTACTGGATCGTGTGCACGATGACAGGGGTGGTCGGGCCACTGCTGGTGCATCGCCTGCTGGCGCGGTTCGGGCTGCTGCCGCTGTTTGGCCTGGGCCCCCGCACGCGGCGCGGTCCGGTGCGCCCGCCGCCGGTAATCGCCATGGCGGCCTTGAGAGGGTGAACCCGCTATTTCGCCGCCGGCAGGATCAGGTTCCATTGCTGTTGTTGCCCCCGGCTGCGGCCATAATCGATCAGGCAGGCCATATAGTCGGGAAAATACTGCTGCGGCGGGTTGGGGACGCTGACATCGACCGCCTGCCACGCGGTGCAGGTCTGGCGCGTGCCGTTGGCGGCATAGACATGGTCTGCGGGGGCGGGGCCCAGCGTGCCGGTGGCGGTGTTGTCGTCGTGGTTCGACAGATAGGCCATGTGCAATTGGCCCTGGGCCAGATCGACGCGATCCTGCACCAGCCCGACCGACAGGTTGTAGATCTGCGTTTCCAGAATATCCTCGACAATCCGGTCGAGAAAGCTGGCGACATCCCATTTGGCGGTGGCCACGGGCGGATTGGCGGGGTCGGCGGGACTGGTCGCGAGCGAGGTGTTGACCAGCAGCGTAACCGCGCGCGCATCGGTGCGGTCGGGCACGAACACGCCGACTTTGGCGCCCCCGTCGATGAACATGTGCTGGTGCACGCTCTGCCCGGCCTCGCCGATCACGGCAAAGCGCAATTGCACCGGCAGGGTCTGCACCGGCACCGACGATGAGGCGATCATCGCCGCGACATAGGCATCGCGCACCGCGTCCATGCCCACGGCCTGCCCGTCCCGATCGAAGGCCGACAGCGCCAGCCGCGTCAGATCGAGCGCATAGCCGTTGCCATCGTCATAATCGGCCGCCCCGATCAGCAGCGCGCGCTGGGCACAGCCCTGCAAGGCGATCTGCGCGATCGTATCGGGGCTGATCAGATCGCGCAGCCGCGTGCGCAGCGGCGTCAGATCGGCCAGCGCGCCCTGTTCGATCAGGGTCAGCCCCTTGGTCAGCAGTCCGCTGCTGCCCGGCACGGTCAGATGGGCAATCTCGGCCTCGTCATGGATGGCATAGGCCAGCGCCAGGTCTTCCAGGCTGGAATGGCCGGGCACCGGTGGCGATGCGCCGATCGCGCCGGGCAGCGCATGCACTGCCAGCGCACCGGGGTTGAGCCAGCCATACGTGCGGTCGGCGGGCACCGGCTGGCGGGCCAGGAACACGAATGTCGCCTGCAACGCGCCGGTGCTGATCCCGGTGACGATCTGCGCCTCTTCGGGCAAAGCACCGACATCCTGCAGCCCGAGCAGCAACCCCGCGCCAAACGTGCCGTGCGCGCCGCCGCCCGACAGCACCACGATGGCATCCTTGCGCATGGGCACATCGCGGGTCAGCGCGGGATGTGCGGCGGCAAGCGCCGCGCATTTGGCGGCGTTGGCGCCATCGGCATGGTCGGCCGCGAGCAGGCGGCGCGATCGCGCATAGATCGATCCGGTGGCGGGCCTGCCACTGGTGGCAACGGCGCGCGCCGCGAACAGTTCGTTGCTGTTCACCGCGATCGGATGGGCAGGGATCACCGCCTGGCTGGCCAGCGCGGGCCGGTCGATCTGCGGCAGTTTCAGCGCGCAACCGGCCAGCATCGGCACCAGCAGGATGCCCAGCCATGCCTTGCGCATCATCGTGTTCATGGCCGTTCCCCCCGGTTGCCGCGCCGCGCCCATTCAAGAGTTTCCACCGGATTGTGCAAGGGGAAAATCGCCCGCGTTCCATCTTGCCCGCCTGGCCACTGGCCTTGGTGAAAAATGGAACATATAAGGAACAAATGACCCAACTCAGCACGCTCGAAAAACTGGCGATCCTGGCCGATGCGGCAAAATACGATGCCTCGTGCGCGTCATCGGGCACCACCCGGCGCGACAGCCGGTCGGGCAAGGGGATCGGATCGACCGAAGGCATGGGCATCTGCCACGCCTATGCGCCCGATGGGCGGTGCATATCGCTGCTCAAGGTGCTGTTGACCAACCACTGCATTTTCGACTGCCACTATTGCATCAACCGCAAGAGTTCGAACGTGCGCCGCGCGCGGTTTTCCCCGCAAGAGGTCGCCGACCTGACGATGACGTTCTATCGCCGCAACTATATCGAGGGGCTGTTCCTGTCGTCGGGCATCATCAAGAGTTCCAGCCACACCATGGAACTGTTGATCGAAACCGCCAGGATCCTGCGCGAAGAGCATGAATTTCGTGGCTATATCCATCTCAAGACAATTCCCGAGGCCGATCCCGATCTGGTGCGCCGCGCCGGGCTCCATGCCGACCGGGTGTCGATCAATGTCGAATTGCCCACGGTCGCCGGGTTGACCCGGCTGGCGCCCGACAAATCGGCGCCGCGCATCGAGGGCGCGATGGATCTGATGGCGGGTGCGATTGTCGAAGGGCGCGATGCGCGGCGGCGTTTCCGCCATGCCCCGCGCTATGCCCCGGCCGGGCAATCGACGCAGATGATCGTCGGCGCCGATGCGGCCAGCGATGCCGATATCATCACCCGCTCGTCGGGGCTCTATGGCCGGTTCGGTCTGCGCCGGGTCTATTATTCGGCGTTCAGCCCGATTCCCGATGCCAGCGCGGTGCTGCCGCTCAAACGCCCGCCGTTGCTGCGCGAACACCGGCTGTACCAGTCCGACTGGCTGATGCGGTTTTATGGCTATGGGCTCGACGATGTGCGCGCGGCAACCGGTCCGGGCGGGATGCTGCCGCTCGATATCGATCCCAAGCTGGCCTTTGCGCTGAAATTCCGCGACCGCTTTCCGGTCGATGTCAACCGCGCCCCGCGTGAGGCGCTGTTGCGCGTGCCGGGGCTGGGAGTGCGCGCGGTGGCGGCGATCCTGTCGGCGCGGCGGCAACGGCGGCTCGATCTGGCCGATCTGGCGCGGCTGACCGTGTCGCTGACCAAAGTGCGCCCGTTCATCATCGCCGCCGACTGGCGCCCGGTGGTGCTGGCCGATCGCGCCGATCTGCGCGCAGTGGTGGCGCCGCGCCGGGGCGAACAACTGGAACTGTTTGCATGACCGGCACAATCGCCCGCGTGACCATGGCGATTGGCGCACCCGATGATTTCGACGGCTGGCGCGATGGCGCGCGGCGGCTGATCCAGGCCGGGGTGGCGCCCGACCGGGTGGGCTGGTCGGTGCCGGGGCAGGCGGCGCGCGATCTGTTTGCGGGCGATGATCCCCCCGCGCCGCGCGCCGATGCGCCGCCGGTGCGTGCCTCGCGCGATTTTCTCGATCTGGCCGGGCGGGCCGCGCTGCACCGTGATCCGGGCCGGTTCGATCTGCTCTATCGTGTGCTCTGGCGGTTGCAGGCCGTGCCCCGGCTGATGGCGGACCGGGCCGATCCCGATGTGCGGGCGATCGATGCGCTGGCCCGCGCGGTGCGGCGCGACATGCACAAGATGCGCGCTTTCGTGCGGTTTCGCGTGGTGGAAACCGGGCAAGGCGAACATTACGTCGCATGGTTCGAACCCATGCACCATATCCTGCGCGCCAATGCCGGGTTTTTCGTGCGCCGGTTTGCGGCGATGCGCTGGTCGATCCTCACCCCGCAGGGCGCGGTGCATTGGGATGGCGCCGCGCTGCACGAAGGGCCCCCGGCCAGCCGCACCGATTGCCCGGCGGGCGATCCGGCCGAGGCGCTGTGGCGCACCTATTACGCATCGATCTTCAACCCGGCGCGGTTGAAAATCGATGCCATGGTCAAGGAAATGCCGCGCCGGTACTGGAAAAACCTGCCCGAGGCCGATCTGATTCCCGAACTGATCGCCTCTGCCCAGGCGCGCGAGGCGGCGATGATCGCGCTGGGCGGGGACAATGCCGGTCGCCCGCCCGCCACGCTGGCCGCGCTCGATGAAGCGGTGGCGGCGTGCCGTCGCTGTGCGATCGGGTGCAACGGCACGCGCGCGGTGCCGGGCAAGGGGCCACCCGATGCGCGGCTGATGATCGTCGGCGAACAGCCCGGCGATCACGAGGAACAGGCCGGGCACCCTTTCGTGGGCCCCGCCGGGCACGTCCTGCGCCAGCACGCCGATGCCATCGGGCTGAACCTGGCGGTGGCGCGGCTGACCAATGCGGTGCGCCATTTCAAGCATGTGTCGCAGGGCAAACAGCGCCTGCACCAGACCCCCACCGCGCGCGAGATCGATACCTGCCGCTGGTGGCTCGATGCCGAACGCGCGCTGATCCGCCCGCGCGTGATCGTGGCGCTGGGGGCCAGCGCGGCGCGGGCGATACTGGGCCGCACCATCGGGGTGCAGCAGGAACGCGGGCGGTTGATCGCGCTGGACGATGGCGCGCGGCTGGTGATCACCAGCCATCCGGCGCACCAGTTGCGGCTGGGCGAGGCGGCGCGGGCGGACGAGGCGGCGCGCTTTGCCGCCGATCTGGCGCTGGCGGCGCGGGGCTGACCGGCGATGCCCGAATCCGCGCTCACCCCCGAACGCCGCCATGCCGTGCCCACCGGGCCGGGCGCACCGGCGCGGGCGGATTTTGTCGAGCTGGGGCTGATGAGCTGTTTTTCGTTTCTGCGCGGGGCGTCGGATGCGGTCGATCTGGTCACCACCGCGCGCGCGCTGGGCTATGACGCGATCGGCATTGCCGATGCCAATTCGCTGGCCGGGGTGGTGCGCCTGCATGGCGAGGCGCTGGCGCTCGGCCTGCGCCCGGTGATCGGCTGTCGGATCGAAACCACCGAAGGACTGTCATTTCTGGCCTATCCGCACAATCGCGCCGGCTATGGCCGCCTGTGCCGGCTGATTTCGCAGGGCCGCATGGCCACGCCCGATGGCGATTGGCAGGACAAGGGGCAATGCGACATCACGCTGGCGATGCTGGCCGCGCATGGCGCAGACATCGCGCTGGTGGCGATCCCGCCGCGCGATCTGGATCAGCCGCTGACGATCATGGTGCCGACCAATGTGACAGCCCTTCCCCTGAAGGGAGAGGCGCATGATCCACCGGTCATGACCAGCCTGTCCACCGATTTTGCCGGGCTTGTCCCCCATCTTGTCCACAGCCTGCCGACAATGCGGCATATCGCGGTATGCCATTTCCATCAGGGCGACGATGTCGCGCGGATCAACGCGATCGATGCGCTGGCGCGGGCGCACGGGCTGGATCTGCTGGCCACCAACGATGTGCTCTATCACGAACCGGCGCGGCGCCCGCTGCACGATGTGATGACTGCGATCCGCCACCGCACCACCGTGGCCGCCGCCGGGCACCGGCTGGAACCCCACGCCGAACACCATCTGAAATCGCCCGCCGAAATGATCCGCCTGTTCGAACGCTGGCCCCATGCGATTGCCGCCGCGCGCGCGCTGGCCGATGCCTGCACGTTCGCGCTGACCGAACTGCGTTACGAATATCCCGAGGAAATCTGCCCCGACGGGCGCGATCCGCAAGGCTGGCTGGCCGAACAGACCTGGATCGGCGCGGCACAGCGCTATCCCGACGGCGGGCCCGAGGCGGTGGCGCAGACGCTGCACCGCGAACTGGCGCTGATCGGCAAGCTGAACCTGGCGACGTATTTCCTGACGATCAAGGACATCGTCGATTTCGCGCGGTCGCAAAACCCGCCGATCCTGTGCCAGGGGCGCGGATCGGCGGCCAATTCGGCGGTGTGTTATTGCCTGGGCATCACCGCGGTCGATCCGGCCCGCCACGCGCTGCTGTTCGACCGGTTCATTTCCGAAGAGCGCAAGGAACCGCCCGATATCGATGTCGATTTCGAACACGAACGGCGCGAGGAAGTGATCCAGTACATCTATCGCCGCTATGGCCGCCATCGCGCCGGGCTGTGCGCCACGGTGATCCATTATCGCCCGCGCATGGCGATCCGCGAAGTGGGCAAGGCGATGGGCCTGACCGAGGATGTGACCGGCGCGCTGGCCCGCACGGTATGGGGCAGTTGGGGCGGCGAAGTGGGCGCGCGCAACGTGGCGCAGGCCGGGCTCGATCTGGCCGATCCGCATCTGCGCCGGGTGATCCGGCTGGCCGAACAGATGATCGGCATGCCGCGCCACCTGTCGCAGCATGTCGGCGGGTTCATCCTGACCCAGGGCCCGCTGATCGAAACCGTGCCGGTGGGCAATGGCGCGATGCCCGATCGCAGTTTCATCGAATGGGACAAGGACGATATCGACGCGCTGGGCATCATGAAGGTTGATGTGCTGGCGCTGGGCATGTTGACCTGCATCCGCAAATGCCTCGATCTGCTGGGCGCGCACCATGGCCGCGATCTGACGCTGGCCAGCGTCCCGCGCGAAGATCCGGCGGTTTACGACATGCTGTGCCGGGGGGATTCGCTGGGGGTGTTTCAGGTGGAAAGCCGCGCGCAGATGAACATGCTGCCGCGCCTGCGCCCGCGCGAATTCTATGATCTGGTGGTGCAGGTGGCGATCGTGCGCCCCGGCCCGATCCAGGGCGACATGGTGCACCCCTATCTGAAACGGCGGCGCGGCGATGAACCGGTGATGATCCCCGCGCCCGATCCGCACCACGGCCCGCCCGATGAACTCACCGCGATCCTGGGGCGCACCTATGGCGTGCCGATCTTTCAGGAACAGGCGATGAAGATCGCGCTGGACGCGGCGCAGTTTTCCAGTCTGGAGGCGAACCGGCTGCGCAAGGCGATGGCCACGTTCCGCAGCCGGGGCATGGTGCACGAACTGGAAGAGATGATGGTCTCGCGCATGATCGGGCGCGGCTATGACCCCGATTTTGCCGTGCGCTGTTTCAACCAGATCAAGGGTTTCGGCGAATATGGCTTTCCCGAAAGCCACGCCGCCAGCTTTGCCCACCTGGTCTATGTGTCGAGCTGGCTGAAATGCCATTACCCGGCGGCGTTTGCCTGTGGCCTGCTCAATTCGCAGCCGATGGGGTTTTACGCCCCTGCACAGATCGTGCGCGATGCGCGCGATCATGGTGTGACGGTGCTGCCCCCCGATGTGAACCACAGCGAATGGGATTGCACGCTGGAACGGCAAATCGTTGACCCCGCCCCATTGGGGATGGGTTGGGAAGGGGTGTCTGCAAGTTCGCATGGTGGCACGCCATACCGGCCGCAAACACCCCCACCCAACCCTCCCCCTGAGGGGGAGGGCTTTGCGTGCGGTGACGGGGGGCGGGCGGTTCGGGCGGAGCGTCATGCGCTGCGGCTGGGTCTGCGCCAGATCGATGGGCTGGCGCAGGTCCATGCCGCCGCGCTGATCGCCGCGCGCCAGCACGAGGGGCCCTATCACGATCTGGCCGATCTGCGCGCGCGCGCCGGGCTGTCGCCGTCGGTGATCGAGCGGCTGGCCAGCGCCGATGCGTTCGGATCGATCGGCATTTCGCGCCGCGAAGCGCTGTGGCACGCGCGCAGCCTGATCGCCGCGCCCGATCTGCCGCTGTTTGCCGCGATGCGCGCGCGCGACGAAGGGATAGAGGCGGTGCGGACGCGCCTGCCGGTGATGCCCGCGGGCGAGGAAGTGGTGGCCGATTACCAGACCCTGCGCCTGTCGCTAAAGGCGCACCCGATGGCATTCCTGCGCGCGCGCCTGGCCGAACGCGGTTTCCTGCGCGCCGCCGATCTGCGCACCCGCAAAAGCCACGCCATGGTCCATGTCGCAGGCGTGGTGCTGGTGCGCCAGCAACCGGGCAGCGCCAAGGGCGTTTGCTTCATCACGCTGGAAGACGAAACCGGGGTGATCAATCTGGTGATCTGGCCCGACCTGAAAGAAAAACAGCGCAAGGTGGTAATGGGCGCCCGCCTGATGGAAGTGCGCGGCCGCGTCGAATACGACGACGAAGTGATCCACGTGATCGCCGCCCACCTGACCGACGCCAGCCACGACCTGGCCCGCCTGTCCCACCAGCCCTTCGACCCCGCACTGGCCCGTGCCGACGAAGTGGCCCGCCCGATCCCGGCGCCGACACGCGGGCATCCGAGGGATATGCTGGTGATCCCGAGGTCACGGGATTTTCATTGATTGGGGGTGAGAGGGAAGGGCATAGCCGCCACCATCTCAGCCATGTCGGTAATGACCGCTTCGCGTCCATTTTGGTAGTTCAGTGGCGGCCGCACAGAACCCGAAAGCCGTCATTCATGGGAAACGTTCGACAAGGATAGATTGGGGTCTATTCTTGGTGGCACAAAGTAAGCGCCATTGTCGGCGTCCTAGCCCTTGTAAGCAAGGTGGGCTTCACGCAATGCGTTGGTCAGATTAAAGACCGTCGTAAACGGTCGCCTTGGTGGCTGCCCCTCGCTTTCTCGACATGCCAGTTGCCGTTTCGCTCGCACCTCGGCGTCACCGACCTTCGGCATCAATTTGCTAAAATCCGCCGATTTTTTGCCCTTTGGATCATAGCCTTCGCATACCTTGGCTAAGGCAGCTTGAACCTGATGACGGTCGTCCGGGCGGTCAAAATCATCAAAATGAAGTATAAGCCAAACTTCGAAGCATGGATTGGAAAAGGCGGCCTTTACATCGCTAGTACGGCACCGTTCGAGTGCCTCGGGAACCTTGGGATGTTCATCACAATCGAAAACTGCCCACACCTGATCGCCTTCCTCAAACGATGACTTTCGCCCGCGACTTCGCTTCATAGACGATGCCCGCTCGCACGCCCGCTCCGCAATCGTCATCGGTACGCCAGCAGCATCAATCATATCAAGGTCTACGAGCGCGCCCAGAAGGTCACGTTGCACGGCACGAAAATAATCGGGCTCGGTGTTCTTACCCTCACTATAGATGATGAATTTTCGCTTTGGCGAACGGGTGGGCGGGGCCCGTCGTAGTGATCGCCGCTCTCTCATCATTTCGCCTCGAACAACGCGACGAGATCGCCCGAGTAAGGGATCGCGCCGTAACGGCCTTCAAGATATCCCTGTTCGAAATTATCGGTTGGCCTCGATTTTATGTCGGACAACGGGAACAAATGCGACGCGCCAGTTTCGTCCTTTTCGCAAAACCAAATCTGGTCACGCCGTAATGTTGAGAGACTAAGCAGGTTCGTGTCGTGTGTTGTAGCAATCAGTTGGGCCCCGTTTTGGTTGATTTTCGGGTTTTCAAAAAGCTCCAAGATCTGGGCAGCGGCAAAGGTATGAAGGCTCGCATCGAGTTCGTCGATCACGACGAGAGTTCCCTCGTCAAGTGCTTTGAATACAGTGTTCATCATTAGAACAAGGCGCCGTGTTCCTGAGCTTTCGCGCTCAAGGCCGAAATAGCAAGGTTCGCCCGAAACGCCCGCATGAGAGAATTCTATCGCAACATCTCGTAAGCGGTCAGAATTATCATCTTCGATGGTCGCAGTTTCTCCCATATGCTTTCGAGCAATTGAGACAAATTCTTTCGTGATCATCCTGACAGAGTCGGGAATTTCAATGTCCATTTGCCTGAAGCCGATAATTCCTGTTCCGATGGATTTAAGAAATTCTATCGTTCTTGGATCGACTTGGTCTTTCTTAAAAGTATTATTTATCAGTTCTTTAGCAACTGCTACGTTCATGCTGAAACGGGTACGTCTGAAGAAAGCGACGATCTTGCTTAATTCCTCATGATCATTCTGTGTCGCAGTCGAAATGAACAAACTATTTGCTCGCATGAGGTCAACCAGAATTTTCTTCGGCCCTTTGAAATGGGATCCGAACTCGACCTCGTTTCCTGTACGCTCGAACATTCTACGCCGCTTACCCTCTGGGTAGGCGTACAACCACTCGGCAATAAAGGCGTTGTCGTCGCACTCGAAACCGTATTGCAGCCTGACCCCATCGACGATGAATTCGGCTTCTAGCGCGGATGTTTCCCGTGCGCGAGCTGGATCAAGCTTGAACGGAATGCGCGGAACACCGCCCTCAGGATTACCGCGCGTATGTGACTGGAGGATAGCGCTTCTGAGAAAGCTAAACGCCTTCAAAAAATTTGTCTTACCAGACGCATTGGCGCCATAAATTATTGCACTCGGCAGTGCTGAGAGATCCGTTCCGGGGATGGGCGCCAAGCTACATTCCGGACCTTTGAGGCTGGATGCAACCAGCGAGATCTCGTCAGTGCCAGAGACCGAGAGATAATTTTTCGCGCTGAATCTCAATAGCATTTCGCGCTCCCGAATCAGTGCGTCAGTCAATTTATATGCTATTTAGGCAAAAATTATGCAAAATGAACCATCAAATTCAATCTGATGTCGAAAAAAGATGCTTTGAAGGTGCGATATGAGGCCGGAGAAGTCCAGAGCCAGTATGACTATAAGGCCATCGAAAAAGGTGACTATCTGGATGGGGCGTCCGAAAATCACTAGTCCGCAATCGGATCTGGCGAAGCAACAGTTGGTGAGGTCAATCCTGGTGCTCGCGGTGGGCGCAGGGCGTCCCTATGCCACACACCCTACGGGCTCCAGCGAAACGGGCCTTCGGCTTCGAAGCGTTCGTGCCAGCGGGCGGCTTCGTTGTAGCCTATGCCCATCTGGCGTTGCAGCCAGCTTACCGGATGGCGGCCCGGTGGTTCCTGCAACTAGCGTCCTTCGACAGGCTCAGGACGAGCGGGTGTTGTAAGATAGATTGTGGAAAGGCGGCAGCGGGTGCTTATGTCCGCAGGCGTTCGATGCCCTGGGCCAGCGCGACATAAAGCTTACCCATGTCGGACGACAGCAGCGTCACACCCAGTGCGTTGCCGTCGCGGGTGGACAGCAACTGGCGCAGCATGCTTTCGAAATCGTGGATATAGCGGTTGACGTGGGTGCGGAATTCCTCGTCGGTTTCGTAATGCTGCTGCACCGCGCGCGCGTCGGCGGTGTCGAGCAGAGAGACGGCGCGGCGGGTGAAGATGCCGCGTTCGCCGCGCAAGTATGACGCCCAGGCGCTTTCCGACACATCCGCCGACAGGATGCGGGTGATGTCGATCGCGGTGGAATTCAGGCTTTCGGTGATCAGTGCGGTGCGGCGGGCGAAATCGCTGTCGACGTGTTCCTCGGCGCGTTCGCGGATGTGGTTGACCCGGCTTTCCAGATTGCCCGCCAGTTCGTCGATGCGCGCAAGCTGATCGCGCATCTGCAACGCGGTTTCGCGGGCAGAGCTGGACGCGCTGTCCATCGCTTCTTCCAGCCGGGCGATCATCTGCGCGCCGCGCCCTTGCACCACGCGCGCCAGTGCCGCGCTGGTTTCTTCGCCAAAGCGCGCGGCCATTGCGCTGATGTCGGCGGCGGTGCTGTCGTTCAGATCGGCCCCGGCCTTGTGCGCGGCGGCCTCCAGTTCGGCAATCGCGCCCGCCAGACGGCGCTCGATCGATCCGGTCAGCGTGTCGCTGTCGGCCTGCGCCGCGCGCACCAGATCGCGGATTGTGCCCAGCCGCTTTTCCTGTTCGGCGGTGCGTGTCAGCAATGCGTCGTGGATCGCGGCGATATCGCCGCGTACATCGCCCAGCCGCGCGCCGGTGGCATCGACCATGTCGGACAGCGCGGCGCCCGCATTGCCCGCCTCGACCAGCCCTTCGCGCAGGCTCAGCACGCGGCGTTCCACCCCGTCCATCCCGGCGATCGCGCTGCGCAGCGCTTCGGGGATTTGCGTCCGGGTGTGGTCCTTGGCCGCCTCGATCAGTTCCAGCAGGCGCACCGCGGCATCGGTCAGCCCGGCAATCGTCGTATCGGTGCCGCCCAGCGCGGTGCGCGCCGCGGTCAGCCGGTCGGTCAGCGTGGCCATCGCCGCATCGACCACGCTGGTGGTGCGCGATCCGGCCTCGGCTGTGGAATCGATGGTCTGCGCAAAGGCGGCGATGCGCGTGGCCAGGGCGTCGCACGTGGTGGCCAGATGCTCGATCGCGGCAATCTGCCGCTGGCGCTGCGTTTCGATCGTGCTGTCGATGCGCGCCAGCCGCGTGTCGATCGCATCGGCGCTGTCGGCGGCGGCGGCGGCCATCGCCGCGCGGCGCTGGCCGATCGCGGCATCGAGCGCCTCCAGCCGGGCGGCAAACCCTTCGGCGGTGGCGTTGAGCGCGGCTTCGAGCGCGTGGCGCCGGGTGGCCAGCGCATCATCGACCGAACCGGCCTCATCCACCAGCGCGCGGCCCAGCGATCCGGCGCTTTCTTCAAAGCGGCGCAGGCGGTCGCGCGAATCCGACACCAGTTGATCGTGGTCGCGCCCGACTTCCTCGATCGCGCGCGCCAGCGACGCGGCGACTTTACGCACATCGCCATCGAGCGCGGCAATGCGCGTGGCCAGCGCGGCCAGGCTGCCTTCCTCTGCACTGGCGATCACTTCGCGCTGGCGCGCCAGTTCGCCCGCCAGCGCATCGGCGCGGGCGCGGATCGCGGCCAGCGCGGTCACTTCTTCGGCATCGATGCGCGCGCGTTGCGCATCGAGCTGATCGATCACCGCGCGCAGGCGCACATCGCCCGCCACCGCGATCCGTTCGCTGGCACCGGCAAAGGCATCGAGCGCGGCATCGACCGCGGCGCGCACATCCTCTACCTTGCGCCCGCTGGCGCTGCCGAATTCATTGAGGCGGTTGAACCCGGCGATCAGGTCTTCCAACTGCGCCTCGGCGGTGCGCCCGGCCAGGGCAATCGCGTTGGCGGCGTCTTTGGCCGAATTGCTGATCACCGGCAGATGCGTGCGCAGTGTGCCGATGTTGTCCAGCGCCTTGGCCGCGACCGTGCCGATATGATCCATATCCTGGCCTTGCCCGGCGATCAGATCTTTCAACCGGTCGGCTGATCCTGTCAGGCGATCGACCGCCACGCGGCCCAGCGCTTCGAGATCGCGGCCCTGTGCGGCGATGAAATCGCGCGCCAGCGACAATTCGGTGTTCATCGCGCGCAGCCGCGATTCGAGCGCGCGGCTTTCATCGGCCAGCGCATGGATCACCACGGCATGGCGGCTGGCATCGCGCAAGGTGGTGCGCGCGATCAGCACGCCGACCAGCACCAGCATCACCGGCAGCGCCCAGATCGCAATCAGGTTGACCACCGCATCGGGCGTCGGCGCGGCGCGCAAGGCGCCCGCCTTGGCCACCACGAACAGCACAGTCCAGCCGAGCAGCAGCACGATGGCCAGCCCCGGCACCAGCCAGCGCAAGGCGCCGCGCGGGGCGGCAAAATCCGCCCCGGATTCGGTGAAATCGGCGTGATCGTCGGCGGTTTCGTCGACCGGAAAGGCCGAATGGCTGGCCGGATCGGCCTCGACTGTTCCGCCATCGAGCGCGATGATGCGTGTTCCCCCGTTCATGGCCACGGTTCTAACACGGTTTTCGGGCCTTGTGTAACCCCGCCTTAACCCGCGCGGGGGCATCGTGGCGATCATGGCCTATCTTGGTGAAGCAATCGATGCGCATCTGGTGCGCGCGCTGGGGGATGATCCCGAACTGCGGCGCGAACTGCGCCGCGCGTTCCTCGATTCTGCGCTGGCGGCGCTCGACCTGATGCAGCGCGCACGCTGCGATGCCAACTGGCGGCAGGCCGCCGAACGGCTGAAAGGGCTGGCGGCGACGTTTCATGGCGATGAGCTGATCACGCTGGCCGACGAGGCCATTGCCGGCGTGCCGGGCGATCCGGCCATCGTGCGGCGCATTCGCCGCCTGCTCGACGAGATCGATCCCGCAGCGTGACTTTACCTTTTGCGCGAATGGTCTAGGTCCGCATGTAGAGTCTGTTTTGAAAGTGCCACCCACCACCCCGCACCCCCGACCCAACCACCCACAGGGTACCTTAAATGGGCGGTTGGGTCGGGGGTGCGGGGTGGTGGGTGGCACAAAGTCGCCGAAAGGCGACTTTCGAAACAGACTCTTACGCCGCCGCGAAACAGGAGACCGGGGACCTTGCGGGTCGCATTGCTGTCCATAACCGATGCCGTTGCCGGTGAACCGCAGGGTTTGCGTGGCTATCTGACGATCGGTGGGCGGTCGCTGGCCCGACACCAGCTTGGTCTGGCGCTGGCGCTGGGCTGCACGCGGATCGTCGTGGTGACCGAGGCGCTGACCGGCGAAGTGATCGCATTGCAGCATGCCAGCGAATCCGGTGGCGCGCGGTTTCATGTGATCACGTCGGCCCACGCGCTGTTGCCGCTGGTCAATGCCGATGATGATCTGATCGTGCTGGGCGACGGGCTGTTGGCCCAGCCCGAGATCGCGCTGGCGCATCTGAAGGATGCCAACGGCGTGCTGGCGCTGCCGGTCGAGGCAGGCATGGCCGCCGGGTTTGAACGGATCGATATCAACCACGCCTATGCCGGGGCGATGCGGCTGCCGGGCCGGCTGGTTGCCGGGCTGGGCGATCTGCCGCCCGAATGGAACGCGCCGGCGGCGCTGTTGCGGCTGGCGGTGCAGGGGCGGGTGCCGTTGCAGGTGCTGCCCACGGCGGTGCTCGACGATGGCCGCTGGACCGTGGTGCGCAGCGAAGACGAAGCCCATGCGTTCGAACCGGTGTGGCTGCGGCTGCACACGCAAAGCGCGCATGTGCGCAGCCCCGGCGAATGGCTGGCGGCACGCGCTGTGCACGGGGCGGGCCCTGCGCTGCTCCATGCCGGAACGCGGCCCTGGGTGGTGGCAATGGGCGGCGTGGTGGCGCTGTTGCTGGGGCTGGGGTCGGGCTGGTTCGGCTGGCGCACCCCCGGTTTTGCCTTGCTCGCGCTGGCCTGGGTGCTGGCCAAAGTGGCCACGTTGATGACCCGGATCGAGCGGCAGTCGCTGCTCGAAACCGGCAAGGCATCGCCCACCGGGGCAGGGTTCGAGGCGGTCATCGATGTGGCCTTTGTCATGCTGGCGGCCTGGCGCAGCGATATTCCGCATGTCACCGGGGTGCCGTTGGCGCTGGCCTGGCCGTTTGCGATCACCTGGTTTGCGCCGCTGGCGCTGATGCTGTTGCTGCATCTGCTGCCGCGCGTGGTGCGCGACCGGCGGGCCACCTGGTGGTTGCGCGACCGGCTGGTGCTGGGTGTGGCGCTGGCGGTAACCAGCGCGCTGTTGCCGTTTGATTTCTGCCTGCGCACGGCGGTGCTGGGGCTGATGGTCTGGGCCATCGCGGTGACTCCGGTGGCTAACCCCGATTTAACCGGAACCGGCTAGGGTTGCGCCATGACACAGGCGGCACACCCCGACAGCGCGTTGACCGCCGCCGACCATCGGCTGGCGATGACGGCGCATGTGCTCGAAAGTCTGGTCGGGCTGGGGCCGACCATGCTGCTGGATGATGAAACCGTGGCGCGCGTGCGGGCGCTGGCGGGTGATCTGGCCGCGCAACTGGTGGCGGATGAGGCGGCACTGGCCGATCCGGTGCGCGACAGGCTGATGGCCAATCGCGCGATTGCCCTGCATCTGCATGCCATCGCCATCGAAACACGGCTGATCGCGCAATTGGCCGCGCGCCGCGCGCTCGATCCGGTGCTGCCCCCGCTAATCAGGCGGCGGCTCGATGCGGGCACGGTGGGCGATGATGTGGCGATTGCGACCACCGCGCTGTTGGCGGTGCAGACGCGGCTGGGGCAAAGTTTGCGCCGGATGTGCCTGCCGCTGGGGGAATTGCCCGGTGATCTGTTGCATATGGCCCACGCGATTGCCGATGGGGTGCGCGCCGAACATGCCGCGCCGGTGCGCCATCCCCGGCACGCCGCGCCCGATGATCCGCATGGGCGCCTGGCGTTGCTGCGCCGCGTGCTGACGGTGCTCGGGCCCGACACGGCGATGGCCTTGCGCATCGATGAGGCCGGGGTGCCGTTGTTTCTCAGCGCGCTGGCGCTGGCTTCGGGGCAACCACGTGAACTGGTCACGCTCGCCTGTGCCGAGGATGATCCCTTGCGGCTGGCGCTGATGCTGCGCGCCACCGGGTTGTCGCCCGCTGATGCGGCGGCGCAATTGCTGGCGATCCGTCCCGAGGCCGATCCCGCGCTGGTGGCGCTGCCCGCCGATGCCGGGGCGGCAGAGCATGTGCTGGCGGGGCAGGGCGGATGAGCCGGGTCACCCCGGTGCGGGGTCTTTGCGACAACGCCGACCGTCTGGTCGAGGCTGACGCGGCGCTCGCCGGGCTGCAGGTGCGGTGCGGCGGTGATATGCCGGGCACGCTGGCGGTGCCCGCGCTGTTGACGCTGGTGCGCCGGGTGCGCGCATCGGGCGTGGCGCAATTGCGGCAGCTTGGCGCAGTCGATGAAGGCAAGATGATCGCCTTTCTGGCCTATGCCGCGCCCGATGGGCAGGGCACGCGCATCGAACTGACGCAATGGCGCCTGGCGGGCGACGCGGTGGCCGACATCGCGCCCGATGATGCGGTGTTGTACCAGATTGCCGCGATCCATGCGGTGCTGGGCGCCGATCAACGTGTGCTGGCGGTCGATCTGCGCGGCGATGATGCCGATCTGGCCGGTGAGGCGGCGGCGCTGAGCGCATTGGCCGAACGCTGGCAACGCGAAGGCCTGGTGTGGAGCGCAGCGGTCGACCTGATCGGGGTGGCGCACCGCCAGCCCTTGCACTGGCGCCTGCTTGACGATGTGGCGTTTCATATCGCCGGATCGGCGCGCACCTGGCGCGCGCGGATTGTGCCGCATGGTGATGCGGGGTTCGATCTGCTGATCCTGGCCGATGCGCTGGCGGACCCTAGACCGCCAGCGCAAGAGATTGCGCCGGTGACTTTGCCGGGCAATCGCCTGATCGGGCGCGATCTGGCCCCGGCCTTGCGCCAGCCGATCAACCGCATCATCGCCAATGCCGAAACCATCCGCACGCGGCTGGCCGGGCCGATAGCCGACGCCTATGCCGGCTATGCCGCCGATATTGCCGAGGCCGGGCGCCATCTGCTGTCGCTGGTCGAGGATCTGGCCGATCTCGACGCGGTGGAGGCACCCGAATTCAGCCCCGCGCCCGATCGCATCGATCTGGCCGATTGCGCGCGCCGCGCCGCAGGCATCCTGGCGATGCGCGCGCAGGAACGCGGAATCACGCTGGTGCCGCCCGCCGAGGGCACGCAAGTCCCGGCCACCGGCGAATTTCGCCGCGTGTTGCAGATCCTGCTCAACCTGCTGACCAATGCGATCCGTTACAGCCCCCAGCATTCGACGGTGACGATAGAATGCGGCGGCGATACCGCACAGGCCTGGGTGGCGGTGCACGACCAGGGTGCCGGGTTGGACCACGAACAGGCCGCGCGGGTGTTCGAAAAGTTTGAACGGCTCGGCCGCAGCGGCGATGGCGGCAGCGGCCTCGGCCTCTATATCTCGCGCCGTCTGGCCCGTGCCATGGGCGGTGATCTGACAGTCGCGCCGGGACCGGGCGCGCGGTTTGAACTGTCGCTGCCGGGGCGGGCGGCGGCTTGATCGCGCAAACAGAAAGGGCGGGACTGCCGTTCGGCAATCCCGCCCTTTGTCTTTGATCGGATCGTGATCAGCGCTGTTCGACAGGCACGTATTCGCGTGCAGTCGGACCGGTGTAGAGCTGGCGCGGGCGGCCGATCTTCTGGCCGGGATCGGAAATCATTTCGTTCCATTGCGCCACCCAGCCGACCGTGCGCGCCAGGGCGAACAGCACGGTGAACATCGTGGTCGGGAAACCGATCGCCGACAGGATGATGCCCGAATAGAAATCGACGTTGGGGAACAGCTTCTTTTCGATGAAGTACGGGTCCGACAGCGCGATTTCTTCCAGCCGCAGCGCGGTTTCGAACAGCGGATCGGTGACGTTCAGCGCCTTGAACACTTCGCGCACGGTCTTTTGCATGACGGTCGCGCGCGGGTCGTAGTTCTTGTAGACGCGGTGGCCAAAGCCCATCAGGCGGAACGGATCGTTCTTGTCCTTGGCGCGTTCGATATAGTGCTGGATGCGATCAGGCGTGCCGATTTCGCGCAGCATGTTGAGCGCCGCTTCATTGGCGCCGCCATGCGCCGGGCCCCACAGGCAGGCGATGCCGGCGGCCATGCAGGCAAACGGATTGGCGCCCGACGAACCGGCCAGACGCACGGTCGAGGTCGATGCGTTCTGTTCGTGATCGGCATGCAGGATAAAGATGCGGTCGAGCGCGCGTTCGACTTCGGGCACCACCTGGTATTCCTCGGCCGGCACGCCGAAAGTCATGCGCAGGAAATTGCCGGTGTAGGACAGGCGGTTGTCGGGATAGACGAACGGCTGACCGACCGAATACTTGTAGGCCATCGCCGCGATCGTGGGGATCTTGGCGATCAGACGGTGCGAACTGATGCGGCGCAGCACGGGATCGGCAATGTCGGTCGAATCGTGGTAAAACGCCGACAGCGCGCCGACCACGCCACACATCACCGCCATCGGGTGCGCGTCGCGGCGGAAACCGCTGTAAAAGCTGCTGAGCTGTTCGTGCACCATGGTGTGGCGCGTGATCGTGCGGCTGAATTCGGACAGTTCGGCCGCGGTCGGCAATTCGCCGTTGAGCAGCAGATAGCTGACTTCCATGAACGTTGAATGTTCGGCCAGTTGCCCGATGGGATAGCCCCGGTGCAGCAGGACGCCTTCATCGCCGTCGATATAGGTGATCGCGCTGTCACAGCTCGCCGTGCTGGTAAAGCCCGGGTCATAGGTGAACATGCCGGTCTGGCCATAGAGCTTGCGGATATCGATCACGTCGGGACCGATCGTGCCACTCGTCACCGGCAATTCCACGGTGGTGCCGCCGGTCTGCAGCGTTGCCTGGGTATTGCTCACGTCTCAGTCCTCCTAGGTCAATATCGCACCGGGCATCCCGGTCATGCGCGATGGTTGAGAGATGCCCCAATTCTTGAACGTCCGCCGGTCATGCGGCCGATGCCTCGGCGCGCTGATCGCCGAGCCGCGCCATCGCCTCTTCGCGGCCCAGCAGCACCAGCACGTCATAGATACCCGGCGAAATCGTCGTGCCGGTCAACGCGGCGCGCAACGGTTGCGCCAGCTTGCCAAGGCCAAGGCCCAGCTCTTGCGCCAGCGCCTTGACCGCCGCTTCGAGCGCCTCGATCGTCCAGTCGTCGGTGCCATCGAGCCGGTCGATCACCTGGCCCAGCAGCGCTCGCGCCTCCGGCGTGAGCAGCGCCGCCGCCTTCGCATCGGGTTCTATCGGGCGGCGTGCGAACAGGAACCGCGCGCCGTCGGCCAATTCGTTGAGATCGGCGGCGCGCACCTTGAGCACCGGCATCGCGGCCGTCAGCAGCGCCAGTTGCGCCGGGTCGGTGATGGCGAGCCGTTTGCCCACTTCATCGGTCAGCCGCGCATCATCGGCCAGACGCATATAGTGTCCGTTGAGATTGAGCAGCTTTTTCAGGTCAAACCGCGCCGCGCCCTTGTTCACATCGGCGATGTCGAACCATTCCACCGCCTGTTCGCGGGCAATGATTTCCTCATCGCCATGGCCCCAACCGAGCCGCAGCAGGTAATTGACCACCGCTTCGGGCAACAGGCCCAGTTCATCGCGATAGGCATCGACGCCCAGTGCGCCATGGCGCTTTGACAGCTTTGCCCCGTCGGCGCCGTGGATCAGCGGAATATGCGCATAAAACGGATCGGGCCAGGCGCCGGTGCCTTCGGCCTGTTCAATCGTATGCATGGCGCGGATGACGACCAACTGGCGAAAGGCGTTGTTGATATGGTCATCGCCCCGGATCACGTGGGTAACGCCCATGTCGTGATCGTCGACCACCACCGCCAGCATATATGTCGGCGTGCCGTCGCTGCGCAGGATGACGAAATCGTCGATCTCGCGATTGCTGACGGTGATCGTGCCCTGCACCAGATCGTCGATCACGGTTTCGCCATCGCGCGGCGCCTTGATGCGGATCACATAGGTCTGGCCAACGGGCCAGGTCGACGGATCGGCATCGCGCCATTCGCTGTCGATGCGGAACGGGCGGCGTTCGGCCTGCGCCGCCTGCCGCCGCGCGGCCAGTTCTTCCTGCGTCAGATAGCAGCGATAGGCATGGCCCGCCGCCAGCAGACGGTGCGCAACTTCGGCATGGCGTTCAGAGCGGGCAAACTGGAACACCGGTTCTTCATCGCCTTGCAGCCCCAGCCACGACAGGCCATCGAAAATTGCCTCGATCGCCGGTTCGGTCGACCGCGCGCGATCGGTATCCTCGATCCGCAGCAGATAAGTGCCGCCGTGATGGCGCGCAAACAGCCAGTTGAACAGCGCGGTGCGCGCGCCACCAATATGCAGAAAACCGGTCGGCGACGGGGCAAAACGGGTAACCACCGCAGCCTTGCGGTCCGAAGCAGCAGAATTGGAACCACTCGCGCTTGCCATTGCTGGCGCAATCCTTTTCATCATGGCCATGGCCGAACCTGCGTCCGCCGGAACCACCTTTTCGTCGCTGGCCGAACCGTGCGCCGACGCCGGGAATCGCGCGATCGGACCAGTGGCAAAGACGAACGCGCATTGGGACAGTTTGGGGACGTTGTCCAGTGTGCAGCGCACCATCGAACAATTCCTGAACGCGCATCCGTTCGAGCGCGCGCCATGGCTGGTGGTGGGCTATGGCACGGGAATTGGCGCATGGATCGCGCTGTCGGGGCCGTGGCAATGGGCGGCCTGGATCAGCTTGTGCGCTGCGGCCATGGTCATTGCGCCATTGATCGCGCGCGAAGGGCAGGCCGATCATCTGCGCCACGCGCTGATCGGCATGGCGCTGATGCTGGCGGCGGGGTGCGCGGCGATCTGGATGAAGTCCGCGCTGGTTGGCGCGCCGCCCATTGCCATGCGCGAAACCGTGGTGCTGGCGGGGCGGATCGTCGATCGGCAGGATGCCAGCGGCGGCGCACGGCTGTTGCTGGCGGCGCGGATCGCCGGGGTGGATCGCCCGGTGCTGGTGCAAGTGATGATCCCCGCGCAGATCGATCGCGGCGATCTGGTGCCCGGTGCCACGATTGCCGCGAGCGCGCGGCTCGATCCACCCGCGCCGCCGATGCTGCCCGGCAGCCACGACTATGCCTTTGCTGCCTGGTTTGCGGGGATCGCCGCGACCGGATCGATCGGCGGCCCGGTTACCGTCATCGCGCGGGCCGCGCCTGCACCGTCCATGCGGTGGGTGGCGGCGGGCTTGCGCGATCATGTGCTGGCGCATCTGGGGGGATCGGCGGGTGCGATTGCCGCCACGCTGGCCAGCGGGGATCGCGGCGCGATCGGGCGCAGCGATGCCGAGGCGATGCGCGATGCGGGGTTCGCCCATCTGTTGTCGATCAGCGGACTGCATGTCAGCGCGGTGATCGCGGCGGTCTATTTGCTGGTGTTTCGCGGGCTGGGGCTGGTGCCGTGGATTGCCCTGCGCGTGCGATTGCCGCTGCTGGCAGCGATGTGCGGGGCCGGGGCAGGGGTGGCCTATTGCCTGATCACCGGGTCGCAAGTGCCGACCATGCGCGCAGTGGCAGGCGCGGTGCTGGTGCTGGGCGCGCTGGCGCTGGGTCGCGATCCGCTGTCGATGCGCCTGCTGGCGGTGGCGGCCTTGTTCGTGATGCTGTTCTGGCCCGAAGCTGTGGCGGGGCCGGGGTTCCAGATGAGCTTTGGCGCGGTGATCGCGGTGATCGCGCTGCACGGTGCGGCGCCGATGCAACGCTTCATGACGCGGCGCGAGGAAGGCCCGTTGGCACGGCTGGGGCGCCAGGTGGTGCTGTTGGTGGTGGGCGGACTGGCCATCGAATGCGCGTTGCTGCCAATGGCGCTGTTCCATTTTCACCGGGCGGGCCTGTACGGCGCGCTGGCCAACCTGGTGGCCATCCCGCTGGTCGTGTGTGTGGCCATGCCGGGACTGGCGCTGGCGCTGTTGCTCGATCCGCTGGGGCTGGGCGGCCCGGCGTGGTGGGTGACCGGCCGCGCGCTCGATGCGGTGCTGTGGGTCGCGCACGCCACGGCATCCTTGCCCGGTGCGGTGACCACGCTGCCCGCGATGCCCGGGTGGGTCTATGGCCTGTGGATCGCGGGCGGGTTGTGGCTGGCGCTATGGAGCGGGCCGGTGCGGCGCTGGGGGCTGGTGCCGATGGTGCTGGCGCTGTGCGTCTGGGTCATGATCCGCCCCCCCGATATCCTGATTGCCGGCGATGGTCGCCATGTCGGGATCACCGGGCTGGGCCCCGATCTGGTCGTGCTGAGCCCGGGGCAGGGGCATTTCGCGCGCGATCAGGTGCTCGAGGCCTCTGGCATGGCCGGCGCCACCCGCCCGCTGGAGGACTGGCCCGGTGCGCAATGCACGCATGATTTCTGCGCACTGGCGCTTACCCGTTATGGACGGCGCACCGTGCTGATGATCGCGCAAAGCCATCGCCGGTTGAACGAAGACGGCCTGGCCCAGGCCTGCGCGCAAAGCGATCTGGTGATCGCCGATCACCCGCTGCCGGCGGTATGCCATCCCCGCCAGTTGCTGGCCGATGGCACGTTGCTGGCGCGCACCGGCGGGATGACCATCGATCTGGCCAGTGGTACGATCCGCACTGTGGCCCAGACCAGCGGCGACCATGTGTGGCACCACTGGCCGTGACCGTCAGGCCGCGCCGCGCGTCAATGATACCGGCGCAACAGCCCGGCCAGCTTGCCCTGCACCTGGACTTCGCCGGGGGTGTAGAATTGCGGGTCATAGGCGGCGTTGGCGGGGTCGAGGCGGACCATGCCTTTTTCGCGCCGCAAGTATTTCAGCGTGGCTTCCTCGCCGCGCACCAGCGCGACCACGATTTCGCCGTCGCGCGCCACGTCGGTGCGGCGGATGAGCGCAAAGTCGCCATCCAGAATGCCCGCCTCGACCATCGAATCGCCCGAAACTTCCAGCGCATAGTGTTCCCCGGGGCCGAGCAGCGCGGCAGGGACGGGCAGCATCGCGTGGTCTTCCATCGCCTCGATCGGGGCCCCGGCGGCGATGCGGCCATGGAGCGGGATTTCGATCACGTCGTTGGCGGGTGGCGGCGCTACGGCGCGCGGCGGGGTTATCACCGGGGCAGCGGCGCGCGCGGCGGCGCGAGGGCTGGCGGTGTCGGGTTCGCGGATCACTTCCAGCGCGCGTGCACGATTGGCCAGCCGGCGGATGAAGCCGCGTTCTTCCAATGCCGAAATCAGCCGGTGCACCCCCGACTTCGATTTCAGATCGAGCGCCTCCTTCATCTCTTCGAACGAGGGGGAAATGCCTGAATCTTCCAGTCGGTTCTGGATGAAAGTCAAGAGTTCGTGCTGTTTGCGCGTCAGCATCACCCGGTCTCCCGCTGGTAACTGGTCCAAAGGTCGTGAACGAATGCGGAACGATTAGGCAACCAAACGGAACTAGTCAAGCAATTCCGCCATTTTTCAATGGAGCGCGTCGATCGCTTCGGTCAGATAGACTTGCACCGGCGTACCGACCGGTGCGGGCGGCGCGCCAGGTTCACGCACCACCAGCGCATTGGCCCGCGCCAGCGGTGACAGGGCGCCCGAATCCTGCTGTTGGTCGAGCGCCACGCCCGCGCCATCCCACCGCGCACGCAGGAATTCCATGCGGCTGCCGCCTTTGCCCATTGGCGTTGTCAGCGGGACGGCAATCGTGCGCGGCAAAGGCGCGGCGGCGCCCAGCATGGCGCGCAGCAGCGGCAGCAGAAACAGGAACGCGGTCACCCAGGCCGATGCCGGATTGCCCGGCAGGCCAAGAATGATCTGATCCCCGCGCCGCGCCACCAGCAGCGGCTTGCCGGGTTTGATGCCGACGCGCCAGAAATCGATCTCCACGCCCATTGCCGCCAGCGCCGGGCGGATCAGATCATGGTCCCCCACCGATGCGCCGCCGCTGGTGACGATCACGTCGGCCCCGGCGGCGGCGTCAAACGCCGCGATCAGGGCATCGAGCCGATCGGGCACCGGTCCGATCCGCCTGGATGTTACCGGCAGACCCTGGCCGATGGCGGCGAGCATCGGCCCGTTGCTGGCGGGAATCTGATGCGTGGCGGGGGTGGTGCCGGGTGGTGCCAATTCGTCGCCACCGTCGATCACTGTCATGCGCAAGGCGCGGCGCACGGGCACGCGATCGTGCCCGGCGGCAATCGCGAGGCCAATCGCGGCGGCATTGATCCGCCATCCGGCCGGCAGGATCGCATCGTCGGTGGCAAAATCCATGCCGCGCGGGCGGATATGGCGTTCGGCGGGATCGGGCGCAGTGCCGACCAGCGTCAAGGTGTCGGCATCGACCGCGCTGTCTTCCTTCAGCAGCACCATGTCGGCGCCCGCGGGCACGACCGCGCCGGTGCTGATGCGCACCGCCTGGCCGGGGCCGACTGTTCCGGCGAACGGGTGCCCCGCCGCGCTTTCGCCGACCAGCCGCCACGGCCCGGGCAGATCGGCTGCGCGCATGGCAAAGCCATCCATTGCCGACAGCGGCGCGGCTGGCTGATCGCGCCGCGCGGGCAGCGCCTGAGCCAGGAAATAGCCGTTGGAATCGGCCACATCGCGCCATTCGATCGGCAGTGCGGGGGCCAGCGCGAGCAGGCGTGCCTGCGCCTCGGCCAGCGGCAAGGGCGGCGGCAAGGGCGGCGTGCGCGGCATCAGGCGGGCGCGTCCGGGCGCCAGGTTCCCGATTTGCCACCGCGCTTTTCGATCAGGCGCACTTCGCCGATCACCATCGCCTTGTCGATCGCTTTGGCCATGTCATAGATCGTCAGCAACGCGATCGACACGGCGGTCATCGCCTCCATCTCGACCCCGGTTCGCCCGGTCAGCGATGCGCTGGCGGTGGCTGTGACGCCATCCTCCTCCAGCACGAAATCGACCGTGACCGCATCGAGGCCCAGCGGATGGCACAGCGGGATCAGGTCTGCGGTGCGCTTGGCCGCCATGATCCCGGCAATCCGCGCGGTGGCGAACACGTCGCCCTTGGGGACGGTGCCGTCGGCAATCGCGGTGCGTGCGGCGGCGCTCATGCGGATACGGCCGCCGGCAATCGCCACCCGGTGCGTCGCGGGCTTGCCGCCGACATCGACCATGCGTGCCGCGCCGTGCTCATCGAGATGGGTCAGATCTGTCATGGTCGCGTCTGTGCCAGTTTTGACAGGGTCAGCCAAGGGCAACACGCACGGCGCCGCCGGCATGCAGAACGGTGGTGTCGAACAGCGGCACCGGGCTGTCTTCGGCGCCGATCAACAGCATGATTTCGGTGCAGCCCAGCACGATCGCCTGTGCCCCGCGCGCCACCAGCCGGCCGATGATGCCGCGATAGGCCTCTCGCGAGGAGGATTCGATGCGTCCGGCGACCAGTTCCTGGTAGATCACCCGGTGCACTTCGGCGCGGTCTTCGGCATCGGGCACGATCACGTCGAGCCCGTGGTGGTCCGCCAGGCGCCCCTTGTAGAAATCGCGCTCCATGGTGAACCGTGTGCCGATCAGGCCGATGCGGGTCAGCCCCGCCGCGCGGATCGCCTGTGCGGTCGGGTCGATGATGTGCAACAGCGGGATGGCGGTTTGCGCCTCGATCGCACTGGCGCACTGGTGCATCGTGTTCGAACAGATCAGCAGCGTGTCGGCGCCCGCCTCTTCGAGCCGACGTGCGGCATCGACCATGCGCGCGGTCAGCGTCGGCCAGTCGCCTGCATGCTGCATGGCTTCGAGTTCGGCAAAATTGAACGACCACAACAGGATTTGCGCCGAATGCGTCGGCCCCAGCGCGTCGCGCACGCCCTGATTGATCAGGCGATAATATTCGGCCGAGCTTTCCCAGCTCAGGCCGCCCAGCAGGCCAAGTGTCTTCATGGCCATGGCATGGGGGGCAAATGTGGCAGGCTTGGGGCGCTGCTGCAGCAACGCCCCGTTTTGCCTTCAAACCGCCTGGTCGGTCTCGCGGTTCAGCAGCGCTTCGCCCTTTTCCGACAACAGCATGGCGATCAGGCCCGCCAGCGGATTGGCGCCATCGGTGCCGTTGCCGCTGATCTGGATCCGCGGCACGACATCGACGCCCGAGGTTTCGAGCGCCTGGGCCAGGCGTTCGATCACTTGCCGCGTCAACTGATAGCGCGCGCCGCCGCTGGCTTCGACCTGTTTGGCGATCGTTTCGGCGGTAGCAAGCCCGGTGCGGGTGATGCGCTCGGCATCGGCCCCGGCAATCGCGACCATCCGCGCCGCTTCGCCTTCGCCGATCAGCTTCACTTTGTCGGCCTCGGCGCGGGCCAGCGTGCGGGTCTGGTCGGCCTGTTGCATGGCGAGCTTCAATTGCGCCTTGCCCTCGTTTTCCTTGACCGTGATCGACAGTTCCGACTGGGTGATCTGGGTCTGCTGGCTGGCGCGGGCTTCGGCCTCGCGCAGCGCCTTTTCGCTTTCGGCGGCAACACGTTGCTTTTCATAGGTGGCGACGCGTTCCTCGGCGACCTGGCGCGCGCGCAACTGTTCGAGCACGCGTTCGATCTGGTTTTCATCGCTGCTCGACGGGCGGGGGGTGCCGATCAGCACTTCCTGCAATTCGAGGTTATAGGCCGAAAACCGCGTGCGCATCTGTTCGCCCGCCAGTTGCTGGATGTCGGCGCGTTCCTGCAACAGTTCGATCAGCGTGCGTTTCTGCGCGACGTTCTTGAAATAGGCCGAAACCATCGGATCGAGCGTCTGTTCGACCAGCCGCTTGATGTCGCCAAAGCGTTGCACCACCAGCGGCGCCTTGCGGTAATCGATATGCACCACCACCGACAGCGGCAGCATCGGTTCGAACGCATCGCGGGTGATCAACTGCACTTCGGCCAGGTTTTCGTCATAGCGGTGGTTGCCGACCGACGCCTGTTCCCATTTCAGGATGAAATTGGTGGTCGGCACGATCAGGATCTTGCCCGCATACGTGTTGAACGCATATTTGCCGGGCAACAGCGGTTCCGACCACACCCCGCGCGACCCGCGCGCAACCAGTTCGCCATGGCGATAGTCATCGCCCGAGGTGTCTTCGGTGTCGGCACCGTTATAGCTGATCACCACGCCGACATGGCCGACCTCGATCACCGTCTTGGCCACCATCTCGACCGTCGCGAACAGGCGGTTGATATAATAGCTGCCCTCGACCAGCACTTGCAACTGGCGCCCGCGACGGCCGCCTGCGGCCAGGAACTTCTCCGGGTCCTGAAACGAGTTGTGGAACGTGGCGGGATCGGCCTGATCGGTGCCGGCTTCGGGCGCGATGATCTGTTCGGCGCCCAGCGCCGGACCGTCATGCACGGTGACGATGCCGATCTGGTCGCTGGCATCCTTGATCACCACCGCGTCAAATCCGCCACGTTCTGCAATCAGCGCCGACATCTGTTCGAACACGTGCGCATCGCTGCGTTCGAGCATCAGGCCGTGGATCTGGTCGCGGCTGATGATCACGAATTGCGCCAGATTGATGGCATAAGTGCCTTCACGCAGGATCGTGCGCTGCGGGCCCTTTTGTCCGCCTTTGGTCAGAAACGCCCGCACGTCGAGGAAATTGGCAGTGGCGGCGTTGCTGGCCAGTGTCTGCGTCGGTTCGAGCGGCGCGCCGTCGCGCGCAAAGACATAGCCGATCTGGCCCTGCGGAATGGTGACCATCGGTTCGGCATGCAGCCGGTACTGAAACGGAAAGAAGAAGTGGAACCCGCCGCGCAACACGGCGGGCTGATAGCCTGCTTCGTGCGACAGCGCGATCAGGCCGCCAGTGGCGGAACCCGAACCGCTCCACAGTTTTTCGACAATCGCGACGCGGTTGTTGCCGACATAGCGAACCATTCCGGAAACACGCGCGAAAACAATCGCCACCACCAACGCGGCGGCGATATCGGCCCACACGGGGATATCGAACATGGGAATTGGCGTCCTTGGCCAAACAGGGGTGTCGGCGGTATTGCCGACAGGGCCCTATTTACGCCCGATTAGTCGCGGGCCCAGAGAAAAGCCGCATAAAGAACCGTAAAGAACCCGATTCTGTTGCGAAATTGTCGCAGAGTTTATTTCGTCCCCGTGCCGGGGAGGAATTAGGCGGTGCCGGTCAGCAGTTTGCGCGTGGCCGCGGCGACATCGGTTTCGCGCATCAGGCTTTCACCCACCAGGAACGTGCGCGTGCCGCAGGCGGCCAGGCGCAACAGATCGGCGTGCACATTGATCCCGCTTTCGCCCACCAGCAACGCGCCCTCGGGCGCCAGCGGGGCAAGCCGTTCGGTCACGCCCAGATCGGTGACAAACCGTTTGAGATCGCGGTTGTTGACGCCGATCAGGCGCGATTGCAGGCGATGCGCGCGCTCCATTTCGGCCTCGTTGTGCACTTCGACCAGCACATCCATCGCCTGTTCGCGCGCGGCGGCCTCGATCTCGGCCATTTGCGCATCGTCGAGCGCGGCGACGATGATCAGGATGGCATCGGCGCCGATCGCGCGGGCTTCGGCGCATTGCCACGGGTCTATCATGAAATCCTTGCGGATCACCGGCAAGTCGCAGGCCGCGCGCGCGGCGATCAGATAGTCTTCATGGCCCTGGAAATAGGGCGCATCGGTCAGCACCGACAGACACGCAGCGCCCCCCGCCTGATAGGCGCGGGCATGGTCGGCGGGCTGAAAATCAGGGCGGATCAGGCCTTTCGACGGGCTCGCCCGCTTGATCTCGGCGATCAGCGCAAAGCCGGTGGCCGCGCGGGCGCGCAATGCGGCCTCGAACCCGCGCGGCACGGTCTGTGCGGCGGCGCGTTCGTGCAGCGTGGCAAGACTGGTGGCGGCCTTGCGCGCGGTTACTTCGTCGCGCTTGGTGGCGCAGATTTCGGCGAGTTTGTCGGTCATGTCATCCTGCCAGCGTGGCGATCCAGCAATCGAGCAGCGCCTTGGCCAGGCCCTTGTCGATCGCTTCGGCGGCTTCCTCGATGCCCGCGTGCCAGTCGGCTGCCTCGCCCGCAATCATCAGCGCAGCGGCGGCGTTGAACAGCACGGCGTCGCGATAGGGGCCGGGTTCGCCCAGCAGCAGGCGCCGCAACGCCTCGGCATTGTAGGCTGCATCGCCGCCGCGCAGGGCATCGACCGGGACTGTCTTCAGCCCTGCATCGGCAGGCGTGATGCGGTGCATCAGCACCGTATCACCGGCCACGTCGGCAATTTCATTGCCCCCGGCCAGGCTCAGTTCGTCAAGGCCTTCATCGCCCGACACCACAAATGCGCGCGTGGTGCCCAGCCGTCGCAGCGCCTCGCCAAAGATGGGCACATAGGCCGGCCGGGCAATGCCGACGAGCTGGCGCGTGACCCCCGCCGGATTGGCCAGCGGGCCCATCAGGTTGAAAATCGTGCGGCGGCCAATGCTGCGGCGGATCGGCATGATCCGGCCCATCGCCGGGTGATGGCGCGCGGCAAACAGGAACGCGATGCCAAGGTCAGCCAGCGTTGCCTCGGCGGTTTGCGCAGCGCGGTCGAGATTGAGCCCAAGCGCTTCGAGCGTGTCCGCCGCGCCTGCCTTGGAACTGGCGGCGCGGTTGCCATGCTTGGCCACCGGCACGCCGCAGGCGGCGACCACCAGGCTGACCGCGGTTGAGACATTGAGCGTGTGGTGCCCGTCGCCGCCGGTGCCGCACACGTCGATGGCGTTGGCGGGCGCGGCGATCGGGATCATCCGTGCGCGCATCGCGCGCGCCGCGCCTGCAATCTCGGCGGCGGTTTCACCCCGGTCGGACAGCGCGATCAGGAATTGGGCAATCGCCGCATCGGGCACATCGCCATCCAGGATTGCGCCGAACGCGGCCTGCGCGTCAGCTTCGCCCAGCGGCGTCGCATCGACGGCTGGCAGCGCGGTCATGCCGCCAGATCGCGTGGACTGACCCCGCACAGGCGCAGGAAATTGGCGATCATCGCATGGCCGTGCTCGGTCGCGATCGATTCGGGATGGAACTGCACGCCATGGATCGGTTTGGTGGCATGGCGAAATCCCATCACATGCCCGTCGTCCGACTCAGCATTGACCACCAGGTCATCGGGAATGTCGGTGACGATCAGCGAGTGATAGCGTGTCGCGGTAAACGGCGAGGGCACCCCGGCAAACAGACCGGTGCCGTCATGCGTAACGGTGCTGGTCTTGCCATGCATCAGCCCGCCGCGTTGCACGGTGCCGCCGAAATGCTGCCCGATTGCCTGGTGCCCCAGGCATACGCCCAGCAGCGGCACCCCGGCATCCGCCGCCGCGCCGACCAGATCGAGGCTGATGCCCGCCTCGTTGGGGGTGCAGGGGCCCGGCGAAATCAGCAGCCCTTGCGCGCCCGAGGTGATCGCCTGACCCGCCGAAAGCGCGTCGTTGCGCACCACTTCGACTTCGGCGCCGAGTTCCATCAGATAATGGACCAGATTCCAGGTGAAGCTGTCGTAATTGTCGATAACGAGGATCATGGCCTGCCTACTGCCCGAACTTTGCGTCGCTGGCCACCCGCATCGCTTCGCGCGCGGCCGCAAACAGCGCGCCCGATTTGGCCTCGCATTCGCGCTGTTCGTAGATCGGGTTGCTGTCGGCGACGATGCCGGCGCCCGCCTGAACATGCATCACCCCGTCCTTGAGCACGGCGGTGCGCAACACGATGCACGAATCGACTGACCCGTCGGGGGCGAAATAGCCGACCCCGCCCGCATAGGCGCCGCGCGTTTCAGGCTCCAGCTCGGCGATGATTTCGCACGCGCGCACTTTGGGCGCGCCGCTGACGGTGCCCGCAGGAAACCCGGCGAACAGCGCATCGACCGATGATGCGCGCGCGGTGTCGAGCCGCCCGACCACGTTCGAGACGATGTGCATGACATGGCTATAGCGTTCGACGGTATAGCTTTCGGTCACGCGTACGGTGCCCGCCTGCGCCACGCGGCCGACATCGTTGCGGCCCAGATCGAGCAGCATCAGGTGTTCGGCGCGTTCCTTGGGGTCGGCCAGCAGGCTGGCCTCGTTGGCGCGGTCTTCTTCGACGGTTTTCCCACGCGGCCGCGTCCCCGCAATCGGCCGGATGGTCACTTCGCCATCGCGGATGCGCACCAGAATCTCGGGGCTCGACCCGATCAGTGCAAAACCGGGTAGATCGAGGAAATAGAGAAACGGCGAAGGGTTGATCCGCCGCAGCGAGCGATAGAGCGCCGAAGCCGGCAGCGGAAACGGCGTGGTAAAGCGCTGTGCCAGCACGACCTGAAAGATGTCGCCTGCGTAGATATAGTCCTGCGCACGCTCGACCATCGCGGCGTAGCGTTCGGGCGGCATCACCGGCGTGCGCACGGGCTCGACCGGCGTGGTCAGGCGTGGTTCGGCGGGCAGGGGGCCATTCAGCCCGGCGAGCGCGGCATCGATGCGATCGCCCGCTGCGGCAATCGCGCGCGCGGGCGCCAGCGATGACGCCCAGATCGGCGCCACCGCCACCAGTTCGTCGCTCAACCGGTCGAACACCAGCAGCACGGTCGGGCGCACAAACAGCATGTCGGGCAGATCGAGCGCGGAATCGGGTGCGCGTGGCAGTTTTTCGACCAGGCCGATCGTTTCATAGCCGAAATAACCGACCAGACAGGCCAGCACCGGCGGCAGCCCGGCGGGCACATCGATGCGGCATTCATCGACCAGTTTGCGCAAGGCATCCAGACTGTTGCCCGGCAGCGTGGCAAAGTTGTCCTGATCGGTGGCCCAACCCCGGTTGATTTCCGCCACCGCGCCGCGCGCGCGGAACACCAGATCGGGGGCGATGCCCAACAGGCTGTAGCGTCCGCGCACTTCGCCGCCCTGCACCGATTCGAGCAGGAAATCGCCCCGGCCTTCGCGCATCAGTTTCAGCGCGGCACCCACCGGGGTTTCGGTATCGGCAATCAGCCGCCGCCAGACCAGCGCGGGACGGCCCGCCTCGAGCGCGATGCGGGCCGCGGCGGCGTTGTCGGGCGCCGCTGCATCGAGCCCGGGCGCGGTGGTCATTGCCCGGTGCCCGCCAACTGGGTCTGCACCGTGGCAATCGCGGTCGGATTGCGCTTGGCGCCGATCTCGTGCGTGATTGCGGTGCGCAATTGCTCTTCGTACTCGCGCCCAGTGGCCTTGCCCAGATCGCCCGCCGCCTGCGCGACGGCGGGATCGTTGGGCGCAACTTTGCCGGGCTCGACCGTGTCGAGCTGAACCACGACCCAACCGGCCTGACCCGGCGCGGCCAGTTTCTTGACCGAGCCCTTGGCCATCGAGAACATCAGCGCCAGCGGAGCGGGGACACGGCCCTGCATCTGCGCCAGTTGTGCACGCGTGGCCGCAATCGGGTTGACCGGGGGCAGCGCCACGCCCAGCGATTTCGCCGCATCGCCGAGCGAGGTGTTTTTGGCCAGCGCGGCCAGCACTTTGTCGGCGGCGGCCTGGGCGGCGGTGTCACCTTGTTGGCGCGCCCAGTCGGCGGCGACTTGCGCCTTCACATCGCCCAGCGGGGCCGGGGCGGCAGGCGTGATGGTACCCACGTCATAGACCGCGACGCGCAGCCCGCCGGGCAGGCCGGCAATCTGCGGCTGGCCTTCGCGCTCCATCGAGAACGCGGTCTGCAGGAGGGGCTGCACGTCGGCGGGGGCCTTGGTGTCGGGTTTGCCCGCCACGGTGCCATCGGCCAGCAGCGGATCAGTGGTGATCACGGTCAGGCCATACGTCTTGGCGACGTCGGGCAGGCTGGTGCCGTTTTCGACTTTTTCGCCGATCCGCGTGGCAAGGTCGGTCAGCGCCGCCTTGCGCTTGTCGGCGGTCAGCGCGGCGACGATTTCTGGGCGCGCCTGATCGAGCGTCTTGCCCTGCTTTTTCTTCACGTCATCGACGCGCGCGACAACCCAGCCCAGCGCGCCCTTGGCAGGGGCGATGGTCTTGCCGGTGGGGGCGGCGAACACCGCATCGGCCACGGCTTTCGAACCATCGGCGGCAAGCTGGCCTTGCGTGCGGTCGGCAATCTTGGCCGGCGCCAGGCCCTTGGCAGTGGCCGCCGCCTCGATCGACTTGCCCCCGGCCACTTCGGCCGCAAACGCCTTGGCCGCGGCCTCGGTCGGCAGGATGACTTGCGTGATCGAGCGGGTTTCGCCCGAGGCATAAAGGTCGGCATTGGCCTGATAGCGCTTGCGGATATCGGCCTCGGCCACCGGCGGCACGTTCTTCAGCGCGCTGTCATCGATCACCGCATAGCGGATGGTGCGGCGTTCGGGCCGCTGATAGCGCACGATGTTCGCCTTGTAGAAATCGGCGACTTGCTGGTCACTGGCCGCAGCCTTGGGGGCAAACGCCTGAGAGGGCAGGAACAGCAGGTTACCGGTGCGCTTTTCGAGCACCAGCGCGGCATAGACCTGGGTGACCGTAGCGGGCATCGTGGCGCCTTCGGCGGCGCCCGAATAGACCAGCTTGCTCATCAGGCCCTTGCCGATGTCGTCGCGCACCAGTTGATCGGTCAGCCCGCGCTGCGCCAGCAACTGTTTGTAGGCATCCTGGCTGAACTTGCCGTCGGCGCCCTGGAATGCGGGCAGCTTGGCAATTTCGCTGTCGATCAGCCGGTCGCTGACGGCGATGCCGTATTTGCGGCCCCATTCCCAGGTGGCGGCACGATCGATCAGCCCGGTCAGGATTTCCTCCAGCGCGCCCTGGCCAAGGAAGTCCTTGATGCTCAGCGTGGGGGTGCGCTGCCGTTCGCTGTCGTATGACGTGCGGATCGTCTTTTCCAGTTCGCCCGTGGTGATCCGTGCCCCGCCGACGCTGGCCACGTTTTCGCCACCGAGCAGGCTGCCGGTGCGCATGCCGCCGACATCGGCGCCGGCAAAGGCCAGCACGATCAGGATCAGAAAGACAAGGCCGACCACCGCGCCAATGCGGGATCTGGTAAGGGCACGAAAAAAGTCGAGCATGACAGCCGATCGTTAAGCAGGAACAATGCCGGCTGCCTTAGTCACTGGTTTTCGGTTCGCCAAGCCGCGAATTGCGGGTTCTGCCACCCTGGACAAAATCCACAGCCACGCGTTTTGCATTCGCAGCGCGCATTTGGTAGCCGCGTTGGACCCCCCGAGTCCGGACGCCTGTGCAACGCAGGCATTCCGGCCCCTGCAAAGAAGGCAAGTTTACCCGCCATGGTGCATCGTCCTTATATAGTCGGCAACTGGAAGATGAACGGCAGCCGGGCCCTGCTGGCCGAGGCGCGCGCCATCGACCGGGGCGCGGCGCGGTACAAGGATGTGGCGGTTGCGCTGGCACCGCCGTTTCCGCTGATCGGGCTGTTGCGGGATGAAGTGTCGGCGATCGGCGTGGGCGGGCAGGATTGCCACACCGCGCCAAAGGGCGCGCATACCGGTGATGTTTCGGCGGCCATGCTGGCCGATATCGGTGCCGATTTCGTGATTGTCGGCCACAGCGAGCGGCGCCGTGATCATGGCGAAACCGATGCGCTGGTGCAGGCCAAGGCCGAGGCCGCGCTGGCGGCCGGGCTGGGGGTGATCGTGTGTGTGGGCGAAACGCTCGACGAACGCGATGCCGGACATGCCGAAGCGGTGGTCACGCGCCAGGTCGATGCCTCTCTGCCGACAGGCGATGGCGTTGCCGAGGCGGCCACGCTGGGGCGCCTGTCAGTCGCTTATGAGCCGGTCTGGGCGATCGGTACCGGGCGTGTGGCGGCGGTCGAGGATGTCGTGGCGATCCACGCGGTGATTGCCGCGCGGCTGACGGCACGGTTTGGTGATGCAGGTGCCAAAGTGCGCATTCTCTATGGCGGATCGGTCAATGGTGAAAACGCCGCCGCGCTGCTGGCGGCGCCGGGGGTCAGCGGCGCGCTGGTCGGCGGGGCCAGCCTGACCGCCGATGCCTTTTTGCCGATCGTGGCGGCGGCCGGCACGGGCGAGCTGTAGGGTGGGCTTGCGCTCGGGTCTGCCCGCGCCTAAGTGCGCGTTATTCCATTCAGGCGAGTAGCCATGACGATTTTTATCTTTCTTACCGTGGTGCAGGCGATTGTCGCCGCGCTGCTGGTCACGATCATTCTGATGCAGAAATCCGAAGGCGGGGGGCTCGGCACCACCAGCGGCCCGGCAGGTTTCATGTCGGCACGCGGAGCGGCCGATTTCATGACCCGCGCGACCAGCGTGCTGGCGACCGCGTTCGTGGTGCTGTCGGTGATCCTGGCGGCGCTGGCGGTCAAGACCACCGCGACTCGCAATATCGATACCTCGCTGGTGCGCACGGTGCCGGTGGCGCCCGCCGATCCGCTGGCGCCGCCGCCTGCTGTCGCTCCGTCGGCGGCTCCTTCGGCGCCCGCTACTCCTGCGGTAAAGCCGCTTCCGGCCGATCCGCTGTCGGGCGCCGCGAAGCAGTAACATGATCCCGGCATCAGCTCCCCGGCGCAAAACGGGGGGCTGGCCGGTTTTTTCCAGCGTTGAAAAAGGTCATGGCCACGACCTGCCTGTGCGGCGGGGCGGGGCCGTGCTTTTTTCGTGATGCACGGTTCTTGTGGATTGCCCGCAAATATCCCCGGCAACCGCTTGCGCGTGTCCAACTTCTGACGGTAAGGCTTTACTCCCATGGCGCGGTACATTTTCATCACCGGCGGCGTGGTCTCCTCGCTCGGCAAGGGTCTTATGGCGGCAAGCCTCGCGGCGCTGCTGCAGGCGCGCGGCTATCGCGTGCGCATCCGCAAATTCGACCCTTATCTCAACGTCGATCCGGGCACGATGAGCCCCTATCAGCACGGCGAAGTCTATGTGACCGACGACGGGGCCGAAACCGATCTCGATCTGGGCCACTATGAACGCTTTACCGGGGTCTCGGCGCGGCAGGCCGACAACATCACCTCGGGGCGTATTTATCGCGATATCATTGCGCGCGAACGACGCGGCGACTATCTGGGCGCGACGGTGCAGGTGATCCCGCACGTGACCGACGCGATCAAGGAATTCGCACAGGCAGAAACCGACGATCTGGATTTCGTGCTGTGCGAAATCGGCGGCACGGTCGGCGATATCGAAGGGCTGCCGTTCATCGAGGCGCTGCGTCAGTTGCACAACGAGCTTCAGCGCGAACAGAGCTGCTTTGTCCATGTGACGCTGGTGCCCTATATCGCGGCGGCGGGCGAATTGAAGACCAAGCCGACCCAGCATTCGGTGCGCGAACTGACCGGGCTGGGCATTCAGCCCGACATCCTGCTGTGCCGTTGCGAAAAGCCGTTGCCCGAAAACGAACGCGCCAAGATCGCGCAGTTCTGCAATGTGCGCAAATCGGCGGTGATCCCCGCGCTCGATGCGTCGAGCATCTATTCAGTGCCGTTGCAGTACCATGCCGAAGGGCTGGACAACGAAGTGCTGCGCCATTTCGGGCTGACCGCGCCCGAACCCGAACTGTCGCGCTGGCAGGATGTGGTCGACCGTTTCCACAACCCCGAAGGCGAAGTGACGATCGGCGTGGTGGGCAAATATGTCGGCCTGCCCGATGCCTACAAATCGTTGAACGAGGCGCTGGTCCATGGCGGGCTGGCCAACCGGGTCAAAGTGCATATCCGCTGGCTCGATGCCGAACTGTTCGAACAGGGTGACGAGGAAATCGCCGCCAGGCTGGAACCGATGCACGGCATTCTGGTGCCCGGCGGGTTCGGCGAACGCGGCACCGAAGGCAAGATCGCCTCGGTGCGGTTTGCCCGCGAACGCCGCGTGCCGTTTTTCGGAATTTGCCTTGGCATGCAGATGGCCTGTGTCGAGGGTGCGCGCAACACCGCCGGGATCGCCGCGGCCGGATCGACCGAGTTCGGCCCGGTCGACGAACCGGTGGTGGGCATCATCACCGAATGGATGACCCCCGAAGGCCTGGAAACCCGCGCCGAAGGCGGCGATCTGGGCGGCACGATGCGGCTGGGTGCCTATCCGGCACGGCTGGACGGCAACAGCCACGTTGCTGCGATCTATGGCGCAACCACGATCAGCGAACGCCATCGCCACCGCTATGAAGTCAACGCCGCCTATCGCGACCGGCTGGAAGCGGGCGGGCTGGTCTTTTCGGGCATGTCGCCCGACGGTCTGCTGCCCGAAATCGTCGAGCGGCCCGATCACCCATGGTTTGTCGGCGTGCAGTTCCACCCCGAACTCAAGAGCCGCCCGCTCGACCCACACCCCCTGTTCCGCGATTTCATCGCCGCAGCGGTGAAACAGGCCCGGCTGGTCTGATATTTTATTCCCTCGTCATTCCAGCGAACGCTGGAATCCAGTAGCAACTTTGCAATGGCAAGGAACATTGCACCGGCGGTCTACCTGATGGCGTCCAAGCGCAATGGCACGCTATACATCGGCGTAACGTCAAACCTGCTCCAGCGGGTTGCTCAACATCGCGCTGGCACGTTCGGCGGCTTTTCTGCCGCGCATGATGTGAAATCTCTGGTCTGGTTTGAATCTCATCCGACGATGGAATCTGCCATTTTGCGGGAAAAGCGCCTGAAGGCCTGGAAGCGGGGTTGGAAACTCGACCTGATTGAATCCGCCAATCCGGATTGGCGCGACCTTGCGATCGATTACGGCTTTGAACCGTTGCAACTGGATTCCAGCGTTCGCTGGAATGACGAGGGATAGCTTCGTTCGATCCGCTGCGTGGTTCGGCAAAAAGGGCGGGCCGTTGCCGACCCGCCCCACATCGTTACCAGTTGGCCGCAATCAGGCCGCTGCGCTCGATCCGCCGTCGATCACCGACAGCGGTGTTTGCGCGCCGATCAGCACTTTCTTGGGCTTCATCGCTTCGGGCACTTCGCGCACCAGATCGATGGTCAGCAGGCCATCGGCCAGGTCGGCGTTGTCCACGCGCACATAATCGGCCAGTTCGAACCGCCGTTCAAAGCCGCGATTGGCAATGCCGACGTGCAGGAACTGCCGTGCGTCGGGCTCCACATCGGACTTGTGGCCCTTTACCACCAGCAGGTTCTGCTGGGCGGTGATGTCAAGCTCCTCGGGCTTGAACCCGGCTACGGCGAGCGTGATACGGTACTGGTCATCGCCGCGACGTTCGATGTTGAACGGGGGGTAATTGTCCCCGGTCTGGGCACGGGCCTGCCGTTCGAGCAGATCGAACAGGCGGTCGAAACCCACGGTGGTCCGGCGATAGGGGGTAAAGTCAAAACGGTTCATCGCACAATCCTCTTGCTGAGCAATTTGCACATGACCCGGTGCGAACCCTTGAAAGGCGTCCGAACGGGCCGATCTAAGGAACGGTGCCCGGCTTGCGGCGCATCGTTCGATCCGTCATGTGTGGTGGATGATCCCGATTTCAAGAGGCCAAGATGCGTGAACCTGCTGCCCCGACCCCGCGCGTGGAAATCTACACCAAGTGGGGGTGCCCCTATTGCTATCGCGCCATGGCGCTGTTGCAGGAAAAAGGCGTCGCGCCGGTGGAATACGACATCACCATGGGCGGGCCGAAGCGCGCCGAAATGCTGGAACGCGCGCCCGGCAGCATGACCGTGCCGCAGATCTTCATCGACGGCCGGCATATCGGCGGGTGCGACGATCTGATGGCGCTCGATCGCCAGGGCGGGCTCGATCCGTTGCTGGCGGCATGACCGACCACCACGCCGCCGTGCGCGTGGCCGTGCTGCAGATGACCAGCGGCATCGACCCCGCGGCCAACGCGTCCACCATTGCCGATGCGCTGCTCCAGGCGGCGGGTGAGGGGGCGGCAATGCTGTTCACCCCCGAAATGGCCGGCTTGCTCGATCGCAATCGCGCCCGCGCCCGCGCGCATATCGTGGCCGAAGCGGCCAGCCCGACGCTTGCCACATTGCGCGAGGCGGCGGCGCGGGCGGGGATCTGGCTGCATATCGGGTCATTGCCGGTGCTGGCCGAGGGCGATGGCGAAGGCCGCTTTGCCAACCGCGCCTTTGTGATCAGCCCGACCGGTGCGATCGTTGCGCGCTATGACAAGATCCACATGTTCGATGTCGATCTGGCCACGGGGGAAAGCTGGCGCGAATCCGCTGCCTATCGCCCGGGCGAACACGTCGCGACGGTCGACAGCCCGGTCGGGCGGCTGGGTCTGGCGATCTGTTACGACATGCGCTTTCCCGCACTGTTCGAGGAACTGGGGCGGCGGGCCTGTGATGTGATCACCGTGCCGGCCGCGTTCACCGTGCCGACCGGCAAGGCGCACTGGCACTTGCTGCTGCGCGCGCGCGCGGTGGAGTCCAGCGCCTTTGTCATCGCGCCCGCGCAGACCGGGCTGCACGCCGACGGGCGCGAAACCTATGGCCATTCGCTGGTGATCGATCCGTGGGGCGATGTGCTGCTCGACATGGGCACCGCCGCGGGGATCGGCTATGCCACGCTCGATCTGGCCCGGCTCGCCGATGTGCGGCGGCAGGTGCCAAGTCTTGTCAACCGGCGTGAAATCCCCAGATCAACCCCATGATAGTCTATGACCTTTGCTGTTCACCGAACGCGCACCGTTTTGAAGGCTGGTTCGGCTCGTCCGACGATTTTGCCGCGCAACAGGCGCGCGGGCTGGTAACCTGCCCGATCTGCGGCAGCGCCGAAGTGACCCGCGCGGTGTCGGCCCCCAATCTGGGCCGCAAGGCCAACCAGCGCCCCGATCGGGCGCCCAAAAACCTGCCCGCCGCACCCGCCCCGGCGCAAGCGGCCAATGTGCCCCTGCCACCCGAAGCGATCGCCGCATTGCGCACGATCGCGCAGATGCAGGCCGAGGCGTTGAAGTCATCGACCTGGGTGGGCAACAAGTTCACCGACCAGGCCCGCGCGATGCATTACGGCGAAACCGACCCCGCCCCGATCCACGGCCAAGCCACCCCCGAAGAAGCGCGCGCCCTGGTCGAAGAAGGCGTCGAAATCGCCCCGATCCTGTTCCCCGTCGCCCCGCCCGGCAAAGCCAACTGATGTTGCACCGCCCCGCCATCCCCCTTATGGGAATACCCGGGCGCCCGTAGCTCAGCAGGATAGAGCACCAGATTCCTAATCTGGGGGCCATGGGTTCGAATCCCGTCGGGCGCACCATTTTCGTATATGATGCATGGGCTTGTCGTGGCGATTGCGCTGTAATGCGTATACTGTCCCCGGAATTCCTATGCGTATACTGTCCCCGGAATTCCC